>NZ_JAUYTT010000021.1 GCF_030695035.1 Frigidibacter sp.
CCCCCCCCCCCCCCCCCCCCGCGCATCACACATCTACATCTGCTATGCCGAGTAACGCGCGAAGGAAATGGCTGGTGCCTGGCAAATTCTTCGTTGTCCGTCTAGCTTCTTGTATCAGATAATCGGGTTGCGCTTACAGATCGAGGTTCTCATGATTTGTCGGCTGCTTCGCAAAAAAATTGCTCAAAAATCGCCAAGGTGAGCTATGTGGATTTGGTTGCGGCAAGCTTCCGCTAGCGCTGCTGGAAAGTACGGTTTTCCCTTTCTTGGCTCGATCTTCACGGGAGCGCTTTTCCTAGAATCGTGGGAGTATTTAAGATCGGCTCCTTGGCCGGTAATGGGATTAATTATCACGTTGAGTCTTTTATCGCTAGTTTTCCTGGTTTTCGTTCTCAACTCATGGGCCAAAGGCGCAACCCATCCAAATTACGAGCCAAGATACCTCGCTCGCTACAAATGGCCGATCTGGCGAACATCGTGGAGATTTTCCAATTTCTTAGGCGGCTCCTGTGGAAGTGGGAGACCGGTCCTGACTCATTGGTTCCAGGCCGAGGTCCGAGCGAATTGGGGGCGAGATATCTTTCCCACAGCCGCCTACATCCAGTCTCGCAATTCAGGTGAGCGACTGCCCATACTCGTCGATGTGCAGCGGAACGGACAAGTAGAAACTTACATTGAACTCGGGTCCTGCGAAAAAATGCCAAGCGGAAAATGGCTTCGCGTGATGGCAAAGATAGCACGAAGCGGCAATTCCGAAGATGCCCTTACCAGAGAAGCTCTGATATCGCGGTTCGATGGGTTTAATTTAGTCCTCGAATACAGAGGAGGTCAATTCATACGAAGGTTCTCGCGAAAGGAAATGCTGGCGGTCATCGATGGATTTTGGGATGCCTGCAACCCGCCCGCTGATGACTACGTGGGGCCCAGCCTAATCAAAAAAGCGTCTTAGGGACTGTATGCAGTTGACGGCGCTTCCTGTCGAAGAGTGACATGCGCGAACTGCGGCATTTAGGACCTGTGCCTGAAGGTCCGGCAGCTCCCGGCAGCACACCATGCCCTGAGATCACCACGACGTCCCCAAATTCCCCTGAGGCCGGCTCTCCGGTTCATGAGAAGGTGACGGCTCCGGGGGGCATGCAGGACTTAATGCTCGGCTCTCGCGCCTGCCGCTCCTTGAGTGCCTCGACGCGCCTCGGGTCAGCTGCCCGTGTTCCGTGCGGAGTATGGGGAGGGCGACGCAGTAGGTTCTGGCAGCCATGGTATGGAGACCGTTTCGAACAAACAATGGGGACGACGCGGGGTCAAGCACTTGGCTTTTGCGCATAGCCGTCGAAAAGATAAGGGAGAGGTCTGGAGTAGAGGGAAGAATGCTGACGTTTAGCGAACTCTATCTCCGGCCAACGGCACTCCAGGACGATTCTGTGCGGATGAGAGTGCAGCTCCTCGCCGCCTTCGAGGCGCACCCTTCAGATGCCGCCCGCCAAGAAACCGCTGAATTGCTCGCGCGAACCACGGGAGGGCAAGTACCCCCAGCCGACTACGGTTATAACTGGCAGCGATTCTTCGAACGTGGCGAGCTACGAGACATTCTCGATCTGGTCACCTTAACTGATGTCGCTTTAGGTAATTTGGGGCAGCATAGAGCGAAAGCTTCGTGGCGTAGTGACGTGCAGTTTATATTCGACCGCCAGAATATGCGATACCGTTTAGACGAAGAGGGTGTGGTTCGGCTGCGTGTCGATGAAGCGTTTGAAATAGGCCGGGGGGCCGCACTCAGCGGCCTCGATCATATCCGCTACGGGGCAGCCAGGGCTGCATTTGAAAGCGCTTATCAGGCACTTGCCGCAACCGCGCCTGATGGCAAGCAGGCTATCCGTAGCATTGTGGAAGCGGTTGAAATTGTCTTCAAGCTCAGCTTCAGCGCCGCCCGCCGCATCGGTGCTGAAGAAATAGGGACCCACCTATTGCCGTCGGTTCAGGCGCGATATGGTGCTGATCAACCAGCCCTGGAAGCAGCTACGCGCCTCGTCAATGAACTTAAGGAGTGGCTTGCTGCTGCGCAGTTCTATCGCCATGGGCAAGCCCAGGCGGAGCCGGCGCAACCGCCGCTTGAATTGACCGTGCTCTTACTAGGGGCGGGTACGTCGCACCTGCGGTGGTTGATTGAGCTTGACCAAGGTAAGCCTCAAGTTTGAAGTGCATCCAGGCTCTCGCCGACGCGCGACGCGATCAGCCAAGTGGCGCATGCGAGTGCGGCCATGAAAAGTCCGGGCCCCTATGCCGTCTGAGCCCGGAGGTCCCGGAGTCACAGACGCCCCCGCCCAGCTACGCCTAAGGCCTTGCAGCCGAACTACCCCCCAGGGTAGCCATGTGAGTGGCCTACCATGTGTGACCGCAGCGGCGTTTCCCCCCGTGCCGGCACCCCAGTCCAAATCGTGTTAGCACCTCCTCTCTAATGCCGCCCCCATCGCGCCGTGCCCCGTGCGCCACTGCTAACCTGATTGACCGACATCCTGTTATGATTTACATCCGTGTCAACGACCGTTGATTGGCTTGTAAAGGATCGGGCGATGGCTGATGGGGATTTCGTCGCTTACTATCGCGTCTCCACGTCGCGGCAGGGCGCTTCGGGCCTAGGGCTGGAGGCCCAGCGTGCGGCGGTTGAGGCCTATCTCAACGGTGGAGCTTGGCGTATCCTTGCAGAATTCACTGAGGTGGAGAGCGGCAGGAAGTCGCAGCGCCCCGAGCTTCATAAGGCCCTGCATAGAGCCCGGCTCCATCGCGTGCCGCTCATTGTCGCTAAGGTGGATCGTCTTGCCCGTTCCAAGGGGTTTCTAGAGCACATCCTTGAGAGTGGCGTGGATGTGCGGTTCTGCGATCTCCCGAAAATCGAAGGTGCCACTGGGCGCTTCATCCTCCAGCAGATGGCCGCCGTGGCAGAGTTGGAAGCCGGACTCATCTCGGCACGCACCAAAGCCGCTCTGGAGGCCGCCAAGCGGCGCGGGAAGAAGCTTGGAGGCAATCGCGGCGTTAAGCTCACGGATGCCGCCCAGGAGGCCGGGAGAGCGGCACAGAGCGCACGAGCCCAATCCCGGGGCCGAGACATAGCGCCGGTTGTAGCGGAGTTGCGCGAAGTCGGAGTTACGTCGCTAACGGGCATCGCCAAAGGCCTCACCGCTCGCGGCATACCGACCCCGCGCGGCGGCACGGTCTGGGCGGCAGTGCAGGTGTCGCGGGTTCTCGGCCACATTGGGCCCGCGAAAGGTCTCAGCGCGGACCCCGGCACGGGACTTTGAGTCATCGAAGGATTGTGGTCCCGGCCTTCCGCTCCTCAGCAACCGGCTCCTACCATCACCAGCACCTTCTCGCGGCTGAGCACCTGGAGGCCGGCACGGGCTTCTTTATCAAGTCCCGGCATCGTAAATGGCTCGCGGCACGGCTCCGGGCCCGCTTTAAGCAGGCAATAACCGCTCGACTGTTTCCGCTTCAATTCCCGCACCATATGAAAGGGACGTGCAGTGTAGGCTTTGAAACAGCGGTGTGAGGGCGGCTGAGCAAAGATAATTGTCTTTTCCTATGAGGAGGCACCCGCAGTATCAATCTAGACACCATATGGGAAGCGCGGTCCGCCCAGATCATCAAGCAATCAATTCTCTTATCCAATGATAGGTGCGCGAAGTCTCACGCAATTGTCGTCCCATATGAGAAGGTAGTCGGGGGCGCGTATAATTGTCTTACCATATGATAGGAACGCCCTGTCAGGCTTAGGTGCGACACTCCCCTTGGCCCCAGGTTAGCTTCCCGCAGCGACCCCACCCCTCCCGTGTCAGGCACTATCTGTCGCCTGCAACTCGGTTACTTCAAGCACGGGGTCTTTCAGCCGCACTTGCGCCTTTGCTTGCAATGACGGACCTGCGTGAGCCAAAGCAACCCTCCCGGCAGTTCACATCTGTAGTCCGGGGCAGGGATGAGGCGGCGCACCACCGACCACAGCCCTCAAGGCTCCACCCAACATCCCACCTTTGAGCCCACTCAAAGCACCCCACTGCCCAAAGCAGAGGGAGGGCGGAGCCATGACGCCACCGGGACGCTCCCGGCACCATCCCAAGCAAACCCCGAGGACCCCCGCATGACACACCCCAAGTATCTCACCCCAGCCGGCTACGAGGCCGTTGCCGCCTACATCAGGCAGGCCGCAGACCCCGAACATTACCCGGAGCCGGACGCGAAGCTATTGCTTGTTGCGCCAGCTCACGGGCCGATCACCCATGTCGAACTTGCTACTCGGGAGGGGCAGCTTCAGGTGGGCGTTTCGATTCACGGCCGCAATCTCCGCTACCTCGACCCCCTGGCCTTTTGCGCTATTACACTGGGCACGGCGTTCGGCATGGGCCTTAGCTGCAACGACACCGGGCAAGGACTGACTTATCCGAAGTTCCGGGTGGCCGAGCCCAAGAACCGCGCCATCCACGTGCTGCGCATCCTCACCGATGCCCAGCCTTGGGAGGTCGCCAAGCAGCACCCTGCTCAAGGCCCGCGCCCCGACTATCACAACCTTTCTCGCCGGGGTCTGTCTAAACACAGCGTGCGCGAGTTTTGGCGGGAAGATAAACCCTCCCGCGTGCCGAGAGTTGGACGCAAGGAGTTCTACGAAGCGGTCGAATGGTATTGGCTGCGCAACCACCTTAAGGCCGGTCTCCCGGTCTCGCTACCGGACCACCTCAGCCTAGTGAGGACGGCGCTGGAGATCGAAGACAAGCGGTTCGCCAGCTACTAGCTTCCTCGCGAGGAGGCGGACCGGGGAGGCGACGCTTGTGCGATGGCCGGTCCTCCCCCGGCCCCAAGTCCGACCCGAGGTCACCTTCGGGCGCAAGACCCCGGCATCTGCTCGTGCACGGGGGGGCTTGCTTCAGGTGCTCACGGGTTACCAGCCGGAGGAGAGGGCGGCACCGAATTCGGGCAAGCGGAACAGTGCGTACCCGACCGCCGAGAACCAAAGGAAGGTCTGCCATTTCGGCGTGGTGGGAGCGGTCGCGGTATGCCAGAGGGCGTTGGCCAGCAGGAGCACAGCACCGCCGAGCAGCGGGAGGGCGGCTAGGCTGACCACGAATGTAAAAGCGTTGTTGGGCATGTCACTCACTCCCCATCTCGGCATTGAGATCGACCCGAGGAAGCTTCGCCATCGCCATCGCCATCGCTGCCACCGTCACATCGCCATAGTCGTCGCCTGCCGTCCTCGGGGCGTGACCTTGGATGGCGTCCAGGATGCGGCTGTCTATGCCTACTGATCGGGCCGCCGTCTTGAAGCGGTGCCGCCAGCCATGGTTGGGCATCACTAGAGGGTCTTTGACAGTCTCTCGGGCGGCCTCGGCAAGACGGTTCTTGAGACCCCGCAGCGGCCCACGGACTTCGCCCTCCTTGCCAATCCGCAGGAAGAGATGCCCGGAGGCCGCGTCTTGCGCAAACTTGACGAAGCCCTCCTCCACGAGGTGCGGATGCAGGACAACGTCTCGCGCTTCGTCAGTCTTTACCGTGCCAGCCTCGGGGGTGATGTGGATGACCCAGTGCCCGGCCTCTTCGCGAAGGTCCTGCTTTCTGAGCTGCGCCAGCTCCCCGACCCGGGCACCCGTGTAGGCGCAGAGCCAAGGCACCCATCGCTTGGCCGCCACGGTCTTTGGTGTCTCCTCGGGATTCCTGTATGCGCGGGCAACCCTGAGGAGAGCACTCGCCTCGCTATCGGTGAACCCCTTGGATCGGAGCTTCTTCGCCTTCCCGAGCTTGATGGTAATGCCCGCCGCAGGGTTGATGGCCATCTTGCGGTTTGAGACGGCCCACCCGAAGACCGTCTTGAGGCCCGCTAGGTCGCTATCCTTCACAGTCTTCGCGGAAATAGGCTTACCAGTCCTTGGGTTAGGCGTGCTGAGGCGGTGGTCTTTGAAGTCGATGACCTTCTCCGGTGTCAGGCGGGCGGCATCGTCAAGCCCCAGAAACGCCACCAACGATGCCATCGTGTTGCGGTAGCTCTCATAGGTGCTGGGCTTCCGGCCTGTCGCTTTGGCCTCCTTCCACCAATCCTCCACGATGCCTTTGAGCGAGACCTTCGCAGCAGATGTTGCGTCGGCCTTGGGTTGGTTCGGGGGCTGCCACTCCGGGAACCGCTCGGCTTTGGGATCGGGGGAATAGTCCCCGGCCGCATTTCGCGCTCGGTTGCTGAAGGCGTCGCGCAAAGCCGCCGCGAAGGCCTCCAGGAGCATGATGCGTGACGGCGCGTCTACCGCTGCGATGCCACGAGCAAGCAACAGGCGGTCCACGATCGGGGCTAGAAGCGTCTCCAGTTCGGCTGACTCGGTGCTGGCATCAAGCCGCTCCACGGCTGCCCGAAAGCCAGCTTCCTGCTCCGCCGGCAGTGCGTAGTCCCGCACCCACCCAGATGGCGTGTGAACAATCGCAATGGTTCGCTCATGCGGACCCTCTGAGGCCCAAGCGCGGTAAAGTTCGCCGGCTAGAGCGGTGGCCTGCCGGTGGGTGAGGGCGAGCGGCTTAGTTGCTCGTAGACCACGCCAGACCTCCTCAAGGAACGCCGCCGCTGTGCCCTGCCGGACCTTCGCTTCGCTGGGGTCTCGGGTCCGCAGAGAGAAACGAATCGCCTGCGACTTGTATGAGATTGTGGTGTGGTGGAAGGCGTCCGGACCAAGCGGAATGGATAGCTTCAGGCCACCAGCGCGGAGCTGCACATCGGCAGGAATCCGTTGCGTAAATTGGAGCTGCGAAGAGTCTCGTCGCTTCACCGAACGGACCAGTCTGTAGAGCATTGTTGCACACCGTTGTAACACGGTCTCTTAAGCGCAACACCCTGATCTGGCATAAGTCTTTGAGGTTGGTAGTCCCCAAAGAAAAGTGGTGCCCAGGAGAGGACTCGAACCTCCACGCCCTTGCGAGCGCCAGCACCTGAAGCTGGTGCGTCTACCAATTCCGCCACCTGGGCAACGGCCGTTCGTTTACGGAGGCGCTGCGGGCCTGTCAACGCCTGCGGGACGATTTGTTGGCGATCGTTTGCATTTGACGCCGCGGCTCTCGGTGCCGCGGCGGAAAAGGCCCCCGTCAGGCGGCGCGGCGGGTGTTGCCGTGCTGCGGATAAGCGCGGACGGCGCTTGCGCCCTCCGGCCCGGTCTTGAAGGCGGCGACGAGGTCGTTGAGCTGGGCGATGCGGCCCGAGAGCGAGCCGGCCGAGGCCGCGCTCTGTTCCGACAGCGCGGCGTTCTGCTGGGTCATCTCGTCGAGATGCGCGACCGCCTGGCTCATCTCGTCGATGCCGCTGGCCTGCTCGCCGGACGCCGCGGAGATTTCCGCGATGGTCGACGCCACCTTCTTCGAGGCCGTGAGGATCTGCTCCAGCGCCTCGCCGGCCTGGCGCACCAGCTTCACGCCCTCGCCGACCTCGCTGTTGGAGGACGAGATCAGCGCCGAGATGTCCTTGGCGGCCGTGCTCGAGCGCTGGGCGAGCGTGCGGACCTCCGAGGCGACGACCGCAAAACCCTTGCCGGCGTCGCCGGCGCGGGCGGCTTCCACCGCCGCATTCAGGGCCAGCAGATTGGTCTGGAAGGCGATGTCGTCGATCACCCGGATGATGTCGGCGATCTTGGTCGACGCGCTCTCGATGCGCGACATCGCATCGACCGCCTGGCCGGCGATGGCGCCGCCATTCTGCGCGGCCTCCATCGCCTCGGTCGCGATCGCGGCCGCCTGGCGCGAGGCCTGCGCGGTCGCCTTCACCGAGGCTGCGAGTTCCTCCGTGGTGGCGGCCGTCTCCTCGAGGCTGGAAGCCTGGTCCTCGGTGCGCTTGGACAGGTCGTCGGCGCCCATGTTGATCTCGCGGGCGGCCAGCCCGACATCGGCCGAGGTCACCTGGATCGTCCGCACGGTCGAGGACAGCCGGTCGACGGTCTCGTTGATCGCGCTCTTCAGCTCCGCGAACTTGCCGCGATAGGCCGAATCCACCCGCACCGTCAGGTCGCCGCCGGCCACCGCCGAAAGCGCGGTGGCGAATTCCGTCGTGGCCGAATCGACCACCGCGTTGATCTCGTTGATCCCCGAGACGAGCCGCTGCATCTGCTCGTCGGCCTGGTCGATCTGCAGCCGCGCCGAGAAATCGCCCGCCGCAGCGGCCGCGACGACCTCACCGACATCGGAGACCACGGCCTCGATCGATTGCGCGCGGGCCAGACGCGCCGCCGCGGCGGCACGCTCCTGCTGCTCCAGAACGCGGACCTTGCCGAGGTCGTCGCGAAAGATCTGCAGCGAGGCCGCCATCTGGCCGATCTCGTCGCGCCGGTCGGCACCATCGACGGGGCTGTCGAGATCGCCGGCGGCGATGCGCCCCATCGTGCCGGTCAACCCCCGCAGTGGCAGAAGGATGCCGCGCCGTGCGACGAACAGGCTCAGAATCAGGCCGCCGAGAATGCCCAGGACCGCAACGACGATCTGGACGACCAGGAAGCGATCGACGGCCGAAAACGCGGTGTCGCGGGTCGCCTCGATCGTCTTGCCGGAATAGGTCGTGTAGGCCTTCACGGCATCGGTGACGGTCTTCTGCCCATCGAGGCAGGCCGCCAGTGCGGCTTCGACCGCGGAGCGGTCGGAGGTTGAGCTCCGCGAGGCTGCCACCATCGCGCGGATCTGCTGGAAGTAGCCGCCGAGCTTGCTGCGGACTTCGCCGATCAGGCGTTTCTCTTCGGCATCGGCGTTGCTCTCGAGCAGCGGCAGACGCGCCAGCATCTCGCTCATGCGGCGCTCGGATTCGGTTGCGAAGTCGGCGTGCTTTTCGGGCTGGCGCGCAAGCTGGTAAGTCATCCGGCTGATGGCGATGATGTCGATGCGCAGGTCCATCGCCTCACGCGCAACACCGCCGATCTGCTCGACATCGAGCATGGAGCGCTTGAGTTGCGTCAGGCCGGTCCAGCCGACGATGGCGATGACGACGGCCACCGCACTCATCAGGGCGACGACGCCGGTGAATTTCGTCACGATGGAGGCGTGCTTCAGCATGGGAGCGGCCTTGAGCTTTCTGGGCGGAATCGGAGAGGAAAGGCATTGGGAAGGCGGCAGAGGCAGGCATGGTATGGCTGGCGCTCTTGGAGCGCAGGCGCGGACTGGCCGTTTCCCGTTTCGTCGGCGGCGGAGCCAGGGCCCTCGCCCGGTCGGGCAGTTTCGCCCGCATGGCGACACCACTGCTCCCCGGTTTTCTTGTCCGAACGAATGGACAACCGGTATCGCATTCGCCTTAACGAAGCTTTGACGATGACCGGGCGCAGCGGGATGGCAACGGGTCGCAGCCAGGATCGGTAAAGCGCTTTCCAGAGCGGGGTGAAATGCTCTACGAGCGTTCCCATTCCAGCACGCGAGGCCCCCGACCATGGCGAACGATCTGCCCCTTCCGAGCCAGCAACTCGTCACGGTGTTCGGTGGCTCCGGCTTCGTGGGCCGCCATGTCGTGCGCGCCCTGGTCAAGCGCGGCTATCGCGTTCGCGTCGCGGTGCGCCGGCCCGATCTCGCGGGCTTCCTGCAGCCGCTCGGGACGGTCGGCCAGATCCATGCCGTCCAGGCCAACCTGCGTTATCCGGAGTCGGTTGCGGCCGCGGTCAAGGGGGCGGCTGCGGTCGTCAATCTCGTCGGCATCCTGCAGGAGGGCGGCCGCCAGAGTTTCTCCGGCGTTCAGGCCGGCGGCGCACGGGCCGTGGCCCAGGCCTGCGCTGCGGCCGGGATCACCCGGCTCGTCCAGGTCTCGGCGATCGGGGCCGCGCGCGACTCGGCCTCCCTCTATGCCCGCAGCAAGGCGGACGGGGAGGCTGCCGTCCAGGCCGCCGTCCCCGGTGCTATCGTGCTGCGGCCCTCGATCGTGTTTGGTCCGGAAGATGCGTTCTTCAACCGCTTCGCGTCGCTGGCGCGCATGCTGCCGATGCTGCCGCTGATCGGCGGGGGCGAGACGAAGTTCCAGCCCGTCTTCGTCGGCGATGTGGCTGAGGCGGTCGCGCGCGCCGTCGAGGGCGGCGTGCCGGAAGGGCGCATCTACGAACTCGGCGGCCCGGAGGTGAAGAGCTTCCGCGAGTTGCTGGCCTACATCTGCGAGGTCACCGACCGGAAGCGCCTGCTGGTGCCCTTGCCGTTCCCGTTGGCGCGGATTCAGGCGCGGCTGTTCGAGGCCGTCGACATGCTGACGATGGGGCTTCTGCCGGATGCGCTGAAGCTGACCCGCGATCAGGTGACGCTGCTGGAGAGCGACAATGTCGTGTCCGCCGAGGCCGTGGCGCAGGGCCGCAGCTTCGAGGCGCTCGGCATCGTGCCGGTCTCGGTCGAGGCGATCGTGCCGTCCTATCTCTGGCGCTTCCGCAAGACCGGCCAGTTCGAGACGGCGCGGAACGGCTGAGCCATGACGAGACCGGCCCTGGCGCGTCACGATGCCTGAACTCGTCATCTATGATTGCGACGGCACGCTGATCGACACCGAGACGCTCTATGGCGAAGTCAGCCTCGCCGCCTGCCACGCGCTCGGCCTCACCGATTGGAGCCTCGATCATTACGTCGACAGCATCGTCGGCATTCCCTGGTCCGATGGCGTCAAGATCATCGAGGCGGCGCATGGTCGGGCGCTGCCGCCGGATTTCGAGCAGAAGATCGAGGATGAGGTGGCGCTGCGCCTCGAGACCGAATTGCGGGCGCTGCCGGGCGTGCGCGAGGCGCTGGACGCCATCGGCGGCCGGCGCTGCGTCGCATCCTCGACCAGCCTCGAGCCGCTGCGGCGCAACCTCGCCATCACCGGGCTGATCGACCTGTTCGACCCGCATGTCTTTTCCGCCTCGCAGGTCGCGCGCGGCAAGCCTCACCCGGATGTCTTCCTCCACGCGGCATCCCAGATGGGCGCGGCACCGCAGGATTGTCTGGTCATCGAGGATTCGGTGCCGGGGGTCCGCGCGGCTCGTGCGGCGGGCATGCGCGTCGTCGGCTTCACCGGTGTCTCGCATGACCGGCCGCGCAGTGCAGCCCGCCTGGCGGAGGCCGGGGCGCTCGCGGTCATCGAGGATTTCGGCCAGTGGCCGGCGCTGGTGTCGCGGCTGCGGGCCTGAGGTCCCGCACCCCGTCGATCTGCCGGTCTCAGAGCATGCTCGGCAGCACGCGGTCGGGCGGCTTGTGGCCGTCCATGAAGGTCTTGATGTTGACGATGACCTTCTCGCCCATCTCGGCGCGGCCCTCATGGGTGGCCGAGCCCATATGCGGCAGCACGACGACGCGATGCTGGCGGGCGAGCTTGAGCAGGCGCGGATTGACCGCCGGTTCGCTTTCGTAGACGTCGAGCCCGGCGCCGGCCAGTTCGCCAGCCTCCAGCATCCGCGAGAGGGCGCTTTCGTCGACGATCTCGCCGCGCGCCGTGTTCACCAGGATCGCGTCCGGCTTCAGCAGCTTGAGCCGGCGCGCCGAGAGCAGATGGTAGGTCGCCGGGGTGTGCGGGCAGTTGACCGAGACGATGTCCATGCGCGCCAGCATCTGGTCAAGCGAATCCCAATAGGTCGCGTCGAGCTTTTCCTCGATGCGGGCATCGAGCCGGCGCCGATTGTGGTAATGGATCGAGAGGCCGAAAGCCGCCGCACGGCGGGCGACGGCCTGGCCGATGCGGCCCATGCCGACGATGCCGAGCCGCTTGCCGGTGATGCGCCGTCCCAGCATCCAGGTCGGCGACCAGCCGGCCCATTCATCGTCGGGAATGATGCGCGCGCCCTCGGCGATGCGGCGCGCGACCGCCAGGATCAGGGCGATGGTCATGTCGGCGGTGTCGTCGGTCAGCACGCCGGGCGTGTTCGTCACGGTGATCCCGCGCTGCACCGCGCTGGCCACGTCGATATTGTCGACGCCGTTGCCGAAATTGGCGATCAGGCGCAATTGGTCTCCGGCCTGCGCGATCAGCCCGGCATCGATCCGGTCCGTCACCGTCGGCACCAGGACATCGGCGGTCTTGAGGGCCTCGACCAGGGCGGCCGGGCTCATCGGGGTGTCGTCGATGTTGAGGCGCGCATCGAACAATTCGCGCATGCGCGTTTCCACCACGGCGGGAAGCTTGCGCGTGACGACGACGAGCGGCTTCTTTTTCGGCATGAACGCCTCCTCCTCCGCTGACCGATGCCGCCGCCGCCTTTTGGCCTCAACCCGCCATTAACCGCAGGGCTTCAGGAATGGGCGGCAACGTCGCTCGGCCTCGTCCGTTCTCTAAGTGGCGTGGGGGCGGATGACAACATGACCCTTCGCCGGGGGTACCCCGGATCTTTGCGGCAGTTGCAGAATGGAGATCGAGCGGATGGCGGGTGTGACGAGACGGGGCGTATGGGCCGGACTGGCGCTGGTTGCCGCGTTGGCGACGGGTTCGGTCGCTCAGGCCCAGGACCTCCAGGCCGGGCCCGTCACCGGTCTGCCGGTGCCGCGCTATGTCAGCCTGAAGACCGATCGCGTCAATCTGCGCGAGGGCCCGTCGAAGGAGCACCGCACGCGCTGGGTCTATCAGCGCGCCGGCCTGCCGGTCGAGATCGTCGCGGAGTTCGAGACCTGGCGGCGCGTGCGGGATGCCGACGGCTCGGAAGGCTGGGTCCTGCACAGCCTGCTGTCGGGCCGGCGCACCGCGCTGGTGGCGCCATGGTCGAAGGCCAAGGGTGAGAGCTTTGCGTTGCGCAAGGACGCCGATGAGGGCTCGGCCGTGGTGGCGCGGCTCGAATCGGGCGTCATCGCCAATGTCGCCTCCTGCGCCGGAGCCTGGTGCCGGATCAGCGTCGGCGATACCCAGGGCTATCTCCGCCAGGACCGCCTCTGGGGCGTCTATCCCAACGAGAAGGTCGACTGAGGCCTCGTCAGTCGACCTGGCCCGGCGGCTCAGTCGATCTTGCGCAGGCGCACCACGACATCGACGCGGGCGATCTCGTAGCCGGCGGGCGGCTCCGGAAGGGCCGCGACATCGACCGCCTCGGCGGGGATGTCGATCACCGTGTTCTCGCCATCGACGACGAAGTGATGGTGTTCGCTGCTGTCGGTGTCGAAGAAGGTCTTGGCACCGTCGATCGCCAGCTCGCGCAGCAGCCCTGCCTGGGTGAACTGGTGCAGCGTGTTGTAGATCGTCGCCAGCGAAACCGGGATCTTCTCCTTCATCGCCTCTTCGTAGAGCATCTCGGCGCTGATGTGCCGGTCGCCCCGGGCGAACAAGACCCAGCCGAGGGAGACCCGCTGGCGCGTCGGCCGAAGCCCCACGCGCCGCAGCCGCTGCCGGATGTCATGGAACGGGCAGCCCTTGCGCGCGGTCGATCCATAGCCCTCTTCGTGGGAAGTGAGATCGCTCATCGCCGCCGGCAAAGCCTCTTTTGGTGCGGTGCCATTCGTCTGCGCCACCGCGCTTCATTTAGAATGGATGTAAGGCCTCTCAGGCAGGCTCGCAAGCGTGGCGCGGCCGCAGCCACGGCCGATGCGGGGAATCGGGCTTGCCCTGCGCCCTTTCGTTCCCCCGCGGCGGCGTGTTAGGCACGGCGGGAAGAACGCCGCCGGCCGGCGAGCGGAATGGAGCGAAATCGGTATGCAGCGCCAATCGTCTTTCAGCTACGAGGAGATCCTCGCCTGTGGCCGCGGGGAGCTGTTTGGGCCGGGCAATGCGCAACTGCCGCTGCCGCCGATGCTGATGTTCGACCGCATCACCGAGATCGCTGAGGACGGCGGCCCCAACGGCAAGGGCTTCGTGCGCGCCGAATTCGACATCAAGCCGGATCTCTGGTTCTTCGACTGCCACTTCAAGGGCGATCCGGTGATGCCGGGCTGTCTGGGCCTCGATGCGCTCTGGCAGTTGACGGGCTTCTTCCTGGGCTGGCTCGGCCTGCCCGGCCGCGGCCGGGCACTGGGTGTCGGCGAGGTCAAGTTCGCCGATCAGGTGCTGCCATCGGTCAAGCAGGTCGTCTACGGCGTCGAGTTCAAGCGCGTCTTCAAGTCCAAGCTGGTTCTCGGCATCGCCGATGGCTGGCTGGAGGCCGACGGCAAGCGCATCTACACGGTCAGCGACATGCGCGTCGGCCTGTTCAAGCCTGAAACGGCCTGAGGAAAAGCGCGCGGCGACCTTGCGCGCGCCATCCGCGCGGTCCATCTGCGCGGTATCGACAAAAGCGCGCCGGATGCGGAGCATCCGGAACAGCGCGGTGGAGCCGGAGAAGCGAGCATGAGACGCGTTGTGGTCACCGGGATGGGCATCGTCTCATCCATCGGCAACAACACGCAGGAGGTTCTGTCCTCGCTGCATGAGGCGAAATCCGGCATCTCCTTCATGCCCGATTTCGCGGAGCATGGTTTCCGCAGCCGCGTCGCCGGCGTTCCGACGCTCGATCCCTCGACCGTGCTCGACCGTCGCGCCATGCGTTTCCATGGCGGCGGCTCCGCCTGGAACCAGGTCGCGATGGAACAGGCGATCGCGGATGCCGGTCTTGAACAGGGCGAGATCAGCCATGAGCGCACCGGCATCGTCATGGGCTCGGGCGGGCCCTCGACCCGCGCCCTGATCGACGCCTACGACAAGGCCCGCGAGAGCGGCTCGTCCAAGAAGGTCGGCCCCTTCGCGGTGCCCAAGGGCATGTCCTCGACCGCCTCGGCGACGCTCGCCACCTGGTTCAAGATCAAGGGCGTGAACTATTCGATCTCCTCGGCCTGCGCGACCTCCAATCACTGCATCGGCAATGCCTATGAGCTGATCCAGTGGGGCAAGCAGGACGTCATCTTCGCCGGCGGCTGCGAGGAGCTGGACTGGACCCTGTCGGTCCTGTTCGACGCCATGGGCGCGATGTCGACCGACTACAACGACACTCCGGCGCGGGCTTCGCGCGCCTATGACGTCAACCGCGACGGCTTCGTCATCGCCGGCGGCGCTGGCGTCGTCGTGCTCGAGGAACTCGAGCACGCCAAGGCGCGCGGCGCGAAAATCTATGGTGAGATCGTCGGCTACGGCGCGACCTCGGACGGCTACGACATGGTCGCCCCCTCGGGCGAGGGCGCCGTGCGCTGCATGAGGATGGCGCTGCAGGGCGTCAACGCGAAGGTCGACTACATCAACCCGCACGGCACCTCGACCCCGGTCGGCGACGCCAAGGAGATCGAGGCGATCCGCGAGGTCTTTGGCGCCGGCGAGAAGAGCCCGCCGATCTCCGCGACCAAGTCGCTGACCGGCCATTCGCTCGGTGCCACCGGCGTGCAGGAGGCGATCTATTCGCTGCTGATGCTCAACAACGACTTCATCTGCGAGAGCGCCCATATCGACGAACTCGACCCGGCCTTCGCCGACATGCCGATCGTGCGCAAGCGCATCGACAATGCGGGCCTCGGCTGCGTTCTCTCGAACTCCTTCGGCTTCGGCGGCACTAACGCCACCATCGTGATGAAGAAGCTCGAAGCCTGAGGGGTGGCCGATGCTGTTCATGGTGATCGAGCATTTCGACCAGGCGCGGGTGAAGGAGATCTATGCCCGCTTCCACGAGAAGGGCCGGATGATCCCGGACGGCCTGACTTATGTCGACAGCTGGATCTCGGCCGACTTCGCGCGATGTTTCCAGGTGATGCAGTGCGACGACGTCACCAAGCTGCAGGAATGGGTGCTGGCCTGGGGCGATCTCGCCCGCTTCGAGATCGTGCCGCTGGCCTCCTCGAAGGACACAGCGGCGGCGGTGAAGAAGCACTTGTAGCGTGACGGGTGGCGTCTAGACGGATATATCGTTCGTCTAGACGGAGAAACCGAGATGGCTTTTCATATTCGTGATCCGGAGGCTGATCGTGCCGTGCGGGAACTCGCGGCGCGTAAAGGCGTCAGCCTGACCGACGCGGTGAAACAGGCCGTTCAGAACGAGCTTCTCCAAATGGACCAGAACGTGCCGTTTCTGGAGCGCATACGGGATTTGCAGCAGCGCGTCGCGGCCTATCCCAAAACCGGGTTGAAGGCCGACAAGGCATTCTACGACGAGCTTTCGGGCGACATTTAGCATGTATGTCGATGCCTCGGTCATTGTCGCCGTGCTTCTCGAAGAGGCTGGCTTCGAACAATTCGGTAAGCCGCTGACAGGCCCTGATCGGCGCTTCACCTCGCCGCTGGCGATCTATGAGGCGACCGTCGCCCTGGTTCGGGTGCGCGGTGTCGCGGTCGATCTAGCCAAGGCGACGGTGCTGGAGTTTCTGGCGCGAGGCGCGATCAGCGTCGCGCCTCATGAAGCCGCGCACGCTGATGGCGCACTGGCGGCATTCGACCGTTTCGGCAAAGGCCGGCACCCGGCGGCCCTGAACATGGGCGATTGCTTCGCCTATGCGGCTGCGCAACTCGCCGGAGCATCGATCCTCTTCAAAGGCAACGACTTCAGCCAGACCGACCTGCCTTCCGCCCTCACCGCCTCCTGACCAAACAACCGAACGGTCCCTCATGCTCCCCCTCATGCATAACAAGCGCGGCCTCGTCATGGGCGTCGCCAACCAGAACTCGATCGCCTGGGGCATCGCGCGCACGCTCCATGCCCATGGCGCGCAGATGGCCTTCACCTATCAGGGCGAGGCGCTGGGCAAGCGCGTGAAGCCGCTGGCGCAGAGCATCGGCTCGACGCTGGTGCTGCCCTGCGATGTCGAGGACATCGCCACGGTGGACGCAACCTTCGCCGCGCTGGACGAGGCCTGGGGCGGCGAACCGGAGCGCAACACACTCGACTTCATCGTCCATGCCATCGGCTTCTCCGACAAGAACGAGCTCAAGGGCCTCTACGCCGACACCAGCCGCGAAAACTTCTCGCGCACCATGGTGATCTCCTGCTTCTCCTTCACGGAGGTTGCCAAGCGCGCCGCGCAGCGCATGCCCCATGGCGGTAGCATGATCACGCTGACCTATGGCGGCTCGACCCGGATCATGCCGAACTACAATGTCATGGGTGTCGCCAAGGCGGCGCTGGAGGCGAGCGTGCGCTATCTCGCCGGCGATTTCGGGCCGCGCGGCGTCCGTGTGAACGCGCTCTCTCCCGGGCCGGTGCGGACGCTGGCCGGCGCCGGCATTTCCGATGCGCGGGCGATGTATTCCTGGCAGCGGGCCAACTCGCCGTTGCGCAAATCGGTCTCGCTCGACGAGATCGGCGGCTCGGCGCTGTACTACCTGTCGGATCTGTCGGGCGGCGTCACCGGCGACATCCACCATGTCGATGCCGGTTACCACATCACCTCCATGCCGGTGCTCGACGGCTTGCGGGCCGCCGACGAGGGCGGGGAGTAGGGAACTCCTCGCCGGGCCTGGGGTTCTCCTTCATTCAGCAAGGAGACTCAGCATGGTCACGGTCAGGTATGAAATCGTCGAGCATGATGGCGGCTGGGCCTACAAGGCCGGCGGCGCCATCTCGGAGACGTACCCCACGCATGATGCGGCGCTGAAAGCCGCCAACGCCGCCGCCGCCCGCCAGACGCTGGCCGGAACGACCGATGGCATCGTCTATCAGGACAAGGACGGGCAGTGGCACGAGGAACTCGCTGACGGCCGCGACCGGCCGGCGACGCGGGTGGTGGACGAGCCGTCCGCCTGAGGCGGGTCGGCCGCCCGGGCTCAGCGCGCGGTGAAGAAGGTCAGCAGAACCTTGTCGTTCTCGCCGAGCAGGCAGAGGAAGCGCCGCGGCTTGTCCGAGCGGTCGGTCCGCAGATAGGCCTCGGCCATAATGATCCGCGTCACCGGCGTGTCCTCCACCTTCGTCTCCGAGACGGCGATCGTCGCGCCGTCCTCATCGACATAGATGTCCTTGATCTCGGGCTCCCGCGCCGAGAGCGTGCTCAGCGCGGCGTTCTTGCACAGCGCAACCGACGGCGAGGCCGGCTTTTCGGCCTGAGCGCCCGAAGTCGGCCCCGCGGTCTGGGCCTGGGCGGACGGAGCGATCAGGCAAGCCGCGAGCAGCGCGGTCTGGGCGAAGCGGATCATGTCGAACCTCTCGGGAGTGGATGCTGTCCAACGCCCGAGAGGTCGATTGGTTCTCGCTCAGCCGCGCAGGGCCTCGGCGATCGTCGTCGCGAAGGGTGTCGTCGGGCGGCCGATCAGGCGCGAGAGCGCACGGCTCTCGTCGTTCAGCGCGTCCTTGGCGGCAGCCGCGTCGGAATCCGCGAGCAGGGAGGCGAGCCCCTCGGGCAGGCCCGCGCCCAGCAGCGCCCCGCGATAATCGGCCTCGGGCATGTCGACATAAGGGACCGTCTTCCCGGCCTGGCGCGACAGCTCTGCCGCGAACTCGGCCAGGGAATAGGACGCGTCGCCGGCCAGTTCATGCAGGACGCGAGGCCCCTGATCGCCGATCAGCGCAACCGCGGCAGCTTCAGCATAGTCGGCTCGCGAGGCGCTCGCGATACGGCCGTCACCGGCGCTGCCGATCAGCGCGCCATGAGCGAGCGCGGGCGGGATCGAGGCGGCGTAGTTCTCCGTGTACCAACCGTTCCGCAGCAGGCTGTGCGGCAGGCCGGACTCGACCAGCGCCGTCTCGGTCTGGCGGTGCTCTTCGGCGAGGCCCAGCGGCGAGATGTCAGCACGCAGCACGCTCGTATAGGCGATGCGGGCGACACCGACCTGCTTGGCGGCCGCAATCGCATTGCGGTGCTGGGCCAGGCGCTGGCCGATCGCGTTGGACGAGATCAGCAGCAGCCGCTCGACGCCGGCGAACGCCGCTTCGAGCGAAGCCGGCTGATCATAGTCGCCCGCGCGGATGACGACACCAGCGGGAAACAGCCCGGCGGCCCGGGCGGGGTCGCGGACGATGGCCACGACGGCGGCGGCGCCGACGCGCGCTGCGAGGGTGGCGACCGCGAGGCGGCCGAGCTGGCCGCTGGCGCCGGTCACGGCATAAAGAGGATGGGACATGGAACTCTCCGGTCTCTTGTGGTAACTCAGTCTCAGATAGAGACTGGTCGGCCTCGCCGGAAGACGGCACTTTCGCGTCACCAGGTTACTGTGGAGGAACCCTATGGACGCTTGTGTGGAACTCGGCGCCAAATTCGAGCTCTGGCAGACAGCGGGTCTTGATCCCAATCGCTGCCCGGTCCGCGGGCTGCTGGACCAGATCGGCAACCGCTGGTCGACCCTGATGATCTGTGCGCTCGCGGTCGGGCCCCGGCGCTTCAGCGCGCTGCATCGCCTGATCCCGGACATCTCCAAGCGGATGCTGACGCAGACCCTGCGGACCCTGGAGGCGGATGGCCTCGTCCATCGCGACGTCCAGCCCACCGTCCCGCCCAGCGTCACCTATTCGCTGACGCCGCTCGGGCGCAGCTTCGCCGGCCCGCTGCTCGGCCTCGTCGAATGGGCGGAGACGCATTTTCCGGCGGTGCTGCAGACGCGGGCGGAAACGAAAAGGGCCGCCTAAGGGGCGGCCCGTGATCGCGTCGTCTAAGTCCGGAAGCCTAGCTCAGAGGCCGAGCTTCTTCTTGCGCTGGCCGAGCGTGCGCAGGCGCAGCGCGTTCAGCTTGATGAAGCCGGCGGCGTCGCGATGGTCGTAAGCCACGGCGCCTTCCTCGAAGGTGACGAGGTCCTGGTCGTAGAGCGAGTAGGGGCTCGAGCGGCCCACGACATGGACGCCGCCCTTGTAGAGCTTGAGGCGGACCTGGCCCGCGACGAACTCTTGGCTCTTGTCGATCAGCGCCTGCAGCATCTCGCGCTCGGGTGAGAACCAGAAGCCGTTGTAGATCAGCTCGGCATATTGCGGCATGATCTGGTCCTTGAGATGGGCAGCGCCGCGGTCGAGGGTGATCGACTCGATGGCGCGGTGCGCGACGGCCAGGATCGTGCCGCCGGGCGTCTCGTACATGCCGCGCGACTTCATGCCGACGAAGCGGTTCTCGACCAGATCGAGCCGGCCGATGCCGTTGTCGCGGCCGAGATCGTTGAGCTTGGCCAGCAGCGTCGCCGGCGACATCTTCACGCCGTCGATCGCGCAGGCGTCGCCGGTTTCGAAGTCGACAGTGATGTAGGTCGGCTTGTCGGGCGCATCCTCGGGCGAGATCGTGCGCGAATAGACGTAGTCGGGCACCTCCTGCGCCGGATCCTCGAGAACCTTGCCCTCGGAGGACGCATGCAGAAGGTTGGCGTCGACCGAGAACGGCGCCTCGCCGCGCTTGTCCTTGGCGATCGGGATCTGGTGCTGCTCGGCGAAGCTGATCAGCGCGGTGCGGCTGGTCAGTTCCCATTCGCGCCAGGGGGCGATGATCTTGATGTCCGGCTTCAGCGCGTAATAGGACAGTTCGAAGCGGACCTGGTCGTTGCCCTTGCCGGTCGCGCCATGGGACACGGCATCGGCGCCGACCTGCTCCGCGATCTCGATCTGGCGCTGGGAGATCAGCGGCCGGGCGATCGAGGTGCCGAGCAGGTACATCCCCTCATACAGCGCGTTCGCCCGGAACATCGGGAAAACGAAGTCCTTCACGAAGGTCTCGCGCAGGTCGTCGACGAAGATGTTCTCGGGCTTGATGCCGAGCAGCAGCGCCTTGTCGCGCGCCGGGCCCAGTTCCTCGCCTTGGCCGAGATCGGCGGTGAAGGTCACCACCTCGCAGTTATAGGTGGTCTGTAGCCACTTCAGGATCACGCTGGTGTCGAGCCCGCCGGAATAGGCGAGCACAACCTTCTTCACGTCCTTGACGCGCATCTGGGGTCCCCTGGTCGGCCGGGGCCGGCAGCTTGCGCCACCCCCCGGGAAAGGGGGCGGAACATGCCGGTCCTGCCGCCGCGGGGCAAGGGAGCTTCTGCCGCTCTGCGGCGGGGGAGCTTCTGCCGCTCTGCGGCGGGGGAGCTTCTGCCGCTCTGCGGCGGGGGAGCTTCTGCCGCTCCGCGGCGGGGGAGCTTCTGCCGCTCCGCGGCGGGGGAGCTTCTGCCGCTCCGCGGCGGGGGAGCTTCTGCCGCTCCGCGGCGGGGAGTTTCTGCCGCTCCGCGGCGGGGAGTTTCTGCCGCTCCGCGGCGGGGAGTTTCTGCCGCTCCGCGGCGGGGAGTTTCTGCCGCTCCGCGGCGGGGGACCTGCGGCATGATTCTCGCTGGACAGACCGGGAGCGGTCTGGTTCCATTCGATCACAGCATGTTGAAGAGTCTTTCCGTCTTCGCGCTAAGCCTCTGTTCCCTGGTCCTGGGCGGGGCGGTGGCACATGCCCAGCCAGCCTTGCTGGACTCCAGCAGGGTTCCCCATGTGGGCGAAGGCGGCCGGGCCGATTATCGCCAGTTCCTGATGCAGCCCACCCCCCGCGCCTATGCGCTGGCCCGCAACGGCGCCTGGGGCTGGGCCGCGGCCATCGACAACGATACCGAGGCCACGGCGCAGCGGGCGCTGGCCAATTGTGCCGCCTATGGCGGCAGCGATTGCCGGATCTATGCGCAGGATCTGGCCGTGGTGTGGCCGGACGCGGCGACGCCCGCACCCATCGCCCCCACCGCGCCCCTGGCCGCCGGGCCCGGCTGGTCGCTGGTGCCGGATGAGCGTTTCCTGTGGCAGGGCGCGCAGGCGGCGCGCGGCGCCTATCTCTGGGCGCATGGCCGCGCCGCCGGCGGCGCCGACAGCCGCGGCAGCCAGCCGCAGCCACATGCCCGCGCCTTCAACAATGCCGGCTACGACGTGCTGCGCCTGGACCGGGACCCGGAGACGGATGAGACGGAGGCCGGCGCCGCACGCATGCGCCTGGCCCTCGCCGAGCTGCGCGCCCGCGGCTATGCCCGCGTGGTGGCTGCCGGGCAGTCCCGCGGCGCCTGGGATGCGCTGTCTGCGCTGGACGCGCCGGGCCGCGCGGATGCCGTCATCGCCATCGCCCCCGCCGCCCATGGCCCGACCGGCAGCCCGGCCCATGAATGGGCGCTGCGCGATCTGTCCCGCATCATCGACGCGGCGCGGGCGCCAACGACGCGGGTGGCGATTGCCACCTTCACCGGCGATGAATACGCCCCGGACCCGCCCGGCCGCGCCGCCGCCTTCGCGCGCCTCGCGCCGCGCACCGGCGCCTTGCTGGTGCTGGACCGGCCAGCGGGGCTGGAAGGCCATGGCGCGGGCGGCGATGGCCGCTTCACCCTGCGCTACGCCGCCTGCCTGTTGGAGTTTGCGGAGGGGCGGCGCGCGGGCTGCTGATTACGCCGGGCGCCGCCGGAACACCCCCATCACCCGCGGCACGAAGCCCGGTATCGCCCAGGCCACCGCAAGCAGCGTCAGCACGCACAGCGCCATGCTGATCGGCCGCGTGAAGAAGGGCGAGATGTCGCCTCCGGTCAGCACCAGGCCGCGCAGCAGGTTCTTGTCCAGCAGATCGCCCAGCACGATGCCGAGCACCAGCGGCGCCATCGGGAAGCGCAGCTCCCGCAGGATGAAGCCGACCAGCCCGGCGCCCAGCATCACCCAGATGTCGAACAGCCGCGAGGTGATGGCAAAGGCCCCCACCGTGCACAGCGTGAAGACGATGGGCATGAGGCGGGAGCGCGGGATCAGCAGCACCCACAGCAGCGGCTTCACCAGGATCAGCCCATAGACCAGCTTCACCATATCCGCGATCACCAGCATGGCGACGATCTGGTAGATGAATTCCGGCGCGGTGATCGCCAGCATCGGCCCGGGATTCAGCCCGTGGATCATCATCGCCGCCATCAGCACCGCCGCTGGCGCCGAACCTGGCACCGCCAGGGTCAGCACCGGGATGATGGCGCCGGGCACACAGGCGCTCTCGCCCGTCTCGGCCGCCATCAGCCCCTCGACGCTGCCCTTGCCGTACAGCTCCTTTTCCTTGGAGGCGCGCTTCGCCGCGGCGTAGCTGGTCCAGGCGGCGATATCCTCCCCCAGCCCCGGCATGGCGCCGATGAAGGTGCCGAGCGCGCCGGAGCGCAGGATGGTGCGCCAATACTGCGTCACGTCACGGATGCGCGGGATGACGCTGTCGATCTTGCTGGAGACCGCGCGCACCGCAGGGCCGCGCATGGCGTTCAACACCTCGGACACGCCGAAGACGCCGACCAGCACGGGCAGCAGGCCAAGGCCGCCGGCAAGGTCCGGATTGCCGAAGGCGAAGCGGGGATAGGCGTGGTTGGTCTCCTGCCCGATGGTCGCCACCAGCAGGCCGAGGAAGCCGGCGATGTAGCCCTTCAGCGGATCGCCGCCCGAAAGGCTGCCGGCGATGACGATGCCGAACAGCGCCACCCAGAACATCTCGTAGCTGCCGAATTGCAGGGCGAATTCGCCGAAGCTCGGCGCGAACATCGCCAGGATCAGCGTGCCGAACAACGTGCCGCACCAGGAGCCGAGGGTGGAGATGCCCATCGCCCGCCCGGCCAGCCCCTGCTTGGCCAGCGGAAAGCCATCCAGCGTCGAGGCCGCGGAAGCCGGCGTGCCCGGAATGTTCAGCAGGATGGCGGAGCGGCTGCCGCCATAGATCGCGCCGACATAGACGCAGACCAGCACCAGCATGGCCACCTGCGGCCCCATGGTGAAGGTCAGCGTGGTCAGCAGCGCGACGCCCATGGTGGCTGTCAGCCCCGGCAGCGCGCCGACGATGATGTCGATCAGCACCGCCCAAAGGGCATGGAAGATGGCGCCGCCTTGCAGCACATGGGCGAAGCCGTCGCCCAGCATCGTGATCGGGTTGTTCAAGAGGCTGCTCTCACGGTAGCCGCACGAGGAAGATCCGCTCGAAGACCAGCGTCACCAGGCCGCCGGTGGCCAGGGCCAGCACCGCCGCCTCCACCAGCCGCCGCACCCGCCCGACCGGCCCCGCCGGCCATTCGAAGGCGGCGGTGAAGGCGAAGACGAACAGCGAGGTCGCCATCCAGAACGGCACCCGCCCCACCAGCACACCCGCATACAGCACGCCGAGCAGGGCTGCGGTGCCGAGCTGGCGCGCATCCTCCCCGCTCCAGGCGCGGGATTGCGGCGCGCCGGCCTTCAGCGCGCCACGCCTGATGGCGCGCAGGCCGAGCAGCACGGAAAGCACCGCCAGCACGGTCGCATGGAAGCCCGGCACGATGCCGGGCGCGGTCAGGCCGGTGCCGGATTGCTCGACGAAGCTCGGCATCCGCCAGGCCAGTGCCATCACGCCCAGGCCGATGGCCAGCAGCACCGCCGCCGTCGCGAGGTCCACCCGCGGCGGCAACGGTTCGCGGTCGCTGTTTCCGCTCAAAGCCGGGCGATGCCCAGTGTGTCGGGGCTGACCTGCGCCTTGCCGCCATCGAAATACAGCCAAGCCGTTTGGCGCACCATCTTCCACGCCTCGTCATAGGCGTTCTGGCCATGCAGCGGTGCGAAGACGGCGGCGCGCTGGTTGGCGTAGTCCTTCAGCCGCTGGCTGTTGGCGATCTTGTCCGCCCAGACCTGGTTCATGGTGGTGATGACGTTGTCCGGCACGCCCTTCGGGGTCCAGATGCCGAAATAGTTCAGCGGCGCCGGGATGTCGGACAGCCAGCGGCGGATCGAGGGGATCTCGCCAACGCCCTGCAGGGTCACGGCCTGTTCGGATTGCACGGCCAGCGGCACCAGGCGGCGGGCACGGATCATCTCGGCGGCTTCCACCAGCAGCACGGCGCCCATCGGCGTCTCCCCGCTGACGGTCGCGATCATCGCCGGGTTTCCGCCATCATAGGTGGCGTGGCGATACTGCACCTGCGTCGCCGCGCGGATCGCCTCCATCATGTTGTGCCCGGCGGAGGAGACGCCGGCGGTGGCGACGGAGGTATTGGCGCCGCGCGCGCGGAACGCCTCCATCGCCGCGCCGAAGTCGCGGATATTGGCGGCGGGGTTGGCGACCAGCACATTCACATTGGCCACCGCGAAATACAGGTTCCAGTCCTTCAGCTGCGTATCCAGCAGGCCGAGCACCTTGTAGCAGCCGACATCGACGGCAGCCCCCGCGGCCCAGGTCATGCCATCCTTCGCCGCTTCCAGCGCATTGCGCGTGCCGATGGAGCCGGAGGCGCCGGGCTGGTTCACCACCACGAAGCGCTGGCCCAGCGCGGCCTCCAGCTCCGTCGCGACGATGCGCGCCATCTGGTCGGTGGACCCGCCAGCGGCCCAGGGCACGATGACCGTCACCGGCCGGTCCGGCCGCCAGCCGGCCTGCGCCTGCACGAGCGACGGCGCCGCGAGGCCCGCACCGGCCGCTGCCAGAATTGTCCTGCGGGTGATCGAGATGGTCATGCCTGCCTCCCTGGATGATGGTAACCCATCGGTTACCGGGGATGGTGGAACCGGCTGGCGGGTGCCGTCAACCGAACTCCGGGCCGGCTAGAACAAAACTCTTGCCGGTCTGCGCCGGGGGCATCGGGCCTACCGCCATGCGGGTGAAGGGCCGCTGCTTCATGCCGCCCGCCGCGGCGAGGCCAGCGCAGAATTCCTCCGCCGCATCCGGCACGTCCAGCACCACGGGGCCGCCGAGCGCGGCCTGGGCCGTGGCCAGCAGCGCCAGCGCGGTGGCGGCATCGCGCGCCACCAGCGGACCGATCTGCGGCGTGCGCAGCCCGTCCCGGGCCAGCACGAAGCCGCCGGGCGCAACCAGGGCGGCCCGCGGCAGGCGTTGCGCGAAGCCGTGCAGCAGCGGCGCGCGCGGCGCGCCGAAGGCCGCAAGATCCTGTGCCAGCACCTCCGGCCAATCCGCCGCCTGCATCGGCCGCACCGGGATGGCCCCCGTTGGCAATGCCGCGGGCAGCAGCCAGCGGGCGAAGCCGAAGACATCGGTGAAGCCGAGCGGGCCATAAACCTCACGCCCCGCCGGCGTCGCATCCAGCGCGACCGTCAGGCCGGGCCGCGCATCCATCGCCCAGCGCAGCAACGCGCTGGCCAGGCCACGGCGGCGCTGGTCCGGCCGCACCAGCACCATGGAGATCCAGGCGAGACCGGGACCATAGGGCAGCAGCGCGGCGCTGGCCGCCAGCGCGTCATCCGCGCCATCCTCCAGCACGCGCACCTGGCCGTGGTCCAGGAAGAAGGCCCAGTCGGCCGCAACCTGGTTCCAGCCGACGGCAGCAGACAAGGCGGCGGCGCGTGGCAGATCCTCGGGCACCCCGGCGCGGAATTCGAACATGCCGAAAGGCTCGCGCGCGCGCCGTGCAGGGTCAAGCGCTTGACCGCGTGACGATGGCCTGCGGAGATGGCGCATGACCCGCCTGCTGCTCCTCGGCTGCGGCGCCTTCGGGCGCATCCATCTGGCGGCGCTGGCGCGGCTCGGCTTCGATCTGGGGCAGGAAGTGGCGGTTCTGGAGCCGGATGCGGCGATGCGGGCCGCCGCCCCGCCCGGCACGCGCTTCGTGCAGGGGCTGGACGCCGGTTTGCGCGATTGCGATGCCGCGATCATCGCCACGCCACCCGCCACCCATGCGACGCTGGCGGAAGCGGTGCTGCGCGCCGGGCGTGACCTGTTCCTGGAAAAGCCGGCGACCGAGACCGCCGCGCAATCCGCCGCGCTGCATGAACTGGCCACCGGGCGCATCGTGCAGCTAGGCCTGTATTTCCGCTTCCATCCGAAGGCGCAGGCGATCCATCGCCTGGCCCGCGCCGGCGACTTCGGGCGCATCCATCATCTGTCCGCGCGCATGTCCGGGCTGAAGCGCGCCCGCGGCGATTCCGGCGCGTTGCTGAATGACGCTGTGCATTTCGCCGACCTGCTGCCCTGGATCGCCGGCGAGGCGCCGAGCCACGTCTTCGCCACGCTGTCGGACCCGCTGGGCCGTGGGCGGGAGGATCTGGCGGTGATCCAGCTTCGCTTCCCGTCCGGCGCCACCGCGCTGATCGAGGCCGGCTGCGTGCTGCCCGGCGAACACGCCGACGCCGTCGTGCCGGGCGCCGAGACGCGCAAGCTGCTCGCCGTGGCCGGCAATGCCGCGCTGGCGGAGGTGGATTTCATGGCGGAGACGCTGCGCCTGCGCCGTGGCGCGCATCACCCGGCCCGGCGGAACGACCCGGGCGGCGCCTGGCTGCCGGACCATGCGCCGGCCGAGGATCTCGGCGCTGGCGCGCTGGACCCGGTGGGGGTGGTGGCGGCGCAGCTCTCGGCGTTTCTGCAAGCGGTACGGACGCGCGTGAATCACGGCCCGGATCTTCACGAAGGCGGGGTGCTGCCGCTTCGCATACTGGACGCCGCACGGCGATCCGCGCATGGGATGCGGGTGGAGGAACTGACCTGAACATGCGAATTTCATTGTGCAATGAAGTCATTGCGGCGCTGCCCTTCGTGCAACAGGCGAAGCTGGCCGCCGCACTGGGCTATGACGGGCTCGAAGTGGCGCCCTTCACCCTGGATGCGGAGGCGCCGCATCTGCTGCCCGCCGCGAAGCGCGCGGAGCTGCGGCGCATCGCCGCGGAGGAAGGCGCGCCGATCACATCGCTGCATTGGTTGCTGGTAGCGCCCGCGGGCCTGTCCATCACCACCGCCGATCCCGCCACGCGCCAGCGCACGCTGGACGTGATGCAGCGCCTCGTGGGCCTCGCCGCCGATCTCGGCGCGACGCTGCTGGTGCATGGCTCGCCGAAGCAGCGGCATGTGGCGGCAGGTGGCGACGGGGCGCGGGCGGAGGAAGCGATGGCGCGGGCCGGTGGCTGGGCCGCGCAACATGACCTCACCTATTGCCTGGAACCGCTGGATGCGGGCCAGACAAACTGGGCACGCACGGTGGCGGAGGCGGTGGAGATCGTCACGCGCCTCGATGTGCCGGGGCTGGCCACCATGCTGGACGTCAGCGCCGCCGGGAATGGCGAGCAGGACAGCGCGGCCGCCCTGCTGCGCCGCTTCATCCCGACCGGCCGCATCGCGCATGTGCATCTGAACGACCGCAACCGCCGCGGGCCGGGCCAGGGCCGCGACAGCTTCCGCCCGGTCTTCGATGCGCTGATCGATTCGCGCTATTCCGGCTTCTGTGCGGTGGAGCCTTTCGACTACCATCCGGATGGCGCCACCAGCGCCGCACGCGCCATCGGCTATCTGCGAGGAATCCTGGAAGAATGACTCTCCGCTTCTCGCTGCTGGAAACCCAGCGCTTCGAATGGCCCTTCACGCTGCGCCTGCCTTTCCGCTTCGGCGTCATCACGGTGACGCAGGGACGGCAGGCGGTGATCCGCGCGCGGATCCGGCTGGAGGATGGCAGCGAGGCCTGGGGCGTGGCGGCGGAGACGCTGGCGGCCAAATGGTTCGACAAGGACCCGAAGCTGTCCGACGCGCAGAATGAACAGCAATTGCGCCGTGCGCTGGAACTGGCCACGGAAGCCAGCCTGGCCGCCGGCGCCGACACCGCCTTTGGCCATTTCGCCAACAGCTACACGGCCCTGGCCGCGGCGGCGGCGGAGGAGGCGCTGAACCCGCTGGTCGCCAGCTATGGCCGCGCGCTGCTCGATCGCGCCATGCTGGATGCGGTGCTGAAGGCCAAGGGCGTGTCCTTCTGGACCGGCATGCGCGGCAATATCGGCGGCATGGCGCCGCATGCGGTGGCCCCCGACCTCGCCGGATTCGATTTCGCCGGAATGCTCGCGGGCCAGGCGCCGCTGCAACGGCTGCATGCGCGGCATACCGTGGGGCTGGTGGACCCGATCACCGCCGGCGACCAGGACACACGGGTGAATGACAGCCTGCCGGAGACGCTGGAGGAAGTGGCGTCGGGCTACGGCCATCGCTACTGGAAGCTGAAGGTCGGCGGCAACGTCACGGAGGATGTGGAACGGCTTTGCCGCATCGCCGGCGTGCTCGACCGCGCCCATGGCGGCTACCACGCCAGCCTCGATGGCAACGAACAATATGAGGATGCGGAAGGCGCGCTGGCGCTGTGGCGCGCCATGCAGGCGGAACCGCGGCTGGATCGGCTGTGCCGCTCCATCCTGTATATCGAACAGCCGGTGAAGCGTGCGCGCGCGTTGGAGACCGGGATGGCGGCGCTGGCCGCGGAACGGCCCGTCATCATCGATGAAAGCGACGGCCCGCTGGATGCCTTCGTCACCGCTCGTGCGCTGGGCTATGCGGGCGTCTCCTCCAAATCCTGCAAGGGCGTGTGGCGGTCCTTCATCAACCTGGCGCGCTGTCGCGCCTGGAATGCGGAGGAGCAGCGGGAGCGCTACTTCATGTCGGCCGAGGATCTCACCACGCTTGCGGGCGTCTGCGTGCAGCAGGATCTGGCGCTGGTGGCGCTGCTCGGCCTGCCGCATGTCGAACGCAACGGGCATCATTTCATCGATGGCTTCTCGGGCCGCCCGAAGGCGGAGGCCTACGCCTTTCTGGAAGCGCATCCGGGCCTCTATGCCGATACCGCGCATGGTCCGCGGCTGGCCATCCGTGACGGGATGCTGGATATCGGCAGCCTGGAAACGCCGGGCCTCGGTGCGACGCTGGAGCCTGATGTCACCGCGATGGCGCCGATGGCCAAGGCCGCCTGGCCGAACTGAACTGCCGAACTGGAGAGACTTGATGCGCCAGGACATCCTCGACGCGATCCGCGCCTATGAGCCCGAGTTGAAGGAGATCCGCCAGGACATCCACCGCCACCCGGAAACCCGTTTCGAGGAACATCGCACCGCCGCCCTGGTGGCGACGAAGCTGCGCGAATGGGGGATCGAGGTGACGGAGGGCATCGGCGGCACCGGCGTGGTCGGCA
This sequence comes from Frigidibacter sp., assembly GCF_030695035.1. Taxonomy (GTDB): domain Bacteria; phylum Pseudomonadota; class Alphaproteobacteria; order Rhodobacterales; family Rhodobacteraceae; genus Frigidibacter. Next base: position 29,624 of record NZ_JAUYTT010000021.1, read on the forward strand.
CGCTGAAGGGCGCCCGCCCCGGGAAGCGCGCCATCGGGCTGCGCGCCGACATGGATGCGCTGTTCATCCAGGAGGAGAACGACTTCGCGCATGCCTCCATCGTGCCGGGGAAGATGCATGCCTGCGGGCATGACGGGCACACCACCATGCTGCTCGGCGCCGCGCGCTACCTGGCCGGCAAGCCGGATTTCGCCGGCACCGTGCAGTTCATCTTCCAGCCGGCGGAGGAAGCCGGCACCGGGGCGCCGGCGATGATCAAGGATGGGCTGTTCGATCGCTTTCCCGTCGATGCCGTCTATGGCCTGCACAACTCGCCGGGCCTCGCGGTCGGCAGCTTCGCGACGCGGCCGGGGCCGATGCTGGCGGGGGCCGATTTCTGGGGCGTGGAGTTCCACGGCACCGGCGGCCATGGCGGCGCCGCGCCGCATCTGGCGACCGATGCGACGGTGGTGCTCGGCCAGTTCCTGATGGCGGTGCACACCATCCTGCCGCGCAACCTGAAGCCCACCGCCAGCGCCGCGCTTTCCGTCGGCCATGTCGCGGGCGGCAGCTTCGATTCGCCCAATGTCATGCCCGCCAAGGTCATCGTGCGCGGCACGGCGCGGTATTTCGAGAAGAGCGACCAGGCCATCATCCGCACCCGCCTGCAGACACTGGCGGAGACGCTGGCCGCGGCGCAGGGCTGCACCGCGACCTTCACCTATGTGCCGCTCTGCCCGCCGACCGTGAATGCGGCGGAGAAGCTGCCGGTGGCGATCGCCGCCGCCGCGGCGGTGGTCGGTGCGGACAAGGTGGGCGAGGTCGGCCTGAGCACCGGTGGCGAGGATTTCGCCTTCATGCTGCAGGAAAAGCCCGGCGTCTTCATGCGGATCGGCAATGGCATGAAGGCCGATGGCAGCTTCCACAACGTCCATACGCCACAATACGACTTCAACGACGAGATCCTGGGCCTCGGTGCCGCCTATTGGGCAAGCCTGGTGCATCAGGAGCTGAACTGGGCGGAGCAGCTACCTGGCTGATTGCCACTCCTTCACGGCCTCGATCGGCCAGAGCAGCATCAGCACGTTGAGGGTGAGGTTGTCGCGGATCACCAGCGCGACACCCACCTCCATCACCACCAGCAGCGCGACGCTGGCCCAGACCGGCAGTCGCGCCGCGAGCGCGAAACCCACCCACATGGCGACGATGTCCATGGTCGAGTTCAGGACGCTGTCGCCGAAATAATCCAGTGCGATCGTCGCCTCGCGGTAGTGGCGGATCACCGCATCGGTGTTCTCGACGATCTCCCACCCCGCCTCGATCACCGTGGCGATCACGGCGCGCGGCAGCAGGCCGAGGCGGCGCGCCACCAGGTGCAGGGCGGCGTAGAAGATCAGCCCATGCGCGATGTGGGACGGCGTGTACCAATCCGAGATGTGCTGCGAATTCTCGGCGCTGATCACATCGCCATGCCAGAGCCTGATGCTGCCACATTTGCAGATCGGCTCCCGCCCCATGGCCAGCAGGATCAGCGCCGTGGCAGCCAGCAGGCCGAGCAGGATGGCAAACCACGCCCAGCGGGGCAGCGAACGCATGTCGTGAAAGCCTTGATGGATGCGGCCGCAGCCTGACGATGCTGCGGCCGCCGTCAAGGCGCGCTCAGTTCACGGTGATCCGCGCTTCCCGCACCACGCGGCCCCATTTCGCCGTCTCGTCGCGCATGGTGGCGGCAAGCTCGGCGGGGGTGGAGGTGACCGCCTCGGCGCCGGCCGCGCGCAGCCGCTGCTGCACGCCGGGTTCGGCCAGAATTTCCCGCAGCACGGCGGAGAGACGCTCCGTCGTGGCCGCGGGCAGGCCGGCAGGCGCCATCACGGCGCCCCAGGAGGTGGCCTGCGCCTCCGCCAGCCCGGCTTCGGCAAAGGTCGGCAGGTCCGGCAGCAGGGTGGAGCGGCGCGGCCCAGTCACCGCCAGCGCGCGCACGCGCCCGCCCTGGATCTGGCCCAGCGCGGAGGGAAGCTGGTCCAGCATCACCTGCACATTGCCGGCCACCGTATCGTTCAGCGCCGGCGCGCTGCCGCGATAGGGCACGTGCTGCATCTCGACCCGCGCCACCAGCTTGAACAGCTCCGGCACCAGATGGGTGGAGGAGCCATTGCCGCCCGAGCCGTAGGACAGCGCGCCGGGCCGCGCCCGCAGCAGCGCCAGGAACTCCGCCAGGTTCTGCGCGGGGACGGAGGGATTGACGATCAGCACATGGTCGGTGGCAAACGCCATGCCGATCGGCGTGAGGTCGGTGGCCGGGTTGAAGCCCATATTGGTGTAGAGATGCGGGTTGATGGTCAGCGTGCCCGTCGTGCCCATCAGGATGGTGGTGCCATCCGCCGCGCTGCGCACCACATTCTCGACGCCCACATTGCCGCCGGCGCCGGTGCGGTTTTCCACCGTCACCGCCTGGCCCAGCTTGTCCTGCATCCGGTCGGCGATGACACGCGCCACCACATCCGTGGCGCCACCTGGCGGGAAGGGCACGACGAAACGCAGCGGCCGCGTCGGCGCCCAGCCCTGGGCCAGCGCCGGGGTTGCGAGTGCCGTGCCGAGCAGGGCGCGCCGTGTGAGGCGGAATCCGTTCATTCTTGTCTCTCCCGTTATTCTTGTTGATTCAG
>NZ_JAUYTT010000023.1 GCF_030695035.1 Frigidibacter sp.
TTGGCGCTTCGCGCCAATTCACCCCCGAGGATATTTGGAAAAAAGCAGAGGATCAGGCGCGCTCTTCTGATCTGCTTTTTTCCAAATATCCCGCGGGGGGAGTCCGAAGGACGCCAGTCCGCAGGACGGGGGGCGCGAAGCCCCCCTTCGCCGTCAGTTGGCAGGCGCCTCGGCGGGCGTTTCGGCCGGAGCCGCCTCGGCAGGCGCGGGGGCTTCCTCGGCGAGCGCGCCGTTGTCCCAGCGGCCGGTGGCGGTCTGGCCGGTGGCGTAGCGCATGGTGCCTTCGCCCTGGCGTTTGCCCTTCACGAAGCTGCCCTCGTAGACATCGCCATTGCCATAGGTCGCGGTGCCGCTTCCGTCGATCTCGCCGGCGCTCCAGCCCCCGGTATAGACGAAGCCGTCGGGCATGGTGATGGTGCCGGTCCCCTCGCGCTGGCCGGCGACGAAGCTGCCTTCGTAGACCGTGCCATCGGCATAGGTGGCGGTGCCGGTGCCGTGGCGTTGGCCCTCTTGCCAGTCGCCGTCATAGACATAGCCATCGGGATAGGTCATCCGGCCGCGGCCGTGGTTCTTGCCGGCGAGGAAGCTGCCCTCATAGACCAGCCCATTGGCGTAGCGGGCGACGCCCATCCCCTCGATCACGCCCGCCGTCCAGCCGCCTTCATAGGTGGAGCCATCGGGGTAGGTGATCTTGCCGGTGCCGTCCTGCAGGTCGGCCTTGAAGCCGCCCTCGTAGACCGACCCGTCGGGATAGGTGGCGCGGCCGGTGCCCTCGATGCGGCCCTCCAGCCAGTCGCCGTCATAGACATAGCCATCGGCGCCGGTGAAGGCGCCCGTGCCGTGGCGCTTGTCGGCCTGAAAGCCACCCTCATAGACATCGCCATTAGCATAGGTGACGCGGCCCTGACCCTGGCGCTGGCCATTCGCCAGCTGGCCTTCGTAGACGTCGCCATTGGCCTGGGTCAGCGTCCCGGCGCCGTTTATCTGGCCCTCGCGCCAGGCGCCCTCATAGACCAGCCCGTCGGCCATGCGCAGCACGCCTTGCCCGGCGCGCTGGCCGCGCATCAGGTCGCCCTCATAGACCGCGCCATCCGGGTAGGTGATCTTGCCCTTGCCCTCCTTGACGCCCATCACCCAGTCGCCCTCATAGCGATAGCCGCCGGGGCTCTCCATCGTGCCGGTGCCGTGGTGCAGCGCCTTGACGAAGCCGCCGGTATAGCTGGTGCCATTGGCATAGCGGGCGGTGCCTTGCCCGTCGATCTCGCCCTCCACCCAGTCGCCCTCATAGGTGCCGCCATCGGCGAAGGTGATCTTGCCCTTGCCCTGAGGTTTTCCGGCGACGAACTGGCCCTCATAGACCGAACCATTGGGGAAGCGGGCCATGCCGTCGCCGAGGATCTCGCCATCGACCCAGTCGCCGGAATATTCGTAGCCGCTGGGGAGGCGGTAGGTGCCGCGGCCATGCTGGCGGCCGTCCTTGAAGGTGCCCTCGTAGACGCCGCCATCCTCGTATTGCTTGGTGGCTATCGCCTGCGCGGAGGCTGCGCCCGCGCCGAACAGAAGGGCTGCCGCGAGGGCCGCGCCAAGGGCCTTTTGCCCGCGGTTTGCCGTGATCATGGCCGATGCTTTCGCCGTCATGGTCCTGCCCGTCTCCTGCGTCCGTCAGACTGTTTTTCCGCCGCCTCCAGCTGCCGCCACTGTTGGGGGCGGGTGGCCGGGAGGCTTGTGCGGGTGCCTCTGAGACCCTAGTTGCCGCCCCGCCGGGTGACAAGCTTTTGCGGTGCATCGGCCCCGCTCTGCGCGCCGTTCTGCGCGAGATGTGATTGGGCAGGTGCCTCCGGCGCGACAAGGCGGCTTGCCAGTGGCAAGCCGACCGCGCCGGTTGCCCGGAGGCGCAAGCCGCAGGGCAAGGGGGGTGCCGCTTGGTCCGGAGGGTGCCAAATTCTGCTGTGCCCGCCCCCCGCAGGGCGGGCACAGCAGAATTTCACGGGCGGCCGAAATTCTGCAAGGCACCCACACGGCGCGGCATCCCGCGCGCGGGCTTTCCTGTGCGCGCCGTTCTGCTAAGACATTCGCAGATGCAGAACGATGGCCCCAAGGTCATCCTCCAGCCAGCCCATGAGAAGGTGTCCGCGCATGGCCGAGAGATTTCGCCTGTCCCTTGCCCAGTTGAACGCCACGGTGGGCGCGATCGACGCCAATGTGGCCAAGGCCAGGGCCGCCTGGGAGGCGGGGCGCGCGGCGGGGGTGGACATGGTCGCCCTGCCGGAGATGTTCGTGACCGGCTACCAGACGCAGGATCTGATCCTGAAGCCGGCCTTCACCGCCCATGCGATGCGCGCAGTCGAGGCGCTGGCGCTGGACTGTGCGGAGGGACCGGCGCTGGCCATCGGCGCGCCCTGGCGCGACGAGAGCGGCCTTTACAACGCCTACTGGATCCTGGCGGGCGGCAAGGTGGTGGCGCGGGCGCTGAAGCATCATCTGCCCAATGACGACGTGTTCGATGAGGAACGGCTGTTCACCGCCGGTCCCGTCTCTGGCCCCTACCGGATCGGGCCGCTGCGCATCGGCTCGCCGGTCTGCGAGGATGGCTGGTATGACGACGTGACCGAGACGCTGGCCGAGACCGGGGCAGAGATGCTGCTGATCCCGAACGGCTCGCCCTATCGGCGGCACAAGCTGGACCTGCGCATGAACCACATGGTCGCGCGGGTGGTGGAGACGGGCTTGCCGCTGGTCTACCTCAACATGGTCGGCGGGCAGGACGATCAGGTCTTCGACGGCGCCAGCTTCGTGCTGAACCCCGGCGGCGAGGTAGCGGTGATGCTGCCGCCTTTCGAGGAGGCGCAGGCCGAGGTGGTGTTCGAGCGGGGTGAGGAGGGCTGGCGCGCGCTGCCCGGTCCCCGCGCACCGCAGCCGGATGATTGGGAGCAGGACTATCACGCGATGGTGCTGTCCTTGCGCGATTACCTTGGCAAGTCGGGCATCGGCCGGGTGCTGCTGGGACTGTCGGGGGGGATCGATTCGGCGCTGGTGGCGGCGATTGCGGCCGATGCCATCGGGCCGGGAAATGTGCGCGGCGTGATGCTGCCCTCGCGCTTCACCTCGCAGGGCTCGCTGGACGATGCCGCCGATGTGGCGGGACGGCTGGGGATCAGGCTCGACACCCTGCCGATCAGCGGGCCGCAAGAGGCGGTGGGGATGGCGCTGGCGCCGTTCTTTGCGGGGACCGAGCCCGGGATTGCCGAGGAGAACATCCAGTCGCGCCTGCGGGGCCTTTTGCTGATGGCGCTGTCCAACAAGGGCGGCGAGATGCTGCTGACCACCGGCAACAAGTCGGAAATGGCGGTGGGCTATGCCACGATCTATGGCGACATGGCGGGTGGCTATAACCCCATCAAGGACCTCTACAAGACCCGCGTGTTCCAGACCTGCCGCTGGCGCAACCTGAACCACCGCCCCTGGATGCTGGCCCCGGCGGGCGAGGTGATCCCGCCCGCGATCATCGACAAGCCGCCAAGCGCCGAACTGCGCGAGAACCAGAAGGACGAGGACAGCCTGCCGCCCTATCCGGTGCTGGACGCGATCCTCGAGGCGCTGGTGGAGGAGGAGCGGTCCGTGCCCGAGATCGTGGCGATGGGCTACGACCGCGCCACGGTGAAGCGGGTCGAGGGGCTGCTCTATGGCGCGGAGTGGAAGCGCTTCCAGTCCGCCCCCGGCACAAGGCTGACGACGCGGGCCTTCTGGCTCGACCGCCGCTATCCCATTGTCAACCGCTGGCGGGACGGGGGATGACACGGCCGGAGCGCACCTTGGGGCCGGGCGTCCTGTTCGTGGTACCGGCCTTTCACCCCAACCTCTATTTCGCCACGCGTGCGTTGGCGCAGGCGGGGATCCGCGTGCAGGTTGTGGCGGCGCACGGTGCCAAGGTCTGTCCGCAGGATCATGTTCGCCCTCATGTCGTGGGGCTGCAGCCTTCCTGGGGCGCGCTCGGGCGGGTTCTGGCAGAGGTCCGGCCTGACCTGATGTTGTTGCGGGGGTCCGGGCCGCTGACGCATTACGCCGCGATGTGGGGGCGGCTGCATGGTGTCGCGCTGCTGAACTACGACCAGAAGCTTCTGTCGCGACGGGCCAGTCTTACGGAACTGGCGCGATTGGCGCTGCAAGGCAGGCCGTTTCGGCGGGTGACTCCGGCCCGGCGCCCGGCCCCTGCCCCGCCTCCCGATCCGCGCGCCATGTTCCTGCCCTTGCCGGTCGGTAGGTTCGGGCCGCCGCAACCGCCCCGCCTGCCCTCGGCATTGCTGCGGGTGCTGGCCGTCGCCAAGCTGGCGCAGCCGCGCAAGCGGGTCCTGCAACTGATTGAGGAGTTGACGTCCGCGGGCGAGGCGGGCCGGATCGAGCTGACGCTGGTGGGCAGCACCACGCTGGGGGCCTCCAGTGCCGAAGAGGACATCCTCTCGACGATCCGAGAGCGCGTGGCGGCCCATTCCTGGCTGCACATGCTGGAGGATCAGCCGTTCCACGAGATGCCCGCGCTTTATGCCGCGCATGACGTCTGCATCCTGCCGTCTTCCGGCGAGCCGCTTGGCTCTGCCCCTCTTGAAGGCATGGCCTACGGCACCGTCCCCGTCATCTCCAGCGATGCCGGAAGCGCCGGGATGATCCGCGAGGGAGAGAATGGCCTGACGGTGGATGTCCGCCAACCCGGCGAGATCGCGCGCGCCATCGATCGGCTGGCCGCCGACCGTGCGCTTCTGGCACGGCTGTCTGCCGGGGCGCTGGCCACGGCGGCGGGCGAGCTGTCCGAGGCGGCCTATGTCGCGACGGTGCGCGCGCTGATCGCCTCGCGCGGGCGGCGCATCGCTCCCGTCTGATAGCCGCCTGGAACTCCGCTTGATCTGCAGGCGTTGCCAAAGGCAACATCCGCGCAAAGCAACCCGCAGGAGCCCGCCATGACCCAACCCAAGATCGCCGTCATTTTCTACACCACCTATGGAACCAACCATGCCATCGCGCTCGCTGCCGCCGAGGCGGCCGAAGCCGCGGGGGCCGAGGTGCGCCTGCGCCGGGTGAAGGAAACCGCGCCGATGGCGGTGGTCGAGGGGCAGGCGCCCTGGAAGGCGCAGCTGGAGAAGATGGCCAATATCCCCGAGGTGAGCCCGGATGACATGGAATGGGCCGATGGCTATTTCTTCTCGGCCCCGACCCGGTACGGCGTTGTCGCCAGCCAGATGCGGGCCTTCATCGACACGCTTGGCGGGCTCTGGTCCAAGGGCAAGCTGGCCGACAAGCCGGTGACGGCGACGACCAGCGCCGGGAACCTGCATGGCGGGCAGGAAACCACGCTGATCAGCCTCTACACCACCTTCATGCATTGGGGCGCGATCCTGGTGCCGCCGGGCTATACCGCGCAGGCGGTCTATGATGCGGGCGGCAACCCCTATGGCTATTCGGCCAAGGCGGGGGAGTTCGACGAGGTTGGCAAGGCCGCGGTCGCGCATCAGGCGACGCGGCTGGTGGAGTTTACGAAGAAGCTGGTGGGCTGAGCCGTCACGAATCCTGCATCGGCGGTCGCTAGGCTGGGCCGTCCGTTCAACCTGGAGACCGCCGATGCGCCGCCTAGCCGCTATTCTCACCCTGCTCTGTGCCGCCCCCGCGGGCGCCGAAACCCTGACCGTGATGAGCTTCAACATCTGGGGCGGCGGCGGCAACGAGGGCAAGGACATCTCGCAGACTGTCGCCGCGATCCGCGCCTCGGGCGCAGATGTGGTCGGCCTGCAGGAAACCCGGCTGGAGGGGGAGGTCTGCACCGCCGACAGCTGCCCGCCCGGCGGCGAGTCGGTCGCGCCGGCCATCGCCGCGGCACTTGGCTGGCATGTGCATGACCAGACCGCCGAGAATGCCGCGCTCTGGGCCAATGCGGTGATCAGCCGCCATCCCATCGGCGCGGTCAGCGCCAATGATCTGGGGGTGGAGCTGGACGTGAACGGCACCCCGGTGTGGCTGTTCAACATCCACCATGATGACGAGCCCTATCAGCCTTATCAGGTGCTTGGCATCGAATACGGCCCGGCGCCGTTTGTGAAAACCGCGGCCGAGGCGGAGCACTGGGCCCGCCTGACCCGCGGCGCGGCGATGGACCTGCTGGAGGCGGATATGGCCGCGGCCGGGGATGGCGTGATGATCGTCACCGGCGATTTCAACGAACCCTCGCATCTGGACTGGACCCCTGAGGCCGTCGCCGCCGGTCAACAGCCGCTGGCCGTCAACTGGCCCACGTCCCTGCGCCTGACCGAGGCCGGCTTCACGGATGCCTACCGCGCCGCGCATCCCGATCCGGTGGCGAAACCGGCCTTCACCTGGACGCCGATGGGCGATGAGGCCGACCCCGAGGATCACCATGACCGCATCGACTTCGTCTTCGTGAAGGGGGCCGAGGTCAAGGCCGCCAGCATCGTTGGCGAGACTGGCCCGCGCAGCGATATCGCGCTGGACCCCTGGCCCGCAGATCACCGCGCCGTGGTGGCGACCATCGAGTTCTGAGGTCAGACCTCGCTCAGCTCCACCCGCTTCAGCAGTCGCGCTGCGTCGGTCTTGGTGCAAAGCCTTGTGGCGTCGGTCATCACCGCCGAGGCAGCGGCAGCGGATCCCTTGCACAGCGCGGCCCCGGCATCCTCGCCGCGGGCCAGCGCGAGGGTGAAGGCGCCCAGAAAGCTGTCGCCGGCGCCGACGCTGCTTTTCACCGGCACCGCCACGCCCGAGGCGTGGAGGCGCAGCTCTTCTGTCGCCAGCGTGCTGCCATCGCCGCCGCGCGCCACGATCACCATGGTGGCGACGCCGCTGCGCACGAGGGTTTGCGCGAAATCGGCGCTGTCGGCGCGGGTGGGCAGCGGGTGGCCCGCCAGATCCTCCGCCTCCTCTGTATCCATGCGCAGCGCGAAGAGCGGCGCCTCATGCAGGCTCGCCGCCCGGCGTAGCGCCGCGCCCGAGGTATCGAGGATCAGCCGCGCCTTGCGCCGGGTCAGCCGCCGCGACAGGCGGGCGGGGAAATCGTCGGGCAGGCCAGGGGGCTGGCTGCCGCTGAGGATGACAAACCCGCCGGGCTGCGCGGCGGCGGTGATCGCCGTCAGCGCGGCGGCGGCGCGGGACGCGGTCCAGACCGGGCCGGGCAGCATCAGCCGGTATTGCCCGCCGGTGCCGCGGTCGGTGACCGCGAGCGACTGCCGGGTCTCGCCGGGGCCCTCAAAGGGTGCAACCGGCACCTGCGCCGCCGCCAGCAGTTGCAGCAGCTGTTGGCCGGTGGGGCCCGCAACCGCGACAAAGGCGGTCGCACTGCCGCCCAGAATGCGGATCGCGCGGGCGACGTTGATGCCGCCGCCGCCGGGGTCAATCGTCGGCGCCTCGCAGCGCAGCTTCGGCCCCGGCTGCACCTCGGCCGCCGAGGTGGCGAGGTCGAGCGAGGGGTTCAGCGTGACGGTCAGGATCTGCGGCGCGGGAGGGGGCGCGGTAAGGGGCAAGGCGATGTCCAGATGGGAAGGGCGGGGGCAGCGCGGCGGAGAATGCGGAGATTTGCGCGCAAGGGCAATGGCAGTAACGCCTTGTTAACCTTTCGCGCCGAGGCTCTGGGGGACGAAAGTCGCCTTGTGCGGTAAAGAGTGCGGCGGCTCCGGTCTACGCGGAGCCGCCGGTTTCAGGGGGCTCGCTCAGCCGAAGCTGGGCAGCATCTGCTGATAGGTCGCCGGCACGAAATGGAAGCCGTCCCCCGCCGTGTCCAGATAGCCAAGCGCCGGGAAGGGCATGTGATAGCCGATGAAGGGCAGCCGGTCGGCCGCGATCATTCCCAGCAGGCTGCGCCGGGTCTCGGCCGCCTTGGCCTTGTCCATGTCGAAGCGCACCTCCCAATCGGGATGCGGGACCGAGAAGGCGAAGTGGTTGGCGGTATCGGCGATCAGGATCAGCGACTTGCCGTCACTCTCCACCCGGTAGGCCATGTGCCCCGGCGAGTGCCCGGCAGCAAGGATCCCGGTCACGCCCGGCGCGGCAGTGTCGCCATCGCCGATAAAGGTCATCTGGTCGGCCAGCGGCCGCACCTTGCCGTCAAAGCCCTCATTGCCTGCGGCGGCCCAATGGTCGAACTCCACCTGCCCGGTGACATAGCTCGCATTGGCGAAGACCGGGCCATCGGCATTGGCGAGGCCGCCGATATGGTCGCCATGCATATGGGTCAGCACCACCACATCCACCTGCTCGGGTGCGTAACCGGCGGCACCCATCGCGGCTGAGATGCCTTCGGGCGACAGGCCGGTGTCGAACAGCACCAGCTGCTCGCCGGTATTGACCAGGGTCGGGGTGAAGAAGTTCTGCGACACGTCCACCGGCACGAAGGCAGCCTCGGCGGCGGCGGCAAATTCCTCGGGGGTGGCGTTCAGGCCAAAGGTTTCATGCGGGTTTTCCAGCGGGCGGGTGCCGGCCAGCAGGGTCGTGACCTCGAAGCTGCCCAGCATGAAGCGGTGGAAGGGCACGGGGCCGGTCGCGGGCTGCAGGGGCGCCATCGCCTCGGCGCGGCGCGGCAGGGTCAGCAGCGCCGGCGCGGCCAGAAGCGCGGCGCCGGCAAAGAGCTGGCGGCGGGTGGGCTGGAGGGGGTGGATCATCGGCTGGTCTCCCTTGGGTGCGGTTTCCTCAATCCCAAGGATAGGCCGCGGTCCCTGCAAGGCGAGCGCATGGGGGCCAGCGCACAGGTGCCTGTGCGTAGCTGCCTGTGTCTATTCCCACCACTTGTCGATGGCGGCGATCTCCTCATCCGACCAGCCGAAGTGATGGGCAAATTCATGCACCGTCACATGCGCGACCAGATCGCCGAGGCTGACATTGCCCCGCTCGCACCACTCATCGAGGATCGGCCGGCGGAACAGCCAGATGGTATCGGGGCGCATCGGCTGGTCCATCACCGACTTCTCGGTCATCGGGATGCCCTCATAAAGGCCCGACAGCTCGAACGGGTCGTTGAGGTCCAGCTCTTCCATGAACTCGTCGGGCGGGAAATCCTCAACCCGGATCGTGACCGCCCCGGCGGGCCCGGCGAATTGCGGCGGCAGGGCCGCGACGGCCGCCTGCGCCAATGCCTCGATCACCTCGATCCCCGGCGCGCTGCGCGCTTTCCACTCGTCCATATCCCGCCTCCGCAGGGCTGCATGCCCGCCCCCGATATGGACAAAACCGGGGCGATATGAAAGAGCGGGCCAACAGGAGTTCCCCATAATGACCGCCAAACCCGTCACCACCCGCTTTGCCCCGTCGCCCACCGGCTTCATCCATGTCGGCAACCTGCGCACGGCGCTGTTCAACTATCTGATCGCGCGCAAATCCGGCGGGCAGTTCATCCTGCGTCTGGACGATACCGACCGTGAACGGTCCAAGCAGGAATATGCGGACGGGATCAAGGAAGATCTGGAATGGCTGGGCCTGCACTGGGACCGGGTAGAGCGGCAATCGGACCGGCTGGACCGCTATGCCGAGGCTGCCGATCAGCTGCGCGCCGCGGGGCGGTTCTACGAGTGTTTCGAGAGCCCGACAGAGCTGGACCTCAAGCGCAAGAAGCAGCTGAACATGGGGAGGCCCCCGGTCTATGACCGCGCCGCGCTGAAGCTGACCGAGGATGACAAGGCCCGTCACCGCGCCGATGGCCGCGATGGCTATTGGCGCTTCGAGCTGAACCAGACCCGGATCGAATGGACCGATGGCATCCTTGGCCCGATCTCGATCGACGCAGGCTCGGTGTCGGACCCGGTGCTGATCCGCGCCGACGGGCAGGTGCTCTATACCTTCGCGTCGTCCGTCGATGACATTGACATGGGCGTGACCCATATCGTGCGCGGCGCCGACCATGTGACCAACACCGCCACGCAGATCCAGATCATCGAGGCGCTTGGCGGCACGCCGCCGAGCTTTGCCCATCACAGCCTGCTGACCGGCGCGGGCGGCGAAGAGCTGTCGAAGCGGCTTGGCACGCTTTCGCTCCGCGACCTGCGCGCGCGCGGCGTGGCCCCCGAGGCGCTGCTGAGCCTGATGGCGCGGCTGGGGTCGAGCCAGCCGGTGGAGCTGCGGATGACGATGGATGAGCTGGCGGAGGGTTTCGACCTGTCCAGCTTTGGATCGGCACCGACCAAGTTCGACGCCGAAGACCTGTTCCCGCTGACCCGCGCCCGCAATCAGGCGCTGCCCTTCGAAGCGGTGGCAGACCGGATCGCGGCGCTTGGCATTCCCGAGGGGCTGGCGCAGCAGTTCTGGGCCGTCGCCTCGCATAACATCACCGTGCTGGAGGATCTGGCACCCTGGGCCGATCTGGTGCTGAACGGCGCCGAGCCTGTGGTGGAGCCGGAGGATGCGGAGTTTATCGCGCAGGCGATGGCGCTGCTGCCGCCGCTGCCCTTCGATGCGGGCACATGGGCTGAGTGGACGGCCCGCGTGAAAGAGGCGACGGGCCGCAAGGGCAAGGGCCTGTTCAAGCCGCTGCGCCATGCGCTGACCGGGCAGGCGCATGGGCCGGAGATGGCGGATCTGATGCCGCTGATGCAGAAGGTGCGGGGGGTCTGAGGGCGGGCTGGTTGGCTTGGGTCCTCTAGGACCCGCGCAACGCCGCGAATTTAAGTGCCCGGCGCGATCAGGGGACTTGCCAGTGGCAAGTCACCCGCGCCGGTTGCCCGGAGGCGTGAGCCGGAGGGCAAGGGGGGGTGAAGCTTGGTCCGAACCGCTCCAAATTCTGATGGGACCGCCCCGGTGGGCACGAATGTGCCCGCCCTCGGGGGGGCGGGCACAGCAGAATTTCGTCGACGGCCGAAATTCTGCGCAGCACTTCTCCGCCAACGTTGGCCTAATCCCAAAGGCCGGACTGTCTCAGATCACCGGCGGCCGCGCCCCCGGCCAATCCGTCGCCCGGTGCCAGGCCTGCCCCAGCTGCAGCACCCGCAGGTCGGCCCCCACCGGCCCGGCCAGTTGCATCCCCATCGGCAGCCCCTCCGCCCCGAAGCCCACCGGCACCGACAGGCAGGGCAGGCCCGCCAGGCTGACCGGCACCACCACCTCCATCCAGCGGTGATAGGTGTCCATCGCGCGGCCCGCGATCTCGGTCGGGTGGCGCCACTCGGCGGGGAAGGGCCAGACCTGCGCCGAGGGCAGCGCGATGACATCCACCTGAGTGAACATCCGCGCCGCCTGCACATACCAGCGCGAGCGCAGCAGGCTGGCGGCATGGACGGCCTCGGCCGTCAGGTCCAGCCCCTGCTCGATCTCCCACACCGCCTCTGGCTTCATCAGCGCGCGCTTCTCGCGGTCCTCATAAAGGGCGCGGCGCTTGCCGGCGTTCAGGAAAGCGCGGAGCGTCATCCACGAGTGCCACAGCTTCTCGGCCGGGTAGGGCGGGGCTAGCGGCACGACGGTGCAGCCCATCGCCTCGAACTGCGCGAGTGCCACTTCGCACAGGTCCACAATCCCCGGCTCCATCGCATAGGCGCCGCCCCAATCCCCCAGCCAGCCGATGCGCAGGCCCTTCACATCGGCGTCCAGCCGGGCCGCAAACGGCTCCGCGGGGCGGCAGAAGGGTACGGCAGGGTCCGGCCCGGCAATCACCTCCAGCAGCCGGGCCAGATCCTCGACATTGCGCGCCATCGGCCCCTCGGTCGCCAGCGTCGCCATGAACTGCTCGCCCTCGGGGCTGCCGGGCACGAGGCCGTAGCTGGGGCGAAAGCCGTAGACGTTGCAGAAGGCGGCGGGGTTGCGCAAGCTCCCCATCATGTCGGACCCGTCGGCGACCGAGACCAGCCGCGCCGCCAGCGCCGCCGCCGCCCCGCCCGACGATCCGCCGGCGGTACGGCTGGGGTCATAGGGGTTGCGGGTGGTGCCGTAGACCTCGTTGAAGCTGTGGCTGCCAAGGCCCCATTCAGGCGTGTTGGTCTTGCCGATGAAGATCGCGCCCGCGGCGCGCAGCCGGGCGGCCAGCAGATCATCGGCCGCAGGGACATGGCCGGCGTATAGCGGCGAGCCCCAGGTGGTGGTCAGCCCCGCCGTCGCCACCAGATCCTTCACCGCAAAGGGAATGCCATGCAGCCAGCCCTTGCGCGGAGATGCGTCCGCCGCCGCCGCCTCGGCCATCAACAGCGCGCGCGGCGGCATGGCGACGATGGCGTTGAAGCCGGGGTCGATGCCCTCGATCCGGTCCAGCGTCGCCGCCATCACCTCCACCGCCGACACCTCGCGCGCGGCCAATTTCGTGGAAAGCTCCGTGGCGGACAGGTCGGTCAGGGTCATGGCACGGTCCAGTCTGATAGGGCGAGGCCCAACGGCCCCGCCCTGTCTCGCCTACTTCTGCAGCTCGGTCCAGATCGCGGTCAGGTACTCGCGCGCCTTGGGCCCGCAAGTCGGCAGGAACCGGCCCGCCGCCATATGCTCGGCCGGAATCACCACCTCGGGCGCGGTCTTCATGTCTTCGGGCATGAACTCCTCCGACCCGGCGATCCCGTTTGCATAGCGCGCGAAGCTGGAGATCATCGCGGCATTCTCGGGCACCATGATGAAATCGAGGAACAGGTAGGCGTTGTCGACGTTCTTGGCGTCCGTCACGATGCCGACCGAGTCCATGAACAGCGGATAGCCTTCCTTCGGGTAGCCATAGGCCACATCCGGGTTCGCCAGCCGCGCCCGCATCGACGAGCCGTTCCAGTTGACCGAGGCCGCCCAGTCGTTGTTCGTCAGCTTCTCGGTCGCGCCGTAATCCATCGACAGCCAGCTCGGTTTGGCGGCCATCAGCATGTCGCGGGCCTTCTTCAGCACCTCGGTATCCTCGGTGCAGGCCTCGCCTCCGGCGGCAAAGATCGCCAGGTTGACGATGTCGTTCATCTCGGGGACGACGTTGACCTTGCCCACCAGCTCCGGCGGCGGATCGAGGAAGATCATCGAGGTGTTGATGTCGCCCGAATAGACCGAGGTGTTGACCGCAACCCCGGTCGAGCCCCATTGCCACGGGATCGTATGGGTGCGGCCCATGTCCCAGGGCACATCCATCCATTCGGGCGCGATATTGCCGAAATTGGCCAGCCGCGAATGATCGAGTTCGGCCAGCAGGCCCTTTTCCACGAAGATAGGCACATAGTTGTGCGAGGGCACCACAAGATCAAACCCGTGGCCGCCGGCCTCGATCTTGGCCAGCGCGGTGTCGTTGCTGTCATAGTCGGTGACGGTGACCGTCACCCCATGCTCTTCCTCGAATTTCTTCAGCAGTTCGGGGCTGGTGTAATTGCCCCAGTTGAACAGGTTCAGCTCGCCTTCCGCCAGCGCGGGGCTGGCGGCGACAAGCAATGTTGTGATCAGCAGCTTTTTCATGATGGTCCTCTCCGGTTGGGTCTTGGGCGGGTTCAGTCCCGCTTTCGTGTCAGAATGAAGAATGCGGTCAGCAGCAGCACCGTCAGCGCCAGCAGCGCGGTCGAGATCGCATTGGTCTCGGGCGTGATCGCGCGGCGCATCTGGCCCAGCATGTAGGTTGGCAGCGTGTCCTGCCCCGCCGATTTCACGAATTCGGTGATGACCACGTCGTCGAGCGAGATCACGAAGGCCAGCATCGCCCCCGCCGCGATCCCCGGCGCCAGCAGCGGCAGCGTGACATAGCGGAAGGTGTGCCAGCGGCTGGCGTAAAGATCGGCGGCGGCGGTTTCGAGGCTGAGATCCATCCCCTCCAGCCGCGCCCGGATCGGCAGATAGGCGAAGGGGATGCAAAAGGCGGTATGCGCCATCACCAGATAGGCAAGGCCGGTATAGCCCGTCGCCACCTTGATCGCGGCGAAGAAGATCAGCAGCGCCACGGCGGTCACGATTTCCGGCACCATCAGCGGCTGGTTGATCGCCACATAGATCGCCGTCTGCCCGCGGAACGGCGCGGTGCGCGTGGTGCCAAGCGCCGCCATCGTCGCCACCGTCGTCGCCAGCACCGAGGCGCAGGCGGCGATGCCGAGCGAGCGCATCGCGGCCGCCTGCACGACCGTGTTGTCCCAGGCCGCCACATACCATTGCAGCGAGAACCCGCCCCAGACCGCCACCGAGGTGGCGCCGTTGAAGCTGTAGGCGACCAGCGTCAGGATCGGCACGTAGAGCGCGACGAAGGCCAGGATGGCGATGGTGGCAAAGCCCGGCAGGTCGGTCACGGAAAACGGGCGCGCGGATCTTTTTGCCATCAATGCCCGCCCTGCGGCGCCCCCTTGGTCGCGGCGCGCACATAGACCAGCAGCGCCACCATCACGATCAGCAGCAGCAGCATCGCCAGCGCCGATCCCAGCGGCCAGTTGCGGCCCTGCCCGAATTGCAGCTCGATGAAATTGCCGATCATCATGTTCTTGCCGCCGCCCAGAACCCGCGGCGTGACATAGGCCCCGAGCGAGGGCACGAAGACCAGGATCGAACCGGCGACGATCCCCGGCTTCACGATCGGCAGCACCACCCGGCGCAGCACCTGCCAGCGGCTGGCATAGAGGTCATAGCCCGCCTCGAGCAGCTTCATGTCGAAGCGGTCGATGGCGGCAAACAGTGGCAGCACCATCAGCGGCAGATAGACATAGGTCATGCCGATCAGCACGGCGGTGTCGGTATAGATCACGCGGATCGGCTCTGCGATGACCCCAAGCTTGATCAGCACGGTGTTCATCAGGCCTTCGTTGCGGATCACCTCGTTGATCGCGAAGGTGCGGATCAGAAGATTGGTCCAGAACGGGATGGTGATCAGAAACAGCCAGAAGGCCCGCGCCCGCGCCGGGCGGGTGGCGATGAACCAGGCGGTGGGAAAGCCGAAGGCGAAGGTCAGGATCGTGGTGGTCAGCGACAGTTTCACGGATCGCCAGAAGATGCTCAGGTGGGCATCGGCCCAGCCAAGGGTGCCGTCGAAGATGTCGCGGGTCAGGAAAATGCCCTGCCAGGCCTCGGTGGTGAACTCCCATTCGACGCCGGAATAGGATCCCGGCCGCAGGAAGGAATAGACCAGCACGATCAGCAGCGGGCCCGAAGCGAAGAGCGCCAGAACCAGCAGCGCGGGGGCCGACAGCGCCCAGTTGCGGCGGGTGGTGGCGGCCTTTTGCTGCTGTTCGGCGGTCCGGGTCATTCCTGCAGCACCTGCACCGCGCCCTCGGCGATCATCACGCCGACCTCCGCCCCCGGTTCCGGCCCCGCGGCACCATCGGCGGAGGTCTGTTGCCGGGCGACGAGTTCGGCGCCATCCGCCAGCCGCAGATGCAGGTGGCTGTCGGTGCCGAAATAGACCGAATGCGCCACGGTCGCCGTCAGCGCGCCGGGCGTTCCGGGCGGGGCGAGCCGCAGATGTTCGGGGCGGATTGCGAGTGTTGCGCTTGCGGTGTCGGCCGTGCCGGCCGGCAGGGGGATCACGCCGCCTGCCAGATGCGCTGCGCCGCCTGAAATCCGGGCGGTCAGGAAATTCGTCTCGCCGATGAAGCTGGCGACGAAGCGGTTCGCCGGTCGGGTGTAGATCTGCCGCGGGGTGCCGGTCTGCAGGATCTGCCCCGCCGACATCACCGCCACGCGGTCCGACATCGTCAGCGCCTCCTCCTGATCGTGGGTCACGAAGACGAAGGTGATGCCCGTCTCTGTCTGAAGCCGCTTGAGTTCGGTCTGCATCTCCTTGCGCAGCTTCAGGTCCAGCGCGCTGAGGGGCTCATCGAGCAGCAGCACCTGCGGCGCAGGCGCCAGCGCCCTTGCCAGCGCCACCCGCTGCTGCTGCCCGCCCGAAAGCTGACTGGTGCGGCGGGCGGCAAAGGCCTCCAGCTTCACCAGCGCCAGCATCCGCTCGACGGTTGCGGATACCTCTGCCTTGGGTTTGCCCAGCATCTGCAGGCCGAAGGCGACATTCTGGGCGACGGTCAGATGCGGGAACAGGGCGTAGCTCTGGAACACGGTATTCACCGGGCGGCGATTCGGCGGCAGGGCGGTAATGTCGCGCCCGTCCAGCAGGATCTCGCCGCTGGTCGGGCTCTCGAACCCAGCGATCAGCCGCAGCAGCGTGGTCTTGCCGCAGCCGGAGGGGCCAAGCAGGGTGAAGAACTCGCCCTTGGCAATGGTGACCGAGACGTCATCCAGCGCGCGGACGGCGGCGTTGCCTTGGCCGAAGGCCTTGACCAGGTTCCGGCCCTCGACGGCAACAGCGGCGGTTGCGGCTTGGCTCACCCTTGGTCCCCCATGTGGTTCGTTCGTACGCACATGCTGCGCCGGAACAGACCTACTTGGCAAGCGCGGCAGTCAGCCGAGCATGGAGGGCAGACTCCCGCGCAGCAGAGGCCACCCGCCGGGCTGCCAGCCAAGGTCGCGCAGGCGGGTGCAGTCCATGGCGCTGACCTGGCCCGCATCGGCGCGCGGCGGCAGCGGCGCGGTGCAGCCCGTCAGCCGCGCCACCTCGGCCAGCAGGTCATGCAGGTCGAGGGTCAGGTCGGAGACGTTGAAGGCATGGGAGGCGAGGGCTTCCGCGGGGGCGTCCAGGAGTAGCAGCGCCGCAGCCGCGAGGTCGTCGCCATGCACCTCGGTTGCCACGCGCGGAGTGATCGTGCGGCCGGCGCGGAAGTCCTTGAACAGGTCGGTCCACTTGTGATTGGGGCCGGGGCCGTAGACTCCGGTGGCGCGGAGGCTGGCAGTTAAGAAACTGGGTGAAGAAAGGGCGGCAAGCCCTTGTTCTACATCGGCTTTCATCTGGCCGTAGAGCGTGTCGGGCCGCAGCTCGAGGTCTTCCGTCAAAACCGTCCCCGCAGGGTGGTCGCCATAGACCGCGCGGGTGGACAGGAACAGCGCGCGGGCGACGCCAGCCTCGCGCGCGGCGGCGAAGAGGCGCAGCGATCCGTCGCGGTTGGCGGCAAGAAACCCTTCAGGATCAGTGCCTTCGCCGCCCCGGTAGCGGCCGGGAGCGTGCTGGAACGCGGCATGGATCAGCGCGTCATGACCCGACAGGTTCGGAGCCGACCCCGTGAGGTCATAGCGCATCCCGCCGGGCTGGGGCGTGCGCGAAAGCAGCGTCACCTCATGCCCCGCCGCCCGAGCCGCCTCCGCCAGGAACCGGCCGACAAGCCCGGTGCCGCCGGTCAGCGCGATCTTCATGCGGGGCCGGGGAGGGTGGCGATGTCGGGGACAGGACCATCCCCGGCATAGGCGCGCCAGAGGTCGATCAGGGGGCGCAATTTGTCTGCCTTGTCATGGTCTTGCCACGGCTTTTCATACTGGAAATGCAGGATGCGGATCGCCTTCCAGTCCCACAGCTCCGGCATCGCGAACCACACATATTGCAGCATGTTGCAAAACACCGGCAGGCCGTGCCAATCCGGAAAGTAGCTTTCCAGAAAGGTCTGATCCGTCCGCCGCCAGAACGCGCCGGGCACATCGAGCCGGGCCATCATCGCCTGATAGGTCGCCGCAGACGGGCGGGCGGTGAAGACGCCGGAGTTCATCCGGTGAAAATCGGCCACGCTTTCATAGACGTTGGGGGCCGCGCAGAACTCCGGGTAGTCGAACAGCACATCCGAATTGCGCAGCACCAGCGCGTCGGCATCGACGAAGACCACCGCCTCATAGTCCAGCTGCCACAGCCGCAGCTTGGCGAAATTGTCGAGCGGCGTGTGGAAGGGCGGCTTGGTACCCTTGGTGAAGGCGGCGCGGGCGTGGAGCACGTCGCGGGCGTGGGCGGCGTTGAACTCGGGGCTGGTCGGCAGCAGGTCCACCTGCACCAGCCGCGCGCCAAGCGCCTTCAGCGGGGCAAGGTCTGCCGCCGCAACGTCGGTGTGCAGCACCACAAGGTCGGCCTTGGTGCCGGTCAGCACCAGTGACCGCAGCAGCGCCTTCGCCCCAAGCGCGTAGTCGGAATTGGTGACCAGCGTCACCCAGGCCCGGCGACTGCGCGCCGGGCCATCCGCCAGAAGTCCGTCAGCCATTCAGGAAACCGACCGCAGGCGCTTTCCCTCGGGATCATGCTCCACCCGCTTGGCGATGTCCTTGGTCCAGGCAGAGACGGCCGGAACGCGCGAACGGTCGATGCGGTGTGCGTATTTCCTGGCCACATCCACCACCTCGGAGAGCAGCCCCTCGGCCAGCGTCGTCGGGTTCAGGCCGAGCGCCAGGAACTGGTCGTTCTTCACGATCAGCTCATTCTCGTCGGCTTCCTTGCGCGGGTTCGGCAGGTAGGCGACCTTGGCGCCGGTCATCTTGGCGATCATCTCGGCCAGATCGCGGACGCGGTGGGTTTCGGTCATCTGGTTGAAGATCCGCACCCGCTCACCGGCTTTCGGCGAATCCGAAAGCGCCAGCTCGACGCAGCGCACCGAGTCCTGGATGTGGATGAAGGCGCGGGTCTGCCCGCCGGTGCCATGCACGGTCAGCGGATAGCCGATGGCGGCCTGGATGAGGAAGCGGTTCAGCACGGTGCCGTAATCGCCGTCATAATCGAAACGGTTGATAAGCTGGTCATGGCGGCGGGTCTGGTCGGTATGGGTGCCCCAGACGATGCCCTGATGCAGGTCGGTGATCCGCAACCCGTCATTCTGGGCGTAGAACTGGAACAGGATCTGATCGAGGCTCTTGGTCATGTGATAGACCGAGCCGGGACGGGTTGGATAGAGGATCTCCAGCCCCTTCTTGCCGTTCGGGGTGTCGATCTCGACATCGAGATAGCCTTCCGGGATCGGCGCGCCGACGCTGGAATAGCCATAGACGCCCATTGTGCCGAGGTGGACCAGATGCGCATCGACGCCGGTTTCCACCATCGCCGCCAACAGGTTATGCGTGGCCGAGACGTTGTTGTTGACGGTGTAGACCTTGTGGCGGTCGGTCTTCATCGAATAGGGCGCGGCGCGCTGTTCGGCGAAATGGATGATCGCCTCGGGGCGGACCTCTTCGAGCCAGGATTTGATCCGGTCGTATTCGCGCAGGTCGAGGAAGTGGAAGTGCAGCTTTTCGCCGGTTTCCTGCTGCCAGATCCGGCAGCGCTCCTGGATGCTGTCCATCGGGGTCAGCGACTGAACGCCAAGCTCGGTGTCGATCCAGCGGCGCGACAGGTTGTCAACGATGTGAACCTCGTGCCCGAGGTTCGACAGGTGCAAGGATGTGGGCCAACCCACGAACCCGTCGCCGCCAAGAACCGCAATCCGCATTTGCCTTCTCCTTACAAAACCCGGTGACCCGGACATTCCAGTCTCGGGCGGTTTTGTGCCTGTTTGCCCGTTGGTCATGTGACAGTGCAATGAACTATTTAAGACAGACGTCGGCCATCGGTTCCGCATCGGCAGGGTTCCGCCCGCGCGGCGGCCGGTCCATAAGGGCGTTGAGCGGGCGGGGGAGCGGCATGACCGGCGAGATTGATCTGGTAATCTTCGATTGCGACGGGGTGTTGATCGACAGCGAGATCATCAGCGCGCAGATGCTGGTGGCCGAACTGGCGGGGCTGGGGGTGGCCATCGACCTGCCCTATGTGGCGCGGCATTTCCTGGGCCGCAGCTATCCCACTGTCATGAAAGTAATTCGCGCCGAGTTCGGGGTGGAGCTTTCGGCGGCCTTTGAAGACCAGTACCGCCAGCGGTTGCTGGCCGAGTTCGAGGCGCGGCTGGCTGTGATGCCCGGCGCCGCGACGGTGCTGGCCGGGATGGCGCGGCCGTGGTGCGTGGCGACCTCCTCCAGTCAGGCGCGGGCGGAGCGGTCCTTGGCGATTGCCGGTCTGAGGGGGCTGGTGGGGGAGCGGCTGTTTACCGCAGGCATGGTCACACATGGCAAGCCGGCGCCGGACCTGTTCTTGCTGGCGGCGACGCGGATGGGGGCGGAGCCCTCGCGCTGTCTGGTGATCGAGGACAGCCTGAACGGCATCCGCGCCGCCCATGCCGCCGGGATGCGGGTCTGGCGCTTTACCGGCGGCAGCCATATGGGGCCGGAGCTTGAGGATGAGCCCGAGGATGCGCGCCCCGAACTGCGGTTTGCGTCCTTCGCGGGTTTCTTCCAGATTGATCCGCAACTGGGGGGCGAGACATGAGCCGGGCAGAAGCCGAGATCACCACGCTGGATGAGGCCGCGCGCGCGGGCTGGCTGTCCTATGTCGGCGGGATGACGCAGGACCAGATCGCGGCAGAGCTTGGCGTGTCGCGGCAGCGGGTGCAGCGGCTGGTCAGCCGGGCGCTGGCGGAAGGGCTGATCCGGGTGCGGCTCGACCATCGCATGGGATCGTGCTTGCGGCTTGAGGCGGAGCTGGCGCGGCGGTTCCGGCTGCCGGAATGCCGGGTGGCGCCGTCGCTGGGCGCCTCGGGCGACCCGGCGCGGGCGATTGCAGGCGTGGCGGCGGAGCTGTTCGAGCGGATGCTGACCCGGCCAGAGCCGCTGGTGATCGCGGTCGGCACCGGGCGGGCGCTGCGCGGGATGGCGGATGAGCTGCAGCCGCAGCTGTGTGTGCGGCACCGGATCGTCTCGCTGATCGGGAATATCGCGCCGGATGGGTCGGCCAGCTTCTTCGATGTGCTGATGCGCATCGCCGACAAGCTGCAGGCGCCGCATTACCCGATGGCGGTGCCGGTGATTTCCGACTCTGCCGAAGAGCGGGCGGCGTTCCACAGGCTGCGCCCGGTGCAGGCGGTGGTGGCGCTGGCGCGGCAGGCGGATGCGACCTTCGTGGGGGTCGGGCAGATGGGCAATGACGCGCCCTTGCACAAGGACGGGTTCATCACCGCCGCGGAACTGGCCGAGGTGCAGGGGCAGGGCGCGGTGGGCGAGGTGGCGGGAAATATCTTCGACGCCTCGGGCCGCTATATCGACAGTGGGATCAGCGCCCGGATGGGCGGGGTGCGGATTGCGCCGGCGCGGGAAGAGCCGATCATCGGAATCGCCGCCGGTCCGACCAAGGTGCAGGCGATCCGTGCGGCGCTGGCGGGGCGGATTATCAACGGCCTCGTCACCGATGAGGCCACGGCACAAGCACTTCTGGATTGACGCTGCCGCCTTCATGGGCGGGCGCAGAATCTGCGTTGACTTTAGCGTGACTGTGTCTGAATATTTACTCAGCAGCCGGGCAAATGCTCACGCAAAGCATTGCCCATAAAACCTGCCAAGGGAGGACTACCAATGACATTGACGCTTCGCGCCCTGCTGGGCGCGTGTGCCGTTGGCGCGCTTGCCAGTGCCGCCACAGCCGAGACGATCACCGTCGCCACCGTGAACAACGGCGACATGATCCGCATGCAGGCCCTGATGGCCGACTTCAACGCCAAGCACCCGGATATCGAGGTGGAGTGGGTGACGCTGGAGGAGAACGTGCTGCGCCAGCGCGTCACCACCGACATCGCCACCAAGGGCGGCCAGTTCGACGTGATGACCATCGGCACCTATGAGGCGCCGATCTGGGGCAAGCAGGGCTGGCTGGTCAGCCTGAACGACCTGCCCGCGGAATATGACGTGGATGATCTGCTGCCGGCCATCCGGAACGGCCTGACCGTCGAAGGCGAGCTGATCGCGGCGCCGTTCTATGGCGAGTCGTCGATGGTGATGTACCGCACCGACCTGATGGAAGCGGCCGGGCTGGAAATGCCCGAGGCCCCCACATGGGAGTTCATCAAGGAAGCCGCCGCGGCGATGACCGACAAGGATGCCGAGATCTATGGCATCTGCCTGCGCGGCAAGGCCGGCTGGGGCGAGAACATGGCCTTCCTGTCGGCAATGGCGAACAGCTATGGCGCCAAATGGTTCGACATGGACTGGAAGCCGCAGTTCGACAGCGCCGAGTGGAAAGCCACGCTGACCGACTATCTGATGCTGATGAACGAATACGGGCCCCCCGGCGGCCCGAACAACGGCTTCAACGAAAACCTCGCGCTGTTCCAGCAGGGCAAATGCGGCATGTGGATCGACGCCACGGTGGCCGCGTCCTTCGTGACCAACCCGGCGGAATCGACCGTGGCCGACAAGGTAGGCTTCGCGCTTGCGCCGGATAACGGCCTTGGCAAGCGCGGCAACTGGCTGTGGGCATGGAACCTGGCGATCCCCGCAGGCTCGCAGAAGGTCGATGCGGCGAAGGCATTCATCGCCTGGGCAACCTCGAAGGAATATCTGGAGGTCGTCGCGGCCGAGGAAGGCTGGGCGAACGTGCCCCCGGGCACCCGCACCTCGCTCTACGAGAACCCGGAATACCAGAAGGTGCCGTTTGCCAAGATGACGCTGGACAGCATCAACGCGGCCGATCCGACCAAGCCGACCGTGGATGAGGTGCCCTATGTCGGGGTGCAGTTCGTGGCGATCCCGGAATTTCAGGGCATCGGCACCGCGGTGGGCCAGCAGTTCTCGGCGGCGCTAGCCGGCACCACCTCGGCGGATGACGCCCTGGCCGCGGCGCAGGTGCTGACGGAGCGCGAGATGAAGCGGGCCGGCTACATCGACTGATCTGCAATGAAGGCAGGGGCGCGATCCGTCCCTGCCTTTTGCTTTTCCAAAGGACACCTCCGATGGCTACTCAGGCTTCGCGCCTTGCCGGACGGCTGATGATCTCGCCCGCAGTGATCTTGCTGCTGCTGTGGATGATCGTGCCGCTGGGAATGACGCTGTATTTCTCATTCCTGCGCTACAACCTGCTGATGCCGGGCATGGAGTCCTTCACGGGCTTCGACAACTACCGCTACTTCCTGTCCGACCCGGCCTTCTTTACGGCGCTGACCAACACGCTGCTGCTGGTCGGGGGCGTGCTGCTTATCACCACCGTCGGCGGGGTGCTGTTGGCGCTGCTGCTGGATCAGCCGTTCTGGGGGCAGGGCATCGTTCGGGTGCTGGTGATCGCGCCGTTCTTCGTGATGCCCACCGTTTCGGCGCTGGTCTGGAAGAACATGTTCATGAACCCGGTCAATGGCCTGTTTGCGCATCTGGCCAAGGCGCTGGGGATGCAGCCCTTCGACTTCCTGTCGGTCGCGCCGCTGCTGTCGATCACGCTGATCGTGGCCTGGCAATGGCTGCCCTTCGCCACGCTGATCCTGCTGACTGCGCTGCAAAGCCTCGACAGCGAGCAGCTGGAGGCGGCCGAGATGGATGGCGCCCCGCCGCTGAGCCGCTTCCGCCACATCATGCTGCCGCATCTGGCACGGGCGTCGACGGTCGTGATCCTGATCCAGACCATCTTTTTGCTCTCCACCTTCGCCGAAATTCTGGTGACCACCAATGGCGGGCCCGGCACGGCCTCTACCACGCTCACCTACCTCGTCTATGTGCAGTCGCTGCTGCAGTTCGACGTGGGCAGCGGGGCTGCGGGCGGCATCGTCGCGGTGATCCTCGCCAATATCGTTGCGATCTTCCTGATGCGGATGATCGGCAAGAACCTGGAGACCTGAGCCATGGCCCGAGCAGTTTCCAACCGCCGCAAGGCCATTGTCACCGTGCTGGCCTGGACCGTGGGGATCGCGATCTTCTTCCCGATCCTGTGGACGATCCTGACCAGCTTCAAGACCGAGGGTGACGCGATTGCCAGCCCGCCGAAGTTCCTGTTCTTCGACTGGACGCTGGAGAACTACTTTGCCGTGCAGGAGCGGTCGGATTACTTCCGCCACTTCTGGAACTCGGTGGTGATTTCTGTCGGATCGACGGTCTGCGCGCTGGTGATCGGCATTCCGGCGGCCTGGTCGATGGCCTTCGTGCCCGGCCGGCGCACCAAGGACGTGCTGATGTGGATGCTGTCCACCAAGATGATGCCCGCGGTGGGTGTGCTGGTGCCGATCTACCTGATCTTCCGCGACTTCGGGCTGCTGGATACGCGGACCGGGCTGGTGATCGTGCTGACGCTGATGAACCTGCCGATCGTGGTGTGGATGCTTTACACCTACTTCAAGGAAATCCCGTCGGAAATCCTTGAGGCGGCGCGGATGGACGGGGCGGGCCTGCGGTCCGAGATCCTCTATGTGCTGACGCCGATGGCGGTGCCGGGCATCGCCTCGACCATGCTGCTGAACATCATCCTCGCGTGGAACGAGGCATTCTGGTCGCTGCAGCTTGCCACATCCAAGGCGGCGCCGCTGACCACCTTCATTGCCGGATATTCCAGCCCCGAAGGGCTGTTCTACGCGAAACTCTCTGCCGCCTCGACGCTGGCCATCGCACCGATCCTGATCCTGGGCTGGTTCAGCCAGAAGCAGCTGGTGCGCGGCCTGACCTTCGGCGCCGTGAAATAAGGGGACCAAGATGGGCCATATCGAACTGAAGGGCGTCACCAAACGCTTTGGCGAAGCCGAAGTGATCCCGCCGCTGGACCTGTCCATCGGCAAGGGCGAATTCGTGGTGTTCGTCGGGCCCTCGGGCTGCGGCAAGTCCACGCTGCTGCGGCTGATCGCGGGGCTGGAGGATACCAGCGGCGGGCGGATCGAAATCGACGGCAAGGATGCGACCGGCCTGCCGCCGGCAAAACGCGGGCTGGCGATGGTGTTTCAAAGCTATGCGCTCTACCCCCATATGTCGGTGCGCAAGAACATCGGCTTCCCGCTGAAGATGGCGGGGTTGGACAAGGCGGCCATCGACGCCAAGGTCGAGGCGGCAGCGAAGGTGCTGAACCTTGGCGCCTATCTTGACCGGCGCCCGGGCCAGCTGTCTGGCGGGCAGCGGCAGCGGGTGGCCATCGGGCGGGCCATCGTGCGCAGCCCCTCGGCGTTCCTGTTCGACGAGCCGCTGTCGAACCTCGATGCCGCGCTGCGGGTGAACATGCGGCTGGAGATTTCCGAGCTGCACCAGTCGCTGAAGACCACGATGATCTACGTGACCCATGACCAGGTCGAGGCGATGACCATGGCCGACAAGATCGTGGTGCTGCAAGCCGGCAAGATCGAGCAGGTGGGCAGCCCGCTGGACCTCTACCGTGCGCCCGCCAACCGCTTCGTGGCGGGTTTCATCGGCAGCCCGCGGATGAACTTCATCGGCGGCGCCGAGGCAGCCAAGCACGGCGCACATGAGATCGGGATCCGGCCCGAGCATATCGCCGTCAGCCGCGAAGCGGGGGATTGGGCCGGGACGGTCGGGGTTTCGGAACACCTCGGCTCCGACACCTTCCTGCATGTGCATACCGAACATGGCACCATCAACCTGCGGGCGGGGGGCGATGTCGGCCTCTACCACGGTGACAAGGTGTTCCTGACGCCCGATGCCACTCAGATCCACCGCTTCGATGCGGCGGGGTTGGCGATCTGATGCGGCTTCAGGCATCCGCGCCGCTGGCCGGCATCCTCCCCTCCTCGGGCGCGGCCATATTCCCCGCCTCGCCCGAGGCTGACGACATCGTCGCCCCGACAGACACTGTCGATGGCGGCCACTGGATGAACTGACATGACCCTTTCCAACGCCACGCTTTCCGCGCTTCCCGCAACCGTCGCCCGCCCCGGCTATGACCGCGCGGCGCTGACCCCCGGCATCGTGCATGTCGGCTGCGGCAACTTCCACCGCGCGCATATGGCCGTGTATCTTGATGACCTGTTCGCGCTTGGGGAGGGGCAGGACTGGGCCATCCTCGGCGCCGGTGTGCGCGAGGGCGATGCGCGGATGCGCGAGGTTCTGGCCGCGCAGGACTACCTTTCCAGCGTGATCGAGCTTGCCCCGGGCGCGCATTCGGCGCGGGTGATAGGCGCGATGACCGGCTTTGTTCCGGTGGAGCCGGGAAACCCCAGCCTGATCGCGGCGATGGCGGACCCCGCGATCCGCATCGTCAGCCTGACGGTGACGGAGGGCGGCTATTACATCGATCCCAAGACCGGCACCTTCAGCCCGGACCATCCGGACATCCTGCATGACGCGGCGAACCCGGACCGGCCCGGCACCGTGTTCGGCGCCATCGTCGCGGCGCTTCGGGCGCGGCGGGCGGCGGGGGTGCAGCCCTTCACCGTGATGTGCTGTGACAACGTCCCCCATAACGGCCATGTCACCCGCGACGCGGTGGTGGGGCTGGCGCAGTTGCAGGACGCCGAGCTTGCGGGCTGGATCGCGGAGGCGGTCGCCTTCCCGAACTCGATGGTGGACCGCATTACCCCGGCGACCGGCCCGCGGGAACGCGAGATGGCGGCCGAGCTGGGCCTCGACGACGCCGCCCCCGTCACCTGCGAGCCGTTCCGGCAATGGGTGATGGAAGACAACTTTCCCGCTGGCCGCCCGGCGCTGGAAAAGGTCGGCGTGACCTTCACCCCGCATGTGGACCGCTTCGAGACGATGAAGATCCGCATCCTCAACGGCGGCCACGCGATCATCGCCTATCCGGCCGGTCTGATGGACATCCATTTCGTGCATGAGGCGATGGAGGAACCGCTGGTATCCGCCTTCCTCAGCCGGATCCTGTCGTCCGAGGTAATCCCGGTGGTGCCGCCGGTGCCGGGGCAGGATCTGGCCGAGTACAAGGCGCTGATCGTGGAGCGGTTTGCCAACCCCGAGGTGGCGGACACGGTGCGGCGGCTGTGCCTCGATGGCTCCAACCGGCAGCCGAAATTCATCATCCCGACCATCCGCGACGTGCTGGAGGCGGGGGGTGAGCCGACGGGTCTGATCCTGCTGTCGGCGCTGTGGTGCCGCTATTGCTTTGGCACGACGGAAAGCGGGGCAGAGATTGCGCCGAACGATCCGAGCTGGGAGAAGCTGACGGCGCGGGCAGCGCGGGCCAAGGACGACCCCGCCGAATGGCTGGCGATGCGCGAGGTTTATGGCGATCTGGGCAGCAACCCGGTCGTGGCCGAAACCTTTGCCACCCTGTTGCGTGCGGTCTGGGCCGAAGGTTGCCGGCCGGTGATGCAGCGGTATCTGGCGGGGGCGCTCTGATCTTTCTCATGTGACGCAAGGGCCGGGCCGCCGAAAGGCGCCCCGCCCTTTCGCGTTCCCCCAGCCTTTCACGTCCAATTGCCCCCAAAGGCCATATTTCCGCCCCGGTTCCGAAAGCCCCTGTCAACCACGCCGCGGCAAGGTCGGCCGTGGTGGAATGGCCTGCGTTCAGGGGTGGACAGTGGCACAAATGGTCTATGGGGGCGCCGCCGGTGGCGGGGCGACAAGCTATCTTACAGGGGTGCAGGATCTTGAGGTCGTCACGACGACACAAGGTACTTTCCTTGTGGCGACCAGCGGCGCGGGGGGCGGGGTTACCACCTTTGCGCTGTCGCCGGGCAAGGCGCCTGTCTTGGTGGACCAGCAGGGGCTGCCCGGTTCCGGCAGCACGGTCCCGGTGGCCGAGATCGGCGTGGTGCAGGTCGGCAACCAGGTGCTGCTGCTGTCGCCCGATGGCACCGGGCTCGGTGGGATCACCCTGTCGGGCAGCGGCGCGCTGGACCCGGGGACGGGCGTGGCGGGGCCGGGCAGTGCCAGTGCCTTTGTCTCGGTCACCGTCGGTGGCGCGACCTATGTCTATGCGGCCGAGGGCGCGGAGGGCGGTATCACCGGCTATGCGGTGGGGCCGAACCTTGCGCTGACGGCGGCGGGCGGGGCCCCGGCGACGGGCGTCTATGGCGGCGACGTCTCCGCGATGGCGACGGCGACGGTGGGCGGCACCGCCTATGTGCTGGCCGCCTCGGCCAGCGGCGACGGCGTTGCCAGCTACAGCGTCAATCCAGCGACCGGGGCGCTGACGCTGGTGGGCGGCATCGGCGCGCAGGAGGGGCTTGGGATCAACACCCCAACCGCCATCGAGCCGGTGACCATCGGCGGCGCGACCTATGCGATCATGGCCTCGGCCGGGTCCTCCTCGATCAGCGTGGTGGCGGTCGGTGTGGATGGCAGTCTCACTGCCACCGACCACGTGATCGACACGCTGGACACCCGATTTGACGGTGTGACCGCGCTGGAAACCATCACCGTGGGCGACCGCGCCTTTGTGATCGCGGGCGGGGCGGATGACGGGCTGACGCTGTTCACGCTGCTGCCCGATGGCACGCTGGTCTACCTGCAGACGATCAGCGACAGCGCCGCCGCCACCCTCGACAATGTGGCTGCGATCACCGCGGTGCAGGTCGGGTCCGACATCCAGATCTTCGTGTCCTCGCAATCCGAACCGGGGATCAGCCAGTTCGTGCTGCCGGTGGGGGCGCTTGGGGTCACGCTGACAGCGCCCGGTTCAGGCGGGGCGCTTGCGGGGGGGGCGGGCGAGGATCTGCTGATGGGCGGGGCGGGGAATGACACGCTGACGGGGGGCGCGGGCGCCGACATTCTGGCGGATGGCGCGGGAAGCGACCGGATGACCGGGGGCAGCGGCGCCGATATTTTCGTGCTCAGTGCCGATGGCGCGCTGGACACGATCACCGATTTCGAGGCGGGGGTGGACCGGCTGGACCTGTCGGCCTGGACGATGCTCTATGACCCTGCACAGCTGACCTTTCAGTCCACCAGCTATGGCGCGATCATCAGCTACCGCGGTGAGGTTCTGGAGATCTACTCCGCCGATGGCCGCTCACTGACGCTGGCGCAGGTGTTTCCGGGCGGCTTCGTCGGACCTGACACGCCGCCGCTGGTGCTGACCACGCCGGGCAACGTCGCCACCCCGGGGGCGGACCATCTGGTGGGCACCGATTGGGATGACGAGATCTTCGGGTTGGCCGGGAACGACACCATTCTGGGCGGCGCCGGCAATGACCTTCTGGATGGCGGTGAGGGCAACGATTCCATCGAGGGCGGCGATGGCAATGACCGCATCTATGGCGGGCCGGGCAATGACACGATCCGGGCTGGCACGGGCAATGATCAGGTCTGGGGCGGGGCTGGCAGCGATACGGTGATGCTGGGCGAGGGCGATGATGTCTTCGACGACAGCGCGCAGACCGCGCCG
>NZ_JAUYTT010000001.1 GCF_030695035.1 Frigidibacter sp.
GCTGACACTCTCATCATCGGGCCTAAACCCTAAAGAGCCGATATGCAGCGTTCGTCCATCGAAACAGACCAAACCGCCCACATATCTCTTCAGTAAATCCAAAATGTCAAAGAGCACGAGACAAAATCAAACCGGATGCGCTCTAACTTGCCAGCGCGCCCGCCTGATCTGTCTCAAATTATCCCGGCTTCTGCCTGCTTCCAGACCGTCTGCCGCGCCGCCGCCCCGGTGTCTCGTTTGTCACCGTCGCTTCGGTAGAGCGGTTTCTAGGGTTACTCACCGAGGAGCGCAAGCACTTTTTTCCGGGCTCGTCACATTTTCTTCGCAGAGCCTTGTTTTCATGGGGTTGGCGTCGGTTTTTCGGGCGCTCTGCGAACCGTCTCTGGGTGAGTGCGGCCTGTTGTCGGCCGACTCGGCCGTGTCCGGAGCCGACTCGCGGGCGCCGCAGCCACTCCTGCTGCGACAGAGTCGCCCCGAACGGC
Organism: Frigidibacter sp.; assembly: GCF_030695035.1. Classification (GTDB taxonomy): domain Bacteria; phylum Pseudomonadota; class Alphaproteobacteria; order Rhodobacterales; family Rhodobacteraceae; genus Frigidibacter. The sequence continues at coordinate 483 of NZ_JAUYTT010000001.1, forward strand.
CCCGATCTGCTGCCTCACCTTGCCCCAGAGAGGTTCGGGGCGCAGGCTTTCGCGCGGTCACAGCCGAACCACCGCCCGTGCCGCGCTTGATGGAGACTGCAGATGCCTCGTTCGCCAGATGATGCCCCCTCGCCCCGCCCCGCGCGCAAGCGCCGCCCTGCCGCGGTGACGGTTGCGGAACCGACACCCGTGCAGGCAGGGCTGCCCGCGTTGCGCCGCGACACGGCGCTTGCCCCACTGCCAGCCCCCGATGCGCCGCTTGGTGCCGAGGCGTTCCGCGCCGTCGACAAGATGGCTCAGGCGCAGCTTGCAGCACTGACCGGTGGCCTCTCGCCCGCCGCGATGACACTGGCGCTGTTCGACTGGTCCATGCATCTGGCCGCCGCCCCAGGCAAGCAGATGGAGCTGGCGACAAAGGCAGCACGAAAGACCGGCCGGTTCGCCTCTCAGGCACTCGCCGAGGCCACGGGGGCAGAGCAGCCGCCCTGCATCACCCCCCTGCCCGGCGATCACCGCTTTCAGGGCGAAGGCTGGAACAGGCCCCCCTTCAGCCTGATGGCAGAGGGCTTCCTGCTGACCCAGCAATGGTGGCACAATGCCACGCATGAGGTGCCCGGCCTCGCCCCGCATCACCGCGACGTGGTCTCCTATGCCGTGCGGCAGGCGCTGGATATGGCCGCGCCCTCGAACCTGCCCTTCACCAACCCCGAGGTAATCGCCCGAACATTGCAGACGGGCGGTGCGAATCTGGTCGCCGGCTGGCGCAACTGGCTCGAGGATGCAGCCCGCACCGCGCGCGGAGAGCCGGAGCAGGGCACCGAGGCCTACCTGCCTGGCCGGGACGTGGCGATCACGCCGGGCAAGGTGGTCTTTCGCAATCACCTGATCGAGCTGATCCAGTACAGCCCTTCAACAGACCAGGTCCGCGCCGAGCCGGTGCTGATCGTTCCCGCCTGGATCATGAAATACTACATCCTCGACCTTTCACCTCAGAACTCGCTGATCCGCTATCTGGTCGCGGCGGGCCATACCGTCTTCTGCATCTCATGGCGCAATCCCGGGCCCGAGGACCGCGAGCTGTCCTTTGACGACTATCGCCGCCTCGGGGTGCTGGCGGCGCTGGACGCCGTCGAAAGCATCGTCCCGGGCCACAAGATCCACGCGGCTGGGTACTGCCTTGGCGGCACCTTGCTGGCGATCACCGCGGCGGCGATGGCCCGCGCCGGCGATGCGCGCCTTGCCACGATCACCCTGCTGGCCGCGCAGACCGATTTCACCGAACCGGGCGAGCTGGCGCTGTTCATCGACGACAGCCAGATGCACATGCTCGACAGCGTGATGTGGACCAGCGGCCAGCTTGCTGGCAAGCAGATGACCGGCGCCTTTCAGATGCTGCGCACCAATGACCTGATCTGGTCCCGGATGGTGCATGACTACATGATGGGGGAACGCACGCCCATGACCGACATGATGGCCTGGAACGCCGATACGACGCGAATGCCCTACAAGATGCATTCCGACTATCTGCACCGGCTCTATCTGCACAATGAACTGGCCGCCGGGCATTTCATGGTCGATGGCCACCCGGCGGTGCTGCAGAACATTGATGTGCCGATCTTCGCCATCGGCACCGAAACCGACCACGTCGCCCCGTGGCAGTCGGTCTACAAGCTGCATCTTCTGACGGATACCGAGCTGACCTTCGTGCTGACCAGCGGCGGGCACAATGCCGGGATCATCAGCGAACCGGGCCATCCGCACCGGCATTACCGGATCCGCCGGCAATTGCCGGGGGATATCTGCCTCAGCCCTGAAGAATGGGCCACTGGCGCGTCGCTGCGCGAAGGGTCGTGGTGGCCGGGATGGGTGGAGTGGCTGGCGGCGCATTCAGCGCCCACCAGCGTCGCCCCGCCGCCGATGGGCAACGCCGGGGCTGGCTATGCACCGCTGGAGGATGCCCCCGGCAGCTACGTCCTGCAGCGATAGCGCCGGGTATCAGTCCGCCCAGTCCCAGGCCCCGGCGAACTCTCCCAGCTTCTGCGCGACGGCCGCGTCATCGACCTCGCCCTCGCGCACCATCCGCGCTACCAGCCCGCGCTTCTTGTCCTCGACCACCTCGGCCACCCGCACCGGCAGCCCAGCCTCGGCCAGCGCGGCATCATAGACGCGGCGGATCGCGCGCTTGCGCAGCTCTGGCTTGAAGATCTTGCCCACCGCGGTCTTCGGCAGCTCGGGCAAGATTTCCACATGCTTGGGCATCGCGGCACGCTCATGCACATGGCTGCGCGCATGTTCGGTCAGCTCGGCCACTGTCGTCTCGGCCCCGGCCACCAGTTCGACATAGACGCAAGGCAGCTCGCCCGCGAAGGCATCGGGCTGGCCGATCGCGCCGGCAAAGGCGACCGCCGGGTGGCTCGCCATCGCCTCCTCGATCTCGGCCGGGTCGATATTGTGCCCGCCGCGGATGATCAGGTCCTTGGCCCGCCCGGTGATCCACAGATAGCCATCCGCATCGAGCCGCCCCAGATCGCCGGTGCGCAGATAGCGGTCCTCGGCAAAGAGGCCGTGGTTCTTGTCCACCTCGGTATAGGTCGAACCTTCAAACACCCCAGGATTGGCCACGCAGATCTCGCCGACCTCATCCACCCCGCATTCGCGGATCACGTCGCCGGTGGGGGTGTTCTGCAAGATCCGCACATGGGTATGCGGCAGCACGACGCCTACGGACCCGACCTTCTTCTTCCCGTCCACCGGGTTGCAGGACACAAGGCAGGTCGCCTCGGTCAGCCCGTAGCCTTCCGCGATCTCCACCCCCGTCGCCGCCTTGAAGCGGTTATAGAGCTCCACCGGCAGCGGCGCGGACCCAGAGATCGCAATGCGCAGGGACGAGACATCCGCATCCACCGGCCGCTGCATCAGCGCGGCAATCGCCGTGGGCACGGTGATCAGGAAGGTGACCTGCCAGCGTTCGACCAGTTTCCAGAAATTGTCGAACACGCCCTCGCCGCGATAGCCCGCGGGGGTCGGCATCACCATATGCGCGCCGCTGGCAATGCAGGACATCAAGATCGGATAGGCCGCGAACACATGGAACAGCGGCAGCGGGCAGATCAGCACGTCATCCTTGCTGAACAACAGTCGCCCGCCCAGCCAGCCGTTATAGATCATCCCCGAATACTTGTGCTGCGCCACCTTGGGCATGCCCGTTGTGCCGCCGGTGTGGAAATAGGCCGCCACCCGGTCACCGGCGCTGTCCGCAAAAGCCAGCCGGTCGCCCGGCTCGCGCGCTGCAGAGCGGTTGAAGTCCAGCACGTCCGCCTTGTGGGCCACCGGGTTCTTCGGCCGGATCAGCGGCACGATCCAGCTTTTGGGCGGGGTCAGGTAGCGGTTCAGGTCGACCTCGAGCACCGTCTTCACGTTCGGCGCATGCCGCACCGCCTCGGCCGCCTTCTGCGCGACCTCGGATTTGGGGAAGGCCTTCAGCGTGACCAGCACCTTCGCCTTGGTCTCGCGCAGGATCGCGGCGATCTGCTCGGGCTCCAGCAGCGGGTTGATCGGGTTGACGATGCCCGCCGTCGCCCCCGCCAGCAGCGCCACCGCCGCCTCGGTGCAGTTGGGCAGCAGGTAGGCGACGGTGTCACCCTCCTGTACCCCAAGCCTGCGCAGCAGGTTCGCCGCCTGCGTCACCCGTTTGTGCAGCTCGGCCCAGGTCACCGTCTCGGCCCGGTCCTTGGGGCCCGAGGTGATCTGGAACGAGATCGCGGGCCGCGCGCCATGCGCCGCCTTGGTCTGGCTCAGGAATTGGTAGATCGTCGTCGGAACCTGGCGCTCGGCCCAGGTCATCTCTGCTTCGACGGCATCACGGTCCGCGACGCTTGCGAATTTCGGCATTGGTCAATCCTCCCCTTCCACCCCTTGGCGGGGCGTCTCCTTGCGCACAAGCATGGTCGCAAACACCCCGCTGCTGCAAGAGTGACGCAGCGGCGGAAGGGGCGCAGGGAGGCGGGCTCAGGCCGCGCCGACCTGCGGCACGGCCTCGGGCTCTGCCCCGCCATCGGTGAATTGCAGCCGCGCCAGCCTTGCGTAAAGCCCGCCCTCCGCGACCAGCGCGTCATGCGTGCCCTGCGCCACGATGTGCCCGCCCTCGAACACCACGATCCGGTCGGCCTTCTTCACCGTCGCCAGCCGGTGCGCCACGATCAGCGTGGTGCGCCCTTCGGCCAGCTTCTCCACAGCCGCCTGCACCGCCCGCTCGCTTTCGGCATCGAGCGCGCTTGTCGCCTCGTCCAGCAGCAGCACCCGCGCATCGCGCAGGATCGCCCGGGCAATGGCGATGCGCTGCTTCTGTCCGCCCGACAGCATCACCCCGCGCTCGCCGACATAGGTGTCGTAGCCGTCGGGCAAAGCCATCAGGAAGTCATGCGCCGCTGCAGCCTGCGCCGCGGCCTCGACCTCGGTATCGCTGGCATCCGGACGCCCGAAGCGGATATTCTCGCGGGCGCTGGCGGCAAAGATCACCGGGTCCTGCGGCACCAGCGCGATATCTTGCCGAAAATCGGCGCGCTCCATGTCGCGCAGGTCGATCCCGTCCAGCGTCACCCGGCCCCCCTGCGGGTCATAGAACCGCTGGATCAGCTGGATCACCGTGGTCTTGCCGGCGCCCGAGGGCCCGACGAGCGCCACCGTCTCGCCCGGCCGCACCAGCAGGTCCACGCCTTCCAGCGCTGACGTGCCCGGACGCGAGGGATACTGGAAGCGCACCCCTTCGAAGGCGATCTCGCCCCGCACCGGCCGCGGCAGCGGCAGCGGCCTCTCCGGACCCTTCACGCTATCCTCGGCCGCGAGCAGCTCCGACAGACGCTCCGTCGCGCCCGCCGCCCGCTGCAGCTCGCCCCAGATTTCCGACAGCGCGCCGACCGAACCGGCCACCATCACCGCATAGATGACGAACTGCACCAGCTCACCCGGGGTCATCAGCCCCTCGCGCACGTCGCGCGCGCCGATCCACAGCACCCCGATCACGCCCGCGAACACCAGAAAGATCACGATCATCGTCATCACCGCACGGGTCCCGATCCGGGCCCTGGCCGAGTCGAACGCCTTCTCGGTCACGCGCGAAAAGTCACCGCGGCTGACATCTTCATGGGTGAAGGCCTGCACCGTCTGCACCGACAGCAGCACTTCCGACGCCGAGCCGGACGAGGCTGCGATCCAGTCCTGGTTCTCGCGCCCCAATGCCCGCAGCCGCCGTCCCAGGACGATGATGGGAATGATCACCGCCGGCACGATCAGCATCACAAGGCCGGTCAGCTTGGCCGAGGTCAGCATCAGCAGCGCCAGCCCGCCGATCAGCAGCAGCAGGTTGCGCAGCGCGACAGAGACGGAAGAGCCGATGACCGACAGGATCACCGTGGTGTCGGTGGTGATCCGGCTGATTATCTCGCCGGTCAGCACCCGTTCGAAGAAGGCGGGGCTCATCCCCACCACCCGGTCGAACACTGCCTTACGGATATCGGCCACCACCCGCTCGCCCAGCCGGGTCACAAGGTAGTAGCGCGCCCCGGTGCCCAGCGCGAGCAACCCCGCGATCACCAGCGCCGCCAGGAAATACTGGTCCAGCAGCTCGGCGCCCTGGTTGAACCCGTCCACAACCCGCCGCACCGCGATCGGCAGAACCAGACTGACCGACGCGGTCAGCATCAGCGCCAGCAGCGCCCCCAGCACCATGCCCAGATAGGGTCTCAGGAACGGCGCAAGCGCCCGAAGCGCACCGATACGTTTCGATGCCGCCCGCTCTTCGGCGGACATCTGCGGTCTTCTGGCCATTGTCTTTCCCTTCGCGCTGCCTTGCGGTTTAGGCGGTGCAGGCCCATCGGGCAAGCCGCGCGTCACGAAGCGGGTCAATGCGCCGCGCCTGGGATCCTGGGGAGGGAGGTTGGAGCGGGCAGCGGGAATCGAACCCGCGTCTTTAGCTTGGAAGGCTAAGGTCTTACCATTACACAATGCCCGCGTCTGGCTGACAATATAGTCCCCGTTGGGGGAGTGCAAGTATCGCGGGGTGTCTCAGGCGGAAGGCAGCGGACGCTTGCCACAGTCTTGCGATGCGCAGGCTGCCGCCCCGGCGCGATCACGCGGCTTGCCAGTGGCAAGCCGCCCGCGACGTTTGCCCGAAGGCGTAAGCCGCAGGGCAACGGGGGTGCCGCCAACCCGGACGGTGCCAAATTCTGATGCCCCCCCCCGGTGAGCACATATGTGCCCGCCCTCGGGGGGGCGCCCCCAAAGCAAGGGGCGCGCCCGAAGACGCGCCCCCACCCGCAGACCTGCTGCTTACTTCTTGGTGATGCGCCCATCGAGATAGGGCGTGTAGGGCGTATTCTCAGCCAGATACTCTGCCGTCACATCCGCCAGATCTGGGCCGAAGTCATAGGCGTTCTGCGCATCCGTCGCGAACATCTTGAACCCGTCGCCTCCGTTGCGGACATAGTTGTTGGTGACGATGCCATAGACGGTCTCGGGCTCGATCGGCGCCCAGTCCTCGCCGGCCTTCACCATAACGTCCGACACGCGCGAGCCCACCGGCTGGGTGACATCGAAGCTGTATGTCAGCCCCGCCACCTGCACGAAGCGCCCCGCGCCCTCCTCATACTGGCTCACGCCATTCTCCAGCGCGGCCACCACGGTCGCCCCCGGCGCCTGGAAGGTGGACAGCGTGTTCTGGAACGGCAGCACCGTCAGCACCTCGCCCATCGTCACCTCGCCCGCGTCGATGGACGCGCGCAGCCCGCCGCCATTGGCGATGGCGATGGTCACGCCCTGATCGGCCACACGGTCCAGCATCGCATCGGCGACGAGGTTGCCCATCGTGCATTCCTGCGCCCGGCAGGACCCGCGGTCGCCGTCGATGGCTTCAGCCGCCTCGGCCACAACCTTCTGGCGGATCTCCTCCAGCGGCACCGCCAGCTCGGCAATCCGCGCCACGGTGGCTTCGTCCTGCACCACCGCGGCGTCCATAATCAACGGCTCGCCGCTGGCCTCGGTCACCACGCCCGCATCGTCAAAGGTCACGTTCAGCTCGCCCAGGAACTTGCCATAGGCATAGGCCGACACGATGGCGGTCTGGCCCACCATTGTCGGATAGGGTCCCTCGGCATCCTCGGACGCATTGGACAGGTAGGTATTGCTGTGCCCGCCGACGATCACATCCACCCCGGTCGTGCCCGCGGCGATCTCCTTGTCCACGACATAGCCCGAATGGCTCAGCACGATGATCTTGGTCACGCCCTCGGCGGTCAGCTTGTCGACCTCGGCCTGCACCGCGCCAACCGGATCGGTAAAGATCACGTTGGGGCCGGGGCTGGCCAGCTCATCCGTGTCATGCGGCGTCAGCCCAATCAGGCCCAGCTTCTCGCCGCCCTTCTCGATCACCACCGATTTCTGGATGATGTCCGCCAGCAACGGCTCGCCTGAGATGTCGGCATTCGACATCAGGATCGGGAAATCCACCGTCTCGACAAAGCCCTTCAGCACCTCGGGCCCGTCGTCGAATTCGTGGTTGCCCACGGTCATCGCGTCATAGCCCAGCTTGTTCATGAACTCGGCCGAGGCCGCGCCCTTATAATAGGTGTAGAACAGCGTGCCCTGAAACTGGTCGCCGCCATCCACCAGAATCGAATTGTTCGACCGCGCGCGCGCATCGGCAATCGCCGTCACCAGCCGCGCGGTGCCGCCAAAGCACTTACCCTCGGCCGCAGCCTCTGCGCCGCAGGCCGAATCAGAGCTGGAGATCGGCTCGAACCGCGCATGGAAGTCATTGGTGTGCAGGATGGTCAGCGTATACTCCGCCGAAGCGGCACCGGCAGACAGCGCAAGCGCGGCTACCGAGGCAAGAAGCCGGGAATTCATGGGCATATCTCCTATGTCGTGCGGGGGCGTCAGAAACGGATGGCCGAGGCTGTTACATTGCTGTCACAATCCGCCCCTGTCAAAGCCCTATCGCCGCATAGGGCACCACCCGGATGACAGCGCCATGACATCGGCGCCGGCCTCGGCGGAACCGCGCCCCGATCCCGGCCATTGACCGGCGCGCGGGGGCAAGGCATGTGTCGGCGATGCTGATCTTCAAGATATTCCGTCGCCCCGAATGGGATGCGTTCAAGGCCGCCGGCGAAACCGCCGGGGCGCCCGTCGATCTGGCCGATGGCTACATCCATTTCTCGACCGCCGCGCAGCTGCCGGGAACCGCGTCGAAACACTTCGCCACCGAAAGCGATCTGGTGCTGGTGGCCTTCGCGCCCGATACCCTGGGCGAGGCGCTGAAATGGGAACCCTCCCGGGGCGGGCAACTCTTCCCCCACCTCTACCGGCCCCTGCGCCTGTCCGAGGTGGTGTGGGACAAGTCCCTCCCCCTCGGCGCCACCGGCCACATCTTCCCCGAGGGCGTGCTGTGACCCCGCTCGAACGCCTTGGCCTCCTGGCACTGCACCGGCTGGACCCTGAAACCGCACATGCCCTGTCGGTCCGCGCCCTAAACGCGGGACTCGCTCCGACCCCCGGTCCCGTCACCAGCGCCCGGCTTGCCACCACGCTCGCCGGCCTCGCACTGCCCAACCCGGTCGGCCTCGCTGCGGGCTTCGACAAGAACGCCGTCGCCGTGAACCGTCTGACCCGCGCCGGCTTCGGCTTCATCGAGGTGGGGGCGGCAACGCCCCGCCCGCAAGAGGGCAACGCCCGCCCGCGCCTGTTCCGGCTGACCGAGGACCGCGCCGTCATCAACCGCTTCGGCTTCAACAACGAAGGCTCCGAAGCCATCACCGCGCGTCTGGCCGCCCGGCAGCGCGGGCCGGTGCCCGTCGGCCTGAACCTCGGCGCCAACAAGGACAGCGCCGACCGCGCCGCCGATTTCGGGCAGGTGCTGGCGCTGGCCGGCCCGCATGTCGATTTCGCCACCGTCAACGTCTCCTCCCCCAACACCGAGCGCCTGCGCGATCTGCAGGGCAAGGCGGCGTTGACCGCCCTGCTGACCGGCGTGCTGGCGGTGCGCGATACGCTCGCCGTGCGCATCCCGGTCTTCGTGAAGATCGCCCCCGACCTCGATGCCGCGGGGCTCGAGGATATCGCCGAGGCCGCGCTGACCTCGGGCATCGACGGCATCATCGCCACCAACACCACCCTGTCGCGGAGCGGCCTGCGCAGCCCCCACGCCACGCAAACCGGCGGCCTCTCCGGCGCGCCGCTGTTCGAGCTGTCGACCCGCGTCCTGGCCCGCATCTCCGCACTGACCGAAGGCCGCCTGCCGCTGGTCGGCGTCGGCGGCATTTCCAGCGCCGAACAGGCCTATGCCAAGATCCGCGCCGGTGCCTCGGCGGTGCAGCTCTACTCCGGCCTCGTCTATGGCGGGCTGTCGCTGGCGGCAGACATCGCCCGCGGCCTCGATGCGCTGCTCGAACGCGACGGCTTTGCCTCCGTCGCGGAAGCCGTCGGCACCGGCCGCGGCGACTGGCTCTAAGCCGCCGCCCGCTCCACCCGCGGGTACAGCGCCGCCATGGTCAGCCCGCGCACCGCATTCAACACCATCAGCGCCGCCCAGAGGCCGTGATTGCCGAACACCGGCAACAGCACCACCACCGCCACCACATAGATCACCGCCGACACCAGCATCGCATTGCGCATCTCGCGCGTGCGCGTCGCGCCGATGAAGATGCCGTCCAGCATCCAGCTGGCCACCCCGATCAGCGGCGCCGCCGCAATCCAGGGCAGGAAGGCGCGTGCCTCGGCCCGCACCTCGGGCGAGGTTGCCATCAGATCCACGATCACCGGTCCTGCCAGCCAGTAGCACAGCGCCAGCAGCGCCGCGCCGCCAACGCCCCATTGCGAGGTGATGATCGCCGCCCGCCGCACCCGGCCCCGGCTGCGCGCGCCCACCGCCTGCCCCACCAGCGCCTCGGCCGCAAAGGCGAAGCCATCCAGCGCGAAGGCCGTCAGCTCCAGAAACTGCAACAGCACCTGATTGGCCGCCAGCGTCACATCGCCCATCCGCGCCCCAAGGAACACGAAGCTGGTGAAGGATGCCTGCAACATCACCGACCGCAGCATGATATCGCGGTTCACCGCCAGCATCCGCCGCAACCGCGCCGCATCGAACACCCGCGCCCGGTCGCGCCAGTATCCGCCCGCCAGCGCATCGCGGCACAGCCACAGTCCAAGCGCCAGCCCGGTCCATTCCGCGATCAGCGTCGCAACCGCCACGCCCTCGACACCCCAGCCAAGCCCCAGCACGAACCACAGGTCCAGCCCGATGTTCAGCGCGTTCATCCACAGCTGCAGCAACAGCACGCCCCGCGTCCGCTCCAGCGCGATCAGCCAGCCGGTCACGGCATAAAGCGCAATCGTCGCCGGCGCGCCCCAGATACGGATCTGCATGTAGTCGCGCGCCAGCCCCTCCACCTCATCCGAGGCAGGGGCGAGCGCAAAGGCGCCCGCAAACAGCGGCACCTGCATCACCACGATGACCAGCCCGGCGGCGGCGGCCACCAGCAGAGCCCGCACCAGATTTGCCGCCACCTCGGCGCTATCACCCGCGCCCTTGGCCTGCGCCACCAAGCCGGACGTGCCCATCCGCAGAAAGCTGAAGATCCAGTAGATCGACACCAGCACGATGGCACCGAGCCCCACCGCACCGATCGGCGCCGCCTGCCCCAGCTGGCCGACAACGCCGGTATCGACCGCGCCCAGGATCGGCACCGTCATGTTCGCCAGCACGATCGGCACAGCGATCTTCAGCACGCGGGCGTGGGTGATGTCGCGCATCGGCCGGGATCAGTCGTCGCGGGCCGGCATCAGGAAATGCCCCGTCGCCTGCGCGAACAGGCGGGATCGGTTGTCCTGCCAGGCCTCGACATGGACGCTTGCATAGCGGCGGCCCGACCTGTTGACCCGCGCCCGCGCATAGGCATCGCGCGGCAGGCCAGACCGCAGATAATCCACGGTGAAGTCGATGGTCTTGGGCAGCCGCGGCAGATGCAGCGGGTCCAGCAGCGTCGCGTCGATCCGCCCCGCCTCCATCTCTTCCCACAGCAAGGACCATGACAGCTCGATGATTGCCGTCGTCTCCAGAAAGGCCGCCGTCACCCCGCCATGCAGCGCCGGCAGCATCGGGTTGCCGATCAGCTTCTCGTCAAAGGGCAGCGTCGCCGTCAGCTCATCCCCGCGCCGGTCAAAGGCGATGCCGAGGAACTGAATATAGGGCACCCCCGCCACCAGCGCCTTCAGCGCGGCATCGCGGCGCTGCTTGATGACCTGCACAGGTTCGGGGCGCGCGCGCGGGGCCGTGCTCATGCCGTCCACCCCCCGGTCGTCTGCACGGTGAAGGTCCCCGTCGCTGTCGCCACCGGCAGCGCGTCATTGTCGTCATGCGCGCTCGCCCGCACGAAGGCGACCGACCGGGTGATGTGGTGGCATTCGGCCCGGGCGCGGATGCGCTGGCCCGGGGTCGCCGCGCGCATGTAGTCGATGCGCAGGTCGATGGTCGCGGTGCCCGCCGGGCTGCCCGGATGGCTCATCACCGCCGCCCCGCAACAGGTGTCCATCAGCGCCGAGACCGCGCCGCCATGGATCACCCCGGTCTGCGGATCGCCCACCAGCCGCAGGTCATAGGGCATCGAGATCGCGGCAAGCCCCTCGCCCAACTCGTCCAGCACCATGTTCAGCGCCCGAGAGTGCGGGATCGCCTCGATGAACTGCCGCGCGATGGCCATCTTGCCCTGTTCGTCCATGCCCGTCGCTCCCTGCCCGTTCGGCGCCATGCTGCGCGGCAAGCTGCGCCGCCGCAAGCCTGAACTTGCCCCGCTGTCCGGCGCGCAGGGCAGTTGAGATCGCCCGCCCAACTCGCTAGCCTGCCCCCACCGGGGGAGTGCTGTAATGACCGACCAGACGTTGAGCTTCAAGGAAATGTGCGCGCGGTTCGACGTGACCCCGCGCACGCTGCGCTATTACGAATACATCGAACTTCTGAACCCCGGCAAAGAGGGCCGCGCCCGGCATTATGGCCCGCGCGAGGTGGCGCGGATGACGCTGATCCTGCGCGGCCGCCGCTTCGGCTTCAGCCTCGAGGAGGTGCGGCAATGGCTGCTGCTCTACGATCAGAAGGGCACGCAGGCGCAATACCGGGTCTGGGTCGGGCTTGCCGACCGCCAGCTTGCAGAACTGGAGCGGCAGCGCGCCGATCTTGATGCGACCATCGCCGACCTGCGCCAGCTGCGCGACGCCAGCGCCGCAACGCTGACGGACGGCTCACAGGCTTGACCGATCCGCGCCTCTGCCCAAATTCCTTGCGGCGGCCAGAAACCGCCTATCCAAAGCGCTTTGCACGCCGGGATATCCTTGCGCGGGCCAAGTCCCCGGGATCACGAAATTTCACGCAGCGCCCCGTTTCTTTTCTGACATGACGTCACGGTTTTGGTGACGCCACGTTACGTTTACGTTCACGTCACCTTCGCTTGTAAGCTTGCGGAAATCGGACCATCTGCCGCTCCATGACGCTACGACAAGTTGCATGGAAAGACAGTGCCATGAGTGAACAGGTTATGACCATCCGCGAGATGTGCGACACCTATGACGTGACCCCGCGCACGCTGCGCTTTTACGAGAGCAAGGAACTGCTGTTCCCGATCCGTGAAGGCCAGCGCCGCCTGTTCACGCGGCGCGACCGCGCCAGGCTGACGCTCATTCTGCGCGGCAAGCGCTTCGGCTTCACGCTCGAGGATATCCGCCAGCTGCTGGATCTCTACGAGCTTGGCGACGGCCAGCAGACGCAGCTGTGCCGCACGCTCGACGTGGCCCGCGGCCGGCTGGCCGAGATGGAGCGTCAGCACCTCGAACTCGGCGAAGCGATTGCCGAACTGAAGGATCAGATTAGCTGGGGCGAGGAGAAACTCGCCAAGGCCGAGACCAAACCAGACTGACGGCAAAACCGCCGCGGGCCGGGATACGAACTAGGGAGGAAGACCATGCCAAGCTACATCGCCCCCACGAAGGACATGCAATTCGTTCTTCATGACGTGCTCAAAGTCACCGAAACCGGCGTGCCGGGCTATGACGAGCTGGAGCGCGACTTCACCGAAGCGGTGCTCGATGCCGCCGGCAAGGTCTCGACCGAGGTTCTGGCCCCGCTGAATACGGTCGGCGACCAGGTCGGCTGCGTGATGGACAACGGCGTGGTCCGCACCCCCGAGGGCTTCAAGGCCGCCTTCGCCGCGATGAAAGACGGCGGCTGGACGGCGCTGGACTGCGATCCCGAATATGGCGGGCAGGGCATGCCCTATGTGCTGGCAACGGCGGTGGGCGAGATGTTCGTGTCGGCCAACATGGCCTTCAACATGTATCAGGGCCTGACCCATGGCGCCTATTCCGCGATTCACGCCCACGGCACCGCCGAGCAGAAGCAGACCTACCTGCCCAAGATGGTCAGCTGCGACTGGACCGGCACCATGAACCTGACCGAACCGCATTGCGGCACCGATCTGGGCATGATGCGCACCAAGGCCGAACCGCAGGACGATGGCAGCTACAAGATCACCGGCCAGAAGATCTTCATCTCGGCCGGCGAGCATGATCTGGCCGACAACATCATCCATCTGGTGCTCGCCAAGGCCCCCGGCGGCGGTGAGGGCACCAAGGGCATCTCGCTGTTCATCGTGCCGAAGGTTCTGGTGAACGACGATGGCAGCCTCGGCGCCCGCAACGCGGTCAGCTGCGGCAAGATCGAAGAGAAGATGGGCATCCACGGCAACTCCACCTGCGTCATGAACTATGACGGCGCGACCGGCTGGCTGCTTGGCGATCTGCACAAGGGCATGCGCGCGATGTTCACCATGATGAACGAGGCGCGCCTGGGGGTTGGACTGCAAGGCTATGCCGTGGGCGAGGCCGCCTATCAGAACGCGGTGATCTATGCCAAGGACCGCCTGCAGGGCCGTGCCGTCACCGGCGCCGAAAACCCCTCGGGCCCCGCCGATCCGCTGATCGTGCATCCCGATATCCGCCGGATGCTGATGGACCAGAAATCCTTCCTCGAAGGCGCCCGCGCCTTCACCTTCTGGGGCGCGCATCTGATCGACTGCAGCCGCCGGTCCGATGATGCCGCAGCCGAGGGCATGGTCTCGCTGATCACCCCGGTGCTGAAGGGTTTCCTCACAGACAAGGGGTTCGAGACCGCGATCACCGCCCAGCAAGTCTATGGCGGGCATGGTTACATCGAAGAATGGGGCATGTCGCAATTCGCCCGCGACGCCCGCATCGCCATGATCTACGAAGGCGCCAACGGCATTCAGGCGCTGGACCTCGTCGGCCGCAAGCTGGCGCAGGATGGCGGCAAGCATGTCATGGCCTTCTTCGAGATGGTGAAGACCTTCCTCAAGGAGAACGAGGGCGATGCCGCGCTGAAAGAGGGCTTCCTCGATCCGCTGAAAGCCGCCTCCAAGGATCTGCAATCGGCCGCGATGTTCTTCATGCAGAACGGCATGAAAAACCCCAACGCCGCGCTGGCAGGTTCGTATGACTTCATGCACCTCTTCGGCCATGTCTGCCTTGGCTTCATGTGGGCCCGGATGGGCAAGGCCGCGATGGCGGCCCTCGAAGGCGGTGCCAGCGACACAGCGTTCTATGAGACGAAGATCGCCACGGGCCGCTACTACATGGCCCGGCAACTGCCGATGACCGCCACCCACCTCGCCCGCATCCAGTCGGGCGCGGACCCGGTGATGGCGCTGCCGGCCGAGGCGTTCTAGGCTCGGGGCAACGGGCGCGGCAGCGGAGGAGAGGACGATGGCCGAAGCAGAGGACAACTGGAGCGAAACACCGGCAGCCATGGGCGGCTGCCAGTGCGGCACGGTGCGCTACCGCATCGCTGCCGGCCCCACCCGCGCCTCGGTCTGCCATTGCCGGATGTGCCAGCGTCAGGTCGGCGGCCCCTATGCCGCCTTCCTGAAACTGGCCGCCAGCCAGGTCACATGGCTGTCAGAGCCTGCCTGGTTCGCCTCCTCCGACATCGCCGAGCGCGGCTTCTGTCAGGCGTGCGGCACGCCGCTGGCCTTCCGCGACTTCGGATCGGAGTGGATCGAGATCACCGCAGGCAGCCTGCCCGCGGGTTTCCCCTTCGCCCCGACCGTGCAGTTCGGCATCGAAAGCCGGCACGGCTGGATCGACCATCTGGCCGCCCTGCCCGGCGAGGAAACCACCGAACAGCCGGTCAGCCACCAGTCGCAGGACGGTGCCTGATGCCCAAGCGCCTGCGCCTCACCCGCCGGTTCCCGGTCGCGCTGACCGAGGATGCCTACCGCAAGCTGAAACGCTTCAGCGACGATGCCGGCCTCACCCACGATCAGGCGCTGATCTTCCTGTTCGAGAATTTCGGCTCTGTCACCGACGAGTCGAACCTGACCCACCGGCTGCGGCTGTTCAAGGCCGAGCTTGAGACCACGGACTGACCCCCACCGCTGGCGAAAGGGACCATCATGACCGCGAAACTGTACTGCATGGGCGAAAGCGGCAATGCCTACAAGGCCGCCCTGACGATGACGCTGGCGGGCTTCGACTGGGAGCCGGTCTTCGTGGATTTCTTCAACGGCGGCGCCCGCACGCCCGAGTTTCTGGCGATCAACCCGATGGGCGAGGTGCCGGTGCTGGTGGACGGGGATCAGACCCTGACCCAATCGGGCGTGATCCAGTATCACGCCGCCGAAAAGACCGGCCGCTTTCAGGGCGAGACCGCGGCGGACCGCGCCGAGGTGCTGCGCTGGATACTGTGGGACAATCACAAGATGTCCTCGCAGAACGGCCCGCTGCGCTTCATGATGAACTTCCTGCCCGAAGAGAAGCGCCCGGCCGAGGCCATCGCCTGGCTCGGCGGCCGCGCCAAGGCCGCGTGGAAGACGCTCGACACCCATCTGGAAGGCCGCGACTGGATCGTCGGTCAAGCCCCCACGATCGCCGACTTCGCCTGCTGCGGCTATCTCTATTACCCCGAACCCTTCGGCTTTGCCCGCGCGGACTGGCCGAATATCGACCGCTGGCTGGACGGCATCGCCGCCCTGCCCGGCTGGAAACACCCCTATGACATGATGCCGGGCCATCCGTCCGACCGGGCTTAAGCCTGCGGACACCCCCGCCCAAGACGACCGAGGAGGATACCATGACCGAAGCCTATATCTACGATGCCGCCCGCACCCCGCGCGGCAAGGGCCGCCCCGATGGCGCGCTGCATGAAGTGACCTCGGTGGCGCTGTCCGCCCGGCTGCTGAACGCGGTCAAGGACCGCAACGGCCTGCAGGGCGCCGCGGTCGAGGATGTGATCTGGGGCAACGTCACGCAAGTCGGCGAGCAGGGCGGCTGCCTTGCCCGCTCGGCCGTGCTGATGTCGGACCTTGACGAAGGCATCCCCGGCCTTGCCATCAACCGCTTCTGCGCCAGCGGCATGGAGGCGGTGAACCTTGCCGCCAATCAGGTCAAGGCCGGCGCCGGCATGGGCTATATCGCCGGCGGGGTCGAGATGATGGGCCGCGTCGCCATGGGCTCGGACGGGGCCGCCATCGCCGTCGATCCGACGCTGGCGATGAAGACCTATTTCGTGCCGCAGGGCATTTCGGCCGATATCATCGCGACCCAATATGGCTTCAGCCGTACCGATGCCGATGCGCTGGCCGTGGAATCGCAGCGCCGCGCCGCCGAGGCTTGGGCCGACAACCGTTTCGCCAAATCCATCGTCCCGGTCCGCGACCAGAACGGCGTCATCATCCTTGGCACCGACGAATACATGCGCCCCGGCACCGACATGCAAAGCCTTGGCGCGCTGAAGGCCAGCTTCAAGGACATGGGCGAATCCATGCCCGGCTTCGACAAGATCGCGCTGATGAAATACCCGCATCTGGAGCGGATCGAGCATATCCACCATGCCGGCAACTCGTCCGGCATCGTCGATGGCGCCGCCGCCGTGCTGATCGGCAACAAGGAGTTCGGCGAGAAATGGGGCCTCAAACCCCGCGCCCGCATCCGCGCCACTGCCAAGATCGGCACTGACCCCACCATCATGCTCACCGGCCCCGTGCCCGTCACCGAAAAGATCCTGCGCGAGTCCGGCATGTCGATCTCGGACATCGACCTTTTCGAGGTGAACGAGGCCTTTGCCGCCGTGGTCCTGCGCTTCATGCAGGCCTTCGACGTCGATGCCTCCAAGGTCAACGTCAACGGCGGCTCCATCGCCATGGGCCACCCGCTTGGCGCCACCGGCGCGATCATCATCGGCACCATGCTGGACGAGCTGGAGCGCCGCGGCCTCGGCACGGCGCTTGCCACGCTCTGCATCGCCAGCGGCATGGGCGCGGCCACCATCATCGAGCGGGTGTGATGCAACACACCCCGATCAGCCGGGAGGTGTCGCGGTGAAGGTTGACCGCGCCAGCCTGCTGCCGGAACGCTCCTTCGAAGGGGCGCGGACGCTGCATCTGTCGGATGCGGGCGGGCTGACGCAGTTCGGCTGCAACCTGCAGATCCTTCCCCCGGGCGCGCGCTCGTCCGAACGGCACTGGCACGCCTCCGAGGATGAGGCGCTGTTCATCCTGTCGGGCAGCGCCACGGTGATCGACGATGATGGCGAGCATCTGCTGGCCGAGGGCGATGCCGCCGTCTGGCGGCGGGGCGATCCGAACGCGCATCACCTGCGCAACGATGGGACCGCGCCCTGCCGCTACATCGTCATCGGCGCGCGGGTGGCGGGGGATGTCTGCACCTATCCCGACCTCGGCCACCGGCAGGTGAACGGGGCAAGCGACTGGCGGGTCGAAGACGCAGCAGGCACCCGCCTGCGCGGCGGTGACCTCCCCCCGCGCCTGCTGAACCTCGCCCCCGACTGGGGTGCGCCCCTCGATGCGGGCCTCACCCCGCAGCGTATCCAGCGCGCCGGCGCCCGGGTGTGGGAGACGGAAGCCGCTTGGGAACACCCCATCCTCGGCGGCGGCCTCGGCCCCTACAGCCACTGCATCCTCGGCGATCCCGGCGGGCTGACCCAGTTCGGGGTGCATCTCGAACTGCTGCCCCCCGGCTCGCACTCTTCCTTCCGGCACTGGCACGAGGCGGAAGACGAGATGGTCTACCTGCTGGACGGCGAGGTGGTGCTGATCGAGGATGAGGAAACCCTCCTCCATCCCGGCGATGCCGCCTGCTGGCCCGCGGGCCACCCTGTCGGCCATTGCCTTGAAAACCGCAGCAGGCAGGACGCCTGCTACCTGACCATCGGCACGCGCAAGCAGACCGATGTCATCCACTACCCAGATCACGACCTGATTACCCAAAAGGACGGCCCCGCGCGCAGCTACCTGCACCGCGACGGCACGCCCCACCGCAAGGGAGAGAGCACATGACCGATTTCACCTACAGCCTCGGCGACGACGGTGTCGCCATCATCACCTGGGACGTTTCCGGCAAGTCGATGAACGTGATGTCGCTGGCCGGCTTTGCCGAGCTTGACGGACATATCGACACCGCGCTGGCCGACAGCGCCGTCAAGGGCGTGGTCATCACCTCGGCCAAGAAGGACTTCGCCGGCGGGATGGACCTGAACGTCATCGCCCGGATGCGCGAGGATGCAGGCGCCGAGCCGGCCCGCGGCCTTTTCGAAGGCGTCATGATGATGCACGGCGTGCTGCGCAAGATCGAGCGTGCAGGGATGGACCCCAAGACGCTCAAGGGCGGCAAGCCGATTGCAGCTGCCCTGCCCGGCACCGCGCTTGGGATCGGGCTGGAGCTGCCGCTGGCCTGCCACCGCATCTTCGCCGCCGACAATCCCAAGGCCAAGATCGGCCTGCCCGAGATCATGATCGGCATCTTCCCCGGCGCCGGCGGCACCACCCGGCTGGCCCGCAAGCTGGGCGCGATGGTGGCGGCCCCCTTCCTGCTGGAAGGCAAGCTGTCCGACCCCAAATCCGCCAAGAATGCCGGCCTGATCGATGAGGTCGTGCCCGCCGAAGACCTGCTGGCCCGCGCGAAAGAGTGGGTGCTGTCCGCCAAGGACGCCGATATCGTCAAGCCCTGGGATGCCAAGGGCTACAAGATGCCCGGCGGTGCCCCCTATCACCCCGCCGGCTTCATGACCTTTGTCGGTGCCAGCGCCATGGTCAACGGCAAGACCCAAGGCGTCTTCCCGGCCGCCAAGGCGCTGCTGGCCGCGGTCTATGAAGGCGCGCTGGTGCCCTTCGACACCGCGCTGAAGATCGAGGCGCGCTGGTTCACCAACGTGATGCTGAACCCCTCGTCTTCCGCGATGATCCGCAGCCTCTTCATCAACAAGGAAGCGCTGGAGAAGGGCGCCAACCGCCCCGCCGTGCCCGACCAGACCGTGAAGAAGCTCGGCGTCCTCGGCGCCGGGATGATGGGCGCGGGCATCGCCTATGTCGCGGCCAATGCCGGGATCGAGGTTGTGCTGATCGACGCCGCGCAAGAGGCCGCCGACCGCGGCAAGGCCCATGCCGAGGGCATCCTTGCCAAGGGCATGAAGCGCGGCAAGGTCAGCGCCGACAAGATGGCCGAGGCACTGGGCCGCATCACCGCCACCACCGATTACGCCTTGCTGGACGGTGCCGACCTGATCGTCGAGGCGGTGTTCGAGGACCCGAAGGTCAAGGCCGGCGTCACCGCGCAGGCCGAGGCGGTGATCCCCGCCACCGCCGTCTTCGCCACCAACACCTCCACCCTGCCGATCAGCGACCTGGCGAAGGCCTCTGCCCGGCCCGCCAACTTCATCGGCATCCACTTCTTCAGCCCGGTGGACAAGATGATGCTGGTGGAGATCATCCGCGGCAAGGAGACCGGCGACATTGCCGTCGCCAAGGCGCTGGATTTCGTCCGCCAGATCCGCAAGACCCCCATCGTGGTCAACGACGCGCGCTTCTTCTACGCCAACCGCTGCATCATTCCCTACATCAACGAGGGCATCCGCATGGTCTCGGAAGGCGTCGCCCCGGCGCTGGTGGAGAATGCCGCGCGCCTTGTCGGGATGCCGCTTGGCCCGCTGCAACTGGTGGACGAGACCTCGATCGACCTCGGCGTGAAGATCGCCAAGGCCACCCGCGCCGCGATGGGCGACGCCTATCCCGACGGCGCGGTGGACGAGGTTCTCTTCGCGCTGGCCGACCAAGGCCGTCTGGGGCGCAAGTCGAACTCCGGCTTCTACGCCTATGACGACAAGGGCAGCCGCCTCGGCCTCTGGTCCGGCCTCGCCGAGGCCTACCCGGTCTCGGACACCCAGCCCGAGCTGACCGAGGTTCAGCACCGCCTGCTCTTCGCGCAGGTGCTGGAGGCGGTCCGCGCGCTGGAAGACGGCGTGCTGACCGACATCCGCGAAGGCGATGTCGGCGCGATCCTCGGCTGGGGCTTCGCGCCGTGGTCCGGCGGGCCTTTCTCCTGGCTCGACATCATGGGGGCCGAGCGGGCGGTAGAGATCTGCGACCGGCTGACCGCTACCTTTGGCGAGCGGTTCAAAACCCCGGCGCTGCTGCGCGAGATGGCCGCGAAGGGTGAAACCTTCTACGGCCGCTTCGCCGCCGCCCCCGCCAAGGCAGCCTGAGCCAAAGGCCGGCGCCCCCCGGGGGCGCCGGCCTACGGATCGAACCGATACCCGAACCGCGCGATGTCCTCCGCCGCCACCTCCGCCAGCAGCTCCGCGTCCGCCGCGCTGAAATAGGGCCGCCAGTCGCGCCCCCTCTCGGACGCATTGGCCCGCCCCACCGGCCCCAGCCGCAGGTCCAGCAGCGCCTCAAGCTGCGGCAGATCCTCCTCCAGCCGCTCCAGCCGCAGGAACAGATCGCAGCGCTCCACCCCGCCCGCGTCCCGCACATAGCTACCATAGGGCGACGCCGTCAGCGAAATCCGCGTCACCTTATGGTTCAGGAACCCGCTGAAGTCGGTGACCTTCGCCAGCGCCACCGCCGGATGCGCAAAGCCCTGCCCGCGCAGCCAATGGTAATAACTCACCACCCGATCCCAGGGATTGCGCACCAGCGTGAACACCCGCAGCGCCTCGTCGGCGCTCACCAGCCCGTCGATATCCGCCAGCGTCGAGTGCTTCCACAGCCGCCCCGCCGCCGTCAGCCCCTTCAGCCGCCCGCGCCGTGCCCGCGCCTTGGGCGTGTCGCCGATCAGGATATCGTCCTTCATCGCCCGCGCCTCCAGCGCCAGCG
This sequence comes from Frigidibacter sp., assembly GCF_030695035.1. GTDB lineage: Bacteria > Pseudomonadota > Alphaproteobacteria > Rhodobacterales > Rhodobacteraceae > Frigidibacter. The sequence continues at coordinate 21,707 of NZ_JAUYTT010000001.1, forward strand.
ACAAAGCGGTGCCGCCGGTCTTGGGGATATGCACGAAGATGTAGCGCCGCCCGCGCGAGATGATCATGGCCGCCTCCAGCTCCCGCGCAAGATCACCCCTCGCACAACCGCGCGCAAGTCACCCCTTCCTGCGCAGCGCGATCAGCATCCCCGCCGCCACGATCAGCGCAATCCCCAGCAGCGCCCGGCCGCCCAGCATCTCGCCCCACAGGAACCAGCTCCAGAACGCCGCGCAGGGCAGGATGGTGTATTCGAACACCGCCGCCCGGCTCGCCTCGGCCATCTGGTAGCCCTTGACCATCATCACGATGCCCAGCAGCGACCCCGCCGCCTGCACGAAGGTCCAGCCCATGAAACTGGCCGAGGGCCAGACCCAGCCCCGCAGCACGAAGCCCGCCGTGCCGCCCGGCACCTCGGGCGCGGCCAGCGCCAGCACTGCCATGCCGAGGGCGCCGTAGATCCCCAGCACCCCGAAGAACCCCGCCACCAGCGTCTCGGCGCTCTCGCCCGCGCACCAGCGGCGGGTGGCGATATTGCCAAGCGCATAAAGGAACCCGCCAATCACCGGCGCGATCAGCACAGGCGACAGGCTGCCCTCGCCCGGGTCCAGCACCATCAGCGTGCCCAGAAACCCCAGCGCGACGGCCATGATCCGGAACGGCCCGATCCGCTCGCCAAAGGCAAAGCGCGACAGCAGCAGCACGAAGATCGGCGCCGTGAACAGGCCCGCCGCCACCACCGCCACCGGCAGGAAGGCGAGGCTGCCGAAGTAGAACAGCATCGCCGTGCCATGCACGAGGCTCCGCGCCGCCACCGCCCGCGGGTTGCGGGGCCAGAGCCGCAGCCCCAGCAAAGGCGCCGCGACGGCAAACAGCGTCAGCGCCATGACCGAGCGCGTGGCATGGAACTGCCAAAGCCCGCCCTGCTCGGCGATCACCCGCACGAAATTGTCGGTGAAGCCGATGATGACCGCATAGATCAGGATCGCGCCCGCCGCCGCCAGCGTGCGGTTGCCCGCCGCCGTACCCGCCACCCTCTCGCTCATACCCTGCCCCTCAAGTCCTTGCTTTCCTTCAACCCTGCGCCGCGCCAATATGCGCGCCTGAAAGCGACATTCGGGGCGCGCCCGCAACGACGGGCAGGAGGACGATATGGGCTGGCTGCCAGATGAAACCGGGCTGGAGAAATGCGCCGCGAACTTCGTGTCGCTGACGCCGCTGTCACATCTGGCGCGCGCCGCCGATGTCTTCGCGGACCGCAACGCGCTGGTCTATGGCGCCCGCCGCTGGACCTATGCCGAATATCACGCCCGCGTCTCGCGCCTCGCCTCCGCCCTTTCGGGGCGCGGCATCGTGCCCGGCGATGTGGTGGCGACGATCCTGCCCAATATCGCCGCGCAGGCCGAGGCGCATTTCGGCGTGCCCGCCTGCGGTGCGATCCTGAATGCCATCAACACGCGGCTGGATGTGGACACGGTGGCCTATATCCTCGGCCATGGCGGCGCGCGGCTGGTGCTGGTGGACAGCGCCTTCCTGCCGCTGGCCGAGGCGGCGATCAAGGCGATGAAAGGCGACCCGCCGCGCATCGTCGAGGTGGCCGATACCGCCGCCGGCTTCCCCGCCTCGGGGCACTATCTGGAATACGAGGAGCTTCTGGCCGAAGGCGACCCCGCCGCGCCTTGGATCCTGCCGGCCGATGAATGGGAGAGCCTCGCGCTCAACTACACGTCCGGCACCACCGGGCGGCCCAAGGGCGTGGTCTATCACCACCGCGGCGCCTACCTTTCCACCGTCCAGAACCTGATCTCCTGGCGCATGGTGCTCTACCCGGTCTACCTCACCATCGTGCCGATGTTCCACTGCAACGCCTGGACCCATCCCTGGATGATCCCGGCCCTTGGCGGCACGCTGGTCTGCTGCCGCGACATCACCGCCCGCGCGATCTATGACGCCATCGCCGATGAGGGCGTCACCCATTTCGGCGGCGCGCCGATCGTGCTCAACACCCTCGTCAACGCGAGGGCCGAGGATCGCCGTCCCTTCGGCCATATCGTCGAGGTTTTCACCGCCGGCGCCCCGCCGCCCGCAGCAACCCTCGCCGCCGTCGAACCGCTCGGCTTCAACGTCACGCAGGTCTATGGGCTGACCGAGGTCTATGGCCCCGCCACCGAATGCATCTGGAAGCCGGAATGGGACGGTATCGAAGGCGAGGCCCGCGCCGCGCTGAAGGCCCGCACCGGCGTGCTGATGCCGATGATGGACGCGATCACGGTCCACGACGACACCGGCACCGACATCCCCCGCGACGCGGCCCATCTGGGCGAGATCGCCATGCGCGGCAATGTGGTGATGAAGGGCTATTACAAGAACCCCGAAGCCACCGCCGAAGCCTTTGCCGGCGGCTACTTCCGCACCGGCGACATCGCCCTGCGGCACCCGGACGGCTACATCAAGATCACCGACCGTGCCAAGGACATCATCATCTCGGGCGGCGAGAACGTCTCCTCGGTCGAGGTCGAGGATGTACTGGCCCATCACCCTGCAGTGTCCCTCGCCTCGGTCGTCGCCAAGCCCGATGAGAAATGGGGCGAGGTGCCCTGCGCCTTCGTCGAGCTGAAACACGGCCAGCAGGTGACCGAGGCAGAGCTGATCGCCTTCGCCCGCGCGCGGCTGGCGGGCTTCAAGACCCCCAAGCATGTGGTGTTCTGCGAGCTGCCCAAAACCTCCACCGGCAAGATCCAGAAATTCGAGCTTCGCGCGGTGGCCAAGCTGCTATGAGGGCCCCCCTCTTGTCCATTTCCAACCTTTCGGCTGATGCGGTGGCAGGACAGCACCTGATTGCCCCGCCCGCCCCTGCCCGCTATGGTCGCCCAACGGACGCCCGGCCCGGCGCCCGCAGCGCAAAGGATGCGGGCGGCCGATGACGGCACTGACCGAATATCAACGGCTTGAATGCCCCGGGATCTGGCGCGAGGCCGCAGGCGCGCAGCGCCGCGAGGTGATCGTGGCGCTTGGCGATGCCACCGTCGTCATCTCCGACAGCCGCAGCGAACGCGCGCTGGCGCATTGGTCGCTGCCCGCCGTGCTGCGTCTCAATGCCGGCGAGATACCCGCGCTCTACGCCCCCGGCGACGAAGCTGGCGAGACGCTGGAGATTGACGAACCCGCGATGGTCGCCGCGCTGGAGAAGGTGCATTCCATCATCGAAGCCCGCCGCCCGCATCCCGGCCGGCTGCGAATGACGGTTCTGGGCAGCATCCTTGCCGGTGTCACCGCGCTTGGCGTCTTCTGGCTGCCCGGCGCGCTGGTTGGCCATACCGCCTCTGCCCTACCCTTCGCCAAGCGGCAGGAAATCGGCGTCGGCCTGCTGACCGACCTTGCCCGCGTCGGCGGCGCGTCCTGCGCCAGCCGCCTTGGCGACAGCGCCCTGTCGCAGCTCGCCACCAAGCTCTTCGGCACCGGCGCCACCCAGATCTTCGTGATGCGCGACGGCGTTGCCGATGCCGTCCACCTGCCCGGCCAGATCCTCGTGCTGAACCGCGCGCTGATCGAGGATCAGGACACGCCCGAGGTTGCCGCAGGCTATCTGCTGGCCGAACGGCTGCGCGCCGAAGACTCCGACCCTATGGTGCAGCTGCTGCAATGGGCGGGCCTGCGCGCCACCTTCCGGCTGCTGACCACCGGAAACCTGCCCGAGGACGCACTGACCGGCTATGCCGAGGTGCTGCTGACCACGCCCGATGCGCCGGTGGACGAGGCCGCACTGCTCTCGCGCTTTGCCGCCGCAGGTGTCGGATCGACCGCCTATGCCTATGCCGTCGATCCCAGCGGCGAGACCGTCCTGCCGCTGATCGAGGGCGACCCGCATCCCGGCGGCGCCACGGGCCGCGGCGCGGTGCTACCCGACGAGGCCTGGGTGGCGCTGCAGGGCATCTGCGGCGACTGATCCCCAAAGCGATTGGTCCAAAAAGGAACGCCGCCCTCCTTGCGGAAGGCGGCGCCGGTACTGCCCGATGTTCCCCCGGTTACCTCTCAGCGCAGCGGCCCCAAGCCGCGGCGCAAGTCTTCAGCGTACGTAAGCGTCGGCAAACCCTGCCCGCCGCGCCGCGCTCAGCGCTCCCGCCACGTCCGCCGGGGCAAGCGGCCCCAGCATCACGATCTGCAAGGCGCGCCCGCTTTTCTGGATCTTGCTGGTCGCCACCGGCAACCCGGTCGCCCGCAACCGCGCAGCCGTGGCCGCGGCATTTGCCGGCTCGCCGAAGGTGCCGACCTGCACATAGCGCCCGCTGGTCGCGGCAGGTTGCACAGCAGCCGCCCGAATTGGCGCGGCCCTGACCTGCGCCACGGGCTCTGACCTTGAGGACACCGTCACCTGCACGGGGGCCGGAGCCTGCACCACCCGCACCTGCTGCGGCGCAGCCTTCATCGGCACCTTGTCCGTCCAGACCTGCGCCATCTGCGCGTCGCCCGTCGGCGTGCCGACCCCGCGCATCGGGTTCAGCCGGTCATCCTTCCACGCGGGTTTGTAGCCCGGCGGCACCGTCACCGGCACCGCCTGCACAAAGCCCTGCGGCATCGCTGCAATCTGCGCCGCGGTGGCATAGGTCTTGGGGTATTCGCTCTGCGGCACGCAGCGGATCACGTGGCGGCCATCGGCCAGCATGAAGCGCTGCGCCACCGGCGAGCGGTTCGGGCAAGCGGTCTGCCCCACCGGCGCCGCGGCAATCGCCACGCCGCGCGGCTGCGCTACGGGGGCCGGAGCGCGAACAGGCGCCGGAGCCTGAGCCGCCATCACCCGCGCGCCGGCATAGCTGCGCGGATCGGGCCCGCCGGTCCGCACTGTGGCCGGCGCAGTGATCCGCGGCGGCGCTGTGGTCGTGGCAATGGTGTCCATCGGCCGGCCAACACGTCCGGCCGGGGCCACACGCGGGGCGGGGGCAGCGGCAATCACGGGGGCTGTAGGCGCAGAGCCGAAGGTCGGCCGCTGCCCGCAGATCACCGTGCGGTCGCGCGCCACCCGCGGCACCCAGGTCGTCTGACCGGCATAGCCGGCGCGCATGAACACGCAGCCGCTACTGTCGACATACTGGCTGCCGCCAAAGCTCGCAGGCGGAAACTCCGCCGGGCCGTCAATCTCGTCGAAGGTAACAGCGCCCGCAGACACGGCGCTGAAGGCGGCCGCGAGCATCGCAGCCGTTAGCAATTTCGCAACATTCATCTTCTTGACCCCCCCGGGTAAAGCAAGGCCAAGGATGCCGCATGCCGCGAATCATGTAAAGCGCTAATGGCCCTATTTTGTGCCGAACATGCGGTCGCCCGCATCCCCTAGCCCCGGCACAATATATCCATGGTCATTCAGGTGACTATCCACAGCTGCTGTGACGATCGGCACATCCGGATGCGCCTCTCTCATCCGCGCCACGCCTTCCGGCGCCGCCAGCAGGCACAGGAAGCGCAGGTTCTTCGCCCCCGCCTTCTTCAGCAGGTCGATGGCGGCGACCGAGGAGTTCCCCGTCGCCAGCATCGGATCGACCACGATCACCATCCGGTCCTCCAGCTCTGCCGGTACCTTGCAGTAATATTGCACCGGCTGCAGCGTTTCCGGGTCACGGTAGAGGCCAATGAACCCCACCCGCGCCGCCGGTACCAGTTCCAGAATGCCATCCAGCAGCCCGTTCCCGGCCCGCAGGATCGAGATCAGCGCCAGCTTCTTGCCGTCGAGGATCGGCGCCTCCATCGGCTCCAGCGGCGTGTCGATGGTGCAGGTGGTCATGTCCAGCTCGCGCGTCACCTCATAGGCCAGCAGCAGGCTGATCTCGCGCAGCAGCCGCCGGAAGCCCGCGGTCGAGGTATTCTTGTCGCGCAGCAGCGTCAGCTTGTGCTGCACCAGCGGGTGGCGGACGACGGTCAGGTGCTCAAGCATCCTTCTTCTCCAGTTTTTTCAAGATATTGGCTTTGGTGGCGGCATCGCAGAAAGCGGCCTCGGCAGCGGTGCGGGCAAGGTCTTCGAACACCGCCTCGTCCCAATCGAAGGCCTCAGCCAGCCGGTCATATTCGCGCACCATCGTGGTGTGAAAGAACGGCGGATCGTCGGTGGAGACGGTAACCTTCACCCCCCGCCGGTGCAATTCGCCAATCGGATGCTTGCGCCAGCCGGGGTAGAGGCCAAGCGCGAGGTTGGAGCCCGGGCAGACCTCCAGCACGATGCCGCGCTCCGCCAGTTCATCGACCAGCGCCATGTCCTCGATGGCGCGGACGCCGTGGCCGATCCGCTCCACCCCAAGATCGCGGATCGCCTCGCGCACGCTTTGCGGGCCCTCCCACTCGCCAGCATGGCAGGTCAGCCGCAACCCAGCCTCGCGAGCGCAGTCGAAGCTCCAGGCGAAGTCCTTGGGTTTGCAGATCTTTTCGTCGCCGCCAAGCCCAAGCCCCACGATGAACTCCCCCGCCGTCTCGGCCGCGCAGATCGCCGCCTCGCGCGCCTTTTCGGGGCCAAAGTGGCGGATCGGGGTGACGATGCCGCGCATGACGATGCCAAGCCCGCGCTCGGCCTCGGCGGCCGCATCCTGGATGGCGGCGAGGTGGTCGCGCCAGGCGGGAAGGTCGCGGGTGCCACAGAAGTCGGGCGAGAGGAAGATTTCCGTGTAGATGACCCCACTTGCAGCGCTTTCTTCAAGCACGGCGAGAGTCAGGCGGCGGTAGTCGTCGGGTGTTTGCAAAACGCTGGTCGCCGCCTCGTAGACTTTAAGAAACTGCCAGAAGTCCTTGAAAGCATAGGCACCTTTGGCATCGAAGATGCCCGAGATATCCATCTTCTTCTCGGCCGCCAGCCCGCGGATGAACGAGGGCGGCGCCGCGCCTTCCAGATGCAGGTGCAGCTCGACCTTGGGCAAGTCCTTGGGACTCATAGAAAACTCCTCCCCGGCCCCGCGGCCGGTATCCCCAGATGCGCCGCGATGCTGGCGGCCATATCCGTAAACGCCACCTGCCCCACCGGCCGCAAGCCCTTGCCCCAGCCGATCACCGGAACCCGCTCGCGCGTGTGGTCAGTGCCGGTCCAGGTGGGGTCGTTGCCATGATCGGCGGTGAAGATCACGAGGTCGCCGGGTTGCAGCCGTGCCAGAAACCGGCCCGCCACTGCGTCGAAGGTTTCCAGCGCCCGGGCATAGCCAGAGACGTCGCGGCGGTGGCCGTAGAGGCTGTCAAACTCCACAAAGTTGGCAAAGGTCAAGGAGCCGGGCTCTGCGTCGCCTGCCAAGGTCAGCAGGTGTTCGAAAAGGGCTGCATCATCCGCGCCCTTGCGCAGGTCCGACACGCCGCGCATCGAGAAGATGTCGCCGATCTTGCCGATCGCATGGGTCTGCCGTCCGGCGCCTGCGGCCCAGTCCAGCAGCGTCGGGGACGGTGGGGCAATGGCATAGTCATGCCGGTTGGCAGTCCGCCGGAAGCTGCCGGGCGCGCCGGTGAAGGGCCGCGCGATCACCCGGCCGATCTTCATGTCGTGCAGCCGGGGCGCGAGCGCGGCACACAGCGCCAGCAGCCGGTCCAGCCCGAACGCCTTTTCATGCGCCGCAATCTGGAACACGCTGTCGGCGGAGGTGTAGCAGATCGGCCAGCCGGTGCGGATATGCTGCTCCCCCAGCCGCGCGATGATGTCGGTGCCCGAAGCGTGGCAGTTGCCCAAGATGCCGTCGGTGCCGGCCAGCCGCGCGACCTCGGCGGTCAGGTCCGCCGGGAAGGCAGGCTCGGCATCGGGGAAATAGCTCCACTCCCACGGCACCGGCACGCCGGCGAGTTCCCAGTGGCCCGAGGGTGTGTCCTTGCCGCGCGACACCTCTGTCGCTGAGCCCCAGAGGCCCCGCGGGTCGGCATCAAGCCCGGGCGTGCCCGCCTCCGAGGCAAGCCGGATCGCCGCGCCGAGGCCGAGGCCGTCCAGCACCGGCAATCGCAGCGGGCCGCTGCGGCCTTCCTCGGCGCGGCCTTCGGAGCAGGCCGCAGCGATATGGGCCAGCGTATTGGCACCGGTATCGGGACGCGTGCCGTTGAAGAAGGCGCCCGCGTCGGGCGCGCCGCCGCAGCCGACGCTGTCCATGACGATCAGGAAGGCGCGCCCCGGAGCGGTGGCATCAGACGCCTGCACCTACCCGATCCTCTCATAGATCAGGTCGGGCTCATCCGGTTCGGTGTCGGCCAAAGTATAGGCGGCGCGGACGGCGGCGGCGGCGCGGTCGGCCTCGACCTCGCTCGCGGCATGGACCATGGCCAGCGGCAGGTCGGGCGAGACGCGCTCGCCGATCATCACCATCTCGGACAGGCCGACCGAGGGGTTGATACGGTCGCCGTTCTTCAGCCGCCCGCCCCCAAGCCGCACCACGGCCATGCCCAGAGCCTCGGCATCGACGATGGCGACAAAGCCGGCGCGTTCGGCGCGGACCTCACGCATCACCGGGGCGGCGGGCAGGCGGTCGGGGAAGCGTTCGACGAAATCCATCGGCCCGCCCAGAACCGCCACCATCTCGCCGAAGATCTCGGCGGCGCGGCCGGTCTCCAGCGCGTCGTCTATCTTCTGCGCGCCCTCATCGGCATCGGCAGCCAGCCCCGCCAGCGCCAGCGCCTCGCCGCCCAGCGCGGCGGTCAGATCCCACAGCGCCTGATTGACGGCGCTGCCGGTCAGGGTTTCCATCGCCTCCAGCACTTCCAGCGCGTTGCCGGCGCTGCAACCCAGCGGCTGGTTCATGTCGGTGATGAGGGCGGTGGTCATGCAGCCGGCGCCCTGCGCGGTGCTGACCAGCGATTGCGCCAGGGCCCGGGCCTGATCCATCGTCTTCATGAAGGCGCCCGAGCCGACCTTGACGTCGAGCACCAGCGCCTCCAGCCCCGCCGCGAGCTTCTTGGACAGGATCGAGGCGGTGATGAGGTCGATGCTTTCGACCGAGGCGGTCACGTCGCGGATCGCATAGAGCCGACGGTCGGCCGGGGCGATGTCGGCGCTGGCGCCGGTGATGATGCAGCGGGTGTCGCGCACCAGCTTTTGCAGCTCATCCACCGACAGGTCGGTGCGATAGCCCGGGATCGCCTCCAGCTTGTCCAGCGTACCGCCGGTATGGCCAAGGCCGCGGCCCGAGATCATCGGCACATAGCAGCCGCAGGCGGCCAGCGCCGGGGCCAGCAGCAGGGAAACGCTGTCGCCGAGGCCGCCGGTGGAGTGCTTGTCGACGACCGGGCCGGGCATGTCCCAGTGCAGCACCTGGCCGCTGTCACGCATGGCGCGGGTCAGGGCAACGCGGCCGGGCGCATCGAGGCCGTTGAGGCGGATAGCCATCGCAAAGGCCCCGGCCTGCGCGTCGGTCACCTCGCCCGAGGCGAGGGCGCGGGCGAACCAGTCGGCCTCTGCCGCGGTCAGGCCCTTGGCGTCACGCACCCGGGCCAGAACCTCGCGCGCATCCATCAATCGCGCCCTGCAAGCGTCATGTGATGCACGGTGAAGGAGCCGGGCAGCAGCGCGCCGATGGTGGTGGCGAACTGTTTGCCGGCGACGGTGGCCAGCGTCACCGGCACCTCATGGCGGCCGAACTCGGCGAGCTTCTGGCGGCAGCCGCCGCAGGGGGGCACGGGTTCGGGGCTGTCGGCGATCACGCAGACCTCGGTCAGCTCCGTCTCGCCCGCGGCGACCATGGCGGCGATGGCGCCGGCCTCGGCGCAGGTGCCTTCGGGGTAGGCGACATTCTCGACATTGCAGCCGACATAGACGGTGCCCGAGGCGGCGCGGATGGCGGCGCCGACCTTGAAGCGGGAATAGGGCACATAGGCATTCTCGCGCACATCGGTGGCGGCCTGAAGAAGCGACATCGGATCCTCCGGGTTGGGGTTGCGGCAAGACTGCGCTGCCGGGGCGGGCGATGCAAGCGGGAGGGGTGGGAAGGCGCGTCCTGCGCGGTCCCATTGGCGAAGGCCATCGCCTTCGCCATGCGCTGAGAGTGCATTTTGCACCGGACGGGCCCCCAAAGGGCCCGGCCAGCGCCCGCCCCGCCCCCGGCGGGCGCTTCTCGCCCGCCAGGTCGGGCGCTGTCCTCATACGGTCTCATGCTGTCAGCGGCTCCGGGTGACATGTCCCGCAGCGTGCGGGGGCGAGGCAGTGCCTCGCCTGTTCCCGCCCGGCCTCGCCGGATGGATCCGCGACAAATTGCTCCAAGCTTGCGCCGTTGCGTCAACCGGCGTATGCCGGGGCAGGCCCGGCGCGCGGGATAGTTCAAGGCTAAACGATCTTGGGGGAGGCCATCTGATGGACGACATGAACGAAGATGCAGCCCCGCAGGACGCGGTTCGGCTGGACGCGGTTCGGCAAGACGAGGCGCGGCAGGACAAGGCCCGCATGGACGCCCTGCGCTACCATGAGGAGCCCAAGCCCGGAAAGCTGGAGATCCGCGCGACGAAGCCCCTGGCCAATGGCCGCGACCTGAGCCTTGCCTACTCGCCCGGCGTTGCCGAAGCCTGCCTCGAGATCAAGGCCGACCCGTCCACTGCCGCCCGCTATACTTCGCGCGGCAATCTGGTGGCCGTCGTATCAAACGGCACCGCAGTGCTGGGCCTTGGCAATATCGGCCCGCTGGCCGCCAAGCCGGTGATGGAGGGCAAGGCCGTCCTCTTCAAGAAATTCGCCAATATCGACTGTTTCGACATCGAGCTGAACGAGATGGACCCGGTCAAGCTGGCGGATATCGTCTGCGCGATGGAGCCGTCCTTTGGCGCGATCAACCTTGAGGATATCAAGGCCCCCGACTGTTTCATCGTGGAAAAGCTGTGCCGCGAGCGGATGAACATCCCGGTCTTCCATGACGACCAGCACGGCACCGCCATCGTCGTCGGCGCGGCGGCGACCAATGCGCTGCATGTGTCGGGCAAGCGGTTCGAGGATATCAAGGTCGTCTCCACAGGCGGCGGCGCGGCGGGCATCGCCTGCCTCAACATGCTGCTGAAGCTGGGCGTGCGGCGCGAGAATGTGTGGCTGTGTGATCTGGCGGGGCTGGTCTATCACGGCCGTGAGGCGGACATGACCCCGCAGAAGGCCGAGTATGCGCAGGGAGACCAGCCGCTGGGCCTCGCCGATGTGATCGTCGGCGCCAACCTGTTCCTCGGCCTCTCCGGCCCCGGCGTGCTGAAGCCCGAGATGGTGGCGAGCATGGCGCCGCGGCCGATCGTCTTCGCGCTGGCGAACCCCACGCCCGAGATCCACCCCGATCTGGTGCGCAGTGTGGCGCCCGATGCGATCATCGCCACCGGCCGGTCGGATTACCCCAACCAGGTCAACAACGTGCTGTGCTTTCCGTTCATCTTCCGCGGCGCGCTGGATGTGGGGGCGACGCAGATCAACGACGCGATGCAGATCGCCTGTATCGAGGGCATCGCAGCCCTTGCCCGCGCTACGACCAGCGCCGAGGCGGCCGCCGCCTACCGGGGCGAGAAGCTGACCTTCGGCGCCGATTACCTGATCCCCAAGCCCTTCGATCCGCGGCTGATGGGCGTGGTTGCCAAGGCCGTCGCCAAGGCGGCGATGGAGACCGGCGTTGCGACACGGCCGATCGAGGATCTGGCCGCCTACAAGCGCAAGCTGGACAGTTCGGTCTTCCGCTCGGCCATGCTGATGCGCCCGGTCTTCGAGGCGGCGGCGACCGTCACCCGCCGCATCGTCTTTGCCGAGGGCGAGGATGAGCGGGTGCTGCGCGCCGCCAACGCGATGCTGGAGGAGACCACCGACAAGCCGATCCTGATCGGCCGCCCGGACGTGATCGCCATGCGCGCCGAACGCGCCGGCCTGCCGATCCGGCCCGAGCGGGATTTCGAGATCGTGAACCCCGAGAGTGACGGGCGCTACCGCGACTACTGGGAAACCTATCACGGGCTGATGGCCCGCCGCGGCGTCAGCCCCGACATTGCCCGCGCGGTGATGCGCACCAACACCACCGCCATCGGCGCGGTGATGGTGCATCGCGGCGAGGCCGACAGCCTGATCTGCGGCACCTTCGGGCAATATCTGTGGCATCTCAACTATGTCCGGCAGGTGCTGGCGCGGGGCGGTCTGCACCCCATCGGCGCGCTGAGCCTGATGATCCTCGAAGACGGGCCGCTGTTCATCGCCGATACCCATGTTCATTCGGAACCGACGCCCGAGCAGATCATGGAATGTGCCAAGGGCGCGGCGCGGCATGTCAAGCGCTTCGGCCTTGCGCCAAAAGTCGCGCTCTGCTCGCATTCGCAATTCGGCAACCTCGACAATTCCTCGGGCCGGCGGATGCGCGAGGCGCTGGAGCTGCTCGACGCGCATGAGGTGGATTTCGCCTATGAGGGCGAGATGCATGTCGATGCCGCGCTGGACCAGGGCCTGCGCGACCGCATCTTCCCGGGCGGGCGGTTTGACGGGCAGGCCAATGTGCTGATCTTCGGCAACAGCGATGCGGCCTCGGGCGTGCGCAACATCCTCAAGATGAAGGCCGGCGGGCTCGAGGTCGGGCCGATCCTGATGGGAATGGGCAACCGCGCCCATGTCGTCACCCAGTCGATCACCACGCGGGGGCTGTTGAACATGTCGGCGCTGGCGGGGACGCCGGTCGCGCATTACGGGTGAAGTTTAGCGAGGAGGCAGAGACGCGCCCACGGAGCGGGCCGTCTCCTCACGGACCGACCGCCGGGGGGGGCAATGCCGCTAGCGCGTGGATGAGTTGTAGTCCGGCCTTGTGGGCGGCGTATGCTTGGTCTCTTGTGGAGAGGGTCTCGCCGTAGCGAACCTCGGGCCGACACTCCACCTCTGCAATTAGTTGATTGAGGTCCAACCCCTCTATCGACTTTGCCAACTCTCCGTGCAGCTTTTCCAAGTCATGACCATGTCTCGGGTTTCCCACCCCGAGCAGCACGATCAAGCCTTTCATGAACTTCTCGCACATCTGAAGCGAGGCCCAGCGAGACTGGCCGAAGTTTGGGGTCTGCGCCGTCAGCAGCGCTACTGCAGTTGTCCAATCGGTTTCTGCTTCGATGAAAGACTGATTCAACTTGCGGAAGCGGTCGAATGCAGCGCGAACACCGTGCCCTAGGGCGAACTGGCGGTAGGCTTCCCGCCGGTCGGCATCGGTGAAGAACGCAAGCCTTGCGCCCGTCACATGCGTAAGACAGTCGCACGGATCAATGGAAACTCTGCCGTAGCTGAAAGGAATGAGCATTTCCCAAAGGTCGCCATGTGCGAATACCGCGACCTTGGCCGAGCGCTGCATGGGCAGGCGCTTGCCGTAAACCTCCCGGAACCAAGCATGAATCCTCTTGGGGTAGTCCGTCTTCGGAATGACCTCCCCGGGCTTAACAGGTGCAAGATCGAGAACGTAGGACTTGACGCCGAACCGCACAGAAAACTCTTTGACGGCGCGAACCGCGCGCATGTGAGGCGGCACCCCTTCCAACTTCAGTTTGTCGTCAATCTCGCGCAGAACTGGACTCAGGTCGTCGGGTATGTCGTTCATTGCCTACCTCGTCGATGCTGAGAGAACGTCGCGCGCGGAGAATCATCCGTCAAGACCGGGGCACCAAGCGGAGCACCTAGACGGCTTTGCATTTGCATCGACGATTTTGCAAAGTCGTCCACGACTTCCGGATAGCCAATTACGCGTTGCAGGCTTTGCAAAACTTCGCAGGCTCCGCAGGGCTAATTCTGCAAATTAGCCGCGCCCAATGGTCACTGTTGCCGGTAACATCGTTGCGTGAATGCCCCGCTCTGCCTAACTAAGCACACGCTGCGGAGGAGGCACACTATGGCATACCAAGACATCTATCAGGGCTGGCAATCCGATCCCGAGGGGTTCTGGATGCAGGCCGCCGAAGCGATCGACTGGACCCAAAAGCCTTCGAAGGCGCTGTTTGACGACAAGGCCCCGCTTTATGAGTGGTTCCGCGACGGGCAGGTCAACACCTGCTGGAACGCGGTGGACCGCCATGTGATTGCCGGGCGCGGCGAACAGCTGGCCATCATCCATGACAGCCCGGTCACCCATTCCACCAAGGGCATCACCTACCGCGAGCTGCAGGCGCGCGTTGCCAGCCTTGCCGGCGCCCTGCGCGCCAAGGGCGTGGAAAAGGGCGACCGCGTCATCATCTACATGCCGATGATCCCCGAAGCGCTGGAGGCGATGCTGGCCTGCGCCCGGCTGGGCGCCATCCATTCGGTCGTGTTCGGCGGCTTTGCCGCGCATGAGCTGGCCGTGAGGATCGACGATTGCCAGCCCAAGGCGATCATCGCCGCGTCTTGCGGGATCGAGCCGGGGCGGGTGGTGCATTACAAGCCGCTGGTGGACAGCGCCATCGAACTGGCCCACCACAAGCCCAGCTTCTGCGTGATCTTCCAGCGCGAGCAGGAGGTGGCCAAGCTGATCGAGGGCCGCGATTTCGCCTGGCACAGCTTCCAGTTCGGGGTGGAGCCGGCAGAGTGCGTGCCGGTCAGCGGCGATCATCCGGTCTATATCCTCTACACCTCTGGCACCACCGGCCAGCCCAAGGGCGTGGTGCGCCCGACCGGCGGCCATCTGGTGGCGCTGCAATGGTCGATGAAGAACATCTACAATATCGAGGCGGGGGATGTGTTCTGGGCCGCCTCGGATGTCGGCTGGGTCGTCGGGCACAGCTACATCTGCTACGGGCCGCTGATCGCCGGGGCCACCACAATCGTGTTCGAAGGCAAGCCGGTCGGCCCCCCCGATGCCGGCACCTTCTGGCGGGTGATCCAGAACCACAAGGTGAAGTCCTTCTTCACCGCCCCCACCGCCCTGCGCGCCATCAAGCGCGAGGATCCGGCCGGCATTCTGGCGCGCGACTACAACATGCGCACGCTCGGCGCGCTGTATCTGGCGGGCGAGCGGGCGGATCCCGACACCATCCTCTGGGCGCAGCAGATCCTCGGCCTGCCGGTGATCGACCACTGGTGGCAGACGGAAACCGGCTGGGCCATTGCCGCGAACCCGCTGGGGATCGAGGCGCTGCCGGTCAAGATCGGCTCGCCTTCGGTCGCCATGCCCGGCTATGACGTGCAGGTGCTGGATGAGGGCGGCCACCCGCTGCCCGCGGGCGAGCTGGGGGCCATCGCGGTGAAACTGCCGCTGCCGCCCGGCACCCTGCCGACGCTGTGGAATGCCGAGGAGCGGTTCCGCAAATCCTACCTGTCGCATTTCCCCGGCTACTATGAGACCGGGGATGCTGGCTACAAGGATGCCGATGGCTACCTTTACATCATGGCGCGCACGGATGACGTGATCAACGTCGCCGGCCATCGCCTGTCCACCGGCGCGATGGAAGAGGTGCTGGCGGGCCATCCCGACGTGGCCGAATGCGCAGTGATCGGGGTAGGGGATGCGCTGAAGGGCCAGCTGCCGATGGGCTTCCTGTGCCTGAACAAGGGCACCGAGAAGACGCCCGAGCAGGTGGTGAAGGATTGCGTCAAGCGCGTGCGCGACCAGATCGGCCCGGTCGCGGCCTTCAAGCTTGCTTGCGTCGTCGACCGCCTGCCCAAGACCCGCTCAGGCAAGATCCTGCGCGCGACGATGGTCAAGATCGCCGATGGCGAGGCGTGGAAGATGCCCGCCACCATCGACGATCCGGCGGTGCTGGACGAGATCGCGGTGGCGCTGAAGGCGCTTGGCTATCCCGGCCAAGCCTGACCTACCTGCAAACTGGGCCCCCGCGGGGGCCCAGTTTGCAGGTTGACGCTGCGGCAGGCAGAGCCCCTGCGCCCATTGCCAGCTTGGCGAAATGCCGGGGGTGGCGTAGAACAGCGGTATCATGCAACCTCGGCTTGTGCTCCCCCTCCGCCAATCCGCCTTGCGTCGTGGCGCGGCTGCGCCATGAACCAACCCGTATGGTCCGCTATTCCCCCCGACACCGGCAAGGCCGACCCGGCCCGCCTTGCGCTGCTGGGCCATGATCTGCGCGCCGCCGTGTCGGATGTGCTGGGCGGGCTGCGCCTGATCGACCATGCCGAGATCGACCCCGCCACCGTTCTGCAACTGGAGCGTGTGCGCGCCGCCGGTGAAGTGCTTGCCCGGCTGCTGGAGGAAAGCCTTGCGGCGATGCTGGGCGAAGAGCAGATCGACGGCCCGCAGATCGCCAATGTGCAGATGTCGCGCTTCCTTTATGACATCGAGGTGCGCTGGTCCGGCCGCGCCCGCGAAAAGGGCCTCGGCTTCCATATCGCGGTGGAGCCCGGCGTGCCCACGGTGCTGGCGCTGGACCGGATCGCGCTGGAACGGGTGCTGGCGAACATCCTGTCGAATGCCATCAAATACACCGATGCTGGCACCGTGCGGATGCATGTCGGGCTAACCGAGGATCGCGGGCTGCGCCTGTCGGTGCATGATGAAGGCCCCGGCTTCTCGGCCGAGGCGATGGGGCGGCTCTTTCAGTTTGCGGGAAGGCCCGAGGGCACCGACAAGCCCGGGCATGGGCTTGGCCTGCACATCTCGCAGGACATGGCGCACCGGCTGGGCGGGAGTGTCTCTGTCCACAACCGCCCGGGCGGCGGCGCCGATGTGGTGTTCGAACTGCCAGCCAGCGCCTGGCATCTGGCCACCCCCGGCGTGCGCGAGGATCTGCCCGACCTCAGCCGTGTCAAGGTGCTGCTGGCCGAGGACAATATCACCAACCAGACCATCATCAGCCACATGCTGGCGGCGATGGGCGCCGAGTTCGAGCTGGCGGCCGACGGGGTCGAGGCGCTGCATTGGCTGGAGCGGGAAGAGTTCGACCTGGCGCTGATCGATATCGAGATGCCGCGCCTGTCGGGCATCGACGTGATCCGCGCCCTGCGCGCGGCGGGCGGGGCGCAGTCGCGGATGCCGGTGCTGGCGGTCACCGCCTATGTGCTGCGCGCCAACCGCGACGCGATCTATGCCGCGGGCGCCGATGGCATCTTGGCGAAGCCGCTGCCGGGGATCGAGAGCTTCGGGCTCGCCATCGCCGCCGCGCTGGCGCGGGCCGAGGCGCATACCGTCCTCGACGCCGTGCCGCCTGAGGAAACGGTGGAGCTGAACCTGGCCCGGTTCGAGCATCTGATGGAAATCGCCGGCCCCGACAATTCCGGCGAGCTGCTGGACCGGCTGCATTCCGACCTGCGCAAGACCGAACGCGGGTTGATCGCCGCGCTGTCCGATACCGACCGCGCCGCGATCCGGGCGGAAACCCATGTGCTGATCTCGCTGGCCGGCGCGGTGGGGGCCGAACGGCTGCAGGCGCTGGCCGAGACCGTCAACGCCGCCGCCCATCGGCGCGAGGATGGGCCGATGAAGACGCTGGCCGCCGAGATGCTGGCCCAGATCGACCGGCTGATCGGCTTCGTGCGGCGCGAGATCGACCGCCGCGGGGCACCCGGATGAGCGCGGCCATGGCTGCGGGGCACCTGCTGCTGATCGAGGATACCCCCTCGCTGCAGATGGTCTATGAATCGGTTCTGGCCTCTGCCGGCCACAAGGTCCGCACCGAGGGCGATGCCCGCGGCGGCCTCGGGGCCTTCCGCTCCGAACCACCCTCGGCGGTGCTGCTGGACCTGATGCTGCCCGACCGCGACGGGCTGGACCTGATGGCCGAGATGCTGTGCGAACGGCCCGAAGTGCCGGTGATCGTGATCACCGCCAACGGCTCGATCAACAAGGCCGTGGCGGCAATGCGGGCCGGCGCGCATGACTTTCTGGTCAAGCCCTTTGACGAGGCCCGCCTGCTGAACGCCGTGGAAAACGCGCTGGCCCATGCGCATCCCGGGCCCGGCGCGGCAAACCCCGCCCCCGCCACCGGGCAGGGCCAGTCCGGCCCCCTTGGCGCCTTCATCGGCTCCTCGGAACCGATGCGCGCCGTCTATGCCAAGATCCGCTCGGTCGCCCGGTCGATGGCGACGGTGTTCATCACCGGCGAGTCGGGCACCGGCAAGGAGCTGTGTGCCGAGGCGGTGCATGACGTGTCGAACCGCGCCACCGGCCCCTTCGTGCCGCTGAACTGCGGCGCGATCCCGTCGGAACTGCTGGAATCCGAGGTGTTCGGCCATCTGCGCGGCTCCTTCACCGGTGCCATCGCCGACAAGCAGGGCGCCGCCGCCGCCGCCGATGGTGGCACGCTGTTCCTCGATGAGGTCTGCGAGATGGACCTGAACCTGCAGACCAAGCTGCTGCGCTTCTTGCAGACCTCGACCATCC
The DNA here is from genome assembly GCF_030695035.1 of Frigidibacter sp. GTDB lineage: Bacteria > Pseudomonadota > Alphaproteobacteria > Rhodobacterales > Rhodobacteraceae > Frigidibacter. The sequence goes on from NZ_JAUYTT010000001.1 coordinate 39,915, forward strand.
AGCCGGTCGGTGCCACCCGCGCCCGCAAGATCAATGTCCGCATCGTTTGCGCGACCAATCGCGACCCGCTTGACGCCGTGCGCCGCGGCCGCTTTCGCGAGGATCTCTATTACCGCCTGCATGTGGTGCCGATCCACCTGCCGCCCCTGCGCGACCGGGGCGAGGATGTGATCGACATTGCCCAGCATGTCCTTGCCCGCTATGCCCGCGAGGAGGGGCGTGAGTTTCGCGCCCTGTCCGAAGAGGTGAAGGCCCGCTTCCGCCGCCACCCCTGGCCCGGAAATGTGCGGCAGATGCTGAACGTCTTGCGCAACGTCGTGGTGCTGAACGACGGCGCCATCGTCACCGCCGCGATGCTGCCCCCCGACCTGCACCCAGACCTGCACCCCGATCTGGCGGCGGATCCTAGGGTTTTTGTCCCCGCCTCCCACCGACCCGCCTCCCACCGACCCGCCTCCCAATCCCCCGCCGCCTCGTCGTACCCCACCCTGCCGCTGGATGACCTCATGGGCCGACCGCTGGCCGAGGTGGAACGCCGGGTGATCGAGGCGACGCTGGCGCTGCATGGCGGCTCGGTGCCCCGCGCGGCGCGGGTGCTCGACGTCTCGCCCTCGACGCTTTACCGCAAGATCGCCGCCTGGGGGCAGCAGGGGCAGGACTGACGGATCAGTCCCTCTGCAACCCCAGCCGGATCTGCTTTTCGGTCTCGATCAGCGCAAAGAAGGCCACGCCCACCGCGACGATCAGCATCCCGTCCGCCAGCGGCACCGCCACCGTGCCGAAGACGCGCTGCATCAGCGGGATGTAGGTGATGGCGAACTGCGCCGCCGTCACCCCCAGCACCGTCGCCCAGATCACCTTGGTGCCCCGCGCCGCCGCCCAGGTCAGCGAGGTGCCATGCAGGTTGCGCACGAAGAACAGATGGAAGATCTCCAGCACCACCAGCGTGTTCATCGCCATCGTCTGCGCCAGCGCCAGCGGATAGCCGCGGTCCATCGCATAGGCAAAGATGCCGAACACCGCCGCCAGGAACAGCGCCGAGACCAGCACCACATGCCAGACCAGCGCCCCCGACAGGATCGGCGCGTTGCGCTGCCGGGGCGGGCGGCGCATGGTGCCGGGCTCTGTCGGCTCGAAGGCCAGCGCGAGGCCAAGGGTGATCCCGGTGATCAGGTTGATCCACAGGATCTGCACCGCCGTCACCGGCATTGCCAGGCCCAGCAGCAGCGCCACGATCACCGTCAGCGACTCGCCGCCATTCGTGGGCAGCGTCCAGCTGATCACCTTCTTGATGTTGTCATAGACCGTCCGCCCCTCGCGCACCGCCGCGGCGATGCTGGCGAAATTGTCATCGGCCAGCACGAGGTCGGCCGCCTCTTTTGCCGCCTCCGACCCCTTGAGCCCCATGGCAATACCGGCATCTGCGCGTTTCAGCGCGGGCGCGTCGTTCACCCCGTCGCCGGTCATCGCCACGCTTTGCCCCTGCGCCTGCAGCGCCATCACCAGACGCAGCTTGTGCTCGGGGCTGGTGCGGGCAAACACGTCGGTCTCGCGCACCGCGGCGCCCAGCGCGGCATCATCCAGCGCCTCCAGATCGGTGCCGGTCAGCACGCGGGTGGAGTTTTCCAGCCCGATCATCCGGGCGATGGCGGCGGCGGTGCCGGCATGATCGCCGGTGATCATCTTGACGCGGATCCCCGCGGCGCGGCATTCAGCCACCGCCGCAATCGCCTCGGGCCGCGGCGGGTCGATCAGGCCGACAAGGCCCAGCAGCGTCAGGCCGCCCTCGATCTGATGCTCGTCGATCTTGTCAGCTGACGGAGTGCAAACCGCCAGCGCCAGCATCCGCTGGCCCTGTGCCGCAATCTCCTCGGCCACCGCGTGCCAGCGCGCGCGGTCAATCGGCTCCGGCCCCTCGGGCCCCGACTGGTCGCGGCACATGTTCAGCACCCGTTCCGGCGCGCCCTTCACATGGACCAGCGCCGTGCCGTCCGCGCCACGGTTCAGCACCGCCATGAAGCGATGGCGCGAGTCGAACGGGATCGCATCCAGCCGCGGCCAGCCGGCCGCCGCCTCGGGCAGGACCTTGCCGGCAAAGGCCAGCAAGGCGCCCTCCATCGGGTCGCCCTCGACGCCCCAGATCCCAGCCTTGCAATGCAGTTCCGCATCGTTGCACAGCGCCGCCGCCCGCGCGAGATCGCCCAGCCGCCCGCCCGCAGGCGTGATCGCGCCATCGGGGGCATAGCCCTCGCCCGCCACAGCATAGCGCCCGCCGGGCACCACAACCGTCGCCACCGTCATCTCATTGCGGGTCAGCGTGCCGGTCTTGTCGGTGCAGATCACCGACACCGCGCCTATGGCCTCGATGGCCGGCAGCCGCCGCACGATGGCATGCCGCCGCGCCATCGCCTGCACGCCGATGGCCAGCGTGATGGTCATCACCGCCGGCAACCCCTCGGGGATCGCCGCCACCGCCATGCCGACCACGATCATGAACAGATCGGCAAAGTCGCGGTGCTGCACGAAGGTGCCAAAGGCCAGCAGCAGGCCAGAGATCAGCAGGATCAGCAGGCTCAGCCAGCGCGCGAAATGGTCCATCTGCCGGACCAGCGGCGTGGTCAGGGTTTCGACCCCCGCCAGCAACCCGCCGATGCGGCCGATTTCCGTGGCAGCCCCGGTAGAGGTGACGATCCCGCGCCCGGTGCCCTTGGTCACCAGCGTGCCCGAATACGCCATGCCCCGGCGGTCGCCCAGCGGCGCATCCACCGCCACTGCATCGGTGCCCTTGTCTACCGGCACCGATTCCCCGGTCAGCATCGCCTCTTGCAGGGCAAGGCCGCGCGCCTCGATCAGCCGCAGATCGGCCGGCACCTTGTCCCCCGCCTCCAGCAGCACCACGTCGCCCGGCACCAGAGCCTCGCCGGCGACAGTCAGCCGCCGGCCGCCGCGCAGAACGGCGGCATGGGGGGCCAGCATCTGCCGGATCGCGCCCATCGCTTGCTCGGCCCGGCCCTCCTGCACCACGCCGATCACCGCATTGGCGAGCACCACCGCCAGGATCACCCCGGCATCGACGTAATGGCCAAGGCCGATGGTCAGCGCCGCGGCGGCCAGCAGCACATAGATCAACACATTGTGGAACTGCACCAGAAACCGCATCAGCAGCCCGCGCTGCGGCGCTTCCGGCAGCCGGTTCGGCCCGAACTGCGCCAGCCGCGCCTCGGCCTCAGCCTCGGTCAGCCCCGCGGCATCGGCCTGAAGATGCCCCAGCACCTCGTCGGTCTGGGTGGCATGGGGGTCGGTCGGGAGGGTGGTGAGGGGGGCCATGTCCGGCATCGGCGATATCCTTGTCGGGTGAGGGCGCGCACAGGCTGAAGGCTTCCGCTGCAAGGTTCAACCCTTGGCAGGGCGTACCCGACGTTTTGCCGCGGCCTTACACGAACTGCTCGCGCGTCAACCGCTCTTCCAGCCCATGCCCCGGGTCGAACAGGATCTTGTGGCGCACCTTCGGTTCCGACCGGATCTCGACCCACAGCACGTCCCGCACCGAATGGCGGCTGTCGGCATCGGCCATCACCGGGCGCTTCGCCGTCTCCAGCACATCAAACCGCACCACCGCCGATTTGGGCAAGATAGCCCCGCGCCAGCGCCGCGGCCGGAACGCCGCCATCGCCGTCAGCGCCAGCACGTCCGAGCCAATGGGCAGGATCGGTCCATGCGCCGAATAGTTGTAGGCGGTGGACCCGGCGGGCGTGGACAGCAGCGCGCCATCGCAGACCAGCTCTTCCATCCGCATCTTGCCATCGACGCTGACCCGCAGCTTGGCCGCCTGCGGGCCGGCACGCAGCAGCGCCACCTCGTTGATCGCCAGCGCCTGATGCACCTGCCCGGCAGCATCCCCGGCACGCATCGACAGCGGGTTGATCACTTCCTGCTCGGCCGCGGCCAGCCGCTCCGGCAGATCCTCGACATCATATTCGTTCATCAGGAAACCGATGGTGCCGCAGTTCATCCCGTAAACCGGCGCCGCCATGTCCTGCGTCGCGTGCAGCGTCTGCAGCATGAACCCGTCGCCGCCCAGCGCCACGATCACCTCGGCCTCCTCCAGCGCGCGCTGGCCGTAGAGGCCCACCATCCGGGCCAGCGCCTGCTGCGCGGCCTCGCTGTCCGACGCGGCAAAGGCGATGCGCTGCGGCCTGTCCATGCTGATCCTTCCCCCCGCCCCGGCTGTCCGCTGCGGCGTTTCCGAAAGTCTTCACCCGCGCGCATCGGAAACGCAAGGCCGCGCCCCGGGACGCTTGGGCCGCCTCTTGCGCCAACCCGCCGCCCCTGCGGCCCTTTGCGTCGCATTCTTGGCTTCCGGGGCGGCAGGTTTCGGGCTAAGACACAGCGCAATTGCGCATTGCATCAGGAGACGCCCCCCCATGAATGCCCCAATGAATGCCCCGCAACGTGATGCCGGCTTCTTTACCGAAGACCTTGCCTCCCGCGACCCCGAGATCTTCGGCTCCATCACCCAGGAGCTTGGCCGCCAGCGCGACGAGATCGAGCTGATCGCGTCCGAGAACATCGTCAGCCTTGCGGTCATGCAGGCCCAAGGCTCGGTGATGACCAACAAATATGCCGAGGGCTATCCGGGCAAGCGCTACTATGGCGGCTGCCAGTATGTCGACATCGCCGAGACGCTGGCCATCGAGCGCGCCAAGCAGCTGTTTGGCTGCGAATACGCCAACGTGCAGCCCAATTCCGGCAGCCAGATGAACCAGGCCGTGTTCCTGGCGCTGCTGCAACCCGGCGACACCTTCATGGGGCTGGACCTGAACTCGGGCGGCCACCTCACCCATGGCTCGCCGGTCAACATGTCGGGCAAGTGGTTCAACGTCGTCTCCTACGGCGTGCGCAAGCAGGACGAGATGCTGGACATGGACGCGGTGCGCGAGAGTGCGCTGGCCAGCAAGCCCAAGCTGATCATCGCCGGCGGCACCGCCTATAGCCGCAGCTGGGACTGGGCCGCCTTCCGCGCCATCGCGGATGAGGTCGGGGCCTACCTTATGGTGGACATGGCCCATATCGCCGGCCTCGTCGCCGGCGGCGCCCATGCCTCGCCGCTGCCCCACGCGCATGTGGTCACCACCACCACCCACAAATCGCTGCGCGGCCCGCGCGGCGGCATGATCCTGACCAACGATGCCGACATCGCCAAGAAGATCAACTCCGCGGTCTTCCCCGGCCTGCAGGGCGGCCCGCTGATGCATGTGATCGCCGCCAAGGCGGTGGCGTTTGGCGAGGCGCTGCGGCCCGAGTTCAAGGCCTATGCCGCGCAGGTGGTGAAGAACGCCCAGGCGATGGCCGATCAGCTGATGAAGGGCGGGGTCAATATCGTGTCGGGCGGCACCGACAACCACCTGATGCTGGCCGACCTGCGCCCCAAGGGCGTGACCGGCAAGGCGACCGAGGCTGCCCTCGGCCGCGCCCACATCACCTGCAACAAGAACGGCGTGCCGTTTGACCCGGAAAAGCCCTTCGTGACCAGCGGCATCCGCCTCGGCACCCCTGCGGGGACCACCCGCGGCTTCGGCGAGACCGAGTTCCGCCAGATCGCCGACTGGATCGTCGAGGTTGTGGACGGGCTGGCGGCGAACGGTGAGGCTGGGAATGCCGAGGTGGAGGCGAAAGTCGCCGCGGAAGTGCAGGCGCTCTGCGCGCGGTTCCCGCTGTACCCGACGCTGTAAGGGCGGGGGGGCGCGGCGCGGGGGCACCTGCCGCCGCTCCCTCTTCCCGGTGCGGGGCCGCAGGTCAGGCTGACTTGAGCCCCTGACCGCGCGCCTGCCTTGGCGAAGGCCATCGCCTTCGCCACGATGCGACCTCGCATTTCGCACCGGACGGGCCCCCAAAGGGCCCGGCCAGCGCCCGCCCCGCCCTCGGCGGGCGCTTCTCGCCCGCCAGGTCGGGCGCTGTCCTCAGTCGGTCTCATGCTGCCAGCGGCTCTGGGGGAGATGTCCCGCACGGGCGGGGGCGAGGCAGTGCCTCGCCTTTTTCCGCCCGACATGAGCGGCCGGATTTTGCGAGGCGCTGCTTGTTGGCAGAGGGCAGGAATGCGGGACAAAGGTGCCGCGCGGCCCTTTCGGTCCCGCGTCGTGCCAATCGCTAACAGAACGACCATGTGATCGTCACAGGGCAACCTCAGGACTATTGCCAAGGGTGCGCCTCGGTCCAGGTCTGGTCGTCCCGCCGACTATGCCCCGACCTTTGTCAGCGCGAGGGACAGGGCCCCGAAGGTCGGCTACCGTCCGTCACATCCAGACAAGCCGCTATGGTGCGCATTTCCTTTGCCAGAATATCAAATTCCTGCACACGACGTTCCATCGGGCGAGGAAAGTAGATGCGGGCCTGTAAAAGTATGTGCGGATCCATCGGGTATGATGCGTATAGGACACATAACGCCACCTTGTCCCCCGAAGATGTCAGGCCACACGTTGCAGAAAATTCCGCTGGGCGGTCCGGCACTAGGTAGAAAATTCGTGCAGACTCCGGCGCAAGCAGCCACGCATCAAATCCCTCGAAGTTATAAAACTTGCTTCCATCGTAGGCCCTGCTGACATTACCTTCGGAGCCTGGCTCGTTCCAGGAGCGACTGGCGGGGACGGAAGTCGAGCGGATATGAAACACCACACCGTCAAAGATCGGGTCAGCCTCCAAAGCAGGCCGTAGCCAGTCGATATCAGAAACGGGTATGAAATCATCGTCTCGGCGAAGCTCAGAAGCCGCCATGCGAACATCGAACAGCCTCGAACCCAGCTGAACTATCGTGCCCGAATTTTCTCCGACCGCGGCCGAGCCAGTGAGGAGCAGTATTGAGGCTAAAATGGCCCTCATCCCTACAAAAACCCCCGCCAGACCAGCACACCCACCACCAGCGCCGCCGTCACCACCAGCGCAAAGCCCGAGGCGGCGGCAAGGTCGAGCACATAGCCCCGCACCCGCGCCGTGCGCCCCAGCGGGTGCAGATAGCGCACGCAGGCGTCATAGGCCGCCGCCACCCGCGCATGATCCATCTGCACCAGCAGTTTCGGCACCTGCGCCTTCTCCGCCGCCGCCGCCAGCAGCTCCGCCTCGGCCCTGATCCGCCGCGGCAGCGCCCGCCCGCCGCGGCGCAGCTTCTCCGCCAGCCCGGCCCCGCGCATCCGCAGCCGCTCTTCCATCAGCGCCGCCACCCGGTCCGCCATCTGCTGCACGCTCACGCTGCCCATCACTATCCCTCTGCCCGCCGGCACCGACCCTAGCGCAGCCTTGTCCCGCTGGAAATCCCCGCCCGCCCGCGTTATCAAGGCCCCATGCTGACCACCATCCTCCACGGCGCCCCGACGGCGCAGCCGCCCCTCCTCATCGTGCACGGCCTCTTCGGCTCTGCCCGCAACTGGGGCGTCATCGCCCGCCGCCTGTCGGATGACCGGCAAGTGATCGCCGTCGACATGCGCAACCATGGCGACAGCCCCTGGACCGAGGCGCATGGCTACGAAGACCTCGCCCATGACCTTGCCACCGTGATCCGAGCGCATGGCGGCCGCGCCGACGTTCTGGGCCATTCGATGGGCGGCAAGGCGGCGATGCAACTGGCGCTGACCGAACCCGCCCTCCTCCGCCGCCTGATCGTCGCCGACATCGCCCCCGTCGCCTATGGCCACAGCCAGTCGCATCTGGTGGAGGCGCTGCAGGCCCTGCCGCTGGCCGGGCTCACCAGCCGCGGCGAGGCCGATGACCAGCTCGCTGCCGCCATCCCAGATGACGGCACCCGCGCCTTCCTGCTGCAATCGCTGGACCTGAAGGCCTCGCCCCCGCGCTGGAAGCTGAACCTGTCGCTGCTGAAGGATGAGATGGACCGCATCACCGGCTGGCCCGGCACGGAAGGCCAGTTCGACGGCCCCACCCTGTTCCTCGCCGGGGCCAATTCCGACTATATCCAGCCCGAGCACCGCGAGATCATCAAACACCTCTTCCCGAACGCCAAACAGGCCAAGATCCCCGGCGCCGGCCATTGGCTGCACGCCGAAAAGCCGCGCGAGTTCGAAGCCGCGATCAGGGCCTTCCTCGCTTAACGCCATACTCCCGCGCCAGCCGCGCCGGATCGGCCCCCGCCAGATAGCGCGCCAGCAGCCACAGGTTCCGCGCCCCCCGCCGCAGCCAACCCTCCGCCAGATACCGCGCCGCGGAGGTTTCCGCGACTGAAGCCAGCGGCGCCATCTGCCCCCTGAGCAAACGAGCCACTGCCACATCCTCCATCAACGGCAGCGCCGGATAGCCGCCCACGCGCGCCAGCAGAGCCGCCGGAACCAGCAACCCCTGATCGCCATACGGCAGCCCGAGCCGAGCACGCAGGTTCGCCCAACCCGCCACGATCCGCCCGGGCACCCCGCCGCCGCGAAAGCGCAGCCGGAACCAGCCTGCCCGCCCCAGATCGCCTGCAGACGGTCCGGCCAGATGCGCCGACACCGCGGCACTCCACCCCGGCGCCAGCCGCGTATCGGCATGCAGGATCAGCAGCCAGGCCCCGCCCGCCGCCGCCACCCCGCGCGCCACCTGCGCCCCGCGGCCCGGCGCACCGCTCACCACCACCGCCCCCGCCGCCTCGGCCAGCGCCAGCGTGCCATCGCCAGACCCGCCATCACTCACGATCAACTCGCGGATCAGCCCGGCCTGCAACCCCTCGGTCAGCGCCGCAAGGCACGGCCCCAGCTCTGCCGCCGCATTCAGCGTCGGGATCACGATGGAAATCGGCGCGCGCATCTGGCCCCCTCGCTGGTGGTTTCCCTTGAGCGAGGTGCTTATATGATCCGCAGACAGAACGGGAGAGCGGCAGATGACCGAAGCAGCCCTGGCGACCCAAGCAGCCTCTGGCGAACGCGCCCCCGACCGGCGGGTGTTCCGCATCACCGGCGCCGACCGTGAAAGCTTCCTGCAAGGGCTGGTCAGCAATGACCTGCGCAAACTGGCCGCTGGCCCGGTCTATGCCGCCTTCCTGACGGCGCAGGGCAAGTACCTGGCCGATTTCCTGCTGATCCCGGAACCCGACGCCATCCTGCTCGACATCAAGGGGACCATCGCCGAGGCCTTCACGCGCCGCCTGTCGATGTACCGGCTGCGCGCCGATGTGCAGATCACCCCGACCGAGATCCATGTCTGGCGCGGCCTCGGCCCCGCCCCGGTCGCCGCGGTCCCCGACCCGCGCGACGCCAATCTCGGCTGGCGGCTCTACACCGCCGCCGAGGGCCCGGCCACGGCCGATCCCATCGACTGGGACGCGATCCGCGTCGCCGCCTGCATCCCCGAAACCGGCGTGGAGCTGATCCCGGATGACACCTATATCCTCGAGGCCGGGTTCGAGCGGCTGAACGGCGTCGATTTCCGCAAGGGCTGCTATGTCGGGCAAGAGGTCACCGCGCGGATGAAGCACAAGACCGAGCTGCGCAAGGGCTTCCGCACCGTTCTGGTAGAGGGCAGCGCCCCGGTGGGGACCGAGCTTCTGGCGGATGGCAAACCGGCGGGGACGCTCTACACCCAGTCGGGCGGCAAGGGCATCGCCTTCCTGCGCTTCGACCGGGCGCAGGGCGAGATGCTGGCGGGGGATGCCCGCGTCACCCTCCCGCCTGCCGAATAGGCCGCCTCACGCCATCGGCTGCAACCGCGCCAGCAGCGCGCCCGAGGCCTTGATGCCGATCGGCGCGATCACCGTCGACAGCAGGAAGGCCAGCGGCCAGGCCATCACGAAGGTCCGCGCCCATTCGGCCAGCCAAAGTGTGGTCAGCCCCATATGCAGGCCGGTGAAGATCCCGCTCATGCTGAAGGCCATCATGGCCGTCATGAAAACCTGGGCGAGGATCATATGTGTCTTGTTCTTCATCTTGCGCTCCGCGTGTCTATAGGGGGGCGCAGCCGCCAACCTTGGCGGTCATGCAGCATCCCCCCTTGTCAGGGTGATGCCGCGGGTTCGAAAACATTCGACTAATTCCCGCTTGCGCGAGGGCCGGAATAACCAACCGACCTGAATTTTCCGGCAAGGCTCAGATAGGCGGCAGCCGCGCAAAGATCAATGGATTCGGGCGGGCCGGGATCGGCTCCGCCCTGCGGGTGGTCTGTGCGCGGGCGCACGCTGCTGGGGGAGGCTGCAATTCCCGACAAATTCCCTTTACATACGCCATACATATGGCTTCTGTATGCCTTCTGTATCCCACCCCAGAGCCTCTCCAGCCCCACCCCACCGCACGCTGCGTCAACACACCGCGCCGCTGCGTTAACCGCTTTGCACAGTCCACAGGCGGTTTTGCAACGCGCGCGCCGGTCACGAACCGCCTTGACCCGTTAACCCCTGCCCCCATAATCGCAAAAGGCCGCACCCTTCGGCGCGGCCTCGGTCTCGTTCGGGCACCTGAAGTCAGGCGCGCTCGGAATATTCCATCAGTTCGGTATGCACGACGATATCCTCGTCCTGCCCCACGAAGGGCGGCACCATGATCCGCACACCATTGTCGAGGATCGCGGGCTTGAAGCTGTTCGCAGAGGTCTGGCCCTTCTGCACCGGCTCGGTTTCCACCACCTTGCAGATCACCTTCTGCGGCAGCTGCACCGACAGGGCTTCCTCGCCGTAATACTCGACCGAGGCGGTCATCCCGTCCTGCAGGAAGGGCCGGCGGTCACCCAGCAGGTCGGCCGGAAGCTCGGTCTGCTCAAAGGTCTCGCTGTCCATGAACACCAGCATTCCATCGGTTTCATACAGGAATTGCTGGTCTTTCGTCTCCAGCCGCACCTGTTCGACCTTGTCTTCAGACCGGAAGCGCTCGTTCAGCTTGCGCCCGTCGCGCAGGTTCTTCAGCTCGACCTGGGCGAAGGCCCCGCCCTTGCCCGGCTTCACATGGCTGACCTTGACCGCAGCCCAAAGGCCGCCGTCATGCTCCACGGTGATACCTGGGCGGATTTCGTTGCCGTTGATCTTGGGCATGGAACTTAAAGCCTTGTGGACTGGTTGATGGCGTATCGCCCGCACCTATATCTGGGCGGCTGCCCTGTGGCAAGCGACCGAAAGCTGGTGACGCGGGGCCCTAAGCCATGCAACACATGCATGACTGCCATACGAAATAGGGTCCCCCGAATCACTCGGGATTAGACATATTCGGCCGCACGCCAACAGACGCAAGAGCAATAAAAAAGGACCACACAAAATGCGCGATTTCGTTGACGGCACCGCATTCAACTACGAGCAAGGCCAGCGCGCGCGCAAACTCTTCGCCGCCGTCGTCCTCGCCGCCCTTGATGATGCGATTGCCGATGACAAGAAATACGGCAACGGGCCGGAACAGATCGCCCGCTGGGCGCGGTCCCGTGACGGGCGCGAAGTGCTGTCCTGTGCCGGGATCGACCCGAACGAGCGGGTGGTCAAGGGCCTGATGGAATTCGTGTCGAAGGGTGTCCGCACCTCGGTCGCGCTGTCGCGCGAGGAGAGCGAGCGCCGTCACGCGCTGGAAGAAGCCGAAGCCGCCTGATCAGGCGACTTCGCTGCCGACAAGGCTTACAAGACGCGCTCCACCGGGGGCGCGTCTTGTTTTTACATGTGTGATGTGAGGCAGGCCTTCGCCCGGACGGGCCACGGGCTACTCGAAGTCGCGCGAGGCCAGGGCCCGCTGGATCTCGCGGCGTACGAGCTTGCGGACGCTGCGGGTGATGCGCTCTCCGAGCGTGCCCTGCAATTCCTGCCGGATGATCTCGGACACCAGTGCGCGCAGCGCCGCCTCGTCCAGAACCGTCTCCTCGACATCGTCGAAGAGGCCGTCCTCGTCATCTTCCTCGGCCTCCAGCAGGTCCGTCTCTTCCGGCTCGCCGCGCAGCCAGCCGCGCCCCGCGGCCGAGATCGGCGGCGTAGCGCCCCAGCCAAGCCCGCCCGCCAGGTGCAGACGGCGGGGCTGGTTGTCCGGCACGGGATCGTCCTGCCAGTCCGGGGCCTCCGCTTTGGGGGCGTCGGCCTCATCCACGTGCAAGACCGTCTCTGGGCTGGCCATATCCTCGGCCTCAGCCGCCCAGAAGCGGTCTGCCAACTCGGGTTCAGGGTCGGCATAGGCATTCGGCTCTGCATCGGCCTCGCCCGGCAGGTCCTCGGGCTCTTCAGGCGCAAGCTCCAGCCCCTCGCCCCGCGGTTCTTCTACCCCGTCTACAACCTGGCCTTCAGGGTCATCCTCGGTCATATCGCCCGGGGCGGCCCATTCCATCGTTTCGGGATACTGGCTCCACAGCCCTTCGGGCCGTGCATCGCCAGTGTCGGAGACGAGCCGGACGGAACCCTCGGCGGCGGTTTCGGCGATGTCGGTTTCGGGTTCTACGTCCTGGCGCTCAACGCGCGGGGGCTCTGCATCCTGAGGTTCGGCATCCCCTTCGGCAAGGTCATCCACTGCGGCGCCCCTCTGTGCAACCGGGGCACCCTCGGTCATTTCGTCTTCATCCAGTGGCCGTGAAATTGCCGCGGCAAGGTCGTCGGCGAAATCCTCGAACTCGTCCGAGACCTGCGGCATCTCGCTGCCGTCCGGCTCCCAGTCGCCACCAGAGCCCGAGATCGCCGCCTCGAGTTCCGCGATGGTCTCCTCAAGGCTCGCACGCAGGCTGGCCGAGTCGGGCCGGGCCACGCGCAGGGCCGGGGTGAGCACAAGCGGATCAGGCTGTGCAGCCGCATCAGCCTCAAGCTGGATGTCCGACACGCCGGCCTCTAGGGGTTGTTCTTCAGTTTTACCGGGCTGCTGCGGCGGGAGTTCCGCCACTAAGGAGGCGTCCAGCGCATCCTCCTCAGCCTCTGCCGAAGGCCCCGCCATCTCGGGCTGTTCGGGTTGCGGCGCAGGCGCGGCACTCAACATCGGGCGGGGATGTGCCACGGCGGGACGGGACGCATCCCGCGTGGCCACGACACCCTGCGGGATGGTCAGATCCTCGGACACCAGCCTGCGTATGGAGGACAGCACGTCCTCGATTTCGACCTTGGTCATCGGGTCAGACATCATGCCCCCTTCTGCGATGGACCAAGGGTAGCCCCGACCGCGCTGCAAGACAACCTTGGCCGGGACAAGAGGCCGCGCAGGCGCGCGGCGCGCCGATCACTCTTTGCCGAGGGCGCGCAGCACGCGGTCAAGGCTTTTGCCCTGCGGGCTGGTAAGCGGTGCATTCTTGACAGCCTCGTAATACGCGGCGGGGTCATAGGTCGGGATCCCGAGGTTCAGATGCTCTGCAGTCAACAGACCCATAGAGGCCAAAAGCGAATAAATCGATACTTGCAGATTGGCCTCGGCATCGATCCGGGTGGCGCGGGCATCCAGCAGATCCTGCTCGGCATCCAGCACATCCAGCGTGGTGCGAGCCCCGAGGTTCGCCTCTTCGCGCACCCCATCATAGGCGGCGGTCGCGGCACGGATCTGCTCGTCGGTGGCGCTGATCTGGGCGCGGGCGACGGCAATGTTGGACCAAGCCTCACCCACCGATTGCCCGATGGTGACGCCGGACTGCAGCAGTGCGGCGCGCGAGGCATCGCGGCTGGCGATGGCCTGGCGGTGCAGCGACGACAGCGAACCGCCCGAATAGATTGGCTGTGACAGGCTGACCCCGGCGGACATGGTGTCCTGCCCGTTGTCATTGCGGCCCGCCTGGACCGAGGCATCGACGCTGGGCCCACGTTGCGCTGCGGCCAGACGCACCTGCAGTTCCGACACCGTCACCTGCCGCTGCGCCTCGCGCAGCGAGGGGTGGGTGCGCAGGGCGATGGCCTTGGCCTCGTCCAGCGTGGCAGGCAGGGCCGGGGCGCGGGGCGCCGCAGCCAGCGTGGCCGGATAGTGGCCGGTCGCCGCCTTGTAGGCCTCACGCGCGACGCTGAGGTCGCCCGAGGCCGCGGCGGCGCTGGCACGGGCAGAGGCGAGCTGTGCCTCGGCCAAGGCCACATCGGTGCGCGTCACCTCGCCAACCTCGAAGCGGTCTTCAGCCGCGCGCAGCTCCTCGCCGATCACGCGAACGGAGTTTTCGTTGATCGCCACGTTCTCAAGGGCCGAGCGCACGTCGAAATAGGCGCTGACCGCATCCAGCAGCACACCTTGCTCGACCTGCACCAGCGCTTCCCGGCTGGCGAGCACGGTTTCCTGGGCGATCAGCACCCCCAGTTGCGAGCGGCCGCTGTCAAACAACGTGAGCGAGGCGCTGAGGCCAATCGACGCCGTATAGCCGCTGGTCTGCACGGTGCGGGCATAGCCCGAGTCGGCGACGAAGGCCAAGACCGGCCGCAGCGCCGCAATGGCGCCGGCCACATCTTCATCCGTCGCGCGCAGCACGGCGCGGTTTTGCTCCAGAAGGTTTGATTCCCGATAGGCAGAGACCAGCGCATCGGCAAGCGTCTCGGCCGAGGCCGGGGCCGCCGTTGCCAGAGCCAACCCCATCGCAAGAAGCCCTGCGCGCCATCCCGTCCGTTTCGCCTGGTATGCCATTGCTGCCGTCCTGTTCTGCCCGAGTCCCGGTTCGCCGAATGGCGAGGCTTGCGCTTTGCGTCTTGCGCCCCGCGTCTGTCACGCACCAGGCGCGGGTTTCCGTCGCTCCAGATGCGGTACTCCGCCTTAACGCCGCCTTACAGAATAAAGCCGCGGCCTTTTTCGAACCCGGGAAGAACCGGGGCCGATGCGTTGAAGGCAAAGCGCCAGGTCACCGCACCATCGGTTTTATGGCCAACGCGCGCCACGCCAAGGGCACCTTCCATGAAGATGCAGCCGATGCGGCCACCTTCTTTCAACTGCGCCAGAATCGCCTCGGGCACCACTTCCACGGCGCCTTCGATGGTGATCACGTCATAGGGCCCGTGCTTGGCAGCGCCTGCCACCAGCGGCCCGGCGATCACCGCAGCATTATCGGCGCCCGCCTCGGACAGCACGGCCTGCGCCTCGGCTGCCAGGCTCTCATCCTCTTCGACGGCGACGACCGCCTCGGCCAGCCGCGCGATCACCGCCGCCGAATAGCCCAGACCGCAGCCGATATCGAGCACCAGCTCCGTCGGTTGAATGTTGAGCGCATCGAGCAATTTTGCCAGCGTCCGCGCCTCGAGCACCACCCGGCGCGGGCCGATGGTGAGGTTTTCGCCCATATAGGCGGCCTCGCGCAGGGCGGCCGGGACAAAGCTTTCGCGCGGAATGGCCAGCATTGCCTCAATGATCGGGAATTTGGTCACATCGTTCGGCCGGACCTGCGTATCGACCATCATCGTGCGGCGCTGTGCGTAGTCAGCCATGAGTGAACTCTTCGGTCTGAATTTCCTGCGCTCGTCTTGCCACAGAACCGCAGGCGCGGCAACGGCGCTTGCAGCACGTCGCACGCACTGATGACGAGGCGTGGCGCGGCTGGCACAACCCTTGGCAGCACGCGAGCCTTGGCAGCACGCGAGGCGCTTGCACGGCCCGCGGGCATGGTATAGATGCGGCACACCTCCGGCGGCGGGTTGGCGGAGAGGTTACGCACCGGATTGCAAATCCGTGAAGACCGGTTCGATTCCGGTACCCGCCTCCAAGGTTTCAAGGGATTATCCGGAGTATCCGGCGGCGGCGCGAAGTCCTTTCCCATGTCCGTCCCCGGCTGCGAGCCAACCCTTGGCACGGCATTCAGCCTTCAGCCCTCGGATCGTGCAGCCGCCTGCAAGCAGAGCGGCAGCGTATCTTATAAGTCCAAGCCGCTTCATCCGACGCGCCCATATCGCTCCACGATGTCCACCATTCGGCACTCTCAGCCTTCGCAAGGCGGCAAGACCGGGCGGATTGTGAAATTCAGCGCCGCTTCCACCGGTCGTTCGTCCGGCCGATCGACTTCAGGCATCAATGCCCTTTACACATTAAGGCCAGCAGACCGAGCGCTGGTGACATAGGCTTCGAGATCAAGACGGTCAGCCGCAGCGACGGCCTCGGCCGTCCAAAATGCGTCGCGGTCGAGGTTCAGCGTTGTCGCGTTTGTCTTCGTTTCCGTGGCCAGAGCGTCTTGCCAAGCATCGTCAACGCGACGTGTGTCCAACCCGTAATGCTGCGCAATCGCGTGTGCGGGACCGGAATTGTGCAAAAAGCCATCGAAATTGATGAAAATTACGCGGTCGGAAGGATACTGACGAAACAGGGGGTTATTGAAGAGCGTGGCTGCAGCAAGCATGTCAGAGAATACTGTCATGTGGATAGGGCCATGCTCGTTCAGGTACCGTAGGAAAGCTTCCCTGTCGTCTTGGATGACCTCACGAGACACAAAATCGACGTCAATGCGGCGGAAACGAAAATCTATGAACTCGGACAGAAGCGTTTTCCTGGGGTGCCGGTAGACGCAGATGAACCGGTAGTCCGGAAGCGCCCATGACAGGATCGGCACAGGAACATGTCCGAAAGCCATCTGGTTATCGTGCAAGCTACGCAGCCGAGTGATGAAATATTGCTCAACGCTGGTGATGCTCGGAGTCCTCGCGTTCTCTTCGAAAGTGAACCTCTTGGTATCCAGATAGTCATCTTGACTGACGTGATACCCGGTATTGTCGAAACCCATGTTTTCCATGAAAGCCGCGAGAAGGTAGGTTCCGGATTTTGGAATAGTATAAATGTAGAGCTTCATCATGCGCCTCCAATTCCGCGCCGGTGGTCACAACGCTTCGCTGCCAGCGGTGGATGAGTTGTGAAGCATCGGCGCAGCATCAAGAACGCTCCAGAGCAGGCTGTCATCCGGCGTATCAAATCGGCGCACCAGCATCACTGGGCCGTCTTCGGCGAGGGACAGCCATCCGCCCGCCTGATTGCGCAACATACAGGCACTGCCGTCCTCTCGGCGGAACATGCGCCAGCTCTGCTCTGGGCTTGGCCAGCCGAGGCCAAGATGACCAAGCCCCACCGCATCACCCATCCGGGTCAGAGCGGCGGCGCGCAGCCCTTGGTTCAGCAGGCACCAGTTGCCGCCCGCCGCCTGAACAAGATCCCATCTGATACCACTCATCCACGGCTGCACGTCCTTGGCCTCAACGGCGGCGACGCATGACTGATCCACAATGCCGTCGAGAACGCGCAGGCCGTCTTTGCCAAAGCCAAGTGCAATCCCGTCTGCCCGGTGCCCCCCTGGCAACTGACAAACCTCATGAATTGCGACGTAGCGCGAGTCCCGCCGTACTACTGCAGAAATTTTTGTGTCGTCACGTTCAGTCATGGACCTGAATGTCTGTGTCATTTCTCGCGACCTCTACGCCGCCATATCCGATTGCCCAAGCGTCGCCGGCGAGTCGTGCCGAGACAGCTCAACATCCCAGAAGGCCGCACTCCGGCAGGCCTCGATCTTCGCGAGGTAATGCGCCCGGAGTTTCGAAAAATCCTGGCCAAACTCGGCGATCAGCGAGAAAATTTCTGCCGCCATTTGCGCGGCAGCCTCCATGACAGCGACATCGTCATAGCGATACACGCGGTGGGTCCGCGCATGCTGATTGAAGAGCAGAACGGTTCCGATATCCTCGCGCGGCTCCACTCCCATATAAAGGAAGGGGTGTTCCGCAAGCTGGGCACCACCGCCGGAATGCGCGTGCCGAAGGCTATCGATAACTTCGCCCGGAATGCTTTCGAATTCCGCATCGAAAAGTTTGAAGAGCTTCAGCCGATCCACGTAGTGGCGCGCAAAACCGTTTTCGAGAAAGGCGCTCTTTGAAAGAAAGTCCCGAAGGATTTCTCGGTAGAGCATCAGTCCCGCGACGTCGTGAAGACTAAGGTGGCGAAGCGCCTGCGCGTGAAAGAAGCGCAACAGCGCATCCGGCGTTTCCTGCCCGTAAGCCATGTTGATCAGCATACCATGCGCGATTGACATGTATTCTTGACCATAGGAGTGCGCCGGCTCGTGCCACGCCGCAAGATTCGGGTTGGACATGATGTGCGCCCCGGCCATCTTCCGTACCCGAAGGCTGTATTCGATGTCATCCCCGCGCAGGAAGATCGCAAGGGGGTAGCCGAGTTTCTCAAAAAGGCGCCAAGACAGGCCGAAGAAGATGAAGGTGCAGTATTCCGGGTAGTTCCGCACCGCCATCGTGTCGAGGTGCTCCGCTTCCCGGAAGGTCAGGTTGTGGCGCAGAAGGCGCGGCGCGAGGTGCGTGCGCAGGCCCTGCGGTGCGGCACCCAGGAAACGCCCCCAGAACGCCCCGTCTTCCCACATCTTCCGAGGTTCCGACTTCATGAAGACCGGCACCGTGAACACGGTATCGTCGCTGCGAAAGAGTGTTGAGGCCCAGTGCCGATAGAGCGTCTCGATCGAGATGCTCAGGTCATCGTCGAGCAGCAACAGATCATCCGGCTTCACGCCGGCGCTTTCGCAGGCCTGCACCATCATGCGCATGACCTGGCTCATGTTGCCGCCGCCACCCAGATTGGCACCGGAAAAAACGTGATAGCGGATGTCCCGCAATTCGGAGAGCTGCTTGTAGCTTTCGGCCGACACGCCCACGCTGGTATCGAGGATCAGGAAAAAGGTATTGCACAGCAGATGCCGGTAGCGCGGCGCATCTGTCCGGTCGGCCTCTTCCTGAAAGCTTTCAAGCATGTCGACGATATCTTGCGTACGGCCGAAGGTGCGCAACACGACGAGCAGCCGCCCTTCGGTGCGGAATGGGGCCCGCGCGCTCCAGTTTGCCTCGAGGAGGCGCGCCTGATCTTCGTCGGCGCGGGCGCGCCAGAACAAGCGGGCACCGTCAGGCAACCCCTTGGTCAATGGGACCTCGACGGTAACCTCATACGGGATGCCAGTTCCGTGCCCCGCGGGCGGGGCCAGGGTGACCTCGGTGATCTGCGCAACGGCGCAGCCCTGCGCGGCAAAGGATACCTGCACTGTCCAGCGCCCGATCACACGAAAGATGATCCCCGTCCGGACAAGATTGCTGTGCCGCATGAAGAGCTCGGGATAAAACGAGTTCCGCAGCGTGCCGGAATCTATGATGTCGAATGACATCGGGTCAGTTTTGGCACAGCGCGACAGAGAGATGTGGTCCGGCGCGCAAATCCAGAACAAGTCATCAAGGTCCTTGATGTCATTGCTCCGGTCCAGTCCAGAGAGGGCAACCCATTCGCGGCTGGGGATAGAAACCGATCCGCTGGACCAGCGTTCTAGCGAGGTTGCGATCTGTGTGACGGTGCGTTGCAAACTGGGCCTCATGGCTGTCGTCGATTTCATGTTCAAAAGCCTTCCAGCCCCGTCCGCCGATGTCGGGCCATGACAACTGCCCCCGGACACACCCGAGGAAGACTGATGGAATTTTCATGGTAAATCCTTACCGTCAGATGAACCGGCATAAGCAATGTAGGGGACCCTGCTTCGCCGCTGCCTACGTCCCGCTGCCACCGACAGCAGGGCAGAGAGGCGCCCCCCTGACCTGAAGGCGCAACGGTCCCTCTGGGGAACCACCCTGTCACCCCGGGGTTCTGCTCATATTAGCAAAAAAAACGGGGCACATGATGGCAATGGAATTATCCGAAGAGACCGGCCCCCGCAGCCTGCCCTCGCTGCCGCTGGCACTGCTTCCCGTGGTCCTCACCCTCGGCCTTCTGGCGCTGCAGCTGTTCTACTACGGCGACTTTACGCCCCATATCCCGCTGATCTGCGGCCTCGCCATCACCAGCCTGCTCGGCGTGTTGCGCGGCATGACCTGGATGGATATCCGCGAGGGCATCTTTCACGTCATCCACGTCTCGATGCCATCGCTGGCGGTGCTGATCGTGGTAGGAATGATCATCGGCGTCTGGATCGCCTCCGGCACGGTGCCGACCTTGATCTACTACGGGCTGGTCCTGCTGAACCCCTCGATCTTCCTCGCGGCGGCGATGATCCTCTGCGCGGTCGTCTCGTTGTCGCTTGGCACAAGCTGGGGAACAATCGGCACCATCGGCCTCGCGCTGATGGGAATCGGGGCGGGCTTTGGCATCCCACCCTACTGGACGGCAGGCGCGGTCGTGTCGGGGGCGTTCTTCGGCGACAAGATCTCGCCGCTGTCGGACACCACCAACCTTGCGCCTGCGGTGACGGGTGTCACGGTCTTCGACCACATCAAGAACATGCTGCCGACAACGATCCCGGCCATGCTGATCGCGCTGACGATCTATCTGATCGCGGGCTATGCGCTGATCGAACCGAACGAAACCGTGTTTGGCGCCATCGAGGTGATCACCGACCGCCTCGACCAACAGTTCGTGCTTGGCTGGGTGCCGCTGTTGCCTGCGATAATCGTCATCGTCCTTGCGCTGATGCGCAAGCCGCCGCTGCCCTCGCTATTCGCGGGCGTGCTGGCGGGCGCGCTCATCGCGATCTTCCTGCAAGGCGAGGGGCTCCATGACGTCTTCGCCTATGCGCAATCGGGCTACGCCATCGAGACGGGCGTGCCCGATATCGACAGCCTGCTGAATGCGGGCGGCATCCAGTCGATGATGTGGACCATTTCGCTGATGCTGATCGCCTTGGGCTTTGGCGGCGCGCTGGAGCGGACGGGCTGCCTTGAAGCCATCATCCAGGCGATCATCGGCCGCGTGAAAAGCTTCGCCGCCGTGCAAAGCTCGGCCATCGGCACGGCCTTTGCCACCAACATGGTGGCGGGCGACCCCTATATCTCCATCGCGCTGCCTGGGCGGATGTATGCGCCGCTGTACCGCGGCATGGGCTATTCGACGCTGAACCTCAGCCGCGCGGTGGAAGAGGGCGGCACGCTGATGAGCCCGCTGATCCCGTGGAATGCCGGCGGGGCCTTCGTCATCTCGGCCCTCGGCCTCGGGATCATGGAGGGGGAGCTTCAGAACCTGCTCTACATTCCGCTCGCCTTTGCCTGCTGGACGGCGCCGCTGATCGGTATCTTCTATGCCATCACCGGCCTGTTCTCGCCGCGCGCCACGGACGCGGAACGGCAGAACTGGGAACAAAGCGACGAGGATGTGCTGGACCTGAAGGATCACGCCTTGGCAGATACGGAAGCCGGCTGAGGGGGCGGTTGGCGGTGGGTGCGGGCGACCACACAGCCGGGTCGGCACGCCCCCCCTAGCCTCCCGCTCACATGATGGCACCGGCGAGCGCCCGGCGCCGCCCATCAACTGCGGTACTTCTCGATGAACGCGTCGATAGGCAGGGCGCGGATGTCTGGCAACACGCTGCGCAACCGGTCATGCGGCCAATCCCACCAGGCGATCCCCAGCAGGGCTTCGGCCTGCGCTTCCGGGAAGCGACGCTTGATCTGCCGGGCGGGAACGCCGCCGACGATGGTGTAGGGCGCCACATCCTTGGAGACCACCGCCCCCGCACCGATCACCGCGCCGGTGCCGATGCTCACCCCCGCCAGCACGGTCACGCCATGCCCGATCCACACATCATGCCCGATGGTGACCCAGTGATCGCGCCGCCACTGGAAAAACGCCGCATCATCCTCGCCGAGCCCGTATTGCGCGGCGCGATAGGTGAAATGGTGCTGGCTGGCGCGCCACGTCGCATGATTGCCGGGGTTGATCCGCGCGCCTTCAGCGATGGAGCAGAACTTGCCGATGGTCGACCAGACCACATTGCCGCCCTTCACGATGTAGGAGTAATCGCTAAACGAGGACTCGCGCATCGAGACATGGGCTTGGATCTCGGTCCACTTTCCCAGCTCGCAATCGACCACGCTGGCGGTTTCGTGGACAGTGGGCGCTTCAGTCAGCATCTTCATGGGGTGGGTCCGGGTTACAGGGCGGGCAAGAGGTGGCGGATGCGCTTTTGGGCAAAGCGTTCGGGCAGGCCGTCCCGCATCACCACCGGCTCGGACAGAAGCTTCAGCTCTGCCACCCCGAGTTCGGGCAGCGAAAGGCCCATGGAATGGCCGACCGGCACGCGAAAGCCGCCCCTCGGGTTCAGCGCCGGACCAACATCACGCCGGCCGATCCGCAGGAAATGCGAGATGTCCCATTCCTGCGCCGCCCCACCGATCCGGGTGACCACCCAGCAATGCCCGCCCGCGCTGGTGCCGTCCTCACGGAAATAGATCCCCACGACATAGCCCGCCTCGATCCCGGCGGCCCGGAAGCTGGCGAGCAGATAGGTGTGGATGTCGACGCAAGAGCCTTCGGTCAGCCCGCAGCCCAGATGCGGGACGTGATCGAACCCGTCGTTGAACCTTGCCTCGGGATGGGCATAGGTGAATTTCTCGGCCACGCCGCGCGCCAGCCGGATCGCCCGGTCCAGCGCATCGCCCTGCCCCGCAAGCTGCCGCGCCTCATCGACCAACGCCTCGGCCGCGCGGGTGAAGCGCGAGGGGGCGGGATGGAAGATCGCTTCGGGATAGGCGGCGGGCTGGCCGGAGAAGCCATAGCAGAAGGCCACCTCGGCGGCCTCTGGCGTCACAAGCAGCACCTCTTGCCCGGTCGTCGCCTCGGTCAGACGGCGCACCGATCCGCCGGTTATGGTGCAGCCCGTGCTGGCCGATGCGGGTGATGACAGGCCGGCAGGCGCAAGGATCGGCCCCTCATTGCCCGCCACATTGATTTCGACGGCGTAGCCGGTCACCGTGCGCCCTCCCATGTTCCGATGAAGCGGGCGCGGATCAGGCCCGAGAGCCAGTCGATCAGGTAGACCATGGCGATGATCAGGAAGATGATCGACCAGGCCTCGTCCCAGCGATAGGCGCCGATGCGGTCGGCCAGCAGGAAGCCGATGCCCCCTGCCCCAACGATGCCGAGGATGGTGCCCGAACGGACGTTGGATTCGAAGTTGTAGAGCGTGACGGACAGCAGCACCGGCAGCACCTGCGGCAGCACCGCGAAGCGGATGGACTGCAGGCGGCTGCCGCCCGAGGCGACCACCCCGTCCACCGGCTTGTTCGAGGCGTTCTCGATGGCTTCGGCATAAAGCTTTGCCAGCACGCCGATCTCGCCCACCGCGATGGCCAGCACTCCGGCCAGCGGGCCAAGGCCGAAGGCGCGGATGAAGATCAGCGCCAGGATCAGCGTCTCGAAAGAGCGGATGACGTCGAAGCCGCGCCGCACACCGAAGCGCAGGACCGGCAGGCGGTTGATGGTCTTGGCCCCGAGGAAGGACAGCGGGAAGGCGAAGACCGCGCCCAGAAGCGTGCCGAGGAAGGCCATCGACAGGGTTTCGCCAAGCCCTTTCAGGATTTCAGAGAACTCGCGCCATTCGGTCCAGACATGGGGCGGGAACATGAAGGACAGCACCCGGCCAAGCCGACCAAGACCTTCCCAGATGCGGATCGGGGAGAAGCCGAAGTCATAGAGGCACCAGGCGATCAGCAGCGAAAAACCGGTCCAGAGCGCGGCGCGGCGCAGGCGCACCGGCAGCGGCGCGCGAAAGGCCAGCGGGTGTTCGGCGCGGGCCCGCGCGATCTCGGCGGCGGAAATCGGTTCGGTTGTCATGCGGTGGCTCCCAGCCCGATGACGCGATGGCGCAGGGCTTCCGAGGTGCGGTCGATCACGATCACCGTCACCAGGATAATGATGAACAGCGCCGAGAGGTTGGTATATTCCTGATAGGACATGGCGGTGCGGAACTCGCGCCCCAGCCCGCCCGCGCCGACATAGCCGATGATCGAGGACGAGCGGACGTTGATCTCGAAGCGCAGCAGCGTGTAGCTGAGGATATTGGGCAGCACCTGCGGCACCGCGCCATAGCGCATCTGGTCGAACCAGGACCCGCCAGAGGCCTTGACCCCGTCCAGCGGCCGCATGTCAATATTCTCATTCGCCTCGGAGTAGAGCTTGCCAAGTGCGCCCATCGTGTGCAGCCCGATGGCCAGAACCCCCGCCAGCGGCCCGACGCCGAAGCAGAACACGAAGATCAGCGCCCAGACCAGATCCGGCACGGTCCGCGCAATTTCCAATACGCGGCGCGACAGCCAGAGCACCCAGCCGCTCGGGGAAAGGTTGCGCGCGGCAGGGAAGGACAAGGCAAACCCGCCCACCACGCCGAACACCGTGGCCATGAAGGCGATCAGCACGGTTTCCAGCAGCAGAGTGGCCCAGATCTGCCAGCGTCCGAACCAGACTGCGATATCGCCGGGCAGGGTAGACCAGTTCAGGTCGGGGATGGTCTTGGACAGGTATTCGCCAAGGCGCGGCAGGCCGGCGCCGATGACCCAGCGTTCGGCGCGAGTGCCATCGGCCTGTGTCACCTGGGTGACCTTGAAGAAGTTCGAGGCCTCGGCGGTCAGTAGGAACAGCACGACCAGCACCAGCGTCACGGCGGCAAAAGTCAGGCGCGCGCGCCTGCGCTGCTGCGCGAAATCGCGTTCAAAGGCCAGGATGGCTGTGGTCATGAGGAATGTCCCGACAAGGTGCGGGCGGGCCTTGGGGCCCGCCCGTAGCAGTTGAACCGGAGATCAGCCCTGGCGGTTGGCCTTGAACCAGTCGCGCATGTCGATGATCCACTGATAGCGGTCATGGTTCACTTCGGCATAGCCCTGCTGGGTGGAGTCATCGCCGCCGGTCATTTCCTTGAACGCCTCGGGCGCTGCGGTCGGCGCGGCAAGCAGCGCGGCCTTCATGTCATCCAGCAGACCCTGCGGCAGGTTGGCGCGCGCGGTGAAGGGGCCCGAGGTGATTTCCGGCGACGTCCAGATGATGCAGGCCTCGCCTTCCTTGATCATGCCCTTGGTTTCCATCCGCTGCGGGATGCCGTTCTGCTCGTTGTTGATATAGGTGGCGGCCGCATCGAACTGGCCGTTGACCACGCCGACAACGCCCGCCTCGTGGCTGCCCGAGAACGGGATGGCGGCGAAGAACTCTTCGGGCTGATAGCCCTCTTGCACCAGGTTGTAATAGGGCACGTTGTAGCCAGAGGTGCTGTCGGGATCGGCGAAGGCCAGCGTCTTGCCCTTCAGGTCATCGACCGAGGTCAGGCCCGAGTCGCAGCGCACCACGATCACGCTGTAATAGCCGGTCGAACCGTCATTCTGCAGCGAGGTCAGCAGCGGGATCACGCCACCTTCGGTTTCGGTATAGGCGGCGGCATAGGCCGAGGAGCCGAGGAACGAGAACTCGATCTGGTCGGCGGCCAGCGCCTGGATCACGCCGTCATAGTTGCCAGCGGTGAAGATCTCGACGTCCACACCCAGGGCCTTTTCCAGATACTCCTGGAACGGGGTGTAGCGGGAAATCCGGTCGGATTCGTTCTCGCCCGACAGGACGCCGAAGCGGACGATGCGGTAGTCGGTTTTCCAGTCCTGCGCGATGGCGGGCAGCGCGATCAGGGCGGCAAGGGCGGTCGTGGCAAGCAAGCGCATGGGAAGGCTCCGGTTTACAGGTGAAAAGCGGGAAAGGATCAGGCAGAGAGGTCAGGCAGACTGCCGCGCGCGGGCGGGCAGGGCGGCGGTCGAGGTGACGGCTTCGTTGAACTCGGTCAGCCCCTCGCTGCCGTAGATGTCGCGCACCACGTCATCGGTGAGCTGCCTTGCGGTGCCGTCGAACATCACCCGGCCGGCGCGCATGGCGATGATGCGGTCGCAATAGGCGCGGGCGGTGTCGAGCGTGTGCAGGTTCACCAGAACGGTGATGCCGTCATCGCGGTTGATGCTGCGCAGCGCCTCCATCACCCGGGTGGCATTGCCGGGGTCGAGGCTGGCGATGGGTTCGTCGGCCAGCATGATGCGGGGGTTCTGCACCAGCGCGCGGGCAATCGCCACGCGTTGCTGCTGCCCGCCCGACAGGGTGCCGGCGCGCTGCAGGGCCTGCGGCGCAAGCTCCAGCCGGTCGAGCGCGCGGATGGCGATGGCCCGTTCGGCATCGGTGAACTGCATCGCCATCGAGCTGACGAAGCCATGATCCGCCAGACGACCCACCAGAACGTTGGTCAGCACGTCGAGCCGCTCGACCAGATTGAACTGCTGGAAGATCATCGCGCAGTCGCGCCGCCAGTGCCGCAGGGCACGGCCGCGCAGCGCCGTTACATCGGTGCCGCCAAAGGTGATCTGCCCCTCTGTCGGGTCGATCAGGCGGTTGATGAGGCGGAGCAGGGTGGACTTCCCGGCACCTGACCGGCCGATCACGCCCACGAACTGGCCTGGGCGTATATCAAGAGTAACGGCATCCACCGCGCGGGTGGATCCGAAGCTGCGGCCAAGGCCGGAGAGGGAAAGGGTGTGCTGTTCCATGCCGGCGGTTTTGGATGGAACGTGCGACGTGGCAGCATCATCCGAATGAATGTTGCGCACCGCTTTCTTGACGGATTTGTGACGATCCAGCCGGAAAATCCAGCGTTTTCAAGGGCCTTTTACCAAACACCTGTTTTTCCGCCGGGCCAGCCGCCGATACTGCGCCAACTTGTCCCACGGAAAACAATACCTCAGCCGTGCCCCCCGGTATCCGCCCACCAATCTCTCATGCTTTCAGGCACTTGCCAGATCGCCGAAGCAGGCTGCCCGCTCGATGCGTCATCAATCCGTCACATCACTGCGATGCGAAATTCACGGAGCAGTCCAATAGGCGTCACCCGGCACCGGTAGAAATCATCCGAACCAATTCTCACCGGAGTGACTGACATGACGCTGAAGTCCCTGATGCTGGGCACCGCCCTTGCCATGCTTGGTGTTACCGCCGTCTCTGCCGAGACCTGGAATATCGCCGTGACCGATGTGGAAGGTCTGGAGCGGCTTCAGGCCGAATGGGGCCCGTTCAAGGCCGCTCTCGATGCTGCGACCGGCCATACGTTCGAGTTCTTCCCCGTCTCCTCGCGCTCTGCCGCGGCAGAGGCGCTGCGCGGCGAGACGGTGGATTTCGTGGTCACCGGCCCGGCCGAATACATCATCATCAACACGCTGACCAAGGCCACGCCGCTGATCGGCTTTGGCCGCCCCGACTACCGCTGTGCCATCATCGTGCGCGCCGATGCGGGCATCGACAGCATGGACGACCTGAAGGGCAAGAAGGTGGCCTTCGGCGATATCGGCTCCACCTCGAACATGCTGTGCCCGATGCAGCTGATGGCCGATTACGGCGTCGATCCGGTGACCGAGATCGACAAGGTCCATACCTCGACCAACATCGCGCATGAGGCGCTGAAGGGCGGCGACGTGGCCGCCATCGGCATCAACGAAGGCAGCTGGATCAACGGCGCCCGCGGCAAGGACACGTCGGTCCCCTACGGCTTCTTCAAGGTGCTGGCGCGGTCGGGCGATCTGCCGAACGACATGCTGCTGGTCGGCGCACATGTGCCCGCCGAGGTTCAGGCGCTGGTGCGCGACAGCATCATCGAGAATAAGGACCAGATCATCGCCGCGATCACCGAGCATGAAGAGAACGACAAATATGTCGGCATGGACCTGGTGACGATCGAGGACGCCTCCTACAATCGCGTCCGCTCGATGTACACCACCGCGGGCTATCCTCAGTTCGACACCTTCCTGGGTGAATGAGCGATGCCACTTGACCACCCGGCCACACATCTGACCGGGACGGTCACCGATCTGCAGGCGACGGGCCTTGCCAAAAGCTTCGGCAAGGCCCGCCCGGTGTTCGAGGGGCTGGAGTTCCGCATCCGGCGCGGCGAATGCGTGGCGCTGGTGGGGGCCAACGGCACCGGCAAATCGACGTTGCTGCGTTGCTGTCTGGGCCTGATCACGCCCGACAGCGGCCGGGTGTCGCTGCTGGATCAGGACATGGTCACGATCAAGGGGCCCGCGCGCCGTGCGCTGCGGGCCCGCACCGGCCTGGTGGGGCAAAAGCACAACCTGGTGCCCCGCCTGTCGGTGCTGTCCAACGTGATCCACGGCCTGCTTGGCCGGCATTCGGGGCCGCGCTACTGGGTGCAGGGGCTAGCCCCCGCCGCGGCGCGGACGGCGGCGTTCGCCGCGCTGGACAAGGTGGGGCTGGCCGATCTCGCCCTGCGCCGCGCCGACCAGCTGTCGGGCGGGCAAAGCCAGCGGGTGGCGATTGCCCGGGCGCTGGTGGGCAATCCGCGCTTTCTGGTCGCGGATGAGCCCTGTGCCTCGCTCGACCCGCAGGCGGGCGAAGAGGTGATGGCGCTGTTCATCTCGCTGGTAAAGCGCGAGGGCGTCACCGTGCTGTTCACCTCGCACAATGTTCAGCACGCGCTGAGCTATGGCGACAGGATCCTGGGCCTGCAGGGCGGCAGGATCGCAATCGATGCACGCGCCCGAGACGTGTCGGCGCAGGATATGGCGAGGCTCTATGTCTGATCGCTCCCTTCCCATGCGCTTCGCGCGGCCGGGCGCCGGCGGCTTTCTGGGCTACCTCGCGGTCGTTCTGATCATCCTGTGGTCGCTGGAGGGGGCGGGTTGGTCGGCCGACCGGCTGATCTCTTCACCGCCGAAACTTGCCGATTTCTTTGATCGGGCCTGGCCGCCCTCGACCCACAACCTTGACCGGCTGGCCTGGAAGATGGTCGAGACGCTGCAGATCGCCATTGCCGGGGCCGCCATCGGCATCGTGCTGTCGGTGCCGGTGGCATTGCTGGCGGCGCGGGGGGTGCTGGTCGGGCGCGGGGTCAGCCTGGCCGTGCGCACCATCCTTGGCTTCATCCGCGCCGTCCCGGATCTGGCCTGGGCGCTGGTCTTCGTGGTGGCGGTGGGCCTTGGCCCCTTTGCCGGGATGCTGGCCATCGTGGTCGACACCATCGGCTATTGCGGCCGCTTCTTCGCTGATGACATGGAAAACACCGACCCAGGCCCGGCCGAGGCGTTGACAGCCACCGGCGCGCGGCGGCTCGACATTGCCGCCTGCGCCACCATCCCCGCCGCGCTGCCGGCCTTTGTTTCCACCTCGCTGTTCGGGCTGGAAAAGGCGGTGCGCTCCTCGACCATCCTTGGCCTCGTCGGCGCAGGTGGCATCGGGATCGAGCTGAAGGTGGGGTTTGACCTTTTCGACTATCCTACGGCCATGACCGTGATCTTGATGATCGCGGTGGTGGTGATCGGGGTGGAACAGATCGGCGCCATGCTGCGCGCCGCCATCATGGGACAGGCACGATGAAGACCGATACCGCACATGAGTTCTGGGGCGAGGAATGGGCGCGGGCCGATGGCACCACGAAATGGGAGCAGCCCGAGGCCGAGGTGATGACCTTCGCAGAAACCCTGCCTGAGGGTGCGCGGGTTCTGGATCTGGGCGCCGGCGTCGGGCGGCATGCGCTGGCGCTGGCGCGGCAGGGCTTTGCCGTAGCCGCGCTGGATGCCGCGCCTGAGGGGATTGCCGAGATCAACCGCATTGCCGCCGCCGAAGGCCTGACCGTCGATGCCCGCATCGGCATGATGACCGACCTGCCCTTTGCCGATGGCACCTTCGACCATGTGCTGTCGTGGAACGTGATCTATCATGGCGACGAGGAGGTGCTGCGCACCGCGATTGCCGAGATTGCCCGCGTGCTGAAGCCCGGCGGCACCTTCCTTGGCACCATGCTGTCCGCCCGCCGGATCCCGGTGGAGCTGGCCAAGGCCCCCGGCCGCGAAATCTCGCGCAACACCTGGGTGTTCGAGGGGCCGGGCGACAAGGTTCACCCGCATTACTTCTGCACCGGCCGCGACCTGCTGGAGCTGTTCTCCGCCTTCGAGGTGTTCCGGCTGGAAGACCGCGAGCACGAAACCCCCGGCTCGTGGCACTGGCATCTGGTGCTGGAGCGGCTGTGATGCAGCCTTTCGTGATCGAAGGGGCCTCGGTGATCCTGCCGGACCGGGTGGCGCAGGTCGCCATCCGGGTCGAGGGCGGGGTGATTGCGGCCCTTGACGGCCCGCGCGATGGGGCGCGGGTCATCGACGGGGGCGGGATGATCCTTGCCCCCGCGATGGTCGATATCCACGGCGACGCCTTTGAACGGCAGCTGATGCCCCGCCCCGGGGTGATGATCCCGGTCGAGGCCGCGCTGCTGGAAACCGACCGGCAACTGGCGGCCAACGGCATTGCCACCGCCTATCATGCCCTGACGCTCAGCTGGGAACCGGGCCTCCGCTCGGTCGGCACCGGGCGCGCGGTGGTGGAGGCGCTTGCCGCCCTTGCCCCCCGCCTGACTGTCGAGAACCGCGTGCAACTGCGGTGGGAGACGTTCTGTTTCGAGGCCCTGCCGCTGATCGACACAGCCCTGAACGGTCCCTTTCTGCCCGCGTTGGCCTTCAACGACCACATGACGATGGGCGTGCTGCACCCCTCGGTTCCGATCCAGAACCGGCCCTTTGACCATGACCCCGCCTTTCCGGTGGTGGACATGGACAGCCCGGGTTTCGCCGCCAAGATGGCGCCTCGCGCCAAACGGTCCGGCATGGCGGTGGCCGACTTCATCGCCCTGATGCGGACAGTCTGGATGCGCCGCGCCGAGGTTCCGTCCACAATCGCCGAAGCCGGGGCCAGGGCGCGGGCCAAAGGCGCCCCGATGCTCAGCCATGATGACAGCCAGCCCGAGACGCGAACTTTCTACCGCGACCACGGCGCCCGGATCTCGGAGTTTCCGATGAACCTCACAGTGGCCAAAGCGGCGCGTGAGGCAGGCGACCGGATCGTGTTCGGCGCCCCAAACGCGGCGCGCGGGGGCAGCCATCTTGGCTCGCCGGGGGCGGCCGACATGGTCGCGGCAGGGCTTTGCGACATTCTGGCCTCCGATTACTATTACCCCGCAATGCTGTCGGCGGTGGCGCGCCTGCAGGCGGACGGGGTCGGCACGCTGGCCGACCTGTGGAAGCTGGTTGCGGCGAATCCTGCCGATGCGCTCGGCCTGCAGGATCGGGGCGAAATCGCCTTGGGCAAACGCGCGGACCTTGTGCTTCTGGACTGGCCCGACGGGCATCCGCCCGTGGTGCGCAGCTGCTTTGTCAAAGGCCGTGCCGCCTATGGCGCGGTCGCGGCGGGGTAGCCATGCGGGATGCAGAGGATCGCTTTGACGGGTTGGCCGAGCAGTATGAGATGCATCGCCCCGGCTATCCGCTCGAGGCGTTCCGCGCCCTGACACGCGACATCCGCTGCTGTACGCGCATTGCCGTGGACGTTGGCGCCGGGCCGGGCAATTCCACCCTGTCGCTGCGCGAAGCCATCGGCCCCGGCTGGTCCATCGTGGCGATAGAACCGGGCCGCGACATGCGGCGCGTGCTGGCACGCCGGTTCTCGGCAGCGCCAGAGGTGCAGGTCTCCGATGCGACAGCCGAGGAGATGCATCTGCCATCGGGCTTTGCCTCGCTTGTGGTGGCCTGTACGGCCTTTCACTGGCTGGACGCGCCCCGTTTCTTTGCCGAGGCAGAGCGCATTCTGGCCCCCGGGGGCGTGCTGGGGCTGATCCGCAATCGGCGCAAACCCTCACCCGTGGTGCAGGCCTTTGACCGCTATATCGAGGAACAATCGGGCGGGATCAGCGACATTGCGCTGCGCGAGGCCCGCAAGGAACCCGTGATCCGCGATCTGGCGCAGGTGCCGGGTTTCATGGCTGCCCGGTCCTGCACCTATGCTTGGGAAAGTCATCTGACCGCGCGGGGGCTGATCGACCTGTATCTGACCCGCTCCACCCTCTGGGCCGTGGTGCGCCGGATCGGGCTGACCCGCGTGATGGCCGATCTGAACGCGATCTGCGCCGCCCAGAAACTTGGCGACACGCCGCAGCGGATCGAATGGGAAACCACCGCAAAATGGGCCCGCAAGCGAAGCGCCTGACAGATACGGGCGCCGGGCAGCTGACAGGCGGCTACGCCGCCCGCGCCAGCATGACCGATCCGTCGGAATAGATCTTGCGGCCGCCGCGCAGGGTGGCGCGGACATGGCCGATGCCGCTGTCATCGGCGATCAGCAGATCGGCCAGCATCCCCGGGGCGATCGCCCCGCGGTCCATCAGCCCCAGCGCCCGCGCCGGGTTCAGCGTGGCCAGCCGCGTTGACCCTGCAAGCCCGTGCGGGTCTGCCTTGGCCAGTTCCAGAACCGCCGGCAGCAGCGCCGAGGGGTGGTAGTCCGAGGCCATGATGTCCAGCAGCCCCGCGCCATGCGCGTCCCGTGCCGACAGGTTGCCCGAGTAGGACATGCCGCGCAGCGCATTGGGCGCGCCCATCGCAGTCGCCAGCCCCCGCGCCCGCGCCTCGGTCGCGGCCTCCACCGTCACCGGAAACTCGCTGATCCCGGCGCCAAGCGCCTGCATCAGCGCCACCTTCTCCACCGTGTCATCGTCATGGCTGGCCAGCGCCACGCCATGCGCGCGGCAGGTGGCGGAAATCGCGCGCAGGGTCGCGGCCATGTCACCTGCGGTGGACTGTTTCTCGGCGATCCGCCGGGTGATTTCGCCCTCGGCTTCAGCCTGGGTCAGGCCTTTGTCGCGGGCGATCCGCGCGACATGCGCCTCCAGATCCCGGTATTGGCCCTGCCCAGGCGTGTGGTCGGTCAAAGAAACCAGATCGACGGCGCCTTCGGCGATCAGCCCCGCGACCACCCGCAGCGCATCGGGAAAGGTGATCTCGAACCTTGCATGGACCTTGTGATCCACCTTGAGCACATCGCCCATCGCTTTCAGCGCCCGGATGATGGCCGAGGTATTGTCGAAATGCCGGATATGGCCATAGGCCGAACCGGGATGAAAACTGACAGCAGCATAGGCCGTCGTGACCCCCGCGGCTGCCAGCCGCCGGTCCAGATCACGCAGGCCCAGTTCCATCGGCATCCGCACATTCGGGCGCGGCTCCACCTCGCGCTCGACCATGTCGCCATGCATGTCGACGAAGCCGGGCATCAGCAGCAGGCCTTCGCCCGTCATCGCGGCACCCGGCATCGGGGTGTGCGCGATTTCGGCAATCCGCCCCGCCTCGATGCGGACAGAGCCGCGCTCGATCACCGCACCCGGGGTGACAACGCGAAAATCAGACAGCCACATCTTCGGGCACCTCTTGTGCGGTCAGTTCAATCTCGCGGTCGATCAGCCCGGCCACGTCTCCGGGATGGTGGAACACCCCGATCATCGCCACGCCCGCCGCCTTCAGGTCGGCCAGCCGCCGGATCAGTGCCGCCCGCGCGCCCGCGTCCAGCGAGGCGGTGGGCTCGTCCAGCAGCAGCAGCCGCTGCGGCAGGATCAGCGCGCGGGCGAGGTTGACCTTCTGCTGCTCGCCGCCCGAGAAGGTGGTGGGATAGGCCCGCCACAGGTCGCGCTTCACGCCGAACTCGGCCAGCCAGCGCCGGGCTTCCTCGGTCGCCTCAGCGGCAGGGATACCCGCCCGGCGCAGCGGTTCGGCCACGATATCTTCGGCCGCGACGCGGGGCCGGGCGATCAGGAACTGGGTGACAAAGCCGATCTCGCGCCGCCGCAGCAGGGCGATGTCCACATCCGCCGCCACCGCAAGGTCGATCCGCCCCTCGGTGGTGTGATACCACATATGCCCGGCGCGCGGCAGATAGCTGCGGTAGAGCGTGCGCAGCAGCGTGGATTTCCCCACCCCATTGGGCCCGCGCAGCAACAGGAACTCACCCGCGTGCAGGGTGAAGTTGATGCCGTCGAAGGCGTGCAGCCGCTGGCCCAGATGGTGCATCTGGAAATGCTTGGCCAGGTTCTCGACTTGAAGAACAGGGATCATGGCAACCTCACAGTTTCGCATGGACGAGTTGCTGGGTGTAGTCGTGCTGCGGGTCCTGGAAGATCTGGTCCGCCAACCCCTGTTCGACCACGCGGCCGCGGCGCATCACCATCACCCGGTCGGCCATGGTGCGGATGACGCCCAGGTCGTGGGACACGATCACCATCGTGATCGCCCGGTCGCGTTGCAGCCGCTTCAGCGTATCCAGCACCAGCGCCTGCACCGAGACATCAAGCCCGGTGGTTGGCTCGTCCAGCAGCAGCAGTGCCGGTTCCAGCGCAATCGCCTTGGCCAGCTGCACCCGCTGCTGCATCCCGCCCGACAGCTCGATCGGGCGCGCATCCATCCGCTCCAGCGGGAATTCCGAGGCGTTCAGCGCCTCACGGGCGCGGCCGCGCAGGGCGGCAAAGCTGCGCTCGCCAGCGATCAGCAGCCGCTCGGCGACATTGCCGCTGGAGCTGTTCTTCATCAGAAGGCCCAGATGCGGGTTCTGGTAGACGATGCCGATACGGGTGGCGCAGAGCATACGGCGCGCGAAACGGTCAAGCTCGAACAGGTTGCCGGGCAGGCCCGGCAGCGCAAGGCGATAGTCGCCCGCATCCGGCGTATCCTCGAGGTTCATCATCCGCAGCAGGGTGGATTTGCCCGACCCACTTTCGCCAACGATCCCCAGCACCTCGCCGGGATAGACCATGGCGGACACGTCATCGAGCGCCACCACATCGCTATAGCGGCGCGACACGCCGGTCATCGTCAGCAAGGGCGGCGTGGTCATCAGTTGCGGGGCGCGCAAGGCAAGGGCAGCGGTCATCGCGGCATCTTTCCGTTTTCGTACCAGGTGGCGCCCAGGGCCACATCCTCGCCATCGCGCCGGCGGATCGCCTTGATGCCAAGATGGCTGTCCGACAGCTCGAACACCGATCCGCCGCCGTCTTGCGGGATTTCGTTCATGAAGTAGCCAGCGACGCCCGAGCGGTGGCAGGTCAGCGCGGCATGATCCTCGACCTTGTAGGGCACGTCTGAAAACACCAGCGGTTCCACCCGCGTGAAGGGCGGCACCGCGTAGAGCCGCTTTTCGCGCCCTGCCGACAGGAAGGTCAGGTGCTGCGCCATATGCAGCTTGGGCAGATCCCAGCGGGGGATGGGTGAGGGCGTCATCACATGCCGCCCGTTGACCAGCGCCGGATAGGACGCGCCCTGCATGATCCGGCCCGAGCGCACGATCTGCTCATACAGGATCAGCCACAGCCGCCCGTAATCGGCATCGGCATGCATCTGCCGGGCGACCGACATGTTCGGCTCCACCGGCCGCAAGGGTTCGGGGTTGGGCACCTGCAGCACCAGAACCTGATCGGCGCGCAGCCGTTCCTCGGGGATGCGGTGGCGGCTCTGGATCAGGGTGGCGGCCAGCGTGTCCCAGGTTTCGGCCGCGCCGGACACCTTGGACAGGAACGACCGGATCGAGGCGGCGTTGACGCTGTCATCTGCGCCCTGGTCGATCACCTTCACCACCGAGGATGGCTTCAGCAGTGTCAGCGTCACCTGCAACCCGCCGGTGCCCCAGCCGCGCGCCATCGGCACCTCGCGGCTGGCATAGGGCATCTGGCAGCCGGGCACGGCGATGGCCTTGAGCATCTTGCGGCGCAGCTCGCGCTTGGCCGAGGCGTCGAGAAAGCCATAGGAAAACGCCTGCCACGGCTTTGTCAGGGTGGCGATGGTCATGCTGTGACCTCTTCAGGTTCGGGGGCCTGCTCCGGAATCGGGGCAGCGGCACCGCGGGCCCCGCGCAGGGCGTCGAGCGAGGACTGGAAGGTCACATAGTGGGGCAGCTTGAAGTGGATGCAGAAGCCCGAGGCCTCGACCGGCTCAGTGTGATAAAGGAAGAATTCCTCCTCCACCGGCGATCCCTTGGCCGCGCCGGGGGCGTTCAGGTCCAGCGTGGCGCCCGAGATCACCTTGACCTCGTTCCAGCCAAGCGTCGCGCAGAACCCCAGTTCCAGCAGGCCGGACTTGCCCTTGGCCATGACCTCGGCCTGTGACACCTTCACCCGGCCGGCCGAAAACACCGTCCCGCGCGGATGGCGCACGCGCAGCTCTGCCTCGGCCAGCCGCAGCTCGTTCACCGTGGGGTGGGCATTGCCATAGCCGCGCATCGCGGAATAGCCTAGGGCCAGCATCCCTCCGGTATCGGCGCGGGCAAGACTTTGCAGCGTATGGGCACGCGCGGCGGGAAACAGCAGCGGCTCGCGCGTCAGATCCGGGATGTCGTCGGGCGCGACCTCGGCCCGCGGCGGATCGGCGACCAGCCCCTGCGCCTTCTGCCATGCTGCCAGCGAGGGTTGCCGGGCAGGCGCGGGGGTGGCGGCTGGCTCCACCGGCCGGGGCTCGAACGGGTGGCCCTGCAGCACGCCGGTCGCCAGCAGTCGGTGCGAGTAGTCGAGGCTGGGCCCCAGGATCTGCCCGCCGGGAATGTCCTTGAACGCCGCCGAGATCCGGCGGTGGGTGACCAACTGCTCCTGCTCCACCGGCTCGGCAATGCCAAGGCGCGGCTGCGTCGTGCGCCAGGCGCGCAACAGCAGCACCGCCTCGTAGAGATCGCCGCCCGACTGCGCGAGGGCCAGCGCGGCCAGATCAGGTTCGTATAAGGACGCCTCGCCCATCACCCGGTCGATCAGCATGGGCAGGGTCTGCCGAACGGCCGTGACCCGCGCCGCATCTATCCTGCCCAGTTCCGCACGGTAGAGCCGTTCAGATTGCTCGATGGCTCGCTCGCCGCCCCGGGTTGCCACATAGGCCATCACAGCACCTCGATTGTGGTGGATCGCGGCAGGCCGATCACCCGGCCCTCGCAGATCAGGAACAGATCGAAGCCCGCGGGATAGCGGCAGCGCGCGGCCCGCAGCGGCCAGAGCCCGGGGGCAAGATCACCCAGTTCGATGTCGGTGAACGTCTCGATCCCCGGCCCGGTCAGGCGCAGGCGTTGCCCCGCCCCCAGCCGCGCGCTGGCAATCACTGTTGCCCCCGCGTCGGGATAAAGCGCCGATCCGACCGGCGCCTGCTCCAGCAGGGCCAACCCTTCGGGAGTGTCCAGTGACAGGAACAGGTGATCGGCCCGCGCCGCGGGAACAAGGGCTGCCCCGAACCCCGCACAGATCTCCGCCAGCGCCGGGTCATCGCAGAACACCTGACATTCGCGGTCCAGCAGCGTCTCGGCAAGACCGGCCATGCCGGGGGCGGGAAGCGAGTGGGCCGAGCCGGGGCGCGACAGGGCCAGCATCAGCGCCTCGAAGGTGGCATTGGTGCGGATCTCGAAGGCATCGGGCACGGGAACGGCCGCAAGCTGGGTCATCAGAATGTCTCCATCGAGACGCGCGTGGCCTCGATCTCGCGCAGGCGGGCGGTGTCGGCGGCCGCGATCTCCTGCGCCTCATGCTGCACAAAAGCGCTGATCTCGGCCGTCTGGCCCAAGCTGGCGGCGGCATCGACCACGGCCATCGCCATCGCCCGCTCCAGATCGCGGCCGACGATCATGCCATAGCCCTCGGTGCCAGCCGCGCGGATATGGGCCTCGGCCACCAGTACCTCACCAAGGTGAAAGTCCGTGCCCTGCACCGTGTCGCGCATCGGCAGCATCACTAACCCGGTCCGGCTTTGCACCACCTCGATCGCACCAAGCGCCGGCAGCAGGCGTTCGGCCAATGCGGCCAGCCGCGCCGCATCGGCACGGGCCAGCAGGCCCAGCAGGTCCGCGTGATCAAGGACCGGCTGCACGTCTTTGCGGGTGTCAAACATCAGAAGAGCTTTCCGGAGCGCCTGCACCCTCGTCGAGGCTGTCGAAGGAAAACTGCACCCGGTCCCCGGCCCAGACCGCCTCGGAATAGCCGATGGGCTTGCCCTCTGCGTCCACGTCGGTCTTTTGCAGCACGATGACCGGCTGGTCCGGATGCTGCATCAGAAGGCTGGCTTCCTCGGCATCCGGGCGACGGGCGAACACGATGGTGCGTTTGCGGAAATAGTCGGCAATGCCGTGGCTGCGGTAGATGTCTGTCACCGACTCTCCCGCCTTCCGCCGCGCGGCAAGGTCCGGGAAGCGTTCCGCGCAGTGAAAGGACAGCCCGATATTGATCGGCACCCCGTCCGCAAGACCCCGGCGCAGCAGGCGATACACCGGGGTGCCTTCGGTCAGGCCGAGTGCTGCGGCGATGCGCGCGGGGGCAGGCACGATATCATCGGCAATCTGCTCTCCGGTCGGAAAGACGCCCTGCGCCAGCAGGTTCTGGCGGAACCGGGTGCGCCGCCCGATGTGATAGCTGATCAGCGGGGCGGCCTGAACAAAGGTACCCCGGCCCTGCTCCACCCGCAGCTTGCCCTCTACCGCGAGGGCCGCAACCGCTCGGCGCACCGAATGCCGTCCCGCCTGAAACGACTGGCAAAGTTGCGTTTCCGTCGGCAGTTGTGCCCCGGGCAACAACTGGCCCCCGGCAATATCCGCCGAGATCCGGTCACGGATGATCTTCCAGTTTTCCCGTCCCATTCCGCCCAATACCCTGAGTCATTCGAATGACTTCAGTCTCTACCCCCCCGGCGTGACGGGCGTGTGACATGAGCAGACCTGACGTAGGCGAATTGACCGTCAAAGCCCCATATACGCTGCGACAATTGCAACGGCCCTGAAGATGATGATCATCAGCCCGTTACAGAGGGGGTGGACTGGCCAGTGCCGGATAGACCGGCACTTTGCCGCAGACCTGCAGCAGGTACGCAAGCCAGTAAGTTCAGAGACTACGGCCCCTACACCCGTTGTGCAGAGGCCGCTTGCTGCTTGCGAAGGTCGTCAGGCCCGTCTCAGAAGGTCACGCCGATGCCGAAGCCGACGGCCATGTCGTCTTCGTCCGTACCCTCGGCGACCAGCCGCAGGCGCAGGGTGCTGCCGCCGGCGATGGGCTGCAGGTATTCCGCGCCGATGCCGCCGATGGTGTCACTGTCCAGCCCGGTTCCGTCAAAGCTGGTGCTGCCGCCAAGCGCGCGCAGCGTGAACTCGTAGCCCGCACCCGACACATGCGTCAGCCGGACAAGTCCGCGCAGGGTGCCGGCGCCAAGCTCCACGCTCTGGCCGAGTTCAACCCGGGCGAAGCCGGTGCGCGGGGTGCGGCCGTCGAATTTCCCCAGCGTCGAGAGGCTGAAGTCACCCATGTCGTGCCAGCCGATCCCGCCCGAGAGCGCGAGGTCCAGACCAGGGGCGCCGAGTTGCCCGGCGCCGTATGAGAAGCGCCCGGCGACCCCGTAAAGCGTGCCATCCGCCGTGCCGCCCCCGCCAACATGCGCCGCCGCGTCATATTCCGTCTCGCTGGTCCCGATGAAGCCGAGGACGGTTGCCCGCGCCGCGCCGACATCCCGGCTTGCCGCCGGACCGACAAGGGCCATCGAATAGTCCACGTCCACGCCGCCCGGCATATTCTCGGTCTCGCCCGACATCAGGCCGCCGATCAACGACAGCACCGTGCCGCCTTCAAGCTCGAAACCATAGCGCAGGACGCCTTCCATCTCGTCACGCTCCCCGGTCGAGGTCAGCAGCGCGGCAAAGCCCGGCGCGCCTTCCGCCAGTTCCAGCGCATTGCCCAGAACCGAGGTCATTCCGCGCGCCGCCAGTGTGTCGCCGGCCGACATGACACGGGGGTCCGCGGCGACTGCCGACAGCCCGTCGGCCGAGGCGATGAACGGGTTGCCGCCGGCATCGAAAATCTCCGGCGCAGTGATGAAGCTGAAGGCGCCCTGCACCGGCGACAGCAGGCGGAAGGTATCGGTCCCGGTGCCAGGATCGATCGCGCCGATGATCTGCGACCCGGTCGCCAGTTCCAGAACATCATCGCCCCCGGCCAGCGAGATGGCGATGCCGCTGTGGCCGATGATGGTGCCGTAGTTGGTGACGGTCTGGGACTGCGTGTCGAGGTCATCCGCATTCACGCCGCGCGCGCCCTCGATCAGGCCGGTGTTCAGCACGAAGCCGGCCCCGGTCGCGCCTTCGTCAAAGTCGATCCCGTCGCCATCGGTCAGCGCCAGCGACCTGATCGTGCCGTGGTTGATGACGGTGCCGCTGTCGAGGTCGACCCCGTCCTGATCGGTTCCGTTGCTGAGGATGGTGCCAGTGTTGAGCACATAGGCATCGTTGGCCAGGTTCACCGCGTCATCGAAGCCGATGATGGTGCCGGAGTTCTCGATCCGCACCCCATCCCGGTTGGCGTTGATGCCTTCGGCCGCCAGCGCGGTGATCGTGCCGGAGTTGATGACGGTGCTGTTCTCGCGCACCTGCACCCCATCGTCGCCGCCGGTGATGGTGCCGCTGTTCTCGACCAGCGCATCCGCCCCGGTCCGCACGCCGTCGCTCTCCACGCCGGTGATGCTGCCAGAGTTGGTGATGCGGATGCCGCTGAACTCACCATCAATGCCGCGGTCGCCGCCGGTGATGGTGCCCGAGTTCACAACGGTGCTGTCTTCCTCGATCTGCACGCCTTCATCGGTGCCGGTGATCGTGCCCGAGTTGATGATGCTGGTATCATTGTCGGCGTTGATGCCGTCGCTCTCGCCGAGGTCGGTGCTCTCGATGGTGCCGGTATTGGTGATGGCGCCGCCATTGTCGAGCTGGACCGCATGGTCCCCGGCCGACGAAATGGTGCCGTCATTGGTCAGGGTGACATCATCGTCCAGTTCGAAGGCGATCTCGGTCGCATTCGACACCACGGCCCCGGTCGCCACGCTGATCGTGACACCGTCCAGCCCATCATCGCGGATGCCGTCGCCCGCGCCTTCGCAGACCACGCTGTCCCCGGCCAGGGGCGCATCAGGCACACAGGCCGATTGCGCCTGTGCCACCAGCGGCAGGCCCGCAGCAAACCCGCAAAGGGCAAGGGAAAAAAGCGACAGGCGGCTGAGTCTAGCGTTCATTGGGGACCTTGGTTGTTCGTGGGCATGGGCCCCGACCGCTAGCAACCCGAGGTGACAGTCCTGTGAAAACCCAGCCAAGTTTTGTGCGGGGTACAAAGTTGCATCATGCAGGCATATTTGCAGGATGCGGCATATGGCGCGCCCCGGAAGGCGCGCCGCCGTGCAGCTTTGCGGGTGCCCTGCCCCTATTGCGCGGCGCGACCCGCAAGGAAGAACCGGATCATCTCGGCACTGGCATCCGGGCCCTGCGCATCGGTATAGCTGCCGCCCGGCTGCCCGCCGGACCAGGCGTGGCCCATCCCCTCGACGACCCAGTGCTCGACCAACTCGGTGCCACCCTCGCCAAGCGTCGTGCTGCGGCGGAAGGAGCGGCCCCCCGATGTGCCCTGATCCTCGGTCTGCAGGCTTTGCCGGGGGCCGCGGTCCAGCGCGTGTTGGGCGATCTTTTCGCCGTTCGACGGAT
The DNA here is from genome assembly GCF_030695035.1 of Frigidibacter sp. GTDB lineage: Bacteria > Pseudomonadota > Alphaproteobacteria > Rhodobacterales > Rhodobacteraceae > Frigidibacter. Next base: position 80,861 of record NZ_JAUYTT010000001.1, read on the forward strand.
GAACCGTGGCATCGGCGCTGCCGTGGAAGATGATGGTGCGCATGGCAGGCCCCGTGACAGGGGCCACCGCGCCCTGCCCGGCCATCGCGGCAAAGGCCGAGGGCACGTCCGACGCCGCCCCCATCGGCAGGCCGGAATGCGCGCCGACGGCGCTGTAGAGATCCGGATAGGTCTCGCCCAGGATCACCGCCATCGCTGCTCCGGCCGAGAGGCCGGCGACAAAGACCTTGTCCGCGGGGACGCGGTGGTGGGCGATGGCCTCACGGGTCATGCCCGCGATAATGGAAGGCTCCCCCCGGTCCCGCCGCTGGTCGCCGCGGCTGAACCAGTTCCAGCAGGACTGGGCGTTATGGCCGCGCGACTGCTGCGGATAGAGGATGACAAGTCGGTGCTGCTCTGCCAGCGCGTTCATGCCGGTGCCAGCGGCGAAGTCCTCGGGCGTCTGGGTGCAGCCATGCAGCATCACGATCAGTCCGGAGATGCCCTGCTGTGCCGAGGCGGGTACATAGGTGCGGTAATTCCGGCTCCCCGCAGCACAGGAGAAGCTGCCCTCGGCAAAGCTGGCCCCGGGCGGAGTTGCGGCAGGCGCGGCCGTCGGGCCTTTTGGCTTGCGAGCCAGCATGGCGGCCAGCGCGGCGGGCAAGCCAGCCGGACCCGAAGCGTCTGCCGGGCCGGGAGCCGGTGCGTCCGGACTGCCCGGCACCAGCCCGTGCTGGGCCAGCGTGCGGGTGACGAGGTCTTGCGCCGCGGAGAGCCGCAGGTTGCGCGCGGCCCCGGTCGCCTTGCGCCAAACGCCGTTCGGGAAATCGATCATGGTGTCAGTCCTTGTAAGGGGGCGCTAGCGGATGCGGTCGGCCAGGGCGGTCTTGATGTCCGCGGGCGCCTGAAGCGCGCCGAGGACGGTGATGGAGCCAATGGTGGCCAAGGCAAGCTCGGGGGTCACGTCCGACCCGATGCGCGCCAGCCCGACGACCCGCACATGCAGGACCTCGCCCGCCGCGCGCAGCCGCTCCAACTCGGCGCGGCCATAGTCGCGCAGGCCCAGTTCCATCGTGTGCCGCTCTATCGATTTCTCGACGGTCTCGCCGTGGCCATCCAGCTGCTTGCGGATCGCGGTACGGATGAAGTCGCTGCGGTTCGAGTAGAAGCCTTCCTGCACCAGCAGGTCGATGCGGCCCAGGTCCACAAACCCGAGGTTGATTGTGATCTTCTCGCTGTCGGTCTGCTTCTCGCGAAGCTGTCTCACGTCGCCCATGGCCATTTCTCCATCCGTGTGGATGGTATATGGATGACTTTTGGTGGGTATCAAGACAGGCCGCACAAATTCCAGACCTTGTCCGCCGTGCCGTTGCGGAACCCCTCCCGGCAGGCGGCGTTAGGTCCGCGATGATGCTGGCGGCATGTCAGTCGGGCCTGATGGCATGGAGAATGCGGCGGTTTTCCCGATTTCACGCTGCAGCCAACGAAACGGCAGTCGAGCTTCTAACCCATCTGCCGCCCGCGTCACGCCATCAGGCCGAAATCCCGGCCCGCGCCCACCAGGCCATCAGCGCCGAGGGGTCGGCGGGCAACCATTCGGCCAGATCGCCTGCAAAATCCACGAACTGCGGGTGAAACTTCGGCGACAGGCCGACGATCACCGGCACGCCGCCCTCCAGCGCAGTGCCGATCAGCGCCGCAAAGCCCCGACCGACCGCCTCTTGCTGGCCGAAGCGGTTGACCACCAGCAGGTCGGCCGGCGCCGCGGCCAAAGCCGCCTCGGCCGTGGCCACCGCCATTTCCAGCGCGCCGGGGTCCAACCGGCAGCTTTGCGCCGCGGGGCCGAGGTCTTGCGAGATGCGCAGCACCCTGCCGCCGGGCAGCAGCCGCAGGTCCATGCAGCGGGTCGCGGCATCGCCTTGCGGCAGTTGCACGGCGCCCACGGCGCGGCGACCTTGGCCGATCAGCTGATCCGCCAGCGCAGCAAGCGCGCTGTCGCACTCCGCAGTGTCTTCAGGGCAGAGGGCAGCGAGGATCATCAGGGGCAGACTCCGGCAAGGGCTGCCGCGATGCCATGCCGCGCGGGGGCTTGTGTCAAGCTCAAGGCGCCGGGCTCACGCCGATCACCGGCAGATGCAGATGCCACAGCGCAGCCCAGACCAGCAACCCCAGCGCCACACGCAGCAGCGCCCCGCGCCCCGGCCGGCCCGTCAGCCCCACCGCGAGGGGCAGCGCCGAGGTCCGCGCCGACAGCCGCGCCCACTCCGCCGCGCCCCACGCTCTCCGGTGCCGCGCGTCCTGCAAGACCATCCCGGCCAGCGCCATCGCCGCAAAGCCGCCGAACAGCACCCCATGCGCCAGATCGCCGTTCACCAGCAGATGCGCGAGCGCCCAAAGCAACAGCGCCCACAGCAGCGGATGCCGCGTCAGCCCGGCAATCCCCGGCCGGGCGGGATCGAAGCCCCGCGCCCGACCCTCAAAGCTGAACGGGTTCGGCGCGGCGATGGCCAGCGCGGACAGCACGCAGACCAGCGGCATCACGACATTCGGCACCCACCGCATCCACGACGCCTGATCCCACATCAGCACCAGCGGCGCGCGGCCCGCAGCCACGACCAGCCAGACCAGCAGCAGCGTCGAGAGAAGGCCGAACGCCGCGCCATAGCCCCGCTTGCCCATCCGCGCCACCAGCCACCCCCGCGCGCCCGGCAGCGAGGGCAGCGCGTGCGATAGCAGAAATACCGCCAGCGCCGCCGCAAACTCTCCCCATCCCGCCATGCCCCTGCCCCGCCATTTGCCCGCGGCCCTTCCCTCGGGCGGCGTTTCGCGGCAAACCTGCCGACATCGGGCCCGATCCACAAGGCCCCCTTGCCGCCGGAGGCCCCGTGCTCCTCTACCGCCTGCTCGTCTCGCTCCTTGCCCCGCTCTTGGTGCTGCGCCTGTCCCTGCGCCGCCTGCGCGGGCGCGAGCCTGCGGGCGCGCTGGCCGAGCGGCTTGGGCAAGCACCGCGGGCGGAAGGCCCGGTGCTGTGGCTGCATGGCGCGTCGAATGGCGAGCTGACCTCGGCCCGGGCGCTGCTGGCCTCGCTGATCGCCGAAGCGCCCGGGCTGCGAGTGCTGGTGACGGCGAACACCCTGACCGCCCGCGAGATGGTCGAAGGCTGGGCACTGCCAGGGGTGACGGCCGCGCTTGCCCCGCTCGATCACCGGCTGGTGCTGCGCCGGTTCCTCGCCCGCGCCCGGCCCGCGGCGCTTGTGGTGGTGGAGAACGAGTTCTGGCCGAACCGCCTGGCCGCCTGCGCGCAGGCCAGCATCCCGGTGCTGGTCATCGGCGCGCGGATGTCGGCGCGCAGCGCCCGGCGGTGGGCGCGTCTTCCCTCGCTGGCCGGGCCTCTGGTGCAGGCCATCCACCTGCTCAGCGCGCAGGATGCCGCCTCCGAAGCGCATTTCCGCCAGCTGGGGCTGCCCGCGGACCGCATCGGCCCGGCGCTGAACCTGAAGGCCGGCCTTGCCCCCGCCATTCCCCCTGCCGAGCTTCGCCACCTCGCCCCGCTCTTCGACCGCCCCCGCACCCTGCTCGCCGCCTCCACCCATGCGGGGGAGGAAGCACCGGTGCTGGAGGCCTTCGTGCAGCTCTGGCAGGCCGATCCCGCGCGCCGCCTGATCCTGGCCCCGCGCCACCCGCGCCGGGCGGAGGAGGTGGCAGCCCTGATCACCGCCGCGGGCCTTGGCTTCGCCCGCCGGTCTCTGGCCGAGGCACCCGGGCCGCAGGCACCGGTGCTGCTGGCCGACACGATGGGGGAAATGCCGCTGTGGTATGCACTGGCGGGGGTAACCTTCGTCGGCGGCTCCTTGGTGGACAAGGGCGGGCACACTCCCTTTGAACCCGCCGCGCAGGACTCGGTCATCCTCCACGGCCCCTACACCGGCAATGCCGCCGAGGCCTATAGAGCGCTGGCCGCAGCGGACGCCGCGCAAGAGGTCACCGATGCCGCCGGCCTTGCCGCAGCGGTGGCAGCGCTGGACGCGGACCAGCAGGCGCAACTTGCCGCCGCCGCACGCCACGCGCTGACCCCGGCGGGCGACGCCGCGCGTGACCAGCTTCGCGCGGCGATCCTGTCCGCCTGCCCAACGGCCCTCCCGCCCGCACCCTGACCCAAGCCGTCGCAACAGCGGCAGCGCCGCCTATTTCCTGTGCAGCCCGAAGATTATTCATCGCCGCGCAAGGCTGGCCCGTCGCATTCCGCATCATCCGTGCTATGTTTTGAATGTGGCGCAACGTGCCGAACGGCAGGGCCGCCAGGAATCGGGCAGCAATGACACTCGCAGGACGGATCTTGGCCCATCTGGGGTCATCGGAAGGCTTAACTCCCGCCTTCACCTTGGTGCAGCGGGTGCAATATGCCGCGCTCTGCTACCGGGCGCAGCGGGGCAAGCTGCAGATCCTGATGATCACCAGCCGCGACACGGGCCGCTGGATCATCCCCAAGGGGTGGCCGATGGACGGCCGCTCCCCGGCCGAATGCGCGGCGCAGGAGGCTTGGGAGGAGGCGGGCGTGCAGGGTCACGCTGCCGAGGTGCCAGAGGGTGCCTATTCCTACGCCAAGGCGCTTGGCCCGCGGACGGCGGTGCCTTGCATGGTCGAGGTCTATCCGCTGCGGGTGGATCGGCTTGCGGGGCAGTTCCCCGAAAAAGGCCAGCGCCGGCGCAAATGGTTCACCCCGGAGAAGGCGGCGCTGAAGGTGGCAGAGCCAGATCTGGCGCAGATGCTCGCCGGTTTCGTGCCACCCGCGGCGGGTGCCTGAGAGCGCCCCCCGCCACCGCTTGAATTTCGCCATCAAACCGTTACGTCTGAGTAATCCGCCCAGCCTGCCGCTGCGCGGGCCCCGAGTATCTTGCATGATCCGCTACGCCCTGACCTGCCCCAAAGACCACAGCTTTGAAAGCTGGTTCCAGTCGGCCGACGCCTTCGACCGGCTGACAGCCTCGGGCCTTGTGTCCTGCACCGTCTGCGGCGCGACCGAGGTGACCAAGTCGCTGATGGCCCCCGCGGTTCGGCCGGCCCGCAAGGCCGGCGAGGCCGAGCCTGCTCCGCGCCCGCTCTCCGCCCCCGCGAATCCGGCCGAAGAGGCGCTGGCGGCGCTGCGCCGGAAGGTCGAGGAGAACTCGGAATATGTCGGCATGAACTTTGCCGCCGAAGCCCGCGCAATCCATGACGGCGATGCCCCGGGCCGCGCGATCTATGGCGAGGCGCGGCTGGACGAGGCGAAGAAGCTGATCGAGGATGGCGTACCGGTAGCGCCGCTGCCCTTCATGCCTGGCCGCAAGACCAACTGACCCGAGCCCCGCACGGCACCCTGAAGGAACTACCCTAATGACGATCCTGATCACTGGCGCGAACCGCGGAATCGGCCGTGCCCTGCTCGACGGCTATATTGCCGAGGGCGCCGAGACCATCGGCACCGCCCGTGGCGCCTTGCCCGAGGGCGCGGGCTGGCAACCGCTCGACGTGACCGACCCGGCCAGCGCCAAGGCACTCGCGGCGCGGCTGGCGGGGCAGCCGATCAACACGCTGATCTGCAATGCTGGCGTCTATGCCGACAAGGGCCAGCGGCTGGAGCATGGCTATCCCGCCGATATCTGGGCCGAGAGCTTTGCGGTGAACGTGACCGGCGTATTCCTCACCGTGCAGGCGCTGCTGCCGAACCTGCGCGCCGCTGCCGCAGATGGCCTTGCGCGGATCGCCATTATTTCCAGCCAGATGGCCTCGCACACCCGCGCGCCGGGCGGCAGCTATGCCTATCGCGCCTCCAAGGCCGCAGCGCTGAACCTTGGGCGCAACCTTGCGACCGACCTGCGAGCCGAGCGCATCGCCGTCGGCATCTACCACCCCGGCTGGGTGCAGACCGAGATGGGCGGCCCCTCGGCCGAGATCCCGGTGGAGGTGGCGGCGGCCGGCCTGCGCGCGCGCTTCGCGGCGCTGAGCATGGCCACGACGGGATGTTTCGAGACCTGGGATGGCCAGCCCCACGCCTACTGATGTCAGGGCAGCCGCCAGGTCTTCAGCGGCCCCAGATGCGCGAATTTCTTGTCCTGGTGCCGGTCCATCCGGCCCATGACGCTGCGCAGGAAGGCCACAGCTTCGGCCAGATACTGGCCTTTGTTCAGCATCACGCATTCGGCGCGCTGGCCCATCGCGGCGTCTGTCGTTTCCGCCCGGCTGGCCTGACCGTCGCGCAAAAGTCCGTCCAGCACCTGCGTCGCCCAGACCACTGGCACCTGCGCCGCCTCGCACAGCCACAGGATCTCCTCCTGCATCTCGGACAGCCGCTCGAACCCGATCTCCACCGCCAGATCGCCGCGGGCGATCATCACCGCCACCGGCACCTGCCCGCCCGCGGCCACGATCATCTGCGGCAGGTTGCGTACGGCCAGCGGCGTCTCGATCTTCAGCATCACCGCCGGAAGTGCGCGGCCCTGGCAGCGCGCGGTCAGCTCTGCCAGCAACGTCTGCACATCCTCCACCGTCTGTACGAAGGAGAAGGACACGATATCGGCATGGGAGGCGACGAAACCCAGAACGCCGCGGTCGTCATCGGTCAGCGCCGGGATCGCCAGATCGGCGCCGGGCAGGTTGACGCCCTTTTCCGGCTTCAGCTTCTCACCCTTGGCCCGCGCGCCGGTCACCGTCAGGATCGCGCAACTGTCATCCGGGCGCTCCACCACCCGGGCGCGCAGCTTGCCATCGTTGATCCAGACCGGCTGGCCCACCGGCATATGCGCGAACAGCTCGGCATGGCTCAGCACCGCCACCGGCAGGTCCGGTGCCGCACCCGCATCCGTCGCCAGCGCGAAGCGCTCGCCGATCTTCAGCCGCACGCCCTCCACCCGCGCCACCGCCTCGATGCGGATCTTCGGGCCGGCAAGATCCATCGACACCGGCACGCGGCGGCCCGCAGCCTGCCCCGCGGCACGGGTCTGCGCGATCATCGCCGCCCAGACCTCGGGCCCGTCATGGGCGGTGTTGATCCGCACGCAATCGGCGCCGGCCGCCACCAGCCGGTCCAGCATACCGTCTTCCGTCGCCGCCTCGGTCGGCAGCGTCACCAGAATGCGGGTCTGGGGGCTGTCCGGCGCCCCACCGAACAGCGCATCGCGCCGCGCATCCAGCAACTCGCCGGGTGCATCGAAGGCAGCCGCCGGTGGGAACTCCGCCTCACCGCCGCCGGTGATCCGGCCAAGCGCCGCGATCACCGCCGCCAGCGAGGCGCGCACATGCCCCTCGGCCCGACCGAGAGAGGACAGGCCAAGCGCCGCCAGTGGATGCTGGAAGCCGCGCAGATCCGCCTGCCGCAGCGCCAGATAGGCAGCCATGTTCTCGGCCGAGCCGCGAAACTCCTCCCGCTGCAGCGCCGGGGCCCAAGCCGCCATCGCGCGGCCCGCGGCCTCGGCGATTTCGCCGTCCAGCTTGCACAGCGCGGCCAGCAATTCCGCATGATCCGCGCCTAGGTGTTCCTGCTCCGACATCTCTTCATTCCTTCGCGCGCCCTGCGTCCTCCGTCTCTATACCCCGATTGCGACGCGCCGGTGTCAGCCATCGCGCCGCACCCCACCGCGGGCCTTGGCCCCATTCCCCTTGCATGGCGCCCCTGCCCCGCATAAGAAGCGGGCGATTTTGACGGGCTCGGGGAGAGGGGCTTTCATGCCGCTTCTGGTGATGAAATTCGGCGGCACCTCGGTCGGGGATCTGGCGCGCATCAAGAACGCCGCCCTCAAGGTGCAGCGCGAGGTGGAACGTGGCTATGACGTGATCGTCATCGTCTCGGCCATGTCGGGCAAGACCAATGAGCTGGTGGGCTGGGTCGAGCAGACCTCGCCGATGTTCGACGCGCGCGAATATGATGCCGTGGTGTCCTCGGGCGAGAATGTGACTGCCGGGCTGATGGCGCTGACCTTGCAGGAAATGGACGTGCCTGCGCGCAGCTGGCAGGGCTGGCAAGTGCCGATCCAGACCACCTCCGCCCATTCCGCCGCCCGCTTCGTGGATATCCCGCGCGATAATATCGACGCGAAATTCGCCGAGGGCTTCAAGGTCGCCGTGGTCGCGGGCTTCCAGGGCGTCTCGCCCGAGGGCCGGATCACCACGCTTGGCCGGGGCGGGTCCGACACCACCGCCGTCGCCTTCGCCGCTGCCTTCGGGGCAGAGCGCTGCGACATCTACACCGATGTCGACGGCATCTACACCACCGACCCGCGCATCAGCTCCAAGGCGCGCAAGCTCGACAAGATCGCGTTCGAGGAAATGCTGGAACTTGCCAGCCTTGGCGCCAAGGTGCTGCAGACCCGGTCTGTGGAACTCGCCATGCGCTACAAGGTGCGGCTGCGCGTGCTGTCCAGCTTTGAAGATACCGACGAAACCTCCGGCACCATCGTCTGCGACGAGGAAGAAATCATGGAATCGAAAGTCGTCTCCGGCGTCGCCTATTCGCGCGACGAAGCCAAAATGACCCTCGTCACCATCGAGGACCGCCCCGGCATCGCCGCGGCGATCTTCGGCCCGCTGGCCGAGGCCGGGGTGAACGTGGACATGATCGTGCAGAACATCTCGGAGCGCGATTACGACGACCACCCGGGGGCTGTCACCGACATGACCTTCTCTTGCCCGGTCAACCAGATCCCCCGCGCCCGCAAGGCGATGGAAGATGCCCGCGCCTCCGGCATCATCAACTATGACGATCTGGCGGTGGATACCGATGTCGCCAAAGTTTCGGTCGTGGGCATCGGGATGCGGTCCCATGCCGGTGTCGCGGCGACCATGTTCAAGGCGCTGGCCGCCGAAAACATCAACATCAAGGTGATCGCCACGTCGGAGATCAAGATTTCGGTGTTGATCGACCGGAAATACATGGAACTCGCGGTTCAGGCGCTCCATGATGCCTTCGAACTGGAAAAATCGGCCTGAGAACGGGCCTTGCACGGGGGACTGCACGCTAGTCATGCCCGAACGCTCGGAAAGCGAAAGCCGCAAATTGCTGCGACGGCTGCGCGACACGCTCGCCACCCCCGCCAAGGGGCAAGAGAGGCTTGACCGCATCACCCATATGATCGCGGATTCGATGCGCACCGAAGTGTGCTCGATCTACCTGTTCCGCGACGAGACCACGCTGGAGCTGTGCGCGACGGAAGGCCTGAACCCCGAGGCCGTCCACCAGACCCGGATGCGGCTTGGCGAGGGCCTTGTCGGCCGCGTCGCCAAGACCTCGACCCCGATCAACACCGGCAACGCGCCGGCCGAACGCGGCTTCCGCTTCATGCCGGAAACGGGCGAGGAAATCTATTCCGCCTTCCTCGGCGTGCCGATCCAGCGCCTTGGCGAACGCCTCGGCGTGCTGGTGGTGCAGTCCAAGCACGCGCGGCAGTATTCGGATGACGAGGTCTATGCGCTGGAAGTCGTCGCCATGGTTCTGGCCGAGATGACCGAACTTGGCGCCTTCATCGGCGAGGGCGAGGCGCTGTCGGCGCTGCATCAGCAGCCGGTGATGATCCGCGGCCTGACCGGGCAGGAGGGATCGGCCGAGGGGCGGGTCTGGCTGCACGAGCCGCGGGTGGTGGTGGCCAATCCGGTGGGCGACGATCCCAAGAAGGAGCTCAAGCGCCTGAATGCGGCCGTCGAAGAGCTGCGCCTGTCGGTCGATGCGATGATGTCGGGCAGCGAGATCGTCGACAAGGATCACCAGCAGGTACTGGAAACCTACCGCATGTTCGCCAATTCCCGCGGCTGGCTGCGGCGGATGGAGGAAGACATCCAGCGCGGGCTGTCGGCCGAGGCGGCGGTGGAAAAGGAGCAATCCACCACCCGCGCCCGCATGGGCCAGGTGCCCGACCCCTATCTGCGCGAGCGTCTGCACGACCTTGATGACCTGTCGAACCGCCTGCTGCGCATCCTCACCGGGCAGGGCCGCGATACCGGCGCCGCGATGCCGGAGAACCCGGTGCTGGTCGCGCGCAATATCGGCCCGGCGGAACTGCTGGAATATGGCCGCAAGCTGAAGGGCGTCGTGCTGGAGGAGGGTTCGGTCGGCAGCCATGCCGCCGTGGTCGCCCGCGCGCTGGCGATCCCGCTGGTCATCCATGCCGAGCGCATCACCACCGAGGCGCTGAACGGCGACGCGATCCTTGTCGATGGCGATCAGGGCGTGGTGCATCTGCGGCCCGAAGACACGGTGGCAAGCGCCTTCCGCGACAAGATCGCCATGCAGGCCGAGGCGCAGTCGCGCTATGCCAGCCTGCGCGAGCTGCCGGCGACTGCCGCCTGCGGCACCCGCGTCGCGCTGCACATGAATGCCGGGCTGATGGCCGACCTGCCCTCGCTGGCCGGGTCGGGGGCCGAGGGCGTGGGCCTGTTCCGCACCGAGCTGCAATTCCTGCTGCGCAGCCGGGTGCCGCGGCGGGGCGAGCTGGCGGCGCTCTATTCCCGCGTGCTGGATTCGGCCAAGGGCAAGCGCGTGGTGTTCCGCACGCTCGACATCGGGTCCGACAAGGTGCTGCCCTACATGAAGCCGCAGGATGAGCCTAACCCAGCGATGGGGTGGCGCGCGATCCGGGTGGGGCTCGACAAGCCCGGGGTGATGCGGATGCAGCTGCAGGCGCTGATCCGCGCCGCGGCGGGGCGGCCCCTGTCGGTGATGTTCCCCTTTGTCGCGCAGATGAGCGAGTTCGAGGCCGCCCGCCGGGCGCTTCTGAACGAGATCGAGCGCGAGCGCCGCGCCGGCCATGTGCTGCCGACCAGCACCGAGATCGGCGCGATGCTGGAGACCCCCAGCCTCGCCTTCGCGCCGCGGTCGTTCTTCGAGCTGACGGATTTCGTGTCGATCGGCGGCAATGACCTCAAGCAGTTCTTCTTCGCGGCGGACCGTGAGAATGAACGTGTCCGCCGGCGCTATGACACGCTCGATGTCAGCTTTCTGGACTTCATCGGCCGCATTGCGGATCGCTGCGCCGAGACCAATACGCCGCTGTCCTTCTGCGGCGAGGATGCCGGCCGCCCGATCGAGGCGCTGTGCCTTGTGGCAATGGGCCTGCGGACGCTGTCGATGCGCCCTGCATCAATTGGTCCGGTCAAGCACCTGATCCGGCGGGTTAATCTGGCAGAGCTGCGCGCCGTGATCGACGACGCCCGCGAGGCCGGCGCATTGACGGTGCGGCCTGCGGTGATGGAATGGCTGGCGCGGCAGCCGATGTGAGATTCGGGTCGCAAACCTTTGACAAGACATGAAAAAGCCGGGGCATCGCCGCCCCGGCTTTCTTGATCTTCAGGCTGCCTCAGGCCGCGCGCTTCTCGTGGCGGCCTTCGGCGATCTCCTCGGCAACCTTGGCGCAGAACGCCTCCAGATCATCCGGCTTGCGGCTGGTCACCAGCCCCTGATCGGTGACGACCTCGGAGTCTTCCCACAGCCCGCCCGCGTTCACCACGTCGGTCTTGATCGACGCATAGGAGGTGACCTTGCGGCCCGAGATGATCCCCGCCTCGATCAGCAGCCACGGCGCGTGGCAGATCGCGGCGATCACCTTCTTGTCGGTCCAGAAGGCCTTGATGAAGTTGATGGCCGAAGCCTCGACGCGCAACAGGTCGGGGTTGATCTGCCCGCCGGGCAGCACCAGCGCGTCATAGTCGCTGGCGCTCACCTCGGACAGCACCTTGTCCACTGGAACCGCACGGCCCCAGTCATTGCCGTCCCAGCCCCTGATCTCGCCGGATTTCAGCGAGACGACATGAACATCGGCACCCGCAGCGCGCAGCTTTTCAAGCGGCACTTCGAGTTCGGATTGTTCAAAGCCGTTGGTGGCCAGGATGGCGACGCGCTTGCCGGAAATGTCCTGCATCTGGGGTCTCCTGTGTTTGGGATTATGCCCCGACAACGAACAGGCCCCGCGCAGGGTTCCTACCCTGACCCGACGGCACTAGCCCTTGGCAATGATCCGCGCCCGCAGCGCCTCGGTCAGCGCCTCACGCGGCAGGGCGCGGTCCTCGGCCAGACGGCGCAGGCCGAACTGCACCCGGGCCATTTCCTGATAATAGCTGGTGAAGGCATAGTTGACCGCCGCCCCCGCGACCGCCCCCAGCACCGGGGCCGCCTGCGCCGCCAGCTTCTGCCCCATCACCAGCGACAGCCGCGGCGCGACGCGCGCGATCACAGCGTGCAGACTGGGGCCGGTGATCGTGACCCGTGCCGCCAGAAAGCCCAGATCGGCGCCGTCATCCTTGGTCATCGGTCCGGCGGCGGCCAGCACCCGGATGCAGTCGATCCGCGTCTCCTCATCGGCCGGATCGAAGCCATGCTCGGCGGCGATGCCCTGAATCGCGCGCAGCAGCACCGTCGTCGTCACCGGCAGCTCGGCAAGCGAGGTCGCCAGCCCGCCCGCGCCGCCCGCCGCCCCCATCGCGGTGGTCAGCACGGTGTTGAGCCAGTCGGGCCGGTCCGAGACCACGCCGCGCGAGCGGGCGGCGGCGGTAAAGGCGGTTTCCAGCGCCGACCGCGTCGCCGCCTCCAGCCGGTCCTTCACCCGGTCGGGCAGACGCTCCAGCAGGTTCTCGGCATTGCCGCCGACGAAGCTCAGCAGCTGCATCCCGACGCCGCTGGCCGCCTTGTGGCGCAGGGCCAATGCGTCCAGCGCGGCCACGACCGACGGATCGGTCAGCGGCATCAGGCTGGTCTGGGAAATGTCGGTATCGGTCATGGCATCCTCCGGGGGCAAGCTCTCAATATGGGAGGCCACAGGTCAGGGCGCCAGAGCCTCGTCAGGCATGTCGCGCGTCACCTCGCCCGCCACCCCGTCCCAGGCGCCCACATCCAGCTCCAGCCCCAGCACCCGGTCGGGGTTGGTGGGGGGAGGCATCAGCACGTCCGGCATCTTGGCAAAGCCGAAGCGCCGGTAATAGGGCGCGTCCCCGACCAGCAGCACCCGGCCCCATCCCAGCCGCCGCGCCTCGGTCAGGCTTTCATGGATCAGCAGCGCCCCCAGCCCCTCGCCCTGATGCACCGGGTGAACCGCGACCGGCCCCATCAGCAGCGTCCGCGCCCCGCCCACCCGCACCGGCCAGTAGCGGATCACCGCCGCCAGCGCGCCGGTATCATCGCGCAGGGTCAGGCACAGCTCTGCCACCTTGGGCACCCCATCGCGCAGCCGGTAGGAAGACAGTGCCGTACGGCCGGGGGCGAAGCACAGGTCATAAAGCGCCTCCACATCCCACCAGTCGGCCTCTGTCTCTTCTTCCAGCTGGTACATGGGCGGGGCCTTCGGCATTCGCGGAATCGACTGGAAACGCGCCTAACACGGGCTAAGGTCGGGTTCAAACCTGAAAGGACGCGCATGTTCTACCGACCCGAAGATGGCCACGGCCTGCCCCACAACCCGTTCAACGCCATCATCGCGCCGCGCCCCATTGGCTGGATTTCCAGCCGCGGGAGCGAGGGCGACAACCTTGCCCCCTATTCCTTCTTCAACGCCGTGGCCTATGTGCCGCCGCAGGTGATGTTCTCCTCCACCGCCGCCAAGGATTCGCTGGCGAATATCCGCGAGACGGGGGTGTTCGCGGTCAACATCGTGGAGTTCGCCGCGCGGGACGCGATGAACGCCAGCTCTGCCGCCGCGGCGCGGGGGGTGGATGAGTTCGAGTTGGCCGGGGTGGAGAAGGCGGAGTGCGAGACGATCCCCTGCCCCCGCGTGGCGAATGCGCCGGCCACGCTGGAATGCAAGCTGACACAGATCGTGCCGCTGCCCGGCAAGGCGAATTTCCTGATCCTGGGCGAGGTGACGGGCGTCCACATGCGCGACGATTGCGTCGTGGACGGCCGCTTCGACGTGACCCGCTTCTCGCCGCTCGCCCGCCTCGGCTACAAGGATTACGCCGTGGTGCGCGAGGTGTTCGAACTGGCGCGGCCGGGGCAGAGTTAGAGCGCCGCCCGCCGCGCCCGCGCGAGGCTCCGCTCCCGCATCAGGGTGTAGAGCCCGCTGGCGATGACGATGGCGCTGCCGATCAGCGTGGCGGCATCGGGGCGTTCTGCAAAAACCAGCGTCCCGAGGATCATGGCGAACACCAGCCGCGTGTAGCGGAACGGGGTCACGACCGAGACATCGCCGATCCGCATCGCCGAGGTCAGCCAGTAATAGGCCGCCACCCCGAACAGCGTGGCCCCGGCAAGGTATCCCCAGTCGGTGGCGGTCGGCATCACCGCGCCGCCGCTGAAGGCCAGCATCACCGCGCCGGTCGGGATCAGCATCAGGAAGCCGTAGATCCCCAGTTGCACATTCGACAGCACCTTCGGTGCCGCCCGGGTGGCAAGGTCGCGCCCCGCGAAGCCAAGCGTTCCCAGCACGGCGAACAGCGAGGCCGCCTCGAACCCCGCAGCCCCGGGGCGCAGGATCACCATCACCCCGGCGAAGCCCACGAGGATCGCCAGCCAGCGCCGCCAGCCGACCTTCTCGCCAAACACCAGCGCCGCGCCAGCGACCACCACCAAGGGCGTCGCCTGCAGGATCGCGCTGGCGCTGGAGAGCGGCGTCAGCGCCAGCGCCAGCGTATAGCCAAGCCGCCCCAGCACCTCGAACACCGCCTTCAGGATCAAGGGCCGGCTCAGCAACGCCGGGTGGAACAGCGGCTCGCCCCGCCGCAGCGTCAGCAGAATGAAGCCGATCATCCCGCCAAGCCCGAACAGGATCAGGATCAGCCCCACCGGCAGCGCCTTCGAGGCGGCCTTGATGAACATGTCCTCGATGGCGAACCCGGCCATGGCCGCCACCATCAGGATGCTGCCGCGCATGTTGTCCATCTGTCCTCCGGGGGGCTGCCGAGGCACCGTGATACCGCTGCGACAAGGCCGGGGCCAGCCTTGGTTTTGCCCTTCCCCTCGTCCCCCGCCCCGCCTACCTTTCACGCCGCATAGCAGCGGAGGCAGGCATGGACACGGTGATCGGGGTGATCGGCGGCTCGGGGCTCTACGAGATCGCGGGGCTGGAGGACGCCGAGTGGGTCAGCGTGGAAACCCCCTGGGGCACGCCCTCTGACCAGATCCTGACCGGGCGGCTGGACGGGGTGGCGATGGCCTTCCTGCCCCGGCACGGGCGCGGCCATGTGCATTCCCCCACGACCGTCCCCTACCGCGCCAATATCGACGCGCTGAAGCGGCTGGGGGTGACCGATATCATCTCCGTCTCCGCCTGCGGGTCGTTCCGCGAGGAGATGGCGCCGGGCGACTTCGTGGTGGTGGACCAGTTCATCGACCGCACCTTCGCCCGCGAGAAGTCGTTCTTCGGCACCGGCTGCGTCGGCCATGTCAGCGTCGCCCATCCGGTCTGCCCGCGGCTGTCCGCCGCCTGCCTCGCCGCGGGGCGCGACCTCGGCCTGCGGATGCATGACGGCGGCACCTATCTGGCGATGGAGGGGCCGCAATTCTCCACCCTCGCCGAAAGCCGGATGTACCGGGCCTGGGGCTGCGACGTGATCGGCATGACCAACATGCCCGAGGCGAAACTCGCCCGCGAGGCAGAGCTTTGCTATGCCAGCGTAGCGATGATCACCGATTACGACAGCTGGCATCCGGACCATGGCGCGGTGGACATTACCCAGATCATTCAGACGCTTGGGCAGAACGCCGACCACGCCCGCAACCTCGTCGCGCGCCTGCCCGCGCTGCTGGGGGCGATGCGCGAGCCCTGCCCGCATGGCTGCGACCGGGCGCTGGACTACGCGATCATGACAGCGCCCGAGAAGCGAGACCCGGCGCTGCTGGCGCGGCTGGATGCGGTGGCGGGACGGGTGCTGGGGGCAGCGCCCGCCTGAACGGCGGCACCACGCCCCCTTGTGCCGGGCAACAGAAGGGTCCGGCACGAGGCCGCAGAGCGCCTTGGCAAGACGGGCGAGATCACCGCAGCCGCGGCGATTTCCTGCGCGACTCGACCCCATGCACCGTCAGGAACATCGCGGTCGCCGTCTCAAGGTTCGACTGGATCACCGCCTCGTCAATCTTGTCATTGAAGCCCCACATCGCGCGCTCCAGCAGCTTGCGCTCGCAGAGGGATTTGAACGTCCAGGCGGCATCGACGGGGTCGTCCAGCTGCAGCCAGCCGCGATCTTCGGCGGCGCGCAGCGTGCGCTCGACCAGCTCGATCACCTGACTGGGCCCGTTGGCGAAATAGATCTCCAGCAGCTCGGGAAACCGCACAGCCTCGGCCACGACCAGCCGGTTCACTTCGATCACTCCGGGTGACAGGATGATCGACAGATAGAAGCGGCCAAGGGCATTGAGGCTTTCGGCGCAATCACTTGTCAGCGGAAAGTCCTGCCCCAGAAGGTCGCGGTGACCCGCGCCCTGGGCCACAACATAATCGGCAAAAATCTGAACCTTATCCGTGAAATAGCGGTAGAGCGTCGCCTTCGACGCTCCCGCCTCGGCCGCGATCATCGCCATGCTGGTGCCGGCATAGCCCTGCAGGGCGAACATGCGCCCGGCTGCCGCCACGATCTCGGCCCGCTTCTCTTCGGTCAGAACTCTCATGCCACCCCGATACCGGAGGCCCCCGAAAAGTCAACTTGACGATTCGCGGATTTGGTCCATAACGAAACCAAGCGGTATCGTTATGGGAGGAGACATGATGACGCACCCCTTTCCGGCAACCCCGGAGTTCTCGGGCTCGCTCTATCGTCCGTCACGGTTCGAAGGCAGCGTCTTCGACCTCGAAGTCGAAGGCCAGGTGCCCGAAAGCCTGAACGGCACGTTCTTTCAGGTGGCCCCTGATCCGCAATTCCCGCCGATGCGCGGCAATGACATCTTCTTCAACGGCGATGGCGCGGTTCATGCCTTCCGCTTCGGCAAGGGCCGGGTGGATTTCCAGCGCCGCTATGTGATGACCGACCGGCTGAAGGCGCAGCGGGCCGAGCGCGAGTCGCTGTTCGGCCTCTACCGCAACGCCTTCACCAACGATGTCCGGGCGGACGGCGTTCATATGGGCACCGCCAACACCAACGTCGTGCAGCACAACGGCCTGCTGCTGGCACTGAAGGAAGACAGCCCGCCCTATGCGATGGACCCGGTCACGCTGGAGACCCACGGGCTCTATGATTTCGACGGCCAGATGACCAGCCCGACCTTCACCGCCCATCCCAAGTTCGACCCCGAGACCGGCGCCCTGCTGTGCTTTGGCTATGAGGCGAAGGGCGAGGCGACGCCGGATATCGTCTATTACGAGATCGACAGGCACGGGCGCAAACAGCGCGAGGTCTGGATCCGCGGGCCCTATGCCGCGATGATCCATGACTTCGCGGTGACCGAGAATTACGTGATCTTCCCGCTGATGCCGCTGACCTCGGATCTGGAGCGGATGAAGAACGGCGGCAACCATTTCGAATGGCAGCCGGGGCTGGAGCAGACCTTTGGCGTGCTGCCGCGGGATGGGGACGGGCGCGACGTGCGCTGGTTCACCGCGCCCAACGGCTTTCAGGGCCACACGCTGAACGCCTTCGACGATGGCAAGGGCCGCATCATTGTCGACATGCCGGTGACGGATGGCAATATCTTCTACTTCTTCCCGCAGTCGGATGGCCTTGTGCCGCCGCCCGAAACCCTGTCCTCGCGGATGATGCGCTGGACCTTCGACATGAACCGGCCGGGCAATGGCCTGACCATGGTGCCGCTGACCGATTTCGCCTGCGAGTTCCCGAAAAGCGATGACCGCTATTCGGGGCGCGAGTATCGGCACGGCTTTGTCATCGGCATGGACATGACGCGGCCCTTCGATTTTGAGCGTCTCGGCGCGCCGCCCTTCCAGTTCTTCAACCTGCTGTCGCATATCGACGTGGCGACGCAGAAAGCGAAATCGTGGTTCGCCGACGCCCAGACCTGCTTCCAGGAGCCGGTCTTCGTGCCGAAATCGGCCGATGCGCCGGAAGGCGAGGGCTGGGTGATCGCGCTGGCCAACCGGCTGGTAGAGCGCGAGACCGATCTGGTGATCCTTGATGCCCAGCATATCGACGAAGGCCCCGTCGCCACGGTGCATCTGCCGATGCGCCTGCGCATGTCGCTGCATGGCAGCTGGGTGCCCGCCGCCGCCTGATCCGGGGCGCCCGCGGGAGGCGGGCGCTCTCCCTCTCTGGCAGGCCCCCGCGCGAAGCGCCGATCCCGCCTGCAAGCCTGCCCGCCGATCCGCACCCGGATCGCAGGCAGCCCGACCATATAAAACGGAGGAGTCCCCCATGAAAGACACCACAACCAGTGCCGCGGCCTACGCCGATTTCACCGGCCAGTATATCGACGGGGCATGGTGCGATGGCAGCGCCGGCACCGTGCTGCGCGACACCAACCCCTTCAACGATAACCTGCTGACCGAGATCACGCAGGCCGGCACCCGGGATCTGGACCGCGCCTTTGCCGCCGCCAAGGCGGCGCAGGTGGCCTGGGCCGCAACGCCTCCCGGCGTGCGGGCCGAGGTCTTCCGCCGGGCGCGCGAGATCATGGGCCGCCGCAAGGATGAGGTCATCGACTGGCTGATCCGCGAATCCGGCTCCACCCGCATCAAGGCCGAGGTGGAGTTCGGGGCGACGCGCGAGGGCATGGCAGAGGCCGCCTCGATGCCCTACCTGATGCACGGCTCGATCATGCCCGTGGACCATCCCGGCAAGGAGGCTCGGGTCTACCGCAAGCCCATCGGGGTGATCGGCGTCATCAGCCCCTGGAACTTCCCGCTGCACCTGTCGAACCGTTCCGTCGCGCCGGCGCTGGCGCTTGGCAATGCGGTGGTGCTGAAACCGGCCAGCGACACGCCGGTGACGGGCGGGCTGCTGCTGGCGAAGATCTATGAGGAGGCCGGTCTGCCGCCGGGCCTGCTGAACGTGGTGATCGGCGCGGGCTCGGTCATCGGCGATGCCTTCTGCGCCCATCCCGCGCCGCGCGTCATCAGCTTCACCGGATCGACCGCCATTGGCCAGCATATCGCGCAGGTCGCCGCCGGATCCACGCGGCTGAAACGGCTGGGGCTGGAGCTGGGTGGCAACGCCCCGCTGGTGGTGCTGGACGATGCCGACATGGGCATCGCGGTCAAGGCCGCGCTGGTGGGCCGCTTCTTCCACCAGGGCCAGATCTGCATGAGCACCAACCGGATCATCGTGGCCGACCCGCTTTATGACGGCTTCGTCGAGGCGCTGACCGGCGCCGTCAAGACCATCAAGTTCGGCGATCCGTCGGACCCCGAGGTGATGGTCGGCCCGCTGTGCAACGACACGCAGGTTCGCAGCGTCACCGGCCTGATCGCCGCCGCCCGCGAGGCAGGCTTCCGCGCCTGCGTCGAGGGCGAGGTGCAGGGCCGGGTGGTGCCGCCGCATCTCTTTGCCGATGTCACCAACGACTCGGTCTTCGCGCAGACCGAGATCTTCGGGCCGTTGGCCCCGGTCATCCGCGCCCGGGACGAGGAGGACGCCCTGCGTATGGCGAATGACACCGAATATGGCCTGTCGAGCGCGATCATAACCGGCAACGAGGCGCGGGGGCTGGCCTTCGCCAACCGCATCGAGGCCGGGATGACGCATATCAACGACATCACCATCCACGACTACCCGCATGTGATGTTCGGCGGCGAGAAGAACTCGGGCCTTGGCCGCTTCAACGGCCATTGGATCATCGACGAATTCACCACCGACCACCTTGTCACGCTCCAGCGCTGACCGCTGACGCCTAGCCGGTCGCCGCGAGGGAGAAGCGCGGCGACCGGTTTCCAACATTTCAGAAATAGAGAATTTCTCGAGGGAGGAGAAATGACTGCTTTGAACACGAAAGGGGCCTCTGCCGCGCTGGTCGCGGGGCATATGGCCGGAATGATCGACATGCCCGTGCTGCCGCTTTGGGTCGGCATCCTGATCGGCGGCTATGGGCTGCTGCCCGCACAGGCCGGGGCGCTGGTGACGCTGTTTCTGGGCGGCATCGTCATCTCGAGCCTGCTGCTGGCCCCGCTGTTCCACAAGGTACCGGCGCGTTGGCTGGTGCCGCTGGGATATGCGGTCAGCGCGGGATGCTTCTTCGCCATGGCGAGGGCCACCGGCTTTGCCGGGCTGGCGGCGCCGCATCTGATTGCGGGGCTGTTCACCGGCATGTCGCTGTCGGCCGTGCATGGCAGCATGGCGCGGACCGCCAACCCCCACCGCGTCTTCGCAATGGGCGGGATGGCACTCGGCGTCATCGCCATCGCCTTCTTCGCCGTGGTGCCGCCGCTGGTGGCGGCGCAGGGGCCGCAGGTGCTGTTTCTCGTGCTTGGCGGCATCATGCTGCTGGGGGCCGGGATCAACCTCGCGCTGTTCCCCGCCGAACTTGGCCGCGCGGTGCGTGCCGTGGCCAAGGTGCCGTTCGACCGGGCCGTCTGGTTCGCAATGCTCGGGATCCTGTGCATGGCTTTTGTGCAGGCGATGATCTTCTCCTTCGCCGAGCGGGTGGGGATCGACCGCGGCTTTGACCCCGAGCTGGTGCAGCGCACCCTGATCATCCAGGGCTTCGTCGCGGCCACCCCCAACATCCTTGCCGCGCTGCTGCAAAGCCGCTTGCGCCCGCTGCGCGTGGCAGTCGGCGGGGCAATCGGTCAGGCCGCCGTCGCCTGCGTGATCGTCTGGTCCAGCGGCTACTCGGCCTATCTGGTCGGCGTCGTCTGCTTCTCGTTCGTGATGCTGTTCACGCACACCTTCGTCTTCGGCCATCTGGCCCGGATCGAGCCGACCGGCCGCGCCAATGCCGCGACCCCGGCGATGATCATGGCGGGGTCGGCCACCGCGCCGCTTCTGGGCGGGGTGCTGGTCCAGACGCTTGGCTATTCGTCGCTTGGCTTCGTCGCGCTGGCCTTCGCCGCCATCGCCGTCTTCGGCTTCAGCCAGTCCCGCCGCCAGGCCGCAATTCCGGTCACGGCGTAACTCACCCGTTTTTCTATGTATTCCAGGGAGGACTACCTAATGACACTCACCATCAGAAACCTTGCGGCCTGCGCCGCCCTCATCCTTGCCTCTGCCCAAGCCGGTTTGGCCTGGGAGCCGGGCGTGCCGACAGTCTTGCCGCCCGGCAACACCATGGGCGTTCCCGTCGGGGCGAACCCGCCTCCGGGCCTCTTCTTCAGCCTGCGCAGCGGCTATTGGGACGCGAAGCTCACCGACGGGGATGGCGACGATGCCGGGCAAAGCAACACGCTGGCCGATACCGCGCTGCAGTTCCACTGGGTCCCGGGGATCAAGATCCTCGGCGGCGACTACAAGGCGATGATCACCCTGCCGCTGATCTCGAACGACCAGACCCGCGAGGCCCCGTTCCCGCCGCCGCTGCAAGGCAGCGACAGCAGGTTCGCGCTTGGCAATATCGAGATTTCGCCCATCGGCCTGTCCTGGCAGATCCAGCCGGGGATCTTCGTCAGCAGCGGCCTCAGCATCTTCGCCCCGACCGGCAAGTTCGATCCCGATGAGGCGGTCAATTCCGGGGGCGATTTCTGGACCTTCGCACCTTCGGTCGGCTACAGCTACCTGCGGGATGGCTGGAACGCCTCGGTTCATGCGACCTACTTCACCACCACCGAGAACCGCGAGAGCGACTACAAGTCGGGGGATGAAATCCTGATCAACGCCACCGCGCTGAAGGACATGGGCGGGTGGAGCGTCGGCCCCGTCGGCTACTGGCGCAAGCAGCTGACCGCGGATGACAACAATGGCACTTCCTATGGCGGCACCGTGTCGGGCAAGGCGGAGCAGCTTGGCCTCGGGATCGGCATGACGCGGCAGTTCGGCAAGGTCGAGGCGAACCTGAACATCACCGACGATGTGTATCTGCGCAATGCCGTCGGCGGCCCGAAACTGTGGCTGAACCTCTCGATGCCCCTCGGCGGGCGCGGCTGACAAACAGGGGCGCGGCTGTTGCCGCGCCCCTTCATTCAGAGTTTGTCGGCTCCCGGAGCCGGCCCCGGCCGCCAGCGCATAAGCTCAATAGGGTAGCCCTGTGTAGTTTTCGGCCATCAACCGGCGCGCCGTGTCCGACCGTTCGATCTGCGCCAGATCCGTGTCCTGCATCCGGCGGTCATAGGCGCTTGCATCGGGGAAGCGGTGCATCATCGTCGTCAGCGACCAGGAAAACCGCATCGCCTGCCAGACGCGGGCCAAGGCGCGGTCCGAGTAAGCGTCAACCCCGTCGCTCTGCCCGTTCGCATAAAAGCCGCGCAACCCCTCCACCAGATAATGCACGTCCGAGGCGGCTAGGTTCAGCCCCTTCGCCCCCGTCGGCGGTACGATATGCGCTGCATCCCCGCATAGGAACAGCTTGCCCCAGCGCATCGGCTCGCTGACGAAACTGCGCAGGGGCGCGATGGATTTCTCGATGGACGGCCCAGTGACCAGACGCGCCGCCACCTCTGGCGGCAGCCGCAGGCGGAACTCGTCCCAGAACGCCTCATCCGTCCAGTCCTCGGGCCGGTCGGTCAGCGGCACCTGGATATAATGCCGCGACAGCACCGCGCTGCGCATCGAGGCAAGCGCAAAGCCGCGATCATGGCTGGCATAGATCAGTTCCGCATCCACCGGCGGGGTGCGCGACAGGATCCCAAGCCAGCCGAAGGGATAGACTTTCTCGAACTCCCGCCGCCGGTCTTCCGGGATCGCCCTGCGGCTGACACCGTGGAACCCGTCGCATCCGGCGATGAAATCGCAGTCGATCCGGCCGGCAACGCCGTTCCGCATGAAAGTGACATGCGGCGTGCCCGTCAGATCGTGCAGCACCACATCCTCGACGTCATGCAGGATCGTCGCCCCGATCGCATCCTGCGCCTCATACAGGTCGCGCGTCACCTCGGTCTGGCCATAGACCATGACCTGCCGCCCGCAAGCCTGTTTGAAATCCACATGGAACATCCGCCCGTTCGAGGACAGATGGCAGCCGTCATGCAGCACGCCCTCGCGGTCCATCCGCGTGCCCGCCCCAGCCTCGCGCAGTAGATCGGCGGCGCCGGTCTCCAGCACGCCCGCGCGGATGCGCGACAGCACATGCTCGCGCCCCTTCCGCTCCAATACAACCGTCGCGATACCCGCCTTGTTCAGCAGCTGCGACAACAGCAGCCCCGATGGGCCGCCCCCGATAATGGCAACCTGTGCGCGCATGATAGTCTCCCTCTATCGGCCCGACCCTGCCCCCTGACGGCCCGGATGCGAATGGACGATGCGGAGCTTTTCTGGCACTTTCCGGCCATGATCGATTCTGCGCACGTCATTCCCGCCTGGCAGCTTTATGGCGAGGACAGCCCCTTTCCCGACCTTCTGCATATCGAGCGGATCGTGGACCGCGCCGCCGGGCTGGACTGGCGCATCGCCCCGCACCGGCATGTCCATCTGCATCAGATGTTCCTGATCCGCTCGGGCCGGGCGCGGCTGACGATAGACGGGGCAGCGCAAGACATGGCCTGTCCGGCGGTGGCGAACATCCCGCGCGGCGTTGTGCATGGCTTTGCCTTCTCGGCGGGGACCGATGGCTATGTCCTCACCCTGCCGGCCGCCGATTTCCCCGAACTCTTCGTCGATCCGGCCGAAACGGCCCCCTTGCTGGCGCGTGCGTTCATCGCCCCCGCGCCAGAGGACATGCAGGCCCCCTTCGCGCAGCTGGCCGCGCTGCACCACGGACCGGGCGCGCTGCGAAGGCTCCGGTTGCGGGCCGGGGCCGTGTCACTCTGCTGCACCCTCGCCGAGCTTGCGCCGCATGCGCCCGGCACCCACACCCCCGGCGACCCGCGCATCGCCCGGTTCGAGGCTCTGATCCGGCGCGAGCTGGCCTCGGGCTGGACCCTTGGCGACTATGCCCATGCGCTGGCCATCTCGGAACGCCAGCTGCGCCGGCTCTGCACCGGGCAGACCGGCCTGTCGGCGCATGGCTTCCTCGAAACCATCCGCCTGCGCGAGGCCTGCCGGATGCTGGCCTATACCCGGATGCAGGTGCAGGAGGTCGGCTTTGCCCTCGGCTTCGACGACCCCGCCTATTTCACGCGCACCTTCCGCCGCGGCATGGGCCTCGCGCCCGGCCTCTATCGCAAGCGGCTGGATGGGGTGGGGTGAGAGATCGGTCTCCAAACGGCGTTACCCACTAGGACGGCACCGTAGCCTGCAAGTGCTTGAACGCAACGTGAAGGTTGTTGTCCAAGTAGACCACTGTATCCATTCCATTATCTTCACCAAGCCGCCGATAGTTATAGATCAGCAAGTACTTCCCCAGTCCCGGAGGCTCAACCTTCGATACCACATGCTGCGGAAAATTATCGGACAAAACACCCGTCATCGGATTTCTTTCAAGATCCGCTGTCACTGCGCCTAACAACTGCTTGGCAAACTTTAGAGCCTTCCCGGCCACCAAGGCGCGCTCAAACTGCCCTTGGCTGCTGATTTCATATACCTTGAGTTCGCTCACGACAACATAAGGAAAATTCTCGCTGTGGTCGACAAACGTTAGCCTAATTATCCAGCTCCCCTCTATCTCTTGATCGCCTGCGCGCTTCCAATCAATCGAGTAGTCAGTATGAAAATCTGGCCCCTCAAATCGGGACAGGGTTGGATTGGATATTCTTGCCAACGATCGATCTACGAGGTCGAAAGCCTTGTCAGGGTCTACCCTGAAGTCGGCGTATAGCTTATCACGAAGGAAAATGGGTATCTTACAGTCGTCAATAACAACTGGCAAAACAAGGGTTTTATTCTCCTCGAGCTCCCTAACAAGTCCCGCCGTGAGTTCTCTTTTGCACCAATTCGACTCAACGGAACTCTTAGAAAGTATAACGAGTATTGCGCTTGATTCTGTTAAGATACCTTCTATTTTGGCAGTTAATGAATCGCCAACATTCAATTCCCAACGATCCATCCAAACATGATGCTTCGCGCGAACCAAATTGGCAGCGAGCGTATCGACAAACTCACTGTCTTGGTGGCTGTAGCTAATGAAAATCGCCATAGCGCTCACCCTAGGATTTCTTGCGCCCCAACTTTTACACATCCAAACTGCTCAGCCAAGCGAGAAAGCTGTACAACTCTTCCCTATAGAAGTACGACCTTCAAAATTTCAGCCATAACCCATCCCACCCGGAGCCCCCCATGCAAACCAAATCCATCCGCGACCATATCCGCACCATCGTGGATTTCCCGCATGAGGGGATCTTGTTCCGCGACGTGACCACGCTCTTCGCCGATCCGCGGGGCTTCCGCATGGCGATCGACCAGCTCCTGCATCCCTGGGCCGGCAGCCGGATCGACAAGGTGGTGGGGCTCGAGGCGCGGGGTTTCATCCTGGGCGGCGCGGTGGCGCATCAGCTCTCGGTCGGCTTCGTGCCGATCCGCAAGAAGGGCAAGCTGCCCGGCCCGACCATCGCCGAACACTACACGCTTGAATATGGCGAGGCGGTGGTCGAGATCCATGACGACGCCCTGCAACCGGGCGAGAAGGTGCTGATCGTCGATGACCTGCTGGCCACGGGCGGCACCTGCGCGGCCGGCATCAAGCTGGTGGAGCGGCTGGGGGCCGAGGTGGTGGGCTGCGCCTTCGTGGTCGACTTGCCCGACCTTGGCGGCCATGCACTGCTGGACCGGATGGGGATGAACGTCCACACGCTCTGCGCGTTTGAGGGAAAATAAGGCGCTCCGCGCCGGCGAGGGACAGTAACCGCTCCAGTCATCGCTAACGGAAGGGTAACCCGAATCGCCCTACACCTTGCCCTGCCTGAAGGTTCAGGGCTGCTTGCATACGACACGTGAACCCAAAGCACCGCACCTCGCCGTTTCCCCCCGGCGGGGTGCACCTTTCTCCGGGCCCTACGCCCGCTCCGCCAGCAACGCCCCCGGGTTCATGATCCCCAGGGGATCGATCGCCGCCTTGATCGCGCGCAGCACCGCCAGCTTGGCCGGATCGCCATAGCGCTCCATATCGCTTGTCTTCAGCCGCCCGACCCCATGCTCGGCGCTGACCGAACCACCCAGCCCATCCGCAATGTCATGCACGCAGGTCTTGATCGCCTCGCGCTGGTTGTCATGCTCGGCGCGGGCATGGCCCGGCATCGGGAACACGTTGAAATGCAGGTTGCCATCGCCGACATGGCCAAAGCAGTTGATGCGGAAGCTGCCGATCCCCGCCAGCGCCGCCTCTGCCGCGCTGATGAACCCCGGGATCTCCGACAGCGGCACCGAGATGTCATGCGAGCTGACGGCCCCGATCTTCCGGTTCGCATCCGGCAGGCTTTCCCGCAGCCGCCACAGCTCCGCCTGCTGCCCGGCGCTTTGCGCAATGACGCCGTCGCTGACCAGCCCCGCCTCCGACGCCGCCACGAACAGCTCCTCCAGCGCCTCTTGCGGGTCGAGGCCCCGCGGCAGGCCAAGCTCGATCAGCACCATCCACTCAGGCCGGCCGGCAAAGGGTTGCCGCACCTCGGGCATCACTTCATCGAGGAACAGCAGACCCTGCTTCGAGATCAGCTCAAACGCGGACACGCAGCCCGCCAGCCGTTCCTCGGCCAGCGCCAGCAGCTCCAGCGCCGCGGCGGGGCTCTCCACCACCAGCATCGCGGTGCCGATCCCCGCAGGGCGCGGCACCATCCGCAAGGCGGCGGCGGTGATCACCCCCAGCGTGCCTTCCGACCCGATCAGCAGATGGCGCAGGTCATAGCCGCTGTTGTCCTTGCGCAGCCGCTTCAGCCCGTTCAGCACCGACCCGTCGGGCAGCACCGCCTCCACGCCCAGACAGAGGTCACGGATATTGCCATAGCGCAGCACATTCACCCCGCCAGCGTTGGTCGCCAGGTTGCCGCCGATCCGCGCCGAGCCCTGCGAGGCCAGCGTCAGCGGGAACATCCGCCCCGCCGCCAGCGCCGCCTCCTGCACCTCGGCCAGCGTCGCGCCCGCCTCCACCACCAGCACATTCTCGGCCGGGAACACCGCCCGCACCGCCGCCATCCGCTCCAGCGACAGGATCAGCGGCGCGGGGCCGGTCTCCATCACCTGCCCACCGACAAGTCCGGTGCCGCCGCCAAAGGGTACGATCCCCACCCGCGCCTCGGCGCAGGCGCGCACCACCGTCGCGACCTCGGCGGTATTGCGCGGCCGGGCCAGCACCTCCCCCGTCCCGCGCCAACGGCCGCGCGGTTCTTCCAGATAGCGGGGCCCGGGGGCCGAGATCGTTCCGGGCGGCAGCAGTCCCTCCAGCCGCGCGGCAAAACCGGCATCAGCGGCGTTCAGCGGTGCAGGGCGGGTTGGGTGCGGCATGTCGGTCCTCCTGTGGCCTGAGGTAAACCATCCGAGGCCGCGCTCGGCAAGTCAGCCAACGCCCGTTCAGCCGACGTCTGTGCGCCCGCGCCGGTCGCTGCGCAGGTTGGAATAGAGCACATGGTTCCGCCAGCGCCCGTTGATCTGCAGATAGCTCTGCGCGACGCCCTCATACTTGAAGCCCGATTTCTCCAGCACCCCGCGCGAGGCCATGTTCTCGGGCAGGCAAGCCGCCTCGATGCGGCTCAGGTCCAGCTGGGTGAAGCCGTGATGCACCACCGCGCGGATCGCCTCGCGCATATAGCCGCGCCGGGCATAGGGCTCGCCGACCCAATAGCCAAGCGTCCCCGACTGCGCCGGGCCGCGGCGGATATTGTCCAGCGTGATCGCCCCCAGCAGCGCGTCATCCTCGCGCCGGATCAGGAACAGTGGCAGCGCGGTGCCCTGCAATTCGGCCCGCGCCGCCCAATAGACGCGGTGGGTAAAGGCGCGGCGGCCGAGGTGATCCTCGGCCCAGGTCGGCTCCCACGGCGCAAGGAACGCGGCGCTTTGGGCGCGCAGGCCCGACCAGTCGCGGAAATCGGAATGGGCAGGCAGGCGCAGCACCATGCGCTCGGTGTCGATCCGGACCTTGCGGCGCCGGGAAAGCATCAGGCGGCAAGCCGTTCGCGCAAGATCTCCAGCCCCGGAGCGCGGTCGACAGGTCCGTACAGCGCCAGCGCCGACTGCCCTGCCCCGGCCATGCGCCCGGCAAAGCCGCGCACGGCGTCGCGGGTGACACCGTCGATCTTCTCGGCCGCCTCCACCACATCCGGCACCCGGCCCCAGATCGCCAGCATCCGCGCCATCCGCTCCGCCCGGCTCGACGGGCTTTCCAGCCCCATCAGCAGCCCGGCCTTCATCTGCGCCCGCGCCCGCGCCACCTCGGCCTCGGTCATGTCATCGGCGGCGCGCTTCAGCTCATCCACCGTCAGCCCGCAGAGCTCGCCGATCTCTTCCGACGAGGTGCCGGCATAGATCGTCATCATCCCGGTATCTTCATAAGCCCCGGCCTGCGCGAAGATCGAATAGCACAGCCCCCGCTCTTCGCGGATCTTCTGGAACAGCCGGCTCGACATGCCGCCCCCAAGCGCGGTGGCATAGACCTGCGAGACATAGACATCCTCGTCGCGGTAGCCCGGCGCCTCGAAGGCCAGCGCGAAATGCACCTGCTCCAGATCCTTGATCTCGCGCCGTTCCGAGCCCAGCCACAGCGCCGGTTGCAGCAGCGAGTTGCCCACCGGCTTCAGATGGCCAAAGATATCCTCGGCCAGCCGCACCAGCAGGTCATGGTCCACCGCGCCCGCCGCCGACAGCACCATCTGGTCCGGCCCGTAATGCTCGGACACGAAGCGCTCAAAGTCAGCGCGGCCGAAGGCCGAGACGCGTTCCGCCGGGCCAAGGATGGTGCGGCCAAGCGCCTGATCGGGATAGGCCGCCTCTTGCAGCCAGTCGAAGATGATGTCGTCGGGCGTATCCAGCGCCTGCCCGATCTCCTGCAAGATCACATGGCGCTCTGTCTCGATTTCCTTCGGGTCGAAGGCCGGATTCAGCACGATGTCGGAAATCACGTCCAGCGCCAGCGGCACGTCGGCGGCCAGCACACGGGCGTAATAGGCGGTCATCTCGCGGCTGGTATAGGCGTTGATATAGCCCCCCACATCCTCGATCTCTTCGGCGATCTGCAGCGCAGTGCGGCGCTTGGTGCCCTTGAACGCCATATGCTCCAGGAAATGCGCGATGCCGTTCTGCTCGGCCCGCTCATGCCGGCCGCCCGCATTGACCCAGATCCCGACGGCGGCCGAGGCAAGGGCAGGCATCACCTCGGTGACGATGCGGAATCCATTGGGTAGAGTCGTGAGTCTGACGGTCAAGGGGCACGCCTTTCAAGGACCAGCGCTTCGAGCGCGGCAAGATCGTTCGGAACGCGCGTCACCCGTTCGGGCCGATCAAACATGTCGGCCATGCGGGGGGGCAACGCGGGGCGGATGCCGGTGGCGGCCTGAACGGCATCCGGGAACTTCGCCGGATGCGCGGTGGCCAGCGTCACCATCGGCGCCTCGGCCCTGATATGGGCATTCGCCACGAAAACCCCAACCGCCGAATGCGGGCACAGCAATTCACCGGTTTCCGCCAGCGTCGCCTTGATGGTCTCCGACGTCTGCGGCTCGGAACAGCGGCCCGAGGCAAAGGTCTCGCGCAGCAGCTGCAGCGCGCCCTGGCTGACGGTGAAGCCGCCGGTCGCCTTCAGCTCGTCCATCAGCTGCGCCACCGCCGCGCCATCGCCGCCATAGGCATAGAACAGCGCGCGTTCGAAGTTGGACGACACCTGAATATCCATCGACGGGCTGATCGACGGGCGCACCCCGTCCATCTCATACCGGCCCGTGGTCAGGCAGCGGTGCAGGATGTCGTTCTGATTGGTCGCCACCACCAGCCTGCCAATCGGCAGGCCCATCTGCCGCGCGATATAGCCCGCGAAGATGTCGCCGAAATTCCCCGTGGGCACGGTGAAATCCACCTGCCGCAGCGGCGCGCCAAGGCTGACGGCAGCGGTGAAGTAATAGACCACCTGCGCCAGCACCCGCGCCCAGTTGATGGAGTTCACACCGGCCAGCCCCACCGTATCGCGGAAGGCGAAGTCGTTGAACATGTCCTTCAGCTTACCCTGGCAATCGTCGAAATCGCCGTCCAGCGCCAGCGCGTGGACATTGGCCTCCACCGGCGTGGTCATCTGCCGGCGCTGCACATCCGACACCCGGCCATGCGGGAACAGGATGAACACATCGACATTCGGCAGCCCCCGGAACGCCTCGATCGCCGCCGACCCGGTATCGCCCGAGGTCGCGCCAACGATCGTCACCCGCCGCCCCTCGCGCCCGAGCGCGATCTGGAACAGCTGGCCGATCAGCTGCATGGCAAAGTCCTTGAAGGCCAGCGTCGGCCCGTGGAACAGCTCGCACAGGAAATGCCCCGGTGCCAGCTGCACCAGCGGTGCCCGCGCGGCATGGCCGAAGCCTGCATAGGCGGCGGCAATCGCGCGGCGCAACTCTTCCTCGCTGAAGGTCTCGCCCAGGAAGGGCCGCATCACCCGGAACGCCACCTCCTCATAGGGCAGCCCCGCCAGCGCCGCGATTTCCTCAGCGGTCATGGTCGGGATCGTCTCGGGCACGTAAAGGCCACCGTCGCGGGCAAGGCCGGTCAGCATCGCCTCGCCAAAGGAAAGCACCGGGGCCTGCCCCCGGGTCGAGATGTAGCGCATGAAGCCTGCCTCTCAGATGGTTCGTTGCCTGATACGCCACAGAAGATACGCTGTCATCCCCGCCCAGACGGCCGCAAGCGAAAACCAGGTCAAAGCATAGCCCAGATGGTCATTCGGGATGCCTGCGGTCGTCACCGGCACCGGAATGATGCCCTGCGCATCCCCCGTCACGCCCCGCGCGACCACCAGCACCGGCTCTGCCCCCAGATGCGCGGCCATGGCGGGAACGTCCCGCGCGAACCAGATGTTGCGGCCGAGGTCGGGCTCGGGCGTGTTGCTGCTCGCCTCCTCGGGCCAGTGCAGATTGCCGCTCACGGTCAGCTCCACCGGCGCGCGCGCCGCATCCTTGCCCACCTCGGGCAGGAACCCACGGTCCAGCAGGATCCGCCGCCCCTCCGCCGTCTCGAAGGCGGTGATCACCTCATAGCCCGGCCCGATGCCCTTCATCCCCGTCAGCATATGCAGCTCCGGCCCCACGGTCCGGCCCGTCACCGCCACGGGCTGATACTTGCCGCCCTCGCTCGTCTCGCCCTGCGCCGGCAGGGGCGCGGGCGCGGCGGCCATCTGCGCCTCGATCTGCGCCAGCGCCGCCTCTTTCCACTCCAGCCGCCGCAGCTGCCACAGGCCAAGGTTGACGAGGATCGCCACCCCGACAATGCCAAGGATCAGCGGAAAGACAATGCGGCGCATGGGAGGGCTCCTTCACGGGCAAAGCGCGCGGCCTTGCGGCCCCGCGCTTTGCAATTTCGGCAGGCGTTCGAAAAAGGCTTATGCGCCCCAGATATAGACCGCCGCGAACAGGAACAGCCAGACCACATCGACGAAGTGCCAGTACCAGGCCGCCGCCTCGAAGCCGACATGGCTTTCCTGCGTGAAGTGGCCCTTCATCGCCCGCACCATGCAGATGAACAGGAAGATCGTCCCGATGATGACGTGGAAACCGTGGAAGCCGGTCGCCATGAAGAAGTTCGCGCCATAGATGTTGCCGGCAAAGCCAAAGGCCGCGTGGCTGTATTCATAGGCCTGGAAGAAGGTGAAGATCGCACCCAGAGCAATCGCCAGCGCCAGGCCCTGGATCATGTCCTTGCGGTTGTTCTCATGCACGAAGGCATGGTGCGCCCAGGTCGCCGCCATGCCCGAGCACAGCAGGATCAGCGTGTTGATCAGCGGCAGGTGCCAGGGGTCGAACACCTCGATCCCCGCAGGCGGCCAGACGCCCATGGTCGCCGGATAGTTCTCCGCCATCGGATACATGGCGTGCTTGAAGAACGACCAGAACCATGCGGCGAAGAACATCACTTCGGACATGATGAACAGGATGAAGCCGTACCGCAGGCCGATCCGCACAACCGGCGTATGATCCCCTGCCTGGTTCTCGGTGATCGTGTCCGCCCACCAGCCGTACATGGTGTACAGCACCAGCACGAGGCCGATCACGAACATCCAGGGCGTCATGCCCTTCATGAACAGGACGCCCCCGAAGAGCATCACGAAGGCGCCGACCGCCGACAGGAACGGCCAGAGCGACGGCGGCAAGATGTGGTAGTCGTGGTTCTTGGCGTGCGCCATGTCGATGTCCCCGTGGCCTTGGATCAGTTGACTGTAGCCGAAGGCACGGGCGCGGCAAGCGCCGCCTGCTCTTCGGGCAATTCGGTTTGGTAGAACGTATAGCTCAGCGTGATGTGCTTGACCTTGCTGGCATCGCGCGAGGTGACCATCGCCGGATCGACATAGAAGCTGACCGGCATCGTCACCCGCTCGCCGGGCGCAAGCACCTGCTGTTCGAAGCAGAAGCACTGGATCTTGGTGAAGTAATACCCCGCCGCATCCGGCGCGACATTATAGCTGGCGGTGCCGGCGACGGGTTGGTCGGTCGGGTTGTAGGCCTCGTAGAAGGCGAGCCCGGTCTCGCCGATGCGCAACGTCACCTGACGCTCCACCGGCTTGAACTCCCAGGGCATCCCCGGCGCAACGTTCGAATCGAAGCGGATGGTGACGGTACGGTCGAGGATCTCGTCCGAGGCGGTTTCGGCCACATTGGTCGTGCCGCCATAGCCCGTCACCCGGCAGAACCAGTCGTAGAAGGGCACCGCCGCAAAGGACAGCGACACCATCACCACGGCCACGCCGGCCAACTTCACCGCCATGCGGGCATTGGGATCGCGCGGCATCATTGGCCCACCTCCGGCTGAACCAGCTCGGGCCGCGGCGCATGGTCATAGGCCTGCATCGGGTTGCCCTGCGAGACCTTGACGATGGTCAGCCCGAAGACCAGCGCCACGAAGGCCGCCAGCACCAGCCCAAGGCCGAGGTTGCGCCCGAAGCGGCGGGTATGAAGCTCGTGATCGCGTCCGAATGCCATGATGTTACCAGCCTCCCAGCCCGTAGGGGCGCAGCGCGGCTTCCGCCAGCAGGGCCCCGAAATGCAGGAACAGATAGGCCAGCGAGAAGCGGAAGAAAGCCTTTTCCACCGCATAGCCATCGGCAATCGCCGTCTCTTCGCTGCGCGCGCGGATGCGCCAGGCACCGCGGATGAAGCCCGCGTTCAGCACCAACGCCACCGCCATATAGATCGGCCCGCCAATGGACGTGAAGCCAAGGCCCAGCCCAACCGGCGCCAGCGCCAGCGTATAAGCCAGGATGTGATTGCGCGTCACCTTGCGGCCGTGGGTCACGGTCAGCATCGGCACGCCAGCATTCGCGTAGTCTTCCTTCATGAACAGCGCCAGCGCCCAGAAGTGGGGCGGCGTCCACATGAAGATCAGCGCAAACATCAGCACCGATTCCGCAGAAACCCCGCCCGTGGCGACGGCCCAGCCGATCATCGGCGGGAAGGCCCCCGCCGCACCCCCGATCACGATGTTCTGCGGGGTCGAGCGCTTCAGCCACATCGTATAGACGACAGCATAGAAGAAGATCGTGAAGGCCAGGAACGCGGCCGCGAACCAGTTCGCCGCCAGCCCCAGCATCACGACCGAAATCCCCGACAGCACGAGGCCAAGGCCAAGCGCATCCCCGGCGGCGATCTTGCCAGCGGGCACCGGGCGCCCGCGGGTGCGGTTCATCACCCGGTCGATATCGGCATCATACCACATGTTCAGCGCGCCAGAGGCGCCGCCCCCCAAGGCGATGAACAGGATCGAGGTGAAAGCGACCAGCGGATGCACCTGCACCGGCGCCACCAGCAGCCCGACCAGCGCCGTGAACACGACAAGCGACATGACGCGCGGCTTCAGCAGCGCGACATAGTCGCCGAACTGGGCTTCGGGGCTCTGGTCGAGGGCGGTCAGGTCGGTCATGCTAGTCCTCCGGGTGGGGCGGGCGCCGCGGCGCCCTGCCCTGCCTTCTGCGCGGTGTGGCTCAGTCGGCCGAAGCCACCGTCAGCGGCGCCGGGATCCCGGCAAACAGCTCACGTGCGCGGCCGAGCCAGGCGGCATATTCCGCATCGCTGACCACCTTCACCGTGATGGGCATGTAAGCATGGTCCTTGCCGCAGAGTTCCGAGCACTGGCCGAAATAGATGCCCTCACGCTCTGCCTTGAACCACAGTTCCGCCACACGGCCCGGCACGGCGTCTTGCTTCACCGCAAAGGCCGGCACCGTCCACGAATGGATCACGTCGGCGCCGGTCACCTGCACCACGATGGTCTTGTTCACCGGAACGACCATCGCATTGTCCACGGCCAGCAGATACTCGTCCTCGGCATAGCCGTATTCGGCAAGCTCGTCCTTCGCCAGCATCAGGCTGTCGAAGGCCAGTTCCTCATCGGGATATTCATAGCCCCAGTACCACTGGAACCCGGTCGCCTTGATGGTGATGTCGGCGGTCGGGATCTCCTGCTGCTTGAACAGGATCGGCAGCGAGAACGACCCGATCACCACCAGAATCAGCACCGGAACCAGCGTCCAGCCGATCTCCAGCGGGGTGTTGTGGGTGAATTTCGCCGGGGTCGGGTTCACCCGCTGGTTGAACCGGAAGATGGCGATCAGCAGCAGCGCCACCACGAAGATCGTGATCGCGGTGATGATATACAGCAGCATCCCGTCCAGCCATTGCTGGTCGCGCGCCAGTTCGGTCGCTGCGGGCTGGAAGCCCATCGCGCCCTCATGGGCCTTGCCCACGGTCTCAAGCCCGGTGATCCCGTCCTGCGCCATCGCCATGCCGGCGACGAAAACCGAGGAAAGGACGGCCCCAGGGCCCATCAGCTTCGTTGCAAAACGCATCATGTGTTCCCGTTCCCAAAGGCGGCTCTCCCTGCCACCCGCGCGCGCCCTGCCCATTTCGCAAGGCGCGTTGTAAGACGGGATTCTAAAATCATATTGTCCCCAAGGCGACAAGCGAAACCGTGCGACAGGGTGACGCTTTTGATCCAGATCATGGACGAGGAAATACACATGCAGGCGCAGCAATTCTCCCCCTTCGACACCCATCTGGACAAGGAACAGGCGCTGGTGGTCCTGCGTGCGGCAACCCTGGGCGCCGAGGATGGCGAGCTGTTTCTTGAGCGCACAAGGTCTGAATCCCTGGTCTTCGATGACGGGCGCGTGCGCAGCGCCAGCTATGACGCCAGCGAAGGATTCGGCCTGCGCGCGGTGCTGGGTGAGGTCGCAGGCTACGCCCATTCCACCGAAATATCCGAACCCGCGCTGCGCCGTGCCGCCGAAACCGCCCGTCTGGCGGTCGGCAATGGCGGCGGCACGCTCGCCCCTGCCCCGGCCGGCACCAACCGCCGACTCTACAGCGATGCCGACCCGATGGCCGATGCGATCTTCTCGGCCAAGCTTGATACCTTGCGCGAGATCGACGCCTTCGCCCGCGCCCTCGACCCGCGGGTGATGCAGGTCACCGCCTCGGTTTCTGCATCGCATCAGGAGGTGACGATCCTGCGCCCCGAGGGCGGCATCGTCTCCGACATCCGGCCGATGGCGCGTCTGAATGTCGCAGTCATCGTCGAGCAGTCCGGCCGCCGCGAATCCGGCAGCGCCGGCGGCGGCGGCAGATTCGGCCTCGGCGGCCTCTTGCAGCGCGGCCATTGGGAATCGGTCGCGCGGGAGGCGCTGCGCATCGCGCTGGTCAATCTCGATGCCGAACCCGCCCCCGCCGGTATGATGGACGTGGCACTTGGCCCGGGCTGGCCCGGCATCTTGCTGCATGAAGCTATCGGCCACGGGCTGGAGGGGGACTTCAACCGCAAGAAATCCTCGGCCTTCGCCGGGCTGATGGGCCAGCGTATCGCCGCGCCGGGGGTGACGGTGCTCGATGACGGCACCCTGCCAGACCGCCGCGGCTCGATCAGCGTCGATGATGAAGGCACGCCCTCGGCCCGCAATGTGCTGATCGAGGATGGCATCCTCGTCGGCTTCATGCAGGACCGACAGAATGCCCGGCTGATGGGCGTCGCCCCCACCGGCAATGGCCGCCGCGAAAGCCACGCCCATGCACCGATGCCGCGGATGACCAACACCTACATGCTGGGCGGCGAGACCCGCCCCGAGGATGTGGTGGCCGAGGTCAAGGACGGCATCTGGGCCGTCGGCTTTGGCGGCGGGCAGGTCGACATCACCAGCGGCAAGTTCGTGTTCTCCTGCACCGAGGCTTACCGGGTCAGGAACGGCGTCGTCGGCAACCCGGTGAAGGGCGCCACCCTGATCGGCGATGGCGCCACCGCGCTCCGCCAGATCCGCGCCATAGGCAATGACATGGCGCTGGATCCCGGCATGGGCAATTGCGGCAAGGCCGGCCAATGGGTGCCGGTCGGCGTCGGCCAGCCGACGCTGTTGATCGGCGGGCTGACGGTGGGGGGATCTGCGGCGTAGGGGGGCCATACCCCCTGCCTTGGCGAAGGCCATCGCCTTCGCCACACCGTGGCTTCGCAATTTGCACCGGACGGGCCCCCAAAGGGCCCGGCCAGCGCCCGCCCCGCCCCCGGCGGGCGCTTCTCGCCCGCCAGGTCGGGCGCTGTCCTCAGCCGGTTTCGTGCTGCCAGCGGCTCCGGGAGCATCCGTCCCGCACGGGCGGGGTCGAGGCAGTGCCTCGCCTGTTCCCGCCCGAACCAAGCATCCCACACCCCCAAAACGAATCATTCATCGTAAACCGCTTGTTAACCTTACGTCCGCTATACCGGGCTTGCGAATGAGGCGGGGCGGCGAATGGACAACGGTTTGTTTTCTCTTCCCACCCCCTTCACCCCACCCACCACGGAAGAAGATGAACTCGTCTGGCTCCGTCTCATTCGTTCCCGCAAGGTCGGCCCCATCACCTTCTGGCGGCTGCTCGGCGAATATGGCTCTGCCATCGCCGCCCTTGAGGCGCTCCCCGAAGTTGCCCGCGCCGCCGGCGTCACCGATTACTCCGCCTGCCCCGAAGGTGTCGCCCGCGCCGAAATGGCCGCCGCCCGCAAGGCCGGCGCCAGGCTGATCTGCAAGGGCCAGCCCGCCTACCCCGCCCGCCTTGCCGAACTCGCCGATGCCCCGCCGCTGATGTGGGCGCTCGGCAACCTCTCCCTCGCCGCCCGCCCGATGGTCGCCCTTGTCGGCGCCCGCAACGCCTCCTCCCTCGGCCTGCGCATGGCCCGGCGCCTGTCCGAAGGCCTCACCCGCGCCGGCTTCACCGTCGTCTCCGGCCTCGCCCGCGGCATCGACGCCGCGGCGCATGAGGCGGCTTTGGAGGGCGGAACCATCGCCGTGCAGGCCGGCGGCGTCGATGTGATCTACCCCAGCGAAAACACCAAACTCGCCACCGAGATTGCAAATCGCGGGCTGCGCCTGTCGGAACAGCCGATGGGCCTCGACCCGCAGGCACGGCACTTCCCACAGCGCAACCGCATCGTCTCGGGCCTGTCCGAGGCTGTGATCGTGGTCGAGGCGGCGATGCGCTCCGGCAGCCTCATCACCGCCCGCGAGGCGCTGGACCAGGGCCGCGAGGTGTTGGCTGTCCCCGGCCACCCCGTCGACGCCCGCGCGGGGGGCTGCAACGCGCTGATCCGTGACGGCGCGGTGCTGGTGCGCAACGTGGAGGACGTGATCGAGGCGCTGGCCGCCCGCGGCGTGCCGATCGCGGCGCCCCCGGCCCTGCACGAACCGCCGGCTCCCGAACCGCGCCCCCGGCCCAAGTCACCGCCCCCCGGCCAGACCCGAACCCTCGCGGAAACCGCCGCGCTCCACAGCCAGATCCTCGACCGGCTCGGCCCAAGCCCGCTGGCCGAAGATCAGCTGATCCGTGACCTCGCGATCCCCGCCGCCGCCGTCGCCCCCGAACTGCTGACGCTGGAGCTCGAAGGCCGCATCGCCCGCGCCCCCGGCGGCCTGCTGGCGCGGCTGAACTGACCGGCCCTGCGCCGCGATATGCAAATCGTATGCATGGTTTCCGCATGGGTTCCGCATGGTTTCCACATGCGCCGCCGCGGCCCCCGCTCATCGGCAGCCCCGCCCCGCGCCCGGACCATGTGGCAAATCGTATGTATGACATCTGTATGGGTTCTGTATGCGGTCCATATGCCGCGCGGCAGGCGACATTGACATTCCCTATCCCCAGCCCCCATGTTCCGCGGCCAAAGCGCAAGGCCCGCCCGGTGACGGTCCGCAGCGCACAGGTGAAGAGGATCTCATGGCCGTTGTCGTAGTCGAATCCCCCGCTAAGGCCAAGACGATCAACAAATATCTTGGACCGGACTATACGGTGCTGGCCTCCTTCGGCCATGTCCGCGACCTGCCCCCCAAGGACGGCTCGGTCGATACCGACAACGGCTTCGAGATGCTGTGGGAGATCGCCGCCGACAGCAAGAAACACATCCGCGCGATCACCGAAGCCCTGAAAACCGACGACACCCTGATCCTCGCCACCGACCCTGATCGGGAGGGCGAGGCGATTTCCTGGCACCTGCAAGAGGCCCTCGCCTCAAGCATCAAAAAGGGAAAAACCGTTCGCAGGGTTACATTTAACGCCATCACCAAGGCTGCGGTGACCGAGGCGATGGCCAACCCCCGCGAAGTCGACATGGAGCTGGTGCAGGCCTACCTCGCCCGCCGCGCCCTCGACTATCTCGTCGGCTTCAACCTCTCGCCGGTCCTCTGGCGCAAGCTGCCCGGCGCCAAATCCGCCGGCCGCGTGCAATCGGTCTGCCTGCGCCTGATCGTCGAGCGCGAGATGGAGATCGAGGCCTTCCGTGCCCGCGAATACTGGACGGTCACCGCCACGCTCCAGACCCCCCGCGGGCAAGAGTTCGAGGCGAAACTGACGGTTCTGGGCGGCAAGAAGCTCGACAAGTTCGACATCCCGACCACCGAAGCCGCCGAAATCGCTGTTCAAGCCGTCACCTCGCGCGACCTGACGGTGAAGGCGGTCGAATCCAAACCCGCCACCCGCAACCCCTACCCGCCCTTCATGACCTCGACCCTGCAGCAGGAAGCCAGCCGCAAGTTCGGCATGGGCGCCAAGGCCTGCATGTCGGCGGCGCAGCGGCTCTATGAGGCGGGCTACATCACCTATATGCGGACCGACGGCATCGACATGGCGCCCGAAGCGGTGATGGCCGCGCGGGCCGAGATCAAGGACCGCTTCGGCCCGACCTACGTGCCGGACAGCCCGCGCATGTATAAAAACAAGGCCAAGAACGCGCAGGAAGCGCATGAATGCATCCGCCCGACCGAGATGAGCCTGTCCCCCGACAAGCTTAAGGCGACAGAGACCGACCAGAAGCGCATCTATGACCTGATCTGGAAGCGCACCCTTGCCAGCCAGATGGCCGCCGCCCGGATGGAACGCACGACCGTGGACCTTGTGAGCCGCGATGCGCAGGTCGAACTGCGCGCCACCGGCCAGGTGATGATGTTCGACGGCTTCCTCAAGATCTATGACGAGGGCCGGGACGAGGATGACGGCGAAGACAGCGCCCGCCTGCCGCAGATCATGCAGGGCGAGGCCGTCGACAAGCGCGCCATCGCGCCCGAGCAGCACTTCACCCAGCCGCCGCCCCGCTATACCGAGGCGACGCTGGTCAAGCGCATGGAAGAGCTCGGCATCGGCCGCCCCTCGACCTATGCCAGCATCGTCACCACGATCCAGGACCGCGAATATGTCCGCAAGGACAAGAACCGCCTGATCCCCGAGGATAAGGGCCGGCTGGTGACGGCCTTCCTGACCAACTTCTTCCGCCGCTATGTGGAGTATGACTTCACCGCCGATCTGGAAGGCGAGCTCGACGACATCACCAATGGCAGCCGCGACTACAAGGACGTGCTCGCCCGGTTCTGGCGCGACTTCTCGGCCGCCATCGCCGAAACCGCCGATCTGCGCATCACCGAGGTGCTGGAGCGGATCGACGACTTCCTCGCCCCGCACCTCTACCCGGCGCGCGAGGATGGCACCGATCCGCGGGTCTGCCCAACCTGCGGCAAAGGGCGGCTGAACCTGAAGACGGCACGGTCCGGCGGGGCGTTCATCGGCTGCTCCAACTACCCCGATTGCCGCTACACCCGCCCCATCTCGCAGCCCGGCGGTGAGGAGGGCATGAACCTCAGCGGCGATGGCAAGCTTCTGGGGCATGACGAGGCCGGCCTGCCGATCAGCCTGCGCGCGGGGCGCTTTGGGCCTTACGTGCAGCGGGGCGAGGCCACGGCCGAGGCGCCCAAGCCGCCGCGGTCGAGCCTGCCCAAGGGCTGGTCGCCCGAAAGCATCGACCTGCCCCGCGCCATCTTGCTCTTGGACCTGCCGCGGCTGATCGGCACCCATCCCGAGGACGGCGCCCCGGTCGAGGCCGGGATCGGCCGCTTTGGCCCCTATGTGAAGCACAACTCCACCTATGCGAACCTGCCCGAGGTCGATGAGGTGTTCATCATCGGCATGAACCGGGCGGTCGAGGTTCTGGCGCAGAAATTCTCGCGCGGCGCCGGGCGCGGGGCTGCGGCGGCACCGCTGCGCGAGTTGGGGGAACATCCCTCGGGCGGGCCGTTGCAGGTGATGCCGGGCCGCTATGGGCCCTACATCAAATGGGGCAAGGTCAACGCCACCCTGCCCAAGGAGATGGAACCGGAGAGCATCACCTTCGACGAGGCGCTGGAACTGGTCGCTGCCAAGGCGTCGAAGGGCGGCAAGGGCAAGACTACCAAGGCCAAGGCGCCTGCAAAGAAGCCCGCCGCCAAGAAGGCGCCCGCCAAGGCGAAGGCCGCAGCGGCGGACGGCGATGCGGCCACCAAGGCCCCCGCCAAGCCGAAGGCTGCTGCCAAGCCCAAGGCCGCGGCCAAACCCAAAGCTGCCGCGAAACCGAAGGCTCCAGCCAAGCCTAAGCCGGCTGCCACCGAGGACTGACCCCATCGCCGCCGCCCTTGCTGCGCGGCGGCGATTGACACGTGCAGACCGGCTTGCCACAAGTTTGCCAATGTAGTGCGGGGAGGATCACGGATGAAGAAGGTCTATGCCAATGCGGCAGAGGCGCTGGACGGCTTGCTGTTCGACGGCATGTTCATCGCTGCGGGGGGCTTCGGCCTCTGCGGCATTCCCGAGCTGCTGATCGACGCGATCAAGGACGCCGGCACCAAGGACATCACCGTCGCCTCGAACAATTGCGGCGTGGATGATTTCGGGCTCGGCATCCTGCTGCAGACCCGGCAGATCAAGAAGATGATCTCTTCCTACGTTGGCGAGAATGCCGAGTTCATGCGGCAATACCTGTCGGGCGAGCTGGAGCTGGAATTCAACCCGCAAGGCACGCTGGCCGAACGGATGCGCGCCGGCGGCGCCGGCATTCCCGGCTTCTACACCAAGACCGGCGTCGGCACCGTGATCGCCGAGGGCAAGCCCCACATGGACTTCGACGGCGTGACCTATGTGCTGGAGCGCGGCATCGTCGCCGACCTCTCCATCGTCAAGGCCTGGAAGGCCGACACCTCGGGCAACCTCGTCTTCCGCAAGACCGCGCGCAACTTCAACCCGCCCGCCGCCACCTGCGGCAAGGTCTGCGTGGTCGAGGTCGAAGAGATCGTGCCGGTCGGCAGCCTCGACCCCGACACCATCCACCTGCCCGGCATCTATGTGACCCGCATCATCCAGGGCGAGCATGAGAAGCGGATCGAGAATCGCACCGTGCGGAACAAGGAGTCTGTCTGATGTGGGACCGCAACCAGATCGCTGCCCGCGCGGCGAAAGAGCTGCAGGACGGGATGTATGTGAACCTTGGCATCGGCATTCCGACGCTGGTGTCGAACTACATCCCCGAGGGCATGACCGTGACCCTGCAATCGGAAAACGGGATGCTGGGCATGGGCCCGTTCCCGACCGAGGATGAGGTCGATCCCGACCTGATCAACGCCGGCAAGCAGACCATCACCGAACTGCCGCACTCGGCCTATTTCGACTCTGCGCAAAGCTTTGCGATGATCCGCGGCGGCAAGATCGCCATGGCGATCCTCGGCGCGATGGAAGTGTCCGAAAAGGGCGACCTTGCGAACTGGATGATCCCGGGCAAGCTGGTCAAGGGCATGGGCGGCGCGATGGATCTTGTGGCGGGCGTCGGCCGCGTGGTCGTCGTGATGGATCACACCAGCAAGCATGGCGATTCGAAGGTGCTGAAGGACTGCACCCTGCCGCTGACCGGCAAGGCTGTGGTGGACCGGATCATCACCAACATGGCGGTGTTCGATGTGGTCGAAGGCGGGCTGAAGCTGCTCGAGATCGCCGATGGCGTCACCGAAGAGCAGGTGCGCGCTGCAACCGAGGCCACGATCGTTGACTGAGATCACGCGCGAGATCGACGGCAGCCGCGGCCGATACGTTATACGCCGCGGCGGCGAAGAGGCAGAGCTGACCTATTCCATCACCACGCCGACGCTGATCATCGCCGATCACACCGGCGTCCCGGACAGCTTTCGCGGCACCGGCGCGGGCAACGCGCTGGCGCTGCGGCTGGTGACGGATGCGCGGGCAGAGGGGGTCAGGATCGTGCCGCTCTGCCCCTTCGTGAACCGTTGGCGCGCGAAGCACCCGGACTGGGCCGACGTTTTCCAGGTCTAGCCGCGCACCCCGAACACGCAGCCGTCGGAGACCAGCTCCGGCGGCGTCAGGCACAGGCCCCGCGCCACCGACCAGGCGGCCAGCACCTTCGGCACATAGTCGCGCGTCTCGGCATAGGGCGGCACCCCGCCGTTCTTCTTGACCGCATTCTCGCCGGAGTTGTAGGCGGCCAGCACCATCAGCGGGTCGCGGTCGAATTCCTTCATCAGCCAGTCCAGATAGGCGACGCCGCCCTTGATGTTCTGCCCCGGCACGGTGGAATCGGCCACGCCGAACCGGCTCGCCGTCGCCGGGATCAGCTGCATCAGCCCCACAGCCCCGGCAGAGGAGACGGCCTCGGCCCGCCCCCCACTCTCCACCCCGATCACCGCCAGCACCAGCGCAGGCGACACTTCGGTGCCGATGGTCGCCATCAGGATATCGGCGCCATGCAGGCGGGCAATCTCCTGCATATGCTGCATCCGCGGCGCGCCGACGATGGCCCCGCCCGGCCCCTGCGCCAGCGCCGCCACCGCCTTGGGGAAGCGGCCCGCCTTGTCCCCCAGCGAGGGTGACACAAGGCCCCAGTACCAGTCATAGGCCCCCACCGGCGCTCCGCCGAGGCCCGCCGCCGCAGCCCCCGTCGGCATCGGCGTATCGGGCTTGGGCTGAACCGCCGCGAGCATCCGCGCCTGCTCGGCCGGGTCGATTTGCACGGTGATGCGCTTCTGGCCCGCCTGCGGCACGCCGATGCGCTTGAACGTGAAGTCGGGATAGGGCGCCGGAGTTTCCTCCGCCGCCATCGGCGCAAGCCCAAGGCCCGCGCAAAGCGCCATGATCCGTGCCACGTGCCGCGACATTGCGCGTCCTGCTGCTGACTGCTCGTTTCGGTTCAGGCAGTTTCCCTGCCCGCTTTGATTGCTGCCAGTGTCGCAAAATTTCGCCCCTTGCGCCACTGGTTCCGCACGGCGCCCGCCGCCGCCCCGGAACAGTCGCGGTAATCCCGCTAAAATACCCTTACCTCGCCCCAATCGCGCCACGTTCCGGGGGCAAAACATCCTCATACCGCAGCGGGGACGGGCCATTCATAGGCCGGCCCGAAAGATCCGGGGCGGGCGAGACAACAACGAGCAAACACCAGGAGAGACACCATGAAACTGATCAACCTGTTCAAGAACTTCCGCAACGACGAAGACGGCGCTGTCACCGTTGACTGGGTCGTGCTGACCGCTGCAGTCGTCGGCCTCGGGATCATCGCGATGGGCGCGATCAACACCGGCGTGGGCGATCTGACCACCGATATCGGGACCTCGCTCACCAACGTCGGTACGAACACCACCATCGCGGCAGAGTGAAACAACTACTCCGCGTCGCAAGGCGCCGGGGCTGCAGGGACCGCACCGCAAGGTGCGGTCCCTTTGCGTTTCTGCTGACCTTTCAGCCCCCGGAAATCGAGCGCGTAACCGCAAAATCAGCGTGAAAACGAACTGAAAATGCACCGGAAGCGCCCCAATCGCGCCACGATCCCCCGGCAAAACACCTTCATACCGCAGCGGGGACGGGCCAAGGCGAGGCCAGCCCGGACGATCCGGGGCGGGAGGCAGCAACGAGTGAACCCTGGAGAGACACCATGAAACTGATCAACCTGTTCAAGAACTTCCGCAACGACGAAGACGGCGCCGTCACCGTTGACTGGGTCGTGCTGACCGCCGCCGTCGTCGGCCTCGCCATCGCCGCCATGACCGCGATCAACAGCGGCGTGGGCGATCTGACCACCGATATCGGCACCTCGCTCACCAACGTCGGTACGAACACCACCATCGCGGCAGAGTGAAACAACTACTCCGCGTCGCAACGCGCCGGGGCTGCAGGGACCGCACCGCAAGGTGCGGTCCCTTTGCGTTCCGGGAGTCGCGCAACACAGGGACCGTACCGGCAAACGAGCAGCTACGCGTCAGGCACCCGCCCCGAAATACCCCTGCCTAGGCACGCTTCCACCAAGTTTCTGCCGCAATCGCGCAGCATATCTACACCCGATGCAGGCCGGAGCTTCCGCAATCCGCAACACGCCGCATCGCAAAGAGCAGAAGGATGACGTCATGAGGATGGTTTTTGGTCTGGTTCTGATCATAGGCGTCGGGCTTGCCGGCTTTGCGGTCTATATGGCGCAGGGCTATATCGCGCAGACACAGGCTGAGCGCGATTTGCTGCGCGCCGCCCAGGCCAGTGCAGTGCCGCTGGTCGATATCCTCGTGGTCAACTCCCCCAAGAAATATGGCGATCCGCTGACCCCTGAAGACGTGGTGCAGATCAAGTGGCAGGCCAATGCGGTCCCGGAAGGCGCCTTCACCGATGCGGCGGCGCTGTTCCCCGAGGGC
This sequence comes from Frigidibacter sp., assembly GCF_030695035.1. GTDB lineage: Bacteria > Pseudomonadota > Alphaproteobacteria > Rhodobacterales > Rhodobacteraceae > Frigidibacter. The sequence goes on from NZ_JAUYTT010000001.1 coordinate 125,793, forward strand.
GCGCCCGGCACACGGATCGTGCTGCGCGCGCTGGAAACCTACGAGCCGGTACTGGCCGTCAAGGTCACCGAGCCGGGCGAGGATGCGGGACTGACCTCGCGGCTGACCCGCGGGATGCGCGCCTTCACCATCCAGGTCGATGTCAGCAGCGGCGTGTCGGGTTTTCTGCGCCCCGGCGACCGGGTAGACGTGTACTGGACCGGCACCCAGCAGGGGCAGGATGTTACCAAACTGATCGATTCAACCGTGCGGCTGATCGCCGTCGACCAGCGGTCGGACTCCGATCAGGCCGACCTGGCCCAGATCGCCCGCACCGTCACCATCGAGGCGACACCGATGCAGGTTGCGGCGCTGACGCTGGCGCAATCCACGGGCCGACTGACGCTGGCGCTGGTCGGCAGCAACGATGACAGCCTGTTCAGCGAGGTCGAGGTGAACCGCGATCAGCTGCTGGGTGTGTCAGCAGCGCCGGTGATCGAGGTCGAGGCCGAGAAGGTCTGCACGATCCGCACCAACAAGGGCGGCCAAAGCGTGGAAACCAAGATCCCCTGCACCAACTAAGTGCTGAACCGGGCCTGATCGGGGCCGGAAGGCCTCTTTTGGCGGCACAGCATCTGGTGGAGCGCCCGTTTTTCCCGGCGATAGATAGGCAGCTCCTGCGGCGTTTTACGTAAATGTCGGCCTGCAACAGGTTGATTCTTGCAAAAAAACCACTTCTCGCGCATTCTGGCGAAAATTCGGGCGGCAAGACCCGGCAGAGGCGTGATCGAGAGGCAGGGTCAGCGGATGATTGGAAATGTTGTCAGGGCCGGCCTCATAGGGCTTGCCGCTACCATGGTGGCGGTGCCAATGGCCCGGTCCGAGGTGCTGCGGGTGATGAGCGGGTCGGTCTCGACCCCGCTGGCGGTGCCGATGAACCGCGCGGTCGTTGTCGAATCCGAAAGCCCCTTCGCGGAACTCTCCATCGCCAATCCCGGCATCGCCGACATCTCGACCCTCTCCGACCGTTCCATCTACGTTCTGGGCAAGGCCCCAGGCCGCACCACGCTGACGCTGCTGAGCGCCGATGGCAGGCTGATGACCAATGTCGAGGTGCAGGTCACCCCCGACATCGCCGAATTCAAGGAGCGCCTGCGCCAGGTGCTGCCGGGCGAGACGATCGAGGTGCGCACCGCCAATGACGGCATCGTGCTATCGGGCACGGTCTCGTCGATCGGATCGCTGGACCGCGCGCTGGAACTGGCGCAGCGCTACGCGCCCGAGCGCGTGTCGAACCTCATGAATGTGGGCGGCACCCAGCAAGTGATGCTGCAGGTCCGCTTTGCCGAAATGCAGCGGTCGGTGTCGAAGAACCTGTCTGCTTCGCTGGGCTTCGGTGCCTCGGGAAGCAGTGGTGTCAGCGGCGCATCGGGCAACATCGACGGTATCAACAACCTGGTCGGTGGCGGCACCGTGACGACTGCGGCCGCCGGCGCGCTTGGCGCAGTGCTGACCCGCGGCAGCTTCGAGATGGGCATCTTGCTTGAGGCGCTGGAATCCAAGGGCATGGTCCGCACGCTGGCAGAGCCGAACCTGACGGCCCTGTCGGGGCAGGAGGCAAGCTTCCTTGCGGGCGGCGAATACCCGATCCCGGTGGTAGATGACGAAGGGTCCATCGCCATCGAATACAAACCCTTCGGCGTGGAACTGGCCTTCATTCCGCGGGTCATCGATGGCGACATCATCAACCTGGAAATGTCGGCATCGGTCTCGGCCATCGACACCACGGTGACGGTGCAGAACGGCGGCTTCTCGGTCAACGCCTTCAAGCGTCGCGAGACCAAGACCACGGTCGAGATGCGCGACGGCGAAAGCTTTGCCATCGCCGGCCTGCTGCAGGACGATTTCAACGACCTGAACAGCCAGGTGCCGTGGCTGGGCGACATCCCGGTTCTGGGCGCGCTTTTCCGCAGCGCCGAATATGAACGCCGCCAGACAGAGTTGGTGATCATCGTCACCCCGCATCTGGTCACCCCGACCCGCGGCGATGCGCTGGCCCTGCCGACGGACAGGGTGCGGATCCCGACCGAGGCCGACCTGTTCTTGCGTGGCAAGACCACGGGCGCAGCGGCCGAAGTCGCCAAGCAGGATTTCACGGGGTCTTACGGCTATGTCATGGAGTGACCGGATGCGCTTTCGCAGCTTGATCGTGCTTCCGCTGGCGCTGACCGCGCTCGCCGCCTGTGACCCGGTGACAGAGGTGGGCGGCAAGATCGACGGAACCGAAGCCAACTTCGGCAACGCCACCATGAACAACACGATGATCCAGAGCGGCGACAGGTCCTATTCCATCAGCCTCACGCAACGATTTGCCGCGGAAGTGCCGGCGATGGTGACCTTCGCCTTCAACAGCGCCGCGCTGGACGGCAATGCGCAAGCTGCGCTGCGCCGGCAGGCCGATTTCATCCGCCAGTTCCCCGAGCTGCGCTTCCGTGTCTATGGGCATACCGATCTTGTCGGCTCCAACGCCTACAACAAATCGCTGGGGATGCGCCGCGCCCGGGCCGTCGTGGGGTATCTCTCGACGCTTGGCATCAGCCGTTCGCGGCTGGAGGCGGTTGTTTCCTATGGCGAAACCCAGCCCTTGGTGCTGAGCCAGGGGCCAGAGCAACGCAACCGCCGCACCGTCACGGAAGTGTCGGGCTTTGTTGCGAACCATCCGACGGTGCTGAACGGCAAATATGCCGAGGTGATCTTCCGCGAATATGTCGCCAGCGCTGTGCCTATATCCGCAGTGGGCGGCGAAGCAGGCGGCGCGGGCGGCGGCGAGTAACGCTCCCCCCGAGCAGAACGGATAGCCTCACAGCGCCCAGAGAGCTGTTTCGCAGCCCCGATCAGACCACCACCGTCTTCAAATTCCGCACAATTTGGATTTTTAAGCCGCATTCTTGCCTACATTGTCCCCCACCTTCCACCGCATGGATGAGTGAGACGACACCAGAGTCGCATCGCGCCTGGCAGTAAAAAAGGACATGAGGCAATGGGAAACGCAGCCCCCGCACTGCAGCCGGAACCGGCCCCGATCGTGGCCTGCACGGTCTCGCGCGATGTGGCGAACTTCGATCTGCTGATCGAGGATATGGAAGCGGAGCTTGGCGAAAGCTGGGGCGACCTCGCTTTTCCCGACGCCTTGAAATTCCTGGACCAGCCCGAGGCGAAGACCCTGGAGTTCATCGCCGTCGCGGTGGATGCCGAGGATGAGGCCGATCTGACCCGCGTATCCGGCATCATCAGCCGCGCCCGGGATCTGGGCATCCGCGTGATCCTGATCGCCGACGAGATCAGCCCCATCGCCCTGCACCACCTGCTGCGGATGGGGGCTGATGACTTCGTGCCCTATCCGCTGCCCGCGAATGCGCTGCACGAGGCCATCGAGCGGCTGAAAGAACCACCCCCCGCCGCGCCTGTCCACACCCATGCACATCCCGCCGCCAGCCACGCCGCGCCCGCCTTCAAGGCGACCGGCCAGCGTGACGGTGTTGTGCTGCCCGTGCATGGGCTGGCCGGTGGCACCGGCGCCTCGACCTTTGCAGTGAACCTTGCCTGGGAGCTGGCGACGCTGGTCAAGGATGGCGGTCCCCGCGTCTGCCTGCTGGATTTCGACTTCCAGATGGGGTCCGTCGCCACCTATCTCGACCTGCCGCGCCGCGAGGCGGTTTATGACATGCTGTCCGACACCTCGATGCTGGATGGCGACACGCTGCTGCAATCGATGCTGACCTTTCACGACCGCCTGCAGGTGCTGACCGCCCCGGCCGAGATGCTGCCGCTGGACATCGTCACCTCGGACGACATCAACCGCCTGATCGACGTGGCCCGCGACAATTTCGATTTCGTGGTGATCGACATGCCCTCGGCCGTGGTGCAATGGACCGAGGCGGTGCTGAATCAGGCCCATGTCTATTTCGTGCCCATCGAGTTGGACATGCGGTCTGCCCAGAACACGCTGCGGATGATCCGGGCGCTGAAATCCGAAGAGCTGCCGGTGGAAAAGCTGCGCTATGTGCTGAACCGGGCGCCGAAGTTCACCGACCTCTCGGCCAAGGGCCGCGTGAAGAGATTGGCCGAAAGCCTTGATATCACGATCGAATTGCAGCTCCCCGATGGCGGGCGGCAAGTGACGCAGGCCAATGACCACGGCCTGCCGCTGGCCACCGCCGCGGCCAAGAACCCGCTGCGCAAGGAAATCCAGAAACTGGCGAAATCGCTGTTCGACCTCAACCGCGCTGCAGAGGCCGGCAAGGTCTGAACGCCCGCCTCTGGTCCACAGTACAGGAATAGGTGCCCACGATGTTCTCGCGCTACAAGAAGCCCACCGCCCCCGGGGCCGTGCCGATGGCGCCCGCTGCCAAGGTGCAGGCGGCGCCGGCGGCGCCCGCCAGTGCAGGGCAACAGCAACGCCCCGTCGTGAGCCGCAAGGCAGACACGCAGGTGCAGCAGGCGCCGGCGCAAGCCATCGCTGCGGACAAGGAGAAGAAGCGCAAAGAGAAGCTGTCCGAGCTGAAGGTGCAACTGCACAAGCGGCTGCTGGATGACCTGAACCTGTCGGCGCTGGAACATGCCACCGAGGCCGATCTGCGCCAAGAGATCAGCGCGATCACCACCGAGGCGCTGGAAGAGATGAGCGTCGTCCTGAACAAGGACGAACGCTACACGCTGGTGCAGGAGCTGTATGACGAGGTGATGGGCCTTGGCCCGCTGGAACCCTTGCTGAAGGATGACAGCGTCAACGACATCCTCGTGAACGGTCCGCAGCAGATCTTCGTGGAACGCGGTGGCAAGCTGACGCTGACCGACATCACCTTCAAGGACGAACGCCACCTGCTGCGGATCATCGACAAGATCGTGTCGGCCGTGGGCCGGCGCGTCGATGAATCCAATCCCTATGTCGATGCCCGCCTGGCCGATGGCAGCCGCTTCAACGCGATGGTGCCGCCGGTGGCCGTCGATGGGTCGCTGGTCTCGATCCGGAAGTTCAAGAAGGAAAAGCTGGCCATCGACGATCTGGTCCGCTTTGGCGCCTTCACCGAAGAGATGGCCGCCTATCTGCAAGCTGCCGTGTCCACCCGGCTGAACGTGATCGTCTCGGGTGGCACCGGTTCGGGCAAGACCACCACGCTCAACGCCCTGTCCAGCTTCATCGACAACAGCGAACGCATCCTGACCATTGAGGATACGGCCGAACTGCAGTTGCAGCAGGTCCATGTCGGCCGGATGGAAAGCCGCCCGCCCAACGTCGAGGGCAAGGGCGCCGTCACGCAGCGCGACTGTCTGCGCAACGCGCTGCGGATGCGCCCCGACCGGATCATCGTCGGCGAGACCCGAGGCGAGGAAGTGATCGACATGCTGCAGGCCATGAACACTGGCCATGACGGATCCATGACCACCATCCACGCCAACTCTGCCCGCGACGGCATCAGCCGGCTGGAGAACATGGTAGCGATGGCCGGGATCGAGATGCCGATCAAGGCCGTGCGCAGCCAGATCGCCGCCGCCGTCAACCTGATCGTGCAGGCCAGCCGCCTGCAGGATGGCAGCCGCCGCATGGTCTCGATCACCGAGATCACCGGCATGGAAGGCGACGTCATCTCGATGCAGGAAATCTTCCGCTTCGAGCGGCTGGGGATGGAACCGTCGGGCAAGATCATCGGGCGTTTCACCGCCACCGGCATCCGGTCACACTATGCCGAGCGCTTCCGGCAATGGGGCTATGACCTGCCCGCCTCGATCTATGAACCCGCGGTCTGAGGAGACATCGCCATGCCCATCAGCCCGGCCCCCATCATCTATGCCCTGATATTCGTCGCGGTACTGTTCCTGGTCGAGGGCCTGTATCTTCTGGTCTTCGGCAAATCGATCAGCCTCAACGCCCGCGTGAACCGCCGGCTCGACCTGCTGGAAAAGGGCGGCCCGCGTGAGCAGGTTCTGGAACAGCTGCGCAAGGAGGCCAGCCAGCATCTGAAAGCACGCGGCATCCCGCTCTATTCGATACTCGCCGCAAAGGCGCAAAAGGCCAACATCGCCTTCTCGCCCCAACAACTGCTGCTGGTGATGGCACTGCTGTCGGCCGTCGCCTATGTCGGGCTCAGCATCGGCACCGACGCAGAACCCGGCGTACGATCCGTGATCGCCATCGTGATGGGCGTGGGCGGTGTCTATTTCTGGGTCAACGGCAAGGCCACCAAGCGCCTGACCATGATTGAGGAACAACTGCCTGACGCAATCGAGCTGATGGTGCGCTCGCTGCGCGTGGGGCACCCGTTTTCCTCGGCCATCCAGATCGTCGCCAAAGAGGTTGCAGACCCGCTTGGCACCGAATTTGGGATGATCGCGGACGAGGCCGCCTATGGCCGCGACGTTACCGAAAGCCTGAAATCGCTGGCCGAGCGGATGGATATGCAGGATCTGCGCTTCCTGGCCGTCGCGGTGACGATCCAGCAGCAGGCGGGCGGCAACCTGGCCGAGATCCTTGACGGGCTCGCCAAGGTGATCCGCGCGCGGTTCCGGCTGTTCCGCCGGGTGAAGGCGATCACTGCCGAGGCGAAATGGTCGGGCATGTTCCTGTCGGCCTTCCCGCTGGTGGCACTGGTCGCAATCCAGGTCGGCAAGCCGGACTATTTCGACGAGGTCAAGGAAACCGCAATCTTCGTTCCCGCCGCGCTGGTGGTGGCCACCCTGCTGGGAATCAACGTCCTGTTCATGAAGATCATGACCAACATCAAGGTTTAGAAACGTGCAGCTGTTCATCGACCTCAATGCAGCACTGATCGCCAATCTTGGCCCGCTTGGTCCGCTTTATGCGGTGGGCGGGCTGGGCCTGCTGTTGATCCTTGCCATGCTGCCGTTGATGATGCGCAAGTCCCCCGACCCGCTGGAAAAGCTGCGGCAGAGCAATCTGAACGCCCAAGCCGCCGCCCGCGCCAAAGAGCCGGCGCGCAAGATGCTGCGGTCGGGCAAGACCGACAAGCTGGAGAAATTCGCGGGCTTCCTCGAACCGCAGAACGAAGAGGAAATGACTTCGGCGCGACTGAAGCTGACCCGCGCCGGCTATCGCGGCAAATCGGCGGTGCGCACCTTCCACGCCGCACAGTTCGTGCTGGGGATCGGGCTGCTGATCCTGGGCGTCATCTACACGCTGATCAAATCCCAGAACGGCCAGATGTCGTCGACCTACATGATCCTCTACACGCTGGGGCCGGCGGTCGCGGGCTATTACCTGCCGCGCTACTGGGTCGATAAACGCGTCGAGAGCCGGCAGAAGGAAATGCAGAACGGCTTCCCCGACGCGCTGGACATGCTTCTGGTCTGCGTCGAGGCTGGCCAGTCCGTCGATCAAGCGATCATCCGCGTGGCCAAGGAACTGGAGGCAGGCTTCCCCGCCTTGGCCGAAGAGTTCGAGATGGTCGCCTATGAGGTGAAGGCCGGCAAGGAAAAGGCCACCGTTCTGCGCGGCTTTGCCGAACGCGCCGGCCTGCCCGACATCTCGTCCTTCGTCACCGTGATGATCCAGTCGCAGACCTTCGGCACCTCGATCGCCGACGCGCTACGCGTCTATGCCGCCGACATGCGCGACAAGCGGGTGATGCGCGCCGAGGAACTGGCCAACAAGCTGCCCACCAAGATCACCCTTGGCACGATGATGTTCACCGTGCCGCCGCTGCTGATCATCCTTGTGGGGCCGTCGATTCATTCTATGCTGGGGCTGTTCGAAAGCATGCGGTAATTGAATGATCCTTGGCAGGGCACTGGCCCTTGCAGCCACATGTCTGCTCGCCGCCTGTCAATCGACGGGCGGTTTGCCTTTGGGGGGCGGCGATCCCTATGCGCCCTCGGGACGCGGCCGCGGCGAGGCGGTGGACGGGCTGACCGTCGGCCACCGGCTGATGGAGGCGGGCGAATACGATCTCGCGCTGCGCGCCTATTACCGCGCGGCCGGCACCATGGGGGCAACTGTTGATGTGCTGTCGGCCATCGGGTCGGCCAATCTGCGGCTGGGGCGGCTGGGTCAGGCCGAGGCGATGCTGCGCCGCGCCATTGATGAGGACGAACGCTTCGTCCCGGCCTGGAACAACCTTGGCGTCGCGCTGATGGAAATGGGCGAGCCGGCCGAGGCCAGCCGCGTGTTCCGCACCGCCTATGCGCTCGACAGTGGCGAATCAGACGCCATCCGCGAAAATCTGCGCCTGGCGCTCGCGCAGATTGAAAATACGGCGTATGATGAGCCCAAAGATATAACAAACTACAAGCTGGTTCGTCGCGGCTATGGGGAATACCTGCTGCTGGGCGCGCCCGAGGTCGAGCAGTTATAAGGACGCCAATGATGCGCCACCCCGTGTTGCTGACGCTGTGCCTTGGCGCGGCGGCCCTGTTGTCTGGCTGTGGGGGCACCTCTGACGCTGATGTCGAACGCGCCGTGAAAAGCGTCAACGTCATTGACGAAACCAACCTCAACGACATCATGCTGACCGTGGCCGACCCGAATGAGGCAGTCGCCTATTTCCAGCGCGCCACGTCGGAACAGCCCGACCGGATCGACCTGCGCCGGGGGCTTGCCCGGTCGCTGGTGCGCGCCAAGCGCCCGACCGAGGCGGCCGCGCTCTGGACCCAGATCATCGCCAGCCCCGAGGGCACGGCGGATGACCGCGTCGAGTATGCCGACACCCTGATCCGCGCAGGCGACTGGAAGCGCGCCGAGGCAGAGCTGAACAAGGTGCCGCCAACGCATGAGACCTATGAGCGCTACCGGCTGGAAGCGATGGTCGCCGACAGCAACAAGAACTGGGCCAAGGCCGACAGCTTCTATGAAATCGCTGCGGGGCTGACGACCCGGCCCGCCAACGTCCTGAACAACTGGGGCTATTCCAAGCTGAACCGCCGCGACTTCGCTGGTGCCGAAAAGCTGTTCAACGAGGCGCTGACCCATGACGAGGGGCTGTTCACCGCCAAGAACAATCTGATCATGGCGCGGGCCGGGCAGCGCAAATATGACATGCCCATCGTGCAGATGAACCAGACCGAACGGGCGATGCTGCTGTATACGGCCGCGCTGTCGGCGATCAAGCAGGGCGATGTCACCATCGGCAAGGGCCTTCTGCGGGACGCCATCGAGACCCATCCCCAGCATTTCGAGGAAGCGGTCCGCGCTCTCGGGGCGTTGGAAGCCGGCGGGCAGGGTTAAGCGATGCTGGGCGTTTCCCCGCAGACTGCGGCGCTGGTGTTTCTGGTTCTGGTGACGCCAGTGGCGCTGCATGTCTGCTGGTCGGACCTCAAGTTCATGAAGATCCGCAATGGTGCGGGGCGGCTGCTGCTGGTGATCTTTGCGGTGGCGGGATTTCTGGTGCTGCCGGTCGAGGTCTGGGCCTGGCGCTGGCTGCATTACGTGGTGATCCTGGCCGTCGGGTTCATCTTGCACCTCGTCGCCGGGGTCGGCGCCGGTGATGTGAAGTTCGCCGCGGCCGCCGCGCCCTTCGTGGCGGTAGAGCAGGCGCCGCTGATCCCGCCGCTCTTCGCCGCCTTCTTGCTGGGCGCCTTCACCATGCACCGCATCGCCCGCTCCATCCCCGCCGTGCGCCAGCAAACGCCCGACTGGGTCAGCTGGACGCGCAAGGACTTCCCGATGGGCCTCGCCATTGCGGGAACCGTGGTGTGCTATCTGATTTTCGCGGCCTTCCCCGAGACATACGGGGCGTTCTTCCCAAGCAAGATATAAAGCGAGGTCCGCCAAGCAGGCTGGGCCGCCCAGGCGGCGGCGCCCGCAGCTTTGCGAAACGATTGCCTGCCAGCGGTCACCGACAGACCCCGGCCGCGAAGGATGCGGTGCATTTCCATTGTTGGACGCTCCCCCCGCAGATAGAATCGTACAAAAGCCAAGCGCAGTAGCCAAGCGCAGTCAGGGACATCCGCATGAACATGCAGGCCACCGCCGTCACCGCCCCGCCCGCCCCGCGCACGATGGCCGAAACCGGGCTGTCGATGGTGATGATGCGGGACATCCTCCTGAAGACCATGTTCCGGATGAACCTTGAACTGGTCCCCGATATCGCCCGCATCTGCTGCGTGCAGGTCAGCGTGGCGCAAGAGCTGGTGGACCTCGCGCGCAGCCAGCGCCTGCTGGAGGCGACGGGCACGCTGCACGCCACCTCGGGCAGTGCGATGGGCTATCAGCTGACCGATGCCGGCAAGGCCCGCGCGCTGGATGCCCTCGCGCAGTCGGAGTATTTCGGCGCGATGCCGGTTCCGATGGACAGCTACCGCGAACAGATCATGCGGCAGTCGATCCGCAACATCACCCTGACCCGCGCGCAGCTGACAAAGGCGATGGGACACCTGATCCTGCCGCCCGCTTTGCTGGACCAGCTGGGCCCGGCAGTGGGCTCTGGCCGGTCGGTACTGATGTATGGCCCGCCCGGCAACGGCAAGTCGAGCATTTCCAACGGCATCCGCGACGCCCTCGGCGACCGGATCTATGTGCCGCTGGCCATCGAATATTCCGGGCAGGTCATCACCGTCTATGACCCGATCGTGCATTCCTCCGCCGAGGCCGCGGTGGAGGATGCGACAACACTTCGCCGAAACGCCAACCGCTTCGACACCCGCTATGTGCTGTGCGACCGCCCGACGGTGATCACCGGGGGCGAGCTGACGCTGGAGATGCTGGACCTGACCTACAACCCCACGGCGCGGACCTATACCGCGCCCCTGCAGCTGAAATCCACCGGGGGCGTGTTCATCGTCGATGACCTTGGCCGACAAGCAGAGCCGCCGCAGAAGCTGGTCAACCGCTGGATCGTGCCGCTGGAGGAAAGCAAGGACATCCTGACCCTGCAATCGGGCGAGAAGTTCGAGGTGCCCTTTGACACGCTGGTGATCTTCTCCACCAACTTCCACCCCAACAGCATCTTCGACAAGGCCGCGCTGCGGCGGATCTTCTTCAAGATCAAGATCGACGGGCCGAGCCAGGAGAACTTCCTGAAGATCTTCGCGCTCGTCGCGCGCAAGAAGCGGGTGCCACTGAACGAAAAGGCGCTGATCCACCTCTTGAAGGTAAAGTACCCGACCATCGACAACGTCTATGCCAACTACCAGCCGGTGTTCCTGATCGACCAGATGATCGCCATCTGCGAGTTCGAGGGCATCCCGCACCAGATGTCGCCCGAGCTGATCGACCGGGCCTGGGCCAACATGTTCGTGGACGATTCAGAGGTGGAGCACTGAAGGCTCAGGCGCCGATGGTGCTATAGGCCGATCCGCGCCGCCAGCGCGTCCCAGCCCGCCAGCGCCTGCTGGTGCAGCGCGAAGTCCGCGGTCCGCTCCTCGCGCAGCCGAGCCTCCAGCTCCGGCGACAAGGCCAGCTCGGCGACGGGCGAGACGTTCACCGCATCGGGTTCTGCCACAGTTTCCAGCTTGCGCCGCAGATAGGCGGCGGCCTCATCGAAGCGCTCATACGGGAACAGTGCCGTCACGCCGCAGCTGCCATCCGCGCGGGCCATGAAGTCGGTTTGCGAGCCGAGCCGCGAGGGTTGCGGCGGGGTATCCGAGAGATAGCCCGCGATGAACTCTTCAAAGCTCATGCCGCGAGTGCTGTTCTGCGGGGCCTTCATCCCCGGCCGGGCGCGGTAGCGATACCAGCTGCCCAGCCAGTCGAGCGGCTCGCGCACCAGTGCCACCAGATCCGGTTCCTCGGGGCAGAGCGCGCGCACCTTCGGCTCCATCCGCGCCTCATAGGTGCGCATGTTCGTGTGCCGGCGCGCCGGGGCGCCGGTCAGCCGCACGTCGCAACTGGGCGCCAGCGCGTATTCCAGCGCGGTGGAGCCGGTCTTGGGCGTGGCAAACAGCACGAGGGACTGTGCGTAGGAGATCAGCATCAGGGGTCCGGGGCCGTTGAAGGTTGCTCCGGGATAAGGGCCCCGGCTTTCGGTGGCAAGACCCCTGCCAAGTTGCGTCGCCGCACCTTATCTTCTGCGGCATGAACAGCCTGCCGCCCCCCATCACCGACTGGTTCGCCGCCCGGAGCTGGTCGCTGCACCCGCATCAAACGGAGATGCTGGCCCGCGCCGGGGAACCCGCCCTGCTGCTGATCGCGCCCACGGGGGGCGGCAAGACGCTTGCGGGCTTCCTGCCGACGCTGGCGGAACTGGCCTCCGCGCCACGCCCGGGGCTGCATACTCTCTACATCTCGCCGCTGAAGGCGTTGGCCGCCGACATCCGCCGCAACCTCACCGCGCCGATTGCCGAGATGGGCTTGCCGATCCGGGTCGAGGACCGCACCGGCGACACCACCACCACACAGCGCAAGCGCCAGCGCGCCGACCCGCCACAGATCCTGCTGACCACGCCCGAAAGCCTCGCGCTGCTGCTGAGCTATGAGGATGCGCCGCGGATCTTCGACGGGCTGCAGCGGGTGATCGTGGACGAGATCCATGCGCTGGCTGAAAGCAAGCGCGGCGATCAGCTGATGCTGGGCCTTGCGCGGCTGGCCACCCTCGCGCCCGGGCTGCGCCGGGTAGGGCTGTCGGCGACGGTGGAAGATCCGCCGGCTCTGGCCCGCTTCATGGCCTCTGCCCCGCAGCCCTGCGCCGTGTTGCATGCCGATCCGGGGCCGGACCCCGACATCACCATGATGCGCACCACCGCGCCGCCGCCCTGGTCGGGCGGCGGCGGGCGCTATGCGATCCCTGACATTCTGGATCAGGTCCGCGCCCACCAGACCACGCTGATCTTCCACAACACCCGCGCACAGGCCGAGATCTTCTTTCACGACCTCTGGCTGCAGAATACGGGTGACCTGCCCATCGGCATCCACCACGGCAGCCTTGCGCGGGAGCAGCGCGAGCGGGTGGAGGCGGCGATGGTGGCGGGCGTGCTGCGCGCCATCGTCTGCACCGGCAGCCTCGATCTGGGCATCGACTGGGGCAATGTCGATCTGGTGATCCAGGTCGGCGCGCCCAAGAACGTGAAACGGCTGGTGCAGCGGATCGGCCGGGCAAACCACCGCTACAACGCGCCGTCCAAGGCGATGCTGGTGCCCGCCAACCGCTTCGAGGTGGTGGAGTGCATCGCGGCGCTACAAGCGGTGCAGGCGCATGACCTCGATGGCGATCCGCGCGGGCCGGGGCCGCTCGACGTGCTGTGCCAGCATATCCTTGCCACCGCCTGCGCCGGGCCGTTCGATGCGGGGGCGTTCTATGCCGAGGTGACGCGCGCCGGTCCCTACGCCGCCCTGCCCCGCGCCGATTTCGACGCCTGCCTCGAGTTCTGCGCAACCGGCGGCTATGCGCTGCGCGCCTATGACCGCTGGCGGCGACTTATGCAGCGGGGCGATGGCCTGTGGCAGCTGCGCGACCCGCGCACGTCCCGGATGATCCGCATGAACCTTGGCACCATCGTCGATACCGAAAAGCTGAAGGTCCGGATGAAGGGCCGCGGCGGCACCCCGCTGGGAGAGGTGGAGGAGGCCTTTGCCGCCTCGCTGTCGCAGGGCGACACCTTCCTGATGGGCGGCCAGGTGGTGCGCTTCGACGGGCTCCGCGAGCTGACGGTGGAGGTGACCCGCGATCCGGGGCGAGAGCCGAAGCTGGCGGTGTTCGACGGCACCAAATTCGCCACCTCGACCCAGCTGTCGGACCGCATTCTGGCGATCCTGAACAGCGGCGACTGGTCGGCCCTGCCCCCCGCCACCCAGGGCTGGCTGGCGCTGCAGGCCGAGGTGTCGGTGATGCCGCAGCGCAACCGGCTGCTGGTGGAGAGCTTCCCCTATGAGGGGCGCGAGCACCTGTGTATCTGGGGCTTTGCCGGGCGCAATGCGCAGCAGACGCTGGGATTGCTCGCCACCAAGCGGATGGAGGAGCGGGGGCTGCACCCGCTTGGCTTCGTCGCCACCGACTATGCGGTGCTGATCTGGGGGCTGGACGCGGTGCTGGATGCGGGCCCGCTGCTCGACGCGGCAGGCCTGCGCGAGGGGCTGGAGGGATGGCTGGCGGGCAACGCGGTGATGAAGCGCAGCTTCCGCACCACGGCGCAGATCGCCGGGCTGATCGAGCGCAACCTGCCCGGCCAGCGCAAGTCCGGGCGGCAGGCGACGTTTTCGACCGACATCCTCTATGACACGCTGCGCCGCCACGACCCGGGCCATCTGATGCTGCGGATCACCGCGGAAGAGGCGATGCGCGGGCTGGTGGATTTCGGCCGCATCGAGGAGATGCTGGACCGGATCGGCGGGCGCATCGACACGCGGCGGCTGGAGCGGATCCCGCCCCTGGCCGCGCCGCTGTTCCTTGAAATGGGGCGAGTGCCGGTGCAGGGTGCGGGCCGCGAGCGGCTGCTGGCGGAAGCGGCAGAGCGGTTGATGGTGGCGGCGGGTCTGGCGTAGCAGCGGGGGCCAGCCCCCGCACCCCCGGGATATTTGGACCAAAACGAAGATGAAGACGGGTTTCGAGTTCGTTCTGGCGGGGGCGCGGCTGCTGGCGCGGGCGGCGGGGACTTTGTGGTGGGCGGAGGCGGGGCTGCTCTGTGTGTCCGACCTGCATCTGGGCAAGTCGGAGCGCATCGCCCGGCGGGGGGGCACGCTGCTGCCGCCCTATGAGACGGTGGACACCCTGGAGCGGCTGGATACCGAGATCGCGGCGCTGGATCCCTCGGTGGTGATCTGCCTTGGCGACAGTTTCGATGATCTGCGGGCGGCGGAACTGCCCGAATCCGAGGCGCTGTGGCTGGCGCGGCTGATGGCGGGGCGGCGCTGGATCTGGATCGCGGGCAACCATGATCCGGGACCGGTGGGGCTTGGCGGCGCATATCTGGCGGAATGGGCCGAAGGGCCGCTGGTGTTTCGCCATATCGCCGTGCCAGGGGCGGGGCCGGGCGAGGTGTCGGGACATTACCACCCCAAGGCGCGGATCACGGCACAGGGGCAGTCGTTGTCGCGCCCCTGTTTCCTGATCGACGGGGCGCGGATGATCCTGCCCGCTTTTGGCACCTATACCGGCGGGCTTGTCACCACCGACCCGGCGCTGGAGGCGCTGATGGGGCCTGATGCGGTGGCGGTGCTGACCGGGCCACGGGCGATCTGCCTGCCCATGCCCCGCGTCCCCCCCGGCCCCGCGATCAGCCCGGCCAACGCTCTGCGACAGAGGCCTGGAAGGCGCGGCTGACCGGAACCTCGACCCCGTCCTGCATCACCAGCAGCGTCCTGCCGCCGCGCCTCAGCACCTCTGCCACCGCCGACACGGCCACCCAATGCGAGCGGTGCACCTGCAGCCCGTCCACCGGGTCCGTCTCGGCCATCGCATCGGCAAAGCGCATCAGCAGCGTGTCTGTACCAAGCTCGGTGTGGATGACAACGTAGTGGTCGCGCACCGACAACCGCAGCAGGGGTGCCTGCCGCTCTTCTGGCAGGCGGTAGATCAGCCGGGGCAGCGCATCCTGCGGGGGCGGCGGCGGTAAGGGCAGTTCGACTTGCGCATCCGCCATCACGTTCCGCACCGCGCCGACACCCAGCGAGCCGCAGAATACGAAGAAGCCGAACTCCACATGGCTGGGGGTCGTGTCCCCCGGTCCGCTCAGCCAAAGGGTGATGGCATAGAGCGGCGGGGTGAACAGCACCACGTTGATCGCCGAGATCACGAAGGACCCGGGCCAGATGCGGCGTGTGCAGATCCGCTCCTCGACCAGCACCCGCACCGCGGAGCCGATCAACACTCCGAGCCCCAGCAACACCGGCCAGTAGATGGCGCGCAGGGCGATCGGAAACACCTCATAGCTGCCAAACGGCCCCGCAAGCGTCGTCATGATCGACAGCACGAACCACGTCACGACAGCAGCCGGGGCCGAGACCACACGCTTCCAGCTTGCGAACAAGCGCTTCCAGTCTTTGAACAACGAGGTCGTCAACCGCAGCACCATTAACCAGTTTCTGGCCGATCACCTAGATGCTGCGCCTTGGGCGGGCAATGGCGCCCGTCGGGGTTGTGGAGTAGCGTTTTCCAAAACGTTGCGCCAAAGACATAGGAATCGCGATGGATGAGGGAACCAAGGCACGGGTGCGCGCCAGCTTTGCCAAGCAGAGCCTGATGGAGACATTCGGGGCCAGCCTTGACGCGCTTGCGCCCGGCAGCTGCACCATCACCGCGCCGATCGGGGCAAACGCCCGACAGCAGCACGGCGTTGGCCATGCCGGGCTGACCTTCGCGCTTGGCGATACGGCCGCGGGCTATGCCGCGCTGACCGCAATGCCCGAGGGCGCCGAGGTGATGACGGTCGAGATGAAGATCAACCTGATGGCCCCCGCCGCCGGCGCCCGGCTGATCGCCACCGGGCGGGTGGTGAAGGCGGGGCGGCGGCTGACTGTCGTTACCGCCGAGGTGGAGGCGGAAACCGAGGCGGGCGCCCGCCGCACCGTCGCGCTGTTGCAGGGCACGATGATCGCGGTGGACCCTGCGGGCTGAGGCGGGTGGCAGCGCGCCAGGGCGACGGGCTCAGACCGCCAGCCCCTCCGGCTCGGGCAGCCCATGCGCGCGGCAGGTCGCGGTCAGGGTGTTGGCCAGCAGGCAGGCGATGGTCATCGGCCCCACCCCGCCCGGCACCGGAGTGATCGCACCCGCCACCTCGGACGCGCTGGCGAAGTCCACATCGCCGACGAGGCGGGTCTTGCCGTCCCGCTCCACCCGGTTGATGCCGACGTCGATCACGGTCGCCCCCGGCTTCACCATGTCGCCGGTGATCATCTCGGGTCGGCCCACCGCCGCCACGAGGATATCCGCCCCCCGGCAGACCGACGCCAGATCCCTGGTGCGACTATGCGCCACCGTCACCGTGCAGCTTTCGGCCAGCAGCAGCTGCGCCATCGGCTTGCCGACGATGTTGCTGCGCCCCACGACCACCGCGTTCAGCCCCGACAGGCTGCCGAGGTGATCCCGCAGCATCATCAGGCACCCCAGCGGCGTGCAGGGCACCATCGCCTTCTGCCCGGTCCCCAGAAGCCCGACATTGAGGATGTGGAAGCCGTCGACGTCCTTGCCGGGTTCAATCGCATTGATCACCAGATCGGCGTTCATGTGGCCTGGCAGCGGCAGCTGCACCAGGATGCCATTCACCGCCGGATCGGCGTTCAGCCGCGCGATCAGCGCCAGCAGGTCGGCCTCGGGCGTGTCCGCCGCCAGCTTGTACTCGAAGCTGGCCATGCCTGCCTCCAGCGTCTGCTTGCCCTTGTTGCGGACATAGACCTCGCTGGCCGGATCCTCGCCCACCAGCACCACCGCGAGCCCGGGGGTGATCCCGTGATCGGCCTTCAGCCGCGCCACGCCCTCCGCCACCTGCCCGCGCACCCGCGCTGCAAAGGCCTTGCCGTCGATGATCCGTGCCGTCATTCCCCGTCATCCCCTTTGCCAAGAACGTCTTCCTCGCGCGCGATGAAGAACTCCATCATCTCGCGCCACAATGTTTCGGCCAGCTCGGGCGGCAGCCCTGCCACAATCGCCCGCGCCCGCACCTTGGTCACCACATCCTCGACACGGGTCTCGATCCGGGCGGGCAGGCCCTCGCCGGGTTTCAGCTCGATGGCGCGGTCGATCATCCCCATGCGCTCGGCCAGAAGGTCGACCAGCGCGGTGTCCAGCCGGTCGATCTCAAGGCGCAACTCGGCCATGCTGGCGATATGCGGAAGCTTGGTCATGCGGGCTCTCCTACCTTGCAGTGGCAGGCGGGGGCCTGCGGTTCGGGGCGCTTGGGCCCCGGGGAGGGGCCGCGCAAAGCTCTGCAACATCTGGCGCGCCCGCTCAACCCCATCAGAACAGCTTGGCCCATCAGAACAGCCCGTCGATCTCGCCCGCGGCATTCAGGCGGATGCTTTCCGCCGCCGGCACCCGGGGCAGGCCCGGCATGGTCATGATCTCGCCGCAGATCGCCACCACGAAGCCCGCCCCTGCCGCCAGCCGCACCTCGCGCAGCGGGACGGAGTGGCCGGAGGGCGCGCCGCGCAAGCTGGGATCGGTCGAGAAGGAATACTGCGTCTTGGCGATGCAGACCGGCAGATGCCCATGCCCCGCCGCCTCCCAGGCCGCCAGCTGCGCGGCGATGCCGGCCTCGGGCACCACCTCGGCGGCATGGTAGATGCGTTTCGCCACCGTCTCTATCTTCTCCAGCAGCGGCATCGCATCGGGATAGAGCGGCTCGAAGGCAGAGGGCGTATCGGCCAGCGCCACCACCGCACGCGCCAGATCCTCGGCCCCGGCACCACCTTCCGCCCAGTGGCGGCACAGCACCGCCTGCACGCCCTGCGCGGCGCAGAAGGCCTGCACGGCGGCCAGTTCCGCTGCGGTATCGCCGGTGAAATGGTTGATCGCCACCACCACCGGCACGCCAAAGCCGCGGGTGTTGGCGATGTGGCGGCCAAGGTTGGCGCAGCCACGCTCCACCGCCGCCACATCCTCGGGCCCCAGATCGGCCCGCGCGGTGCCGCCGTTCATCTTCAACGCCCGCACCGTCGCCACGATCACCGCCGCAGCAGGGGCCAGTCCGGCCTTGCGGCACTTGATGTCAAAGAACTTCTCGGCCCCGAGGTCGGCGCCGAAGCCCGCCTCCGTCACCACGTAATCCGCCAGCCGCAGCGCGGTGCGGGTGGCGATGACCGAATTGCAGCCATGGGCGATATTGGCAAAGGGCCCGCCATGCACGAAGGCCGGCGTATGCTCCAGCGTCTGCACAAGGTTCGGCTGCATCGCCTCCTTCAGCAGCACGGTCATCGCGCCCTCGGCCTTCAGGTCGCGGGCATGAACCGGGCTCTGGTCGCGGCGGGCGCCGATGACGATGGCGCCGAGCCGGTCCTGCAGATCGGCCAGATCCCGCGCCAAGCACAGGATCGCCATCACTTCCGAGGCCACCGTGATGTCGAACCCGGTCTGCCGCGGAAAGCCGTTCTTCACCCCGCCAAGGCCCACCACCATGTCGCGCAGCGCGCGGTCGTTCATGTCCATCACCCGCCGCCAGGTGATCCGCCGCGGGTCGATATCCAGCGCGTTGCCCCAGTAGAGGTGATTGTCGATCAGCGCCGCCAGCAGGTTATGCGCCGCGGTGATCGCATGGAAATCGCCGGTGAAATGCAGGTTCATCTCATCCATCGGCACGATCTGGGCCATGCCGCCGCCC
This sequence comes from Frigidibacter sp., assembly GCF_030695035.1. Lineage (GTDB taxonomy): Bacteria > Pseudomonadota > Alphaproteobacteria > Rhodobacterales > Rhodobacteraceae > Frigidibacter. The sequence continues at coordinate 144,969 of NZ_JAUYTT010000001.1, forward strand.
GCGGCCCCGCCCTTCATGCCGAAATTCGGGCCAAGGCTCGCTTCACGGATGCAGATTGCCGTGCGCTTGCCGATCCGCGCCAGCGCATCGCCAAGGCCGACGGTCGTGGTGGTTTTGCCCTCGCCCGCCGGGGTGGGGCTGATCGCGGTGACGAGGATCAGCTTGCCTTCCGGCCGCCCCTCCAGCCCCGCAACGAAGCCCTGCGCGACCTTGGCCTTGTCATGGCCATAAGGGATCAGGGCCTCTTCGGGGATGCCCAGCTTGGCGCCGATCTCGCGGATCGGGCGTTTCACCGCCACGCGGGCGATCTCGATATCGGTTTTGCCACCGTGTGAATTGACAGCCACTGGTCCCTCCGGGCGTCTGTTGCGCCTTCCCTGCCAAGCGCCTTAGCGCATCGCAAGCCACGGTCGCACAGGTTTGCGACCGATACCGCAAGGAATCCGCCCCGGGTGCGGATGCCGCAGCGACGATCGGAAACATCGGGCGTTTTTCGGGAAATGTGGCGATGCGCGGAACTTCGCCGGCCCGGCGGAGTTTAGCCTGTGAAGACACCGCAGGAGACATGCAATGCGTGCCGCAACCATCGCCATCAATCTCGGCTTCGGCCTGGGACTCGCCCTCGCCTCGACCTTTCTCGTTCTGGTCTGAGCCTTTCGGGGGTTAGCCCCTAACCTCCGCCAGATGTGCCCAGACCGGCTGGTCCGGCACATGCAGGCGCAGACGGTCCCCCAGCCGGAACACCCCTTCCCGTTCAACCCAGGCCGTGATCCCGCGCTTGCCCTTGGCAGCCGGCTTGAACAGCTTGCCGGCCCCCGGGTGCACCGCGTCGATCACCTTGGCCGGCAGCGTGCAGGGGCGGTTTTCGATGTCCACCACCAACGTCGCGCCGCTGCCTGCCTGCAGGCGCGACGAGGGCGGCACATGGCTGAAATCCGGGATCCCCTTCACCACCATGCTCGCGCCCACCCAGGCCGGATCGAGGCTGTCCAGCCCCATCGCAGCGGCGATGGCGTCCAAGTCTTCCTGCGCGAGGATGGAGAACTGCCGCGTGTTGCGTATCTCGGTGTTGCGCGGATATTGCGCCGTGACGCGAGAGCAGGAGGGGCGCGTCAGTCCCGCATGCTCCTCGCCCTCTACCCCCGCAAAGGTCGCGTGAAGCTCGGGCAGCGGCGTCGCGGCGAGAGTCGCGGCGCGGTCATCCACGCGGCCCAGCCAGACAATCTCGGCCCAGACGTCGCAGGGTTTCAATACAGGCATGGCAGCCTCCGGGTCAGAACGGATGCGCAGGCATCTGCAGCACGATGAACACCCGCCGGAAGGGGAACAGCACGGACCCATCATCCTCGGCCGGATAGGCGGAGGCCAGCGCCTCGTCATAGCGCGCAACGAAGGCGTCTGTCTCGGCCGGGGTCAGCAGGTCCAGAAACGGCCGCATCGCCGCGCCTTCGGTGAAGCGCCGCACCGGGTGGCCCGTGCCGTCCGGGCAAAGCCGGTGGATGTAATCGGTTTCCCAGACGTTCAGCTGCCCGAGCGGCGCCAGCAGGCGATGATAGTCCATAGGCGCGCGCACCGGCGGATGCCAGTCGACGAAATCGAAACGATCGGGGAACATGTCGGCCGCAAACTCGCGCAAGAAGCGGTGCGAGGGCGCATTGAACTGGCGCGGCATCTGCACCGCCAGCGTGCCACCCGGGCCAACCAGCCCGGCCAGATGCGGCAGCAGCGTGTCATGATTGCCCAGCCATTGCAGCGCCGCGTTGGAGAAGATCAGCGCCGGCGGCGTGGCCGGCTCCCACACCGCGGCATCCTCGGCAAGGCAGCGGCGATAGGCGCCCGTCGCCGCAGCTTCTGCCAGCATCGCAGGCGATTGGTCGATGCCGATCAGCTTGCGCCCGGGGAACAGCGCCGCCAGCGCCGGACCCACGGCGCCATTGCCGCAGCCAAGGTCGATCACATCGCCCTCGGGCAGATCCTGCACCTGCGCCAACAGGTCCAGCGCCGGGCGCAGCCGCAGGCCCCGAAACCGGGCATAGGTCTCGGGGCTCCAATCCTTGCCGGCGGCCATCGTCAGGCCGTCGGCTCGGGTTCCAGCCCGCCCTTGGGGGCCTTGGGCTTGGTCGTCTTCGGGATCGCCGTCACGCTGGTCGCGTTGCCCGAGGGCGGCGTCTCGTCATTGCCCGGATCGGCCAGCGGCTCGCCGCGCATCACGCGCTTGATCTCGTCGCCGGTGAGGGTTTCGTATTCCAGCAGGCCCTGGGCCAGACGCTCGAACTCTTCCTCATGCTCGGTCAGGATGTTCATCGCGCGGGTATAGCCCTCGTCGACGATGATCTTCACCTCATCCTCGATCATGCGCTTGGTTTCAGCCGAGACGCTGAAGCCGCCGGTATTGCCCTGATAGCCTTCATGCGCCTCGGAATAGTCGATATTGCCGATCTTTTCCGACATGCCCCAGCGCATCACCATAGCGCGCGCCACGGCCGACACGTTCTGGATATCGCCGCTGGCACCGGAAGACACCCGCTCTTCGCCCCATTTCTTCACCTCGGCGGCCTTGCCGGCCATGCCCATGGCGATGCGGTCCTTCATCTGGTCCTTGTGCCAGCTGTGGCGGTCCATCTCGGGCAGGCTCATCACCATCCCAAGCGCGGCGCCCCGCGGCATGATGGTCGCCTTGTAGACCGGATCGCATTTCGGCAGCTTGATCCCGACAATGGCGTGGCCGGCCTCGTGATAGGCGGTCATTTCCTTGTCGTCGTCGGACATGATCATCGACCGGCGCTCCGGCCCCATCATCACCTTGTCCTTCGCGCTTTCGAAATCGTCCATCGTCACGAAGCGGCGGCCCTTGCGCGCAGCGGTCAGCGCCGCCTCGTTCACGAGGTTGGCGAGGTCGGCACCCGAAAAGCCCGGCGAGCCGCGCGCGATGGTGCGCAGGTCCACATCCGGCCCCAGCGGCACCTTGCGGGCGTGGACGTTCAGAATCTTCTCACGGCCCTTGATATCGGGGTTGCTGACGGTCACCTGCCGGTCGAACCGGCCCGGGCGCAGCAGCGCCGGGTCAAGCACGTCCTTGCGGTTGGTGGCGGCGATGATGATCACGCCGTCATTCGCCTCAAACCCGTCCATCTCGACCAGCAGCTGGTTCAGCGTCTGTTCACGCTCATCATTGCCGCCGCCCATGCCCACGCCCCGGGCGCGGCCCACCGCGTCGATCTCGTCGATGAACACGATGCAGGGCGCGTTCTTCTTGGCCTGTTCAAACATGTCGCGCACACGGCTTGCGCCGACACCCACGAACATTTCCACAAAGTCGGAGCCGGAGATGGTGAAGAACGGAACCCCGGCCTCCCCCGCGATGGCGCGGGCGAGCAGGGTCTTACCCGTGCCCGGAGGGCCGACCAGCAGCGCGCCTTTCGGGATCTTGCCGCCGAGGCGGCTGAACTTCTGCGGGTTGCGCAGGAATTCCACGATCTCTTCCAGCTCTTCCTTGGCCTCGTCGATCCCGGCAACGTCGTCAAAGGTCACGCGGCCCTGCTTTTCGGTCAGCAGCTTGGCGCGGCTCTTGCCAAAGCCCATCGCCCCGCCTTTGCCGCCGCCCTGCATCCGGTTCATGAAGAAGATCCAGATGCCGATCAGCAGCAGGAAGGGCAGCCACAGCGACAACATCGACAGGAAGCCCGATTGCTGTTGGCGTTCGACCTTCACTTCGACGTTATTGGCGATCAGCCGTTCGGTGATCTGGTCCCCGTCGGGCTTCACGGTCACATATTGCTGACCATCGGTCCCCCGCATGATCACCTGCTCGCCGTCGAGCGTGACCGAGGCCACCTCGCCCGCGTCCACCCGCTGGACGAACTCCGAATAGCTGATCGAGCGGCTGTTCATCGTGTTCTGCCCACCTGAAAACAGGTTGAACAGCGCCAGGATGAGCAGGAACAGCACGACCCAGAAGGCGATATTGCGCGCGTTACCCAAGGGGGAAACCTCCATTTGTGCGGACATCCCCGGGCCGTTGGCGGCACGCGGCGTCACTTGCCGTTCAAAATAGGGATTTGGCGGTCAGGTTCAATCCAAGATCAGCGAGAGAAAGAAGTCCTCGTCGCCGCAGGCAAGCTCTGCGCGCCAACCCGCCGGTCGCCCGGCGAGGGGGGCGGCGACCAGATCAGCGCCGCGCCAGACCGCCGGGGCTGCGGCGAGGGCGGCATGGGGGCGGCCGGTCTCGCGCCAGTCGGGGCAGAGGGCGAGGCCAGCGGGGCCAAGCGCGCGGATATCGCAGCCCTCCGGCTCAGGGCCCTCCAGCCGCCAGCGCCCGTCCCACAACTCGCCCGATACGGCCACTGTGGCCACCACCGCCTGCGGTTCGCGGGTGACCCGCAGCCCGCCCGCCTCGGGCAGCAGCAGGCATCCGGCCAGCGTCGCAGGTTTGCCGGCCTGCACCGCCGCCAGCGCACCCCGCAGCGCCGCGAGCCGGGGGCGATAGTCGCCGCCGCCGATCCAGCGCAGGGCGTGGGCGCCGATCCGCAGCCGGGTTTCCTCGGGCAGACCCGCAAACCCCGCCGCCAGCACCACATCGCCTGCGTCAATCCGCCCCAGCCCTCGCGCCGCCGCCAGCGCCGCCTGCGCCAGCGCCTCGCGCGCCATCCGCATCCGCGCGGCAGTGTCCAGCAGGCCCTCCGCGTCCAGCCCCAGCGGTGCCAGCGCCGCTAGCGCCTGCCGCGCCTTCACCCGGTCAAAGCGGGGATCGTCATTCGAAGGGTCTTCGGCCCAGCTGATCCCACGGACGCGCAGCCAGTCCCTCAGCGTCTCGCGGCGCGCTCCCAGCAGAGGCCGCAGCCACAGCACGCCCTCAGCAGACCGCTCAGCCGCCATCCCCGACAGCCCATCGACACCCGACCCGCGCGCCAGCCGCAGCAGCACCGTTTCCGCCTGATCGTCGGCAGTATGGCCAAGCGCCACAGCGTGGGTCCCCTGCCCCGCCGCCCACTCCGCGATCAGCCGCTGCCGCGCCCGCCGCGCCGCGTCCTGCAGGTTGCCGCGCCGGTCCCAGTCCTGCCAGCGCAGCACGGCATGCGGCACGCCAAGGGCGGCGCAGGCCGCTGCCACCGCCTCGGCCTCGACCGCCGCCTCGGCCCGCAGCCCGTGATCCACCGTCACCGCCGCCAGATCCGGCCCGCCCTCCGCCCGCCACGCCGCCAGCAGATGCAGCAGCGCCACCGAATCGCCGCCCCCGGACACGGCAACGCCCAGACGCTCGATGCGTCCGGGCGCCAAGGCCGTAATCACTGTCCGCAGCAGCGGGTCGCCCGTCACGTCACTGGCAGCCCAAGGTGCGCATCTGCGACGCCGCCTCGGCCGTGGCAAGGTGCCCCGGGAAGCGGGTGCCCACTTCGGTCAGCGTCACGCAGGCCTCTTGCGCCTGCCCCAGTTGCCCCAGCGAAGTGCCAAGCCGCAGCAGGTTGTCGGCCGCGAACGGCCCGTCCGGGCTTCCCGAGAAGCCTTCCAGATAGGCGCGTGCGGCATTCGCCGTCTCGCCCAGCTTGGTCAGCGCCTCACCGCGCCGGAAATGCGCCTCGCCGGTCAGGGGGCCACCCGTGTAGGTTTGGGTAAAGGTCGCAAAGAGGTCAGCGGCGCCGCGAAAGTCACCTTGATCGAGCACCGCCCGGGCCCGATCAAAGTCCGCCTGCTCGCCCACCGCAAGCTGTGCTCCGCCCGAAGGCGGCGCAGTCGTCCCCGGTACCGGCAGCGCCGGGACCGCGCTGCCTGCCTCGCCGCCAAGCGTGGTGGTGATGGGAAGGTTGGCGATGTCGCAGCCCGTCTCCATCTCGCACAGACGGAACTCCAGATCGCCGACCCGGTTGGTGCCATCCGACACCACGCGGTCGATGCGGTTCTGCAGCTCTTCCGTCTGCGATGTCAGGCGCGATAGCTCCGCCTCCATCGTGTTCATCCGGTCGAGCGCGGTGGCGCCGCCCGCAGCCTGCAAGCCGGTGCCAGAGCTGACCAGCTCTGACTTCAGCGATTGCAGCGAGGCGGCCAGCTGCGACAGCTCGGCTCGGATATCGGCCAGCGTTTCAGCCTTGGCAGCCCCTGCAAAGGGGGCGGCCAGTGCAAACACGCACAGGGCAAGGCCCGGAAGCCGGATCATCGCGCCCCCCGTTCTCAGCTACCGGCCCCGACCGAGATCACGGTCACGGCGCGGCGGTTCTGGGCATAGCAGCTTTCATCCGAGCAGACCTGCAGCGGGCGCTCCTTGCCATAGCTGACGGTGCGCAGACGGCTGGGCTGGACGCCCTGGCTGACCAGGAACTCCTGCACGGCGCTGGCGCGACGGGCGCCAAGCGCAAGGTTGTATTCGCGCGTGCCCTGCTCATCGGCATGGCCTTCGATGATCGCGGTGTATTGCGGGTGGCTTGCAAGCCACTGGCCTTGGCCGGTCAGGATCATCCGCGCCTCGGGGTTGATCGTCGACTGGTCCACCTGGAACAGCACCCGGTCACCCACGGTCTGCGCGAAATAGGCCGGCGAGTTCGGGTCATTGGCGCCGCCAAGCCCGGCGCTGCCGATGCCGTCGGTGCCATAGCCGCCGGGGCCTCCCGCACCGCCTGCGCCGCCCGCACCGAACCGGTTGGGGTTGTTGCAAGCCGCCAGCGCCAGAACGCCGATCAGAAGTAGGGCCGAAGAGTGCAGTCTCATGTCGTTCCGCCTGTGTTTATTGGCCTTTGGCCATAAGATGTGTCGAATGGCCGTTGGCCGTCAGGTTAACAGTCTGGCCGCGATTTGGAAACGCCCCTCCTGAGAGGCCGCGTCAGGGCAGCAGCGGCGACCAGGCCGGGTCCGAGGCTGCGCCATCGGTGGTCACCGCCTTCAGGTTCCGCCCGGTGATATCCACCGAGTACAGCCGCGGCTCGCCGCCCGCGCCGGCGCTTTCGCGGGTGAACATGATCACCCGGCCGTTCGGCGCCCAGGTCGGGCCCTCATCGAGGAACGAGGCGGTCAGCAGCCGCTCTTCCGAGCCGTCCGTGCGCATCACGCCGATGTGGAAGCGGCCCTGGTTCTGCTTGGTGAAGGCGATGAGGTCACCGCGGGGCGACCAGACCGGGGTGCCATAGCGGCCCTCGCCAAAGCTGATCCGCGTCGGCTCGCCGCCGGTGGCGGACATGACGTACAGCTGCTGGGTGCCAGACCGGTCGCTTTCGAACACGATGCGGCTGCCATCGGGGCTGAAGGACGGCCCGGTCTCGATCGCCGGGGTATTGGTCAGCCGCACCGACTGGCCGGTGTTCAGGTCCATCTTCCAGATGTCGGTATTGCCGCCCTGCTCCAGCGAATAGACCACCTGCCGCCCATCGGGCGAAAAGCGTGGGGCGAAGGTCATGGTGCCCGGCGTTTCCGGCAGCAGCTGCGCGGTGACAGACGCCACGTTCAGCAGCTTGATCCGCGGGAAGCCGGTTTCAAAGGTGGTGAACAGCACCCGGTCGCCGGTGGGCGAGAAGCGCGGGGCCAGCACGATGGTGCTGCTATCGGTCAGGTACTGCACATTGGCGCCGTCGTAATCCATCACGCCAAGGCGTTTCTGGCGCTGGTCCTTGGGGCCGGCTTCGGCGACGAAGACCACCCGGCTGTCAAAATAGCCGCTCTCGCCGGTGATCCGGCTATAGGCGGCATCGGCAACCTTATGGGCCATGCGGCGCCAGCTGGCGGTGGTGGCGGCAAATTGCAGCCCCTCGCCGAGTTGCTGGCCGGAATAGATGTCATAAAGCCGGAACTTCACCGTCAGCCGGTCACCCGAGACCGACACGGCCCCGGTGATCAGCGCCTCGGCATTCACGGCCTTCCAATCGGCATAGCCCACCGGCGCATCAAAGCTGGTGACCCGCGCGATATGGGCCGAGGCCGGGATCTCGCGGAACAGGCCCGTCCCGCTGAGGTCGGACGCGACAACGCGCGAGATTTCGGCGGCATATTGCTGTGCAGCGGCATTCTCGGCCACGAAGGCCGGCACCGCATAGGGCAAAGGCTCGATCACGCCCTCGGTAATTTCCAGCCGCAGCGGGCCATCCTGCGCCGCCACCGGCGCCGCTGTGAAAGCTGCGCCGGCAAGTGCCAGCGCCCATGTCAAACTGCGAAGCATCGGCGTCACACCCTCTTTGTTGGGGACCTTGCCGGCCGCCCTTGGAAACTCGTTTCTTGCAGCAGCATATGGCAAGGGCACGACGGCCCCGGCCACATCTGCGTGACCAACCTGCACCGGGGCGGATCGTTCCGCCCTGCAGAGGAGGGGCACGGCCTGCGCGGCGCCCATCACTTGATCCTCATGTTCGTCGGGTTGAAGATCATCTCGATCTCATCCCATTGGTCATATTTCTCGGCCGGCAGGTCATAGCCGGTCGCGCCGCAGCGGATGATCGCACGCCGGGCGGCCTCATAGGCCTGCCGTGCCGCCGCATCCGATCCGCCCTCATAGCCCAGCATCTCGATGCTGTTCGACTGCGGTTTGCCGTCTTGCGACATCAGCACCCGCACCGTCACCGTTACCTGCAGCGCCTCGGAAGACAGCGAGCCGGTATTCCAGCAGGCCTGCACCGCCACGCGCAGCGCATCCTTCTCGCCCGCGGTCATCGGCGGGCCGGACGGGGCCTGTCCCTGCCCGGCGGCAGCCTCGGGCGCCTCCACCGGGGCGCTTTCGGCCAGGGCCTCGGCAAGCGCATCCGCCACCGCATCCTCACGCGAAGGTGCGGGCGCGGCTGGTTCGGGCGCAGCCGCTGCCGTCTCGGTCGGGGCCGGGCGCGCGGGCGCTGCCGGGCGCTGCCGGGGCCGGGGCGTCGCGGCGGGGGCAGAGCTTTCGGGGGCCTCGTCGGTTTCGGTCGCCTCGGTCACAATCTCGGTCGTCGCCTCGGGCGGCGCGGCCTCTTCCACCGGGGGTTCCGGCACCGGCTCGGGTTCGGGCGTGGGTTCGGGCTCCGTCTCCGCCACCGCAGTCTCTGCAACCTGCGCGTCGGGTTCCGGCGCCTCGGCGGGCGTCGGTGCCACGCGCGGCGCGGGGCGCGGCTTCGGCCGCGGGCTGACCTCGGTCAGAATCGTCGCGCTCGGCTCTTCGACCGGCGGGGTCGGCGGCGTCGGCGGGGCCTCGGGCACTTCGGGCACCGGGGGGGTCAGTTCGGTGACATCGGGCGCCACATCGGGCTCGGGCGCAGGCTCGGGGGCCGGCGGCTCTGGCGTTACCTGCTCGGGCTCCGCCGGCTGCTCGGCCGGGGCCGCCTCAGGCTCCGGCGCTTCGGGCGCAGAAGGAGCCGACGGCTCCTCAGGCGAGGCCACCGGCGCGCGGCTCGCCGCTGCCTCGGCCGCTGCAGAAATCGCCGCAAACTCGGTTTCCGACATCAGCGAGACCTCGGCCATCTCGACCGGCGGGCTTTCCTGCGGCTGGAACAGCCAGCCACCCAGCACGGCCCACAGGAACAACCCTGCATGCCCCGCCGCCGATACCGTCATGCCGATCTTTTCCGGGCTCGCCATGGGCTGCCTTTACTCGCTCGGGGCCGCTACCGCGCCATCGAACCGGGGGCCGCCCGCCTCGGTCACGAGGATGATCGAGGTGAAGCCGCCCGCATTCAGCGCGCCCATCACCTGCACCACACGTTCATAGGGGATCGACCCGTCAGCACGCAGGAACAGCTTGTCGTCATTCCGCTCGGCCGCGATGGCGCGCAGCTTCTCGATCAGCTCGTTCTCGGGCGTTTCGGTGTTCATGATCATCACCGGCCCTTCGGCGGTGATCGAAATGGTCAGCGGCTCTTCCTGCTCGGTCGGCACCGCCTGCGCGGCGGTCTTGGGCAGTTCCAGCGGCACGCCAACGGTCATCAGCGGGGCGGCAACCATGAAGATCACCAGCAGCACCAGCATCACGTCCACGAAGGGCGTGATGTTGATCTCGCTCATCGCGGCAGGCTTGCCCCGCCGCCGCCCGCGCCGGCCGCCCCCGCCGGATTTTCTGGCAACGCCCCCGCCCATGGCTCAGGCGTCCAATTGGCGCGAGAGGATGGTGGCAAACTCGTCGGCAAAGGCCTCATAGCCCGACACGATCTTGTCGCTGTCGGCGGAAAGCTTGTTGTAGAAGATCACCGCCGGGATAGCGGCCAGCAGGCCGATGCCCGTGGCCAGCAGCGCCTCGGCAATGCCCGGTGCCACGACCGCAAGGCTGGTATTTTGCGAAATGGCGATTTCCTCGAACGCGGTCTTGATGCCCCAGACCGTGCCGAACAGGCCGATGAACGGCGCCGTCGCGCCGGTGGTGGCCAGCACCCCCAGCCCCATGTTCAGCCGCTCAGCCTCCTTGGCAATTGCCACGTCCATCGACCGGTCGATCCGCGCCTGCGCGCCGGCGATCAGCCCGCCATCCTGCCGGTGGCTGCGGCGCCATTCCAGCATCCCGGCGGCAAAGATCTTCTCGCTGGCACCATCGGGCGCGCTGCCGATCTTCTCGAACAACTCATCCAGCGGCTCACCCGACCAGAAGGCACGGTCGAAGATCGCCGCCTCGCGCTGTGCCAGCCGATAGGTCAGCAGCTTCTGCACGATGATCGACCAGGACCAGATACTGGCAATCGCCAGCACCAGCATCACCAGTTTCACGGTCAGGGTGGCGCGCGCAAAAAGCGCAAGCAAGGAGAAGTCGATCTCCTGCGCCATCGCAAGGGCTTCGGTTTCCATATCTGTACTGCTCGCCGGTTGTGGGGCCGCATTGTCGCGGCTCTCATTACACGCGATTCTATACAGGGTAAGGGGAAATGCCAACACATCTGCGTCAATGCCGCATTGCGGCGCTGCGGTTGAGGCAAGTTCCGCGCCCGCTGCCGCCTTGGACGGCGGAATGCTGCCGTCAGTGCAGCGCCGGGATCAGCTTTTGCCGCAGCATTGCCGGAACCCGCGCCGGCTGCCCGCCCTCGCCGATGCAGACCAGCACCACCTGCGCCTGAAACAGCCGCTCTCCGCCGCGCGTGACGGCCTGATCCAGCACGATCCGCGCGGCGCTGATGGTCACCAGCCGCGTTTCCACCACCAGCTCGTCATCATAGCGGGCCGGGCGCAGATAGTCCGCCTCCACCCGCCGTACTGCGAAGACGATCCCGGTTTCCGCCTTCAGCCGCGCCTGATCCAGCCCGAGGCCGCGCACCCACTCGCTGCGCCCCCGCTCGATGAACTTCAGGTAGTTGGCGTAATAGACGATCCCGGCGAGGTCGGTATCCTCGTAATAGACCCGCAGGGCAAAGCTATGCGTCATGCCAGCCGCCCCGCCCGCGCCGCCAGCCGCAGCCCGTGGCTGGCCTCCTGCGCCGCCACCGGCAGCACCGGGTCATAGGCGGCGCGGATCACCGCCGCGATCTCGGGCCGCAGCACCGCCACGCCCTCCACCAGCCCCAGCGGCGAGGCCTCGCGGAACGCCGCATCCGACCACAGCACGATCACCTGCACCGCCTGGCTCAGCGCCAGCGTCGCCGCCGGCACCTCGGCCAGCGCCTCATCCATCCGCACGAAGACGAACGCCGCCTTGATCGCGCCCGAGGGATCGAAGCGGAACACCCGGTACTGGTTCGCCTCCGCCGCCTGCAGCCGCGCCACCAGCGGCGCCAGCCCGTCCAGCAGGCGGTCAAGGTTCGGCACCTCCAGCAACTCTGCCCAGTCCCGCAGGAAGAACACCATCAGGTTGGCGCCAAGCTCGGGGTCATGTTCGGCCATCTTGTGCCCGGCCAGTACCACCACCGCCTCGATGGCGCCCTTGACGGTGGACAGGGTTGCATCATCCACCCCGAACACCACCGGCACGATGGGCCGGCCCCAGCGGGCGAACAGATATTCCCCCGATGCGCGGGTAAACAGCGCAGTCACCTCCTCCGCCGTCATGCCGCACCCTCGACCGGCAGATAGCGCCCCCATTTGCGCGCCATGGCGGCGGGCAGGTCGATGCCCTGCCAGCGCGCGAACAGCAGCACCATCGCCAGCAGATCCGCCGCCTCGTCCTCCAGCGCGAGCTTGTCCACCTCGCCCCGCCCGCGCCCCGAGGTCTTCAACCAGGCCGCCTGCAACTCGCCCGCCTCCTCGGTCAGCTTGGCCAGATACCAGGCCGCGTCGCGGTCGATGCCAAAGCGTTCGGCGTAGATATCCGACACGGCCTGCGCCATGTCCGACAAGCCGTCCAGATCCCGTACCATTGCCTGCCCCCTTTGCTCTTGCCCCAGAATACCCGCTCCGCCGGCGGCGTCAGCCGAAAAGGTCGGTCTGCCCCGGCAGCACCGGCGCGGCCATGCCCAGATGGCTCCAGGCCCGGCTCGCCAGCATCCGCCCGCGCGGGGTGCGCTGGATCAGGCCCTGTTGCAGCAGGTAGGGCTCGATCACCTCCTCGATCGCATCCCGCGCCTCGGACAGCGCCGCCGACAGCGTTTCCACCCCCACCGGGCCGCCCGCGTAATGCTCTGCGATCAGCATCAGATAGCGGCGGTCAGCGCCGTCCAGCCCCAGATGATCCACCCCCAGCCGGGTCAGCGCGCTATCAGCAATCTCGCGCGTCAGCCGCCCGTCGCCCTCGACCAGCGCGAAATCCACCACCCGCCGCAGCAGCCGCCCTGCAATCCGCGGCGTGCCCCGCGCCCGCCGCGCAATCTCGCGCGTGCCTTCGGGATCGGCCGAGATCCCCATCAGCCGCGCCCCGCGCGCCACGATCAGGTCCAGCTCATCCTCGGTATAGAATTGCAGCCGGGTCGGGATGCCGAAGCGGTCGCGCAGCGGCGTCGTCAGCAGCCCCAGCCGGGTCGTCGCCCCGACCAGCGTGAAGGGCTGCAGCTCGATCCGCACCGTGCGCGCCGCCGGCCCCTCGCCGATCACCAGATCCAGCTCGAAATCCTCCATCGCCGGATACAGGATCTCCTCCACCGCCGGGTTCAGCCGGTGGATCTCGTCGATGAACAGCACATCGCGCGCTTCAAGGTTGGTCAGGATCGCCGCCAGATCGCCCGCCTTGGCGATCACGGGGCCCGAGGTCATGCGGAAACTCACCCCCAGCTCGCGCGCCATGATCTGCGCCAGCGTGGTCTTGCCAAGGCCGGGGGGGCCGTGGAACAGCGTGTGATCCATCGCCTCGCCGCGCATCTTCGCGCTCTCGATGAACACCCGCAGATTGGCCCGCGCCTCGGCCTGCCCCACGAACTCCGACAGCGCCTGCGGCCGCAGCGCCCGGTCCGCCCCGCCCGGATCCTCGGGCAGGCTGGCAGGGCGCAGCATCGGATCGGGGACCGGGGGAGAGGCGGGGGCGGGCATCGGGCAACCTTTGCGACGTTTCCTGTCCGTTCTCACCCGGAACGGGATGCGATGCAAGCGGGGTGGGGTTTGCGGTCCAAGTCCGGAGGTGCATGCCGCAGGTCAAGGGCGTGGAGACAGAGGTTCTCCCGGGCGTCGTCCAGATCGGCGTGAGAGTTAGCCCGGAGGCGCGAGGATGAGTGCCAAATTGGCCATCCTCTGAATTTGCTCTTGAGATGGAGCCTTCTTTCTAGAACGATGCGACGCCCAAATTTGCGCTGCTTCGAGAAACTCTTTCCCGTTGCTTCCCAGCTGCTCATCTCGAATCAGGGAGGTAACGAGGTCAGCATATCTTCTTCGGTCGATGCGCGAATACTTGGCTGCAGTTCTGCCGTCTATACGCGAATCCGAAGCGATTTCTTCAAGGCGATCTCTTATCTTCAGCCAGCTGGATGACAAATCATCAAATGTCAATTCGCTAGGCGCAGACTGTTCGACGTGTTCGACATCGGCCTCTTCGTCAACCGCTTGCTTATCTGATACATCTGCTCTGATCTGGGCGGTGCTTGCCGTGAGACTGCTCAGCTTTTCCTCGATGTCTGCGAGCGACTGCTGAACGCGAGCCTGATGCTCAGTTAGCAGCTTGTCTGTCGTGTCGAGCGCAGACTTTACATCCCTAACTTTCCCGCTGAATAGCCCCCACCCGAGTAGCACTGCCGCAATTGCGCCGAGGAAAGTGATTGCCCCTGAGCCAAGTGTAGCTTGAGGCTGGCTTAAGTTTATTAGCCAGTCTGGCATTCTATGATTCTCCAGAAATTAATTTTCTGGATACACAGGGTAGGAAGGTTTGAGCGAAATCAAGTGTCCATCTACATGTATCGTCCCCCTCAACTCCAAGGCCCCTTCCGCGCCGCCCTTCTCACCCTCGGCACCCGGCTCGGCCCCGCGTCCACCGCAGCGCGCGGGGCCTCCCCCACCATCGCCCGCAACGCCGCGATCCGGTTCTGCGTGTTGGGATGCGTCGAGAACAGCTTGTCATGGGCATGGGCGTGCAGCGGGTTGATGATGAACATATGCGCGCTGGCCGGGTTCTGCTCGGCCGCCGGGTTGTCGATCCGCTGCGCAAAGGCCTCGATCTTGCCAAGTGCGGAGGCGAGCCACAGCGGCTGCCCGCAGATTTCCGCCCCCGCCCGGTCCGCCTCATATTCCCGCGTGCGGCTGATCGCCATCTGCACCAGCCCCGCCGCCATCGGCGCGAGGATCATCAGCACCAGCGTGCCGATCAGCCCGCCCTGCCGCTCGCGGTTGCCAAAGAACAGCGCGAAGTTGGCGAGCATCGAGATCGCCCCGGCAAAGGTCGCCGTCACCGTCATGATCAGCGTGTCATGATTGCGGATATGCGCCAGCTCATGCGCCATCACCCCCGCCACCTCCTCGGGGCTCAGCCGCGCCAGCAGCCCGGTGGTCGCAGCGACAGCGGCATTCTGCGGGTTGCGCCCCGTCGCGAATGCGTTCGGCTGATCCGTCTCGATGATGTAGCATTTCGGCACCGGCATCCCGGCCCGCAGCGCCATCTCGCGCACCATGCCCACATAGGCGGGCGCCTCGGCCTCTGTCACCTCCCGCGCGCCGTGCATCCGCAGGACGGCCTTGTCGGAGTTCCACCAGCCGAACAGGTTCATCGCCCCGGCAACGACCAGCGCGATTAGCATCCCGCCCTGCCCGCCCAGCAGATAGCCAAGCCCCATGAACAGCGCCGTCATCGCCGCCATCAGGATCGCCGTCTTGGTATAGCCCATGCCCGCCTCCAGCCACTTCACCGCCGGAATATGGGAACCGCTGGCCGTTGCCTCAACCCTTCGGCGCGAGGAGCCGCAACGCCGCGCGGATCAGCACCGGCGTCGGCGCATCCGGCTCCGCCCCCGCCGCCTCCGCCACCGCCCCCGCCGCCTCGCCCTGCCCGTAGCCGAGGTTGACCAGCGCCGAGAGCGCATCCGCTGTCGCCGCCGCCGTGGGCGACACCGCCGCCGGCCGCCTAGTCCGCGGCACCGGCTCCAGCACGTCCTCGGGCTGGCTCACATCCACCGTCAGCGTGCCGCCCATCGCCATCACGCCCGGCGCCTTGTCCTTCAGCTCCATCACCACCCGCTGCGCCAGCTTCGGGCCGACGCCCGGCGCCTGCCGCACCGCGTTCCAATCGCCAAGCGCAATCGCCCGGCCCACGCCCTCGGCCCCCAGCGTGCCAAGGATCGCCATCGAGGCCTTGGCCCCGATCCCCTGAACGGACGTCAGCAGCCGGTGCCATTCCTTCTCCAGCAACGTGGAAAACCCGAACAGCTGCAACAGATCCTCGCGCACGAGGAGCTCGGTATAGAGCGCACAGGCCTCGCCCACCGGCGGCAAACTCGCCGCCGTGCGGTCCGACACATGCACGATATAGCCCACGCCGCGCACGTCGATCAGCACATGATCCATCGCCCGGTGCAGGATCACCCCTGCGATACGCCCGATCATGCCACGCCTCCCTTGACCCGAGTCCGCGCGATCTCGGCCCAGCCATCCACCGCGCCCCGCGGCGTCTTCGCCCGCGTCTCGGCACTGCGCACCGCCGCCGACATCCGCCCGGCGCTTTGCAGGTGATGCGCATGGGTGATCGCCACCGCCAGCGCATCGGCGGCATCCGGCCCCGCCAGTTCCACCCCCGGCAGCTGGAAGCGCACCATATGCGCCACCTGATCCTTGCCGGCATGGCCGACGCCGACCACCGCCTTCTTCACCGCGTTCGGCGCATATTCCCCCACCACCAGCCCGCGCTGCGCCGGCACCAGCAGCGCCACCGCCCGCGCCTGCCCCAGCTTCAGCGTGCCGCTGGCATCCTTGTTGACGAAAGTCTGCTCCACCGCCGCCGCCGTCGGCTCAAAACGGGCGAAGACCTCGGTCAGCTGATCGAACAGCGCCAGCAGCCGCTGCGCCAGATCGCCGGTCCCCGAGAGGCAGAGGCCATTTGCAACATGGCTCAGCCGCGCGCCGGTCACGTCGATGACGCCCCAGCCCATGGTTCGCAGCCCCGGATCGATTCCCAAAACCCGCATAGCGCCCTGCCTCCGCCCTTGTTTTGCTGCCCCATCAACGCCGGTCTCGGCCACGCTTGGCCGATTGCCGACAGTTTGTGGCTTTTCTGACGCACTAGCACAAAACGCGAACGTTCGCCAGCGACAAGGCGCACCTTCGCACTTGCAGCAAAGCCGCCACACATTCTGCCCGAAAGCGACATTCCGGATCGCCATTTCGACAGGTTTCACGGGCAGTTTTGCCCGTTGTGAATATCCCGTGAACGGCGCCTGCGAGCCATGCAGCGGCAGCATGACGACCATGCCTTTGCCCATCTTGCGTTATAAAACCGCCCAGCCTATTTGCGGTTCACGAAGCACGATGCTTCCGAATTACGCACTTTATGAAGGACTAAAATCATGGCCGCCTTTGAAACGAACCGCATGGCTGCCGCGGGCGCCGGTGTCGGTCTCGCGGGTCGGCTCTTTGCCGCTTTTGCCGCATGGAACGATGCGCGCGTGACCCGTAAGGCGCTGTCGCGTCTGTCGGACCGCGAACTGGACGATATCGGTCTGTCGCGCAGCGACATCGACGCGATCAGCGCCCGGGGCTAACACCCGGGAACACTCTCGCAGTGGCGGGCCTCATAGCCCCTGCCTGGCGCGGGTGACGACGACGATCTGAAGACAGGGCCGTGGCAGAGACATCTGCACCGGCCCTTTGTCTTGTTGGGGCTTTGTGTTTTCGGGCCTTGGCGTATACCGGCCGAAGCCACCCCAAACCTCGCCGCGGGTAATTCGGGTGGGAACAGGCGAGGCACTGCCTCGCCCCCGCCCGTGCGTGACGGACGCTCCCGGTGCCATCGGCAACATGAGACCGTGTGAGGCCAGCGCCCGCCAAGGGCAGGGCGGGCGCTGGCCGGGCCCTTTGGGGGCCCGTCCGGTGCAGGATGCTATGGCACCGCGTGGCGAAGGCGATGGCCTTCGCCAATGCGACCGGCGGAGTCGGAGGGCGCTCGTCCGCCCCAGTCCGAAGATCAGCCGCGGAGCCGTATAGGCCCGCGCGCGCTAGTCAGCCCGCCAATTTCTTCATCACCAGCGTCGTCCACTCGCCCAGCTCATTGCGCGCCGCAACCTCGAACCCGTTCTCCAGATAGGCCGCGACCGTCTCATCCGCCTGCGGGTTGAGGATGCCCGACAGCACCGCATAGCCGCCCGCGCCGATATGCGCCGCCATGTCGGGCGCCAGCTCGATCAGCGGGCCCTTCAGGATATTGGCGAAGACGAGGTCATAGGGCGCAGCCTCGGCATGGCGGGGATGCTCGAACCCCGCCGCCTCGAAGCACTCCACCCGGCCAGCCAGATTGTTCGCGGTGACATTCGCCGCCGCCGTCTCGACAGCGATCTGGTCGAGGTCCGAGGCCATGATGGTGCCCGGCCAGATCCGCGCCGCCGCCATCGCCAGCACCGCCGTGCCGCAGCCGATATCCGCCACGTTGCGCCCGACAAAGCCGTCCGTCGCCAGCCGGTCCAGCGCCAGCAGGCAGCCCTGCGTCGTGCCATGATGCCCGGTGCCGAAGGCCATCGCCGCCTCGATCAGCAGCGGCTCGGCATCGGCCGGAACCTTCTCGGCATCATGCGCGCCATAGATGAAGAACCGCCCCGCCACGATCGGGTGCAGATCGCGCCGCACATGCGCAACCCAGTCGGTCTCGGGGATCTCCGACACCGCGAAGGGCGCTGCGCCAAAGGCCATCGCCAGGATCGCCAGCTGCGTCTCGTCGGGCTGCTCGAGGAAGTAGCCCCCCACCTCCCAACGGCCCGAGCCATCCTCGATCTCGAACACGCCGACCCCGGTCGGTTCCGGCGTCAGGTCTTCGAGCGCCTCGCCCAGGGCCTCGGCCGGTTCGCGGCCGTCAAGCGTGGTCAGCGCGGTGAAGGTGGTCATGGCTTGGGCTCCGGGGTTGGGTCGGGCCTGCGATAGGCCCGGGCGCTTGCTGCGTCAAGCGCTGGAGAGGCGGCCGAGGCCGGGGGCGCTGCCCCCGGACCCCCGGGATATTTGGGCCAAAACGAAGGGCAAGAGCGGGAATGCGCCGCCGATTCCTGAGCGTTTCGGTTTGCATATGCCATATGTATGGCTTCTGTATGGATTCTGTATCCTGCCTCAGGCGGTCAAGCCGATGGGGCAGGACACGCCGGTGCCACCGATCCCGCAATAGCCGTCCGGGGTCTTGGCGAGGTATTGCTGGTGGTACTCCTCGGCGTAGAAGAACTCCGGCGCCGGCAGGATCTCGGTGGTGATGGCGCCGTAGCCGGCGGCCGCAAGGCGTGTCCCATAGACCACGCGGCTGGCTTCTGCCGCCTGCTGCTGCGCGTCCGAGAAGGTGTAGATGCCGCTGCGATACTGCGTGCCGCGGTCATTGCCCTGGCGCATTCCCTGCGTGGGATCATGGTTCTCCCAGAAGGTTTTCAGAAGCGATTCGAAGGAGATAACGGCGGGATCATAGATCACCCGCACCACTTCATTATGCCCGGTGAGGCCCGAGCAGACCTCCTTGTAGGTGGCATTCGGGGTCAGCCCGCCGGCATAGCCCACCATCGTCACCCAGACGCCGGGCAGGTCCCAGAACTTGCGCTCCACCCCCCAGAAACAGCCCATGCCGAAGACGGCTTCCTCCATCCCCTCCGGCACCGGCCCGGTCAGCGGGCGGCCGTTCAGGAAATGGGTCTCGGCGGTCGGGATCGGCTCTGCGCGGCCCGGCAACGCCTCGGCCAGGGTCGGAAGGTCGGGTTTGCGTCCGAAGAGGGCATTCAGCATGATGGGCTCCTGTTCTGGGGTTGCCCCCTATGTAGGGCGGGCGGTGCTTTCCTGCCAGTGGGGGCCAGCACCGCGCGGGTTGCGATGGACCTGGCGGGGGGACTGGCCTTACACTTGATCCAGCGCGCCGCAGAGCGTGGGCAGGACCACAGCACATGACACATCTGGACGACATCCGCGCGATGATCCCCTCGCTGCGCCGCTTCGCGCGGGCGCTGGTGCAGGACCGTGCCGCCGCCGACGATCTGGTGCAGCGCTGTCTGGAGGTTGCGCTGGCACAGGGCGCGCCGGGGCAGGACCTGCGCGGCTGGCTGTTCGGCCTTCTGCTGGGGATGCAGCGGGAGGGCGAGGCGCCTGCGCCTTTGGCCCGGCTACCGGAAGATCAGCGGTTGGCGCTGCTGCTGGTGGCGGTGGAGGGGCTGACGCTGGCCGAGGCCGCGACGGCGCTGGAGGTGTCCGAGGGCGCGCTGGTGTCCCGGCTGGGCCGGGCGCGGGAGATGCTGCGCGAGGGGCCTCGTCCCAGATCGCGGGTCGCGGGCAAGGCCGCGCTCGGCGACATAGCGCTGTTGGCCTGGCGGTATGGCAGGCTCTCGGCCGACGAGGAGGCGGGGTTCCCGGCGCGGCTGGCGGCGGACCCGGCGGCGCAGGCCACGCTGGCGGAGTGGGACCGGCAGGATGCGGCGCTTGCCCTGCTCCACCCGGTGGTGGCGGAGCCGGTGCCGGAGCGGATGCTGGCGCTGTTCGCCAAGGCGCCGGTGCGGCAGGCCCGGCCTCGCCGTTGGCGCCCGATCGCCGCCGCCCTTGCCCTACTGGCGATGGGTGCTGCGGGGGGCTGGGGCGCCGCGTGGTGGATGCAGCCCCGGCAAACCGCCGAGCTGCCGATGCTGGCCGCCCTGCGCGCCCATGACGCTTATGCGGATGTCGCCCGGCCGGCCGAACTCGGCTCTGAGCGGATCGACTACGTGACTGGCTGGCTCTCGACCCGCCTCGGTCGCCCCTTCGCCTTGCCCGATCTGGGGGCGTTCGGCTTTCATCCTGTCGGGGGCCGCCTGCTGCCGGATGCAAGCGGCACCGCGGCCGTGCTGGTCTATGAGAACGGGCCGGGCGAGCGGCTGACGCTGTTCGCCGCCCCCCAGCCCGGAACCGGGGGCACGGCCTTTGGTTTCCTCGAGGAGGGGGCGACCCGGGGCGTGTGGTGGGCGCAGGGTGGCTTTGGCTATGCGGTGGCGGGCGAGATCGCGCAGGACGTGCTGCGCAAGATCGCCATTGCCGCCAAGGAGCAGCTGAGTTGAGGCGGGCTAAAGGACGCCGGGCTACAGAAAACTCTGCGGGTCGATATCCACCGCCAGCCGCAGGTTGTTCGGCGGCTTCATCTGCCCGATCCACTCCGCCAGTGCCGCCTGTAGCGGAGCCGCCTTGTCGGCCTTGACCAGCAGCCGCACCCGGTGGCGGCCCCTCACCCGCGCAATCGGCGCGGGCGCCGGCCCCCAGACCTGCGCCCCGATCCGGCGCAGCGGGCCGTCGCGCCGCGCCAGTTCCGCGCCGAAATCGAACACCGCCTGCAGGTCGGGCGAGGACAGGATGATCCCCGCCATCCGCCCGTAGGGGGGCATCCCCGCCACCCGCCGCTCTGCCGCCTCGGCGCGCCAGAAGGCTTCCTCGTCGCCTCCCAGAATGGCGCGGATCACCGCGTGCTCGGGCTGGAAGGTCTGCAGCAGCGCCACGCCGGCTTTGGCCCCGCGCCCCGCCCGGCCCGCCACCTGCCGCATCAACTGAAAGGTCCGCTCGGCCGCCCGCAGGTCGGAACCTTGCAGGCCAAGGTCGGCGTCGATCACTCCCACCAGCGTCAGTAATGGAAAATTGTGTCCCTTCGCAACCAGTTGCGTGCCGATGATGATGTCGGCCGCGCCCTCGGCAATCTCGAGGATCCGCGCCTTCAGCGCCCGGGCGGAGCCGAACAGGTCCGAGGACAGCACCGCCACCCGCGCATCCGGAAACTTCGCCGCCACCTCTTCGGCCAGCCGCTCCACCCCCGGGCCAACCGGCGCCAGCTTGCCCTCCACCGCGCAGGAGGGGCAGGCGAGCGGGATCGGCCGGCTGTCGCCGCATTGATGGCAGACCAGCCGCTTCAGGAACCGATGCTCCACCATCCGCGCGTCGCATTGCACGCAGCCGATCTGGTGCCCGCAGGCGCGGCAGATGGTGACGGGCGCATAGCCGCGGCGGTTGAGGAACAGCAAGGATTGCTCCCCCGCCGCCAGCCGCGCCTTCACCGCCCCCGCCAGCGTGGGCGAGATCCACTGATCCCCCGGCAGCGTTTCGGCGCGCATGTCAATGGCCCGCATCTCGGGCAACTCCGCCACGCCAAAGCGCGCGCCAAGGTCGATGCGGGCATATTTCCCGGCCTCGGCATTGGCCCAGCTTTCGAGGCTGGGCGTGGCCGAGGCCAGCACCACCTGCGCGGAACACAGCGATGCGCGCAGCACCGCCATGTCGCGGGCATTGTAGAGGACGCCATCCTCCTGCTTGTAGGAGCTGTCATGCTCCTCATCCACGATGATCAGCCCAAGGTCGCGGAACGGCAGGAACAGCGCGGACCGCGCGCCGACCACCAGCTGTGCATCGCCCTGCCCGACCATGCGCCACAGCCGCCGCCGTTCGGTCTGCGTGGCGCCCGAGTGCCATTCGGCGGGGCGCGCACCGAACCGCGCCTCCACCCGCGTCAGGAACTCCGCCGTCAGCGCAATCTCGGGCAGCAGCACCAGCGCCTGCCGGCCCATCGCCAGGCACTCCGCCACGGCCTCGAGATACACCTCGGTCTTGCCCGACCCGGTGACGCCCTTCAGCAGCGTGGTGCCATAGCCGCCACCCTGCACCGCCGCGCGCAGCTGCACCGCCCCCGCCGCCTGATCGCCGGACAGCTCCTTGCCGGGCAGGGACGGGTCGAGCCGCGGATAGGGCAGATCGCGCGGGGCCTCCTCCTCCAGCACGGCGCCAACCTTCACCAGCCCCTTGACCACGCTGGTCGTCACCTCGGCCGCCGCCGCCAGTTCCGACAGGGTCAGCGCCGCACCGCCGAAGGATTGCAGGGCATCGAGCACGCGGGCCCGCGCCTCGGTCATCCGCGCGGGCTCCGTCCCGGCCAGCCGGTAGACGCGCCGCGGCCCCGGCGCCTCCCCCAGCCCCGGGCTTCGCGTTGCCAGCCGCAGCATCGCGGGGGGCGGGGTCAGCGTATAGTCGGCGGCGCGCAGCAGGAAGCTGCGCAGCTCTGCCCGCATCGGTGCCGCATCCAGCACCCGGTTCACCGCGCGCAGCTTGGCCAGATCGAACCCGCCCTCGCCCGGCCCCCAGACCACGCCCGGCACCAGCCGCGGCCCCAGCGGCACCACGACAAAGGCGCCCTCGGCGCAGCCGCCTTCCGGCGCGCGGTAATCCAGCGGCCGGCCGATCGGCTCTGCCGTCAGCACTGCGACCCGGGCCCCCTCGGGGAAGAACGTACCTTCATCCACGCCGGGCACCCCATGCAAACGGGGGTTTCGGCACCGGCCTGGTTGCGGTATCAGGACGGCGCCCCTTTCTTTGCAGGACACCCCCCATGAAATTCTTCGTCGATACCGCCGATGTGGCCGCCATCAAGGAACTCAACGACCTTGGCATGGTCGATGGCGTGACCACCAACCCGTCGCTGATCCTCAAGTCGGGCCGCGACATCATCGAGGTCACCAAGGAAATCTGCGACATGGTCGAAGGCCCGGTCTCGGCCGAGGTTGTGGCTCTGGAAGCCAAGGACATGATCGCCGAAGGTCTGAAACTCGCCAAGATCGCCCCCAACATCGCGATCAAGGTGCCGCTGACCTGGGCCGGCCTGACCGCCTGCAAGGCTTTCGCATCCGAAGGCCACATGGTCAATGTCACGCTGTGCTTCTCGGCCGCGCAGGCGATCCTGGCCGCCAAGGCCGGCGCGGCATTCATCTCGCCCTTTATCGGCCGTCTGGACGATATCAACCTCGACGGCGTGCAGCTGATCGACGATATCCGCACCATCTATGACAATTACGATTTCGATACCGAGATCCTGGCAGCCTCGATCCGCAACGTGAACCACATCACCGATGTGGCCCTGGTCGGCGCCGACGTGATCACCGCGCCGCCCGCCGTCATCAAGGCGATGGCGAACCATATCCTGACCGACAAGGGGCTGGAGCAGTTCACCGCTGATTGGGCGAAGACCGGGCAGAAGATCCTCTGACCTCTCGCGCTTCGTGAATGACAGGGCCCGTCGCATTGCTTGTGGCGGGCCTTTTGCTTTCTGCTCTTCGCCCGGAATCAAGGCGCTTCAGCGCCACCGGGCAGCGCCCGTCCGCCCCCGCGGGCGGGCGCTACTCAACCGTTCCGCGTAGAACTACGGTGGAGGTAGGCCGCACCATAAACCGCCTAGAACGAGCGTTGCAGCGCCCACCCGGCGGACCGGCGCCGCCCTCTGTCTGTGCAGGCCGAACCAACTTCCTCACGCAACCTTCACAGCATTGTTTCAACGCCCCCCTGCCTGTATGCTCCCCCCAGAAGCCCCGAACGGACGGACCCGAGCCATGGCCGAAAGCGCCCCCATCGACCAGCCGCTGCGCGACAGGATCATCTCGCAACCCGAGGTCATCCTCGAGGACCGCGACCTGATGCGTGCGCTGATCGCCGCCAACGAACGGGCGATGGGCGCCAATATCGTCGATCTGCGCGGCATCGCGATGGAACGGCTCGAGGCGCGGCTGGACCGGCTGGAGGATACCCACCGTTCCGTCATCGCCGCCGCCTACGAGAATCTCGCCGGCACCAACCAGATCCATCGCGCCGTCCTGCGGATGCTGGAGCCGCTGAAGTTCGAGGATTTCCTGCTGGCGCTTGGCACCGACCTGGCCGAGATCCTGCGGCTCGATGCGGTGCGGCTGGTGCTGGAAACCGTGCAGGCCGGCGATGATCCGGCGCTGGCGCGGGTGGGCGCGGTGCTCTGCGTGGCTGAGCCGGGCTTTGTCGAGGCCTACCTCCGCGGCCCCCGCAACGGCGTGATGCGGCCCGTGGTATTGCGCCAGACCCATCCCTCCGCCGACGGCGTCTATGGCGACAAGGCCGGCTGGATCCGCTCCGAAGCCGCGATCCGGCTGGATCTGGGCGACGGGCGCTTGCCGGCGATGCTGGTCCTCGGCTCGGAAGACCCGCACCATTTCAAGCCGACGCAGGGCACCGACCTGCTGGCCTTCTTCGCCGGCGCGTTCGAGCGTGCGATGCGGCGCTGGCTGGCGTGAGCCTGTCGCTGACGCCCGCAGTGCGCGATGCGCTGCAGGCCTGGCTGTCGCATCTGGCCGCGCTGGACGGGGCCGCGGAGAACACCGTCACAGCCTATCGTACCGATGTCGTCGGCTTCCTGAGCTTCCTCGGCCAGCACTGGGACACCGCCCCCGGCACCGCCGCCCTCGCCGCGATCACCCAAGCCGACCTGCGCGCCTGGATGGCGGCAGAGCGCAGCCGCGGCGTCGGCGCGCGCTCCCTCGCCCGCGCCCTCTCCTCGGTCCGCAGTTTCTACCGCTGGCTGTCCGACCGTGAGGGCTTTGACGCCACCGTCGTCCTCGGCGCCCGCAGCCCGCGTTTCAAGCGCCCGCTGCCACGCCCGTTGGCCGAGGATGCGGCCCGCGCCATGATCGGCATGGTCGAGGATCAGGCCCGCGAGCCTTGGACAGCCGCCCGCGACGCCGCGGTGCTGACGCTGCTCTGGGGCTGCGGGCTGCGGATATCGGAAGCGCTTGGCCTGACCGGCGCCGATGCGCCCTTGCCGCCCGTGCTGCGGATCATCGGCAAGGGCGGGCGAGAGCGGATCGTGCCAGTGCTGCCCGCCGCGCGGGATGCGGTCGCCGAATACCTGCGGCTCTGCCCCCATCCCGCCGCCCGCACCGCCGCCCTGTTCCGCGGCGTGCGCGGCGGCGCGCTGAACCCCCGGCAGGTGGCCCGCGCAATGGAACTGGCGCGCATGAGCCTCGGCCTGCCCGCCACCGCCACGCCCCACGCCCTGCGCCACAGCTTCGCGACGCATCTGCTGGCGGCGGGCGGCGATCTGCGGGCGATCCAGGAGCTTCTGGGCCATGCCTCG
The DNA here is from genome assembly GCF_030695035.1 of Frigidibacter sp. GTDB lineage: Bacteria > Pseudomonadota > Alphaproteobacteria > Rhodobacterales > Rhodobacteraceae > Frigidibacter. The sequence goes on from NZ_JAUYTT010000001.1 coordinate 170,266, forward strand.
CTGTCCACGACGCAGGCCTACACGGCGGTGGATTCGGCGCGGCTGATGGAGGTCTATGCGGCGGCCCATCCACGGGCTTGATGGGGCGGGGACTCGGGGCAGCGACTCGGGGCAGCGACTCGGGGCGGGGGCAACGGCTTCTTAACGGGTCGCGATGCACAGTGCGGAGCATGTTCCCAAACCAGAAGGGTTTTCCGATGGACATGAACCAGATTTCCGGCGCCGCACCCAGCCTCGGCAGCGTCGCGCTGAAACGGTTGGACGACGATGCCTCGGGCGGCCTGACCCGCAAGGAAGTGGCCGGCCAACCCCAGTTCGAAGCTGCCTTCCGCCGCGCCGATACCGACAACAATCGCTCGCTCGACGCGGCAGAGATCGACGCGCAGGTTGAAACCCACCGCCGCCGCGACGCCCGCCCCGAGTCGATGAACCAGGCGATCTTCGCGGCCGTACTGGACGGGCGCCGCGATGGGTCCGGGAGGGCGACGCGGGCGTGACACCCGCGCAGGCGGCGCGCGGCGCAGCACGAGAGCTGGCAGGAAGGCAGCGTGCGAGAGCTCACGCCCGCCGCTCCCATCAGCACGGCGGCGCCCGGCGCTGCCGCGCGGCAGAGAGCCCCAGCGCGGTACAGGGGCCCCTGCGCCAAAGGAGGCTCACGCGACCAGAGGACTCATCTCCACAAAGGAGTGAGGACGACAGAAGGAGTCCGGCGCGGCAATGCGGCCACGCGCGACACGAAGACCCCCGCGACCGAAGACCCCGCGCGTGAATGAGTGGCAGCGCACCGCACCGAGCCCGCCCCCCACACACACCTTTCCGCGCCCGCCCCCGTTGCGCCCTTGCGCAAATTCCTTCATGACGGTTGGATGACTCTCCGCTTCAAAGCCCTCTTCGTCCATCTGCTCACCGCCACTGGCGCCGTGCTGTCCATGCTCGCCATGCTCGCCGCGGTCGAGGAGCAGTGGAGCCTGATGTTCCTGTGGCTGGTCGTGGCGTTGGTCGTGGACGGGATCGATGGCCCGCTGGCCCGGCGCTATCAGGTCACCGTCAACTGGCCCACCTATGACGGGGTGCTGCTGGACCTGATCATCGACTACCTGACCTATGTGTTCATCCCGGCCTATGCGCTGTTCAAGTCCGGCATCCTGCCCGGCTGGACCGGATGGATCGCCATCATCCTCATCGTCTATGGCTCGGTGATCTACTTCGCCGATACGCGGATGAAAACGAAGGACAATTCCTTCTCGGGCTTCCCCGCCTGCTGGAACATGGTGGTGCTGGTCCTGTTCGCGCTGAAGCCGAATTTCGAGCTGACGCTGGCGATCGTGGTCGCCTTGGCAGTGGCGATGTTCCTGAACATCAAGTTCATCCACCCGGTGCGCACCGACCGCTGGCGCGCGATTTCCCTGCCGATGGCACTGGCTTGGACCGGCTTTGCCGGCTGGGCCGCCTGGGTCGATTTCGATCCGCAAAGCTGGGCGCATTGGGGGCTGATCGTGACCTCGCTCTACCTGCTGCTGGCGGGTGTCGTGCAGCAGCTGATCCCGGCCCGGAACTGACGCGCAGCTAGATCAGCAGCCCCGCTGCGCCTTCCAGCCGCAGCAGTGCCACCTTCGTCTCCACCCCGCCCGGCGCGGAAAAGCCGCCAAGGCCGGCCGCGCCGAGAACCCGGTGGCAGGGCACGATCACCGGAATCGGGTTGGCGCCGCAGGCCTGACCAATCGCCTGCGCCGAGACCCCCAGCACCCCCGCCAGTTCGCCATAGCGCCGAGTCTCGCCAAAGGGGATGTCGCAGAGCGCTTGCAGGAACCGCCCGCGGAACCCATCGCCAAGCGCCAACGGCAGGTCGAACCTTGTCAGCCGGCCGGCAAAATAGGCGGCCAGCTGCGCCCCGGCTTCCGCCAGCAGCGGCGAGCCTGCGCCCGCCGCCTCCTCTCCCCATCGCAAACGGGTGATCGCGCCGGCCTCTTCGGTCAGCACCAGCCGGCCGAAGGGGCTGTCGAACCCCGCCTGCACGGGCCTACTGGCCCGCCGAGGTCAGCGCGGCATCGCAGCGCGCGCAGGTGCCAGCGTGCGCGTGTTCGCCCACATCGGGCAGGATCTGCCAGCAGCGCTGGCATTTCTCGCCCTCGGCCAGTTCGAACACCACGCCGACGCCCGGAACCTCGGGCAGGCGGAACGCCTCGGTCGGGGCCGGATCGCCGGTCAGCACCATGCCCGAGGTGATGCAGATCTCGGCGAAATCCACCGATTTCAGCGCCGCCAGCGCCGCCGCATCTTCGACATGCACCACCGGCGCGGCCTCAAGGCTCGCGCCGATCTCCTTGGCGGTGCGCTGCACCTCCAGCGCTGCCGTCACCACCCGGCGCACGCGGCGCAGGGCCTCCCATTTCGCTGCCAGCGGCTCGTCGCGCCAGTCGGCGGGGGTTTCGGGCATGTCCTGCAGGTGCACCGAGGAGGCATCCCCGGGGAAGCGGCAAAGCCAGACCTCCTCCATCGTGAACACCAGGATCGGCGCCAGCCAGGTCGTCAGCCGGTGGAACAGCAGGTCAAGCGTGCTGCGCGCCGCGCGCCGGCGCAGGCTATCTGCCGGATCGCAATAGAGCGCGTCCTTGCGGATGTCGAAATAGACCGCCGACAGATCGACCGTGCAGAAGGTGAACAGCGTCTGGAACACGCCCTGGAAGTCATACTCGCGGTAGCCCTTGCGCACGACATGGTCGAGCTCGGCCAGACGGTGCAGCACCCAGCGTTCCAGTTCCGGCATGTCGGCCGGTGCCACCCGCTCGGCCTCGCTGAACCCCTCGAGGTTGCCGAGCAAGAATCGCATGGTGTTGCGCAGGCGGCGATAGCTGTCGGCGGTGCCCTTCAGGATCTCTTTCCCGATGCGCTGGTCGGCGGTGTAATCCGCCTGCGCCACCCAGAGCCGCAGGATATCCGCGCCGTAATCCTTGACGATTTCCGCCGGGACGATGGTGTTGCCGAGCGATTTGGACATCTTCATGCCCTTCTCGTCCAGCGTGAAGCCGTGGGTCACCACGCCCCGATACGGTGCCCGCCCCTTGGTGCCGCAGGCTTGCAGCAGCGAGGAGTGGAACCAGCCGCGATGCTGGTCGGTGCCTTCCATATAGACGTCCGCGATGCCGTCGGCGGTGCCATCAGCCCGGTCGCGCAGCACGAAGGCATGGGTGGAGCCAGAATCAAACCACACGTCCAGCACGTCGAAGACCTGCTCATAGGCCTCGGCCTCATGCAGCCCGTCCAGCATCCGCGCCTTGAAGCCCGGCGCGTACCACACGTCCGCCCCCTCCGCCTCGAACGCCGCGGCGATGCGGGCGTTCACCGCCGGGTCGCGCAGCAGGAAGTCCGCATCGGTCGGTTTTGCGCCCCGCTTGGTGAAGCAGGTCAGCGGCACACCCCAGGCGCGCTGGCGGCTCAGCACCCAGTCGGGGCGGCTGTCCATCATCGCATGCAGGCGGTTGCGGCCCGAGGGCGGGGTGAACTTCACCAGCCGCTCGATGGAGGCCAGGGCCCGGGCGCGGATGGTGTCACCATACTCGCCCATCCCGTCCTCAAGCGGCTTGTCGATGGCGACGAACCATTGCGGGGTGTTGCGGTAGATCAGCGGCGCCTTTGACCGCCAGGAATGCGGGTAGGAGTGCTTGATCTTGCCCTTGGCAAACAGCGCCCCGGCCCCGTGAAGGGCCTTGATGTTCGACACGTTGGCCGGGCCTTCCTTGCCCTCGGCCGTCAGGATCGCCTGCCCGCCGAAGATCGGGAGGTCGGAGCGGTAGCTGCCATCCGCCTCGACATTGTAGGTCATCTTCAGATCAGGATAGTCAGGCCCCTGAAACTTCAAGAGCATCTGATAGTCGTCATCGCCGTGGGAGGGGGCGGTGTGGACGAAGCCGGTGCCGGCCTCGTCGGTGACATGGTCGCCGGGGAGGAGAGGGACGGGGAAGTTCCACTCGCCGTTGCCGCCTTCGATGTTGGCGTAGGGGTGGGCGAGGATAACGTGCATCAACTCATCGACAGTCACATCGGAGAGGCGGCGATACATGCTCTCTTCAAGCTTCGCTGCCGTCATCACCTGCACCGCCAACGCATCTGCCAGCACGAGGCGCTCGCCGATGACCGCCGTCGATTGCTCAGGTCGGCCCGTCACTTCGTAGAGGCCGTATGCGATGCCCGGCCCGTAAGAGACGGCACGGTTCTGCGGGATGGTCCAAGGCGTCGTCGTCCAGATGACAACTTTCGCCCCATCGAGATTGGATGCACGCGCGTTCACATCCGCGACGTCGCCGCCGGAGGCACCCGTCTGCACAATCGGGAACCGCACCCACACCGTATGGCTGGTCAGGTCGTGATACTCGACCTCCGCCTCGGCCAGTGCGGTCTTCTCCACCGGCGACCACATCACGGGCTTCGAGCCCTGATAGAGCGAGCCGTTCATCAGGAACTTCATGAACTCCTCGGCGATCACCGCCTCGGCGTGGAAGTCCATGGTCAGGTAGGGGTCGGCCCAGTTGCCGGTGATCCCCAGCCGCTTGAACTCCTCGCGCTGGATGTCGACCCAGCCTTCGGCGAACTTGCGGCATTCCTGCCGGAAGGCGACGACATCGACATCGTCCTTGTCGAGGCCCTTGGCGCGGTACTGCTCCTCGATCTTCCATTCGATCGGCAGGCCGTGGCAATCCCAGCCCGGCACATAGCGCGCATCGAAGCCCATCATCTGGTGGCTGCGCACGATCATGTCCTTGATGGTCTTGTTCAGCGCGTGGCCGATATGCAGGTGGCCGTTGGCGTAGGGAGGGCCGTCATGCAGCGTGAAAGGGGTGCGGCCCCCCTCTTGCTTGGCGGCTTTCTCGCGCAGGCGGTCATAGATGCCGATCTCTTCCCACCGCTCCAGCCAGCCCGGCTCGCGCGCGGGAAGACCGGCGCGCATCGGGAACGGGGTTTCGGGCAGGAAAACGGTGTCGCGGTAGTCAACATTGGGGGCGGCAGTCGGGTCAACGGTCTCGGCGCACATCGGAACGATCCTCGGGGGCGGGCCGCATGGGGGCCCTGACTATCTGGGAACGGCGGGCGCGGATCTCCGGCACCCCCCGGCAAGCATCATCCCGGCGGCCCTGACAGCGGTCAGAGCGCCGGGCCGGTAATTCGCAAAGCATGTGCGGCGGGCCGGGTCATGCGCGCCTTATAGGAAAGGGGCGGCGCGGCGTAAAGGGAGGGTGCGCGGGGGAGGGGTCGCCTCTGCAGCTGGCCCCACCCTTGAGCCGACCAGTCCGGGCGGGAAAAGGCGAGGCACTGCCTCGCCCCCGCCCGTGCGAGACCTGTCACCCAGAGCCGGTGGAGACACGAAACCGAATGAGGACAGCGCCCGACCTGGCGGGCGAGAAGCGCCCGCCGAGGGCGGGGCGGGCGCTGGCCGGGCCTTTGAGGCCCGTCCGGTGCAAATGGGCATGTCGCCTCGTGGCGAAGGCGATGGCCTTCGCCAACCCAAGCGCCGCAAAGGCAAACAGCGGCCCGTCCCCAACTGCGACACCCCCGCGCCTTGCACCTCCCCCGCCCCGCGCGCATATCGGCAGGGAAAGGGGCCGCCCGATGACCCACCTGCCGCCACGTTTCCCCATCACCGCCGCCCAGATCGACCGGGTGGTGACCGCCTTCTACGCCGCCGTGCGCCACGACGCACAGCTCGGCCCGATCTTCGCGCGCCACGTCACCGACTGGCCGGTACATGAGGCGAAGGTCGCGACCTTCTGGCGCAACGCGATCCTGCTGGAGCGGGGCTATGACGGCAGCCCGATGCGCGCCCATCTGCAGGCCGGGGACGTCAAGGCCGGGCATTTCCCGGGCTGGCTCGCCCTCTTCGACGCCACCCTGCAACGGGAACTCCCCGCAGACACCGCGGCGTCCTGGTCCGCCCTCGCCCACCGCATCGGCCAAGGCCTGCGCATGGGCGTGGCCGAAGTCGAAACGCGCGCAGGCGTTCCCGTCCTGCGTTAATCCTCCGAAGTGCCCTTGCCGGTCGGGAACAGCCCCGCCAGCGCCCGCCCAACGAGGTTCGATACCTTGGGCCGCGGCAGCGCCGCAAAGGGCAGCGGCCGGCAGACCTCGATGGCCGCGACCCCCACCCGCGCCGTCAGCGCGCCATTGACCACACCCTCGCCAAAGCGGCGCGAGACCTTGGCAAGGAGCCCGCCCCCCGCCACCGTCTCGATCATGTCGTCCCCCACCGCCACCGCGCCGGTGGCCACCAGATGCGTGAACACCGTGCGCAGCAGCCGCCAGCTGCCCAAGGTGCCCGCGCGCCCGCCATAGATCTCGGCCACGCGCCGCACCATCCGCAGGTTCGCCGCCAGCGCCGCCACCACATCGGCCAACGCGATCGGCACCAGCGCGGTGACGGTTGCCACCGTGCGCGCCGCCGCCTCCACCTCGCGCCGCGCCGCCTGATCGAGCGGCGCCAGCAGCTCCGCCTCGGCCAGTTGCAGCAGCGCGTCGGCATCCAGCAGCTCACCCTGCCGCTCCGCCAGCCGTTCACGCCCCCAGGCCGTCTCGGGCCGCCCGGCATAAAGCGCGATCAGCCGCGCCGACACCGCCCGCGCCGCCTTGAGGTCGCCCGCCAGCAGCGCATCGGTCGCCGCCTGATGCACCCGGTCCAGCCGCGCCAGCCGCGCATAGGCCGACAGTTCGCGCAGCGCGATCAGCAGCGCCGCCAGCACGAAGGCCCCGACCAGCACCACCGCCGCCCATCCCAGAACCGGGTTGCTGGCCAGCAGCGCGTTCACGAAATTCCACGCCGCCAAGGAGACCATGAAGGACAGCAGCGCCCCCGCACTGGCCCAGAAGAACCGCCCGAGGCGTGAGGGCGGCCGCGCCGCCACCCGCGCCGCGATCTGCATCGCGCGGCCATCGGGCATGAAATCGGGCACGGGCGGTGCGGATGCGGGGGTGAAATCCGCCGCCCCCTCGCGTTCCAGGATCACCGGGCCGCGGCGCTTGGGCTCAAGGGTCATCGCAACCTGTCTCCGATCAGAAATTCCGCCGCCCGGTCCAGCCGGATATGCGGCGGCCCCTCGCCAGGGCGCAGCGCCGCGGCGGCCGGCAGGAAGGCCATCGCCCCAAAATCGGCATCAAGCCAGCGCTCGGCCCCCTGCCGTGCCGGGACCAGCAGCTGCGCCGGATCGCCGGGCAACTCGCCCGCCCAGAACGCCGCCTGCCGCCCGCCCTGCAGGCGGCCGCGCACGGCATCCAAGGGCCCGCCGTCATGGCTGATGGTCTCCTCGACCGTCGCCCGCAGCGCCGCAATCGACATCGCCGCCGTCTTCGCCCCGGCGAAATCGGCGCGGTCCTTCGCCTCGCGCAGCAGCGCCTCCATGATCGCGGTCAGGCGCGGGTGCTGGCTGTGGTGCAGATGGTCGGCCTTGGTCGCGGCGAACAGGATGCGCTCCACCCGCCGCCCGCCCAGAAGCCCGGTCAGCCAGCCATTGCGGCCGGGTCGGAAGGCGGCGAGGATCTCGGCCATTGCCCGGCGCATATCCTCGACCGCGCGCGGGCCGGCATGGATCGCGCCAAGCGCATCGACCAGGACCACCTGCCGCTCGATCCGGGCGAAATGCTCGCGGAAGAATGGCTTCACGATCCGCGCCTTGTAGGCCTCGAAGCGCCGGTCCATCTCACGCCACAGGCTCGCGCGGCCGGGATCCGCCGGCTGCGGGATCGGCGCGAAGGTCAGCGCGGGGGATCCCGCCATCTCGCCGGGCAGCAGGAACCGCCCCGGCGTGCAATCGGACCAGCCAGCAGCACGGGCGCGGATCAGGTAGCCAGCGAAGCTGTCGGCTAGGCTGCGCGCATCCGCCTCATCCAGCCGGGCGGCGCCATCGGTCGCCCCCGCCAGCGCCAGAAACGCCGCCGCCTCGGGCCGGTCCGCGATCCGCGCCAGCGTCTCGGCCGACCAGTCGGCAAATGTCCGGTCCAGCAGGCCAAGGTCCAGAAGCCACTCGCCCGGATAATCCACGATATCCAGATGCACGGTGCGCAGCCCGCGAAGCCCCCCCAGCATCCCCTGCGGCTGCACCCGGAACGACAGGCGCAGCTCGCTGACCGCGCGGGTGCTGTCGGGCCAATGCGGGTCCGGCCCGGTCATCGCCGCCAGATGCTGCTCGAACTCGAAGCGCGGCACGGTCACGTCCGGCTGCGGCTGCAGGAAGACCGACCGGATCGCCCCATCCGCCACCGCCTTCAGCTGCGGCATCCGGCCCCGGTCGAGGAGGTTCGCCACCAGCGAGGTGATGAACACCGTCTTGCCGGCGCGCGACAGGCCGGTGACCCCCAGCCGGATCACCGGCTCGAAGAAGGCTTCGCTGACCGAGGCGCCAAGGCTCTCCACGCTGCGCGTCACGCTGTCCGCAATGTCACCGATGCCCAAGATCCGCCCCTTTGCTTTGCATTCAAGATAGGGAGCCGCAGGGGGAATGTGGAGGGCCGATCACGCAGCGAGATTGCCAAGCCCCGCGCCCCGCGCTAGGGCGGGCCCCATGCCAAGATTTGCACTGAAGATCGAGTATCACGGGGCCCCCTTCGCCGGCTGGCAGCGCCAGAGCGGCCAGCCCTCGGTGCAAGAGGCGATCGAGGTCGCGCTGCGGCGCCTGGAGGCAGAGGCACCGGGGATCGGCGCCGCGGGGCGCACCGATGCCGGGGTCCATGCCACGGGGCAAGTCGCGCATTGCGATCTGGTCAAGGACTGGGACCCGTTCCGCCTGGCCGAGGCCCTGAACTGGCACCTCAAGCCGCAGCCGGTGGCGATCCTCGCCGCCGCCCGCGTGGCCGATGACTTCCACGCCCGCTTCTCCGCCAACGAGCGCCGCTACCTCTTCCGCCTGATCCAGCGCCGCGCGCCGGTGACGCATGACAAGGGTCTCGTCTGGCAGGTGCTGAACCCGCTGGACCTTGCCGCGATGCAGGCCGGCGCCGCGCATCTGGTCGGGCATCACGACTTCACCACCTTCCGCTCCACCATGTGCCAATCCGCCTCGCCGGTGAAGACGCTGGACGAGATCGGCATCACGGCGCACCCGGTCCCGCAGGGCACCGAATACCGCTTCACCCTGCGCGCCCGTAGCTTCCTGCACAACCAGGTCCGCTCCATCGTCGGCACGCTGGAACGGGTCGGTGCCGGGGCGTGGCAGCCAGAGGACGTGCGCCGGGCGCTGGAGGCGAAAAGCCGCGCCGCCTGCGGCCCGGTCTGCCCGCCGCAGGGACTATATCTGACTGGGGTTGGGTACCCCGAAGACCCGTTCGCCTGAGCCGGCCCCTTCGCCTTTGCTTTTTCCCAAATATCCCACGGGGGTCCGGGGGTGTGAAACCCCCGGCGCGCGAGGCTGGCACCCGCGGAGGGGGGCTTTGCGCCCCCCACCCCGCACAGGATATTTGAGAAAGGCTAAGGCAGGGTGCCCTCAGCCGTTCAGGTCCTTCAGCAGCCGGCCATGCTTGCGCACCTCGGCCAGCACGTCGCCGAAGGTGACCATGCCCTTGGCGCGCAGCATCGGCAGCAGGCGCAGGAACGCATCGGCGGTGGCGACGGTATCACCGATGGCGGTGTGGCGCGCCTCCTCGGGGATGGTGATGCCAAGCCGGTGGGTCAGCGCGTCGAGGCTGTGGGTCTCGCCCTGCCCGAACACCACGGCGGACAGCAGCACCGTGTCGAGAATCGGGTTGTCGAAGCTGGCGCCGATCCCGGCCTCGTGGCGGCGCAGGAATTCCATGTCGAAGGGGGCGTTATGGGCGACCAGCACCGCGCCTTCCGCGAACTTGTGGAACAGGCGGCCGACCTCCTCGATCCGCGGCGCCTCGGCCACCATCGCGCCGGTGATGCCATGCACCTCGGTCGAGCCGGCGGGGATGGACCGGCCAGGGTTGACCAGCGTGTCGAACACCTCCTTCTCCACCCGCCTTCCATTGACGATGCGCACCGCGGCGATCTGCACGATCTCGTCGCCTTGGGCTGGGAGCAGTCCGGTGGTTTCGGTATCGAAGACCACATAGGTCAGGTCTTCCAGCCGCGAGTCCAGCACACCAGCGTTCCGCGCCTTCGACAGCAGGTCGAAATCATAGACCACCGCCCGCGTCACCGGGGGCGGGCGGCGATGGGCGCGGCGGGCCTCGCGGATCGGCAGGCAGATGCCGGCCATGCCCTGCGCATCATGGCCCGGCCAGCATTCCGTCGCATGGGTCAGCAGCACAGAGCGCCCGGTGACATCGGCCAGCCCCACCTCCAGCGGCTCGGCCAGCCAGCCGTCGAGCTGCCCCAGCGGCAGCGCCGGGCCGGCCCAGCCAAGGCGTACCATCGCGCCGGCGCCATCCTCGGCAATCTCCAGCGCGAAGCTGCGCGCCAGCCCCGCCGCCGCCACCCGTTCCGCCAGCACCGACACCAGCGCCACGATCTCGAACCCGTCGCAGCGCAGCAGGATCGGTGCGGGATCTGCAGCCACCTCCAGCCCTGCCACCTCGATCCGGGCGCGGATACCGTCGGCAAGGTCGCTGGCGCGGGTGAAGGCCAGCGGCCACCAGTCGCTGCGACTGTCATCATAGCGCGCCCCAAGCTCGGTGATCGCGCTGGCGAGGCTGCCAACCTCCTCCAGCATCGCGCCAGTCAGGGCGGGGGTCAGAGCGGGGCCCGCGCCGGCATCCTCGGCCAGCACGCCGATCACCGTCTGCAGGTTGGCGGCGGGCCGGCGCACCCGGTCGAACACCTCGGCCAGCAGCGCGCCGCGTTCGGCATGGGCGGCAAGGTCGGCAGTCACGTCGCGCAGGGTCAGCACATAGCCGGGGCCGTCGCGCCCCTGATCCAAGAGGCGCATCCGCCCCGCCAGCACCCGCGCCCCCGCCACCGTGGCGACCAGCAGGTCTGATGCCGCATCGGGGTCGCCCGCCTCCAGCAGCCGCGCATGGGCATGGGCCACCGGCGCCTGCCGCAAGTAGTCGAACAGCCGCCGGTCGAGCCCCGGGGCCGCGCCGCCGCCCAGAAGATCCACCGCCTGCCCGTTGTAGAACACCAGCTGATGATCGCCGGTGCACAGCAGCACCCCCACCGGCACGTCGGACAGCAGCGCCTCCAGCCGGTCCTTCTCCGCCTGCAGCCTTGTCGTTTCCCGCGCGACCGCCTCGGCCAGCGCATTGCGGGTCTCGGCCAGCGTCAGGGTTACGGCGGCGGCGGCGGGGGCGAGGTCACCCAGATAGCGCGCGGGCGCCGCATCCAGTTCGCCCGCGACCGCGGCATGGGTGCGGGCGCGCATCCCGCCCGCCAGCCGCTCGATGGCGCGGGCGACGTTCTCATCGAACAGATACCAGATCCCGGCCGTCAGCCCCAGGATCGCAAAGCCCGCCAGCAGCCCGGCCTGCACGAAGGCCGGCAGTACCGACGGATCGCCCAGCCGGTGATACCCGGCCCAAAGCCCCGCCCCAAGCGCGCCCCAGCTTGCCGCAGCCAGCGCCGCGAACATCAGGAACACCCGCAGGCGAAGGCTCCAGCGTTCCATCACACGGGCCCGGAGCCAAGCAGGCGCCGCACCTCGGCCCGCAGCTCCTTCAGCTCGAACGGCTTGGCGATGAACCCGTCGGCGCCAAGCGCGAGGCCCTTGCGCCGCTCCATCGCCGAGCCGCGGGCGGTCATCATCAGGATCTTCACATCCGCCAGCCCCGGGTCCATCCGCACATCCTGGCAGATCTCATAGCCCGAGACGCCCGGCAGCATCACGTCCAGCAGCACAAGGTCGGGATGGGTGGCACGGATCCGGGCCATCGCCTCGGCACCACTTGACACCCGGTCATGGGCATAGCCCTCGCGGGTGATCAGATAGTCGAGGGCGATGGCGATGTTGTCCTCGTCCTCGACCACCAGTACCCGCGGTTGTCTCCCCGCTTCGGCCATCGCTACCCCCCTTGGCAGGCCGCCAACATGAATGGATCATCGGCCGGCAACTCGATCCACGCGCCGCCCGTCAACGTGCCGTCCGCCGCCAGCTGCGCCCCGCCCGCCAGATCGGCGCGGCGCGTGCCGGGGCAGTCAAAGGCCACCGGCACCCGCTGCGTCGCCATCCAGCGCTGCACCAGGATCGCATCCGTCCGCACCAACCCCGGCGCCTCCGCCGACCGTTGCACCGCCGCCTGATCCACCGCGATGAACCGCGTGACCATCGGCACCGCATAGGACCAGGGTCGCCAGAAGCTGCTTTCCTTCACCGGCAGCACCACTTCCACACTCTCCGGCAGCGCCGCCTTCACACGGCTGAACCAGGTGTATTCGTTCCACACCGCGAAGGTGATCATCGCGAACCCCAGCGAAGCGGGCAGCAGCCAGCGCGGCAGGCGCCGCCCGGTCATCCGGTTCACCGCCACATAGGTGCCGGCGAGGGCGACGCCGATGGCGATCAGGGAGACGATGTCGATCAGCATGGATATTCCTTCAACTCATCGCGCCTTTTCCGTGCCCGATGGCAGATTGCATGGTGCGCACAACGACGAAGGCATCGCGCAGGTGGCTGCGCTCGAAATCCGACAGGTCCGACGGCGCGAGATAGTTATCCGGCTTGCGCCCCGACTTGACCAGCAGCGCCTGGCTTTCCAGCCGCATCGTGGCAATCAGGTCATAGGCCTCGACCAGATCGCGCGCGCCGCTGGCCGAGATCACGCCCGCATCCTCGGCCGCCATCAGCCGGGCGCGGGTGTTCACCTCGGTCAGATGGCCGATCAACGCATAGATCCGCCCCAGATCGACCACCGGCACCACGCCGTTCATCTTCAGGTCGATATGGTGGCGATGCTCGCCCGACCGGATCGTGGCAAAGCCGCGGATCAGCCCCAAAGGCGGCGTGTGCTTGAGGCTGTTGGACACCATATGCGCCACGAAGATCGAGTTCTTGCCGGCCTCGGCCAGCGTCTCTCCCTGCAGCTCCTGGAACAGGCTGGCGGCGCCGCCGATGGGGCGCAGGTCGAACATCACGCTGGACAGCATCTGTGCCATCGGGTCGGGGCGGGCGATCCAGCCGCGGAAATACTCGCGCCACACCCGCAGCGGCTGGCACCAGCGATCGGCGGTCGCCATCATGTCGCCGGGGCAATAGACATAGCCGCAGGCGTTGAGCCCGTCGCAGACGATCTTCGCCAGCGCATGGAAATAGGCCATGTCCCCGGGCGTCGCCGCATCGGACAGCATCATGCAATTGTCCTGATCGGACACGCCCGCCTGCTCTTGACGGCCCTGGCTGCCACAGGCGAGCCACAGGTAGGGCACCGGCGGCGCGCCCAGTTCGGCCTCGGCCATCGCCAGCAGCCGGCGGGTGACGGCGTCGGCAATGTCGGTGATCAGCCGCGTGACGACCTCATGGCTGTGATGCCCGCCCACCAGCTGCACCAGCAGCCGCGGGATCCGCGCCGTCACCGCGGCAAGGTCCGCCACCGTCTCGGCATTGGCCACATCGCGGATCAGCACGGCAGAGCTGACGGCCTGAAACCGCGTCAAGTCGGTCTGGGTGATCATGCCCGTGAAGCGGCCCTGATCGACGATGGGCAGATGCCCGATCCGCCGCTCCAGCATGATGTGCAGAAGATCAGACCCAAGCGCGGTGGAGGGCAGCGAGATCGGGTCCGCCGTCATCACCCCCGACACCGGCCCCGCAGGGTCGCGGCCCTCGGCCAGCACCTTGTTGGACAGGTCGCGCACCGTCACGATCCCCAGCAGCCGCTCGCCGCCCGTGGGCAGCGGCTCGGTCACCCCAAGGCTCGACACATGGGCATCGCGCATGATCCGCGCCGCCTCGGCCACCGGCGTTTCGGGCGGGCAGGACAGCGGGCGCCGGGCGATCAGTTCCGAAATCTTCATGGTGGCGATATCGGCGCCGCGCGGTTCCGACCCGCGGCTGCGGTTGAAGAACCGCTCGAAGGCCGGGGACAGTGCCACCAGCCGCCGGAACTCTGCCGCCGGCAGCATCAGCAGCACGCTCGGCTCTGTCGTCCGCACCGTCGTCGCGGCCAGCCCGTCCCGCACCAGCCCGCGCTCGCCAAAGCTGTTGCGGGTGGTCAGCAGCGACACCAGCCCGCCATTGCGGTCCAGCACCTCGACCGCGCCGCGCTTGACCAGATAGAGCCCGTCCAGCGGGTCGCCCAGGGCATAGACCAGCGCCTCGGCGGGGTATTCCCTGCGGCTGAAGGAACCGGCGACACGCACCAGCTCGTCCCTCTGCAGGCTGTCATAGGGATGCACCGTCTCCAGAAAGCTGGCAATCGCCTGAACGTGGTCGTCCATCCTGCCCATCTTCCTCGGCCGCGCTCGATAAGGGGGTGCCGCGCCCCAACGAAGGGGCGCGGCGAGTGTCAGTTGGGCTCAGTGCCCGGTGGCCACGCCCGCACCGCGCGGGATACGGATCGACTCGACCAGCTCCTGCACGTGCTGCGGCGGTTCCTTGGTCATGTTCGACACGATGTAGGCCGAGGCGAAGTTCAGCACTGCCCCCACCGCACCGATCGACAGCGGCGAGATGCCGAACACGTAGTTCGCGGCAACATCTTCCAGCATGTTGGTGCCGGGGATGAAGAACCAGCCCTTGTAGGTGAAGATGTAGACAGCCGTGAAGATCAGGCCGACCAGCATCCCCGCGATGGCGCCTTCCTTGTTGATGCGCTTCGAGAAGATGCCCATCATCAGAACCGGGAAGATCGTCGCCGCCGCCAGGCCGAAGGCCAGCGCCACAACCTGCGCCGCAAAGCCCGGAGGGTTGAGGCCCAGATAGGTCGCCACCACGATGGCAAAGCCCATCGAGACGCGTGCCGCCAGAAGTTCGCCCTTCTCCGAGATGTTCGGATTGATCGAACCCTTGATCAGGTCGTGGCTGATGGCGGAAGAAATCGCCAGCAGCAGGCCCGCAGCGGTGGACAGGGCAGCAGCCAGCGCACCGGCAGCCACGAGGGCAATGACCCAGCCCGGAAGGGCCGCGATCTCGGGATTGGCAAGCACCATGATGTCGTTGTCGATCTTGGTGACTTCGTTGCCGGTCCAGCCACGTTCCGCAGCGATCACGTTCATCGCTTCGGACTTGTCGTTGTAGTACTGGATCATCCCGTCGCCGTTCTTGTCTTCCATCACCAGCAGCCCGGTTTTCTCCCAGGTGCGGATCCAGCTCAGATCGGGATTGGAGTCGATCTCGGCGCGGGTGATCGCGTCGCCGTCAAGGGCGTTGCCCTGCTCGGCGCCCGGCCACATCGTGGTGGTCAGGTTCAGACGCGCCATGGACCCGACCGCCGGAGCCACGGTGTAGAGAAGCGCGATGAACACCAGCGCCCAACCGGCGGAGGACCGCGCGTCAGACACTTTGGGCACCGTGAAGAAGCGGATGATGACATGCGGCAGACCCGCGGTGCCGATCATCAGCGACATGGTGAACAGGAACATGTTCAGCATGTTGGCGGTCTCGCCGGTATAGGCCTTGAAGCCCAGCTCGGTCACGACCTGATCCAGCTTGGTCAGGAACTCGACACCCGAAGCGGTGTGGGTGCCGATCAGCCCCAGCTGCGGCAGGAACGCGCCGGTCAGCTGCAGCGAGATGAAGATCGCCGGAATGGTATAGGCGATGATCAACACAACATACTGCGCCACCTGAGTGTAGGTGATGCCCTTCATGCCGCCGAACACGGCGTAGGCGAACACGATGGCAGCGCCGATATACAGGCCCTGGTCGGTCGAGATTTCCAGGAAGCGCCCGAAGGTCACGCCCACACCGCGCATCTGACCGATAACATAGGTGACCGAGATCACGATCAGGCAGACAACGGCCAGCAGACGCGCGCCGCCCGAGTAGAAACGGTCGCCGATGAACTCGGGCACCGTGAACTTGCCGAACTTGCGCAGGTAGGGGGCAAGCAGCAGCGCCAGCAGCACATAGCCGCCGGTCCAGCCCATCAGGTAGGCAGAGGTTTCATAGCCACCAAAGGCGATGATCCCGGCCATCGAGATGAACGAGGCGGCCGACATCCAGTCCGCGCCCGTCGCCATGCCGTTCAGCACCGGGTTGACGCCCTGGCCTGCGGCATAGAACTCTGCGGTGGTGCCGGCACGCGCCCAGATGGCGATCCCGATATAGAGCGCGAATGTGGCGCCCACGAAGATGAGGTTGAGGGTAAACTGATCCATCTGTCCCGGTCCCTTATTCTTCTACGCCGTGTTCACGGTCGAGCTTGTTCATGCGCCAGGCGTAAACAAAGATCAGGACCAGAAACACATAGATGGACCCGTTCTGGGCGAACCAGAAACCAAGGTCGGCGCCACCCACGCTGATGCCCTCGAGGGCGGGGCGCAGGATGATGCCAAGACCGAACGAGCAGACGAACCAGACCACCAGCGAGATGCCGATGATCCGCAGGTTCGCTGCCCAGTAGGCGTTGGACGATGATTTGTCCGACATTCGCGTTACTCCCTGAGTTTTTTTCTCCACCCGCCGTCCCGAGGGTCGGGGCGGCGGCCTCCCTTCTCACGCCGAGACGCGCCCTACGACCTGGCCAAGCGCCCCGGCAATCGCGTCGATGTCACCCATCGCGTCGATCCGTTCCAGAACGCCGGCCCGCTCGTAATGTGCGATCAGCGGAGCCGTCTGGGCGTGATAGGCCTCCAGCCGGGCCTTTGCCGTTTCGGCATTGTCGTCGGACCGGCGCTTGAACGCCGTCCCGCCGCATTTGTCGCAGACCCCCTCCGCATGGGGCTGCTTAAACTCGTCATGATACCCCTCGCCGCACCCTGCACAGGTGTAGCGGCCGGCGACGCGGGCGATCATCGCCGCGTCATCGACTTCCAGGCTGATCGCCGCGGTCACCCGCTGCCCCGCCTCGGCCAGCAGCGCGTCGAGCGCGCTCGCCTGCCCGTCGGTGCGCGGAAAGCCGTCAAGGATGATGCCGCGAGCCACATCGGGCTCTGCCATCCGGTCCTTGAGGATCGCCAGCACGATCTCGTCGCTGACGAGGCCACCCGCCTCCATCACCGCCTTGGCGGCAAGGCCCGCCGGCGTGCCCGCGCCGACCGCTGCGCGCAGCAGATCGCCCGTCGACAGCTGCACCATGCCAAAGCGCTCTTCCAACATCCTCGCCTGCGTGCCCTTGCCGGCGCCCGGGGGCCCCAGCAAGATCAGCACGGCGGGCGAGGTTTCGCTGCTCAGGGACCCGTTGCTCACCATCGGCTCAGCTCCGGTTCATGCGGTTTTCGATCAGCTCCTCGACGACCGCCGGATCGGCCAGCGTCGAGATATCGCCAAGCGCGCCGAAATCGTTCTCGGCGATCTTGCGCAGGATGCGGCGCATGATCTTGCCGGACCGGGTTTTCGGCAGGCCCGGCGCCCATTGGATCAGGTCCGGGCTGGCAATCGGGCCGATCTCGGTCCGCACCCATTTCACCAGATCCTTGCGCAGCTCGTCGCTCGGCTCCTCGCCGTTCATCAGGGTGATGTAGGCATAGATGCCCTGACCCTTGATCTCGTGCGGGTAGCCGACCACCGCCGCCTCGGCGACCTTCGGATGCGCCACCAGCGCCGATTCCACCTCGGCCGTGCCCATCCGGTGGCCCGAGACGTTGATTACGTCATCGACGCGCCCGGTGATCCAGTAGTAGCCGTCCTTGTCGCGCCGGCAGCCGTCGCCGGTGAAGTAATAGCCGCGATACTGGCTGAAATAGGCTTCCTGGAACCGCTCATGGTCGCCCCACAGCGTCCGCATCTGCCCCGGCCAGCTGTCGGAAATGCACAGCACGCCCTCGCATTCCGTCTCGCCGATCCGCACCGCCGTCTGTGGGTCGAGCACGACCGGCTTCACGCCGAAGAACGGGTTGGTGGCCGAGCCGGGCTTGGTCGCCGTCGCGCCCGGCAGCGGGGTCAGCATGTGCCCGCCCGTCTCAGTCTGCCAGAACGTATCGACGATCGGGCAATTCCCCTTGCCGACCAGCTTGTCATACCAGTGCCAGGCCTCGGGGTTGATCGGCTCACCGACCGATCCCAGCACCCGCAGGCTCGACAGGTCATATTTCTCCACCCATTCCGGACCCTGCCCCATCAGGCTGCGGATCGCGGTCGGCGCGGTGTAGAACTGGGTGACCTTGTGCTTTTCGCAGACCTCCCAGAACCGCCCGGCATCGGGGAAGGTCGGCACGCCCTCGAACATGATCGTGGTCGCACCATTCGCCAGCGGGCCATAGATGATGTAGCTGTGCCCGGTGACCCAACCCACATCCGCAGTGCACCAGAACACGTCGCCGTCCTGATAGTCGAAGGTGTACTGGTGGGTCATCGCGGCATAGACCAGATAGCCGCCGGTGGTATGCACCACGCCCTTCGGCTTGCCGGTGGACCCCGAGGTATAGAGGATGAACAGCGGATCCTCGGCCCCCATCGGGCGCGGCGGGCATTCCGGGCTCACCTGATCCATCAGCGATTTCACATCGACATCGCGGCCATCGACCCAGCTGGTCTGATCGCCGGTGTGCTTGACCACAAGGCAGCGCACCTTGTCGGAACAGTGCAGCAGCGCCGCATCGGTATTGGCCTTCAGCGGCGTGCGCCGGCCGCCGCGCGGGGCGGTGTCGGCGGTGATCACCAGCTTGGCGCCGCAATCGTTGATCCGGTTCGCCAGCGCATCGGGCGAGAAACCCGCAAAGACGATGGAGTGGATCGCCCCGATCCGCGCGCAGGCCAGCATCGCATAGGCCGCCTCGGGGATCATCGGCAGGTAGATCACCACCCGGTCGCCGCGCATCACGCCCTGGCTCAGCAGCACGTTGGCCATCTGGTTCACCTTCCGCGACAGCTCGCGATAGGTGATGTGCTGCGCAGGGGTCTTCGGATCATCGGGCTCGAAGATAATCGCGGTCTGCAGCGCCCGGTCCTTCAGGTGCCGGTCCACGCAATTGACCGAGGCGTTCAGAACCCCGTCCTCGTACCACTTGATATTGACCTTGCCGAAGGTGAAGTCGGTATCCTTCACCTTGGTATAGGGCTTGATCCATTCCAGCCGCTGACCCTCGCGGCCCCAGAACGCATCCGGGTCGCTGATCGATTCGGCATACATCTTCTGGTATTTCGCGGCATCGGCATGGGCGCCGGTGAAGTGCGCCGGCACCTCGCGCACCACTTCCGCCTCGCCCTGGATCTGGTTTTGCACGGTCACGTCGGCATCCTCCCCTAACCCGTCCGCCGCAAGGCTTCGCGGCGGCGCCCTTCCCGCAGATGCGGGCGCAGGCTGTCCATTTGCGGGCATTGTAAACCAATACAGGAAAAATTCGTAACCCCTTTTATTCGAATAGTTTTTTTGTAAACGTATTCACAAGCAAATAGGTAATACTGTAAACAACGTGAGCGGCGACGCAGTTTGGCATGGGAAAACAACCGATTGCCCGTTCACGGTCCGGTGAAGCCGCAGCGCAGCATGTGACGCTGCGTCACAGCACTGCCCGAGTTTGCAAACTTCCCGCAAAGCGTGTGCGATTCGGTATGCGAATCGGCTTCACCCCGTCGCCTGCGCCGCCTCCAGCGCCGCGTCGATGTCGGGCAGGTAGCGCGCCAAGGGTTCGCGCACCCCTTGCGCCAGCAGCGCCCGGCGCACCTCGGCGCTGGTGCCGGTCAGATACAGCACCGCGCCGCGCCGGTGCAGCTTGTGCGCCAGCGTCTCGAAGGAATGCGCGCCGGAACTGTCCAGGAACGGCACCTCGGTGAAATCCACCACAAAGGCCCGGGGGCGCGCCGCGATCCGGTCCAGCACCGATCCCAGCGTCGCCGCCGCCCCGAAGAAGAACGCCCCGTGCAGCCGGTAGACCACCACGCCGGGGTCATGACTCTCGCCGCCCTCCGGCGCGGCATCGGGGGCGTGCCGCTCGATCCGCGCCGCCTCGGACATGCGGTGGATGAACACGAGCCCGCCAAGCGCGAAGCCCACCACGATCCCCTCGGTCAAGTCGCGGAACACCACCAGCAGGAAGGTCACGATCACCACCGCCGCATCGCCGCGGCTGGCGCGGACCAGCCCCGCGAACTCTTCCTTCTCGGCCATGTTCCACGCCACGATGGCCAGCAATCCCGCCAGCGCCGCCAGCGGGATATAGGCTGCCAGCGGCGCCGCCACGATCATGAAGACCAGCAGGAACAACGCATGCAGCATCCCCGACACCGGACCCCGGCTGCCCGACCGCACATTGGTGGCGGTGCGGGCAATGGTCCCGGTCACGCAGAACCCGCCGAACAGCGCCGATCCGATATTCGCCACCCCCTGCGCCATCAGCTCGGCATTGGACCTGTGCTGGCGCCCGCTCATCCCGTCGGCCACCACCGCCGACAGCAGCGATTCAATCGCCCCCAGCAGCGCGAAGCTGGCCGCATAGGGCAGCGCCGCCATCAGAGCCTCGGTCGACAGGTCCGGCAAGCTTGGCACCGGCAGCACCCGCGGCAGCTCGCCAAACCGGCTGCCGATGGTCTCCACCGGCAGCCCCAGAACCGCCGCCAGCACCGAGGCCGCAACGATCCCGATCAGCAGGCTGGGCCAGCGCGGCCGCCAGCGCTTCACCACCTCGATCAGCGCGATGGTCCCCGCCGCCAGCGCCATCGCGGCAACGGACACCGTTCCCCGCGCCGCCCACAGCGCCTCGATCTTGTGGACAATCTCCGCCGGCTCTGGCTCTCCCAGCGTCAGCCCCAGCAGATCCTTGATCTGGCTGGCAAAGATGATCACCGCGATCCCGGCGGTGAAGCCCACCGTCACGGGATAAGGGATGAACTTGATGTAGCTCCCCAGCCGCAGCGCCCCGGCGCCGATCAGCACGAACCCCGAAAGAAACGTCGCCAGCAGCAGCCCGCCCACACCGATATCGGCCACGCAGGCTGCCACCAGCACGATGAACGCCCCCGCCGGCCCGCCGATCTGGAACCGGCTGCCCCCCAGCAGCGACACCAGGAACCCGCCGACAATCGCGGTATAAAGCCCCCGTTCCGGCCCCACCCCACTGGCAATCGCAATTGCCATCGACAGCGGCAGCGCCACGATCGCCACCGTCAGCCCCGCCAGCGCATCGGCCTTCAGCGCGGCGGGCCCATAGCCCTCGCGCAGCACCGTCACCAGTTTCGGAAGATACTGCTCACTGAAGGATGCGGCTTTGCGCCGGCTTGCCTCGTCCATTCCTGCACGCTAGCCAGAGGAGCCGCAAAATGCGGTTGTAATCAAAGCCAGACTGTCCGCCGCCGCCGTGACTTGTCAAGCCGCACCCGCAAAGGACAAAGCATGGACGAACCTTCCCCCATCCGCCCGACAGATGACGAGGCCCGCGCCCTCGCCCGCGGCCTGATCGCCGGTGCCCGCTTCGCCGCGCTCGCAGTGCTGACGCCGGGCAGCGGCGCCCCCGCCGTCACCCGCATCGCCCTCGGGCTCGACGCCGCCGGCCTGCCGCTGACGCTCATCTCCACCCTCTCGGCCCACACCAAGGCGCTCCACGCCACCCCCCGCGCCGGCCTGCTGGTCGGAGAGCCCGGCCCCAAAGGCGACCCCCTCACCCACCCGCGCCTGTCCCTCGACACGCTGGCCAGCTTCGTCGACCGCGCCGCCCCCGACCACGCCGCCCTGCGCACCCTCTGGCTCGCCAGCCACCCCAAGTCCAAGCTCTACATCGACTTCGCCGATTTCAGCTTCGTGCGCTTCACCCCCCTCGGCGCCGCCCTCAACGGCGGCTTCGGCCGGGCCTTCGTGCTGACGCCGCAAGACCTCGCCTGACAAGACCTCGCCTGAATGGCAAAGGGCGGTGCCGCAGCACCGCCCCCCCGTCAGTTCGGGTTGTCCACCCGCACCTTGATCTGCATCCGTCCTTTGCACGCCGCCGACCAGTTCACCCGCACCTCCTGTTTCGACGTGCCCTGCTCCACCTGAACGAACGGCATCTCGCTCACCCGCGCCCCGCTCGCCGTAGTGATCATCCCCTCCGCCACCACGCTCTCCACATTCCGCGCCCAGCCTCCGAAGGGCAGATACGCCCCCGGCGCCACCGTCCACGTCGCAGCCTCCGTCGCCTGATCGTGCTGCAAGAACACCGGCGAGGCAGTGACCTGATCCACCCCGGTAAAGGTGTTGTTCTCGACAATCACGTTGCGCATCCGGGCCATGTCGAGGCCCGCGAAGGTGGTATCCACACCCTCCACCCGGGTGATCGTCCCGTTCAGCGTCTTGAACACATTGCCCGTCATCGTCAGGCCCTGCACGAAATGCCCGGTGCCATAGGGCTTGATCACCAGCCAGTTGAACCAGGGCGCCACATCATTGGCGGTAAAGATATTGCCGGTGATGGTCAGCCCGCCGAAGGAGTACTGGCTCACGAAATTCGGCGTCGCCTCATACTCGTTGGTCCATTCGATCACCGAGTTGTCGATGTAATTCCCCACGATCAGGACTTTCAGGTTGGTCTCGGCCAGCACCAGCCCGGCCACCCGCAGCCCCGCCGTCTCCTCATCGCCCTGAAACCAGTGGTTGCCCTGCAGGATGTGACCATTCCCCGCCGCCACCAGGAAATGCCGGAACCGTACCACCCGGTTGTCGCGGATCTTGCAGTCATTGGCATTGATGTTCACTGCAATGCTGGTGCGGTCCTGCGCCCGCAGCGGCATCTCGTTGGACAGGAACTGGCAGCGGTCGATCAGCAGCGATTGGCAACCCGTCCCGATCGAGGTGATCGCCCGGTCCCGCGGCCGCGCCATCGAGCAATCGCGCAGCTGGAACGTGTCGCCGGTCTGCGCCAGCATGATCCCGCTGGCAAAACCGTTGCACAGGAACTCCACGTCATCGATGTTGAACCGGCTCAGCTGCGCGAAACCCGAGAAATCCAGCACATACTTGAACCGGGTGAAGGTGAACACCTGCGTGCCCGACCCGCCATAAAGCGGATGGCTGATGGTCAGCGTCCCCGCGCCCACATTCTTCGCGGTCACATAGACCTCGCGGCCCACCCCATTGCCCGTGACGCGCGCGCCCACCGGCACATTGGCGATATCGGCCACAGCGCTCAGCACCACCGGATTGGCGCTGTTATAGGTGGCCTGGCTGGTCATCACCGTCGGCGCCCAGGCCGGCCCGTCCACCACGTTGAACTGGCCGTTGCGCAGCACCCGCCGCACCGCAAAGGTCTCCTTGTTGCCCACGGCCGCATACATGTCGATCGGCGCCGACAGCTCGACCCGCCGCCCCTTCATGTCCAGCGAGTCATGGTCGGTAAAGTTCAGCAGCGCCTGAAACGCCTTCTTGAACCCCAACACCTCGTCGCCGCCGAAGGCATCGATATAGGTCGGCAGGTCAAAGCTGCGGGCGAGCTGCAGCCGCGCCGAATCCGGCATCGTCACCTGCCCCTCGAACCGGATGGGTGAGTTGATGGTGATGGTCGATCCCAGATAGTAATTTCCCGCCGGCACCAGCACCGTGCGCCCCGCCGCCGCCGCATCGGCCGCCGCAAAGGCCGGCTGGTCATTGCTGACCCCGTCGCCCTTGGCGCCAAAGTCGCGCACATCGACCACGGCGATCATGTCGCGCAGAAAAGCCGCGGTGATATCCTCGATCTCGATATCGTCGATCCGCACCACGCCGCCATTGCTGCCGGTCAGATCGAGGCCAAAATGCCCATAGATCGGCGCCGTGCCCCAGGGCATATCCACCCCGCCGCGGGAACCCGACCCGACGATGGCCTGCACCGTCACCACCTCGCCATACTCGGTCAGCGTCACTTCGGGCGCGGTCTCATCCAGCCCGGTCACATGCAGCTCGCCCGCGCCCATCGCCCAGCCCGCAATCCGCACCGAAGGCAGGTTGCCACTGATCACCTTCACCCGCGCAGTGATGCGCAAGTAGCATCCGGGCAACAGCGGCGTCTGGCCCATGTAGCGCAGCTTCTGCGTTGTCGATGTCTTCAGAAGTTCCAGACAATTCCCGAAATCCTGATCCGCCGGCACAAGGGCGGCATTGCTCGCCCCCGCATAGGTGGCCGATCCGGCGGTGCCGTTCTCGCTCGACCAGACGCCCAGCCCCGCCTCGAATGCGGGCGGCATCAGCAGCAGCCCGTCGGTGATCGCCTTGTTCATGCAACAACCCCTGTCCTTGACCCCGCGCCCGGGAAACCCTTTCGACCTTCCGGACAAGCCTGCGGCAGCGGCTGTCGCCGCACGTCGCGCCCTCGCTTTCGGAAAATCGCAGGGCTCATCCGCCCCGACGCAGACAGGGATAAGGGGAAAGGGTTAAGACCCATTAACCGGACCGCGCGCTACTTGGCGCCTCAGGCGCCGGTCTCGCCCTCGACCGGGAACACCCCGTTGATCCGCCAGACACCGCCGCTCTCGGTCATCTCGTAGTCGAACAAGTGCAGCGCCCCGCCGGAATCCTTCAGCATGATCCGCTGCATCGGCACCCCTCGCTCCTGCCGCAACCCAAGGAACCGCACGTCCCCCGGCTGCCAGATCATCGGGTATTGCCCCGACACCATCCGCCCGAACCCGTCCACCCCGCCAAACATCCGCTGGATCATGGGCGAGGCGTGCGAGAATGCCGCCCCGGTATCGCCAGCGCGAAACGCCTGCATCTGCGCCTCGATCACGGCGCGGATGCCGGCATCTGCAGTGGCGGCCCTTTCCGGGGAACTCTCCTGCGCCACAGCGGGCGCCCAGCAAAACAAGGCAAGTCCAAAGGCCAGAACGGTGCGGCGCATGTCACGGTCCTTTCATGGGCATATCGGAACGATACGCAAAGCGGCGACGTTTGGTTCACCGACGCGGCAAATAATCCCGCAGCCTGTCACCCCTTTGCCCGATATGCTTCCCGCGCCGGGTACGCTAGCCTGACCGCCAAAAGGATCCCGCCATGGCCTATGCCTTCGACCTTGCCGATCTCGACACCGCCGCCGCCGTGCGCCGCATCGCCGCCGAGGAACTCACGGCCGCGCTGTCGGAAATGGACGATCCCGCGATCCCCGAGGCGAAGCTGGTCCACGGGCTGCGCAAGCATGTGAAGATGATCCGCGGCCTGATCCGCCTCGTGCGCCCCAACTTCCCCGGCTACGACCTCGAGAACGCCACCCTGCGCGACGCCGCCCGCGGCATCTCTGGCCTGCGCGACGCCGAGGTGCTGCGCGCCACCCTCGAACGCATCGCCGCCAAGGCCCCGCCCGAAGCGACGGGCGCGCTGGACCACCTCCGCGCGGCCCTCGAAAGCCATCAGGAAGACACCCGCGAAGGCGGCGCGGCGGAGGCGCTGGCGGCGTTTCGGTTGGCGGTTCAGGAGTCCCTGCTGCGGGTGCCGGATTGGAAGTTACGGGGCAAAGCTCTCAATCTACTTGAAGATGGCCTCGCAACCACTTGGGAGAAGGCAAAAAAACGCCAGAAACAGGCCCTGCGCGATCCCGGCACCGATACCATCCACGATTGGCGCAAACGGGTAAAAGACCATTGGTATCAATCACGTCTGCTGATCCCGATCTGGCCCGAGATGATGCAGCCCCATGTCGACACCGCCGACGACATCGGCGAATGGCTGGGCGAGCATCACGACATCGCCGTGTTCCTTGAACGGCTGGACTCCGAGGCGCTCTCGACCTCCGACCATAATACGCTTTCCGGCCTCGCCCGTAAACGTCAGGAAAAGCTGGAGAAAAAGGCGCATGCCGCCGCCACGCGCCTCTTCGCCGGCAGCGACCGCGCTCTCTTGGACCGCTGGGGCAGCTGGTGGACCGTCTGGCAGGCCGGGCGTTAGCCCAGCTCGCCCGCCAGCCCCTTGCCGATCAGCGCGATGGTTTCCTCAACGCCATAAAGCGCGATGAACCCGCCAAAGCGCGGCCCTTGGCTCGCGCCAAGCAGCACCTCGTAAAGCGCGGTGAACCAGTCGCGCAGCGGCTCGAACCCGTGGTCTTTTCCGACAGCGAAAACAAGGCTTTGCAGCGCCTCGGCATCCAGCCCGCCCTGCCATTCCCCCAGCCGCGCCGCCAGATCCTGCATCGCCGCCCTCTCCACCTCACTCGGCGCGCGGAACACCCGCGTCGGCGCCACGAAGTCGCGGAAGTAGCGCAGCGCATAATCCGCCGCCGCATCCAGATCCGGGTTCCCCTCCGCCGACGCCTCGGGCGCATAGCGCTGAATGAACCCCCACAGCCCCGCCTTGTCCTTCGCCCCCGCCACGCTGGCAAGGTTCAGCAGCATCGCAAACGGCACCACCATGTGACTCTCCGGCGGGGTGCCGCCATGGATATGCCAGACCGGATTGGCCAGCTGCGCCCCTACATCTTGTGTCGGATAGGCCTTCAGCTGCTGGTGATATTCATCCACCGCCTTCGGAATCACGTCGAAATACATGCGCTTGGCCGTTTTCGGCTTCTGGTACATGTAATAGCCAAGGCTTTCCGTCGCGGCATAGGTCAGCCATTCGTCGATGGTCAGCCCGTTGCCTTTCGACTTCGAAATCTTCTGGCCGTTCTCATCCAGGAACAGCTCATAGGTGAAGTGCTCCGGCGCGCGGCCCCCCAGCACCCGGCAGATCCCGTCATAGATCGGGGTGTTGGTGCTGTGATCCTTGCCATACATCTCGAAATCGACATCCAGCGCCGCCCAACGCATCCCGAAATCGGGCTTCCATTGCAGTTTGACGTTGCCGCCCGTCACCGGCAGCGTCCATTCGCGCCCGGTCTCATCATCAAAGGTGATCGTGCCTTCCCGTGCATCGACATTCTTCATCGGCACATAGAGCACGCGCCCCGTTTCGGGATGGATCGGCAGGAAGCACGAATAGGTCTGCTGCCGCTCTTCGCGCAAGGAGGCGAGCATGATCTCCATGATCGCGTCATAGCGCTCGCAGCACATCATCAGCATGTGGTCGAACTTGCCGGCCTTGTAATACTCGGTCGCGCTGGCGAATTCATAATCGAAGCCGAACGTGTCCAGGAACCGCCGCAGCATGGCGTTGTTGTGGTCGCCGAAGCTGGGATACTCGCCAAACGGGTCCGGCACCGCGGTCAGCGGCCGTTGCAGATGCTCGCGCAGCATATCGCCGTCCGGCACGTTCTCCGGCACCTTGCGCATCCCGTCCATGTCGTCGGAAAAGCACAGCAACCGCGTCGGGATGTCGGAAATGATCTCGAACGCGCGGCGGATCATCGTCGTGCGCTGAACCTCGCCAAAGGTGCCGATATGCGGCAGGCCCGAGGGGCCATAGCCGGTCTCGAACAGCACATGGCCCTTTTCCGGCGCCTTCTTCTCATACCGTTTCAGCACGCGGCGCGCTTCCTCGAAAGGCCAGGCTTTGGAGTTCATGGCGGCATCGCGCAACGTCGTCATTTTCGGTATACCTTCGTCAAAGGCGCGGCACCCCTTGCGCCGCATTCGGGACTTTGACCCGCCCCACCTATTGAACGGGTCCGGAATCGTCAATAATCTGCACAAGTGCCCCCGGATGCGGGCCACCCATCACAGGACCACCCCAGTGAGCAAACCCCTGCCCTCGTTTTCCCCCCAGGACGCGCTGATCGCCGTCATGGTGGCGGTGTCGGTGTCGGACGAAACCATCCGCACCGCCGAGCTTCTGGCCATCGAGCGCATGGTCGACAGCCTGCCGGTCTTCGGCAATTACGACGCCGACCGCATCCGCGTGATTGCAGAGACGGTCTATACGCTGATGGAAGAGGAAGACGGGCTCGACGCGCTCTTCGGCCTTGTGCGCGACGGGCTGACGGAGCGGCTGCATGAAACCGCCTATGCGCTGGCCTGCGATGTCGCCGCCTCGGACGTGAAGATCGGTCAGGCCGAACTGCGGTTGCTGGAGGAGCTGCGGCACGAGCTGAACATCGACCGCCTGCACGCCGCCGCCATCGAGCGCGGCTCGCGCGCCCGCCACATGACGCTGTAGGCGGCGATCATCTCGCCGCGCGTCTTCGTCATCGGGTTCGACCGCTGCGGCACCGGCGCCATCGCGCGGCTGTTCGAGGACGCTGGCCATGTGACGCGGATCTGGCTGGGCGGGCGGCTGGCCGAGGATCTGGCCTATGCCCGCGCCACCGGCGGCGTGCCGCTGGAGACATGGCCGCGCGCCGTGCTGTTCGGCGCCATGCACCGCCTGCACAAGCCGCATTTGCCGCCCTTGGAGCCGTTCCGCGACCCGGCCTTCCTGCGCCGGCATTTCCCGGACTGCTGGCTGCTGCTGCCCCGGCGCGACCGCGAGGCTTGGGTGGCCTCGCGCTGGCACCATGACGGGGGGCGCTCGCATAAGCTTTGGGCGCTGCATCTGGGCTGCGGCGAGGCCGCGCTGCCGGAGATCTGGCGCCGCGACTGGGACGACCACCATGCGCTGTGCGGGCGGCTGTTCGCGGGCGACCCGCGGTTCCGGGTGTTGGATATGGACGGGGATTGGGCGGGGGATTTGGCGCGCGCTCTGCCGGAGTTGGGGTTGGCGGGGGTTGCGCCGGATGCTCCGCCACGACGGCCCGCGCCCCTAACGGCCCCCGCGCAGATCGCCGCCGCAGCGCCGGATCTCGCCTTTGCCCAGTCCATTGCCGACTTCTGCACCCGCTCTGACGCAGCGATCCAGAAGCGGCACGGCCCGCAACGGTTCAGCGCGCTCTTTGCCCGCTGGGATGGCGCGGGCCGCATCCTAGGCAGCGAGAAACTGCCGCTGCCAATCGTGGCCGAGGATCTGCCGGGCGGCGCGCGGCAGTATCTGGCGCAGCCGGGCCTCCCCAAGCTGGAGAGGGTGGAGGGCGCGGTGAACGAACTGTGGGCGCTCGGCCACCGCCGCCCGCTGCGGATGGATCTTGAGGACCGGCGCGGTTTTGGCACCGAGGCAACCGGCGCTCCGCGCCAGCCTCTGCTGGTGTACAACCGGCCGGCGGACGGCACCTCCAACATGCTGCTCTGGCCGCTGCCGGGCTATCACACGCCGGGGGCGGTGCCCTATGTGACGGCGCAGAGCGCTGATGGTGTGGCATGGCAGGACAAGGCAGATGTGGCGGCCTGGCGCGGCAACCTGTCGGGGCGGCCGGTTGCGGCGCTTGGCCCGGGGCCGGGGCGCGGCGCGCATCAGGTGCTCGCCGATCTGGCGCGGGGGCCGGGCGCGGCCGATGCGGCACTGGAGCGGGAGCTGCTGGCGACGACCCGGTATAGCGTGGTGCGGCGGTTTGCGGGGAAGCCGGGCTTTGATCTGGGTCTCGCCCTGCCCGCCCATCACGCGGCGGCAGCGCGGCATCCCTTGCTGGCGCCCTATTGCGGCCCTCGGATGCCGCCGGCGTGGTTCCACGGGTTCCGCTATCTGCTGAGCCTCGCAGGCCGCGATGGCGGGTCGAACTTCCTGTCCGCAGCGCAGAGCCGCGGCGTGGTGTTGAAAGAGGATGACGGCTGGGATCTGTTCTATTCCGGCGCATTCCGCTCTTGGGAGCATTTCATTCCGCTGGCCCCGGGGGCGGTGGATCTGGAGGAGCGGCTGGACTGGGCGCGGGGCAACCCCTTGCGGTGCCAGAAGATTTCGGCGGCCGCCCGCAATGTCTGCGCGCGGATCGCCAACCTCGAGACCCGCCGCGCCTGGCTGCGGATGGTGGCCGAGGCGGCTTCCGTTCAGGCGCCGTAGACTGCCGCCCACCGCTCTATCAGCTGCTGCTGAAGGCGCTTTGACCGCCGCACCCACTCCGCCCCGCCGGGGGGCTGTTCCTTCTGCGCGTCGGGGATCGCGTCGCGTCGCGCCACGTCGCCGGTGAAAATGGCGAAGACCAGATCGGTGCCGTCGGGCGCGGTCATCCAGCCCGCAAGAGTGGAGACAAAGTTGAGCGTGCCGGTCTTGGCATCGACCTGCACCGGATGGTTCTGCATCACCTTGCCATTCGCGTCGCGCAGGGTGAACTCCTTGAGGATCCCGCGCAGCGCGTGGCCCGGTCCCAGCCGCGCCAACGCCGAGACCATGTCCATCGCCGAAATCCGCGAGGCGCCGCCAAGCCCCGAATGGTCCACGAACCGTGCCGTGCCCGCCCCCGCGCGCTCCTTCAGCCAGGCGGCCATCGCCGGCCCCGATTGCGCATGGCGCCCGACCCCGCCGCGCCGCATCGAGGCGGACATGCCCACCGCCTCGGCCGTGAGGTTGTTGGAAAAGCGCAGCATGTCATGCAGCACCGGGCGCAGGCTGTCGCTGGCGCGCTCCACCAGCACGGTGCCGCGCGGCGCGGCCTTGGCGACCTGCGGCGCGGGCAGGGCCACACCTTGCGCGCGAGCGAGCGTCTGGAACACGTCGGCGGCGTAAAGCTCGGGCCGGCGCACCGGCAGCCAGCGGCTGCCGCCCTTGCCAAGCGCGGTGCGGGCGACCGTCCATTCCTCGACCTCGCCGCGGTCGGAATAGGTATAGACTGGGCGGTCCCGCTCGGCGACGGCGATGCGCGTGGTATAGACCTTCGGCACGAAACGCTCGGCCCGTGCATCCATCGACACCTGATAGCCGTTCTGCGCGCGCTTCCATTCGAAATGCACGCGGTTGAAGTTGAGGTTCAGGCCCGACACGGCGGGGTTGTAGCCGAGGTAATCCGGCTGCGTGGTGTCGATGGCCCGCACGAAGGGCAGCGCCCCGCCCCAGACCACGAAGCGCCCGGCGACCGAGGTGATCCCCGCCGCGCGCAGGGCCGCGGCCATGTCCCCCAGCGTATCGGTCGACAGCGTCGGATCGCCGCCCCCCGCCAGCACCAGATCTCCCGCGAGCCTTCCGCCCTGTACCGGACCAGTCGCGATCAGCCGCGTGGCAAAGCGGTGGCCGGCGCCCAGATGCTCCAGCGCGTACAGCGCGGTAATCGCCTTCGACACGCTGGCGGGCGGCATCGGCTCGGCGCCGTTCATCGCCTCCAGCACCAGCCCAGTGCGGGCATCGGCGACGACAAAGCCGACCTTGCCGCCAAGCTGCGCCGCCGCCACCAGCGCCTCGGCCGAGGCGGCCGTGCGGGTCGCGGTCGGCGCTGACACGGCAACCGGGGCGCCCGCCCGCGGCATCGGGCGCAGCGAGGTCAGCGGAGCTTCGGCCAGCGCGGCGCCTGCCGCACCGGACAGCAGCCCGCCCAGAACGAAACGCCGCGAAAATCCGGTCATATGTCAGCCCTTACCCACATGCGGCGAATTTAACCCGTCCGGCGCCCCGCGGGCAACCCTAGCGGCGCCATGCACCGCTGGCGCGGATGGCACTTGACGAGATGTTGACCATCGGCACGTTCACCAGGCACCAGACCGGCGGCGGCAGCCGGGCCAGCAGCCCCGCCGACTCGGCCGGGATCCGCGCGCGCTCGAACCGCTCGGCGGCCTTCGACACCCGTGCCGACATCCGGCTGGCGGGGCGGGCGATCACCCCCACCGCCACATGCTGCATGATCCACTCCCACCGCTGCCAGCGGTCGAACTGCGCCAGATTGTCGGCGCCCATCAGCCACACGAAGCGCACGCCCGGATAGAGCGCGATCAGCCGCTCCAGCGTTTCCGCAGTATAGCGCGTGCCAAGCCGCGCCTCGATGTCGGTGACCACCACCCGCGGATGCTGCATCACCTGCCGCGCCTGCGCCATCCGCCGGGCCATCGGCGCCGGGCCTTCGGATTTCAGCGGGTTGCCCGGGCTCACCAGCCACCAGACCCGGTCCAGCCCGAACCGCTTCAGCGCCTCGCGGGTGATATGGGCATGGCCGTCATGCGCAGGGTCGAACGATCCACCCAACAGGCCGACCGCCATCCCCGGCTGCGCCACCGGCAGCCCCGCGCGGACAAGTCCGGCCCGTTCCCTGCGATCCACCCTGCGCCCCTCCCGGCCGTCCCCCGCGCCGTCACCCGGCCGTCATATACCTTGGCCCTCGCGCGGTCCAAGCACGGATTGCCCTTTCGGCCTTCATTCACTAGATGAAGGGCAACGAATTCCCTCCTAAGGAGATGTCTTATGGCGTCCTATCAGTATGTCTATCACATGGAAGGCGTGTCCAAGACCTATCCGGGCGGCAAGAAGTGTTTCGAGAACATCCACCTGAACTTCCTGCCCGGCGTGAAGATCGGTGTGGTCGGGGTCAACGGCTCGGGTAAGTCCACGCTGCTGCGGATCATGGCCGGCATGGACAAGGACTTTCAGGGCGAGGCCTGGCACGCCAAGGGCGCCAAGGTCGGCTACCTGCCGCAGGAGCCGCAGTTGGACGAAACGCTGGACGTGCGCGGCAACGTGATGCTGGGCGTGGCGGAAAAGCAGGGCATCCTCGACCGCTATAACGAACTCGCCATGAACTATTCCGACGAGACGGCGGATGAGATGGCCTCGCTTCAGGACATCATCGACGCGCAGAACCTGTGGGATCTCGACAGCCAGGTCGACGTCGCGCTGGAGGCCCTGCGCTGCCCGCCGGACGAGGCCGATGTCAGCACGCTTTCGGGCGGTGAGCGGCGCCGGGTGGCGCTGTGCAAGCTGCTTCTGGAAGCGCCTGACATGCTGCTGCTCGACGAACCGACCAACCACCTTGATGCCGAGACAATCGCCTGGCTGCAAAAGCACCTGATCGAGTATCGCGGCACCATCCTCTGCGTCACGCACGACCGGTATTTCCTCGACGACATCACCTCGTGGATCCTGGAACTGGAGCGCGGGCGGGGCATTCCGTGGGAGGGCAACTATTCCAGCTGGCTGGAGCAGAAGGCCAAGCGCATGTCGCAGGACGCGCGCGAGGACAAGGCCAAGCAGAAGGTGCTGGAGAAGGAGCTGGAATGGATCCGCTCGGGCGCCAAGGCCCGGCAGACCAAGTCCAAGGCTCGGATCGCGGCCTATAACAAGCTGGCGGACGAGTCGGTCAAGGACCGGGTGGGCAAGGCCCAGATCGTCATCCCGAACGGCCCGCGCCTTGGCAACAAGGTGATCGAGGTCGAGGGGCTGAAGAAGGCGATGGGCGACAAGCTGTTGATCGAGAACCTCAGCTTCACCCTGCCGCCGGGCGGGATCATCGGCGTGATCGGCCCGAACGGCGCCGGCAAATCGACGCTGTTCCGGATGCTGACCGGCCACGAGCAGCCCGACGAGGGCAGCGTGGTGCTGGGGGATACGGTGAAGATGTCCTATGTCGACCAGTCGCGCGACTCGCTCGACCCGGATGCGACGGTGTGGCAGGAAATCTCGGGCGGGGCAGAGATGATCCAGCTCGGCGATGCCGCGATTGCCAGCCGCAGCTATGTCGGCGCCTTCAACTTCAAGGGCTCCGACCAGCAGAAGAAGGTCGGCCTGCTGTCGGGCGGTGAGCGCAACCGCGTGCATATGGCCAAGCTGCTGAAAGAGGGTGGGAACCTCCTGCTCCTCGACGAGCCGACCAACGATCTCGACGTCGAAACCCTGCAGGCGCTGGAAGCGGCGATCGAGGATTTCGCGGGCTGCGCGGTCATCATCTCGCACGACCGTTTCTTCCTGGACCGGCTCTGCACCCATATCCTCGCCTTCGAGGGCGATGCGCATGTGGAGTTCTTCGAGGGCAACTTCGAGGATTACGAGCAGGACAAGATCCGCCGGCTTGGGCCGGATTCGGTGGAGCCCAAGCGGGTGAAGTACAAGAAGTTCTCGCGCTGAGTGTGGCCGGCGCTGCCCAAAGGGTGGCGCCGGGCTTTTTGCGGGGGCCGGGCGGCGGTCCTGACCTGCGCTGCCTAAAGACGTGGAGGCGGATTACCGTTCTGTCGCGCTGACGGGTCTGGGCGGAGGCGGGTTGGGCGGAGGCGGGTCTGGGCCTTCGCGAAAAATGCGTAGTGCCGGATGACAGCGGTTGCCATGCAAGCACCGGGCGGGAGGTTGCACTGTGAAGCAACCCGGGCAGGCTGGCGAGCCGCCACTTCAGCCGGTCGTGCGCCCGGTCACTCGTCTGGCAGCTTTGCTCCGCGCCCCAGCGGCAAGGAACGCCAGCATCCTCCCGGGCGATCTTGCCACACTCCGCCCCCTCGCCAGCATCACCGTTGAGCCGAAGGGAACCTTTCGCCCGCACACGGGCTTGTGACAGGACGGCCATTCCCGGCCCATCCTTGAAAGGGCTCTTCGATGACAATCGGCACCATTCTTCTTATCATCCTGATCCTGGCCCTCGTCGGCGCGCTGCCCAGCTGGGGCCATTCGCGCTCCTGGGGCTACGGGCCGGCCGGCGGCCTTGGCCTTGTCGTTGTGGTTCTGCTGATCCTGGTCCTGATGGGCCGGATCTGACGGCCTCAGCGTGACGGGCCCCAGCTTGGCGGGCCTGATCTGACAAAAGGGATCTGACGCGCGCGGGCGGCCAAGATGGCTTCCCGCGCGCGACTGCTTTTGAGACCGCCGCCTGCCGGGGCGGCAGGCCCGGGCGAGGCTATTTCTTCTTCACAAATTCGGTCAGGATCACGATGCGCTGGCCCTCGACGCGGCCCTCGATCTGGGCGGCATTGTCGGCCACAAGGCTGATGCCGCGCACCGCGGTACCGCGCTTGGCGGTGAAGCCCGCGCCCTTGACCTGCAGGTCCTTGACCAGCACCACGGTATCGCCCTGCGCCAGCAGCGCGCCATTGGCATCGCGGTGCTCGATCCCGGCCAGCGGCTGGCCGGTGTCGGCCCAGGCGAGCGTGGCGGCGTCCAGTACCATCCCCTCCAGCGCTTCCCGCGCCCAAGGCTCATCGAGCGCCGAAAGTCGACGGTGGACCAGCACCTGCACCGCCTGAACACCCGACCACATCGCGCCCTCAAGGCAGCGCCAGTGCCCGGCCGGCGCCTCTGCCTCACCCCGGCAGACCGGGCAGAGCAGCACCGCTTCCTCGGAGGGCGGAACCTCAACAGCGGCCAGGTCGCCGGATGCCGGATCGCCCTCAGCCGAAAGCTGCCCGGTACCCCCGCAAATTTCACAAACCCCGCCAGCGCGGGCCTTCAAGTCGTCGATCTGTGCCATTCTCTACCTTCCGCGCACCCCCGCGCTACGCGACCCTAGGCCGCTGCCCCGGGAAAGAACATGGGGCGTGTTCGCCCCGCAATGACACAGACACGACGATGACTGCGTAGGCTGCAGGCTTCTGCGCTGCCGTCAGACCGCGTATCGCAGATTCACCGCAGAGTGGCGGCCGGTCTGGCGCGCCGCACCACGCCGCCGCGAACCCAGCACTCAGCGCGCCGCGCGTGACCCGCGAGGCACCGGCGCCGTGTCGCTTGCGGCCGATCCGGGGCGGCTCGGTAGGCGCGCAGGCGACGCCGCCACCGCATGAAGGGCTGTCTGGACTGGTTGAGCGGCAGTCGGGGCCCAAGCATCCTCCCGCGGCCTGTAGCTTGCCTGTTCTGGCGCTGGCGCCGCGACTTGCGCGGGCCGGGTGTCGGCAGGCACCGTGTCGGCTGGCGCGATGTCTGCTACCACCGTCTGGACGGGCACGGTCTGGACGGGGACGGTCTGGGCGGGCACGGTCTGGGCGGGCATCGCGCCAGCGGGTGTACTCTGCCCCCCTGCACCGCTGTCGGGCGGGGCCAGTTCCAGCGCGGCAGCCGCGGGCCCGGCGAAGGGCGTGAAGCTCTGCTGCCAGAACTCGGCCGAGGTCATCGCCGGATAGGCCGCCAGATAGCGTTTGCGCAGCGTCGCATGGCCGTGCAGGAAGGCCAGCGTCGTCACCCCGATCTGCCAGATCAGCGACAGGAACCGCCTGTCAGAGCGGCGCACCGTATAGGCCTTGTCCTGCCCGGGCTGGTGATAGCTGATCTGCCGGCAGCCGCGCACCGCCTGCAGATCTGCCCGCGCACCGCCGGGCAAGACCGCCTTTCCAGCCCAGAGCCGCGACAGCGGCAGCAAGTGCCCGTTCAGCGTCAATCGCAGCAGGGCCAAGGCCCTGCGGCTTCGCAGTTTCGGGCTGCGCCACGCCAGATCGGCACCGGACCGAGGGCCCCAGACCTCAGTCTTGGCGATGGTCCCCAGCGTCAGCCGCCGCACCGACATATCGGCATTGGCCGCAAAGAACTCCGGCCCCTGCATCACGTCGCGCCAGGCCAGCAGCTCTGCCGCGGCGGTTTCATAATGAAAGCGGGCCAGGCTGCGCGCCAAAAACCGCAGCGGGATCTTCGCCGTGGCCCAGGCCCCCTGCCCCAGCCGCTCCACCGCAAGGTGGTGGACGACATGGCTGCGCAGGTCGAGGTAATGGGTCATCACCGACTCCTTCTCGGTGAAGTCGTCCTGGAAGGAGACCACACCGTTGAGGGTAACGGTCCGGAAGCCGTTCGCCAGCGAGAAGCTGACATCATCGCCGCGCACGAAGAAGGGGAAGGGCCGGGCGCGGACGGCAGCGATCGGGAAGGCAAAGAACCAGAAGCCGCCGTAGAAATTGGGATCGGCGGGGGCAGAGGTCTGGAACTCCATGTCCAGCACCTCGTCGCGGCGGCGCAGGTCGCGCCCGCCCTGCTGGGGGCGGCAATGCTGATTGAAGGTCGCCCCCGCCTCCCACATCGCCCATTTATGGGTGTTGGAGATCATCGCGCCGGCCACCGCCGTGCGCGGATCTTGCGCCCGCGACAGGAAAGCGACGGTGCGGTGGATGCTTTCCATGTGGAAGGCAGCGTCGTCATCCATGAACAGACAATGATCGAAGCCCCGGGCCTCGGCCTCGGCCATTCCGCGGGCAAAGCCGCCGGCGCCGCCCAGATTGCGGTTCGCCACCCGGTCGACATGGGTCAGATTTCCCAGCTCGGCAGAGCCGCCATTGTCGACGACGAAGGCGTGCATCTGCCCCCCGAACTCTGACCCCGCAATGAAGGCATCAAGCCGGGCCGCGGTGCGTGCCACCTCGGCCTCGCGCCGGAAGGTGGTGATGCAGATGCCGAGCCGCGGCTGGCGCAGCACCGGATCATGGGTGACAAAACGGGCCGCCCTGAGCACGGTATCGTCCATCGCCCGCAGTTCGAAGAAGATCACCCCCGCCGCGGCGTTGAGGGTGAAATGCGACAGGTCGACCGCGAGCCGGCCCAGCTTCGGCAGGTCTTGCAAGGCACAGGCGAGGAGTTCCCACGAGCGGCCGGGGATGGCGTGATAGACCCGCAGCTCGAACCTCCCCTGCGCCTCGAGTTCAAGCGAGAGCGAGGCGAATGGCGCCGCAGCCTGCCACTTGCCGATCGAAAGGAGGTTGAAATAGCTGTCGAAACAGGCCACGCCGCCGCTGCCCAGCCAGATCGTGCCATCCCCGAGGTTGACGCCAGAGGCGCCTTGCAGGTGGACGTAAAGTTCCATTTCGGTGCAGATTCCCTGCTCTGGCAGGATCATGTGCTGCAGCGTCAGCGGGCCGGGCGGCGATGGGATGGTCGACATTTCAGGCAATCTCCAGGCTCTGGACAAAGGGAATGAAGGTTTCGGCAAGGCCAGGTTCAAACTCGGCGGAGGCAAGCGGTCCGGACGGGCGGGGCGAGGCGCGGCTGGCCCCTCGCATTCGCGCCAGCAGCGGGGTTCGCACGGAACGGGCGGCCTCGACCTCGGGCACGGGGCGGGGTGTCGCCGCGCGGTCCAGCTGCGCGAAGAACGGCTTGCCGGACAGGGCGGTCAGGAACGCCTCGGAGGGCGCGAAAGCCCCGAGCAACGCCGCGCGGTTGGCGGCGCCGAACAGCTCGACCTCCTCGCGCGGCGGCGCGCCGACCCGGTCGGACACCGCGATCAAGAAATCGCAAAACCGCTCCACCTCCGGCTGGGGGAACAAGGGGGCGGCACAACGGGCATATTCCAGCAGCGCCGGGTGGATCGAGGGGTTGACCCGCCGCTCTGGCGCGAGGCCGGGCGGGAAGGCAAGGCCCGATTGCGCGACGAAATCCGCGACCGACCCGCCCGCCGCCACCACATCGGCATAGTTGCGCAGCGACAGCCGCGCCGAGGGAAACGCCCTCAGCCAGGGCGCCAGCAGCAGTTCATAATCCAGATGGATCGTGCCGCAATACTCCTCCAGCCCCTGGGCGCGCAGCGGGTCCACCCGGTCCCCAAAGCGGATCCGCTGTGCGTGCCAGGCAGACAGGTACTGGTCCGGCCGGCGCAACGTGCAGTGCAGCGATACCTCTGCCCCCTCGAACAGCCGACCAAGCTGACCGATCAGCCCCGGCGCCCAGGCCCCGAAATTGGCGAAAACCTCAGAGCACAGGATGACCGCCTGCGGCTGATGCACCTTGATCTGGTTGCGGATCGAGGTTTCCATCTGGTGAACAGAGGGCAGATCCGGATGCCAGGGGGGCACCGGATACTGCACCGCCTCAAACAACATGCGGAAGGCGAGGGCATTGTGCGATTCACGCGCATTCCAGGGCTGCGGCTCGGGGTCAGGGCCGACCAACGCCTGACGCAGCAGCCGGGCATGGCCATCGCTTTCCACCGGCGGGTAGAGGATGCCGGCCCGCAGCAGGGTGGCCGCGTTGCGCCACAGGAAGTCCTGCAGCGAGGTCGAGCCGACCTTGTGATGGCCGATGAACACCAGCAGCTTCATGCCGCATCCTCCTGCGCAGCGGTACGGGCCTTGGGTCCACCCCGGGCCGGGACCTGCGGTGGCACATGGCGGGAGGGGGGCCGGCGGGAGCCGGCGGCGAGCGCCAGTACCTCCTCATGCGGGCGGTCCAGCCGCCCCCGAAGCCCGTCCAGCAGCGCAAGGCGCAGCAGCCGCAGATAGACCGGCCGCTCCACGCGCCGGTAGTGGCGCGCCCGCAGCCCCCAGCGCAGCAGATGCATCAGCGCCATCGGCGCGAACAGCCAGCGCCCGGCCGCGGCACGAAACACAAGCAGCAGGTTGCGATGGTGGTAATAGGCCTTCCACAGTGGCCGGTAGATCCAGGCGCTACCCTGCAGGGTGCTGCAATCATGCTCGAACCGGATCCGGGGATCGAAGCCGATCCGCAGCCCAAGGGCGCGCATGTGCAGCGAATGCAGCACATCATCGCCATAGATGAACAACCGCGCATCTGGCAGGCCGGCCAGGTGCCGCGCCCGGCGAGAC
The DNA here is from genome assembly GCF_030695035.1 of Frigidibacter sp. Lineage (GTDB taxonomy): Bacteria > Pseudomonadota > Alphaproteobacteria > Rhodobacterales > Rhodobacteraceae > Frigidibacter. The sequence continues at coordinate 209,256 of NZ_JAUYTT010000001.1, forward strand.
AGGAACAGGCCGACGAACGAGGCGATGTCGATCTCGGCCAGGGTGTCGGCCAGGTAATCGGCATCGGCCAGGTGGAAGGCGGGGCGACCGCGGAACAGCGCGGCGGCAAAGCGGGTGAGGCTCGCGAAGGGGTTGCGGGCCGGCCGGTTCATCTCGGCGATGCGGCCCGAAGGGTCGCGCACGGCTGCCGCTACCGCATCCCATCCGGGCGGGGGCGCGGCGCGGAACTGCGAAATCGCCCCGGGCGCGGGGCGGGCGTCATCGTCCATCACCACGATCCAGTCGGGATCGTCGCGCGCCTCCAGCTCTGCGAGCCCGAGCGCGAAACCACCGGCACCGCCGAGGTTGCGCGGCGGCGTCAGCACGATCAGCCGCGGGTCGGCCTGTGCGGCAAGCCAGGCCGCGGTACCGTCCGGGGTGCCGCTGGAGGCGCCATTGTCGATGATGCAGATCCGCTCCAGCGGCGCGGCCAGAAGCGCCAGCACCGTGGCGCGCAGCTGCGCCGGGCGATTGCAGGTGACGACGACCGCCGCGACGGTCGGGGACCGTCGGGGGACCCGAACCTTCTGTGGATCGGGGGCTGGATCGAGAGCGCGGCGGGGGGCTATGTCGCGGGCCATCGCACCCTCACAGCGGGGCATGGACAAAGGCGGGCACCCGCTTGCGCGCGGTCCGGGCGGCCAGAAAGGCCGCCGCGGTATCCATCGCCTCGCGGATCGTCACGTCCATGTCGAGATAGCGGTAGGTGCCCAGCCGGCCGACGAAGGTGACCCGCTCTGCCTCCGCCGCGCGGGCGGCGTAGTCTCCCAGCAGCGCCTTTTCCGCTACCAGCCGCACCGGGTAGTAGGGCACATCCCCGGGACCCGCCGCGCGGCTGTATTCGCGGTAGCAGACGGTTTCGTCATGCCGCTCCCAGGGGGCGAAATACTTGTGCTCGGTGATCCGGGTCCAGGGCACGGTGACATCGCCGTAATTCATCACCGCGCAGCCTTGCCAGTCGCCCCTCTCGCAGAACCGCTCGAAATCCAGCGTGCGATAGCCAAGACGGCCGGCGTCGTAGCCGAACCAGCCATCCAGCGGCCCGGCATAGAAGACATGGTCGAAATCCTGCGCCATCCCCGGCTCGAAGGGCGTGTCCAGCAGCACGCAGATCCCCGGATGGTCGAGGATCCGGGTGATCATCGCGGTATAGCCGTCTTCGGGCATCCCCTGGAAACGATGGAAGAAATAGTTGTCGTCATAGGTGAAGCGCACCGGCAGGCGTTTGAGGATCGAGGCCGGGAGTTCGGAGGGCGCGCAGCCCCATTGCTTCATCGTGTAGCCCTTCAGGAACGCCTCGTAGAGGTCGCGCCCGACGAAGCGCAGCGCCTGTTCCTCAAAGCTTTCCGGCACCTCGATGCTGGTATCGGCCTGATCCTCGATGAAGGCCGCGGCCTCCTCGGGGCGCAGGGTGCGGCCGAAGAACTGGTTGATCGTGTGCAGATTGATCGGCAGCGAATAGACAGAGCCGCGCGTGGTGGTCTTGACCTGGTTCTTGTAGGGCAGGAACCGGGCATAGCGGTTCACATAGTCCCAGACGCCGGCATCATCGGTGTGGAAGATATGCGGGCCGTAGACATGCACCATCACCCCGCTCGCCGGATCACGCTCTGTGTGGCAATTGCCGCCGATATGGCTGCGCTTGTCGATCACCGTAACGCTGTGCCCCGCTTCGGCCAGCGTTCGCCCGATCACCGCGCCCGAGAGGCCGGCCCCCACCAGCAAAAGCTTTTCAGATCTCATCTCCGTCCCTTTCTGGCAGACCCGGCGCCGGCGAGTCACCCGGCGCCTTGCAGTTCCGAATCCTTCCCACGGCAGGGTTAATGGCGACTTACCCGTTTTGTTCTTTTCGAGAGCAGGGCGGGTCCGTGGCAAATCGCGGAGGCGCGGGGCGCAGGGGCACGGCACCCGGCACGGCGCCCGGCATGGCGCGCCCCGCCAGGGGTATGAACCGGGCTATCATCGCGCTGTCAGACACCTCGGTCTGCGCAGTATGAGCCCGACGGGGAGATGGAACCTTGGGCCGCCGTATCGGGCCAAAATCTCGGGCCAAAATCTCGGGCCAACAACGCCTCGAGTTGGAGCGTTGACCTGTGCCGGGGCACAGGAAAGACGAAGCGGCTGGGGCTTCGGGATGGCCAGAGTCCCCGCCGCGCTACACCGCCTTTTCCCAGCCCCGGGGTGCGCTCCCCCTGTCGGCCCTGCGCAGCGCTGTCACCGGGGCGAAGTGGGCGGGTGCCAGCCCCGCGGGCCGACGACTGTTCCACCGAATGCCATTTCCCGGCGGCCATGTCCTGCAATCGAGGGCCGCTCAGGTTCCGCTCAGTCGCAACTCCGGCGGTGGGTCGCCTGTCGCCTCATAGCCCTCGACCCAGCGGGCGACGACCTGCAGGGCGCGGGGCCGCGACTCCTCCTCGATAGCCTCGCGCAGGCCACGCAGCAGCGCCGCAACCTCAACCTCCGAGGGGAAACGTTCCTGTGCGGCAAAGATCTTGGGATGGCCCGCGGGGCGCGCATTGCCGCCAATCAGCAGCTCTTCATGGCGTTTCTCGCCGGGGCGCAGGCCGATTTCGAGGATCTCGATCTCGCCCTCCGGGTTCGCTGCATCGCGGGGGATGCCGCCCATCGCCTCGATCACCTGCCGGGCCAGATCGCCGATCCGCACCGGCGCACCCATGTCCAGCAAGAAGACCTCGCCGCCCTTGGCCAGCGATCCGGCGCGCAGCACCAGCGCGACCGCCTCCTCCACCGTCATGAAGAAGCGGGTCACGTCATGCCCGGTCACGGTGACCGGCCCGCCGCGGGCCACCTGTTCCTGGAACAGCGGGATCACCGAGCCGGAGCTGCCGAGCACATTGCCGAAGCGCACCATGGAAAACACCGTGCCCCCGCCCTTACCTTGAGCACCGCTGCGTGCCGCCAGATCCTGGACAACGATCTCCGCCAGCCGCTTCGAAGCGCCCATGATATTGGTCGGCCGCACTGCCTTGTCAGAAGAGATCATCACGAAGCGCTTTACGCCCGCCGCCCGGGCAGCGCGGGCCAGAACCTCGGTCCCCAGCACGTTGTTCGCCAGCCCCGCCAGCGGATTGGCCTCCACCAGCGGCACATGCTTGTAGGCGGCGGCGTGCAGCACGATGTCGATGCGCTGTGCAGCGAACAGCCGGCGCAGCAGCGCCGCCTGCCCCACCGAGCCAAGCACCGGGACAAGCACAACTCCGGCCTCCTCGGCCAGCGGCCGCAGCTCTCGCTCAATGGCATAAAGCGCGTATTCGGCATGGTCGAGCAGCACCAGCCGAGCCGGGCGCAACGACAGGATCTGCCGGCAGAGCTCCGCCCCGATGGTGCCGCCGGCGCCGGTGACCAGCACCGTGTGCCCGGCGTAAACCGCGGCCAGCCCCTCCAACGCATCCGCCACCGCGGCGCGCCCCAGAAAGGCGCCGGGCAGCACCGGCTGCAGACGGTCCGGCGCGGCCTCGGTCCCGATCATCTGCGCGAAGGAGGGGACCGACTGCACCTCCACTCCCAGCGGCTGCAGGGCGCGCGCGATGCCCGCCTGCCGCGCCCGTGGCAGCGCCGGCATCGCCAGCACCACGCGGCTGATGTGCTGGCGCGCGATGATCTCAGGCAGGCGCGCGGGGCGATGCACCGGCAGGCCCGCCACCGTCAGCCCCTGCAGGCCCGGGTTGTCATCGACAAATCCAACGGGCCTTATCGCGGCATGGCGCTTGAGCGCCGAGACCAACTGGATCCCCGTCATCCCCGCGCCGTAGATCAACACCCGTGTCACTGGTGTCTCGGAGCGATAGAGCGCCTCGAGCGCCCGCAGCATCCCCAGCCGCAGGCCAGCCGCAAGCAGCACGAAGAGCAGCGTGAACACCGCCCAGAGCCCCGGTGGGAGGGGCAGGCCCGCGGCCAGCGCCAGCGCCGCGCCAAGGCCGGCCAGAGCCGCACCATGCAGGGCGGTGCGCGCGAGGCCGGCCCCGTCATAGGATTTCAACCGGGCCCGCGGAATACCCAACGCCAGCGCCAGCGCCGCAGCCGCCAGCGACAGCACCGGCCCGAAGAGCCAGAGGCCCTGCAGCGCGCCGGTCCCCGCCAGGCTGCTGTCCTGCGCGATCATCGCCAGCCACAGCGCCAGCGGCGCCAGCGCCCCGTCGATGAACACCAGCACCGCCATCTTCTGGCCCCGGCCAAGCGACCGGGCCAGATGCAGCAGCGGGGGAAGGACCGAAGCGAAGACCATGAGGCAGCCTTGCATGAAGGGGGTTAACGGCGGGTTGTGACGGCCAGGTTGGCACGGCGGTCGGCGGGCGCGTTCAGCGGTCCTGTTCACGGCTGCTCGGGGGAGCGGGACCGCGAGTTTCCCGCGGGCGGGCTCCGGCTTGCCCTTGGGGCTGCCCGGGCGCGTTACAGGTTTGGTAGAGATCGCCGCTTGCCTCGGAGGCGAGTGCGCGGGGGAAGGATGCCACCGACCACAGTCCCAGAAACCAGCACGATTGCCGCCACGGCGTGTCGCACGGTCGGGGGCGTGGCGCAGCGCCTTTTTATGCTGCGCCCGCTTAGGTCGACCCTCGCCGCGCGCGGGGCCGATCCCGCCGCCGCCCCGCGACAGCGGCCAGCGTGCGCGCCAGAATCGCCAGATCGGCACAGGGGCAGCGGCGGGCCTGATGGATCAGGTCGATCCGCGCCTTGCGGGGCACGCAGCGGTTCTTGTAGGCGGCCTCGGTCTCGTCCGGCGTGCGGCAGGCCGCCAGAATGCGCTCCTCATGCCGGTGAAACACGAGGGTGGCGAGGCCGGTCACCCCCGGCCGGTCGCGCAACACACGGGCGTAAAGGTCGGGAAACTGCTCGACATAGCGGCGCAGCGGCGGGCGCGGGCCGACGAAGCTCATGTCGCCGCGCAGGATGTTCCAAAGCTGTGGCAACTCATCCAGTCGGCTGCTGCGTAGAACCGCGCCCAGCCGGGTGATCCGGGCGGCCTTGTCGCCGCCCGACACGCCGGCATCGTCCGGATCGGGGGCCATGCTGCGGAACTTGACCAGCTGGAAGGACCGGTCGGGGGCGCGCATCCGCTCGGACAGGTAAAACACCGGCCAGCCCTGCAGCGCCAGCGCCAGCAGCGCGAGGGTCAGGATCAGCGGCGCCAGCAGCAGCACCAGCAGCGCCGCGAGGCAGATATCGAAAGCGCGGCGGCCGGGCGTCATGGCAGGCCCCCCGCAGCGCGCCATTCGGCGATCAGGGCGGCGGGGTCTGCGGCGGCAAGCGGCACCAGCGCCTGCACCGCGCCGGTGTCCAGCGCGGCCAGCGGCAGCGGTGCTGGCCGCGCCACCCGCCAGACAAAGCTGCGCCCCGCCGCCGCGCACAGCGCCTCCATCGCCATGGGGCCGGGCTGCGCGAGGTTCAGGATCGGCGGCAGCCCCGCCCCGGACTGTGCCTGCGCCGCCAGCGCCAGCAATGCCCGCGCCAAGGTCAACGGGCCGATCACAGAGCGCCGCGGGCTGCTGCCATCTGGACAGCGGTCGAGCTTGATCGCCTGCCCCCCCGCAATCGCGGCCGAGATAGCATCGGCGCCGACCACATTGCCAAGGCGCAGCAGGCAGATCTTCGGGCCGCCCCGGGCCGCATGGGCCAGCAGCGCCGCCTCCATATGGACCTTGGCGCGGCCATAGGCATCGCGCGGGCGCAGCCGCGCATCCTCGCGCCAGGGTGCGCCCCTTGCGCCATAGACGGCAATGCTGGAGGCGACCAGAACATGGCCGATCCCGGCGGCGGCGGCAGCCCCGGCCGCCGCAAGCGCAAGGCTGCGGTTATCCGAAAGCCCGGCCCCCTGGACAGCGCCGGCGAGGCAGATCAGCACCTCGGCGCCCTGCAACGCCTGCGGCGGCGCGTCCGCCAGCAGATCCCAGGCCCGCACCCCCTCGCCTCCCCGGCGCGAGAACCACATCACCCCCGGCATCCCACCCGAGGCGCGCAGCAGGGTGCCGACCCGGCCACCGGCGCCCAGAACCGCCAGCCGTGGCGCGGCGCCGGTCATGCCCGCCGCTCCATCGCCATCGTCTCGTGCATGTTGCGCTCATGGTGGCGGATCGCCTCCTCGACATCGTCGTAAAAGGTCAGCTGGCCGTTCTCCAGCACCGCCCCCGCATCGCAGATCCGCCGGATCATTCCCATGAAATGCGACACAACGATGGCCGAGGATTGCCCCAGCCTTTCCATCAGCAACGCCTCGCTGCGGGCCTTGAAGGCGGCATCGCCAACGGACGTGACCTCATCCACCAGATAGGTGTCGAACCGGATGCCCATCGAGGCGCCGAAGGCGAGACGCGAGCGCATGCCCGAGGAATAGGTGCGGAACGGCAGGCGGAAATGCGCGCCCAGCCCGGCGAAATCCTCGACGAAATCGCACAGCTCGCCGGTATCGACGCCGTAGATCCGGGCGATGAAGCGCACATTCTGCGCGCCGGTCAGATCGGGGTGGAACGAGCCGGCAAAGCCCACCGGCCATGAAATCGTGCCATCGGTCAGCACCTCGCCCGCATCCGGGTCCATCGTGCCGGCGATCATGCGCAGCAGGCTCGACTTGCCGGCGCCGTTGCGGCCCAGCAGGGCAACGGAGCGCCCCGTGGGGAACTCCGCCGTCAGCCGGTCGGCAACCAGCTTGCGCGCGCCGTTCAGCCGGTAGGTCTTGGACAGGTCCTGCAGCCGGATCATCGCTACCTCCGGTCGCGGATCGACCAGGCGATCAGGGTCAGCACCGACCAGCCCAGCAGCAGGAACAGTCCCGCCAGCGCCGCGATCCGCAGCCGCTGCGGATATTCCGCGGTCTGGGCCAGCGTCGGGCGCACATGTGCGGCCAGATAGCGGTTCTGGCGCTGCGCCTCGGCCCGCGCCATGTCATGCGCGGCGAGGGCCGAGAGGTAGCTTTGCTCGGCGAACTCCCGCTCCACCGTCAGCCGCTCGAACTCGCCCACCACCGTGGCATATGCCTCGCCGCCACTGCCAGCGCCGAACTTGCCGCGCTCGGCTGCGATCCGCGCCTCGATCACCGCGATCTTGTCGCGGCGCAGGCGCACCCGGGGGTCCGCAGCACTCGTCGCCTGAAGCAGCATGTCGAGCTCGATCAGCGCCTCGGCCAGTTGGGTGTTCAGCGTGTTGATCACCCCCATCTGACTTTGCAGATCCGCCTCGGGATCGACGATCTGATGCAGGCTGCGAAAGCCGGTCAGCGCCCCCCGCGCCGCCTGCAGCCGGGCCATTGCCCGGTCCAGCTCGTCCTGCGCATGGCGGGTCGCATCGGCGCGAGCGGTGGCGGAGAGATCGTTGATCATCGCCGTGCTCTCCTCAAGGATCGCACTCGCCAGCTGCTGCGCGCCCTGCGGCGTGAAGGCCAGCGCGGTCAGCTCGATGATGCCGTCGCCCTGGTCGTAGGAGATCCGCACCATCCGCTGCCAGTGATCGCGAAGATCCTCGACCGTGGCCTCGGCAGGTAGGGTGAAGATGGGGTCCATCCCCGGCCGCCCATACATGGCGCGCAGGTCCAGCCGGGCGTCGATGCGCGCGACCATGTCCTGGCTGCGGATGAACTCGTAAAGGATGTCGGTATCGGAGGAACTCCCCGTCGATAGCCCGGCAAAGCCCCCCAGCATTTCCATCGGCGAGGCCTGATCCTCACGCCGGACCGAGAAGGAGGTGACCGATGCATATTGATCCTCTGCCACCGCCCACAGATACCAGACCAGCGCCGCGAAGGGCAGCAGCACCAGCAGGGCAAAGGCCGCCAGCGCGCCGCGGTGGCGCGGCTGCAGCCGGGCAGAGCCGGGGGCCGCTGCGGCCGGCGGCAGTGAGGGGGCAGCCGGGCGCGGGGCAGGCAGCATCTGTGGCGCGGTCTGGGGCAGCTTATGCGGGCCCTGCGCCACCAGCGCCTTGCCACGGTGGCCCACCGCCGGCCCGCCGCGCGGCGGGTTCGGGCGCTGCGGCTGCACCTGCGCCGGCCGAGTCGCCTCGGGCGGGCGGGGGGCGGGGGGTTTGGGCGCCCCAAGGGACACCACATTCTGCGCGGCGCGCTGCGGCGCGGCAGGGCCCTGTCCGACGCCTTCGCCTGCGGCGTGCCTGTTGTCCCCCGCAGCTGCGGGCCTGTTCAGCGTGCCTTCTGTCACATCGCCCCCCGGCGCCCGGCGCCCGTTTGCGTTTCGGAAACCAATCTCGCGCCAGATGGCAGCGCGGGTCGGCTAGGCCCGGCATACAGCAGGGATGGTCAACCGATGCTTAAGGCGGCCCGGAAAATCCGGCGGGGAAAGACGGTGCGCGCCGTGGCCGCGCTGATCCTGCGCGAGATGGAAACCACCTTCGGGCGCTCGCCCGGCGGCTATCTCTGGGCAGTGGCCGAGCCCGTGGCAGCGATCGCGCTGCTGTCCGTGGCGTTCTCCATCGCGCTGCGGGCGCCGGCGCTTGGTTCCAGCTTCGCGCTGTTCTACGCGACGGGGTACCTGCCCTTCACGATGGCGCTCGACACTGCAAACAAGGTGGCAAACGCGATCCGCTTCTCGCGCCCTTTGCTGACCTATCCGGCGGTGACCTTCCTCGATGCGCTACTGGCACGCTTCACGCTGAACCTGCTGACCCATGCGCTGGTCTTCTGCCTGGTGATCGCCGGGATCGCGGTCCTGCTTGGCGCCGATATCACGCTGAACCTGCCGCGGATCCTGTCGGCGATGGCGATGGCTTCGGTTCTGGGGCTGGGGGTCGGCACGCTGAACTGCCTGCTGTTCAACATCTGGCCGCTCTGGGAGCGGATCTGGCAAATCGTCACCCGGCCCCTCTTCATCGTGTCGGGCGTGTTCTTCCTGCCCGAGGAGATTCCCGTGCCCTATGACTTCTGGCTCGCGCTGAATCCGGTCGTGCATGTCGTGGGCGAGATGCGCCGCGGGCTCTATGCGGGGTATGAGGCACCGGGGGTGTCGCATGTCTTTGTCTATGGGCTCGGCCTTGGCTGCCTCGCGCTTGGCCTTGTGCTGCTGGGGCGGCACCACCGCGCCATTCTGGGCGAGGGCTGACGCTCAGGAAAAGGCGAAGTCATCCGCCCCGAGGCTGCCCGCCGCCACCCCCTCCAGCGTGATCGAGCCGTTGCCGTAATCGACCAGCGCATTCCCGGCGCTGTAAGTGATGGTCAGGTCCGAATAGGCCTTCCCCGTCCCTTCGAGCCGTATCACGTCAAGCCCATCCTCGAACCCGATGATCCGGTCAGCCCCGTCGCCGGGGCGAAACACAAAAGTATCTGCCCCGCTGCCACCCGACAGGAAATCATTGCCCGTACCGCCGATGATCCAGTCGCTGCCCGCGCCGCCATAGAGCGAGTCGTTTCCGGCGCCGCCCTCCAGCCGGTCATTCCCATCCTCGCCGTAGAAGATGTCATCCCCGGCGCCGCCCTTGATGATGTCATTGCCGAGCCACCCCCAGACGGTATCGCCCGGCCCCGGCGCGGTCTGCGCGCTGTCGTCGAAGACATCATCGCCCTCGCCCAGCATCACCGTATCGCT
>NZ_JAUYTT010000026.1 GCF_030695035.1 Frigidibacter sp.
CGAAGCCGTCGGCGGTGACGGTGACGATCTGCTCGACGCCCTGCCATTCGCGCAGGAGGCGCGTGCCCGTGATGGGGCGGTCGCGGTCGGCGCGGATGCTGCGCTTCTTCCTGTCGCCGCCGTCCAGTTCTTCGCCCAGCCTTTCCAGCCGCCGGATGGTCTCGGGCTTCAGCCCGCCATAGGCGAGTTCCTGGATCCGGTATGCCAGGCGGGATTCAAGGTAGCGCCGGTTGAACGGCGGCGGTTCGCTGTCGAACAGGTCGCGCCACTGCTGCTTCAGGTCGGGCGTCGGCGTGGTCTTCAGCGCCGCCAGGCGCGCAGGGATGGGGTCGTGAGTCGTCATGCGGTCTCCGTCGGGTTCGGGGTTGCATGACGGCATCGGTCGGCCGGATAGTGTAGGCGAATTTCTCCAGTTTCGTAAGAAGGTTCGCCCCGCTCGCGCTGCACCAAACGCACCAGCCCGAGGGCGAGCAGCCCGCACAATTCGGCGCGGCGTTCGACGGGCGTCATCTGGGCGGGAGGCAGTGGATTGGGGCGTTTCATGCGAGCAAGTCCGTGTTGGCTTGCCCTGCCTCTACTCAGCCGATCCGAGAAACGTCCCGCAGGGAAAGATGGCGGTTATGCAAAAGGCCGGACTCGACTCATGGTTGATCCATCGTGTAGAACATAATCAGAACAGGCCGGCCGTTTGCGAGGTATTCCCGTGGGTTCCGATCTCAAGAAATTTGTTAATCCGAAGTTTCTCAAAACCATTGATCCGGCCCTGATGCGGGTTTTGTTCGTTCGGCACTTCGGCGAGGATAAACTGCCTGTGTCATTCGAGGGAGAGGCCCCAACCATTCGGGCAGCTCTGGCGGCGCATTTCGAAGGAACCGTTGCCGGCTGGAACGCCGGAATGGTCGCCGATTTGCATCGCGTTGCCGAGCTTGGAACCAGCGAGGGCATGCAGCTTATTCTGAACGAGGCCCGTCGTCGTGGCGTGGTGCTCTATCCCGAGCCCGACCCTGACGATACCGAGGCAGCGCCCATGCGCCATGATCCCAAACACGTCGCACTCCACACTTACCTGCTGCACCACCGCGTTTTCGAGGCAGCAGCCGACTTTCATGCGCTGCGTGCGCCGACATCGCCTGCAGAGTTCCGCGGACCAGAGCGGGACGTGGGGGCGGACCTGACGGAAGAAATGACAGATGCTTTCAAGGCTGCGGTGATCAATCTGTTTTCGCAGGACCTGCAGGGTCAATATTGCCGCCTTGGGCCCTATGAGGAAGATGGCGAAATCAACCTGGTGATCAGCCACGGCGCACAAGTGACCACAACGCCGGTGGTCACCGGCGACCGGGAAGAGATCATCACCCTTCGCGCGGTCAAATATGCGGTGCTGCGGTACTCCCCGGTGGAAGGGCGCCTGTTCGTGGGCGGCGTGGTCAAGGCGCAGCAAGGCGAGATCGCCGAGCTTTTCGCCCGGCATATCCTGAGGCGGCCGGGGTTCTTCTCTGGGCGGGACGCCCGCGATCTCTATACGCTCGATCCGATCAGCGATGCCGGGCCCGACTTCGCGTTCCAGCATCGCTATGACGAGACTATCAAGGAGGTTCGGATCGTTGCCGCCGCCGCTGACCTCTTCGAGCGGGATGAGGAAGATCAGCGCTGGCGTCATGTGCGCAGTTGGGAATCGAAAGACGCATCCGGCGGTGCGTTGACCCATTTCCGGGGCAGCGAGGTGCGGTTCGGCCGGGGCTGGCGGTTGGGCGAGATCACCTTCCGGGTCGCCTTTGAAACCGGCGCAAAGCGTCCGGCACAGGTTACGGTGCGGCTGAAGCCACCGGGGACGCTCGCCTTCCGCCGGACGCGGTTCGAAAAGGCGATCCACACGCTGGTTCAGCGCAATGGGCTCGAGAAGGACCGCGATGCTGGCATGGTTGTGGACGCGGCTGAGTGAGGGCGGCGCCCGGGTCTCCTTCTCGGGCCGGGCGCTGAGCCGCTTTCCCGCAAACGAAATCGAGCGCCTCTTGCGGGCGCAGGTACTGATCGAGGGACGGAAGGCCGATACCTGGTCGGTCTGCGCCGAGTGCGATTGCGGGCTAGACGCGCGTCCCGTCGAACAAATGGACGACGCGTTCCGTGCCTGCTGCCCGCACGATCCGGCCGAAGACATAATCCTGCAGAAAGACGATCTGCGCCGCTTTTCGGTCGATGTCGACCGGCTCGTGGCCCGGACTGCAGCCAGTGGGAATCTGGGCGGCGCAGTTGCCTGCATTGCTGACGGCGTCTGGCTGTTGGGGGAGACCCCATCCGGCCATGCCGTGGTCCTGTCATTCGATACTGAAAATCTGGCTGCGCCGGGCGTGGTGATGGCGATCAGGGCGGCAGTGGGGCCGAAACCGATCATGGCAATCGTCCACGACCTTTCCGCGACAATCGCCGTCAGGCTGCGGGAGGTCGGAGTCGAGCCCCACGAAATTGCAGCGGTTCTCAAGGCAGGGTCGGATGGCACGGAACGCCTCGTCCTCGATCCGCCATCTTCACTTCCGCGTCTTTTCATGACGCTTTCTGCGCAGTCGGTCACTCTCGACGGCCGTCGGCTCGACCTGCCGACACAGATGTATGCGCTGTTTCGTCTGCTGATCGAGCAATCCGTCAAGCGTGATCCAGTCCTGAAAAATCAGGAGATCGAGACGCAGACCGGCCGGCCGCCCAACCAGATCATCCGAGACCTTCGAAAGGCGCTGGTCGGTTGTGGCCTGACCAGCGACCAAACAAAGGCGTTGGTCGCGACGGTACATGCTCGCGGCTATCGGATCGGCCTCGACCCTGCCGAAGTGGTCATCGAGCCCTGAGGCCTTCCCACACAATCCGCACATAACAAACACACGGCAATCACACCGGCAGCAGTGCGCTGAGCGGCACATTCGGAACAACAGCAACATGTTCCGAGGTGCTCCCGAATGTTTCCGCCGATTTCCCCCGATGATCTTGCCACGCTGATCGACGAGGCGGCCTTTGCCGCGCGCCGCCTGCATCGCAAGCTGGTGCTGCCTGCCGCCGATCTCGACGATCTCCGCCAGGACCTGCTGGTCGACCTGATCTGTCGGCTGCCCGGCTTCGACGCGCGCCGTGGCAGCATCGGCGCTTTCGCCAACATCGTCCTGCGCAACCAGTCCTCGCGCATTGCGATCCGCCATCATCGCCAGCGGCGCATGCAGGGCGGCACTGTGCTTTCGCTCGACGCCCCCGTTTCCGGCGCGACCGAGCCGCTGGGCTGCTTGCTGGCGGAAGCCGATGGTCTGGCCGCCTGGCATGGGCAGGACCGCTCTGCCACGGACGACGCCGACACCCTCCACGATCTCGCCCGGGTGCTGGGCGGCCTGCCCGAGGATGCCCGCGGGCTTTGCGCGGCGCTTGGCACCTGCGCTGTCGCAGAGATCGTCGAGCGTACCGGCACCTCCCGTTCCGCCCTCTACCGTCACATCGCCCGCCTGCGGCTCGACCTCGCCATGCGCGGGATCGGGACCGAGTGGGACGGTTCGAAAGCAGCGTGAGTAGAGGACCGACATGGAGATGATCGTCATGCCCCTCACCGAATTCACGCCCGCAAAGACCCGGCCGCTCACCGACATCGAGTTCTGCGCCTGGATCGGCCAGGCCATGTCGGGCGACCGCCTCGAGTATCATCGCGGGTTTCTCGGGATCGATACCACCGCGGTGATTTCCACCTTGCCGGAACCGGATCGCCGCAGGCTCGGAGCGCTGGCCAGTGCCGCCCACCGCGCCTTCGAGGCCGCGCTGGTGCATCTGGTGCAGGTCCGGGTCGGTCCCGATCGCTTCGCCTATCTGGCCATCGCGCGGACCAAACCGCGCCATGCGCCGATCCCGTTTTCCCAACTCATCGCGACAGAGGAGGCCGCCTGATGCGCGCCACGCTTGCCTGGATCGGGGATCGGCTGCCGCCGTCCCTTTACTTTCTTCTGGCCGGAAGCTCGGCCGCATCCCTCATCGGAGACCACGACATGACCGAGACCAACGGCCTGCTTGCGCGCCTGCGCAAGGCCTTCCGCAGCCTTGAGGATCTGCCGGAGGTGATCCCCGCCGCCTGGCGTCCCGGCGATGCCACCAATCCGCTGCCCGTCGAGACCGCGAGTGTCGACGATATCGCCATCGCGATCGTCGCCGCGAATGCCGAACTCTCTGCGGCCATCCAGCGATCCTCGGCGCTGGAAAAGCTCCACCGTCTGGCGCGTGAAGCCGGGGCTGTCGGCACGGACCGTGCCGTGGATGCGGCCCTGAAGCGGGAGGGGCTGTAATGGCCATGCCTTTCCCCAGCACCGAGGCGTCGACAGAGGCCCGCCTCGACAACATGCCGAAGTTTGACGACCTCGACCGGCTGTCCATCGGTGAGATCGCCGACATGCCACCGGCGCTGCTTCTTGCGCTGCAGGAAGAAGCAGCGACCGAGACCGCCCGGGTCAAGCGCCTGAAGGACCGCTTTGAGGCGGCACTGGCGCAGCGTTATGGCGCCGCGACCGAGGCTGAGCGGTCTGCGCACGGCAAGACCTCGGGCACCGTCCGGATCGAGGATGCGGGCGTGGTGGTGATCGCCGACCTGCCGAAGAAGGTCACGTGGGATCAGGACCGGCTGGCCGCCATGGCAACCCGGATCCGCGAGGCCGGCGACGATCCGACCCAGTATCTCGAGATCGCCTATCGCGTGCCCGAACGCCGCTTCGGGGCCTGGCCCGACGCCATGCGCGAAGGCTTCGCAGCCGCCCGGTCCGAGACCACCGGCAAACCCGTGTTCCGGCTCGAGACCCGAGACCGGTGACGCGCGGCGGCGGGACGCCCGAGCGGCAACGCCGGGCAGGTTCCCCTTCGGCACCCGGTCACCCCCGCCGCCGCGCCCCTTGCAATCCTTCGGAGAATCCCATGGCCTTCCGCATCATCACCGCCGACGAACGCCTCTCGGCCGCCGAGAACAAGACCTCGCTCGCCATCTTCGGCCCGCCCGGCGTGGGCAAGACCACGCTTCTGAAATCCCTCCCGGCCGACGAAACCGTCTGCCTCGACCTCGAGGCTGGCATGAAATCGGTGCAGGATTGGCGCGGCGCGTCGATCCCGGTGCGCAGCTTCACCGACTTCCGCGATCTGGCGGTGCTGATCGGCGGGCCGGACCCCGCGCAACATCCGCAGTCTTGGTACGGGACCGAACGGCACGCGTGGCTGCAGGCCCAGCACCGCGACAGCGGCATCGAGGCCTTCCTCGCCGCGCGCCGCATCGTCTTCGTCGACTCGATCACCGATCTGACCCGGCAGGCGATGGCCTATGCCCGCCAGCAGCCTGAAGCCTTCTCGGACCGGACCGGCAAGCCGGATGTCCGAGGCGCCTATGGGCTTCTGGGGCGTGAGGTGATCCAGGCGCTGAAGCACCTCCAGCATGCTCGCGGCAAGACCGTGATCTTCGTGGGCGTGCTGGAAAAGGTGACCGACGATTTCGGTGCCGTCACCTGGCAGCCGCAGATGGAAGGCAGCAAGGCGGGGCGGGAATTGCCCGGCATCGTGGACCAGGTGGTTTCGATGCAGTTGTTCGCCCGCGATGCCGAGGGTGGTTGGGTTCTGGACGAGACCGCCACGGACCGTCGCCTGGTCTGCAAGTCCGGCAACCCCTGGGGCCTTCCCGCCAAGGACCGTTCCGGCCGTCTCGACCTGACCGAACCGCCCGATCTCGGCGCGCTGCTCGCCCGGATCGACGGCCGCGCCCCGCAACAATCCGAATTCGCCTCCTGATCCCTGAAAGGAACTGACCATGAGCTACGATCTGAACGACGCCCAACCGCAGATGGCCCCCATCGGCGAGCTGATCCCGGACGGCACCTTTGCCAAGGTCCGCCTGACCATCCGCCCCGGCGGGGTGAACGGCGCGACGCCGATGGATGCGGGGCTGCTGAAGGCCTCGCAGTCCAGCGATGCGCGGATGCTCGATTGCGAATTCACCGTGGTCGAGGGCCCGCATGCCCGGCGCAAGTTCTGGCAGAGCTTCACCGTGGCGGGCGGAAAGCTGGACGAGAAAGGCCAGTCCATCGGTTGGAAGATCTCGAAATCCACGTTTCGCGCCATGGTGGACAGCGCCCTCGGGCTCGATCCGCGCGACGAAACCCCGGCGACCAAGGCCAAGCGGGTGCTGCCCGGCCTCAAGCATCTCGACGGCATCGTCTTCGCAGCCCGCATCATGGTGGAGCCCGCGTCCAACCCGCAATACCGCGACCAGAACCGCATCGCCAACGTCGTTCTGCCCGACGAGCCGCACCATGCCACCGTCATGCGCGGTGAAACCGTCCTGCCGGAACCCGTCAACGCCCCGCCGCGCAAGGCCGCGAGCGGCGCGGCGCCGGGCTGGCAAGCGCCGACACCGGCATGGGGCGCGGCACAGCAGCCCGCTGCAACGACCCCTCCGGCCTGGGGCGCGCAGACCGTACCCACAGCGGCTGCCGCGACGCAGGCACCGGCGTCCGCCGCGCCGGGCGCCCCCGCGATGCCCGCCTGGCTCAATGGCTGAGGCGCGGCGGAAGCGGCGGTCGGGTGGCTCTGCGCGATCCACCACCGCCGAGCCCGATGGGGCTGGGCCGGGCGACCGGCCCATGACCCCGGACGAATGGCAAGCGCATGTGACGCGCGCCGCCGCGCTGGAGATCGGAACATGGCTCGAGGCCCGAGGAAGACTGCACCAACCCATCGCAAGCCTCACCCTCGGCGACCTCGAGGCCATGGCCAGCAACGCGATCTCACGCTGGATCGTGATGCAGACCGAGAAGCTTCAGCGGGCGGGTTGGCCGCCCGAGGACCCGATCGCGAATTTCCTGCTGGGGTAGCGCTCTGCGCCGTCTGCGCGCGGGAAGCCCGCGGCTTCGGCTACGTCCACCGCCTCCAGCGCGACCGCTATCCCTATCACCGCTTCTGCTCGCTCCGCTGTCAGGACGTGGGCAGCGCAATCGCCCAAAGGATGAATGGCATGATCGACAAGACCGCCCGCGAGGCACAAGCGATCCGCGACGCGCGGGCGCTCTTTGCCGAAGCGCTGACCGACCTCGGGCTCATGGAGCCTTTCTTCCATCGCACGGCCGCGGATATCGACCGGCTGATCGAAGCGGCCGTCACCGGCTATGTCGACAGCATGCTGGCGCAGGGCGCGCGCAAGGAGCGCACCGGCACGGCCCATGACGATCCGATTCCGTTCTGAGGAGGTCGTCATGATCGATCTGAACAATGAGACCGCCCCCTGGGCCGACCTTCTTGCCGCCGCGACGGCAAATGCCATCACCGACTTCGAGGTCGAGTTCTGCGAGAGCCTGCGCCAGAAGCTGGAGACATCCGGCCCGCGCGCCCGGCTGACCGAGGCCCAGCATCACAAGCTGACCTGCATCGCGCAGGCTGGCGGGTTCTGGGAGCGTGCCCAATGATCGACCTGAACCATGGCTCTGGTTGCCTCTATGGCCAGGACGCACCGCGTCCACCGATCGCCACCGCCGTCTCGGCCGCCATCGATTCTGCCCTGACGGCGCGCAATCGCGCCGAGCGCCCCCGCACCTATGTCAGTTCCTCTGGGCTGGGGCGCGACTGCCTGCGCCAGATCCAGTTCGACTATCTCGCTGTCCCCAAGGACGAGGGCCAGGAGTTTGAACCGCGCATCCTGCGGATCTTCGAGGCTGGACACCGGGCCGAGGACATTGTCGCGGGCTGGTTCCGGATCGCAGGGTTCGACCTGCGCACCGCACGCCCTGATGGCCGCCAGTTCGGCTTCGCGGCCATGGCGGGCCGGTTCAAGGGGCATATCGACGGCTGCTTCGTTTCAGGCCCCGTGGTGATGGATTATCCCGCGCTCTGGGAGAACAAGGCGCTCGGCGCGTCGAGCTGGAAGGATGTGGTCAAGCGTGGCGTCAGCATCGCGCGACCCGTCTACGCCGCCCAGATCGCGCTCTATCAGGCCTATATGGACCTGCCCAACCCGGCGCTCTTCACCGCGCTGAACCGCGACACGATGGAATTGCACACGGAACTCGTGCCCTTCGATGCCCGCCTTGCGCAGGAGATGTCGGATCGCGCGGTCGGCGTCGTGCAGGCGTCCGAGGCGGGCGAATGGTTGCCGCGGGCGGCGACCGAACCCACGGCCGTCGTCTGCCGGGGCGGGATGGCGGCCGGCAAGTGGCACGCGCCCTGCGCATGGGCGGAGCGGTGCTGGGGTGAGCGGCGATGATCCCCGACGCCTATGATCTCAAGCGGATCGTCCGCGCCCATCGCGCGCGCTTCTGGCTGCGGGACCTGCTCGAAGGGTTCGAATTCGCACCGGTCTGGCGTTTCGCCGATCAGGCGCAGTTCGATTCCGACGACGTCGATGCGCTGGCCCGCCGCCTCGCGGCAGGTCCGCAACGGTTGCCGCACCCCGAGACGATTTTTGAGTTGGCCGACCGCAGTCGGACCATCCGCAGCCAGATCGTCTATGCACGGCAGCGCGACGACGGCATCGAGGCGGTCTGGCTCGCCCTGTGGCGCAGGCCCAGACGCTGGACCGATATCCATGCCCATGTCCGGATCGCCGATGGCGGCATCGCCGAGTTTGCCACCAATCCGGCACTTCGCG
This sequence comes from Frigidibacter sp., assembly GCF_030695035.1. Taxonomy (GTDB): domain Bacteria; phylum Pseudomonadota; class Alphaproteobacteria; order Rhodobacterales; family Rhodobacteraceae; genus Frigidibacter. The sequence goes on from NZ_JAUYTT010000026.1 coordinate 8,630, forward strand.
ATGCAGGGCTTGCCGAACAAAGCGGTCAGGCGGCGGCCGCCATCGTCTGGCGCGGGCTCGCGATCCTCGCATCGTCAGCGAGCATCAGCGAACGCCAGATCGCCCCGATCAGGCGCACACCCTTCGCGCGGGATGGCGTGCGCGGCTGGACTTGGCATCAGGTCGCCATCGATCCGGCCCGGCTACGCGCCACATCCGAGCGGCTCGGTGGCAGTCATGCCAGCCCGCGCTGGCACCTGCGCCGGGGGCATTGGCGCCAGTTGCCGGACGGTCGGCGCATCTTCGTGCGCCAATGTGAAGTGGGCGATCCCGCGCGCGGCGGGGTGGTCAAGGATTATGCTGTGGAGGCGCGGCGAACATGACGGAATTCACCCCATCGGCTGCGCAGGCCGCCGCGATCGCCGAGGTCCGCGACTGGTTCGAGAACCGCACCGAGCAGCAACAGGTGTTCCGGCTCTTTGGCTATGCCGGATCGGGCAAGAGCACGGTGCTGAAGTTCGCGCTCGATGAGCTTGGCCTGTCGCCCCACCGCGGCGCGAAGGACGGCACCTGTGTGCCGGGTGTGGTCACCGCCACCTTCACCGGCAAGGCGGCGCTCGTGCTGACCCGCAAAGGCACGCCTGCGCGCACCATCCACAGCCTGATCTATTCTGTGATCGAGGCCACGGAAGCGGAAATCGAGGCCGCAGCGCAGAAGGTCCGAGAAGCCGAGACTGCCGCGCGGCGGCTGACCGGCTTTGACCGCACCACTGCCGAGGCCGCGATCGAGGCCATGCGGCAGGCGCTCTCGGCGATGAAGCATCCCCGCTTCGCCCTGAACCCGCAGAGCGATGCGGCAGACGCAAGGCTGATCGTCCTCGACGAGGTGTCGATGGTGGGCGAGGAAATGGCGCGCGATCTGATGAGTTTTGGCAAACCGATCCTCGTTCTGGGCGATCCGGGTCAGTTGCCGCCCATCAAGGGCGAAGGAGCCTTCACCCGCGATACGCCCGACGTGATGCTGACAGAGATTCACCGTCAGGCGGCCGAGAGCGCCATCATCCGTCTCGCCACCATGGCGCGGATGGGGGAGCCCATCGGGTTCGGGGTTTACGACGCCCATGTCGCCAAGCTGCGTAAGGGCGACATCACGCCGGATCATGCGCTGCGCGGTGGGCAGTTGATCTGCGGCCTGAACGCGACGCGCTTCCAGCTGAACAATGCGATGCGGGCGGCGGCCGGGCTGGGCGGGACATATCTTCCCACCGGCAGGGCGGAAAAGATCATCTGCCTGAAGAACGACAACTCGCTCGGTCTGATCAACGGCATGTTCCTGACCCTCGAGGATATCGTCGATGAGGGTAGCCTCTACTTCTCTGCCGTGGTGCATGACGAAGACGGGCGCCGGGTCTCCCCCTTTGACAGCGACGGCCGTCCGGGCCGGTTGCGCATCTACAAGGGGCATTTCGAGGATCATGTGGCCTTCGATGCCAAGCGCCATGACCGCGACTGGCGGGAAAAGCGCAAGCTGACCGAGGCGACCTTCGGCTGGGCGATCACCGCCCACAAGGCCCAAGGCTCGCAGTGGGAGAATGTGATCGTCTGGGATGACGGACTTGGCCGCAGCGAGATCGACCGCCGCCGCTGGCTCTATACCGCTATCACCCGCGCTGAGCGCGGGCTCGTCCTTCTGGCCTGAGGGGGCGCGATGATCGATCTCAACGATGTCGGCACGCCGAAAGCACGCCACGATCTCGCGGCCGTAAAGGACCGGCTGGCGGCGACCGCAGGCGACTGGCTCCCCGGCATCTTTCCCGAGGCGCGGCTTGCGCGCGACCGTCGTTCCTTGCGCTGTGCCGACCTGTCCGGCCGCCCGCCGCGCAAGGAGGGGTCTTGTACCATCCACCTTGACGGGCCCTATGCCGGCTGGGGTTTCGACTATGCCACCGGCGAAAGCGCAGGGCCGATCGATCTGATCGCGCAGGCAACCGGGCTCTGCGATGGCGCGCTCTTCGACGAGGCGGCGCGGATTGCCGGGATGGATCATCCCGCGCCCCGAAACGCGCCACGCGCGAAGCCCGATCATACCGGCGAGATTGCGCGACTGATCGACGGCGCACAGCCGCTCGCTGGCACGCCCGGCGAAACCTACCTCCGCATCCGCGGCGTTGCCGATCCGGGATGCCCGGATCTGTTGTTCCACCCCGATCTGCCGGATTTCGACACGCGACGCGGTTGGCCGGGCCTGATCGCATTGCCACGCCTGGCAGACGGCACCCGCGCTCAGGGTATTCACCGGACCTTCCTGCTCGACGACGGCAGCGCCAAGGCGTCTGCCGGGAAGAAGATGCTGGGATCGGTAGCGGATGCGGCCGTGCGCCTGTTCGCCATGCCTGCGGACGGCCATCTCGGCATTGCCGAAGGCATCGAGACCGCCCTAGCGGCGCATGCCCTGTTCGGCACCGCCGTCTGGGCGGCGCTCTCTGCCGATGGTCTCGCGCGGTTTCAGTGGCCGGCGGGCACGACACGGGTCACGATCTACGCCGATGCAGGCGACGCAGGTCGTCAGGCCGCTGCGACCCTGTCGGATCGGCTGAACCGGGCCGACATTTCGAACGAAATCGTGGTCCCGCTCCATGGCGACGATTTCAACGACGATCTGATGCGCGGGGCGCATGGGGCCGACTATCGACCGGATATTTCCGCTGACGAGCCGGTCGGCACGGAGGCCATGACGACAGTGGCGGCTTTGGCGCCTGGCGATCCGGACGCTCTGATTGCCGCCGCCGAGGCGCTGACCAATCCGCCCGAATTCGCCGCGCTCTCGAGCCTCCTCGGCCGCCTTGCGCTGGCCCGGCTAGATCCGCTGCCCGAACGCCAGATCCTCGCCCGGATCAAGACTGCGACCGGCATCTCCATGTCGATCCTCGACAAGCAGTTGACGGAACTGCGCCGCCGCGTGCATGCGACGGGCGATCCGCAGGGCAGGATCGCGCGCCCTGCCTGGTTCGGGCGGCTCTGTCAGGATTTGTCCGGCACGCCTGAGCGCAACGAGGCCAATGTGATCATCGCCCTGTCCTCGGATCCGGTATTCGCAGGGCTCCTGGCCTTCGACGAGTTCGCCCAAGGTATCGTGGTGCGCCAGCCGCTGCCGTGGGATGACCCGGCCATCCGCTTTCCGCGCCCCTGGAACGATGCCGACGATGTGCGCACGGCCGAGTGGCTGCAATTGCGCGGGCTGAACGTCGCCCCGATGGTTGTCGGCCGTGGTGTCGGCGCGGTGGCCCGCGACCTGCGCATCCATCCGGTTCGCGACTGGCTCGACACCCTGAAATGGGATGGCACGCCTCGGATCGAGACCTGGACAAGCACCTATCTCGGCGCTGCGCCGACTGCCTTCCATCACACCATCGGCGCGCTCTGGCTGATCTCGGCCGTGGCCCGGATCTACCGGCCCGGGGTGAAGGCCGATCATATGCTGATCCTCGAAGGGCCGCAGGGTGCGCGCAAATCGACAGCCATCAAGGTGTTGGCGGGTGAGGACTGGTTCACCGACGAACTGCCGGAGCTCGGGTCCAAGGACGCGGCCATTCACATGCAGGGCGTCTGGATCGTGGAAATTGCCGAACTCGACGCCATCGGCCGGGCCGAGGTCTCGCGCATCAAGGCCTTTCTGACCCGCACTACCGACCGCTTCCGTCCGCCCTATGGCCGTTACACCGTTGAAGTGCCACGCCAATGCGTCTTCGCGGGCACTGTGAACCCCGACACCTATCTGCGCGACGAAACCGGCAATCGCCGCTTCTGGCCGCTACGCTGTGGCAGCATCGACATCGCCGCAATCGCCCGTGACCGGGATCAACTCTGGGCCGAAGCCGTTCATCGCTTCCGCGAAGGCGCGATCTGGTGGATCGACGATCCGGCGATCCTTTCGGAAGCCGCCGCCGCGCAGGAGGCACGCTACCAGGCGGATGCCTGGGACGCGCGGATCGACCGCTGGCTGACCCACGACACCCGCAGCGTCAATCACGGCCATGCGGGCTGGGATGATTGGCAGGATGAAGAGTTCGAACGTCCCGAGCCGATCCACGACGTGTCGGTGGGCGAAATCCTCGAATGCGCGCTCGGCATCGAGCCCGCGAAATGGACCAAGGGCGACCAGATGCGCGTGGGGGCCTGGCTGAAGTCGCGGGATTGGGAGCGATACCGCAGCGGAGCGGGTGCGACCCGCGAATGGCGTTACCGCAGGTCGCCGCGCGGCTGACGTCGCGATGGCCGTGGCAGGCATCGAGGGGGCATCCAACCGGGTGCCCTTTTTCGTTTTGCCGCTGTCCCACTTCGCGGCCTGTCCCACTTCAAGCCCAAGGTGGGACAGAAAAAACCATTTCAAATCAATCCTGTCCTACCTGTCCCACTTGGACCGCCAACTTCTCTCTTTCCCATATGGAGCACATACATCCCCCTCGACCTCATTCTTCCTCATGCGACGTAGGGAAAAAGGTGGGACAAGTGGGACAGGTGGGACGCGCCTTGTTTTGAAAGGAAAATCTGGCGTCCCACTTTGATCGGCAAGTGGGACAACCCGAGACCAGGTGGGACAGAAGCATCGTCTGGCGCATTTTTCTTGAATGGGTGCGTGTGTCATGATTCTCTGCCCATGACCAAAGCCGAAGGCCCACGTTTCAGGTGAGCCTTCAACATGACGCCGACCATCCAGACTGCGGATCTGCACCTCGAACAGGGGCGCCTTTCCACGTCCTGCATCCTTGCCCTCGACCTCGGGACAACGACAGGTTGGGCCTTGCGTGGCCATGACGGCCTGATCACCTCTGGCACGACGTCCTTTCGCCCCGGGCGGTTCGACGGCGGCGGTATGCGGTATCTTCGCTTCACCAACTGGCTGACCGAGGTCGACCGGCTATCAGGCCCCATCGCTGCGATCTGGTTCGAGGAAGTCCGCCGCCATGTCGGAACGGACGCTGCCCATGTCTATGGCGGGCTGATGGCCACGCTCACGGCATGGGCCGAACTCCGCGGCATCCCTTATGAGGGCGTTCCGGTTGGCACCATCAAGCGCCATGCCACCGGCAAGGGCAACGCCGACAAGCAGGCGATGATCGCGGCCGCGCGGGCGCGCGGGTTCGGTCCCGCCGATGACAACGAGGCGGATGCCATCGCCATCCTGCATTGGGCGATCGAAACGAACGGGGGTGTCGCATGAGGTGGTATCCCCGAGGCTATGGTGGCACCCGGCGTGATCCAGATCGCGTCAAGCAGGAAGGCTGGCACGACCATGGTCTGCTGGCCGTCTCCATCGACGCCCCCCGTCTCACTTGGCCCGAGCAGGAACTGGTCCGCCAGCTGGGTGAAAAACTCTACGGCCCGCGTGTCGAGCCAAGGGAGGTGGCCAATGGGTGATTGGACACCCGCCATGGTCGAAGCGCGCCTTGAGAGCGCGGCCGATGTCTTCCGGTCACTGCCCGACGTGAAGCCTCAGGGCTACTTCAACGCCTGGCCTGAGTATTTTCACAGCTTCGCCGATCAGGTCGGTCAGGAACCTCGGATGCGACGGCCGAAGCCCGGCCCGCGAGACATCACCCAAGCCGACGACGCTCTGCTATGGTTGCGCTGGCTGGACCCGGCCGACGCGCGCCTTGTCTGGCTCCGGGCGAACCGCAAGCCATGGAAGCCAATCTGCTGGGAATTGGGAATCAGCCGCGCCACCGCCAACCGGCGCTGGCAGTATGGCATCGCAGTCATCGTCTGGCGTCTGAACGGCAAGCGCGTGCCGTCGAAGCGGTCGATTGACTTCGTGATCAGCCGAGCAGCTCAGTAGCCGGAAATCTGAGGGGTTTCGATGGCGGTGATTGTGAGTTGAGCGATGGACGGCGTGATTGCGCCCTTCTTCGCCTTCTCGGTGATGTACGCACGAAACTTTCCGCCGCCGATGTAATGGTCCTGGAGCCATTCCCGATACGCACCCAAAGAATCGAGTGGGTAGCACCAGGCTTCCTGCGGGTTCGACTTCGACTGAGGATGGCTGTCCGGATAGCGGTGCGGAAACTTGTTGCGGTCACCAAACCGTTCGTTGAAACCGTTTTCGTCCCAGAACTTCGACCAGTGGCGGCCAATGGAAATGTCGATGACATTCTTTTCGTCGACGGGCGCTCCTGCCACGATCATTTCGTAAATCAGCGTTTCGGCCTCATTGAAGACGCTGAAGAAGCCCCGAGGGGCCGACTGATAGTTCAGTGCAAGACGCTCGTGCCATTTGTCGAAACGGTTTCTGCCGGTCGGGTCATACCCAACCTGCGAGTAGATCATCTCCCGCAGCTTCGTTCCCGCGAGGATCCGGAAATTGTCACGCGCTTCGGGCTGGCAATTCGCCCCGGCGTCGAATGCATAGTACTCCAGAATGGCGAGGCAGACTTCAGCCGGATAGCAATAGTGCACCACGCCATTGTGCGGAACTTCGACATGCGCGGCCGGGAATTCGAGGCCAATCTTTGACAGGATTGCCTTGATCGACTGAATCCGCGGCTTTGGATCGGCCTCGTTCCATTGCGAACTGATGGTGCCGATATGCGCGTTCTGAACGCCGCAAAGCGCGGCAAGCCCGCGCTGGTTCAGGTAGGGTGTTCCATCCGACAACACCCCCATTCCGATTCCATTGATCTCGGCATCCTTCTCGATGCCCAAGTCGAGCACCCCTTGGCCGATTTCCTTCTGGTCGAATTTCACTGGTAACGTCTTGATAGTGCGCGGTTTCATAGTGATTTCCTTGCCGTCTAAGGGAGGCGGATGCCGCGCGTCATCCATTGACTTGCCGCTGATCGCGCACATCAGAACATAGTGGCAACATATCAGATGTGACGCGCTCCGCAAACGAGATGTTGTGCGGGGACTGGTTCGGGCGCTGATATGTAGTGACGCTGTCAATAGGGATTGCGTGCGTGAGACGATTTTCTGCGAGACACCGGATGCCAAGACAGATCGCGTCCAGGACGCTACAGATTCAATATGCTCGGGAGAGGAGCGCGCAGGCACTGGCCGCGCCGCTGGCTTCCGGGGTCCAGCGAGGGAACCAGGCGGGGTCCGAACTGCCAAGCCTTTGATATCTTGGTTCCTTCCTGGCGATATTCGTATGCTGGCGGGCGAAGCGCGGCGCATCGCCAGCGACAGGACCGGATTTTTGGGAAGCCACCCGGAAGCCGGAGCCACGCGCGCCACGCGCAAACACCAATGAAAGCTGACCTTCCGACCGGACACCGCAGGTGGCCGCTGGACCCCGCTTGGAGTCCGGCCCGGCATCCGGAGTCCGGAAGCCACCGGCATCCACCCGATTGAGGAACCTTGCCCACCATGACGCTGAGCTTCGCCCCGGACGCGATCGAGATGTGGCCGCTGTCGCGCCTGCAACCCTACGCGAAGAACGCGAAGGCGCACGGCGCGGACCAGGTTGCGAAGATCGCCGCCAGCATGGCCGAGTTCGGCTGGACCGTGCCCTGCCTCGTCGCTGAGGACGGAGAGCTGATCGCTGGCCACGGACGCGTCCTCGCCGCGACGCAGCTCGGGTTGTCCGAAGCGCCGGTAATCGTGCTGGGCCATCTGACCGAGGCGCAGCGCCGGGCGTACCGGATCGCGGACAACAAGCTGACCGAACTCGGCACCTGGGACGAGGCGCTGCTGTCGGCGGAACTGAACGACCTGCTGGCCGAGGACTTCGACCTGTCGCTGGTCGGCTTTTCGGACGGAGAGTTGGACAAGCTGCTGGCCTTCGTGCCGGAGGGGGACGGTGAAGAAGGTGGCGCCGGGGGCTCAGTGCCGCCGGTGACCATCCCCGAACCGCCGCGCAACCCGGCCTCACGGACCGGCGATCTCTGGATCCTCGGCGACCACCGGCTGCTGTGCGGCGACAGCACCAGCGCTGCCGATGTCCGCCGCCTGATGAACGGCGAGCGGGCGATCCTGTTTGCGACCGACCCGCCGTACCTCGTCGATTACGACGGTTCGAACCACCCGACCCGAAATAAGGACTGGTCGCAGTCCTACGGCGTCACTTGGGACGACAGCAGTCAAGGCGCCGAACTCTACGACGGCTTCATCGCTGCCGCCGTGGCTGAGGCCATCGCCGACGATGCCGCCTGGTACTGCTGGCACGCCTCGCGCCGCCAGGCGATGCTGGAAGCGTGCTGGGAAAAGGCAGGCGCCTTCGTCCACCAGCAGATCATCTGGGTGAAGGACCGCGGGGTGCTCACCCGATCGCATTACCTGTGGAAACACGAGCCCTGCTTCATGGGCTGGCGCCGCCCGAACCGGCCGCCGAAGGTGGCCGAGGAAACCCTGCCATCGACATGGGCGCTGCCCAGTTTTGCCAAGGACGAGCGCCCCGACCACCCTACGCCCAAACCGCTCGACGCATTCGGGATCCCGATGCGCCAGCACGTTGCGCGGGGCGGCCTCTGCTACGAGCCGTTCTCGGGCTCCGGCTCGCAGATCATGGCGGGCGAAGCCAACGGCCGTCGTGTCTTCGCGATGGAGATCAGCCCGGCCTATGTCGATGTCGCCGTGGAGCGCTGGCAGGCCGAGACCGGCAAGGAGGCGATCCTCGATGGCGATGGTCGGACCTTCTCGCAGGTGAGAACTGAGAGGCTGGCGGAAAGCACAGCCGACCCCGAACCACAATCCGAAGCCGCCGCGTGACATGTATGACCTGGCTTTACCTTCCTCCGGACGCGCGTCCGGAGCCGGAGAAGCATGCCTCTTCGGCCTCTCCCTCTGCTCCGGCGCTGGCGGGCTCGATCTCGGGCTCACCATCGCCATCCCCGGATATCGTGCTGTGGGCCATGTCGAACGGGAAACCTACGCCGCAGCCACTCTGGTGGCGCGGATGGAAGACGCGTCCCTGGATCGCGCGCCTGTCTGGGACGACGTTGGAACCTTCGACGGCCGCCCGTGGCGCGGCGCGGTGGACATCGTCACTGCGGGCTATCCGTGCCAGCCGTTCTCTGTCGCGGGCAAGCGCCGAGGTGCCGACGACCCGCGCCACCTTTGGCCGCATGTCGCCCGTATCATCGGCGAGGTCGAGCCGCCGTTCGTCTTCCTCGAGAATGTCGCCCATCATCTCCGCCTCGGCTTCCCCGAAGTCGCCAGCGGACTGGTCGGCATGGGCTACCGCCTTGCGGCAGGCCTCTTCACGGCGGCGGAAGTCGGCGCCCCCCACCGGCGCGAGCGGTTGTTCATCCTCGCCATCCGCGAGGGGGACGAGCTGGCCGACCCCGCGCGCCTGCTCTGGGACCCGGTCGAGTGGCGGGAACCGGACGGAACTGCTGCGGCTATGGCCGACGCCGAGGGCCAGTGCGAACGAGAACCGGCAGACCAAGCCTACGCCCTCGCAGGAAGCGGGCCAGCATGGGATGAACCTCGCGACGACAGCCGCGCTCTGGCCGACGCCCCAGATCGACAGTTTCCGCAGTCGGGGCGGCGAGCGGAAGGACGAAAAGGGTCTGGACCGGTTGGCTCGGGACTGGCCGACGCCGATGGCGAACGACGGCTGCAAGCCGAGTGCTGGCAACCGGCGAACAGCCGATCTGACCCATGCGGCGGGGATGTGGATGACGCCGACGGCGCGGGATCACAAGGACGGAGCGACGACGCTGGCGAACACCCCGGTGAACGGCCTGCTTGGCCGCCAGGTCCTGGTGATGCCGATGGCTGGGAGCGATACCTCCGATGCGCGCCGGACCTCACATGGGCATTTCGATGTCAACGGTTGGCGGTCACATGATGGTGCTCCTTGTGTTTCAGGATCCGAGGTCCGAGCCCGAATGCATGACGCGGCCCGGTCCCGGGCACGATCAACCTCACATACGGTCGCGCAGGCAC
>NZ_JAUYTT010000027.1 GCF_030695035.1 Frigidibacter sp.
CGAAGCCGTCGGCGGTGACGGTGACGATCTGCTCGACGCCCTGCCATTCGCGCAGGAGGCGCGTGCCCGTGATGGGGCGGTCGCGGTCGGCGCGGATGCTGCGCTTCTTCCTGTCGCCGCCGTCCAGTTCTTCGCCCAGCCGCTCAAGCCGCCGGATCGTCTCGGGCTTCAGCCCGCCATAGGCGAGTTCTTGGATGCGATACGCGATGCGGCTTTCGAGATAGCGGCGATTGAAGGGTGGCGGCTCGCTGTCGAACAGGTCGCGCCACTGTTGCTTCAGGTCGGGCGTCGGTGTGGTCTTGAGCGCAGCCAGGCGCGCGGGGATGGGATCGGGCTTGTTCATGCATTTCTCCGATGAGTTGGAGTTGCATGACGGCATTGGTCGGGCGGATAGTGTAGGCAACGTTCTCCAGTATCGTCAGATACTTCGCTCCCATCCCGCATCCGCAACCGAACCAGCCCGAGCGCCAGCAGGCCGCATAGCTCAGTGCGGCGCTCTTCGGGCGTCATCTGGTCGGGCGGGAGCGGATTGGGGCGTTTCATGCAGCCGACCGCTCCGCACGGCCAAGAACGGCAGCGGTGATCGCGCCGCGGTTCCAACGGAAGTTCAGATGGCAGTTGGCGGCGTATTTCGACAGGCTGAAATCCAGCCCATTGGCCTCGTGCCCCGCGCGTTGCAGCAGGTCCATCTGTTTCATGGTCGCCGGGTCGTTCAGCCAGCGACGGCTCTTGATCGAGGCGGTCCCCGTCTCGGTGGCGCGCAGGAAATCGTCTGCGGCGGCGAGCGCCTGCACCCGGGTGCCGATGGCGAGCGGCCGGATCGCCCTGCCTTTCGGCTGTCCGAGCGCGTGCCAGAGCGCGCCATCATGGAACACCCCGGCCCAGCCATTGAACCCGCTCGCCATCATCGCCTGGCCGTCGCCATGCAAATCGCACCAGGCGAACGGGGACCGCTCCAGCAGGTCGATCTCCATCATGTCGAAGGCGGTCAGCAGTCGGGCCTCTGCTCGTTCCCGCGTGAAGACGTGACCGCAGAAATCGCAGACCGATGCTCCAAGCGGCAATTCAGCCTCACAGGTCGGGCACAGTTTCCACGGTGCCTGGCCGGGCTCAGGATCGTCCTCGTCGAGGGTGATCTCCTGTTCGAGCGACCCGTGCCGCAGCGCCGCGCCCGCGAAGTCGAGCACGACGCAGTCGGTTTTCACGATGCCTGGGAAACGCGCGGGATCGACCCGCCGCAGACCGCGACCGACTGCCTGGATGAAGGTGCCCTTGTGCAGCATGGGGCGCAGGATGCCGATGCAGCCGACGGGCTGGCTGTCGAAACCCTCGGTCAGGACCATGCAGTTCGTCAGCACCTGCACCTCGCCCCGGTCGAACCGGGCGATGAGGTCGGCGCGTGTCCGCGATGGCATCGCGCCCGAGATCGTCTCGGCTGTGACGCCGGCCGTGCGGAATGCATCGGCAACTGCATCGGCATGGTCGACCGTCGCACAGAAGAAGATGGTGCGCCGGTCCGCTGCCTTCGCCTGCCAGTGTTCGACGACGGCCTCGTTCAGCACCGAGCGGTTCAGCACCTTGTCTGCCGCGCGCATGTCGAAATCGCCGGCGGTGGCGCCCAGCCCGGCCAGTTCGTCCTCGACGCCGAGATCGATGGTGTAGGTGCGCGGTGGCACCAGGAGACCGCGACCGATCAGCGTGCCGATCTTCAGATGATAGCCGACATTGCTGAAGGTGCGGCGCAGGCTGCGGCCATCGCCGCGACCCGGCGTGGCCGAGAGCCCGAGCAGCTTGATCTCCGGATTGAGCGCCCGGGCCTCGTCGATGATGGACTGATAGCTTTGCGCCGCGGAGCGGTGGCATTCGTCGATGACGAGATGCGAGACCGGCGCCATCCGCTCGCGCCGGCTGGCGCGCGCCAGGGTCTGGACGCTTCCGAAGACGATGCGGCCGTCCCAGTCGTCCTGCTCGGCCTTGACCACCGAGGTCGGCATTCCGGTGACAGTGCCGATGGCGCTGCGGTTCTGATCGATCAACTCGTCGGTGTGCTGCAGCACCAGAACGCGGTCGTGTTTGCGTTGCTCCAGTTCCTCGCCGATGTAGAAACCGGCGATGGCCGTCTTTCCCGCCCCGGTGGGCAGCACCAGCATGGTGTTGCCATGTGCGGCGGTGCGGTCGCGGGCGGCATCGACCGCCGCCCTCTGATAGTCGCGCGGAATCATGGCCGTCCCCCTCAGCGTGCCCAGAAGGGCGCGGAGCCGGAGGACGGCGCGCCCGACTGACCCATGCCGTTGTCCGCAAGCTGCGGGCCCGAGGCGGTGAACTGACCCTGCTGCGGTGGCTGGGGTACGCTGCCCATCACCCGAGCGTATTCGGCATGGTCGGCGCCGAGCGCGGCCTTGATGACGTTGCGCCCGGTGTCGTCGGACTTGTCCTTGTCGCGCTCGATGCCGATGCGCGCCACGAACTCCAGCCCGTTCAACTCGCCGAGGCTGCGGATCATCCGCGCGGCGCGGGCGGCGTTCGACTGGTCGTCGGCACGCACGCCGCGGGCGGATTCGAGGATGCCGCGGATCATGGCGCGCCCGCGGTTGCCGTAGGTGTCGTCGCCGGGACCGCCCGCAGCTTTTCCGCGAAAGCCGATGCGCGTGTAGATGCGACGCCGCGCGAACGGCCCCTCCATCACGACTGCCTCGGTATTTAGGTAGAGGGCTGGGCTGGTCTTGCTCTGGGTCAGCCAGCCTTCCGGGCCCGCGCCGCCGGGGCGGACGGTGAGGCAGACCTTGACCAGCGTGTTGGCCGGAATGAGGTCGAAAGCGGCGTCCTGCGTGTCCGCGCCGTTGAAATCCATGTCGCTCGCCATTGTCATGCTCCTTTCGTCGTCAGGGGATTGGGTGCGGTGGCGGCCGCGGGCAGATCGAAGTTCAGGCGGGCAGCGCCATCGGGGCGCGGACCACGGATCTTCGCCATGAGCCGCCCGAGATGGGCGGGCTCGATCATCGACAACCGGCCGCTGCGGTCCTTCGCAGGCAGGCCGAAATCGTTGATGGTGGTGCAGATGAATGCCCTGAACGGGTCACCCTTCTCGGGGCGCAGTTCGGTCAGGGTCACGACTTCGTCGACGATGCCGGGCAATTCGAGGCCGGTCTTCGATCCCTCGATCTGCATCGAGAAGAAAGGCTTGCCGAAGTCGTCGAGCTTGCGGTCGAGAAGACCGACCAGCCAGATGTTCTTGGCGGGCGTGTGCTGCAGATGCGTGAGCCAGCCGATCATCTCCTGGCCGAGCAACCCGTAGGTCGCGCGGAGATCCGGCTTGCCGGTGCGGTCGGACTGGGCCTGGGATTGGCCCTTGCACCACTGAAGGCAGATGCGAGAGGCGACGGAGATGCTGTCGACGAAGACCGTGTCGTACTTGTCGAGTTGGCTGGCGGGACCGAAGGCCGCGCAGACCCGCGCGAAGTGTCCGGGCCCATAGGACTGGTCGTCCCGCATGGCCGGGTTGGCGCCGCCGATCCAGGCGGCGAGATCGCGGGCGACCTCCCAGTCGCGGATGCGGACCTCGTCGCCGGGCCAGCCCTGAACGGCCAACTCGCCCGCCTCGAGGTTCAGGAAAAGCGTTCGCTGCGGATCGAGGGTCAGCAGCTGCGTGGTCTTGCCGATGCCGGAGGTGCCCGTGAGCACCCCCTTGATGCCGCGCGCCTCGCGCAGGCGTTCGTCGGCCGTGATGATGCGGAGCGGCCCGCCGCCGAAGGGGGCGCTCACTTGCCGCCCTCCAGATCCCGCACAGCGGCCGAAATGGCGATGTCCGCGCCACAGGCACCCTGGCGGCGCGCCATCTTCAATACGTCGCCAAGCGCACTCGTGAGCCGGTAGAGCTCGGACTGCTGCCGCGCCAGGGCGACAAGCGCGAACTCGATGTCGTCCACGGTGGCGCGCTCGATCGGCACCGCGCGGTTCGGCCTGTCGGACAGGGCCGGAACGTTGACCGTGTCGGGGATCGCCTCCATCCAGCTCGACTGGCGCAGGCGTTTGAGGGGGGAAGTCGTGAACATGGTGATGCTCCGTGTATTCGTCGGTTGGTGTCCAGGGATCGTCGGGAAGACTGCTGCCGGGCCTGACGCCGCCCTGGAGCTTGCGGTCGGAGTGTTTCCCCGCGTGGGGGTGTTGCATTCCTCCGAGGGCCCGGCATGAAACTTGGTGGAACCGGGTCGTCGCCGGTCCTGTTGTCACCTACTGGCGGGCCTCTGAGACTGTCGGGGCGGCGCCGAGATATGCGGCGAGATCAAGCGCCTCGGCCGCCTTCCGGATCGTGCCGAGCCGGGCGTAGACTGTGCTGCGATGGATCCCGAGGGCCTCGGCTGCCTCCGTCGGCGACATGTCGATCAGCGCCAGCGCGACATCCCTGCAGGTCGGTGTCAGCGCCGCGAGAAGGCGCCGGACATCGCGGACCAGCCCGAACGCCTCGTCCGGTGCGCGCGCGACGAGGGCGTGCAGCGCCACACTGTCAGGCAGGGTTTCCGCGAGCGGCAGCATCTCGTCATCGCCGCGACCCTCGGACGGAGTCTCGAAGTCGACCCACGCCCGCTCAGCCCGCAGGCGTTCGGTCGGCGCAGCCAGCGTGGCGATGCGGTTCGCCAGAACGCGATCGGCAAACGTGTCGTACTGACCGCGGGAGGGGTCGAACCTGTCGTCGCGGCGATAGAGGTGCAGACGCAGGTCCTGCTTGATGTCCTCGGCGTCCATGCCGGGGACCGAACCTGATCGAGCAAGCCGTTCGGCCCGGATAATGATGTTGCGGGAGACGCGCGAGCGCGCGTCGCAAATGGGGTGGAAACGCTCCATGAAGTTTCGCCTTCGTCCAGGTGGACGGGCACGCGGCCCGAGTGACCGGGACCGGCGAAAATTCGTTGGAGCGGCGGCCTTGGCGGGCTCAGAACAAAGAGAAACCGCTGAAACCCGGTTGGATTTCACCGGCTTGAGAGGCGAAATATTTTGAAGAAATTCTTGGGGTCAGTCAGCGAATTTTCGTCGGGATTGACCCAGCTTGCCCTGCTGGAGATCGTCGGCGTTCGCCACGAAACGGGCGACATACTCACCCCCGACCGTGGGTAGCGGATCGTCGGCAATCCCGAATGCGGTTCGCAGCACCTTGGAAAGCGCCTGTTTCTGTTTCTGGTGCTTCGAGGTGTCGGTGCTCTTCGCATGATGGACGGGGAGCCGGCCACCCTGCATCGCGAACGCTTTCAGATAGGCCCACGCCGCTTTCGGCTTGCCATTCTTGGCGCTCTTCAGCCCGAGACCATCGGGCTCGAACCTACGGGTCTCGCCCCGGAAACTCACGTTGACGACTTCATCGGCGACGAAGCGGATCCCGATTTCCTCCCATCGCGCGTTGCTCGGCAGCGCCCACGCCAGGTTGGAGACTGCGTTATCCGTCCCGCTCACGATCTGAGCGCGGAGATCGGCGAACACGACGGTCGATGGCTGGCAAGGCTGCAATAGCCCGCGGTCATCAAGGTGGACCAGATCCTCAAGCGCCATGCGCACGACACCTTCGCGATCCAGAGCGGCGGCAAGTTGCGGCGGGATTGATGACGATGTCGGGGCCAGCAGCAGTTTGGGTCCCAGGTGGGCAATCACGTCGTCAAATTGCGCCACGTCCTCGTGTGCCAGCGGCCCCGGCACGGTCAGGAAAACAGGAAAACCCCGGCCTGCAAACACATCATGTGAGCCGATCCTGAAGACCGGTCGACGGTCGAAACTTGCAGGACGGTCGGACAGGTCGAATGCTGCGGCGATGCTGCGCGCCAACCCGACACGGTCGAGGCCGTAGATCATTATGTCGTTCTTGTTCAGGTCGAGATCGGCGCAGGCCTTGGGGCTGTCACCACAGACAGCGCGGATGGTGCCGTCGTCGTGGTGCACGACTCGGCGGGGGCACCCCTCACCGCCTGGTGATGGGCAGGCGATGCTCGTCGCTGGCGTTCCGGTCGATCGCACCAGTGGCAGAAGGCAGTCGGGTCCGTCGACCACCACGCAGCCGAATTCATCGCCCAACAGGCTGGCCCATTCGCGCCGGTCTGTCGCTGCATCGATCAGCGCATCAAGCGTCTTCCAGAACTTCGAAATCCGCATCGTCATCCGCCCCTGCCGGAATCGCCCAGAACCCGCGAGCCTTCAGCCAGGCTTCGATGACCTCTTCGTCAGACTCCCGTTCATAGCGGGCAATGTTCGCGGGCCTTATCGTCACGGACCGCTCCCGCTTACTGCCGTCGAATGCAAACTTGAAGGTCGCGTGCGTGAACGCGCCGCCAGTGAGCCGCTTCTCCCAGTTTTCGCCATAGGCCTTGAACAGGTCCTCCGACTTGCGAATTTCCATCTCCGAAAATTTACCGGGCCATCGACGGCCGAACTCCACGAAGCGCACACCGGCAATTCCCTCGATATCCCCATGCGCCATTGCATCCGGCCCCAGTTCGCGCAGCGGGTCGAGTGTGTATCGCTCGGAGCGATCGAAATAATCCTCGCTGCCGAACAGCGCCTCACCGAACGTCTTGAGATAGAGTTCGCGCTCGCCCTTCGTTCCGGCGTTCACGCCGATCTCGTCGGTCATACTGTCGTAGATCAGCACGTCATGTTGTTGGGGCCGATAGAACGCAATTCCGCTTTCACCGTCGTCCTGGTGCTTCCCTTCCCGGCGCATCGGCATGCCGTGCCGCACGAGCAGCCAGATCTTCTCGCCTCTCGGGAACGCGAATATCCGGCTGTTGCGCCCCCTGCGCTTCACCTCGAACCAGTTGTCCATCCGGTCCTGCATGGTCTTCGCAATGGCGTCTGTGATGGACGGGAGCGCTGCGGCCTTTTTCTTCGGGCGCGAACCGGCGAAATACATGAAGTTGGAACGCTGGAACGCCACGGTTTCGGCATGCTGGCGCTGAAGCAGCATGGGCTGAGCAAGCCAGATCTGGACCGATACATCGGCCAACGAAACCTCGTGATCCTTGTCGATCTCAATGCCCGCCGCTGCTGCGCGGTCGAGCAACTCGTCCATCGCCTCATGGGACGCGGTTTCGTGCACGTAATAGAGCGCGTTGACCATGTCCTCGGGAACTGAAGCATCGGGATTCATGAGTACGTCAGCGATGGCATCGAGCGGCATGTCATCTGTCGAACACGCGGCGAGGTCGAGCTTGCGGGACTTGAAGTAGTCCTTCCAAGGCTCAAGAAACGCTTTAAGTCTCGCGGGAGCAATGTGCTTGAGGCGGGCTGGGTTGCTGAAAATCCTTGGATTAAATGCTGGCATCGGCCTCGTTGCTCCTGAAATTGTTACGGTCCGCAAGATTAGGAAGGAATCGCGCTCGCCACAAGATTGTGTTCCCGTAAGGTTCTGTGCGCGCCATCCGACAGTCCGCCACCCCCGCCGGTAGGTGAGGAGAGCATCTGGAGCTCTCCCATGAACAGCATCTACCCGGCGCGCCGCGCCATCCCGCATTCCCTCACGCCAGCGCCCTCTAGCGGGGTCGGCGCATGATAGATCCAGACGAACGCGAACAGGCAGCCCTGCGCGCAGCCCTCCGCAACATGGCCGAACTCATGGCCGAGTTCGGGTGGACTACGCGGTTCGCGGATCTCACCGAGGCACAAGCGCTCGCGCTCGCGACGGCCGCCGTCGACGGTTTCCAGGAGGCGATGCAGACCAGCGCGCCCCGGCCGGATCCGGAGGTGCCGTTCTGATGGATGCCGTTTTCGACTTCAACCATCGGGAGAAGCCGCCCAGTTTCGCGGACGCCGTCAATGCCTGCATCGACACCGCCCTCGTGGCGGAACAGGCCGAACGTCCCCAACGCGACTATCTCGGAGGCAGTCGGCTGGGCGACATCTGCCAGCGCAGGCTGCAGTATGAATACCTGAAGACGCCGAAGGACCCGGCTGCCGGGTTCTCGGGCAAGTCCCTGCGGATCTTCGCGCTCGGGCACGTTCTCGAAGACCTGGCCATCGTCTGGCTGCGCAGGGCCGGGTTCGACCTTCGCGCGCGCAATCGCCATGGCGATCAGTTCGGCTTTTCGGTCGTGGGCGGACGTGTGCAAGGCCATGCCGACGGGGTGGTCGTCGCCGCGCCGAACGGCATGGCGGTTCCTGCGCTCTGGGAGTGCAAATCGGCGAACGCCAAGAACTGGCGGGAAATCGCGAAGCACGGCGTCGGAAAGGCCAAGCCAGTCTACGCCGCGCAGATCGCGCTCTACCAGGCCTATCTCGGCCTGACCGAGGCGCCCGCGCTCTTCACGGCGATCAACAAGGACACGTGCGAGATCTGGCACGAACTCGTGCCGTTCGATGCCGCACTCGCCCAGTCCGCCAGCGACAAGGCGGTGACAATCCTGCGCGCCTGTGATGCGGGTGAAATTCTTCCCCGCCACACGGCCGACCCCGACCACTTCGAATGCCGCTTCTGTGCGTGGCGGGAACGGTGCTGGGCATGACGGTCCCGTCCGACACCATCGCGCCCGACGACGTCGCGCCCGACGCTGAAATGATCGCGATCTATGCCGACGTGGTGTTCGGCTACTGCGACGGCTGGGTGCCGGTCCGTGCGCTCGCAGAGAAAGGCGCGGGCGATGGCCCGCCGCATGTGCCCTTCATCGAAGCGGACGCCACGCTAGCCGCGAAACTCGCGCTTCAGGCGACATGGGCGAGCGACGCTGGCATGGCCCTGTTCGTTGCGCCCGGCACAGTCGCGGCCCCAGGCGACGCACGGGCCGAGAGCATCGTGCAGACGCAAGTGGTGCTCGTCGATCTCGACCATGGCGACATCTGTTCGAAGCGTGACCATCTCGTGCAGCATCTCGGAAGACCGACACTCGAGGTCGGGTCCGGTGGTGTCACCGCCGAGGGCCAGCGCAAGCTGCACCTCTACTGGCGTCTGACCGAGCCCGCCGAAGGCGAAGACATCGCCACGGTCTGCCGTGCCCGGCACATGATCGCCGCGAAGGTTGGTGGCGACCCTTCGTTCCGGTCCGCGCACCAGCCGATCCGCGTCGCGGGATCGATCCACGCCAAACAGGGTCTTCGGCGGCCGGTGCAGATCCTGAACCACGATCCTCGCGATCACGACCTTGGCGAGCTGCTCGAGGCGATCATCGCGATGCCGCCGCTCGAAGGCGAGAACGGGCTCGATTTCAACATGGCCGCCACCGAGCGTGGCAGCGTGACCGAGTTGTTCGGCCGCCAGGTCCGCGAAGGCGGCGTGGATGGCACCACCCGATTCGACGCGCTGTCGCGCGTGATCGGCTACTGGATCCGCCGTGCCCGCGAAGGCCACGTGCCGCGCGAACAAGCGTGGGAGGAAATCGTCTCCTATAACGCGGCCCGCGTTGCCCCTCCCTGGCCGGAGGATCGGCTGCGCGAGGAAGCCGAGCGCCTCTGGAAACGCGACGCCGCCCGCAACGGCGAGATCGATGACGAGGATGACGGTCCCGATGGCGGCGGCCCTGCTGGCGGAGGGCATGATGGGCCGGTGCCAGTGCGCTTCACCGAGGATGCGCTCGCCGCAACCTTTGCCGCCCGACATGCCGAGACATGGCGCTACGTCGCGGGCTGGGGACAATGGCTGACCTGGTCGGGCAAGCTCTGGCGGCGCGAGGAGACGCTGCAGGCCTTCGATCTGGCCCGGATGATCTGCCGCGAGGCGGCGGCGCGCGCCGGGTCTGCGCGACTCAAGGCGAAGCTTTCCAGCGCTGCGACCGTCTCTGCTGTGGAGCGGCTTGCCCGTTCCGACCGCCGCCACGCAACCACGACGGAGCCGTGGGATCGCGATCCCTGGCTGTTGAACACGCCCGGTGGCGTGGTCGATTTGCGCAGCGGCGCCTCGCTGCTCCACGACCCCGGCCTCTTCATGACCCGTATTGCCGGGGCATCGGTCGCAGACGCCTGTCCGGTTTGGCTCGGCTTTCTCGAGACAGTCACGGGCGGGGATGGCGAACTGCAATCCTACCTGCAGCGCATGGCGGGCTACTGCCTGACGGGCGTGACCACCGAGCACGCGCTGTTCTTTCTCTACGGTACCGGCGCAAACGGGAAATCGGTCTTCGCCAACACCCTGACCGCCATCCTCGGCGACTACGCCACCGTCGCGCCGATGGACATGTTCATGGCCACGCAGGGTGATCGCCACCCGACCGACATGGCCGGGCTGCGCGGGGCGCGCATCGTCACGTCCATCGAAACGGAACAGGGCAGCCGCTGGGCAGAGAGCAAGCTGAAGGCGCTGACGGGGGGCGACAAGATCACGGCCCGCTTCATGCGGCAGGATTTCTTCGAGTTCATCCCGCAGTTCAAGCTGCTGATCGTCGGCAACCACAAGCCTTCCATCCGCAACGTGGACGAGGCGATGAAGCGGCGCCTGCACATGGTGCCCTTCACCGTCACCATCCCGCCCGCGCGGCGCGACAAGCACCTGGCGGACAGGCTGCTGGCCGAACGCGATGGGATCCTCGCGTGGGCGCTCGAGGGCTGCATCGAATGGCAGCGGACAGGCCTGCGCCCGCCGCCCGCCGTGATGGCCGCGACAGAGGACTACTTCGAGGCGGAAGACGCCATCGGTCGCTGGATCGACGAGCGCTGCTCTGTCGGGTTGCACCTCAGCGCCAGCACCTCCGCGATGTTCGCCGACTGGAAGGCGTGGGCCGATGCGAACGGCGAGTTCGCGGGCTCGGTCAAGCGCTTCTCGGAAGCCCTGATCGTCCGGGGATTCGAGCGTCACAACACCCGCGCGGCCAAAGGCTTCCGGGGCATCGCCCTCGATGACAGTAACTCTGATCTTTTCTCGGGAGAATAGGAAAATGCTAATGAAATCAGGCTGTGTGACGGATGTGACGGATCATACCTATAAGACCGTTACGCACGCGCATGTGCGCGCCTGTGGAGCGGATAGGGAACCATCCGTCACATCCGTCACACCCGTCACCCACCCCCCGGTTCCGATGCGGGAGGGTGGTGGACTGCTCCGCTGCATCCTCGCGCTCGACCTCGGCACCTCGACCGGCTGGGCGATCCGCGGCCATGACGGCCTGATCACCAGCGGCACCATCTCGCTGCGTCCCGGCCGCTTCGACGGCGGCGGCATGCGCTACCTGCGCTTCACCAACTGGCTGACCGAGATCGACCGGCTGTCGGGGCCCGTCGCCGCGATCTGGTTCGAGGAAGTCCGCCGCCACGCGGGCACCGACGCGAGCCACATCTACGGCGGGCTCATGGCCACGCTGACCGCATGGGCTGAGCTGCGGGGTGTGCCCTACGAGGGCGTCCCGGTCGGCACGATCAAGCGTCACGCCGCTGGCAAGGGCAATGCCGACAAGGCCGCCATGGTCGCAGCCGTCCGCGCCCGCGGCTTCAGCCCGGCCGACGACAACGAGGCCGACGCCATCGCCATCCTGCTCTGGGCGATCGAGACGAACGGGGGTGTCGCATGAGATCGCATCCCCATGGTTACGGCGGCCAGCGCCGGGATCCCGAACAGGTCAAGCGCGAGGGCTGGCAGGAACAGGGCGTCCTCGCGGTCTCCGCCGATGACGACCGCCTCACCTGGCCCGAGCGTGAACTGGTCCGCCAGCTCGGCGAGAAGCTCTACGGCCCGCGCCCTTCCGACAGTGAGGCGCGCCATGGCTGATCGCGAATGGACCGCCGACTGCGTCGCCGATCATTTCGAGGAGGCGTTCCGCACCCTGCGCAAGCTGCCGCCGGTGAAGGCGCAGGGCTACTTCAACACCTGGCCCGACATCGTGCGGACCAGCCGCGAGATCGCGGCGATGGAGCCGCAGCCGATGCGGGTCTGGCCCTCGGCCGCCGCGATCACCCGGCTCGAACAGACCTTCGACTGGGTGCTCTGGATCGAGGAGGCGGAGCGCAAGCTGGTCTGGTCGCGCGCCGCCCGCGTGCCGTGGAAGCAGATCAGCGGCGAGCTCGGCTGCGACCGCACGACCGCATGGCGGCGCTGGCAGCTGGCGCTGACCAAGATCGCCGCCCGCCTGAATGCGCAGTGACTCCAATGTGTTGCAACACTTTTCCCTTCGACATCTGCAACAGATCCATGCTATTCCGAAGGCAAGATGGGGAGAGTGCGCTGGAAAGCTCGCTCTCCCCTTTGCGTTGACGGGGGCCTCCTGGACCCCGGCATCCAGCCAGGGTCCAGCCGGGGTCCAGCCCACGGCAGTTTCCGGTTCCTTCCTGGCGATATTCGTATGCTGGCGGGCGAAGCGCGGAACTTCGCCAGCGTCAGGGCCGGATTTTTGGGAAGCCACCCGGAAGCCGGAGCCACGCGCGCCCCGCGCAAGCACCAATGAACGCTGACCTTTCGACCGGACACCGCTGGTGGCCGCTGGACTCCGCTTGGAGTCCGGCCCGGCATCCGGAGTCCGGAAGCCACCGGCATCCACCCGACCGAGGAACCTTGCCCACCATGACGCTGAGCTTCGCCCCGGACGCGATCGAGACGTGGCCGCTGTCGCGCCTCCAGCCCTACGCGAAGAACGCGAAGGCGCATGGCGCGGACCAGGTCGCGAAGATCGCCGCCAGCATGGCCGAGTTCGGCTGGACCGTGCCGTGCCTCGTGGCGGAGGACGGCGAGCTCATCGCAGGCCATGGCCGCGTGCTGGCCGCGACGCAGCTGGGGCTGACCGAAGCGCCGGTGATCGTGCTCGGGCATCTGACCGAGGCGCAGCGCCGGGCTTACCGGATCGCGGACAACAAGCTGACGGAACTCGGGACCTGGGACGAGGCGCTGCTGTCGGCCGAACTGAACGACCTTCTGGCCGAGGATTTCGACCTGTCGCTGGTCGGCTTTTCCGACGGTGAGTTGGACAGGCTGCTGGCCTACGTCGCGGAAGACGACGGTGAAGAAGGTGGCGCCGGGGGCTCCGTGCCCCCGGTGACCATCCCCGAGCCGCCGCGCAATCCTGCCTCGCAGACCGGCGATCTGTGGATCCTCGGCGATCACCGTCTGCTTTGCGGTGACAGCACCAGCGCGGCCGATGTGCGCCGCCTGATGAATGGCGAACGGGCGATCCTGTTCGCCACCGACCCGCCGTATCTCGTCGATTATGATGGCTCGAACCATCCGACCCGCAACAAGGACTGGTCCGCGTCCTATGGCACCACGTGGGACGACTCCTCGCAGGGCGCGGACCTCTACGACGGGTTCATCGCGGCGGCCGTGGCCGAAGCGATCTCCGAGGATGCGGCCTGGTACTGCTGGCACGCCTCGCGCCGCCAGGCGATGCTGGAGGCTTGCTGGGAAAAGGCGGGCGCCTTCGTCCATCAACAGATCATCTGGGTGAAGGACCGCGGGGTTCTGACCCGCTCCCATTACCTCTGGAAACACGAGCCCTGCTTCATGGGCTGGCGCCGCCCCAACCGTCCGCCGAAGGTGGCCGAGGAAACGCTGCCATCGACATGGGCGCTGCCTAGCTTCGCCAAGGACGACCGGCCCGACCATCCGACGCCGAAACCGCTCGACGCCTTCGGCATCCCGATGCGCCAGCATGTGGCGCGGGGCGGCCTCTGCTATGAGCCGTTCTCCGGCTCCGGATCGCAGATCATGGCGGGCGAGGCCAACGGCCGCCGCGTCTTCGCAATGGAAATCAGCCCGGCCTATGTCGATGTCGCCGTGGAACGCTGGCAGGCCGAAACCGGCCGCGGCGCGATCCTCGATGGCGATGGTCGGACCTTCGCGCAGGTGAGGACCGAGCGGCTGGGCGACGACGCCGACGCCTCGGCCGATGCCCCAGCAACGGACGCCGAACCCGCGCGCAAGCGCCAGACCGCCGCGTGACATGCATGACCTGGCTTTACCTTCCTCCGGAGACACTTCCGGAGCCGGAGACGCATGCCTCTTCGGCCTCTCCCTCTGCTCCGGCGCAGGCGGGCTCGATCTCGGGCTCACCATCGCCATCCCCGGATATCGTGCTGTGGGCCATGTCGAACGGGAAACCTTCGCCGCAGCCACTCTCGTGGCGCGGATGGAAGACGCGTCCCTGGATCAGGCTGTTGTCTGGGACGATGTTGGAACCTTCGACGGCCGCCCATGGCGCGGCGCGGTGGACATCGTCACTGCGGGCTATCCGTGCCAGCCGTTCTCGGTCGCGGGAAAGCGCCGGGGCGCGGACGACCCACGCCACCTCTGGCCGCATGTCGCCCGCATCATCGCCGAGGTTGAACCGCCCTTCGTCTTCCTCGAGAATGTCGCCCATCATCTCCGCCTCGGCTTCCCCGAAGTCGCCAGCGGACTGGTCGGCATGGGCTACCGCCTTGCGGCAGGCCTCTTCACGGCGGCGGAGGTTGGCGCGCCCCACAAACGCGAGCGGCTCTTCATCCTCGCCATCCGCCAAGGGGACGACCTGGCCGACCCCACGCGCCTGCTCTGGCACCCGGTCGAGTGGCGGGAACCGGACGGAACTGCTGCGGCTCTGGCCGACGCCGAGGGCCAGCGCCAACGAGAACCGGCAGACGAAGCCGACGCCGTCGCAGGCAGCGGGTCAGCACGGCATGAACCTCGCGACGACGGCCGCGATGTGGCCCACGCCGCAGATCGACAGCTTCCGCAGTCGGGGCGGCGAGCGGAAGGACGAAAAGGGTCTGGACCGCATGGCGCGCGACTGGCCGACGCCAATGGCGAACGACGGCTGCAAGCGGAGCGCGGGCAACCGCAAGACGGCCGACCTGACCCATGCGGCGGGGATGTGGATGACGCCGACAGCGCGGGATCACAAGGATGGAGCGACGACCTTGGCGAACACGCCGGTGAACGGCCTGCTTGGCCGCCAGGTCCTGGTGACGCCGATGGCTGGGAGCGATACCTGCGATGTGCGCCAGACCTCACATGGGCATTTCGATGTCAACGGTTGGCGGTCACATGATGGTGCTCCTTGTGTTTCAGGATCCGAGGTCCGAGCCCGAATGCATGACGCGGCCCGGTCCCGGGCACGATCAA
>NZ_JAUYTT010000028.1 GCF_030695035.1 Frigidibacter sp.
AAGATCGGTGCGGATCGCGGCTGGCGTGATGATCGCGGGGGAAGGCTTGTTCATGGCTGTCTCCTGTGCAGATGGGTGTATGAGCAACCCCACTCTGCCAGAGCGCAGGTCGCGGTCCACCGCCCATGGAATCTTGAACCCGCTGTTCGTCGAGGCGCTGATGGGCTGGCCCGCCGGGTGGACCGGCTTCGCCTCTGCGGCAACGGCGTGGTCCCCTTGGTTGCGGCGTATGCGCTGCGAACTTTGGCGGCTGAATTGCTGGCCGATGGATGAGGTGGCGGCATGAAGCAGTCCCGCCTCATGTCGCTGGTCGAGTCGTTCGCCAACGTGCTCGTCGGCTATGGCGTCGCGGTCGTCACGCAGATCCTGATCTTTCCGATCTTTGGCCTGCACACGACGCTGGCGCAGAACCTGAAGATGGGCGCGGTGTTCACCGTGGTGAGCATCGCGCGGTCCTACATCCTGCGGCGGGTGTTCGAAAGGTTCCGTTGACGCGATGCGGGACGATCATCTATCCTAATCCTGCTGCGAATTCGGCTTCGGCCGATTTGAGTAAGCCAGCGGCTACTCTGACCTGAGGTCTTGTCCTGCAGGTTTCGCGGTCCGGCATGCGGAGCCACGGATCACCGGGCCTCGCGCGAGCAGGAGCTTCCAGCCGGGGAGCGTCCGTTACGGGCGTCGCGCATTCGCTTCTCACGAAGTCGAATGAAAGGACCCGTGTCATGGGATCTGTTAAACGTATCCGTCAGAGGAAGATGATGGCCCAAGGTGGCCGCTGCTACTATTGCGGCCTGCCAATGTGGGACGATGCTGTTGAAGCCGCATCTTCTCAACGAAACCACAAAACGAGGCGGACATCAAAGGCGCTACGCTGCACCGCCGAGCATCTACACGCCCGCTCCGACGGTGGTCGCGACACTGATGAGAACATCGTTGCGGCCTGTTGGTACTGCAATAGCCAGCGCCATAAGCGGAAGCGCCCGCCCACGCCCGAAGAGCATCGCGTGTACGTCCAGAAGCGCATGGCAGCCGGAAAGTGGCTGCTAGCGCAGGTGTCATTGGTCGGTCTTACAGCGACACTGACGAGGCCATCGTAGATACAGGCCGCCGCCCGGTCGGGGCGGCGGCGTAGCGTTTCCGGCGTCTGGTCACGCGGCGGGAAGTCTGTAGACCCGCCCGCGCCCCTCGACCTTCTCCGAGGTCACCTCAAGCCCGAGCTTCTTTTTCAACGCCCCGGCCATGGCACCGCGCACCGTGTGACCAAGCCATCCGGTCGCGGCCATGATCTCCTCGATGGTCGCGCCGTCCGGCGCACGCAGCATGGCGATCAGCGTGGCTTGCTTGGTGCCCTCGCGCGGCGTGCGCGCCTTGGGCGTGGCTTCGGGCTCGGTGGTTGCGTCCGTCGCGGGCACGTCGCTGGGCGCCTTGTCGCCGCCAGTGGGCGTGGTGTTCGCGCCCTCGGGCTCGATGCCAATGGCGGCGAGGCCTGCGTCGGTGGCAACCAGCGTGGTGCCGTGGCCTTCACCGGTTTCGCGCCACATGGGTTCGCCCTTGCGCAGGTCGGCGTCGACCTCCTGCAGGAGGCCCTTGGCGATCATCGCGCCGACCACCTTGGCGGCGGCACCGCCGCGCAGGCTCTCGGGTAGCGGCAGGGCGATGCGCTCGGGCCGCTGGGCGGCGGCGCTCAGGATCAGGGCTTGGGTGTCGGAAAGCTGGGTCATCGTCGTCTCCGTGTCGGGGCGCGCGGCATGCGGGCTCTTCTACGAGGCCAAGCCCGCCAGTCGGCGGGCGGGACCGGGAGCGGGTCGCCTCACTCGGCGTGTTCACCCTCCCTGAAGGCCATATCGCTGATCTCGCGCAGCTTGGCGCGGTAGTGGTTCAGGGTGCCGACGTGACCCCAGTTGATCTCGTCGGGGCTGGTCTCGAAATGGTCCGCGCTGAGGGCGGCGAGCCGCTCCAGCATCGCATCAATCTCGGTCTTCGCGGCGATGAAGGCGTCGAGGGCTTTCGTGTTGTCGGTCGCGCGGCGGGTCATCGGGGTGGCTCCGTGGCTGAGTTGCATCGTCCTTGTGCAATCAGAATCGCTCTGCTTGGCCGGAAAGTGTAGGCAATTCAGAGCCATATGATTACTATCTGACTACCCGGGCTCAGATCAGCCCCATCCCGGCCAGCGATGCGCTGGCTGCGGCGATCTGTGCGGTGGGCAGTTCGATCTTGAGGTGCGAGATGACGTCCGAGACCTCGGCCGCGATCCCGTCCTCGCGCAGGGCCGCCTCGATCACCTCGGCGACGGCGTCGGGGCGGGAGCGGTCGAACTGGTCCGGAAGGGCGTCGTGATCGATGCGGATGGTGGTGGTGCTCATGGCGGGGTCCTTTCAGGATTGGCTGGCGGCGCGGCGTCCGGCCTCGTAGGCCTCGGCGAGCGCGTCGCGGATCGCCCAGACGGCGACATCGTGGAAATCGAGCCGGTCGGAGTGCCGGGTCTCGAGCGTCTCAAGGAAGAAGCGCCGCTGCGCGATCTCCAGGATCAGGGCGTCGCGGGCGGCGGCGGGGTCGGCTTTACTGCGGGTCATCAGGGTGGCTCCGTGGTGAGTTGCATCATCCTTGTGGAGACACGTTCCCTCTGTCCGCGAGGCTTATCAACTCGATAAGCACATGATTTTGAATGATAATCGGAGTCGTCGATGCAGGGCATGAGCGAGCGCCAGTACGCCGCCCATGTCGGGCTGTCGCGGGGCGCGATCCAGAAAGCGAAGACGGCCGAGCGGCTGGTCCTCTATCCCGACGGCAGCATCAACGCGGCCGCCAGCGACGCCCGGCGTGCCGAGACGACGGACCCGTCCAAGACCCGCAAGCCGCCCGCGCCAAAGCTGAAGCCGGTCCCCGAGGCGGCGGTGGCGGCTGTCGGCGACACGCTCCGCGAACAGGGTCTGGCGGTCCCCGCCATCGGCGGCGGCACGACCTTCCTGCAGGCGAAGACCGCGAACGAGGTGCTGAAGGCGCAGGAGCGGCGCATCCGGCTCCAGAAGCTGAAGGGGGAGTTGATCGAGCGGGCCCGCGCGCTGGCGCTGGTGTTCCGGCTGGCGCGGGAGGAACGGGACGCATGGGTCAACTGGCCCGCGCGCGCCGCCGCGCTGATGGCGGCCGAGCTCTCGGCCTCATGCAGCGAGGCGACGGGCCAGCAGATCACCGTGGAGCCAGCCGCGATGCAGAAGGTGCTGGAGAAACATGTACGCGCCCACCTCGACGAACTCGCCGAGGTCCGGCCCGACTTCCGATGAGAGCGGCGATGGCCTGACCGATTTCGACGGCGCGGCGGAGATCCTGCGCGCTTGGGGCAACGGGCTGCGGCCCGACCCGGACCTGACCGTCTCGGAGTGGGCGGACCGGCACCGGATGCTCTCGGGCCGCGCCTCGGCCGAACCGGGGCGCTATCGCACGGTGCGCACGCCCTACATGCGCGAGATCATGGACCGGCTGTCGCCCGGCGATCCGACGCAGCGGATCGTCTTCATGAAAGCGGCGCAGGTCGGCGCGACGGAGGCTGGCAACAACTGGATCGGGTTCGCCATCCACCAGGCGCCGGGGCCGATGCTGGCGGTCCAGCCGACGGTGGAACTGGCCAAGCGGAACTCGAGGCAGCGGATCGACCCGCTGATCGACGAGAGCCCGGAACTGCGGGAGCGGGTCAAACCGGCCCGGTCCCGCGACGCGGGCAACACGATGCTGTCCAAGGAGTTCGCGGGCGGCATCCTGATCATGACCGGCGCCAACTCGGCGGTCGGGCTGCGCTCGACCCCGGCGCGCTACATCTTCCTCGACGAGGTCGATGCGTATCCCGCGTCCGCCGACGAGGAAGGCGATCCTGTTACTCTGGCGGAAGCGCGGTCGCTGACCTTCGCCCATCGGCGAAAAATGTTCTTGGTCTCGACCCCCACCATCCGGGGGCTGTCGCGCATCGAGCGGGAGTTCGAGGCGAGCGACCAGCGGCGGTTCTTCGTGCCGTGCCCGCATTGCGGTGCGATGCAGTGGCTGAAGTTCGACCGGCTGCGCTGGCAGAAGGGCCGCCCGGAGACGGCGGAATATCACTGCGAGGGCTGCGACGCGGCAATCGCGGAACACCACAAGACGGCGATGCTGGAGGGCGGCGAATGGCGGGCGACCGCCACGGCCGCTGATCCGACCACGGTCGGATATCACCTCTCGGCGCTCTATTCGCCGATCGGCTGGCTGAGCTGGGAGCGGATCGTGCGGGCTTGGGACGCAGCGCAGGGGTCGGACGAGGCAATCAAGGCATTCCGCAATACGATCCTCGGCGAGACTTGGGTCGAGACCGGGGAAGCCCCGGACTGGCAGCGGCTCTACGACCGGCGCGAGCGCTGGACATCCGGCACCGTGCCCGCGGGCGGGCTGTTCCTGACCGCCGGGGCCGATGTGCAGAAGGACCGGATCGAGGTCGACGTCTGGGCCTGGGGTCGCGGGCTCGAAAGCTGGCTCATAGATCACGTCGTGATCGAGGGCGGTCCCGACCGGCACGACGCGTGGTCGGAGCTGACCGCGCTGCTGGACCGAAGCTGGCCGCACGAGCGGGGGGCGCAGCTGCGCATCGCGCGTCTTGCCATCGACACCGGCTACGAGGCCCCGGCGGTCTATTCCTGGTCGCGGGCGCAAGGCTTCGCGCAGGTCTCGCCGGTCAAGGGCGTCGAGGGGTTCAACCGCTCGAGCCCGGTGTCGGGACCGACCTTCGTCGATGCGACCGAGGGCGGCAAACGCCTGCGGCGCGGGGCCCGGCTCTGGACGGTGGCGGTGTCGACCTTCAAGGCCGAAACCTATCGTTTCCTGCGTCTGGAGCGACCAACCTCAGAGGAACGCGCCGAGGGTGCTGCCTTCCCGCCCGGGACGATCCACCTGCCGACATGGGTGGAAAGCGAGTGGCTGAAGCAGGTCGTGGGCGAGCAGCTGGTGACGATCCGCACCAAGCGCGGCTTCGCCCGGCTGGAATGGCAAAAGCTGCGCGAGCGCAACGAGGCGCTGGATTGCCGGGTCTATGCCCGCGCCGCCGCCTGGATCGCGGGTGTGGACCGCTGGCCGGATGCCCGGTGGCAGGATCTGGAACGGCAGTTCCCGGACCCGGACGCAATGCGGGCCGATAGTGGACCGACGCCATCGGGTCTTCCTCGGATGCCACAGGGTCCGCGGCGCCGAACTGTGCGTTCGACCTACATGGGCTGATGTTCGTGCCTATTGCTGTCTCAGCGCGCGGCTGCGGGCGAAGGCTTCTAGGGAGACCTTGCGCCGGTTGGCAAGATCGCGGACGCGCGCCGCGATCTCGGGTTCGCCAAAGTCCACCGAGTTGAAGGGGCCACCATACCAGCGGACCAAGTCCTTGTGCTGCGGATGGCGGCGGTTTGCGATGGCCTCGACGAAATCCATGAAGCCCGAGGGGCCGCCCACGTCCTCCGGCGGGGCCGTCCGTTCGCCCGCGATGAACAGCGGATAATCGGTGCCGGGATCGGCCGCGCCGACATGTTCAATCAGCACGCGGTGCTGCCAGTCGTCCCCGAAGTCGTAGGTATAGAGGAAGTCGGTGACGCCGCGATCGATCAGCGTACCGAGGCGCATGCCCTTGGCCTGATAGATCTTGCGGCCCCAGACCGCGTCCTCGGGATCGGGTTCGCCATAGACCCGGTCGCCGACGCGGAAGTCATAGAGGTGATAATTCTCCCACGGCATCACCGCCTGGATGACTTCGTGCAGGGCGCGGAGGTTGGTGGTCAGGCTGACCTCGAGCTCACGCCAGATGCAGGGCTCGAGATGCAGCAGTTCGATGCGAAGGCGGGCAATCCGGTCGGTCATGGCAGGCCTGGTCGGGATGGGTCACGGGCAGGATAGAGGCGGGTCGAGATGGCGACAATCACGGAACTCCGCGCCCGCCGCGAGGCGTTGGCCGCACAACGCGCCTCGGGCGTGGCCCGGGTCAGCTATGATGGAAAGACGGTCGATTACCGCTCCGTGGCTGAGATCGACCGGGCCCTCGAGGCGCTGGATCGCGAAATCGCTTCAGCCGAAGGGCGACGGATCGTGCGGCAGGTGCGCGTCATCACGGACAAGGGGCTCTGAGCATGGGGCTGTTCGGCAGGTTCCGCGGCGGGTCCACTCCCGGCCGGGCGAGCGGCAGCCCTGCAGCCGTGCGCGCTCGGCTCGAAGGGGCCATGGCGCGGCGACGGCTCAAGGGCTGGAATCCACCGCTCGAGAACATCAATGCGCTGGTGGCCTCCGGCGGTCCGCGCCTTCTGGCCCGTGCCCGTGAACTGGTGGTCACCAACGGCTATGCCGCAAACGCGTGCGAGGCCTTTGCGGCAAACCTGGTCGGCGACGGGATCAAGCCGTCCTCGTTGATCGAGGATACGGCCCTGCGGGATCGCGTGCAGCGGCTCTGGCTTGCCTGGACGGACGAGGCCGATGCGGACGGGCTGACCGACTTCTACGGACTGCAGGCGATGGTCGCGCGCGAAATGTTCGTCGCGGGCGAGTGTTTTGTCCGGCTGCGTCCCCGACGCTCGGAAGACGGGCTGACGGTGCCGCTGCAGCTGCAACTTCTGCAGTCCGAGATGCTGCCCTTCGAGAAGACCGAGACAGCCGCCAACGGCAACCGTGTCCGCTGCGGGATCGAATTCGACGGGATCGGGCGGCGGGTGGCCTATCACTTCCGCCGCCGCCATCCGGGCGACAGCACGGACCAGCGGGTGGCGGTGCCGGATTCTGTCCGCGTCCCGGCCGAGGATGTTCTGCACATCTACCGCCCCATCGATGCGGGCCAGATCCGCGGCCTGCCGCATGTAGCACCTGCCATGGTGAGGCTGTTCCTGCTCGACCAGTACGACGATGCGGAACTCGACCGGAAGAAGACCGCGGCGATGTTCGCGGGCTTCATCACCAAGACCGCGCCGGAAGAGCCGATGATGGGTGAAGGCGCGGCCGATACCGAAGGTGCCGCGATTGCCAGCCTCGAGCCCGGCACCATGCAGGTCCTGCTGCCGGGAGAGGACGTGAAGTTCTCGAGCCCGGCCGATGTGGGCGGGGGCTACGAGGCGTTCCAGTATCGCACGTTGCTGGCGGTCTCAGCCTCGCTTGGTCTGC
The DNA here is from genome assembly GCF_030695035.1 of Frigidibacter sp. GTDB lineage: Bacteria > Pseudomonadota > Alphaproteobacteria > Rhodobacterales > Rhodobacteraceae > Frigidibacter. The sequence continues at coordinate 7,141 of NZ_JAUYTT010000028.1, forward strand.
CCTATCACCTCGTCACCGGCGATGTGCGGCAGGCGAACTACTCGAGCCTTCGGGCCGAACTGGTCGAGTTTCGGCGCCGCATTGGCCAGTTGCAGCATGGCGTGATTGTCCACCAGTTCTGCCGTCCGATCTGGGCGCGCTGGATGGAAACCGCAATGCTGTCGGGCGCGCTCGATCTGCCCGGGTTCGCTGCCGCACCCGGCCGATTCCGCCCAGCACAATGGATCCCGCCACGCTGGGACTGGGTCGATCCGCTGAAAGACATTCAGGCGCAGATCCTGGCAATGGAGGCGGGCATCACCTCGCGGCGCAAGGTGGTCGAAGCCACTGGCTACGACGTTGAGGAGGTCGACCGCGAGAACGCCGCCGACGCCCAACGGTCGGCTGATCTCGGCCTTCGATACAGGACCAGCCCTGGCGGGACGCAAGGCGCGCGGGCCACGCCCTCAAGACTGCCCGATCCGGAACCCGATGGATCCGACGCGGGCGCGCAATCCGAACAGGAGTGACATTATGAAGAGCTGGTACACGATCCGCGCCCGGGGCACGGGCGCGGAAGTGCTGATCTATGACGAGATCGGCGCCTATGGCGTCAGCGCCAAGGGTTTCCTCGCGGAGCTCGGAGCACTGCCGGACGGGGTGCCGATCGACCTGCGGCTGAACAGCCCCGGCGGCTCGGTTTTCGATGCGGTGGCCATCTACAACGCCCTACAGCGGCATGACGGAACGATCACCGTCTGGATCGATGGCGTGGCCGCCTCGGCCGCCTCCTATGTGGCCATGGCGGGCGATGAGATCGTCATGCCCGAGAACTCCTTTCTGATGATCCACTGCCCTTCGGGCCTGGTCATTGGCACCGCTGCGGACATGCGCGAGATGGCCGAGACCATGGACAAGATCGCGGGCACCATGGTTCGCGGCTATGCAGCCCGGTCGGGTCGTTCCGAGAAAGAGATCGCGGCGCTCATGGCGGCCGAGACCTGGTTCGATGCGGCAGCGGCCCTCGAGGCGGGGCTTGCCACCCGCATGATCGAGCCGGTGCGGATTGCCGCCAGCTTCGACATCGCGCGGTTCCGCAACGCGCCGCCCGCGCTGGCAGAAGCCATCGCCGATCCGGCTTCTGAGAGCGATCAGGACGGCAATGAGACCGCCGAAGACGTCATAGGCGACGAGATCGGCGACGAGGCTCCCGCGGTCCCAGGTGAACCCAAGCCTGAGCGGGGCAAACCGCCGAGTCCCGACCCTGTGGCGACAGGCATCGATCCAACCGCCATCCGGCGCGACGCAATCGCCCATGCCCGCGCCGTGGTCGACCTCTGTCGCCTAGCAGGACAGCCACAGATGGCCGGGCGTTTCCTCGAAGAGGACGCCAGCCTTGATGCGGTGCGCAGCAGCCTTCTTGCCGCGAGGGCCGAGGCGGAGGCGCAGATCAGCCCCCATCACCCGCAACCCGGGCCCACACCCACCGCCCGTCCCTGGGGCGACGTGATCGCACGCACCTTCAAGCTGAAAGGATGATCCTCAATGACCACGCTGACCGAAGGCAGACACGCGGGCGGCTTCCTCGTCTGGGAAGCGTCGCGCGACTACACCCGTGACACCGTCACCCTCGCCTCCGGCGCAGGCAAGCTCGCCCCAGGCACGGTGCTGGGCAAGATCACCACTGGCGGCAAGTTCACCCAGCTTGCCCCTGCCGCATCGAACGGCAGCCAGAACGCCGCCGGGATCCTCTGGGGCCCGGCCGACGCAACCGCCGCCGATGCTTCCGCCGTCGTGGTCCTGCGCGGCCCGGCCATCGTCAACCGCAATGACCTCGTCTGGCCCACGGGCGCGACGGAACCCCAGATCACCGCCGCCACCGCGGCGCTGGCCGCGCTCGGCATCCTGCTACGCTGATCTCTTCATCGAAAGGACATCCCCATGGCGACCATGGACATCTTCGAAGGCGATGCCTTCTCGATCATCGAACTGACCCGCGCGCTGGAGAACATCCCCTTCAAGCCCGCGATCCTCTCGGGCGCGAACCTGTTCGGGCCCCGCGGCGTGCGTGCGCGCACCGTCGTGATCGAGAGCCGGGACGGCACGCTGCAGCTGATCCCGTTCTCCGAACGCGGCTCGGCCTATGAACAGCAGGTGCCGGAACGCCGCGAGATGCGCGCCTTCGTCGTGCGCCAGTTCAAGAAGCAGGACGTGCTCTGGGCCTCGGAGATCCAGGGCATCCGCGACCACGGATCGGAAACCGCCACCCAGCAGGTGCAGACCGAGGTGGCCCGCAAGCTGGGGCGGCTCAGGAACGACGCCGAGGCCACCTTCGAATTCCACCTCTTCAACGGCATCCAAGGCGTGGTGAAGGATCCGAAGGACGGGGCGACGGTGGTGAACTACTTCACCGAGTTCGGCATCACGCCCGCCACCGAGGTCGACTTCGACCTCGACAACGCCAGCCCCGCCTCGGGCGCGCTCAGGAAGCGCTGCCAAGCGATGATCGAAAGCGTGGAGGACAGCCTTGGCGGGCTGGCCGCCGGTCAGGTCCAGCTGCGCGCCGAATGCGGCTCGGCCTTCTTCGCCGATCTGGTCGCCCACAAGGAGGTGCGCGAGACCTACCTGAATACCGCCGCTGCCGCCGATCTGCGCGGGCGCGTTGGCGAGGAGGTCAGCTTCGGCGGCATCACCTTCCGCCGCTACCGAGGTGGTCTCGGCTTCGGCGTACCGACCGACAAGGCCTACTTCTATCCCGAGGGGGTCGAGGGCCTCTTCGAGATCTACTTCGCTCCGGCCGACACCTTCGAGACGGTCAACACGCTCGGCTTGCCGCTTTATGCGCGTATGATCCCGGACCGTGACAGGGATGAATGGGTGCGCCTCGAGATCGAGAGCAACCCGCTGCCGATCTGCACCCGCCCGCAGGTGCTGCGTTCGGCGCGGCGGACGTGATGAGTGCCGTCGCCCTGGCACTCGACGCGCTGTTCTTCGACCCGAATATTGCGCGCTACGCCACATACATCGCCGAGGGTGGCGCGCCCCAGCTCATCCGCGTGGTTGCCCGCCGCGCGGATGAGGTCACGGGCTTTGGCGAAGCCCGGCTCTGGTCCGAAACCACGCGGATCGATCTGCGCGTCGCCGAGGTGGCGAACCCGCGCCCCGGCGACCGCATCGAGATCGAGGGGGACGCCTTTCTCATCCAGGGCGAGCCTGTCCGTGACCGCGAGCGGCTGGTCTGGACTGTCGATTTGAGGCCCGCGTGAAACTCGGCATCGACATCGTTGGCGATATTGCCAGCCTGCTCGATGCCGAGGCGAAGGCAGGCGAGAAGGCAGTGAGCACGGCGATGCGGATTGCAGGGACCGGTCTCAAAGATGCCTGGCGCGCGCAGATCACCGGCGCGGGTCTCGGGGCACGGCTTGCCCGCACCATCCGGTCGGAAGCCTATCCCAAGGGCCTGCCGAGCCTCAACGCTGCCGCGCTGGTCTGGTCGAAGGCCCCGGTGATCATCGGCGCTCACGATACCGGCCCGCTGATCCGCTCCAAGAACGGGTTCTGGCTGGCGATCTCGCTGCCTGCCGCAGGCAAATCCCTGCGCGGCGGCCGGATCACCCCCGGCGAATGGGAACGACGCCGGGGATTGCGGCTACGGTTCGTCTATCGCCGGACGGGCCCGAGTCTGCTGGTGGCTGAGAGCCGGCTGAACACGAAGGGCCAAGCGGTAGTGTCGCGCTCGAAGACCGGACGCGGCAAGGTCACCGCGCCGATCTTCCTGCTGGTGCCGCAGGTGAAGCTGCCGAAGCGGCTGGACCTGGCGCGGGATGCGGACCGGGCATTGGACGGCGTGCCGGGGCTGATCGTGGCGAACTGGGTGGAGGGTAGGTTGTGATCGCATCGATGCGCAATCTTGCTCGGCAGCCACGAAACCGACGGCTCGGGTCACCCCGCGCAGCACGACAGCTTCGCGACATCCTTGTCGAAGGTCTGCGCGGCGAGCTTCAGGCCCTCGACCGTGGTGAGATAGGGGAAGATCGTCTCGCCGAGCGCCTTTGTCGTCATGCCGAACTTCAACGCCAGGACAAGCGTCTGGACACTGTCGGCGCCCTCCGGCGCCATGATCACGCCGCCCAGCAGGCGGTCGGTCGCCCGGTCCGCGACCAGCTTGATCAGGCCGCGCGTGTCGCGGGCGGCGAGCGCGCGGGGTACGTTGTCGAGGGTCAGCACGCTGGTCTTGACGTCATGACCCGCCGCGCGCGCCTGCGCCTCGGTCAGGCCGACGCCGGCGACCTGCGGATCGGTGAACACCACCCAGGGCATCGCGGCGTTGTCGTAGCGCTCGGCCCCGCCCAGCACGGCGTTGCGGGACGCGAGCTTGGCGCCATAGGCGGCCATGTAGACGAACTGGTCCCGGTCCGTCACATCGCCCGCCGCATAGATGCCGGGGCGTGTCGTGGCCATGTCGTCGCCAACCTTGATCGCGCCGCGTCGATCGGTCTCGATGCCCATTTCGGCCAGACCCAGCCCTTCGGTGTTGGGCGCGCGCCCGGTGGTCAGGACAAGGTGATCCGCGGTCAGATCGCGTACGTTGCCGTCAACCGTTACCGTCAGAACGGCGCGGTCGCCGTCGCGCCGCGCGGCGTCATAGGTCACGCCGTCGAGGATCGTGAGACCTTCGGCACGCAAGACCTCGGCGAGTGCCCTAGAGACCTCCGGCTCTGCCCGCGGCAGCAGGCGCGAGCGGCAGACGATGGTGACGCGTGTGCTCATCCGCGCCATCATTTGCGCGAGTTCCACGCCGATATAGCCGCCGCCGAGGAGAATCAGGCTCTCGGGCAGCCGCTCCAGCTCCAGGAGCGACGTGCTGTCGAGCGTCGGGACGTCCAGGATACCGGGGATGTCGGGCACGGCGGGCCGCCCGCCGGTGGCGACGATGACCTTGGGGGCTGTGATCTTGCGCCCGCCGATTTCGACGCCGCCTTCGACCAGACGTGCCGGACCCTCGTCGAGATAAGTCACGCCATCGTAGCCCGGCAGCAGGTCGGCATATTTCTTCTGGCGCAGCGTCGAGACGAGATCGTCCTTGGCCGCGACCAGCGCCGCCCAGTCGGCGACCTGCGCCTCGCCCCTGAGGCCCGGGAACCGATGCGCCGACTGCGCGCCGTGGACAGCCTCGGCGGCACGGATCATCGTCTTGGACGGCACGCAGCCCACGTTCACGCAGGTCCCGCCGATGGTGCCATGACCGATCAGGGCAATCCGCTTGCCTCCTTCGGCGGCGGTGATCGCGGCCGAGAACCCGGCCGAGCCGGCACCGATCACGGCAAGGTCGAAATCGTCTTTCGGGGCGCAGTCGTCTTTCATGGGGTCATCCGTCCGTTCGAGTGTTCAGTCGCCGCTGCCGCCGTCAGACAGCCTAGACCTGTAAAAGGCGCCCAACAGGCACCCGCTGCGAGCCATCCCTTTCGGGCCGGGCGATCCGCGGTCGGGCTGTCCGTTCGGTCGTCTGCAAGCTCCCCGTCGCGTACCTCTCGTCTGCTATTGATGAGAGGTGTAAGGTCTGTAGCAACTACAGGCTCAAGGGGAAACTGGCCGATGACCGATCACGAGAGCGAGAGCGGCCTTACACGCGGAGACCTAGCTCGGACGACCGACTGCAACATCGAGACGATTCGCTATTACGAGAAGACTGGCCTGCTGCCCGACCCGCCCAGGACGGGCGCAGGCTACCGCATCTACTCCTCTGTGCATGCCACGCGCCTGCGCTTCATCCTGCGCGCGCGCGAACTCGGGTTCTCGATGGAGGACATCCGCGGATTCATGGGGCTCGAAGACGGTGCCGCGCCAACTTGCGCAGAGGTCAAGGAGCGGACCGAGCGCCACCTTGCCGATGTCCGCGCGAGGATCGCGGATCTCAGGCGCATCGAAATCGTCCTCACCGAGACCGCATCCAAGTGTTCGGGCGCCGAGGTTCCGGACTGTCCGGTGCTCGACGCAATTTCCAGGTCCGCCAATCCATGACCCCTCGCGAAACCATCCTCGCCGCGCTGCACACGCGGCTCTCGGCGCTGCCTGCCACCGCCCTGCGCGGCGACGTCCTGCCCGAGCGCGTACCGACCAATGGCTTGCTGATCCTGCGCGATGGCGAGCCGGGAGAGCCCGAAGTGACGCTGTCGCCGCTCGCCTACCACTATCAGCACCGCGCCGAGATCGAGGCGGTCGTGCAGGGCACCGACCGTGACGCTGACTTCGACACGCTGATCGCCAGCATCGGGGCTGCGCTCTCGATCGACCGCACACTCGGCGGCCTCTGCGACTGGGTCGAGGCGGAAGCGCCGCGCCCGGTCGATCTGCCGGTCGAGGGCGCGGCCAGCCTGAAGGCTGCCGTCATCCCGGTGGTGCTGCATTATTCCACGGCCGACCAGCTGGCCTGACCCCGACAACCCGAGGAGAACACCATGGCACGAGCCCAGGGGGCGCGGGCGCTGATGGCGCTTGCGTTCGAGACGACCTACGGAACGCCGCCCGCCAGCGGCTTCACGCGGATGCCCTTCGCCAGCACCTCACTTGGGGCGGAGCAACCGCTGCTGAACTCCGAGCTTCTCGGCTACGGCCGCGATCCGCTGGCGCCGATCAAGGACGCGCTGACGGCGGACGGGAATGTCGTCGTGCCGATCGATGCGGAGGCGTTCGGGTTCTGGCTGAAGGCCGCCTTCGGCCAGCCGATCACCACAGGCACTGCCGCGCCCTACAGCCACGAATTCCGCTCGGGCGGCTGGGTGCTGCCCTCAATGTCCATCGAGACCGGCATGCCCGAGGTGCCGCGTTTTGCGATGTATTCGGGCTGCGTGCTCGACACGCTCAGCTGGCAGATGCAGCGCTCGGGCCTGCTGACCGCGACGGCAAGCCTGGTCGCGCAGGGCGAGGCCATCGCCACGACCTCCGCCGCAGGCACGCTGGCAGAGATCGACCTCCAGCGCTTCGGACATTTCAACGGGGCGATCACGCGAAACGGCCAGCCGCTGGGCAACATCGTCTCGGCCGAGATCACCTATGCCAACACGCTCGACCGGATCGAGACCATCCGCTCGGACGGGCGCATTGATGGCGCGGACCCGGGCATGGCGGCGCTCACGGGCCGGATCGAGGTGCGCTTCGCCGATCAGCTGCTGGTGACGCAGGCGATCAGTGGCGAGCCCTGCGAGATGACCTTCGCCTACGTGCTGCCCTCGGGCGAGAGCCTGACGATGGTGGCCCACGCTGTCTACCTGCCGCGCCCGCGCATCGAGATCTCGGGCCCGCAGGGCGTGCAGGCATCTTTCGACTGGCAGGCAGCGCGCGACAGCACGGTCGGCAGGATGTGCACGACGACGCTCGTGAACGCCGTCGAGAGCTACTGACGCGCGCGACTACGCCGGGTTCAGGAACTCCGGCGACGGCCGGAAACGGTGTCCTCAACCGCCTGCGCGATCGTCTTGATGTCTCCGATGACGTCGACCGGTCCGTCGTAGGAAATCGCGTTCCCGGGCATGCCAGCCGGGGGCCCGTTCGGGGTTATGACCATTGTCAGGCCTCCTGCATCGTGGATCGCGGCAAGACCCCGCGATCCATCGTCGAGGGAGCCCTCCAGCACGATGCCCATGATGCGCATGCCTCCAAACGCCACGAGAGACTTGAAAAGCAGATCGACGGTTCGATTGCCGTACATCCGATCGGGATCAGGCGTCACGGTGCCTTCGGTCCGGGAAATCAAGGTCAAATGGCTCGCGGGCTCGCCGATGTAGACGCGTCCCGGCTGAAGCCGCTCACCCTGAACGGCAATGACCACCGACATGCGGCTGGATCGCTGCAGCACCTCTCGCAAGCGGCTCAAGGACGTCCAGGGCCGATGCAGGACGATCATGACCACTGCATCCAGATCGGGCCATTCTCGCAACAGATCGCGTAGATCCTGGAGTCCCTCGCTGCCAGAGGCTCCGACGGCAACCGTCCATGGCGCATAACCCGTCATCCCCGCATGTTACGGCGTGGGCCCTCATGAGCAACAGGAAACCACATCTGCGACCAGTCCGATGCACACGAGGGGCGCCCCCCCCTCAAAGTCCCGACGCTCATCCAGACTTCGCTTATGATCCAGCCAGCGATCAGGTTACGAACAGCATGCCCGCCACTGTGAGAGCGGCAAGCACCGCGCCGGGCAGCGCGCCCCGCCAGAACCACTTGCGATTGTAGATGGGCGTCTCCGTGTAGCAGTCCCCACAACGCGGGGCGCCATAGCGCAGCTGATGGTCACAGCGCGGGCAACGAAAAATCCGCCGCGGAGCTGATGTTTTAGTTTCAGTCATATGAGGTTCAGGGCCTTCGAAATGTGTCGGAAAAAGGGCGCAGCTAAAGCGCTGCTACCAAATCAGACTGATCATCACGGAACGCCCAACTCTTCGCAGACGCAGAACAAAGTCGCAATCCTGCTCGCAGCCGCAGCGAGATTATGTCGACTGTGTGTCCTCTCTGCCCTCCCACCTGACCGGCACCTACTGCCGGCGGCCTCCTTCCCTCTGCACAATCCAAGGACCCCTCTGATGCTGACGCTCGACCTGACCAATGCCCCGCGCTGGCACGATCTCGCCCCCGGCCTGCGGCTGCAGCTGCGCCCGCTGACCACCGCGCTGATGGTGGCAACGCGTAGCGACCCGGACGTGGAGGCGGTGCCGGCCGATGCTTCCGACGAGGAACGCGCAGTGGCCTTCGCCAAGGCACTGGCGCGCCGCGCTGTGCTGGACTGGGAGGGCGTCGGCGATGCCCAAGGCAGTCCCGTCGAACCTGGTCCCGAGGCCATTGATGCGCTGCTGGAGATCTGGCCGGTCTTCGAGGCGTTCCAGACGCAATATGTCGCCAAGGGCCTGCTGCTGGACCAGGAAAAAAACGCCTCTGCGCCCTTGCCGACTGGTCCTTCGGCGGGGGCGACCGCTACTGCGACGCCTGTGAAGGGGCATGCCAAGAGTGTCCGGCGCGACTGAACCAGCCACAAACGCATGAAGGCTGGCAGGTCTGGGACCTGGTCGGCCGCCTCGGCGGCCAGCTGCGGGTGGTTCCCGGCGCCATCATCGGCTGGGACCTGACCGCAGCCCTCGCGCTGGGCACCGCCCTCGGCGTGCCGCCCCTCGTCCTGGCCGAACTGCTGCCTTCAATCGAGGCGGTCATGGTCACGAAGCTCAACGAACAGATGGAGCGCCCCAATGACTGAGAAGATGGGGTGGATGCCGCTCTCCCCCGACGGCATCGCAATGTGCCAAGCTTGTGGTGTCGAAAACACAAGTAAGGACAGGAGAGGGCATCCATGGAAGAAGTTACCATCATCGGCATCGATCTG
>NZ_JAUYTT010000029.1 GCF_030695035.1 Frigidibacter sp.
AAGACGACTGCACACAGGCTCCAGCAGTGCGATTGCAGCCTCAAGATCAGCGCGCCGCTCGCCCTTGAAGCCGTGGCGTGTGGCGTCCAGCAGGGCAAGGGCGCTGAGTGCTGACTGCGACAGGAAGCGCGACACATCACCGCTAAGAACTTTGCCGCGTGCGACCAGCTGCAGGCGGTCAGTGACACCGGCCGCATAGACATAGGCGTTCAAGAGTGCATCGCCGCTGGAGTAGCCGGAGACAACGCGGAAAAGGTTGGCTTTATCGTTCTCGAAGTCGAAGGGAACCGATTTCGTCGTGAGCGTCATGGGGTTGCCTTTGGGGTGGGGTGGTGGTATGCCGCAAACGTAGCGTAGCCGGTGGAGCGAAGCGAAGCAAAGCGGTATCCTTGCGAAGCAAGGCGCGCTTAGTTGTTTCCCCCTGCGGGGGAAACGCGCGGCCTGCCGGCGGCCGAGGCAAGAGCCGAAGCCAGAGCAACAGCAAAAGCGGAGGCGCGGAGTTGGCGATTGCCCGGCTGTCGATGAAGGTTGGCAAGGCCGGCAAGGCCGGGCCTCATGCCGCCTACATCGCGCGCACGGGTCGCCATGCCGACCGTCTCGAACGCGGCGAGAAGTTGGAGGCGACCGAGGCCGGCAACATGCCGGCCTGGGCGCAATCCAACCCGCTCGCGTTCTGGGAGGCGGCCGACGCTTGCGAGCGCAAAGGCGGCACCACGTATCGCGAAATGGAGATCGCTCTACCGCGCGAGTTGTCGCCGGAGCAGCGGCTTGAGCTGGTGCGCGATTGGGTGGCTTCCGAGATCGGCGACCGGCACGCCTACCAGTGGTCGATTCACACGCCAAAGGCAGCAGACGGCGGCGAGCAGCCGCACGTGCATTTGATGTTCTCGGAGCGGCAGTGCGACGGCATCGAGCGCGACCCTGACCAGTACTTCAAGCGCTACAACGCGAAGGCTCCGGAGAAGGGGGGGGCGCGGAAGGGGTACGGCCCGAGGGCAGGGGAGACCCTGACCAGGGAAGAGCGCGCCGAGGACCTCAAGGCCCTGCGCTCTCGCTGGGGCGACCTCTGCAATGCGCACTTGGAGCGCGCCGCTGCCGGCGTCGCGATCGACATGCGGAGCAACGCGGAGCAGGGCGCAGCGGAGCCGGAGGCAAAGCAGCTGCCGAGCCAGTGGCGCGGCGACGGCCGTGCGGCCGTGCTCGAGTTCCGGGCGGCGAAGGCCGAGGCCGCCGAGGCGACGGCGGCCGTCTGGCAGCAGATGCCGGAGCCTGGCCGACTGATCGAGCTGGAGCGTGAGCGCGTGGCGCGTGCTGAGCGGCAGCGGTTGGAAGCGATGCCGCTGGCCGAGCTGCGGCAGCACGTGGCCGGGCTCAAGAGCCCCGGCGCACAGGCGCTGCTGGAGGCCATGCCAGAGCCGCAGGCCCTGCTGGGCCGGCTCAAGGCCGTGAGCACGGCCGAGGCGAAGGCCAAGGGCGAGCTAGCCAAGCATGAGCCGGCGTATCAGGCATGGCAGAAGGCGCACCCGGTGCGGGCGTGGCTGCACCGCAAAGGCCTGCTGAAGCATGCCCACGCCGGCAAGGTGGAGGGCTGGCTAGAGCAGCAGCGGCAGGAGCTGGCCAAGGCCGAGAAGGAGCGGGCGGCTGTGCTGGCTGAAGGCAAAGAGCTGGGTGCGCGGCTGATGCCGAAGGCACAGGCCGAGCATGAGCGGCGCGAGGCTGCATGCGCGACCGCTATGCCCCTGCTGGAGCGGCGAGAGCAAGCCGAGCGAGAGCGCCAGCAACGGGCGCTGGCCGAGCACCTGCAGGCGGAGAAGGCGCGCCGACAGGAGCGCGGGAAAGACCGAGGGCCGGGGATGGGGCGCTAGGCTTACAGCTGATCAACCTCAACGCCTGGCGGCGGGAAGCCATCAAGTTGTGGCTGGCTGGGTGGCGGTAGGCCGGGGCCTGATAGAACGGCGCGCTCATCGGGTCTGATCACCGGAACTCGCCGTAAGGGCGTCGTCTCGATCTTTGCCTGATCGGCACCGCTGGCCAGGACGACGGCGCGGAAGGCTGCCCCAGCTTTGCCGTCACTGGACCGCGTCCAGTGCACGCGGCTGTTGAGCCTGTAGGCACATGCTCCGGTACCAGTCGCGCCCAGCCGGACGACTTCGATGAAGTTCGCTGCGGCCGCTTTGCTGACCGCGCGGGCGATGGTTGCCTGGCTTACTCCGAGGCGCTCAGCAAGCACGCGCTGGCTCGCGACGACGGTGTCGTCGTCGCCGGCTAGGCGCACAAGCATGTGCACCAGCGCGGCGGCTGGTGGGGCATCGAGAGTGAAGTGAGCCCAAGCCTCGTGGGCCGCCAGCTCAGTCTGGCTGTAGGTCGCCCTGGTGCGCTCTACGCGCCGCCCTGGAAGCCTTCCGTGAGTGTCCGGTTTCTCGTCAAACATGCCTGATTTCCGAACTCAGGTGGTTCACCTGATTCATGCTCGATTATTCGCCTAGCGTGCGCGAAAATCAATCACGAACGCATGCTTTTACGTCTGAGTGATTCATCTGGGTGAATCAGGGTGATTCATCTGGGTGAATCACTTGCCTCTGTAAGTCTTTGAAGTGAAAGGCCTCGGCAAAACGGCCTCTGTATCTAGCTTTTCTGAGGCGATCGTGACCCCTGCGCGCTATGAGCACGCCCCCCGGCCCCTACCCGCTGCGCGGGCAGGGAACCCCTAGCCGGGGGGTGCCCTGCGGTCCGGCCGATAGAGCCGGCCGGCCCTCCGGCGTGCGAGTGCTTTATCTGGACTCCGGCCCCTGCCGGGGCCTGCGTCCAGGCGGCCGCTATGGCGGCCTTGGGCGGCCCTGCGGGCCGCTTGGTTCTGCGCTCCGTCTATCAGCTTGGCGGCGCTTAGCGGGCCGCGTAGGCGGCCCAAGAGGCCGGGAGCTTCCAGCGGTGGGCGAAGTGTGGGCAGGCGGGGTGCAGCCGGTGGGCGGCGGCTCCATGCCGTCCACGGGCTGTGCCCGGCCTGTCCACACGGTGCCGCAGGCATCGTCCACGGCTGGGAGCGGGTGAGGTTCAGAGCGGAGCGCGTGAGCGCGTACGAGGACAGCCCCGCGAGTCGTAAGACTTCAGCTCGATCAAGGGTCAGAGAACTGCCTAGAGCCGGAAGAGCGGTTTGGCAGGCGCGAATGCAGACCGCGGCGAGCGGGGGGCATAGCGGTCGCGGCGGGAGGGTGGGGCAGGGCAGAGGCCCGGAAGGGCCACAGCGAGCCCCTGCGGGGCTCATAGCCGGCGGGGAGAGCCCCGCCACCCCCTCAGAGACTGGGGCCTTTGGACGCGGCTCTGCGGCCGGCGTGGAGGCCTTGGGCGAGGTCAGCCGACCAGAGGAAGGCATCGCCCAGGCGTTTGCGCATGTCGTCGATGGGGCCGCGCAAGTCCAGGTCGAGCACCTGACGGCCGCCGTCGTAGCCGATCACGTGCGCTTCGATCTGTCCGCGCTCGCCTTTGGCGTGCAGCTGGTTGAGGCCGTCGAGGAGACCGGTCCGGGCTTCCTGCGCGGTCTCGGCTTCGAGGGTCAGCGGCGCCGTGTCCGCTTCGACGTGGACGACGTACCGCATCACCCGGTTGCCTCGATAGCCTGGTGCAGCTGCTCGGGGTCAAAACTTACGCGGACCATGGGGTTCACCTTTTGGGGTGGAAGATCGGTGCGAAAAGCAGCGCGAACTGGTCGACCTGGTGCATCTCGCTGTTGAGCAAGTCAATGTTACGCAACAGAATGAATTGGGCCAGCGTCTCAGGCTTGAAGTGTGGGAGGCCTGCAGGGAGCTTCGTGTTTAAGGCTTCGCAGAACTCCTTCAGGTCCTTGTGATCTTCCTTCGGGATGCGGATGTTGTAGATCTTGTCCATCGTCGCCTTCCGTGCGCAGCGCACGGCGGCTGCGGCCATAGCCCACCACGCGGTGGGCTGGGCCTCAAGGCTTCCGCTGGGCGAGGGCCGCATCGCCTGCCGTTTTCCAGCCGGCCCACCGCTCAGCGTCGGCGGTCTTGGCCAGGGCGAGGAATGCGCCCAGGAGCGCGCCTTTGTCGCGCTCACCGAGGCCGGCGAGCTCGACCAGGCCGCCCAGCTCGATGAGCCGGCGCGTGCGTGCTTTGCGTTCGGCCTCGCGATCGGCGTTCAGCAGCTTTGCCGCCGCTGCCTTGGCTCGTTGCGCGCGATCGGCGGCACGCTCGGCCTTCAGGAGAGCCGCCAGCTTCCGTTCTTCGTCGGCCGTCCGCTCGGTCTTGTCCGCCAGGACGAGCAGCAGCCGCTGGTGGTCCGTCGGCGACTTTAAGCCGCGCAGATACTCCAGCCGCTCGACGTCCCATTTCTTCGCCTCGCTCATGCCGCTGCCTCCAGGTACTCGCGTGCTCGATTGATCGCGTGGGCCGCGTCGTCGGCAGCCTTCGCCAGCTTTGCCGCCTCAGCAAAGCGAACTGGCTCGTCAGGAGATTCGCCGTCAGCAAGACGACTGCACACAGGCTCCAGCAGTGCGATTGCAGCCTCAAGATCAGCGCGCCGCTCGCCCTTGAAGCCGTGGCGTGTGGCGTCCAGCAGGGCAAGGGCGCTGAGTGCTGACTGCGACAGGAAGCGCGACACATCACC
>NZ_JAUYTT010000002.1 GCF_030695035.1 Frigidibacter sp.
CGTCGGCGTGCTGCTGCGCGGCATCGACCGTGAGGGCGTGGAACGTGGCCAGGTGCTGTGCAAGCCGAAATCGGTGAACCCGCACACCCATTTCGAAGCCGAGGCCTATATCCTGACCAAGGAAGAGGGCGGCCGCCACACTCCGTTCTTCGCGAACTACCGCCCGCAGTTCTACTTCCGCACGACGGACGTGACCGGGACCGTGAAGCTGCCGGAAGGCACCGAGATGGTGATGCCGGGCGACAACCTGAAGTTCGAAGTCGAACTGATCGCCCCGATCGCCATGGAAGAAAAACTGCGCTTCGCCATCCGCGAAGGCGGCCGCACCGTCGGCGCCGGCGTCGTGTCGAAAATCCTGAAGTAAGCACTTCGGGAAGTATTTCGGGGGCCCGGCTGGTCCGGGCCCCTAATGCTCTTGTACTACGGATCCGCGCGGTGTAATGCCGCGCCTTCCGCTGACGACGGTTCGATGCAGGCCGAGCATGAGGCCCGGCCTGCCTCTCAACCAAGCCCCTCTGAGAGGCATACAAATGCAAGGTACCAACATCCGCATCCGGCTGAAGGCCTTCGACTTCCGCGTTCTGGACGCCAGCACGCAGGAAATCGTGAACACGGCCAAACGGACCGGCGCGCAGGTGCGCGGCCCGATTCCGCTGCCGAACAAGATCGAGAAATTCACGGTTCTCCGTGGTCCGCACATCGACAAGAAGTCGCGCGACCAGTGGGAAATCCGCACGCACAAGCGCCTGCTCGATATCGTCAACCCGACGCCGCAAACCGTGGACGCGCTGATGAAGCTCGATCTGGCTGCCGGCGTCGATGTCGAGATCAAGGTCTGAGGAGGATCCACGGATGTTGCGCTCTGGTATTATCGCCAAGAAGCTGGGCATGACCCGGCTGTTCCTCGAGGATGGCAAGCAGGTCCCGGTGACCGTGCTGCAACTCGACAATCTGCAAGTCGTGGCACAGCGCACGGCCGAGAAGGATGGCTACACCGCCGTTCAGCTGGGCGCGGGCACGGCCAAGGCCAAGCGGACCACCGCCGCCATGCGCGGCCACTTCGCCAAGGCGAACGTGGCCCCCAAGCGCAAGATCGCCGAGTTCCGCGTGTCGCCTGACGCGCTGATCGGTGTGGGCGAGGAAATCACTGCTGACCACTATTTCGCGGGTCAGTTCGTGGACGTCGCCGGTGTGTCGATCGGTAAGGGTTTTGCCGGTGCGATGAAGCGGCACAACTTCGGCGGCCTCCGGGCCTCGCACGGCGTGTCGGTCAGCCACCGTTCGCACGGGTCGACTGGTCAGTGCCAGGATCCGGGCAAGGTGTTCAAGGGCAAGAAGATGGCCGGTCACCTCGGTGCCGTCCGCGTCACGACCCAGAACATCCAGGTTGTCCGCACCGACAGCGACCGTGGCCTGATCATGGTCAAGGGTTCGGTTCCGGGTTCGAAAGGTGGTTGGGTGACGGTCAAGGATGCGGTGAAGAAGCCGCTTCCCGAGAACGTGATCCTGCCGGCCGCGCTGCGCAGCCACGCCGAAGAAGCCAAGCGTCTGGCCGAAGAAGCCGCTGCCGCTGCTGCTGCCGAGGCTGAAGCCGCCGCCGCCGCCGCTGCCGAAGCCCAAGCCGCTGCCGAAGCTGCTGCCATGGCCGAAGCGGAAGCTTCGATCCAGGCTGACAAGGATGGCACTGCGGATCAGGCTGACGAAGCCGCATCCGACGCGCCGGAAGGGGACAAACAATGAAACTCGACGTGATCAAGCTCGACGCCGGCAAAGCTGGCCAGATCGACCTGTCCGACGACATCTTCGGTCTCGACCCGCGCGCGGACATCCTGCACCGCGTCGTGCGCTGGCAGCGCGCGAAGGCACAGCAGGGTACCCACTCGACCCTGGGCAAGTCCGACGTGTCCTACTCGACCAAGAAGATCTATCGCCAGAAGGGCACCGGCGGCGCACGCCACGGTTCCCGCAAGGCGCCGATCTTCCGGAAGGGTGGCGTCTACAAGGGCCCGACCCCGCGCAGCCATGCGCATGATCTGCCCAAGAAGTTCCGTGCCCTCGGGCTCAAGCACGCGCTGTCGGCCAAGGCCATCGCGGGTCATCTGATGATCCTCGATGACGCGGTGATGGCCGAGGCCAAGACGGGCATGCTCGCGAAGATGGCCAAGGAGCTTGGCTGGAAGCGTGTGCTGATCATCGACGGCGCCGCCGTCGACGAGAACTTCGCCCGTGCCGCGCGCAACATCGAAGGCATCGATGTGCTGCCGTCGATGGGCGCCAACGTCTATGACATCCTCAAGCGTGACACTCTGGTGATCACGAAGGCGGGCGTCGAAGCACTGGAGGCTCGCCTGAAATGAGCACGAAACCCGAGCACTACGACGTGATCGTCAAGCCGATCATCACCGAGAAAGCCACCCTGGCCTCCGAGGCCAATGCCGTGGTGTTCCAGGTGCGGCGTGACGCGACCAAGCCGCTGATCAAGGAGGCCGTCGAGGCCCTGTTCGGCGTCAAGGTGAAGGCGGTCAACACCACCATCACCAAGGGCAAGGTCAAGAAGTTCCGCGGCAAGATCGGCCAGCGGAGCGACGTGAAGAAAGCCTATGTCACGCTCGAGGCTGGAAACACCATCGACGTGGCCACCGGCCTCTGATAGACAGCGCCGAATCTCGCGGCCCCGGTTTTCCGGGGCCGCGGATCATTTACGAAACCGGGTCAGGGCGTCTTCGGACGCTGGGGCCCAGAAGCTGACGGAAGACAGAAAGCATGGCACTCAAGTCGTACAAACCGACGACGCCTGGCCAGCGAGGGCTGGTTCTGATCGACCGTTCGGAGCTTTGGAAAGGTCGTCCGGTCAAGTCCCTTACGCAGGGTTTGACCAAGAATGGCGGCCGGAACAACACCGGACGGATCACCGCGTTCCGCATTGGCGGCGGCGCGAAGCGTCTTTATCGCATCGTCGATTTCCGTCGCCGGAAACACGACATCCCGGCGACCGTGGAACGGATCGAGTATGACCCGAACCGGACCGCCTTCATCGCGCTGATCCGCTACAACGACGGCGAGCAGGCCTATATCCTCGCTCCGCAGCGTCTGGCCATTGGCGACAGCGTGATCGCTGGCGCCAAGACCGACGTGAAGCCGGGCAACGCGATGCCGTTCTCGGGTATGCCGATCGGCACCATCGTCCACAACGTCGAGCTGAAAGCCGGCAAGGGTGGCCAGCTGGCCCGCGCCGCTGGCACCTATGCCCAGTTCGTCGGCCGTGACGGTGGCTACGCCCAGATCCGCCTGTCCTCGGGCGAGCTGCGGATGGTGCGCCAGGAATGCATGGCGACGGTGGGGGCTGTTTCCAACGCCGACCACTCGAACCAGAACCTCGGCAAAGCCGGCCGGACCCGCCACCTTGGCAAGCGTCCTGCGGTTCGCGGTGTTGCCATGAACCCGATCGACCACCCGCATGGTGGTGGTGAAGGCCGGACCTCGGGTGGTCGTCACCCGGTTACCCCCTGGGGTAAAGGGACCAAGGGCAACAAGACCCGCAAGAACAAGGCAACGGACAAGTATATCGTTCGTTCGCGCAACGCGAAGAAGGGGCGCTGATCCATGGCACGTTCTATCTGGAAGGGCCCCTTTGTCGACGCTTACGTCCTGAAGAAGGCCGAAAAGTCGCGCGAGTCTGGCAAGTCGGAAGTGATCAAGATCTGGTCGCGCCGGTCTACGATCCTGCCGCAATTCGTCGGCCTCACCTTCGGCGTCTACAACGGGCAGAAGCACATCCCCGTTGCCGTCACCGAAGAGATGATCGGCCAGAAGTTCGGTGAATACTCGCCGACCCGTACCTATTACGGCCATGCCGCCGACAAGAAAGCCAAGAGGAAGTAATCGCCATGGGTAAGGAAAAGAATCCGCGCCGCGTGGCGGACAACGAAGCACAGGCGATCTCGCGCATGCTTCGCACCTCGCCGCAGAAACTGAACCTCGTCGCCTCGATGATCCGCGGCAAGAAGGTCGAGAAGGCGCTTGCCGATCTCACCTTCTCCAAGCGCCGCATCGCCGGTGACGTGAAGAAGTGCCTGCAGTCGGCCATCGCCAACGCCGAGAACAACCACAACCTCGACGTTGACACGCTTGTCGTCGCCGAGGCCTGGGTCGGCAAGAACCTGGTCATGAAGCGCGGTCGCCCGCGTGCCCGTGGCCGGTTCGGCAAGATCATGAAGCCGTTTTCCGAGCTGACCATCAAGGTCCGGCAGATCGAGGAGCAAGCATAATGGGTCAGAAGGTCAATCCGATCGGTATGCGCCTCCAGGTCAACCGCACCTGGGACAGCCGCTGGTTCGCTGAATCGAAGGACTACGGGAACCTGCTTCTCGAAGACCTGAAGATGCGCGACTTCATCCATGACTATGCCAAGCAGGCCGGCGTCTCGAAGGTCATCATCGAGCGTCCCCACAAGAAGTGCCGTGTGACCATTCACACTGCGCGTCCGGGCGTGATCATCGGCAAGAAAGGCGCGGACATTGAAACGCTGCGCAAGAAGCTGGCCGCGTTCACCAAGTCCGAGCTGCACCTGAACATCGTCGAGGTCCGCAAGCCGGAGCTTGACGCGCAGCTGGTGGCCGAGTCGATCGCTCAGCAGCTGGAGCGCCGCGTGTCCTTCCGCCGTGCCATGAAGCGCGCCGTGCAGAACGCGATGCGCATCGGGGCCCTCGGGATCCGTGTCAACGTCGGTGGCCGTCTTGGCGGCGCCGAGATTGCCCGGACCGAATGGTACCGTGAAGGCCGCGTGCCGCTGCACACGCTCCGTGCCGACATCGACTATGCGCTGTCGGAAGCCACGACCCCCTATGGGATCATCGGCGTCAAGGTCTGGATCTTCAAAGGCGAGATCATGGAACACGACCCGCAGGCCCATGACCGCCGTCATGCGGAAGCGCAGGAAGGGGCAGCCCCCCGTCCTCCGCGCCGCAACGATCGCTGAGGAGTAACCAGCTATGATGCAACCGAAACGGACCAAGTTCCGCAAGCTGCACAAGGGCCGTATCCACGGCGAGGCGAAGGGCGGGTTCCTCCTGAACTTCGGCTCCTTCGCGCTGAAAGCCACGGAACCCGAGCGCGTCACGGCGCGGCAGATCGAAGCGGCTCGCCGCGCGATCACCCGCCACATGAAGCGTCAGGGCCGGGTCTGGATCCGGATCTTCCCGGACACCCCGGTCACCTCGAAGCCCACCGAAGTTCGGATGGGTAAGGGTAAAGGCTCCGTCGACTTCTGGGCCGCCAAGGTAAAACCGGGCCGGATCATGTTCGAGATTGACGGCGTGGCCGAATCTGTGGCAAGGGAAGCTCTCCGCCTCGGCGCGAACAAGCTTCCGGTCATGACCCGGATCGTCGCCAAAGAGGACTGGTAAGGAATTTAGCTTGGACCCCCGGTTCCGCCGGGGGTTCTGGTTTTTGTTGGAAAAGCGTCGGCCCGGGGCCACCTGGTAGTCCGGCGACTTCTGATGAGAGGATGAGGCGCATGAACGCCCAAGAACTGAAGACCAAGACGCCCGATCAGCTCCGCGAGGATCTGGTTGCGCTGAAGAAAGAAGCCTTCAACCTGCGTTTCCAGCAGGCCACCGGCCAACTCGAAAACACCGCCCGCATGCGTGTCGTCCGTCGTGACGTTGCCCGCGTGAAGACGGTTCTGAACCACAAGGCCGCGGAAGCGGCGGCGAAGTAAGGAGCACGCACATGCCCAGACGTATCTTGCAAGGCGTTGTGACGAGCGACAAGAACGAGCAGACCATCACGGTTCTGGTCGAGCGCCGCTTCAAGCACCCGCTGCTGAAAAAGACCGTTCGTTCGTCCAAGAAGTACCGGGCGCATGACGAGGCCAACCAGTTCAAGACCGGGGATGCCGTTCGTATCATCGAATGCGCGCCGGTCTCGAAATCCAAACGCTGGACCGTGGTGACCGAAGCCTCTGCTTGAGGCGCACCACGTTCCAGTTCTGATCGAAACCCTGGGGCAGCCGCCATGCGGTGAAGTCCCCAAAGGTCGGGAGAAACCAAATGATCCAGATGCAGACCAATCTGGATGTAGCTGACAACTCCGGCGCTCGCCGAGTTCAGTGCATCAAGGTTCTGGGTGGTTCCCACCGCCGCTACGCCAGCGTCGGCGACATCATCGTGGTGTCGGTGAAGGAAGCCATCCCGCGCGGTCGCGTGAAGAAAGGTGACGTCCGCAAGGCCGTCGTCGTGCGCACCGCCAAAGAAGTCCGCCGTGAAGACGGCACCGCGATCCGTTTTGACCGCAACGCTGCCGTCATCCTGAACAACCAGGGTGAACCGGTCGGCACGCGTATCTTCGGGCCGGTGGTGCGCGAGCTGCGCGCCAAGAACTTCATGAAGATCATCTCGCTTGCGCCGGAGGTGCTGTAATGGCTGCCAAACTTCGCAAGGGTGACAAGGTCGTCGTTCTGACCGGCAAGGACAAGGGCAAGCAGGGCGAGATCGCCAGCGTGAACCCGAAGGCCAACAAAGCCGTCGTCGAAGGCGTCAACGTCGCCATCCGTCACGTCAAGCAATCGCAGACCGCCCAGGGCGGCCGCCAGCCGAAGGCCATGCCTATCGAGCTGTCGAACCTCGCGCTGCTCGATGCCAACGGCAAGGCAACCCGCGTCGGCTTCCGCATGGATGGCGACAAGAAGGTGCGCTTCGCCAAGACAACCGGGGAGGCGATCTGATGCTCGACGCAACCACCTATACCCCCCGCCTGAAGGCGATGTACAAGGGCCCGATCCGCGACGCCTTGAAGGAGGAATTCTCCTACAAGAACGGCATGCAGATCCCGCGGCTCGACAAGATCGTGCTGAACATGGGCGTTGGTGAAGCCGTCAAGGACACCAAGAAGGTCAAGCAGGCTGCCGAAGAGCTGACGCTCATCGCCGGTCAGAAGGCTGTCATCACCAAGGCCAAGAAGTCGATCGCCGGCTTCCGCGTCCGTGAAGAAATGCCGCTTGGCTGCAAGGTGACCCTGCGCGGCGACCGGATGTATGAATTCCTGGACCGTCTGATCACCATCGCACTGCCCCGCGTCCGCGACTTCCGCGGCGTGAAAGGCACAGCGTTCGACGGCCGTGGCAACTATGCCATGGGCCTGAAGGAACAGATCGTCTTCCCGGAAATCGACTTCGATAAAGTCGACGAAGTTCTGGGCATGGACATCATCATCTGCACCACCGCGAAAACCGACGCGGAAGCGAAAGCGCTGTTGAAGCAATTCAACATGCCTTTCAACAGCTGATCGCGGGAGGAGAGAAACACATGGCAAAAGTTTCCATGGTCGAACGCGAGAAGAAGCGCGCCAAGCTGGTCAAGCAATATGCCGGCAAGCGCGTCGCGTTGAAAGCGATCATCGAAGATCAGTCCCGCCCGATGGAAGAGCGCTTCAAGGCGACTCTGAAACTGGCGCAACTGCCCCGCAATTCGTCGGCAACCCGGCTGCACAATCGGTGCCAGCTGACCGGCCGTCCGCATGCGTATTATCGCAAGCTCAAACTCTCGCGGATCATGCTTCGTGAACTGGCCTCGTTCGGCCAGATCCCGGGCATGGTCAAGTCGAGCTGGTAAGGAGGCCCGGACATGTCGATGAACGATCCTCTCGGCGATATGCTGACCCGCATCCGCAACGCGCAAATGCGCGGCAAGTCCACCGTCAAGACGCCGGCTTCCAAGCTGCGCGCCTGGGTGCTGGATGTGCTCAAGGATGAAGGCTACATTCGCGGCTATGAAAAGCAGACGGCGGCCACTGGCCTGCCGGAGCTGGAAATCAGCCTGAAATACTTCGAAGGCACCCCGGTGATCCGCGAGCTGAAGCGTATCTCGAAGCCTGGCCGCCGTGTTTACATGTCGGTCAAGGATATCCCGAGCCCGCGTAACGGCCTCGGTGTCTCGATCGTCTCCACGCCGAAAGGCGTCATGTCGGACGCAAATGCACGCACTGCCAATGTTGGCGGCGAAGTGCTTTGCACCGTGTTCTGAGGAGGGCAAGATGTCTCGTATTGGCAAAAAACCGGTCGAGCTGCCCCAGGGGGTTACCGCCTCCATCTCGGGACAGACCGTCGAAGTGAAGGGGCCGAAAGGCACCCGCAGCTTCAAGGCGACCGACGACGTTACCCTAGCCCTCGACGAGGGCAAGCTGACGGTGACTCCGCGCGGCACGTCCAAACGTGCCCGCCAGCAATGGGGCATGTCCCGGTCGATGGTGTCGAACCTCGTGACCGGCGTGTCCACGGGCTTCCGCAAGGAGCTGGAGATCCAGGGCGTGGGTTACCGCGCTGCTGTCGCCGGCAACGTGCTGAAACTCTCGCTCGGTTATTCGCATGAAGTGAACTTCGAGGTGCCGGCCGGTGTGACCGTCACGACCCCGAAGCAGACCGAAATTGTGGTGGAAGGGATCGACCAGCAGCTGGTCGGCCAGGTCGCCGCGAACATCCGCGAGTGGCGCGCTCCCGAGCCCTACAAGGGCAAAGGGATCCGCTACAAGGGCGAATTCATCTTCCGCAAGGAAGGCAAGAAGAAGTAAGGGGCGCAAGAAATGGCGAACAACAAGAGAGAGCTGTTCCTCAAGCGCCGCCTGCGCGTCCGGAACAAACTTCGCAAGCTTGCGAATGGCCGTGCCCGCCTGTCGGTGCATCGGTCCAGCAAGAACATCAGCGTGCAGCTGATCGACGACGTCAAAGGTGTGACGCTTGCCGCAGCCTCGACCCTGGAAAAAGACCTGGGTCTGGTTGGCAAGAACAACATCGATGCGGCGGCCAAGATCGGCGCGGCAATTGCCGAGCGCGCGAAAAAGGCCGGGGTCGAAGAATGCTATTTCGATCGTGGTGGTTTCCTCTTTCACGGGAAGATCAAGGCTCTCGCCGACGCTGCCCGTGAAGGTGGCCTGAAGTTCTAGGAGACGGATATGGCAGAACGTGACAACCGCCGGGACAATCGCCGCGACGACCGTCGTGATGAGAACCCGGAATTCGCCGAACGTCTCGTGGCAATCAACCGCGTGTCGAAAACGGTAAAGGGCGGCAAGCGCTT
The DNA here is from genome assembly GCF_030695035.1 of Frigidibacter sp. GTDB lineage: Bacteria > Pseudomonadota > Alphaproteobacteria > Rhodobacterales > Rhodobacteraceae > Frigidibacter. Next base: position 9,072 of record NZ_JAUYTT010000002.1, read on the forward strand.
TGGCTTCGCAGCGCTCGTGGTGGTCGGTGACCAGCGCGGCCGCGTGGGCTTTGGCAAGGGCAAGGCCAAGGAAGTGCCGGAGGCAATCCGCAAGGCAACCGAACAGGCGAAACGCTCGCTGGTTCGTGTGCCGCTGCGCGACGGCCGCACCCTGCACCACGACATGGAAGGTCGCCACGGCGCCGGCAAGGTCGTGATGCGGACGGCAACCGCCGGTACCGGCATCATCGCGGGCGGTCCGATGCGGGCCGTGTTCGAGATGCTGGGCATTCAGGACGTGGTCGCCAAGTCGATGGGGTCGCAAAACCCCTACAACATGATCCGCGCCACCATCGATGGCCTGAAGCATGAAGCCAGCCCCCGTCAGGTCGCGCAGCGTCGCGGCAAGAAAGTGGCTGACATCCTGCGCAAGCCCGAGGCCGCGGAAGCGGTCGAAGCGTAAGGAGCGCAGATCATGGCAAAAACCATCGTCGTCAAACAGATCGGCTCGCCGATCCGTCGCCCGGCCAGCCAGCGTGCAACGCTGGTCGGTCTCGGCCTCAACAAGATGAACCGGACCCGCGAGCTGGAAGATACCCCTTCCGTCCGCGGCATGGTCAACGCGATCCCGCACCTGGTGCAGATCATCGAAGAACGCGGCTGAGGCTGCGGGGTTCGCCCTGCAACCCGTCCGGAATGGAAGCGCCCCGGCCTGCCGGGGCGCTTTGCGTTTGGCAAGAGCTTTTGCGCGCGAAATCTGTTAACACTCGTTAACGCTAAGCCCTGCGGAGGAGCCCAGATGCCCCATTCGACGCGTGTGCTGCTTGCTGGCCTGTGGATGGCCATCGGTGCAACTCCCGCCATGGCGGTGCCGGTCTTTACCGACGGGGTCACCGTCGAACATGGCGGTGGCTGCCGCAAAAGCTCGCCTCCCGGCCAGTGCTGCCATATGCAGACCTCGACCGGCACCGTTCACTGCCACTAGGCTTGATTGCGAACCCCGCTGCGTCTATACGCGCCCGGTGGCGGTTCGCCCCCACGAGAATCAACAAGAAACGCCGTGTGCCCCCATCCGTCGCTGGCGGGGGTCTTCCGGCATAGGAGATAGCGACATGAAACTGAATGAACTCCGCGACAATCCCGGCGCAGCCAAGAAGCAAAAGCGCGTGGCGCGCGGCCCGGGTTCGGGCAAGGGCAAGACCGCAGGCCGCGGTATCAAGGGCCAGTCCTCGCGTTCGGGCGTGGCGCTTGGCGGCTACGAAGGCGGCCAGATGCCGCTGTATCGCCGCCTGCCGAAGCGCGGCTTCACCAAGCCGAATGCCAAGCATTATGCGGTCATCAACCTGGGCCTGATCCAGAAATTCATCGACGCAGGCAAGATCGACGCTTCGGTGGAAATCACCGAGGATCTGCTGGTCGCGTCTGGCCTCGTGCGTCGCAAGCTGGACGGTATCCGCGTTCTGGCCAAGGGTGAGGCGACCACCGCGCTGAACCTGTCGGTCACCGGCGCGTCGAAATCGGCGATCGAGGCGGTCGAGAAGGCCGGCGGTTCGCTGAAAGTGTCGGCACCCGTGGCGGCAGCGGCTGAATAAGGTGTTGTGGGCGGCTGGTGTGCCGCTTACATAGACCTCAAGTTTTTCCAGGCGCCGCCGACCGGAAGACCGGTTCGGCGGCGCTGTCCATGAAAGAGACCGGACATGGCATCTGCTGCAGAGCAAATGGCGGCGAACCTATCCTGGGGCGCGCTCGGGAAGGCGACCGATCTTCGCCAACGCATCTTGTTCACCATCGGCCTGCTGATCGTCTATCGCCTTGGCACCTATATTCCGGTGCCCGGGATCGACGGTTTGGCGCTGCGTCAGTTCATGGACGACGCAGCCGCGGGCCTTGGCGGCATCCTGACGATGTTCACCGGCGGCGCGCTTGGCCGGATGGGGATCTTCGCGCTGGGGATTATGCCGTATATCTCGGCCTCGATCATCATCCAGCTGCTGACCTCGATGCTGCCCGCGCTGGAGCAGCTGAAGAAGGAAGGCGAGCAGGGCCGCAAGAAGATCAACCAGTATACCCGCTACGCCACGGTCGGCCTCGCGCTGTTCCAGGCCTGGGGTCTGGCCGTCAGCCTCGAGGCGGGCGACCTTGCGCATGACCCGGGGCTGTTCTTCCGGCTTTCGGTCGTGGTCACGCTGGTCGGCGGCACCATGTTCCTGATGTGGCTGGGCGAGCAGATCACCGCCCGCGGCATCGGCAATGGCATCAGCCTCATCATCTTCGTCGGCATCGTGGCCGAGATCCCGGCCGCCATGGCACAGTTCTTCAGCCAGGGCCGCGCCGGCACCATCTCTCCGATCGTCATCATCGGCGTGATCCTGATGGTCGTTGTGACCATCGGCTTCGTGGTGTTCATGGAACGCGCCCTGCGCAAGATCCATATCCAGTATCCGCGGCGCCAGGTGGGGATGAAGGTCTATGACGGCGGGTCGAGCCATCTGCCGATCAAGGTCAACCCGGCGGGCGTGATCCCGGCGATCTTCGCCTCGTCGCTGCTGCTGCTGCCGACCACGATTGCCACCTTCTCGGGTGGGCAGACCGGCCCGGTGATGTCGACGATCCTTGCCTATTTCGGGCCGGGGCAGCCGCTCTACCTGTTGTTCTTCACGGCGATGATCGTGTTCTTTGCGTATTTCTACACCGCCAACGTCGCTTTCAAGACCGAGGATGTTGCCGACAACCTGAAGAACCAGGGCGGCTTCGTGCCCGGGATCCGTCCGGGCAAGCGCACCGAGGAGTATCTCGACTACGTGGTGAACCGCGTTCTGGTTCTGGGCTCGGGCTACCTCGCCCTCGTCTGCCTGATGCCGGAAATCCTGCGCTCGCAACTGGCGATCCCGTTCTACTTTGGCGGCACCTCGGTGCTGATCGTGGTCTCGGTGACGATGGACACGATCAACCAGGTGCAGTCGCATCTGCTGGCCCACCAGTATGAAGGTCTGATCGAGAAATCGCAGCTGCGCGGCAAGAAGCGGCCCGGCACCAAGAAGCCGCCTGCGCGGCGCTAAAAAAACGGCGGGGGGACAAGCCAATGGTCAACATCATTCTTCTGGGGCCTCCGGGCGCCGGCAAGGGCACGCAGGCCCGCCGTCTGGTCGAAGAGCGGGGCATGGTGCAGCTGTCGACGGGTGACATGCTGCGCGAGGCCCGCACCAGCGGCACCGACATGGGCAAGCGCGTTGCCGAGGTCATGGACCGCGGCGAGCTTGTCACTGACGAGATCGTGATCGGCCTCATCGAAGAAAAGATCGCGGCCGATACGGGGCAGGGCGGGGGTTTCATCTTCGACGGCTTCCCGCGCACCCTTCCGCAGGCCGACGCGCTTGGCGCGATGCTGACCCGCATGGGGCAGCGGCTGGACGCGGTCATCGAGATGCGGGTCGAGGATGAGGCGCTGGTCAGCCGCGTCTCTGGCCGCTTCACCTGCGGCAATTGCGGCGAGGTTTACCACGACGAAACCCGCCCGACGAAGGTTTCCGGCACCTGCGACGTGTGCGGGTCCACCGATCTGCGCCGCCGCGCCGATGACAATGCCGAAAGCCTCAAGCAGCGGCTGATGGAATATTACAAGAAGACCTCGCCGCTGATCGGCTATTACTATGCTCAGGGTGATCTCTTCACCGTCGATGGCCTCGCCGAGATCGAGGAGGTCGCCAGCAAGATCGCGGGCGTCCTGGCGCAATCCGCCAGCAGCTGACCCCGGGGCCGGCATCGCCGATCCCAGGCTACCTGCCTTGACGGCACTGAAAAATACCTCTAGGTCACGGCGTCTCGTAAGAGAATCGTCTTGATCCGGCGGAATTTTCTTTTCACCGAATCAGGAAGACCAGATGCGGCCCGGTGGCACGATGCCTTCGGGCCTGCGTTGTGAAAAAAGGTTCCGGGGCTACGGAACCGCAACGAAAGGACAGAACGCGTGGCACGTATTGCTGGCGTAAACATTCCCACCTCCAAGCGCGTCCCGATTGCGCTCACCTACATCACCGGCATCGGCAATAACATTGCCGAGCAGATCTGCGAAGCCGTCAGCATCGACCGCACCCGCCGGGTGAACGAGCTGTCGGACGCAGAAGTGCTGGCGATCCGTGAGTATATCGACGCCAACATCACCGTGGAAGGCGACCTGCGTCGTGCGACCACGATGAACATCAAGCGTCTGATGGACCTTGGCTGCTACCGCGGCCTGCGTCACCGCAAGAACCTGCCGGTTCGCGGCCAGCGCACCCACACCAATGCTCGCACCCGCAAAGGCCCCGCAAAGGCCATCGCCGGCAAGAAGAAGTAAGGGGAGGGTTCAGATATGGCTCGTGACAAGACCCGCATGAAGCGGAAAGAGCGCAAGAACATCGCCGCCGGCGTTGCGCATGTGAACTCGTCCTTCAACAACACCAAGATCCTGATCTCGGACGTGCAGGGCAACGCGATTGCGTGGTCCTCCGCCGGCACGATGGGCTTCAAGGGCTCGCGTAAATCGACGCCCTATGCCGCCCAGATGGCTGCCGAGGATGCCGGCCGCAAGGCGCAGGAACATGGCGTGAAGACGATCGAAGTGGAAGTCCAAGGTCCGGGTTCGGGCCGCGAATCGGCGCTGCGTGCGCTGGCCGCCGTTGGCTTCAACATAACCTCGATCCGCGACGTGACCCCGATTGCCCACAATGGCTGCCGCCCGCCGAAACGCCGCCGGGTCTGACAACCAGTTGCAAGCCCGGGCCGCGCGATCCAGCGCGGCCCGGGTTGCTTTCGTTTTTATCCTCGGGCGTTCCGGGCAAGCGGACATGGGTCCGGAACAAGTATGGAGGCAGAACGCATGATCCACAAAAATTGGGCCGAACTGATCAAGCCCGCGCAGCTTGACGTGAAGGCTGGCAATGATCCGGCCCGCAAGGCAACCGTCATCGCCGAACCGCTGGAGCGGGGCTTCGGCCTGACGCTCGGCAACGCGCTGCGCCGGGTGCTGCTGTCCTCGCTGCAAGGCGCGGCGATCACCAGCGTGCAGATCGACAACGTGCTGCACGAGTTCTCCTCGGTCGCCGGTGTGCGTGAAGACGTCACCGATATCGTGCTGAACCTCAAGGGCGTCGCCCTGCGCATGGAGGTCGAGGGTCCGAAGCGCCTGTCGATCTCGGCCAAGGGGCCCGGCATCGTCACCGCCGGCGACATCTCGGAATCGAATGGTATCGAGGTCCTGAACAAGGATCACGTGATCTGCCACCTCGACGACGGTGCCGACCTCTTCATGGAACTGACGGTCAACACCGGCAAGGGCTATGTCGCGGCCGACAAGAACCGTCCGGAAGATGCGCCCATCGGCCTGATCCCGATCGACGCGATCTACTCGCCGGTCAAGAAGGTCAGCTACGAAGTGCAGCCCACCCGCGAGGGCCAGGTGCTGGACTATGACAAGCTGACCATCAAGCTGGAAACCGATGGCTCGCTGACCCCCGAAGATGCGGTGGCCTATGCCGCCCGCATCCTGCAGGACCAGCTGGCGGTGTTCGTGAACTTCGACGAGCCGGAATCGGCCACCCGCCATGACGTGGAAGACGGGCTGGAGTTCAACCCGCTGCTGCTCAAGAAGGTGGACGAGCTGGAACTGTCGGTGCGTTCGGCGAACTGCCTGAAGAACGACAACATCGTCTATATCGGCGATCTGATCCAGAAGACCGAAGCCGAGATGCTGCGCACCCCGAACTTCGGCCGCAAGTCGCTGAACGAGATCAAGGAAGTCCTGTCCTCGATGGGTCTGCACCTTGGCATGGAAGTCGAAGACTGGCCGCCGGAAAACATCGAAGACCTGGCCAAGCGCTTCGAAGACCAGTTCTGATCTGGACAATTCCGGGGGCCGTCGCTAGATGGCCCCCACTAAAGACAAATGCCCGGAATGCCGGGGAATGACTGGGCCCAAAGCCCCAAGGTGAGCCGCCCGAACGCAGGGTGAGCCGGACAAAGCAAAACAGAAGATAGGAGACACATCATGCGTCACGCCAGTGGCTACCGCAAACTGAACCGCACCCATGAACACCGCAAGGCGATGTTCTCGAACATGTGCGGCTCGCTGATCGAGCACGAGCAGATCAAGACGACCCTGCCGAAGGCCAAGGAACTGCGCCCGATCATCGAGAAGATGATCACGCTTGCCAAGCGCGGCGACCTGCACGCCCGCCGTCAGGCCGCGTCCATGCTCAAGCAGGACAAGGACGTCATCAAGCTGTTCGACGTTCTGGCAGCCCGCTACAAGGACCGCGCCGGCGGCTATACCCGTGTGCTGAAAGCGGGCTTCCGCTATGGCGACATGGCCCCGATGGCGATCATCGAATTCGTGGAACGCGACACCTCGGCCAAGGGCGCCGCGGACCGCGCCCGCGTCGAAGCCGAGGAAGCCGCGAACGCCTAAGCGCTTCCCCGCTGACCGAATAAGCAAAGACCCCGCCGATTGGCGGGGTCTTTTGCATTACGGAGGGCTTAGTTGACGCAACGATACCCGCGTGCAGCGGGGCCTCAGTTCGGCTCCGCGCGCAGTGGGCGCAGCTCGCCCTCGACCCGCGTAGCAACGCGCTCGATCATCTCGGCAAGCTGGGCATCGCCAACCGGCGTTGCCCCCAGAAATTCCAGCAGATCGCCGCGGGCGGCATCGGGCAGTCGCATCAGTCGGGTAAACAGGCTTGGATCAATCATACGCACGGGGTGATTCCATAAGTTTTGGGTGTAGCGCGCTTCACAATTTACGGTTGACGGGGTTCCGGGCAACTTGTCTAAAAAGACATGTCCAAAGGATTAACCGAGATGTCCGTCAAGTCGGGAATCGACCTGCAACTTCAACATCTCACGCGGCTTGCCACGTCGGGGTATTTCGTCGGGCTGCATATCCGCTTCGCTGCGCCGCTCATGCTGTTCCAGACCTACCGGCAGGACTGGACCGACCATTACACCGACAATGGCTATGCGCTGCGCGACCCGATGATCGCCTGGGGCTTCTCCACCACCGGCGCGACAAGGTGGAGCGAGATGCCCGTTCCCGACACGTTCGGGATTCTCAAAGAGGCGGCCAGCTTTGGACTGGTCTATGGCGCCGCTGTATCTTGCGGCGAAATTTCGTCGCGCACGATCGCCGGCATTGCCCGCGATGATCGGGAATTCACCGATGACGAGCTGACCCGGATCGAAACGATCGTGTTGCAATTGCACGATATGACCGAACCGCCGGAAAGCCTGACGCCGGCCCAGATTCAAGCCCTGCGGCTGATCGCGGCAGGAGACAGGCACGCGGCCGCAGCTGCAAAGTTGGGAATCTCGGAAAGTGCGCTGAAAGCCCGCCTCAACGCGGCTCGGCAGCGGCTTCTGGCGCGGACAACTGCCGAGGCGATCCAGCGGGCCAAGGACTACCGGCTGCTCTGATCGCTTTACCGTCTCCTCCGATTGGCTGCAGGAACACCAAGTTCCTCAACCCCAACCTGGAGACTATGACGATGCAGACCACGACCCTTTCTTTTGCGAACATGCACACCCACGGCGAACTTCTGGCCAACATCCTGCGGGCCCGGCGCCAGTCCTTCATCGTGCAGAACAAATGGGATCTGCCCGAGGCGATGGGCATGGAGTACGACCAGTACGACACCCCCGCCAGCCGCTGGATCGCGGTGCATGAATTTGGCGAGGTGCTGGCCGGGATCCGGCTGACCCCGACCACCGCCCGCTGCGGGATCTACAGCTACATGATCCGTGACGCGCAGCGCGGGCTGCTTGATTCCATCCCGTCGGACCTTCTCTATTACGAAGCGCCCGTGCAGGAGAACGTCTGGGAATCGAGCCGGGTGTTCGTGTCCCACAGCACCCCGATGAACCTGCGGCGCCGGGTGCACGCCCATCTCATCACCGAGATGACCAAATCGGCGCGTGAGCTTGGGGCAACCCGGGTGCTGGGGCTGATCCCGGCAAACTGGCCGCGTTGGGCACCGCGTTGCGGGCTCGACATGCAGGCGGCGGGCCGGGTGATGAACATCGACGCGCTGGATAACCAATGCGTGTCGATCGACCTGACCACCAACCTGCACTGAACCCCTCGGCGCCCCCGGTTGCAGCTCCGGGGGCCCCGCCTCCCCATCGCCCGCTTTTCCTCGCCCCCTTGCGGGCGTAGGGTGCGGCCATGGCCGATCTCTTCGACACCCCAGACACTGTCCCATCCTCCGGCAAGCCCGCCCCGCGGCCGCTGGCCGACCGTATCCGCCCGGCGAGCATTGCCGAGGTGATCGGTCAGGCGCATGTGCTTGGCCCCGAAGGCCCGCTGGGGGCGATGCTGAATGCGGGCTCGCTGTCTTCGCTGATCCTCTGGGGCCCGCCCGGCGTCGGCAAGACCACCATCGCCCGGTTGCTGGCCGACCGCACCGACCTGCATTTCATCCAGATCAGCGCCATCTTCACCGGCGTGCCCGACCTGAAGAAGGTGTTCGAGGCCGCCCGCCTGCGCCGGTCCCAAGGCCGTGGGACGTTGCTGTTCGTCGATGAGATCCACCGCTTCAACAAGGCGCAGCAGGACGGCTTCCTGCCCTATATGGAGGATGGCACCATCCTTCTGGTCGGCGCCACCACCGAGAACCCGAGCTTCGAGCTGAACGCCGCGCTTCTCAGCCGCGCGCAGGTGATCGTGCTGGAACGGCTGTCGCTGGCCGATCTCGAACGCCTCGCGCAGCGCGCCGAGCAGGTGCTGGCCCGCCCGCTGCCGCTGACCGCACATGCCCGCGAGGCGCTGCTGGAGATGGCCGATGGCGATGGCCGCGCGCTCCTGAACCTCGTCGAGCAGGTCATGGCCTGGAAACTGCCCGCCCCGCTCGATACCGAGGCGCTGGCGGCGCGGCTGATGCGGCGTGCGGCGAAATACGACAAGTCGGGGGATGAGCATTACAACCTCATCTCCGCCCTGCACAAATCGGTGCGCGGCTCCGATCCCGATGCCGCGCTCTACTGGTTCGCCCGGATGCTGGAGGGCGGCGAGGATCCGCGCTTCCTCGCCCGTCGGCTGGTGCGGATGTCGGTCGAGGATATCGGGCTTGCCGATCCGCAATGCCAGACCGTCTGCCTGCATGCCTGGGAGACGTTCGAGCGCCTTGGCAGCCCCGAGGGCGAGCTGGCGTTGGCGCAGGCGGTGATCTACCTCGCGCTCGCGCCCAAGTCGAACGCCGGCTACGTCGCCTACAAGGCGGCAAGGGCCGAGGCGCGGCGCACCGGGTCGGAGCCGCCGCCCAAGCATATCCTGAACGCGCCCACCAAGCTGATGAAGGGGCAGGGCTATGGCGAGGGCTATGCCTATGACCATGACGCCGAGGACGGGTTTTCCGGGCAGAACTACTTCCCCGAAACCATGCGCCGCCCGGTCCTCTATCAGCCGGTCGAGCGCGGGTTCGAGCGTGACCTGAAGAAGCGGCTGGAGTGGTTCACCAAGCTGCGGGAGAAGCGGGGGAGCTGAGCCACCCCGCTCGACACTCGCGCCCCTTTTCCCACCTCTCATGTCGGGCGGAAACAGGCGAGGCACTGCCTCGCCCCGCCCGCGCGCAACGGATGCACCCAGAGCCACCGGCAACAAGAGACCGAATGAGGACAGCGCCCGACCTGGCGGGCGAGAAGCGCCCGCCGAGGGCGGGGCGGGCGCTGGCCGGGCCCTTGAGGCCCGTCCGGTGTGGTTGAAAGGGCGCGACGTGGCGAAGGCGATAGCCTTCGCCAATGGGAGGGTGTCAGAAGAGAGCCAGCCGAAGCCCCCCCCCTCGCCATTCCCACCCACACAACCAACCCCTCCCCGCCCTTGCCCGGTTGACTTTCCCACCGTTCCACATGACAGAGACGCCATGATCCAGACCCTTTTCCAGGTGGCGCTCGGCGGCGCCCTCGGTGCTTCGGCCCGCTATCTGACCAATGTCGGCGTCTTGAGGCTGGCCGGCCCCGGTTTCCCCTGGGCCACCATCACCGTCAACGTCGTGGGCTCGTTCCTGATGGGCGTGCTGGTGATCGCGCTGGCCGAGACCCTTGGCAACCGCTACGCGCCCTTCCTGATGACCGGCATCCTCGGCGGCTTCACCACCTTCTCGGCCTTCTCGCTCGATGCGGTTACCCTCTGGGAAGGCGGGCGGCCCGAACTGGCCGCCGCCTATGTCGGCGGCTCGGTTCTCCTCTCCATCGCGGCGCTGGTCGCCGGTCTCTTCATCGCACGCGGGGTATTGGCATGAGCGGCGTCCAGACGATTGCCGTCGGCGCGGACGAAGGCGAGACCCGCCTCGACCGCTGGCTGAAGAAGAAATTCCCGCAAGTGACGCAGGGCGCCGTCGAGAAGATGTGCCGCACCGGCCAGCTGCGCGTCGATGGTGGCCGCGTCAAGGCTTCCACCCGGCTCGAACCTGGCATGGAGGTGCGCATCCCGCCGCTGCCCGATCTGCCGGCCGAACCCGCGCCCCGCGCCCCGCGCCCACGCGGCCCCGGCGTGATCGAGGCGGATGCCGAGATGATCCAGTCCTGCGTGCTGTGGAAGGACGAGCATATCATCGCCCTCAACAAGCCCGCCGGCCTGCCCAGCCAGGGCGGCTCCGGCCAGGGCGACCGGCATGTGGACGGCCTGACCGAGGCGCTGATGTTCGGCTACAAGGACCGGCCCAAGCTGGTCCATCGGCTCGACAAGGACACCTCGGGCGTCTTGCTGCTGGCCCGCACCGACCGCATCGCACGGGCGCTGTCCGAGGCGTTCCGCCTGCGCTCCACCCGCAAGATCTACTGGGCCGTTGTTGCCGGCGTCCCCAGCCCGCGCAAGGGCACCATCCGCTTCGGCCTCGTGAAGGCCGGCGGGCGCGGCCATCTGGGCGAGGGCGAGAAAATGATCGCCGTCCATCCCTCGAAGGTCGACCAGACCGAAGGCGCCAAGCGCGCGACCACCGATTTCGCCGTGCTCTCGGCGCTGGCGACCCGCGCCGCCTGGGTGGCGCTGGTGCCGATCACCGGGCGCACCCATCAGCTGCGCGCGCATATGGCCGAGATCGGCCACCCGATCATCGGCGATGGCAAATATGGCGGCTCCGGCCAGGAAAACCTCGGCGATGGCTGGGGCGCGCAACTGGGCGGCGATATCAGCCGCAAGCTGCACCTGCATGCCCGCCAGATCAGCTTTGACCACCCGATCACCAAGAAGCGCGTCACCATCGTGGCCCCGCTGCCGCCGCATATGGACAAGACCTGGAAGACGCTCGGCTGGCATGAAAACGACGTGCCCGCCGATCCCTTCGAGGATGAGGCATGATCCCCCGCCTTGTCATCTTTGACGTGGATGGCACCCTGGTCGACAGCCAGCGCCAGATCCACACCTCGATGACCGAGGCGTTCCTGCTGCAAGGCCATGTCGCGCCCGAACTCGCCGCGGTCCTGTCCATCGTCGGCCTGTCGCTGCCCGAAGCGGTGGCGCGGCTGGCGCCCGACCTGCCCGAGGGCGAGCGCGGCCATATCGTCGCCGGCTACAAGGCCACCTTCAACGGCTTGCGCGCCGCCGGTATCGCGCCGCTCTACCCGGGCATTGCCGAGGCGCTGCAGGCCCTCGCCGCGCGTGACGATCTGCTGCTGGGGGTCGCCACCGGCAAGTCGCGCCGCGGCCTCGTGCATCTGCTGCAGGCCTACGGGATCGAGGATCTGTTCGTCACCCGTCAGGTGGCTGACGATCATCCCTCCAAACCGCACCCCTCGATGCTGCTGGCGGCGCTGGCCGAAACCGGCATCGCGCCGCAAGACGCGGTGATGATCGGCGACACGACCTTTGATATCGAGATGGCCGGCGCCGCCGGCATCACCGCGCTTGGCGTCGCCTGGGGCTATCACCCGGCAGAGGCGCTGCTGGCCGCCGGGGCAGGGGACGTCATCGCCTCGTCTGCCGACTTGATGCCCGCACTGGATGCGCTGTGGGATGCGGTGGCGTAATGGCGGACTGGGCCCCCAAACGCTTCTGGACCGCCGCTGGTGTGACTGCCGTCGAAACCGGCTTCGCCGTCCAGCTCGATGGCCGCCCGGTGAAGACCCCGGCCAAGGCGCCGCTGGTGGTGCCGAACGCCGCGCTGGCCACCGCCATCGCCGCCGAATGGGACGCGCAGGCCAAGCTGGTCGATCCGCGCACCATGCCGGTGACCCGCGCCGCGAACTCTGCCATCGACACCGTCGTCCCCAACCGCGCCACCGTGCTGGGGATGATCGCGGCCTATGGCGGCTCCGACCTTCTGTGCTACCGCGCCGAATCTCCGCCGCCGCTGATCGAGCGTCAGGCCGCCGCCTGGGATCCACTACTGAACTGGGCGGCGAGCGCACATGGCGCCCCGTTGCGCGTCACCGCTGGCATCGTCCATGTCGCGCAGCCCCCCGAAAGCCTTGCACGGCTCAACGCCCACCTGGACTCCTTCTCCGATTTCGAACTCGTCGCCCTGCATGATCTGGTGGCCCTCTCCGGCTCGCTGGTGATCGGCCTCGCCGCCGCCGCAGACCTCGCCCCTGCCGATGATCTGTGGCGAACCTCCCGAATCGACGAGGAATTTCAGGCAGAGCTGTGGGGGCAGGACGAAGAGGCCGCCGAGGTTGTGGCCTTGAAGCGAAATGACTTTCTGCAGGCCCGCGCCTTCCTCGATCTGGCCCGCGCGCCCGGTTCCTAGGCCGCCACCTTTCGCCCCCATCTTTGCATGGTCTGCCCAATTCACAGGCGGATGCCGCACCGCTGTGCAGCAGGCCCGATGCGCCCTTGACGGGTTAATTCGATTTGGCCCACACTCCTGTCATTGGGGACCACTCCCCAAACAAACGCACCCGGCTACAGGGCGCGCAATTTCCCCCCGAATGGGGTGGCAACTCAGGAAGAGGTAAGCATGAAGAATACCGTATTTCTCGGCACGCTGGCGGCGGCCGGTCTGGCCGCAGGCTTCGTTTCGGCAGCAACGCTGGACGACGTCAAGGCGCGCGGCGAGCTGAACTGCGGCGTGAACACCGGCCTCGTGGGCTTCGCCGCACCGGATGCCAACGGCAACTGGTCGGGCTTTGACGTCGCGATCTGCAAGGCCGTCGCTGCTGCCGTTCTGGGCGACGCCAGCAAGGTCAAATACGTGCCGACAACCGGCCAGACCCGCTTTACCGCGCTGGCCTCGGGCGAAGTCGATATCCTGTCGCGCAACACGACCTGGACCTTCTCGCGCGATGCCGACCTGAAGTTCACCTTCATCGGCGTGAACTACTATGACGGCCAGGGCTTCATGGTGAACAAGGCTCTGGGCGTGACCTCGGCCAAGGAACTCGATGGCGCCACCGTCTGCATCCAGACCGGCACCACGACCGAGCTCAACCTCGCCGACTTCTTCAAGGTCAACAACATGACCTACTCGCCGGTCACGATCGAGACCAACGCCGAGGGCGAGCAGCAATTCCTCGCCGGCGCCTGCGATGCCTACACCACCGACGCTTCGGGCCTTGCAGCTACCCGCGCCGCCTTTGCCAACCCGGAGGACTATGTGATCCTGCCGGAAATCATCTCGAAAGAGCCGCTGGGGCCGCTGGTCCGTCACGGCGATGACCAGTGGGCCGACATCACCCGCTGGGCGATGAACGCGCTGATCGCTGCCGAAGAATACGGCGTGACCTCGGCGAACATCGAAGAGCTGTCCAAAGGCACCGAGAACCCCGAGATCAACCGTCTGCTCGGGGCCGGCGAAGACAACCTCGGCGCGATGATCGGTCTTGAAAAAGACTGGGGCAAGAAGGCCATCGTCGGCGCTGGCGGCAATTATGGCGAGATCTTCGCTGCCACCATCGGCGAATCCACTCCGATCGGTCTGGCCCGCGGGCTGAACGCACAATGGACCCAAGGCGGCCTGCTCTACACGCCGCCGTTCCGTTGATCTGAAGCTACCAAAAGGGGGCGCCGTCTGGCGCCCCCTGTTCCAACATCGGGGTGGAAACCGGACCGCTGGGGCGACAGCCCCGACAAACAAGGCCAAAGGCCGCGCGGGACCGGGATCAGGGGAATATACATATGGCAACCGTCACGGATGCGCCGAAAGCTAGCTTTCGGCTCAGTATGCTCATTTACGATACGCGCTATCGGTCGATAACCATTCAGATCGTGGTGCTGCTGCTGTTCATGGCCGGCGCCGCCTGGCTGGTGGACAACACCGTGCGCAACCTTGCGGCGCTGGGCAAGGATTTCAGCTTCGGCTTCCTGTGGAACCGCGCCGGCTACGACATCAACCAGATGCTCGTGCAATATACCAATGACAGCACGCATGGCCGCGCCATGCTCATCGGGCTGCTGAACACCCTGCTGGTGGCGTTCATGTCCTGTGTGGCTGCCACCGTGCTGGGCGTGATCATCGGCGTGCTGCGCCTGTCGCCGAACTGGATCGTCGGCCGGCTGACCACCGTCTATGTCGAGATGTTCCGCAACATCCCGGTGCTGCTGTGGATCCTGGTCGCCTACGCGATCTTCACCGAGGTGCTGCCCGCGCCGAACGCCTTCCGCGGCGAGAATCCCACCGCTTCGATGATCCTTTTCGACAGCGTGGCGCTGACCAACCGCTACACCGCGATCCCCGACCCGCTGTTCTACCGCTCGCTTGGCAATATCGATGTCGGGCTGTTCCTGATCAGCCTCGACCTTCTGGCGATCATCGCAGTCATCACCGGCAGCGTGTTGGTGAACCGCAAGCTGCTGGCCCATGCCACTGCCGTGCAGAACGCCACGGGCGTGCGGCCGGTGACCTGGTGGAAGAGCATCCTCGTGCTGCTGGTGCCGCTCGCCCTGCTGCTGATCGCGCTTGGCTTTCATGCCGAACGCCCGGTGCTGCGCGGCTTCAACTTCACCGGCGGGCTTGACGTGTCCAACTCGCTGATGGCGCTATGGCTGGGGCTGACGCTCTACACCGCCGCCTTCATCGCCGAGATTGTACGCGCCGGCATCGGCGCCGTGTCCCGCGGCCAGACCGAGGCGGCCTTCGCCCTTGGCCTGCGCCCGAACCGCACGATGAGCCTCGTGATCCTGCCGCAGGCGCTGCGGGTGATCGTGCCGCCGCTGATCTCGCAATACCTCAACATCACCAAGAACTCCTCGCTTGCCATCGCGGTCGGCTACATGGACCTGCGCGGCACGCTGGGGGGCATCACCCTCAACCAGACGGGACGCGAGTTGGAATGCGTGCTTCTGATGATGCTGATCTACCTGGCGATCAGCCTGATGATCTCGGGCGCGATGAACGTCTACAACAACTCCGTCAAGCTGAAGGAGCGTTGAGATGAGCGACACCCATTCCGAAACCGTCGCCTATGTCCGCGAGACGATGCTGCCGCAAGCGACGCCGCCTGCCTCCGAGGTTGGCGCAATCAAGTGGCTGCGCGAGAACCTGTTCTCGGGCGTACTCAACACTATCCTGACCCTTGTCGGCATTGCTGCGGTGGTCTGGCTGGTGCAGGCTGCGTTGCCCTGGTTCCTGCACGGCGTCTGGAACGCCAACTCCCTGCCCGAATGCCGGCAGATCATCGCCGAAACCTGGGGCGAGGGCGCCCATGGCGCCTGCTGGGCCGTGATCCGCGAACGCTGGAACCAGTTCCTGTTCGGCTTCTACCCGTCAGACCTCTACTGGCGCCCGGTGCTGGCGCTGGCGCTGTTCTTCGCCGCCGTGGCCCCGGTGCTGTTCACCGAACTGCCGCGCAAGCTCCTGTGGGGCAGCGCGTTTTATCCCGCCGTCGCTTATATCCTGCTCTGGGGCGGATCGCTCTGGGTGCCGATCTCGGTGATGGCCGGCTTCGGCGTTGGCTGGCTGGGCCTTGTGGCGGCGCGCCGCACGAACCTGCCGCTGCTGGGGCCGTTGGCCGCCGTGCTGCTGCCGCTGATCTGGTGGCTGTTCCTCGCCGGCCCGGTGGCCGGGATGCTGGAAGACATCATCCCGCTTGGGGTTGAGGAAGTCCGGTCCGACAAGTTCGGCGGCTTCGTCCTCTCGCTCACCATCGGCATCGCGGCCATCGTGCTGTCGCTGCCGCTGGGCATCGTGCTGGCGCTTGGCCGCCGGTCCGACATGCTGCTGGTCAAGGCGCTGTCGGTCGGGTTCATCGAGTTCATCCGCGGCGTGCCGCTGATCACCCTGCTGTTCACCGCCTCGCTTCTGCTGAACTACTTCCTGCCGCCGGGCACGAACTTCGACATCATCCTGCGCGTCATCATCATGGTGACCCTCTTCGCTGCGGCCTATATCGCCGAGGTGATCCGTGGGGGGCTTGCCGCCCTGCCGCGCGGCCAGTACGAGGCCGCCGACAGCCTTGGCCTTGATTACTGGAAGGCCATGCAGCTGATCGTGCTGCCGCAGGCGCTCAAGATCTCGATCCCGGGCATCGTGTCCACCTTCATCGGCCTCTTCAAGGACACCACGCTGGTGATCTTCGTCGGCCTTCTGGACCCGCTGAAAGGCATCACCGACGCCGTCCGCGCCGCCATCGAATGGAAGGGCGTCTACTGGGAGCCCTTCATCTTCGTCGGCGCCATCTTCTTTGTCTTCAACTTCGGCATGTCGCGGTACTCGATGTATCTCGAGAACAAGCTGAAACGCGACCATCGCTAAGGAGCAGCCCCATGTCGGACACTCAAATCGCGCGTGAAGTCGACCGCAGCCATATGCAGGTTTCGGACGAGATCGCCATCCAGATCACCAGCATGAACAAATGGTTCGGCAGCTTCCACGTGCTGCGGGACATCAACCTGACCGTGATGCGCGGCGAGCGCATCGTGGTCTGCGGCCCCTCGGGATCCGGCAAGTCCACGCTGATCCGCTGCATCAACCGGCTGGAAGAACACCAGTCGGGGCGGATCATCGTCGATGGCACCGAACTGACCAGCGACCTCAAGAACATCGACAAGGTGCGCTCCGAGGTCGGCATGGTGTTCCAGCACTTCAACCTCTTCCCGCATCTGACCATCCTCGAGAACCTCACCCTCGCGCCGATCTGGGTCCGCAAGGTGCCCAAGCGCGAGGCCGAGGAGACGGCGATGTATTTCCTCGACAAGGTGAAGATTCCGGAACAGGCGCTGAAATATCCCGGCCAGCTGTCGGGCGGCCAGCAGCAGCGCGTCGCCATCGCCCGCAGCCTGTGCATGAAGCCGCGGATCATGCTGTTCGACGAGCCGACCTCGGCGCTTGATCCCGAAATGATCAAGGAAGTGCTGGATACGATGATCGGCCTTGCCGAAGAAGGCATGACGATGATCTGCGTGACCCATGAGATGGGCTTTGCCCAAGCCGTGGCGAACCGGGTGATCTTCATGGATCAGGGCCAGATCGTGGAGCAGAACGAGCCCTACGAGTTCTTCAACAACCCCAAGAGCGAGCGGACGAAACTGTTCCTCAGCCAGATTCTGGGGCACTGACGGAAGCGGCCGGGGGGCCAGCCCCCCGGACCGTGCCAAAGCCGGGGGGCCAGCCCCCCGGACCCCCCGGGATATTTGGACCAAAACGAAGGGGCGGGCCGGTGGCGCGCCCCTTTTGGCTGTCAGTCGCGGCCCGAGGGGACGAAGAAGTCCAGCGCCGATCCGCGATGCGGTTCCAACTCGCCCCAGCTTGCGATCTCGAAATCCACCACCAGCGTGGCGGCGGTCGGGTAGCGCGCGAAATCGGCATGGTGCGGCGGCTCGGCCGGCAGCAGCGCCGCGAAGGCCGCGATCCCGGGATTGTGGCCCAGCATCATCACCACCTGCCCGGTCGCCGCCTTCAGCGCCGCCAGCATCGTGGCGGGTTCGGCATGATACAGCGCCTTGACCAGCTCCGGCTCCGGCGCGCCCTCCAGCCCCAGCGCGGCAAAGGTCTCACGGGTGCGGGCCGCGGTCGAGCACAGCACCTGATCCGGCAGGTAATCGCGCGAGCCAAGCCATTGCCCCAGTTCCGCCGAGGCGCGACGGCCGCGCGGGTTCAGCGGGCGGTCATGGTCCGGCATCTCGGCATCGTCCCAGGACGATTTGGCATGGCGGATCAGGATCAGGCGGCGGTGTCCATCAGGTGTCATCGGTGAAAAAGCCTCATATGATAGGCCGATTGGACCTGCAGCCTTGCATGACCGGCACTCACGGGGCAAGCCCGACGCACGGCGCAGCCCCGATCGAGGCAATCTGCCCCACTTGGCCCCGACAGGAACTCATGGCAGGCGGGCACGTCATAGCCCCTGCCGGTCAGGGCCCCGGCCGGGCAGGCGGTCAGGCAGGGGCGCGCTTCGCAAGCCTCACAGGGCGGCACCGCAGGCCCGGGCAGCACAAGCCGCTCGCGCAGGGCAATCGCCCCGCGATAGGAGGCGAAGAGCCCCATTTCCTCATGCACCAGAAACACCACCGGTGAGGCCCAGGCCCGGCCAGACCGCAGGGCCCAGGCCTGAAACGGCCGCCAGGGCGGCCCGCCGAAGGGGAAATAGGCTTTGCCACCAAGGGCGCAGGCCATCTTGCCGATCACCCGCCGCGACCAGCGGTCAATGGGATTGGCGCGCCCGTCCAGCCATTCCGGCTGCGCCGTCAGATGCGCCCAGAAGCCCGGCTCGGCCGGGGACAGCAGCAGCAAGGTGCCCGTCCCCTCTGGCAGCCCATCCCCGGGTTCGGGATGAAACGCCCCCGACACCGCCAGCGCATGGCCCGCCGCCTCAGCCGCGATCCCCTCAAGCGTCACTTCACCCGCGGCTTCACCCGCGGCTCGGTCGAGCGGATCAGGCTGCCCGCGCCATGTTCGGTGAACAGCTCCAGCAGGCAGGCGTTCGGCACGCGGCCATCGAGGATGACCACGGCCCGCACGCCCTCTTCCAGCGCCTTCAGCGCGGTCTCGGCCTTGGGAATCATCCCGCCCGCGATCACGCCGCTTTCGATCATCTCTTCCACTTCGCCCGGCGTCATCGCCGTCACGATCTCGCCGGCGGCATTCTTCACCCCCGACACATCGGTCAGCAGCAGCAGCCGGTCGGCCTGCAACGCGCCGGCAATCGCCCCCGCCGCGGTATCGCCATTCACGTTGAAGGTCTCGTTCGGGCCCATCCCCGTTGCCACCGGTGCCACCACCGGGATGATCCCGGCGGCGAACAGGTCGCGCAGCACCTGCACGTTCATCTCCACCGGCTTGCC
This sequence comes from Frigidibacter sp., assembly GCF_030695035.1. Classification (GTDB taxonomy): domain Bacteria; phylum Pseudomonadota; class Alphaproteobacteria; order Rhodobacterales; family Rhodobacteraceae; genus Frigidibacter. The sequence goes on from NZ_JAUYTT010000002.1 coordinate 28,231, forward strand.
GACGAAGCCAAGCTCCGGGTCATCGGCGACGCAGACCATCATGTCATCGTCCTTGCCCGACAGGCCCACGGCCCGGCCGCCCTCATCCATGATCGCCTGCACGATGCGCTTGTTCACAAGGCCGGTCAGCACCATCTCGACCACCTCGACCGTGGCCTTGTCCGTCACCCGCTTGCCGCGCAGAAATTTCGATTCGATCCCCAGCTTGCCCAGCAGGTCATTGATCATCGGCCCGCCGCCATGCACCACGACCGGGTTCACCCCCACCTGCCGCATCAGCACCACGTCGCGCGCGAAATCGGCCATCGCGTCTTCGTCGCCCATCGCATTGCCGCCGAATTTCACGACGACAATCGAACCCGCATAGCGCTGCAGATAGGGAAGCGCCTCGGACAGGGTCCGGGCGGTGGCGATCCAGTCACGGTTCATGGTCTGCTTTCTCATCTGGCAAGGCTCCGGGGATTGCTGCCAAAGTGTTAGACGCATCGCGCCCCCCTGCCAAGGCCGCGGTGCCGCGGGCGGCGCGCCGTTGCCAATGTCCGGAAAATGGCTAGGGTCTGCGCGGCGGGGCGGGGTGCGCCGCGGGATCACGGCGGAGACGGATATGGCACGCGACGGCGAACAGAAGGTGATGCTGCTGACCGGGGCCAGCCGGGGTATCGGCCATGCCACCGTCAAGCGCTTCGCGCGCGAAGGCTGGCGGGTGCTGACCTGCTCGCGCCACGCCTTCCCCGAGGGCTGCCCCTGGGGCGGCGGGCGCGACGATCACATCCAGATCGACCTGTCCGACCCCGCCGACACCATCAACGTGATCGAGGCGATCCGCGAGCGGCTCGACGGGCGGCTTGACGCGCTGGTCAACAATGCCGGCATCTCGCCCAAGGGGCCGGAGGGCGCGCGGCTCTCGACCCTCTCCACCGACCTGATGACCTGGGGCCATGTGTTCCATGTGAACTTCTTCGCGCCCATCGTGCTGGCCCGCGGCTTTAAGGATGAGCTGTCGGCGGCCAAGGGCGCGGTTGTCAATGTCACCTCCATCGCCGGGGCCCGGGTACATCCTTTCGCCGGTGCCGCCTATGCGACGTCGAAGGCCGCGCTGGCCGCGCTGACGCGCGAGATGGCGCATGACTTCGGCCCGCTGGGGGTGCGTGTGAATGCGATTGCACCCGGAGAGATCGAGACCTCGATCCTCTCGCCCGGCACCGAGAAAATCGTCGAGACCCTGCCACTGCGCCGCCTTGGCCAGCCAAGCGAGGTGGCAGATGTGGTGTGGTTCCTGTGCTCGGATCAGGCCAGCTACGTCACCGGGACCGAGATCGAGGTGAACGCCGGCCAGCACGTCTGAGGCCGCAATCCGGGCCGGGGCAGGGGGTGTCAGCCCCTCGCGCGCCGGAAATCCCGAGTCATTCACTTTACATATGACATATGTATGGGTTCTGCATGCATTCCACATGCGCAGAACCCGGGCCCATTTACTCCAGCGTGGCGATGATCGCGCGCAGCGTCTCGATGCCGTCGCCCTTCTCGGAACTGGTCATCACAAGTTCGGGATAGGCCGCCGGATGCTTCGCCATCGCCCCCCGCACCTGGCCCAGAATCCGCTCCTGCTCGACCTTGCCGACCTTGTCGGCCTTGGTCAGCACCACCTGGAATGCCACGGCAGAGCGGTCCAGCAGCGCCATGATCTCTTCATCGACGGCCTTCACCCCGTGCCGCGTGTCGATCAGCACAAAGGCCCGCCGCAGCGTCTGGCGGCCCGACAGATAGCTCTTCAGCAGCCGCTGCCACTTCTCGACAATCGCCACCGGCGCCTCGGCATAGCCATAGCCCGGAAGGTCGACGAGGTACTGATCGCCAGCGGTGAAGTAGTTGATCTCCTGCGTCCGCCCCGGCGTGTTCGACGCGCGCGCGAGGTTCTTTCGGCCGGTCAAGGCATTGATGAGGCTGGACTTCCCCACGTTCGACCGGCCTGCAAAGCACACCTCCATCCGGTCGGCGGGCGGCAGCCCATCCATCGCCACGACGCCCTTCAGGAAGTCGATCTCGCCGGCAAACATCAGCCGGCCCTTCTCGCGCGCCTCGATCGTCGGCTCGGGGGAAAGCGGGAAACCCAGCTGCATCACAGCACCTCTATCTTGTCGCCCGGCGCGATGCGCCCCGGCGAAATCACCACGGCGTAAACGCCAAAATCCTGCGCCCCGACCAGGCCCCGCAACCCGGCCAGCGTATCGGCATCGACCTCGCCCGTCGCGGGATTCGCGGTGGTCGCCTTGCAACGCCCGATCCGCTCCTCGACCCGCAGCAGCGCCTCGCCAATGCGGACCTCGCGCCCGATCCACTCCATCTCGGCGAAGGGCTCAAACCCCTCCAGCCACAGATTGCCGCGCCAGCGGTGGATCGACAGGTCCACCGCCATATGCTGTGCCAGCGCCGCGTTCGAGCTCAAACTGTTGAGCGAGATTGACGGAAAATCGCTATCCGTCATCCCCCGCCCCGGCGCCGACACCAGCGCCACGGGGCGAAAATCCCCCTCCGGGCTGATCGGCCCCAGCCACTCAACCAGCACCGCCCCCTCGCTTTCAGGGCGGAACTCCAGCGGCGAAAGCGCCGGATGCGTCAGCACCATCACGCCCGTCGCCTCGTCAAACCGCGCCTCGATGGCCATCAGCCCCGCGGTCCGCGCCCCTCGTTGGAACTGGCCGCAAGGCGTCCACTCCGGCGCGCCCGCGTCGAACTTCGACCGCCCATGCGTCACCGCCCAATGCCGGTCCCAGGGCAGGCACGCCCCCGCAGAAAGCAGCACGGACGCGAGAGCCTCGCGTCCGTGTGCCTTGATCGGGTGGCGGAAGATATGGGCCAGCGTGCCGGTCATGCCTTCGGGCCGGGCTTCCCCTTGCGGGGTTTGGGCGAAGTCGGTGCCTTTTCAACCACTTCCGTGGTCTGCACCGGCGCTGCCTTGGCTGCCTTCTCGGCCTCAGCCTTTGCCGCCGCCTCGGCCTTCTTCTTCTTGCTGAAGCCCGTGATGATGTTGCCAAACAGGTCCGGCCGGTGCCCGTGCATCGACATGATCAGGTATTGCTGCACGAAGGTGATGGTGTTGTTCGCAATCCAGTAGACCACCAGACCCGAGGCAAAGCCGCCCAGCATGAACATGAACACCCAGGGCATCCAGGCAAAGATCATCTGCTGCGTCGGGTCGGTCGGCGCCGGGTTCAGCTTCTGCTGGAACCACATCGAGATGCCGAGCAGGATCGGCAGGATCCCCAGCGAGAAGATGAAGAACAGCGATCCGGGCTCTGGTGTCGCATAGGGCAGCAGGCCGAACAGGTTCAGGATAGAGGACGGATCGGGGGCCGAGAGGTCACGGATCCAGCCGAACCATGGCGCATGGCGCAGCTCCAGCGTGACGAAGATCACCTTGTAAAGAGAGAAGAAAATTGGGATCTGCAGGAAGATCGGCAGGCAGCCCGAGGCCGGGTTGACCTTTTCCTTCTTGTACAGCGCCATCATCTCTTGCTGGAACTTGGCTTTGTCCTCGCCGGTCTTTTCCTTCAGCTTTTCAACCTCGGGCTGCAGCTCCTTCATCTTCGCCATCGAGATGTAGGATTTGCGGGCCAGCGGGAAGACCATCGCCTTGATGATCAGCGTCAGCAGGATGATCGACCAGCCCATGTTGCCGATGATGCCGTGCAGCCAGTGCAGCAGCATGAAGATCGGCTTGGTCAGGAAGAAGAACCAGCCCCAGTCGATCGAGTCCACAAAGCCCTCGATGCCGGTATCGTTCTGGTAATGGCGGATCGCCTCCCACTCCTTGGCGCCGGCAAACAGCATCGTCTGCACTTCGGCAGTGGCGCCAGGGCCCACCTCCATCACTGGCAGGCGGGATTCGGTCTGGTAGATCTCGGCGCCCGGCACGTATTTCACCACCGAGGTGAAGGCCTGCCCCGGCATCGGCGCCAGCGTCGTCATCCAGTATTTGTCGGTGAAGCCGATCCAGCCGTTTTCTGTGACCTCGGCCACCTCGGCATTGCCGGCCTCGCGCTCGATCCGTTCCAGATCGGGCATGTTGTCATAGTCCATTTCCTGCAGCGCGCCGTCGGTCATCCGCACGACGCCTTCGTGCAGCACCCAGATATTCTGGGTCTGTGGCTCGCCGTGGCGGGCGACGATGCCGTAGGGGGCCATGCGCACGGCGGCCTCGGTCGCGTTGCTGACCGACTGGGTGATGGTGAAGAGGTAATCCTCGTCCACCGTGATCACCCGGCGGAAGGTCAGGCCCGCGCCATTGTCCCAGGCCAGCGTCACCGGCGTTTCGGGTGACAGCGTCTCGCCGCTTTCCACCGACCAGACGGTGCGCGCATCGGGCACTGCGGTCGCGGCCAGCCCGCCCGCGGGGGCCCAGCCATAGACGGCGTAATAGGGCTGCGAAGCGCTCGCGCCGCCAACGGGCGAGAGCAGTCGCACAAGGCCCGAGTTCGGGTCGAGCGTATCCTTGTAATCCTTCATCGACAGATCATCGATGCGGCCACCCGCCAGCGACAGCGAGCCTGTCAGGCGCGGCGTCTCGATGGCAACCCGCGGCGCTGCGGCCGCTTCGGTCGCGGCCTCGGCGGCTTCGGCCACAGCCGGGGTATCGCCCGGCACCGCAGGCGGGGTGCCGCCATCGGCCTGCGTCACCGCAACGGGTGCGTTCGGGTCGGTCGGCGGCACGGCCGGCGCGAACACCGTGTACCAGACCAGGATCACCACGAAGGAGAGCACGGTCGCCAGAATGAGATTCTTGTTCTGATTATCCATCAGGGAGACACCGCCAGTGCTGCCAAGGTTCGCGGAGGTTCAACAGAAGGGGGCGGGAAAGGTCAAGCGGTTTTGCGGAAACGCCCGGTTGCAGGAGGTAACGGGGCGGGTGCTGTGGGGAGGAATAGGCACCGTCCGCGCCCGTCTGCGCCGAAGGCATGACGGCAGCGGCCGAGCCCTGACGGCGCTGGAGGAGAGCCCCGCCGCGTGGCGGCGATGACAATCGACGCCTTCACGCGGGGGAGGCATCGCCGGGACCAGACACAGCTATCTCCATCCCCGCCCCACCCCCGAAGCGCGCTCACTGGCGGGCATGAGCCTTGCCGCGCCTTGCCTGGGCCTCTCGCCTCCGCCGCCCCTTATCCCGTCCGCCGTCCGATCCGGGGCGGGTGGGCAAGCTTTGCCTTGTGGCGCGACAGCCAGGCCAGGGAGTCGTCGAAGGGCATCGGCCGGGCGATGCCGAAACCCTGCACATGGCCGCAACCGAGTTGGGCCAGCAGCGCGTGCTCGCCGGTGGTCTCCACCCCCTCGGCCAGGGTCTGCAGGTCCAGCCGCTCTGCCATCGACAGGATTGCGGCCACCATCCGCTGCTGGCTGGGGTCGCTGTCGACCTTCGCCACGAAGCTGCGGTCGATCTTCAGGCGGTGCACGTCAAAGCGGCGGATATTGGCGATTGAGGCATGGCCGGTGCCGAAATCGTCCAGGTCGATGCCACAGCCCAGCCGGGCCAAGGCCGAGATGTTGCGCACGATCACCTCATTGGCGGTATCGGCGACGACGGATTCCAGGATTTCCACGGTCAGCCGCCGCGGTGCCAGTTCGAACCGGTCCAGCTCCCATCTGATCCGGTCGGCAAGCCGGGGGTTGCGCAGATCCTCTTTCGAGAAGTTGACGGCGACGACCGGTACCGACATCCCGGCCTTGTCCCAGCTGCGCAGCGCGGTCAGGGCCTGGAACAGCATCACCTCGGTCAGCCGGCCTGACAGCCCTGCATCCTGCATCAAGGGGATGAATTCCGACGGCGGCAGCAGGCCGCGCTCAGGGTGCTGCCAGCGGGCTAGCGCCTCAAAGCCCGAAACCTCGCCGGTGTCGGTGGACAGCTGTGGCTGAAAATAGGCGATGATCTGCCCGCTCTCCAGCGCCGCTTCGGCGTCGGTTGCCAGCGCATCTCTGGCAACCGAGGCCCGCTGCGACTCGGCGGAATAGGCGCGGATGGCGCCGGGGCCGTGCTGATGCGCCTCTTCCAGCGCAGATTCGGCGGCGCGCAGCAGCGACTCGCCCGTGCCATGCGGGGCGCGGCTGGCCAGGCAGAAGCCGACAGAGGCGCGCACATAGATGGTGGAGGCGTCGATGGACAGCGGCAGTTCCGCAACTGCCTGCAGGCGTGCGGCGATCTGGACCAGGCTTTCCAGATCGGCCTGGCGCACGGGGCCAAGCGTCACGGCAAAGCGGGCGCCATCAAGGCGCATCACGCGGTCCTCGTCGCGCAAGGTGCCCAGCAACCGCTCGCCCGTGCGGCGCAGGATCTGCGTCCAGGCGGCATGGCCATGGCGTTCCAGCAGCAGGTCCGCCTCGTCAAGGCAGAGCACGACGCAAGCCGTGGTGCGGCCGTCCAGACGGCAGATGGCAAGCGCGTGGTCCAGCGCGCTGACGGCAGTATCGCGCAGCGGGAGGCCGGTAATGTGGTCGCGTCCTCCGGCGCCTGTGGTGCCCGGCGGCGCCGGGTCGGCGCGCATGATGGCAACGGCAATGGGCAGGGCCAGAGCCGCCGCCAGCAGGGCGCCCTGGCCGCCGAACCAGAAGGCCGCAAGCATCACCGCCGGGACGAAGGCCAGCATCTCGGGCCGGCGAAGATGCGCCGCGATCCGGATGCTCAGCCCCGCCGCCGCTGCGTCCCTGCCTGCCATGCTGCCTGCCTCCCAAGGTCCAGGCACTGACGAGCGCCCTTCTGCAGGCCAGATTAGGCAAGGACTGTCAGCGGGAGGTTAATCCGGATCGCCAAAGTGTGGGGGATCCTGGGCCAAATCCGTGATTTCTGGCCCCGATGTGCGGCTCAGCCCAACAAAATCGAAGATCGACGGGTCGAGCAAGTGCGAGGGACGGGTGTTCATCAGAGACCGGAACATCACCTGACGGCGCCCGGGGCTGCGCGCCTCCCAACCGTCAAGGATCTGCTTGACCTGCTGGCGCTGCAGCCCGTCCTGGCTGCCGCACAGGTCGCAAGGGATGATCGGATAGGCCATCGCGCGGGCGAATTTCTCGCAATCGGCCTCGGCCACGAAGGCCAGCGGGCGATAGACAAAGAGGTCGCCATCCTCGTTCAGCAGCTTGGGCGGCATCGTCGCCAGCCGGCCGCCGAAGAAGAGGTTCATGAAGAAGGTCTCAAGGATATCGTCGCGGTGATGGCCCAGAACCACCGCCGAGCACCCCTCTTCCCGCGCGATGCGGTAGAGGTTGCCGCGCCGCAGCCGCGAACACAGCGCGCAATAGGTGCGGCCCGCGGGCACCTTGTCCATCACGATGGAATAGGTGTCCTTGTATTCGATCCGGTGCGGCACGCCCATCCTGGCCAGAAACTCCGGCAGCACCGTCGCCGGAAAGCCCGGCTGGCCCTGATCGAGGTTGCAGGCCAGCAGATCCACCGGCAGCAGCCCGCGCCATTGCAGCTCATGCAGCACCGCCAGCAGGGTGTAGCTGTCCTTGCCGCCCGACAGGCAGACCAGCCAGCGGGCGCCGCGCTCGATCATGCCATAGGTCTGGGTCGCCTCTCGCACCTCGCGCACGATGCGCTTGCGCAGCTTCTTGAACTCGGTCGTCGCCGGCGCGCCGTGGAACAGCGGGTGGATGTCGTCGGGCTCGTCCAGCATGGCTACTCCTGCGCGGGCGCGGATTTGGTGCCTGTCTTCTTGGGCGGGACCGGGTCGAAGCCCTCGCCACCCCAGGGATGGCAGCGGCAGATCCGGTGCGCCGCCAGGTAGCCGCCCTTCACCCCGCCATGCACGCGCAAGGCGTCCAGCGCATATTCCGAGCAGGTGGGCTGAAACCGGCAGGAGCGCCCGACCCAGGGGCTGAGCACCAGCCGGTAGGCGCGCACCGGCAACGACAGAAGATGGGCAAGCGGCGTCATCGGCGGTGGTCCTTCGGCGGCTCCCGGAGCGGGCCGCCGGGATCGGGGGATCGGGCATTGCCGCGCGGGGCAGGGGCGGCGTGGATCTGCGTCAGGGCGCGGGTCAGGTCGGCCAGCAGATCGGCAAACAGCCGGTCTGCGGTGGCCCCGGGGCGCCCCACAAGAACATAGTCCCATCCGGGCCGTCCCGCCAGCGGCAGCACCGCGCGGGCGATCTCGCGCAGCCGGCGCTTGGCGCGGTTGCGGGCGACGGCATTGCCAAGCTTCTTGGAGCAGGTATAGCCGATGCGGATCATCTCGGCCGGCACCGGCTCGTCGCCGCGCCGCTGCCGGGCCTGCAGCAAGAAACCGGGCGCACCTTGCCGACGGGCCTGCGCCGCGCGCAGGAAATCCGGCCGGCGGGCCAGAACCTCGATCCGCGCTGAGGCCTTGGTCGTCACAGTCGCATCCTCCGGGCAAACGGAAACCGCCGGTTGCGGCCCCGATTTCCGATCCGTTGGATCGGGTGCGGGCGCGACCGGCGGCATAATCTGTCCAGCCTTGCGGCGGGCGATCAGGCGCTGAGCGACTTGCGGCCTTGGGCGCGCCGGGCGTTCAGGATGCGACGGCCGCCCTTGGTCGCCATGCGCGCACGAAAGCCGTGGCGGCGCTTGCGGACAAGGTTCGACGGTTGGTAGGTGCGCTTCATGGCGGTAACTCCGTTCCGGGCAGCACAAGACCCATCCGGGATTCGAGCGCCGTGTCATTCGAAGCCCGTCCTTTAGAGGCCGAGGCCGGGCAAGTCAACGCGCCGGGGCGGATTTTTTACCTTGCCGTCGCACTGCCGCCGCCGCCGCGAGGTATCAACCCCGCGTGATGCCACTGGCCGCCTGTCCCCATACCGCGCATGGTGGCCGTGAGCAATCCAGAGGGGCCGCGCGTGACCGAAGAGCAGCAGGGCAACACGGGGCGCAGCGTCCCGCGGCTGGCGGTTCTGGCGGGGCTGCTGGTGCTGGCCTTGGCGGGCGCGTTGCTGCTGGGGGACAGGCTGAGCCTCGAGGCGCTGGCAGCGCGGCGGCAGGAGCTGACCGGCTTCCGCGATTCGCATTACGGGCTGGCGGTGGCGGGGTTCATGGCGGTCTATGCCGGGCTGGTGACCCTCTCGCTGCCCGGCGCCACGGTAATGACGCTGACCGGCGGCCTGCTGTTCGGGGTTTTTCCCGGCACCTTCATCAATGTCGGCGCGGCAGGGACGGGGGCAGTGGCGCTGTTCCTTCTGGCCCGCTGGGGCGCAGGCAATGCGGCGGAGCGGCTGGCCGCTGCCGGTCCCTCAGCCCACAAGCTGGTGGCGAGGCTGAAGGAGAATGAGTGGTCGGTACTGTTCGTGATGCGGTTGGTGCCGCTGGTGCCGTTCTTCGTGACCAACCTTGCCGCGGCCACGCTGGACGTGCGTCTGCATCGCTTCGTCATCTCCACCTTCCTCGGCATCTTGCCGGGGGCTTGGGTCTATACCTCGGTCGGGGCCGGTCTGGGCGAGGTGTTCGCCGCGGGCGGCCAGCCGGATCTGGGCGCGATCTTCCGGCCCGGCGTGCTGATCCCGCTGCTGGCCTTGGCCACGCTGGCGGCGCTGCCGATGCTGCTGCGCTCCCGCCAGAGAGGCGGTGCCGCATGACCGGGCAGATCAAGGCGGACATCTGCATCATTGGTGCCGGATCGGGTGGCCTCTCGGTCGCCGCTGGCGCCGCGCAGATGGGCGCACGCGTGGTGCTGGTCGAGGGCGCCGAGATGGGGGGCGATTGCTTGAATGTCGGCTGCGTGCCCTCCAAGGCGCTGCTGGCCGCCGCCGCGCGGGCGCAGACAGTGCGGGCGGGCGGCATGGGTGTTGCACCCATGGAGCCGCAGGTGGATTACGCCGCCGCGATGGCCCATGTCACCGCGACCATCGCCGCGATTGCTCCGCATGACAGCCAAGCGCGGTTCGAGGGCCTCGGCGTCCACGTCATCCGCGCCTGGGGCCGTTTCGTTGGCCCCGATGCGCTGGAGGCTGGGAACACCCTGATCGCCGCCCGCCGCTTCGTGGTCGCCACCGGCTCGCGCCCCGCCGTGCCCGGCATCCCCGGCCTGAAGGGCATGCCCTTCCTGACCAATGAGACGCTGTGGGCCCTGCGCGAGCTGCCCGCGCATCTGCTGGTTCTGGGGGGCGGTCCGCTGGGGATGGAGATGGCGCAGGCGCATCGCCGGCTGGGCTCGCGCGTCACCGTGCTCGACGGCGGCCACGCCCTTGGCCGCGATGACCCCGAGGCGGCGACGGTGGTGCTGGCCGCCCTGCGTGCCGAGGGGGTGGAGATCGTGGAGGGGGCAGAGGTCACCCGCGCCTCGGGCCGCGCCGGGGCGATCACGCTGCAGACGGCGGACGGGCGCAGCTTCGAGGGCTCGCACCTGCTGGTCGCCACTGGCCGCGCCCCGAATGTCGAGCGGCTGAACCTGCCTGCAGCGGGCGTGCGCACCGATGCGCGCGGCATCGTCACCGACAGCCGCCTGCGCAGCAGCAACCGCCGCATCTTCGCCATCGGGGACATTGCCGGGCGCGGGCAGTTCACGCATCTCGCAGGCTATCACGCCGGCCTCGTGGTGCGGCAGGCGCTGTTCGGGCTGCCCTCCCGTCTCCGGGACGATCACATCCCCCGCGCCACCTATACCGACCCGGGCCTCGCGCAGATCGGCCTGACCGAGGCCGAGGCGCGCGAGAAGCATGGCAAAAAGATCACCGTGGTGAAGGTGCCGGTCTCGGGCAATGACCGGGCGATGGCGCAGGGGCATAAGGACGGCTTCCTCAAGCTGATCGTGCATCGCGGCCGCCCGGTGGGCGTGACCATCGCCGCCCCCGATGCTGGCGAAGTCATCGCGCCCTTCGCGCTCGGGCTCGCCGCCAGGCTTAAACTTTCTGCCTATACATCGGCGGTTTACCCCTATCCGACCCTTTCCGAGCTTTCAAAGCGGGCGGCGAGCGCCTATTTCTCTCCGAAGCTTTTCGAAAACCCTTGGGTGAAGCGGGGGGTGCGGCTGATTCAACGGCTGCTGCCCTGACGACCCCGCCAAGACGTGAGGCCACAGGGCGAGGAATGGCGCGCGCGCATTTCCTGAACACACTTTCGGGCCGGTTCCTGATGCTGACGACAGTGTTCGTCATGCTGGCCGAAGTGCTGATCTTCGTTCCGTCGGTGGCCGGGTTCCGCGAGGACTATCTTCGGCTGCGGCTGGAACGGGCGCAGATCGCCTCGCTCGCCCTCCTCGCCTCGGAGGAAATGATCTCGGAGGATCTGGAGCGTGAGCTGCTGGCCAATGCCGGCGTCTTCAACGTGGTCCTGCGCCGCGACGAGATGCGCCAGCTGGTGCTGTCCTCGCCGATCCCCAGCCCGGTCGATGCCAGCTATGACCTGCGCGATCCCACCGGCTTCAGCCTGGTGCGCGATGCCTTCACCGACCTCACCGACAGCCGCAACCGGGTGATCCGGGTCATCGGTGAGCCGGTGCGGCAGGCGGGGCTGCTGATCGAGGTGACCATCGAAAGCGGCCCGATGCGGCGCGAGATGATCGAATATGGCCTGCGCATCCTTGGCCTGTCGGCGGTGATCTCGGTGTTGACGGCGCTCTTGCTGTTCCTTGCCGTGCAACGGCTGCTGGTCGCCCCGATCCGCCGGGTGGTCGCCCACATGTCCTCCTATGCCGAGGCGCCCGAGGATGCGCGGCGCTTCATCGAGCCGACGGCGCGGGTGGTAGAGCTGCGCGAGGCCGAGGATGCGCTGCAAAGCCTGCAGACCCAGCTGACCGGCGCGCTGCGGCAGAAAGAACGGCTGGCGCAGCTTGGCAGTGCCGTCGCCAAGATCAGCCACGACCTGCGCAACATCCTGACCACGGCGCAGCTGTTTGCCGACCGGATGGAGGCTTCCGAGGATCCGGCGGTGAAACGCGCCGCACCCAAGCTGGTGAACTCCATCGCCCGCGCGGTGAACCTGTGCGAGAGCACGCTGACCTTCGGCCGCGCCGAGGAGCCCCCGCCGCGGCTGGCGCGGTTCATGCTGGCGGGCCTCGTGACCGAGGTTCTGGAAGGCGAGCGCCCGGCGGCCGAGGCGGGCGAGATCGAGTTCGTGATCGACGTGGCCCCGAACCTGACTATCCGCGCCGATTCCGAACAGTTGCACCGGGTGCTGCTGAACCTCGTGCGAAATGCCCGCCAGGCGATCGAGGCGACCAAGAAGGCCGGCACGGTCGAGGTGGGCGCGGGCGAGGATGACGGCTTCTGGTGGATCCGGGTCGGCGATACCGGCCCCGGCCTGCCCGACCGGGCCAAGGCGCACCTGTTCCAGCCCTTCCAGGGCGGCACCCGCAAGGGCGGCACCGGCCTTGGCCTTGCGATTTCGGCCGAGCTGGTGCGCGGCCATGGTGGGCGGCTGGAGCTGGTGCGGTCGGATGAGGACGGCACCGAGTTCATGATCCGCCTGCCCAAGACCGTGACACAGACCGAGGTGGCCGCCTGAGCCGGATTTTCGCACATCGCGGAAGATAGTCCCGTTTTCGCGCTTGCATGTCCCCGCCGCCCTCGCTAAATGCCACTTCCACAGTGCACCCGTAGCTCAGCTGGATAGAGCATCAGACTACGAATCTGAGGGTCGGGCGTTCGAATCGCTCCGGGTGCACCATTTTTCCTGACAGTTTGATCGGCGCCTTGAAAGGCCCGGTATTTTCGCTGCCGGCATCACCTGCCTTCGCCCGTTCGGGCCGCGCGGGCTTGATCCGTAGCTGGCGCACCGCGCCACACGCTCCCTCACCTCACATCCGCTCACGAAACCGGCATCGTCCAATGGTGCGATGGCACCTTTCGCCAATTCCGGTGGGGCGAGTCTCTCATGCACAACCTAAGGGCCTGACGCAGGGACAACCGCGCAGGCGCCGGAAGTCGGCGCTTTTTGGGGAAAGCGGTCTTTTCGGTCGGATGGTGGCTCCGGGTTGCAGCTCTCGGGGTCGCTGGAACGACGGCAACGCATTGGAGACTGAGATGAACAGAAATTCACGCAACCGGGCCGCAACCGCGCTGGCCCTGACCTCGGCCCTCGCCCTGATGGCGGCGCAGGGGGATTTCACGGCCAAAGCCCTCGACCTTGACCTTGGCGTGGGCAAAGTGTCGGTCGGCCGCGATGACAGCGGCGGGCTTGGCGTCGGTGTGGGCCTCGGCCGTGACGATACCGTGGATGTCGGCGTCAGCATCGGCGGCAGCGGCGGCCTTGTCGATGCCGATGTGAATGTCGGCGGCGATGACGGCATCAACGTCGACGCCAATGTCGGGTCCGATGAGGGTGTGGCCAATGTCGGCGTCGACATCGGCGGCGGCACCGGGGGGCAATCCTCTGGTGGCCAATCCGGGGGCGGTGGGCTTCTGGGGGGCGGCAGTACCGGTGGCCTTCTTGGGGGCGGCACAGGCGGCGGTCTAGCTGGCGGCGGTCTGGCTGGTGGTGGCTTGCTGGGCGGCACCAGTGGCGGTCTTGTCGGCGGCGGCGCCACTGGCGGCGGCATCAACATCACCGCAGATCTGCTCAGCTCGGGCGAGTTGCTGACCGTGGGCGCCGATGTGGCCGACGTGGTCTCGGCCGATGTGGACCTTGGCACCGACTCGGGGCTGCTGGGGGTGGATGCCTCCGTCGCCGGGCTCGATATCGGGGCCGATGTCTTGAATGACGACAGCGTCGTAGATGTCTGCGTCGGCAATTGCGGCGGCGGCTCCGGGTCTTCAGGCACCTCTGGGACGTCGGGCACTTCCGGCACCTCTGGCACCTCTGGCACGTCGGGAACCTCCGGCACTTCGGGCACCTCGGGGACTTCCGGCACGTCCGGCACCTCGGGTTCTTCGGGCACCTCTGGCACGTCGGGAACCTCCGGCGCCTCGGGCTCCTCCGGGTCTTCCGGCAGCTCGTCCGGCGGACAGATGGTGATCTCTAACCCCGGCCTCGGGCTCTTCGGCCAGATCTGTGACCGCGGTCAGGGCAACACTTCTGCCTATTCCAACGTGCCGGTCGTTGACCGCTCGGGCGTGCGCATCGGCACCGTTCACCAGGCCACGGTGGGCGGCGACCTGCGTCTGGTCTCGGTTCGCTTCGCCACCACGAACAATGTGGCAAGCCCTGCCAAGTGCATCCAGATGACCAACGTCCCCTTCACCCAGGCTGGCGGCTCCATCGCGGTGCCGGTAACGATGACCGGCCTGCACCAGGCGGTGATGTCGGCCAAGAACTGAGGGCCCAAGCCCTCCCGGAACCGGGGCGCTCGCGCCTGCTGCCAACTCGTGGCGCGGGGGGAGCCCCGGTTCCGGTCAGGGGCGGCGGGTCGCGCCGCCGCCCCGCTTTCGGCCACGCTTTCGACCTCGGGGCCGAAACCCTTCCGCAGGGCCGCTGCGGCCGCCCGCAACACCGGATCCCCGCCATGACATCCGCGTCCCCGCGCCGCCTCGGGCGGCATTTGTCCCCCCGCCGCCTCGGGCGGCATCTGTTCCCCCGCCGCCTCGGGCGGCATTTCGTGAACTCCCCGCCGCTCACCACCGGGCTTGTCGGTCTCGCGGTGCTGCTGACGGCGCTGGCGCTGTGGCCCACCGGCTTCGCGCGCAACCCGGTGACTGAGTTCAACCTCTTCGTGCTGCTGGTCGCGCTGGCGATGGGCGCCGTCGATCTGGCCGTTCACCGCACCTGGCGCCAGCCCGAGGCGGGCATCGTGCAGCCGCTGCGGCTGATCCCGGGGCGCATCCTCAGCCGGACCCTGATGAACAAGCTGGCGGGCACACTTGGCGTGGTGGCGCTGGCGCTGATCCTCTACCGCGGCGCCGATATTTACCGCGCGCCTTGGTACGGCACCTTTCTGGATCAGTTCCATATGGCGCTGCCCTGGCTGGTGCCGCTGTCGCTGGTCTATGTCGCGGCCCTGCACTGCATCTCGGTCAAGGCCGGCGACCACTTGGAAAGCTTCGGCCGCGTGCTGCTGACCCTCGGGCGCGAGGGCGACCGGGCGCAGGCGGCGGATTTCGCGCTGATCTGGCTGGTGAAGCTGTTCTTCCTGCCGCTGATGTATGGCTATGCGGTGGATGACTGGCTGTTCTTCTTCCGCGAGCCCTTCCCGGATGGCTCCTTCCGCACGGTCTATGAATACCTCTATCGCTTCGTGTTCTTCGTCGACGTGATCTTTGCCATCATCGGCTACGCGCTGTCGCTGCGGCTGACCAATGCCCATGTCCGCTGGCCTGAGCGGACCTTCCGCGGATGGGCGGTCTGCCTGATGTGCTACATGCCGTTCTGGCAGGTGATCGGGCGCGATTTCCTGGCCTATGAGGACAGCATCGTCTGGGGCCTGCTGCTGGAGGCGCACCCGGTGCTCTATGTCGCCTGGGGCTCGACCATCCTCGCGCTGCTCATGGTCTATGTCGGCAGCACGGTCTGCTTCGGGATGCGCTTTTCGAACCTCACCTATCGCGGCACCGTCTGGCAGGGGCCCTATGCGCTGGTCCGGCACCCGGCCTATATCTGCAAGAACGCCTCGATGTGGATGGTGCAGCTGCCGTTCCTGGCTGCGGCACCGGGCGAGGCAATGGCCAACACGCTGGCGTTGGCCGGCATCGGGCTGCTGTATTTCCTGCGCGCCCGGCACGAGGAGGCCTGCTGCGCAGAGGCGCGGGACTACCGGCTCTATCGCCGGTTCATGGACAGGCACGGGCTGCGGCCAAGGCTGATCCGGGCGGTCCGCGGTTGGCGGCCTGCACCGGCCTTTACCAGCGCGCTTGGCCCGAGGGGAACAGGCGCCGGGTGATATCCCGCGCCTGCGGCGAGGCTGGCGGCACGGGTGCCGAGGCCCAGGGGCGTAGCTGGCCTCCGGGGAACAGGGCGGCGGTGATGTCACGGGCGTCGCCCGCAGCGGCCATCGGCGCGGGCTGGACGGCGCAACCGGCAGCGCCCGGGCAGACCACCGTCGCCGTCACGTTGCGTGGGGTAGGCGGGGCAGGCTCTGTCGCCTGGGCGAGGAAGATATCCGCTGCGGAAGGCGCCATCTCAGCAGGCGTAAGCCGTGTGGCGAGACCCGGAGTGTCCGGCGGCAGCTCGGCAGGCTGCATTCCGAACCACTCGCCGGACCCGCGGCTCGACATCGATGGCGGGAACTCCAGCGATCCAACGGCGTCTCCGGGTGCGTTTGTGGGCGCGGCACTGGCACGGACAATCACCGTCCGCCGCACCGCCGCCCATGAGCGTGGCGGCAGCGGCACGGCCCGCCCGGCCGTCCGCAGCGGTGCCGGTTCTACTGCCGGTTTCGCCGCTGCGTCGTCCTGCCCGTCGCCCAGACCATCAGCCCCGGCGGGCAGGAGCGGCGCGACGGGACCGGCTATGGGCCCCGTCACGACCGCGGGTTCAGAGGGCTCCGGCGCCTGCCAGGTCAGCCCGATCAGGCCCGGCGCGGCAATGGCAAGGGCGGCAGCGACGGCAATCGTCCCCAGCCCCCCGCCCCGGCGCTTTGCCCCGCCTTGTGCGCCTCGTGCCCGTCTTGCCTGCAGTGACTTGGTCGTCATCTCGCCCTCCGAAGCGATGCCTCATGCGCCAACCCTATTGCCGCGGCGCAGTGCAGCAATCGGAGGAGGGTGCGATCATGCCAAAGGACGATGCCGACCAGGCGCGATTCTGGGCGCGGATCGGGCCTCAATCGACCTTCAGCGCTACCAGAATGTCCTCGATCACGCAGGACACCAGCTGTTGGCGGCTGCTGAGGCCGGACTTGCGGAAGATCGCCGTCAGCTGCGACTTTACCGTGGATTCGGAGGTGCCGCGCAGTCCGGCAATCTCGGGGTTGCTGAAGCCCTTGATGACCAGCAGCGCCACATGCCGCTCGGTCGGGGTCAGCGCCCATTCGGTGAACTGGCTTGCCACCAGATCCTCGAACTGCCCTGCCGTGGCGTTCAGCTGGCTCTGGATCCGGTTCACCCGCCGGAAGCTGAGCCGCAGCAGCACCACGCTGCTGACGACACCCGCCAGCAGGCCGACGCTGCACAAGATCTCCAGCGTCTCCTGCAACTCCCACGGGATCAGCGGGGCCTGCCAGTAGAACACCTCGGACAGCAGCTTGAAGATGAAGAACACGGTGCTGAGCACCTGGATCAGCGTCACCAGCATGAACAGGGCAAGCGCGGGCCCCCGCAGCCCGAAACTGGTCATCGCGGTGCCTCGGGGCCTGTCATTGCCCGGCCCGGTCGCCTTGCGGGGGCAGGTTCAGCAGCATCATGTCCAGCGAACGCTCCTGCCCCGCGGGTCGGTAATCATAGGTCTCGATGACCGCATCGCGCAGGATCTGCCCCGAGGCGCGGCTGACCACGATCTCGCGCAGGTGCTGGTTGTTGCGGGCGCGGATCTTCACGCGGTTCAGCAGGGTGTCGGTGACGCTGACGATGGTGTAGCCCTCGCTATCCAGCGCCTCGAGCACGTCGATATAGCGCCATTGCGGGCTGTGCTGCACGCGAAACACATCCATGCCCGTCCCGCGCGACGCCGGATCGGCGTGGCTGGCAAGCGGGATCAGTGCCAGCCCAAGCGCGGCGGCAAGCGCGCCGCTGCGGAGCGTGATGCACAAGGCCGTCACCCTGCCGCCGCCCCCGAACCGGATCGGCCGGGGGGGCCCATCGGGCGTGGCGAGAAGATGGCGGGCCTGAGCATCGGAGTGCACCAGAGGTCAGAAGGGGCTGTCAGCGCGAACGGATCACCCGATTATTGTGGATCGCACTCGACATGGCCAGCGCGAATGCAATGCGCCGGGCCGGCAGCCGCAGCGAGGCATCGGCGATCAGCGCCCGTTCGCAGCTGAAATCGTTGCGCGCAAAGCGGCGCGAGCCGATCACCACCGCGATATCCGGGTAGCGGTCGCGGAAGGCCTGCAGGGCCGTGACGGCATCGGCGCGCAGGGCGTCGATATCCACCACCAGCAGCCCTGTGTCAGGGGCCAAGGGTGCCACCATTCCGGCTGCGTGGCCCAGATCTGGCGCGCTTTGCAGGTCCGCTACCTGGTCTTCCAGCCACAGCGTGTGGTCAAGCAGGCTCTTGTCCCCGCTGCCGCCCACCAGCACGACATGGCGCTTTGCCAGAAGCGCGCGTTCGACAAGGTCGAAATCGGTGGCCTGTGCGCCCGCGGGGTCGAAGGCCGCGGCGCGCCGTACCAGCGGCTCTGGCAGGGCGGGGTCGCGGGCGTTTTGCCGGGGCGCTGCTGGCGGCCGATGTGCGGGGATCGGGGCAGCGCGAAAACCTGCCGCGAAACGACGCAGCCAGTCACCCGCCATGCCCTGCACGGTTCCGGTGTCGAGGTTGTCCTGCATTGCCATTCGTGCCTCCTCCTGCTGACTGTGGCTCAGGCCGCTATAGCTTGGCCCCATTCCAGCACGCTGCAGGTTGGCGCGGCGCAGAGCCATTGGAGGTTGTGGCGAAACGGGGCCCGTCGCACCAATGGACGATGCGGGCTACGTTCGGTCGGGGGCTGGCGTGGCGCTCGGCAATGCCGATCAGGCCGGCGCAGACAGTGTGGCGCCGGAACAGAGACGCGGAGACGATTGCAGGCGTCTTCCGGGTCCTGCGCCGTGCCCGGAATGCAGCGATAGTGCGATGAAATTGCGGCGGCTGAAACCCTGACGGCGCTGTTTCGGATCCTGGCCGTCATGTTCAATGCATCTGCAGCATTAGTCTTTGCTTGACCGAACCTCCCCCGAAAGTTGATGCGGCTTTTAGTCGGAGGGCTGCTCTGGGTATTTGTCTATTCGACCAGAACTGGTTTGCATGCGGCCTATGAGCGCCCGAGGCCACCTCACCTGGAGATCATCGGCACAACATGATGGGTGTGCAGCGTTGATCGGTCTAAATAATAGGTATAGCAGCGATGCATAAAAACGTGTTGCCGGGCCACCGGCCGTCGGTATCATAGCCAGACATGGCTTTGGGTCGAGCGATGTGAAAAGCTATGGCTTATTATTCGAGAGCAAGCCAGTCGGCGCCGCGAACGTGAAGCTTCGGGTGGAGTTATTTTGAGTGTGGCCCGCGCCGTTTTTTTGGGCCTTGGCAGTGAACAGCGTTTGATGCGGCACGGTTTGGCTTGGTCATTGATCTTGAAGAGGGAGGTTATCACCATGACGAATTTTGCAGTTAAACTCGCGCTGGTTTCGACCGTGATCCTGCCGATGATGGCGCCAAGTCTGTTTGCGCTCAGTCTCGGGATCGGCGGTGACGATGGCATCGGCGTCGATATCGGGGGCGGCGACGGCGGCGGGCTTGGCGTGGATGTTGGCATTGGCGGTGACGACGGAGTTGGCGTCGGTGTGGGCGTCGGAGGTGGCAGCGGGATCGGCGCTGGTGTGAGTGTCGGCGGCGCGGTGGATGTCGGCGTCTCGATCGGCGGCAGCACCCCCGGAACAGATCCAGGCACCAATCCGGGTACCAACCCCTCCAACCCATCGACCAATGTCGCGGCGGCCTCCATGCCCGGCCGGGCCGAAGTGGCCAAGGCCAAGCGGCTGGTCTGCCGGAACGATGGCAACAGCGAGGTCTATGCCGACTATCTGGTCTTTGATCGCCATGGCCGGCCGGTGGGCGTGGTCGCCTCGGCTTGGGTTGGCCCGGACCTGAAGATCGACACGCTGCGCTTTGCCACGCTGGACAGCTTCGCCTCCCCGGCCAAATGCCTGACGGTGAAGGCTGCCGGGGCGCGGATCGGGCAGGGGGCCATCGGGCTGCCCCATGCCGGTAACGATCTGCAAAAGGCCATTGCGCTGCGCTGAGCGTTGGCCGGGTCGGGCCGGGATCTCTCCCGGCCCCACGGTTCAGTAAGTAGGGATCAGTCAGTGCGGCCAATCGCGGTGATGCGGGCCCGGTCACCCTCTGCGGCCCTTGCATAGTAGATCTCGATCCGGCGGATAGCGCGGGCACGGTCACCCGGAAGTTCCATGAACCGCGTTTCGCCGTTGCGGCGGATGCGTTCGCGCACCGGCAGCTCTGCCACGTCGCCATTGGCGTAATGCACCAGCACCCGTTCGAGGAAGACCGGGCTCTCCTGCACCGCCAGCTTAAGATGGGTGAACCGGCCCTCGCCGCGGCCGACCTGGATCACGTCGCGCTGTTCGTTGAAGCCGACGGTCTTCTCGCCCAGAACCACCTCCTGATCGGCCAGCGCCTGCAGCGGCATCAGGGCGACAAGCCCCAAGGCGGCGGCGCCCACCAGAACGTCTCGTCTGCTGATCATCCTGAAATCTCCTTGTCTGAATACACAAGTGCCGTTTGGCAGAGCGCGGCCCGCCTGGGCGATTCGAAGGAATAGTGCTAAAAAGGCCTCCGCCAAGCCATATTCGTGCCCCGCTTGCAGACCAGCTTGCAAGCAGGAAAACACAGCTCGACGAGGTTGCCCCATGAGGTACGCCGTGGCCCTTCTGACCCGTATCGGCCTTGGACCCGCCCGACCCGCCGAGGACGTGTTCGAGATACGCCTTGCGCAGATGATCGCCACCGAACGCCCGCGCCTGCGGCTGCGCCAAGGGCCGCGGCCCGCGCTGTTCAGAAATCGGGCGAGACGCCTGGCAGCTTGATCTCTTTGATCAGGTCGCGCAGTTCCTGCCGGGCGGCGACGTTCGACAGGTTCAGGCTTTCGACGCCGACATCCTTCAGATCCAGCAGCGTCAGCCCGCGCGGGAACAGCTCACGGAAGATCACCCGTTCCGAAAAGCCCGGCGCCACGCGAAAGCCGATGCGGCGCGACAGGCTGGTCAGCGCCTCGCCCACCTTCTTCTTGTTATGCATGTGCTGTGCGCCAAGGCGGTTACGCAGCACGATCCAGTCGATGGGCTTCAGCCCGGCCTTGGCGCGCAACTGGCGGGCATTCCAGACCATCTCGGCATAGATCGAGGGGCCAAGCACGCGGCCCGTCTCGGGGTCGGTGCGGGCCAGCAGATCGAAGTCGATGAAGCTGTCGTTCAGCGGGGTGATCAGCGTATCGGCCAGCGAATGCGCGACCTGGCTGAGGCGGGTATGCGAGCCGGGGCAGTCGATCAGGATGAAGTCGCAATCGGCATCCAACGCCGCGACGGCGGCGGAGAGGCGGTGGTCGAAGACATTCTCGTTGGGCCCCAAGGAGGCTGCGTCAATCTCGGGCAACTCGCGGTAGTCGGGCATCGGTAGGGTGATGCCCTGCCGCGCCGCAAAGGCGCGCCGGTTCTCCAGATAGCGTCCGAAGCTCTTCTGCCGGACGTCGAGGTCAAGTGCACCCACGCGCCAGCCCATGCGGCACAGCGCTGTTGCCACATGCATGCAGGTCGTGGATTTCCCCGACCCGCCCTTCTCGTTTCCGGTGACGATGATATGTGCCAAGTCGCTTCCCCGCCCGCAGTCCCCAGCCCGGGCTCCCGGGCGCAAGAACCTATATGTTGCGGTCCGCGCCAAGTGAAGCGCGAGGGCAGGCTCGCCCGCGATTTTCCGGTGGATGTTGCCTGCGTGTGGCGCCGGAATGCAAAAGGGGCGCAGCCCTGCGGCGCGCCCCTCCCGTATCGTCCGTAGCCAGATCTCAGAGAGTGAGGCCGGCGTACTTGTTCTTGAACTTCGTCACGCGGCCGCCGGTATCCATCAGCTTGGCGTTGCCGCCCGTCCAGGCCGGGTGGGCCAGCGGGTCGATGTCCAGCGCCATCTGGTCGCCTTCTTTGCCCCAGGTCGAACGGACCTGATACACGCTGCCATCCGTCATCTTCACGTTGATGATGTGATAGTCGGGGTGAATTCCTTGTCTCATGATCCCGCTCCTTACGCGCCTGCGCCGTCTTTGGCTTTGTAATTGGTGACTTCCGCGATCCGGGCCTTTTTGCCGCGGCGGTCACGGAGGTAATACAGCTTGGCGCGGCGAACGCGGCCACGGCGCACGACCTCGATGGCGTCGATGTTGGTCGAATAGAGCGGGAACACCCGTTCCACGCCTTCACCGAACGAAATCTTGCGCACGGTGAACGACGCGGCGATGGTGCTGCCTCCCTTGCGGGCGATCACGACGCCTTCGTAGTTCTGCACGCGCGAGCGGGTGCCCTCGGTCACTTTGTAGCCGACGCGAACGGTGTCGCCGGCCTTGAAGTCCGGGATGGTCTTGCCAAGCGCAGCGATCTGCTCGGCTTCGAGTTGTGCGATAAGGTTCATCGCAAGTCCTTTGCTCTGCTCGCGGTGTTTTCCGCGAAGGTGATGCGTCCTCAGAGCTCTCGGTCTTCATCCGGGTCCGCGCTGTGCTGTGCACACCACGCCCGCCAGAGATCAGGACGGCGTTCTTTTGTCAGCCTTTCGGCCTCGGCCCGTCGCCAGTCGGCAATTCGTCCGTGATGCCCGGATTGAAGAATTTCCGGTATCGCGCGGCCTTCCCAGACGGTGGGTCTTGTATACTGGGGATGTTCCAGAAGTCCGTCCGAGAAGGATTCTTCCTCGGTGGACGCCTGATTCCCAAGCACGCGGGGTATAAGTCGAACTGTCGCGTCGATCAAGGCCTGTGCTGCAATCTCGCCCCCGGTAAGGACGAAATCGCCAAGGCTGATCTCTTCAACGCCATAAGCCTCCAGCACGCGTTCGTCCACCCCCTCGAAGCGGCCGCAAAGGAGGGTGATCCCGTCAGACTGGCTGAGCCGCCTTGCGGTGGCCTGATCGAAGGGTTTCCCGCGGGGTGACAGGTAGATCACCGGCCAGCGGGCGCGGTCTGGCGGGGTGCCGATGGCGGCCTGGTCCAGCGCCTTGGCGACCACGTCGGCGCGCAGCACCATGCCCGCGCCGCCGCCTGCCGGGTTGTCATCGACATTGCGGTGCTTGCCCTCGCCGAAGGGGCGCAGGTCGATGGTTTCCAGCGCCCAGAGGCCCATGTCCAGCGCCTTGCCGGTCAGGCTGAGGCCCAGGGTGCCGGGGAAGGCATCGGGGAGCAGCGTGACGATCTTGGCGGCCCAGGCCCCCTTCAGGCGGGGGTTATGGTCCATCAGCTCGCGCGGCTTGATCGAGGCCGAGATGGCGAGGCGGCCATGCGAGCGGGGGGCGTCGTCCGCCATCTCAGGCCTCTTCCGGCAGGTCGACGATGATCCGGCCGGCGGTCAGGTCCACGGTCGGCACCGCGGCAAGCGTGAAGGGCAGCAGCAGCGCGTTGCGCTGGCCGGGGGCGAGGATTTCAAGGATGTCGCCCGCGCCGTGGTTGTGGACGGCATGGACCGTGCCCATAGGCGCGCCGCCGGTGTCGAGCACCGTCAGGCCGATCAGGTCGGCATGGTAGAACTCGTCATCCGGCAGGGACGGCAGCTTTGTCCTTTCGGCCCAGAGGGTTGCGCCCTTAAGCTCATCCGCCTGTTCCTTGGTGGTGATGCCGGTCATCCGTGCCGCAAGACCACCCGCAACCGCGCGGGTGATCTTGAGCGTGAAGCTGCGCTTGCCGTCTTCGGAGGTCAGCGGCGCGTAATCGGCAATTGCGGCGGGGTCGGCGCAGAAGCTTTTCAGCCGCACCTCGCCCTGCACGCCGAAGGCGCCGGCAATCGCGCCCACGCAGACCTTGTCGCTTGCGGCCATGATCGCTCCATCAAGGCGGGCGGAAACGCCCCGCGCCAGACCCAAAAGGCGGGCGGCATCACGCCACCCGCCGCATATTCTGCGGCAATCCGGCGCCGTTGCAAGCGCCGGAATTACCGTGGCAGCCCAGGGGCTTACTCGGTGGCTTCTGCGGCCGAGGCAGCTTTCTTCGCACGCTCTTCGGCGCGCTTCTTGGCCTTGGCGCCGGGTTCGGCTTGCTTGGGGTTGTTGCGGACGGCTTTTTCCAGCACGCCAGCGGTTTCCAGCATCCGCGCGACGCGGTCGGTCGGCTGGGCGCCGTGCGAGAGCCAGTATTTCACCCGGTCGAGATCCATCTTCACGCGCTCTTCGCTGTCCTTGGCCAGCAGCGGGTTGTAGGTGCCGAGCTTTTCGAGGAAGCGGCCGTCGCGCGGCATCCGGCTGTCGGAGGCGACGATGGAATAGTGCGGGCGCTTGTTGGAGCCACCACGGGCGAGGCGGATTTTCATGGACATGTCAGTTTCTCCTTGGTCTTTTGGAAGTTCGGGCAAGTGCCCGTTATTTCTGCAGTTTCTCGTGATGCCTGATGACTTCAGAAATGATGAAGGTCAGGAATTTGCGGGCGAATTCGGGGTCGAGATCAGCCTCTTGCGAGAGCCGTTCCAGACGGGCGATCTGGGCCGCTTCCCGGGTAGGATCCGAGGGCGGCAGGTTGTGTTCGGCCTTCAGGCGGCCGACGGATTGGGTGTGCTTGAACCGTTCGGCAAGCGTGTAGAGCAGGATCGCGTCGAGCCGGTCGATGGACTCGCGATGCTCATGCAGCAGGGCTGCGGCGCGGGTGGCGGCGTCGGTCATGCGCTCCTCCGGCATGTGGAAAGCATACAGAACCCATATGCATAGTATGCGCATGTCATAGGACATACTCCGCGCCCGGGACCGGGTGGCGGAACACGAGGCAGGGGTCGGTTCCGGGATGCGCCGCGCTGTCATCGCGCTGCGCGCCGAGGCGTTCGGCCAGCGCGATGGAGCGCGAATTGGCCGGGTCGATGTAGCTGACGGCAGTGTCCCAGCCGAGCGGCCCGAAGGCGTGGCGGGTGGCGGCGCGGGCAGCCTCGAAGGCATAGCCCTTGCCCTCGGCTTCGGGCGACCAGAGGGTCCAGCCGATCTCGCGTTCCGGCCAGCCCTCGGGATACCAGGGGCCGCACATGCCAAGCGCGCTGCCTCCCGCCTTGGGGGCGAAGACGAAGGTGCCAAAGCCGCGCAGCACCCACATGCCGATGACGTGGCCAAAGGCGCGCCAGGCCTTTTCCCGGTCCAGCGGCCCGCCGACGAAGCGCGAGCGCCCGTCCATGGCGAACGCGGCCCATGGCTCCCAGTCGCCCGCTTGCGGCGCGCGCAGGATCAGGCGTTCGGTTTCGATCACCGGAGTGGGGGAGAGGGTCACGGTCATGCGGCCATCCTCGGGTGGCGCCAGACAAGGTCTTCGGGGTCTTGCCGCGGCGCCTCGGGATCAAGGAGCGCGCCAAGCCGCCGGGCGACCGCGATGGAGGCGTGATTGTCCGGATCGGTGTAGGACACGAGGCTGCCGAGCGGCAGGGTTTCGAACGCCCAGTCCCGCAGCCGCGCCGCGGCCTCGGTGGCAAAGCCCTGGCCTTCGCTGCCGTCATAGAGCAGCCAGCCGAGTTCGGGTTCGGGAAACAGCGGGCCCGCATTCAGCCCGACCTGGCCGATGGTTGCCCCGGTGTCGTTGCGTTCGATCATCAGGCCGCCATGCCCGTAGAGCGCCCAACAGGCGACGTCATGGCAAAACACGCCCCAGGCGCGGAAGGTGTCAAACGGCCCGCCCATTCCGGCCGCGCGCGACGACCCCATCAGCGCCGCATAGGCCGGGAAATCGGCCGCGACGATCGGGCGAAGCGTCAGGCGCGCTGTATGGAGGGTGGGTGCGGTCATTTCTTCTTGCCGAATCCCGAAAGCCCGCCGGGCAGGTTCAGGCCGCCGAGGCCGGGAAGGCCGCCGGGCATCTTGCCGCCGATCTGGCCCTGCAGGGCCTTGGCAGCCTCTTCCATCTGCGCCGGGTCCATCTTCGACGGGTCCATGCCGCCCATGCCGCCGGGCATCTTGCCGCCGAACATCTGCATGGCCTGCTTGAGCATCCCGCCTTTGCCCATCTTGCCGATCTTCTTCATCGTGTCGGCCATCTGGCGGTGCATCTTCAGCAGGCGGTTCACCTCGGCAACCTCCAGCCCCGCGCCGGCGGCGATGCGCTTCTTGCGGCTGGCCTGCAGCAGGTCGGGATTGGCCCGTTCCTTCTTGGTCATCGAGTTGATGAGGGCGATCTGGCGGCGCAGGGCCTTGTCGTCAAAGCCCGCGGCCTCGGCCTGTTTGGCCATCTTGCCCATGCCGGGCATCATGCCCATCACGCCCTGCATCCCGCCCATCTTCAGCATCTGGTCAAGCTGGCCCTTCAGGTCGTTCATGTTGAACAGACCCTTCTGGAAGCGCTTCATCATCCGCTCGGCCTGTTCGGCCTCGAAGGTTTCCTGCGCCTTTTCCACCAGGGCAACGATGTCGCCCATGCCCAGGATGCGGCCGGCGACACGTTCTGCCTCGAACGTTTCAAGCGCGTCCATCTTCTCGCCAAGGCCGACGAAGCGGATCGGCTTGCCGGTGATCGCGCGCATCGACAGCGCAGCGCCGCCGCGGCCGTCGCCATCCATCCGGGTGAGCACGACGCCGGTGATGCCGACCTTGCCGTCAAATTCGGTGGCGACGTTGACCGCATCCTGCCCGGTGAGGCCATCGACGACCAGCAGGGTTTCGCGCGGCTGGGCCACGTCACGTACCGCCTGAACCTCGGCCATCAGGGCTTCGTCGATATGGAGCCGGCCGGCGGTGTCGAGCATGTAGACATCGTAGCCGCCAAGCGTCGCCTGTTGCTTGGCGCGTTTGGCGATCTGGACGGCATTCTCGCCCTTGACGATCGGCAGTGTATCGACGCCGATCTGGGTGCCGAGGATCGCCAGCTGTTCCATGGCAGCGGGGCGGTTGGTATCGAGCGAGGCCATCAGCACGCGCTTGCCCTGACGCTCGGTCAGGCGCTTGGCGAGCTTCGCGGTGGTGGTGGTCTTGCCCGAGCCTTGCAGGCCGACCATCAGCATCGCCGCGGGCGGGTTGTCGATCTTCAGGGCGCCGGGATCGCCCTCGCCGCGCAGGGTGCGGATCAGCTCGTCATGGACGATCTTCACGACCTGCTGGCCGGGGGTGACCGATTTGGTGACGGCAGAGCCGGTGGCCTTGGCGCTGACCGCCTTGACGAAGGCGCGGGCGACGGGAAGGGAGACGTCAGCCTCGAGCAGGGCGACGCGCACTTCGCGCAGGGCGGTTTCGACGTCTTCGGCGCTGAGCGCGCCCTGACGGGTCAGCCGGTCGAAGACCCCGGAGAGCCGTTCGGATAGATTCTCGAACATCGCGTCTGGCCCTCCATGGCCCCGATTGCACCTTGCCGGGACCATGTAAGGCCCGGCGCTAAGATCCCCAAAGGTGGTGGTGTGCGCTACGGTCCCGGCGGGTCAATGCGGAATGGCACCCGTGGGCGCAACGCGCTGACGGATGGCGATCCCCCCATGACGGGTTGGGACCGGAAGCAAGCCACTTCCGGGGAATTGGGGCAGGCCGTAGAAGAAATGGGAGTGGGAGTCAAGCGGGGGCGGGGATTGCGGCTGCTCTGTCACCCGCAGATGAGGCACTTCCGGCGCGACAAGGCGGCTTGCCAGTGGCAAGCCGACCGCGACGGTTGCCCGGAGGCGCAAGCCGCAGGGCAAGGGGGTGAAGCTTGGTCTGACGGTGCCAAATTCTGATGGGACCGCCCCGGTGGGCACGACTGTGCCCGCCCTCGCGAGGGCGGGCACAGCAGAATTTCGTCGACGGCCGAAATTCTGCAAATGGCTGATGTCCGGCCTTTATCAGGCAGCCAGAGCGTCCACCTGCCCCTCGGCCTTGGCCAGCGCCTCTTCAGCGCCAAAGACCATCGCGTCGGCGGCGACGAAATCGACATCGGTGATGCCAAGGAAGCCCAGCATGTGGCGCACATAGCCCGAGGCGAAGTCGATTTCCGACCCGAAGCGGGTGCCATCCGAGGACAGGGCGATGATCGCGCGCTTGCCGGTCAGCAGGCCCTGGGGGCCGGCTTCGGTATAGGCGAAGGTTTCCCCCTTGCGGGCGATGTGGTCGAACCAGGTCTTCAGCGAGGCGGGGGTGCCGAAGTTGTAGATCGGCAGGCCGATCACCACGACGTCGGCGGCTTTCACTTCGGCGATCAGCGTGTCGGACACGGCGGCGATGGCGGCCTGCTCGGTGCTGCGGGCGTCGGCCGGGGTGAAGATGGCGCCGATCCAGGCGGCGTCGATGGCCGGCAGGCCGGAGGCAAGGTCACGGCTGGTGACGGTGGCGGCGGGCTGCGCCGCGGTCAGGCGGGCGAGGATACGGTCGGTCAGGCGGCGCGAGATGGAGCCGGCGGGTTTGATCGAAGCGTCGAGGCGGAGGATGTTGGTCATTGGGGCGATCCTTGAATTGCAAAGCGGCGGGGAGGCCGGGCATGTCCTTAAGTTGCGCGTTGCAATTTCGAACGCAACGCCGATACTCGCACCGCATATGTTGATGGGCGCACAGAAAATGTCTTTTCAGAACTGGGACGAGATCCGCACGGCCTATCAGGTGGCGCGGATTGGTACGGTCAGCGGTGCGGCGGATGTGCTGGGGGTGCACCACGCCACGGTGATCCGGCATATCGACGCGCTGGAGGGGCGGCTGGGGGCCAAGCTGTTCCAGCGCCATGCCCGCGGTTATACGCCGACCGAGGCAGGGCAGGAGCTGCTGAAGGTGGCGCAGGCGACCGAGGACCAGTTCGGCCAGCTGGCGGCGCGGATCAATGGTGCCGGGTCGGAAATGGGCGGCGAACTGGTGGTGACCTCCGTCCCCGGCCTGTCGGCGCTGGTGACGCCGGTGGTGGCGGGGCTGATGGCCGAGCATCCCGAGCTGATCGTGCGCTATGTCACCGACCTTCGGATCTTCCGGCTGGAATATGGCGAGGCGCATGTGGCGATCCGGGCCGGGTCTGCGCCGACAGAGCCGGACAATGTGGTGCAGCGGCTGCACGAGCATCAGGTGGCGCTGTTCGGGGCTCCGTCCTATCTGGCGAAGCATGGCACGCCGGTGAAGGATACTGACCTCGTCGCGCATCGGTTCATCGGCAATGAGAACCCGGCCTCGCGCGCGCCGTTCTATCAGTGGCTGGCGGGCGTCGTGCCGCGCTCGCAGGTGGTCTATCGCTGCAACGATGGCGAGGCGACCGAGGATGCGGTGCGCGCCGGGCTGGGGCTTGGCTTCCTGCCGGTGGCGAGTGCGCGGGGCAATCCCGACTTCGTCGAGGTGATGGCGCCGCGCGAGGCCTGGGCGTCACCACTGTGGCTGGTGACGCATGTGGACCTGCACCGCACGACCAAGGTGCAGGCCTTCCTGGCCGCGATCAAGGCGGCGTCGAAGGACTGGCCGGCGATGTGCTCGGGGCACGGGCACCGCTAAATCAGGCGGCCGGCGGGTCCACCTCGATGGCCTGAAGTTCGGCCTCCAGAAACCGCTCGAAGGCGTCGAGGTCCAGCCGCTCGAACTGGCCGAAGCCCTGCATCCAGATGCTGGCCTCGCGCATCGCGTCGGGCTCCAGCTTGCACCACTTCACCCTTCCGCGTTTTTCCTGGCTGATGAGGCCCGCCTCGGCGAGGATCTGCAGGTGCTTGGAAATCGCGGCCAGCGACATCTGGAACGGTTCGGCCACATCGGTCACCGCCATGTCGTCTTCCAGCAGCATCGACAGGATCGCGCGCCGCGTCGGATCGGCGAGGGCCGAGAACACGGCGTCGAGGGCAGGGGAGAGCGCAGGGGCGGGGGCGTGCATGGGCATTCCTAGCGCCCCTGCCGGTAAACGGTCAACCGGACGGTTGAATATCGGTTTTTGCCGCAAAGCGGCGATGGGGAGGAGGCGGGCCTGCGCGGAGTGGGGCTGCCTCGCGAAATGCGCAGCAATTTCAATGCGTTGTAGAATGACTGCCAGCTCCCTAACGCGCTTGACTCACGGGCCCCCGCCCCCTAGGAAGGCGGCAACAGTCCAAGGGGGGCTCCAGAGGGGCGCAACGTGGCCGACGAACCCGATCAGACCCGGCTTTCCGAGCTGGAAAAGCGGATCGAGAAGGTCAAGGCAGCCCACGCGCCCAAGCCCCGCGCGGACGAGCATTTCAGTCAGGCCAATCAGGCCTGGCGCATGGTGATCGAGCTGGTTTCGGGTTTGGGGATCGGCTTTGCTATCGGCTACGGGCTGGATACCCTGTTCGGGACCATGCCTTTCATGCTGGTGCTGTTCATATTCCTGGGCTTCGCGGCCGGAGTGAAGACGATGCTTCGCACCGCGACCGAGATGCAGACGAAACGACAGGCGGAAGACTCCGCCCGGGATGAGGGGAAGTAGACGTGGCGACGGAAGAAGCAGCAGGCGGTCTTGCATTCCACCCGATGGACCAGTTTCTGGTGCGCCCGCTGTTCGGCGGCACCGAGATCAACTGGTACACGCCGACCAACGTGACGCTGTGGATGGGCCTGACGGTTCTGGCCATCGTGCTGGTGCTGGTCGTCGGCTCGCGCGGCCGGGCCATCGTTCCTAGCCGGATGCAGTCCGTCGCGGAACTGACCTTCGGCATGGTCCACAAGATGCTGGAAGACATCACCGGCAAGGAAGGCCTGAAGTACTTCCCCTATGTGATGACCCTGTTCTGCTTCATCGTGTTTGCCAACTTCATCGGCCTGATCCCCACCTCGTTCTCGACCACCTCGCATATCGCGGTGACGGCGGTTCTGGCGATGCTGGTGTTCCTGGGCGTGACCATCCTCGGCTTCGTGAAGAACGGCGCGCATTTCCTCGGCCTCTTCTGGGTTTCGTCGGCGCCGCTGCCGCTGCGCCCGGTGCTGGCGGTGATCGAGGTCATCTCCTACTTCGTGCGCCCGGTCAGCCACTCCATTCGTCTTGCCGGCAACGTCATGGCAGGGCACGCGGTGATCAAGGTGTTCGCGGGTTTCGCGGCCATCGCGGCCATCGCCCCGGTTTCGATCCTGGCTATCACCGCGATGTACGGGCTCGAAGTGCTCGTCGCGCTGATCCAGGCCTATGTGTTCACCATCCTCACCTGCGTCTATCTGAAGGACGCGCTGCATCCGGGGCACTAAGGGCCCGGCCGCAGATCCCAATTACAACCTTTCCAATCCTGAAGGAGCACCTCTATGGAAGGCATCGCACAACTCGGCCAATACCTCGGCGCTGGTCTCGCCTGCATCGGCATGGCCGGGGCTGCAATGGGTGTGGGCAACGTCGCTGGCAACTACTTGGCCGGCGCGCTGCGCAACCCCTCGGCTGCCGCGTCGCAGACCGCCACGCTGTTCATCGGCATGGCCTTTGCCGAAGCCCTGGGCATCTTCTCGTTCCTGGTCGCCCTGCTGCTGCTGTTCGCAGTCTGATCCCTTCCAAAGATCTGAGAGCCGGGCGGGTCCTTTAGGGGGCCTGCCCGCCGGTTTGACGGGTCCTGAAGGGCCGGGGGAACGACATGGCAACAACAACGGAAGAAGCGGCAGGTCACGCGGCGGACGCTGTCCACCCGATGCTGCCGGGAACCGACGCGCATGGCAGCGCGGTCGGGATGCCGCAGCTGGTGTTCGAGACTTTCCCGAACCAGATCTTCTGGCTGCTGGTGACGCTGGTCGTGATCTACCTCGTCCTGTCGCGCATCGCGCTGCCGCGGATTGGCGGCGTGCTGGCGGAACGGGCGGGCACGATCAGCAATGACCTTGCCACCGCCGAAGAGCTGAAGCTGAAGGCGAAGGAGGCCGAGGCAACCTATACGCGCGCCCTGGCCGATGCGAAAACCGAGGCTGGCAAGATCGTTGCCGCTGCCAAGGCCGAGATCCAGGCGGATCTGGACGTGGCGACGGCACATGCCGATGCCGAGATTGCGGCGAAGACCGCCGAGTCGGAAGGCCGGATCGGCGAGATCCGGGCCGGCGCGCTGGAGGCGGTGAACACCGTTGCCCGCGACACGGCGGCGGAGATCGTGGCGGCCTTTGGCGCAAGGGCGGATGCGGGCGCGATCGACGCGGCCGTGGCAGAGCGGATCAAGGGGTGAGCATGATGCGGAAACTATCCCTGCTTCTGGCGCTGGCGGCCACGCCCGCCGCTGCGGCCACCGGCCCGTTCATCTCGCTGCGCAACACCGACTTCATCGTCCTGCTGGCGTTCCTGGTGTTCATCGGGATCCTGCTGTACTTCAAGGTTCCCTCGGCCATCGGCGGGCTCTTGGACAAGCGCGCCGCGACCATCAAGGCCGAGCTGGAAGAAGCCCGGGCGCTGCGTGAAGAAGCGCAGACGATCCTTGCCTCCTACGAGCGCAAGCAGAAGGAGATGATCGAGCAATCCGAGATGATCGTCGCCTCTGCCCGCAAGGAAGCGATGGCGGCGGCCGAGAAGGCCAAGGACGATCTGAAGGTCTCGATCCAGCGCCGGCTGAAGGCGGCGGAAGAGCAGATCGCCTCGGCTGAAAAGTCGGCGGTGAAAGAGGTGCGGGATCGCGCGGTGGTGGTGGCGGTTGCCGCGGCTGGCGAGGTGATCGCCAAGTCGATGCAGGAGGCCGAAAAGGCCGCGCTGATCGACGCGGCGATTGGCGACGTGGAAACCCGGCTGCACTGATCGGCTTTTGCGCATGAAAGTTAGGAAAGCCCGGCCACTGGCCGGGTTTTTCGTTTGTGGAGTCAGCCCCGCTCCTGTTCATGATCGAAGCGCAGGCGCGCCACCGCCTCGTTCCGGTCGGCCTTGATCTGGTCGGCCAGGGCGGCGCGGACGAAGTCCATATGCGCCTCCACCGCCGCCCGCGCCCCCGCCGGATCGCGGGCCAGCAGCGCGACATGGATGGCGCGGTGCTGGTCCAGCAGCGACTCGCGCGTGGTGCGCTGGCGGAACATCACCTGGCGGTTGTAGAACACGCCCTCGCGCAGCAGCTCGAACATCGAGCGCATCATGTGCAGCATCACCACGTTATGGCTCGCCTCGATGATCGCCATGTGGAACTCGGCATCCAGCGCCGCCTCATCCGCCAGGTTGCGCTTGCCGTGGGCGGCCTCCATGCGGCGGAACAGGGTGTCGATGACCTTCAGGTCGGTGTCGGACCCGAGCCGCGCGGCGCGCTCGGCGGCCAGCGCTTCGAGATCGCGGCGGAAGTCGAGATAGTCGAAGACTGCATCGTCATGGCTGGCAAAGAGCCGCGTCAGAGCGGGGGAGAAGGCGGATCCCAGCACATCGGCCACGAAGACCCCGGCACCCGGGCGGGCGACCAGCAGCCCCGCCACCTGCAGATCGGCCAGCGCCTCGCGCAGCGAGGGGCGGGAAACGCCGAGCTTGTCGGCAAGGTCACGCTCGGCCGGCAGCCGCTCGCCGGGCCGCAGGATGCCCTGCAGGATCAACCGCTCTATCTGGCGGATAACGCTGTGCGACAGCTTTTCGGGTTCGACCTTCTGGAAGGGCATGGGCAGGACCGCTCCGGCGAATTGGTCAGTTTGCATGACCGCTTCTAGGCGCGCGTCCCCGCCCCGGCAACGAAAAAGGCCGGGCGAGGGGCCCGGCCTTCTGAATGCCTGACCCGAAGGATCAGTTCGTGGGCGTGATGATGATCTGCACGCGGCGGTTCTGGGCGCGGCCCGATTCCGTCGAGTTGGAGGCGATCGGCTGGTCATAGCCGCGGCCGTAGAAGACCACGCGCTGCGGAGCGACGCCGCCATTGCGGATGACCTGCGCCACCGCAGAGGCCCGGCGCTGCGACAGATCCTGGTTGTAGGCGGCCGAGCCGGTGTTGTCGGTATGGCCGATCACTTCGACGCGGGTGTTCGGGTAGCGGTTGAGGCTCGACGACAGGGCGTAGAGGTCATTGGTCACCGCGCTCGACACGGTGGCACTGTTGGTGGCGAAGAGCACGTCCTGCGGCATGTTCACCACAAGGTTCGAGCCGGTATTGGTGACGGTCGTGCCGTTGCCGCCGATCTCGGATTGCAGTTCGCGCGCCTGGCGGTCCAGCAGGCTGCCGGCAACGCCGCCGATGGCCGCACCGGCAAGGGCACCGGCAGCGGCCTTGGTCAGCCGCTCGTCACCGTCGGCCGTGGCGCCCAGAACGCCGCCGACAACCGCGCCGGCGATGGCCGCGTTGCGGGCGTTGTTGGGCTGGCCTGTGCCGCCATACGGGTCGGATTGCACACAGGCCGTCAGGCCGAGGCTTGCCGAAATGGCAAGGAGAAAGGGGGTCTTCGCGTTCATAATGTGTCGCCTGTTTGTTATATCCGTCCAATGGACGTTGCGCCCTGTATAGCAAAGCTTGGGGTGCCGCGACTAGGCCCGCGCGCGTGCCAGCAGGTTTCCGCCCATCACAAGCGGGAGAGGCGGGTGAAGGAAACGGCCCTGTTCAGGGGACCTGGGGGGCCGAGGGCCCTGCCTCCCACCGCGCCGCCTCCCAGGCCAGCATCGCGCGCTTGACCGGCAGGCCCCAGTGATAGCCGCCAAGCGCGCCGGACCGGGCCAGCGCGCGGTGGCAGGGGATCAGGAAGCTGATCGGGTTGCGCCCGATGGCGGTGCCGACGGCACGGGCGGCCCTGGGCGCGCCGATGGCGGCGGCAATGGCGGAGTAGGTGGTGACCTGACCCGAGGGGATGCGCAGCAGCGCCTCCCAGACCTTGATCTGGAACGGGGCGCCGATCACCTGCAGCGGGGTCTCGCCGTCGCCGCCGAAGGCCGCCGTCACCCAAGGCGTTAGCGGTGCGGCATCCTCGGTGAAGCGCGCCGCGGGCCAGCGCCCGGCGAGATCGGCAAAGGCGGCGTCGAAGCCGGTTTCCTCGGTGAAGGCCAGCCCGCAGAGCCCGCGATCCGTGCCCATCGCCAGCGCGTCGCCAAAGGGCGTGTCGAACCGACCCCAGCGGATCTGCAACCCGTCGCCGCCGCGGGCGAAATCGCCGGGCGTCATCGCCTCCCACCGCAGGAACAGATCATGCAGCCGCCCGGTGCCGGAAAGGCCGGCGCTGGCCGCCGTGTCCAGCAGCGTCTCGCGTTCGGCCAGCAGCTGCTGGGCGAGCCCGAGCGCCAGATATTGCTGGTAGCGCTTGGGCGAGACCCCGACCCAGGCCGAGAACACCCGCTGGAAATGTGCCGCGCTCATCCCCATCCGGCCCGCCAGCGCGTCCAGCGACAGCGCCGGCCCCTCTGCCTCCATCAGCCGCAGCGCGCGGGCGATGACGCGGTAGTGGTAGCGTGGGTCATCGGTGTCGGTGGTGGCGGGTGTGGTGGCAAAGGCGGGGGCGAAGGGATGCTCGGTCATCGGAAAACCTCGGGGAACTGTGGCGGCCAGTCTAGGGGCGGAGTGACCCCCGCGCGACCCGGAACCTGCGCTTGCGAAACGCGCCGCCCCCCTCTCCTTTGCCTTTTCCAAATATCCGCGGGGGGTGCGGGGGGCGGCAAGCCCCCCGTCCGGCGAGGGCACACACGCCGCCAGCTTGTTCGCGCCGCGGATCCGCCGGGCGCGCTTCTCGACCGCGAAAATACTGAAAATCCCGTTGATTTCGGCGCCCGGCCGGCCCTGCGGCGCTTGCCCGGTTCGGCGCGGCAGTGCATACCATCGCGCGATGGCCAGACAGCTTGCATATCATGAGATCCATGAGGTCTTTGCCCGCTTTCAGGCGGTGGAGCCCGAACCGAAGGGCGAGCTCGAGCATGTCAATGCCTTCACCCTGCTGGTCGCGGTGGCGCTGTCGGCGCAGGCGACCGATGCCGGGGTGAACAAGGCGACGCGGGCGCTGTTCGCGGTGGTGGATACGCCCGAGAAGATGCTGGCTTTGGGCGAGGAGGGGCTGACGGAGCATATCCGCACCATCGGCCTTTACCGCCAGAAGGCGCGCAATGTGATCCGCCTCAGCCAGATCCTGGTGGAGAGCTATGGCGGCGAGGTGCCCTCGAGCCGCGCCGCGCTGCAATCGCTGCCGGGGGTCGGGCGCAAGACGGCGAATGTGGTGCTGAGCATGTGGTTTCACCACCCGGCGCAGGCGGTCGATACCCATGTATTCCGCGTCGGCAACCGCACCGGGATCGCGCCCGGGCGCGATGTCGACCAGGTGGAGCGGGCGATCGAGGACCATGTGCCCGCGCCCTTCCAGAAGCATGCCCATCACTGGCTGATCCTGCATGGCCGCTATATCTGCGTGGCGCGAAAACCGAAATGCGGGATCTGCCCGATCCGTGACCTTTGTCTGTATGAGGAGAAAACTCTGTGAGCCGTTATCAGGTTGTCGGCATCGGCAACGCCATCGTGGACGTTCTGTCCCATTCCGACGACCGGTTCCTGGACCATATGGGGATCGAGAAGGGTATCATGCAGCTGATCGAGCGCGAGCGCGCCGAGGTGCTGTATGCGGCCATGCGCGAGCGGGTGGAGGCGCCGGGAGGATCGGTCGCCAACACGCTGGCGGGGCTCGGGAATCTGGGCCTGACCACCGCCTTCATCGGCCGGGTGCGCGATGATGCGCTGGGGCGGTTCTATGCGGCCTCGATGGCGACAGAGGGCACCGAGTTCGTCAACCCGCCGGTGGCGGGAGGGGAGCTTCCAACCTCGCGCAGCATGATCTTCGTGACCGAGGATGGTGAGCGGTCGATGAACACCTACCTTGGCATCTCGGCCGAACTGGGGCCCGAGGACGTGGACGAGGCGGTGACGAGCGCGTCCGAGATGCTGTTCCTCGAGGGTTACCTCTTCGACAAGGACAAGGGCAAGGCGGCCTTCCTGAGGGCGGCGCGGTCTGCGCGGGCGGGCGGCGGCAAGGCCGGGATCGCGCTGTCGGACCCGTTCTGCGTGGACCGGCACCGCGAAAGCTTTCTGGGCCTGATCCGGGGCGAGCTGGATTACGTGATCGGTAATGTCCATGAATGGACCTCGCTCTACCAGACCGAGGATCTGGAGGCGGCGCTGGCACAGGCGCGGGCCGAATGCCCGCTGGTGGTCTGCACAAGGTCGGGGGCCGATGTGGTGCTGATCCGCGGCGAGGAACGGGTGGAGGTGCCGGTGCACCGCGTGGTGCCGGTCGATGCCACGGGTGCTGGCGACCAGTTCGCAGCGGGGTTCCTGTATGGGATGATGACCGGGGATGACCTTTACCGGGCGGGCCGCATGGGTTGCATCGCCGCGGCGGAGGTGATCAGCCATTTCGGCGCGCGGCCGGAAGGGGACATCCAGCGGCTGTTCCGGGGGCAGGGGTTGGTCTGAGGAGAAGAAGGGGGCGCTGCCCCCCGTCTCCTGCGGAGACTCCCCCCGGGATATTTTGGCCAGAACGAAGGGCGGGCGCGGGGGTGTGTCAGCGGGGCGGTGCGGGGGCCGGAACCGGATCTGGGAGCGGGTCCAGCACCTCGGCGAGGGCGCGGCAGATGAGGGCCCAGGCGGCGCCCGCGGCCCAGCCAGCCAGCACGTCGGTGGGCCAGTGCACGCCCAGCCAGACGCGGCTTAAGCCCACCGCCAGCGTCACCGCGACGGCGAGCGCGATCAGGTAGACCTTCAGGGCGCGGCTTGGTTGCATCCGGGCGAGCATCGCCGCCAGCGTCAGCCAGACCACCGCCGCCATCATTGAATGGCCGCTGGGGAAGCTGGCGCTGGTAACCAATGTGCCATGCGGCACGAGGTCGGGGCGGGGGCGGTCGAAGATCGCCTTGGAGACGTTCGAGAAGATCTGCCCGCCGATGATCGCCAGCAAGAGGAGGCCGGCGGCGCGGCGGCGGGACTGGAACCACAGCAGCCCGAGGACCGCCAGCGTCACGAAGCCCAGCACCGTCACCCCGCCAAGCGCGGTGATGTCGCGCATCACCGTTTCCAGCCATGCCGGCCCCAGCGGATCGGCGGGATCGAGCGGGCTGCGGAAGGCCAGCAGCAGCGCCTGGTCGAAATCCTGCGTCTCGCCCTCGAGCATTTCCTCGGCGAGTTCGACGAAGAGCCAGATGGCGGCGAAGAGCACCCCCAGCAGCGCGAGGCTGCGCGCATGCAGATACTGGCGCAGGTGCGCGCGCCTGCGGGGCAGGGCGGGATCGGTCAACGCGCCCATGTCCATGCAGCCGGTCCCGGGTCAGTCACCCAGCTTGGCATGGACCTCATCGAGGTCGATCTCGGCGATGGCATATTTGTTGTCGGGGTTGTCGAAGTCATATTTGAACAGCTGGAAGTCCTTCTTGTAGATCTCCCAGATAAGGTGCCGCGACAGATCGTCAAAATAGGCGCTGACGTCATGGGCGCGCTTCGGCCCATGACCTTCGGATTCGTTGAAGCGCGGGATCGCCTTCAGGTCCACCTTCACCGGCGTCTCGATCTGATCGAGCACCTGCTGCATCCCCTCGTTGAACTTCTCGGTGTAGAAGATGCTGTTGTAGCGCCCGCCATTGACGATGAATGTCGAGACATGGCCCGACATCGCCGACCAGTGGATGTCAGGCTCCATCGGGCGGCGCCAGCGGATGGTGTCGCGCGCGAACAGCAGGAATCGGCGGAAGCTGGCGATCTGGTCGAACTCGAAGCCGTTTTCCGGGCTGCCGACATCAATGCCGTATTTCTGCACCAGCTGCGGCACGAGATTGCCGCGGTAGCGTTTGCCGTTGCGCTGGATGCCGGCGATCTTGTCGAAGAAGGACGACAGGATGCGCGCATAGGGGTTGCGCACGCAGGTGAAGGCAAAGGACTTGTGGGTCTTGACGTTGCTCTCGATCAGCGGCTGGCTCGCCTCCATCGACCATTTGTGCATCCCGGCGGTGGCATCATGGATGTCCCCGTCGAAGAAGCGCCCGTGATCGGAATAGAACATGATCTGCCCGATGGTCGAGCAGGCGCATTTCGGGACGACGCGATAGACGACGCTCTCGCTCTCGGTCATCCAGGTACCGGGAAACCCCATGAAAAACCTTCCTTGGCCATCCTTGGGCGCTTTCACTTGCACCCGCGGAACAATTGCGCATTAAAAAGCAAAGAAACACCGTCATTTCAACGTCTGAAACGCCGCGGCCGCGATCTTCGGTCTTCGGCACCTGAAACGGGTCGATCCGATGGCCAGAATTGCCTTCATCCTGCTGTGCCATAAAGACCCCGAGGGGATCGTGCAACAGGCCGAGCGGCTGACCGCCGCGGGCGACTTCATGTCGATCCATTTCGACGCGCGGGCGCGCAAGGCCGACTATCTGCTGATCCGCCGGGCGCTGGCCGGAAACCCCAACGTGACCTTCGCGCAGCGGCGCATCAAATGCGGCTGGGGCGAATGGAGTCTGGTGGACGCGACGCTGGCGGCGACCGAGGCGGCGGTTGCGGCCTTCCCGCGGGCCACGCATTTCTACATGCTGTCAGGCGATTGCATGTCGATCAAGTCGGCCGAGTTCGCGCATGAGTTCCTCGAGGCGAATGACCGGGACTTCATCGAAAGCTTCGACTTCCTCAGTTCCGACTGGATCAAGACCGGGATGAAGGAAGACCGGCTGATCTACCGCCACTTCTTCAACGAACGCGGCCGGAAATGGTGGTTCTACCAGTCCTATGAGCTGCAGAAGCGGCTGGGGCTGACGCGGCAAGTGCCCGCCGACATTCAGGTGATGATCGGCAGCCAGTGGTGGTGCTTGCGCCGCCGCACGGTGGAGATGGTGCTGGATTTCTGCGCCAAGCGGCGCGACGTGATGCGGTTCTTCAAGACCACCTGGATCCCGGACGAGACCTTCTTCCAGACGTTGGTGCGCCATCTGGTGCCGGATGCCGAGATCGAGACGCGGACGCTGACCTTCCTGATGTTTTCCGACTACGGGATGCCGGTCACCTTCTACAACGACCATTATGATCTGCTGCTGAGCCAGGATTACCTGTTTGCCCGCAAGATCTCGGTCGATGCGGCAGAGCTGAAGGCGCGGCTTGGGGATCTGTGGGCCAGCGAGGCGGTGCGTTTCCCGATCTCGAATGAGGGGCGCAGCCTTTATGGCTTTATCACCGGGCGCGGGCGTATAGGCCGCCGCTTTGCCCCGCGCTTCTGGGAGACCGAGGCGAGCCTTGGGCGCGAGCGGGAATTGCTGCTGGTGGTGTGCAAGAAATGGCATGTCGCCAAGCGGCTGGTCGACCGGGTGCGCCAGCTGACCGACATCCCCGCCATCGAGTATATCTTCAACGAGGAAGCCACGCCGCTGCCCGATCTGGGCGGCATCCAGACCACGCTGGAAAAGCGCACCCGGCACCGGCGGGCGTTGCTGCGGATGCTGTTCGACTATCACGGATCGAACCGGCTGCTGGTCTGCCTGGACCCCGCCGCGATCGACCTGCTGCAGGATTTCTATGCCGACCGCTGTGTCACCCGCACGCTGGAGATCGAATGCGAGTTCACCGATGACTATCTTCTGGGCCATGCCCGGCGCGTCGGTCTGGCCGGGGAGCGCACCCCGCCGGAGGTGCTGAACCGGCTGCTGCCGACGATCCGCTATGACGTGCGCTTTGAAAGCGACAGGCTGCGCGATGCCAATTTTGCCAACCTGACGCGGCTGCGCGAATCCGCCAGCATCGAGGACAACACCGCCCCGCTGGCCCGCTTCCTGTCGCTGCCACCCGAGACCGCGCGCGAGATTGCCGCGACGCATTACCTGTTCACCGACTGACCTTTCCGGACCGAGGACCGCCATGAGCTATGCCTATGACGCCACCAACATCTTCGCCCGCATCCTGCGCGGCGAGATCCCGAACAAGACCGTGCTGGAGACCCCGCACAGCCTTGCCTTCGAGGATATCCGCCCGCAGGCGCCGGTGCATGTGCTGGTGATCCCGAAGGGGCCCTATGTCAGCTATGATCATTTCGCGCGGGAAGCGTCGGAGGCCGAGATCGTCGATTTCACCCGCGCCATTGGCGAGGTCTGCAAGATGACGGGCGTGGCGCTCGACGCGGGCAACGGCTTCCGCGCCGTATCGAATGCCGGCATGGACGGGGTGCAGGAAGTGCCGCATCTGCATGTGCATATCATGGGCGGCCGCGATCTGGGGCGGATGCTGCAGCCGGCGGGCTGAGCGCGTCCCTGCTGCCTTTGCCTTTTCCAAATATCCTGCAGAGGGTCCGGGGGACGCAAAGTCCCCCGGCCTTCGCCCCGTTCACACGGTATGCAGGTAAAGATCGTAATCCACATCCGCGATGGTCCGAGCCACCCGCGCATATTCCGCCGCCTTGATCGCGCAGAAGGTGCGGTGCATGTCAGTCCCAAGCGCCTCCTTCAGAAACGCCGATCCCTGCGCCGCCCGGATCGCCTCGCGCCAGTCGCCGGGCATCGCCGGGGCGCCCCCGCTCTGCCCGCCAGCATCCTCGCCCGCATAGCCGTTGCCGGTGGTCTCGGGCCCCGGGTCGATGCGGTGCGCCAGCCCGTGCCGGATGCCCGCCAGCACCGTCGCCGCCACCAGGTAGGGGTTGGCATCGACGCCCGAGGGCCGATGCTCGATCCGCCGCGCGCGCAGATCACCCGCCGGAATGCGCAGCGCGACGGAGCGGTTGTTGACGCCCCAGGAGGGTGACACCGGCGCATAGCTCTGGTTCGCGAACCGCCGCCAGCTGTTGGCATGGGGCGCGAAGACCAGCATCGATTCCCCCATCGTCTGCCGCAGCCCGCCAAGCGCGTGCAGGATGGTGTCCGTCCACTGGCCTTCCAGCGCCTCGGCAAAGACATTGCGCCCCGCCTCGTCGAGCAGCGAGACGTGGAAGTGCATCCCTGACCCGGCATAATCCTCGATGGGTTTCGCCATGAAGCAGGCCGTCACCCCAAAGCGCCGGGCCTGTAGCCGCACGATGCGCTTCAGGCGGATCAGGTCATCGGCGGCCTGCATCACGTCGGTGCGGTAATGCAGCGTCAGCTCATACTGGCCCGGCGCGTATTCCGAGATGACCGTTTCGGCCCGGATGTCGGCGGCCTGCGCGGCGGCGTAGATGGCCGAGAACAGCGGCTCCATCCCGTGCAGGTGATCGACGGAATAGACCTCTGTCTTCAGACTGCGCCGACCGTCCAGCACCGCGGCGGCGGGTTGGGCGCGGCCGTGGTCGTCGAGCTTGGGATCGAGCAGGAAGAACTCCAGCTCGAACGCGCCCGCCGGGTGCAGCCCCTCGGCCGCCATCGCATCCACCTGCCGCTGCAGCGCGTGGCGCGGGTCCGAGGTCATGATCGCGCCGTCGAGGTGATACATGCTCATCAGCACCTCGCCCCGCGCCGGGCTGGTGCCGTGCAGCGGTTTCAGCGTGCCCGGGATCGGCCAGGCGCGCAGGTCGCCATCGCCCTGATCCCAGATCAGCCCGGTTTCATGCACATCCTCGCCGCAGATATCGAGCCCGAGGATCGACACCGGCAGATGCCGCCCGCCGGTATACAGCCCCGGCAGCTCATGCCGGCGGATGATCTTGCCGCGGCCGATGCCATTGGCATCGGTCAGCACGATGTCGAAGGCCTCGATCTCGGGATGCGCGGCGAGGAAGGCCTCTGCCTCGGCGAGGGTGGAGCCGGAGGGGCTGGGGGTCATGATGGGTCTTTCAGGCAAAGAGTTCGGCCAGCACGGCCTCGAAGGCGGCGATCAGCCGGGCGATCTGCTTGCCGCTGGTGACCGGGCTGACAAGCATCATGTTGTGGAAGGGCGCGATCAGGCAGCCGCGGTTCAGCAGGGCGGCGTGGATTGCGGCCTCCAGCGCCGGGTGATGGGCGGCGGCGGCTTCGGTCCCGTTGCGCAGGGGGGTAGGGTGGCAGATGAACTCCACCCGCGCGCCGACGCGGACCACATGCCAGGGCGCGCCGTGGTGGGCGATGGCCTTTGCCAGCCCCGCCTCCAGCTTCGCGGCGCCGTCCTCCATCCTGGCGAAGGCCTTGGGCGTCATCACCTCGGCCAGCGTGGCGCGCAGGGCGGCGAACTGCATCGGGTTGGCTGACAGGGTGGTGCCCATGCCGGAATGGCCGGGGGGGCGGGTCTGGTGGTAGCGGTGCAAGCGTTCGGCGACCTCTGCCGACATCCCCCAGGCCGCGGCCGGGATGCCGCCTGCGATGCATTTGCCGACCACGAACATGTCGGGCTGAAGCCCGTGGCGGCGGGTATAGCCGCCAAGGCCGGACGATTGGGTATGCGTCTCATCGAGGATCAGCAGCGCGCCGTAATCGCTGGCAAGGCGGCGCAGCGCCTCGTGAAAGCCGGGCTCGGGCAGCACCATGCAGGCATTGGTCATCACCGGTTCTGCCAGAACGGCGGCGATGTCGCCGGCCTTCAGCGCCTCTTCCACCGCCGTCAGGTCGTTGAACTCCACCGCCACCGCGGTCTGCGTCAGGTCTGCGGCCTGACCCACGAGGCCCGGCCGGGGCACCGTCTGCCCGCCCGCCAGTTGCACCATCGCCTCATCGACGGTGCCGTGGTAGCAGCCCGAGAAGACCAGCACCTTCGGCCGTCCCGTCACCGCGCGCGCCACGCGCAGGGCGAAGCGGTTGGCATCGGTGGCGGTGGTGGCGATCTGCCAGAGCATCGGGCCGAACCGCTCTTGCAACAGCACGCCCACCGCCAGCGCATCCTCGCCCGGCAGCATGGTGGTCAGCCCGCGGCGGGCCTGATGGCGGATCGCCTTGGCGACCGGGGCGGGGGAGTGGCCGAACATGGCTCCGGTATCGCCGAGGCAGAAGTCATCCAGCACATTGCCGTCGAGATCCTCGATCTTCGCATCGCGAGCTTTTGCCACCACCATCGGGAAGGGCTGCGGCCAGTCGCGCATCCAGTGCATCGGCACCCCATCGAGCCAGGCGCCAGCGCCAGCGGCCAGCGCCGCGCGGCATTTGGGGCGGGCGGCGGCATAGGTGGCGGCTTCCCACTCGGCAAGCGCCGCAATCCGGGCAGGGGGGACGCCCGCGATCAGCGGGGCACGAACGGGCATGATACAGCACCTGACGGGCAAGAGGCGGGATGCGCTGTCCTATCCCGGCGGGCTTTGCGGCGTCAATCGGGACGAATGGCCCGGGGGCCGGTCTTTCCAATTGCACCGAACCGGCCGGGCAAGAATCGCTGCCGCGGCGCGGGGCGGTAACCCGATATTAGCGCCCTTGCGGCAGCCTTGGGCTTGAGCGCGGGGTGTGGGGCCCCGGCGGTCGCTGCCAGTAGGCGGCTGGTTTATCCGGGGTGGATATCATGACATTCGAAGATCTGACGCGCATGCCGCTGGCATGTGTTGCCAAACTCGCGCGCGCCTTGGGCCGCACTCTTCCCGCGCTGGCCGTTGCGGCGGCTTGCGCTGCGGCCCTTGGCCCGGCGCCGGCGGGGGCGCAAGCAATTCGCGCGCCTCTCAACATTCAGCCGCTGGTGATCCGCGACGATGCCGGCGGCCGGGTGGACTGGCGCGCCGCAGAAATCGCAGAGCTGCG
Source organism: Frigidibacter sp. (assembly GCF_030695035.1). Lineage (GTDB taxonomy): Bacteria > Pseudomonadota > Alphaproteobacteria > Rhodobacterales > Rhodobacteraceae > Frigidibacter. The sequence goes on from NZ_JAUYTT010000002.1 coordinate 72,260, forward strand.
CAGCGCCGGGCGGCTTGTCGAGCTGCGGGGCGAGTGCATGTCGGCCTGCACGATGTATCTGTCGCTGCCGGGGGTCTGCGTGGCCGCCAACACGACCTTTGGCTTTCACGGGCCGTCGTTCTACGGCATCCCGCTGAACGCGCATGATTTCGACTACTGGTCGCAGGTGATTGCCGCCCATTATCCGGCGCCGATTGCCGAATGGTACATGTCCGAGGCGCGGTTTTCCGTGAACCGGACCCGGCGGATCCGCGGCAGCGAGATGATCAAGATGGGCTATCCCGAATGCGGGAGTAACGCCTGAGGGCCAGCGGGCAGGCAGAAGGGCCGGATACGGGCCGCGGGGCTTGCCCCTGCGGCCCGTTTCCATATCTGCCTGCCGCTGCCGCGCCCCGGTTTTTCTTGAAACTGTCACAGGCTGTCCTTATAGCAACCGTTCGCATTCGCGCCCCGGTGCAAGGAGCAGCCCATGTCCGTGTCGATACCCACCCCGCATTACCTGATCGACGCCGCGGCGCTGCGCGCCAACATGGAAAAGGTCGCGCGGCTGCGCGAGCTGTCGGGCGCCAAGGCGCTGCTGGCGCTGAAATGCTTCGCCACCTGGTCGGCCTTCGACTACATGCGCCCGTTCATGGATGGCACCACCTCTTCCTCGCTCTACGAGCTGCGGCTGGGGCGGCAAAAGTTCGGCGGCGAGACCCATGCCTATTCCGTCGCCTGGGCCGAGGATGAGATCGACGAGGCGGTGGGCTATGCCGACAAGATCATCTTCAACTCCATCGGCCAGCTGGAACGCTTTGCGGATCGCGCTTCTGGGATTGCCTGCGGGCTGCGGCTGAATCCGCAAATCTCGACCAGCGGCTTCGATCTGGCTGATCCGGCGCGGCCGTTCAGCCGGCTGGGGGAGTGGGACAGCGAGAAGATCGCAGGTGTGCTGGACAAGATTTCCGGCTTCATGATCCATTACAACTGCGAGAACGAGGATTTTGCCCTGTTCGACCGGCAGTTGACCGATATCGAGAACCGCTTTGGCAACCTTCTGGCACAAGTGAAATGGGTCAGCCTGGGTGGCGGCATCCACTTCACCGGCGAGGGCTATCCGCTGGAGGCGCTGGCGGCGCGGCTGAAGGCCTTTGCGGAACGGTTCGGGGTGCAGGTCTATCTGGAACCGGGCGAGGCGGCGATCACCAGGACCGCGACGCTGGAGGTCACGGTGCTGGATATCTTGCACAACGGCAAGGACCTGGCGGTCGTGGACAGCTCCATCGAGGCGCATCTGCTGGATTTGCTGATCTACCGGCTGCCGGCCAAGATCGCGCCGGACGCAGGCCCGCACAGCTACATGATCTGCGGCAAGTCCTGCCTTGCGGGGGATATCTTCGGCGAGTTCGCCTTTCCGGAGCGGCTGAAGGTCGGCGACCGGATTTCCGTGCAGGACACTGCCGGTTACACGATGGTCAAGAAAAACTGGTTCAACGGCGTGAAGATGCCGGCGATTGCGATCCGCGAAGAGGATGGAACGCTGCGGCTGGTCCGCTCGTTCGGATACGAAGATTACGAAGCCAGCCTCTCCTGAGGCTCCCCTGCCTTGCCGCGCGCAAGGCCCTTTTCCCAGACGGTCAAAAGGAGACGGTAGGAATTGAAACGGAACGTGCTGATCATCGGCGCCGGTGGCGTGGCTCAGGTCGTCGCGCATAAATGCGCGCAGAACAATGACTTGCTGGGCGATCTTCATATCGCCTCGCGGACCCTTGCGAAGTGCGAGGCGGTCATCGCCAGCGTCCATGAGAAGGGCGCGATGAAGGTGGCGGGCAAGTTCGAGGCCCATGCCGTCGACGCGATGGACTCTGCTGCGGTGGCGGCGCTGATCCGCGAGACAGGGGCGCAGATCGTCATCAACGTCGGCAGCGCCTTCGTGAACATGACGGTGCTGCAGGCCTGCATCGACACCGGGGTCGCTTATCTGGATACCGCGATCCATGAGGATCCGGCGAAGATCTGCGAGTCGCCGCCGTGGTACGGCAATTACGAATGGAAGCGCCGCGAGGCCTGTGAGGCGGCGGGGGTGACTGCCATTCTGGGGATCGGGTTCGATCCGGGGGTGGTGAACGCCTATGCGCGGCTGGCGGCAGAGGACTATCTGGACGCGGTCGAAAGCATTGATATCGTTGATATCAATGCCGGCAGCCATGGCCGCTGGTTTGCCACCAACTTCGACCCCGAGATCAACTTCCGGGAGTTTACCGGCACCGTCTACAGCTGGCAGAATGGCGGCTGGCAAGAGAACAGCATGTTCGAGGTCGGCAAGGTCTGGGACCTGCCGGTGGTGGGCGCGCAGAAGGCCTATCTGACCGGGCATGACGAGGTGCATTCGCTGGCGGCGAACTATCCGGATGCCGATGTGCGGTTCTGGATGGGGTTTGGCGATCACTATATCAACGTGTTTACCGTGTTGAAAAACCTCGGACTTTTGTCCGAGAAGCCGGTGAAGACGGCCGAGGGGCAAGAAGTGGTGCCGCTGAAGCTGGTCAAGGCGGTCCTGCCGGATCCGGCGAGCCTGGCGCCTGACTATACGGGCAAAACCTGCATCGGCGATGTGGTGCGCGGGACCAAGGACGGCGCGCCGCGGGAGGTGTTCATCTACAACGTTGCCGACCATGCGGAGGCCTTCCAAGAGGTTGGTTCGCAAGGGATTTCCTACACCGCGGGGGTGCCGCCGGTGGCCGCCGCGATCCTGATCGCGCGGGGGGATTGGGACATTGGCCGGATGGCGAATGTCGAGGAATTGCCGCCGATGGCCTTCCTGACCGAGCTGCACCGGCTGGGTCTGCCGACCCGGATCCGGGAAGGCGAGAGCGATTTGCCGGTTACCTGAACCGGGCGGGAGTGACTTGAAAGGCCGCCCTTCGGGGCGGCCTTTTTTGTTGTCCGGCAGGGATATGGAACCCATGCAGAACCCATGCATATGTCATATGTAAAGTGAAACGCTCAGGAGTTTTCGGGGGCGCCGAGCCGGAACACCTTGGCGATGCGGTCCACCGGGGTTCCGTCCTTGAGCGGGACGCCGGGATAGACCCGGTAATCCTGAAACCCCATCGAGGAATAGAAGGCGAGCCCGCCGGTATTGTCGGCGCGGATGGTGGCGTCGATGGCCTCTATCCCTTCCGCCTCGCACCACGCCCGGCTGGCGGCGAAGAGGGCGCGGCCGGCGCCGGGCAGGCGCGGGTTGCGGCGGGTGAAGGTGCCGATGGAGAGCCAGCCGGTTGGCAGGTTAGGGTCGCGGCCGAGATGCTGGAAGCCGGCGGGGATGCCTTCGGCATCGAGCACGGTGAAGCCGGCGGCGTGGTTCGGGCCGTGGTAGTAGGCGGCGCCGAATTGCTCGGGCGTGAAGGGGCGTTCATGCGCGGTGGTGCCGCCGGCGGCGATGATGTCGTTGAGAATGGCGCGCAGCGGCTCCATGTCGGCGGGATGCATGGGGCGGGTTTCGAGGGTCATGTGAGGGGGCCTTTGCGGGGGGGCGGTTGCGGCGCAAGGTGGGGGAAAGGCGGGGCGGGGGCAAGCGGGGGGCCTCTCTGCAGGGTGCCCAATGGGAAGTTTGGGTGCCACGGTCGCCTTGCAGAATTTCGGCCGTCGACGAAATTCTGCTGTGCCCGCCCCCCCCGAGGGCGGGCACATTCGTGCCCACCGGGGCGGTCCCATCAGAATTTGGCACCCTTCGGACCAAGCTTCACCCCCCTTGCCCTGCGGCTTGCGCCTTCGGGCAACCGACGCGGTCGGCTTGCCACTGGCAAGCCGCCTGATCGCGCCGGGGCGCTGGGCCTGCAACGAGCGGCGATGTGGCTGGTCGATTCCGGGGAGAAGTGCGCTCCCCACCCCCCACTCCTGACCGATTGGTAAACTGTCACAGAACCGCACCCAAACTGTCACATGGCGCGCCTAAACCCCAGCCATCCGATCTAACCCAAGGGGTGACTCCATGATCCGCACCGTGACCGTTTCCAGCCTTGCGCTGATTGCTTCCCTGTCGGCCGCCCAGGCCAAGACCGAAATCCAGTGGTGGCACGCCATGGGCGGCGAGCTGGGCACCAAGCTGGAAGAGATCGTGGCCGGCTACAATGCCAGCCAGGAAGAGTATACCGTGATCCCGTCGTTCAAGGGCACCTATCCCGAAACGATGACCGCCGCGATTGCCGCCTTCCGCGCCAATGAACAGCCGGCCATCGTGCAGGTGTTCGAGGTCGGCACCGGCACGATGATGGCCGCCAAGGGCGCCGTCTATCCGGTGTACGAGCTGATGGCCGATATGGACGAGCCCTTCGACCCGTCGGCTTTCCTGTCCTCGGTCGTGGGCTATTACACCGACACTGAAGGCAACATGCTGTCGATGCCGTTCAACTCTTCGACCCCGATCCTGTATTACAACAAGGACGTGTTCGAGAAGGCCGGCCTTGACCGCAACACCCCGCCGAAAACCTGGGCCGAAGTCGAAGAGTTCGGCACCAAGATCATGGAATCGGGCGCGGCGCCTTGCGGCTTCACCACCGGCTGGATCAGCTGGGTGCAGCTGGAAAACCTGTCGGCCTGGCACAACCAGCCGATCGGCACGCTGGAGAACGGCTTTGGCGGTATCGAGACCGAGCTGACCGTCAACGGCCCCGTGCAGGTGAAGCACTGGGAGAACCTGAAGAAGTGGCAGGACTCGGGCCTGTTCCAATATGGCGGGCCGACCGGCGGTGCCGATGCTCCGCCGAAGTTCTACGCCCAGGAATGCGCGATCTACATGAACTCCTCGGCCAGCCGCGCCGGCGTGGTTGCCAATGCCAAGGATTTCGAAGTCGGTTACGGCATGCTGCCCTATTATGACGATGTCGAAGGCGCGCCGCAGAACTCGATCATCGGCGGGGCGACGCTGTGGGTTCTTCAGGGCCGCGACGAGGCCGAATACAAGGGTGTGGCGAACTTCTTCAGCTACCTCTCCTCGGCCGAAGTGCAGGCTGACTGGCACCAGTTCTCGGGCTACCTGCCGATCACCCAGGCTGCCTGGGATCTGTCGAAAGAGCAGGGCTTCTACGAGGCCAACCCGGGTTCTGACGTGTCGATCCAGCAGATCACGCTGAACGAGCCGACCGAAAACTCCAAGGGTCTGCGCTTTGGCAACTACGTCCAGATCCGCTCGATCATCGACGAAGAGTTCCAGTCGCTGCTGTCGGGCCAGAAAGATGCGCAAGGCGCGCTGGATGACCTGGTGTCGCGCGGCAACGTGCTGATCCGCGAGTTTGAAGCGGCGAACAAGTAAGCCATAGGCGCCCGGCCCGCCCGCGCCAAAGACGGCGCGGGCGGGTTCGTCTTTACTCTCCCATCGGCGCCCGCGCCGTGACCCGGACCCCCCCCATGAAGCGCACGATCTTTGGTAATCAGGGACTGCCCTGGCTGCTGCTGGCCCCGCAGCTGGCGGTGACGCTGGTGTTCTTCCTGTGGCCCGCCGGCCAGGCGGTGTGGCAGAGCTTTCTGCGCGAGGATGCCTTTGGCCTGAAGACCAGTTTCATCGGACTGGAGAATTACGCGGCGCTGTTCCGCGACCCGCAATACCTCAACTCGATGCAGGTGACGGCGGTGTTTTCGATCTCGGTCGCGGTGCTGTCGCTGGGGCTGGCGCTGCTGCTGGCGCTGGCGGTGGACCGGATGCTGGCCTCATCGCGCATCTATACCACGCTGCTGGTCTGGCCCTATGCCGTGGCGCCGGTGGTGGCGGGGATCATGTGGTGGTTCATCTTCAACCCGACCATCGGCATCATGCCCTATGTGCTGCGGCAGATGGGCTATGACTGGAACCACGGGCTAAATGGCAATGACGCGATGGTGCTGGTGGTGATCGCGTCGAGCTGGAAGCAGATCAGCTACAACTTCCTGTTCTTCGTGGCGGGGTTGCAGGCGATCCCGGCCAGCCTGCGCGAGGCGGCGGCCATCGACGGGGCGGGGCCGGTGAAGCGGTTCTTCACCATCACCCTGCCGCTGCTGTCGCCGACCACCTTCTTCCTGCTGGTGGTGACGATCACCTACACGCTCTTCGACACTTTCCCGGTGATCCATGCGACGACCGAAGGCGGGCCGGCGCAATCGACCAACATCCTTGTCTACAAGGTGTTCAATGACGGCTTCCTGGGGCTGAACCTCGGCTCCTCGGCCGCGCAATCGGTGATCCTGATGGCCATCGTGATCGGGCTGACGGTGATCCAGTTCCGCTGGATCGAGCGGCGGGTGGAGTACTGACATGGTTGAAGACCGTCCGATCCTGAACCTTCTGGCGCATCTGGTGCTGATCATGGGTGTGCTGGTCGTGGCCTTTCCGGTGTGGCTGGCCTTCGTCGCCTCCACCCATGAGGCGACGGCCTTCACCTCGGGCGTGATCCCGCTCTGGCCCGGTACGCAGGGGCCCGAGAATTACGCGGTGATGCTGGGGCAGGGCGTTTCTACCTCCGGTGCACCACCCTTGATGCTGATGATGACCAACTCGCTGATCATGGCGCTGATCATCGCCTGCGGGAAGATCGCCATCTCCATCACCTCGGCCTTCGCCATCGTCTATTTCCGCTTCCCGTTCCGCAATCTGGCCTTCTGGGCGATCTTCATCACGCTGATGCTGCCGGTCGAGGTGCGGATCGTGCCGACCTTCAAGGTGGTGGCGGATCTGGGCCTCTTGAACAGCTATGCCGGGCTGACGGTGCCGCTGATCGCCTCGGCCACGGCGACGTTCCTGTTCCGGCAGGTGTTCCTGACCATCCCCGATGAGCTGATGGAGGCGGCGCGGATCGACGGCGCCGGGCCGATGAAGTTCTTCCGCGACATGCTGATCCCGCTGTCGCGCACCAATATCGCGGCGCTGTTCGTGATCCTCTTCATCTATGGCTGGAACCAGTATCTGTGGCCGCTGCTGGTGACGACGGATGCCAAGTTCTACACCGTCGTCGCCGGGATCAAGCGCATGGCCGAAGTGGCCGACGCGATCCCGCAATGGAATTTCGTGATGGCCGCGGTGATGCTTGCCATGCTGCCGCCGGTGGCGGTGGTGGTGTTCATGCAGCGGCTGTTCGTCAAGGGTCTGGTCGAGACCGAGAAGTGAAGCGGAGAGAACGGAAATGGCAGGCATCACGCTGAGGGGCGTCGGCAAGGTCTATGCGGGCGGCACACGGGCGGTGGGCGGCGTCGATATCGAGATCGCGGATGGCGAGTTCCTGGTGCTGGTCGGGCCTTCGGGCTGCGGCAAGTCCACGCTGCTGCGGATGATCGCGGGGCTGGAGACGATCAGCGAGGGCGAGGTGCGCATCGGCGGCCGGGTGGTCAACGAGGTTGAACCGGCCGAGCGCGACATTGCGATGGTGTTCCAGAACTACGCGCTCTACCCGCATATGACCGTGCGCCAGAACCTTGCCTACGGGCTGAAGAACCGCCGCACGCCTGCCGAGGAGATCACCCGGCGGGTGGATGAGGCGGCGGCGCTGTTGCAGATCGGGCCCTATCTCGACCGCAAGCCCCGCGCCTTGTCGGGTGGCCAGCGCCAGCGGGTGGCGATGGGCCGCGCCATCGTGCGCGAACCGGCGGTGTTCCTGTTCGACGAGCCGCTGTCGAACCTCGACGCCAAGCTGCGGGTGCAGATGCGCGGCGAGATCAAGCAGTTGCAGGCGCGGCTGGGGACGACCTCGGTCTATGTGACCCATGACCAGCTGGAGGCGATGACGCTGGCGCATCGCCTGGTGGTGCTGAATGGCGGCAAGGTGGAGCAGATCGGCGCGCCGCTGGAGCTGTATCACCGGCCGGCCTCGGCCTTCGTCGCGGGCTTCATCGGCTCGCCGGCGATGAACCTGCTGGATGGTGAGCTGTCGGGGACAGAGTTGCGGGTGGCGGGCGCGGTGCTGGCGCTGCGGGCGGAAGTGTCGGGCCCGGTGATGGTCGGCCTGCGCCCCGAAGACCTGCGCCGGGTGCCGGAGGGGACGGCGGGGGCGCTGGAGATGAAGATCGCCTATGTCGAGGAACTGGGCGCGCAGCGGCTGGTGCATGGCCATGCCGAGGGCCAGCCGCTCTGCGCGGCGCTGCCAGCGGGGCAGGATCTGGGCGGGCGGCTGACGCTGGCCGCGGCCCCGGGGGGGCTGCACCTCTTCGACCTGGCGAATGGCCGGCGGATCGAGACGACACAGGCGGCACGGGTGGACGCCTGAGCGCCACCCCCTTCCCCTTTGCCGTCGCAAATATCCTCGGGGGGTGCGGGGGGTAGACGGCCCCCCGCCGCCAGCCCATGACGCCAACCTCACCCCCTGAGCGCCACTGCGTGATTGTCCCAGGCCCGCGCCCTTGCGCCAAGCGGGGTCAGCCGCCCCGCCTCCAGCTGCAGCAGCCCGCCCACCCCGTCGGTCAGCACGAAGCCCGCGCCCATCGGCGCGAGGCCGCAGACATCGGCGCGGGGGATGACGTGCAGCAGATTGCCCGCGGTATCGAACACCACCACCCGGCCGCCGCGGGGGCAGGAGACGGCGACCTGCGCCCCGTCCCTGCTGATCGCCACGCTGCCGACATAGCCCTTCATCAGCCGGTGCTCGGCCTCCCCGGCATCGGCCAGCACAGGCTCCGCCCCCCTCCGGTGCAGGCCCAGAAGCGGCGGCGCGGTTTCGGGCTCATCCTCCCATTGCATCGCAAAGGCGACCATCCCGTCCGGACCGATGGCCAGATGGCGGATGGAGTTGCGGTGCCATTCGGTGGGCAGTTCCACCTGTTCCAGCAGCTCGCCGGTCAGGGACAGATAGGAGAGGTTCGGGCGCATCACCGGCAGGTTCAGCTTCTCGCGGCCCTTGGCGGGATTGGTCTCGATCCCGCCATTCGCCACCGCCATCACCTGCCCGCCCGGGAGGAACTGCACGTCATGCGGGCCGATGCCGTGGCTTTCCAGCTCGCCGATGCGCCGCCAGCCATCGCTGCGGGACCACAGGCCGATCTTGCCACGGGTGGTGACGAAATCGTTCTCGGCGGTGTAGAGCAGGGCCCCATCGGGCGAGAACGACCCGTGGCCCATGAAGTGCCGGCCCTCGGGACTGTCGAGCCGCGCCAGCGTCTGCCCCGTCACGCAATCCAGCACCACGGCGAAGGTCCCGGGGCGGCGGGCGAAGGCGACGGCCAGCGGCTCGGTCGGGTGGACGGCCCCGGCATGGCCGCGGGCGGGCAGGGGGATGCGGAAGCGGTCGGCGCCATCGGCGCCCACGCCGTAGAGCGCGAAGCTGCCATCCGCATCGCGGGCGGCGGCGAGGAAGGCGGGATCGCCCGCCGCGGCCCAGCCGAGCTTGGGAACGGTGGAGGCGGCGAGGAGGCTGGCCAGAAATCCGCGGCGGGTGGTCATGGGGAGGCTCCTGTCAGTCGCCGTCAAGGGCGTTGAAGCCGGCGGCGACGCCAAGCTCGGCGGCGAGTTCGGCCGAGGCGGCATCGTGCACGCGCTCGATGGCGGTTTTCAGCTCCTGCACCTTCAGGCGGCCGGTGGGGGTGTCGACCTTGGCGAAGACCGGATCGTCGAGCTTGGCGGCGACGCTTTGGGCGTAGTCGAAATAGTCGAACAGGTACTCGGTGCCGCCCTCCGTCAGCGCCTCGGCCAGCGCGCGGTTGGCGGCGAGCGAGAGGGTGACGTTGTGGAGCGAGCGGCCAGCCCCCCGGCTCTCGGCGCGCAGGGGGCGGGGGCGGGTCAGGCTGCCAAGCGGGCGGCCGAGGCGGACCTCGGCATCGAAGCCAAGCTGGGTGACAAGCTGGGTGAAGACGGCTTGGCGCGCCTCATGCGCTGACAGGAAGCGGGTGTTGCCGGGGGCGCCGGCGGTTTGCAGCAGCGGGGCGAACTCGGTGCGCCAACCGGCTTCGACCTCGGCCGCGAGGGCCGCAAGGTCGGCAGCGGCTGCGCGGGTCAGGGCGCAGCCAGGGTCCGCTTCGGTGTAGGTGTTGAAGGCGGGGTCGTAGAGCATGACTTCCAGCGCATGGAGGCCGCGGGCGGCGACGGAGACCTCGGCATAGGTCTGCCCCGAGGCGAGCGGGGCGCCGCCCCCCGCCAGCAGGGCGGCAAGGGCGCGGTCGGTGGCGCCCTTGGGGTCGGGCCAGAAGGCGATGGCGAGGCCGCGGCCCTTCTGTTCCAGCGGGCCGATGCGGAAGGTGGAGGCGGGGATCCAGGCGTCGAAGGCGGCATTCCAGGCGGCGCGGAGGGTGGCGGATTGCGCAAGGCAATCGGCGGCGGCGGCATCTTCCAGCGCGGCGGCGGCCTGCGCGAAGGCAGCAAAGCGCGGCAGGATGGTGCCGGTGACCACGCGGTCCACCACAGGATCGGCGGCGGCGGGGGCGGCGAGGGCCAGCAGGAGGATGGTGAGGATCTTCATAGGCTCTCCAGAAACCGGATCAGGGCGGCGCGGTCTTCGGGCGGCATGTCCGCAACCCGGTCACGCGCCGGCTGCGCTTCGCCGCCATGCCAGAGCACCGCCTCCAAGAGGCTGCGGGCGCGGCCGTCGTGCAGGTATAGGGTGTGCCCCGAGACTGCCTGCGTCAAGCCGATGCCCCAGAGCGGCGGGGTGCGCCATTCGGTCCCCGAGGCGGTGGCTTCGGGGCGGTGATCGGCCAGCCCCTCGCCCATGTCGTGCAGCAGAAGGTCGGTATAGGGCCAGATCAGCTGAAAGCTGCGGGCGGGATCGTCCGGCAGGCGGGTGGTGACATGTTTGGGCGTGTGGCAGGCGGCGCAGCCGGCGGCGTGGAACATCTCCTTTCCGCGCAGCACCTGGCGGTCCGCGATGCTCCGCCGTTCGGGCACCGCGAGCGCCGCGGCGAAATGGGTGGTGAGCGCGAGGCCGATGCTGTCCAGCTCCAGCCCCTCGCGCAGGTCGGCGTCCTCGCCATGCGGGGCGGTGCGGCAACCCGTCTGCGCCTCGGTGCAATCGCCCCAGCCGCCGGGATAGAGCGGGTTGGAAATGCCGATGTCGATGGCAAAGGCGCTGGCGACCTGATCGGCCAGCGTGGCATGGCCGGCCTTCCAGCCGAAGCGGCCAAGCGCTGGCGCCCCCCGTTCCCGCGACCAGACGGTACCCGCACGGCCCGAGATGCCGTCGCCATCCGCATCATGGGGATCGGCGGCGGCGAGGATGTCGGCGGCCGGGATCGCCTCCAGCAGCCCCAGCCCGATCATCGGCGGGGCGATGCGGGGGCTGGTCAGGGTGCCGGGGGGCAGGGCGGGGCCTACGCTGTAGACCGGCTGGCGCAGGCTGGCGGTTTCGCCTCCGGACAAGGGCACGACGATCTCGGTATAGCGGATCGCCAGCTGGCCTTCGGGGGCTTGGCCGGCAACGGCAAAGTCCTGCAGCTGCTCGCCAAGCTCGGGATGCGGCAGCGTTGCCAGATAGCCCTCGATGGCCGCAAGCTCTGCCGGCGGATCAGCGGCCACTGACAGGCGCAGCACCATGCCGCTGGCCCCGCGGTCCTCAGCCCCGCGCGGCTGGCCGCGGCCATTGCCGGGATGGCAGCCAAGGCAGGAGCGGGCATTGAACAGCGGCCCGAGCCCGTCCGAAGCGCGGGTCGCCGAAGGCGCCGTCACCCAGAGCTTGCCGAAGAGGGCGGAGCCGAGGTGGAAGTCCAGCTCCTGCTCCGGCCCCATCCCCGGCAGCGTCGCCGCAAAGGCCGCCCGGCCGCGCGCCGCCGCGCCGCGGGTGGTGCCGCTGCCGCCGGGCAGGGCCTCGAAGGGCTCGGGTGCGGTGAAATCGGTGGGCGGGGCCAGCACCGCTGCGATCCGCGCCGCCTCCGCCGCGCTGCGGGGCTGCTCTTCCAGCGCCTGCGCGGGTGCGGCTAGCAGCGCCGCCACGAGGGCGGTGCGCAGCAGGGGGAGGCAGGGCTGGGCTGATCGCATGGCAGGGCATCCTTTGCCCATGTGAGTGCCGCGAAATCCCGAGTGTTTCAATCGGAATGTGCGCGCGCCCCACCGCGGCATTCTGCCCTTTCCCCCTCTTCTTTGCGAAAATATCCCGGGGGTGCGGGGGCTGGCCCCCGCTTCGCCCCCGGCAAAGCAAAACCCCCGCCCGAAACGGGGCGGGGGCATCAGCCGCAAGACACTGCGGGATCAGTCGGCTTCGTTCGCCGGCTTGGCGTTCAGCAGCCCATAGCGCTCTTCGCCCAGTTTCTCGTAAAGCCCGATCTGGGTTTCCAGGAAGTCGATATGGCCTTCCTCATCGGCGATCAGCTCTTCGAACAGCGCCTTGGTGGTGTAGTCCTTCACCACCTCGCAATGGTCGCGCGCCTCGATATAGAGCGTGCGGGCCTCATGCTCGGCAGCCAGATCGCATTCCAGCGTTTCGAGCAGGGTTTGGCCGATGCGCAGCGGGTCGAGTTTCTGCAGATTCGGATGGCCTTCGAGAAAGATGATCCGGGTGATCAGCTTGTCGGCATGGTGCATCTCTTCGATGCTCTCGGCGCGGTTCTTGTCGGCCAGACGGCCAAAGCCCCAGTCTTCCTGCAGGCGGTAATGCAGCCAGTACTGGCTGACCGCCGTCAGCTCAGAGCGCAGAGCGGCGTTGAGATACTCGATGACCTTGGGGTCGCCCTTCATTCGTATGGTCCTTTCCTGCCAGGCGGCGCAGGCCGCGCAAGTTGGTTGGCACCCCAAGATTGTCGCAACCCCGCATGGTGGCAAGGAAAAGCGGCATGCAGCCCCCGCAATCGGCACTTTTCCCCAAGGCGTGGTAGATCTTTCCGGGTGTGATGATGGTGTCGGGGTCGGAGGCGCGCATCCAGTCGACGGCGGCGCGGATGTCGTGATCGGCGATGGATTGGCAATGACAGACGATCATGGCGGTTCCCCGAGAGGCTCGACGTGAGGCGTGGTGGGCCGGGGCGATAGGCGCCCCGGCGAGGTTATTGGAAGACGTTGGGGTTACTGGAAGACGGCGGTGGGGTTGTCGAGGCTGTCGGAGCCTTCAAAGGCGAGGCCCGAGACGCCAAGCGCCGTCACCGCGCGTTCGATGGCCTGGGTCTGCTTGACGAGGCCATCCACGGCGGCGGTGATCAGCGCCTCGCCTTCGGCATTGCCGGGGGCGAGCATCATGTCATAGGCCATGCCGCCTTCGGCTGCCGTCACCAGATCGTCCAGTGCGGCGACGGTGGCGTCGAGATCGGTCTTCAGCTCGGCATCCACGGCCGGATCTGCTGCGGCGACGAGGGAGGACAGCGAGGGGCCGGTGACGGTGCTGCCATCGACGCGGGTATAGCTGCCCAGATAGACGTTCCGGATGCCGAGCCCGTCATAGTAATGGCTGTTATGGGTGTTGTCGGAAAAGCAGTCATGCTCCTCCTCGGGGTCGTTCAGCATCAGGCCCAGCTTCATGCGCTCGCCCGCCTGCTCGCCATAGGACAGGCTGCCCATGCCGGTGAGGATCGCCGAGATCCCGGCATCCTCATCGGCCAGCACGGTGGCGCGGCCTGTCCCGCCCTCCGCCCAGGCTGCGGCCATGTATTCAAGGTCCGACACCAGCAGATCGGTGGCGGCGGTCAGGTAGGCGGCGCGGCGGTCACAATTGCCGCCGGTGCAGCCGTCGCCGGTGATGTAGTCGGTATAGGGGCGGGCGCCGGCGCCGGGTTCGGTGCCGTTCAGGTCCTGGCCCCAGAGCAGGAACTCGATGGCGTGATAGCCGGAGGCGACGTTGGCCTCGTTCTCGTCGGCCTCGTGCAGCGTCTCGCCGATCAGTTCGGGAGTGATCTCCGTGGCGTCCACCGGCGTGCCCGACAGATCGAACGTCGGGTTCGCGATGACGTTGAGGATGCGGTATTCGTTCTCCTCGCTGGCCTCGCCATAGGAGGTGTCGACATAGTCGATCAGGCCTTCGTCCAGCGGCCAGGCGTTGACCTTGCCTTCCCAGTCATCGACGATCGCATTGCCGAAGCGGAACACCTCGGTCTGCTGATAGGGCACGCGCGCGGCGAGCCATGCGGTCTTGGCGGCGGCGAGCGTGTCTTCCGAGGGGGCGGCGACCAGAGCCGCGACGGCCTCTTGCAGGGCCTTGGCGGTGAACAGGCTGTCTTCATAGCCCGCAGCGGCGATGTCGGCATAGGTTTCCAGCACCGCGGCCTTGTCGGCGGCAAGGGCGGGCAGGCCGACAAGGGCCGTGCTGGCTAAGGCGAGGGCGAAAAGCCGGGTCTTCATCTGGTGTCCTCTCGGGGTCGGTTCATGTGCTTTGGCCACGCGAAACGCCGGCGGTGTGGTGGGCACTGCCGGCGGGCGCGAGGCGCTTATTTCGTCAGGATCAGCTTGCCGGCCTTGGTGATGCGCAGCGTGTAGATCTGGCCGTTGAGCACGATGCGCGCCTGCGCGCCGCCCTCGGTCAGGCGGGTCGCCTCATGCACGGGCAGGGCGTCTTGCAGGGCGAAGGTATGGGACAGCGTGGCGTTCATGGCATCCTCTCGATCCGGTCGAGCACGAAATCCAGTCCGTGTCCGCCGGGGGGGAGCCCGGCAAGCAGGGTCTGGATCACTTCGCCAAGGCAAAGCTGCGGCTCGATCCTGTTCTGGCCCCGGTCTTGGGTGGGGCTTGTCTCTGTTGCGCGTTTCATCGGGTGCCTCCGGGCGGGGGGAGATTCTGGCTGCCGGAGGTGGCTGGCTGGGGTGAGATGAAGTTGAGCGAAAAGGTAGGTTTTGTCAAACCTGATTTTTATGCTCAGGTATTCGGGCGGCATCCTGTTGCCACGGCGAAGCTCCCCGCGCCGCAGGGCGGCCGGGGCAGGGGCCCGTCGCGCAGACCCGCGGTCAGGACTTGCGGGATTTCTTCTTCTTTTTCTTGTGCTCGCCGGCCCCGGATTCGGCCTCGGCCGGGGCCGTGCCGGAGACCAGCGCCGCCAGATCGGCGGGGTCGAGTTGCGACAGCCGCTCTTGCCATTCTGCCATTGCCTGCAGCGCGTCCGCCAGTTCGGTGATCTCGGGGCCCGCACCGGCGGCCTGCAGGTCGCGCAGCCGGTCCAGCGCCGGCGCCAGCACCCGCCGCTGCCGCTCGGCCAGCACCTGCCGGATCAGCGCCCAGGGGTCGGCGGGGGCCACGAAATATTCGCGCCGGTCGCCGGGCACGCGGGCGATGGAGATGAGGCCCCAGCCGCGCAGCTCTTTCAGCGCGGTGGAGACGTTAGAGCGGGATATGCCCGCCCGCAGCACCAGATCATCGGCGCAGGGTGCCTGCGCCGCGCGCCAGATCGCGGCGAAGCACTGCGCGGCGGGGCGCGACAGGCCGAGGCTTGTCCCAAGCTCGGCGAACAGCGCCCTTGTTGCTTCATCCGGCATCGGCCACCCCCAAGAAATGCAGCAATTCCGGTTCTGCTGGGGCGATGTTAGACAAGGATCAGGCGGCTGTCAGCACGCCGCGATGCAAAAGGAGCGCCGATGGAACCCGGATATGACCTGCCCGCGATGATCGGGATGACCGAGGCCGAGGTGCAGACCCCGGCACTGATTCTGGATCTCGATGCGCTGGAGGCGAATATCGCGCTGCTGGCGGCGGAGGCGCGCAGCATGGGCGTGGCGCTGCGGCCCCATGCCAAGATGCACAAGTCGGCCGATATCGCGCTGATGCAGATGGCGGCGGGGGCGGTGGGGGTCTGCTGCCAGAAGGTCAGCGAGGCGGAGGCGCTGGTGCGGGCCGGGGTGGGCGATGTGCTGATCTCGAACGAGGTGCGGGACGGGGTGAAGCTGGCGCGTCTGGCACGGCTGGCCGGGCGGGCGCGGGTGGCGGTCTGCGTGGACGATGCCGGGGGCGTGGCGGAGCTTGCGGCGGCGGTGGCCGAGGCGGGCACCGAGCTGCGGGTGCTGGTGGAGGTGGATGTGGGCGCGGCACGCTGCGGTGTGGCGCCGGGCGGGGCGGCGTTGGCGCTGGCGCAGGCGATCATTGCCGCGCCGGGACTGCGCTTTGGCGGCCTGCAGGCCTATCACGGCAACGCGCAGCATCTGCGGACGGAAGCCGAGCGGGCGGCGGCGATTGCGGATGTGGTGGGCAAGGTGCGCGAGACGGTTGCCGCGCTGGAGGCGGCGGGGATTGCGGTGCCCTGCGTCACCGGGGCGGGGACGGGGAGCTTCCGACATGAGGGCGCGTCGGGGGTGTATACCGAGCTGCAATGCGGGTCCTATGCCTTCATGGATGCCGATTATGGCCGCAACCTCGATGCGGGCGGTAGGGTGGCCTCGCCCTTCCGCAATGCGATGTTCGTGCTGGCGGGGGTGATGTCGAAGACCCGCCCGGGCCATGCGGTCTGCGATGCCGGGCTGAAGGTGATGACGATGGAGAGCGGGCTGCCGGTCTCGGCGCGGGAGGGTGTGGCCTATGTGGGCGCCTCGGACGAGCATGGCACGCTGGCCGATCCGGGCGATGTGCTGCGCCCGGGGGACCGGCTGCGGCTGATCCCGGGGCATTGCGACCCGACGGTGAACCTGCACGACTGGTATGTGGGGATCCGCGGCGGCGTGGTGGAGTGCCTCTGGCCGGTGACGGCGCGGGGCAAGCACTTCTGAGGGTTATGCCGGGAGCACAGTGAAGGGCTTCGGATAGGTATGCTCCTGCAGGTTCGCGCCGGGGCCGATCCGGTCCACCACCGCGAAGAGGCCCGGCGCGTGCAGCGGGGTGAGGACGCCGTGCCACGTGCCGCGATGCAGGTTGATGCCCTGCCCGGGCGCGGTGAGGAAGGCGAGGGGAGTGCCGGGCGTGCCGCCCTCATCCGGGGCGACGATGACGAGAAAGGGTTGCAGGCTCATCGGGATAAAGGCCTGGCTGCCCTCGGGGTGCCGTTCGACCAGATCGAAGCTGTAGGGCAGCGGTCGGGGCACCGCGTCGAAGATCGAGATGCCGGCGCGGCTGCCGGGCTCGCCGAAGTCGAGCTGCGCCCGGTCATGGAAGCGGCCGCAGAGGCCGGCATTGATGATGCGGTCGGGGGTGCCCGACGCGTCGAGCACATCGCCGAAGGGGGCGAAGGCGGCGGCGGTGAGGGGCTGGGGGCGCAGGAGGGTCATGTGGGGTGCCTTTGGTTGGCGGAGCCGGGGGGCTGTCTGCCCCGCATGAAACGTCAGAACGCGGGGGGCCTTCTGCCCCCCGCGCCCCCCGAGGATATTTGGACCAGAACGAATGTGGGGGCGGGTTCAGCGGGACCACGGGCCGCGGAGTTGGGCGTGGCGGTTGACGTCCTTGTAGAGGAGGTAGCGGAACGGGCCGGGGCCGGCGGCGTAGCAGGCCTGCGGGCAATAGGCGCGGAGCCACATGAAATCGCCGGCCTCGACCTCGACCCAGTCGCGGTTGAGTTTGTAGACGGCCTTGCCTTCGAGCACGTAGAGGCCGTGTTCCATGACATGCGTCTCCTCGAACGGGATCACGCCTCCGGGTTGGAAGGTGACGATGGTGACATGCATGTCATGCGCAAGGTCGGCGGGATCGACGAAGCGGGTGGTGGCCCATTTGCCCTCTGTGTCTGGCATCGGGGTCGGGGCGATCTCGGCCTCGTTGGTGACGAAGGCGGCGGGCGGGGTGAGGCCGGGGGCGGGCTCCCACAGCTTGCGGATCCAGTGGAAGCGGGCGGGATGGTGCGCGCCATTGTGCAGGCGCCAGGCACATCCGGGGGGGATATAGGCGAAGCCGCCGGGGCCGAGCTCGTGTTCCTGGCCGTCGAGCGACAACCAGAGCTCGCCTTCGGTGACGAAGATGGCGCCCTGCGCGCGGGCCTCGGGTTCGGGGCTGTCGGAGCCGCCGCCGGGGGCGACTTCCATGACATATTGGCTGAAGGTTTCGGAGAAGCCGGACATCGGCCTTGCGATTAGCCACATGCGGGTGCCGGTCCAGCCGGGCAGCAGGCTGGTGACGATGTCGCTGAAGACGCCGCGGGGCAGGAAGGCGTAACTTTCGGTGAAGACGGCGCGGCCGGTCATCAGCTGGGTTTGCGGCGGCAGGCCGCCCTTGGGGGCGTAATAGGTGGTCATGGTCGGTCTTTCACGGCAGCAGCGCTTGCAGGCGCAGTTCGGCGATGCGTTCCACCTGGGCGCAGGCGGCGGTGAATTCGGTTTCGGTGTCATGGGCCAGGCGGCGCTGGAAGGCGGCGAGGATGCCGGCCTTGTCATGGTCGCGCACGGCGATGATGAAGGGGAAGCCGTGCTTGGCGACATAGGCGGTGTTGAGGCGCTCGAACTCGGCCCGTTCCGCATCGGTGAGGGCATCGAGCCCGGCGCCGGCCTGTTCGGCGGCGGAATGTTCGGTCAGGCGGCGCGCGGCGGCGAGTTTGCCGGCGAGGTCGGGGTGGGCTTGCAGCACCGCCAGCCTGTCGGAACGGGCGGCGCTGCGGAAGACGCGGGTGAGGGCATTGTGGACGCCGGCGGCGCGGTCATGGGCGGGACCAAGCTCAAGGTTCCAGGCGCGTTCGGCGATCCAAGGGGAATGCTCGAAGATACCGCCGAAGCGGGCGGTGAAATCGGCATGGGTCATCTTGCTGGGACGTTCCACGCGCTGGTGCGGATGCGCCTCGGCCCAGTGGCGGGCGATGTCGATGCGGCGGGGGAACCAGACGCCTTCGTGGCTTTGCGCATAGTCGAGGAAGCGCTTGAGGCCCGCGATCTTGCCGGGGCGGCCGATCAGGCGGCAGTGGAGGCCGATCGAGAACATCTTGGCCGCGCCAGCCTCGCCCTCGGCATAGAGCGTGTCGAAGCTGTCGCGCAGGTAGGTGAAGAACTGCTCGCCCTCGGTGTAGCCGGGCGACGTGGCGAAGCGCATGTCATTGGCTTCGAGCGTGTAGGGGATCACCAGTTGGTCCCGCGTGCCGACCTCGACCCAATAGGGCAGGTCATCGTCATAGGTGTCGGAGATCCAGGCGAAGCCGCCTTCCTCTGCCGTCAGCCGCAGGGTGTTGGTGGAGCAGCGCCCCGTGTACCAGCCAAGCGGGCGCTCCCCCACCACCTCGGTATGCAGGCGGATCGCCTCGGCGATCTGGCGGCGTTCCTCGGCCTCGGGCATGTCCTTGTGCTCGACCCATTTGAGGCCGTGCGAGGCGATTTCCCAGCCTGCAGACCGCATTGCGGCCACCTGTTCGGGGCTGCGGGCGAGGGCGGTGGCGACGCCGTAGACGGTGACGGGGATGGACATGCCGGTGAAGAGGCGGTGCAGGCGCCAGAAGCCGGCGCGGGCGCCGTATTCGTAGATGGATTCCATGTTCCAGTGCCGCTGCCCCGGCCAGGGTGCGGCGCCGGCGATGTCGGACAGGAACGCCTCGGACCCGGCATCGCCGTGCAGGACGTTGTTTTCGCCGCCCTCTTCGTAGTTCAGCACCAGCGAGACGGCGATTTTCGCGCCGCCGGGCCAGGCCGCGTCGGGCGGGGTGGGGCCGTGGCCGATCATGTTGCGGGGGTAGCGGTTCATCTGCATCTCTTGCCGTTGGCGCGGTTCGGGGCCAAGAATGGCGCTGGCACAGCGGAAAGACCAGAGGCAGATATGGCGGGCGGATACCTGACGACCCATGTTCTTGATACGGCGCGGGGCTGCCCGGCGGCGGGGCTGAAGATCGCGCTGTATCGCGTGACCGGCAACAGCCACCGCAAGCTGGTGGAGATGGTGACGAATGCCGACGGGCGGACGGATGCGCCGATCCTGCCGGTGGAGAAATTCGCTGTCGGCACCTATGAGCTGGTGTTCTTTGCGGGCGACTATCTGCGCGAGAGCGGGGGTGCAGGGGAGGAGCCGCTGTTCCTCGATCAGGTGCCGATCCGCTTTGGGATGAGCGATGCCGCGGCGCATTACCATGTGCCGCTGCTGCTGTCGCCCTATGGCTATTCCACCTATCGCGGAAGCTGAGATTGCGCGGAAAAGTGGCAGCCTTGCCCGAAGGGCGGGCAGGGGATGCGGCCTATGGTCGCCGTGCGGCGTGGCGTTGCGCGGGGGCTGGTGCGGCGCGGCCGGCCGGCGATGATGCGGAAAAGGTCCGGGGGACAAGATGAGTGATTTCGCCATATTCATGGACTGGGCCGAGTTCGCGGTGCGCTGGCTGCATGTCATCACCGCCATCGCCTGGATCGGGTCGTCCTTCTACTTCATCGCGTTGGACCTTGGGCTGCGCAAGGATGTGCCGCTGCCCCCCGGTGCGAGCGGCGAGCAATGGCAGGTGCATGGCGGTGGCTTTTACCACATCCAGAAATACATGGTCGCGCCCGACCAGATGCCGGATGACCTGATCTGGTTCAAATGGGAGAGCTATTCGACCTGGCTGTCGGGCTTTGCGCTGCTGGCGCTGGTCTATTACCTCGGCGCCGACCTCTATCTGGTTGATCCGAACGTGCTGGATATCCCGGTCTGGCAGGCGGTGGCGATTTCGGTGGCCTCGCTGGGGCTGGGTTGGCTGATCTATGACGCGATCTGCAAGAGCCGGTTTGGGGATGACAATACGCGGCTGATGGTCGGCCTCTACGTGATCCTGGTGGCGATGGCCTGGGGGTATACGCAGGTGTTCTCGGGTCGGGCGGCGCTGCTGCATCTGGGGGCATTTACCGCCACGATCATGACGGCGAATGTGTTTGCGGTGATCATGCCGAACCAGCGGATTGTGGTGGCGGACCTGATCGCGGGGCGGGTGCCGGATGCGAAATACGGCAAGATCGCCAAGCAGCGCAGCACCCACAACAACTACCTGACGCTGCCGGTCGTGTTCCTGATGCTGTCGAACCACTACCCCCTGGCCTTCGCCAGCGAGATGAACTGGCTGATTGCGTCGCTCGTCTTTCTGATGGGGGTGACGATCCGGCACTGGTTCAACACCCACCATGCGCGCAAGGGCAACCCGCACTGGACCTGGGCGGCGACCGCAATCCTCTTCGTGGTCATCATGTGGCTGTCTTCCGCGCCGATGTTCCAGCCCGATACCGAGGAGGCGGCGCTGCCGCGGGGGGCGGAGCGCTTTGCGGCGGCGGCGGGGTTTGACGAGGTAACCGATATCGTGATGGGCCGCTGCGCGATGTGCCACGCGGCCGAACCTGGCTGGGACGGGATCCATTATGCGCCCAAGGGCGTGCATCTGGAAACCGGCGGACAGATCGCGCTGCAGGCGCGCAAGATCTACCTGCAGGCGGGCGTCACCCATGCGATGCCGCCCGCCAATGTATCGTTCATCGAGCCGGCCGAGCGGGCCAAGATCGTGGCCTGGTATCGCGCGGCGACTGCGGGCTGATCAGTCCTTGAGGCAGCCCTCGAGCGTCTCCGCCATCGTGGTCAGCAGCGCGGGGTAGAGGTCCGGGCCGAAGGGCAGGTTGCTGCCCGACGGATCGAGCGCGGCGCCGAGTTTGACCGGCGTGCCCTCGACCAGCGCCTCGATCTGCTTGGGATCGTGCTGCGCCTCGGGGAAGATGCAAACGGCGGCTTCGTCTTCCAGCAGATGCCGGATCTCGGTCAGCCGTTCCGCGCCGGGGGCGGCGGCATCGCCAAGCGAGACGGTGCCGGCGATGGTCAGGCCGTAGTGACCGGCGAAGTAGCCATAGGCATCGTGGAAGACGACGAAGGGGCGGCCCTGCACCGGCGCGAGAGTCGCCGCGATTTGGGTGTCGAGCGCGGCGATGGCCTCGGAGGCGGCATCGGCATTGGCGCTGTAGGTGGCGGCGTTCTCGGGATCGGCGGCGGCGAGTTCGGCGGCGATCACGCCCAGCCAGGCTTGCGCATTGGCCGGGTCGAGCCAGGCATGGGGATCGGTGCCGCTGTGGTCGTGGTCGTCTTCGGGAACCTCATCGGCGTGGTCGTCATGGCCCTCGTGGTTCTCGCCTTCATGAGCGTGGTCGTCATGCGCATTGTCATCTGCGTGTTCGGGGTGGTCGTCGCCCTCGCCCTCATGCGCGTGCCCCTCGGCGCCGTCGCCGAACTCGCGGCGGAAGGTGCCCTCGGCCTGCAGTAGCGCCACCGGCTTGCCGGACAGCGCCACGCCCTCGATGGCGCGGTCGAGCCAGGGGGTCATCTCGGGCCCGATCCAGAAGATCAGGTCGGCGTTCTGCAGCGCGCGGGCCTGGCTGGGTTTCATCTGGTAGCTATGCGCATTGCCGCCCTGCTCCAGCAGGATCGCGGGCTGCCCGAGCTCGCCCATCACCTGCGCAGCGAGCGAGTGTACGGCGGGAATGTCGGTGACGACGGCGGGAACCTCGGCCTGCGCGGTGGTGGCCAGCATCAGGCAGGCGGGGGTGGCAGTGAGGGTCAGGGCGATGAGGCGGCGCATGGCAATCCTTCGGGGTGGCTTGTGGGGGTGGAGGGCCTTGTCTATGTTATAGCATAACAGGTCAAGCGAAATGTGATAAAGTAACATGACAAGTCCCGAAACCGAAACCGCCCTAGCCTTTGCCGAGCATGACCACGACCATTGCGCCGGGGATACCCTCGCGCGGGCCGAGGCTGTGGCGGCGGAACGCGGCGCGCGGCTGACGCCGGTGCGGCGCCGGGTGCTGGAGATCCTGCTGGAGGCGCACCGGGCGATGGGCGCCTATGAGGTGCTTGACCGGCTGGCGGCCGAGGGCTTCGGCAACCAGCCGCCCGTCGCCTATCGCGCGCTGGAGTTTCTGGTGGAACACGGGCTGGCGCACCGGGTGCGGCGGCTGAACGCCTTCGCCGCCTGCATGCATCCGGGCGAGGATCACAGCCCGGTCTTCCTGATCTGCAAGTCCTGCGACGCGGTGGCCGAGGCGCCCGCCGAGCCGGTACGCGCTGCGCTGGCCAAGGCGGCTGGGGCGGTGGGCTTCACGGTCGAGCGCGCGACGGTCGAGGCCCTGGGCCTCTGCGGCGCCTGCCGCGAGGGCGCCGCGGCATGACAGCCCTGATCGAGGCGCGGGGGCTGACCGTCCGCCATGGCGGGGTGGCTGTGCTGGCAAATGTCGATTTTTCGATAGCGCCGGGCGAGATTGTCACCGTCGTCGGTCCTAATGGGTCGGGAAAGTCTACCTTGATCCGGGCGCTGATCGGGCTGGCGCCGGCAGCTTCGGGTACTGTTCAGCGCGGCCCGGGGCTGCGCATCGGCTATGTGCCGCAGCGGTTGCAGGTCGATGCCGGGCTGCCGATGACGGTGCGGCGCTTCCTGTCGCTGCCGCGCCGGGTAGCGGATGCCGATGCCGCCGCGGCGCTGGCCCGGGTGGGCGTGGCCGATCTGGGAAGGCGGCAGATGTCGGGCCTCTCGGGCGGGCAGTTCCAGCGGGTGCTGCTGGCCCGCGCGCTGCTGGCGCGGCCGGGGATCCTGATGCTGGATGAGCCGACACAGGGCCTCGACCAGCCGGGGGTCGCCGGCTTCTACCGGCTGATCGAGGAGGTGCGGGCCGAGACCGGTGCCGCCATCCTGATGGTCAGCCACGATCTGCATGTGGTGATGAGCGCGACGGACAGGGTGATCTGCCTCAACGGCCATGTCTGCTGCGAGGGCACGCCGCAGGTGGTGACCGACGCGCCGGAATATCGCGCGATGTTCGGGCTGGGGACTGGCGGGGCGCTGGCGCTGTATCGGCACGAGCATGACCACGACCATGACAGCGATCACGGGCATGGCCATGACCCGGCGCATCCGCATCATGTGCATGGGCCGGACTGCCAACATGGAGCCCACGATGCTGGATGATTTCCTCATGCGGGCCGGGCTGGCGGGCATCGGCCTGTCGCTGGCGACCGGGCCGCTTGGCAGTTTTGTGGTCTGGCGGCGCATGGCCTATTTCGGCGATGCGACGGCCCATGCGGCGATCCTCGGCGTGGCGCTGTCCTTTGCCAGCGGCTTGCCGCTTTATGCCGGTACGCTGATCGTGGCGCTTGGGATGGCGGCGACCGTCTCGGCGTTGGCCGGGCGCGGGCACGCGATGGACACGGCGCTTGGGGTGCTGGCGCATTCGGCGCTGGCCTTCGGGTTGGTGGCGGTGTCGTTCCTGCCCAATGTGCGGGTGGACCTGTCGGCCTATCTGTTCGGCGACATTCTGGCGGTCAGCCGGGCCGATCTGCTCTGGGTCTGGGGCGGGGCGCTGGCGGTGCTGGCGCTGCTGGTCTGGCGCTGGCAGGGGCTGCTGACGGCGACGGTGAACGAGGAGCTGGCGCAGGCGGAGGGGATCGACCCGCGGCGGGAGCGGTTGGCGCTGACGCTGGCGCTGGCGCTGGTGGTGGCGGTGTCGATCAAGATCGTGGGCGCGCTGCTGATCGCGGCTCTGCTGATCATCCCCGCCGCCGCGGCGCGGGGCCTGTCGCGCAGTCCCGAGGTGATGGCGGTGCTGGCGGTGGCGCTGTCGATGCTGTCGGTGCTGGCCGGGCTGCAGATGTCGCTGCGGCTGGACACGCCCGCGGGCCCGTCGATCGTGGCGGCGGCGGCGTGCCTGTTCATCGTGGCGCTGCCGCTGGCGCGGCTGCGGCGGGGCTAGAACCGGGCGGGGGAGAGCGGGGCCAGCGGCACTGGCGGCGCTTTCCCGGCGACCAGCGCGGCGACGATGGCGGCGGTGATCGGGGCCAGCGTCAGGCCGATATGGCCGTGGCCATAGGCGTGGATGACGTCGGGCCCCTCGGCCGAGGCGCCGATCACCGGAAGGCTGTCGGGCATCGAGGGGCGGAAGCCCATCCAGTCGCGGCTGGGGGCGCCGAGGCCCGGGAAGATCGCGCGCGCGCCCTCCGTCAGCCGGGCGATGCGGTGGGGCGAGGGTGGGGCGGTCAGCCCGCCAAGCTCTACCGTCCCGGCGACGCGCAGACGGCCCTGCATCGGGCAGAGGTAGAAGCCGCGGGCGGTGGGGCAGACGGGGCGCGAGAGGCGCGGGGCCGGCATGTCCCATTCGACGTGATAGCCGCGCTCGGTATCCAGCGGCACCTTGTCGCCGGCCTGCGCGGCCAGAGCGCGGGAATGGGCGCCGGCGGCGATGATGACGCGGCGGGCATGAAGGCGCAGGTCGGGGCCGGTGAGGTTGAGGCCGTTGAGGTTGCGCAGCAGATGGTCGGCGCGTGCGGGGATCAGCGTGGCCCCGGCATCTGTCGCGGTCTTGGCCAGCAGCGCAACCATCTGGCCGGGATCGGTCATGAACATCGCCTGCGGGAAGAAGGCGCCGCCGCCTTCGGCCATGGGCAGGGCGGGTTCCAGTGCGGCGAGTTCGCCCGGGGTCAGCAGCTCCACCGTCACGCCAAGCGTCTTGCGGAAGGCGATGTCGGCCTCGGCGGCGCGGCGGTCGGCGGCGCGCTCGTAGAGGTAGATGCAGCCCTTGTGCTGCAGGATTGCCTCGCCGCCGATCTCCGCCGCCAGATCGGACCAGCGCGGGGCTGCGTCGGACAGCAGACCCGCCAGCACCCGGGCGTTCCGTTCCGCCGCACCCGGCAGCGACTGGCGGGCGAAGCGCAGCAGCCACGGGGCCAGCGAGGGCAGGGCGGCGCGGCGGATGGCCAGTGGGGAGTTGCGGTCGAAGAGCAGGGACGGCAGGGCGCGCAGCACGGCCGGGGTGCCGACCGGTTGCACGGCGTAATCGGCGACGGTGCCGGCATTGCCGTGGCTGGCGCCCGAGCCGGGCAGGGCGGGGTCGAGGATCACCACCTCATGCCCCGCCCGGGCCAGTCGCAGCGCGATGGTGAGCCCGACCACGCCGGCGCCGATCACGGCAATCTCGGTGCGGACGGACTCTGGCATCACATGCAGGCGGCGAAGAGGGCGCGGGTATTCTCTCGCGTCATCTCGATGGGGTTGCCGCCGCAGGAGGGATCCTCCAGCGCCATCTCGGTCAGCTCATCCAGCCGCAAGGGATCGACGCCCATGGCGGTGAGGGTCTCGGGGATCGCCAGCAGCGCCCGCAGGTCCATGATGCGCGCGCGGAAGCCGTCGAACCCGCCCTCGATGCCCAGATAGGCGGCGGCGCGGGTGATGCGCTCTTCAATCGCGGCGCGGTTGAAGTCGAGCACCATCGGCATCACCACGGCATTGGTGGTGCCGTGATGGGTGCCGTAGACCGCGCCGATCGGGTGGCTGAGCGAATGGATCGCGCCGAGGCCCTTCTGGAACGCCACCGCGCCCATGGCGGCGGCGGACATCATCTCGGCGCGGGCGGCGAGGTTGCCGGGTTCGGCATAGGCGGTGGGCAGGTTTTCCAGCACCAGGCGCATCCCCTCCAGCGCGATGCCCTGGCTCATCGGGTGGTAGAAGGGCGAGCAATAGGCCTCGAGGCAATGCGCGAGGGCATCCATGCCGGTGCCGGCGGTGATGAACTTGGGCATCCCGACCGTGAGTTCGGGGTCGCAGATCGTGACCACGGGCAGCAGCTTGGGGTGGAAGATGATCTTCTTCTTGTGGGTGACGGAGTTGGTCAGCACGCCCGCGCGGCCAACCTCCGAGCCCGTGCCCGCGGTGGTGGGCACCGCGACGATGGGGGCGATCTTCGCGGCATCGGCGCGGGTCCACCAGTCACCGATATCCTCCAGATCCCAGACCGAGAGCGCTTCCGGCTGGCCGGCCATCAGCGCGATCATCTTGCCAAGGTCGAGCGCCGAGCCACCGCCGAAGCACACCACGCCATCATGCCCGCCGGCAAGATAGACCGCGATGCCGGCGGCCATGTTGTGCTCGTTGGGGTTAGGGTCCACGTCCGAAAACACGGCGCGGCCGAGGCCCGCAGCCTCCAGGATGTCCAGCGCCTGCGCGGTGATCGGCAGGCTGGCAAGGGCCTTGTCGGTGACCAGCAGCGGCCGGGTCAGGCCCGCCGCCTTGCAATGCTCAGCCAGTTCCGCAATCCGGCCCGCGCCGAATTTCACCGCGGTCGGGTAGGACCAGTTCGCCTTGGGCGTCGTCATTTCGTCACCTTCTTGAGATGGTAGGATTTCGGGCGGGTCACGGCGTGGAAGCCGAGGACCGACAGGCTGCCGCCGCGGCCGGTATCCTTGCAGCCGGTCCAGCACAAGGCCGGGTCGAGATAGTCGCAGCGGTTCATGAACACGGTGCCGGTGTCGAGTTGGTCGCCGATGGCGGCCGCGCGGTCCGCGCTCGCCGTCCAGATCGAGGCGGTAAGGCCGTAGGGCGAGTCGTTCATCAGCGCGATGGCCTCGGCATCGTCCTTGACGGGCATGATCCCGACGACGGGGCCGAAACTCTCCTCGCGCATGACCCGCATCTGGTGGGTGACGTTCGTCAGCACCTGCGGGGCCAGATAGGCGCCGCCATCATCGGCGGGGAAGAGCGCGGGGTCGATCAGCGGGGTCGCGCCTTCGGCAACGGCCTCGGCAACCTGCGCACGGACCACGGCGGCGAAACGGGCATTGGCCATTGGGCCAAGGGTGCTGTCGGCGTCGAAGGGATTGCCAAGCTTCAGCGTCTTCACCCAGGCCACGGCCTTTTCCACGAAAGCGTCATAGAGGCTTTCATGGACATAGATCCGCTCGATCCCGCAGCAGCACTGGCCAGCGTTGAACATCGCGCCGTCCATCAGGCTGTCGACCGCGGCATCGAGGTCGGCATCGGCGGCGACATAGCCCGGATCCTTGCCGCCAAGCTCCAGCCCCAGCCCGGTGAAGGTGCCGGCAGCGGCGCGCTCCATCGCGGCGCCGCCAGCGACGGAGCCTGTGAAGTTGATGAAGTTGAAGGCGCGGGCGGCGATCAGGGCTTCGGTGGTGTCATGGTCCAGCACCACGTTCTGGAATACATCCGCCGGGACGCCGCCCGCGTGCAACGCCTCGGCCAGCCGTTCGCCGACCAGAAGCGTCTGGCTGGCATGTTTCAGCACGACCGCGTTGCCGGCGATCAGCGCCGGGACGATGGTGTTGATCGCGGTCAGGTAGGGGTAGTTCCAGGGGGCCAGCACGAAGACCACGCCGACCGGCGCGCGTTCGATCCGGCGTTCGAACTTGTCCGAGGCTTCGACGACAATGGGGGCCAGCGCCTCTGCCGCGATGTCCGACATATAGGCGGTGCGGTCATTGACGCCGCCGAACTCGCCGCCGAAACGCGTGGGGCGGCCCATCTGCCAGGCCAGCTCCTCGACGATGCGGTCCTTCATGCCATTCAGCGCCTCGACGCCGGCCTTCACCTTTTCGATGCGGGTGGCCAGCGGAAGTGCGGCCCAGTCCTTCTGCGCGGCGCGGGCGCGGGCCACGGCGGCCTCAGCTTCTGCAAGCGGCAGGGCAGGGCGCTCGGCATAGGTGCTGCCGTCCACCGGCGAGATACATTGGATCATTCTGGTCATGTCATCCTCTGCGCCTATCCCGGCGCCTGTTGCGCGCCGCTGGGGCGCGAAAATCCGTTGCGCCTTCAGGCGCGTTCAAAGCCCCGCGCGACCTCCCAGTCGGTGACCACGCGGTTCTGTTCCTCGATCTCCCACAGCGCGGCGCGGTGGTAATGGTCGACCACATCGGGGCCGAAGGCGGCGCGCAGCATCTCGCTGCCTTGCATCAGCGCGGCGGCCTCGCCAAGGGTTTTCGGCACCTCGCGCAGCGCACCGGCCTGATAGATGTCGCCCGAGATGGCCGGCTCCAGCTCCATCTGCTTCTCGATCCCGTCCAGCCCCGCGGCCAGCAGCGCCGCCATCGCAAGATAGGGGTTCAGATCGGCACCGCCGATGCGACATTCCACCCGCACGCCCTTCGTGCCCTCGCCGCAGACGCGGAAGCCGGCGGTGCGGTTGTCGAGGCTCCAGACCGCCTTGGTGGGCGCGAACATGCCGACCACGAAGCGCTTGTAGCTGTTGACATAGGGCGCGAGGCAAAGGGTCAGGTCGCGGGCATGGGCGAGTTGCCCGGCGATGTAGCTGCGCATCAGCGCCGACATGCCATGCTCTGCCTCGGGGTCGTGGAAGGCATTCTTGCCACCCGCCCAGAGCGACTGGTGGACATGGCTGGAAGACCCGGCGCGGGCATGGTCGTATTTCGCCATGAAGGTCACGGCATGGCCCGCGGCATGCGCGATTTCCTTGATGCCATTCTTGACGATGGAATGCATGTCGGCGGTGTCGAGCGCGTCCGAATACTTGACGTTGATCTCTTCCTGCCCCGCCTCGGCTTCGCCCTTGGAGTTCTCGATGGGGATGCCGGCACCATAGAGGCCATTGCGGATGGCGCGCATCACCGCTTCTTCCTTGGTCGTGGCGAAGATCGCGTAATCGGCATTGTGGCGGCCCAGAGTCTGCAGCCCGCGATAGCCGCGGTCGAAGAGCGCATCGAAGCTGTCCTGGAACAGGAAGAACTCCAGTTCCGTCGCCATGTAGGGGGTGAAGCCCATCGCCTCGGCCCGGGCGATCTGGCGTTTCAGGATCGACCGGGGGGCATGGAGCACGAGGTCATGGGTGTGGTGGTCCAAGAGGTCGCACATCACCATCGCCGTGCCGGGCAACCAGGGGACAAGGCGCAGCGTGGCGAGGTCGGGCTTGATGACATAGTCGCCATAGCCCGCGGCCCAGCTGGTGGCCTTGTAGCCCTGCACCGTGACCATCTCGATATCCGTCGCCACGAGGTAGTTGCAGCAATGGGTCTCGTCATAGCCTGAGTCGATGAAATGCTGCGCGTGGAAGCGCTTGCCCATCAGCCGGCCCTGCATGTCGACGATGCAGGTCAGCACTGTGTCGATCTCGCCACTGCTGACAGCAGCCTTCAGCGTGTCGAAGGTCATGTTTGCGGGCATCGGCAGGTCTCCATCACAAAGGGCGGGGGCGTCATCGCCCGTAGATCGTCTCTGGTAGCCACAGCGCGATCTGCGGGAAGATCATCAGCAGCACCAGCGTCAGCAGCATCACCAGCACGAAGGGGATCACGGATCGGTAGATCACCGGCAGGTCGAACTCTGGCGGGGCAAGGGCACGCATCAGGAACAGGTTGTAGCCGAAAGGCGGGGTCAGATAGGCGATCTGGCAGGTGATGGTGTAGAGGATGCCATACCAGATCAGGTCGAACTCCAGCTCTTTCGCCAGCATCACATAGACCGGCGCGACGATGACCAGCATCGCGGTATCGTCAAGGAACATGCCCATCACCAGGAAGGACAGCTGCATCAGGATCAGCACTTCCCAGCGGGAAAGGCCCAGATCCTCCAGGAACACCCCGCGGATGGCGCGGCCGGCGCCGAGGCCGTCGAACACCGCGCCAAAGGACAGCGCGGCCATGATGATCAGCATGAACATCGTGGTGATGGCGAGCGTGTTGCGGGTGGCGACCTCGAACACCTCGCGCGTGAAGCGGCCCTTCAGCATCGCCGCCCCCACCGTCGTCAACGCGCCGATGACAGAGCTTTCGGTCAGGCTGGTCCAGCCCTTGACGAAAGGCACCATCATCGCGGCGAAGATCAGCAGCGGCAGCAGGCCGGCGCGCAGCAGGGCGAATTTCTCGCCGCGGGTGATGGTCGCGCGCTCCTCGGCCGAGATCGGCGGGGCGAGGGCGGGGTTCAGCCATGACCGGATGGCGATATAGGCGATGAACAGGGTGGCCATCAGCAGGCCGGGGAAGATCCCCGCCAGCCACAGCTGGCTGACCGGCTGGCGCGCGATCAGCGCGAAGAGCACCAGCACCACGGAAGGCGGGATCAGGATGCCAAGGCTGGACCCGGCCTGGATCACGCCCGAGATCATCAGCTTGTCATAGTTGCGCCGCACCAGTTCGGGCAGCGCGATGGTGGCGCCAATGGCCATGCCTGCGACCGACAGCCCGTTCATCGCCGAGATCAGCACCATCAGCAGGATGGTCCCGATCGCAAGGCCCCCCGGCATCGGCCCGAACCAGACGTGGAACATGCGGTAAAGGTCCGAGGCAAGGCGGCTCTCGCTCATCACATAGCCCATGAACACGAACATCGGCAGCGTCAGCAGCGCGTTCCACTTCATCAGCTTCATGATCGAGGAAAAGCCCATGTCGGTGCCGCCCTCGCCCCAGAGCAGCATGGCGAAGACGACGGCGACGAAGCCGACGGCGCCGAACACCCGCTGCCCGGTGATCATCATCAGCAGCATGGTCGAGAACATCAGCGCGGCGATCAGTTCGTAGGACATCACAGCTCCTCGCCCCGCAGGACCGCGATGTCGCGGAAGAGGTGGACGAAGGCCTGAAGGATCATCAGCACGAAGGCGGCGCAGATCATGGTCTTGAACGGCCACAGATAGGGGCGCCAGGGCGAGGGGCTGCGCTCGCCAACCTCGACCGCGTAGATGGTGCTTTCGACCGCGCCATAGAGCATCACGCCCAGATAGAAGATCAGCGCGAAGATGGTGAAGGCATCCCAGAGCGCCTGGGTGCGGGGGCGCATCCGGCTGTAGAGCAGGTCCATCCGCACGTTGCTGCCAAGCTGCATCGAATAGGGCGCGCCAAGAAGGTAATAGGCGACGAGCGTGAACTGCGCCATTTCCAGCGTCCACATCGCCGGCATCCGGATCGCCTTGGTGACCGAGGACCAGATCAGGATCGCCATGATGACAAACAGCAGATACATGGCGAAGCGGCCGACGCGGTAGTTTACCGCCTCGACCGTCTTCACATAGGTTTTCATCCAGTTGGGCATGTCAGGCGGCAGTCCCGGCTTGGTCGGTTTCGGTCTGGTGCAGCACGGGGGCGAGCGTCTCCGCCATCGCCTCCTGCGCGGCGGACGAGGCGATCAGGTCGTTGCGGATCTCCAGCATGACATTGGCAAGGCCGAGAGGCGAGGCCTGAAGGCGCAGGGTATGCGTCACCTCGTCGGCGGCGGAATAGGGCTGGTTCAGCTCGGCGCGCAGGCCCGTCTTGCGGGCGGCGGCGACGGTGGCGAGGGCCAGCGACGGATCGGCATCATGGATCACGCCGAACTCCACACTGCGGGGGGTGCCGTGCCAGATCGGGGTGAAGCTGTGGACGGTCACGATAACCGGGGGACGGCCACGGGCCAGCCGCCGGGCGATTTCTGCCCGCAGCGCGGCGTGGAAGGGAAGGTAGATCGCTTCGGTCCGGGCCAGCCGGTCCGCGTCGGTCAGGCCCGCGTTGCCGGGAATGTCATGGGTTTCGCTGCGGGCGGGCATTGCGCCAGCAGAGTGCGGCGGGCGGTTCAGGTCGTAGATCAGCCTTGAGACGCGGGCGGCCACCAGCGGCGCCCCCAGCCGCGCCGCAAGCCCGCGGGCAAGGCCAAGCGCGCCCGGATCCCAGGCGATATGGGCCAGCTGCTGCGCCTCGGTCAGGCCGAGGCTGCCGAAGGGCGCGGGGAAGGCGTTGGAGGCATGTTCGCAGACGATCAGGAACGGCCCCGCCGCACCCGGATTTTCCACGGTGACCACGTCTTCCGGCTGAAGCAGAGTTGCCGTCATCCCACCATCCCAGTCGAGTCTTGCGCGATTCTTGCCCTTGTCGCCGGTGGAGGCTCACCGCCGAGTTGGTTTCTGTCAATATCATTTCAAAGTTCCGCGCTCTGTTACAAACTGTTCTTGGCCCCCTCGAGTCGGGCCGCAGCAGGGGGTGCCCGTTTTGGCGGCAGCAGTGACCATCGAAGAGCAGATCCGGGCCGCCTTTGACGGGCTGACCCGGGCTGAACGGCAATTGGCGAGCCATATCCAGCGCAACTATCCGGTCGCCGCGCTTGGGTCGATCACTGCGCTGGCGCGGGCGGCCGAGGTGTCTTCGCCGACAGTCGTGCGGTTGGCGCAGAAGCTGGGATTCAGGGGGTATCCCGATCTGCAATCCAGCCTGCGGGCAGAGCTGGAAGAGCGGCTGATCTCTCCGCTCGCCAAGCATGACCGTTGGGCGGGGGGCGTGCCGGACACCCATGTGTTGAACCGCTTTGCGGATGCGGTTCTGGGCAATCTGCAAGCGACGCTGGCGCAGATCGACCATGCCGAGTTCGACGCGGTGGCGGCGCTGATGGCCGACCCGCAGCGGCGGCTGTTTGCGATGGGCGGGCGCATCACCCATGCGATGGCCGATTACTTCGTGACGCATATGAAGGTGATCCGGCCCGGGGTGACGCTGATCTCTGACATGTCGAACGCCTGGCCGCCGGCGCTGCTGGACATGGGGCCGGGGGACATCCTGCTGGCCTTCGATATCCGTCGCTATGAGAACGCGGTGCTGCAGGTCGTCGAGATGGCGGCGGAGCAAGGGGCAGAAGTGGTGCTGATCACCGACCCCTGGGTTTCGCCTGCCGCCGCCCATGCCCGCTACCGCTTTTCGGCGCAGGTGGAGGTGCCGTCCGCCTGGGATTCCACCGTCGCCATTCAGGTGCTGGTGGAGACGCTGCTGGCGAGCGTGCAGAGCCTGACATGGGACAGCACCCAGACCCGGATGAAGCGGCTG
This sequence comes from Frigidibacter sp., assembly GCF_030695035.1. Taxonomy (GTDB): domain Bacteria; phylum Pseudomonadota; class Alphaproteobacteria; order Rhodobacterales; family Rhodobacteraceae; genus Frigidibacter. Next base: position 105,489 of record NZ_JAUYTT010000002.1, read on the forward strand.
GAAGAGCTTTATGCCCGCTCGCGCTTTTTCCGGCGCGGAAAATAGACATCCAAGATACCGCGATTCGACGTTTTGGCCCGCTTCGGCCGCGTGCCGTTTCACTGCTGCCGCAATTTTTCGCACTTGCCGAAGATTTCACGCCGCGCGTGCGAAAGCATCCCCGATGCTGGCCGAAACACTTGCGAGGCGCACCGCGCCACGCATAGTGAAGAAATAAATATTCCGCCTAATAAACACGACAGGGAACATGATGGCTCTCAGCTGGCGTTTTTCGGCCCTTGCGGACCGGCACCGCGCTCTTGGCTCCAACCTTGAAGATTGGAGCGGGATGGGCACCGCCTGGACCTATGCCAAGGACATTCAGGACGAACATACCGCGATCCGCACCAAGGCCGGGCTGATGGATGTGTCGGGCCTGAAGAAGCTGCATCTGGTCGGCCCCCACGCGATTGCGGTGCTGGACTATGTCACCACGCGCAATATTGCCAAGGTCACGCCGGGCCGGTCGGTCTATGCCTGCATCCTCAACGACAAGGGCTTCTTCACCGACGATTGCATCATCTACCGCACCGGGCCGAACGCCTTCATGGTCGTCCATGGATCGGGCACCGCGCATGAGGAGATCGTCAAGCAATGCGTTGGCCGCAACGTCGCTGTGCTGTTCGATGACGACCTGCACGACCTGTCGCTGCAAGGCCCCGTGGCGGTGGATTTTCTGGCCAAGCATGTGCCGGGCATCCGCGATCTGAAATATTTCCACCACATGCAGACCACCCTGTTCGGCGCGCCGGTGATGATTTCGCGCACCGGATATACCGGCGAGCGGGGGTATGAGATTTTCGTGCGGGGGCAGGATGCGCCGCTGGTCTGGGACACGATTCTGGCGGAAGGGGCCGAGATGGGGATCATCCCCTGCTGCTTCTCGGTGCTCGATATGCTGCGGGTGGAAAGCTACCTGCTGTTCTACCCTTACGACAATTCGCAGATGTACCCCTTTGCCGATCAGGGCCCGGGCGACAGCCTGTGGGAACTGGGCCTCGACTTCACCGTCAGCCCGGGCAAGACCGGCTTCCGCGGGGCCGAGGAACATGCCCGGCTGAAGGGCAAGGAGCGGTTCAAGATCTACGGGCTGCTGCTGGAGGCGGAGGGGCCCTGCGATCTGGGGGATGCGGTGTTTGCCGGGGATACTCAGGTCGGCGTGGTGACCTGCCCGAGCTATTCGGCGATCACCAGGCAGTCGATGGCGATTGCCCGGCTGGAGGTGGGCTGCGCGGTGCACGGCACGCCGCTGACGGTCGGCGGCAAGGCGATCCCGGCTGTGGCGCACAAGCTACCCTTCGACGACCCCGAGAAGAAAAAGCGCACGGCGATCGGCTGAGGGTGAAGCGATGCAGATTGATGCCATCCGCAGCCGCCCGATCTATCCCGGGCTTGCCATCGCGCCGCTGGCCCGGCGCCACATCTTCGCGCTGGAAGGCGAGGGCGCGGGGGCCCTGCTGGACATTGCGGGCAGCCTGACGCCCGCGGTGCTGGGGCGCAGCCAGATCCTCTATGTCGCGCGCGGCTCGCTTGGGGTGGGCCATCACGGCGCGCTGCAGACGCTGGGGGCGGCATTCTGGGCCGCGCCGACGGTGCAGCCACTGCTGGGGCGGCTGGATGTGGAGTTGTCGCGCTCGCACATGGGCACCCGGCTCTATCTGGCGGGGACCGAGGGGTTCATCGGGCAGGCGATGCAGGTGGCGGCGGCGCATGGGATCGATCCGGCCTCGGTCATCACCGAACATCGCGGCTCGCTCGCGCGGCGGGTGCAATGCGTGCATTGCAAGGGCGTGACAGAGGGGGTGACCGCCTCGCCCTTCGTCTGCAGCCATTGCGGGCTGAGCCTGTTCGTCCGCGACCACTATTCCCGGCGGCTGGGGGCCTTTCAGGGCGTGAACATCGATGCCGAGGAACCGGGCGCCGTGCCCCCGCCCGAGGAGCTGTATCTGTGAAGGGTGATCTTCAGATGCGGGTGACCGCGCTTCATGACGAGGCCGCCGGCATCCGCCGGGTGCGGCTGGAGCCGGTGGATGGCGGGGCGCTGCCGGCCTTCTCGGGCGGCGCACATGTGGTGGTTGCGATGCAAGATGGCGGTGTCACCCGCCGCAACCCCTATTCGCTGTGCTGCGACCCGGACGACCGGACCGGCTATGAGATCGCGGTGGCCCGCGCCGCCACCTCGCGCGGGGGATCGGCCTTCATCCATGAGCGGCTGGCGGTGGGCGATGTGCTGGTGGTGGGCGCGCCGACCAACCTCTTCTCCCCCGATTGGCGAGCGAAGAAGCATATCATGGTGGCGGGCGGTATCGGCATCACCCCCTTCGTGGCGATGATGGCGCAATTCGCCCGGGCAGGGCTGGCCTTCGAGCTGCATTACGCCGTGCGCTCGCGCGCCGCGGCGGCCTTTGCGGGGGTGTTGCAGGATCGCTATGGCCCGCGGGTGAAGATCTATGCCGCCGATGAGGGTGCGCGCCTGCCGCTGGCGGCGCTGGTGGAGAACCAGCCGCTTGGGACGCATCTCTACACTTGCGGGCCAGAGCGGCTGATGGGGGCGGTGCTGGACACCGCGCGCAACGCGGGCTGGCCCGAACAGGCGCTGCATTCCGAGCATTTCATGGCCCCGCCCCCCGGAGACCCGTTCACCGTGACGCTGGCGGAGTCCGGCCGCGAAGTTGCCGTGGGCCCGGACCAGAGCCTGCTGGAGGCGCTGGAGGCGGCCGGGGTGAACCCGCGCTACCTCTGCCGCGGCGGCGTCTGTGGGGAATGCGCGACCAAGGTCGTCGAGTTCCGCGGCACCATCCTGCACGCCGACCATTTCCTGACGCCCGAGGAACGCGCCGAAAGCCGCACGATCATGATCTGCATGTCGCGGTTTTCCGGCGACCGGCTCGTGCTGAACCTTTGAGGGAGACCCTGTGATGGACACAGCCTATAGCGCGACGCACCGGCCCGAGACCTTCCGGGAAGAAACCTTCCGCGGCGATTTCTCCTATGCCAACAGCCCCGAGAACATTCGGCATTTCCCGTTTCCGTTCCATGAGGACCACTACCGCTATTCGGTGAATATCGAGCCGCATGTGCCTGGCCTGCCGGGTTCGGCCTTCGAGCACCTCATCGACGTGGATGAGCATTATGTAGCCGAAATGGCCGACCGGGCGCAGGTGCTGGCCGAGGATCCGCTGCGCTATCAGGCGCTGCCGCATATGATGCTGGCGCAATGGGATACGCTGGAACTGCTGATGGAGGAGCAGGCGCGGGCCTATCCGCATCTGTTCACGCTCACGCGGAACGGCGATCAGTGGCGCTGGATCAACCGGCCGCTGGGGATCGACGATACCTTCACCTTCGGCGATCGCTCGACCCTGCCGCGCGAGCCGCTGGACTATATCTGCCGGCAGACCCAAGGCGATATCGCGCTGATGGACCAGCGCGACGGCAACCTGTGGATGGATGCCGGGATGATCACCGCGCAGGCCGACTGGTCGCTGGATTTCGACGTGGGCATGAACTTCCACGAATGGCACGCACCGGTGCCGCTGGCCCCGCAGATGGGGGTGTTCGACAGGGCCTTGAAATACCTGCTGAATCTGCAACTGGGCAAGCCCGTGCGGCGGCTGAACTGGACGATGACGATCAACCCGCGGCTCGATACCAGCCCCGAGAACTACCCCAAATGGGGGCCGGATCGGACCACGGTCACGCCCGAGAATGTGGGCCAGAAGGTCCATCTGCGGGTGGAACTGCAAAGCCTGTGGCGGCTGCCGCGGTCGAACGGCATGCTGTTCGTGATCCGCGGCTACATGATGCGCATGGACGAGGTGGTGACGGTGCCGAAATGGGGTCGTCGCCTGCCGCGGGTGCTGGAGACGCTGCCCGAAGAACTGGCCACCTACAAGGGCCTCAGCCGATATCGCCAGACCACCATCGACTGGCTGAAACGCCATGATGACGGCGCGCCGACCTCGCCAGGGATATTCCCGGATTGACGGGGACCGGCCAAGACAATCGACAACAGGGGACCAAAGCATGAGAGTTGCAGTCATCGGGGCCGGCCCGTCCGGCCTTGCGCAGTTGCGCGCCTTCCAGTCCGCGGCCCAGAAGGGCGAGGAGATCCCCGAGGTGGTCTGCTTTGAAAAGCAGAGCGACTGGGGCGGGTTGTGGAACTACACCTGGCGCACCGGGCTCGATGAGCATGGCGAGCCGGTGCATTGCAGCATGTACCGCTATCTGTGGACCAATGGCCCCAAGGAAGGCCTTGAATTCGCAGACTATTCCTTCGAGGAACACTTCGGCAAGCAGATCGCCAGCTACCCCCCGCGGGCGGTGATGGTGGATTATATCGAGGGCCGGGTGAAGAAGGCCGGGGTGCGGGACTGGATCCGCTTCTGCTCTCCCGTGCGCTGGGTGGCTTATGACGAAGGCACGGGGATGTTCACCGTGACGGCGCATGACCTGCTGAAGGACACGGTTTATTCGGAGACCTTCGACCATGTGATCATCGCCTCGGGGCACTTCTCGGTGCCGAATGTGCCGGAATATCCGGGGTTTGGCAGTTTCAACGGCCGCATCCTGCACGCGCATGACTTCCGCGATGCGCGGGAATTTTCGGGCAAGGATGTGCTGCTGATCGGGACGTCCTATTCTGCCGAGGATATCGGCTCGCAGCTGTGGAAGTATGGCGCGAAGTCGATCACCGTGTCGCACCGGACCGGGCCGATGGGCTATGACTGGCCGGAGAACTGGACAGAAGTTCCGCTTTTGCAAGGGGTTGAGGGGAACCGTGCGACGTTTGCGGATGGGACGACCAAGCAGGTGGACGCGATTATCCTGTGTACCGGGTACAAGCATCACTTCCCGTTCCTGCCCGATGATCTGCGGCTGAAGACGGCGAACCGGCTGGCGATTGCCGATCTTTACAAGGGTGTGGTCTGGGTGAAAAATCCCAAGCTGTTCTATCTTGGCATGCAAGATCAATGGTTTACCTTCAACATGTTCGACGCGCAGGCCTGGTGGGTGCGCGACGCAATCCTGGGGAAAATTGCAATTCCAGGGGAGGACGAAAGGGCGGCGGATGTCGTTTTGCGGGTGGCGGGGGAGGATGCGGGCAAGGACAGCCATGACGCGATCCATTATCAGGGCGATTACGTGAAGGAGCTGATCGCCGAGACCGATTATCCCAGCTTCGATGTGGACGGCGCCTGCGAGGCCTTCTTTGAATGGAAGGATCATAAAGCCAATGATATCATGGCCTTCCGCAACCACTCCTATCGCTCGGTGATGACCGGGACGATGGCGGAGCCGCATCACACGCCCTGGAAGGATGCGCTGGACGATAGCCTCGAGGCCTACCTGCGGGGGTAAGCGAGGGGGCCGCTCCGGGTGGGGCGGCCCCGATGTGAAAGGTATGCAGAAACCATGCAGAAACCGTATGTATTGCATACATACGATTTCGCCCTCCCCGGCGCTTGACGAGGCACCCATTCCGACCGACCTAAGGGCAATAGGCTGCGCGTTCTGTGCCGTCGCCGATCCGGAGGCTTGCCCATGACCCCGCCGTTTTCCTTCCTGACCGCGACCGAGATCCGCTTTGGCCGCGGCACCGTGGAGGGGGCGGCGGAGTATGTTGCGCGGCAGGGGCGCAATGTGCTGGTGGTGCAGGGTGCCAGCGGCCAGCGCGCCGATCCGCTGATCCTGGCGCTGCAGCGGCTGGGAGTGGGGGTGAGCGTGTTCAGCTGTCCGCGCGAGCCCGACATCGCGCTGATCGAGGACGGGATCCGGCTGGCGCGCGGCGCGGGTGTGCGGGCGGTGGTGGCGCTGGGCGGCGGCGCGGTGATTGATTGCGGCAAGGCCATTGCCGCGCTGGCCCCGGCGCCGCGGCCGATGCTGGACCATCTGGAGGTGGTGGGTCGCGGGCTGCCGCTGGATGCGCCGCCGCTGCCCTTCGTGGCGATCCCGACGACGGCGGGCACCGGCGCCGAGGTGACCAAGAACGCGGTGATCGCGGTGCCCGAAGCGCGGCGCAAGGTGTCCTTGCGCGATGCGCGGATGCTGCCGCTGTTGGCGATTGTGGATCCGGCGCTGACCGATGGCTGCCCGCGTAGCGTGACGCTGGCCAGCGGGCTGGATGCGGTGACGCAGGTGATCGAGCCTTACGTGTCGAATAAAGCGAACCGGCTGACGGATGCGCTGTGCCGCGATGCGATCCCGCTGGGGCTGCGGGCGCTGGCGCGGTTGATGGAGGGCGAGGATGCGGGGGCGCGCGACGATCTGGCCTGGGTGAGCTTGTGCGGTGGGTTGGCGCTGGCCAATGCGGGCCTTGGCGCGGTGCACGGGCTGGCGGGGCCGATCGGCGGGATGGCATCTGCGCCGCATGGGGCGGTGTGCGGCGCGCTGCTGCCGCATGTGCTGGCGGCGAACATTGCGCGGGCCGAGGGGGTCGCGGCGGAGCGGCTGGCCGAGGTGGCGGGGTGGATTGCCGCGGCCTTGGGCGGAGCGCCGGGTGAGGCAGCGGAGACGCTGGCGGGCTGGTCGGCGGCGCAGGGGCTGCCGCGGCTGGGGAAGATGGGGATGGCGGCGGGCGATGTGCCCGAGGTGGCGGCGCTCGCGGCGGGGTCATCCTCGATGGCGGGGAACCCGGTTGCGCTGGACAGCGGCGCGCTGATCGGGGTGTTGCGCGCGGCGTTTTGAGGGAGCGGGTGTCAGGTGCCAGAGAGTCTTGACCCCCGAGGGCATCCCTGCGCCCGACGTCAGCCGAAACCGACTCGCATTGCCTGAAGGTGGGGGTCGGCTTTGCGGGACTGTGCCGTCGTTCGACCGCCTCTATGGTTAAGCCTTCGCCGAAATAGACCGAGCGAGATGCTCCGATCTAAGCAAATCCCTATTATCCTCCAAATTGCTTGCAAGCCGTGCGAGGTAATCACTATGTTTCATTAGCTTATCCAACTCATGCCGGAGCGGGCGTAACTGGACGATTCCGAATTTTGCTTCGTCGCGGCCCTGTGCGAAGTTATCTCGTCGTATCGCTTCTTTCGAGTTCTTCGTCAGGATAACTAGGGCATCTTGCTTGGGAACCTTGCGGACAACCCAGTGAGCAAACCCGTGCCTGTGCGTTCTATGCATCTCGAGAGTAGAAGCTGCCTTGCAAACACCTTCCGCGATATGGGGAGCTCCGGTCCATTCTGATGTACAGATTTTGAGGTGCAAAATTACATCGGAGTCATTCAAAGATGAGGCAAAGTCGGTTTCCTCCGCCTTGGTTATGAACCGCATAGCATTAATAGTCGCCCGCGCATTAAAGTCGGCGGAACAGTAGACCTGAATGAATTTTCCGATGAACGCGAAGTCTGCGTCTCGGAGAAGCTCGGTTTTTTTAAGCCAGTTAGGATCGGATGTTAGCGCAGCCAACAAACCTTCTAGATTTGCGACTAAATCCTCGGAAGACCGAAAGTTGTTTCTGGCACTTGCTGCTCCCCGTATGCGATCCATAATACCTCGAACTATTTTGGTCATGCATTACCTCTCGGCTTGAACTTCAAATATGGAATCGAGGATATCGTCGTCCGGCTCGTTTGTGTATGCCGATGGCCCGCTATCGCGCCACGTCAGCCACATCGCGGCGATTTCTCCACGTCTTCACAACGTCTCAGAAGGGCTCCTCGCTTTGATGGTGATGCCACGGCTTCATCTGGGTCAGCAATCTGCCGGAACGCCACAAGTATCCGACCGGACCGAGGCCTTTGGGGCCCGACCGTGAGGGATGAGAGGTCGCGGCGTGGCGAAAGGCGATGGCCTTCGCCACGGCGGGGGTGGCTGGGGGAGGACCCACGCAAAAGGCCCGCCTTTTCGGGCGGGCCTTGGCAGGATCAGCTCAGCAGAAATCAGTCGAGCTTTTCGACCACACGCTCGGCAAACAGCTCGATCATCGTGGCATAATAGACCGGGCTTTCGATGGTCAGCACGGTAATATCGGTGCCGACGGGCAGGTAGGCCTGGTCGAAGCCGACCTCAAGATCATAGGTGCTGAACTTGGTGTTGTCGGTCTCGCTGGAGATGTTCACCCGGCCGACCAGCTTGGAATCGGCGATCCCCATCGCCGACTGGAACGAGTTGGCCAGCTCGACCTCGTTGATATCGACCGAGATCTTCACGCCGTCTTCGTCAACACGGTCGGTGACCCGGCCGATGATGGCCATCTGCAGATCGGATGCGATATTGCCCCAGACCGTGGCGGCCTGCGGGTTGTTGATGGCGTTCAGGTCAATGGACACTTCGACCTCTTTCACCTCGGTGACCGCAAGGGCGGGCGAGGCCGCACCAAGGGCGAGGGCAGAAAGGAAAGCTGCGAATGTAAAGCGTGACATCTGTCGTCTCCAAATCGTAAGGACGGCATATTGCCATTCCACGAGGGACAACTCCCGCGGGCCGGGAAAGGTTCCGCCCCCGCCGCCTTAGCTGCGGATATAGCGGAAGGCGGCCGAGGCGGCCCAGCCGGCGGTCACCGCCAGCACAAGGGATAGCAGGCCATAGATCAGCGGCTGTTCGCGCGAGAGGGCGAAGAGCCAGCGCTCCAGCCCGACCTTGCGAACGTCGACCATGGTTTCATGGCTGTCGATCACTTGGCCATTGCGGGTGAGCAGGATGCGGGTGCGATAGGCGCCCTCTGTCAGGTTCGCGGGCAGGATAAAGCGGGTGCGGAACAGGGTTTCCTCGGCCAGCTCCACCCCGGTTTCATTAAGCGTATAGGAGCCCTCATCGGTGCGGATGCGGATCAGCGCATCTGTGAAGACGCCCGCATCCTCGAGCCCGCTGCCGACGGCACGGATGGCGCGGGGGATCGACACGGCATGGCGCAGGTCTTCGGTTTCGGTCAGCACCTCGCGCAGGGGGGCGGTGGCGGCGATGGCGTAGAAGGAGGGCGAGCTGCTGACGGGGACGGCATCAGTGTTGACCCAGATGCCGGCGACCTTGTCCTTGCGGCGGACGGTGACGGCGAGGGGCGGGCCCTGCAGGGTGATGATGACCTGAAGCGGGCCCTCGGGCGCCGGGGTGTCACGCTTGACGGCGCCGAAGACGAGGATGTCAGAGCCCGAGAAGCTGGCGGTGATGGCGATGCGGTTCTGGCTGAGGCCGGCGACGACTTCTTCGGCGCGAACCGGGAGGGCGAAGAGGATCAGGAGGGCGAGGAGGCGGATCATGCGCGGCCCTCCACCGAGATGGAGTAAAGCTCGCCGGGGCGCAGCAGCAGGTCCAGCGCCAAGAGGCCGCAGACGCCGAGGACCAGAAGGGCCAGCAGGATGCGCAGCTGCTCGGCCTTCAGCTTGGCGCCGATCTGGGTGCCGAACTGTGCGCCGACGACGCCGCCGAGGATCAAGAGCAGCGCCAGCATCATGTCCACCGACTGGTTGGTGACGGCATGCATGACGGTGGTGAAGGCGGTCACGAAGATGATCTGGAACAGCGAGGTGCCGATGACGACCTTGGTGGGCATTCCCAGAAGGTAGATCATCGCGGGGACCATGATGAAGCCGCCGCCGACGCCCATGATGGCGGCGAGAACGCCGACCAGCATCCCGACGAGGATGGGGGGGATGACGCTGATATAGAGGCCCGAGGTGCGGAACTTCATCTTCAGCGGCAGGCGGTGGACCAGAAGGTGCTGGTGGCGGCGGGTGATCTTCCGCGCCGGCTGACGCGACCGCAGGATGGAGCGGAGCGATTCCTGGAACATCAGGAGGCCCACGAAGCCGAGGAACAGGACGTAGGACAGCTGCACCGTCAGGTCGATCTGGCCGAGGGCAGAGAGGATGTTGAACACCCAGATGCCGAGGGCAGAGCCGATGAGGCCCCCCGCCAGCAGCACCCAGCCCATGCGGAAATCGACCGTACGCTTGCGGATATGCGCGAGCACGCCGGACACGGAGGAGGCGACGACCTGGTTGGCGCCGGTGGCGACGGCGACGGTGGGGGGGACGCCGATGAAGAACAAAAGCGGCGTGATCAGGAAGCCGCCGCCCACGCCGAACATCCCGGACAGAAGCCCGACAATTCCGCCCAGGCCGAACAGCAGGAGGGCGTTCACCGAGACTTCGGCGATGGGCAGATAGATCTGCATGGGCATGTCAGTCAGTGAAGGACGTTGCTGTCCAAGTCTTGGGCGTGGTTGCCTACCATGTCAAACCGATGCTGCAGATGCGTCACGGCATGTTGCGCAGACAGCGCCGCAGCACCTTCTCGAGCTTCGCGGCGCCAAGGGGGGCCATGGCCTTGGTATGCTCATGGCTGATCGCCTCGTCCGACATGCCGGCCGCCATGTTGGTGATGACCGACACCGCCGCGACGCGCAGGCCGAGGAAGCGGGCGAGGATCACCTCGGGCACGGTGGACATGCCGACGGCATCGGCGCCGAGGATGCGGATGGCGCGGATCTCGGCCGGGGTTTCGAAGGAGGGGCCCGAATACCAGGCATAGACGCCTTCGGGCAGGTCGATGCCTTCGGCCTCTGCCGCCGCGCGCAGGGCGGCGCGCAGGGCAGGGTCATGGGCGGCGGTCATGGGCACGAAGCGGGCATCCGACGGCTCACCGATCAGCGGGTTGAGGCCGGAGAAGTTGATATGGTCTGACAGCAGCATCAGCGAGCCGGGCGGGGTGGTGGGGACCATGGAGCCTGCGGCGTTGGTCAGCAGCAGGCTTTCGGCGCCGAGTGCCTTGAGGAGTTCCAGCGGCAGGCGCATGGCGGCGGGGTTGCCGGTCTCGTAGTAATGCGCCCGCCCCCCGAAGACGGCGACGCGCTGGCCCTCCAGATCCCCGATCACCAGCTGCGGGGTGTGGCCGGAGACGCCGGCATGGGGGAAGCCCGGCAGGTCGGCATAGTCGATGGCGACGCCCTGCACCGCGCCCGACAGATGGCCGAGCCCCGAGCCGAGGATCAGCCCCACCTTCACAGGTTCGGTGCCGGCCACGGCATGGACCCGGGCGGCGAGCGCCGAGGCGGTTTCAAGAGCGGTCATTCAGCGTTCCTTGACATAGGCCTCGCCCCCGGCGCGCGGCGGCGTCGCCTTGCCGATGAAGCCGGCAAGGATCACCACGGTCAGGATGTAGGGCAGGGCCTGCATGAATTGCACCGGCAGCACGACGCCGCCGAGGTCGATGTTCTGGTAGCGGTTGGCGATGGCCTCCAAAAGGCCGAAGAGCATGGTCGCGCCAAGCGCCGGGACGGGCCGCCATTTGGCGAAGATCAGCGCGGCGAGGGCGATGTAGCCGCGCCCCGCCGTCATCTCTTTCACGAAGCCGGCCGAGAGGGCGGTGGCGAGGTAGGCACCGGCAAGGCCGGTCAGCAGCCCGCAGATCATCACCGCCGCATAGCGCAGCCGCACCACGGAGATGCCGGCGGTATCGACCGCGGCCGGATTCTCGCCCACCGCGCGCAGGCGCAGGCCAAAGCGGGTGCGGTAGAGCAGCCACCAAGACAGCGGCACCGCGGCGAAGGCGACATAGACGAGGATGGAATGGCCCGAGATCAGTTCGTAATAGATCGGGCCGATCACCGGCACCTCGCGTAGGGTTTCCGCGAAGGGCAGGGTGATGGGCGAGAAGCGGCCATCGCCGGTCAGCGGCGGGGTGCGCCCGCCAAGCTGGAACCATTTCTGCCCGATCAGCACCGTCAGGCCCGAGGCGAGGAAGTTGATCGCCACGCCGGAAATGAGCTGATTGCCACGGAAGGTGATCGAGGCCGCGCCGTGGATCGCGGACAGCACCAGCGAGGACAGCACCCCCGCCGTCAGCCCCAGCAGGACCGAGCCGGTGATCGCAGCGACGGCGCCCGAGAAGAAGGCGGCCATCAGCATCTTGCCTTCCAGCCCGATGTCGAAGATCCCGGCACGTTCCGAGAAGAGGCCGGCAAGGCAGGCCAGCAACAAGGGCGTGCCAAGGCGGACGGTGGAATCGAGGATCTGCAGCAGCGTTGAAAGGTCCATCACCGGATCCCCCTGCGTGCAAAGAGCCGCTCCACCGGGGCGCGGACCATATTGTCGAGCGCGCCGGTGAAGAGGATCACCAGCGCCTGGATGACGGTGATCAGCTCTCGCGGGATCGTGGTCCAGAGCGCAAGCTCGCCGCCGCCCTGATAGAGGAAGCCGAACAGCAGCGCCGCCAGCAGCACCCCGAACGGATGGTTGCGGCCCATCAGCGCCACGGCGATGCCGATGAAGCCCGCGCCCTCGACCGCGTTCAGGACCAGCCGTTCCGCCTCGCCCATGACGTTGTTGATCGCCATGAGGCCGGCGAGCCCGCCCGAGATCAGCATGGCATACATGGTGATCCGCACCGGGCTGATCCCGGCATAGACCGCGGCGGGTTCGGATTTGCCAAAGGCGCGGATCTGGTAGCCGAGCCGGGTTTTCCAGATCAGCGCCCAGACACCGAGGCAGCACAGGAGCGCGATGAAGAAGGAGACGTTGGCGGGGGTGTTCTTGCCCCAGACGAAGCCGAGGCCCGCGGCCATGTCATTCAGCGTCGGCAGGGTTGCGCCCTCGGGGAAGCGGGCCGAGGCCGGGTCCATGCTGCCGACCGGGCGCATGACGTTGACCAGCATGTAGTTCAGCAAGGATGCGCCGATGAAGTTGAACATGATGGTGGTGATGACGATATGGCTGCCGCGTTTCGCTTGCAGCCAAGCCGGGATCGCCGCCCAGGCGGCGCCGAAGGCGGCAGCGCCAAGGCTGGCGGCGAGCAGCGCGAGGCTCCAATGCGGCCAGGGCAGCGACAGGCAGATGAGCGCGACGCCAAGGCCGCCAAGCGTCGCCTGCCCCTCGCCGCCGATGTTGAACAGGCCCGCATGGCTGGCGATGGCGACCGCGAGCCCGGTGAAGACGAAGCTGGTGGCGTAGTAGAGGGTGAAGCCCCAGCCATAGGACGATCCGAGCGCGCCGCTGACCATGATCTTCAGCGCCTCCCACGGGTTTTCCCCGATGGCGAGGATCACCAGCGCCGAGATGGCGAAGGCGATGACGAGGTTCAGAAGCGGGATCAGGGCGACATCGGCCCATCTTGGCATCCTGGTCATTGGACCCCCGCCATCAGCAGGCCGAGCGCACGCTCATCAGTTTCGGAGGGCAGCCGCTCACCCATGATGCGGCCATCGAACATGACGGCGATGCGGTCGGAGAGCGAGAGAATCTCGTCGAGTTCGACCGAGACCAGAAGCACGGCCTTGCCGGCATCGCGCAGGGCGACGATCTGCTGGTGGATGAATTCGATGGCGCCGATGTCGACGCCGCGGGTGGGTTGGCCGACGAGCAGGAGGTCGGGGTTGCGCTCGATTTCCCGCGCGAGGACGATCTTCTGCTGGTTGCCGCCCGAGAAGTTCTTGGCGGCCAGCGTCGGGATCGGCGGGCGCACGTCGAAGCGCTGCATCTTTTCGGCGGTGGCGGCAAGGAGGGCGGCGTTGTCCATGAAAAGCGCGTTCTTCTGGTATTCGGGCGCGTGGTGATAGCCGAAGGCCATGTTCTCCCAGGCCGCGAAATCCATGATGAGGCCGAGATGCTGGCGATCCTCTGGCACATGGGCGATGCCCTGCGCGCGGCTGGTCTGGCCGTCGGAGCTGTGGCCGGTGAGGTCCACGGGCACGCCGTTCATGGTGATGCGGCCGGTGCCATGGCCGAAGCCGCCAAGGATCTTGAGGAGTTCGGACTGGCCGTTGCCGGCGACCCCGGCGATGCCGAGGATCTCTCCGGCGCGGATCTGGAAGGAGATGCCCTTGAGGCGCTCCACCCCGTCCTCATCCACCATGCGCAGGTCTTCGACCGACAGCACGACCGCGCCGGGATTGGCGGGGCCCTTGGGGACATGTAGCAGCACCTTGCGGCCGACCATCAGCTCGGCCAGCTGCTCGGGGCTGGTCTCGGCCGTGGTCACCGTCGCCGTCATCTCGCCGCGGCGCATGACGCTGACGGTGTCGGTGATCTCCATGATCTCGCGCAGCTTGTGGGTGATGAGGATCACGGTCTTGCCCTGATCGCGCAGGCCGCGGAGGATGCGGAACAGGTGGTCCGCCTCGGCGGGCGTCAGCACGCCGGTGGGCTCGTCAAGGATCAGGATGTCGGCCTGGCGGTAGAGGGCCTTGAGGATCTCCACCCGCTGCTGGTGGCCGACGGACAGCTCCTCGACCACGGCATCGGGGTCCACCTCCAGCTCATAATCCCGCGCAAGCTGCTGCAGGCTGGCCCGCGCCTTGGCGAGGCTGGGGCGCAGCAGGGCGCCGTCCTCGGCCCCCAGCACGATGTTTTCCAGAACGGTGAAGTTCTGCACCAGCTTGAAATGCTGGAACACCATGCCGATCCCGGCGCGGATTGCGGCCTGGCTGTCGGGGATCTGCACCGGGGTGCCGCCGATCAGGATCTCGCCCGCATCGGCCTTGTAGAAGCCGTAGAGGATCGACATCAGCGTCGATTTCCCGGCGCCGTTTTCACCGATGATGCCGTGGATGGTGCCGGGCATCACCCGGATCGAGATGTCCTTGTTGGCCTGCACCGGCCCGAAGGCCTTGGAGATGCCCCGGAGTTCAATGGCAGGAGCGGCAGTTGCCTGCCGCTCCGAAGGTTGTGCCTGTGCCATTGGCGGTTATTCGACCGGGCAGGTGTTGTCGGCCATGTAGTCATGCACGGCGATCTCGCCTGAGGCGATCTTCGCGGTGGCCTCGTCCACGGCGGCCTTCATCTCGGCGGTGATCAGCGCTTCGTTGTTCTCGTCCAGCGCGTAGCCCACGCCCTCGGAAGCGAGGTCCATCACGGTGATGCCCGGCTCCAGCGCATCGCCATCGATGAAGGCCTCATAGACCGAGTTGTCGACGCGCTTGACCATCGAGGTCAGCACCTTGCCGGGGAAGAGGTGGTTCTGGTTGCTGTCGACGCCGATGGACAGGATGCCCTGATCCGCCGCCGCCTGCAGCACACCAAGCCCGGTGCCGCCCGCGGCGGCATAGATCACGTCGGCGCCCTGCGACTTTTGCGAAATCGCCAGCTCGGAGCCCTTCACCGGGTCGTTCCAGGCGGCGGGGGTGGTGCCGGTCATGTTCTGGATCACGGTCGCATCCGGGTTCACCGCCTTCACGCCCTGCACATAGCCGCAGGCAAACTTGCGGATCAGCGGGATGTCCATGCCGCCGATGAAGCCGACGGTGCCGGTTTCCGACGCCATCGCGGCCAGCATCCCGACAAGGTACGATCCCTGCTCTTCGGTGAAGACCACCGATTTCACGTTGGGCTGTTCCACGACCATGTCGATGATGGCGAACTTGGTGTCCGGGTAGTCGGGGGCGACGGTGTTCAGCACATCGCCAAAGGCAAAGCCGGTCATCACGATCGGGTTCGATCCGGCCTCGGCCAGGCGGCGCAGGGCCTGTTCGCGCTGCGCCTCGGATTGCATTTCCAGCTCCTTGAAGCTGCCGCCCGTCTCTTCCGCCCACCGCTTGGCGCCGTTGAAGGCGGCCTCGTTGAAGGATTTGTCGAACTTGCCGCCCAGGTCGAAGATGATCGCCGGGTCGGCCAGCGCCGCGCCGGTGGTCAGCGCCAGCACTCCGGCGGCGCCAAGGAAATGGGTCATCAGGCTCATGGAAAACTCCCGGTTGTCGAGGGGCGCGGCACAGGGTTGGCCGGCCCGCTGTGAAGACGTGATCTCTTGCGGATCTGCGCCGAATTAGGGCCGGGTTCGGGAAAGCGGTCAATAGCTATTCGCCGCATCTGCCCCGGCTCTCAAGGACTTGTAGGGGGGCGGGGCGCCCTTCGCCTCACGCTTGCGCGTCCAGCGCCCGCGTCATCACAAGCGCGTCTGTGCTGGTGCCATCCGGGTGGCGGTAATAGGCGCGACGGCGCCCCGCTGGCGCGAAGCCGGCGCGTTCGTAGAGCGCGCGGGCGGGCTGGTTGTCCTCGGCCACCTCCAGAAACGCGGTTTCCGCGCCGCGGGCCGCGGCTTCGGCCAGGAACCCGGCCAGCAGCCGCGCCCCGATGCCGGCGCGGCGGGCTTCGGGGGCGACGGCGAGGGTCAGAAGTTCCGCCTCACCGGCCAGCGCACGGCCGAGCAGGACGCCGGTGGGCTCTTGCAGCAGGAAGGTGTCCTGGCGGGCCAGCAGGTCTGCGAACTCACTGGCGGTCCAGGGGCGCGGCACGGTGAAGCAGGCGGCGTGGAGCGCGGCGAGGTCTGCGGGGCTCACGGCAGCAGCACCGGCGGCGGGTCCGAGGCGGGGGCGGCATCGGCGCTGCGCAGGTACAGGGGGGCGGGGCGGGGCTGCGGCTGGCCCCTGGCAAGGCGCGCGGCGGTGATACGGGCAAGGGCCTCGGCGAAGGGCAGGGCGGGGGGCAGCTCGCGCAGGTCCGGGCGCAGGGCGTGCAGGACGGCGGCGCCGTCGCCGACCAACGCAAGGCCGGGCGGCAGGTCCGTCAGGGCTTCGGCGGTCATCAGCCGCGGTTCGGCAGGCCCCGCGCCAAAGCCCTGCGCATAGACCTCGCCGCGCCGCGCATCGGTCACCGCCAGCACGGGGCGCGGCAGGTCCAGCGCCAAGGCCTCCAGCGTGCCCACCCCGATGGCCGGGATGCGCAGCGACAGCGCCAGCCCGCGCGCCGCCGCCACCGAAATACGGATGCCGGTGAAGTTGCCCGGGCCTATCCCCACGGCTATCGCCGCAAGATCCCGCCAGCCCACCCCCACTTCGGCCAGCAGCTCCTCCAGCAGCGGCATCAGCCGTTCGGCCTGACCCTTGGCCATCGGCTCCAGCCGCGCCGTCACCACCTCATCGCCGCGCAGCAAAGCGGCCGCGCAATGCGCGGCCGATGTGTCGAAGGCAAGGATCAGCTTGGCGGGCAAGGCTCAGACGGCCACCGGCCGCACCTCGATCACCTCGGGGATGTAATGGCGCAGCAGGTTCTCGATCCCCATCTTCAGCGTCAGGGTCGAAGAGGGGCACCCGGCGCAGGCGCCCTGCATATGCAGGTAGACGACGCCGCGGTCGAAGCCGTGGAAGGTGATGTCGCCGCCATCCTGCGCCACGGCGGGCCGCACGCGGGTGTCGAGCAATTCCTTGATCTGGTTGACGATCTCGCCATCGGCGCCGTCATGGGCGGCATGGCCGCCCGCCGGGGCGCCCTCACCCTCCAGCACCGGCGCGCCGGACTGGAAATGCTCCATGATCGCGCCCAGGATGGCCGGTTTCACATGCTCCCAGGCGATATCGTCGGCCTTGGTCACGGTGACGAAATCGGTGCCGAAGAACACGCCGGTGATGCCGTTGACCGCGAAGATCCGCCGCGCGAGCGGGGATTTGACGGCGGTGTCGGGGGTCGGGAAATCGGCGGTGCCCATCTCCAGCACGGTCAGCCCCGGCAGGAACTTCAGCGTGGCGGGGTTCGGGGTGGATTCGGTCTGGATGAACATGGGTAGCCTCCGGTGGTCAGGGGCTGATATGCGCTTGACGTGTGAGCAAGTCAAGGTTTGGAACGATTCTAAGTTTTGGCGCCCCTTGCCTTTGCCTTGTCGAAATATCCTCGGGGAGGGCCCCGGGAGGGGTGGAAAACTCCTCCCGCTTCCCCCTCAGGTAATCGACTCCAGCCGCTCCTTGGACATGTCCCCCGGGACGATCGTCATCGGACAGGGCATGTTCCCGGCGCTGCGGGTCAGCTGGCTGACCAGCGGCCCCGGCCCCGACTTGTCGCTGCCCGCCCCCAGCACAAGAATGCCGATCTGCGGGTCTTCCTGGATCACCGCCAGGATCTCGGTCGCCGGCTCGCCCTCGCGGATGATCAGCTCGGGGTCCACCCCCTGCCTATCCCGCATCCATTTGGCGAAGACCTCGAAATGCGCCTCGATGCGCTCGCGCGCCTCTTGCCGCATCAGTTCGGCCACGCCGATCCAGTGCTGGTATTCCTCGGGCGGGATCACCGACAGGATGATCACCCCCCCGCCCGAATGCGAGGCCCGCATCGCGGCGAAGCGCATGGCGTTCAGGCATTCGCGGGTCTCGTCGAGCACGACCAGAAATTTGCGCATGATGGTTCCCCTTCAACCGATCATCGCCGATCCGGGGGGCGCGGCGCAAGGGGGCGCCTCAGGCGGCCGAATGCGCCCAGTCCCAGTAGAGCTCGCGCACCCGTTTCGTGACGGGGCCGGGGCCGTAGCTGCGGTCCTCGAAGGCGGCGACGGGGGTGACCTTGGCGAAGTTGCCGGACAGGAACACCTCGTCCGCGCCGCGGAAATCGTCCAGCGTCAGCACCGTCTCATGCACGCTCACGCCATCGGCGCGCAGGTTGGCGATGTGCCGCGCGCGGGTGATGCCCGACAGGAAGGTGCCATTGGCAATCGGCGTGAAGACCTCGCCGTCCTTGACCATGAACACATTGGCGGTGGCGGTTTCGGCGACATTGCCCATCGCATCCTGCACCAGCGCATTGCCAAAGCCCTTGCGCTGCGCCTCGACCAGCATCCGCGCGTTGTTGGGGTAAAGGCAGCCGGCCTTGGCGTTGCAGACATTGTCGGCCAGCACCGGGCGGCGAAATTGGGTTGTGGTCAGCGTGGTGGTGGCGGTCGGGGCGGGCATCGCAACCTCTTCCAGGCACAGCGCAAAGCCGGTGTCGCCGCGGGCCGGGGCAACGCCCAGGTCGGAGCCGTGGATCGCCCAGTACATCGGGCGCACATAGACGGCCTGATCCTTGCCATAGGCGCGCAGACCTTCGCGGGCGATGTCCAGCATCGTCTCGGGATCGATGGTGGGCTCGATCATCAGCGCATCGGCCGAGCGGTTCACGCGGGCGCAATGCGCCGCCAGATCCGGGGCCACGCCCTCGAAATACCGCGCGCCGTCGAAGACGCTGGAGCCTTGCCAGATGCCGTGATCGGCGGCGCGCATCACCGGGATGTCGCCCTCGTGCCAGCGACCCTCGAACCAGGTGCGGATGTTCTTGCCAAATGCCATAGCCGGTATCCCCTTGCGAACGGCGCGGAGTTAATCACCGCGCGGCGGCGGGGTCCAGTGCCCGAGTTGGCCGCAAAAGGACCGGACCGGCTGGCACCGCAGGGGCTGTGCGGCGTGCCGGGGGATCGGGCTGGCCTGCCGGTCCGGTACGATTGCGCTCCGATGGGGGATTCGGCTTCGGAACAGGGACAGGTTATGCAGCCAATGATTCCGTTTTGCGACGTAGGGTCAATTTGGCGTGTGTTTCAGCTCCGCGCCGCCCGGCGCAGGCCCCGCATCGCCAGCGAGGAGAGGCTGGAGCCGATCAGCGAGGCGGCCGAGAGCAGCAGCCCGATCAGCCCGGCGAAGAGCTGCAAGGTGAGGTTCGAGAGCCGCACAGTGGCGCGCAGGAAGCGCGACTTGCCCAGAACCTCCATCCTGCCCACGGTTTTCGGCCCCAGAGCCTCGGCGGCATTGGCGATGCGCCGGGCGTCGGGCGCGTCATCCACGTAGCGCAGCAGGTGCAGCGCATCGGTGGTGCCAAGCGTGCGGCTGGTGCGGCCGAGGTCGGAGGCGATGGCGACCAGCGGCGCAAAACGGTCGGGTCGCAGCACGCGGCCCAGATCATCCGCGCCCCGCACCGAGGGCACCCGCGCCCAGTCGACCCCGTGGCGCAGCGCGTCGCTGGCCAGCGCGCCAAGCCGCGGCGAGACCAGCCCCATCCGCCGCGCCAGCTTGGCGACGCTCGCGCCGATCTTGACGGTGGCGGAGGAGCCCCCCGTGGCGACGACCAGTGCCACCGCGCCGAGGCCGACGAGCGAGAGCGCCAGGTTGATCTCATCCACCTCATTGCCGGTGCTGTAGGCGAGCCCCTCCTTCGCCACACCGGCGATGTCCCCGAGCGGAGTCGCCACCATCGGGGCCTGGCAGAGCAGTTCGGCCGACAGGGTGCATTGGGCGGGGTCATAGGCGCAGGCGAGGCAGCCCCCGGCGGAGGCCCAGAAGCCGCTGTCCTGATCCCAGGCAGCGGCAATGCTGTCGGTCAGGTCGGGGGGGATCGCCAGCCCGCGCTCATCCGCCACGCCTTCGATGGCGCGGATCGCCAGCCAGTTGCGATCCTCCCCGGCCATCTGGGCGCGCAGCAGCGCCTCGATCCGTTCGGGCGTCGCCTCCTTTGCCAGCGCCCGCTCCATCGCCGCATCGATGCTGTCGGCGCCCCTGTCCACGAAGGGAGCGATCCCGGGGCTGCGGGCGATGGTGGCGAGTGATTGGCCGGAGAGGGCCAGCGAGGCGAGCAGGATCAGCAGCAGGATGCGGCTCGCGGCGAGGCGGAAGCCGGCACCGAGGGCGGCGAGGGGGCGGCGAGGGGGCGGACCGCGTCGGCCGCGGCGAGTCTGTCGCGGGGCCTGCGGTGCGGGGGGCGCGGGCATGGGCCGGGGTGCTGTCGGCAGCAGCGGCGCGGGCCGTGGCGTGGTGGGCGAGGCGCTGCGGGCCGGGTGGATGGGGACGACGGGCGGCGCGAGCGCGGTGGGCTCCGGCGCGGCAGGCTCTGGCAGGGGGGCAGTGCCGAGAGCTGGCCGCGCGCGGCTGGTGGGGGGCACGGGCGGCGGCGCTGCAGGCGGGGCGATGCCGGGCAGCGGCGTGGTCAGCAGCAAGGGCGCAGAGCGGGGGCGCTCGCCGCGGGTAACCGGCGGCGGTTCCGGCGCGGCAGGCCTGGGCGCGGGCCCCGCCGCCTCCTCGCCCGGCCGGCGTTGGCCGGGCAGGGCGGGGTGCAGGCGTTCGGACAGCGAGGCCGGGGGGCGCGAGATTGGCGGGCTTGCAGATCGCCTTCCCGCGCCGCCGCTGCCGGGGCGCGCCTCCTCGCCGCCGCCGGGCGGCGTGGCTCCGGTCAGCCGCGGCGTGACCGCACCATGCCGACGATGTCCAGCGTCCGGTCGAGGATCGGGCGGGCGATGGCCTCGGCCCGGTCGGCACCTTCGCCGAGGATCCGGTCGATCTCGGCGGGGTCGGCCATCAGCCGGGTCATCTCGGTGCTGATCGGCGAGAGCTTGGCCACCGCCAGATCGGCCAGCGCCGGCTTGAAGGCGCCGAAACCTTGGCCCGCAAACTCCGTTACCACCGCCTCGGCCGTCATTCCCGACAGCGCGGCGTAGATGTTCACGAGGTTGCGCGCCTCGGCCCGGTCCTTCAGGCCTTCCAGCGTTTCGGGCAGGGGCTCCGCGTCGGTGCGGGCCTTGCGGATCTTCTGGGCGATGGTGTCGGCGTCGTCGGTCAGGTTGATGCGGCTGGCATCCGAGGGATCGGATTTCGACATCTTCTTGGTACCGTCGCGCAGGCTCATCACCCGCGTGGCCGCGCCTTCGATCACCGGCTCGGGCGCGGGGAAGAAATCGACGCCATAGTCATGGTTGAACTTCGCGGCGATGTCGCGCGTCAGTTCGACATGCTGTTTCTGGTCGTCGCCGACCGGCACGTGGGTGGCGTGATAGACCAAGATGTCGGCGGCCATCAGCGAGGGATAGGCGTAGAGCCCAAGGCTGACATGCTCGGCATTCTTGCCGGCCTTATCCTTGAACTGGGTCATGCGGTTCATCCAGCCGAGCCGGGCCACGCAGTTCAGGATCCAGCCAAGCTCGGCATGGGCCGAAACCTGGCTCTGGTTGAACAGGATCGACCGCGCCGGGTCGATGCCCGATGCCATGAAGCCCGCCGCCGCCTCGCGTGTCTGCTGGCGCAGGCGCTCGGGGTCTTGCCAGACGGTGATGGCGTGCAGGTCGACGAGGCAATAAATCGTCTCGATCCCCTCATCCTGCTTTTCGGCAAAGCGTTTGAGGGCGCCAAGGTAGTTGCCCAGCGTCAGCCCGCCCGAGGGCTGGATGCCCGAAAAGATGCGGGGGGTGAAAGCGGTGGCTGTCATGTCGCCTCTCCGTCTGGATATTCCTGCATGGCTCGCTTATCGCTGGGGGCATGGCCCGTCAATGCGGGGCACCCCAATCGGAGACGGCAATGCGCCCAGGTCATGACGAATCCCCGCTGAACCCGATCCCGCCGGTGATCTGGCTGCTGCTGCTGCCGGTGGTGGCGATGGAACTGGTGCTGAGCGCGGGGGGCACGGGCTATGTCGGCGGGCCCGAAGCGGCCGGCTGGCGGCTGGAGGCGCTGCAGAAGTTCAGCTTCGCGCCGGGCATCTTCAAGGTGCTGCTGGAGAACCGGATCTTCCCGCCCGAGCAGATGATGCGCTTCGTGACCTATCCGTTCGTGCATGGCGATATTACCCATGCGCTGTTCGTGTCGGTGTTCCTGCTGGCGCTTGGCAAGATGGTGGGCGAGGTGTTCCGGGCCTGGGCGGTGCTGGTGGTGTTCTTCGCCGCGGCCATTGCCGGCGCGCTGGCCTACAGCCTTGTGCCCTATGACGTGCAGCCGCTGTTTGGCGGCTATCCGGCGGTCTATGGGCTGATCGGGGCGTTTTCCTATATCCTCTGGGCGCGGCTGGGGGCGGTGAATGCCAACCGCTACCGGGCCTTCACGCTGATCGGGTTTTTGCTGGCCTTCCAGTTGGTGTTCGGGCTGCTGTTCGGCGCGGGCGGCTGGTCCTGGGTGGCCGAGATCGTGGGCTTCGTCGCCGGGTTCCTGCTGTCCTTCATCGTCAGCCCCGGCGGCTGGCAGCGGATGGTGCGGCGCCTGCGTCAGCGCTGACGGCGAAAGCCTGCGGTGAAGTCGGCGGGGCGGGCCGCGCCGGTGGCGAAGGCGGCCAGAACATAGGTGGCCATGCCCCCGAGGACCAGCAGCGCCAGCGCGCCGTAGCGCTGCGTGGGGGTGTAGAGCGCGTCCCCCAGCAGATGCTCGATCCCCCACAGCGCCAGTCCCATCACGGCCGAGGCGAGCACGATCCGCGGCAGGCGGCGGCGCAGGCGGTCGTCGAAGCGCGCGGCCTCACCCATGTCGCGCGTGCCCCACCAGAGCTGCGCCAGCATCACCCAGCCGGCAATGGTGGTTGCCAGCGCGGCGGCGCTGAAACCGATCAGCGGCGCAAGGCCGATGGCGACAACCGCGTTCACGGCCATGCAGTTGAGCGCATAGCGGAAGGGGCGGCGGGTGTCCTCGCGCGCGAAATAGAGCGGCTGGACCACCTTTTGCAGGACGAAGGCCGGGAGGCCCGCGCCGTAGATCGCCAGCGCGAGGGCGGTCGGTGCAACCTCGGCCGCGGTGAAGGCGCCGCGCTGGAACAGGACAGAGATCAGCGGCCCGGCGATCACCATCAGCGCCACCGCCGCCGGCACCGTCAGGATCAGCGCGAACTCTGCCCCGCGGCTGAGCGCGTGGCGACCGCCAATCGTATCGCCCGCCCGCAGGCGGCGCGAGATGTCGGGCAGCAGCACGATGCCGATGGCGATGCCGACCACTCCCAAAGGCAGCTGATACAGACGGTCGGCATAGGACAGCCAGGCGATGGCGCCTTCGAAGAAGCTGCCGACCTGACGGCCGACCAGCAGGTTGATCTGCACGACGCCCCCCGCCAGCACCGCCGGGAAGGCGATGACCAGCAGCCGCCGCATATCGGGCGTGAGGCGCGGGCGGCGCAGGCGCAGCGGAAAGCCCATCCGCGCCGCGGCGACCCACAGCATCCCGGCCTGCGCGATGCCGGCCACCGGCATCGACCAGCTCATCGCAAGGCCCATGTCCCAGCCCTGCACATAGGCCGCAAGCATCGCCGCGATCAGCACCACGTTCATCAGCACCGGCGCGGCGGCGGCGGCGATGAACCTGCCGCCCGCGTTCAGCAGGCCCGACAGCAGCGCCGCGACCGAGATGAACAGGATATAGGGGAAACAGATCCAGCCATAGAGCGTGGCAAGCGCCAGCCGTTCGTCCTGCGCAAAGCCCGAGGCCATTGCCAGCACGAGCCAGGGCATCGCCGCCATCGCCACGACGGACACGCCGATGACCACTGTCGCCAGCCCGGCCAGTGCCTCTTCCGCAAAGCCCTGCGGATTCTCGCCCGCCTCCAGCCGTTTGGAGAACATCGGCACGAAGGCGGTGTTGAAGGCGCCTTCGGCAAAGAAGCGGCGGAACATGTTGGGCAGGGACGAGGCGATCAGATAGGCCTCTGCCACCGGCCCCGCGCCGACGAAAGCGGCAATCATCATGTCGCGGATGAAACCCACAAGGCGGCTGCCAAGCGTCCAGCCGCCCACCGTCAGGAAACCGCGGATCAGCCGCACGGGTCTCATCGCCGCCCCCAAATCGCGGCCGAACTGCCGCCGTTCAATCGCCGTTCAGTTGTCGTTCAGTCTGGGGCCCGGGCCCGTTCCACGCCTTCGGTGATCGCCTGCCGCAAGCGGCGCTCCAGCGTTTCTTGCTTGGACTTCACATGCAGCTTCAGCCCGAACATGTCCTTCACGTAGAAGGTATCCACCACCTGCGCGCCATAGGTCGCAATCACGGCGCTGGCAATGTAGATATTATTCGCCGCCAGCGTGCGCGTCAGGTCGTAGAGCAGGCCGGGGCGGTCGCGGGTATCGACCTCGATGATGGTGTAGATGTCCGAGCCTTCATTGTCGAAGGCGATGGAGGTGGGGAATCGGAAGCCGCGTTCGCGCTTCTTGACCTTGTCGCGGTCCTTCAGCGCCTCGCGCGCCACCACTTCGCCGCGCAGGGTCTTTTCGATCATCTGGCGCAGGCGGGGCAGGCGGCTGGCCTCGTAGGGGCGGCCTTCGATGTCCTGCACCCAGAACACCGCGGTGGCGTAGCCATCCTTGGACGTGTAGGTGCGCGCATCCACGACGTTCGCCCCGACCAGCGCCAGCGCGCCCGACAGGCGCGAGAAGATGCCGGGATGATCGGTCAGCGCGAAACAGGCGCGGGTGGCGTCGCGGTCGGGGTCGGGCATCAGGTCGATGCGGATCTCGTCATCGCGCAACCCGTCCAGCAGGCGGGCGAAGATCACATGGCCTTCGGTCGACAGCGCCTGCCAGTAGGGGCCGTAATGGCGGCCGATCTCTGCCTCGATCTTGCCTGCCGGCCAGAAGGCCAGCGCCTCGCGCAGGTGCTGCTTGGATTCCTCCTCGCCCCGGTCGCGGTTCAGCGCCTCGAGCCCGTCTTCCAGCGCGATGCTGGCCAGGCTGTGCAACCGGCGCAGCAGCATCGCCTTCCAGTTGTTCCAGGTGCCGGGGCCAACGCCGCGGATATCGCAGACCGTCAGCACCGTGAGCAGGTCGAGTCGCTTCTTGGTCTTCACCGCCTTGGCGAAATCGCGCAGGGTGCGCGGGTCCGACAGGTCGCGCTTCTGCGCCACGTCGGACATGAACAGGTGATAGCGCACCAGCCATTCCACCGTCTCGACCTCTTCGGCATTCAGCCCGAGCCGAGGCGCGACGCGGCGGGCGATCTGGGCGCCCACGACCGAATGATCCTCGGGCCGGCCTTTGCCGATATCATGCAAGAACAGCGCGACATAGAGGACGCGGCGATTCACCCCCTGCTGCAGGATCGAGGAGGACAGCGGCAGTTCCTCGGCCAGCTCGCCGCTTTCGATGCGGTCGAGCGTGGCGATGCACTGGATGATGTGCTCGTCCACCGTGTAGTGGTGATAGACGTTGTATTGCATCATCGCCACGATCGGCTCGAACTCGGGGATATAGGCGCCGAGCACGTTCAGCTCGTTCATCCGGCGCAGGGCGCGTTCCGGGTTGCCGTGCTTGAGCATGAGGTCGAGGAAGATCCGCGCTGCCTCGGGCGCCTCGCGCATGTCGTCATCGATCAGATGCAGGTTCGCCGCCACCAGCCGCATCGCATCGGGATGGATCAGATAGCCGGTGCGCAGCGCCTCATCGAAGATGCGCAGAAAGTTCAGGTTGTCCGCCAGAAAGGCCTTCGGGTCTTCGACATTCAGCCGGTTCAGGTCGATCCGGTAGCCCGGACGCACCTTCTTGCGGCGGCGGAACAGGCCTTCCAGCCGCGGCACCTTCTTGACATGCCGCGCTTCTAGCCCGGTCAGGAAGATCCGCGTCAGCTCACCCACCTTGGTGGCCTCGCGGAAATATTCCTGCATGAACAGCTCGACCCCGCGGCGCCCCGCGCGGTCCTCATAGCCCATGCGCTGCGCCACATCGACCTGCATGTCGAAGGTCAGCTGATCGACGGCGCGCCCGCCCAGCAGGTGCAGATGGCAGCGCACCGCCCAGAGGAAATCCTCGGCCTGCTCGAATTGCAGGTATTCCTCGGCCGAGAACAGGCCGGTGCCGACGAGTTCCGAGACCTCCTCGACATTGTGCAGGTATTTGGCGATCCAGTAGAGCGTCTGCAGATCGCGCAGCCCGCCCTTGCCCTCCTTGACGTTCGGCTCCAGCACATAGCGCTGGCCGCCCTGCCGGCGGTGGCGTTCGGCGCGTTCGGCCAGCTTCGCCTCGATGAATTGCGGGCCAGTGCCGCGGAACAGCTCGTCGCGCAGCCGCTGGTGCAGCTCGCTTGCCAGCCGCACGTCGCCGGACAGGAAGCGGTGTTCCAGCAGGGCGGTGCGGATGGTGATGTCCTCGGCCCCAAGGCGCAGGCAATCCTTCACCGTGCGGCTGGCATGGCCGACCTTCAGCCGCATGTCCCACAGCATGTAGAGCATGGATTCGATGACGCTTTCGGCCCAGCCGGTGATCTTCCACGGGGTCAGGAACAGCAGGTCCACATCGGAGTGCGGGGCCATCTCGGCCCGGCCATAGCCGCCAACGGCGATCACCGCCAACCGCTCGCCCTCGGTCGGGTTCGGCAGTGGATGGAGGTGACGGGTGGCGACATGGAAGGCGGCGCGGACGATCACATCGGTCAGCGCGGCATAGGCGCGGACCGTGGGGCCGGCCGCGCGGGGATGCTTGGCAAACTCCGCCTCGATCCGGGCCGAGCACTCGCGCCGGGCCTCGATCAGGTGCTGCACGGCAAGGCTGCGCGGGGCCGTGCCGTCCGGTGGAGCGGAGAGCAGCGTGTCCAATGCAGAACACAGCGCCGCGGCATCAAGGCCGGGCGCCGTGCTGGTCAGCGGTGTCGCAGGGACGAGAGGGGCTGCGGGCAGGGCCGGGTCAGAACCCGGCGCCACCGAAGCTTCTTGGGGCAGGGTCAATCACGTAAACCTGGTTGTTGCGGACCTGCCCCACGGCGAGCCCACGTTCGTTGGTGCCGTCCGAGCGCAGCCGGAAGATGCCGCTGACGCCGACAAAGCCCGAGCCTTGGGTCAGCGCGGCGGTGGTCAGGGCATCGGACTTGCCCGATTTCACCAGCGCGCCGATGGCGGCGATCCCGTCATAGGCAAGGCCGGCGATGGGATGCGGTGCCTCGCCAAAGGCGGACTGATAGCGCGACTGGAACTGCTGGTTCAGCGAGGGATCGGGCAGGGCAAACCAGCCGCCTTGAACGCCGGGCAGCGCCAGCGTGGCGGCCGGAATGTCCCAGCGGGTCAGGCCGATGAAGCGGGTCGTTTCACGGTCCAGCCCCGCCTCGGGCAGGAGTTGCGCCAGCAGGGGCAGCGCCCCGGCGGTGTCGGCGGTGAAGAACATCGCCTGCGCACCGGTGCCGCGGGCGGTCGCGACGATGTTCGGGACCGCGGCGACGACGCCTTCTTGCGAGAAGTCATAGGAGCCGGTGCCGGCCAGCGAGGCGCCGCGCGAATTGCCGATGGCGCTCTCGATGGCGCGCCGGCCGGCCTCGCCGCTGGGATTGCGGTCATGCACGACCATGATCCGGCCGCGGCCTTGGCTCGCGGCATAGGAGACCAGCCGGTTCGCGGTGTTCTGGAAGGTCGGCCCCAGCACGAAGACATTGCCGCCGGCAATGTCTGGGTTGTTAGAGAAGGACAGCACATTCACGCCGCGCCCCGCGACGGCAACGCCCGCGGCATTCGCCGCTTCGGCATAGACCGGGCCAAGGATGATCTTCGCGCCCTCGTCCACCGCCTTGGTGGCGGCGGCGCCGGCACCTGCGGCCGAGGGGCCGGTGTCATAGATACGCAGGTCGATCTGTGCCCCCTGAAGGTCCGAAACCGCCAACTGGGCGGCCTGACGCAGGCTACGTGCGATCAGCTCATCCCCCGCATTGCCGGACCCGCCGGGCACCAGCAAAGCCACCGGAACCGGGGCGCGGGTATTGATCGAGGGGCCGGTGCTGCCCGTGGCAATCGGGTCGCAGGCGGCGACCCAGAAGGCCGAGACCAGCGCGGCAATGCGGGTCAGGGGGCGGGTCAATGGCTTGCGGGGGGTGCGGAAAAGGGCGAACATGAAAGCGATCCTTGTGGTCCCGGGCATGGTTGGGCAGGGCGGCAACGCGCGATGAACCTATGCGTTCCCGGATCGGAAGGCAACTTGCACCAGGACTGGAGCGATCATGACCGGCGACGCAACGCCCGTGCCGCAGACGGAGTCCGAACCCGGATCAGGGTCTTCGGAACCGACCGAAGACCGGGTAGAGGCAGACGAGGGGACAGGGGCTGACCCGCAACCGGCGGCGAGTCTGGAGGCGAGCCCCGGCCCGCGCCACACCCATAACCCTGCGCTCAAACCCATCGCGCCAGGGCTGCATTTCGTCGCCACCCCGATCGGCGCGGCGCGCGACATCACCCTGCGCGCGCTCGACATTCTGGCCGGCGCCGACCTGATCGCGGCCGAGGATACCCGCACGCTGCGCCACCTGATGGACATCCACGGCGTGCCGCTGGGTGACCGGCAGATCATCGCCTATCACGACCATAACGGTGAGCAGATGCGCCCGCGGATCCTGCGCGCGCTGGCGATGGGCAAGTCCGTCGCCTATGCGTCCGAGGCCGGAACCCCGCTGGTCGCCGATCCCGGCTATCAGCTCGGCCGCGCTGCCATCGAGGCCGGCCACAAGGTTCTGGCCGCGCCCGGCCCCTCGGCGGTGCTGGCGGCGCTGACGGTCTCGGGCCTGCCCTCGGACCGGTTCCTGTTCGCGGGCTTCGCGCCCTCGACGGCCAGCGCCCGGCTGCGCTGGCTCGAGGATTTGGCCCCGGTGGCGGCGACGGTGATCCTCTATGAATCGCCAAAGCGCATTAGCGATTTGTTAGGGGCCCTCGTGCAAAGCTTCGGAGGCGAGAGGGAGGCGGCAGTGTGCCGGGAACTGACCAAACGCTTCGAAGAGGTGACGCGCGGGCCGCTTGCCACGCTGGCTGCCGATTTTGCGGACCGTTCCGTGAAGGGTGAGATCGTGGTGGTGATCGACCGGGCGCGCGGGCGCAAGGCCGATAGCGCGGATCTGGATGCGGCGCTGAAGGATGCGCTGACCCGGATGCGGCTGAAGGATGCGGCGGCTGCGGTGGCCGAGACATTGGGCCTGCCCAAACGCGAGGTCTATCAGGCCGCGCTGCGGCTGGGGAATGACGAGTAGGGCGCAACCGCGCCGCAGCGGAGGATGGCATGGGCGGGCAGGTTTCCTATCACGGCGGGCTGGCCGCCGAAGCTCAGGTCGCTGCGCATTACCAGCGCAGCGGCCGCCCGATTGCCGCGCAGCGCTGGCGTGGCCCCGGCGGCGAGATCGACCTGATCGCCCGTGAAGGCAACGGGCTGGTCTTTATCGAGGTCAAGAAATCCTCCAGTTTCGCCCGGGCTGCCGAGCGCCTGTCACGCCGACAGATGGACCGGATCTGCCGCTCTGCCGCCGCCTTTGTTGCCGGTGAGCCGATGGGCCAGAATACCGAGATGCGCTTCGATGTGGCGCTGGTCGATGGCTATGGCCGAATCGACATCATCGAGAATGCCTTCGGGGACTACTGACCGCGCGGCTGCCTCTGCGCCTTCCTTGCAACTGCCGCGCCGCTGATCCATCAAGGGCGCAGCAAAACAGGAGGCGCGCATGGCCCTGACATCCCTGCCCACAGGCTTGCCCAAAAGCCTGAAAGTCGCGATCCAGATGGATCCGATCGGCCCGATCAATATCGAGGCGGACAGCACCTTCCGCATTGCGCTGGAAGCGCAGGCGCGGGGGCATGAGCTGTTCTACTATACGCCCGACAAGCTGTCCTACCGCGAGGGCCGGGTGCTGGCGCGGGGCTGGCCGCTGACAGTGCGGCGCGAGCTGGGGAACCACTACACGCTGGGGGCCGAGACCGAGATCGATCTGGCCGATTGGGATGTGGTCTGGCTTCGGCAGGATCCGCCCTTCGACATGGGCTATATCACCACCACGCATCTGCTGGAGCGGATCCACCCGGCGACGCTGGTGGTCAATGACCCGTTCTGGGTGCGCAACTCGCCCGAGAAGCTGCTGGTGCTGAACTTCCCCGACCTGACGCCGCCGACGCTGATCGCCCGCGACCTCGCCTCGATCCGCTCCTTCAAGGCGGCGCATGGCGATATCATCCTCAAGCCGCTCTACGGCAATGGCGGGGCGGGGGTGTTCCGGCTGGACCCCAATGACCGCAACCTCGCCAGCCTGCATGAGCTCTTCACCTCGATGAGCCGCGAGCCGCTGATCGCGCAGAAATTCGTGCCCGATGTCAGCAAGGGCGACAAGCGGATCATCCTGGTGGATGGCGAGCCGGTGGGCGCGATCAACCGGGTGCCGGCCGAGGGCGAGACCCGGTCGAACATGCATGTCGGCGGGCGGCCCGAGAAGATCGGGCTGACGGCGCGCGATCTGGAAATCTGCGCGCGGATCGGCCCGGTGCTGAAGGAAAAGGGCCAGGTCTTCGTCGGCATCGACGTGATCGGCGACTGGCTGACCGAGATCAACGTGACCTCGCCCACCGGGATCCAGGAGCTGGAGCGCTTCGACGGCACCAACACCGCCGAGCGGATCTGGCAGGTGATCGAGGCGAAGCGCGCCGGCTGATGAGCCGGCGGCTAGCCCTGCTGAACGCGGCCTTGCGGCTTGGCAACAAGCCGGTGCTGGCGCGGATGAAGGACCCGGTGCTGGCGCGGGCGATGATGGAGCGGGGCGCACGGTGGGCCTTCCTTCCGCCGCCGCACTTGCTGGTGCTGGACGCGCCCCTCGGCCGCATGCCGGGGCTGCGCATCTCCAGCGGGCAGGTGGCGCCGGCCCACGCGATCTTGCATCTGCATGGCGGGGCCTATGTGGCCGGCTCGCCGCGCACGCATCAGGCGATGCTGGGTCGGTTGTCGCGGCTCTCGGGGCTTGAGGTCTTCGCGCCGTCCTATCGGCTTGCACCTGAGCATCCGTTTCCCGCGGCGCTGGAAGATGCCGAGGCGGCCTTTGCCGGGCTGCTGGCGCGGGGCTATGCGCCGGGGCGGATTGCTCTGGGCGGTGACAGTGCCGGGGGCGGGCTGGCCTTTGCGCTGTTGGCGCGGCTTTGTGCAGCGGGCACGGTGCCGGGGTTTGCCTATGGGTTTTCCCCGTGGTCGGACCTGACGGGATCTGGCGAGTCGATCCGAACGAATGCCGCCGCCGATCCGATGCTGCCAGCGGCTCGGTTGGCGGATGTGGCGCAGATGTATCTGCAGGGGCAGGTGGCGGGTGATCCCGGGGCTTCGCCGCTGTTCGCGGAGTTTCCGGGCGCGCCCGCCACGCTTTTGCAGGTCGGCAGCACCGAGATATTGCTGGACGATACGTTGCGATTGGCAAAGCGGCTGCGCGGCTTTGGGGCTGCGGTCGATCTGCAGGTTCTGCCCGGCACGCCGCATGTCTGCCAGCTGTTCGACGGCTGGGTGCCGGAGGCGCGAATGGCCCTTCGCGCCGCTGCGGCCGGAATCCGCGCCGGGCTGGGGCTCACGCGGGCACGCTCAGCGTCAGCCGAAAGCTGACCGCCTCGGCCACATGCGGTTTGCGCACCGCCTCTGACCCTTCCAGATCGGCGATGGTGCGCGCGACGCGCAGCACCCGGTGATAGCCGCGGGCCGAGAGGCCGAAGCGCTGCGCCACGGTCGACAGCAGCGCCCGGCCCTCGGCATCGGGGGTTGCCACCGCCTCCAGCACCGCGCCTTCGGTGTCGGCGTTGACGCGTACCCCGGGCACCTCGGCATAGCGCGCCGTTTGCAGGTGGCGCGCGGCGGCGACACGCAATGCGACCTCGGCGGAGCCCTCGCCGGTCGCGGGCAGGTCGAGGTCGGTATAGGCGACGGGCGGCACCTCGACCCGCAGATCGAAGCGGTCCATCAGCGGGCCGGAAATGCGGCCGAGGTAATCCTCGCCGCAATTCGGCACCCTCGCGCAGGCGCGGGCGGGATCGGCGAGATAGCCGCATTTGCAGGGGTTCGCGGCGGCGACCAGCAGGAAGCGGCAGGGATAGCGGATATGGGCATTGGCGCGGGCCACCATCACCTCGCCGGTTTCCAGCGGCTGGCGCAGGGTTTCGAGCACCTGCCGGGGAAATTCCGGCAGCTCATCGAGGAACAGAACGCCGTTATGGGCGAGGCTGATCTCTCCGGGTTTCGCGCCGCGCCCGCCGCCGATGATCGCGGCCATGGAGGCGGTGTGGTGGGGGTCGCGGTAGGGGCGGGTGCGGGAGATGCCCCCTTCGGACAGGAGGCCCGCCAGCGAGTGGATCATCGAGGTTTCCAGCGCCTCGGCTGCCGACAGGGGCGGCAGGATCCCCGGCATCCGCGCCGCCAGCATGGATTTGCCAGAGCCGGGCGAGCCAACCATCAGCACATGGTGCCGTCCCGCCGCTGCAATCTCCAGCGCCCGGCGGGCGCGTTCCTGGCCCTTCACGTCGCGCAGGTCGCGGGTGCCGGTGTCTGCCACCACCTCGCCGGGGGCGGCGGGCAGCAGTGGGGACTGGCCGGTGTAGTGCCGGATCGCCTCGGTCAGGCTGGCGGGGGCGATGACCTGCGTGGCGCCGACCCAGGCGGCCTCGGCCCCGCAGGCCTTGGGGCACATCAGCATCCGGCCCTCGGCGGCGGCGGCCATGGCGGCAGGCAGGGCGCCGATCACCGGCACCAGCCGCCCGTCCAGCGACAGCTCGCCCAGAGCCACCGTATTCTCGACCTCCTCGCGCGGCAGGATCTCGATGGCGGCCAGCAGCGCCAGCGCGATCGGCAAGTCGAAATGCGAGCCTTCCTTGGGCAGGTCGGCGGGCGACAGGTTCACGGTGATCTTCTTGGACGGCAGCGCGATGGAGAGGGCCGAAAGCGCCGCCCGCACCCGTTCCCGCGCTTCGGACACCGCCTTGTCGGCCAGCCCGACGACAGTGAACGCCGGCAGGCCCGGGGTCAGCGCACATTGCACCTCGACGATGCGCGCCTCGACCCCCTCGAAGGCCACCGTATAGGCCCGTGCCACCATATGCCCGCCCTCACCCTCAACGGCCCCGCCGTTAACCCTTAGGGAAGGATCGGTTTAAGAATGGTTAACGCCGCCTCAACCAGCTTCGACCATCGCCATGAACTTCGGCCAGACCTCGGGGTCCGCGAGAGTCTTGTCGCGGCAGAAGGGGTTGCAGAAGCCCCAGACCTTTCCCTGAAGCTCAAGGAAATCGGTGACCGGCTTGCCGGAATAGGGGCAGGCGGCGTTCACCGAAGGCCCCTCCGCCACGGTCGCGGCCAGCGGCGCAGGGCCGGGCCAAGGCCGTTCGGCATAGGGCTTGCGATAGGCCGCCTGCTCCAGATGCTGCGCCCACCCCATCGCCCGCCAGCGCCGGAAGGCAGGGTCGGCCAGATGCGCCGCGACATACTCGGCCGACGCGGGCCCCACCGGAAGGTTGTACCCGGCAATCCGGGCGGCGACCGGGGCGAAGAAGGCGTCCGCGGCAGTGTAGGTGCCCAACAGCCACGGCCCGCCAGCGCCGAAGCGGTCCCGCGCCCAAGCCCACAGATCCTCGATCCGCGCCAGATCGGCGAGAACCTCCGCCCGCGGGGCGCTGTCCTGATAGCTCTTCGCCAGGTTCATCGCGCAATCGCCGCGCAGCGCGCCGAAGCCTGCATGCATCTCGGCACAAAGCCACCGCGCCATCGCCCGTGCCGCCGGATCGGCAGGCCAATGCCCCGCCTCGGGGTGCCGCTCGGCCAGCGTTTCGGCCATCGCCAGCGTCTCGCCGACCACCACGCCGTCCGGCATCCGCATCGCCGGCACCAGTCGCGCCGGGGCATAGCGGGCCAGTAGCCGCGGCAGTTCATCGGTGTACAGAACCGCGGTTTCCACGCTCACCGGGATCCCGAATTTCTCGAACAGCAGCCAGCCGCGTAGCGACCAGCTGGAATAGGTGCGATCGCCGATGGCGAGGTGATAGGTCATGGCGTTTCCCTTTGCTGCACTGGGTGGAACCTATCGGCCCCCCGGCCCGTTGGGAAATGCCTGTTCGTGCGGCATTCCATCACGCGCGGTGATGGCCCACCGGCCCTTGGGCATGAACTTTTGCGTGATCCGGTTCTGCCCGGGAAACGTATCCCGCATAGTCAGGAAAGAAGAGACCGATTCCTGCATTCACCGCCTGACCCGACCGCCCGTGATAGACACGAAGGGGAAGCTCGCATGGCACTGGACGGATATTCTGATGGCATTCTGCCCCGCCGGGCGATGAAGGCGGAGCTTCTGGATGCCGAAACCGAACATCAACTGGCCGTCGCCTGGCGCGACAGGCGGGACGAGGCAGCGCTGCACCGGCTGGTCACGGCCTATATGCGCCTTGCCATCTCGATGGCGTCGAAGTTCCGCCGCTATGGCGCGCCGATGAATGACCTGATCCAGGAGGCGGGGCTGGGGCTGATGAAGGCCGCTGACAAGTTCGACCCGGACCGGGGCGTGCGCTTTTCGACCTATGCCGTGTGGTGGATCAAGGCCAGCATCCAGGACTATGTGATGCGCAACTGGTCGATGGTGCGAACCGGATCGACCAGCAGCCAGAAGGCGCTGTTTTTCAACATGCGCCGGGTGCAGGCGCGGCTGGAGCGCGAGGCCGAGGCGCGGGGCGAACGGCTGGACGGGCACCAGCTGCGCGAGCGCATCGCGCGGGAGGTGGGCGTGCCGCTGCATGATGTCGAGATGATGGAGGGCCGGCTGGCCGGGTCCGACTTCTCGCTGAACGCCACGCAATCCTCGGACGATGAGGGCCGCGAATGGATCGAGGCGCTGGAGGATGACGGCCCGCAGGCCGCCGAGACCGTGGCCGAGGCGCATGACGCGGGCCATCTGCGGATATGGCTGGGCAAGGCCATGGCCGCGCTGACCCCGCGCGAGCGCTACATCGTCGGCGAGCGCAAGCTGCGGGCAGAGCCGCGGACGCTGGAATCGTTGGGGGAAGAACTCGGCCTGTCCAAAGAGCGTATCCGCCAGCTCGAGGCGCAGGCCTTCGCCAAGATGCGCAAGAGCCTTGAAGCCCAAAGCCAGGAAGTGCATCACTTCCTCGCATGAGACATGCCCTGATCCTGACGCTCTGCGTCTGTGCCGCGCCGGTGTTTGCCGAGCAGATTCAACCTGATGCGCTGGCCGATCTCCGCGCCGATGTGGTGATCCTGGGCGAGGTGCATGACAACCCCGTTCACCACGCCCATCAGGCGCAGGCGGTCGCGGCGCTGGCCCCCACTGCGCTGGTCTTCGAGATGCTGACGCCGGATCAGGCGGCCCTGGTGACCGAAGCCAACCGGGGCGATGCCGCCGCCTTGGCCGCGGCGCTGGACTGGGAGGCCTCGGGTTGGCCCGATTTTGCCATGTATCACCCGATCTTCACCGCCGCGCCGCAGGCCAAGGTATACGGTGCCGCCCTGCCGCGGGATGAGGTGCGCCGCGCGGTTGGCGAAGGCGCCGCGGCGATCCTCGGGAGTGATGCCGAACGTTTTGGCCTGACCGCCCCGCTCCCCGCCGCTGAACAGGCGGAGCGCGAAGCGGAACAGATGGAAGCCCATTGCAATGCCATGCCGGCCGATCTGATGCCCGGCATGGTCGAGGCGCAGCGGCTGCGCGATGCGGCATTGGCCCGCGCCGCGGTGCAGGCAATGGCCGAGACCGGCGGCCCGGTCGCCGTGATCGCCGGATCGGGCCATGCCCGCCGCGACTGGGGCATTCCTGCCGCGCTGGCCGTGGCTGCCCCGGAGATGTCGGTACTCTCGGTCGGGCAGATCGAGGCGGAGGGCGCGGCGGAGCCGGATCAGCCCTTCGATATGTGGCTCGTGACCGAGCCCACCCCGCGCGAAGACCCCTGCGCCGCGTTCAACTGAATCGGCCGCCACTGCGGCCGGGCAACTGAAATCGCGCGCCATCGCTGCCCGGGCGTTGTCATCCGCGCCCCGCGCCCCTAATCCTTGGCGGACCCTTGGGGCGGAGGCCATCATGCTGGCGGGCAAGCGCATCCTTCTGATCATCGGCGGCGGCATCGCCGCCTACAAGGCGCTGGACCTGATCCGCCGCCTACGCGAGCGCGGGGCCTCGGTGACGCCGGTGCTGACCCGCGCGGCCGAGGAGTTCGTGACGCCGCTGTCGGTGGCGGCCCTTGCCGGCGCGCAGGTTCACCGCGACCTCTTCGACCTGACCGCCGAGGCCGAGATGGGCCATATCCAGCTCTCGCGCTCTGCCGATCTGGTGGTGGTGGCCCCGGCGACGGCCGACCTGATGGCCAAGATGGCGGGCGGGTTGGCCAACGATCTGGCCTCGACCCTGCTGCTGGCGACCGACACGCCGGTGCTGATCGCCCCGGCGATGAATGTGCGGATGTGGCAGCACCCGGCGACCGTGCGCAACCGCGCGGTGCTGGCGGGCGATGGCATCCTCTCCGTCGGCCCCAACGATGGCGACATGGCTTGCGGCGAGTATGGTCCGGGCCGGATGGCCGAACCGCTGGAGATCGTGGCGGCCATCGAAACCGCGCTCAACGGCTCCACCGGCCCGCTGGCGGGGCGGCATGTGCTCGTCACCTCCGGCCCCACGCATGAGCCCATCGACCCGGTGCGCTACATCGCCAACCGCTCTTCCGGCGCGCAGGGCACGGCGCTCGCCGCCGCGCTGCGCGATCTGGGGGCAAAGGTGACCTTCGTG
Source organism: Frigidibacter sp. (assembly GCF_030695035.1). Classification (GTDB taxonomy): domain Bacteria; phylum Pseudomonadota; class Alphaproteobacteria; order Rhodobacterales; family Rhodobacteraceae; genus Frigidibacter. Next base: position 142,375 of record NZ_JAUYTT010000002.1, read on the forward strand.
ACCGGCCCCGCCACGGTGCCGCCGCCGCAGGGCGTGACGGTGGTGAAGGTGGAAACGGCGCAGCAGATGCTGGCGGCGGTGGAGGCGGCGCTGCCGGCCGAAGCCGCGGTCTTTGCCGCCGCCGTCGCCGACTGGCGTGTCGCCAATGCCGCCGACCGCAAGATGAAGAAGGATGGCAGCGGCACCCCGCCAGCGCTGGCCTTTGCCGAGAATCCCGACATCCTCGCCACCATCTCCCAGCTTGCCATCGGCCGTCCGCGGCTGGTGGTCGGCTTCGCCGCCGAAACCGATGACGTGATTGCCCATGCCAGCGCCAAGCGCGCCCGCAAGGGCTGCGACTGGATCGTCGCCAACGATGTCTCGCCCGCCACCGGCATCATGGGCGGAAGCGAAAATGCGGTGACGGTGCTGACGGCAGACGGCGCCGAGACATGGCCCCGCATGGCCAAGGACGCCGTGGCCCGCAAGCTCGCCGCCCGCATCGCCGAGGCGCTGGCATGACGACTTTAGACAAGGCTGGGCCGCAAATCGCCGTCCTGTGGGAAGACTGGGCCGACCGCGGGGTGCCGCTGCCCAGCTATGAAACCGCAGGTTCTGCCGGGGCCGACATCCGCGCCAACCTGAAGCCCGAGGATCGGGCGACCGGCTTTATCCTCGATCCGATGCGGCGGGCGGTGCTGCCGACCGGGATCCGGGTGGAGATCCCGGAGGGGTATGAGATCCAGATCCGCCCCCGCTCCGGCCTGGCGTTGAAGCACGGGATCAGCCTGCCGAACACGCCCGGCACCATCGACAGCGATTATCGCGGGCCGCTGGGGGTGCTGCTGATCAACCTTGGCACCGAGCCCTACACCATCCAGCACGGCGACCGGATCGCGCAACTGGTCGTCGCGCCGGTGCTGCAGGCCGGGTTCGCGGTCGTCGACGCCTTGGGCGACACCGCTCGGGGCGCGGGCGGCTTCGGCTCCACGGGCAAGCGATGACGGTGCTGCTGGCCGCTCTGGCGCTGATGGCGGTCGGCTATGGGACCGGGCTGCCGCGGCGGCTGATCGGGTTGATGCTGGTGCTGCTGTGGCTGGCGGTGGTGCTGGCGCATCTGGTGCTGCCCGAGGGTACGGGCCTGCTGCGCGCCACGGGCGGCACCCTGCGCGGCTGGCTGGCGCTTGGCGTCGTCGCGGTGCTGGTGCTGGGGTATCGGGCAGGCGTCAGCCGCCTGCGCAAAGGCGCCCTGCGCTCGGTTGCGGCCCCTGCGCAGCCCGCGAGCGGGCCGTTCTCGGACACCGAACTTGACCGCTACGCCCGCCATATCGTGCTGCGCGAGGTTGGCGGTGCCGGGCAGCGGCGGCTGAAGGGCGCGCGGGTGCTGGTGGTCGGGGCAGGGGGCCTCGGCTCGCCGGCGCTGCTCTATCTGGCGGCGGCGGGAGTGGGCACCATCGGGGTGATCGACGACGATACCGTGTCGAACTCTAACCTGCAGCGGCAGGTGATCCATACCGATGCGCGGATCGGGATGCCCAAGGTGTTCTCGGCTGAAGTAGCGATGACGGCGCTGAACCCCTTCGTGACGGTGCGTCCCTACAACCGCCGCCTCACGGTCGAGGAGGCCCCCGCGCTCTTCGCCGACTATGACCTGATCCTCGACGGCTCCGACAATTTCCCCACCCGCCTGCTGGTAAACGCTGCGGCAGTGGTGGCCGGCAAGCCGCTGATCTCGGGTGCCATTGCGCAATGGGAGGGGCAGCTTGGCCTGTTCGACCCGGCAAGCGGCGCGCCCTGCTATGCCTGCATCTTCCCCGAAGCCCCGGCCGAGGGCCTCGCCCCCGCCTGCGCCGAGGCCGGGGTGATGGGCGCCTTGCCGGGGGTCGTGGGGGCGATGATGGCGGCCGAGGCGATCAAGGAGATCACCGGGGCCGGGCAGTCCCTGCGCGGGCGGCTGCTGATCTACGATGCGCTGTGGGGCGAGAACCGGACGATGGTGCTGAAACGGCGGGTAGGGTGTGCGGTGTGCGGGGGCGTGCATCCGGCGGGGTGAGGGGGGTGTTGCTGGTGCCCAGATCGCCCGCGCGGTTGCTGCTCGCCCGCTGAGCGATTTCCTTGGCGAAGGCCATCGCCTTCGCCACGCGCTGCCGTCTCCACTGTTACCGGACGGGGGCCCAAAGCCCCCGGCCAGCGCCCGCCCCGCCCTCGGCGGGCGCTTCTCGCCCGCCAGGTCGGGCGCTGTCCTCATACGGTCTCGTGCGGCCACCGGCTCCGTGGGAACGGTCCCGCACGGGCGGGGGCGAGGCAGTGCCTCGCCTTTTCCCACCCGATCAAATGGCTTGAAGATTGCCAAGGGCGACGAGGGGGCGGTGTCATCCCCAACTCCCCCGCTGGACAGCCCGCGCCCCCAAGCCTACCCTTCCCGCAAACCCCGTCCCCGACAGGAGATCCCGATGCGCCGCCTCGCCGCCCTCGCTGCCCTCATGCTCGCCACCCCCGCCCTTGCCGACCTGCCCGACCTCACAGGCCGCGAAGTCGTGGTCGTCACCGAAAACGCCTACCCGCCGCTGCAATTCCTCGACACGTCGGGCAAGGCCGTCGGCTGGGAATATGACGCGATGGACGAGGTCGCGCGCCGCCTCAACATGACCGTCCGCTACGAAAATTCCAGCTGGGACGCGATGATCCCCGCCATTTCCGAGGCGCAATACGATATCGGCATGACCGGCATCACCATCCGCGACGACCGCAAGGAGATGGTGGATTTCTCCGACCCCTACATGCGCTCGGAAATGGTGATGATGGTGCGCGGCGACGAGACCCGCTTTGCCGACGCCGCCGGTTTCGCTGCCGACGAGGCCCTGCTGATGGCCGCACAGCCCGGCACCACGCCCTTCTATGTTGGCGTCTACGAGGTGCTGGACGGCGATGAGGCCAACCCGCGGATCAAGCTGTTCGAGACCTTCGGCGCCGGCGTCGCCGCGCTTAGGGCCGGCGATGTCGATCTGGTGCTGACCGATGGCACTTCGGGCAACGGCTATGTCGCGGCCTCCGAGGGCGCGCTGAAGCTGGTCGGCAGCCCGCTGGGGACCGAGGATTTCGGCTTCATCTTCCCCAAGGGCTCCGATCTGGTCGCCCCGGTCAATGCCGCGATTGCCGAGATGGCCGCCGATGGCACGCTGGAGGCGCTCAACACCCGCTGGTTCCTCGACTTCAAGATGGGCGAGTGACCGCGCCGCAGCCAAACCGATGCTGACCCCCCGCGACCCCGCCAAGGAGTTTCCCTGGTGGCTGGCCCTCGTGCTGGCCGCCGGGCTCTGGCTGTTCTGGCAGGCCTCCGCCGACCCGGTGCAGCGGCAGGTGCTGCAGCTGCTGTGGCGCGGCGTCGGCGTCACGCTGCTGGTGACGGCGGTTGCCTACCTCTCGGCCTGCGCGCTTGGCCTGCTTCTGGCCTTGGCGGTGCTGGCGCGGAACCGGATCCTGCGGCAGGCGGCGCGGCTCTATATCGAGGTGGTGCGCGGCATCCCGATCCTGGTGCTGCTGCTCTACATGGCCTTCGTGGTGGTGCCCGCGGCCGTGGCCGGATGGAACTGGCTGGCCGCCCACCTTGGCCTGCCGCCGCTCCAGACCCGCGACGTGCCCCTCTTGTGGCGCGCCGTTCTGGCGCTGACGGTCGCCTATTCCGCCTTCCTCGCCGAGATCTTCCGCGCGGGCCTGCAGTCGGTGGACCCGGGCCAGATCGAGGCCGCCGAGAGCCTTGGCCTCGGCCGTTGGATGCGCTTTCGCATGGTGGTCTTCCCGCAGGCCTTCCGGGTGATCCTGCCGCCGCTTGGCAATGACCTGGTGGCGATGGTGAAGGATTCCTCGCTGGTCTCGGTGCTTGGCGTCGCGGATGTGACCCAGCTGGGCAAGGTCGCCGCCGCCGGCAACTTCCGCTACTTCGAGACCTACAACATGGTTGCGCTGGTCTACCTGACGATGACACTGACCCTGTCCTTGCTGTTGCGAAGGCTGGAGGCGCGCCTTCGCAACAGGGGTTGAGGCTGGACCTTGCCGCAGGCCGAGCCTAGCTTGGCGGCAACAAGGAGTTTCCCCATGACCGATGCTGCCAACCCGCTGCTCGCCCCCTGGACCGGCGCGTTCGACCTGCCGCCCTTCGCCGCGATCACCGATGACGACTTCGCCCCCGCCTTCGAGACCGGCCTCGCCGAAGCCCGCGCCCGCATCACTGAGATCGCCGGCGACCCCGCGCCCGCCACCTTCGCCAACACCATCGCTGCGCTGGAACTGGCCGAGACCACGCTCGACCGGGTGGCAGGCGTCTTCTACAACCTCGCCGGCGCCGACAGCACCGACGCGCGCGAGGCTTTGCAGCGCGACCTCGCCCCGAAGATGTCGGCCTTCTCCTCCGAAGTCACCATGAACCGCGGGCTCTTTGCGCGGATCGAGGATCTGTGGCAGCGGCGCGATGGCCTTGGACTCAACGCCGAAGAGTCAAGGGTTCTGGACCTTTACCGCCGGATGTTCATCCGCGCCGGCGCGCAGCTTCAGGGCGAGGCGGCTACCCGCATGGCCGCGGTGAAACAGCGCCTCGCCGTCCTCTCCACCCGCTTCAGCCAGAACGTGCTGGCGGATGAGCGCGGCTGGTCGATGCCGCTGGCCGAGGCCGATCTGGAGGGCCTGCCCGATTTCGTGATCGCCAGCGCCAAGGCCGCCGCCACCGAACGCGGGCAGGAGGGCCATGTGCTGACCCTGAACCGCTCGCTGATCGTGCCGTTCCTGCAATTCTCGCCCCGCCGCGACCTGCGCGAGATCGCCTTCGCGGCCTGGGGCGCCCGCGGCGCCTCGGGCGGCGAGACCGACAACCGCGCCGTCGCCGCCGAGATCCTTGCCCTGCGCGGGGAGCGTGCCAAGCTGTTGGGATATGACAGCTTCGCCGCCTACAAGCTGGAGCCGGAAATGGCCAAGACCCCGGCCGCGGTGCGGGGCCTCCTGATGCAGGTCTGGACCCCGGCCCGCGCCAAGGCGGAAGCTGATGCGGCGATCCTTGAGGGGATGATGCACCGCGATGGCATCAACGGCGCGCTCGAGGCCTGGGACTGGCGCTACTACTCCGAACGCCGCCGCCGCGCCGAGCATGATCTGGATGAGGCGGCGCTGAAGCCCTACCTCTCGCTCGACGCGATGATCGGCGCGCAGTTCGACGTGGCCAGCCGCCTGTTCGGGCTGGAGTTCCGGGAACTCGACACGCCCCTCTACCACCCCGACGCCCGCGCCTGGGAGGTGACCCGCAAGGGCCGCCACATGGCCGTCTTCATCGGCGACTACTTCGCCCGCGGCTCCAAACGCTCCGGCGCCTGGTGCTCCTCCTTCCGCAGCCAGCGCAAGCTGGGGGGCGAGGTGCGCCCCGTGGTGGTCAACGTGTGCAACTTCGCCAAGGCCGACCCGGCGCTGCTGAGCTATGACGATGCGCGCACCCTCTTCCACGAATTTGGCCATGCGCTGCACCAGATGCTGTCGGACGTGACCTATCCGCTGATCTCCGGCACCTCGGTCGCGCGCGACTTCGTCGAGCTGCCAAGCCAGCTTTACGAACATTGGCTGGAAGTGCCCGAGGTGCTGGAAAAACACGCCCGCCACTGGCAGACCGGCGCGCCGATGCCGCAGGACATGCTGGACCGGCTGCTGGCCGCCAGCACCTATGGGCAGGGCTTCTCGACGGTGGAATATGTCGCCTCGGCGCTGGTGGACCTCGCCTTCCACGAAGGCGCCGCCCCGGCCGATCCGATGGAGATGCAGGCGCGGGTACTGGCCGATCTGGGCCTGCCCCACGCAATCCCGATGCGCCACGCCACGCCGCATTTCACCCATGTCTTCTCGGGCGACGGCTATTCCTCGGGCTATTACAGCTACATGTGGTCCGAGGTGATGGACGCCGACGCCTTCGCCGCCTTCGAGGAAACCGGCGACGTGTTCGACCCCGAAACCGCGGCGAAGCTGGAGAAGTTCATCCTCTCCGCCGGGGGCTCGCAAGAGGCCGAAGCCCTCTACACCGCCTTCCGCGGCCGCTTGCCGGGCGTGGAGGCGCTGCTGAAAGGCCGCGGCCTGCTCGACGCAGCCTGAGTCTTTCCCCCTCTTCTTTGCCTAAATATCCTCGGGGGGCGCGGGGGGCAGAAGGCCCCCCGCTTCTTCGTTTCGGGGCGGGGGCAGACGGCCCCCGCCTCTGACAGTCACACCCGCGCCACATCCTTGTGGATGATCACGTCGCATTGCGGATAGGCCAGCAGGATCGTGCGTCGCAGCCCGGCGCCGATGTCATGCGCCTCGCGCAGTGTCAGATCGCCATCGAGCTCGATATGCAGGTGCACGAACACCCGGCTGCCGGCGGTGCGGGTCTTGAGGTCATGAAACCCCCGCACCTCGGGCCAGGCGCGGGCGAGCTCGCCGATGCCGGCCACCAGCTCGGGATCTGCGGCGCGGTCCATCAGCGCGTCCCAGGCGCCCTTGCCGATGCGCGTGGCCCCCAGCACCATGCCCGCCCCCGCCGCCAGCGCCACCACGGAATCGATCTGTCCCAGCCCGAACCGCGCCGAGGCCCACAGCGCCAGGATCGCGCCGATATTGGGCAGCAGGTCGCCCAGATAATGCAGCGAATCTGCAGCCACCACCCGGCTGCGGGTGCGCCGCGCCACCCGGCGCTGCCAGAGCACCAGCCCCACCGTCAGCACGATGGAGAAGGTCATCACCGCGATGCCCTCGGCCTGCGCCTCCAGCGGTTCGGGCGCGTCCGACAGCAGCCGCGCCGCGGCGGCCCAGCCGATGACGATGCCCGACACGGCGATGAAGATCGACTGCCCGAGGGCCACCAGATCCTCGGCGGACGAATGCCCAAAGGCATGGTCCTCATCCGGCGGGCGTGCGGCGTAGATCATCGCCGCGAGCCCGGCAACTGACACCATCAGGTCCATCGCGCTGTCGGCCAGCGAGGCTGCAATCGACAGCGCCCCGGTCGCCGAGAGCGCCCAGAGCTTGACCAGGACCAGCACCGTCGCCACGGATACCGAGGCGAGGCCGGCCGACAGGTTCAGGCGCAGCGTGGGGTTCTTGGCCATGGGGGGTCCTTCGAGTCGGGTCCGTGCAGCCACTCTGCCGCGGACCGCCGGACTATTCGACCAGTTCGTCGGCGTCCACGCCCCAAAGCGCGGATTTTTGGACCCAGCCCTTCTGGCCGCCGGCATTGATCCTGCACCAGTCCGGCCCGCATTGCTCCAGCCGCGCGATCACCCCGGCCATGGCCCGGGCCTGAACGGGCGCCGCTGCATTGTCGCGGGCGCGCAGGTCCGCGGTCTCGGCACTGACAACCACGGTCCGCACGCCCGAGATCAGCGAGTAATGCACCCATCCGCCCGCGCCGTCACGATCCTCGACCCGGCGCCAATGGCCGAACTCGGCCGTTACCCGCAGCGGCATGTCGCGGTGGCGGAAGACCCAGTCGATCCGGTGCGAGAGGGACGGGCCGCGCCGGGCATTGCCCTCTGAGGCTTTCATCGACACGAAACGCGGCATGGGCAGGTTGGTGACGGGGCCGCGGCCATCAGCCGTGGCGACCGACGCCTCCACCGCGGCGTCAAGGTCAAGCTCCGGCTCCACCGCCGCATCTTGCAGCACGGCAGTGCCGTCTTGCGCCTGTGCGGCGCCCGCCGGCCCGAACAAGGCCGCCAGAATTGCCGCTATTGCCAGAAATTCCTGTCCAGCCCGCATGGTCATGCCTGCCGCCCGCCCGTCTTTGCCACGATCTGGTCTGCCTCGGTTTCGGGATGTCGCGCCGGACCCGGCCGCATCCTCTTTGCGCCGATCAGACCATGCGGGGCGCCGAAAGGCCAGCGCCGGGGCCCAGATGCGGCGCGATGCCCGGTCAGGTGTGGCCTTGCAGCGCCAACAGGCCGCAGCAGGGCAGTATGCCGCGACGTTTTTGCTAAGTTTTCCCCTTGAAATCGCAATAATATTGCGCGAGTAATGCGGTGCAAACCCGCCTGCTGCACTGCAACATGACGCAGACGGCGCCCCCGAGACCCCTGACGAGCGGAAGACCGACATGTCGAAGCAAAAACTCAGCGTCGTGGTGACCCGGCGCCTGCCCGAGGTTGTGGAATCCCGGATGAAGGAGCTGTTCGACGTCGAGCTGAACGAAACCGACGCCCGGATGACGCGCGAGGATCTGGCCGCCGCGATGCGCCGCGCCGATGTGCTGGTGCCGACGCTCAGCGACCATATCGACGCGAACATGCTGGCGCAGGCCGGCGAGAAGCTGAAGCTGATCGCCAATTTCGGCGCGGGGGTGGACCATATCGACGTCTCCAGCGCCCGCCAGCGCGGGGTGCTGGTGTCGAACACGCCCGGGGTTTCGGCCGACGATACCGCCGACATGGCGATGGCGCTGATCCTTGGGGTCACGCGGCGGATCCCGGAAGGGATGGCGGTGATGCAGGACGGCAAATGGCAGGGCTGGTCGCCGACCGCCTTTCTGGGCGGCCGCGTCGGCGGGCGGCGGCTCGGCATCCTCGGCATGGGCCGGATCGGGCTTGCCGTGGCGCGGCGGGCGCAGGCCTTCGGGATGCAGATCCACTACCACAACCGCAAGCGCCTGCGCCCCGAGGTAGAGGCAGAGGTGGGGGCGACCTATTGGGAAAGCCTCGACCAGATGCTGGCGCGGATGGATGTGGTGTCGGTCAACTGCCCGCACACGCCCTCGACCTTCCATCTGCTGAACGCGCGGCGGCTGAAGCTGATGAAGCCGACGGCGGTGGTGGTCAACACCTCGCGCGGCGAGGTGATCGACGAGAATGCCCTGACCCGGATGCTGCGCGCGGGCGAGATCGCGGGCGCCGGCCTCGACGTGTTCGAACATGGGCATGAGATCAACCCCCGCCTGCGCGAGCTGCCAAATGTGGTGCTTGTGCCGCATATGGGCTCCGCGACCGTCGAGGGCCGGGTGGAGATGGGCGAGAAGGTCATCATCAACATCAAGACCTTCGCCGATGGCCACCGCCCGCCGGATCTGGTTGTGCCGGGGTTGCTGTGAGCTAAGCGCCCCGAAGCTCTACAACGAATAGGCCAACAGGTGCGCCCTCGCAGCCGTCGCACAGATGCTTGCAGAATTTCGGCCGTCGACGAAATTCTGCTGTGCCCGCCCCCGCATGGGCGGGCACATTCGTGCCCACTGGGGCGGTCCCATCAGAATTTGGCACCATTCGGGCCCATGTCTTCACCCCTTGCCCTCCGGCTCACGCCTCCGGGCAACCGGCGCGGGTGACTTGCCACTGGCAAGTCCCCTGATCGCGCCGGGGTGCCAAGCCTACAGAGCTCGGCGACAATCGTTCTGAGGCACCCACCTCCCCATGGGCTGGCGCTCCCCGCCGCGGGATGCGAAACTGGCCGCGATTACAGGGCGCAGGCAGGGCGGGTAGATGGACCAAGACAACGGGCAGGGCACGCGGATCTTCCTCGCGCTGCTGGCAGGCTACTTCGCGCTGCAATTCGCGCTGCGGCTGGCGCTTGGCGGCGCGCTGGAGACGGACGAGGCGGAAATGGTGCTGCTGACCCACGGGTTCCGGCTGGGCTATGGCCCGCAGCTCCCGCTTTACGGCTGGGTTCAGGCGGCAAGCTTTGCGATCTTCGGCAAGACCGCCTTTGCGCTGGCCGTCGTCAAGAACCTGATGCTGTTCGGCACCTATGCGCTGGTCTTTGCCGCGCTGCGCCCGTTGCTGACTTTCCGGCTGGCGGTCAGCGGCACGCTTGGCCTCGCTCTGCTGCCCGATGTGTTCTGGGAATCGCAGCGCGCCACCACCCATTCCGTCGCGCTGATCCTGCTGATCGCGGCGACGCTGGCGGCGGCATCCAGCCTGCTGCGCCGGGGGCGGATCGTCGATTACCTGCTGCTGGGGCTGGTGATCGGCCTCGGCCTGCTGTCGAAATACAACTATGCGCTGGTTCCGGTCGCGTTGGCGCTGGCGGGGCTGACCCTGCCGCAGATGCGGGCGCGGCTGGCCGACCGGCGCCTCCTTGCCACGCTGGCGGTCGCGCTGGCCATCGTCGCTGTGCCGGCCCTGTGGATGTTACGCCATCCCGAACTTGCCTTCGCTTCGGGCTACAAGCTGACGGTCGGCAAGGCGGCGACGGATGCCATGCCCTGGTTGACCGGCCTGGGCGACAGTTTCGGCGGATTCGCGGCAGAGATGGTGCTGGCGGCGCTGGTCGCGGCGGGCCTCGGCTTCGGGATGCGTGACCGTAGTGCGCCGCCTCTGACCGAGCCCGGAGAGACCTTCGTGCGCCTGCTGACCCGCGCCGCACTGTTCTCCTTTGCCCTGTTCCTGATCGGGGTGGTCATCGCCGGGGCCACCCATGTAACCGCGCGCTGGCTGCTGCCGGTCTTCGTGCTGGCCGCGCCGCCGCTGATGATCCGCGCCGTGGCGATGGCACGGCCCGCCGCCTTCCGCGGGCTGGTGGGGGGCGTGGCGGCGCTTGCGGCATTGACGGTGGTGGGCATGGCCGGCGCGCGGCTCTATGGCTCGGCGCGCGGTGCGGTGGACTTTGCCGATGTCGAGGCGGCGCTGGCCCGCTTCAACCCGGAAACGACGCCGATCCTAGCCGACTTCTACGTCGGCGGCAATCTGGCCTTGCGCAATCCCGGCTGGCGGGTGGAGCCGTTCCTGCCCACCCAGTCGCCGCCTGCACCCGGAACGCCGGTGCTGGTGCTGCTTCGCGGTACGTTGAGCCTTGAGAACAATCTGGGACGCAGCGGCTGGCCCGAGCCGGAGGCGGTGCAGGTGCTGGACAGCCTCGATTTCCGCGTGCCCTACCGCTTCACCGACGCCGAAACCCTGGCGCTTTCCGCCCGGCTGGTGGCGCGTCCCTAAGCCGCGCTGCGGCGCAATCGCGCATCATGTCGTTTTCGTCCCGCAGATGTCGGGCGCGCCGTCCTGAAATTCCGCTGTTCTGGCATTCGTGGGCAAACAGCGCTTCAGGAGTCGCCCGATGAAAACCCATGTTCGTGCCCTGGTCGTCGGCGGCGGCGCCGTCGGAAACGGGATCGCCTATCACCTCGCCAAGGCCGGCTGGGACACGATGCTGCTGGAGCGGGACGAGCTGACCTCTGGCTCCACCTGGCACGCGGCGGGGCTGCTGCCGCTGTTCAACATGGGCTATGCCACCACCCACATCCACAAATACAGCGTCGATTTCTACAAGACGCTGGAGGCGGAAACCGGGCTCAATGCCGGCTTCGCGGTGGTCGGCAACCTGCGCATGGCGCAGACCGATGCGCGGATGGATGAATACATGCTGTATTCCTCGGTTGCCGAAACCGCCGATGTCTATCACGAATTCCTGACCCCCGCGCAGATCAAGGAGCGCTGGCCGCTGGTGCGGACCGAAGACCTGAAGGGCGCCCTCTTCCACCCGCAGGACGGCTACATCAACCCCGCCGACGTGACGCAGGCCATGGCCAAGGGCGCGCGCCAGCACGGGGCCGAGATCGTGCGGCGGATGCAGGTCGACAGCTATGAATGGACCGGGTCCGAGTGGATCGTGCGCGGCCACAAGATGGTGGAAAAGGGCGGGATGCTGGTCGCGTCCGAGGAAGCCTTCGAGATCCGGGCCGAGCATGTGGTGACAGCGACGGGAAACCACGCGCAGCGCACCGCACGGCTCTTGGGGCTGAAGATCCCCGCGATCCCGGTGGAACACCAGTATATCGTCACCGAACCCGACCCGATGCTGGCCGCCTGGCGCAAGGCCGGCAATGCCGAGCATCCGGTGCTGCGCGATGCCGATGCCAAATGGTATGTGCGCGAAGAACGCGGCGGATGGATCCTCGGCCCCTATGAGCGCAATGCCCCGGCCCGCTTCCTCTACGATGTTCCGGAGAGCTTCCGCGCCGACCTCTTCCCGCTGGATCTGGAGCGGATCGAGGAGGAATACATGAGCATGATCCACCGGATTCCCTCGTCGGAAACCGTGGGTCTGAAGGACGATTTCAACGGCCCGATCTGCTACACCCCCGATGGCAACCCGCTGGTCGGCCCGGCGCCGGGCCTGCGCAACATGTGGCTGGCCGAGGGGTTCAGCTTCGGCATCACCGCGGCAGGCGGCACCGGCCATTACCTCGCCCAGCTGATGACGGAAGGCGAGGCCGAGATCGACATGGCCAGCCTCGACCCCAAGCGCTACGGCAGCTGGATGACGACCGAGTACGCGGCCCGCAAGAACGAGGAATGCTATGAGCATGTCTTCGTCCTGCATCACCCGGATGAAGAGCGCGAAGCCTGCCGCCCGCTGCGCACCGCGCCCGTCTATGACCGGCAAAAGGCGCTTGGCGCGCAGTTCGGCCAGGTGAACGGGTGGGAGCGGCCGAACTACTATGGCCCGCTCGATGCGCCCTCCAGCTTCGACCATGACTCCCGCAGCTTCCGCCGCGGGGCGTGGTGGGACTATGCCAGGGCCGAGGCCGAGGCGCTGCGCGAGACCGCAGGCCTGATCGACGCGACCGCCTTCACCAAGCATCTGGTGCGCGGCCCGGGGGCTACGGCGTTCCTCGACCACTTCACCTGCAACAAGCTGCCCGCCATCGGCCGCATCAACCTGACCTATGCGTTGACGGCCACCGGGACCACGCGGACGGAATACACAATCGTCCGTTTGTCGGAAAATGAATACTATCTGGTCTCTGCCGGGGCCTGGACGGCCTATGATGCAGATTATCTGAAACAGGCGGCCGAGGATTTCATGGGCGCCGGCGGCGGCTACCTCGACATCCATGACGTCACCACGCAATGGGGCGTCTTCGCTCTCGCCGGCCCCAACTCCCGCGCGATCCTGAATGAGTTGGTGCGCGATGCGGTGCCCGAAACCGTGCTGTCCAACAAGCGCTTCCCCTGGCTGACCATGCGCAATATCGAGCTTGGCATGTGCCCTGTGCGCGCGATCCGCGTCGCCTATACCGGCGAGCTGGGATGGGAGCTGCACCACCCGATCGAGATGTCGGCCTATCTCTGGGACCAGCTGCAGACCGCCGGTGCCAAGCACGGCATGAAGCTGGTCGGTGCCCGCGCCCAGAACTGGTTGCGGCAGGAGAAATCCTATCGCGCCTTCGGCACCGAGCTTGGCCGCGACGCGACCCCGCTGGAGGCCGGGCTGGACCGCTTCGTGGACCTGTCCAAGGACTTCCACGGCAAGCAGGCAATGCTGGACACCGGCATCCGCAGCAAATGCGTAACGCTGCTGATCGACGGCCCCGCCGATTGCGACCCCTGGGGAAAAGAGGCGCTGCTGCATGACGGCACCAAGATCGGCCGCCTGACCTCGGGTGGCTGGTCGGTGGGTTTCGGCAAGCAGATCGGCATGGGCTATGTCCGCCCCGACCTTGCCGTCACCGGGCAGAAGCTGAAGGTGCGGATGCTGCGCGAGCTGTGGGATGCCGAGGTGGTGGAGGATAGCCCGTTCGATCCGACCAACGCCCGCATCCGCCAGGACGGCTGAAGAGGCGCGAGCCCCGGACACCCCTGCAGAAGGGGGGCTTCGGCCCCCCTTACTGACTGCGCCGGGCCAGCCAGCGCGACCATTGCTGGCGCGAGCCGCCGAAGGCGTTCAGGTCCACCTCGCGGGAAACGCCGCGCGCGAGGCCGGTGCCGGTGTACTGCCAGAACGTCCAGTCATGCCCCGGATAGACCTGATCGGGGTGCCCGGCGACGGAGCGCAGCCAGAACTCCACCCCGTTCAGCCGCCACATCTCGTTCTCGCGGAAGAAATCCACCGTGGTGTAGACCACGGGCCGCGTGCCGTAATGCTGTGTGATGATCGCCATGAAGATCTGCGCCTCGGTGCGGATCCACTCGGGTGAGGGGCGGCCGGGGCAGTTGCGGGACCGCGTCCATTCCATATCCAGCACCGGGGGCAGGGCGCCCCGCTCGGCCGGGACGTTCTGGATGAACCAGGCCGCCTGCTCCTGCGCCGTGCGGCAGAAGTAGTAGAAGTGATAGGCGCCGCGCGGCAGGCCGGCGCGGCGTGCCCCCTCCCAGTTGGCGCGGAACATCGGGTCGGCCACGTCGCCGCCCTCGGTCGCCTTGATCCAGGCGAAGGACACCCCGCCCGAGGCGACGCCATACCAGTCGATATTGCCCTGCCAGCGCGATACGTCGATGCCATGCACCTCATATCCCGCAGGGGTGCGGCCATACCAGGGATGCGGCGCGGCATCGCCGAATTGCGGCGGAATGCCCTGCGGATGCTGACCGCCCCCACAAGCCGCCACGATCGCCGCCACGGCGATGACCGCCAGCCCCCTGATCCATCCGCGCATCCGCTGCCCCTGCATCCAGCCTGCGGGCCATTCGGCCGCGCCTCACTTTTTTGCGACTTTGCCGGAGGGGGGGCGAAATGTCACGGGGGCCAGGGCGGGGGCAACGGAAACGTGTCCGGTTTATACGGCTTTCGCGGCCGCCAGTTCATCCCAGCAGGCCAGCGCGTGCCCGGCATACATCATCGCGGGGCCACCGCCCATCTGCACGGCCATCGCCAGAACGTCGCCCAGTTCTTCCCGGGTCGCGCCTTCCTTCATCAGGGCATCGACATGCAGCACGATGCAAGGCTCGCAGCGCACGCCGACCGCGATTCCAAGCGCGATGAACTCCTTCTCCTTCATCCCCAGCACGCCGCCCTCTTTCACGCCCTTCGACAGGGCGCTGAAACCACGCGCCGTTTCGGGAATCGCCTTGTAGAGCGTGCGCAGCTCGTCGCGCATCGTGTCGATCTTGGTCTGGTAGTCCATGTCCGTCTCCTGCTTGCGTGCCCAGGACACTTGGCATGGACGACGGACCCGCACCTTGATGCGGGTCAACTCATGCGGCGTTCTGAATGCGTTCAGCCGAACCGAGCGGGCGACAGCGCCGAGACGGTGGCCGCATCGACCGCGGGCGCGCGTCCGGCGATCAGATCCGCGGCCAACTGGCTGGCAGCAGGGCTGGTCTGGAAGCCATAGCCGCCTTGCCCCGCCAGCCAGAAGAAATCCGGCACGACCGAATCCGGCCCGATCACCAGCACCCGGTCGGGCGCGAAAGTGCGCAGGCCGGCCCAGTTGGAGATCATGCGGGTCACCGGCTCTGTCACCATCTCCTCATAGCGCGCCAGCCCCTCGGCCAGCACCATGTCATCGGCCCAGGCATCGTGAGCCTCCATCGGGTGCTCCTCGGCCGGCGAGACGATCAGCGCCCCGGCATCTGGCTTGCAATACCAGCCTTCGCCGGCACCAAAGATCATCGGCCAGCGCGTGAGATCATGCCCGCCCGGCGCCGGGATCCGCGCCATGGACCGGCGGTTGGGCTGGAACTTCAGGGGCCGCACCCCCGCCATCTGAGCCACGCCGTCCACCCAGGCCCCGGCGGCATTCACCAGCATCCGCCCGGAATGGCTGCCCGCGGCGCTGGTGACGGTCCAGCCGCCGGCATCCCGCGCAATGCCCGTCACCCGCGCGCCGGTGACGATGCTGGCCCCATTCCCCCGCGCCTCGCGCAGGAAGTTCTGGATCAGCAGGTCGGTGTCGATATCCTCGGCATGGGTCGCATAGCCGGCCAGCGCCACGGCCTCCGGGTTGAGGATCGGCACCATCCCCCGCGCCTCCTCCACGGTGATCTGGTCCAGCGCCATGTCGGCGATGTCCTCGGCGAAGGCCTCCGCCTCGCTCTGCCGCGCCACGATCATCATGCCGCGTGGGCTCAGCACGCCGCCGTTTGCGTGGCGGTGATGCTCCTCGCTGGCGAGGCTCAGCTCCACCACCGGCGCCAGCCCATAGCGCGGCTCGAACAGCGCGGCCGAGCGGCCCGAGGCGTGGTAGCCAAGCGCCGGTTCCGCCTCCAGCAGGGTGACGCGACCCAGATGCGACAGCCGCGCCGCCGCCGAGATGCCGGCGATGCCGCCGCCGATGATCACGAAATCCTGCATGCCCGTCTCCCAAGCCGTTGCCGTCAGAACGCAAGAGGGGGGCACGATTGCCCCCCTCTGCCGTGTCAGGGTGCCGCGCTTACTGCGGGATGTCGCCCTTGATGCCTTCGACATAGAAGTTCATGCCAGCCAGCGTGCCATCATCGGCCACTTCGCCCTCGGCCAGCCAGGCAGACCCGTCCTGCTTGTTCAGCGGGCCGGTGAAGGGGTGGTAGGACTTGTCGCCAATGGCGGCGGCCAGCGCCTCGGCTTCGGCCTTCACTTCGGCCGGCACCGCATCGGTGATCTCGCCGATCACCACTTCGCCCTCACCGATCCCGCCCCAGGTGTCGGTCGAGGTCCATGTGCCATCCAGCGCCTCTTGCACGCGCTTGATGTAATAGGGCGACCAGTCGTCGATGATCGACGAAACGCGCGGGCTCGGCGCGAAGTCGAGCATGTCGGACGCTTGCCCGAAGCCGATCACGCCTTCGGTCTTGGCAGCTTCGGCCAGCGGCGCGGTAGAGTCGGTATGCGCGAGGATCACGTCCACGCCCTGCTCGATCAGCGCCTTGGCGGCATCGGCCTCTTTCGCCGGGTCGAACCAGGTATAGGCCCAGACCACGCTGATCTCGACATCGGGGTTCACCTTCTGGGCGTGGATGAAGGTGGCGTTGATGCCCTGGATGACCTCGGGGATCGGGAAAGACCCGATATAGCCGATCTTGTTCGATTTGGTCATGTGGCCGGCGATGGTGCCCATCACGGCGCGGCCTTCATAGAAGCGGGCATTGTAGGTGGCGACGTTGTCGGCGCGCTTGTAGCCGGTCGCATGTTCGAATTTCACATCCGGGAACTTGGCCGCCACGTTGATCGTCGGATCCATGTAACCGAACGAGGTGGTGAAGATCAGGTCTGCGCCCTGCATCGCCATCTGCGTCAGCGCGCGTTCGGCATCGGCGCCTTCGGGCACGCTTTCCAGATAGACGGTCTCGATCTTGTCGCCAAATTCCTCTTCGATGGCCAGACGGCCCTGGTCATGCTGGTAGGACCAGCCGAGGTCGCCGATCGGGCCGACATAGATGAAGCCCACCTTCAGCGGGTCTTGCGCCAGCGCCGGACCGGCCAGCGATACGGCGACCAGCGCGGCGGCGCTGGATTTGAGCAGGGTTCTGCGTTGCATGTTCGGGGTGCTCCCTTGAGGTGTCATCGGTGATGCGGGGCCGCCCGGTGGGGCGGCGGTGAAGGATTAGCTCGAGGCATGGAAGACCCGACCCAGCGAGGCCGGGGCGTTCTGCGCCGCGCGGCGACGGTCGGCCGAAATCAGCACCAGCACAAGGATGGTGATCAGGTAGGGCGCCATCGACAGGTATTGCACCGGGATCGCCACCCCCGCCGCTTGCAGGTTCAGCTGCAGCACCGTGACCCCGCCAAAGAGGTAGGCCCCCGCCAGCACCCGCCAAGGCCGCCAGCTGGCGAAGACAACGATGGCCAGCGCGATCCAGCCGGCGCCAGCGGTCATGCCTTCCGTCCATTGCGGCACGCGCACAAGGCTCAGGTAAGCGCCGCCAAGCCCCGCACAGGCCCCGCCAAAGGCAATCGCCAGCACGCGCAGCCGCACCACCTTGTAGCCAAGCGCATGGGCGGCATCATGGCTCTCGCCCACCGCGCGCAGCACGAGGCCCGCGCGGGTGAACTTCAGGAAGGCCCAAACCGCCGCGATGATCAGGATCGACACATAGACCATCGGGTCATGGCGCAGCAGCATCGGCCCGATCACCGGAATATCCGACAGCGGCCCGAAATCCATCTTCGGCGTCGGCGGCGGGCGCACGCCCGTGTAGCCCTGCCCGATCAGCGCCGAAAACCCGATGCCGAACAGCGTGAGGGCAAGCCCCGTCGCCACCTGATTGGACAGCAGCACCTGCGTCAGGAAGGCAAAGATCAGCGACAGCGCCGCGCCCGCCAGCGCCGCCCCGAGGAACCCCATCAGCGGCGAGCCGGTCTCCACCGCCATGGCAAAGCCCGCAATGGCGCCGACGATCATCATGCCTTCCACGCCAAGGTTCAGCACCCCGGCCTTTTCCGTCACCAGCTCGCCAATCGCCGCCAGCAGGATCGGGGTCGAGGCGACCATCAGCGAGGCGATCAGCAGGATCGGGTCGATGGAGCCCATCATGCGCGCGCCCTCCCTGCCAGACGAATGCGGAAATTCGCCAGCACGTCAAAGGCCAGCAGGAAGAACAGCAGCATCCCCTGGAACGCCTGCACCGCCGCGGAGGGCAGGTTCAGCGTCAACTGCGCCAGCTCGCCGCCAATATAGGTCAGCGCCATCAGCAGTCCCGCCAGCAAAATGCCCACCGGATGCAGCCGGCCCAGAAACGCCACGATGATCGCCGTGAACCCGTAGCCCGAGGCGAAATCGGTCGTGATCTGCCCCGCAGGCCCCGTCACCTCGAAGAGGCCCGCCAGACCCGCCAGCGCGCCAGAGGTGCCAAGGCAGACAGAGGTCAGCAGCGCCGGGCTGACACCCGCAAACCGCGCCGCCCGCGGCGCCTCGCCTGCCACGCGGATATGGAAGCCCAGGATATGCCGCGACAGCAGCACATAGGCCGCCACCACCGCCCCAAGCGCGGCAACCCCGCCCCAATGCATCCCGGTCCCGGCGATCAGCTCACCGTTGAACGCGGCCGGGTAGTGCTGGA
Source organism: Frigidibacter sp. (assembly GCF_030695035.1). Classification (GTDB taxonomy): domain Bacteria; phylum Pseudomonadota; class Alphaproteobacteria; order Rhodobacterales; family Rhodobacteraceae; genus Frigidibacter. The sequence goes on from NZ_JAUYTT010000002.1 coordinate 161,031, forward strand.
AATTTCGGCTGCCCGGAAAGCCCATGCCTTCGGGGTTCTTCAGCATCCCGAAGGACGCGGCCGACATGATGTGCTGCGCCACATAGACCAGCATCAGCGACACCAGAATCTCGCTGGTGCCAAAGCGCAGCTTCAGCACCGCCGGGATCATCGCCCAGAGGAACCCGCCAAACGCGCCCATCACCACCATCGCCGGGAACAGCAGCACACTATCGGTCGGGTAGAAGGCCAGCCCCGTCGCCGCGCCGAACAGCGCGCCCATCATGTACTGCCCCTCGGCCCCGATGTTCCAGACCTGCGCCTTGAAGCCAAGGCTCAGGCCGATGGCGATCAGGATCAGCGGGCCCGCCTTCACCAGCAGCTGCGGGCGTGAATAGCTGGCGAACTCGCCGAACAGCGGGTCCCAGAAGATGGTGCGGATCGCCTCGACCGGATCCTTGCCAAGCGCCGCGAACAGCAGCCCGCCCGCGATCATCGTGGCGATCACCGCCAGCACCGGCGTCGCCGCCGTCCACAGCCGCGAGGGGGCAGGGCGCCGCTCAAGCTTCAGCATCGGCGGCCTCCGCATGCAGCAGATGCGCCGCGCCAATCTCGGGCACATGCATCCCGTGCGCGCCGCCCATCATCAGCCCGATCTCCTCCATCGTCAGCCCCTGCACCGGGCGCGGCACCGACAGCCGCCCCTCGTTCAGCGCGGCAAAACGGTCGGCGATCTCCATCAGCTCGTCCAGATCCTGGCTGATCACCACCACCGCAGCCCCCGCCGCCGCCCGGTCCAGGATCACCTGCCGGATCGCGGCCGCGGCCGAGGCATCGACGCCCCAGGTCGGCTGGTTGATGACGATCACGGCCGGCTCCTGGCTCAGCTCGCGCCCGATCACGAATTTCTGCAGGTTCCCGCCCGACAGCGCCCGCGCCGCGACATGGGTGCCGGGGGTGCGCACGTCGTAGTCCCTGACCACGCCTTCGGCAAAGGCCCGAGTGGCAGCCCAGTCGATGAAGCCGCGCCTGACCAGCCCCATGCGGATGGCGCCCGACAGCAGGGCATTCTCCACCAGACTCATCCCCGGCGCGGCGGCATGGCCCAGCCTCTCCTCGGGCGCGACCACAAAGCCCGCCCGCCGCCGGTCATTCGGGCCCTTGTCGCCCAGATCCACCCCTGCCGCCCGCACCATGCCGGGTGCCGACTTCAGTTCCCCCGACAGCGCCAGCAGCAATTCGTCCTGCCCGTTGCCGGCGACCCCGGCGATCCCCAGAACCTCGCCCCGCGCCACCGCAAAGCCCACATTCTTCAGCGAGGTGCCGAACGGCATGGGGGAGGCGACCGACAGTCCCGTCACTTCCAGCGCCGGCGCGCCCGCCCAATCGGTGCGCGGCGCCCGCGCCGGCGGGGTCAGCGCCGTGCCCACCATCATCTCGGCCAGATCGCGCGCCGAAACCTCGCGCGGCGTGCAGGTGGCCACCACCTTGCCCCGCCGCAGGATCGTGGCGCTGTCGCACAGGCTGCGGATCTCCTCCAGCTTGTGGCTGATATAAAGGATCGCGGTGCCCTCGGCCGACAGCTGCCGCAGCGTGGCGAACAGGATCTCCACCTCCTGCGGGGTCAGCACCGATGTCGGCTCGTCCATGATCAAGAGCTTGGGGTCCTGCAGCAGGCAGCGGATGATCTCGACCCGCTGCCGCTCCCCGGCCGACAGGTCGCCCACCAGCCGCGAAGGGTCCAGCGGCAGCCCGTAAGCCTCGCTGACCGCGCGGATCTTCGCGCTCAGCTCGCGCTGCCGCGGCGGCGTCTCCATCCCAAGCGCGACGTTTTCCGCAACGTTCAGCGCCTCGAACAGCGAGAAATGCTGAAACACCATCGCCACGCCCGCGGCCCGTGCGGCGCGCGGCTCGGATGGCGCATAAACCTCGCCCCGCATCCGCATCTCGCCCGCATCGGGCCGCACCAGCCCGTAGATCGCCTTCACCAGCGTGGATTTCCCCGCGCCATTCTCGCCCAGCAAGGCATGAACCTCGCCCGGTGCCACCGAAAACGACACGTCGCTATTGGCGATGACGCCCGGATAGGCCTTGGTCAGGCCCCGGATCGTCAGAAGTTGTGCCGTCTCGGTCCCCGTCACTATGCCCGCCCCCCGGCGCGATCCCTTGCGGTTTGCATCCCGCTCGACCCCTTGAGTAGCGCGGCGGCAACGCCGACGGCAATGGCCTGAGGGTGTTTTCCCAAGGCCGGATCGCCTATTGGGCAGGCAATGCGCAAAATCTGAGCATCGGCATGGCCAAGCCCGCGCAGCCGGCTGTGGAATCGGGCCCGCTTCGAGGCCGATCCGATCAGCCCCGCCGCGCCGAAGCCATGCCCCAGCAGCCGGTGGCACAGCTCAAGGTCCAGCTGATGCGAGAAGGTCAGGATCAGATGCTCCGCGTCCCCAGGCGCATGGGCCACAAGGTCAGCGGGGTTCGCCGCGACCAGTTGCGTCACCCCCGCCGGAATCACCTCCGGAAACCGCTCCGCCCCCGTATCCACCCAGGTGATCGCCAGGTCCGGCAGCGGCGCCAGCACCGAGACCAGCGCCCGGCCCACATGCCCCGCCCCCCAGATCCACAGCGCGCGTGCAGGCTGCGCCGCCCGTTCCACCAGCCAGCCGCCCTCCAGCAGCGGCAAGCGGGGCAGGGCGCCTTGCCCCCTCGCCCGCGCCAGCAACCGCGTCACCGCCAGCGGCATCGCGGATCCATCCAGCGCCCGCGCCACCAGCGGCCCGGCCCCAAGCTCCGCCAGCCGCGCCGCATCCAGCCGCTCAAAGGCCAGCGTCACGGCCCCGCCGCAGCACTGGCCAAGCGCCGGCCCCAGCGGCACCCGGCTCACCGCGCCGGCAGCGCCGCCGGCCAGAAGCTCGCGCGCCCGCAGCGTCGCCCGCCATTCCAGCGTGCCGCCGCCGATGGTGCCCTCCTGCGCCGCTGCCCCCACCAGCATCTCGGCCCCAGCCTCGCGCGGCACCGACCCGGCCGCGCCCGCCACCAGCACCCGCACCAGCGGCCCCAGCCTTTCCACAGCTGCCGCAAGGGCTTGCACGTCAAAGCTCATGCGTGCCCCCGGGCCCGCGCCACCGCCGCCAGCACACGCTCGGGCGTGGCAGGCGCATCCAGCGCCGGATACTCGGGCCCGCAAGCCGCGCAGGCCGCCGACAGCGCCAGAAAGGCTGAAATGCCATGCATGAACGGCGGCTCGCCCACGGCCTTCGACCGGTGAATGGTCTCCTCGCGGTTCGGATGCTGCCACAGCGCCACGTTGAACTGCCCCGGCCGGTCCGAACAGGCCGGGATCTTGTAGGTCGAGGGCGCATGGGTCCGCAGCCGCCCCTTGCCATCCCAGACCAGCTCCTCGGTCGTCAGCCAGCCCGCGCCCTGCACATAGCCGCCCTCGATCTGGCCCATATCCAGCGCCGGGTTCAGGCTGGCGCCGCAATCATGCAAGATGTCGGCGCGCAGGATCCGGTATTCCCCGGTCAGCGTGTCGATCACCACCTCCGACACCGAGGCGCCATAGGCGAAGTAGAAGAACGGCCGCCCGAAGCCCTTCACCCGGTCCCAGGTGATCTTCGGCGTCGCATAGAACCCCGTCGCCGACAGGCTGACCCGCCCCTGATAACTCGCGGCCACCGCCTGCTCCCATGTCAGTTCCTCGATGCCGACAAAGACCTTGCCACCCGCAAAATGCACCTCCGCCGCCGTGCCGCCGTGCTTTTCCGCGACAAACGCGGCGATCCGCCCCCGCAGCGTGTCACAAGCCGCCTTCACCGCCATCCCGTTAAGGTCAGCCCCCGAGGACGCCGCCGTGGCCGAGGTATTCGGCACCTTGCCGGTATCGGTCGCGGTGATGCGGATGCGGCTGTCGGCAATCCCGAAGGCCGCCGCTGCCACCTGCGCCACCTTGCGATGCAGCCCTTGCCCCATCTCGGTGCCGCCATGGTTCAACTGCACCGAGCCGTCCTGATAGACATGCACCAGCGCCCCCGCCTGATTGAGGTGGGTCAGCGTGAAGCTGATCCCGAACTTCACCGGCGTCAGCGCGATCCCCTTCTTCAGGATCGGATTTGTGCTGTTCCACGCGGCAATCGCCGCCTGCCTTGCGGCAAAATTGCTGGATTTCTGCAACTCTGCCGTCAGCCCATGCAGGACGAAATCTTCGACTTCCATCCCGTAAGGCGTTGTATTCGTTCTGGCGGAAATATCCCGGGGGGTCCGGGGGGCTGGCCCCCCGGCCTCCGCCGCCTCCGCCCCGCGCGAGGTCAGATCGCGATCCGCCCCCGTCACCTCCGGCTCATCCTGCGTCACCGCTCCGGGGCCGGCCTCCGTCTCGGCAGCCTCCGGATAGTAGTTCGCCCGCCGCACCGCCAGCGGATCAAGGCCGAGCGTATGGGCCACATGGTCCATCACCCGCTCCACCCCGATCATCCCCTGTGGCCCGCCAAAGCCGCGGAACGCCGTCGCGCTCTGGGTATTGGTGCGCAGCCGGTGGCTCTCGATCCGCACCGCGGGCAGCCAATAGGCATTGTCGGCATGCAGCATCGCCCGGTCCGCGACCGGCAGCGACAGGTCCATCGACCAGCCGCAGCGCACCAGATGCGTCACTTCCAGCCCCAGAACCCGCCCCTCGGCATCCACCCCCGCGCGATAGCGGATGCGGAAATCATGGCGCTTGCCGGTGATCATCATGTCATCGTCGCGGTCATAGCGCATCTTGCAGGGACGCCCGGTCCGCGCCGCCGCGACCGCGCAAGCGACAGCCAGCGCATTGCCCTGGCTCTCCTTGCCGCCAAAGCCGCCGCCCATCCGCCGCATCTCCACCCGCACGGCGTGCATCGGCAGGTCCAGCGCCTCGGCGACCTTGTGCTGGATCTCGGTCGGATGCTGGGTGGAGCTATACACCACCGCCCCATCCTCCTGCGGCAGCACCAGCGCCGCTTGCCCCTCCAGATAGAAATGCTCCTGCCCGCCGATCTCGAAGCTGCCCTCGACCACCCGCGCCGCCCCGGCGATTGCCGCCGCCGCATCGCCCCGCGCCCAGATCACCGGCCCGCCCTCGAAGCGGCTCTCCGCCGCCAGCGCCTCGTCCACCGTCAGGATCGCCGGGCGCTCGTCATAGCTCACCCGCCCCAGCCGCGCCGCCCGCCGCGCCGCAAGATGGCTCTCTGCCACCACCACGAACACCGGCTGGCCAAGGTAATGCACCTCGCCCACTGCCAGCAGCGGCTCGTCATGCAGGCTGGGCGAGCAATCCGGCATCACCGTGAAATCCGCGGCGGAATAGACCGCAACCACCCCCGGCGCGGCGCGCACCGCGTCCAGATCCATCGCCGTGATCGCGCCATGCGCGACCGTGGTCATGCCAAAGGCCAGATGCAGACACCCCGCCGGCACCGGCAGGTCGTCGACATAGCGCGCCTGCCCGGTGACATGCAGCCCGGCGGATTCGTGCGGGAGGGAGGAGGCCACGCTCATGCCCGCACCTCCAGCACCGACACCGCATCGCCGGAGAGGTCATGGAAATACCGCAGCAACAGGTTCTGTGCGGCTGCCAGCCGATACCCCGCACTCGCCCGCATATCGCTCAGCGGTGCGAAGTCCGCGCCAAAGGCGGGCAGGGCAGCCTCCAGCGTCTCAAGGCTCCAGTCCCGCCCGACCAAGGCCGCTTCCACCGCCGCAGCCCGCTTCGGCACCCCTGCCATGCCGCCAAAGGCAATCCGGGCGCTTGTGATTTTCCCACCTTCCCGGACCAGATTGAAGCAGCCGCAGACCGCGGAAATATCCTGATCGAACCTTTTCGACAGTTTGTAGCAGCGCAGCCCCGGCGCAGCCTCCGGCACCGTCACCGCCTCCACGAACTCCCCCGGCAGCCGGTCCTGCTTGCGGTAGTCCAGGAAGAATGCCTCCAGCGGCATCTGCCGCCGGTCTTCCCCCCGCCGCAGATGCAACACCGCCCCCATCGCAATCAGCGCGGGCGGGGCATCCCCAATCGGCGAGCCGTTGGCGATATTGCCGCCGATGGTCGCCGCCCCCCGGATCTGCTCGCTGGCAAAGCGGCGCAGCAGCTCGGCAAAGGCCGGGTGCGGCCCCTCCATCGCCTCGCGCAATGCCGCAATCGTCACCCCCGCGCCGATGCGCAGCCCGCCCGGCACAGCCTCAATGACCTGCAAATCCCGCGCCGCATGCAAAAACGCCACCGGCCCCAGCGGCCGCAGCTCTTTCGTCACCCACAGCCCCACATCCGTGGCCCCGGCGATCAGCGTTCCCTCCGGATGCTCCAGACACCAGGCCGCCAGCGCATCGCTGCTGGCGGGCGCGTAGGGCGCAGGCCCCTCCGCCCCGAACTCATCCCGCATCCACTCCGGCACCGCCTCCGCTTCGGCAGCCTCCGCCGCACGGATGATCGGCGCATAGCCGGTGCAGCGGCAGAGGTTCCCCGCCAGCACATCGTCATGATCGTGGCGCCCGTTCAGGTGCCCCACTGCCATCGAGGCAACGAACCCCGGCGTGCAGAACCCGCACTGGCTGCCGTGGTGATCGACGAGTCCCTGCTGCACCGGATGCAGCGCGCCGCCGGGCCCCGCAATCCCCTCCACCGTGCGCACCGCGCGGCCATGCAGTTGCGGCAGCAGCAGGATGCAGGCGTTCAGCGCCCGTACCCCGGAGCCGTCCGTCACCATCACCGTGCAGGCCCCGCAATCGCCTTCGTTGCAGCCCTCCTTGGTGCCTTTCAGCCCGCGATCCTCTCGCAGCCAGTCCAGCAAGGTGCGCGCAGGATCCGCGGCCGAGGCCCGGACCGGCGTTCCGTTCAGCAGAAACGCGATCTCCGTCATTCGTGAAAAACCTGCCGCTGTCTCCATGGCTTGGGCTGTGGCGCGCCCGCCCGATGCGGCGGAAAGCGGGGCGCGCGCCCTGTTCGCTGCCTTGCACAAAATCGCGGGGGGCGGCGGTTGGCAAGCGTTTTCGCGGCCTTCCGCCCGGCGCGCCCAAAGGCTAGGCTGGCCGGATGACCAAAGCCCCCCGATTCATCCATCTGCGCGTCCATACCGAATATTCGCTGCTGGAAGGCGCGGTGCCGGTCAAGAAGCTGATCGCCGCCGCCACCAGCATGGCGATGCCCGCCGTGGCGGTGACCGACACCAACAACCTGTTCGCCGCGCTGGAGTTTTCGGTGCTGGCCAAGGGCGCGGGGCTGCAGCCCATCGTCGGCTGCCAGGTCGATCTGGCCTATGATCCGCCGCAGCCGGGCGAACGCCCGCGCCGCCCGGCTCCTGTGGTGCTGTTGGCGCAAACCGAGGCCGGGTACCGGAACCTGATGAAGCTGAACAGCCGGCTCTACCTCGACAAGACGGGTGAGCTGCCGCAGCTGACCCCGGGCCAGCTGGAGGCTCATGCCGAGGGGCTGATCTGCCTCTCGGGCGGCCCCGATGGCCCCATCGGCCGCCTGCTGCAGGCTGGCCAGCAGGTCAAGGCCGAGGCTTTCATGGCGCGGCTGGCGGCGATCTATCCCGGCCGCCTTTATGTCGAACTCCAACGCCACCCCGGCGAGGGCGGCCAACTGCCCGAGGCGGAACGGCTGACAGAGCGTGGCCATGTCGAGATGGCCTATGCGATGGGCCTGCCGCTGGTCGCCACCAACGATGTCTACTTCCCCAAGGCCTCGATGTACGAGGCGCATGACGCGCTGATCTGCATCGCCGATGGCGCCTATGTCGACCAGCAGGAGCCCCGCCGCCGCCTGACCCCGCAGCATTACCTGAAAACGCCGGACGAGATGGCGGCGCTCTTTGCCGACCTGCCCGAGGCGCTGGAGAGCACAGTCGAAATCGCCCGCCGCTGCGCCTTCGCGGTCAAGAAGCACCCGCCGATCCTGCCGCGCTTCGCCGATGACGAGGTCGAGGAACTGCGCCGCCAGGCCCGCGAAGGCCTCGCCGCCCGCCTCGCCGTGATCCCGCATTCGGTGCCGGTGCCGGAGTATGAGGCGCGGCTGGAATTCGAGCTGGGGATCATCGAGCAGATGGGCTTCCCCGGCTACTTCCTGATCGTGGCCGATTTCATCAAATGGGCCAAGGTTGAGGGCATCCCCGTCGGCCCCGGCCGGGGTTCGGGCGCGGGCAGCCTCGTCGCCTATGCGCTGACCATCACCGACCTCGACCCCCTGCGCTACTCGCTGCTGTTCGAGCGGTTCCTGAACCCCGAGCGGGTCTCGATGCCCGACTTCGACATCGACTTCTGCATGGACCGCCGCGAAGAGGTGATCCGCTATGTGCAGGGCAAATACGGGCGCGAGAAGGTGGGCCAGATCATCACCTTCGGTGCCCTCCTGTCCAAGGCTGCAGTGCGCGACGTGGGACGCGTGCTGCAGATGTCCTATGGCCAGGTGGACCGGCTGTCGAAGATGATCCCGGTCGAAGGCGTCAAGCCCGTCAGCATCGAAAAGGCGCTGGCCGACGAGCCGCGCCTGCGCGAGGCGGCGAAGGCCGAAGAGGTGGTCGCCCGCCTGCTGGACTACGCCAAGGCTGTCGAGGGCCTGCTGCGCAACGCCTCCACCCATGCCGCCGGCGTGGTGATCGGCGACCGCCCCTTGGACGATCTGGTGCCGCTCTACCAGGATCCCCGCTCCGACATGCCCGCCACCCAGTTCAACATGAAATGGGTCGAAGCCGCTGGCCTCGTGAAGTTCGACTTCCTCGGCCTGAAGACGCTGACGGTGATCCGCAACGCCATCGACCTGATCCTCGGCGGCGGCGGCCAGCTGCATATCGCCGCGGATGGCCGCAAGCTCTATGACCCGGCCCCCGGCGCCGAGAATGACATCGGCCACATCCCACTCGATGACGTCCCCAGCTATGAGCTTTACGCCGCCGCCCGCACCGTCGCCGTGTTCCAGGTGGAAAGCTCCGGCATGATGGACGCTCTGCGCCGCATGAAGCCCACCTGTATCGAGGATATCGTGGCGCTGGTGGCCCTCTACCGTCCCGGCCCGATGGAGAATATCCCGACCTATTGCGACGTGAAGAACGGCGCCAAGGCGCTGGAATCCATCCACCCCACCATCGATTCCATCCTCGCCGAGACGCAGGGCATCATCGTCTACCAGGAACAGGTGATGCAGATCGCGCAGGTCATGGCCGGCTACAGCCTCGGCGGTGCCGACCTGCTGCGCCGCGCCATGGGCAAGAAGATCGCCGAGGAGATGGCGAAAGAACGCCCCAAGTTCATCAACGGCGCCAAGGCCACCCATAATGTCGACGCGAAGAAGGCCGGCGAGGTCTTTGACCTCTTGGAGAAATTCGCCAATTACGGCTTCAACAAATCCCACGCCGCCGCCTATGCGGTGGTCAGCTACCAGACCGCCTGGCTGAAGGCCAACCACCCGGTCGAATTCATGGCCGCGGTGATGAACTGCGATATCCACCTGACCGACAAGCTCGCGATCTACAAGCGCGAGGTGGACCGGATGGGCATCACCACCGAGCCGCCCTGCGTCAACCGCAGCCTCGCCACCTTCGCCGTGTCGGAAGGCCGCATCCTCTATGCCCTCGGCGCGCTCAAGAATGTCGGCGTCGAGGCGATGAAGATGATCGTCGACGCCCGCCAAGGTCGCCCCTATGCCAGCCTCTTCGACCTCGCCCGCCGGGTGGACCTCAAGCGCGTCGGCAAGCGCTCGCTCGAAATGCTCGCCCGCGCCGGCGCCTTCGACCGGCTCGACCCCAACCGCCGCCGGGTCTTCGACAGCCTCGACGCGCTCGCCAGCTATTCCGCCGCGGTGCATGAGGCCGCGTCCTCCGCCCAGGTCTCGCTCTTCGGGGCAGGGGGGGACGATCTGCCCGAACCGCGCCTCGCCCCCGGCGATGACTGGCTGCCGGTGGAGCGGCTGGCGCAGGAACACGGCGCCGTCGGCTTCTACCTCTCCGGCCACCCGCTCGACGATTACATGCCCGCGCTCAAGCGCCAGAAGGTGATGACGCTGACGGAACTCACCCACGCCGCGCGGGGCGGCCCGCTGGTCGCCAAGCTCGCCGGCAACGTCTCCTCGCGGCAGGAACGCAAGTCCGCCAAGGGCAATCGCTTCGCTTTCGTCCAGCTCTCGGACCCGACCGGGCTTTATGAGGTCACCGTCTTCTCCGACACGCTGGAGGCCGCGCGCCAGTACCTAGAACCCGGCCTCGCCGTGGTGCTGACGGTCGAGGCGACGCTGGAGGGCGAGACGCTGAAGCTGCTGGCCCGCGGCGCGCAACCCGTCGATGCCGTCGCGGCAGAGGCGGGCAGCTCGGGCCTGCGCATCCATCTGGGGGCAGAGGCCGCCATCGCCTCCGTCGCCGCCCTCTTCGACCGTATCAAGAACGATCCCAAAACCCGCAGCGCCCGCGGCCCGGTCAGCTTCTGCGTCACCGATCCGGAAACGGGGGCCGAGGTGGAAATCACCCTGCCGGGCCAGATGCCGGTCAACCCGCAGATCAAGGGTGCGCTGAAGGCCATCGGCGGCGTGGTGGCGGTGGAGGAGATCTAGGGCTTCTTCAGCCGCCGCGAAAACACCTGCGCCACCGTCACCGCCAGCACGATCCGCAGCACATGATGCGCGGTGACGTACAGCACGCTCACCTGCAGCGACAGCGCGATCAGGCTCATCTCGGCCAGCCCGCCCGGCGCAAAGGCCAGGAACACCGCCGAGCGCGGCTCATGCACCAGTGGCGCCAGCCCCACCGCGATCAGCCCTGCCAGCGCCATGGTCAGCGCCACGTTCAGGGATGCCAGCCGCAGCGCCACCACAAAGGCCCGCGGCGCCACCCCGGCGAAGCGCACCCCCAGCGTGGTGCCGATCACCACCTGCGTCGCCCCGATCAGCCAGCCCGGCGGCAGCGCCGCGGTCAGCCCGCTCAGATGCGCCGCCCCGGACAGCAGCAGCGGCCCGGTGATGATCCCCGCCGGAATCCGCGTCCGCCGCCCCAGCACCGCGCCGATCACTCCCGCCGCCAGCAGGATCACCACATCCCTCAGTCCCGGCACCTCGCGCGCCCCCATGCTGGCGCCCCCCGCCGAGCCCACCGCATGGCCGGTCATCCAGGCAAAGAAGATCGGCACCAGCACGATGGTCAGGATCAGCCGCATGAATTGCAGCATGGTCAGCATCGGCACATCGGCGCCCATCTCCTCGCCCATCTGCACCGTCTCCATCAGCCCGCCCGGGGCGGTGCCGAAGAAGGCCGTCACCGGGTCCAGCTGCCCGGTGGCGCTCAGCGCCTTGAAGCCCATCCAATGCGCCGCCGGAATGAACAGCGCCAACGCCACCAGCGACGGCCACCAAAGCGCCGCCTCGCGCAGGATGTCAGGCGTAAAGGCGCCGCCGATGGCCACCCCGATCACCGGCACGAAGACCAGCCGCACATCCTGCGGCAGCGCCGGCAAGCGCCCGGCCAGCTTCACCCCAAAGACCGAGGCCGCGCCCACCGCGAGCAGCGATCCCAGCAGCAAGGCCAGCGGCACATGCAGCGCCCGCGCCACCAGCCCCCCCGCGGTCCCAAGTGCCAGCGTCAGCAACACGGTCGGCAGATGCACCTCGGTGCGTCCGATCTGGAAGGTCAGGGGCATTGGCGCACTCGGGGTCAGCTGCGTCGAGGGGAAAGAAGGAAGGCTGCGACAGCCTGCCGCGGTTGTGGCACCTCCCCCGGGCCGGTGCAACCCGGCGGGTGGGAGGGGCTCTGGCTCTCCGGCGCGCGCTCAAACCCGCACGCACCCTCCCTTGCCCGGAACAAGGCGCTTCAGCGCCGCCGGGCCCGGCCGAGGTTGCGCGTCTGTTGGCCGGGCGTTCTTCGCGGAAACCTTCCACCGGAAGATTTCTTGTCGCTCATTACCCCCTCGGGCGGGCGCTCCTCACGGTTCCGCCTAGAACCACGGTGGAGGTAGGCCGTACCATAAAGTGCCTGGAACCGCCCTTGCTCGCCCACCCGGCGGACGGGGGTTGCCCTTTGTCAGCACAAGCCAGGAGCATGTGATTCCGCGCCAAAGCCCCTCGCTCGCGCGCTGAGGGGAAGCAAAGCAGCCATGACCGGCCCGTGCCCCTTCCGCTTTTTGCTGGGATAAATATCCTCAGGGGGTCCGGGGGGCAGAAAGCCCCCCGGCTTCCGCCCCCCAAGGCGCCCCGCTCACCCGGCCCGCACCCGCGCCGCTCCCCCTTCGTTTTGGTCTAAATATCCTCGGGGGGCGCGGGGGGCAGAAGGCCCCCCGCTTTCTTTCGCCTCATAGGGGCAGAAGGCCCCCGCCGTCGCCAAGGACGCGTCCTCACCAATGCGGCGGCCGCTGATCCGCCAGCGGGATCGTCCCGCCGCCCTCGGTCTCGCGCTCCGCCTCGCGCTGCATCAGCATCGCCACGCGGCGCGTCAGCACATCGATCTCGCGCTGCTGGCGCGCGACCACTTCCGAGAGCTCGTCCACTGCGCGGCTCAGATGCGCAATCGCCTCTTCGCTGGCCTGCAGCCTCGGTTCCATCACCATCCCGGCCCCCATGTCGTACTGTTTCACTTTACATATGGTATCCGCATGGTTTCTGCATGCTTTCCATATCGCCCGCAAACCCTCGCCGCTTGTCCCGCGCCCGCCCATCCGCTACACCCCCGCCCGACAGCAAGCGAGGCGATGATGGCCAAGGACAAAGCCCCCCGCAGACCGCGCGCGGAATCCCCCAAGGGCTTCCGCGACTATTTCGGCGCCGAGGTGACCGAACGCAAGGCGATGCTCGATGCCATCGCCGAGGTCTATCACCGCTATGGCTTTGATCCGCTTGAAACTTCCGCGGTAGAGACGGTCGAGGCGCTCGGCAAGTTCCTCCCCGATGTCGACCGCCCGAATGAGGGCGTCTTCGCCTGGCAAGAGGATGCGGAAGGCGACAAGCCCGGCGACTGGCTCGCCCTGCGCTATGACCTCACGGCTCCGCTCGCCCGCGTCGCCGCCCAATACCGCAACGACATCCCCAGCCCCTACCGCCGCTACGCGATGGGCCCGGTCTGGCGCAACGAAAAGCCGGGGCCCGGGCGTTTTCGTCAATTCTATCAATGCGATGCGGACACCGTCGGCTCCGGCAGCGTCGCCGCCGACGCCGAAATCTGCGCCATGCTCGCCGACACGCTCGAAGCCGTCGGCATCCCCCGTGGCGACTACATCGTCCGCGTCAACAACCGCAAGGTGCTGAACGGGGTGATGGAGGTGGCGGGCGTCCTCGATCCCACTGATCCCGAACGCTTTTTCGCCGAACGCGGCATCGTCCTGCGCGCCATCGACAAGCTGGACCGCCTCGGGCAGGACGGCGTCCGCGCCCTCCTCGGCGAGGGCCGCAAGGACGAGTCCGGCGACTTCACCAAAGGCGCCGGCCTCAGCCCCGATCAGGTCGAAGTGGTCATGGGCTTCATGGCCGCCAAGCGCGAGACCGGCGCCGCCACCGTCGCCCGCCTGCACGAGCTTGCGGGCGGCTCCGCCATCGGGCTTGAAGGCGTGCAAGAGCTTGAAATGATTTCCGAACTTCTGGCCGCGCAGGGCTATGGCCCGGACCGGGTAGAGATCGACCCCTCCGTCGTCCGCGGCCTCGGCTACTACACCGGCCCGGTGTTCGAGGCGGAACTGACCTTCGAAATCCTCGACGAAAAGGGCCGCAAACGCCAGTTCGGCTCCGTCGCGGGGGGGGGTCGCTATGACGATCTGGTCAAGCGCTTCACCGGCCAGTCGGTCCCCGCCACCGGCGTCTCCATCGGGGTGGACCGCCTGCTCGCCGCCCTGCGCGAAAAGGGCCGCGCCGGTGCCGCCAGCGCCGGTCCGGTCGTCGTCACGGTCATGGACCGCGAGCGCATGGCCGATTACCTCGCCATGGCCGGTGACCTGCGCCGCGCCGGGATCCGGGCCGAGGTCTATCTCGGCAACCCCAAGAACTTCGGCAACCAGTTGAAATACGCCGACAAACGCGGCTCTCCCGTCGCGGTGATCCAGGGCGGGGACGAGGCGGAGCGCGGCACGGTGGTGCTGAAAGACCTGATCCTCGGCGCCCGCATCGCCGAGGGCGCGAGCCTTGAGGAATGGAAGGCCCGCCCTGCACAACGCGAGGTTCCCCGCGCCGATCTGGTCGCCGAGGTGCTGGCGATGCTGGAGCAGGGCTGATGTCTGTCCCCGGCAAAGCCGAGGCCCGCGCCACCGGCCAGCGCCTGCTGGCCGCCTTTCGCGACGCCGGTGCCGCCGAGGTCGAGGCCGACATCCTGCAACCCGCCGAGGTGCTGCTGGACCTCTACGGCGAAGATATCCGCGCCCGCGCCTTCGTGACGCAAGACCCCCTGCGCGGCGAGATGATGCTGCGCCCCGACTTCACCGTGCCGGTGGTGCAGATGCATATGGCGAACGGCGCCGACCCGGCCCGCTATTGCTATTTCGGCGAGGTGTTCCGCAAGCAGGACCATCGCGGCCCGCGCGCCCCCGAATATTTCCAGGTCGGCTATGAGGTCTTCGCCCGTGACGACGCACCCGCTGCGGATGCCGAGGTTTTCGCGCTGTTCGCGGGCCTGCTGGCTCCCTTGAGCCTGCGCGCCGCGGTAGGCGATATCGGCATCCTGATGGCCGCCGTAGGCGGGCTCAACACTCTCTCTAGCCGCAAGGCCGCCCTCCTGCGCCATCTGTGGCGTCCGAAGCGCTTCCACGCGCTGCTCGACCGCTTCGGCGGCAAGGCCCCGGTCCCCGCCGCCCGCGCCGCCCTGCTGGCCCGGATCGCCGCAGGCACCGCAGACAGCGACGCGCCCCTGATCGGCCTGCGCTCCCCCGTCGAGATCACCGCCCGCCTTGCGGCCCTCGCCGAAGACGCCGCCGCCCCGCCGATTGCTGCGGATGAGGTGGCGCTCCTGAACGCCCTCTTCGACCTCGCCGCCCCGGCCCCCGAAGCCCTTGCCCGCCTGCAGGATCTGGCGCCCGAGATGCCGGCGATTGCCCCCGCCGTCGCCGGCCTCGCCCGTCGGCTCGACGCCATGGCCGCGCGCGGTGTCGATGTGGCCGCGCTGATCTTCGAGGCGAGCCACGGCCGTAGCACGATGGAATATTACGACGGCTTCGTCTTCAGCTTCCGAGCAGCCGACCCGGCCCTGCCCCCGGTCGCCTCTGGCGGGCGCTATGACGCGCTGACCCGGGTGCTGGGGCGGAACGGCGGCCGCTCCATCCCGGCAGTGGGCGGCGTGATCCGGCCGGGGCTGGTTGCCAGTCTGGAGGCGCAGCAATGCTGAAACTCGGGGTGCCCTCCAAGGGCCGGCTGATGGAACAGACCTTCGACTGGTTCGGCGCCCGCGGCCTGACCCTGGCCCGCACCGGGTCCGACCGGGAGTATGCCGGCGCGGTCGAGGGCTGCGAAGGGGTGGAACTGGTGCTGCTCTCGGCGGGCGAGATCCCGCGCGAGCTGGCAGCGGGGCGCATCCACCTCGGCGTCACCGGCTCCGACCTCGTGCGCGACCGGCTGGCCGACTGGCCCGATCAGGTGGCCGAACTCGCCGCGCTCGGCTTTGGCCATGCCGACCTGATCCTTGCGGTGCCGGCCTGCTGGGTGGATGTCGAAACGCTGGACGATCTCGACGCCACCGCCGCCGCCTTCCGCCGCGCGCATGGCTTCCGCCTGCGCATCGCCACCAAATATCACCGGCTGGTGCGGGAGTTCCTGCAAGATCAGGGCGTTGCCGATTATCAGCTGGTCGACAGCCAGGGCGCGACCGAGGGCACCGTCAAGAACCTGACCGCCGAGGCCATTGCCGACATCACCTCCAGCGGCGAGACCTTGCGCGCCAATCACCTCAAGATCCTGACCGGCGGCCTGATCCACGAAAGCCAGGCCATGCTCTTCGCCGCCCGCGGCGCCGACTGGACCAACGGCGCCAGCGAGGTGCTGGACCGCCTGCTGCCGACCCTCGGCCTGACCCGCCCGCAGGGGCTCTGACCCCCCCGCCTTTGCTTTTTTCCAAATATCCTGCAGGGGGTCCGGGGGACGCAAAGTCCCCCGGCGCCGGCCACAGGCTCAGCGCAGCCCGATCTCCGCCAGCGCCTGCAGCAGCTCGCGCGGCAGGGGCTCCTCGCGCCCCCGGCCCTTGGGCAGGTCGCGCGGGCTGTCAGCGGCTGGCATGTAGCGCCAGCCCTGGAACGGGCGCTTGGGCATCGGTTCGGTGCGGATCACCTCGGGGTCCATGACGATGGCGCAGCGGGCGATGCCATCGGCGCCAGTCCGCGGCTCCAGCGCCACGATCCGCTGCCGGGCCAGCACCGCGCCCTTGAACACCCAGTAGAGCGAGCCGCCCGCCAGAATCTCCTCGGCGCGCTTGGGCCACATCCGTGTGACATGCACAGGATTGCCCTCCGCGAAGCGGGCCTTTTGCCACTCCAGCAGGTCTTCCACCGCATCGGCGCCCACGCAGAGCTTCACGAGATTTATGTGATCGGTCACCAGGCACCCCCAAGACCGGGTATATAGGCGCGCAGCTAGCGTCGGCAATGGGTGGACTGGCCGCGCCCGGGAGGGTATCGTGGAAGCCCGCGGATGCGGCTGTTCCGGCAGCCCGCGCCGGCAGGATTCCCGACCAAAAACGCGCAAGGACATTCGATGACCCGCTTCGCCGCCCCCATCGCCGAGCAGATCTGGGATATGAAATATCGGCTTAAAGAGGCGGATGGCACCCCGGTCGATCAGTCTGTCGAGGACACCTGGCGGCGAATCGCCCGCTCGCTGGCTGCCGTCGAGGCCGAGCCTGCGATCTGGGAAGAGCGGTTCTACTCCGCGCTGGAAGATTTCAAATACCTGCCGGCGGGCCGGATCATCGCCGGCGCCGGCACCGCCCGCAGCGTGACGCTGTTCAACTGCTTCGTCATGGGCACGATCCCCGACAGCATGGGCGGCATCTTCGACATGCTGAAAGAGGCCGCGCTGACCATGCAGCAGGGCGGCGGCATCGGCTATGATTTCTCCACCATCCGCCCGCGCGGCGCCGAGGTGCGCGGCGTCGCCGCCGATGCCTCTGGCCCGCTATCCTTCATGGATGTCTGGGATGCGATGTGCCGCACCATCATGTCGGCCGGCAGCCGCCGCGGCGCGATGATGGCGACGATGCGTTGCGACCACCCGGATGTGGAGCATTTCATCGAGGCCAAACAGGATTCGGCCCGCCTGCGCATGTTCAACCTGTCAGTGCTGATCACCGATCCGTTCATGGAGGCGGTGAAGGCCGACGGCTCCTGGGATCTGCAGTTCGACGGCCGGGTCTACCACACCGTGCAGGCGCGCGACCTGTGGAACAAGATCATGCAGGCGACCTATGATTTCGCCGAGCCGGGAGTGATCTTCATCGACCGGATCAACCGGATGAACAACCTCGGCTATGCCGAGACCATTGCCGCCACCAACCCCTGCGGCGAGCAGCCGCTGCCGCCCTATGGCGCCTGTCTTCTGGGTTCGATCAACATGGCCCGGCTGGTCAAGAACCCGTTCGAGGCGGATGCCGATCTCGACCCCGAGGCGCTCGATGATCTGGTGCGCCTGTCGATCCGGATGATGGACAATGTGGTCGATGCCAGCCGCTTCCCGCTGCCGCAACAGGCCGAGGAGGCGCGCGCCAAGCGTCGGATCGGCCTTGGCGTCACCGGCCTTGCCGATGCGCTGCTGATGACCGGGCTGCGCTATGGCTCCGAAGAGGCCGCGGCGCAGACCGAGGCCTGGATGAAGCGGATCGCGCGGGCCTCCTACCTGGCTTCGGTCGATCTGGCGAAAGAGAAGGGTGCCTTCCCGCTGTTCGATGCCGAGAAATACCTCGCCAGCGGCAATATGATGCAGATGGACGAGGATGTGCGCGAGGCGATCCGTACCCACGGCATCCGCAACGCGCTGCTGACCTCGATTGCCCCCACCGGTACCATCAGCCTCTATGCCGGCAACGTGTCCTCGGGGATCGAGCCGGTCTTTGCCTA
This sequence comes from Frigidibacter sp., assembly GCF_030695035.1. Lineage (GTDB taxonomy): Bacteria > Pseudomonadota > Alphaproteobacteria > Rhodobacterales > Rhodobacteraceae > Frigidibacter. The sequence goes on from NZ_JAUYTT010000002.1 coordinate 179,016, forward strand.
TGCCTATCGCCGCAAGGTCCTGCAGAAGGATGGCAGCCGCACCGAAGAGGAAGTGGTCGATTATGCCGTAAAGCTGTGGCGCGACAAGTTCGGCGATGCGGCGCTGCCGGAGTATTTCGTCAACGCCCAGACCCTGCCGCCGCTGGACCATGTGCGCATGCAGGCCGCCGCGCAGAAATGGATCGACAGCTCCATCTCCAAGACCATCAACTGCCCGGAAGACATCGACTTCGAGGCGTTCAAGGACGTCTACATGGCGGCCTGGGATCAGGGCTGCAAGGGCTGCACCACCTACCGCCCGAACGCGGTGACGGGGTCGGTGCTGTCGGTGTCGGAAAGCACCGAGACGGCGCCCGAAGTCGATCAGGGCGCCGAGGTGGTCTACCTGACCGAACCGCTGGACCGGCCGCAATCGCTGGAAGGTGCCACCTACAAGCTGAAATGGCCCGACAGCGAGCACGCGATCTACATCACCATCAACGACATCGTGCAGGGCACCCGCCGGCGGCCGTTCGAGGTGTTCATCAACTCCAAGAACATGGAGCATTTCGCCTGGACCGTGGCGCTGACGCGGATGATCTCGGCCGTGTTCCGGCGCGGCGGCGATGTCAGCTTCGTGGTCGAAGAGCTGAAGGCGGTGTTCGATCCGCGCGGCGGCGCCTGGATGCAGGGGCGCTATGTGCCCTCGATCCTGGCAGCCATCGGCGGGGTGATCGAGCGGCACATGATCGCCACCGGCTTCCTGGCGGGCGAGGGGATGGGGCTGAAAACCGATCCGCAGGCCGAACGCATGGTGGTCTCGGCCGGCGAGGCCCCCCGCGGCAAGGCCTGCCCGTCCTGCGGCAGCTTCGGGCTGCGGATGGTCGAGGGCTGCATGACCTGCGGCGATTGCGGCTACTCGAAATGCAGCTGAGGCGACTTCGGGCGGCTCACCCCCGCCCGTAGAAATCCGACTGGGGGTCCGACAGCACCATCGCGCGCAGCCGGTCCCACAGGTGCTGGCGCAGCTGCGCGAACTCGGGCGCGTGGCGCGGGTCCGCCTGCCAGCGCGGGCGCGGGAAGCCCACCGGCAGGATCTGGTCGATCCGCCCCGGCCGCGGTGACATCAGCACGATGCGGTCGGCCAGCATCAGCGCCTCATCGACGCTGTGGGTCACGAACACGATGCCGGGCGCCGGCCCCTCGGCCCCCGCGATCAGCCGCATGGTTTCCATCTGCATCAGCTCGCGCGATTGGGCGTCCAGCGCGGCGAAGGGCTCATCCATCAGCAGCAGCCGCGGCTGGCAGGCCAGCGCCCGCGCCAGCGCCACCCGCTGCCGCATCCCGCCCGACAGTGCCGCCGGGTAGGCGCCCGCGAATTTCGCCAACCCCACCAGATCCAGATACCCCGCCACCCGCGCCTCCCGCTCCGCCAGGGGCAGGGCGTGCAGCGCAAAGCCGATATTCTGCGCCACCGTCTTCCACGGCAGCAGCCGATAGCCCTGAAACACGATGGCGCTGTCCTGCCCGGGAACCGGAGCGTGCCCGGCCACCCGAACCGTGCCGCACTCCGGCCGCAGCAGCCCCGCGATGATCCGCAAAAGCGTGGTCTTGCCGCAGCCCGAGGGCCCCAGCACGACCACGACCTCGCCGGGCGCGACCGTCAGGTCCACCCCTTGCAGCACCGGCGCCGGGCTGCCGTCAAAGCTCCATGACACGCCGGCCAAGCTGACCAGCGTGCCGTCTGTTCCTGTCATCGTGTCAGCGCATCCGATCCGTCCGTGGTGCCGATCCGCGCCAGCACCGCCTCGACCGGGCCGAACTCGGTCCAGGCCTCCAGCGGCGCGGGCGTCACGCCCTTGAAGTCCTCGCTCGCGTAGAGCCAGGCGGCCGAAACCTCCAGCTCCTTGCGCTGCAAGCCGCCATTCACGCTCCACGATCCGGCAAAGGCAGCGCCCAGCTTTTGCAGGTCGGCCTCGGCCACGTCGGGCCGGGCCTTCTGCATCGCTGCCACCCACAGCTGCGGATCGGCGGCAAAGTCCCGTGCGGCGAGGGTCAGCGCCTCGATCACGGCCTCCACCTCTGGCCCACGGCTGGCCAAAGTCTCGGAGGTGACGGCGTTCACCTTCGACACCACCGGAGCTGCGCGGTAATAGGCATCCACATCCACCAGCACCTGCGCGGACCCGGCAGCCTGCGCCTCCAGCGCGGTGAACACGCCGATCGACATGGTCGTGGCGTCGATCTGATCCGCCAGCAACGCCTGCGCCCGCACGCTTGGCTGGCCAAGCGCCACGATCTGCAGCGATGCGGTATCCACTCCTGCACTCTCCAGCACCTGCATGCTCAGCGTGTGATCGAGGCTGCCGATGCGGCCGACGCCAAAGCGCTTGCCCTCAAGATCACCGGCGCTGGCGATGCCGCCCTGCGCGGCGATCAGGAAGGGCAGCGACTTGTTGGGCGACATCACCGCGCGCAGATCATCCGCGCCCTGCGCGACGGATTGCAGCATCGACTCCACGGCGACATTCGCCATCTCGCCCTCGCCTGCGCGCAGCGCCGCCATCGCCATCGGCGTCTGCTGCACGCGCACCAGCTCCACCTCGACGCCGGCGCGTTCGAAATACCCCTCTTGCAGGGCCAGATCCATCACCGAGTTCGGCACTAGCGGCGCCTCCATATCGGTGACGATCAGCCGGAACGGCTCTGCCGCCACTGGCCCGGCCAGCGCCGCGGCACAGACTGCCAGCGCCATCAATTTAGTGGGTCTCATGGTCTTCTCCTCCCGATGCATTGCCCCCGGCGTCTCCCCCCGCCGGGCCAGTCTTCAAACCGTCTCAGCCGCGCGCCAGCGGGTCAGCCGCCGCTCGGCCAGCCGCAGCCCCTCGGTCACCGTCACCCCGATCAGCGACAGGGTCAGCACGACGACGAAATATTCCGCCATCTGGAACCGGCTGCCATAGAGCGCGAGCAGCCCGCCAAGCCCGGTGACGGCGGTGTAAAGCTCGGCCACCACCGTGTTGATCAGCCCGATGGTCGCCCCCAGCCGGATCCCGGTCAGCAGGAACGGCAGCGTTCCCGGCAGCACGATATGCCAGAAGATCCGCCCTTGCGAGGCGCCGGTGGCCCGTGCCATCTCCACCAGATCCCGGTCGGTGTTCAGCACGCCGGTATAGGTGTTCAGGATCACCGGCATCACTGCGCCCAGAAAGATGATCAGCGTCTTCGCCTCGAACCCCAGCCCCAGCAGGGTGATGATCAGCGGGATGAAGGCCACCCGCGGCGTCGCCGCCAGCGCATAGACAAAGATGTCGAGCGTGCGCCCGAAGGGCCGCCACAGCCCCATCGCCGCGCCAAGCGCGATCCCGGCGGCGGCGGCCAGCAGCGTGCCGGTCGCATAGATCTTCAGGCTGGCAGACAGAGCGGCCCCCAGCCGGTCCTCGGCCAGCATCCGCCCCGCCGCTTCCATCGTCTCGAGCGGCGAGGCGAACAGCCCGCGCGGCACCTGCACCGAGGCGATCCACCACAGCAGCACCAACCCCGCCAGAAAGCCAAGGCGCAGCAGGGCGATCATTCGCCCGCCCTCAGGCAGTCGGACATGGGGCAACAGGGCATGGGGCAGCGAAAGCGGGCATCCGCTGCGTCACGATCCGGGCCGGGGCGCGTGAGGAAACTCATGCTTCGTTGTCCGCCATGCATGGGGGCAAGACAACCCTCCTTTCGGATGAGGCCGGGTCCAGAAACTCCCCGCCTCCCCCCTTTGGCTGAATCGACGGAAGGGCCGCGGCAGTGACAGAGTTGTGCCGTCAGATGGACGGGGAGGAAGTCATGACCTACGAGAATGTAAAGATCCATCCAGCCGTGGACGGCGGGGTGCATCCCGGCCGCGCGGATTTCGGCGGTGGCACGCTGCATTGCAAATGCGCCACCGACAAGGTCGAGGTGAAGGTCGGCGGGCAGACCGCGCATAACCACGTCTGCGGCTGCACCAAATGCTGGAAGCCCGATGGCGCGGTCTTCAGCCAGGTTGCGGTTGTCGGCCGCGATGCGGTCACCGTCACCCAGAACGCCCACAAGCTGAAGGTGGTCAATGCCGAGGCGGCGATCCAGCGCCATGCCTGCACCGGCTGCGGCACCCATATGTATGGCCGGATCGAGAATACCGGCCATCCGTTCTACGGGCTCGACTTCATCCATACCGAACTCTCGGATGCGGATGGCTGGTCGGAACCGCAATTCGCCGCCTTCGTGTCCTCGGTGATCGAGAGCGGGGTGGATCCGTCGCGCATGGAGGGCATCCGCGGCCGCCTGAAGGAACTGGGGCTGGAACCCTATGACGCGCTGTCGCCGCCGCTGATGGACGCCATCGCCACCCATATCGCCAAGGCCTCGGGCGCGCTGCCGGCCTGACCTTTCCGCGCGAGGGGCCGGGGCGCGACCCCCGGCCCTTTCCGTCCTACCCCTGAATGAATGCCGCCGGCCGGTCCCGCGGTGATGCCCAAGGAGACAAGACATGAGAACGCGCGCCGCGGTTGCCGTTGCAGCGGGACAACCGCTGGAGATCATGGAGGTGAACCTTGAAGGGCCGAAGGCCGGCGAGGTTCTGGTGGAGATCAAGGCGACGGGGATCTGCCACACCGACGAGTTCAC
>NZ_JAUYTT010000004.1 GCF_030695035.1 Frigidibacter sp.
TTGCGGTCTGGCCGAACGCCATCGGGCAGGTGCATTTCCTTTCGGCCGCCGCGCTTCACGACGCGGAACGGGACGTGGAGCGTCACGGTCTCGGGTATCGGCGCGCCGTGTGTCATGCGGCTTCTCCGATGTCGCCGTCCCGCATCTCGCGGGAAAGGCCAGCGAGACCGTCGATACGTAGCCGCAAGTTCAGGCCGTCGACTCCGATATCGACGCGCTCGACCAGCAGCGCCACGAGGCGTGCCTGTTCGGCGGGGAAAAGTTCGTCCCAGAGCGGGTCCAATTGCTGTAGCGCCATGCGGGCGTCGGCTTCGGAGGTGTCTTCAGCGTGGGTGCGCGCGGCCTTCCACGTGCCCGCCACGACCTCGGGCTGGCGGAACACGGCGCGCAGCTGGTCGATCACGGCGGCTTCAATCTCGCCCGCTGGCAAGCGGCCGACTGGACACGCACCAGCACCATGCTTCAGTACAGTCTGACTGACGTAGTAGCGGTAAAGCCGCCCGCCCTTGCGGGTGTGGGTGGGCGAGAACGCGGCGCCATCGGGCCCGAATAGTAGCCCCTTCAGCAGCGCGGGCGTGTCGGCGCGTGTGCGTGCGGCGCGCTTCCGGGGGCTCTCCTGCAGGATCGCATGGACACGGTCCCACGTCTCGCGGTCGATGATGGCATCGTGCTCGCCGGGATAGCTGTCGCCCTTGTGGACCGCCTCGCCGATGTAGGCGCGGTTGTTCAGCATCCGATAGACGTACTTCTTGTCGATCCTGTTCCCGCGCGGGGTGCGGATGCCGCGCGCGCCGACCTCCCGCGCCAGTTCCGTGCAGGACCCAATCTCGAGGAATCGAGTGAAGATCCAGCGGACATGCTCGGCATGCTCCTCGTCGACCACCAGCTTTCGGTTCTCGACCCGGTAGCCGTATGGCGGCACCCCGCCCATCCAAATACCCTTTTTGCGGCTCGCGGCGACCTTGTCGCGGATGCGCTCGGCCGTGACCTCGCGCTCGAATTGGGCGAACGACAGCAGGATGTTCAGCGTCAGCCGCCCCATCGAGGTGGTCGTGTTGAACGACTGCGTGACCGAGACGAACGTCACGCCGTTCCTGTCGAATACCTCGACCAGCTTGGCAAAGTCGGCGAGCGAACGGCTGAGGCGGTCGATCTTGTAGACCACCACCACATCGACCAGCCCGTCATCGATGTCCTCCAGCAGCCGCCGCAAGCCGGGGCGTTCCAGCGTGCCGCCCGAGATGCCGCCGTCGTCATACTGATCGCGGACCAGCACCCAGCCCTCGGAACGCTGGCTGGCAATGTAGGCCTCGCAGGCCTCACGTTGGGCATGCAGGCTGTTGAACTCCTGCTCCAGCCCTTCCTCTGAGGATTTCCGAGTGTAGATCGCACAGCGCAGCTTGCGGACGACCTTCGATTTCTCGGGCGGCTTCGTCATGTCCGCCCCCTGTGGTTCTTCAGCCCGAAGAAGGTCCACCCGTTCCAGCGCGTGCCGGTGATGGCCCGGGCGATGGCGGAAAGCGACTTGTAGGGCCGCCCCTGCCATTCGAAGCCGTCGGCGGTGACGGTGACGATCTGCTCGACGCCCTGCCATTCGCGCAGGAGGCGCGTGCCCGTGATGGGGCGGTCGCGGTCGGCGCGGATGCTGCGCTTCTTCCTGTCGCCGCCGTCCAGTTCTTCGCCCAGCC
>NZ_JAUYTT010000005.1 GCF_030695035.1 Frigidibacter sp.
CGCTTAGTTCGGGCGGAAAAAGGCGAGGCACTGCCTCGCCCCGCCCGTGCGGGACATGTCACCCGGTGCCCCCACAGCGAGAGACCGGATGAGGACAGCGCCCGCCGGGGGCGGGGCGGGCGCTGGCCGGGCCCGTTGGGGGCCCGTCCGGTGCAAGATGCACATGGACCGCGTGGCGAAGGCGATGGCCTTCGCCAAGGAGACGGGTGCGAAGGCAAAGGCCCCGCCGTCCCCGGCAGGGCCCCTCCCGTCACCCCCGCACACTCACTCCGCCGGCATCGCCTGCAGCTCGTCCGACAGCGGGTGCGGCAAGCGCGCCAGCATCTCGCGCGGGCAGATCTGCACGAAATTCGCCCGCTCCTCGGCCCAGTTGGTCAGGATCGCCAGTGCCTTCAGGCTGCCGGTTTCCTTGGCATGCCGCTCCACCAGCCCCTTCAGCTGCCCCTCCCAATGCGGGTGGCTGACGGCGCAGGTCACCAGGCTTTCGAGGTTCATCATGTCCTCGGCCACCCCGTGCGGATCATGCACATAGGCCATGCCGCCGGTCATCCCCGCGCCAAAGTTCGCGCCGATGCTCCCCAGGATCACCGCCACACCGCCGGTCATGTACTCGCAGCCGTTGGTGCCGCAGCCCTCGATCACCACCTTCGCGCCCGAGTTGCGCACCGCGAACCGCTCCCCCGCCCGCCCCGCGGCGAACAGGTAGCCATCGGTCGCACCGTACAGAACCGTGTTCCCGATGATGGTGTTCTCGGACGCCACCAGCGGCGAGGACATCTGCGGGCGCACCACGATGGTACCGCCCGACAGGCCCTTGCCGACATAGTCGTTGGCATCGCCCATCACCTCGATCTTCAGCCCCGGCGCCGCGAACGCCCCCAAGGACTGCCCGCAGCTGCCCGACAGCTTCACCGTCAGATGATCGGGCTGCAGCGCGTTGCGCATCCCGAAGTTCTGCACGATGTGGCTCGACGCCCTTGTGCCGATGGTCCGGTGCGTGTTGCGCACCGCATAGGACAGCTGCATCTTCTCGCCGTCCTCGAAGAACCGCGCACCGTCCTTGACGATTTCCGCGTCCAGCGTGTCGGGCACGAAGTTCCGCGGCTTGCTGCGGTCATAGACGATCTTGTCCCAGCCATCGACGGTGATCAGCAGCGGGTTCAGGTCAAGGTCATCCAGATGCGCCGCGCCGCGGCTGACCTGCGTCAGCAGATCCGCGCGCCCGATCACCTCATCGAGGCTGCGCGCCCCGATGCTTGCCAGGATCTCGCGTACCTCCTGCGCGTAGAAGGTGATCAGGTTCACCACCTTGTCGGCCGTGCCGGTGAACTTGGCGCGCAGCGCCTCGTCCTGCGTGCACACGCCGACCGGGCAGGTGTTGCTCTGGCACTGGCGCACCATGATGCAGCCCATGGCGATCAGCGCCGCGGTGCCGATGCCATATTCCTCGGCCCCCATCATCGCCGCGATCACCACGTCGCGCCCGGTGCGCAGCCCGCCATCGGTGCGCAGCGTGATCCGCTCGCGCAGCCGGTTCATCGCCAGAACCTGATGCGCCTCGGTCAGGCCCATTTCCCACGGCAGACCGGCATATTTGATGCTGGTGCCCGGAGAGGCCCCGGTGCCGCCATTATGGCCCGAGATCAGGATCACGTCGGCCTTGGCCTTCGCCACCCCCGCCGCAATCGTGCCGACGCCCGACGAAGACACCAGCTTCACCGTCACCTTGGCGCGCGGGTTGATCTGCTTGAGGTCATAGATCAGCTGCGCAAGGTCTTCGATGGAGTAGATGTCGTGGTGCGGCGGCGGGCTGATCAGCGTCACCCCCGGTGTCGAATGGCGCAGCCGCGCGATCAGCGAAGTGACCTTCATCCCCGGCAGCTGGCCGCCCTCGCCGGGCTTGGCGCCCTGCGCAACCTTGATCTCCAGCTCTTCGCAGGCATTCAGGTATTCCGCCGTCACGCCGAACCGGCCCGAGGCAACCTGCTTGATCTTGGCGCTCGGGTTGTCGCCATTCGGCTCCGGCACGAAATGCGCCGGATCCTCGCCGCCCTCGCCAGAGTCGGACTTCGCCCCGATCCGGTTCATCGCCACGTTCAGCGTCTTGTGCGCCTCGGGCCCCAACGCGCCAAGGCTCATCCCCGGCGTCACGAACCGCTTGCGGATCGACGTGATGCTCTCCACCTCTTCGATCGGCACCGCCTTCGCCAGCGGCTTGATGTCCAGAAGGTCGCGCAGATGGATCGGCGGGTTCGCCCGCATCGCGGCCGAATACTGCTTCCACAGGTCATAGCTGGCCCGGTCGCAGGCCGATTGCAGCATATGCATCGTCTGCGCTTCCCAGGCGTGCTTCTCGCCCGACCGGCGTGCCTTGTAGAAGCCGCCCACCGGCATCACATCCGCGCCGCCGAGCCAGCCCTTGGCATGGACCTCCTCGGCCTTGTGCTGGATGCCATGCAGGCCGATGCCGGAAATCCGGCTGTGCATCCCGGGGAAATACTCGGCCACGATGGCACGGCTCAGCCCCACCGCCTCGAAGTTCAGCCCGCCGCGATAGGACGAGATGACCGAGATGCCCATCTTCGCCATGATCTTCAGCAGCCCGGCATCCACCGCGTCGCGGAAGCGTCGCGTGGCATCCACAAGGCTGCCCTCCAGCAGCCCGCGGCTCAGGCGGTCGGCGATGCTGTCCTGCGCAAGGTAGGCGTTCACCGTGGTCGCGCCGCAGCCGATCAGCACCGCAAAGTAATGCGGGTCGATGCACTCGGCCGAACGAACATTGACGGAACAGAAGGTCCGCAGCCCCTTGCGCGTCAGCCAGCTGTGCACCGCGCTGGTCGCCAGGATCATCGGCATGGCCACGCGGGCCTCGCTCTGATGCTGGTCGGTCAGCACCAGATGCCCTGCGCCGGAGCGAACCGCATCTTCCGCCTCGGCCCGGATCCGCTCCAGCCCGTTGCGCAGCGCATCCTGCCCCTCGCCCTTGGCAAAGGTGCAGTCGATGAAGGCAACCCCGGCCGCGAATTGGCGCACCATCTCGTCAAATTCGGCATTGGCGATGAACGGGCTTTCGAGCACCAGAATCTCGGTCTGGCTGGAGTTTTCGTCCAGCACGTTCTTCAGGTTGCCAAAGCGCGTCTTCAGGCTCATCACCCGGCTTTCGCGCAGGCTGTCGATGGGCGGGTTCGTCACCTGGCTGAAGTTCTGCCGGAAGAAATGCGACAGCGGGCGATAGACGCTGGACAGCACCGCCGCCGGCGTATCGTCGCCCATGCTGGCGATCATCTCCTTGCCGTCCTCGGCCATCGGGGCCAGCACCTGCTCCAGCTCTTCCAGCGTATAGCCGGCGGCGATCTGGCGCTTGCGCAGTTCGGCCCCCTCGAACAGATGGGTCTCGGGGATGTGGCGCAGATGGGCGTTCAGGTCCACGACCTTCTCGATCCAGTCGCCAAAGGGCTGGCTGCCCGCCAGACGGTCCTTGATCTCGCGGTCATGGTACAGCTTGCCGCCCTTCATATCCACGGCGATCATCTGCCCAGGCCCCAGCGCGCCCTTTTCCTTCACCCGAGTCTCGTCGACCGGCACCATCCCGGCCTCCGATCCCGCGATCAGCAGCCCGTCGCCCGTCACCACATAGCGCAAGGGGCGCAGCCCGTTCCGGTCCAGCCCGCCGCAGACCCAGCGGCCATCGGTCATCGCCAGCGCGGCCGGCCCGTCCCAAGGCTCCATCACCGCGTTGCAATAGGCATACATGTCCTGCCAGGCCTTCGGCATCTCGCCCGTGGTCTTGCTCCAGGCTTCCGGCACCAGCATCGTCTTGGTCATCGGCGCCGACCGGCCCGACCGCACCATCACCTCGAACACAGCATCCAGTGCGGCGGAGTCCGAAGACCCCGCCGGCACGATCGGCTTGATATCCTCCGCCGCCTCGCCGAACGCGCTGCTGGCCATGCGGATCTCATGGCTGCGCATCCAGTTGAGGTTGCCCTTCAGCGTGTTGATCTCGCCGTTATGGGCCAGCATCCGGAACGGCTGCGCCAGCCACCATTGCGGGAAGGTGTTGGTCGAATAGCGCTGGTGATAGATCGCAAAGGCGCTCTCGAACCGCTCATCCTGCAGGTCGGGGTAGAAGACGCTGACGGCCTCGGCCAGCATCATGCCCTTGTAGATGATGCTGCGGCACGACAGGCTGCACAGGTAGAGGCCCGCAATCTGCGCCGCCACCGCCGCCTTCTCGATCCGCCGGCGGATCACATACAGCTCGCGCTCGAAGGTCTCGTCGTCGATGTCCTTCTCGCAGCGGATCAGGATCTGCTCGATCTCGGGCCGCGTCGCATTGGCCTTCTCGCCCAGAACATCGGTGTTCACCGGCACATGCCGCCAGCCATAGATGTAATGGCCCATCCGCAGCACTTCGGTTTCCACGATGGTCCGGCAGCGCTCCTGCGCGCCAAAGTCGGTGCGCGGCAGGAACACTTGCCCCACCGCGATCAGCTTTTGCATGTCGGGCTCATGCCCGGTGCGCCGCACCTGGTCATAGAAGAACCGCACCGGGATCTGCACATGGATGCCCGCGCCGTCGCCGGTCTTGCCATCGGCATCCACCGCGCCCCGGTGCCAGACCGCCTTCAGCGCATCGATGCCGTTCTGCACCACCTTGCGACTGGGAACCCCGTCGATGGACACGACCAGACCCACCCCGCAGGACGCATGTTCATCCTCCTCGCGGTACAGGCTGTTCTCGGCCATCCATTTGCGCTTGGTCTCTTCTTCGCGCACCCAGGCTTCATTGTACTCGGTCATGGTCTACTCCTCTGGGTTGGGCGGAAGCGAGGCAAGGAACTCTGCCTCGGTCATCTGATGGGTCGGGCCGGCAAAGGCATAGGCGTCCGGTTTCCGGTCGATATAGATCTCATGCTCCAGCCGCATTCCGGACAGATCGTCCAGCAATCCGGCGGCAAGGTAATATTCTGCCGCATCGCCCTCGGTGGTCAGCCGGTACCACAGGGGTGAGCCGCAGGTGCCGCAGAACGCGCGCTCGGCCCAGTCCGACGAGGGATAGGCGCGGATCGCCTCCCTACCGCTGAGGATATTCAGCGCATCGGCCGGAACGCCCAGCGACAAGGTGGCAAGCCCCGTCCAGCGCCGGCACATGCTGCAATGGCAGGCGCCCAGTTCATGGGCCGGGTCGGTCACCTCGAAGGCAACCGCGCCGCAGAGGCAATGTCCGCTGCGGATATCAGCCATGATCCACCTCCTGCGCAGGGGCCGCCTGCGACATCAGCTCGTCACAGTCGAACAGCGGCACGGTGGACAGGTATCCCGGCTCGCCCGGGAAGATGAAACTCACCGGCGTGTTGTCGGTCGGCAGCCGGCCATCGGGGTTCTCGAAGGTCTCGCGCCCCGAGAAGAACAGCCGCCAGTCGCGGTGCACATACTGATTGCCCCAGCGCCGCGCGACCACCTCGCCGGTCTCGGTCTTTTCCTCGATCTCGAACTCGGTCACCTCCAGTTCGATCCCGTCGATGGTCTGGCGCTCTCCGGTCAGCCGGTCCACGCCCACATAGCTGCGTCGGTAGCCATCTTCGGACAGGGTGGAGAAATCATAGGTATCCTCGCCCGTCGACAGCAGGCCCGAGAACGACGCCGCATCCCGCGACGGTTCCTCCAGCACGGTCCGCTGCGGCGGGGAAAACTCCCAGCTTTCTATCCACTGGAACTCGGCATCCACCTTGGCGCTGAAGAACGGCCCGTCGGCATCATAGAGCGTGTCCCATTGATCCCCCGGCGCGTCACCCGCGCAGGTGAAGTAATGCGCCACAAGGCAGCCGCGCATCTGCACCGACATGAACGGCGTGCAGCTTTGCGGCGGGGTGAAAGTGGCCGCGGCAGCGGGGCCGCACAGCATCAGCCCCGCCAAAGCGGCGGTCAGGGTAGTCCGGCTTGCGGCCAATCTGCGTGCCATCTCGCGCCCCCTTGTCTGATTGCGGGTCAGCCCTGCTGCCCCATTAACCTAGGTAAAATCTGGTCAGCCTATTCCCGACAGTTCCGCTATACATATAACATATGTATGGGTTCTGTATGACTTCTGGCTGGTCCCACCGGGCCAACTCTGCGGCCCGGTAACGTCCGTTAACGCGACCTATTCGGCCGCCACCGCAGCCACGGGCTGCCCCAGATAGGTCAGGATCGCTTCCGCTGCCTCGCGCCCGTCGCGGATCGCCCAGACCACAAGGCTGGCGCCGCGCACGATGTCGCCCACCGCGTAAACGCCCGGCAGGCTGGTCGCATGGGTGCGGAAATCGGCCTTGATCGTGCCCCAGCGGGTCACTTCCAGCTCCGGCACGTTCCACAGGCCCGGAATATCCTCGGGCTCGAACCCCAGCGCCTTGATGACCAGATCGGCCTCCTCGACGTAATCCGCGCCCTCGATCAGCTCGGGGCTCTGGCGCCCAGTCGCATCCGGCGCCCCCAGCCGCATCCGCTGCACCATCACGCCTTCGACCGCGCCGCTGGCGGTAAAGCCCTTCGGCGCCGCCAGCCAGACGAACTCCACGCCCTCCTCCTCGGCATTGGCCACCTCGCGCTGGCTGCCCGGCATGTTGGCCCGGTCACGGCGATACAGGCACTTGACCGACACCGCGCCCTGCCGGATCGCCGTGCGCACGCAGTCCATCGCGGTATCGCCGCCGCCGATGACCACGACCCGCTTGCCCTCGGCATTCAGCTCGCCGCTGTCATACTCGGGGACCTCATCGCCAAAGCTCTTGCGGTTCGACACGGTCAGATAGTCGATGGCGCGCACGATGCCCTCGGCACCCGAACCCGGGCCCATCAGATCGCGGGTCTTGTAGACGCCGGTGGCGATGACCACCGCATCATGTTTGCCGCGGATCGCGTCAAAGCTCAGATCCTCGCCCACCGTGCAGTTCAGCACGAATTGCACGCCGCCATCTTCCAGCTGCTTGATGCGGTTCATCACCACATCCTTCTCCAGCTTGAAGCCGGGGATGCCATAGGTCATCAGCCCGCCCGCGCGGTCATAACGGTCATAGATCGTGACCTGCACCCCCTTGCGGCGCAGGAAGTCGGCGGCCGCCAGCCCCCCCGGCCCGGCGCCGATGATGCCGACGCTTTCGGTGCGTTCCGAATGCGGGCGGATCGGCTTGACCCAGCCCATGTCCCAGGCGGTATCGGTCACGAACTTCTCGACAGACCCGATGGTCACGGTGCCATGCCCCGATTGCTCGATCACGCAATTGCCTTCGCACAGCCGGTCCTGCGGGCAGATGCGGCCGCAGATCTCGGGGAAGGTGTTGGTGGACTGGGCAATCTCATAGGCTTCCTGCAACCGGCCCTCGGCGGTCAGCCGCAGCCAGTCGGGGATGTTGTTGTGCAGCGGGCAATGGCTCTGGCAATAGGGCACGCCGCACTGGCTGCAGCGCCCGGCCTGCTCTTCCGCCTTCGGAATCGCGAACTCGCGGTAAATCTCGTTGAAATCCTGTGCGCGGACACTGGCGTCACGCTTCTCGGGCGTCTCGCGCCCGACGGTCACGAACTGGAGCATGCGTTGCTTGGCCACTGGCTGCGCCTCCCTGGTTTCTGCGGGTCGCGCATTGCTACAATGGGTCAAACCAAAATAAAAGTCAGTACGGTTTACCTAATATGTCGATTTTTTCGGTGCAGGGGCCCGTTGGGGGCGTTGCCGACCCAAAAATGGGTCAGCACCTTTTACCTATCGGTCAGAAACCCATCTGCAAAGCGGTCAAAGCCACCGCGCCGACGATGATTCGCCACCAGCCGAACAGCGCGAACCCGTGCTTGGAAACGTAGCCCAGCAACCACCGCACCACGAGGATCGCCGACAAGAACGCCATGACAAATCCCACCGCGATCTCGCCCATTGCCGAAGAATCAAGCACATCCCGGTTCTTGAACAGATCATAGGCGAAAGCGCCCGCCATCGTCGGCATCGACAGGAAGAAGGAAAACTCCGCCGCCGCCCGCTTCGACGCGCCCAGCGCCAGCGCGCCCACGATGGTCGCACCCGACCGCGAAACCCCTGGAATCATCGCCAGACACTGGATGAACCCGATGGCCACAGCCATTCCCAGCGGAAACTTCTCCGCCTCATGGTGCTTGGCCACCAGCGGCAGCCTGTCCACCACCAGCAGCACAATTCCGCCCAGAATCAACATGATCGCAATCAGCTTCGGCGTCTCGAACAGCACGTCCTTGATGAAACCATGCGCCATGACGCCGATGAACACCGCCGGCAAAAACGCCAGCAGGACCGCCAGGATGAATCGCCGCGACTGCGGATCATGCCCGGCAGTAGAGAAAACCGCCCAAAGCCGGGCTGAATAGACCCCCAGCACCGCCAGCACGGCGCCCAGCTGGATCACCACCTCAAAGGTCTTGCCCGCGCTTTCAAAGCCCAGAAAATGCCCTGCCAGCAGCAGGTGCCCCGTCGAGGAAACCGGGATGAACTCGGTAAGCCCTTCCAGCAGGCCCAGAAAGCCCGCCACCAGCGTTGTATTGCCGTCCATCCGTTCCGCCTCTTGCTGTCCTGTCCCGTGGCTTTACGCCGCGGCGCAGCATGACGCAGGCCCGGCGGCTTGTCGACCCGCTCCCGCGCTCATCCGGGCGCGGGACGGCAAGATCACGCCCGCAGGTTCTTGGCCGAGGCCTTGATCGCGTCATATTGGCCCGAGGGGCGGAAGCGCCACAGATAGTCCGGCAGCACCGCGCTGAACGGCGTCGGCGCGATCCCCAGGTCCTCGAGCCCCCTGGCCCCCGGCGCCACGACATTGTCGGCCGCCAGATTGCGCACCTGATCGCGGGTCAGCACCGTGTTCGACACCAGCCCGCCGGTGAGCGTCTGCATCAGGTCAAAGCCCCAGCCCATCAGCCGCGCCGCGAAGAACGGCACGTTGACGATCAGCCGCCGGCGATGGATCACCTTCAGCATCGCCGCCATCAGCTCGCGGAAGCTGCAGACATCCGGCCCGCCAAGCTCATAGATCCCCGGCGCCGCCTGCCCCAGCACGCCCTTGACCGCGGCCTGCGCCACATCGTCCACGAACACAGGCTGGAACTTCGTGTCCGCACCCACCACCGGCAGGATCGGGCCCATGCGGGTCATGCCTGCAAAGCGGTTGAAGAATTGGTCCTCGGTCCCGAAAATGATCGAGGGGCGCAGGATCATCGCCGACGGGAACGCTTCCAGCACCGCCGCCTCGCCCGCCGCCTTGGTCCGCGCATACTCGCTGCCCGACCCGGCATCAGCCCCGATGGCAGAGATCTGCACCAGCCGCGCCACTCCGGTCTCCGTTGCGATCCGCGCGATCCGCGCGGCGCCTTCGGCCTGCACCGCATCGAAAGTGTTCTTGCCGCGCCGCCCCAGGATGCCGACGCAGTTCACCACCGCCTCCGCCCCCGCCATCGCCGCGCGCACCGACGCATCGTCGCGCACGTTGCACAGCACAGGCTCAACCTGCCCGACGGCGCCGTAGGGCTTCACGAACAGCGCCTCGTTCGGGCGGCGCACGGCAACGCGCACCAGCCAGCCCTCCTTGGCCATCCTGCGGGCGATGTAGCGCCCCACAAACCCCGAACCGCCATAGATCGTGACCAGCCTGGACATGGGCGAAACCCCTTTGTTCCTTGAATGGCTCCTGATTAGCGCCAAGACCGGCACCGGACAAGGCGCAATGCAGCGCACCGGAGCCAGCCCCGCAAGGCCCGGACGAAGCCCCCGGAAAAAATCGCAAAATGGGCCGTTGACAGTGCCGGTGCCCCTCTGTAAATCCCCGCTCCACGACACCGGCCCAGGTGGCGGAATTGGTAGACGCGCACGGTTCAGGTCCGTGTGCCGCAAGGCGTGGAGGTTCGAGTCCTCTCCTGGGCACCATCGTTCAAAACGCTCCGAAGCCTCGCGCTTCGGGGCGTTTTGCGTTTCGGCCGCGAGCGTCAAGCCGCAGTAGCATCGGCCCCGCCAAAGGACTATATCAACGCCGAACCAAAAGGCGGACCGGCAATTGGCAATCCATTTCTACAAGAACGACCTGCCCGACGGGCTGGACCTTGGCCCCATCGTGGCCATCGACACCGAAACCATGGGCCTCGACCCCCGGCGCGACCGGCTCTGCCTGGTGCAGATGTCCTCAGGCGACGGTGATGCGCATCTGGTGCAGATCGCCCGCGGCCAGACCAGCGCGCCCAATCTGCAGCGGATGCTGGCCGATCCGGCGGTGCTGAAGCTGTTCCACTTCGGCCGTTTCGACATTGCGGCGCTGCAGCAAGCCTTCGGCGTGGTCACCGCGCCGGTGTGGTGCACCAAGATCGCCTCGCGGATGATCCGCACCTTCACCGACCGGCACGGGCTGAAATACCTGCTGCAGGAGCTGGTCGGCGTCGATGTGTCCAAGCAGCAGCAAACCTCCGACTGGGGCGCGGCCGACCTGACCGACGCGCAGAAGGAATATGCGGCGTCCGACGTTCTCTACCTCCACCGCCTGATGGACGAGCTTTCGGCGCGGCTGGAACGCGAGGGGCGCACCGAACTGGCGCAGGCCTGCTTCGACTTCCTGCCGACCCGGGCGCATCTCGACCTGCTGGGCTGGGATGAAACCGTCGACATCTTCAACCACTCATGACACCTGATCGCGCCACCCTTCTGGACACCGGCCGCCGCGTCATCGAGATCGAGGCGCGGGCGCTGGATTTGCTCACCGCATCGCTGGATGACAATTTCGCCGCGGCGGTGGAGATCATCCTCAAGGCCCGCGGAAGGGTGATCGTGTCGGGCATGGGCAAATCCGGCCATGTCGGGCGCAAGATCGCCGCCACCTTCGCCAGCACCGGCACGCCCGCGCAATTCGTCCACCCCGCCGAGGCGAGCCACGGCGATCTGGGCATGGTCACGCCGGCGGATGTGGCGCTGGTCCTCTCTAACTCCGGCGAGACGCCCGAGCTGGCGGATATCATCGCCCATACCCGCCGCTTTTCCATCCCGCTGATCGGGGTGGCCAGTCGCGAGGGCTCGACCCTGCTGCGCCAATCTGATGTGGCGATCCTGCTGCCCAAGGCGGAAGAGGCTTGCGGCACCGGCGTGGTGCCCACCACCTCCACCACGATGACGCTGGCGCTTGGCGATGCGCTGGCCGTGGCGCTGATGGAGCATCGGCAGTTCACGCCCGAGGATTTCCGCACCTACCACCCCGGCGGCAAGCTGGGCGCGCGGCTCAGCCGCGTCGCCGACCTCATGCACCGCGACATGCCGCTGGTGGCGATGGACACGGCCATGGGCGATGCGCTGCTGGCGATCAGCCAGAAGGGGTTCGGCGTTGTCGGCGTGACCGATGACGCGGGGCGCCTCGCCGGCATCATCACCGACGGTGACCTTCGGCGGCATATGGAGGGGCTCTTGTCCCGCACTGCAGCCGAGGTCATGACCGCCGCCCCCCGCACCATCGACCCGGGCGCGCTGGCTGAAAAGGCCGTCGCGGTGATGAACGACCGCAAGATCACCTGCCTGTTCGCCGTGGACCCGGTTGGGGATGGCCGCCCGCTGGGGATCCTGCACATCCATGATTGCCTGCGCGCCGGGGTCGTCTGAGCCATGGCCGCCCATGACAATATCCACTCACGGCTGGTGGCCTGGCTAAAGGTGATATTGCCATTGGCAGCGCTGGCGCTGCTGTCGACGATGTTTCTGGTCTCGCGTGGCATCGCGCCCGAGGATGCGCTGCCCTATTCCGAGGTGGATGTCGAAGAGCTCGCCCGCGAGCCGCGCCTGACCGCCCCGCGCTATTCCGGCGTCACGCTCGACGGCGCCGCGCTCAGCGTCACCGCCGAAGTCGCGCGGCCCGATGTTGGCGGGGCCGGTCAGGCCAGCGCCACGGCGCTGACCGCAAGGCTGGAGACGCCCGATGGGATAACGACCGATATCGCTGCCAGCGATGGCCAGCTTGACACCGCCGCCGGCTTGCTGATGCTGACGGGTGATGTGCAGATCGCCGCCTCCAGCGGCTATGCTATCACCACCGGCGCGCTGACCGCAGCGCTGGACCAGACCCTACTAACCTCGCCCGGCGCAGTGGTGGCGACTGCCCCCATGGGCCGAATCGATGCCGGCGCGATGCGGATGACCTCGCAGGACGGTGACTATGTCTTGGTTTTCAATGGCGGCGTGAAGCTGGTATATGAGCCCAAGAAATGAGCATCCATTTGACGCCCCGACCGGGGCCAAGGAATTGAGTCGCGACATGGCACTGACCCTCCGCCTGACCCTGGCCTCGCTCGCCCTGGCTGCCGCACTGCCCGCTCTGGGGCAGGGCACCAACCTCACCGTCTCGGGCCTGCAGCAAGACACCGGCGCCCCGGTCGAGGTGACGGCGGATTCGCTGCAGGTCGATCAGGCGGCGGGCAGCGCTGTCTTCACCGGCAATGTGCTGATCGTGCAGGGCACCATGCGCCTTGCCGCCGCCGAGGTGCGCGTGACCTATGCGACCGACCCGGCCGGTGCCACAGACACCACCACGATCGACAGCATGACTGCCACCGGCGGCGTGACGCTTGCAACGGCGACCGAAGCTGCAGAGGCGGCCGAAGCCGTCTATTCCCCGCAATCGGGCGAACTGGTCATGACCGGCGACGTGTTGCTGATCCAGGGCGGAAACTCCATCGCCGGCCAGTTGCTGACCATCGATCTGAACAGCGGCGCAAGCCGGATGGACGGGCGCGTGAAGACCGTCCTGCAGGGCGGCGGCGGTCTCATGGGTGGGGGCAACTGATGGCCCCCGCGCCCGATCTTACCGTCTCCGAAGGCAGCGCCGGGCTGCGCGTCGTCAACCTGCGCAAAAGCTACAAGCGTCGGCTGGTGATCCGCGATGTCTCGCTGGAGCTTCGGCGCGGCGAGGTCGTGGCGCTGCTGGGGCCGAACGGGTCGGGCAAGACCACCTGTTTCTACAACATCGCCGGCCTGATCACCCCCGAAGGCGGACAGGTGACGATCGACGGGCGCGACGTGACCGGCCTGCCGATGTATCGCCGCGCCCGGCTCGGCATCGGCTATCTGCCGCAAGAGGTCAGCATCTTCCGCGGCCTCTCGGTCGAGGACAACATCCTGGCCGTGCTGGAGATCCGCATTTCCGACAGCCACAAGCGCCGCGAACGGCTCGAAGACCTGCTCAGCGAGTTTTCCATCACCCACCTGCGCCGCGCCCCCGCCCTGTCCCTCTCGGGCGGTGAGCGGCGGCGGGTGGAGATTGCCCGCTGCCTCGCCGCCGATCCGAAATACCTGCTGCTGGACGAGCCCTTCGCCGGGGTCGACCCGATTGCCGTGGGCGAGATCCGCAGCCTCGTGCATGACCTGAAATCGCGCGGCATCGGCGTGCTGATCACCGACCATAACGTGCGGGAAACGCTGGAGATCGTGGACCGGGCGTATATCTTGCACGACGGCAAGGTGCTGATGAGCGGCACCGCCGATGAGGTGGTCCGCGATGAAAACGTCCGCCGCGTCTATCTGGGGCAAAGCTTCCGCATCTCGTAAGGGCCGCCCATGTCGGTGACGCCCGGCCTGCGGCTTTCGACCCGCCAGCGGCTGGCGCTGACGCCCGGGATGCGGCAATCGCTGGCGATCCTGCGGCTGCCCGCGCTGGAGCTGCACGAGGAAGTCGCCCGCCTCGCCGCCGAAAATCCGTTCATCGAGCACCAGCCTGCCAACCCCTCCCGCGGGGATTGGCTGCTGGATGTGCCCGCTGCCGAGCCCTCGCTGTTCCAGTCGCTGCACGGCCAGCTCTCCACCCAGCGCCTTGCGCCAGAGGTACGGGCCGCCGCGCTGATGCTGGTCACCGAACTGCGCGAGGACGGCTATCTCGACGCCACGCTGGACGAGATCGCGGCCGAAACCAGCGCCGCGCCGGATGTGCTGGAACAGGCTCTGGCCGCGCTGCAAGGCTGCGACCCGCCCGGCATCGGCGCCCGTGACCTGCCCGAATGCCTGGCGTTGCAACTTCAGGCGCAGGGCTATGCGCCCGCGCTGGCCCGCGCCATCTGCGCCCATCTGGAAGACTTTGCCGAAGCCCGCTGGCAGCGCTTGTCCCGCGCGCTTGCCTTGCCAACCGACCAACTGACACACATCGCCGCGCTGCTGCCGACCCTTCGCCCCGCGCCAGAGCTGCCGGATACTGGCCCCACCCTGCCGCTGCTGGCCGAGCTGATCGTGGAACCCGGCCCCGATGGCAGCCCGCTGGTGCGCCTAAACCCCGATGCGCTGCCGACGGTCACCGTGGCCCGCATGGCAGGCGCCTCCGCCGACCTCGCCCGCGCGCAGTCCGAAGCCGGCTTCCTCGTCGCCGCGCTACGCGCCCGCGGCGCCACCCTGCTGCGCATCGGCACGCATCTGGTCACCCAGCAGGCGCGCCATTTCGCCTCCGCCGGCGATCAGCCGCTGCTGCCGATGACCCGGGCCGAGGCTGCGGCGGCGCTTTCGATGCACCCCGCCACCCTCGGCCGCGCCATTTCCGGCAAGGCGCTGTCGGCCTTCGGCCGCACGCTTCCCATCGAGGGTTTCTTCTCACACGGCCTGCCCGGGCGGGACGGCGCCGTTTCTGCCCACCAGATCCAGCGCCGCATCCGCGCGCTGATTGCCGCCGAGCCGCCGGAGGCCCCCCTTGCCGATGACGCGATCTGCACACAACTCAGAAAGGAGGGCGTTGACATCGCACGCCGGACTGTCGCCAAATATCGGACATGCATGCGTATCGCTTCATCGTTCGAGCGTCGGCGCCGGAAGGTCATCAAAGACCGGCCAGCAGCCAGTTCGGCCATGAACCCGCCCGGATACTAACCGCGCCGAAAGCATTCAGGAGCCAACCTGAATCGTCCGGTGCACATACCTGAAGGAGGAGTCATGCGCTATCAGATCAGTGGCAAGGGAATGGATGTGGGCGACGCCCTGCAAACCCATGTCAAATCCGAGCTGGGCGAAACATTCGAGAAATATGCCGGTCGCCCCACCGATGCGACCGTTGTGTTCTCGCGCGCCGCCTATGAGCATATCTGCGAGGCCACGGTGCACCTGTCCACCGGGCTGACCGCCTCGGCCACCGGCCGTGCCTCTGAAATCTATCCTGCCTTCGAAGCCTGCCGCGAAAAGATGGACAAGCAGCTGCGCCGCTACAAACGCCGCCTGAAGGACCACCACCGCGACCGGGTGGACCCGGTTGAATTCGCCGGGGCGCCCTCGTATATCCTCGCCGGAACAGACGGAACAGAGACCGAGGAAACAGAGCCGGATTCGCTGCAGCCCATGATCATTGCCGAGATGGAGATGCAGGTGCCCACCCTCTCTGTCGGTGAGGCGGTGATGCAGATGGAACTGTCGCATGCCCCGCTTCTGGTGTTCCGCAACGAGAAGAGCGGCGGCGTCAATGTCGTCCATCGCCGCGATGACGGGAATATCGGCTGGATCGATCCAGCCCACAGCAGATAGGCGCCCGAGGACGGGGCGTGGAACAGTCAGGTCAGATGGAACTTTCTCAACTGCTGAAACCGAATGCCGTAAAGGCATTCGGCCACGCCACGTCTAAGAAGCGCCTGTTTCAGGATCTGGGCGACATTGCCCATTCTGTCTATGGCTTGCAGACCGCCGACACCGTCGATGCGCTGCAGGAACGCGAAAGCCTTGGCCCAACAGGTGTGGGCCATGGCGTCGCGCTGCCCCACGCGCGCCTGCATGGGCTCGACCGGGTGGTGGGCGTGTTCATCCGGCTCGACAAGCCAATGGATTTCGACGCGGTGGACCGGCAGCCGGTGGATCTGGTCTTCGCGCTCTTCGCGCCCAAAAGCTCTGGCGTCGATCACCTGAAGGCGCTGGCGCTGGTCTCGCGCACCATGCGCGACGCCTCGACCTGCGCCAAGCTGCGGGCGAACAGCGATCCGGCCACCCTCCATGCGGTGCTGACAGAGGTACGGGGGACTCAGGCGGCCTAAGCTCAGGGTTGCCAGCCGCCGAAGCCAAAGGCGACGTAATCGCGCTGATAGGCCTCGCGCAACAGCGCCTCGATTTCCTCGGTCATCACCTCGGCAAGCGCGAAGGGCGCTGTGGGGGCTTCGGGCGCAGCCAGCACCGGGGCAACCCGCCCCACAGCCTCCGCCATATGCCCCAGATCCTCCGCCAGCCGCTCCTCGCGCGCGATCAGGTCCGGCACGGCAAACTGCGCAAAGCCCTGCAGCACCGCCGCCTGGCTGGCCCACGCCGCATCGATCCGCACGGAAGTCTGCCCCGCCAGATGGCCCTTCAGGAACCGCGCGAAGCCGGCAAAGGCCGCCCGGTGCGCCTCTAGGTCCATCTTCGCCACCTTGTTCACGGGGGGCAGCGGCAACTTGTAGGTCTTGCGCAGCACCTCGCGCACCTCGGCATATTGGCCGTTCAGGATGTATTCGCAAAACGCCGCATGTGCCCGCGGCACCGGGTGGCGCAGCACGGTGAAGCTGCGGTGCCCCGGATGGCCGCGCAGCCACTGGCGCAGCGACTTCTGGGTAAACTCCTCTTGCAGCGCCCCGTCGTCCAGCGCGGCCAGCCAACCACGCACCGCCGCCACCGGCCCGGCCTTGATCGGCATGAACAGCAGCGGTGCCCGCGCCGCCGCCACGAAGCTCGGCACTGCCGGCCCCCGCCGCGGTTCAAAATTCGGGGTGCGGGTCAGGTTGAAGCGGTCCAGCTGCGCCAGCGCCGCCTCCATCGCCCCGAAATTCGCAACCTTGCTCTCCAGCGGCTCGGGGTTCTGCTTGACCAGCGATGTCGCCAGCCCCTGCACGCCCCCCTCGGCGCCCAGGAACCGCGCAAGGCCGTTCAACACTGCAACGTCCTGGATATCCTCGTAATCCACATAGAAGGCCGTCTGCCCGCCCACCTGCAACGCCCGCAGCAGCTGCAGCTGGAACTCCTGCAGCCCCGCCAGATGGCCCGTGAACTCCCCGGCATCGAACAGCACCTGCGAGGTTTTCTGATGCCGCGCATCGCCCAGCTTCCACTGCCCGGTCTGCCGCGCGATCTGCAGCGAGACATAACTTTCCACCGGGTTGCGGGTCAGGATCACCTTGGCGCAGCGCGGATCGTCCAGCACCGCGTCCAGCACCCGCGGATCGTGGTCATGAAAGAACCGGAAGCCGTTCAGCCCCGGCGCCGCCCGCATCGCCGCCAACAGCGCGCCCGGATCCTCGGCCCGCTTGGCCAAAGTAATCCCCAGCAGGCTGTCGGTCTTCGGGTGCCCCATGAAGTGCGGGTTGAACGCCTCGCCATGGCAGGTCACCCCCGGCACGCCATTCAGACTCGCTTCCAGCAGGTTGGAGCCGGTGCGCATTTCGGCGAAGATCACGAACATATCGAAACGGCGGCTCATGGGGCGCTCCCGGTCATTGCACCAGATAGGGGCGCTGGCCGCGGTGGGCGGCGTTGCGCGGATCGCTGCCCACGGGGAATTCGCCCATCAGCATGGGCTGCATCCCCTGATTCTTGAGGTTCTGCAAGAACCTGCCAAAGCCGGTGAGGTCCGCCATCCGCGGCGCCTCGCTCAGCCGGCGGGTGGCACGGGGGCTGATCTCGTCGATGATGGTCTGCAGCGGCTCCATCGGGTTCTCGATGAAATCGGCCATGGTCCAGACGCGCACCCGCGCCTTCACATACATCGAGCGCAGGATTTCCAGATGCTCGGTCTCGATCCGCTGCAGCCGTGCGGCCTCGGCCCGGATATCGGCGAAATTGGCGTTCGACCGGAACAGCGGCACCGACCAGGCGCCGGAAATCACGCTGATCTGCGCATTGGGATCGGTGGCGGTGAACCAGTTGATCGCCTGATTGTCGCGCGGGCTGAACTGGAAGCATTGCCGCTCGCCCCGCGTGTTCCAGATCAGGTTGGTCAGGAAGGCCCGCGGGTTGTAGTCGCGCAGCGCGGCAGAATCGGTCAGCGCGCCATTGAACACCGTCTCGCCGCCGGCAAACTCCACCCGGCCCGGCGCGAACAGATGCCCATGCGCCCGACCGCCGCCAACCGCCTTGGTCAGCCACAGCTCGAAATTCTCGAAGAGGTCGGAAAAGCCCTGAAACACCGAATAGGGCGCGCTGGTCTTGCCGTTCTCATGATCCTGCCGCGGGAAGCGCGCCTGCATGTAGAGGCCCGCCCGCCCGCGCGTCCGCCGCTCCACCGCCTTCGAAAACAGCCGGTCGATCTTGCCGGGCTGCGGTTCGGCCCGCATCTGCCCGGCGGCGCTGCCTTCAAGGAAGGTGCGATACAGCCGGTCCGCCTTGGGCCAGATCTTCCGCGCGATGAAGCAATCCGACCGGCGCAGAAGCTGCAGGTGATCGTCATAGAAGATATGCGGCTTGCCCTGAAAATCGAACTTCGACAGGGTCAGCGACCGGCTTTCGACGTTGATGGAATACGACCGCGTCAGCGTTTGGAAGTAACTCTCATCCGGGATCCACACCCGCCGGAAATAGCGGTCATGCAGCGCCCGGTCCGGGTCTTGCAGGATGCAGGACAGCGTCTGCCGCGTCAGGCACCACCACTGGCTGCCCAGATGCGGCACCAGCCCCTTGGGAACGCTGCGCCGGTATTTCACCCGCCGCTGCAGATCGACATATTTGTCGAACAGGACCCGCTGCTTCTTCCACGAAAACGGGAAGCGCAGGGTAAAGCGCTCGGTGTTCAGCCCGCCAACCGTCCAGCCCACATCCGATGTCGTGACGCTCTCGATGAAATCGGTCTTCGGCCGCGCGTCGAGGTATTCCACCAGCTCCTGCACCGGCCGCAGCGGCAGGCACGACCCGGAGGACAGATAGACATGCCGCACATCCGCATGCCGCTCCAGCATCTGCTCCGATGCCGCCTGCGTCGCCGCCACCAGTGACCAGGTGCCCCATTCGCATTTGTAGCGGCGCGAAAAGCTGACGGTCTCGATATCGGCCAGCATCCGGCGGAAGGCGCCGAAGTCATGCGGCGACACCCGCGCATCGACATGGATTACCACCGGGCAGCCGCCCTCGGCCCAGAACCGCGCAACCTGCGCGGCGCGGTCCAGCGCGGTATGGCACAGCATCACAAAGCCGACCGTCAATGCCCGCCCCTCATGCCCAGTTGCCCTTCGACATCAGCCCCAGAATCTCCAGTTGCCGCCAGTTGATGTACTTCTCGCTCCACTTGCACCACAGGTCCGGGCTTTCCTTCAACCCGTCCGCATAGGCGCGGTATTCGCGGCTGCCCGCGTAATGCTCGCCCCGCTCCAGCTCTTCCTCGACCTTGGCCGGCAAGGTGGACAGGAATTTAGCATGAAGCAGGCAACCAGAGGCCTTTTCCCCGCCCCATTCATCATAGGTCAGGTTCAGCCCCCGCGGCAGCAGGTTGTGGGTCGAACTGACATAGCAGTACGAGCGATGCCACTTCACCAGCGGGATCTTGTTCAGCGTCGGCGCGTGCAGCGCATCCCCCGCAAACATCGTCCGCGCCCTCGGCCCGCCCTGGATCCACAGATTGCCATAGGTGGGGTTGCGCGAGATCATGTAGTTGCCGCTGTCAAACCAGCAGGCAATCTCCATCGGGTTCTGCCCCTCGCGGTAGGGCTGCGCATCCAGCGGGCCCTTGGGATACATGTCCAGCAGCATCGCCGGGAAGGACCGGATCGACATCGTGTCAAGCCAGTCGGTCAGCGCGCTCAGCGGCCGGGTATCGCAGAACGGGTAGACGAAGAACTCATCGGGATCGACCACCAGCGTCCAGTGCCCGTGGCCATGGCGCATCTGCAGCCAGTTCAGCCAATCGACGCCGAAGCGGGATCGCTTGTAGCTGGCCGTCGTCGTCCAGACCGAACAGTCCTTCTGCTCGGCCAGATATTCGCGGCTGCCATCGTCCGAGCCATTGTCCACGAAGAAGAAATGATTGACGCCCAGATCCCGGTAGTAGCGCAGGAAATACGGCAGCCGCAGCCGCTCATTCCGCTGGGTGGCGAACAGCAGGATGTCGTTGCGGCGGATCTTCTTGCTGCGGTCAGCGACGGGCTTCAGCTCTCTGCGCCGCCGGAAGGCACGCCAAAGCCTGCGCTTGCGCTCGAGTCGCAGCCGGTATGTCGCCCAAGCCCCCAACACGTCCCTTTCGCGGGAAATCGTTCGCCAGCCTATGGCCTCGGGCTAGCACGCCTTGCTTAAGACGTGATGAAAATGCCCCGCCCACGTCTTGAGTGCGAGCTGCGGCACACACCTCCGCATCGCACCCTGGACTGCCGCGTCCGATCCCAACTGTTCTTGTATCCTCGCCGACCAAGAATACAGATCACCCTGCATTACGTAAACCGGGTAATCGCCCACAAACTCAAGATAAACTGGCAAAGGCGCGGCAATCACCGGGGTTCCCATCGCCGCCGCCTCGGCCACTGGCAGCCCATAGCCCTCGGCCAGGCTCGGCATCAGCAGCGCCCTTGCCCCCGCCATCAGCGCCGCGACCGCGCCATCCGGCAGGCCCGGCAGCTTGTGGATGGTCCGTCCCAGATGCGGCGAGAGGTCCAGCCGGGCGAACAATTCCTCGTTCCGCCAGCCGCGCCGGCCGACCAGAAACAGCCGCGGCACCTCGTCTTCGGGCATGGTCGCGTGCAGGTGATCCCACACATCCAGCAGCAGCGCGTGGTTCTTGCGCGGCTCCAAAGTGCCAAGCGCGAGGAAATACGGGCGGTCCAGCGGCAGCCCTTCGGGCAACGCGGCGGGGTCCGGCGCGGCGACCTCCGTTCCCAGATGCGCAACAATGCTCTCGGGCAGCGGGCCGTGGCGGCGGGCTTGGCGGGCCAGATCATCCCGCGTCGCCGCCGAATTGCAGATCACCAGATCGGCATGGCGCACCACCGCCTCGACCAGCGCGCCGAACTCCTCCACCGCATGGGGGCGCGAGAATTGCGGGAAATCCAGCGGGATCGTGTCATGCACCAGCACCGCGACCTGCATCCCCGGCACGCTGCGCACCGCCGCCAGCAGTTCCACCCCCGCGTTCACATGCCCGGTGTTGAAATACCACCCTCCCATCGGCAGATGCCGCGCCAGCAGCGCCGCCACCCCGTCCGGCATCGCCCCGCCGAGCGCCATCCGCCTGAGCCGCCGCGCCGCCAGCGCAGGCGCCCCGCGCCGTGCGATCAGCCGTTCGACCAGCACCCGAGGCACCAGCTGCGCGGGATCCGCCAGCCACCCCTCCAGCAAACTCCCCGCCGAACGCGGCAACAGCCATTGCCGCCGCCCCTGCTTCATCAGCAGGAACAGCGGCTCTGGCCGGTCCAGAAACTCTCGCAGGTATGCGCGCTCCACCCGGTCGATGCCGGTCAGCGTGGACCGGCCAGTGCGCAGGACCAGCCGGGTCACATCCAGCACCCTGCCCCGCGCTGCTGCCATCAGGCTCTACCGGTCATAATGCCCGGACTGATGCCATTTCCACGCATCGCCGATCATCTGCGCCAGCGTGGAGCGTGCCGGCTGCCAGCCAAGCTCGGCCATCGCCCGCTCGCTGCCCGACACCAGCTTCACCGCATCGCCCGCCCGCCGGTCCCCCAGCACGATGGGCACCTCGCGGTTGGTCACGGCGCGGGAGTGGTCGATCACCTCGCGCACCGAAAAGCCGCGGCCGGTGCCAAGGCAGAACACCCGGCTGCCTTTCCCGGCTTCCAGCCACTGCAGGCCCAGAACATGCGCGTCCACCAGATCCATCACATGCACATAGTCGCGGATGCAGGTGCCGTCGGGCGTGGGATAATCGGTGCCAAACACCGTCAGCGCCGCCCGCTTGCCCTCGATCGCGTCCAGCATCAGTGGGATGAGGTGCGTCTCGGGCTGGTGGAACTCGCCCACCTCGGTTTCGGGATCGGCGCCCGCCACGTTGAAATAGCGGAAAATGACAGACCGCAGGCCATGCGCCGCGCCGAAATCCTTCAGCATGTCCTCGATGGCGCGCTTGCTGGCGCCATAGCTGTTCAGCGGGGTCTGCGGGGTGTCCTCGTCCAGCATCACCCCGTCATGGTCACCGTAAGTGGCGCAGGTCGAGGAGAACACGAAATCGAGGCAACCGGCCGCCACCGCCGCCTCGATCAGGGTCAGCGAGGCGGAAACGTTACCGCGCCAGTATTTGCCCGGCTCCTTCATCGCCTCGCCAACCTGGCTGAGCGCGGCGAAATGCATCACCGCCACCGGCTGCCATTTGGCAAAGACTTCATCCAGCCTCGCGCGGTCGGCAAGTTCGCCCCGCTCGAACGGGCCGAATTTCACGGCCTGTTCCCATCCGGTCACCAGGCTGTCGAAAGTGACGGGCACATAGCCCGCCGCCTTCAGCGCCTTGCAGGCATGCGAGCCGATATAGCCCGCACCGCCAGTCACCAAAACATGCTTCGCCATGCCTTATTCAGCCGCCTGCCGCATCGCCACGATCTCGCCCAGGTATTGCGAGAACTCTTCGTTCAGGTCGTCGCGCGCCAGACCGAAGGCCACCGTCGCCTGCAGGAAGCCGGCTTTCGAGCCGCAGTCAAAGCGCTGGCCGCGGAAGCGGAAGCCATAGACGTCATTGCTGTTGACGATCTCCTGCGCGATGGCATCGGTCAGCTGAATCTCGCCTCCGGCACCGACCTTGCGGGCGTGCAGATTGTCCATCACCCGCGGAGTCAGGATGTAGCGCCCGATCACCGCAAGGTTAGAGGGCGCAACATCGGCCTTCGGTTTCTCGACCATGCCCTTGGCACGGACGATGGCGCCCATGTCTTCCGCCACATCGAGCACGCCATAGGACGACACCTTGTCCATCGGCACTTCCATCGTGGCGACCATGTTGCCGCCGGTCTCGGCATAGGCTTCCATCATCTGCTGAAGGCATGGCTTTTCCGCCGCGATCACGTCATCGGGCAGCAGCACCGCAAAGGGCTCGTCGCCCAGAAGGCGGCGGGCGCACCAGACGGCATGGCCGAGACCAAGCGCTTTTTGCTGGCGCACATAGGCGATGGCGCCCGAATCCATGTCGGTCGCCTTCAGGATTTCCAGAAGCTCCGTCTTGCCCTTGGCCCGCAGGTCGGCCTCGATGATCGGTGCAACGTCGAAATAGTCTTCGAGCGCGGATTTCCCCCGCGAAGTAACAAAAATGAACTCTTCAATCCCTGCCGCCCGGGCTTCGTCGATCGCGTACTGAATCAACGGGCGGTCGACGAGGGTCATGATCTCTTTGGGAACCGATTTCGTAGCGGGCAGGAACCGTGTTCCGAGCCCGGCCACCGGGAAAATGGCTTTCGTGACTTCGCGCTTCATATCGCCTACCTTGTGTTCCGGTCCGGCATGGCCGCATGGCCGGACGTCGCGTCTGAATTAATGCGTTCTGTGCATCACCTGCACAAGCCTCACTCACGCCACAGTTTGCATATGCAGCATTTTCGCAGAAATTGTGGCATGTCGTGCAAGAAACCGCCGAGACGGTCAGGAAGTTTCTGCCGATATAGGCCGATTTTCGCTCAATCTGCGGCTCTCCTGCACAATCCTATCAGGGAATGCGCAAAGGCGCACCCTCGGTTCGGTCCGCGCAGCACGACCAAGCAGCCCGCCGGACTGTTCCCAGAACCCGCGCGAGTCGTAGTGCTGCCAGTGATAGCGCGGTGTCGAGTCCATCAAGATCAGCGTCACGATCTCGCCGCGCTCCGCGCAAGCCGCTGCCTTGGCACGCAAACGCGCTGCCTGCCACAATCGCCCCGCCAGCAGCCGTCCGGCCCGGGGCCCTGCGGGCAGCGGCAGGAAATCCGCACCATCTGGCAGGGCCGGCAGCGGCGGCAGCTCTTCGGCCAGCCCCTGCGCAAAGCCCGCCTCCAATGTGTGCGCCAACCGCCCCACGTCCCGCGGCTCGATCCCTCCTGCGACCATCAAGCGAATCAGCTTGGCCCTCTCGCCACGCATCAGCCAGTCGCGGGTCGCGGCAATCTCCGCCGCGCTGGCCCCGTGGCGCCGCAGCGTGATCGCCGTACTGGCGCCGATGTCATGCAGACTGCGCGGCACCCGGCGCGCGCTGCGCTGCCGGCTTCCGGCCTTGAAATGATGCACCTGCGCGCCCGGAACCACCGCCACCAGCGCGCCCGCCGCCGCCAGCCGCAGGTTCAGCTCGGTCTCATCGAGGTAATAGCGCAGCCCGGGGTCGAACCCGCCCAGCCGGCACAGCACATCCCGCCGATAGGCGCAGTTGGTGCCCTTGATCTCCACCGCCACGCCCGGCACCGCGCGGTGCAGGCTGACCCGATCCCCCGGCACCGCCATCGGCGCTGGCCGCGTCAGCCGGTCCACGGTGCCTGCCTGCCACTGGAACGAAATCCCGTTGCGGCTGCGCACCCAGCCGCCCGCGGCGCTTACCTCGGGGTCCGCAAAGGGGGCCGTCAGCCGGCGCAGCCATGTCGGTTCCGGCACCGCGTCATCGTCGAGGAAGGCCACCACCTCGCCCGCCGCCACCGCGATCCCGGCATTGCGCGCGGCAGAGATGTTGGGCGCATCGAACGCCACCAGCTTCAGCGGCAAGGCAAGCGCCCGCACTGCCGCCGCCGCCACCGGATCGGCCACCACGATCAACTCGAACTCTGTGTGGTCCAGCTGCCGCACCGCCGTCAGGCAGCGCAGCAAAGTCTCCGTCCGGTGCCGCGAGACGATGATCAGACTCGCCCGCACCGGCGGCATCAGGCCATGCCCATCCCGGCCATCATCGCCTCGAGCCGCGGCACGTCCTCGGGGTTGTTCAGCTCCCAGAACTGCCGACCCCGCGCCTCCACCTCGACGCATTTCACGCTCCGCCCGTTCTCCAGGAACCGAAGCTGCTCCAGCCCCTCCAGCGCCTCCAGCGGGCCGATCTGCCAGCCCGGATAGGCCGCCAGCGCCGCCGGGCGATAGGCATAGACGCCGACATGGTGGAACACCGGCGTCATCTCCTCTGGCGCATAATTCCGCCCGCAATACGGGATCACTTCCTTGGAAAAGTAGAGCCCGCGCCCCCCCGCACCGAACACCGCCGTGGTGCCCCCCACGCGGCCATTGCGGCGGTCCTCCAGCAGGCTCTCACGCATCGCGCCTTCGCAGCGCAGCACCGGCGTCGCGATCTCGGCCCCGGGATCGGCGCGCAGGCCCGCCACCAGATCCTCGACGAACCAGGCCGGCGTCAGCGGCGCATCGCCTTGCAGGTTCACCACGATGCCAAAGCCGCCTCCCAGAACCTCATGCGCCTCGGCGCAGCGCTCGGTCCCGTTGCGGCAGTCTTCCGAGGTCATCACCACCTCGGCCCCGAACCCCTCGGCGTGCTCGCGGATCCGGTCATCATCGGTCGCCACGACAACACGGTCAGCGCCCTGCACAGCCATCGCCGCTTCCCAGCTGCGGCGGATCAGCGTGCGCGCCACCCCGTCCGCCCCGGTCAGCGCCACCAGCGGCTTGCCCGGATAGCGGGTGGAGGCGTAGCGGGCGGGCACCACGACAAGAACGCCTGTTTCGCTCGGCATCACTTCACCAGCAGCACGCCGGGGGCGTAGGCGATGAAGAACGGATTGCCGAAGCCCGGCTTGCCATAGACCAGCGGCGCGTGATCCTCAAAGCTGATCACCTCACCGCCCGCGCCGCGCAACACCGCATCCCCGGCCGCCGTATCCCATTCCATCGTCCGCCCCAGCCGCGGATACAGATCCGCCTCGCCGGTCGCCACCAGACAGAACTTCAGGCTCGACCCGGCCGAGGTCATGTCGCGCACCGCATATTGGCCGATGTAATCATCCGTCGCCTGATCGCGGTGCGACTTCGACGCCACCACCATGAGGCCCCGGTTGTCGGGGGTGGACACCATGATCGGCGCCTGCGTACCCGGCGCGGTCTTGTCGAACGCCCCATGCTCTTCCACCGCGCGGCCATCGGGCAGCGTGTAGAACAACCGGCCCTTGGCGGGCGCGTAGACCACCCCGCGCAGCGGCACGCCGTTTTCCACATAGGCAATGTTCACGGTGAAGTCGCCGCGGCGCTGCACGAACTCCTTGGTGCCATCCAGCGGATCGACGATCAGGAAGGTGCTCACCTCCTGGCCGTGGCTCGCCGCCTGCTCCTCGGTCACCAGCGCCACATCCGGGAAAGCTGCCCGCAGCCCGGCCGAGATCAGCGCATCCGCCGCCTCATCGGCCTCGGTCACCGGGCTGGAATCCGACTTGGTCTTCACCTCGAAATCGGGCGAGTTGTAGATCTCCATGATCCGGTCGCCAGCCTCGAGCGCCAGGCGCCGCATCACCGCGGTCAGGTCCGTGAAATTCACCCTTGTCTCCTTGCCGTCGCAGGCATGGCCCGGCAGCAGCGCCGAATTCATGCTTTGTTGATAAAATCCTGCGCTCCACTTATGATCGCCAGCGGAAGGAACGGCAAGGTTTCTTGGGCCAGATCCCCTTGTGGGTGCGGTGCAGGGACGTTCCGTCAAGCGCCGCCGCGGGCCCCCGCGGCAGATCGGGATCGTACAGCAGATGTTCCACCGCGAGACGCAGAAGAGCCCGCTGATGGCCGCGGTCACGCTGTCCGAGCTGATCTTTCACTCGACCGTGCGCAGCGTGCGTCAGGGCCACGGCAACGCGATCTATGGCCTGCTGATCAATGTCTTCCAGACCGCTTCGATGCTACTGGTCTTCTACTTCGTGATGACGCTGATCGGGATGCGCGGCGCCGCACTGCGCGGCGACTATTTCCTGTACATGATGACCGGCATCTCGGTCTTCATGGCCCATACCAAGACGATGGGCGCCGTGTCGGGCGCCGGCGCCGCCCTGTCGCAGATGCAGCAGCACGGCCCGATGACCACCGCCGTGTCCATCGCCTCGGCTGCCCTCGGCGCGCTCTATCTGCAAGTGCTGACAATGGCGGTGCTGCTCTACGGCTACCACGTCCTGTTCACGCCAATCACCATCTCTCAGCCGATCCCGGCGATGGGCATGGTGATCATGGCATGGCTTTACGGCGTGGCGCTTGGCCTCGTGCTGCTGGGGATGCGGCCCTGGGCGCCGCGGCTCGTGCAGATCCTGCAGTCGATCTACACCCGCGCCAGCATGTTCGCCTCGGGCAAGATGTTCGTCGCCAACTCGCTGTCCTACACGCTGCTGCAGTTCTTCGACTGGAACCCGCTGTTCCACATCATCGACCAGACGCGCGGCTTCGTGTTCATTAACTACAACCCGCACCACACCTCGGTCAGCTATCCGATCTACGCGATGCTGGTCGTGGCGATGATCGGGATGATGGGCGAGTTCTACACCCGCCGCCGCGTCTCGGCGAGCTGGTCTGCAAGGTAAAAACTTCCTTCTTCTTGCCCGGAATCAGGGCGCTTTCGCGCCGCCGGGCAGCGCCCACCCGGCGGCCGGGCCCTGCCCTCTGACAGTGCGAACGAGCCTGCCCGCTTACGTCGCCACCCGCAGCGTCAGGTTGATCCGCCCTGCCTTCGGGAGCAGCGTCGAGGTGCCGAACGCCACCCTGTCCACCCCGTGATAGGCCAGCCGCGCGGCGCCGCCCATTACCATCACATCGCCCGACCGCAGCCACAGGCTCTCCGTCTTCCCGCCCCGCTCCAGATTGCCGATGCGGAACAGCGCGTCGTCGCCCAGGCTGATCGACACCACCGGCCATGCAAAGTCCGCCTCGTCCCGGTCCTGATGCATCCCCATCTTGGCGCCCTCGCCATAGAAGTTGATCAGGCAGCAATCCGGGAGCCGCTCCACCCCCGATACCGCCCGCCACACCGCCAGCACCCTCTCGGGAATCGGCGGCCAGGGCGTGCCCTCGGGATGCAGCGGCGCGTAGCGATAGCCGCGCCGGTCCGACACCCAGCCAAGGCTGCCGGCGGATGTCATCCGCACGCTCATCGGCTTGCCATAGGGCGTCATCGGTGAAAACAGCGGCGCTGCGGCGATCACGCCCCGCAAATCCTCCACCAGCGCCGCCTGCTCCGCCGGCCCCAGCCAACCGTCATGCAGCGCAAACCCGCGAATGTCCCGGCTGGGAACCGCCGCCCTGCCCGGATGTTCCACTTCTTCGGCATTTTCCATGACTTTCTCCGCCTTCCCCCGCACTGCCGCCGCTTGCAGCGCCAAATGCCCCTCCCTATATACGGCCAGAAGCCGGAACCGGGTCCACTCCCGGCCGCACAAAAGACTGGGATCGGAGGGCAGGGGCCGCGCTCGGGCCTGCCGTCCACAACATCGCCACTGCATGAGGTATTTTACATGGCCAAAGTCATCGGGATCGACCTCGGGACCACGAACTCCTGCGTCGCCATCATGGACGGGTCGCAACCGCGCGTCATCGAAAACTCCGAAGGGGCCCGCACCACGCCCTCCGTCGTCGGCTTTACCGACAACGAACGCCTTGTCGGTCAGGCCGCCAAGCGCCAGGCCGTGACCAACCCCGCCAACACCGTCTTCGCCGTCAAGCGCCTGATCGGCCGCCGCGTCACCGACGCGGAAGTGGAGAAGGACCGCAAGCTGGTCCCCTACAACATCGTCGACGGCGGCAATGGCGATGCCTGGGTCGAAACCCGCGGCGAGAAGTTCTCGCCCAGCCAGGTCTCGGCGATGATCCTGCAGAAGATGAAGGAAACCGCCGAATCCTACCTCGGCGAGACCGTCACCCAGGCCGTCATCACCGTCCCGGCCTATTTCAACGATGCTCAGCGTCAGGCCACCAAGGATGCCGGCAAGATCGCCGGGCTCGAAGTGCTGCGGATCATCAACGAACCGACCGCCGCCGCGCTCGCCTATGGCCTCGACAAGAAAGATGCCAAGACCATCGCCGTCTATGACCTCGGCGGCGGCACCTTCGACATCACGATCCTCGAGATTGACGATGGCCTCTTCGAAGTGAAATCGACCAACGGGGACACGTTCCTCGGCGGCGAAGACTTTGACATGCGCATCGTCAACTACCTCGCCGACGAGTTCAAAAAGGAACACGGCGTCGATCTGACCAAGGACAAGATGGCCCTTCAGCGCCTGAAGGAAGCCGCCGAGAAAGCCAAGATCGAGCTCAGCTCCAGCCAGCAGACCGAGATCAACCAGCCCTTCATCAGCATGGACCGCAACTCGGGCCAGCCGCTGCACATGGTCATGAAACTGACCCGCTCGAAGCTGGAACAGCTGGTCATGGACCTGATCAAGGCCTCGCTGAAGCCCTGCGCCGCCGCGCTGAAAGATGCCGGCGTGTCCAAGGGTGACATCGACGAAGTGGTTCTGGTCGGCGGCATGACCCGGATGCCCAAGGTGGTGGAAGAGGTGACCGCCTTCTTCGGCAAGGAACCCCACAAGGGCGTCAACCCCGATGAAGTCGTGGCCCTCGGCGCCGCGATCCAGGCCGGCGTGCTGCAAGGCGACGTCAAGGACGTGGTCCTGCTCGACGTGACCCCGCTCTCGCTGGGTATCGAGACCCTCGGCGGCGTCTTCACCCGCCTGATCGACCGCAACACCACGATCCCGACCAAGAAGTCGCAGATCTTCTCCACCGCCGAAGACAACCAGAACGCGGTGACGATCCGGGTCTTCCAGGGCGAGCGTGAAATGGCCTCGGACAACAAGATGCTGGGCCAGTTCAACCTTGAGGACATCCCGCCCGCCCCGCGCGGCATGCCGCAGATCGAGGTAACCTTCGACATCGACGCCAACGGCATCGTGTCTGTCTCGGCCCGCGACAAGGGCACCGGCAAGTCGCAGAACATCACCATTCAGGCCTCGGGCGGCCTGTCGGATGATGAGATCGACAAGATGGTCCGCGACGCCGAGGCGAATGCCGAAGGCGACAAGGCCCGCCGCGACATGGTCGAGGCCCGCAACCAGGGCGAAAGCCTGCTGCACTCGACCCGCAAGTCGCTGGACGAGCATGGCGACAAGGTCGATGCCTCCACCGTCGAGGCGATCGAGCTGGCCATGGGTCCGCTGGAAGAGGCGCTGAAGACCGAAGACGCGGGCAAGATCCGCAGCGGGATCCAGAACCTGACCGAAGCCGCGATGAAGCTGGGCGAGGCGATCTACAAGGCCCAGGCCAGCGAAGGCGGCAAGGACGAGGATGAGGTCCGCTCGGCGGATGACGACATCGTCGATGCCGATTTCGAGGATCTGGGCGAGAACAAGCGCCGCTAAGCGCGCTGGAACGGCCAAGGCCGGTCCGCCCCAGGGCGGGCCGGTCCTTCATGTTCCGACAAGGGGTGCAGCATGGCAAAGCGCGACTACTATGAAATCCTGGGCATCGCGCGCGGCGCGGGTGCCGACGAGATCAAGAAGGCCTACCGGGTCAAGGCGAAAGAACTGCACCCGGACCGCAATCAGGATGACCCCGAAGCTGAATCCCGCTTCAAGGAGGTCAACGAGGCCTATGACATCCTGAAGGACGAAAACCGCAAGGCCGCCTATGACCGCTACGGCCATGCCGCCTTCGAAGGCGGCGGCCCGCGCGGCGGTGGCCCCGGCCCCGGCGGCCCCGGTCAGGGCGATTTCGCCTCGGCCTTCTCCGACGTGTTCGAGGATCTCTTCGGCGACTTCATGGGCGGGCGTGGCCCGGGGGGCGGCGGTGGGCGCCAGCGCGCCCAGCGCGGCTCCGACCTGCGCTACAACATGCGCATCTCGCTCGACGAGGCGTTCCGCGGCGCGCAGAAGACCATCACCGTCCCCACCTCGGTCGCCTGCACCGCCTGCACCGGCACCGGGGCCGAGGGCGGCGCCGAACCCACCGTCTGCCCCACCTGCTCGGGCATGGGCAAGGTCCGCGCCCAGCAAGGCTTCTTCACGGTCGAACGCACCTGCCCCACCTGCGGCGGGCTCGGCCAGACCATCAAGAACCCCTGCAAGGTCTGCCACGGCGCTGGCCGCACCGAAAAGGAACGTTCGCTCTCGGTCAACATCCCCGCGGGCGTTGAGACCGGCACCCGCATCCGCCTTGCCGGCGAGGGTGAGGCCGGGATGCGCGGCGGCCCGGCTGGCGATCTCTACATCTTCCTCGAGGTGCGCGAGCATCAGCTGTTCCAGCGCGACGGTGTCAACCTCTTCTGCCGCGTGCCCGTGGGCATGACCGCCGCCGCCCTTGGCGGCGAGGTCGAGGTGCCCACCATCGACGGCGGCCGCAGCCGGGTGAAGATCCCCGCCGGCAGCCAGACCGGCCGCCAGATGCGCCTGCGCGGCAAGGGCATGCCGGCCCTGCGCGGCGGCGGCACCGGCGACATGCTGATCGAGCTGGCGGTGGAAACCCCGGTGAACCTCACCAGCCGCCAGAAAGACCTGCTGCGCGAGTTCGAAAAGCTGTCCGAGGACAACAACCCGGAAAGCTCGTCCTTCTTCTCGAAGGTCAAAAGCTTCTGGGACGGGATGAAGGGCTGAGGCCTTTCCCAGCGGAAGCATCAGGGCGCCCCACGGGGCGCCCTTTTTTCTTGCCCGGAATCGAGGCGCTTCAGCGCCGCCGGGGGGCCATCTGACGAACCGCATCAACCCGCAAATCGTATGCATAACATCTGCATAGGTTCTGCATGGTTTCTGCATCCCGAAAATCCCGCCTTTTCAGCGCTTTGCCCCCGTTTTTCGCCCTCCCGCGCAAAACCCGTTAACCTTTCCTTCACCACATCCCCGCACGCTGCCGGCATGTGCCCGACTCGCGCCCTTCACGAAGCCCCCTCCCTCTTCGACCTCGACGGCGACGAGGCCGCGGGCGACGCCGCGCATCTCCCTGAAGGCCGCCTCCCCAGCTACATCCGCGACCACCGCAAACGCCTCCGCACCCGCTTCATGGCGGGCGGCGCGGCCGCCATGCCGGACTATGAACTGCTGGAGCTGGTCCTCTTCCGCGCCATCCCCCGGCAGGACGTGAAACCCCTCGCCCGCCGCCTGCTGGACTGTTTCGGCGACTTCAACCGCGTCATCACCGCCCCGGCCCACCGGTTGGCCGAAGTGCAGGGCGTGGGCGATGCCGTGGTGCAGGAGCTGAAGATCGTGGAGGCTGCGGCACAGCGCATGGCACGCGCCAAGGTCTTGAACCGGCAGGTTCTTTCCTCGTGGAACGCGCTGCTGGACTATTGCCACACTGCGATGGCGCATCGGGAAACCGAGCAGTTCCGGGTGCTTTATCTCGACCGCAAGAACGTGCTGATCGCCGATGAGGAACAGGCCAAGGGCACCGTCGACCATGTCCCCGTCTATCCGCGCGAGGTGGTCAAACGCGCCCTCGAACTCAACGCCAGCGCGCTGATCCTGGTCCACAACCACCCCTCGGGCGACCCCACCCCGTCCGATCAGGACATCATCGTCACCGGCCAGATCCAGGACGCGGCGCAGGTGATGGGCATCACCCTGCACGACCACCTGATCATCGGCAAAAGCCGCGAACTCAGCTTCCGTGCCCAGGGTCTGCTGTGAAATTCAGTCCGCCAGCGCCAGCCGCTGCGCCGCCACCCCCGGCAGCGGCATCACCACATAGCCGCCCAACTGGTCGCACCCCGGCAGCGCCAGCGTGATCGCCGTCAGCACCACAGGCGCCCCAGCCTCCGCCCGAAAAGCCTGCGCTTCCAACGGCTTGCCGCAACTCTCCGGCCCGATCTCGGTCGCAATCTCCAGCGCCACAGCACCACCAGCAGGCGCAGTATAGACCTGCGCCTGCATCGGCCGCGCCAGCGTCGCATCCCCCAGCACCATCAGCCGCCCCTCCGGCGCCCCGGCATGAACATGCCCCGGCGCGCCGAACGCAGCGCCATTTTCATAGGCGTGCAGCTCCAGCGGCGCCGTCCCGCGCCACTCCACGCCCACCCGCACCAGCCCCGGCAGATCGGCCAGCCGCATCCGCCCCAACAGCTCATCCCCCGCCTCAAACCGCAGCGCGATCGCCGCATCCTCGGTCAGCGCAGGTACGGCCCCCTGCCAGCTCGCCTGATCGGACAGCCGCACCGCAAAGCCAAGCCCCGCATGGAAAATTTCCAGCCGCTCCCCCGCACGGCAGGGCGCCTCGACCGCCACCGCGATCATCGCGCCCGGTAGCGGCGACAGCGTCAGCATCGCAGGCGCACAGCCCGCGGGCGCGGCGGACTCGGGCAACACTGGCAGCGGCGCATCCGCCATTCGCACCGCAACATCCGGTAGGGTCGGCAACTCAGGCACCGCCAGATCGACCGGCATCTCTGCGCTGTCCAGCGCCGCCGACAGCGGCACGATCTGCGTCGGTGGCACAGGCGGCGCGCCGTCTTCCATCAGATAGCCGCTGCTGCCGGCAATCGCCAAGGCGAAGCCTGCCATCATGATCTGTGCCCGGGAAACCATCATCATCCGTCTCCACCTACCCAATCCCAAGCATCGTTAATGCTGGGGAAAAGCGGCAAGGGCACGGCCATGTGGGGGCGTTTTCGGCGCGGGACCATTGCCACAGATAGCGACATGGAGCGCCGGGGCCACAAGAGAAAGGGCCGGAGGCATCCTTGCCCCCGGCCCCGTCCAAATCACGTCACAATTCGTGGAAGTCAGGCCAACTTGCCATGGCAATGCTTGAACTTCTCACCCGATCCGCAAGGGCAGGGA
This sequence comes from Frigidibacter sp., assembly GCF_030695035.1. Lineage (GTDB taxonomy): Bacteria > Pseudomonadota > Alphaproteobacteria > Rhodobacterales > Rhodobacteraceae > Frigidibacter. The sequence continues at coordinate 33,595 of NZ_JAUYTT010000005.1, forward strand.
TCGTTGCGCGACGGGTTGCCCCAGCTCGCCGGATCCGCCTCGTCGAACCCCGGCCGAGCCTCTGCCGCAGCCGGAGCGGCCAGCGGCGCGGGCGCCGGAGCCTCTACCGCAGGCGCCTCCTCAGCCGGTTTCTTCGGCGCGTTCTGCGCAAGATACTGCTTCATCAGCGTATCTTGTTCTTCTTGCGTCAGCGGCCGGATCTGGCCCAGCTTCTGCGTCACCTCGGCGCGCAGGCTTTCCAGCAGCGTCTCGAACAGGCTGAAACCCTCGGTCTTGTATTCCGACAGCGGGTCGCGCTGCGCATAGCCGCGGAAGCCCACGACCGAGCGCAGATGCTCCAGCGTCACCAGATGCTCGCGCCATTTCGCGTCGATGGTCTGCAGCAGGATCTGCTTTTCGATGTTGCGCATCGACTCAGGCCCGAACTTCTCGGCCTTGTCGGCCATGAAGGCATCGGTCTCGCGCTCCATCCGGGCGCGGATCTCGTCTTGGTCCACGCCTTCCTCGGCGGCCCATTCGGCAATCGGCATCTCCAGCGCCAGCTTGTCGCGCGCGGCGGCATCCAGCCCGGTGATGTCCCACTGGTCGGCATAGGACCGCGGCGGCATATGCTCATGCACCAGATCGTCGATCAGCTGGTGGCGCATGTCGCGCACGATTTCCGACAGGTCTTCCGCTTCCATGATCTCGCGGCGCTGCGCGAAGATCGCCTTGCGCTGGTCGTTCATCACGTCATCGAACTTCAGCAATTGCTTGCGGATGTCGAAGTTGCGGCCCTCGACCTTGGCCTGCGCGCGCTCCAGCGACTTGTTCACCCAAGGATGGACGATGGCCTCGCCTTCCTTCATCCCCAGCGAGGACAGCACCTTTTCCAGACGCTCGGACCCAAAGATCCGCATCAGGTCATCCTCGAGGCTGAGGAAGAACGAAGACCGCCCCGGATCGCCCTGCCGGCCCGAACGGCCGCGCAGCTGGTTGTCGATCCGCCGGCTTTCGTGCCGTTCCGAGGCCAGAACGAACAACCCGCCCGCCTCCAGCACCTTCTGCTTTTCCTCGGCGTGTTCAGCCTCGATCCGGCTGCGCAGCTGGTCGGGATGCGCCTCGGGATCGGCGGCCAGCGCCTCCATCACCTTCATCTCGACATTGCCACCCAGCTGAATGTCGGTGCCGCGGCCGGCCATGTTGGTGGCGATGGTCACCGCGCCGAACTTGCCGGCGTCGGCGACGATCTTCGCCTCCTGCTCATGCTGGCGGGCGTTCAGCACGTTGTGCGGCACGCCTTCCTTGGTCAGCATCGCTGCCAGCATTTCCGACTTTTCGATCGAGGTGGTGCCGACCAGCATCGGCTGGCCCTTGGCATGCGCCTCATGGATCGCCTTGACGATGGCCTCATACTTCTCGCGGGCGGTGCGATAGACGGCGTCGTGGTCGTCGATCCGCTGGATCGGCCGGTTGGTCGGGATCTCGACCACGCCCAGCTTGTAGATCTCCATGAACTCCTCGGCCTCGGTGGCCGCGGTGCCGGTCATCCCGGCCAGTTTGCCATAAAGGCGGAAGTAGTTCTGGAAGGTCACGGATGCCAGCGTCACGTTCTCGGGCTGGATCTTGACGTCTTCCTTGGCCTCGATCGCCTGATGCAGCCCGTCCGACAGGCGGCGGCCGCGCATCATCCGGCCGGTGAATTCGTCGATCAGCATCACCTCGCCGTCGCGCACGATGTAATGCTGGTCCTTCAGGAACAGCTTGTGGGCACGCAGGGCCTGGGTGACGTGGTGCACGATGCTGGTCGACTCGGGGTCATACAGCGTCTGCGCCTCGGGCAGCACACCTGCGGCGTGCAGGCGCTGCTCCAGATATTCGTTGCCCTCTTCGGTGAAGGTGGCGTTGCGGGCCTTCTCATCCAGCTTGTAATGCTCTTCGGTCAGTTCGGGGATGAAGGCATTCAGCGTCTTGTAAAGGTCGGACCGGTCCTGCGAGGGGCCGGAAATGATCAGCGGCGTGCGCGCCTCATCGACCAGGATGCTGTCGACCTCATCGACGATGGCGTAGAAATGGCCGCGTTGGCTCATCTCCTCGACCGAGGTTTTCATGTTGTCGCGCAGGTAGTCGAACCCCAGCTCGTTGTTCGTGGCATAGGTCACGTCGGCGCGGTAGGCGGCGCGCTTTTCGGCATCGGGCTGGTAGGGATAAACGACGCCGGTGGTCATGCCGAGCGCGGAATAGACCTTGCTCATCCAATCGGCATCGCGCTTGGCGAGGTAGTCGTTGACGGTGACGACATGCACGCCCTTGCCCGCAAGCGCGTTGAGGTAGACCGGCAGCGTCGCCATCAGCGTCTTGCCCTCGCCGGTCTTCATCTCGGCGATGTTGCCCCGGTGCAGGAAGATCCCCGCCACCAACTGCACATCGAAGGCGCGCAGGCCGAGCGCCCGCTTCGCCGCCTCGCGGCAGTTGGCGAAGGCCTCGGGCAGCAGCGCATCGAGGCTTTCCCCGCCCGCCACCCTTGCCTTGTATTCTTCGGTCTTCTGCTTGATGCCCTCGTCGGACAGCTTCTGGAACTCGGGCTCCAGCGCATTGATCCGCTCGACAAGCGAGCGGGCGGATTTGACCTTGCGATCATTCGGCGTGCCGAAGACCTTCCGCGCGAGACTTCCGATGCCCAGCATGTTTTCTCCGCTTGGCTTCAACTGACAGGATCGTGTGAGACGCGACCCTTGCCCGCCCTTCGCGCCTTGCCTAGAAGGGCTGCGAACAATGGACGGAACGGCCCTCACAGGACCATAGGCGATGTAAGGGGCCGCCGTCAGAGTGTCAACGCCGCGCCGAGACGCGGCCCTTCCGGGAGTTGCTGCGATGTCGATGGGCTTGAAATTCAAAGGCGCGGCTGTTGCCTGCCTTTTGCTGGCCACCCCGCTGGCTGCACAGGACGTGACCGCCGATACCGTCGTTGCCACCGTGAACGGCCAGGACATCACCGTGGGCCAGATGATCGCCATGCGCGAAAGCCTGCCGCAGGAATATCTGGCCCTGCCCGATGACCTGCTGTTCAACGGCGTGCTGGACCAGTTGATCCAGCAGACCGCGCTGGCCCAGCTTGGCGAAAAGTCGATCAGCCGCCGGGATGAGCTGATCCTGGAAACCCAGCGGCTTGGCTATCTGGCCGGAATCGTTCTGGACGATACCGCGATCGCCGCCGTCACCGATGAGACGCTGCAGGCCGCCTATGAGGCGAAATATGCGGACGCCGCCCCCAGCAAGGAATTTAACGCCTCGCATATCCTGGTCGAGACCGAGGAAGATGCGGCGGCGATCAAGGCCGAGATCGACGGCGGCAAGGATTTCACGGAAGTCGCCAAGACCCGCTCCACCGGCCCCTCGGGCCCCAATGGTGGCGAACTTGGCTGGTTCGGGCTGGGGATGATGGTCGAACCTTTCGAGACCGCCGTGCAGACGCTGGAGCCCGGTCAGGTCTCGGGCCCGGTGCAAACCCAGTTCGGCTGGCACATCATCAAGCTGAACGAGACCCGGATGGCCGAGGCCCCGGCGCTGGATGAGGTGCGCGACGAGCTGGCGGCCGAGGTTCAGGAGCAGGCGGTGATGGACCGTGTTGCCGCCGTGACCGAACAGGCGGATGTTGTGCGCAAGGACGAAGGGCTTGACCCGGCGATCCTGAAGGATACAGCGATCCTGGGCGAATAAGACACGCGGCAGCGGAGGGAACGGCGATGGCGAAGAAAGACAAGAAGGACGGCGACAAGAAAGACGGCCCGAAGCTGCGCAAGCTGAAGGCCAAGGTCGCCAAGCTGAAGTCCAAGCTCGTCGGGGGTGACGCTACGCCCGCTGGCAAGAAGCCCTTGGCCGTCTCTCCGCTGGCGCCCAAGGGCGGCTTCCCGACGCTGCCGATCATCGGCGGCGTAGAATTCGCTGCCGCTGCGGCCGGGGTCCGCTATGCCGGCCGCACCGATGTGATGCTTGCCCGCCTTGCCCCCGGCACCGCGGTTGCCGGCGCCTTCACCCGCTCCTCGACCCGCGCCGCCTGCGTGCTCGACTGTCAGGCCAAGCTGGCCTCTGGGGGCAACGCCGAGGCGGGGGCGGCCATCGTGGTCAACTCCGGCAATGCCAACGCCTTCACCGGCGCAGATGGCCAGAACGCCGTGGACCGCGTAACCGGCGCCGTGGCCGAGGCGCTTGGCCTTCCCCCTACCCGCGTCTTCTCTTCCTCCACCGGGGTGATCGGCGAGCCGCTGCCCTGGGACCGCATCGCCGCCAAGATCGACGAGCTGAAGGGCGCGCTGGATGACGAGGGCATCGAGGACGCCGCCCGCGCGATCATGACCACCGACACCTTCCCCAAGGGCGCCAGCGCCGAGATTGAGGGCGAGGGCGGGCCGATCCGCATTGCCGGTATCGCCAAGGGCTCGGGCATGGTCGCGCCGGATATGGCGACGATGCTGGTCTACATCTTCACCGATGCCAAGATCTCGGCAAAGAACCTGCAGAAGATCCTGTCCCGCAATATGGACAGCACCTTCAATGCCATCACCGTGGACAGCGACACCTCCACCTCGGATGCGCTGATCCTGGCGGCCACGGGCGCCTCGGCCGCTGCCGAAATCTCGGACCTGCGCTCGCGCGTGGCGAAAGAGTTCGAGGCAGCCCTGCGCGGCGTGATGCTGGATCTTGCGCAGCAGGTCGTGCGTGATGGCGAGGGCGCGACCAAGTTCGTCGAAGTGCAGGTGACCGGCGCAGAGACGGCCGAGGACGCCAAGCGCGTCGCCTTCGCCATCGCCAACTCGCCGCTGGTCAAGACCGCCATCGCCGGGCAGGACGCGAACTGGGGCCGGGTGGTCATGGCCGTCGGCAAGTCCGGCGCCAAGGCCGACCGCGACCTGCTGGCGATCCGCTTTGGCGACATTCTGGTGGCCGACAAGGGCTGGCGCGTGCCGGATTACTCCGAGGCGATGACCTCGGCCTACATGAAGGGCGATGAGCTGGTGATCGGCGTCGACCTCGGCCTCGGCAAGGCGGCCTACACCGCTTGGACCTGCGACCTGACCCACGGCTATATCGATATCAATGCCGACTATCGCTCCTGAGGCGGCCGTGAAGGTTGTTCTGGTCTCTGCCGTCGCGCTGATCGATGCCGACGGCAGGGTGCTTCTGGCACAGCGCCCCGAGGGCAAGTCGATGGCGGGCCTCTGGGAGTTTCCCGGCGGCAAGGTCGAACCCGGCGAGACCCCCGAGGCGGCACTGATCCGCGAACTGCGCGAGGAACTGGGGATCGACACCTGGGCCTCGTGCCTGGCGCCGCTGACCTTTGCCAGCCACGCCTATGACAGCTTTCACCTCCTGATGCCGCTCTTCGCCTGCCGCAAGTGGCAAGGGATCGTGGCGCCCCAGGAAGGGCAAAAGCTGGCCTGGGTGCGCCCGGCACAGCTGCGTGATTACCCGATGCCCCCGGCCGATATCCCGCTGATCCCGATCCTGCGCGACTGGCTGTAATCGCCGCGAAGGGGTGAGTCGCGGGCGCGGCAACGCAGCGCCGTCTTCGCCGCAATGCAGAATAAGTTTCAAAATAGTTACCGCTCGCGCAATAAAAGTTCTTGCGGCTTCATTCATAAATATGTCAAAACTGCAGCATGGGGATGCAGGGTCGGGGCAAGATTTATGCATCATGGAAACAGCAGGAAGTGGGAGACTTTGCAATGCTGAGAACGATCACGGTCGGCAGCTGCGTTTCGGTGCAGGGCACGTTCGAGCGTCAGCTCGAGAATGGCAAGATCCAGGTGCGCGTTGGGGAGCGCGTGTTTGCGGGTAACCCGGTTGCCCAGAAGGCCGACTAGGAGGAGAGTCGGCTTTCAACGAAAAAGGGAGGCTCGCGCCTCCCTTTTTTGTGTCTGATCGCCAGAAGGGGCCCGCCGCAAGGGCGGGCCGCAGGCCGTTAGAGCAGCCGGCGTTCCACTTCCTCGCGCTCGAAGATCTCGATGACATCGCCTGCGCGAATGTCTTCGTAGTTCTCGAAGGCCATACCGCATTCCTGGCCCGAGATGACTTCCTTCACCTCGTCCTTGAAGCGCTTCAGCGTCTTCAGCGTGCCTTCGTGGATCACCACGTTGTCGCGCAGCAGGCGCACGCCGGCGGACCGGCGGGCAACGCCCTCGGTGACAAGACACCCGGCAACCATGCCGACGTTCGACACCTTGAAGACTTCCTTGATCGTCGCGTAACCGATGAAGGTTTCGCGGATCTCGTTCTTCAGCAGGCCAGAGGCAGCGGCCTTCACGTCGTCGACCAGATCGTAGATCACCGAGTAGTAGCGGATCTCCACACCCTTCTGGTTGGCAGCGGCACGGGCCGGCGCATTGGCCCGCACGTTGAAGCCGATGACCGGCGCACCCGACGCTTCGGCCAGACCGATATCGCTCTCGGTGATGGCGCCGACTCCCGAATGCAGCACGCGCACGCGCACCTCTTCGTTGCCGATCTTCTCCATCGCCTGGATGATCGCCTCGGCAGAACCCTGCACGTCGGCCTTCACCAGGATCGGCAGCTCCGACACGTTCTTGTCGGCCTTGGCCTTGGCCATCAGCTGTTCCATCGTGGTCGCGGCACCGGCAGCGGCGCGCTTGTCGCGCGTCACCTGATCGCGGTAATCCGCAATCTCGCGGGCCTGCGCCTCGGTCTCGACGACGTTCAGCACGTCGCCGGCCTCGGGTGTGCCGTTCAGACCCAGCACCTCGACCGGAACCGACGGCCCGGCCTCATCGACGCGCTCGCCCTTGTCGTTGATCAGGGCGCGAACCTTGCCCCACTGCGCGCCAACGACGAAGATGTCGCCCTTGTGCAGCGTGCCATGCTCGATCAGCACGGTGGCGACGGGGCCACGGCCCACATCCAGCTTGGCCTCGATCACCGCGCCGGCAGCGGCGCGTTTCGGGTTGGCCCGCAGGTCAAGGATCTCGGCCTGCAGCGCGATGCTTTCCAGCAGCAGGTCGAGCCCTTTGCCGGTGGTCGCCGAAACCTCGACGTCGAGCACATCGCCGCCCATCTGTTCGACGACAACTTCATGCTGCAGCAGCCCGGTGCGAACCTTTTGCGGGTTGGCCGACGGCTTGTCGCATTTGTTGATCGCCACGATCATCGGCACGTTGGCGGCCCGCGCATGGGCAATCGCCTCGACCGTCTGCGGCATCACCGCATCGTCGGCGGCAACCACCAGCACCACGATATCCGTCACCTGCGCACCGCGGGCACGCATCGACGTGAACGCAGCGTGGCCCGGCGTGTCGAGGAAGGTCAGCACAGCCCCCGAATCGGTGGTCACCTGATAGGCGCCGATATGCTGGGTGATGCCGCCAGCTTCGCCCGACACGACACTGGTCTTGCGGATCGCATCCAGCAGCGAGGTCTTGCCGTGGTCAACGTGGCCCATGATCGTCACGATCGGCGGGCGCGGGATCAGGTCTTCATCGGCGTCCAGCACCTTGTGGATCACTTGTTCCACGTCCGAGTCGGACACGCGCACTGCCTTGTGACCGAATTCCTCGATCACCAGTTCCGCGGTATCCGCGTCGATCGCCTCGTTCATGCTGACCATCAGGCCCATCTTCATCAGCGACTTGACCACATCGGCGGCACGTTCGGCCATCCGGTTGGCAAGTTCCTGAACAACGATGGTCTCGGGCAGCTGGACGTCGCGCACCATCTTCTCGGCGCGCTGGCCCATGCCCATCGCCTTCTGGCGGGCCTTGTCCTGCTTGCGCTTCATCGCGGCGAGCGAGCGGGTGCGCCCGCCTTCGCCATTCAGCGCCTCGTTCAGCGACAGGCGGCCGGTGCGGCGGCTGTCTTCGGTGCCCTTGCTCTTGCCACGCGCGTCGCGGTCGGCCGCGGCATCACGCTCGCGGTCGGTCTTGCGCGGGGCAGCGGCGGTGACGCCCTTGGTTGCAGCGCGCGAGGCAGCAGCTTCGGCAGCGGCCGGATCGGCCGGCTTGTCGGATGCTGCGGGCTTGCGCACGTCTTCTTTCTTCTGGGCGCGGATCTCGGCTTCGCGGACCTTGCGGGCGTCTTCCTCGGCCTTCAGCCGCAGGGCTTCCTGATGCTCGCGCTCTTCGCGCTCCTTCGCCTCGATCTCGGCGCGGCGCCGGTCGCGCTCTTCCTCGCGGGCCTTCTCGTCAGCCAGACGCTGCGCAGACTCTTCAACCTCACGTGCCTTCGCGGCACGCAGGGCAGAAAGACGGCGCTCCATCTCGGCGTCGGTAATCCCGGCGGGGCGCTTCGACGGATCGCCCAAGGCGCCGGTGCCAGTGCCCTTGCCGGGGGCCGTCCCGGGTTTTGGCACCACAACACGCTTGCGCTTCGTCTCGACCAGCACGCTTTTCGTCCGGCCGTGGGAGAAGCTCTGCTTCACCTGACCGGAACGCCCGCTGCCGAGCCCAAGGGGTTTTTTGCCGTCACTATCGCTCATGCCGAATTCGTATCCTTCCCGGCGGTCCTGCCGCCGTCGTGCTTGCCTTCGATGGCCTTGCTACGCAGACCCGAAAGCTTTGCCGCTTCCTCTACAACACGCCGTGCGAGTCCGCCAGCCGCAAGCGCGCCGTGTATCGCATGTTCGCGCCCGAATGCCAAACCCAATTCCTGGGCTGTCAGGCACCCGAAATACCGCCCACCGGGCGGCGTCCAAAGCTTGGTCTTGCCGCGCTCGGACCCGTCCGAGGCTTGCAGCAGAACCTTGGCCCTACCTTGGGCCAACCACTCTTTCACCTTCTCGAACCCAGTCACTGCGCCGCCAGCCTTGCGGGCCAGAGACACCAGATGCACCACGCGGTCCGCCAGCATCGCCTCGACCCGGTCCACCAGATCGGGCGGAACGATGACGGGCTGCTTGGCCGCGCGGGCAAACAGGCCCTTCTTCGCCGCCTTCTCCAGCGCGTCGCGGTCAGCGGTCACCCACATCCCGCGGCCCGGCAGCTTTTCCGAAAGGTCGGCCACGACGGTCCCGTCGGGCGCGACAACAAAGCGGATCAGCCCGGCTTTCGGCTGCGTCTCGCCGGTGGCAATGCACCGGCGCTCCGTTTCGTCTTCGTCCTTGTCACGGCCTCCGCGCGTCATGGCTGTCCTCCGGGGTCCGTTCTCAGACCTCGTCCTCCGCCGCAACGTCGGCTTCTGCCTCGCCGGCAAGCTCGGACGGGTCGACCCAGCCCAGCTGGATCCGCGCGGTCATCACCAGATGCTGCGCTTCCTCCAGGCTCATGTCGAACTTCTCGAGGATGCCTTCGTCCTTCACGCGCTCGCCGTTGACTGTGGTCCAGCCGCCGGCCAGCTCCCAGTCGGCGCAGGTGGCGAAGTCTTCCAGCGTCTTCACATCGTCTTTCGCCAGCGCTTCCACCATCTGGGGTGTCAGGCCCTCGAATTCAATGAGGCTGTCCTCGACACCCAGCTCGCGCGCCGCTTCCAGCGCCTTGCGGTTGAGTTCCTCGATATGGTCGCGGGCCCGGGCCTGAAGCTCGGCGGCGGTCGCATCATCGACGCCCTCGATCACCAGCAGCTCTTCAAGATCGACATAGGCGACCTCTTCAAGGTTGGTGAAGCCTTCCGACACCAGCAGCTGTGCGAAGGTCTCATCGAGATCCAGCGCAGCCATGAACATGCCCGTCCGCTCTGCAAACTCGGCCTGACGGCGTTCGCTTTCCTGCGCTTCGGTCAGGATGTCGATGTCCAGCCCGGTCAGCTGGCTGGCAAGGCGAACGTTCTGGCCGCGGCGGCCGATGGCCAGCGACAGCTGTTCGTCCGGCACCACGACCTCGATGCGGTTCGCCTCTTCATCGATCACCACTTTCGACACTTCGGCCGGCTGCAGCGCGTTCACAAGGAAGGTCGCCTGATCCTCGTTCCACGGGATGATGTCGATCTTCTCGCCCTGCAGCTCGTTCACCACGGCCTGCACACGGCTGCCGCGCATACCCACGCAGGCGCCGACCGGATCGATGGAGCTGTCATAGCTGATGACGGCGATCTTGGCACGGCTGCCCGGATCCCGGGCCACAGCCTTGATCTCGATGATGCCGTCATAGATTTCCGGCACTTCCATCTTGAACAGCTCGGCCATGAACTGCGGATCGGTGCGCGACAGGAAGACCTGCGGGCCCCGGGCCTCGCGGCGCACGTCCTTGATGTACGAGCGGATGCGGTCGTTCGGGCGATAGCTTTCACGGCCGATCTTCTCGTTCCGGCGCAGGATGGCTTCACCGCGGCCGATATCCACGATGATGTTGCCGTATTCCTCGCGCTTGACCACGCCGTTGATGATGGTTCCCTTGCGGCCTTCGAACTCTTCGAACTGACGGTCACGCTCGGCTTCGCGGACCTTCTGCAAGATCACCTGCTTGGCTGATTGCGCGGCGATGCGGCCCAGATCGACCGGGGGAACCTCTTCGATGATCTCGTCACCGATTACGGGTTCGGCCAGGAACTGCTTGGCCTGCGCCACGGTCATCTGCGCCTGATAGCTTTCGACGGCGTCATCCTCGACAACCGTGCGCACGCGGGTGAACTGCGCGCGCCCCGTCTTGCGGTCGATGGTCACGCGGATGTCCATCTCGGACCCGTATCGGGACTTCGCCGCACGGGCGAGCGATTCTTCCATCGCCTGAATGACAAGCTCGGGGTCGATCATCTTCTCGCGCGCGACCGCCTCGGCGGTCTGCAGAAGTTCCAGCTGGTTGGCGGAAGTGATAGCCATGGTCAGGCCTCCTCGGACCGGTCGGTGTCTGTATCGGTTTCGTCTGTATCGGTTTCGATGTCGTCGAACTGGCTCTCATCGATGATGCCGGCCGCCTTGCGCTGGCGCAGCATCTCGGCGATCAGCTCGTCGGTCAGGATCAGTTTCGCATCGGTCAGCCAGTCGAATTTCAGGCCGATGGTCTGGATGCCATTGGCGCCGTCCTCGATGTTGATCAGCACCTCATCGGCTTCGGTGCCGACAAGGATGCCCTTGAAGCGCTTGCGCCCGTCGATCTGGGCTTCGGTCTCGATGCGGGCCTCATAGCCTTCCCACATGTCGAAATCCTTGAGCCGGGTCAGCGGCCGGTCGATCCCGGGGCTGGAAACCTCAAGGTAATAGTTGTCCTCGATCGGGTCTTCGACATCCAGAACCGCCGACACCGCGGTCGACACCTTGGCGCAATCGTCGACATCGATGCCGCCTTCGGGCCGGTCGGCCATGATCTGCAGCGTCTTGGTCTGGCCGCCCATCAGGCGGATGCGGACCAGCTCGAACCCCAGGCCCTCGATGGCCGGGCCGACGATTTCAGCCAGCTTCCGGTCGATGGCGGTCTTGGCGATCAGGTCGCTCATGTTCCGATCCTTAAAAACAAAAAACGGGCCGTGGCGGCCCGTTGCAAGCTCCGGTGGGCCGCCGGGTTTGGACCCCGGTAGCGCCGCTGTTGAAGGGCCATATACGGAAGCGGCAGCGAGTCTGCAAGCCTGTTCGCGCTATGGCCCCCTTGGTCGCCCCGGTTCAGCCCTGCCGCGGGTTGAAGCGCCAGACCCACAGGTTCAGCGCCGCCGCCACCACCAGCCACGCCAGATACGGCACGATCAGCAGCCCCGCCACGGTATCCAGCGCCCAGAAGGTGACCAGCATCCCCACCACCGCGACCAGCAGGCCGGCCATCACCAGCAGCGCCGTCAGCATCCGGTGCGCGCCGAAGAACACCGGCGTCCACAGGGTGTTGAACGCGATCTGCATCGCCCAGAAGGCCAGCGCCTGACTGTTTCCGGGCAGCACCGCCACCCGCGTCGCGGCGTAGCTGGAGAACAGGTAGAGCGTTGTCCACACCACCGGAAACGCCCAGTTCGGCGGCGTCCAGGTGGGTTTGTTCAGCCCGACATACCAGGCGCCTGGCTTGAACAGGAAGCCGGTAGAGGCAGCGGCGGCCGAGGCGGCAAGGAAGGTCAGGAACAGCGGGAGGGTCATCATAGGTAGGGTTCCATTCGGGTTGGCAGGGGCCAAAGCGCGGGCCTGCCTTCAGGCTCCGCCGCGCGGCACATTCATCACACGGACAAGCCAGGTCAGGCCAGCGAGATTCTGGCCCGGCACGCGGCAGGTGGAGACATCTTCCCCAGCGTGGTATATGGCTGGCAAGATGCGCATCGTGTAGCGGTTCGCCAACGTTCCGGATATGCGAGGAAACTTGTCCAAGATCGCGACAGACAATCCCGAATGGGGGTATGAAGAACTGCGGCGCGCGATAGACGCGGCGGGCGTGGCCCTGTGGTCGTGGAACGTTGATACCGATGATCTTGCGATGGACCCGCAGGGCTATGTGCTCTGGGACGTTGCTCCGGGGCAGCCCCTGACCTTCGAGCGCCTGTCCGAGAAGATCCACCCCGCCGACCGCGACCGGGTGCGCGACGCCTTCTCTGCGACCAGGGCGCTTGTCGGGGCCTACGAGATCGATTTTCGCACCATCATCGGGCAGGAGGTCCGCTGGATTTCTGCGCGGGGGCAAGGGGATGATGCCGGTATCCAGAAACGCAAGTTGACGGGCGTATTCCTCGACATCACCGGCCGCAAGCAGGCCGAAGAAGGCCATGAGCTTCTGGCCGGGGAAATGAGCCACCGCGTCAAGAACCTGCTGGCGATTGCGACCGGACTGACGCGGATCACCTCCCGCTCCTCGACCTCGATCGAGGATATGACCAAGCAGCTGATGAACCGGCTGACGGCGCTTGGCCGCGCGCATGATCTGGTGCGTCCGCTGCCGGGCGAACAGGGCAAGACCGCCCTGCTTGGCGACATCTTTGCCGTGCTGCTGTCCCCCTATGATGACGAAGGCGCGTTTGCTGGGCGGATCAGGGTGGCCGTCCCGCGCATGGGGGTGGGCAATGGTACGGCGACCGGGCTGGCCCTCGTCGTGCATGAACTGGCAACCAACTCGGTCAAATACGGCGCGCTCTCGGTCGAGGGTGGCACCCTCGACGTGTCGGGCTCGATGGTGGGAGAGGATGTCCAGATCTGCTGGACAGAACAAGGCGGCCCCGAAGCCTCGTCTCCGGCAGAGATGAGCGGCTATGGCAGCAGCCTTGTGCGGCAAACGATGGAAGGTCAGCTTGGCGGATCGGTCAGCTATGAATGGTCGAAAACCGGCGCGCTTGTCACTCTGGTCATCAGCGGGCAGCAAATTTCCAGCTGAGGCCGGGCCCCTCGCACGCAAAGGAGCGGCCGCCCACCCCGATGGGCAAGCGGCCTCACCGCATCACGCGGCGTGGTTCAGACGGCTTTCGGCCAGCTTCGACAGCTTCACATCGGTGGCCTTTTCTTCGGCCAGGGTCTGCGCGAAGAGGTCGGCGCATTCGGTGCGGCCGAGTTCCTTCGACCAGGCGATCAGCGTGCCATAGCGGGTGATCTCGTAATGCTCGACCGCCTGCGCGGCGGCAGCAAGGGCCGCATCCAGAACGCCCTCATCGTCGATGTCACCAGCGATCTCGTTGGCTTCCTTGATGATGCCGTCGATGGCCGGGCAGGTCACGGCCTTGGGCTTTTCACCCAGCAGCGCGAAGACCTGTTCCAGCCGGCTGATATGGCCGCGGGTCTCTTCAAGGTGCATCTCGAAGCCGCTTTTCAGCGCCGGGGCGCTGGCCTTTTCAATCATTTTCGGCAGGACTTTTTCGATCTGCTTTTCGGCATAGTAGATGTCCTGCAGCGTATGCAGGTAGAGGTCGTCCATCGTGTGGATATCTGCGCCAAAGAGGGCCATGGGGGAATCCTTCCATCGATTTCGCGGCGCGCCCGGGGGGCGACCGCCTTGCCCCCTCAAAACGGTTGCCGGCGCGGAATGTTCCCAAATGCGGGCGCACAGCCATATAGGATATGTATGGGTTCTGTATGCTTTCCGTATGTGCGGCTCAGGGCACCAAGCCGCGCATCTACGCCAGAGCGGGACGCCGCGCGCCTGCGCCAAAGCGGGGCATCCCCCAAAAAAATGGAGGGCCCCGGCACCCCTACCGAGACCCTCCCCACCCCACGTGCTCCCTACTCACCACACGTGACTGCAAAAGGTCTCGGCCTACTGGCCTATGGATGGACCTTAGGTCGGCCGGCGATTCCGCGCAAGCCGCGACTGTGGATAAATCTATGTGAAATCAGTGCAGTAGAGTGAACGCGGCGTTAAGCACGGCACCCAAAAGGGGCACCGTGCAAGGGCGATCACGCGTAGACGGCTTCCTTGCCGAACTGCTTGACCAGCAGATAGTAGATCGCGGCGCGATACTTGTTGCGGTCGGATTTGCCATAGGTCTCGACCGCAGCATCAATCGCCACCATCAGCTCGGGCCCCTCGGCAAGCCCCAGTTTTTTCATCAGAAAATTGTTCTTCACCCGCTCCATCTCCGCCGGATCCGACGCGGCAATGGTCTCGGCGTCGGCGTTGTAGATCGCCGGGCCGCAGCCGATGGTGACCTTGGTCAGCAGCGCCATATCGACCTCGATGCCGCATTTGCTTTGCAGCGCTTCGGCATATTTGGCGACGAGGTCTTCACGTTTACCCATGTTCTTCCACCCTTATTCGGCCGAATTGCACCGGCCTTGAACCAGTCTCACGCCCCTCAGGGCTGGGGCAAGCATAGGGGTCACGGGCGCGTGATGGCAAAAGAAAACCGCCCGTGACGCAGGGCCCGGGCGGTTTGTCGCGTCCTTGCGGCGCTTAGTAGCGGTAATGTTCCGACTTGAACGGGCCGTCAATGTTGACGCCGATATAGTCGGCCTGATCCTTGCGCAGCTCGGTCAGTTTCACGCCGATCTTCTTGAGGTGCAGACGGGCGACCTTTTCGTCCAGATGCTTGGGCAGGATATAGACACCCGGCGCATATTCACCCTCCTTGGTCCACAGCTCGATCTGCGCCAGAACCTGGTTGGTAAAGCTGGCCGACATCACGAAGGACGGGTGGCCGGTGGCATTGCCAAGGTTCAGCAGCCGGCCTTCCGACAGCAGGATGATCCGTGCGCCCGAGGGCATCTCGATCATGTCCACCTGGTCCTTGATGTTGGTCCATTTGTGGTTCTTCAGCGCCGCGACCTGAATTTCGTTGTCGAAGTGGCCGATATTGCCGACGATCGCCATGTCCTTCATCTCGCGCACATGCTCGATGCGTATCACGTCCTTGTTGCCGGTGGTGGTGATGAAGATGTCGGCGGAAGAAACAACGTCCTCCAGCAGCACCACTTCAAACCCGTCCATCGCCGCCTGCAGCGCGCAGATCGGGTCGACCTCCGTCACCTTCACCCGGGCGCCGGCGCCTTGCAAGCTGGCGGCAGAGCCTTTGCCCACGTCGCCATAACCGCAGACCACGGCGACCTTGCCGGCCATCATCGTGTCAGTGGCGCGGCGGATGCCGTCGACCAGCGATTCCTTGCAGCCATACTTGTTGTCGAACTTCGACTTGGTGACCGAGTCGTTCACGTTGATCGCTGGGAAGGGCAGCTGGCCCTTCTTGTGCAGATCATAGAGGCGATGAACGCCGGTGGTGGTTTCTTCGGACACGCCCTTGATCGCAGCGCGCTGTGCGGTGAACCAGCCCGGCGAGGCCGCCAGCCGCTTGCGGATCTGGGCGAACAGGCACACTTCCTCATCCGAGGTCGGCACGTCGATCAGCCCTGCCTCGCCAGCCTCGACCCGCGCCCCCAGCAGGATGTAGAGCGTGGCATCGCCGCCATCGTCGAGGATCATGTTGCAGGTGCCCTCGGCGAACTGGAAGATCCGGTCGGTATAGGCCCAGTAATCCTCCAGCGTCTCGCCCTTGGTCGCGAAAACCGGGATCCCCACTTCTGCAATGGCGGCCGCGGCATGATCCTGGGTCGAGAAGATGTTGCAGCTGGCCCAACGCACATCGGCGCCAAGCGCCTTCAGCGTCTCGATCAGCACGGCGGTCTGGATGGTCATGTGCAGGCTGCCGGCGATGCGCGCGCCCTTCAGCGGTTGCGCGGCGCCAAATTCCTCGCGCAGGGCCATCAGGCCCGGCATCTCAGTCTCCGCGATATCGAGTTCCTTGCGGCCATAGGCGGCGAGGGAAATGTCCTTGACGATGTAATCCATTGGCAGCCGGTGCCTCCTGTCCCGAAATTCAGGTCAGGACGTAGCATTGCCGGGACCTTGCTTCAATGCACAGCACGGGCCGATTTACCAAGGAATTGAGGCTTTAGCCCGCGGCAAGGGTCTCAAGCCCGGTTTCCCCGGCCCAATCGCGCCCGGTCTCGATCACGCAGGCGATGCCATCGGCGCGGGTGGCCAGCATCGTCCAGGTGCCGAGCCGGTCCGAGGCCCAAAGCTCGACAAAGATCCCGTCGCGTTCCTGCGGGGCGCTGACACGCGTTTCTTCGAAATCGTTCGTCAGCTTTTCGGTCACGGTCACGCGCACGTCGCAATAAGGCTCGTCATAGGCCTGATCGTCACCATAGGCGGTCACAAGATCAAGCAGGGCCAGATTGTCGAGGCTGGGCACTTCGGCGCTGCTGCGCATCGCATCAGACGGCGGAACAAGCCGGTAAGAGAGGGACTCGGCCGGCGCCGTCATCGCCAGCGTGGCAGCGGCGACGACAAGGCCCAAGGCCGTGAACACGGTGGCGGTGTGGGAGGTTTTCATCAGCGGCTCCTTTGCGGTCCGGGTGATGTTGCGGGGATCGGTCACCATTCATGCGGGACCAGATCGGATGAACGTCCTGCAACAAGCCGAAAGAGGCCAATAAGTTCCCTCCGCCGCGTTTACAGATCCGCGAGCGGCCCGTAATCAGGGCGCAGACATTCCTCAAGACGGTGGCTATGGCCCAGCCTTTGCAAAAACTCCCGCGCGCATGGCAGCGGATGTTGTCGGGCCGGCGGCTGGATCTGCTGGACCCGACGCCTATGGATATAGAAATCGAGGATATCGCCCACGGGCTGGCCTTTGTCGCCCGCTGGAACGGGCAGACGCGGGGAGATTTTGCCTATTCGGTGGCCGAGCATTCCTTGCTGGTGGAAGAAATCTTCGCACGGCTGGTGCCCGGGGCCGCGGTGAAATGGCGGCTGGCGGCACTGCTGCATGATGCCCCGGAATATGTGATCGGTGACATGATCAGCCCGGTGAAATCCGCCATCGGCCCGGCCTATGGCGAGCTGGACCAGCGATTGACGGCCGCCGTGCATCTGCGCTTTGGCCTGCCGGCGATGCTGCCCGTCGGCATCAAGAAAGACATCAAGCGGGCTGACCGGGTGTCTGCCTGGCTGGAAGCGGTGCAGATTGCCGGCTTCAGTTCCGCCGAGGCCGACAAGTTCTTTGGCCGTCCGAACCGGGCGATCCTGCAGGGGCTCGAAATCCGCCTGCGTCCCCCGGCCGAGGTGCGGGCGGATTATACCGCCCGACACCGTGATCTTATGGCGCTGATGCCCTGACGGCTGGCTCAGATCGCCAGATCGTTCAGGCTTTTGCCTTCTTTCAGCGCAGCCTCGACCCAACGCGGCCGCCGGCCCCGGCCCGTCCAGGTATCGGACGGGCTTGCCGGATTGGCATATTTCGGCGCAGCGGATTTGCGTTTCTTCTGCACCTGCACGCCGGTCAGCTCGGCCAGCGAGAAGCCGAGTTTGCGGGCGGTTTCTTCAAGCTCGCTCAGGGCTTCTTTTTTCTTGCGGTCCTCGAACGTGGCAATCGCACGCGAGACCTGTGTCTGCAGGTCGCGCAGTTCTTTCAGCGAAAGATCGTCCAGGTTGAAAGCGTTCATCATTTTACCTTTAATATCCCATCCCTCTTTCATCATTTAATTCGGAGAATTACAGAATGCAAAGAAAAAACCCCGAAGCAGCGCTTCAGGGTTTTCGGGTCGCGGGAGCGCGCGCCTCTGGCAGTCTTAGCGCGGGCTGCGCTTCGCCAGAATACGCTGCAGGGTGCGGCGGTGCATGTTCAGCCGCCGCGCCGTTTCGCTGACATTGCGGTCACACATCTCATAGACGCGCTGGATATGTTCCCACCGCACACGGTCTGCCGACATCGGGTTTTCGGGCGGCGGCGGCAGCGCCTCGCCCGTGGACAGCAGCGCCGCGGTAATGTCGTTGGCATCGGCCGGCTTAGACAGATAGTCGGTTGCGCCCATCTTCACCGCAGCCACGGCCGTGGCGATGGCGCCATAGCCGGTCAGCACCACGATCCGCGCATCGGGCCGCTTCTCGCGCAGCGCCTCGACCACATCGAGCCCGTTGCCATCTTCCAGCCGCAGGTCGATCACTGCATAGGCCGGGGCCGATTGCTGGACGATGGCCTTGCCCGCCGCCACGCTTTCTGCCGTTACCGGCGCGAAACCACGCTTTTCCATGGCACGTGCAAGCCGGGTGACGAAAGGTGCATCGTCATCGACCAGCAACAGGGACCTGTCAGGCCCCAGCTCGGCATGTTCGTCCTCGGCCATTTTTCGAGTATCCCCCAGTGCGTCGGTTGAACCGTTCTAGGACCTTAGACGGCCGGGGTCAATTTCTGCCTAGCTGGCGGCCTCGATGAAGCAGGCGGCCCGCTCGGCCATCTGCTGCGGCTCCACATCGCGGTTGAAGTATTCGACGAAACCGTGGCCCGGCAATACCAGATAGGTCTGGGTCGAATGATCGACAAGGTAATAATCATCCTCGGCCGGTTGGGCCTTGTAATACGTGCGATAGGCCTGACTTGCCGCCCGCACCTGCTCTTCGCTGCCGGTCAGGCCGATCATGCGCGGATGCATGATCGACGCGAATTCGCCCATCACCTCGGGCGTGTCGCGGTTCGGGTCGATGGAAATGAACACCGGCGTCACCTGATAGCCCATTTCTTCCAGCGCATCGACCGCTTCGGCATTGCGGGCATTGTCGAGCGGGCAGACGTCGGGGCAGAAGGTATAGCCGAAATACAGCAAGCTGGGCTGGGTGATGACATCGGCATCGGTCACCGTGGCGCCGGTCTTGTCTACCAGAGTGAACGGCCCGCCGATGGCGCCCGCCCCGCCCGCGACCACGCCCTGACGGCAGTCAGCGAACTGGTCGCTGCCGCCCCGGGTCAGCGCGAAGCTGACCACAAGCCCGATCGCCACCACCGAAACCGCCGCGACCGCCAATCTCTGCGTTGAAACTGCCATACGAATATCCCCCAGCCAGATGGCGCATTGATCCCTCATCCGGGCATCACTATCAATCCCGCAAGCACCAGTTGCGACATCGAGACCGCTCATGCCCGACACGACCGATGCCATTCCACGCGAAACGCACAGCGATTGGATGCGTCTGCAAACGCTGATCCTGCTGCGTTGGGGTGTGATCACCGGCCAACTGGTGGCGATCACCGTCGCCTGGCGCTTCTACGGCATTCAGTTCAACCTCGGCGCCTGCTTTCTTGTGGTGGGCGCCGCGATCATCGCCAACCTCGTGTCGATCTTCGTCTACCCCGCCAACAAGCGGCTGACGCAGGTTGAAGCCGTGATGACGCTGCTGTTCGACACCGCACAACTGGCGCTGCTGCTGGCGCTGACCGGCGGGCTGCACAATCCCTTCGCCCTGCTGATCCTTGCTCCGGCCACCATCGGCGCCACCGCGCTGCAGACCCGGGCGACGGTGTTTCTGGCGGCGGCGACTATCGCCATGGTCACGCTGTTCGGATATGCCAACCTGCCGCTGCGGATGCCCGATGGCAGCCAGATCCGGGTGCCGCCGCTGGTCGAGTTCGGGCATTGGCTGGCCATCGTGATCGGCGTCGTGTTCTTCGGCATCTATGCGCGGCGGGTGTCGTCCGAGATCCACACGATGGGCGATGCGCTGCTGGCGACGCAGATGGCGCTGGCGCGGGAACAGAAGCTCACCGACCTTGGCGGCGTGGTCGCGGCTGCGGCGCATGAGCTTGGCACGCCGCTGGCCACCATCAAGCTGGTCAGCGCCGAGCTGATCGATGAGTTGGCCGACCGGCCAGACCTGCGCGAGGATGCCGAGCTGATCCGCAGCCAGGCCGACCGCTGCCGCGACATCCTGCGCTCGATGGGGCGCAGCGGCAAAAGCGACCGGCTGATGCACAGCGCTCCGATCCTGCAGGTGCTGCGCGACGCGGCAGAGCCCCATGCCGCCCGCGGCAAGGCGCTGCATTTCGATGCGGCCCCCGGCCCGGGCGGGGATGACCGCCAGCCGGTGATCCTGCGCCAGTCCGAGGTGATGCACGGGCTGCGCAACCTGATCCAGAACGCGGTGGATTTCGCCCGCGCCAATGTCTGGATCGATGTGGAATGGACGCCGAAACAGATCGTCATCCGCATCGTCGATGACGGGCCGGGCTATCCGCCGCAACTGTTCGGCCGGCTGGGTGACCCCTTCACCCGCCGCCGCCGGATTGAGGAAGACCGCGCGCAGCGCCCGGAATACGAAGGAATGGGTCTTGGGCTGTTCATCGCCAAGACATTGCTGGAGCGGACCGGCGCCGAGATGACCTTTGCCAATGCCGCCGACCCGTTCCTGAGGGCGGATGAACGCCCGCAACGCAGTGGAGCGATTGTCGAGGTGATCTGGCCGCGCGACCGGATCGCTGCGCCGGAAAGCGGCCCCCTTGGAGAGAATCTCCGCATCGAGGATTGACCAAAGCGCTCCGGCGCGGAAATTCCTCTCTGGGTTGCAGGAATTTCCGTTCCTCCCGCGAGGGTTAACCTACCATTAACTATTCGCTCCAAGACTGACCCGGTGTCCTCCGCAGCCCGCAACCGAAAGGGTCGGTCAGCAGATGCCTCCAAACTGGGCCTTCGCCCTCATCCTCGTCGCCACGTCGGTCGGGTCCGCCTTCATCGCCCTGGCGCTGCTCTCGGCGCTCACCCCGCGCCGCGGCCCGCCCCGCAAACTGGCCGAGGTGGAACCGGCGATGGAGGAAGCGGTGTTCCTCTTCGATGATCAGGCGCTGATCGACGCCTCGGCCCCGGCCCGCGCGCTGATGGAGGCGACCCCGCTGCGCGGCAGTGACTGGGCCCGGCTCTGCGCCTTCCTCGGCCCGCAGTTTGAGCGGTTCGAGTCTGAAATGGCTCGGCTGGCCGAGCGTGGCACCATAGAGCTGAAGGGCGCGGGCCCGGCCCCGCTGCGGCTGAAGGCAGAGCTTATTTCGGGCCTCGCGCGGATCACGCTCCTCGACCCCGAGGCCGAGGGGCAGGGGCGGATGGTCGATGCCCTCAGCCTGCGCGCGATGGAGGATGAGCTGGAGGGGCTGCGCGAGGCCGCCGACGCGATGCCGGTGCTGGCCTGGCGCCAGGACGCGCGGGGCGAGGTGGTCTGGGCGAACCGCGCCTATCTGCTGCAATCGGGCGCGCTGACCAGCGATGCCGAGGATCCCTGCCTCTGGCCGCTGCCGCGCCTGTTCGACCTGGGCCCCGAGCCGACCCTGGCACAACCCGGAGGCCCCTTGCCACCTGCCCGGCGGATGCGGCTGGATGTGCCGGGCCAGGACAAGCCGCTGTGGTTCGACTGCCATAGCCTTGACACCGCCAGCAGCGCGATCAACTTCGCCCTGCCCGCCGATGCGACAGTGCGGGCGGAAACCGCGCTGCGCGAATTCGTGCAGACGCTGACCAAGACCTTCGCGCATCTGCCGATCGGGCTGGCGATCTTTGATCGGCAGCGGCAACTGGCGCTGTTCAACCCGGCGCTGATCGACCTGACGACCCTTGGCCCAGATTTCCTGTCAGGCCGTCCGACGCTGTTCTCCTTCCTCGACCGCCTGCGCGAGGCGCGGATGATCCCCGAGCCCAAGGATTACCGCAGCTGGCGCCAGCAGATGACAGAGCTGGAAAAGGCCGCCTCGACCGGCCACTATCAGGAGACGTGGACCCTGCCGTCGGGCCTGACCTATCAGGTCACCGGCCGCCCGCATCCCGATGGCGCAGTCGCGCTGTTGATCGAGGATATCTCGGCCGAGGTGTCGCTGACCCGCCGCTTCCGTTCGGATCTGGAACTGGGACAGGCGGTGGTCGACAGCCTGCCCGAGGCGATTGCCGTCTTCTCCCCCGCCGGGGTGCTGGTGATGTCGAACACCGCCTATGCGC
Source organism: Frigidibacter sp. (assembly GCF_030695035.1). Classification (GTDB taxonomy): domain Bacteria; phylum Pseudomonadota; class Alphaproteobacteria; order Rhodobacterales; family Rhodobacteraceae; genus Frigidibacter. Next base: position 55,646 of record NZ_JAUYTT010000005.1, read on the forward strand.
GGATGTGGGGCACCGATCCCTCGACCACCCTCGGCGAGGTCGGCGCGACCGAATCGATGCGGCTGTGGCAGGCCGGCAGCCTGCCGAACCCGATCTGGGCCGATGCGCGCGATTTCATCTCCAGCATCGGCCCCCGCGCCGACTGGACCGGCGAGGCTGTGCTGCAGACCGGCCAGCGCATCACCTGCCGGTTTCAGGCCATCGCCGGCGGCGCCACGCTTGCGGGCTTCCTGCCGCAGGGGTCCGATACGGTGCTGCCACTTGACACACGCCGCCTGCGCCGTCGCCGCGACCCGCTGGAACCCGAGGCAGGGCCGGACGACTGCCCGGACGGGTTCAACGGCCTCTCGGGCGCCGAGGGCGCACAGGCCTGACCGGAAAAGGCCAGGCCACATCGCCCGGCGGGCCTTGGCGCCCCGGCACCTACTCGGCGCCTCGGCGCTTGCGGCTGCGGCCGGGGCGGATAAAAGTCGGGCGCATGATGGATGCCCCGCCTCTTGCCACCACGGCTGACCCGCTGCGCCTGACGCTGCGGCTGCCTGATGCCGAGGCGACGGCCGCGCTGGCGCGACGGCTGGCCCCGAGGCTTCGCGCCAGGGACGTGCTGCTGCTGCAAGGCCCCATCGGTGCCGGCAAGACCCATTTCGCGCGCTCGCTCATCCAATCCTTGCTGGCCGCCGAGGGCCGCACCGAGGACGTTCCTTCCCCCACTTTCACGCTGGTACAGACCTACGCCACAGAAGCGCTGGAGATCTGGCACGCCGACCTCTACCGCCTCACCTCGCCCGCCGAGGCCGAGGAGCTGGGGCTTGAAGAGGCCTTTACCGAGGCGCTGTGCCTTATCGAATGGCCCGACCGGCTTGGCGGCCTCGCCCCGGCAAACGCGCTGACCCTGACCCTCGCGCCAGAGCCGGGGGGTGACGGGCGGCACCTGACGCTCACCGCCACCGACCCGCGCTGGCACGCAATCCTGGCCATGGAGCCCTCTATGACCGAAGCTCCCCGCGACGCCGCCGCCTTCATCGCCACCGCCGGCTGGGGCGACGCCGCGCGCAGCCGGCTCGCCGGCGATGCCTCGAACCGCAAATATGACCGTCTGATCCGCGACAACGGCAGCCGCGCCGTGCTGATGGATGCCGACCCGGCCAAGGGCGAAGATGTGGCGCCGTTCCTGTCCATCGACCGCGCGCTGCTGCTGCGCGGGTTGACGGCGCCGGACGTGCTGGCCGAGGACCGGGCGCAAGGCTTCCTGCTGCTCGAGGATCTGGGCGACGACCTCTTCGCCCGGGTGCTCGCCCGCGATCCATCGCAGGAATCCACCCTCTACGCAGCCGCGACCGATGTGCTCACCCATCTGCACGGCGCGCCGCTGCCCTCGGGCCTGCGCGCCTATGATGCCGCGCTGATGGGCAAGATGGCCGCCCTGGCGCTGGACTGGTATCTGCCGGGCGTGACCGGCACCCGCACCGACAGCGCCGGCTTTGCCGATCAAGTCGCGGCGTTAAAGGACACCCTCGCCCCCGGCGACCCGGTCATGGCCCTGCGCGACTACCACGCCGAAAACCTGCTGTGGCTGCCCGGCCGCGCTGGCATCGCCCGCGTCGGTCTGCTGGACTTCCAGGACGCGATGGCCGGCCCCCGCGCCTATGACCTCGTGTCGATGCTACAGGACGCCCGCCGCGATGTCCCCGACGCCATCGAGGCCGAGATGGTTGCCCGTTATTGCGCGCAGAACCGGCTGGATCAGAGCCGCTTTTCGGCCGAATACGCCTTCTGCGGCGCGCAGCGGAACCTGCGGATCCTCGGCGTCTTTGCCCGCCTGTCGATGCATTACGGCAAGCCGCACTATGTGGACCTGATCCCCCGGGTCTGGGGCCTGCTGCAGCGCGATCTGGCGCATCCGGCGCTGGCGGATCTGCAAGCCGCCGTCGCCGCCACCCTGCCTGCGCCGGATGCCGCCGGCCTGCAACGGATCAAGGAGCAGGCCGGATGCCACCCGCTGCGCTGATGCTCTACGCCGCCGGCTTCGGCACCCGCATGGGCGCGCTGACGGCGGACCGGCCCAAGCCGCTGATCCCCGTCGCCGGGCGCGCGCTGATCGACCATGCGCTGGCGCTGGTGCCACCGGGGCTGCGCGTCGTGGTGAACACCCATTACCGGGCGGACCAGATCGCCACCCATGTCGCCGGGCGCGGGCTGTTGCTGACGCATGAGCCGGAACTGCTGGAAACCGGCGGCGGCCTGCGCGCCGCGCTGCCGCTGCTGGACGCGGACCCGGTCTACACGCTGAATACCGATGCCGTCTGGACCGGGCCGAACCCGCTGGAAACGCTGGCCGCCGCCTGGGATGCCAGGCGGATGGACGCGCTGCTGCTGGTGCTGCCGCGCGCCCGTGCCATCGGCCACAAGGGCCGCGGGGATTTCGCCATCGGCGCCGATGGTGCCCTCAGCCGCGGGCCGGGCTTCGTGCCGGCCGTAGTGCATAGCGGCGCGCAGATCATCTCGCCCCGGCTGCTGGAGGCGGTGCCGGAGCGCATCTTCTCCAGCAATCGGCTCTGGGACGCTGCCGAGGCGCGCGGCCGGCTGTTCGGGGTGATCCATCCCGGCAGCTGGTGCGATGTCGGCCAGCCGGAGTCGCTGCCGCTGGCCGAGGCGATGCTGGCGGAAGCGGCCGCCCGTGTTTGACCCCTCCGCCAAGCCGCGCCTCTTTGCCCTGCCCTGCGGCGCCGACTTTCCGGTGGCGCTGGTTGACGGGATGATCGCGCGGATGGCGGGCCAGCCGCCCGAGGCGATGGCGCGGGTGACGCTGTATCTCAACACCCACCGGATGCTGCGCCGGGTGCGCGAGGTGTTCGGCGCCCGGGGGGCCCGGCTGCTGCCCCGGTTGCGACTGGTCACCGACCTTGGCCGCGATCCGCTGGCGGGGCTGCCCCCCGCGATTCCGCCGCTGCGCCGCCGGCTGGAACTGGCGCAACTGGTGGCGGGCCTCGTGGCGAACCAGCCCGATTTCGCGCCCGGCACCGCCACCTATGACCTAGCCGACAGCCTTGCCACCCTGATGGACGAGATGCAGGGCGAGGGCGTGGACCCGGCCGCGCTGGAACGGCTCGACATTGCCGACCACGCCGCGCATTGGCAACGGGCGCTGGCCTTCATCCGCATCGTCGCGCGCTATTTCGACGGCTCCGAAGCGCCCGACCCCGAGGCGCGGCAGCGCAAGGTGGCCGAGGCGCTGGTTCAGGCCTGGGCCGAGGCGCCGCCCTCTGGCCCCGTGATCGTGGCGGGGTCCACCGGCTCGCGCGGGGCGACGACGCTGTTCCTGCAGGCCGTGGCGCGGCTGCCGCAGGGCGCGGCGGTGCTGCCGGGCTTCGACTTCGACCTGCCGGAGGCGGTGTGGACCGGGCTTGATGCGGGCACCTTCCCGGCCGAGGATCACCCGCAATACCGCTTCTGGACGCTGACCCGCGCGCTGGACCTGACCCCGCGCGACGTGGCGCGGTGGAGCGAGGCGCAGGCGCCTTCCGATGCGCGCAACCGGCTGGTCTCGCTCGCCCTGCGGCCCGCGCCGGTGACGGACCAATGGCTGACCGAGGGCGCACGGCTGACCGATCTGGCCGGCGCGACCGCGGGGCTGACGTTGATCGAGGCGCCGAACCCGCGGACCGAGGCGCTGGCGATTGCCCTGCGGCTTCGGCAGGCGGCCGAGGAGGGTACCCGCGCCGCGCTGGTCACGCCCGACCGACTGCTCGGGCGGCGGGTGGCGGCGGCGCTGGACCGCTGGGGCATCCTGGCCGACGAATCCGCCGGACAGCCGCTGGTGCTGTCGCCGCCGGGTCGGTTCCTGCGCCATGTCGCGGCGCTGGTGGGGCAGAAGCTGACCGTCGAGGCGCTGTTGACCCTGCTTAAGCACCCGCTGGCCTGCTCGGGCGGCGACACCCGCGGCCCGCATCTGCTGTTCACGCGAGAGTTGGAGCTGCATCTTCGCCGTCATGGGCCCGCGTTCCCCGGCCCCGCCGATCTGGCGAAGTGGGCCGCGAAGGGCCCAGAAGATGGCCGCGCGGCTTGGACCCAGTGGCTGGGCGAGACGCTGTGCGGGCTGGAGGCGCTGACCGGCGAACGCCCGCTTTTGGCCTGCATAGAGACGCTTTTGGCCCGCGCTGAGGCTCTGGCCGCCGGCCCGGGTGGCCTCCCCAAGACTCTCTGGGCGGAGGCTGCGGGGCGCGAAGCGGCGCGGATCGTGGGCGAGCTTCTCCGCGAGGCCCCACACGGCGGCAGCTTCGCCCCGCATGACTTTGCCGACCTTCTGGCGACGCTACTGCAGGCCGGATCGGTCCGCACCCCCGATGCGCCGCATCCGCTGATCGCGATCTGGGGCACGCTCGAGGCACGGGTGCAAGGCGCCCATCTGGTGATCCTCGGCGGGCTGACCGATGGCGTCTGGCCGGAATTGCCGCCGCCGGACCCGTGGCTGTCGCGCAAAATGCGGGCCGAGGCGGGGCTGCTGCTGCCAGAGCGCCGCGTCGGCCTTGCCGCGCATGATTTCCAGCAGGCGGTGGCCGCGCCAACCGTGGTGCTCAGCCGCGCCCTGCGCGATGCCGAGGCGGAAACCGTGCCCTCGCGCTGGCTGAACCGGCTGACCAACCTGCTGAATGGGCTGGCGGCGCAGGGCGGTCCGCAGGCGCTGGCCGCGATGCAGGCGCGCGGCGCGGCGCTGGTCGCCGATGCGCTGCGGATCGAGGCGCCGGAGGCCCCCGCCCCCCGCGCCCACCGCCCCGCTCCGCGCCCGCCGCTGGCCCACCGCCCGCGCGAGCTTGCGGTGACCGGCATCCGCACGCTGATCCGCGACCCCTATGCCATTTACGCGCGCCACATCCTGCGCCTCCGCCCGCTCGACCCCATCGGCGCCGCCCCTGATGCAAGGCTGCGCGGACAGGCATTGCACCTGATCGTGGAACGGTTCATCCGCCAGCGCCCGGCGGGCGAGACGCCCGAAGACGCCCGCGCCCGGCTGCTGGCGGTCGCGGAAGAGGTGCTGGCGGCCGAGATTCCCTGGCCAAGCGCGCAGCGGCTGTGGCGGGCGCGGCTTGCCCGCGTGGCCCCCCGCTTCCTGGCGGCAGAGGCGGGGCGCGCAGCCCGTGGCACCCCGCTGCTGATCGAGAAAAGCGGCTCTGTTACACTGCAAACGCTTGGTTTTACCCTCTCCGCCCGTCCCGACCGGATCGACCTGCTGGAGGACGGCCGGGTGCACATCTACGACTACAAGACCGGCGAGCCGCCGAGCCTGAAGAAGCAGGAGCATTTCGAAAAGCAGCTGCTGCTGGAGGCGGCGATGGCCGAACGCGGCGCCTTTGCCGCGCTTGGCCCGCGCGAGGTGGAGGCGGTCACTTATATCGGCCTTGGCACCGGCGCCAAGCTGGTCACCAACCCGCTGGAGGATGACATCCTTGGCAAGACCTGGTCGGGCCTGCACCGGCTGGTCGGCGGTTATCTGGTCGAAGGGCGCGGCTATACAGCCCGCCGCGCGATGTTCGAGACGCGCGATATCAGCGATTACGACCACCTCTCGCGCTATGGCGAATGGGAGCTGAGCGAGCCGTCGCACCCTGAGCGCGTCGGCCCGGAGGAGGCGCCATGACCCGCAACGCCGCAAGCGCGCGGCAGGTTCTGGCGGCAGAGCCCCGCGCCTCGACCTGGTTGTCGGCCAATGCCGGATCGGGCAAGACCCGCGTGCTGACCGACCGGGTTGCGCGGCTGCTTCTGGGCGGGACGGAACCGCAGCACATCCTGTGCCTGACCTATACCAAGGCCGCCGCGTCGGAGATGCAGAACCGGCTGTTCCGCCGTCTGGGCGAATGGGCGATGCTGGAGCAGGGCCGCCTGCGCGCTGCACTGGCCGAGCTTGGCATCGACGGCATGGTCAGCGACGAGACGCTGGCCGAGGCGCGGCGGCTGTTCGCCCGCGCCATCGAGACGCCGGGCGGGCTGCGCATCCAGACCATCCACTCGTTCTGCGCCGGCCTGCTGCGGAGATTTCCGCTGGAGGCCGGGGTGTCGCCCGACTTCACCGAGATGGATGACCGCGCCGCCGAACTGCTGCGCGCCGAGATTGTCGAGGAGCTGGCGGGGGGCGGGGATATCGGCGCGGTGGATGCGCTGGCGGGGCTGGTGGCGGGGGATGACCTGTCGCCCGTTCTGGACGATTTGTGCAGGAATAGTGACGCATTTGCCGTTCCGCTGACCCGCCCGGCAGCGCTGTCGCTGTTCGACCTTCCGCCCGGCTATGACCGCGCCGCGCTGATGGCAGAGGTGCTGATGGGCGATGAGGCCGCACTGCTGGCCGATCTGGTGCCGCTGCTGCTGGCCAGCGGACCGAACGATTGCAAGGCGGGGGAGCGGCTGGCCTCTCTGGACCTCACGGACACCGATTGCCTGACCGCGCTGGAAGACGTGCTGCTGACCGGCAAGGGCGCCAAGGAGCCCTTCACCGCCAAGACCGGCAGCTTCCCGACCAAGGGACTCGCCTCCGGTGCCTGCGCGCCCCTCATGCCCCGCCTTCAGGCGCTGATGCTGCGGGTAGAGGCGGCGCGGCCGCGGCGGATCGCGCTGGCGGCGGCAGAGCGCGCGCTGGCGCTGCACCGTTTCGCCACTGCCTTCCTGCCGCGCTACCACGCCCGGAAGGCGGCCCGCGGCTGGCTGGATTTCGATGACCTGATCGCCCGCGCCGGGCGGCTTCTGTCGGATCGCAGCGTGGCGCAATGGGTGCTGTTCCGGCTCGATGGCGGCATCGACCACATTCTGGTAGACGAGGCGCAGGACACCAGCCCCGGCCAATGGGCGGTGATCGAACGGCTGAGCGAGGAGTTCACCGCGGGTGAGGGCGCGCGCGAGGGGCGGCGGACGCTGTTCGTGGTCGGTGACAAGAAGCAGTCGATCTACAGCTTTCAGGGCGCCGACCTGACCGCCTTTGACCGGATGCGCGGGCAGTTTGCCAGCCGCTTCCAGGCCGTCGGCGCGGCGATGCAGGATCTGACTCTGGACCACTCCTTCCGATCCTCCCCCGCCGTGCTGCGGGTGGTGGACCTTGCCTTCGACGGGCGGGCGGACCGCGGCATCGGCGGCGCGCCGCTGCATCTGGCCTTCAAGGATCAGATGCCGGGGCGGGTGGACCTCTGGCCGCTGATCCCCAAGGCGGAGCGCGAGGAGCCGGAGGCCTGGGACGCGCCGGTGGACCAGTTGCCCGAGGCGCATCCGGCGGTGCAACTGGCCCGGCGGATCGCGCGCTGGATCGGCGAGACCATCGCGGCGGGCACGCAGATCCCGGTGCCCGGCGGCACGCGCCCGGTGCATGAGGGTGACTTCCTGATCCTGGTGCAGCGGCGGTCGGACCTGTTTGCCGAGATCATCGCAGCCTGCAAGGCGGCGGGGCTGGCGATTGCCGGGGCCGACAGGCTGAAGCTGGGCGGCGAGCTGGCGGTGAAGGACATCCGCGCCGTGCTGGCTTTTCTGGCAACGCCAGAGGATGACCTGTCGCTGGCCGCCGCCCTGCGCTCCCCCCTGTTCGGCTGGACCGAGGCGCAGCTTTACGATCTGGCGCAGCCGCGTAAGGGCTACCTTTGGCAGGCGCTGCGCGGGCGCGAGGATCATGCGGAAACCCGCGCCATCCTGAACGACCTGCGCGACTGGGCAGATTTCCTGCGGCCCTATGAGCTGATCGAGCGGCTGCTGACCCGGCACGCCGGCCGCAAGCGGCTGGTGGCGCGACTGGGGCCGGAGGCTGAGGATGGTATCGACGAGCTGCTGACGCAGGCGCTTGCCTTCGAACGCAGCGCGGTGCCCAGCCTGACCGGGTTCCTGGTCTGGATGGAGGGCGGCGATGTCGAGGTGAAGCGCCGCCCCGAGGCTGCAGGCCGCGCGATCCGGGTGATGACGGTGCATGGCGCCAAGGGGCTGGAGGCGCCGGTGGTGATCTTGCCCGATACCATCCGCGGCGAGCGAAACCGGGGCGCCGCGATCCTGCGGCTGGAGGATGGCCCGCCGGTCTGGGGCACCAACGCCGATGAATCGCCCCCGGTGATGACTGCGGCCCGCGCGGCAGCGAAGGCACGGGAGGCGGAGGAGCGGGACCGGCTGCTCTATGTGGCGATGACGCGGGCAGAAAGCTGGCTGGTGGTCTGCGGCGCGGGGGATGCGGGCAGCAGCGGCGATCAGTGGTGGAGCCTTGTGGCCGCGGCAATGGAGAAGGCCGGGGCGGAACCGGCGCAGGTGGGGTTTGGGCAGATCCTTCGGTCTTTCTCAGGGGAGTGGCCGGTGGATGCTCCTTCGGCCACCCCCACTGTGGCACAGACGGGCCGGCCGCCGCTAGCGGACTGGGCGCTGAGACCGGCACCGCCTGCCGTGGGGACGGAAAAACCGCTCTCACCCTCGGACCTCGGCGGCGCCAAGGCCCTGCCCGGTGAGGCGGCTTTGTTGGGTGAGGACGCCGCCCTTCGCCAGGGACGGCAGCTGCACCTGCTGCTGGAGCATCTGCCCGATTGGCCCGCCGAGGCGCAGGCCGAGATCGCCTCGCGGCTGCTCTCGGTGGGCGAGGATAGCGCCGATCCTGCAGAGATAGAGACTGTTTTAGCCGCGGCGCAGGCGGTTCTGACCAGCGAGGCGATGCGCCCCTGGCTCGGCCCGGACACGCTCGCCGAGGTCGAAATCACCGCGCATCTGCCGGAACTCGGCGGTCGCAGGATCCACGGCATCCTCGACCGGCTGTGGATCGGCGAGGACCGGGTGCTGGCCATCGACTACAAGTCGAACGCCGTTGTTCCCTCGCGCCCCGAAGACGTGCCCCTTGGCTTGCTGCGCCAAATGGGCGCCTATGCTGCGGCGCTGGAGCAGATCTACCCCGGTCGGCGGATCGACACCGCAATCCTGTGGATTCGCAGCGGCCATCTGATGCACCTGCCTTGCGATATCGTGAGGGCGGCCTTGCATGGGGGCACCATCCCTTGACCTGCCCTGCCCGCGTCCATACTTTCAGGACCAACCCGCTTCATCAGGAGAAGACCGATGGCAACCCATCCCGTGACCGATGCCACCTTTGACGCCGAAGTCCGCCAGTCGGCCATTCCGGTCGTCGTGGATTTCTGGGCCGAATGGTGCGGCCCCTGCCGCCAGATCGGCCCGGCGCTCGAGGAAATTGCCACCGAGATGGAAGGCAAGGTCAAGATCGTGAAGATCAACGTCGACGAAAACCCCGACAGCCCGGCGCAGCTGGGTGTGCGCGGCATCCCGGCGCTGTTCCTGTTCAAGGACGGCCAGGTCGTGTCGAACAAGGTCGGCGCTGCGCCCAAAGCCGCGCTGCAAAGCTGGATTCAGTCGGCGATCTGATCGCGGGCAAGCGAAACGAGAGGGGCGCCCTTTGCGGCGCCCTTTTTGCATTCAACGCAGGTCCGGGAACGCCCGCCGTGCAATGGCGCGCAGCGCCGCCAGTCGGATCTGCTGCAACAGGTCGGATTTTGCCGCCGCTGCCGGGATGCGCGCCCAGTCTGCGATGATCTGGTTGCGCAGCAGGAAGCCGATGCTGGCGTCCTCGGGCCCCGAGAACACATAGCCCCGGAAAAAGGCCGCCAGGGCCCGCGGCGGCAGCACCTCGCCTTCGGGGATCTGCTCGGGGTCGGTGCAGGTCACCGCGAAATTCAGCAGCAGCCGCGCCACGTCATGCCCCACAGGGGCGCTTTGCGCCGGGGCGAAGTCCAGCCCCCAGACCCCGCCCTGCCCCGGCGGATCGCCCGCCAGCATCAGATTGCGCAGATTCATGTCGCCATGCCGCCCCCCAGCGCTGGCAGGCAGACCATCATAGCGCGCGCCCTCGGCGATTACCCGGTCGCTCAGCGCGATGAACTCGCGCGCGAGCGGCACCTGCCGGCGCCCCGCGGCCACCGCATCGCGCTGCCGCGCCAGATGATCGCAGACGGCGCGCGGGCGGTAGGCGCGCATCCCGGCATCGGTCGCGGCATGGAACCAGGCGAGCCAGCGGCCGCAGGCCTCCAGCGCATCATCCAGCTGCTCGGGCCGCGTCGCCTGCTCCATCACCGCGGCGGCGGTCTCGCCCGGCACCCGCTCCATCAGCAGGGCGTGGCTTTCGGGCAAGGCGGCCAGCACCTGCGGCACCCCGCCGCCCATCGCCCGCAAGGCCGCCTGCTGCGCGGCAAGGCTGCCCGCGAACAGGGCCGGATCGGCCGGCAGCGGCGCCAGCTTCAGCACCAGCGGTGGCTGGCCGGGGGCTGTCAGCTCCAGCACGATGCGGCGCCGGTCCGGTTCATCCCGCCAGGCCAGAAGCCGGGGCGTGTAACCCTCTGCCGGCACTCCCGCTATGGTCGAAAGCCGCGGCCACAGCGCCAACGCTGCCTGTTCGAGGCCTGTCCTGCCCATCCGTTCCCGTCCGATCTGCCCCGCGACATGCTGGCCGATCCGCGCGGCGAGGGGAAGGGGCGGCGAGCGGGGTTGCGGCGCCCGGCCCTGCGCCCATATTCAGGGCGTGACACAACGGAAGGCAGATCCATGACCCGCGACGAGTTTCCAGGCTGGCACGGCACCACGATCATCGGCGTCCGCCGCGGCGGCAAGGTCGTGATTGCCGGCGATGGGCAGGTCAGCCTTGGCCAGACGGTGATCAAGGGCACCGCCCGCAAGGTGCGCAGGCTCTCGCCGGGCGGGCATGACGTGGTGGCGGGCTTTGCCGGGTCCACCGCCGATGCCTTCACCCTGCTGGAGCGGCTGGAGAAAAAGCTGGAGGCCGCGCCCGGCCAGCTGGACCGCGCCTGTGTGGAGCTGGCGAAGGACTGGCGCACCGACAAGTATCTGCAAGAGCTGGAGGCAATGCTGATTGTCACCGACGGCACCGCGCTACTGGTCGTCACCGGCGCGGGCGATGTGCTGGAGCCAGAGCATGACGTAGCCGCCATCGGGTCGGGCGGGAACTACGCGCTCGCCGCTGCCCGGGCACTGATGGAGACGGAGTTTGATGCCGAGACCATTGCCCGCAAGGCGATGGCGATCGCGGCCGACATCTGCGTCTACACCAACGGCAAGCTGACGGTGGAGAGCATCGAGGGGGCCAGCCTTGACTGACGCGACCGGCTTTACCCGCGATGACCTGCGCGCCGGCGTTGCCGCCGGGCTGCTGACCGAACCGCAGGCCGCCAGCCTGCTGGCGCTGGCCGAGGCGCGGCACGGTACCCGCAGCACCCTTCCCGAAGAAGATGAGCCCTTCGAGCTGTTCCGCGGCTTTGCCGAGATCTTCGTGTCGGTCGGCCTTGTGCTGCTGCTCTCCGGGGTCATCGGGCTTTCGGCGCTGTTCGGCAGCCCGCTGCTGTTGATGGCCGTCACCGCCGGGGCCTGCTGGGCGCTGGCGCGCTATTTTACCTTGCGGCGGCGGATGGTGCTGCCCTCCATCGTGCTGGTCTGCGGCTATGCCGCAGGCATTGCCGGGGTGGCGGCGTCGCTGATCGGCGGTGAGGGCACCGCGCAGGACCTGCTGATCTGCGCGCTGATCGCGGCGGGGCTGGCGCTGTGGTACCGCGTGTTCCGCCTGCCCTTCACCATGTTCCTGCTGGGCCTGACCGGGCTGGCCGCCGTCGTCATCGTCACCGACAGCATCGCACCTGATGCCGCCCTGCATGGCTGGCAGGCGATGTTCGACCTGCGCGCCGGGTCTGGCCTTGCGCTTGGCACGCTCGCCTTCGGGCTGGCCGCCTTCGCGGGTGGCATGTGGTTCGACAGCCGCGATCCGCACCGGCTGGGCCGCCATGCCGCCAGCGGCTTCTGGCTGCATCTGCTGGCCGCGCCGGCGCTGGTGAACACCGTGGCGCTGACCTTCTACAACATGGGCCCCGGCACCGGCTATGTGCTGCTGGCCCTCGCCCTCGGGCTGATTGCCATGCTGGCGCTGGTGATCGACCGGCGCAGCTTCCTGACCGCCGGCATCGGCTACCTTGCCTTCCTCATCACGCTTGTTGCCCGGCAGGGCGGCGATCTGGACTGGCCCTGGGTCGTGCTGATCCTTGGCGCCGTCATCACCGGCCTTGGCGCCACATGGACAGACCTGCGCGCCCGCCTGATGCGGGCCCTCCCGGGCTTTCCGGGCAAGCGCCGCCTGCCGCCTTATCTGGAGACTCCATGACCGACCTGACCCCGCGCGAGATCGTCTCGGAACTCGACCGCTACATCATCGGCCAGCAAGGCGCCAAGCGCGCCGTGGCCGTGGCCCTGCGCAACCGCTGGCGGCGCAAGCTGCTGGGGGATGACCTGCGCGAAGAGGTGTACCCCAAGAACATCCTGATGATCGGCCCCACCGGCGTCGGCAAGACCGAGATCAGTCGCCGTCTGGCCAAGCTGGCCCGCGCGCCCTTCATCAAGGTCGAGGCGACGAAGTTCACCGAGGTCGGCTATGTCGGCCGCGATGTCGAACAGATCATCCGCGATCTGGCCGATGCCGCCATCGTCGACACCCGCGCCCGGATGCGCGAGGAGGTGAAGGCCCGCGCCCACAAGGCCGCCGAGGAACGGGTGATCGAGGCGCTGGCCGGCACCGAGGCGCGCGAGGCGACGCGCGAGATGTTCCGCGGAAAGCTGAAGCGCGGCGAGCTGGATGCAACGGTGATCGAGCTGGAGGTGGCCGATTCTGCCCCCGCGATGCCGTTCGAACTGCCGGGCCAGCCCGGCGGAATGGGCATGGGCGCGATGAACCTGGGTGAGATCTTCGGCAAGGCCTTCGGCGCCCGCAAGATCCGCAAGAAGCTGACCGTCGCCGAAAGCTATGAGCTGCTGATCAGCGAAGAGGCCGACAAGCTGCTGGACGATGAGATCGTGAAGGCCGCGGCGCTGGAGGCGGTGCAGGAAAGCGGCATCGTCTTCATCGACGAGATCGACAAGGTCTGCGCCCGCGCCGATGCCCGCGGCGCCGACATCTCCCGCGAAGGCGTGCAGCGCGACCTGCTGCCGCTGATCGAGGGCACGACGGTCAGCACGAAGTATGGCCCGGTGAAGACCGACCATATCCTGTTCATCGCGAGCGGGGCCTTCCACATCGCCAAGCCATCGGACCTGCTGCCCGAACTGCAGGGCCGCCTGCCAATCCGGGTGGAGCTGCGCGCACTGACGGAAGAAGATTTCGTGCGCATTCTGACCGAGACGGACAACGCCCTGACGCGCCAATACACCGCGCTGATGGCGACCGAGGAGGTGACGGTGACCTTCACCCCCGAAGGCATCGCCGCGCTGGCCCGCATTGCCGCCGAGGTGAACCGCAGCATCGAGAATATCGGCGCGCGGCGGCTGTATACCGTGATGGAGCGGGTGTTCGAGGAGCTGTCCTTCACCGCGCCGGACCGGGGCGGCGAGGCGGTGGTGGTGGATGCGGACTTCGTCGAGAAGAACCTCGGCGATCTGTCCCGCTCTGCCGACCTGAGCCGCTACGTGCTGTAACACTGGCGATGCGCGCCGGGGCAGGCTACGAAAACCTATGACCTGTCCCGGAGCGCGCCATGATCGTCCTTCGTCCCGCCTTGCTTCTGGTGCTGCTGCTTGCGGCCTGCACACCGCGGGGCGCAATCGTGATCGATCCGGCCGCGGCCGAGGTGGGCACGGTGCGCCCGGTCTTCGTGGGCACCTCGCGCGGGAAGGATGAGGAGACGGGCACCGAATATGCCAGGTACCGCAACCCCGAAACCCGGTTTGCCCGCTTCGACATCGCGATCCCCCCGGCGCATCAGGCGGGGCGGATCGTCTACACAAAGCCGAACAAGGCTGCCAATCCGCAGACCGATTTCCTGACCACGCGCGAGATCGTCTATGACGAATCCGGAGCCTTCCGGGCCGATCTGGCGCGCGAGCTGCGGCAGAGCCCCCGCGGCACGCGTGAGGCAGTGATCTTCGTCCACGGATTCAACACCACCTTCGCTGAAGGCCTCTACCGAATCGCGCAGCTGGCGCATGACCTGAAGATGCCGGGGGTTGCGGTGCATTACGCCTGGCCCTCGCGCGGGGCGCCGCTCGCCTATGTCTATGACCGCGATTCCGCCATGTTCGCCCGGGACGGGCTGGAACGGCTGCTGGACGAGGTAACGGCGGCGGGGGCAGAGCGGGTGGTGCTTGTCGGCCATTCGATGGGTGCCTCGGTGGTGATGGAGACGCTGCGGCAGATGGCGATTGCGGGAAAACCCGCGCGCGATGTCGCCGGCGTGGTGCTGATCTCGCCCGATCTCGACGTGGACCTGTTCCGAGCGCAGGCCACGCGGATCGGCACGCTGCCGCAGCCCTTCGTGATCTTCACCTCGAAGAAGGACAGGGCGCTGGCACTGTCGGCGCGGGTCTCGGGCGAGACGGCGCGGCTGGGGAATGTGACCGACGTCGCGCTGCTGTCGGGGCTGAACGTGACGTTGATCGACGTCACCTCCTACTCCACCGGCGCGGGCCATTTCACGCCCGGCACCTCGCCCGCGCTGATCGGGATCCTGTCGCAGATCAGCGAAGTCGATGATGCGCTTGCCAGCGGGCAGATCGGGCAGACCGGCCTGTTGCCGGGGGTGGTGCTGACGGTGCAGGGCGCGACTCAGATCGTGATGTCGCCGGTGACGGCGCTGGCGGGCGGGCTGGACGGGCAGTAGCTAGCGCCCGCGCCGCAGGTAGACGTAATAGGCCCCTGCCCCGCCATGCTTCAGATGCGCCTGCACCACCTGCAGCACCAGCGTACCCAGCGGCGGCATGGTCAGCCATTGCGGCACCTGATGGCGCAGCACGCCCTGCCGCTGCGGGATCGGGCCGTTGTCGAGCCCGCGCTTGCCCTTGCCGGTGATGACCAGCACCAGCCGCCGCCCTGACGCTGCCGACCGCAGGATGAAATGCGTCAGCTCGGGATGCGCCTCGGCCATGGTCATGCCGTGCAGGTCGATCCGCGCCTCTGGCTCCAGCCGGCCGCGGGTCATGGTCTTGTGGGTCTTGTGGTCCATCCTGACCGGCGCGGCGGCCAGCTGGTCAGAGACCGAGGGCGCAAGATCCATGCGGAAGGCAAGGTCGGGGGCGGATTGGCCGATGCGGAAGTCCTGCACCTCTGGCCGGGGTTTTTTCTTGGGTACATCCACCTGCGGCACCTGATGGGCGGGGACATGCGCCTTCGGCTCGGCCAGTGGACGGCTCGGGTGCAGGGGCTGCGCGCTGGCGGCGATGCGCTGCCACAGCTCCTGCTCATCCGGGCGCAGGCCACGCGGCCGCCGGGTGGTCACGACACGCGTCCGGGGCCAGCCCCCGGTGCCATCCGTTCCGCCAGCGCCGGTGGCAGCAGCAGCACCAGCCGCCCGGCATCCTTCATCCGGCCCGCCATCTCGCCCGCCTCGGCGCCCGATCCGCAGAACAGGTCGCCCCGCTGCGGCCCATGCATGGCGCTGCCGCTGTCCTGCGCGATGCAGAGCCGCGACTGCGTCCGGGTTTCCACCCAGACCGGCGCCCCCAGCGGAATGTGGTCGCTGTCCACGGCAAGGCTGCGCAGCGGCGTCACCGGGCGACCCATGGCACCTATGGGGCCAGAGCTTTCGGGCAGGTCCAGCAGCTGGAAGAACACGAAGGATGGGTTGTGCCAGAACAGCTCCACCGCCTGCCCGGGATGGGCGGCGCACCAGGCGCGGATCGTCTGCGCCGACATCGCCTCGGCCGAAACCTCGCCGCGCCGGATCAGTTCTTGCCCGATGGAGCGGTAGGGCTGGCCGTTGCGCCCGGCATATCCCAGCCGCAGCAGCCGCCCATCCTCCAGCCGCACCCGGGCCGAGCCCTGCACCTGCGCCAGAAACGCCTCGACCGGGCTGTCGAGCCAGACCAGCTCCTGCCCGCGCAGCAGCCCCCCAAGCTCGATCGCGGCGCGCGAGGGGCCAACGAGGCCCGGCGCATGCTCAGCGGGCAGCGCGTAGAGCGGCCAGGCGAAGCGCGGTGTGGCGGTCAGAGAGCCTTGCAGCTCGGGCTCGTAATAGCCGGTCAGCAGCGCCGGGGGGGTGCCGATCTCGACCGGCACGAAATGCTTCTCGAAGAACGTCCGCGCCTCGCCGCCGGTATCCGCGGCGGCGGCGGCCCAATCGGGGCCCAGCAGATCTGCCGTCACGAAAAACGCCGCCCGTGCGGCGGCGTGGTCGTCCCTGTCCCAGCCGGGAAGGGCGGCGTGAGTCCTTCGCCGCGCCGCGATCATTCCCCGGTGGCCACCAGTTGCCAGTTCGGGTCCGACGCGCCCATCTTGCGGGCAAAGGTCCAGACATCACGCTGCTTGCGGGCCGATTTCGGGTCGCCCTCGACAATCGCGCCGTTGCTGTCGCGCGCGACAGAGATCAGCTCGCCGACATAGCGCACAGAAATCTCGCCTTCGTCCGTGGCCGCGTCGAACTCGGCGCCATGCAACGCCAGTTCGCGCAACCCGATGAACTCGGCGGTGATGGTCAGGCCCTGCGCCTCGCGGGCGGCGACCACCTCGGCAAAGCTGTCATAGACCTCGGGGCCAAGGAACGGCTTGACCGAGGCAAGATCGCCCTTCTCGAAGGCCATCAGGATCATCTCATATGCACCGCGGGCGCCTTGCAGGAAGTCGCCCACCGAAAAGCTCGGTTCGGCCAGCTTCATCGCGGCCAGCGCCTTCGCGGCATCGCTGCCATCGGAAACGTGATCGGTGATGTCGCGATCCGGCCCGCCCTCGATCACCTCGAAGTCGCGGCGCACGGCGCGGCCTTCCGGCACGGGCGCAGTCACCGGGGGTTTCTCGAACCCTTCGCGTGTGCCGAGAACGGCTTTCAGGCGCAGGATCAGGAAAATGGCGATCCCGGCCAGGACAAGCAGTTGGATAACGGCATTCGACATGAGCAGACCTTTGAAAACGGACAGGCAAGCAAGCGCGGGGTTGGCACATCTTGCCGTCGCTACCTATGTAGGGCAGGGGCGAGGTCAAGTCCACCATCGCCCGGAACCGAGGATAAGCACAGGAATCCTGCCGATGTGGCTTTTCGTGGCCTTTTTGGCCGTCCCGCTGATCGAGATCACGCTGTTCATCCAGGTAGGCGGGCTGATCGGCCTGTGGCCGACGCTGGCGCTTGTGCTGCTGACTGCAGTCGCCGGCACATGGTTGATGCGCCGCGAAGGCGCACGGGCGCTGAACGACCTGCGCCGGTCCCTGAACGAGGTGCGCGACCCGACCGGCGACATTGCCCATGGCGCGATGATCCTGCTGGCCGGCGCGCTGCTGCTGACGCCGGGGTTCTTCACCGACACGCTGGGCATCTTGCTGCTGATCAAGCCGGTTCGGACGTGGCTGATGGCGCAGGTCGGCAAGCGCGTCACCATGACGCGGTTTACTGTGGGCGACGCACCGATGGATGGCCGCCATCCGGGCCATCGCCCCGACCCGCATCGCGGGCCGACGGTGATCGATGCAGAGTTTCATGAGGTGGAAGACAGCACCCCGCCGCGCGGCCCCTCGGGCTGGACGCGCGACTAGCCCGCCATTGAGCAGCCGGATGCGAGGTGCTACACCCGGCCCCGATCAACAGACTCCAGGGGAGACGCTACAGATGGCCGAAAACGGCAACGGGGCCGCGCCCCAACCGGAAACCCAGCCGGCCGCCGCGCCGCAGACGCCCCGGATGCAGGTGCTGGCCCAGTTCATCCGCGACATGAGCTTTGAGAATGTCGTGGCGCAGAAGGGCCTGACCAACGCCGACGTGCAGCCGGAAATGTCGGTGCAGGTCAGCCTCGACGCGCGCAAGCGCCCGGCGGAGAACCAGTATGAGGTGACCACCAAGTTCAAGATCACCTCTGCCAACCGCGCCGACAAGGCGCCGCTGTTCCTGCTGGAGCTGGAATATGGCGGGATCTTCCTGGTCGAGGGCGTGCCGGAAGAGCAGATGCACCCCTATCTGCTGATCGAATGCCCGCGGATGCTGTTCCCCTTCGTGCGCCGCATCGTTTCCGACGTGACCCGCGATGGCGGCTTCCCGCCGCTGAACCTCGACACCGTAGACTTCTTGGCGCTCTACCGCTCGGAACTCGCGCGACGGGCCGAGGCGCAGAAGGCACAGCCGCAAGCGCTGATCTGAACGCCTGACATCTGACACGCGCCGCCGCGGGATCCCCCTGCGGCGGCGCCTTCCATTCCGGGCTACAAGTTTCGGGGCCGTACCAATGACCGACATGATCCCTGCCTGGGTAGAGGGCACCCTGACCCCGATGGACAAGCTCGAGGTGCATCGCCTCGGCCTGCGCCACAAGGCGGTGTCGGTCTTCGTGCTGGCGGGAGAGCGGGTGCTGATCCAGCGACGCGCGGCCAGCAAGTATCACACGCCGGGCCTTTGGGCGAACACCTGTTGCACCCATCCGCATTGGGACGAACCCGCCGCCGCCTGCGCCGTGCGGCGGCTGCGCGAGGAGCTGGGGATCGACGGGCTGGCGCTGAGTGCCGCCGAAACCGTGGAATACCGCGCTGATGTCGGCAATGGCATGACCGAACATGAACTGGTGGAGATCTTCGTGGCCGAGGCGCCGGCCGATCTGTCGGTCAGCCCGGCCCCTGCCGAAGTGTCTGCCGTGCGCTGGATCGCCCTGCGCGACCTGCTGGAAGAGGTGGAGGATGAGCCGGAGCGCTTCACCCCCTGGCTGCGGATCTACCTGTCCGATCACCGCGACCGCATCTTTGGTCGCCGGGTGGGCAGCAGCTGATAACTTTGTGATAAATCCGCCCCGCCCGCGCAAAATCGTCGCAGGGCAGGGAACCAGCGATTCCTTGCCCGCATTGCTCCCTCGGGACTGGCGTCCTTGCCCCGGACCTGCGAAACCTTGGGCAGGTGAGGCGCGGGACGAAACGGGGGCATCGGATGCACGAAAAGCTTCGCTCTGCGAACTGGGCCCGGGCCCTTGTTCCCTCGCTGGCCGCCTGGCTGGCCTCGGCCGCCGTATTCTCGGTGCCAGCCGCATCTGCGCAGGAGGTGCAGCTTCAGCTGAGAGGCGCGAACGACACGCTGCGCGATGCGATCCGCGGGGCCTCGCTGCTCTATTCCGGCAAGGATGACGAGGACGCGGCCGATGCGCAGGACCTGCTTGCCTCGGCCCGCGCCGATTATGGCCGCATCCTTGGCGCGCTCTATGCGCAGGGGCATTACTCGGGCGTCATCCGCATCCTGATTGACGGGCGCGAAGCCGCGGCGATCCCGCCGCTGGATGCGCCCGATGTCATCCGCACCATCGTCATCGAGGTCGATCCGGGCCCCGGCTTCCGCTTCAGCCGGGCCGAAGCTGCACCGTTGGCGCGCGGCACCGAACTGCCCGAGGGCTTTGCCATGGGCCAGCCCGCCCGGTCGGGCGAGATCGTCGGCGCGGCGGATGCGGGGGCCGAGGCATGGCGCAATGCCGGCCACGCCAAGGTGCGCGTCGGCAACCAGCAGGTGACGGCAAACCACACCAATGCAACGCTCGATGCCCGCATCGGCTTTGACCCCGGCCCGCGTGTCACCTTTGGCCAGATGGCGATCACCGGCAATGAGCGGGTACGCGCCCGCCGAATCGACAAGATCGCCGGCTTCCCGACCGGCGAGGTCTATGACCCCGAAGAGCTGGAAGACGTGGCCGAGCGCCTGCGCCGCACCGGGGCCTTCCGCTCGGTTGCGCTGACTGAGGCGGAGAGCCTCGGCCCGGGCGCGACGCTGGATTACCAGCTTGTCGTGGTCGAGGAAAAGCGCCGCCGGATGAGCTTTGGTGCCGAGGTCTCCAGCCTCGACGGCGCGCTGGTCTCTGCCGGGTGGATGCACCGCAATCTTCTGGGCGGCGCCGAAAAGCTGACGATCAACGGCGAGATCGGCGGCATCGGGTCCCAGACCGGAGCCGAGGATTACAGCCTTGGCGTACGGCTGGATCGCCCGGGCACCCCGTTCCGCGATTCGACCGCCTTCGTCGAGGCGCTGGTCGAGCGCGCGCAGGAAGAAGACTACACCGCCGACACCGCCCGCATCGGCTTTGGCCTGACCCGCTACATCACCGATCAGCTGACCGGCGAGGTGAGCATCGGCTATGAGATTTCCGAGGTCACCGATGAGTTCGACGAGATCACCTATGAGCAGCTGGTGCTCCCGGTGAAACTGACCTGGGACACCCGCGACAACGCGCTGGACGCGGTGGAGGGCTACTATGCCCAAGGCGAGGTGACTGCCTTCCGCGGCTTTGGAACCACAGGCACCGGCGCGCGGCTGGCCTTTGACGGGCGCGCCTATCACGGATTTGGCGCGGAAGACCGGGTGGTTCTCGCGGGCCGGGTGCAGGGCGGGGCTATCGTCGGATCCGACCTCCTCGAAACGCCGCGCGAATATCTGTTCTACTCGGGCGGCGGCGGCACCGTTCGCGGCCAGCCCTACCAGTCACTCGGGGTCGAGATCGACCGCGGCGGCGGCCAGATCCAGGACATTGGCGGCGACCGCTTCGTCGCGTTCTCGGCCGAGGTTCGCGCCGGGATCCGCGGTAATTTTGGCGCCGTGGCCTTCTATGACGCCGGGTTCGTCGGGGTCGAGGATTTCTCTGAAGACAACGGCGCCTGGCAATCAGGCGCGGGTGTCGGCCTGCGCTATGATACTGGCATCGGCCCGATCCGGCTGGATGTGGCCGCGCCCGTGTCAGGCGATACCGGCGACGGTGTGCAAATCTACCTTGGGATTGGACAGGCATTCTGATGATGATGCAGCGGCTCCTCCCCCTCGCGCTTTGCCTGCTCCTGCCGCTGACCGCAGCCGCGCAGGACGCTGCGACCGATGCGCAATCCGACGCCGACCGTGGCTGGCTGACCGACTTTCTCGAGGAGAACCTGTCCAGCGCCGGGCGCGATGTGCGCGTCGAAGGCTTCGCCGGGGCGTTTTCCTCCCGCGCGACCTTCACCAGCATGAGCTTTGCCGATGACGATGGCGTCTGGCTGACGATCCGCGATGGCGCGATCCAGTGGAACCGCACGGCGCTGCTGGCCGGCCGCATCGAGATCCGCGAGCTGACCGCGGCCGAGATCGACCTGCCGCGCACCCCCGGCAGCGGCGAGGAAGGCACCGATCTGCCCGACCCCGAAGCCTCGGGCTTTGCGCTGCCGGAACTGCCAGTTTCGGTGCAGATCGGCACTTTGAAGGCGGATCGCGTGGTTCTGGGCGAGCCTGTCTTCGGCGCCGAGGCGGTGTTCTCGCTGCAAGGCACCGGCCAGCTGGCGGGCGGCGAGGGCAGCGTGGAGCTGACCGTCAACCGCATCGACGGCGCGCAGGGCGAACTGTCCTTCACCGGCGCCTATGCCAACGCTACCCGGCAGGCGACCGTGGATCTGCTGCTGAGCGAGGGCGCTGACGGGATCGCCACCACGCTCATCGGCCTGCCCGGCGCCCCGGCGCTGACGCTGGCGGTCAGCGGCACCGGCCCCATTGACGATTTCGGCGCCGATGTGGTGCTGACCACGAATGGCGAGCCGCGCCTGTCGGGCCGGGTGGAGCTGCTGGCAGAGGTGCCCGAGGGGCAGACAGAGCCGGTGCGCAGCTTCCGCGTCGATCTGGGCGGCGATGTCGCGCCGCTGTTCCTGCCCGCCTATCGCGATTTCTTCGGGACTGACATCCGGTTGGTCGCTGCCGGTGCCCGGCAGCCCTCGGGCGCGATGACACTGTCGGATCTCAGCCTGCAGGCGCGCGGGATTGACCTGCGGGGTGAACTTCAGGTCGGCGCAGACGGCTTGCCGGTGCTGGCCGACCTGTCCGCCCGGCTGGGGCTGGAGGATGGCAGCGAGATGATCCTGCCCGGTGCGGGCAACCCAACACGACTACGGGCGGCTGTGCTGAAGCTGGGCTTCGACGCGGCCGAGGGCCCCGACTGGACCCTTTCGGGCGAAGTGATGGGCCTGCAGCAAAGCGGCATCGGCATCGCCCGGCTGCGGCTGGACGGCGCGGGGCAGATCCTGCGGCCTGCCACAGCAGGCGATCCTGCTGCGGTAACGGCGGGCTTCGACTTCGCCGCCACCGGGATCACGACGGAGGATGAGGCGCTGGCAGAGGCCATCGGCCCGCGCCTGACTGGCAGTGCGCAGGTGGACTGGCAATCCGGCGGCGCGCTGGAAATCTCTGACCTAGTGGCAGAGGGCGCGGATTACGGGCTGAACGCCAACGCCACCATCACCGGCCTCGACAGCGCCTTCACAATCGACGGCACCGCACAGGCGCGGCTGGACAATCTGACCCGGTTTTCAGGGCTCGCGGGCCGGCCGCTATCTGGTGCGGCGAATGCCGATGTGTCGGGCAGCTATGGCCTGCTGTCGGGGATCTTCGACGTGACGGCAGAGGTGGCCGGCACCGACCTGACGGCGGACATCGCCGAGTTGGACGCGCTTCTGGCTGGCCGCTCACGCATTGCCGCCTCGATCCGGCGAGATGAGGCCGGCACCGAATTGCGCTCGCTGACCCTGCGCGCAGGAACGCTGGCCGCCGACGCCTCGGGCACGCTGGCGACCGGCGCCAGCAACCTGACCGCAACGCTGGACTTTGCCGACCTGTCGGTGATGGGCGGACCCTATCGCGGCAGCCTGTCGGTCGAGGCCGGGCTGCAGCAGGCCGGCGAGGTCAACCGCTTTACCGTCAGCGGCAATGGCATCGATCTGGCCTTGGGCATCCCTGAAGCGGACGGGCTTCTGGCCGGCAGAACCGCGCTGGCCTTTGTCGGCAGCGAGTTGAACGGCGCGATCACGCTGGACACGGCGCGGATCGGCAACACGCAGATCTCGCTGGACGCTGCCGGCCGCTACGAGGCTGGCGCCAGCGACCTGACCGCCACCGTCGATCTGCCGAACCTCTCGGTTCTTGGCGGCGGCTATCGCGGCCAGCTGGCGGCCGAAGCGCGGGTAACGGAGACTGGACCGGTGCGGCGGCTGGAGCTGACGGGCACCGGCACCGGGCTCGCCATCGGCCAGGCCGAGGCGGACCGGGTGCTTGCCGGGACCACGCAGCTGGACCTTGCCGCCGAAATGGAAGCGGGCGCGATCCGGGTGGACAGGTTCAACCTGACAAACCCGCAGCTGACCGCCACCGCCACGGCGCTGGTGGAAGGCGAGACCCGCAGCGTGGATATCGAGGCGCGGCTGGCCAACATGGCGCTGCTGGTGCCGGGCTTTCCGGGCGCACTGACCGTGTCCGGCACCGCCGCGGATATCGGCGGCAGCTACCGGCTGGACCTGACCGGGCAGGGGCCGGGCGGCACCAATGCGCGGGTGTCCGGCACCGTGGCGGGTGATTTTGCCACGACCGACCTTGCGATCACCGGCGGCGCGCAGGCGGGGCTCGCCAATCCCTTCATCGCTCCGCAAAGCGTCGAGGGGCCGCTGTCCTTCGACCTGCGTCTGAACGGCGCGCCGGGGCTTTCGGCCCTGTCGGGGCGCATTTCCACCACGGGCGCGCGCTTCTCGGCGCCCACCGCCGGCATCGCCATCGAACAGCTCGCAGCCAGCGCCGATCTGTCGGGCGGACGGGCACAGCTGACCGTAGATGCGCGCGTGCAAGAGGGCGGACGTATCAGTGTCTCGGGTCCGGTGAGCCTGACGGCGCCATTCGACGGTGATCTCACCATCCAGTTCGACAGAACCCGCCTGCGCGACGCAGAACTTTACGATACCCGCATCGATGGCACACTGCGGGTCAACGGCCCGCTTGCTGGCGGGGCCAACATCTCTGGCACGCTGCGGCTGGACGAGACGGAAATCCGCGTGCCCTCCACAGGGCTGGGGGGCGCGACCGCGATCCCCGATCTGGCGCATGTGGCAGAACCCGCCGATGTGCGCGCCACCCGCGGCCGTGCCGGTCTGCTGGGGACCGGCAGCGAGGGGCGCGGCGGCACTGCGCGGCCCTATGGCCTTGATGTGCGGGTGATCGCGCTGAACCAGATCTTCGTGCGCGGCCGCGGGCTGGATGCCGAGCTTGGCGGTCAGGTCCGCCTGCTGGGAACCACCGCCAATGTGCAACCGCAAGGCCGGTTCGAGCTGATCCGCGGCCGGCTCGACATCCTCGGCCAGAGATTCGATCTGGACGAGGGACTGATCGAGCTTCAGGGGAGCCTGGAGCCAACCATCCGCTTTTCCGCCTCGACCGAGACCGACGGTGATACCGCCACCATCGTCATCTCGGGCCCGGCCTATGAGCCAGAGATCAGCTTCGTATCCTCCTCGGGCCTACCCGAAGAAGAGGTGCTGGCGCGGCTACTGTTCGGGCGCGGGCTCGACAATATCTCGCCCTTGCAGGCGGCACAGCTCGCCTCTGCCGTGGCCACGCTGGCCGGGCGCGGGGGTGAGGGGATCATCGGGCGGCTGCGGCAGAACTTCGGGCTCGACGATTTCGACGTGACCACGGATGCCGATGGCAATGCCGCAGTTCGGGCAGGCAAGTACCTGTCCGAAAACGTCTACACCGACGTGACCGTGGGGGCAGAAGGCAACAGCTCGATCAGCCTCAACCTGGATGTGACCAGCAACATCGTCATCCGCGGAGAGGTGGAAGCCACCGGCAATTCCGGCCTCGGCGTGTTCTTCGAAAAGGACTACTGATCGCCCCACTCGCGTGGTGGCCCAGAAAAGGGCCTCCTAACGCCATTCGGGGCGATCAGGTTCCCGAAATCTCAAACCTTTCTTTCCGGAACTAGCCCCCTGCCAACTGGTTGTTAGGGCATAGCAGGGGCCACACACGGCCCGACCCGAACTGAAAGGAATGCGTCATGAACAAGCTTCTTGCATCGACCGCAATCGTTGCGATGACGGCTCTGCCGCTGGCCGCACAGACCACCACCACCGAAACCACCGCGCCGGAAACCACCGCGCCGATGGCTTCGGACACCGCGCCTTCGACCACTGGCTCGGCGACGATGGATGCGACCACCACCGCTGACACGATGGGAACGGGCGACTTTTCCTACACCGCCATGAATGACGAGCTGATGGCTTCCGAGTTCATCGGTCAGACCGTCTATGTGTCGGAAGGCACTGTCGATCTGACCGCGGGCAACAATGCCGACTGGGAGAGCGTTGGCGACATCAGCGACGTTCTGATGAGCCGCGAAGGCGAAGCCCAGGCGATCCTCGTGGACGTGGGCGGCTTCCTTGGCATCGGCGCGAAAACCGTTGCCGTCGACATGGAACAGCTGAACATCGTTTCGGACGGCGAGAACGCTGACGATTACTTCGTGGTCTTCACTGCAACCCGCGAAGCGCTGGAAAACGCTCCGGAGTTCGTTTCGGCTGACGAAGCTGACGACGCGATGGACACCACCGCCACCGACACTACGGCGACGGGCACCACCGCTCCGCTGGCTGCCGATACGAACATGGCAACCGATACCACTGCCACGACCGAGCCGATGGCGACCGATACCACCACCGGCACTGCCACGACCGACATGGCGACCTCGGATGATCCGATGGCCGGCCTGATCGACCCGACCACGCTGACCGCCGAGCAACTGCAAGGCGCCCCGGTCTATGACGCCAACGACGAGAAAGTTGGCGACATCTCGGAACTGATCGTCGCGGCTGACGGCACCATCACCGAGGCCGTGATCGACATCGGCGGTTTCCTCGGGATCGGCGCCAAGCCGGTTGCTCTGAACTTCGAGCAGCTTCAGGTGATGGCCGAAGAGGCTGACGGCACCGGGGTGCGTGTGCACCTGAACGCGACCGAAGAAGAACTGGAAGCGATGCCCGAATACGAGGGCTGACCGACCCAGTAGCGTCACGAGTACGGCCCGGGCATTGCCCGGGCCTTTTTTTGTCTGGGCATGGGGTGTGATGGGCGGAGGCGGTGCCCTCGCGAGCCAGCCGAGAGATCGCGCATCCCTACAGCCACCCTGTCTCGGAGAAGCCCCCTGCGATGCTTGACGTTTACAGGTGCAGTCCTGGCAGGAGAGGGTTGGGTTCTGCTCGGGCAGGGGACGGAACGGCCTAAGCGACCGTCATATCTGCGGCGGGCCGTCTGCCGGGGGGATGCCGCCAACCTCGAAGCGGACGCTCAGGCGATACTCGCCGTCGGCGCTGGTGATCTCTACCACGGTGTCAAGCTGCCCGGCGAAGGCGTTGATCAGCTTCGTGCCAATGCCCGGCGGATCGCCCTCAACCCTGTCCGGAACCCCGGCGCCTTGCGAGTTCACGATTTCCAGCGTTGCGGTGCCGTCCTTTTCGTCGCGCAGGCTCAGGCGAATCCAGCACTGGCCGCCACCCTCGGGCGCACTGGAATATTTCACCGCATTGGTCAGTGCCTCGGTCGCCAGCAGCGACACCGGCACCGCCTGATCGGGGTACAACGTCACCGGCGCAAAATCCGTGCGGATATCGAGGTTCGATCCGGGGGCCACCGACATCATCGTCATCTGGCTGACGATATCGCCCAGAAGCTGATCGGCCTGTACGGCCGACAAGGTTTCCGCCTGGTAGAGGTTGCGGTGGATGGTGGCCAGGCTGGCAACGCGGTCCTGCACGCTTTTCAGCACGCGGCGCGCGCCCGGTTCCTTCACCTGCCGGATCTGCATGTTCATGATAGACGCGATCAGCTGCAGATTGTTCTTCACCCGGTGGTGGATTTCCTTCAGAAGCACGGTCTTTTCCTGCAGCGAGGCTTCCAGCTCCGCCTCATCGCGGATCAGGATCCGCGCGAGGTTGTGGAAGGTCTGGCTGACATCTGCGATCTCGGCCGGGGCATCCTTCAGCACATCGGGCGGCACCTCGCGGCGGCCCAGGGCAAAGCGGCGCATCTGGCCGCGCAGCTCGCGCACATGGCGGATCACCAGACGGTCCACCGCTGCATAGGCGACCAGCAGGCTGGTAATCCACATGGTCAGCGGGAACAGCAGGGTGGAGGGCGCAATCAGGTCGCGGCCCAGCTGTGCCTGCTCGGGCGGCCAGCTGCCGACGACATGCACCATGCCCGGAACGAGGTCGAGCACGGCGAACACCCGCGAACGACCCTCGCCATCCCGCGCGCGGAAGATCGCGGCGTCACTGTCCACCAGAGTAGAGGCCTCGCGCCCTACCGGCAGGACCAGAGGCACCTCGACCAGACGGTGATTTTCCACGAATAGCGGCTCGCCGGCATGGTTGAACATGACGATGTTCACATCACGGTCCCGTCCCCGGCGCGAGCGCAGCAGCTCCAGCGTCGAATGCTTAACCGATAGCGTCAGCATCCCCAGCAACACGCCATCCTTGCTGACCGGCTGCGATACGATCAGCACCGGCACTCGCGAGACCTCGCCAGAGGCATTGGCGGTGACCATCGCCCGGGGCGCGGCAAGAAACGCCTTGTAGGTCGGGCTTTGCGACATGTCGCGGGCCTCGGCCAGCGAGGAACAGGTCATCTGGCCATTGGTCGGGATAAAGCCGGCAAAAGCATAGATCGGGCTGCGTTTGACATAATCGCCGAGGATCTGCGAGCAGGCGGCGTCGTTCCCCACCGTGTCCAGCAGCGCCTGCGACAGCGCCTCTGACGCGCCAAGCGCGCTTTCGATCATCGCGCGCTCACCCGCGGCAGCATTGGAGGTGCGTTGCAGCAGTGCCGATTCCGTGGCCTGCTCGGCATCCTCGGCCATGCGCCAGGTCTGCACCAGAGCGATGGTCCCCAAGGGCAGCAGGGCCACCGACAGAAGAAAGGCCAGGCGAAAGCCCAGCCGTTCCGTGAATTTCAGTTTTCCCCGAAGCCCGGCTTTCATGCCGTCAACCCGATGAGGCGGACGCCGCCATCACGGCCATTGTCGCGGGGTCAGTCATGGTCAGCTCCTCGCCTTCGGCCAGCTGCAGCAGTTCCGCCAGCCGCTTGCGGCCACGGTTGGCGCGGCTCTTGATGGTGCCCACCGCCACGCCGCACATCTGCGCCGCCTCTTCGTAGGCGAACCCCGAGGCCCCGACAAGGATCAGCGCCTCGCGCTGCTCATCCGGAAGCTGCTCGAAGGCCACCCGGAAATCGGCCAGCGCCAGGCGCCCATCATGGTCAGGCTTGGTCGCCAGCCGGCTGGCATGGATGCCATCGACATCGGCGACCTCGCGACGGGTCTTGCGACGGCCCGAATAGAAGGTGTTGCGCAGGATCGTGAACAGCCAGGCGCGCAGGTTCGTGCCGCGCTGGAAGCGGTCGATATTGCTCCAGGCCTTCAGGATCGTATCCTGCACCAGATCATCCGCGGCAGACGAATTGCGCGTCAGGCTAAGCGCGAAGGCGCGCAGCGCGCCGAGGTGGGTGACCAGCTCGTCGCGCGGATCAACAGAACCGTCGTTCATTTCTCGCGGTCCTGTTCCTTGAGCTGCTGAAGAAGCTGCATGAACTTGTCAGGAACCGACTCCTCCACCATCTGCTGGTAGACGCGCCTAAGATTCTCATCGATCTGGCGTTCCACGGTGGGCTTGCTCTCTTCGGTTCCGCTGGATTTCATGCTGCTTCCCGGGTCGTATTTTTATTCACGCGCGCTGGAACCAAACTAGGGCCCCAGCGTTTGGTTCCCTGAAAAACTAAAAAATTGTCGGAGATGACATGACAGACGGGAAATCGACGGACATCACTGCGGCGATCGGGCCGGAGCTTCCGTTCCTGCGCCGCTATGCACGTGCGCTGACCGGCAGCCAGAGCACGGGTGACCGTTATGCGGTGGCCACGCTGGAGGCGATCCTGGCGGATCGGTCGATGTTCGAAGGCGATCTGCCGCCCCGTGTCGCGCTGTTCCGGGCCTTTCACGCAATCTGGTCCTCGGCCGGCGCGCCGGTGGCCGAAAGTGGCGCTGATGCGCTGGAGGCGCGGGCCCAGGTTCACCTGTCCAGCCTGACCCGCAACACCCGCGAGGCACTGCTGCTGCGCACCATCGAGGAAATGCGCTTCGACCAGATCGCGCAGATCATGGACGTGACCCAGTCCGAAGCCGAAGACCTTGTCACCATCGCCATGAACGAGATGGAGCGCAGCGTTCTGGGCCATGTAATGATCATCGAGGATGAGACGATCATCGCGATGGATATCCAAAGCATCGTGCAGTCGATGGGCCACCGCGTCACTGGCATCGCCCGCACCCGCGAACAGGCCGTCGCGCTGAGCCGCAAGGAACGCCCGAACCTCGTGCTGGCCGATATCCAGCTGGCCGACAACTCTTCGGGCGTCGATGCCGTCAACGACATCCTTGCCGAGTTGGGTGATATCCCGGTGATCTTCATCACCGCCTTCCCGGAACGCCTGCTGACGGGCGAGCGGCCGGAGCCGGCCTTCCTGATCTCGAAGCCTTACCTTGAGGAGCAGGTCCGCTCTGCCGTCAGCCAGGCGATGTTCTTCGCCTCGACCGAGACGCTGGCTGCCTGAGAACAACGTCACCGCATCCGTTAAAAGGCCGCCCCTTGGGCGGCCTTTTGCGTAACGTCATGCCTGGCTTCGGATGGCGCGCACGATCAGCGCCACGACGAACAGCACCAGGAAGATGAAAAACAGGAACTGCGCAACGCCGGCAGAGGCGGTGGCAAGCCCACCAAAGCCGAAAACACCGGCGATGAGGGCGATGACGAAGAAGACGGCGGCCCAGTAGAGCATGGTTGACTCCCTTCACTCTGGCAGAACACAATTGAATGGCACTGAAGACGCGCCAGATTTCAGTCCGAACGCGCCAAGCCTGCCGCGGTTCCAAAATGCCGCAGCTGCGCAAGGCCAGTTTGCAAGCGCGGAAGGAACCGGAGCGGGGCCCGCGCGTTGACCGGGCAACAGAAACACATCTTGAAGGAGACGTGACATGGCTCGCGCACCCGAACTTCCGACCGGCAACGGCAATGGCAAGGCGCTTGATGCCGATTACGCCGCGCTGAGCGATCAGATTGCTTCGCTGAAGGCCGATCTTGCAAACATCACCGGCACACTGGCCGACATGGGCCGACATCAAGGTGCGTCCGCTGTCGAAGCTGCCAAGCTCCGCGCCGAACAGCTGCGCGACATGAGCTCGGAACAGGTCGAGGCACTGCGCGCGCGCGCGACCGACGCCGCTGCCCAAGCAGATGCCTTCGTCAAAGAGCGTCCGGCGACCGCCGTTGGCGTGGCCGCGGCCCTTGGCTTCGTGCTGGGTCTGCTGACCGCCAAGCGCTGAGGGCGAGATGCTCAAAGGTCTCCTGACCGACGTTCAGGTTACTGTGGAACGGACTGCCCGGCGGGCGGTCCGTTCTGCCGTACTGGGCGCCTTTGCCGCACTGTTTGCCTTGATTGCTCTCGGCTTTCTCACCGCGGCGGGTTTCATCGCGCTGATGGTGGAATATGGCCCGGTCGCAGCGGCATTGACGCTGGGGATCGGCTATCTGGTTCTGGCCGCGCTGTTTCTGGTGGCGATGGCCAGCGGGCGCACTGCGCCGCCGCCCCCTCCGCCGGTGGAAAAGCCGCGCCCGCCACTGGCTGACGCCTTCTTGCTGGGCATGGAGGCTGGCCGCGGTTTCGCCCGCGGGCGTCGCGGCGACCTTTAAGCCTCGTCCGCGGCCGGCTCGGGCGGCCGCGGAATACCCAAGACCCGGTTCAGCGCGGCCCCCAGCAGAACTGCATAGGCCGAGAGGTAGAACCACATCAGCAGCGCCACCACCGCGCCAAGCGATCCGTACACCCGGTTGTACGAGCCGAAATTCGCCAAATACATCGAGAAGGCCAGCGAGGCCGCGGCCCAAAGCAGCGCCGCCAATCCGGCACCCGGCGTGATCCAGCTCGCCCGCCGCTCGGATTTCGTGTTGGGGCCAAAGCGATAGACCAGCCCCAGTGTCGCCAGCACCAGCAGGAAGGTCGCGGCCCAAGGCAGGCCCGCCACGATACGTCCCTCGACCGGGCCAAGCGGCAGGAAGGCCAGCAGGATCGGGATCACCACCACCGTGATCAACCCTGCAATGGCCATCCCCAGTACCGCCAGCGTCAGCCCCATCGCCACGGCCAGTTGCCCCACACCGCCACGTCTGGGGGAGCCGTAGATGGTGTTCAGCCCCTTCACGACCGAGGCGAGCCCCGCGCGGGTCGACCAAAGCGCCACCCCAAGCGAGATCCCGGTGCGCCAGCCGACCTGCTCGCCCGACGACTGCACCAGCGCCTCGACCTGACCACGGATCAGCCCGAAAGCCTCGGGCGGGATAAAGCCGCTTGCAACCTCAAGATAGCTTTGCAGCGCCGCCGGATCGGCCAGCCAGCTCCAGACCGACACCACCGCGCCGAGCGCGGGAAACAGCGCGAACATGGCATAGAACGCCACCCCGGCCGCGATCAGGCCAAGGTTGCGCTCATCCGTCAGGCGCCAAACCTCGGTCAGGATCGTCCAGGGGGTCAGGGGCTTTGGGGGCATCGGGGCGGTCCCTGTGTCATCGGCCAGCGCTTCGCGTCCGGGCAATGGTGACCCGGTGAAGAACGGGATGCAACCAGTTGCAGCACAAAGATTATCGGCTGATCGGGGGGTAGGGGAGCCGCGAAACGGACCTCTGGTGAGGGACAGTGGGGCGAGGCCCGTTTCGCGACATCCGGCGTTAGGCGGGGACCATTTGCCGGATCACCGGGCAGCCCGGCAAAGCCGCGCGGTTCATCTGAATAACCACAAACCCGCCTGCCGGTTCCCGCAGCAGCGCAGATTTTTCACCGTTACCGCAAACGGTTTTCCCTTGCCCTCACCGCCCGGGATGGTTGACTGACGCCGGGCGCAAGACACGGGAGCGGGCCATGTATATCGGACTAGATCTGGGAACCTCGGGGCTGAAGGGCATCCTCATCGACGACGCGCAACGCGTGCTGGCAGAGGCGACGGCGCCGCTGACCGTCTCGCGCCCGGCAGCGGGCTGGTCGGAGCAGGCACCGGCCGATTGGACCCTGGCGGCAGAGACTGTGCTAGGTGAACTCGCAGCTTATGGGCTTGGCGCAGTGCGCGGCATCGGGCTTTCGGGCCATATGCACGGCGCGACGCTGCTGGACGCTTCCGACAAGGTGCTGCGGCCCTGCATCTTGTGGAACGACACCCGCGCCCATGCCGAAGCAGCGGCGCTGGATGCCGATCCGCGCTTTCGCGCGATCACCGGGAATATCGTCTTCCCGGGCTTTACTGCACCGAAGCTGGTCTGGGTGGCGCGGCATGAACCCGAAGTGTTCGCCAAGGTCGCCAAGGTGTTGCTGCCGAAGGATTATTTGCGCCTTTGGCTGACAGGCGAGCACGCCGGCGAGATGTCGGATGCTGCTGGCACCAGCTGGCTGGATACTGGCGCGCGGGGCTGGTCGAGCGATCTGCTGGACGCGACGGGCATGACCCTGTCGCAGATGCCGCGGCTGGTGGAGGGGTCCGAGGTGTCGGGCATTCTGCGCGCAGACATAGCGGGTCGGTTTGGGATGCCGGCGGGTGTGGTTGTAGCCGGGGGCGGGGGGGACAACGCCGCCTCGGGCATTGGCGTCGGTGTGGTGAAGGCGGGGCAGGCCTTCGTCTCGCTGGGAACCTCGGGCGTGCTGTTTGCCGCGAATGACGGCTACCAGCCCGATCCGGCGACGGCGGTGCATACCTTCTGCCACGCGCTGCCCGGCACCTGGCACCAGATGGGGGTGATCCTGGCCGCGACCGACGCGCTGAACTGGTTCGCGCGGCTGGCAGGCACCGCAGCCGCCGGGCTGACCGCCGATCTGGGCGCGCTGCAAGGCCCCGGCAGCACGCGGTTCCTGCCGTATCTCGGCGGTGAGCGCACGCCGCTGAACGATGCCGCCGTGCGCGGGGCCTTCATCGGGCTCGACCATGCGACGGACCAGCAGGCCGCGACCCGCGCCGTGCTGGAGGGCGTGACCTTCGCCATCGCCGATTGCCGCGATGCGCTGGCGGCGACGGGCACACGGATTGACAGCCTGCTGGCGGTGGGCGGTGGCTCACGCTCCGACTACTGGCTGGCCGCGATTGCGACTGCGCTCGACACGCCGGTTTCGGTGCCGGTCGCGGGCGATTTCGGCGGGGCGTTCGGGGCCGCGCGGCTGGGGATGATGGCCGCCACCGGCGCGGGAGCCGAACTGGCAACCCCGCCCGAGATTGCGCGGATGATCGAGCCAGTGACAGCGCTGGTTCCGGCCTTTGCCGAGGGCCATGCCCGCTACCGCGCCGCGCGGGACGCGATCCGCGCTCTGGTTTAGGCGAAGCGCCGCCAGATCGCGGCGTCGCCAAGTCCTGCGACGAAGGCCGCATGGGCCTCTGCCTCCGCCTCTGTCAGGCGCGGGGGCAGGGGCTCAGGACGGGTGCGCGGGCGCCAGGCCTCGACCGGCTGCGCGCCGGCCTTGGGGGTCGGGGCGCTGGACAGCACGAGGTCCGGCTGCCGCCCGCCCAGAAGCTCCAGATACACCTCGGCCAGGATCTCACTGTCCAGCAGCGCGCCATGCTTCTCGCGCGAGGTATTGTCTACGCCGAACCGCCGGCAAAGGGCATCGAGCGAGGCGGGCGAGCCCGGAAACTTGCGCCGGGCGATCAGCAGCGTGTCCAGCGCCCGGTCCGCCGCGATCAGCGGCAGCTTGGCCCAGGACAGCTCAGCATTCAGGAATTTCATGTCGAAGGAGGCGTTGTGGATCACCAGCTTGGCATCCATGCCGATGAAGTCCCAGAAGGCCGCGCCAATCTCGGCAAACCTCGGCTTGTCGCGCAGGAAGTCGTCGCCAAGGCCATGCACGGCAAAGGCCTCGGCCGGCATCGCGCGTTCGGGGTTGATGTATTGGTGATAGACCCGGCCGGTGGGCATGTGGTTCAGCAGTTCCACCGCCCCAATTTCGACGATGCGGTGGCCCTCGGAGGGTTCGAAGCCGGTGGTTTCGGTGTCGAGGACGATTTCACGCATGACGGGCCCTGATGGTTTCGATCAGGTCTTGCACGGCGGCACGGGTGGCTTCAAGGCCGTTGGTCTCGATCACCCAGGTGGCACGTGCGCGCTTTTTGGCATCTGGCATCTGCCGCGACAGGATCAGGTCCAGCTGCGCCTCGGTCATGCCCGGGCGGGCGAGAACGCGGGCGCGCTGCACCTCGGGCGGGGCAGAGACGACCAGCGTGGCATCCATCTGCGCCTCGGCGCCGGTTTCGAAGAGCAGGGGAATGTCGAGCAGGACCAGCGGTTTATCCGCCGCATCCGTCAGAAACGCCTCCCGGTTCGCAGCAACCAGCGGATGCACGGCGCGTTCGATCTGGCCCAAGGCGGTGGGGTCTTTTGCGATCCAGTCCTTCAGCGCGGCCCGGTCCACGGCGCCGTCCTTGACAGCCTCCGGATGCAGTTCTGCGATGGCTGGCACCGCAGCCCCGCCGGGCGCATAGAGCCGGTGGACGGCCGCATCCGCATCCCACACCGGCACGCCCGCCTCGGCGAACATCGCCGCGGTAGTGGACTTGCCCATGCCGATGGATCCGGTGAGGCCGAGCCGGAAGGGCCCGCTCATCCCAGCACCGCGTCCCGCGTGGCCTGATCCACCTCGGGCCGCTTGCCGAACCAGCGTTCGAACCCCGGCGCGGCCTGATGCAGCAGCATCCCGAGGCCGTCCACGGTGGTGCAGCCCATTGCGGCGGCGGTTTCCAGAAACTTGGTGCGCAGCGGCGTGTAGACCAGATCGGTGACCACGGCCGAAGCCATCAGCCCATCCAGCGGCACCAGAAACTCCGGCTTGCCGACCATGCCGAGCGAGGAGGTGTTCACCACCGTCACCGCATCATCGAGCATGTTGCCGGCCTGCACCCAGTCGCAGACCACGACCTTGGCGCCGAACTCGGCGCGCAGCCCCTCGGCCCGCGGGCGGGTGCGGTTGGTCACGCGGATTTCGGGCACGCCAACCTCCAGCAGCGAGGCGACGATGGCCCGCGCCGCGCCGCCCGCGCCGAACACGGCGGCCGGGCCCGAGGCGGGCTTCCAGTCGGGCGCGTTCTGGCGAAGGTTGGCGATGAAGCCATAGCCGTCGGTATTGTCGGCATGGATTTTGCCGTCCTTGCGGAAGATCAGCGTGTTGGCGGCCCCGATCAGCGATGCACGGTCGGTGACCACATCGGCCAGTTGCAGCACGGTTTCCTTATGCGGAATGGTGACGTTGCAACCGACGAAGCCCGCCTTCGGCAGCGCCCTCAGCACCTCGGCCAGATCAGCCTGCGCCACATCCATCGGCACGTAATGCCCCGCCAGCCCGTATTTGCGCAGCCAGTAGGCGTGCAGCCGCGGAGAGCGGGAATGGGCGATGGGCGAGCCGATGACGCCGGCCAGCGGGATGCGGGGATGGTCGGTCATGTCGGCATCTCTCCACGCAGGCGCAGCCAATTGAGCAGGGGAATCAGCGGCAGGCCAAGAATGGTGAAATGGTCGCCTTCAACGCGGGACATCAAGCAGACACCTTCCTTCTCGATCTGATAGCAGCCGACAGAGTGGCGGATGCTGTCCCAGTTGCGGGTGACATAGGCGTCGATGTAGCTGTCGGGCAGATCATGCATCGTCAGCCGCGCTTCACCGACATGGCGCCACTCGGGTTTCGATGCCCGATATATCACGGCGGCCGAGAGCAGGCGGTGGGTTTTTCCCGAAAGGGCCCGCAACTGTGCCCGCGCTGCATCAGGGGTTTCGGGCTTGGCGAAAACCTCGCCCTTCAGCTCCAGCACCTGATCGGCGCCAAGCACCAAGGCCTCCGGGTGCTTGTCCGACAGTTTGCGCGCCTTCATCTCTGCCAGCGCATCGGCAAGGTCGCGGGGGGTGGCGCCTTCCGCCTCCAGCGCGGCGCGGATCGCCTCCTCATCGATGCGGGCGGGCAGCACCTGCGGCGCAAGACCGGCGGCGCGCAACATCGCTGCGCGGGTCTCGGAGGCGGAGGCAAGCAGCAGGGGCGTGGGCATGGGGACGATCCTGTGGACAAACGGGGCCGGGCGCAGGGGAGGCTATGGGGGCAAGTGGCGTCCTGCGATGGCTGGCGGAATTCCGGGGGGAGTGTCAAGCATCCGGGGGCGGCTTATCCACGCAGGCGCAAGGTTGTCCACGGACTGTGGATGCCCGCTTCGCGCAGGCGTTGACGGAAACTTATACACAAAGGTGTATGTTAACGAAGCCTCGTAACATAATGATTACATGTTGAAATTCTCAGGATGATAACGTGTTGAAAAACTGCGCACAGAGTTTTCCACAGCCGTTATCCCATGTGGAAAAACTGGGGTGAGCGCGGCATATCCCGTTACCCACAGGCCTTACTACATCATCATCTCTTCAATCTTTCTCTTATTTAAAAGAGAAGTAGGAAGACCCTTCGAAGCCAGAGGCCCCAATGATGACCGATCTGCTCGCCACGCTTTACCCTTGGGTCAAGGCCCTGCACATCATGGCCGTGCTGACCTGGATGGCGGGGATCTTCTATCTGCCGCGCCTATACGTCTATCACGTCGAACGCGGGCAGAACGGCGCAGAGGAACCGGCTGCGAGCCTGACGGTCATGGAGTGGAAGCTGCTGCGCTACATCATGAACCCCTCGCTGATCGCGGTCTGGTTGTTCGGGCTGATGCTTGTGGCCACGCCGGGCATCGTGGACTGGTCGAGCATCTGGCCCTGGACCAAGGCGGTTGGCGTGATTGCCATGACTTGGTTCCACATGTGGCTAGGCGCCCGGCGCAAGGACCTGGCGGCCGGCACCAACACCCGCACGGGGCGCACCTACCGGATGATGAATGAGGTTCCGACGATCCTGATGGTCGTCATCGTGCTCTCTGTCGTATTGAAGTTCTGATTTCGTTGACTCGGAAGCCCTTCGCGCTTATGTGACCGGGTCAGCGGGGCCATTCGGCCCGACGCATTTCCCATTCCTCTGCCGCAATGCCCGCTTGCCGGGCGCGCCATCATTTGTCCGAGTGCCATGACCGAGACCCAAGAACGCCTGAACCTTGCCGAACTGAAGGCGAAAAGCCCCGCCGACCTGCTGGCGATGGCCGAAGAGCTGGAAATCGAGAACGCCTCGACCATGCGCAAGGGCGAGATGATGTTCTCGATCCTGCGCGAATATGCCGATGAAGAAGGCTATGAGATCGGCGGCGATGGTGTGCTGGAAGTGCTGCAGGACGGCTTCGGCTTCCTGCGCTCGCCCGAGGCGAACTATCTGCCGGGCCCGGATGACATCTACGTCTCGCCCGACATGATCCGCCAGTATTCGCTGCGCACCGGCGACACTGTCGAGGGTTTGATCCGCTCTCCGGGGGAGACAGAGAAGTATTTCGCGCTGACCAAGGTCGAGGTTATCAACTTCACCGACCCCGAGAAAGCCCGCCACAAGGTCGCCTTCGAGAACCTGACGCCGCTCTACCCGACCGAACGGCTGAAGATGGAGATCGAGGATCCGACGATCCGCGACCGCTCTGCCCGGATCATCGACCTGGTCTCGCCCATCGGCAAAGGCCAGCGCGGGCTGATCGTGGCGCCGCCGCGCACGGGCAAGACCGTGCTGCTGCAGAACATCGCCCAGTCGATCGCGACCAACCACCCGGAATGCTATCTGATCGTGCTGCTGATCGACGAGCGGCCCGAGGAAGTCACCGACATGCAGCGCAGCGTCAAGGGCGAGGTCGTCTCCTCGACCTTCGACGAGCCCGCCACGCGGCACGTTGCGGTGGCCGAGATGGTCATCGAAAAGGCTAAGCGGCTTGTTGAGCATAAACGAGATGTTGTGATCCTTCTGGACTCGATCACAAGACTTGGTCGCGCCTTTAACACTGTGGTGCCGTCCTCGGGCAAGGTTTTGACTGGCGGTGTCGATGCGAACGCCCTGCAGCGGCCGAAGCGCTTCTTCGGCGCGGCGCGGAATATTGAGGAAGGCGGCTCGCTGACCATCATCGCCACGGCGCTGATCGACACCGGCAGCCGGATGGACGAGGTGATCTTCGAAGAGTTCAAGGGCACCGGCAACTCGGAAATCGTGCTGGACCGCAAGGTCGCCGACAAGCGCGTCTTCCCGGCGATGGACATCCTGAAGTCGGGCACGCGGAAAGAGGATCTGCTGGTTGACCAGAAAGACCTGCAGAAAACCTATGTCCTGCGCCGGATCCTCAACCCGATGGGCACCACCGATGCCATCGAGTTCCTGATTTCCAAGCTGAAACAGACGAAATCCAACTCGGACTTCTTCGATTCAATGAACGGCTAACCAGCCGCTTCAGGAGCCCCGTCGATGGATACGATCTTCGCCCTGGCCTCTGCGCGTGGCCGGGCCGGGGTTGCGGTCATTCGCATCTCTGGCCCGCTGGCTTGGGCTGCGGTGCGGGATCTGGCCGGCGATGTGCCGGGGCCGAGGGTGGCCGCGCTGCGGGTGCTGCGCGATGGGGCCGAGGTGCTGGATCAGGCGCTGGTGCTGTGCTTCGCGCAGGGGGCCAGCTTCACCGGCGAACAGGTGGCCGAGCTGCATCTGCACGGCTCTACGGCCACGGTTTCCGCCGTTCTGCGGGTTCTGGGCGACCGGCCCGGCCTGCGGATGGCGGAAGCGGGCGAGTTCACTCGCCGGGCGCTGGAGAATGGCTGCCTCGACCTCGCGCAGGTCGAGGGCCTGTCGGACCTGATCGAAGCGGAAACCGAGGCGCAGCGCAAACAGGCGATGCGGGTGCTGTCGGGTGCTGTTGGGGCGCGCGCTGAGGGCTGGCGCCGGCAGCTGATCCGCGCCGCTGCGCTGATCGAGGCGACCATAGACTTTGCCGATGAAGATGTGCCAGTGGATGTGACGCCGGAGGTGACGGCGTTGCTGGAAGCTGTGATGGCGGAGCTGCGGGTTGAGGCCGAGGGCGCGAAGGTTTCAGAGCGAATCCGGGACGGGTTTGAGGTGGCCATCGTCGGGCTGCCGAATGCGGGAAAATCAACGCTCCTCAATGCCTTGGCGGGGCGCGAGGCGGCGATCACCTCGGAACATGCCGGCACCACGCGCGACGTGATCGAGGTGCGCATGGATCTGGCTGGCTTGCCGGTGACGATCCTGGATACCGCTGGACTGCGTGAAACCAAGGATGCGGTGGAGGCCATCGGGGTCGAGCGTGCGATGGCGCGGGCGCGGGGCGCTGACCTGCGGGTGTTTTTGATTGCGGAGGACGGGCTTCCCGACGGCTTGATCCCGCTGCCGGAAGATATCGTCTTGCGCGGCAAGGCCGATGCCGGCGGCGGCGTCTCCGGCAAGACCGGGGCAGGGGTTGCGAACCTCATTGCCCGGATCACGACGACCCTCGAAACCCGCGCCGCCGGTGCCGCGGTTGTGACGCGGGAGCGGCACCGCCTGGCGATCCTCCGTGCGGTAACGGCTTTGGAATCCGCCAAGGTTGAGGTATTGAACGGCGCGGACAGGGCAGAGCTGGCCGCCGAAGATATGCGCCATGCGATCCGCGCCCTTGACTCCTTGGTCGGGCGTGTCGATGTGGAGCATCTGCTGGGTGAGATCTTTGCCAGTTTCTGCATCGGGAAGTGAGGAGTGTTTCACGTGAAACATTTTGACGTCATCGTCATCGGCGGCGGCCATGCTGGCTCCGAAGCTGCGCAAGCCGCGGCGCGCGTCGGTGCGCAAACGGCGCTGGTGACGCTGCGCGCCGATGCGATTGGCGTGATGTCCTGCAACCCGGCGATTGGTGGCCTCGGCAAGGGCCATCTGGTGCGCGAGATCGACGCGATGGACGGCGTGATGGGCCGCGTGGCCGACAAGGCCGGCATCCAGTTCCGCCTGCTGAACCGCCGCAAGGGCCCGGCCGTGCAGGGGCCGCGCGCCCAGGCGGACCGCAAGCTCTACCGAGAGGCGATGCAGGCGGAGATGGCGGCGCGTCCTGGGCTGACGGTCATTGAGGGCGAAGTCTCTGATTTTGTGATGGACGGTCAACGGGTTGCCGGCGTTCTGCTGGCCGATGGTTCGCGCCTGACTGCGCACTCCGTGGTGCTGACCTCCGGCACCTTCCTGCGCGGCGTGATCCATATCGGCGATGTGCGCCGGCCCGGTGGACGCATGGGCGACCGCCCTTCGATCCCGCTGGCGGAGCGGCTCTCTGCTCTGGACCTCCCGCTTGGCCGCCTGAAAACCGGCACCCCGCCACGACTTGACGGGCGTACCATCGACTGGACGGTGCTGGAGCAGCAGCCGGGTGACGACGATCCGGTCGTCTTCTCCTTCCTCAACAAGGTGCCCGCCGCGCGGCAGATCGGCTGCGGCATCACCCATACCAACGAGCACACCCACCAGATCATCCGCGACAACCTCGGCCGCTCGGCCATGTATGGCGGCCATATCGAGGGCGTCGGCCCGCGTTATTGCCCGTCGATCGAGGACAAGGTGGTGCGCTTCGCCGACAAGACCTCGCATCAGGTGTTCCTGGAACCGGAAGGGCTCGACGACCCGACCGTCTACCCCAACGGCATCTCGACCTCGCTACCCGAGGATGTGCAGCACGACTATGTCCGCTCGATGCGCGGGCTGGAGAATGTGACCATCCTGCAGCCGGGCTATGCCATTGAATATGACTATGTCGATCCGCGCGCCCTGTCGGCGACGCTGGAGCTGAAGGCTGTGCCGGGCCTCTATCTTGCGGGTCAGATCAACGGGACCACAGGATATGAGGAGGCGGCGGCGCAGGGGCTGGTCGCGGGCTTGAACGCGGCGCTGGTGGCGCAGGGGCGGGATCCGGTGATCTTCTCGCGCTCGAACAGCTATATCGGCGTGATGATCGACGATCTGGTGACTCGGGGGGTGACGGAGCCTTACCGCATGTTCACCTCGCGCGCCGAATTCCGGCTGTCGCTGCGCGCGGACAATGCCGACCAGCGGCTGACGCCTCTGGCGTTGTCGCTCGGCTGCGTCAGCGAAGCCCGGGCGCGGGCGTTCGGCCACAAGATGGAAGCGATGGCAGAGGGCAGGGCGCGGCTGGAGGCGATGAGCCTGTCGCCCACCGAGGCCGCCGCCGTGGGGATCCGCGTCGGACAGGATGGCGTGCGTCGTAATGGGTTCGCGCTGCTCTCCTTCGCCGATGTCGGGTTCGATCAGCTGCAGCAGGTGGACCCGGAACTGGTGAATCTTGCGCCAGAGATCCGCGAGCAGATCGCCCGCGATGCGCTTTATGCGAACTACATCACCCGGCAGGATGCTGACGTTCAGGCGATGCAGCGCGACGAAAGCCATGAGATCCCGGAAGCGTTCGACTATGCCGCTCTTGGCGGATTGTCCAATGAACTCAAAGGCAAGCTCGCGCGGATCCAGCCGGGCAGCCTCGCCCAAGCGGGACGGATCGACGGGATGACGCCGGCGGCGATGACGCTGATCCTCGCGCGGTTGAAGCAAATCGGCCGGCAGCGGGCGGCGGGATGAGCGGCGATCTGGGGTTAAATGTTTCACGTGAAACATCGGAGCGGCTGGCGACCTATGCCGCGCTGCTGGTGAAGTGGAACCCGGCCATCAATCTGGTGTCGAAGTCCTCCCTTGCTGATCTCCAAACCCGCCACTTCGCCGATTCGGCGCAACTGTTCGAGCTGTGCCCGCCGACGGCGCACCACTGGGCCGATCTTGGCTCGGGCGGCGGCTTTCCGGGCCTGGTGATTGCGATTCTCGCAGCCGAATCGATGCCTGACCTCACAGTTACCCTCGTCGAATCAGACGGCCGCAAGGCCGCCTTCCTCTCAGCGGTCGTTCGCGAAACCGGCCTCCACGCCAAGGTCATCGCTGACCGCATCGAGTCTCTCCCGCCGCTCGCCGCCGACGTGCTTTCCGCTCGCGCGCTGGCCGCTCTGCCGCAGCTTTTGGCCTTCGCCGAGCAGCATTTGGCACCCGGCGGCCACGCCCTGTTCCCGAAAGGTGCGACGCATCGGTCCGAGGTCGTCGAATCCCTTGCGGACTGGCGCTTCGACCTGCGAGAACACCCCAGCAAGACCGATCCCCACGCGGTCATCCTGGAAATCGAAGGTGTGTCTCGTGTCTGATCCGACTCGGCCCGCGGGCCCCCGCATCATTGCCATCGCCAACCAGAAGGGCGGCGTTGGCAAGACCACCACAGCGATCAACCTCGCCGCTGCACTGGCCGAGTTGGGCCACCGGGTGCTGGTGGTCGACCTTGATCCGCAGGGCAATGCCTCCACTGGATTCGGGATCGAGGCGCAACACCGCGGCCTGACGACCTATGATCTGCTCATCGAAGATGCCGCGCTGGAGGATGTGATCCGCGCCACGGACAGCCCGAATGTCTGGATCTGCCCGGCGACGACAGATCTCAGCTCGGCCGACATCCAATTGGTTTCAAACGAAAAACGTAGCCACCTGCTCTATGACGCGCTGCGCCAGCCGGCGATTGACGCTTATGGCTTTGGTTTCGTCCTGATCGACTGCCCGCCCTCGCTGAGCTTGCTGACCGTCAACGCGATGGTCGCGGCGCATTCGGTGCTGGTGCCGCTGCAGGCGGAATTCTTTGCGCTCGAAGGCCTCTCGCAGCTGATGCTGACGATCCGCGAGGTGCGGCAGACCGCGAATCAGAACCTGCGGATCGAGGGCGTCGTGCTGACCATGCATGATATGCGCAACAACCTGTCGCAGCAGGTTGAGAATGACGCGCGCGAAACGCTGGGGGATCTGGTGTTCACCACCGTCGTGCCGCGCAACGTTCGGGTGTCCGAAGCACCGTCCTATGCCGTGCCGGTGCTGACCTATGACACGCTGTCGAAGGGCAGCCAGGCCTACCGGGCGCTTGCAAGCGAATTGCTGGCGCGGACGATGGCCGAAGCCTGAGGGAGAGCAAAATGTCCGAGAAAAAGATCGAACGCCGGGGCCTGGGCCGCGGACTTTCGGCGTTGATGGCCGATGTGAACATTACCACCGCGGAAAGCCCACGCGAGGCGCCGCGCCGCGCCGATCAGCGCGTGCCGGTGGAAAAGCTGGTGCCGAACCCGAATCAGCCGCGCCGCGACTTCCCGAAAGAGGCGCTGGAGGAACTGGCGGCCTCGATCCGCGAGAAGGGTGTGATCCAGCCGCTGATCGTGCGCGAACGCCCGGGTGGTACCTATGAGATCGTCGCTGGCGAGCGGCGCTGGCGCGCGGCGCAGCTGGCGCAGGTGCATGATCTGCCGGTGGTGGTGCGCGATCTGGACGATACCGAGGTTCTGGAAGTCGCCATCATCGAGAATATCCAGCGCGCCGACCTGAACCCGGTCGAGGAGGCGATGGCCTATCGGCAGCTGATGGACCGCTTTGGCCATACGCAGGAAAAGATCGCCGAAGGCCTGTCGAAAAGCCGCAGCCACATTGCCAACCTGCTGCGCCTGCTGAACCTGCCGCAGCCGGTACTGGACCATGTCCGCGAGGGGCGGCTGACGGCAGGCCATGCCCGCGCGCTGATCACCACCGACAATCCCGTAGAACTCGCCGCGCAGGTCATCGCCCGCGGGCTGTCGGTGCGCGAGACGGAAAGCCTTGCGAAACGGCCTGCTGCGCCCACGCAGGCAGCCCCGCGCAAGTCTCAGGCTCCGGAAAAGGACGCCGACACGCGGGTGCTTGAGCTCGACTTGAGCGCTACAATTGGTATGAAAGTGCAGATTGACCACAAGGGAGAGCAGGGCGGCAGCCTCAGCATCGCCTATCGCACGCTGGATGATCTGGACGAGCTGTGCCGCGCCCTGTCGTCTATGCGCTCGGCCGAGACCAGATGAAGGCGGCGGTGCCGGCCAGCGCCAGCCCCTGCATCGCCAGCGCATAGGGCGGCAAGCCCATCCATATCCCCAGCCCGATGCTGACGACGAAGGAGGCGGTGGCCCATCGCTTGCCGGTCAGGCTGATCGCCCCGCGCTCGCGCCAGCTGACGATCGACGGGCCGAAGACGGGGTGCGAGAGCAGCCAGTCATGCACCCGCTCTGACGACCGCGCGAAGGCAAAGGCCGCCAGCAACACGAAAGGCACCGTCGGGATCAGCGGCAGAACCGCCCCGATCAACCCGCAGGCCAGTGCGATCCAGCCAAGGCCTGCCCAGAAGATCCGCATCAGCCCATCAACTCCCGGATCACGCCGTTCAGCACCGCCCGCCCGTCGCGGGTCGCGCGCAGGTGGTCGCCCTGCTGCTCGATCAGCCCAAGTTCCTGCAAACCCGTCACCGCCTTCGTCTCCAACTTGCCGCCCGCCAGCACAGACAGCCGAGAAAGGCTGATGCCTTCGGCGAG
Organism: Frigidibacter sp.; assembly: GCF_030695035.1. Classification (GTDB taxonomy): domain Bacteria; phylum Pseudomonadota; class Alphaproteobacteria; order Rhodobacterales; family Rhodobacteraceae; genus Frigidibacter. The sequence continues at coordinate 99,816 of NZ_JAUYTT010000005.1, forward strand.
CCGCAGGCCCATCAACAGATATTCCGCTGCCTGATCTTTCAAGGCCAGCGGTTCACGAACCGTTTCGCCATTCCCTGCCTCAGCCATTTTCAGCCAGCGCAGGGGGGCCAGTTCTGTCTCTGTCGCATGGCGAACCCCGCCCAGGGTCAGCCGCCCATGCGCTCCGGGGCCGATCCCCGCATAGTCGCCATAGCGCCAGTAGATCAGGTTGTGCCGGCTCTCCGCCCCGTCGCGGGCGTGGTTGGACACCTCATAGGCCGGCATCCCCGCCGCCTCGCAGATATCCTGCGTCAGATGGTACATGTCGGCGGCGCTATCCTCGCCGGGCAACCCTCGCAGCCCGCCCGCGGCATGGCGCGCGCCAAAAGCGGTGCCGTCCTCGATGGTCAGCTGGTACAGCGACAGGTGGTCGATCGCCATCCCAAGCGCCTGCCGCAGTTCCGCCGCCCAGGCCTCTGGCGTCTGGTCCTGCCGCGCATAGATCAGATCGAAGCTGACCCGCTCAAACGTCCCCCGCGCCACGTCGAAGGCCGCCCGCGCCTCCGCCACCGAATGCAGCCGCCCCAGACGGCGCAGATCGGCATCGTTCAGCGCCTGCACGCCCATCGACACCCGGCTGACCCCGGCATCGCGATAGCCGCGGAAGCGCCCGGCCTCGACGCTGCCGGGGTTCGCCTCCAGCGTGATTTCGGCATCATTGCCCATCGGCCAGGTCGCGCGCACCTTGTCCAGGATCGCCGCCACCAGATCCGGCTCCATCAGGCTGGGGGTGCCGCCGCCGAAGAACACGGTGTTCAGCACGCGGCCCTGCGTTTCCGCACCCACCCGGTCAATCTCGCGCAGATAGGCCGCCTGCCAGCGCGACTGGTCGATTTCCGCCGCGACATGGCTGTTGAAATCGCAATAGGGGCATTTGGAGGCGCAGAACGGCCAGTGCAGATAAAGTCCGAACCCGCCGTTCTGCCAATCGTCCATGCTCAGCCCCGGAAGGCCGTGACTTCGACCTCGATCAGCATCTCGGGGCGGATCAACCCGGCAATCACCATCGTGGCGGCAGGGCGGATCTCGCCCAGATGCGCGCCCAGAACCGGCACCACGGCATCGACCAAGGCGGCATCGGTCAGCGTGTATTGCACGCGCACGATATCCTCCATCGCAAAGCCCGCCTCGGTCAGCGCCCCGCGGATCGTGGCAAAGCAGTTCTGCGCCTGCTGCGCCACATCCTCGGGCATGGTCATCGTCGCATAATCATAGCCGGTGGTGCCCGACACGAAGCACCAACCGCCTTTCACCACGGCGCGGGAGTAGCCCATCGTGGCTTCGAAGGGTGAGCCGGAAGAGATACGTTTCATGCGAAACACCCCGCAACGAACTTGGCGAAGGCATCGGCCCGGTGGCTGAACGTGTTCTTCAGCGCCGGATCCATTTCCCCAAAGGTGATGTCATGGCCAACCGGCATGAACATCGGGTCATAGCCATGCCCGCCTGCGCCGCGCATCGGCCAGACCAGAGTGCCCTCGACCTTGCCTTCGAAAACCTGATCCGACCCATCCGGCCAGGCCAACACCAGCGTGGAGCGGAACCGCGCCGTGCGGGGCAGGGGTGCCGCCTTCGCCTCGCACTCCGCCCAGGTCCGGGTCATCGCCATCACGAAGTCGCGCCCGTTCGGCGTTTCCGCCCAATCGGCGGTGTAGACGCCGGGCGCGCCCTCCAGCGCATCCACCTCGATGCCGCTGTCATCGGCCAGCGCCGGCAGGCCCGTGGCCTTCGTAGCCGCATGGGCCTTGATCCGCGCATTGCCGACAAAGGTGCTCTCGGTCTCTGCCGGTTCCGGCAGGCCAAGTTCGGCCGCGCCCACCACCGTCACGCCGAAGGGGGCGAGCAGCGCCGCCATTTCCTCCAGCTTGCCGGCATTGTGGGTCGCAACCAGCAGGCGGTCGCCCTCGAACCGCGCCATTACGCCACCGCCGCTTTCTGCGCCGCGACCAGCTCTGCAATCCCGGCCTCGGCCAGGTCCAGCAGCTGCCCCATCTCGCCGCGCGAGAAGGTCGCGCCCTCGGCCGACATCTGCACCTCGATCAGCTTGGCCGATCCGGTCAGGATGAAGTTGCCATCGGTGCCCGCCTCGCTGTCCTCGAGGTAATCGAGGTCCAGCACCGGCTGCCCCGCATAGATGCCGCAGGAGACGGCCGCCACATGCTCCAGGATCGGGTCGGTGGAAATCTGCCCGCTTTTCAGCAGCTTGTTCACTGCCAGCCGCAGCGCGATCCAGCCCCCGGTGATCGAGGCGCAACGCGTGCCGCCATCGGCCTGGATCACGTCGCAGTCCACGGTGATCTGCCGCTCCCCCAGAGCGCGGGTATCCACGCCCGCCCGCAGCGCCCGGCCGATCAGCCGCTGGATCTCCTGCGTGCGGCCCGATTGCTTGCCCGCAGCCGCCTCACGCCGGTTGCGGGTATGGGTGGCGCGGGGCAGCATCCCGTATTCCGCCGTGACCCAGCCCTTGCCGGTGCCCTTCAGGAAGGGCGGCGCCTTTTCCTCCAGCGAGGCGGTGCACAGCACATGGGTCTCGCCGACCTTGATCAGGCAAGATCCTTCGGCGTGTTTGGTGACCCCCGTTTCGATTGAAATCGGGCGCATTTCGCTTAGTTTCCGGCCAGAGGGGCGCATGGGCTTTCCTTTCTTCGCGTTTGCGGCCAATTACAGGCCGCACCCGGCGCGATGCAACCCCGGACTGCCCCGACACCCCATGCAAAGCAGCGTTGACGCCAGCCCCGCAGCCTTTCTAATGGGCCGGCGCGATAGGACGGGAATGATGAACGACGGGTCCAGAATCCTCGCTGAAATGAATGACCGCAGCCGCGAGGTGTTTCGCCGTGTGGTCGAGGGCTATCTGGACAATGGCGAACCCGTTGGCTCGCGCACCCTGACCCGCAGCATGAGCGAAAAGGTCAGCGCCGCGACGATCCGCAACGTGATGCAGGATCTGGAATATCTCGGCCTGCTCGACAGCCCCCATATCTCGGCCGGCCGGATCCCGACCCAGCTGGGCCTCAGGATGTTCGTGGACGGGCTGATGGAGGTCTCCACCGTCTCCGCCGCGGACCGCGAGCGCATCGACGCCACCATGGGCGGCAACGAGCCCGATGTCGGATCGCTACTGGACCGCGTCGGCTCTGCCCTTTCCGGTATCACCCGCGGCGCCAGCCTGGTGCTGGCCCCCAAGCATGAAGCCCCGATCCGCCATATCGAATTCGTCAGCCTCGCCGCCGACCGCGCGCTGGTCGTGCTGGTCTTCGCCGATGGCCATGTCGAGAACCGCGTCTTCCGCCCGCCCGCCGGCCAGACCCCCAGCTCGCTGCGCGAGGCGGCCAATTTCCTCAACGCGCTTGCCGAGGGCCGCACCCTTTCCGAGCTTCGCACCCATATGGGCCGCGAAATCGCCCTGCGCCGGCAGGAGCTCGACGGCCTCGCCCGCGAAATGGTCGAAAGCGGCATCGCCCTGTGGGAAAACGAGGGCCTCCCCTATGAGCGGCTGATCGTTCGCGGCCGCTCCAACCTCGTCGGCGCGGCCGAAGCCGAGGAACTCGACCGTATCCGCAGCCTCTTCGATGACCTCGAACGCAAGCGCGACATCGCCGATTTCCTCGAACTCGCCGAAACCGGCGACGGGGTGCGCATTTTCATCGGGTCAGAGAACAAGCTTTTCTCACTTTCGGGTTCCTCTCTGGTGGTCTCTCCCTATATGAACGCTGACCGTAAGATCATCGGCGCCGTCGGCGTCATCGGACCGACGCGGCTGAACTACGGGCGCATCGTGCCGATTGTCGATTACACGGCGCAGCTGGTCGGGCGTCTGCTGTCCGACCGGGGCAAGGGATAGAATATGAGCGAGATGAAAAAGGACGAAATCCTGGAAGACCAGGCCCAGATCGCCGAACCGGCGGACGAGGCGGCTTTCGACGAGATCGAGGCCATCCGCGCCGAGCGCGACGAATTCCGCGACCGCTTCATGCGCGCGCTGGCCGATGCCGAGAACTCGCGCAAACGGGCGGAACGTGACCGGCGCGAGGCCGAGCAATATGGCGGCTCCAAGCTCGCCCGCGACCTGCTGCCGGTCTATGATGCGCTCCGCCGCGCGCTGGATGCGGCAGGGGATGAACAGCGCGCCGCGGCTTCTGCGCTGATCGAGGGCGTGGAGCTGACGCTGCGCGAGCTGATCAAGGTGTTCACCAAGCACGGGATGGAACCGATCGTGCCCCAGGTCGGCGACCGCTTCGACCCGCAGCAGCACCAGGCGATGTTCGAGGCGCCGCTGCCCGGCACCAAGGCCGGTGACATCATCCAGGTGGCGACCGAAGGCTTCATGCTGCATGACCGCCTGCTGCGCCCGGCGCAGGTGGGCGTGAGTTCGACGCCGAAGTCCTGAGCCCTGCCGTTGCAGCGGGGGGCTTCGCGCCCCCCGCACCCCCCGCGGGATATTTGGACCAAAACGAAGCAGGTAACGAGTTCTTAACCATACGCCGCCAGAGTGGCGGCACGGTACAGGCGGGGACGCCGATGACCGTCCAAGACGAAGCGGCCCGCGCCAGGGGATTGGTGCGGGCCGTGCTCATTCGTTTTGGCCTAAATATCCCGGGGGTGCGGGGGCTGGCCCCCGCTTACTCCCGCTCCGCCAGCGCCGCCTTGAGCGCATAGAGCGCCGCCAGTGCCTCGCGCGGCGTCATCTCGTCGGGATGCAGCGCTGCCAGCCGTTCCTCCAGCACCGAAGGCCTTGAAACCACAGGCACCGGGGCAGGGGCCACCCGCGCCATGCTGAACAGCGGCAGGTCATCCACCACCGCCTGCCGCCTTGCGCCGCCCTCGCGCTCGCCCTTTTCCAGCGCCTCCAGCACTACCTTGGCGCGCTCGATCACCGCCGTGGGCAGGCCCGCCAGCCGCGCCACCTGCACGCCATAGCTGCGGTCGGCCGCGCCGCGCAGCACCTCGTGCAGGAAGATCACCTCGCCCTCCCATTCCTTCACCCGGACGGTGGCGTTCTCCACCCCCTCCAGCTTGGCGGCGAGCGCGGTCATCTCATGGTAATGCGTGGCAAAGAGCGCCCGGCAACGGTTGGCGCCATGCAGATGCTCCAGCACTGCCCAGGCGATCGACAGCCCGTCATAGGTCGCCGTGCCGCGGCCAATCTCATCGAGGATCACCAGCGCCCGGTCATCGGCCTGATTGAGGATCGCGGCCGTCTCCACCATCTCGACCATGAAGGTCGACCGCCCCCGCGCCAGATCATCCGCCGCGCCCACGCGGCTGAAAAGCTGGCTCACCAGCCCGACATGCGCCCGGGCCGCCGGCACGAAGGCCCCCGCCTGTGCCAGCAGCGCGATCAGCGCGTTCTGCCGTAGGAAGGTCGACTTGCCGGCCATGTTCGGCCCGGTCAGCAGCCAGATCGCCGGTGTGCCGCCCTCCGTCAGCGCGCAGTCATTGGCCACGAAGGGCGCGCCGCTTCGCTTCAACGCGCGCTCCACCACCGGATGCCGCCCCGCCTCCACCACGAAGGCGCGGCTGTCATCCACCAGCGGCTCGCACCAGTCGCCGCCCGCCGCCAGATCGGCGAACCCCGCAGCAAGATCGATCCCGGCCAGCGCCCGCGCGGCCTCGCCAATCGCCGCCGCCTGCTCCATCACCGCGCGTTTCAGGCTGTCATAGAGCCGCTTTTCGATCTCCAGCGCGTGATTGGCCGAGTTCAGGATCCGCGTTTCCATCTCGTTCAGCGGCAGCGTGGTGAAGCGCACCTGATTGGCGGTGGTCTGGCGGTGGATGAAGGTCTCGTTCAGCGGCGGCGCCAGCATCCGTTCGGCATGGGTGGCCGTCGTCTCGATGAAATATCCCAGCACGTTGTTGTGCTTGATCTTCAGCGCGGGAATCCCTGTCCGTTCGATATACTCCGCCTGCATCCGTGCGATCACGCCGCGGCCTTCGTCGCGCAGCGCGCGCGTCTCATCCAGTTCCGCGTCGAAGCCCGGCGCGATGAAGCCGCCATCGCGCACCAGCAGCGGCGGTTCGGCGGCCAGCGCGGCGCCCAGCAATGCCACCAGCGGCTCCTGTCCGCCAAGCGCCGCCACAGCCTCGGCCAGCAGCCCCGGAGCCTCCGCCCCCGCCAACCGCGCCGCGATGCGTTCTGCCTGCTCCAGCCCGGTGCGGATCGCCACCAGATCGCGTGGCCCGCCGCGGTCCAGCGCCAGCCGGCTCAGCGCGCGGTCTATGTCCGGGCAGCGGCGCAGATCCTCGCGCAGATCCTCAAGCAAGCGGCTCTGTTCCAGCAGGAATCGCACCGATTCCAGCCGCGCGCGGATCTGGCCAAGGTCGCGCGAGGGCGCCGAGATCCGCCGTTCCAGCAGCCGTGCGCCCCCCGCCGTCACCGTCCGGTCGATGGCCGCCAGCAAGGAGCCCTCGCGCCCGCCCGACAGCGCCTGCGTCAGCTCCAGGTTCCGCCGTGTCGCCGCATCGATCTGCATCGCGGCCCCGGCGATTTCCTGCACCGGGGCGCGCAGCAGCGGCAGCTTGCCGCGCTGCGTCAGCTCCAGATAGTCGACCAGCGCGCCCATCGCCGACAGTTCGGCCCGCCCGAAGCTGCCAAAGGCCTGCAGGCTGCCGACTCCATACAAGGCACAGAGCCGCTTTTCCGCGCCCAGACTGTCGAATGACCCCCGCGACAGCGGCGTCAGCGCGGCGCGGAAATCAGAGACTATTCCTGCACAATCGGCCTCTCGCGCCTCGCTGACCAGCACCTCGCGGGGGGCCAGCCGCGCCAGCTCCGGTGCCAGCCGCACCATCGGGCAATCCATCACCCGGAACTCGCCGGTGGAGATATCGGCCCAGGCCAGCGCCGCCTCGCCGCGCACCTCGGCCCAGGCGGCGAGGTAGTTGTGGCGGCGCGCCTCCAGCAGGCTTTCCTCGGTCAGGGTGCCCGGCGTCACCAGCCGCACCACATCGCGCGCCACCACCGATTTGCTGCCGCGCTTCTTCGCTTCGGCCGGGTCTTCCATCTGCTCGGCAATCGCCACACGAAAGCCCTTGCGGATCAGCGTCAGCAGATAGCCCTCGGCGGCATGGACCGGCACCCCGCACATCGGGATATCCTGCCCCAGATGCAACCCGCGCTTGGTCAGCGCGATGTCGAGCGCGGCCGAGGCGGCCACGGCATCGTCAAAGAACATCTCGTAGAAGTCGCCCATCCGGTAGAACAGCAGCGCCCCCGGATTGGCCTCCCTGATCTGCAGATATTGCGCCATCATCGGCGTGACGGTCGGTTCGGACACGCGGCACTCCCTTTTGTGACGCCGGACCCTAGCGGAGCGGGGCGGGCGCGAAAAGGCCCCCTGCCGCGGCGCGGCTTGCACAAAGCGTTGTGACAACGCTGCAGGGGCGCTAGAACGCGCAGGCTTGCAGGAGGAGCCAGCCCCACATGTCCATCAAGACCCGCATCACGCCCGAAGAGGCGCTGGCCTATCATCTCGACCCGACGCCCGGGAAATACGAGATCGTCGCCACCACGCCGATGGCCACGCAGCGCGACCTGAGCCTCGCCTACAGTCCCGGCGTTGCGGTGCCGGTGCAGGCCATCGCGGACCGGCCCGAGACGGCCTATGACTATACCGTCAAGGGCAACATGGTCGCCGTCATCTCGAACGGCACCGCGATCCTTGGCATGGGCAATCTCGGCGCGCTGGCCTCCAAGCCGGTGATGGAGGGCAAGGCGGTGCTGTTCAAGCGCTTCGCCGACGTCAACGCCATCGACATCGAGCTGGATACCGAGGATGCGGAGGAGATCATCAAGGCGGTCTCCCTCATGGGCCCCACCTTCGGCGGCATCAACCTTGAGGATATCAAGGCCCCCGAATGCTTCATCATCGAGCAGCGCCTGAAGGAAATCATGGACATTCCAGTGTTCCATGACGACCAGCACGGCACGGCGGTGATCTGCGCCGCGGGCCTGATCAACGCGCTGGAGATTACCGGCAAGAAGATCGAGGATGTGAAGATCGTCCTCAATGGCGCGGGCGCCGCGGGCATCGCCTGCCTTGAACTGCTGAAGTCGATGGGCGCCCGCCATGACAACTGCATCATGTGCGACACCAAGGGCGTGATCTATCAGGGCCGCACCGAGGGCATGAACCAGTGGAAATCGGCCCATGCCGCGCGCACAGAGGCGCGCACGCTGGATGACGCGATGAAGGGCGCCGATGTGTTCCTCGGCGTCTCTGCCAAGGGCGCGGTCACCGCGGACATGGTCGCCAGCATGGCCGACAACCCGGTGATCTTCGCCATGGCGAACCCCGACCCCGAGATCACGCCCGAAGAGGCCCATGCCGTGCGCGCCGATGCCATCGTCGCCACCGGCCGCAGCGATTATCCCAATCAGGTCAACAACGTCCTCGGCTTCCCCTACCTCTTCCGCGGCGCGCTCGACATCCACGCCCGCGCGATCAATGACGAGATGAAGATCGCCTGCGCCCGCGCCCTTGCCGAACTGGCGCGAGAGGATGTGCCCGATGAGGTGGCGATGGCCTATGGCCGCAAGCTGAGCTTCGGGCGCGACTACATCATCCCCACCCCCTTCGATCCGCGGCTGATCTACGTGATCCCGCCAGCCGTGGCCAAGGCCGGCATGGATACCGGCGTCGCCCGCCGCCCGATCATCGACATGGCCGGCTATGCGCAATCCCTGCGCGCCCGGATGGACCCGACCGCCAGCATCCTGCAGGGCATCCACGCCCGCGCCAAGCGCGCGCAGGCCCGCATGATCTTTGCCGAAGGCGATGACCCCCGCGTTCTGCGCGCCGCCGTCGCCTGGCAACGCGCCGGGCTTGGTCAGGCGCTGGTCGTCGGGCGCGAGGCGGATGTGAAGGAGAAACTCGAAGCCGCCGGCCTCGGCGATGCCAGCCGCGAGCTGCAGGTGGTCAACGCCGCCAATACCCGCCATCTCGATGCCTATCGCGACTTCCTCTACCGCCGCCTGCAACGTCAGGGCCTCGACCGCGAGGATGTCCACAAGCTTGCCTCGCGCGACCGGCATGTGTTCTCGGCGCTGATGCTGGCGCATGGCCATGGCGATGGCATGGTCACCGGCGCCACCCGCAAATCGGCGCATGTGCTGGAGCTGATCAACCACGTCTTCGACGCCCAGGCCTCCGATGGCGCCGTCGGCATCACCGCCGTGCTGCACAAGGGCAAGATCGTGCTGATCGGCGACACGCTGGTGCATGAATGGCCCGACGAGCATGACCTTGCCAATATCGCCGAGCGCGGTGCGCAGGTGGCCCGCGGGCTGGGGCTGGAACCGCGCGTAGCGTTCCTCTCCTTCTCGACCTTCGGCTATCCGGTGTCAGAGCGTGCGACCAAGATGCATATCGCGCCGCAGGTGCTCGATGCCCGGGGCGTGGATTTCGAATATGATGGCGAGATGACCGTCGATGTGGCGCTGAATCCGCAGCAGATGGCGCATTACCCGTTCTGCCGTCTCACCGGCCCCGCCAACGTGCTGGTGGTCCCGGCGCGGCATTCCGCCAGCATCTCGGTCAAGCTGATGCAGGAAATGGCCGGCGCCACGGTAATCGGGCCGATCCTGACCGGCGTCGAAAAGCCGATCCAGATCTGCTCTACCAACTCCACGGTCAACGATATCCTCAACATGGCGACCATCGCCGCCTGTCGGCTGGGGCAGCTGGGCTAGATGATCTACAACCTCGGTTCGATCAATATCGACCATGTCTACCGGGTGCCGCATCTGCCGGCGCCCGGTGAGACGCTGGCGGCGACCCACTACACGGTCGGCCTCGGCGGCAAGGGCGCGAACCAGTCGGTCGCGGCGGCGCGGGCCGGGGCGCGGGTGCTGCATATCGGCGCAGTTGGGGCAGAGGGTGCATGGGCGCGGGACCGCATCGCGGGCTACGGCGTCGATGTCGCGCAGATCGCCGTGCTGCCGGTGCCGACCGGTCACGCGATCATCACCGTCGATCCGTCCGCGGAAAACAGCATCGTGCTGTTCCCCGGCGCGAATCAGGCGCTCGACCTTGCCACCGTGCAGGCGGCGCTGGTCGGCATCGGCCCGGCGGACACGCTTCTGGTGCAGAACGAAACCGCCCATGCCCCTGCCGCCGCAGCCCTCGCCCGGGCGCAGGGCGCGCGGGTGATCTGCTCCGCCGCGCCCTTCGACCCTGATGCGGTGCAGGCTATGCTGCCCCATACCTCCATCCTTGTCCTGAACGCGGTGGAGGCGGACCAGCTCTGCGCCGCTTTGGGGTGCACGCTGGATCAGGTGCCGGTCCCCGAACTCCTCGTCACCCGCGGCAAGGACGGGGCAGAGTGGGTCTCCAACGCCACCGGCGCCCGCGCCCACGCTGCGGCACTGAAGGTGCAGGCCGTCGATACCACCGGCGCCGGCGACACCTTCGCCGGCTATTTCGCCGCTGCCCTCGATGCCGGACAGACCCCGGCACAGGCGCTGACCCTTGCCGCTGCCGCCGCCGCGCTGAAGGTCACGAAGGCCGGCACCGCCGACGCGATCCCCGACCTGTCCGAAGTGACGGATTTCCTGTCGCAGCGGGGCTAGGCTTCCCCCGTCTGCCCGCCTAACCTTCCGCCAAAGCAGGAGCGCGCGCCCATGACCGACACCGCCGACCACGTCACCACCCACCAGGCCGAAGACGATGCCCGCAACGAACAGATCCTGATCTGGGTCAACGGCCGCGTGGTGCCCAAGGCGCAGGCGATGGTCAGCGTCTATGATTCGGGCTTCATGCTGGGCGATGGCGTGTGGGAGGGCATCCGCCTTTACGACGGCACCTGGGCCTTCCTCGATGAACATATCGAACGCCTGTTCGAGGCGGCAAAGGCCATCGACCTCGACATCGCCCTGACCCCCGATCAGGTGAAGCAGGCAATCTTCGACACGCAAGAAGCCAACGCCATGCAGACCGATGCCCATGCCCGGCTGATGGTCACCCGCGGCGTCAAGCACCGGCCGTTCCAGCACCCCTCGCTCAGCCGATCCGGCCCGACGATGGTGATCATCATGGAACATTCCCGTCCCAAGATCCCGCGCCCGATCCGGCTGGCCACCGTGCCGCATCTGCGAGGCCTGCCGATGACGCAGGACCCCAAGCTGAACTCGCATTCCAAGCTCAACTGCATCCTCGCCTGCATCGCCGCCGAAAAGGCCGGCGCGGACGAGGCGTTGATGCTCGACCTGCATGGCTTCGTGAACACCACCAACGCCTGCAACTTCTTCATCGTCCGCAAGGGCGAGGTCTGGACCAGCACCGGCGACTACTGCATGAACGGCATCACCCGCGGCAAGGTCATCCGCCTGTGCCGCGACAACGGCATCCCGGTGTTCGAGCGGAACTTCTCCCTCGTCGATACCTACTCCGCCGATGAGGCTTTCCTGACCGGCACCTTCGGCGCGCAGACGCCCGTCAGCATGATCGACGGGCGAGTGATCGGCAACGGCGAGATGGGCCCGATGACCCAGCGTCTGCGCGGGCTCTACAAGGGACTCGTGGCGGCATGATGCGGCAATCGTATGTATGGTATCTGCATAACTTCTGCATGGGTTCTGCATGATGCGGATCGCCATGTGGTCAGGCCCCCGCAACCTCTCGACTGCGATGATGTACGCCTTCGCCGCCCGCGGCGATTGCGCCGTCTGGGACGAGCCGTTCTATGCCGCCTACCTCGCCGCCACCGGCCTTGATCACCCGATGCGGGCGGAGATATTGGCGGCGCATGAGGCGGATCCGGGCAAGGTGGCAGCCGCCTGTTCCGGCCCGATTCCGCAGGAACAGAGCCTGTTTTACCAAAAACACATGACCGTCCACATGATCCCGGGCGTGGGTCGCGGCTTCATGCGCGACTGCGTGAACGTGTTCCTGATCCGTCATCCTGCCCGGGTGGTGGCCAGCTACGCAAAGAAGCGCGAAGGGCCGACCTTGCCCGACATCGGCTTCGTCCAGCAGGCGGAACTGTTCGACGAGGTGACGGGTTGGCTGGGCCACCCCCCGGTCGTTGTCGACAGCCTCGACATCCGCGCTAACCCGAGGGAAACGCTTCAGAAACTGTGCCAGTCCATCGGCATCCCCTTCACCGACAACATGCTCACCTGGCCCGCCGGAGGCCACCCCTCCGACGGTATCTGGGCCCCGCACTGGTATGGCGCGGTGCATCGCTCCACCGGCTTCGAAGAGCCGGAAGGCCCGTTGCCGGAGCTCTCGCCAGAGTATCAGGCGCTGGCCGATCAAGCGCTGCCGCATTACGAACGGCTGGTGGCGTTCAAGATCTGAAAAGTCGTGCTTTTGGCCGGAATAGAGACTGTTTCGGCCAGATACCGCCTTTGGTCAAGCACCGAAGGCGGGTTTACCCGGCGGCCGACCGCGCTAGAGTTGGGCTCTGACCCGATCCCCCGGGATCCAAAGGGTTCGCCGACCATCCAGAAGGGTTTCGCGTGGATTATCAAAGATCTCCCCTGCCGTTCACCTGCGAAAAGCGCCCCGCCTCGGGTGCCTTGGGTGTGGTGGTCACCAACGCCCCGCTTGGCTCCGCCGCGGGGAATGAGATGCTGGCGGTGGGGGGCAATGCCATCGACGCGGCCGTGGCGGCGATGCTGACGCTGACGGTGGTCGAGCCGATGATGGTCGGCATTGCCGGGGGCGGTATCACCCATATCCGGTTGGCGGATGGCCGGCATGTGGTGATCGACGCGCTGTCCGTCGCGGGGCAGGGCGCGCGGCCGGACATGTTCGAGACCGTGTCGGACCTGCCGCCGACCTATATGGACACCGCGGGCCGGCGCAACATGGTCGGCGCCTCGGCCGTGGCGGTGCCGGGCAATCTGCGCGGCTGGTGTTTGATGCATGAACGCTATGGCAAGTTGCCCTTTGCCGATGTGATCGCCCCGGCGATCCGGGCGGCGGCCTCCGGCTTTGTGGTCAGCAACTACCTGCACGGCGCCCTGCGTGAGCATCAGCAAGACCTGCTGGCGGATCCCGAGATGGCGCGGCTGTTCCTGCCGGGTGGCGCGCCGGTGCCGGTCGGCCACCGGTTTGTGATGGCGGACTATGCAGAGAGCCTGCGGCTGATCCAGGCCGAGGGCGCGGACGCACTGCATGGCGGAGCACTCGGGCGGGCCTTGGTGGACCGGCTGGCCAGCGGCGGCCATGTGACGCTGGACGATCTGGCGGCCTACCGCGTGGTCGAACGCGAGGCGATCTTCAGCAGCTACCGCGGCCACATCATCGCCGGGCCACCGCCGCCCGCCTCCTCGGGCGTGCATGTCGCGCAGATGCTGAACATGTTGGAGCCGCATGACATTCGCGGCATGGGCTTCGGCAGCGCCGACAGCCTGCACCTGCTGGCCGAGGTGATCCGCGTGGCGTTCGAGGACCGCCGCGCCGCCTCGGGCGACCCGGATTTCGTGGATGTGCCGGTCGGGAAATTCATCTCCGAGGACTACGCCCTCGCCTGCCAAAGTCGCCTGCGCGATGTGGCGCAGCCGGGCGCGCCCGGGGTGCAGGGCCATGAAAGCCGCGACACGACGCATCTGACGGTGGCGGATCGCGAGGGAAATGTCGTCGCCTCCACCCACACGCTCAACGGATTGTTCGGCGCGCGGATCATGGTGCCGGGAACCGGGATCATCCCCAACAACTACATGCTGAATTATGACCCGCACCCGGGGCAGGCGCTGTCGATCGCGCCGGGCAAGCGGGTGCCGACCTCGATGGCGCCGATGATGGTGCTGAAGGACGGCCGCCCGCTCTATGCGCTTGGGCTGCCGGGGGCGGTGCGGATCTTCCCATCCGCCATGCAGGCCATCGTCAACCTGATCGACCACGGCATGACTCTGCAAGAGGCGGTGGAGGCGCCGCGCCTCTGGACCGACGGCCCGCATGTCGAGCTGGAGCCGGCCTATGCGGGCATGGCCGATGCGCTGCGGGCGAGGGGGCATAAGGTGCAGCTGGCCAAGACCATCGGCGGCGGTATGAACGCCATCGCGTTTGACCCTGACGGCATGATGACCGGTGCCGCCTGCTGGCGCGCCGATGGCACCGTCATGGCACAGGGCGGCGGCCTTGCGCGCCCGGGCGTGCGCTTTCAGATCTGACCACGGAGATTCCGATGACCACTGTTGTGATGCTCGACCCTGCCATGCCCGACCGGCTGGAGCGGATTGCGGCCTTCCTGCCGGCGGGGTGGAACCTGACGACGGCCGCCTCCCGTTCGCCCGAGGATCAGCTTGCGGCGATCAGCGGCGCGCAATATGCCATCACCGGCGATGTGCCGGTGACAGCGGCGATGATGGCGGCGCCGGGGTTGAAGGCCGTGCACAAATGGGGCGTCGGCTATGACGGGATCGACCTCGAAGCCGCCCGGCAACACGGAGTGCGGGTGCTCCGGACCACGGGGTCGAACGCGGTGACGGTGGCAGAAACGACGCTGGGGCTGATCCTGTCGGTGAACCGCAATCTGGTGCGGGGACATGTGGGCATCCTCGGTGGGGACTGGCTGAAGGGCTCGCTTGCGCCCACCTCGATGACGCTGTCGGGCAAGACGGTCGGGATCGTCGGCATGGGATATATCGGCAAGGCGCTGGTCCGGCTTCTGCGCGGCTTTGGCTGCACGGTGATCTACACCAAGCGCAGCCCGCTGCCTGCGACGGAAGAGGCGGAGCTTGGCATCCGCTTCGCCCCACTGGCGGAGATGTTGGCCACGGCCGATGTGGTGACGCTGAACTGCGAGCTGAACGCCTCCACCCGCGACATGATCGGCCGCGATCAACTGGCGCTGATGAAGCCGAGTGCGATCTTGATCAACGCTGCCCGCGGCGGGGTGCTGGACGAACAGGCACTGGCCGACGCGATCCGCGAGGGCCGGCTGCGCGGCGCCGGCATCGACGTGTTCGCGGCCGAGCCGATCCAGCCCGGCAACCCGCTGCTGGGGCTGGAGCGCGTGGTGCTGACGCCGCATATCGCTGCAATCTCGGCCGACAGCTTTGCGACCTCGCTGACCCGCATGTTCGGCAATCTTCAGGCCATCGAGACGGGCAAGGCCCCGCGCGAGATCGACATCCTCGTCTGACCGCAGGTCAAGGCGCGTCCGTGCCGACAGCATCCATGCCAAGCTCGCCCGCGATCCGCCGTGACACACGGCGCGTGGTTTCGAGGAAGTCCAGAACGATGGGCGAGCTCTCCCCCCCGGGCCATGCCGCCACCAGCTCGATGGCGCGGGGCAGCTCCGGGACGGGGCGGAACTCGAGGTAAGGCGAGCGGATATTGGTGATCCAGGCCGGCATCACCGCCACCCCCAGCCCCGAGGCGACATGCGCCGCGACCGAGGTGGTGTGGGTGCATTCCTGCACGATCCGCAGATGCAGGCCGGCGCGCCGGAACTCGTTCATCAGCAGCGTGGCATAGCTGGCGCCAAGGATGGGCGCATAGCCGATCAGGGGTTCTTGCGCGAGGTCCTGCAGGCTCACCGACTCTTGCGCCGTCAGCCGATGGCCCGTGGGCAGCGCCGCAACGAACCCCTCGCGCATCAGTGTCTCCACCTGCGCATGGGGCGGCCGTTCGGTCGGGCGGATGAAGGCGACGTTGATCTCGGCCAGTTCAAGCCTGCGCAGCTGTTCCGAGGTGCTGAGGTGGATGATATCGACGATGACCGCCGGCCAGGCCTTGCGGAACTCCGCAAGGATTGGCGGAATCACATGTGTCATCGCTAGATTGACGCCTGCGACGGTGATCCGGCCCGTCGTCTCCCCTGCCATCGCGCGGGTCTGCGCGACGGCAAGGTCCATTCCCCCCAGCAGGCCGCGCGCGTGGCGCAGCAGCGTATCGCCCGCCGCCGTCAGCCGGGTGCGGCGGGTGGTGCGGTGGAACAGCGCCACGCCAAGCCGTTCTTCCATCGCGCGGATCTGTTGGCTGAGCGGGGCCTGCGCGATGCCAAGCCTTTGGGCTGCGCGGCCAAAGTGCAGCTCCTCTGCGAGGCAGACGAAATAGCGAAGCTGGCGAAGGTCGATCCCGGTATTCATATGCAGAACATATCAAACCATTGCTGATTAGGGAATTGATCTCGCTGCAGTCGCATGGTTCGCTGAACTCTTACCCGGACAGGCAAGAGGTTCATGACCCGTTTCTGGCTGATCAAACTTGTGCGCACGGTGATCACGCTGTGGTTCGTTGTGACCTTCGCGTTCATCGTGCTGCGCACCTCGGGCGACCCGGTTGTGGCGCTGCTGGGCGCCGACGCCATGCCGGACGAGATCGAGCATTTCCGCGAGCTTTGGGGGCTGGATCGGTCACTTTTCGCCCAATATGTCAGCTATGTGGGCCAGATGGCGACGGGGCAGTTCGGCAACTCGTTGCGCGACAGCCGCCCGGTGCTGGAGATCATCCTGGAGCGTTTGCCGGCGACGGCGCAGCTGGGGCTTGCGGCCTTCATCATCGCCGCGATCATCGGCATTCCGGCGGGCATCGTCGCGGCGCTGCGGCGCGGGCGGTTGACCGACCGGATCGTGATGGTCTTCGCGGTCTTCGGCTTTGCGCTGCCGAACTTCTTTCTGGGCATCCTGCTGATCCTTCTGTTCTCGCTTTACCTGCAAATCCTGCCGTCCTCGGGCACGGGAACCTTCCTGCACCTGCTTATGCCCTCGGTCACGCTGGCCACCTTCACCGCCGGCACGCTGGCCCGCTTCACCCGGTCCGCGATGCTCGAGGTGCTGGAAAAGCCCTATATGCGCGCCGCCTCGGCGCGCGGGGTGCCGTTCTGGCAGCGCGTGCTGTTCCACGCCCTGCCCAACGCCGCCATTCCCATCGTCACGGTGATCGGCCTCAACCTCGGGCAGCTGGTCGCCGGGGCCATCGTGATTGAATCGGTGTTCGCCTGGCCGGGGATCGGGCGGCTGCTGGTAGTGGCCGTGTCGCAGCGCGATCTGGCGGTGGTGCAGGGGCTGGTGCTGGTGATCGCGGTGACGATGGTCCTGGCCAACCTGATCGTGGACCTGCTCTACGGTCTTCTGGATCCCCGTATCCGCGAGGGCGCGAAATGAGCCGTCCGAACGTCATCACCGTCATGGCCAGCAGCATTCTGGTCGCAGCCGTCGCCGCCGCCGTGTTCGGCAATGTCTTCACCCCGCATCTGGTCACCGATCAGGCGCTGATGAGCCGCTTGCAGCCCCCCGCCTTCATGGGCGGCAGCGCCGAGTTTCCGCTGGGGACTGACCGGATCGGGCGTGACATGGTCGCGCGGTTGGTCGCCGGGCTGCAGATGTCATTGTCGGTGGCGCTGGCGGGCACGCTGATCGGGGCGATCTTCGGCACCTTCGTCGGCTTCCTCGCCGCGCATTTCCGCGGGCTGACCGAGGAAATCCTGATGATGTTCGTGGATTTCCAGGCCTCGCTGCCCTTCATCCTGATCGCGCTGACGCTGCTGGCGTTCTTTGGCAACTCCATGGTGCTGTTCGTCATCCTGATGGGGATGTTCGGCTGGGAAACCTATGCAAGGCTGGCCCGCGGCGTGGTGCTGTCAGCGCGCGCGCAGCCCTATGCCCGCGCGGTCGAGGCTTTGGGGGCAGGTCCGGGGCGGCTCTACCTGCGCCATATCCTGCCCAATGTCGCCTCGGCGCTGATCGTGCAGGTGACGCTGACCTTCCCGCAGATCATCCTGCTGGAAACCTCGCTGTCCTTCCTGGGGCTGGGGATCCAGCCGCCGAACACCAGCCTGGGGCAGATCCTGGGCGACGGGCGCGATTACCTGTCCACCGCCTGGTGGATCTCGGTCTGGCCGGGGGCGCTGATCTTCCTGATCACCCTCTCGATGTCGCTGCTGGGGGATGCCCTACGCGACCGGCTGGATCCGATGCTGAAGACGAGAACCACCTGAAACCCTGAAATCCAACCGGAGGCTAGCCGATGATCAGCAGACGCAACTTTGGGAAATATTCGCTTGGGGCCGGGGCGGCGACGCTGTGGTTGCCGAAGTCGCTGGCTCACGCGCAGGACGGGGTCCGCCCGACGCTGACCATCGCCGTCGACAATCTCTGGGCCAATATCAACACCATCAACGGGATTTCGACCACCACACGGCGGTTCTTCCCCAACATCTACTCGCATCTGGTCGAGCGGGACTACATCGCAGATGAGCAGGGGCTGGCGCTGGTGCCGGGCCTTGCGACCGAATGGTCGCGCGATGGCAAGGTCTGGACGATCAAGCTGCGCGAGGGCGTGAAATTCCACAACGGCGAGACGATGACCGCCGAGGATGTGGCCTTCACCCTTGGGCCGGAACGGCTGTGGGGCGAGAGCCCGTTCGAGCCGCGGGGCAAGACCTTCACCGCGGGCTTCGTGCGGGTCGAGGCCATCGATGACCTGACGGTCGAGATCGAGACAGAGCGCGAAGACCCCTACATCCCCGGCAAGCTGACAGGCTATATCGGGTTCGTCGTGCCGAAGGCGGCCTATCTGGAAATGGGCGTCGATGCCTTTGGACAGGCCCCCATCGGCACCGGCCCCTACCGGGTGACGCTGTTCCGGTCCGGCGAAGTGCTGGAGATGGAGGCGTTCGACGACTACTGGGGCGGCACGCCGCCGGCCGAAAAGCTGATCTGGCGCATCGTGCCGGAATTTGCGGGCCGGATGGCGGGGCTGGTCTCGGGCGAGTTCGACTTCATCGCCAACATCCCCACCGACCAGGAAGCGCAGCTTGCCAGCTATGACGAAGTGATCGTCGCGCGGGCGCTGGCCGGCAACTACCCGGCATTTGCCTTCAACACCCGGCCCGACCCGGAAGACAACCCGCTGGTGGATGTGAACCTGCGCAAGGCAATGGTGCAGGCCATCGACATGGACGCCATCGTGCAGGCGCTGTTCGGCGAGACGACCTTCCACCCCGCCGTGCCGTTCAACTTCCCCGAATATGGCGATTTCTACGACCCGGACATGGTGAACCCGCTGCCCTATGACCCCGAGGCGGCGCAGGCGCTGGTCGAGGCTTCTGGCTATGACGGGCAGGTGTTGCGCTGGCACATCACCCGGCAGTTCTACCCGAACTACGAAGCCGCGGCAGAGATCATGGTCGAGCAGTGGCGCCAGATCGGCGTCAACGTGCAGGCGGTGATCCTCGACAACTTCGAGCTGGTCTATACCCGCCCCTACCACCTGATGAACATGTCGATGTCGACGGACTTCATCCCCGGCGACCCCTATCAGCCGCTGTGGCTGGACTGGGGCCCGACGGCAAGCCGGTCTACCGCGCATTGGAAGACCTGGGACCCGACGCCGGAATATCTGGCCGCTGGCAAGGAGTTCGAGGAAGCAGTGGAGTTCGAGGAGCGCAAGGCTGCCTATCTGAAGCTGTCGCAGGCCTGGCAGGACGTGACCCCGGGGTATTACCTGTGGAAGAGCGTCTATAACTGGGCCCACCGCGCCGATATCGAGTTCGTGCCGCGCCCCGATGGCGAAATGCGCCTCTTCGGCGATTACATGACGCTGCCGGCGTGAAGCACGCGCTGAAAGACATGACGGTCGCGGAGTTCCGCGACCGTCTGGCCGAGGATCCGGTGATCCTGCTGCCGCTTGGCAGCCATGAGGAGCAGGGCCCCCATGCGCCGATGGGCGATTATCTTCTGGCCGAAGAGATCGCCCTGCGCGCGGCCAAGGCGTCGGGTGCCATCGCCGCGCCCTGCCTGCCCTTTGGCTATGCCGAATTCTTCCGCGGCTATCCTGGCGGCATCCAGCTGCGGGCGGCGACGTTCTGCGCGGTGATCGAGGATATGGCGACCTCCTTCCTCGACCATGGCATCCGGCGGCTGCTGATCGTGAACGGGCATTCCACCAACGCCTCGCTGATCGATCAGACGCTGCGCGGCATCCGCCGCCAGACAGGGGTGGCCGTCGCCTCCATCGACCTGTGGCGGTCTATCCCGGATAGCCTGTGGACGCAGATCCACGGCCCTGGCGCCGCTCAGGCGCGCGGGCATGGCGGCGATCCTGTCACCTCTGTCTCGATGTATCTGCGTCCCGACACGATGCGCCCCGACCTGATGCGCGCCGCTGTCCCGGCACAGGCGATGGGGCTGCCGGCCATGGGCGTAAGCGGCGTGCGCTTCGAAGGCTTGCCGCTGAACCTGCCGCTGGACGGGCATGAGTTGCACCCCGACGGGATGCTGGGCGGCGATCCGGCGCTGGCCTCGGCCGAGGCGGGGCGGCTGATCGTCGAGCATCTGACGGGGCATTGCGCGCGGCTGGTGGCCCACTTGCGCCAGCACGACCCGCGCCAGCTTAATGCCGGGGCAGGGGGGGCAGGAGCATGACAGACCCGATTCCGCAAACTGGCCCACTGATCGACATCCGCCATCTTTCGGTGCCGCTGCCACGCGGCGCCGACCGCCCCTTCGCGGTCGAAGACCTGTCGCTGACGCTGAACCGGGGCGAGATCCTGTGCGTCGTCGGCGAAACCGGGTCGGGCAAGTCGCTGACCGCGCTGTCGCTGATGGGGCTGCTGCCGACCAACCTGCCACGCCCGCAAGGCGAGATCATGTTCGAAGGCCGCGACCTTCTGCGCCTGTCCCGGAGCGAGCGGTTGCGGCTGTCGGGGCGGCGGCTGGCGATGGTGTTTCAGGAACCCATCGCGGCGCTGAATCCGATCTACCGCGTCGGCGCGCAGGTGTCCGAAGTGTTCCGCCTGCATACCGACCTGAAGGCCGCCGAGATCCGCGAGAAGGTGATCGAGCTGTTCCGCGAGGTGCGCCTGCCCGACCCCGAAGCGATCTTGCGCGCCTATCCGCACCAGCTGTCGGGAGGGCAATGCCAGCGGGTGATGATCGCCACCGCGCTGGCGCTGGACCCGGCGCTGCTGATCGCCGATGAGCCGACGACGGCGCTGGATGTGACCACGCAGGCGCAGATCCTGAAGCTTATGCTGGACCTGCGCAGCACGCATGGCACCGGCATCTTGTTCATCACCCATGACTTCGGGGTGGTGGCAGAGATTGCCGACCGGGTGGCGGTGATGCGCCACGGCAAGCTGGTCGAGATCGGCACCCGCGATGCGGTGCTGAACGATCCGCAGGCCGACTATACGCGGCAACTGATCGCTGCCGTGCCGCGACTTGCCCCCAAGACCACGGCGGCCGTGCTGGGCGAGCCGGTGCTGCGCGCCGAAGGGCTGACCAAGACCTACAAGACCCGCACCCTGATCGGCGCCAGCCGCGAGGTTGCGGCGCTGAAGGGTGTGGATGTAACCCTGCGGCGCGGCGAGACGCTCGGCCTTGTCGGGGAAAGCGGCAGCGGCAAGTCCACGCTGGCGCAATGCGTGATCCGTCTGGTGGAACCGGACGGGGGCGAGGTTGTGATCGACAACGGCGCCTTCACCGGCCTGACCGGCAGTGCCCTGCGCCATGCCCGGCGCAAGGTACAGATCGTGTTCCAGGACCCCTACACCGCGCTCGACCCCCGCCACGCGGTCGGCGACGCGATTGCCGAGGGGCCCATCATCCACGGCCTGCCACGCGAGGAGGCAAAGGCCCGCGCGCTGGACCTGATCGAGGCAGTGGGGCTGGAGCGCAGCGCCGCCCGGCGCTTTCCGCATGAGTTTTCGGGCGGCCAGCGCCAGCGCATCTGCATCGCCCGCGCGCTCGCCGTGCAGCCCGACCTGCTGATCGCCGACGAGAGCGTGTCGGCGCTGGATGTGTCGGTGCAGGCGCAGATCCTCGAGCTGCTGGCGCAGATGCAGAAGGATCTGCAATTCGGCCTGCTGTTCATAACCCATGACCTGCGCGTCGCCTCTCGCATCTGCGACCGGATCGCGGTGATGCAGCGCGGAGTGATCGTGGAGCAGGGACCGGCGGCCGAGCTGTTCGCCAATCCGCGCGAACCCTATACCCGCGAGTTGCTGTCGGCCGTGCCCGGGCGCGACTGGCAGGACCGCCCGAGCCAAGGACAGCAGCCATGAAGAAATACCAGATCGGCCCGCGCCCCGAGGCGGTGGAGGAGGCGCTGCTTGTCGGCTTCCGCGAGGTGGAGATTGCCACCATCGGCCATTTCCGCCACCGCGGCTTTGTTAGCCGCGAGCTGCGCCCGATTGCGCCGATCACAGGCACGCTGACCGGCACTGCGGTGACGGTGGCGATCCCCGGCACCTGTTCGACCATGCTGCACCATGCGATGTCTGTGGTACGGCCCGGCGATGTGGTGGTGATCGATCGTCTGGGCGATACGCGCCACGCCTGCCTTGGCGGCGGAGTCGCCTTTGCCGCCAAGGTCGCCGGGGCGGTGGCGGTGGTGCTCGACGGTCCCTGCACCGATTCCGATGAGATCATCGAGGTCGGCCTGCCGGTGTTCTGCACCGGGGTTTCGGCGATCACCACGCGGCTCAACGATCTGGGCGGCGCGGTGAACCTGCCGGTGTCTTGCGGCAACGTCCCGGTGATGCCCGGCGATCTGGTGGTGATGGATGCCTGCGGCGTGCTGATCCTGCCGCCGGACGAAGCGCCCGAGGTGCTCGCCGAGGCCGTGGCACGGCAGGCCCGCGCAGGCCGCAACCGCGGCCTGATCGAGGCAGGGCAGAAGCTGGGCGATCTGTCGGGCGCCAGCAAGATGATCGCCGCGGCGCTGGAAGGGTAGAGCCAAGGTCAGGCTGTCACGCTCTCCAGTGCCGGAGGGCAACTGGCTGTGACGGCCAGCATCTGGATGTCCGGTGCTCATAAAAATTTCCGCTTTGCCCGCGACGGCGCCGGTAAAGCAAAGGCATGATCGGGGAGAACCTGCTGTTGTGTCGCCGGGACTCCCGCTACGATGCTCATCAAGCAGCCCGGAGGACGACATGGATCTTATCGCAAAGGCGGCCGCAGCGGTCGGCGGCACGGTGGCGCTTCTGCGTCGTATGGGGTCGCCTGCACATCAGGCTATGGGACCAAGCCCGCAGATCCCCGAGGCGAAAAAGCAGGGCATCATGACCCTGAAGATGCCCGTCGCCAAAGGTTGGGTGGAGGGCCACGTTCCCACCTGCGCGCCGGGCCTCAAGGTCAACGCCTTTGCCTCCGGTCTGGAGCACCCGCGCTGGATCGAGGTTCTGCCGAATGGCGATGTTCTGGTGGCAGAGTCCAAAGAGCAGGCCGGGCCGCCCAAGACCATGATGGACCATGCGGCCCAGGCGGTGATGCGGCGGGCCAAGGCCATCGGCGAAAGCGCCAACCGGGTGACGCTGTTCCGGGACGCGAATGGCGACGGGGTGGCCGAGATCCGCGAGATCTTTGTCCAGAACCAGAATCAGCCCTTCGGCATGGCGCTGATCGGCGAGAAGTTTTACCTCGGCAATACCGACGGGATCGTGGTCTTCGACTATACCCCGGGGGCCACAGCCCTGACGGGGAGCGGGCAGAAGCTGGTCAGCTTCAAGCCGCGCGGGCACTGGACGCGCAGCCTGATCGTGTCGCCCGATGGCACCAAGGTCTATGCCGGCGTCGGGTCACTGTCGAACATCGCCGATCAGGGGATGGAGGTCGAAGAGGGCCGCGCCGCGATCTGGGAGCTGGATACCCAAACGGGCGCGGTGCGTATCTTCGCCTCGGGCCTGCGCAATGCCGTGGGGATGGCGTGGGAGCCTGTGACCGGCACGCTCTGGACCGTCGTCAATGAGCGTGACGGGCTGGGAGATGAAACGCCCCCCGATTACCTGACCTCGGTACAGGACGGGGGCTTCTATGGCTGGCCCTATTGCTATTGGGGCCGCACGGTAGATGACCGGGTGCCGCAGGACGCAGCCCTCGTCGCCCGCGCGATAACGCCGGATTATGCCTTGGGCGGGCATACGGCGTCGTTGGGGCTTTGCTGGATGCCCGCCGGGACATTGCCGGGCTTCGGGGATGGCATGGTGATCGGGCAGCACGGATCGTGGAACCGCTCGAAGCTCAGCGGCTACAAGCTGATCTTCGTACCCTTCGAGAATGGTCGCCCAAGTGGCCCGCCCCGGGACATCCTCAGCGGTTTCCTGTCCGATGACGAGAAAACCGCCTATGGACGCCCGGTCGGGGTGACGATCGGTCCGGACAAGACATCGCTATTGATGGCGGATGATGTGGGCGACGTCATCTGGCGCGTCACGGGCGCTTGACCGGCCGCTGAAACGGTCCCGCGCGGGAGGCTTCCCTGCTTGCGGCTCCAATGCCTTGGCGACAGGCCGTTCCCGATGGGGGGCGCGGCCCTCACCTGTTGCCGTCGATCCACTTCGACATCAGCCCCTTGTCGCGGAAGCACTCGTCCGGGACGGCGCGCCGCTTGATCCGGGCGATGCGCTCGGCGAAGGCCACCTGCTTTGAGGTCGGTCGACTGTCTGTTGCTGGGACCGGCGTCAACGCGGCCTGCGCTTCGATCCAGGCGCTTAGCGACCGCCGATCCTGCTGGATCTCCCAGGGCAGAAGCGTCTGGTTCCGCATCGCCAGTGCGCGGGCATAGGCGATCTGGCGGGGCGTGACGGGAAGGGTAAAGGTGGTGTCTTCCATCGGGGAAAATCCTTCACTGCTTGGCTTTCCTATATAGAACATAAAGGGAACAAAATCAAGACACCCTTCGCAGCATGGCGATTTTAGGGCCAACTGACCAAGAGCGAGAATCTCTTTGCACTCCATATGAGTTGTGATATCAACTCATAGCGCGGATCGGGGAGGATCGGCGCTTCCAGGGAGGGAACACATGAAAACGCCGTTTCGGGTGGCGCTGAGCGCTGCCGTCATCGCTGCCTCGGGCACGATGGTCAGTGCCGACACGATCAAGGTTGGGGTGATCGCAACATTTTCGGGGCCCTTTGCCATCTATGGCAAGCAGTACCGCGAGGCCATCGAGGTCTATGTGGCCGAGCATGGCACCACTGCCGGTGACCACGAGATCGAGTTCATCTACAAGGATGTCGGCGGCGTCAATCCCGACACGGCCCGCGCGCTGGCGCAAGAGCTGCTGATCCGCGACCGGGTGGACTACCTCGCGGGCTTCACCTTCACACCAAATGCCCTGGCCGTGGCGCCGCTGATCGACCAGTCTGAAACGCCGACGGTGATCTTCAACGCGGCCACCTCCAGTATCAACAAGCAGTCGGAATTCTATGTCCGCACCAGCTATACCCTCTGGCAGGTAACAGAGCCTCTGGCCCGTTGGGCCTGGGACGCGGGCATCCGCACCGTCGCCACCACCGTGTCCGACTACGGCCCCGGGATCGACGCCGAGAATGCCTTCCGCACGTCCTTTACTGCGCTTGGCGGCGAGGTGGTGGACAGTGTCCGGATGCCGCTGAGCACGACCGATTTCACACCCTTCATGCAGCGCGTCCGCGATATCGAACCCGACGCACTGTATACTTTCCTTCCTGGCGGACCGCCTACTTTCGGCTTTGCCAAGACCTACAACGAGAACGGCCTGGCCGAAGCCGGGATCCGGTTCTTGGGAACTGCCGAGACCGAAGAGGTGAACCTGCAGGGATTGGGCGATGCCGCCATCGGCCTGACCACCGCCTATCACTATTCCGGCGCCCATGACTCGGACCTGAACCGCCAGTTTTCCGCCAGGCTGGCCGAGATGTTCCCCGGCTCCGTGGCGAACTGGTCCTCGGTCGGCGCCTATGACGGTACGCATCTGATCTATGAGATGGTGCGCGCCGCCGGCAGCGACGGCCCCGCCGCCATCGAACATGCCAAGACGCTGGCCTGGGAAAGCCCGCGCGGCCCGGTCGAGATGGACCCCGAGACCCGCACCGTCATCCAGAACGTCTATATCCGCCAGGTCGAGCGCGATGCGGCAAGCGGGCTGCTGGTCAACCGCGAACAGGGCGTCATCGCCACTGTCGGCGATCTGGGCTGGGACAGGTAGCCAGCCCGTCAGCCCCTCGAACCCGGAACGTTCAAGCCAGTGCCGACGGGATGCCGTCGTGTCAGCGGGGAAGACTCATGTCCTTAACTCTCAACATTCTTGTGGATGGCATCGCCTACGGGATGATCCTTTTCATCATCGCGGTCGGCCTGTCGGTGACCATGGGCCTGATGCGCGTCATCAACCTTGCCCATGGCGGCTTCGCCCTGATCGGCGGCGCATTCGCGCACTGGCTGACGATGGCGCAGGGTGTGGGCTTCTGGGTCGCCCTGCCGCTGGCGATCCTGGGGACAGTGCTTGTCGCCCTGCCGCTGGAGCGGCTGCTGTACCGGCGGATCTACGGGTTCGGAGAGCTGCAGCAGGTGCTGGCCACCATCGGGATCACCTTCCTGATGATCGCCACCGTCAACCTGTGGCTGGGTAGCTCGCTGCTGCAGATCCGCCTGCCCGAGGGGCTTGGCCAGCCTGTCGATCTGGGCTTTCGCACCTTGCCGATGCACCGGATCGTGGTCATCGGCGCGGGGCTGGCGGTGATGGCGGGGCTGTGGCTGGTGCTGGACCGGACCGGGTTCGGAATGCGTCTGCGGGCGGCGGTGGACAACCGCGCCACCGCCGCCTCGCTGGGGATCGACACCGGGCGGATCTTTGCCCTGGCCTTCTGCCTTGGCGCGGGACTGGCGGCGTTCGGCGGCATCCTCGGGGCCGAGCTGCTGCCGGTCGATGCCTATTACCCCCTGCGCTACATGGTGCTGTTCCTGATCGTCGTCGCGGTCGGCGGCATGGGCTCGATCCTGGGATCCTTCGCCGCGGCGCTGGGGCTTGGCATCCTTGAGACCGCCTCCCGCTATCTGGTGCCCGATTTCGGCACGATCTTCTTTTTCGCCTGCGTGATCGCGCTGCTTGCGCTGCGTCCGCGGGGCCTGATGGGACGCCTGACATGACCGAGAGCCTGACTCTTCCCCTGCCAGAGCGCCTGGCCCGCGTGCCGTTTCTGGCCGAGGCCCTGTTGCTGGCCATCGCCGCCGCGATGTTCTTCTTGCTGCCCTACAGTCTGGGCTTCCTGACCCGGGTGCTGATCCTGATGGTGCTGGTGCTGTCGATCGACCTGTTGCTGGGCTTTGCCGGTATCGCCACGCTGGGGCAGGCCGCGATGTATGGCGCCGGCGCCTATGCGGCGGGCCTTTTCGCCATCCATGTCTGGGCCGATCCTCTGGCCGGGCTGGTGGTGGGCGCCGCGGCGGGTGCGGCGCTGGCGCTGCTGTCGGGGCTGGTCCTGATGCGCGCGCAGGGGCTGACGCTGATCATGCTGACCATCGCCGTGGCGCAGATCTGCATGGAGATCGCCAACAAGGCGCGCGGCGTCACCGGCGGGTCGGACGGGCTGCGGGGTATCCGGATGGACCCGGTCCTGGGCCTCTTCGAGTTCGATTTCATCGGCCAGACCGGCTATTGGTATGCGCTGGCCGTGCTGGCCGCGGTGTTCCTGCTGCTGCGGCTCGTCACCCGCTCTGCCTTTGGATTGTCGCTGCGCGGCATCCATGACAGCCCGGCCCGGATGACGGCCATCGGCACGCCGGTCTATGGCCGCAGGGTCGCGGCCTATGCGTTGGCCGGGGCCATTGCCGGAATCGCGGGCGCGCTGACCGCGCAGGTGACACAGCTTGTCAGCCCCGAGGTCTTTGCTTTCACCCTGTCGGCCGAGGCGCTGATCATGCTGGTGCTTGGCGGGACCGGGCGGCTGATCGGCGGCATCATCGGCGTCGCCATCTTCATGACGGTCCATCACACCGCCGCCGCGCATGATCCGTTCAACTGGCTGTTCGTGATCGGCGCGATGGTGCTGGGGGTGGTGTTCTTCGTGCCCGGCGGGCTGGTCTCGCTGCCCGCGCGCCTGCGCGGCCTGATGGGGAGGGCGCTGTGATGCAGGGTCTGTGCGTTCGCGGACTGAACAAGAGCTTCGGCGGCCTGACCGTCGCCTTGGATATCGACTTCGACCTGCCGCCCGGCGCGCGCAAGGCGCTGATCGGGCCCAATGGCGCGGGGAAAAGCACCTTCGCCAATCTGGTGACGGGCATCCTTGCGCCCTCCTCGGGGACCATCACTTTCGATGGGCAGGATATCGGCCACCTGCGCGAGGCGGCGCGCGTCCGGCGCGGCATCGCCAAGACCTTCCAGATCACCACGCTGTTCCGCAGCATGACGGTGCGCGAGAACCTGCGCCTGCCGATCTTGCAGCGCGACGGGCGCGCCACCGGCCTCTGGCGCCGCAGCGACAGCGATCGGGGCGTCGAGGAGGAGGTGACGGCCCTGTTGGAGCAGTTCCGGCTGGCGCCCCTGGGCGATCTGCCGGTATCGCAACTGGCCTATGGCCAGCAGCGGCTGGTGGAAATGGCGCTGACACTCGCCTTGCGGCCGCGGGTGCTGATCCTGGATGAACCGGCGGCGGGGGTGCCGTCCTCGGAAAGCCCGCTGATCATCGAGGCGATCGAGCGGCTGCCGCAGGATCTGGCGGTGCTTATCATCGAGCATGACATGGACCTGGTCTTCCGCATCGCCCGGCAGATCGTCGTGCTGGTCGCGGGCCGGATCCTGACCGAGGGCAGCCCGGCCGAGATCAGCCGCGATCCGAAGGTGCGCGAACTTTATCTGGGGGGCGCCCATGTCTGAACACATCATGCCTGACCACATACTGCAGCTTGCGGGCGTCAGTGCC
The DNA here is from genome assembly GCF_030695035.1 of Frigidibacter sp. Classification (GTDB taxonomy): domain Bacteria; phylum Pseudomonadota; class Alphaproteobacteria; order Rhodobacterales; family Rhodobacteraceae; genus Frigidibacter. Next base: position 128,433 of record NZ_JAUYTT010000005.1, read on the forward strand.
GGCTACGGTCCCACCCATGTCATCCAGAACCTGAACCTGACCGTGGCAAAGGGCGAGCGCATTGCCGTGATCGGCCGCAACGGGGCCGGCAAGACGACGCTGCTGGCCACGATCATGGGCCTGACGCGCCTGCATGGCGGCCGGCTGCACCTGCGCGGGCAGGACATCACCGCGCTGGCACCCCATCAGCGGGCGGCCATAGGACTCGGCCTCGTGCCGCAGACGCGCGACATCTTCCCCTCGCTGACGGTCGAGGAGAACCTGCGCTGCGTGCTGCGCGGCGATGCCACGCTTGAGGAGGCCTATGCCCTGTTCCCGCGCCTGAAGGAGCGGCGCCACAATGGCGGCACCCAGCTGTCGGGGGGCGAGCAGCAGATGCTGGCCATCGCCCGCACGCTGATGACCCGGCCCGAGGTGATCTTGCTGGATGAACCGCTGGAGGGGCTGGCGCCGGTCATCTGCGAGCAGCTGATGCAGGTGTTCGAGAACCTCGCCGCGGACGGGCGCCATACCGTCGTGCTGGTCGAACAGCACGCCGCCGCGGCCCTGGCCTTCGCCTCGCGCGGGATTCTCGTCAGCGCGGGCCGCATCGTCCATGACGGCCCCGCGGCAGAGCTGAAAGACAACCCCTCGCTGATCGACCGCCATGTCGGCGTCAGCCTGGTGACCTGACCGAAAGGAAGATCCATGAACATGATCGAAGGCCATGTCGCGTTCGACCCGGCGCCGGGCATCCCGGTCTGGGATATCGACCCCTATGACGCGGCGATTCTGCGCGACCCTTTCCCCTATTACGCCGGCCTGCGCGAACGGGGGCCGCTGGTCTACATCCCGCGCTATTCGGTTCTGGCGGCGGGCCAGTACGACACCACCCGCGAGATCTTTTCCGATCACGAGCGCTTCGTGTCCTCGCGCGGGGTCGGGCTGAACGATTTCCGGCACGGCACCCCCTGGCGCAAACCTTCCATCATCCTCGAGGTCGATCCGCCCGACCACGCCCGCACCCGCAAGGTGATGGCGCGGGCCCTGTCGCCCAAGGCGATTGCCGCCTTCCGCGAGACCTTCCGCGAAACGGCCGAGACGCTGGTGGATCAGGTGCTGGCGAAAGGCCGGATCGAGGCGGTGGCCGAGCTTGCCGAGGCCTTTCCGACCACGGTCTTCCCCCGCGCCGTCGGCATGACCGACAGCGATCCGCGGCGACTGGTCGATTACGGCGCCATGGTCTTCAACGCGATGGGCCCCGACAACGCCCTGCGCCGCGATGCGATGGCGCGGCAGGCCGATATCGTGCCCTGGATCACCGCTGCCTGCGGGCGCGCGCGGCTGACGGGCGAGGGGCTGGGGGCGATCATCTATGCCGCCGCCGATGCCGGCGAGATCACCGAAGACGAGGCCGGAATGCTGGTGCGCTCCTTCCTGTCGGCCGGGGTGGATACGACGGTGACGGGCATCGGCAACATGCTGTGGTGCCTGTCGCAGAACCCCGCCGAATACGACCGGCTGAAGCACGATCCCGCGCTGATCCGCCCCGCCATCGAAGAGATGCTGCGCTTCACCTCGCCGGTCCACACCTTCGCGCGCACCGCAGACCGGCAGACGACCGTGGCGGGCCTGCCGATCCCGGAAGGCGCCAAGATCATCTGCGTGTTGGGCGCCGCCAACAGCGACCCGCAGAAATGGGGCGATCCGGAGCGCTACCGCGTGGATCGCCGCCCGCAGGGCCATATGGGCTTTGGCGCCGGCATCCACGGCTGCGTTGGCCAGAACATCGCCCGCGCCGAGATCGAGGCGCTGCTGACCGCGATGATTGCCCGCGTGGACCGGATCGAACCTGCGGGCGCCGCTGTCTGGCGGCCCGGCAATGCCATCCGGTCGCTGGACCGCCTTCCCCTGACCTTCGTTGCAAGCTGAGGCCCGCATGACCACCATCACCTTCATCACCCCGGACGGCGCCCGCCATGACATCGACGCCCGCGACGGCCAATCCGTCATGCAGGCCGCCCTTGCCGCCGATCTTGACGGGATCATCGGCGAATGTGGCGGGTCCATGATGTGCGCCACCTGCCACTGCTATGACGACGAAGGCCGCACCGGTCCCCGAAGCGATGGCGAGGACGAGATGCTGGAAAGCGCCGCCTGCGAGGTGACGCCGCAGAGCCGCCTGTCCTGTCAGATCAAGGTCTCGGCCGAGATGGAGGGGCTGGTGATCCGCTTGCCCCAGTCGCAGCTGTGAGCGTTGTCATCATCGGCGGCGGGCATGGCGGTTTTCAGGTCGCGGCAAGCCTGCGGCAGGACGGATATGCGGGGCAGGTGACGCTGATCAGCGCCGAGGCCGCGCTGCCCTATCAGCGCCCGCCACTGTCCAAGGCCTATCTCAAGGACGGCATCGCCGACGCGCTGCATCTGCGGCCCGCCAGCTTCTATGCGCGCAACGGCATCACGTTGCGGCTTGGCACCCGCATCGCCCGTATCGACCGCGCGGCGGCGGCGGTGATCACCGATCAGGGCGAGGCCATCGCCTATGACCACCTCGTGCTGGCGACCGGCGCGCGCAACGCCCGCCCGCCAGTGCCGGGGCTGGACCTGCCCGGGGTCCTGGGCCTGCGCGATCTGGACGATGCGCAGCGCCTGCGGGGCGCGATGAGCACCGCCCGCCATGCCGCGATCATCGGTGGCGGCTTCATCGGGCTGGAGTTTGGCGCGGTGGCTCGCGGGGCCGGACTCGGCGCCACAGTGATCGAGGCCGCCCCCCGCCTGATGGCCCGCGCGCTCAGCCCGCAGATGTCGGGCCGCTTCGCGACGCTCCACCGGGACATGGGCACAGAGCTGTGCCTCGGCCGGCTGGCGGTGGAGGTGCTGGAGGCCGAGGGCAGGGCGGCTGGCGTCCGGCTGGATGACGGAACCCGGGTCCACGCCGATCTGGTGCTGCTGGCGGCGGGGGTGGTTCCCAATACCGAACTGGCGCAGGAGGCGGGCCTTGCCGTTGCCAACGGCATCGTGGTTGACAAGCATCTGCGCAGCAGCGATCCCGCGATCTTCGCCCTCGGTGATTGCGCGACCTTCCCCTGCCGCCGCATGGGCGCGCCGCTCCGGCTGGAATCCGTGCAGGCCGCAACCGATCAGGCCCGCGCCATCGCCCGCACCATCATGGGCCAGCCCGCGCCCTATGATGCCCTGCCGTGGTTCTGGAGCGATCAGGGCCCCCACAAACTGCAGATCGCGGGGGCCTGTCTGCCAAGCGACGCGGCGGTGCCGGTGGGCGACAATATTGTCATCCGCTTCCGCGACTGTCATATGACCGGGGTGGAAACCATCAATGCCCCGGGCGTCCACATGGCGGCACGCAAGCTGCTGGCTACGGGCCTTGGCCCCACACAGGCAGACGCGGCGGCGGCAGGATATGATCTTCGGGCACTGGCAGCGGAGAGGAAGGCGACGGTGTGACGGAAGAGACCCAGACACTCCCGGTTTGCCCCGAGGGTCGGCTGTCCTGCCCGACGATAGAGCGCGACGGCCGCCAGATCGTCGATGTCCGCACCTACATTCCCTTCCTGCTCAGCTCGGTCAACAACGCGCTGTCGGGCGGGGCTTCGAGCCTCTACCGCGAGATGTTCGGGGTGGGCATCGTCGAATGGCGCACCATGTCGATGCTGGCGATCGAGCCGCGCATCACCGCCAACCGGATCTGCGAGGTCGTTCACCTCGACAAGGCCGCGACAAGCCGCGCCCTGAAGCAGCTTGAGAAGGATGGCCGCGTCGAGTTCGTCACCTCGGAAACCGACGAGCGCAAGCGCCTGTGGTGGCTCAACGGCGCCGGCTATGATCTGCATGACCGCATCCTGGCGGTGGCCCTGGGCCGCGAGTCCCGGTTGATCCGCGGGGTGGATCCCGAAGACTTGGAGGCCTTCATCCGCGCGATGCGCCGGATGCAGCTCAACCTGGCGGACGTGTAGCCAAGGCGCAGTCCCTTCGCGGACCATTACAGCGACCATTCACATTGCACCTTGGCGCTGATAGCATGAAAATTCCTTTTCAGGCTCCGGTGCCTCATGTCCAGAAGTAAATCGTTTCTAACGCGGGTGCGGGCAGCCGCGGCGACGCTTGGGCCGGCAGAGCGTAAGCTTGGCGAACTGGTGATCGATTTCCCCGGCGAGCTTGCCAGCTATACAGCCTCGGAGCTTGCCACATTGGCGGGCGTGTCGAATGCGACGGTGACGCGCTTCGTGCGCCGCCTTGGTTACCAGTCCTATGAAGAGGCCCGTCTTCATGCGCGGGAAGAACGTGCCACCGGGTCGCGGGCCTATATCGCCGCGGCGCAGGCCGAGGCGCCGGATCTTGCCAATTACACCGACCATGACAGCCGCAACCTGCAGCTCAGCCTGGCGGGGGTAGAGATTGAAGATATCGACCGGCTGGCCCTGCGGCTTCTGTCGGCGCGCAAGGTCTGGGTCGTGGGATTTCGCGCCTCGACCGCCTTTGCGGTCTACCTGCATTGGCAATTGACGCAGGTGATCGAGCAGATCGTGGCGATTCCGGGCGCCGGGCAGACCATGGGCGAACACCTGGTCAGCCTTGGCCCCGAGGACGCCGTGATCTTCTTCGGCCTGCGCCGCCGGGTCGCGCAGACCGATGCTCTGCTGGCCGAGATCGTCGCGAAGGGGGCCACACTTGTTCACGTCACGGATGAGGGCGTCGAACCTCTGGCGGCGGCCGCATGGCATTTCCGTTGCGAGACAAGCTCTCCGGGTCCGCTGTTCAGCCATGTCGCGGTGATGGGGCTGTGCAACCTTATCGCCAACCGGACCATCGCGCTGGCGGACCGGGCGGGCCGAGAACGGCTGCGCGAGATCGAGCGACTCAACGATCTTCTGGGTGAGCTTTGACAAACCGCCCACGTGGCAGCCTTGCACCCCAAAATACCGCATAAGGCGAGGGCATATTGGAAATGGCGATGAAAACTGGTTTTCTCACACCGCAGGAATCGTCGCATGATGGTGAAAATATGTTTTCATTTGCTTGGGAAACATCCCCAGAATGAAAACATGACCGACAGGAAGGGATACCATGCTTCGCACACTGCTGATCACCACCTGCACATTCCTCGGCTCTGCCGCCTTCGCCGAAACCGTCACCCTGCGCGTCCTGGGCCAGCCCTCGGGCTCTGGCCTGATCGCACAGCAGAAGGAACAGCCGTTCTTCGAGGCGCTGGCCGAAAAAACCGGGCTCGACATCAAGGTGGAATACCTGCCGATCGACGTGGCGGGCATTCCTGATACCGACGCGCTGCGCATCCTGAAATCCGGGCTGTTCGACATCATCTCGATCCGCGGACCGCAGGTCAGCCGGGATGAGCCATCGGTTCTGGGCCTCGACCTCGTCGGCCTGAACACCAGCTACGAGGCTGGCAAGGCGCATGTCGAGGCCTTCTTGCCCTATGTCGATCAGCGCCTGCAAAAGCAGTTTAACGCCAAGCTTTACGGCATGTGGCCCGCCGGCCCGCAGGTGATCTTCTGCAAACCCGAAATCGCCGGCCTGTCTGATCTGAAGGGTCTGAAGATCCGGGTGGGCGACCAGTCTGCGGCAAATTTCGTGGCGAACCTTGGCGCGACCGGCATTTCGATGCCCTTCGGCGAGGTGCAGCAATCGCTGGCTCGCGGCGTGGTGGATTGCGCGATCACCGGCCCGGCCTCGGCCAATACCGGCGGCTGGCCCGAGGCGACGACGACGGTTCTGCCCGTCGCGCTGCAGCTGGCGATGAACGGCTATGCCATCAACCTCAAGAGCCTCGAGAAATTCTCGCCCGAGGATCAGGTCAAGCTGGAAGCCGCGATTGACGAGCTGACGGCCGAGATCTGGACCTTCTCGGAAGAGCTCTACAGCGATGCGATGCGCTGCAACACCGGCCAGCAGCCCTGCGAGCGCGGCGTCCCCTACGCACTGACCGAAGCGCCGGTGTCCGAGGCCGACCTGAAGCTGGTATCCGATGCGGTGGGCGCGGTGTCACTGCCGATCTGGGCCGAGCAGTGCAACGCCGTCGCGGCCGATTGCGAAGAGGTGTGGCGCACCAGCGTCGGCGCCGGTCTCGGCCTGTAAGGGCGGGGCGGTGATGGAGCGGTATTCAAGGATCCTCGGGATCATCTTCGGGGTCGTCATGATCTCTTTGTCTCTGGCGGTCACCGCCGAGACGCTCCTGCGCAAGCTGCTGTCCCATTCGATGGGCGGCATTGACGAGCTTGGCGGCTATGCCATCGCCATTGTCGCCCCCCTTGCCTTTACCGTGGCGCTGATCGGGCGGTCCCACATCCGCATCAACCAGGTGACGCAGCACTTCCCGCGGCCTGTGCAGGCTGTGCTGGATGTGGCTGCCGTGGCCTCGCTGATGCTGCTGGGTCTGTTCTTCTTCTGGTTCACCGTGCAGACGGTCCTGGAAACCAAGGCCTACCGGTCCATCGCGCAGACGCCTTGGGCCACGCCGCTGATCTGGCCGCAGTCGATCTGGCTGATCACCTCGGCCACCTTCCCGATTGCGGGTGTCATCCTGACCGTCCGGGCCGTGCAGCTGCTGCTGCGCGGGGACTGGCGGGGGATCGGGCGCGAGTTCGGCACCATCTCGCCCGAGGAAGAGCTGCAGGCCGAGCTTGAGGACCTGAAGCGCCGCGAAGGGACACCCGTCCTGGAAGGAGCCACCCGATGAGCATTGCCATTGTCGGCATCGGCTTTGGCGCGATGCTTGCCCTGATGTTCCTCAGTGTGCCGATCGCCGTGACCATCCTGTCGATCGGGGCCTTTGGCGGCTACATGCTCTATGGCACGCCGCTGGTCGATATGCTGGGCGGCGTGATCTGGACCAGCCTGAACAGCCCCACCATGCTGGCCATCCCGCTGTTCATGATGCTGGGAGAGCTGCTGCTGCGCGGCGGCATCGCCGACCGGATGTATGATGCGATGGCGGTCTGGCTGGGCCGCCTGCCGGGCGGGCTGCTCCATTCCAACATCGCCACCTGCACGATGTTCTCGGCCACCTCCGGATCTTCCGTCGCCACGGCGGCGACGGTGGGCACCATCGCCCTGCCCGCGCTGGAGCAATACAAATACCCGATGCCGGCCTCGCTTGGGTCGCTGGCAGCGGGGGGCACCCTCGGCATCCTGATCCCGCCCTCGGTCAACCTGCTGGTCTATGGCTCCATCGCCAATACCTCGGTTGGGCAGCTCTTTGCTGCCGGCGTGGTGCCGGGTCTGCTGCTGGCGCTGTCCTTCTCGGCCTATATCGCCCTCTTCCACGGCAAGGCGGGGGCCGAGGCAACGGGACTGACCACCATGCCACTTCGCCAGAAGCTGGCGCTTGGCAAACACCTGATCCCGCCGGCGATCATCTTCGGCGTGGTCATGGGCTCGATCTATGGCGGGCTGGCGACACCGACGGAATCGGCGGCCATCGGGGTGATGCTGGCGCTTGGCTTCGTGGCGCTGAATGGCCGGCTGACGGTGGATCTGCTGATCAACTGCTCGGTCCAGGCGGCCAAGACCTCCGGGATGGTGATGATCGTTCTGGTGGTCTCGCTGCTGCTGAACGTCACCATCTCGATGACCGGGGCGGCGCAGGCGATGACGACATGGGTGGGCGGCTTCGGGTTCGAGCGGATCACCCTGCTGTTCGTGCTGCTGCTTTTCTACGTGCTGCTGGGGACCTTCATGGATGCGATGTCGATGATGGTGCTGACGGTGCCGATCGTCCTGCCGATCGTGCTTGCCGCAGGGATCGACCCGGTCTGGTTCGGCATCTTCATCGTCATCATGTGCGAGGTCGCGCTGATCACGCCGCCGGTGGGGATGAACCTGTTCGTGGTGCACGGGGTCCGCACCGATGGCGGCAGCTATGCCGATGTCACGCGCGGCGCGCTGCCCTATGTCGCGGTGATGATGCTGTTCACGGTTGCCCTGATGATCTGGCCGCAGATCGTGATGTGGCTGCCCGACATGCTTGCGGGGCGGCAGTGACGCTTGCCCCCGCACACACGGTTGTACCCTTAACGAGTGCGGAGGCGCCCCTGTGGCGCCTCCTTGTCGTCAACCCCAACAGCAACCCCGCTGTGAATTTCCTGCTGCGCGCGGTCGCCGACCGCGTTCTGCCCGCCGGCGCCGTGGCGCAGATCGTCAGCTCTGCGCAAAGCCCGCTGTCCATCGAAACCCCGGCCCACCGGGCACGCGCCGAACCGCTGGCGGTGGGCCTGCTGGCCGCCCATCCGGGATTCGACGCCTATGTCATGGCCTGTTTCGACGATATCGCGCTGTCCGAGGGGCGGCGGTTGCTGCCTGCACCGGTGATCGGCGCAGTCGAGGCGGCGGTCGCAATGGCACGGCTTCGCGCGGACCGCTTCGCCGTGGTCACGACGGTCGAGACCGCGATCCCCGGCATTCGCCGTGTGCTGGACGGGCTTGGCGCGGGCCCGCAATGCGCCGTTCACGCTGCCGGGATTGGCGTCGCCACTGCCGCGAACGGATCCCGTGCCGCGGATCTGCGTCTGGATGCGGCCATCGCCCATGCGCGCGACAGGGGCGGTGCCGGGGCCATCATCCTCGGTTCTGCTGGCCTGGCAGGACGTGCGGCAGAGCTGGAGGCGCGGCATGGCCTGCCGGTGATCGACGCGATGGAGGCCGCGATTCGCCTTGCCTATGCCACCGTCCGAACCCGCCAAGAGGGCCCGGCTCCGCAAAGCGCCGACATATAGCGCTGACAGCGCGGCGGGGGCTGAACGGGGTTGCGCCTCAGGCGTCAGCAGGGCGGCAGCATCTCGCGGACCCGGCGCAGGACCGGGTTGCCGTTCTCGCGTGACCAGCTGGCGAACATGTCGGCGTGGCAGGCAAGAGGACGCGCCAGCGGTCGGAACACGATGTTGTCGAAGCTGGCATTGCGCGCACAGGCTGGGACGATGGCCAGCCCGATCCCGGTGCTGACCAGCGACAGGATCGCCTGCGAATGGGTCATCTGCAGCACCACCCGCGGCGAGATCCCTGCCTTTTGCAAGAGCCCGGTCAGCATGTCATGCAGATGGCGGGCGGCCGGAGCGAACATGATAAACGGCTCGCCCTCCAGCGCTTTGGCTGGCGGGCGGCGACGGATCGACAGGGGATGGTCCTGCGGGATCGCCAGCATCATCGGCTCATGTGCGATACGCACACAGTCGATCATCGGTCCGCCGGACAGGGGGCGTGACAGGCCAAGGTCGATGCGCCCGGTGCGGAGGGCCTCGTCCTGCTCTGCCGTCTCCAACTGGATCAGGTCGAACTCCACGCCCGGCAATTCGGTCTGCGCCATCTTCACCAGCTGGGGCAGCACTTCGTAGGTCGCGGCCCCGACAAACCCCACGGTCAGCTTGCCCGACACAACCCTAGCTGCCCGCCGCGTGGCGATGACCGCGGCGTCAGTCTGGGCCAGCAGGCGCCTGGCCTCGACCAGAAATGCCTGGCCGGCGGGCGTCATGGTCACGCGCCTGCTCGTACGCTCGAACAAGAGCACGTCAAGCTGCTGTTCCAGCTGCTGGATATGGCGGCTGAGCGGCGGCTGCGAGATGTTCAGCCGCAGCGCCGCGCGGCTGAAGTTCAGCTCCTCGGCCAGGATCACGAAGTAGCGGACCTGAAGCAGTTCGATCATCTATTCAGTTTCCGTATTGATTCTTGTCAAAACCGATCTTGGACTTGAGCGAGTGAACCGCAATAGCCTTGCCCGAAACCCGCATCATCTAAGGCTGCCCGACATGACCACCACCTCCGACAAGATCGCCTGGATCCGGCTTTCGGCCATCCATCTGCCGCTGAAGGCCCCGATCAGCGATGCCAAGGTGCTCACCGGTCGGCAAAAGCCGCTGACCGAAGTTGCCTGCCTCTTTGCCGAGATCGAGACGGTTGACGGCCATTCCGGCATCGGCTTCAGCTATTCCAAGCGGGCTGGCGGGCCGGGGCAGTTCGAACATGCCAAGGAGATCGCGCCGGTTCTGCTGGGCGAGGATCCCAATGACATTGCCAAGCTGTGGACCAAGCTGGCCTGGGCGGGCGCTTCGGTCGGGCGCAGCGGGCTGGCGGTGCAGGCAATTGCCGCCTTCGACATCGCGCTGTGGGACATGAAGGCCAAGCGGGCCGGGCTGCCGCTGTCCAAGCTGCTGGGGGCGCACAGGGATTCGGTGCAGTGCTACAACACCTCGGGCGGGTTCCTGTCCTCGCCGCTGGCGGAGGTGCTGGACAATGTCGAGCGGTCCATCGAGCAGGGGATCGGCGGCATCAAGATCAAGGTCGGCCAGCCCGACATGGCCGAAGACCTGCGCCGGGTTGCGGCGGTGAACGACAAGATCGGCGGGCGGGTGTCGTTGATGGTCGACGCCAACCAGCAATGGGACCGCCCGGCCGCAATGCGCGCCTGCCGCCAGCTGGAGGCCTTCAACCTGGTGTGGATCGAAGAGCCGCTGGATGCCTATGACAGCGAGGGTCATGCCGCACTTGCCGCCGCGCTGGACACGCCGATTGCCACCGGCGAGATGCTGGCCAGCGTGGCCGAGCATATCGACCTGATCCAGAGGAACGCGGTGGACTTCATCCAGCCCGACGCACCCCGCGTCGGCGGCATCACCCAGTTCCTGCGGATCTGCGCGCTGGCCGAGCAGAAGAAGCTGAAACTCGCCCCGCATTTCGCGATGGAGATTCACCTGCATCTGGCGGCCGCCTATGAGTTCGAGCCCTGGGTCGAGCATTTCGACTGGCTGGACCCGTTGTTCAACGAGCGGCTGGAGAATAGGAACGGCCGGATGATCGTCCCGAACCGCCCCGGGCTTGGCTTCACCCTGTCCGATCAGGCGATGGCGTGGAAACGCGCAGATGCCGAATTCGGCAAACGGCCATGACGGGCGGAGCGGCGGCACAAGGCCCGGGTGGGATCGCACTTGTCACCGGCGGTGGCAGCGGGGTAGGGCGCGCCGTCGCGCAGGCGCCAGCCGACGACGGCTGGACGTGGTCATCGACGGGCGCACCGCGGCGGCGCTGGACGTGACCGCGGGCGATGCGCCGGGGCGGATCACGCCATCTCTGCAGATGTGACCGACCCGGCAGCCGTCAATGCACTCTTCGCGCAGATCGCCGGCTGTTTTGGGCGGCTGAACCTGCTGTTCAACAATGCCGGGGTGAACGTGCCCAAGGTTCCGCTGGACGAACTGAGCGTGGAGGATCTGCGCCAGATCATCGACATCAACCTGTTTGGCTCGATGCACTGCGCCCGGGCAGAGAACCCCTGTTGAGCGCGGCCGAGTGGCTGTGGACTTGCCGCAGCGAACACCCCAACATGGCTGCGGCAGGATCACCCGCGCAAAAGCTGACTGGGCCGAGCGGAGCAAGGCTTGCATACCCTATGCTGGCCCAGACCGGAATGGCCGCGCCGCGGCCCGAACTGTCCGGCAGGCGGACAGGTCCGCACCGGTGGTCGCGTTCCGGGCCGTGGCCTTTAAACATGTGCCCGGGAGAATTGTTTTATCGGAGGGGGGAGCCATGCGCAGATTTGCGCCAGCGTCAGGATATCCGCATTTCACATCTGCCGGGGGACGGGCCTGATGGCCGCCGGCGCGACATCTTGGGTAACGCGCGGCCTGCTGGGCATTGCGGCGGGCAGCTTCGTTTTGGGGGCGGGCGTCACGGTGGCGGATGTCATCGCGCGGCGGCTGGCCTCCGCCAATGTGCCCGGCGCAATCGAGATCACCTCGCTGTTGATCGGCTTCGGGGCGCTGGTCTCGATGCCGGTCTGCTACGCGCAGCGTAACCACGTCACCGCAAAGCTGCTGTCCGAGATCAGCCCCAGCCGGTTTGCCCGCCCGCTGGGCCGGACCGGCGCCTGGGCCTCGCTGGCCTTTGCCGCGGTGATGCTGTGGATCATGGGCAAGAACACCTGGGACAAGCTCGGCTCGCCCGAAACCTCGCGGGATCTCGGCCTGTCGATGCCGTGGCTGCTGGGCTTCGTGACCGTCACGCTCGCCTTTGCCCTCGTCGCCGCGCTGATCGGGCTGCGGCGCGAATACCAAGATCCAAGGGGCTGAAATGAGCGGTCTTCTTCTGGGCGGGCTCGGCTTCGCCGCGGCCATCTTCATGATTTTCGTGGAAATTCCGGTCGCCGTGGCCCTGGGGCTGGTGGGGCTGGCCGGATCGGCGCTGATCATCGGCACCGGCGGGGCGATGGTCATCGGCGCCACCACGATCTGGGACAGCGTGACCAACTACACGCTGACAATGCTGCCGCTGTTTGTGCTGATGGGCAACCTGGCGGCGCATTGCGGGCTGTCGGGGCGGCTGTATCAGTCCATGTCGATCCTGCTGGGGCACCGCCGCGGCGGGTTGGCGCTGGCGACCATCGGCGCCTCGGCGGGGTTTGGCATGATCTCTGGCTCGTCGCTGGCGACCACCGCCACGATGAGCCGCATCGCCCTGCCCGAGATGCAGGCGGCGGGCTATTCGCGGTCGCTGTCGGCGGGGTCCGTCGCGGCGGGTGGCACGCTGGGGATCCTGATCCCGCCCTCGACGGTTCTGGTGATCTACGCCTTTATCGCCGAACAATCGATCCGCTCGCTGCTGCTGGCGACGGTCGGGCCCATTGTGATCGCCATCACGCTCTACTGTCTGGCGATCTGGGTCCCGCTGTGGATGGGCTGGTCCACCGCGCCCGAACGGCCCCGCGCAGTTGGGGCGGAGCGCCGGGCGGCGCTGAAGGCGCTGTTGCCGCCGGTCGGCATCTTCGGGCTGATCATGGGCGGGCTTTACACTGGCCTGTTCACCGCGAATGAGACGGCGGCCATCGGCGCCGCGGTGGTGCTGGCCTATGGCGTACTGTCGCGGCAGCTGTCCTGGGCGGGCTTTCTCGACGCGGCGATGGATACCGCGCTGACCTGCGGTGCGCTGTATCTGGTGCTGATCGGGGCGAACCTCTTCAACTTCTTCCTTGCCCTGTCTGGCCTGCCGTTCTCGCTGACCGGGCTGTTTTCCGGCATCCTCGATCAGCCGCTGCTGGTGATCTTGCTGATGCTGGCGATCTACCTGCTGCTTGGCACCTTGATGGACAGCCTCGCGATGCTGCTGCTGACGGTGCCGCTGTTCGTGCCGGTCGCGCAGGCCGCCGGCATCGACCTGATCTGGTTTGGCATCTTCGCGGTGATGGTGGTCGAGATGGGGCTGATCACGCCCCCGGTGGGGATGAACCTTTTCGTCATCAAGACCACGAATCCCGAGATCGAGATGCTGGAGCTCTGGCGCGGCGTCACACCCTTCGTGATCAGCGACCTGATCCGCGTCTGCATCATCATCGCCATCCCGGCGCTGGTCACATGGCTGCCACTGAACGCTTTCTGAACATTGGACTTCCAGGGAGGAACCCATGCTGAACTTTACTCTGAGATCCGCCGCACTCGCCCTTGTACTGGCCGTGCCCCTTGCCGCCGAAGCGCGCGAGATGCGCGTGTCATCCTTTGAACCGGCGCAGGGCTTTTATTCTTCCAAGGTGCTTCAGGCCTGGATCGACCAGGTCAACCCGCAGCTGACCGGCGGTACCAGCTTCCGGCTCTATCCCGGCTCTATCCTCGGCGCGCCGCCCGCGCAGGCAGAGCTGGTGAAGGCCGGTGTCGCCGATGTAGCGCTGGTGGTGCCGACCTATACGCCGGGGCTGTTCCCGATGTCGGGCGTGGTCGAGGTGCCGGGGCTGGTCGAAACCTCGGCCGAGGGCACGGCGATCCTGAACGCGCTGGCCGATGACGGCGCGCTGGAGGCCGAATATGCCGATTACAAGGTGCTGGCGGTGTTCACCACGCCCGGCTACCGTTTCTTGATGAGCGGGGAGGGCGTCGCCACCCCGGCCGATCTGGGCGGGTTGAAGCTGCGCACGCCCTCGCCCTTCGGGTCAGAGCTTCTGGCGATGCTGGGCGCCTCGGGCGTGGCGATCCCGGCGCCGCAGGTCTACGAAAACCTCGAACGCGGCGTGGTGTCGGGCGCCGTCTGGGTGATGGATGCCTATCGCACCTTCCGGCTCGATGAGGTGGCGCCCGCCATCACCTCGCTGCGCTTTACCGCCTCGCCGATGGCGATCTTGATGAACAAGGCGGCGTGGGACAGCCTGCCGGAAGCGGATCGCGCGGCGCTGGAGGCCGCTACAGGCCGGGTCATGGCGGAATGGATCGCAGGGGTCGTCGATGCCACGGATGCCGAGATCGAAGCGTCGTTCCGTGCCGCGGGCAAGGTGAAGTTCATCGACCTTGACGCAGCCGCGGTCGCGGAATGGCAGGCGGTCCTTGCGCCGGCGGCCGAGGCCTGGGTGGCCGGGCAGGCCGATCCCGCGGCCGCACAGGGAGCGCTGGACACCGCGCGCGCCGTCGCCGGCAACTGACCCCGCGCCCTGTCCGTCAGCCGGACGGACGGGGCATCCGCTTTGGGCCGCCACCTGCCGATGCGGCAAGGTGGCATATCTGAAACTGAACCCGAAGGAATGACCATGGCAATCAATGCACTGGGATATCTCGGCGTGCGCTCTGACAGGCTGGACGAATGGTCGGAGTTCGCGGGCCATCTGCTGGGGATGCAGAAGATCGACCGTGGCGGCAAGGCCGTGGCCTTCCGCATGGACGACAAGGTTCAGCGCCTGCTGGTCTCGGACGAACCGGGAGAAACGCTGGCCTTCCTTGGCTTCGAGGTGGCGCAGAAGGATGATCTGAGCGCCTATGCCGCGCGGCTGGATGCGGCCGGCGTGCCGGTGCAGATCGGCAGCCGCGCATTGGCCGACCGGCGCTTTGTGGGAGATCTGATCTGGTTTGAGGATCCGGCCGGCAACCGGGTAGAGCTGTTCCACGCCCCGATGATCGCCAGCGATCCTTTCGTGCCGGGCCGCCCGATCGACGGCTTCCGAACCGGGCCGCTGGGGATGGGCCATGCCGTGCTGCACGTGAAGGACATCGGGGTGATGATGCCCTTCTACCGCGACCTGCTGGACTTCCATGTCTCGGATTACGGGCTGAAGCCCTATGGCCTGTACTTCTTCCACCTGAACGAGCGGCATCACAGCTTCGCGATGGTCGGCTCGGGCCAGCAGGGCTTTCATCATTTCATGGTCGAGTTCCAGAACCTTGACGATGTGGGGCAGGGCTATGACCTTGCCCAGCAACGCGAAAACGGCGTCGCCTATACGCTGGGGCGGCACACCAACGATTACATGACCAGCTATTACGCCCACACGCCCTCTGGCTTTTTCGTGGAAAACGGCTGGGGCGGGCGGCTGATCGAGCCTGCCACATGGGAGCCGCATGAAACCCATGACGGCCCGAGCTTCTGGGGGCATGAGCGGCTGTATCTGCCCGAGGAGGGCGGCCGCAAGAAGCTGCGCGACATGCGGATGGATGCAGCGGCACGCGGGCGGCGGGCGCCCCCAGTGGCGGACTGCCCGTGGCTTTACGGCGAACTCTCGAAGGTAGGGAGGTAGGGATGGACCACTACGACGTTGCCATCGTGGGCCTTGGCCCCACGGGCGCCACGCTGGCGCATCTTCTGGGCCAATGCGGCCTGCAGGTGCTGGTGCTGGAGCGGGAAGGCGCGGCCTATCATCTGCCCCGCGCGGTGCATTTCGATGCCGAGGTGATGCGGGTGTTTCAATGGATCGGCATTGCCGATGCGATGGAACCGCTGACGGCCCGCCACCCCGGAATGCGCTTTGTCGATCCGACGGGCAAGCTGCTACTGGACTGGCCGCGCCCGCAGGGCATCGGCCCGCAGGGCTGGCGGTCGAACTTCCGCTTTCACCAGCCCGATCTGGAGCAGCTTCTGCGTATCGGTTTGGCGGACCGTCCGACCGTAACCGTGCGCACCCGCGCCGACCTGTTCTTCGTCGAGGACACCGGCGACGGCGTGAACCTGCGCTTCGAGGATACGCGGCGCGGCAAGGTGGAACGGGTCCGCGCCTCCTATGTCGTGGGCTGCGACGGCGCCCGATCACTGATCCGCCGGTTCATCGACACGGGGATGGAGGATTACGGCTTTCACGAGCGCTGGCTGGTGATCGACGTGCTGTTGAACGGCGAAAAGCCGGAACTGGGCGATCATTCCATCCAGTATTGCGTGCCTGACCGCCCGGCGACCTATGTGCGCGGCCCCGGCAACCGCCGCCGATGGGAGATCACCGTCCGTCCCGGCGAGGATGCCGCCGAGATCACAAGGCCCGAACGGGTCTGGGACCTGCTGTCGCCCTGGCTGACCCCGGCCGAGGCGGTGCTGGAGCGGACGGCGGTCTATGTCTTCCACTCGCTGGTCGCCGAAGACTGGCGCCGCGGCCGTCTGCTGCTGGCCGGCGATGCCTGCCACCAGACGCCGCCCTTCATGGGGCAGGGCATGTGCGCCGGCATCCGCGATGCGGCCAACCTCTACTGGAAGCTGGCGCTGGCCTGTCAGGGCAAGCTGGCGGGGCCCGAGGCCGAACGGCTGCTGGACAGCTATGAAAGCGAGCGCAAGTCCAATGCGCGCGAATACATCCAGACGGCAGTGCGCCTTGGCGGGCTGATCAACACCTGCGGCACCGAAACCGCGCTGCGCGCCGCGCTGCCGGGCAGCAGTGGCACGGCGCGGATGGAATCTATCGCGCCGCCGCTGGGGCCGGGCTTGGGCGCGGGGGAAAAGGCCGGGCTGCTGTTCGGCCAGCCGCGGCTTGCGGGTGGGCGTCTGATGGATGACGCGCTGCGCCACCAATGGGTCGTGGTGGTGGCCGATGCCGCGCTGGCCGCGAACCTTTCGCTGCCGCCCGGCGTGGCGCTGGTCACCCCCGAAACCGCCCCCGATGCCGCGCACCATCTGGCCCGCCTTGGCGCCCGCGCCGCGGTGCTTCGCCCCGACCGCCACACCCTTGGCACCGCCGATACCCCCGCCGAACTGGCCGCGCTGCTGGCGCTGGTGCTGCCCAACCCTGTCGAACTTCAAGAACCGGAGATGGTCTGACCATGAAACTTTGTTCCTTCACCACGATGGGCCGCGCAAGCTGGGGCCTTGTCACCGATGCCGGGATCGTCGATCTGGGCCGGCGCGGGCTGGCCGAAACGCTGCGCGAATTCCTTGCCCAGGGCGACCTTGCCCCCGCCCGGGCGCTGCAGGAGGCGGCGGCGGACCACGCTTTTGACGCGGTGGACCACGCCCCCGTCATCCCCAACCCCGACAAAATCATCTGTGTCGGCCTGAACTATCACGCGCATGTGCAGGAAACCCGGCGCGAGGAAACCAGCAACCCGGTTCTGTTCGCACGCTATCCGGGCAGCCAGATCGGCCACGGCCAGCCGCTGATCAAGCCACTGGAATCGGACGAGTTCGATTT
Source organism: Frigidibacter sp. (assembly GCF_030695035.1). Classification (GTDB taxonomy): domain Bacteria; phylum Pseudomonadota; class Alphaproteobacteria; order Rhodobacterales; family Rhodobacteraceae; genus Frigidibacter. The sequence goes on from NZ_JAUYTT010000005.1 coordinate 145,792, forward strand.
TGAAGGCGAACTGGCTGTCATCATCGGCACCGAAGGCCGCCGCATCGCCGAAGCGGACGCGCTGTCCCATGTCGCGGGCTATGCCTGCTACAATGACGGTTCGGTCCGCGACTGGCAAAAGCACACCCACCAGTTCATGCCCGGCAAGACCTTTGCCAGCACCGGCGGCTTTGGCCCCTGGATGGTGACGGCGGATGAGATCCCCGATCCGACGCAACTGCATCTGCAGACCCGGCTGAACGGGCAGGTGGTGCAAGATACCGATGTGTCCTTGCTGATCACCTCGATCCCGCGGCTGATCGCCTATTGCTCGACCATCCTGCCGCTGCTGCCGGGCGATGTGATCGTCTCGGGCACTCCCGGCGGTGTGGGGGCGCGGCGCACGCCGCCGCTGTGGATGCGCGATGGCGATGTCTGCGAGGTGGAAATCTCGGGCATCGGCACCCTGTCGAACCCGGTCAAGGCCGAGGTCTGAGCCTTCCGCCTTGCCCGGCGCTGTGCCACTCTGACCCGATGACCAAATCTGCCGACAGTGACCGGAAATCCGAGGCCGTGCGAGCCCTGACGCGCGGCCTTGCCATCTTGCGCCATGTGAATTCGGTTGGAGAGGCCCGCCCGGGCGAAATTGCCAAGGCGCTCGATATCCCGCGCCCCAGCGTCTACCGCCTGCTGCAGACACTGGAGGAGGCCGGCTATGTCGTGTTCTCGGGCAGTGCCAATCTGGTGCGGGTGACGCGGCTGGCCGCCTCGCTCGGCGATGGATCGGCGCTGACGTCAGAGCTCTGCCAGGCCGCCGCGCCGGTCTTTGCCGATTATGGCGCGCGGCTGGTCTGGCCGCTGGACCTGACCGTCTATCACAACGCGGCGATGGTCATTCAGGAAACCACGCATGGCCGATCCCCGCTGTCGATCGACCGGGCGATGATCGGCTACCGGCTGCCGCTGCTGCGCACCTCGGCGGGGCGCGCCTACCTCGCGTTCTGCGGCGAGGAGGAACGGGCGCTGATCGTGGCGCATCTGCAGCGGCTCGGCGATCCGGCCGATCTGCCGTTTCTGGAACCCGTCTGGCTGGCCCGGATGATCGAGGATACCCGCGCGCGCGGCCTTGCCCTGCGCGACGCTGGCGAGTTTCGCCCGCAAACCTCATCGCTGGCGGCGCCGATTGTGCTCGAAGGCAATGTTCTGGGCTGCGTGTCGATGATCTGGATCCGGTCGGCCATGACCTCGCGCACGGCGATCGACACCTGCGGCGGGCCGCTGGCGGAAATCACCGCCAAGATTGCGGCAGCGCTGCCCGGCTAAAGCGGCGCTTCGTGCATCTCGGCCGCGATAGCGGCGTCCAGCGGCGTATCATAGGTCATCAGCAGATAGCCAAGCACGGAATAGAAGCCGACGGTCGCGATCAGGTCGATCACCGCCGCCCGCCCGATCACCGCGGCCAGTTCCGCCTCCAGCGCCGGGGGAAGGCGCCGCAGGTCGAACAGTGCATCCACCGCCTGCGCGATCAGGGCGTCTTCGCCCTCAGGCGTGGCTCGAAGGGCTGCGATCCGCGCATCGGAAAACCCAAGCGAGCGTGCCCGGCTGACATGATGTGCCCATTCATAGGCTGACCCCATCCGATGGGCGGCGCGCAGGATCACCACCTCGGAGCGTTCGAGCCCCAATGCGCTGTCCTTGACTACATGCTGCCGCAGCGGCGCCCAGGCCCGTAGCAGCGCAGGATGATGCGCCATCGTGCGATAGACGTTCAGTGCCCCGGAAAACCCCTCCCTCAGGTCAGCAATGCTGTCGGGCCAGTCGGCATCGGTCACCGGCGGGCAGGGAGAGGGGGGAGTGGCGGTCATCACATCATCCTTGGCTTTGCGGGCACGAAAGTCTGACTGCGGGTTCGGCGCAAGGCGCTTGCCGCGGGTGTCCGGCCTGCGAACGGCGCCCCTAGCGCAGAACCAGCTTCACCTTGTCCTGCGCGCCCTGCAATGGGCGCAAGAACAGCGGTGCCAGATCCTCGGCCCGGGCATGGACGGCGGCCACCCCGACATTGATGGCGGCCACCGCCCGCCCATGCGCGTTCAGCAGCGGCACGGCGATGGAGCGCAGGCCCAGTTCCACCTCTTGGTCAATAATGGCAAATCCCTGCGCGCGAACCTTTGTGATCTCGGCCAGGATCGCCTCGGGGTCGGTGCGGGTAAAGGGCGTGCGGGCCACCGGCGGGTGGGCTTCCAGCAGGGCGCGGGCCTCGGCCTCTGGCCGCGCCGCCAGCAGCACCCGGCCCATCGAGGTGCAGAAGGCCGGCAGGCGTGATCCGGGCATCAGCGCGATGGACATCACCTTGCGCTGCGCCGCCCGCGCCACATAGACGATCTCGGCCCCGTCGAGGATCGACACCGACGAGCTTTGCCCGATCCGGTCCGACAGGTCATCCAGCAGCGGCTGCACGATCTGCGGCAGCGGCATGGTGGCAAGGCAGGCGGTCCCCAGCCGCAGCACCCGGGGCGTCAGCGTGAAGAACTTGCCGTCCCAATCGGCATAGCCGTGATGGGCCAGCGTCAGAAGGCAGCGCCGCGCGGTGGCCCGGTCGAGGCCAGAGGCCGCAGAAACCTCGGCAATCGACTGGCGCGGCCGGTCTGCGGTGAAGGTCTCGATCACCAGCAGCCCCTTGGCCAGCCCGCCCATCGTGTCGCGTTCGCTGATCGTCATGCTGGCCTCGTGCGATATGTCAACAAATCCAGCATATCGCACAAGCTGGGTGGACGGAAGCGGCGCGCCCGCCCTATCCCTTCCTCAACCTGAGGAGAGTGCAAACATGGACAAGACCCTTCCCGATCTTGCCACCGCCGTGGCCGGGATCGACGACGGCATGACCGTGATGATCGGCGGCTTTGGCGGCTCTGGCGCGCCCATCGAGCTGATCCACGCGCTGATCGACCGCTTTGTCGCCACCGGCCATCCCAGGGACTTGACGGTTGTGAACAACAACGCCGGCAACGGCCATGTCGGCCTCGCGGCGCTGATCGAGGCGGGGATGGTGCGCAAGCTGATCTGCTCCTTCCCGCGCTCGGCCGATCCGGTGGTGTTCACCGAGGCCTACCGCGCCGGGACCATCGAGCTGGAGCTGGTGCCGCAGGGCACGCTGGCCGAGCGCATCCGCGCGGGCGGGGCGGGCATCCCGGCTTTCTACACCCCCACCAGCTTTGGCACCGATCTGGCTCAGGGCAAGCCGGTGGCGGAGTTCGAGGGACGTTCGTACGTGCAGGAACGCTGGCTCAAGGCAGATGTCGCGCTGGTGAAGGCGCATCTGGGCGACCGGCTGGGGAACCTCAGCTACCGGATGGCGGGGCGCAACTTCAACCCGCTGATGTGCATGGCGGCGGCGCGGACCATCGTGCAGGTCAGCCAGCTTGTCGAACCGGGCGGGATCGACCCCGAGGCGGTCGTGACCCCCGGCATCTTCGTGCAAGGCGTGGTCGAGGTGCCGAACCCGGCGCAGGAAGAAGACCTGAACCGCGCCGGCGCGGTCTATCCGGAGGCAGCAGCATGACATTGACCCCCATCAAACTTACGCCCAGCCAAATGGCCTGGCGCGCCGCGCAGGACATTGCGGACGGCGCCTATGTGAACCTCGGCATCGGCTTTCCCGAAATGGTGGCCAAGTTCCAGCCCCCGGGGCGCGAGGCAATCTTCCACACGGAAAATGGCATCCTTGGTTTTGGTGAGGCGCCCGCGCCGGGGGCCGAAGACTGGGACCTGATCAACGCCGGCAAGAAAGCGGTGACGCTGAAGCCCGGCACCGCCTTCTTCCACCATGCCGACAGCTTCGCCATGGTGCGCGGCGGGCATCTCGATGTGGCGATCCTCGGCGCCTATGAGGTTGCCGAGACCGGCGATCTGGCGAACTGGTCCACCGGGCCCAAGGGCGTGCCGGCCGTCGGCGGCGCGATGGATCTGGTGCATGGCGCCAAGCAGGTGGCCGTCCTCACCGACCATGTCACCAAGGACGGCAAGCCCAAGCTGCTGCAGCGCTGCACCCTGCCGCTGACCGGCGTCGCCTGCGTGACGCGGATCTATTCAAGCCTTGCGGTGATCGACGTGGACCGCGGCCGCTTCGTGCTGCGCGAGAAGCTGGCGTCGCTCTCCTTTGACGACCTTCAGGCGCTGACCGGCGCGACGCTGCACCTCGACGGCCCCGTGGCCGATCTGACCGTACCGGAGCTGTGATCATGACCGACGTCTTCATCTGCGACTACATCCGCACCCCCATCGGCCGCTATGCGGGCGCGCTGTCCTCTGTCCGCCCCGACGATCTGGGCGCCGTGCCCCTGCGCGCGCTGATGGCCCGCAATCCGGGCGTGGATTGGGAGGCGGTCGATGACGTGATCTTCGGCTGCGCCAATCAGGCGGGTGAGGACAACCGCAACGTTGCGCGGATGTCGCTGCTGCTGGCGGGCCTGCCGGTGGGCGTGACCGGCACCACGATCAACCGTCTGTGCGGGTCGGGCATGGATGCGGTGCTGACGGCAGCGCGGGCGATTGCCGCGGGCGAAGCTGGCCTGATGATCGCGGGCGGCGTGGAAAGCATGAGCCGCGCGCCCTTCGTGATGCCCAAGGCCGAGGCCGCCTTCAGCCGTCAGGCCGAAATCCATGACACCACCATCGGCTGGCGCTTCATCAACCCGGCGATGCACCGGGCTTACGGCACCGACTCGATGCCGCAGACCGGCCAGAACGTCGCCGACGATTATGGGGTGGACCGCGCGGCGCAGGATGCCATGGCGCTGGCCTCGCAAACCAAGGCGGCCGCGGCGCAGGACAATGGGCGGCTGGCGCGCGAGATCACCCGGGTGACGATCCCGCAGCGCAAGGGCGATGCGCTGGTGGTGGACCGCGACGAGCATCCGAGGGCGACCACGCCCGAGGCGCTGGCCAAGCTCAAACCGCTGTTCCCGAATGGCTCCGTCACCGCCGGTAATGCCAGCGGCGTGAATGACGGTGCCGCGGCGCTGATCCTGGCCGATGCGGCCACGGCGGCGAAATACGGGCTGACCCCGTTCGCCCGCGTGCTTGGCGGCGCCACCGCCGGCGTGCCCCCGCGGATCATGGGCATTGGCCCGGCGCCGGCCAGCCAGAAGCTGCTGGCGCGGCTTGGCCTGACCCAAGCCGATTTCGACGTGATCGAACTGAACGAGGCTTTCGCCGCCCAAGGCATCGCCACCCTGCGCCAGCTTGGCGTGGCGGATGACGATCCCCGCGTGAACCCCAATGGCGGCGCCATCGCTCTTGGCCACCCGCTTGGCATGTCGGGGGCGCGCATCACCGGCACCGCCGCGCTGGAACTGCAGCTGACCGGCGGGCGCCGGTCACTGTCGACCATGTGCATCGGCGTGGGACAGGGGATCGCAATCGCGCTGGAGCGGGTCTGAGCGCGGGGGCCTTTCAGATCGCGGCTGCCTGCAAGGGGAGGAGGCCGGCAGCTAGCCCTCCCCCTCGTCGGCAGAGGCGATGGGGAGCACAAGTTGCTGGATCAGACCATGCGGCTCGGCATTGCGAAGGGTCAGCGTCCCGCCATAGCGCTCGACAATCTCACAGGCGATGGCCAGACCAAGCCCTGCGCCCGGAAGGGTTTTTCTTCGCCCGAGATCGACGCGAAAGAACGGCTCGAAAACCTGACCGATCACCGCTTCAGGAATCCCCGGCCCCGTGTCGCGGATGGTGACGACGGCCTGACCCTTGTCTTTCGACAGGGTGATGTCGGCCCCGCCGCCATGGGTCGCCGCGTTGATCATCACGTTTCGTAGCGCCCGCCGCAGCGCCAGCGGACCCGCCCGCACCGAAAGCGGCGCAAGATCACCGCAGCGGACGGGATGGCCGAACTCGCCAAGCTCTTCCGCGATTTCCTCGACCATCACATCCAGCCGCAGCACATCTGCGCCGTCCCTGCTGACCTCTTCGCGCACCAGCCGGATCGCGCTGTCGGCGATCTGGTCCAGCTCCTCGATGTCCGACAGCCATTTGCCGCGTTCCTCATCGTCTTCGATGAACTCGGCCCGCAGGCGCATCCGGGTCATCGGCGTGCGCAGATCATGGCCCGCCGCCGCCACCAGCCGCATCCGGCTTTCCACCGCCGTCCCGAGTTGCTGCGAAAGGCGGTTGAGCGCCCTTGCGGTGGCCCTGACCTCCACCGTGCCGGTTTCGGGAACCTCGGACAGGATGCCATCCGTGCCGATCCGCTCGGCCGCACTTTCCAGCAGCTCCAGCGGGATGGTCAGACGCCGGGCAGCGTGAAGGGCCACCACGACGGAGCCAAGAACGATCATCGACATCCAGATGAAAAAGATCAGCCACGCGCTTCGCGGCGGCGTCAGGTTGGGGATTTCGGCGATCAGCCAGCCCGTGTCCCCTAGGCCAAGCGAAACGGTGAGCGGCAGGCCATCGCCGGTATTGGTGACATAGATCGGCATGTCATGCCCCATCTGCTTTGAGATGCCGGAGAGCGACCGCGTCAGACGGTCATTTCCGGTCCCGGTCGCGGGCGTGTCCTCAATCCGCAGGCCGGCAGCCTGGGCGGCAACCGGATCGGCCACAGCCACGTCGGCCAGCAGGTGCAGATGCCGTGCAAGGGGTTCCATCGTCGCCTCGGGTGCGGGGCGCTGCAACGCGCGGCTGGCGGCAAGCGTTGCGAGGCCGACCACCGAACAGATGGCCACGATCAGCAAGATGGCGATGCGGGCGCGGAGCGATGTCATCTGTCGCTGCCCCGGCTTTCGACCTTGGCCGTCAGTTGATAGCCACCGTTGCGCACGGTCTTGAACAAGGGGCCTTCGAACTTTTCGCCAAGCTTGCGCCGCAGGCGGCTCATCAGCACATCGATCGACCGGTCCAGCGGATCACGCTCTTTGCCCTGCGTCAGATCCAGAAGCTGATCACGCGACAAAAGCCGGCCGGGCCGTTCCAGAAAGACCTGAAACAGGTCGAACTCCGCCCCGGTCAGCTCCACCTCCTTGCCGTCAGGGGCAAGGATGCGCCGCTGATCGGTATCGGCCTCGAAGCCTTCAAAGCAAAAGGTGCGGCTCTCCGCTTCTGCGGGCTGGTCCTGTGCCGACCGCCGCAGCACCGCCTTGATCCGCGCGACGAGCTCGCGCGGGTTGAAGGGTTTGCCAAGATAGTCGTCAGCGCCGATTTCAAGGCCTACGATCCTGTCCACATCTTCCTTGAGGGCGGTGAGCATAATGACCGGCAGCTGCGGATGGCGGGCCCGCAGCCCGCGGCAGATGTCGAGGCCCGAGCCATCGGGGAGCATCACGTCCAGCACCACGAGGTCAGGCAGGCTCTGCGCGAGCCGCTGCTCGCAGTCCCGTCTGTTCGCGGCGGTCTGCACGCGAAACCCTTGTGACAGCAGATAGCGCGCCAGAAGCGCCCGGATTTCGGGGTCATCATCGACGATCAGGATGGTCGGGGCGGCGTTCATTGCGTCGGTCCTTGTGTCTTCCGCAGTATACGCCACCTGCCAGCCGCCAACCGGCGAAATTGTCTCTGAACATTGCCGGGGGCCGTATCGCAAGGTTCGGATACAAAAATCAATGATCCAGACACAAATGGACACGGCGCAGACGTCGGTCAGATACACGCGTGCCCCATCTAGGAACGATGCAGCAGAACGGCCTACCGATCTGCAAGAGGAGTTCCCGATGAAACGATTTGTCATACTGGCAACTGCGGCCGCGACCATGTTCGGGTCGGTGTCGGTCAGCCATGCGCAATCGCGCAGCAACGATGCCTGCCGTCCCGGCGAGAGCCGCTGTGAACAGCAGCAAGGCAAGAGGCCTGTCCAGCAGCAGGGCCAGCAGCAGGGGCAAAGACCCCAGGCGGAACGGGCCAGCCCCGACCGGGCAACGAACCGTCCGGCAGCGCAAAAGGCCCCGGAACATAACCAGAAGCGCATTGCCTCGCCGCGGGCCGGTGACAATGGCAAGAACGGCAGGCCGTATCAGCGCGCCAAGGGCAGCCGGTTCAAAGAGCCGCCGCGCGGGCAGGAATACCGCGTGGTCAACGACCATCTCGTGCTGGTCGACAACCGCACGTCCAAGGTAGTTTCCGTGCTTGGGCTGCTCGACACGCTGCTGAGATAATCCCCAGCGCCGGGCGACAGCAGACGTCCATTCCGGACGCGGAAGGCTTCGCCGCTTGCCGCGTCCGGACATGCATGTGACGATGCCGGTGACCACAGACATCAGGCGCGCCCGGATCCCGGGTGATGGACCGCCATGTGGGCTCCCCCACCGGACAGGAAAGAGAAGATATGCTGACCCCCCTACGCATCGACCGCCTGTTCCCTGCGCTGGCCGCCCTTGCCCTTCTGTCTGGCCCGGCCGTCGCCCAAGGCGGCCCCCCGCCCGGAGGCGCCCCTGCCGGGCCGACCGAGGTTGGTGTGATGGAGTTGACGCTGGAGCCTGTCGCGCGCAGCTACACCATCCCGGGCCGCGCTGTCGCGTTTGAGGAAACGCAGGTCCGCCCGCGGGTTGGCGGGGTGGTCACCGAGATCCTGTATTCGCCGGGCCGCCAGGTCGAAGTCGGAACCCCGCTGTTCCGTCTGGACTCCGCCAGCTATGAGGCGGCGCGCTCCTCGGCGGAAGCGATGGTTGCCAAGGCCGAAGCCGTGCTGAACGCGGCCGAAACCACCCTGACCCGGCTGGAGCGGCTGGAGGGCACCGGCGCCACCACGGCGGATGTGGACAGCGCCCGCGCGAGTGTGGCCGAAGCGCGCGCCGACGTGCAAAGCGCCGAAGCCGACTTGCAGATTGCCGAGTCCGAGCTGTCCTGGACCGAGATTGCCAGCCCGATCAGCGGGATCGCCGATGTGTCGCAAGTGTCGGTCGGGGATCTGGTGACGGCCGGCCAGACCGATGCGCTGACCACGATCACCCGGCTGGACCCGATCTATGTCGACATGACCGAACCCAGCTCGCGCATCCTGTCGATGCGGGATGATATCGACAGCGGGGCGCTGACCGTCAACGACAAGCTGCAAGTGTCGCTGACGCTCGAAAGCGGCAAGGTCTACAGCGGCACCGGCACGCTGGTGTCGCCCGGATTTGCGGTGTCATCCACCACGGGCACGGTTGGGATCCGGTTTCAGTTCGACAACCCGCGCCGCATGATCCTGCCGGGCATGTTCGTGCGCGGCGAGGTTGTGCTTGGCACCTCGGACGCGATCCTGGTGCCGCAGCGCGCGGCGACCCGCGGGCGCGATGGCACGCTGACCGCCTGGGTCGTGGGCGAGGGGAGCCTTGCGGAACAGGTCAGCCTGACGGAATCGGGCAGCTTCGAGAATGCCTGGATCATCACCTCCGGCGTTGCGGAGGGCGACCAGCTCATCGTCGACGGCCTGTCCAACCTGCGCGCCGGTGCCGAGGTGTCGCCGGTGCCGGTGACGCTGGATGCTGATGGCGTGGTCAGCGATGCCGCCGAGGCCGCGCCTGCCGATGCCGTCGCACCTGCCCCCGCCGAGGCGGCCCCCACAGAAGCATCGGAATAGACCCATGGCCGGCTTTTTCATCCATCGCCCGGTTTTCGCCTGGGTCATTGCCATCATCATCATGGTTGCGGGCGCCTATGGCATGACCAGCCTGCCCATCTCGCAATATCCCGAGATCGCGCCTACCACCGTCCGCATCAGTGCATCCTACACCGGCGCCTCGGCAGAGGCGGTCGAGAATTCGATCACCACGGTGATCGAGGACGGCATGACCGGACTCGACGGGCTGCTCTACATGATTTCCACCTCCTCCTCTGGCTCGTCCAGCATTTCGCTGACCTTCGGGGACGATGTGGATGCGGACATGGCGCAGATCCAGGTGCAGAACAAGTTGCAGCTTGTCACCTCATCGCTGCCGGAGGTCGTGCAGTCGAGCGGCGTCAGCGTCTCGCGGTCCACCTCGTCGATCCTGATGGTGGGGGCGCTGGTCTCCTCGGACGGCACCTATACCTCGGCGCAGCTTGGCGACATCATGTCCGAGACGATCGAGACGCCGATCAAGCGGGTCGAGGGCGTGGGGTCGATCAACAGCTTCGGGTCAAGCTATGCGATGCGCATCTGGCTCGATCCGCTGAAACTTGTGCAATATCAGGTCACCCCGGGCGACGTGACCACCGCCGTGTCGGCGCAGAACGCCACCGTGACGGTGGGCAGCCTTGGCACGCAGCCCGTGGTGCAGGGCCAGCAGATCACCGTGTCGCTGACCTCGCAATCCCAGCTGACAAGCATCGAGGAGTTCGAGCGGATCATCCTGCGTACGGATGAGGATGGCTCGACGGTCTACCTTGCCGATGTGGCGCGAATTGAGATCGGGTTGGAAAGCTACGAGTCCACTTCGCGCTTCAATGGCCAGCCCGCTGCCGGGTTTGGCATCAATCTGGCGACGGGGGCAAACGCAGTCAATACGGCAGACGCCGTGCGCGCGGCGCTCGATGGTCTGGCCGGTGCCTTGCCCGCCGGCGTTGAAGTTACCTATCCCTACGACACCTCGCCCTTTGTCGAGGAATCCATCAGCCAAGTCTATAAGACGCTGGCCGAGGCGGTGGTGCTTGTGTTCCTGGTCATCCTGATCTTCCTGCAAAGCTGGCGCGCCACGCTGATCCCGACCATCGCCGTGCCCATCGTGCTGCTTGGCACCTTTGGCGTGCTTTCGGCCCTGGGGCTTTCGATCAACACGCTGACGATGTTCGCGCTGGTGCTGGCCATCGGCCTTCTGGTCGATGATGCGATCGTGGTCGTCGAGAACGTCGAACGCATCATGGATGAGGAAGGCTTGTCGCCGGTAGAGGCGACCGAGAAAAGCATGAAGGAGATCACGGGCGCGCTGGTCGGCATCGTGCTTGTGCTGTCGGCGGTCTTCCTGCCCATGGCCTTCATGGAAGGCTCGACCGGGGTGATCTACCGGCAATTCTCGGTCACGATCATCTCTGCCATGCTGCTGTCGCTTCTGGTCGCACTGGTGCTGACCCCGGCCATGTGCGCATCCCTGCTGCGCCCGCGCAACCACGCGGGCTCCATCGCCCCCGCGCGCTGGTTCAACCGCACGCTGGACCGCGGCACCGATGGCTATGTGGCCACGGTCGCGGCCAGCCTCAAGCGGCCCTTCCGTCTGCTGATCCTGCTGGGTGCGATGTCCTTCGGGGCCTGGTGGCTCTATGACCGGCTGCCATCCTCGTTCCTGCCGGCAGAGGATCAGGGCGTGTTGATGGCGATGGTCACCCTGTCCGACGGAGCGACCACTGCCCAGACCGAGGCCATCGTCGCCGAGGTCGAGGACTTCCTGCTGAACGAAGAGGCCGACACCGTCGAAGCCGCCTTCTCCGCGCTTGGCTTCGGCTTTGGCAGCAGCGGGCAGAACACCGCGATGCTGTTCATCAAGCTGCACCCGTTCGATGACCGGGATGGGCTCGACGCCGCCTCCCTCGCCATGCGGGCCAACATGCGCTTCATGGGGCATCGCGCCGGGCAGATCATCTTCATGCAGCCGCCCGCGATCCAGGGTCTGGGCAACTCCTCGGGCTTCAGCATGTATCTGCTGGATCAGGGCGGCAACGGGCAAGAAGCCCTCGCAACCTCTGCCGATACGCTGGTGGCGAATGCCACTGCCGACGGGCGGGTCGGGGAACTGCGCGGCAATGACGATCCCTTCGAGCCGGCCTTGCGGCTGGATATCGACCAGCAGAAGGCCGGCGCCTTCGGGCTGACCCTGTCGGACATCAACGACATGCTGGCGGTCATCTTCTCTGGCCGCGAGGTGAACGATTTCACGCTGGATACCGGCTTGCGCCCGGTGATCGTGCAGGGAGATGCGCCCTACCGGATGCAGCCTCAGGACATCGAGAGCTGGTACGCGCGCAATTCGGGCGGCGAGATGGTGCCCTTCGCCGCGTTCATGAACCAGACCTGGGACGAGGTGGCCACATCGCTCACGCGCTACGGTGGCGCCCGTGCGCTGGCGATCTCCGGCGCCGCCGCCGGGGATACCAGCTCTGGTGACGCGATGGACCTGATGGAGGATCTGTCGGCAGACCTGCCCGGTGGCTATGCGGCGGCATGGTCGGACCTGTCCTATCAGGAGCGGCTGGCGGGCAATCAGGCGCCGATGCTCTACGCGATGTCGGCTTTGATCGTGTTCCTGTGCCTTGCCGCGCTTTATGAAAGCTGGGCGATCCCGTTTGCGGTGATGCTGTCGGTGCCGGTGGGCGTGTTGGGCGCGGTTGCAGCGGCCACGCTCTTCGGGCAGGCGAATGACGTCTACTTCAAGGTGGGGCTGCTGGCGACCATCGGGCTGGCTGCGCGTAACGCCATCCTGATCGTCGAATTTGCCCAATCGCTTCAGGCGCAGGGCATGGACATGATCGAGGCGGGGATCACGGCAGCACGCCAAAGGTTGCGGCCGATCCTGATGACCTCGGTATCGTTCATGCTCGGTGTGTTGCCGCTCGCCATCGCCACCGGCGCCGGGGCTGCCGCACAGAACGCCATCGGCATTTCTGTCTTGGGCGGCATGGTCGCCTCGACCGTGATCGGGGTGTTCCTCGTGCCCGGCTTCTATGTTGTCGTTCTGACCCTTGTTCAGCGGTTTCGGAAAAAAGGAGTTACCGCATGAACATGCGCAAAATGGTTCTGCTGTCTTGCGGGGCCTTGCTGACAGCTTGCACCGCCGTCGGCCCTGACTACGCCACACCGGCGGCAGCGGTGCCGCAAAGTTTCGTCGGAAGCGGGCAGGGCAGTGCCGGCAAGGTGGCCAATGTCGCCTGGTGGAAGGGCTTCCGCGATCCTATGCTGGACGGGCTGCTTGCCGAGGGTCTTGCCCAGAACCTCGACACAATGGCCGCGATGGAGCGGATCCGGGCAGCAGAGGCCGGGGTGCGCGGCACCGGCCTTGCCGCGGCGGCGACGGGCGGCGTGGATGCAAATGGCCAGCGGTTCGGGGGCGAGGGGTCGGTTTCGGGCACCGGGTCTTCCGCCACCACCGACCTCAGCGCGGCCTTTGTGCTGGACCTCTTCGGCGGCCTGCGCCGGGACCGGGAGCGGGCAAAAGCCTCGCTCGCCTCGGCCCAGGACGATCTGCAGACGGTGCGCCTTGCCTGGCTGGCCGAGGCAATCGATGCCTATACCGACGCCCGCTATCAGCAAGAAGCCATTGCCCTGACGCGAAAAAGCATAGCCTCGCGTCAGGAAACCAGCCGGCTGATCGGCGAGCGGCAAGATGCAGGCTCCGCCACAGAGCTCGATGCCGTGCAGGCGGGCGGATTGCTGGCCGCCGCGCAGGCCGATCTTCCGACGCTGGTCTCCGGCTTTGAAAGCGCGGTGTTCCGTCTGGCCACGCTGCTCAACCGGCCTGCAGGGCCGCTGCTGGCCCAGATGCAGCCGGGCCGGGCGCAGCCCTATCCCACCGCATCCGTTGCCAGCGGCGTTCCGGCCGAACTGTTGCGCAACCGCCCCGACATCCGGTCCGCCGAGCGTGATCTGGCCGCGGCCGTCGCCTCTGTCGGGGTGGCGCAGGCAGAGCTGTATCCGTCCATCTCGCTCTCCGGCAATGTCAGCACCACGGCGGGCGCGGAAAGCTGGAGCTTTGGCCCCTCGCTTTCGCTGCCGGTCCTGAACCGCGGGGCGCTCTCCGCCACCCGCGACACCCGCGCGGCTGAGGCCCGCGAGGCCGAGATCACCTGGCGCGCACAGGTCAGCTCGGCGGTGGAGGATGTGCAGACCGCCCTGTCGGACCTGACGCAGCAGCGCCGCCGCCTGTCCGCCCTGCAGCAATCCGCAGAGGCCTACCGCCGCGCCTTCGTGCTGTCGCAAGAAAGCTATGCCGCCGGGTCCCTGTCAGCCATCGACCTTCTGGACAGCGAGCGCACCGCGACGGATGCAGAGCTTGCCGTCGCCGCAGCACGCCGCGACATCGCGCTGGCCTGGGCGACCTTGCAGATCGCAACCGGCGCTGGCGCCGAGGTTGGCGCCATTCCACGAACGCGGTGAGGCTGCCCGCGCGTGACGGTGCCTGACCGCCGCCCGTCCCCAATCTCCGCGACGATAAGGCGCCTATCGCCCGAAAGGCAGGGTTGCCCGATATTCCTGTTCGCCTCGGGGGACGTTCACAGCAGCTGGCCGTCCTTGTCGAAGGCAAGGACCGCCCGGCGGCAGGGAGATGTATGACGGCACCGCCCGCGCCGATCTGGTGGCGCGGGTGTCGGTGTATATCGGCATAGCTTCGCTGACCTGGGGATGCTGGGCCATGTACCAGATGCTGAACTCGTCGATCCCATTCGATTTCGGAAAGTATGCCGATATCCTGTTCCTGTGGGCGCGCCATGACGGCAGAGGCGCGGGAGACGGCACTGGCCCGGCTCTAGACGTCCGGTCGCCGCTGGCAGTACGACAAGGCGGGTTCTGAATTACATCGCCCGCAGCGAAGGATGGGCTGATACCGCCGCTGGCCCGGAAACAGCTCTACCCTGCGATAAGATTGGATTGCCTGCGCCGCGCCATGGCGATCAGGATCACCGCAAGACCGGCGGCGATCAAGCCGAAATCCTGAGGGACGTTCAGCAAAATGGCGGCCGAACCGCCAAGCGCCGACCAGAGCACGGGAATGATCAGCAGCCAGCGGGTCGATCGCCACTGACCGAGAACCAGAACGCCGATCGTGAAGATCGTGGTCGGACAGGGGGCGACGCCAAACACCGGAACCGCTGGGTATCGATGGCCCATCAAGGCCCCAAGCAGCGGGTATCCGACCAGCGCGTAGCCGATCATCACCACACCAGCGCCCGTCGCAATTCCGCGCCTTGGATGGAAGATCGGCTCCTCGCGCTCCCGAAACGCCCAAACGACAAGCAACAGAACTTCGACCAGAAAAATCGCGCCAAACAACCGCGCAGCGGGGTTTATCGCGGCGAAATAGATCATGTGGTAGCCGACCGCGTTGACCCCCCACATCGTGGCCAGCAAGGAAAGAATGCTCGCATCCGCCCAACGCGACGGCCTGAACAGGAGGGCGCAAATGGCCAGGCCGACCAGATATGTCACCACCTGAAGCGGCCAGATCGCCTGATTGTAGGCAACGAACACGGCGAGGAACTGGTCCAGATCAAAAGGCATCGACGTCCATGCGGCCCCTACTTTCCAGCAAAGATAAGGCAGAGCCGGTTCAAGAGCCTTGACCTGCATCAACGATCAAAGCACCCCAGCCATCGGTGCCGAACGCCTCCTGCCCGACCCAGGCCAGAACCGCATAGGCCCCACCAAAGGTGAGCACGGCCAGCTCAGAGAAGAACGTGGCGGTATCGGCAAACACGCTCTCCGGTGCCAAGAGCAGTAGTGCCGCGACCGGCGCCAGCCAGAGCACCAGTGCCGCAGCGCCCGCCCAAAAAGCCCCGGCGCGTTGCGCCCCCGTCAGATCGCCGTTTTCCTCGCCAAGCAGGCTGGACGCGTCATCGACACGGGCTTTCCCGACCGCCTCATGCCCGCCGCCATCCTGAAACTCCGCAAGCCCCGATGCCTGGGCCGCGTTCCATGAGGGGACGGCGCCACGACCGTGACGCTGGGGATGGCGTTCACCACTGCGGCCGAGTTTCAGGCGGCCAAGGGCTTTGGCGCGGTGGAACTTGGCCTGCAGACCCTGGGCAAGCTGGCGCGCTTCGCCGGGGCGGAGTGAGGGACCGCCGGGTCCCCCACTCTGCCTGCCCTACGCCCAGTTCCGGTCATGCTCTGCGTGGGTGCGCAGATAGGCGCCGGGCTCGAAATGGGTGTCGTAGAACTCGGTATCGAGGCGATGCGCCTGAAGATAGGTGTTCACGAACACCGCGGGCACCGTCGCCGGGAACCGCCCGAAGGTGGAGAGGACATAGTCGGCCATCAATGTGGTGATCTCGATGGCCTCCTCGTCGATCGGTGCCGCGCTGCCCCGCACCGCGGCGTTCTCCGTATATGGCCCCTTCTGCTTGGCATCGAACGGCCCGCCCTTGCCGAACTTGCGGGCCACCACCGCCTCGACCGCCGCGCGCATGTCGGCGTGATGTGGGGGCACATGCGCCTCGAACACCCCCGGCAGACCGGTGAAATGCGGCAGGGGGTTGCCCTCCAGCATCTCGAAGCGGAAGCCAAGCCCCGGCACCGCCGGATCGCCGCTGGCCCCCAGCACCGTGAAGGGGTTGAGCCCGGTATACATCCAGCCGCCAAGCCCAAGCGCCTGCAACATCAGCGCGCCGGCATAGCAGGCCGTGCCCATCTCGACCGAGGTATCGGTCAGCGCGATCTGCTCCAGAAAGCTCATCGGATAGGCGACGTCGAGGTTCAGGCGGTGCGCATACCGCTCCAGCCCCGGGATCGGCCGGCCGTTCACGTTGTCATAGATCCCGGTCCCGTTCTGAACGAGGTAGAGCAGCAGCAAGATCACATGCTGCGCCACATCCGCCACCGGGAAGACCAGCGTCGAGCCCGGCACATTGGCGCACCAGGTGTTGTGCCCCTCCATATGCGGCATCTCGGCGGGGATGTTCAGCCGGCCATCGGCCAGCTTCACGATGCGCGAGCGGTGCGCCGCAAGCCAGGCCTTCAGGTCCACCCCGCTGCCCCCGGATTTTACCGGCGTCATGTCCCGCGTCGGCAGGAAGTAGACGCCGGTGTCGTCGGTGAAGAAGAACTCCGAGGTGTTGAACCCGGCAGAGGACGGAAAGCTGCGCCCGCCCGCCGCGGCGGTGTAGTTCGGCAGCTTGCCCGCATAGCCCGGATGATGCGCAAAGAGGTTCGCCCAGCCGGTATTGCCCGCGATGGTCGAGATCAGCAGCATCTGTTCCAGCGGGTCCAGCGCCTCGGGCTCGTGCCGCGAGGTGAAGGCCAGCGGCCCGTTGGGGATCGAGGCGCCCTTGGCGAAACGGCGCGACCGGCGGCCGTGGATCGCCTCGATCAGGGGGAAGCTCGCAGCCTGCACAAGGCCGCGAGAGAGGGGGGAGAAGGTATCAAGCATGATCTTGCCTTTGGTGCTGAGGGTTTCGGCCCGGGCAAAGCCAAGGCCGGTCAGAAGCGCCCCGGCACCGATCAGGGTCGTGCCAAGCAGCTTGCGTCTGGTGGTGTCGAACATCGGTGTCTCCGCTGCGCTGTGTTTCGGTGCGCCGCTGATCGCATGAACCCCGCGCACACCGTCAGGCACGGAGTCGACGAAACCGGTCCGGATATGCCATGCTGGGACATGCCCACCCCCTTCGCCCCCACCCGCATCTCGGTTTGCCTGCTGGCGGTGCCAGAGATGGCAACCGGCGTGCTGAACGGGCTTTATGAGGTGTTCACCTTCGTCGGCCCGGGATGGGAAATCCTGACCGGCTGGCCCCCCGGCCCCCGCCGCTTTCACCCGCGCATCGTGGCCGCGGACCGAACCCCGTTCCGCAATGTGGCCGGGCTGCCGATCATGCCCGACCTGACCTTCGCCGAGGCGCGGCGTGCCGACATCGTCATCGTCGGCGACCTCGCCATCGGGCGGGACGAGGAAACCCGCGGCCGATGGCCCGCCGCCACCGAATGGCTGCGCCAGCAACATGCGCAGGGCGCGCTGGTCTGCTCTGTCTGCACCGGCTCGCTGATGTTGGCCGAGGCGGGGCTGCTGGACGGGACCGAGGCTACCTGCCACTGGGCCGCGGTCGATCAGATGCGCAGCCGCTATCCGGGCGTGCAGCTGCGCCCCGAACGGGTGCTGGTGGCGGCGGGGGCGGGGCACCGGCTGGTGACGGCGGGCGGCATGGCCTCATGGACCGACCTCGCGCTCTACCTCATCGCGCGGTTCTGCGGCGAGGAAGAGGCGCGGCGGGCGTCCAAGCTGTTCCTGTTCGGCGACCGCAGCGACGGCCAGCTGCCCTTCGCCGCCCGCGTGCGCCCGCGCCAGCACGATGACGCCGCCATCGCCGCCGCGCAGGTCTGGATCGCGGACAACTACGCGCTGGAAAATCCGGTGGCGGGGATGACCCAGGTCTCGGGCCTCGCCACCCGCACCTTCGTGCGCCGCTTCGCGCAGGCGACGGGCTATGCGCCGCTGGACTATGTGCAGTCGCTGCGGATCGAGGAGGCCAAGCAGATGCTGGAAACCACCGACGCCCCGATCGACGCCATCGCAGAGGAGGTCGGCTACACCGAACCCGCCGCCTTCCGCCGCATCTTCAAACGCGCCACCGGAATCGCCCCGAACCAGTACCGCCAACGCTTCCAGCGCGTGGCGATGGCGTGAGGCCTGACCGGGGCTGCGGATAAGGCGTGTGACGCCGGGCACCTCCCATACTTCCAAGAACCAGTTGCGCGGCAAGAAAACGCTGCCGGTCGGGCAGTCTCCGCAATTTTCCGCCCAAAAAGCGGTCGAACTTCAAACGAAATAGACTATTATCTGAATTTGGCATAATATAAGTATAAAAATCCGAAACTCGCATACAGTGGTCTCAAGAGCTGCCACCCGGGTGACCTGATGATTCCCAACTCACTTGCCGCACTGGAAGACCGCCTGGCAGAGGATCTGCTCTGGCTGAACCAGCCCGCCAAGGACTGGATGATCCCGCGCCCCGGCGTGCTGGATGTCGCGGTCATCGGCGGCGGCGTGATGGGGCTGGTGACGCTGGCCGCCCTCCGCCGCATCGGCATCTTCAACGCCCGCGCCTTCGACCGTGCCCCCGCCGGGCGCGAGGGGCCCTGGGTCACCTATGCCCGCATGGAGACGCTCCGCACCCGCAAGGAAGCCGCGGGCCCGGCGCTTGGCGTGCCCTCGCTGACCTTCCGCGCCTGGTTCGAGGCGCAGTTCGGCCGCGAGGCCTGGGCCAGCATGACCCTCGCCCCGCGCGAGATGTGGATGGACTACCTTGTCTGGTATCGCCGCGTGCTGGACCTGCCGGTGGAGAATGACACCAAGGTCACCGCCGTCACCCCTAGGGGCCCGCTGGTCGAGCTGGAGCTGAACGGCGCCCGCACCATTCAGGCCCGCCGCGTGGTTCTGGCCACCGGGCTCGACGGCCTCGGTGCCCCAGCCTTGCCCGAGGTGGCGCGGCGCGTGGACCCGCGGCTGGTCGCGCATGGCGCCGACATGATCGACATGGCCGCCCTGAAGGGCCGCCGCGTGGCGGTTGTGGGCGCCGGCGCCTCGGCGATGGACAATGCTGCCGCGGCGCTGGAGGCGGGGGCCGCGCAGGTCGATATCTTCGTGCGTCGCCCCGACATCCCGCGCATCGACAAGTTCACCGGCATCGGCTCGCCCGGCATGACCCACGGCTATCTCGGCCTGCCCGACGCGGTGAAATGGGCCTATATGGTCGAGGGCGAACGCGCGCAGATCCCGCCGCCGCGCCATTCGGTGCTGCGCGTCAGCCGCCATCCCGGCGCGCGTTTCCATCTGGCCAGCCCGATTGACGATCTTGTGGCCGAAGACGGCGGGCTGACCGTCGTCACCCCCAAGGGCCGCTACAGGGTCGATTTCGCCATCTTCGCCACCGGCTTTTCCGCCGATCTGGCGGAACGCCCGGAATTCGCCGCGCTCGATGGCCGCGTCAAGCTGTGGCGCGACGCGCATGACCCCGCCCCCGGCATGGACCACGCGGGTATCGGCCAGATGCCCTATCTCGGCCCCGCCTTCGAGTTCCTGCCCAAGGCGCCCGGCGACAACGTCTCGCATATCCACTGCTTCGCCTACCCGGCGGTTCCCAGCCACGGCAAAATCACCAGCGGCGTGCCGGCGATCAGCGATGGCGCCCTGCGCCTGGCCTCGGGCATCGCCCGTTCGCTCTTCGTCGAGGACGCAGAGCATCACTTGGCAGCCTTCCGCGACTTCGCCACGCCCGAGCTTTTCGGCGACGAATGGACCGATGCCGATCTTGAGGAACCTTCCTATGTCTAAGCCTGTCCTTCAGGCCTTCTACGGCATGTCGTCCCCCTGGGCCTATCTGGGCGCGCAGCGGCTGGTCGCCATCGCCCGTGACGCCGGCGCCACGCTGGTGCATCGCCCGATCCGGCTGATCGAGGCCAATGGCGGCATCCCGCTGCGCACCCGGCCCGACTATCGCCAGAAATACCACGAGGTCGAACTGGACCGCTGGCGCAAGCATCTGGGCATCCCGCTGAACCTCAAGCCGAAATTCTACCCCTGCCGCACCATCGAGACGGCGGCGCAGGCGGTGATCGCGGTGCAAAAGGCCGGGATCGAGGTCGCGGGATTCTCCTTCGCCATCCAGCGCGCGCTCTGGGCCGAAGACCGCGACATCGCCGATCTTGCCACGCTGCGCGAGCTTGCCCTGGCAACGGTGGGCGAGGCCGGCGCGGCGCTGGTCCGCGACCCGCAGCCCGCCGATATCGTGGCCGACTGGCACGCCAACCTTGCCGAGGCAGAGGATCGCGGGATCTTCGGCACCCCCACCTATGTGGTGAATGACGAGCTGTTCTGGGGCCAGGACCGGCTGGACTTCGTGGCCCGCGCGCTGGCCGCCGCCAAGCAGAAAGAGATCGCGTGATAGACACTCCAACCTGGACCATTTCTCCCGAGGCGCAGGCCCTGCATGACGGAGCCCTCATTGTGGACGGGCTGCAAACCTCGCTCTGGGGCCGACCGATCTTTGAAGAGATGCGGGCGGGCGGCATCACCGCCGTCAACGTCTCGACCGTGCTGTGGGAGAATTTCGTGGAAGGCATCGGCTATGTGTCGATGTGGAAGCGGTTCCTGCGCGAGAATGCCGATATCCTCGCCCCGGTGAAGACGGTGGCCGACATTCACGCCGCCAAGGCCGCCGGCAAGACCGGCATCATCCTGGGCTGGCAGAACACCTCGCCGCTGGAAGACAAGCTGGACCACGTCGAGATCTTCAAGGATCTGGGCGTGAACATCATGCAGCTGACCTACAACACCCAGAACTATTCGGGCGCGGGCTATCTGGAAGAGCATGACAGCGGCCTGACCGGCTTTGGCCGCGAGGTGGTGTCGGAGATGAACCGCCTCGGCGTGCTGTGCGACCTCAGCCATGTCGGCGACAAGACCTCGGCCGATACCATCGCGTATTCCAAGGCGCCGGTCTGCATCAGCCATATCCTGCCGCGTGCCCTGCATGACGTGAAGCGCAACAAGAACGACGATCTGTTCCTTGCCTGCGCCGAAAAGGGCGGGCTGATCGGCCTGTCACTCTTCGCGCCGGGGCTGAAGGCCGGGAATGACGCCACGGTCGAGGATGTGCTGGACGCTATGGAGCATGTGATCGGCCTTGTCGGCTTTGACCATGTCGGCATCGGCACCGATTTCTCGCTCGACCGGCCGCGGCCCTCGGACTGGCTCCTCTGGGCCAATCGCGACAAGGGCACCGCCCGCAAGCTGACGGAGTTTGGCAACGTCAAGATCAACAAGCCTGCCGGCATCCGCCGGATGACCGACCTGCCGAACATGACCGGCCGGATGCTCGCCCGCGGCTGGGGCGAGCAGAACGTGACCAAGATCCTAGGCCTGAACTGGCTGTCGCTGTTCGACCGCGCCTGGACCCCCACCGCCTGACTGCTCACCCTCCAAAGGAGACTGCCCCCATGACGAACCGCACCTCCCTATCGCTGCTTGCGCTGCTCGCCGCCACCGGCGCCGCCCATGCGCAGGACAAGACCCCGCTGAACGTCGTCGGCTTCTCGGGCGTCTTCGCCGAGAACTACGAGAAATTCATCATCGCCCCGTTCGAGGCGGCCCATCCCGATATCGACGTCATCTACCAGCCGTCGAAGAACTCGGCCGAAACGCTGGCGCTGCTGACGCTGCAGCGGTCCGACCCGACGGTGGACGTGGCGCTGATCGACGTGTCGGTGGCGATCAAGGCCAATGGCGAGGGGCTGTTCGCCACGCTCGATGAAGCCTCGGTCCCCAACCTTGCCGATCAGCCCGCCTGGGCGCGGATCGACGGCGACAAGTCCATCGCCTTCAGCCAGGACAACCTGACGATCCTCTACAACACCGAAACGGTCAGCGAACCGCCGACCAGCTGGACCGATCTGGCCGACCCCAAATACAAGGGCAAGATCGCCGCCAAGCTGGCCGATACCCGCGGCGTGATCCTGATCCCGATCCTGAACAAGATCGCCGGCGCGGATTACAAGGAAACCATCGACCCGGCCATCGAGGCGCTGAACCAGTTCGCCCCCAACGTCTCCACCTGGGAGCCCGCGCCCGACTGCTATGCCGTCGTGCAAAGCGGCGAGGTGGACCTGTCGATCTGCTGGAACGGCCGCTCGCAATACCTGCATGACACGCAAGGCGGCATCATTGGTGTGTCGGCCCCGAAGGAAGGCTCCATCGGCCAGACCAACACGATCAACCTCGTCGAAGGTTCGGCCCATGCCGAGGCTGCCAAGACCTTCATCAACTACGCCCTGTCGGCCGAGGCGCAGGCGACCTTCGCCGAGAAAAGCTTCTACGGCCCGGTGAACACCAAGGTCGAGCTGTCGCCCGAAGTCGCCACCCGGATCTATGGCTCGCCCGAAGCGCAGGCAGCGCAGATGTCGCTCGACTGGCCCTGGATCGCCACGGTGTATTCGGAGTGGATCCAGCGCATCAACCGCGAAGTCATCGCGTTCAACTGACCTGAACAGACGGAGGGCGAGCTATGTCCGAACATCACGTCGTCGTGGAAAACCTGGTGAAAACCTATCCGGGTGCGGCCACGCCCTCTGTCGACCATGTCAGCTTCGCGCTGCCCAAGGGCGAGATGCTGGCGCTGCTTGGCCCATCGGGCTGCGGCAAGACCACGATCCTGCGCATGATCGCCGGGCTGATCGAGCCGACCTCGGGCGCGATCCAGCTGAACGGGCGCGAGATTTCGCAAACCCCGGTCCACAAGCGCAACATGGGCATGGTGTTTCAGGCCTATGCGCTGTTCCCGCATATGACGGTGGCGGGCAATGTCGCCTTCGGGCTGGAAATGCGCGGCGTCCCCAATTCGGAACGCGGGCCCAAGGTCCAGCGCGCGCTCGACATGGTCAAGCTTGGCCATCTGGGCGACCGGCGCGTCACCCAGCTGTCGGGCGGCCAGCAACAGCGCTGCGCCATCGCCCGCTCGCTGGTGATCGAACCCGAACTCCTGCTGCTGGACGAGCCGCTGTCGAACCTCGACGCCAAGCTGCGCGACGAGATGCGGGATGAGATCCGCGAGATCCAGTCCCGCACCGGCGTGACGGCGATCTTCGTGACCCATGATCAGGACGAGGCGCTGTCGATGGCCGACCGGCTGGCGGTGATGTCGGCCGGCCGGATCGAGCAGATCGGCACCCCGCGCGAGATTTTCGACGCGCCCGCCAACGAGTTCGTCGCCGGCTTCATCGGGGCTGGAAACTTCCTGTCGGGCCGCGTGACCGCGCCGGGACAGGCCGAAATCGAAGGGCTCGGCCCGCTGCGCTTTGCGGCGCCGGCCAGCGTCGGCTCTCGGGTGCAGCTGATGGTGCGCCCGCACCGCTTCAAGCTGGCAGCGCCGGGGCCGAATGCCTTTACCGGGCAGGTCGAAAGCCTGGTCTATCGCGGCCAGATCCTGACGCTTGCCATCACCGTCGGTGGCAGGCGGCTGACGGCAGACCTGCACACCCATGCCGGCACCCTGCCCGCCAAGGGCGATACGGTCACCCTGGCCGTCGCGCCCGGCGACGTCACCTTCCTGTCCGAGGCCGCGGCATGAGCGGGGCCGCGGCCCCCGCGCAGCAGATGACGGGCTCGAACCGCTATATGCTGCTGATCTTGCTGGTGCCGGGGCTGCTGGCGCTGATGACGACCTTCCTGTTGCCGATGGTCTGGCTGGCGCGGGCGTCGTTCTCGACCTCGTCGATGTCCGCCTTTGGCGGTGGCGTGACGCTGGAGCATTACCACGCCGCGCTGACCGATCCCTTCTACTGGAAGGTGGCGATGAACACCCTCTCGCTTGGGGTCACGGTCAGCTTCTTCGCGGTGATCCTGTCCTATCCGATCGCGCTGTTCCTGACGCGCAGCACCAGCCGCTGGCGCGGGGTGCTGACCGCGCTGGCCGTCGCACCGCTGCTGACCTCGGCCGTGGTGCGGACCTATGGCTGGATGGTGATCCTCGGCGACCGCGGCGTCATCAACAGCACGCTGCAATCGCTGTCGCTGACGACCGATCCTGTGCGCCTGTCCAACAACACCTTCGGCGCCACCGTCGCGCTGGTGGAAATCCTGATGCCCTATGCGATCCTTGCGATGCTGGCGGGCTTTGGCCGGTTGAACCCGCAGCTGGAAGAGGCCGCCTCGATGCTGGGGGCCAGCAAGCTGCGCGTCTTCTGGCGCATCATCCTGCCGCTGTCGCTGCCCGGCATTCTGACCGGGGCGCTGCTGGTCTTCGTGCTGGCCATCTCGGCCTTTGTCACGCCGCGGCTGATGGGCGGCGGCCGGGTCTTCGTGCTGGGGACCGAAGTGTTTCAGGAGGCAACGGTCACGCTGAACTGGCCGCTGGCCGCGGCGCTGTCGGTCGTCCTGCTGGCGCTCTTCTCCTCGGTCATCGTCATCTATCAACGCGCCCTGCGCCGGCTGGAGGCCTGACATGTCCCGCACCCTCTGGCACTTCCTGATCGCGCTGCTGTACCTGTTTCTGCTGGCGCCGATCCTTGTGGTGGTGATCGTGTCCTTCGACACCCGCCAATATCTGGCCTTCCCGCCCGAAAGCCTGTCCTTCGGCAGCTATGCCAAGGTCTTCGCCAACCAGACCTTCATCTCGGCCTTCGGGCGCAGCGTGATGATCGGGCTGGCGGTCGGGCTGGCGGCGGTGGTGATCGGCACGCTCTTGTCGATGGCGCTGGTGCGCTACCGCTTCCGCGGGCGCGAGGGGGTCAACTTCCTGATCCTCGCGCCCTTCCTTGTGCCGCATATCGTGCTGGCAGTGGGGATCATGCTGGTGCTGGCGCCGATGCAGCTGCTGGACAGCTATACCGGCATCATCCTCGCCCATCTTGGCATCACCGTGCCCTACACCGTCCGCACCATCACCATGAGCCTGATGTCGGTAGACCGGCGGGTGGAAGAGGCGGCAATGGTCCATGGCGCCACCCCCTTCGCGGTGTTCCGCCGCATCACCCTGCCACTGATCGCGCCGGGCCTGATTGCGGGCGGGGTCATCGCCTTCCTGATCTCGTTCGACGAGGCGACGATCTCGCTGTTCATCGTGTCGGTGAAGGTCTCGACCCTGCCGACAGAGATCTACAACTACCTCGAGGTCTCGACCGATCCGCAGATCGCCGCGCTGTCGGTGCTGCTGATCGCGGTGTCCATCGTGGTGGTGATCGCGGTCGAGAAGCTGATCGGCCTGAGACGCGCCCTGTGACTCCGGTCGTCCAGACCGAGGCCGGCCGCGTCTCGGGCCTGATCGAGCCGGGGGGCACCTACGCCTTCCTCGGCGTGCCCTATGCCGCGCCGGTGACCGAGGCGCGGCGCTTCGAGGCGCCCGCGCCGGTGGAGCCCTGGGAAGGGGTGCGCCAGTGTTACCGGCACGGGCCGGTCTGCCCGCAGCTGCCGACCTATGGCCCGGTCGGCACCGCGGCAGCCTCGGATCTGGCGCAAGGCTTAGATTTTCTAAGCCTCAATATACGCACTCCGACCCTGTTTGGTCGGGTGCCGGTGCTGGTCTGGATCCACGGCGGCGGCTATGCCGTCGGCTCCGCGAATGAACCCGTGGTGCAGTCTGGCGCCTTCGCCGCCTCGGGCGTGGTCGAGGTGACGGTGAACTATCGCCTTGGCGCGCTTGGATTTCTCAGCCTGCCGGGCAAGCCCGAGAACCGCGGGCTGCTGGACCAGATCGCCGCGCTGCACTGGATCCAACGCAACATCGCCTTCTTCGGCGGTGATCCCGCCCAAGTCACCTTCGCCGGCCGATCCGCAGGCGGCTTCGCGGTGGCGGCAGTCATGGCCATGCCCGCCGCCCGCGGTTTGTTCGCGCGGGCAATGCCGCAGTCCGGCGCCTCGACCGGGCTGGCGATGCCGGAGGATGCGGCGAAGCTGACGCGCCGCATGGCGGCGGCGCTTGGCACCGACGTGGCCGGGGTCGCCGACGTGCCGTTGAAGGCGTTGATCGCCGCGCAGCGCGACCTGTGCAACGAAAGCTATGACCGCCACGACGCCGCGCGCGACGGGCGGGCGTCGATGCTGGGCGTGCCCTTCGTGCCGGTGATCGACGGCAACAGCCTGCCGGAGCACCCCGAGGCGGCGGCGGAGCGCGGCGAGACGGCGGCGGTGCCGATGATGATCGGCTGCACCACGGCGGAATACCTGACGCATTCGACGGTGCTGCCCGCGGACCTGACCTATAAGGTGGCCGCGCGGCTTCTGGATCAGCGCGTGCGCCCACTAGCGCTGACCGGCGCGCAGATCGTGGCCCGCTACCGCAAGGCGCTGCCGGACCACAGCCCGCAGGGGATCTGGCGCGCGGTGGGCGGCGATCTGGTGTTCCAGTGCCCTGCGATCCGCTTTGCACGCGCCCATGCCCGCCATCAGCCGGTGTGGAAATACCTCTGGGGCGCGCTTGCCCCCGATGAGACCGGCGCCGCGCATGGGGCCGAGGTGGGCGAGGTCTGGTATCGCCCCGGCATGGACCAGTCCACCCGCCCCGAGCGCCAGCGCATCAGCGATCAGGAAGCCGCCTCGCGGACGCACCAACTGTGGTTGTCCTTCATCCGGGGCGAGACGCCGGCCACCGGCGGTGTTACCACCCCAGCATATACCGCCCGCGATCCGCGGTTGATCTGGCTGCGCCCGGACGGGGCCGAGATCACCCGCGACCCGTTCGAGGCGCGCATGGCCCTGTGGGCCGTCGACTGCACAGCACAAGGATGACCAAGATGCCTGATCCCTGCCTTTGCCCCGACCTTGCGCCCCTGCCGGATTGCAAGAACCGGGACTGGGCCCGCCGCGCCATCGCGCTGCTGGAGGGGGATGGCCGCCGGTCTGCCGATACCCATCTGGTCAAGCCGGCCTTTTCCGGGCTGGGGGACATCCAGATCTATCTGAAGGATGAAAGCACCCATCCCACCGGCAGCCTCAAGCACCGGCTGGCGCGGTCGCTGTTCCTGTATGGCATCTGCAACGGGCGCATCGGGGAAGGCACAACACTGGTCGAGGCCTCCTCCGGCTCCACCGCCGTGTCCGAGGCCTATTTCGCGCATCTTCTGGGGCTGCCGTTCATCGCGGTCATGCCCCGCTCGACCAGCCCGTCGAAGATCGACGCGATCAGGTGCTTTGGCGGGCGCTGCCATTTCGTGGACCATGCAGGCGAAGTCTATGCCACGGCCGAGAGGCTGGCGGCGGAAAGCGGCGGCCATTACCTCGACCAGTTCACCTATGCCGAGCGGGCGACGGATTGGCGCGGCAACAACAACATCGCCGAAAGCATCTTTGCGCAGATGCAGGGCGAGGAGCATCCGGTGCCCGACTGGCTGGTGATGAGCGCGGGCACGGGCGGCACCTCGGCCACGCTTGGCCGCTATATCCGCTACCGCAACCTTGCCTCGCGGCTGTGCGTGGTCGATGTGGAAAACTCCGCCTTCTATGACGCCTGGGTCAGCGGCGACCGCGAGGTGACCGCGCCCGGCAGCCGGATCGAGGGGATCGGGCGGCCGCGGGTGGAGCCGTCGTTCATTCCGGGCGTGATCGACCATATGATCCGCGTGCCCGATGCTGCCTCCATCGCTGCGGCGCATGTGCTGTCGGACCGGCTGTTCCGCCGCGTCGGCGCCTCGACCGGCACCAACTTCTTCGGCCTGCTGTGGATCGCGGCCAATATGCGGCGCGAAGGCAAGTCCGGCTCGCTGGTGACGCTGATCTGCGACAGCGGGGACCGATATGCCGCAACCTATTACAATCCCGAGTGGCTGGCTGCGAACAGCCTCGACATCGCGCCGTGGCGGCGGATGATCGAGACATTCCTGAACACCGGGATCTGGTCCGAATGCAGCCCATGACGAGCCCCTATCTGGATACGCGGCAGCTGGAAGCCTTTGTCGCGGTGATCTCGATTGGCTCCATGACCGGGGCCGCGCGGGCGCTTGGCCGCTCGCAGCCGGTGGTGACGCGGCTGATCCAGGAACTGGAGGCGGAACTGGGTTTCCCGCTGCTGCATCGCAACGGGCCGCGCATCTCACCGACCCAGCAAGGCGTGGCGTTCTATGGGCAGGCCGAGGTGATCCTTGGTGGGTTGCGCACCATTGCCGAGCGGGCGCGGGGCATCGCGGGCGCCGCACCGCAGCCCATCGAAATTGCCTCGTTGCCGTCGCTGGCTGCCAGCGTGGTGCCGAAGGTTCTGGCGGGACTGACCGAAGGCGAGACGCCGGCGCGCATCCATCTGCGCACCGCCGCGGCCGAGGC
The DNA here is from genome assembly GCF_030695035.1 of Frigidibacter sp. Taxonomy (GTDB): domain Bacteria; phylum Pseudomonadota; class Alphaproteobacteria; order Rhodobacterales; family Rhodobacteraceae; genus Frigidibacter. The sequence continues at coordinate 174,159 of NZ_JAUYTT010000005.1, forward strand.
CATCGTGCAGGCCGTGGCCGACCGCACCGCCGATATCGGGCTGACCTCGCTGCCGCTGGACAACCCGGGGGTGGAGGTTCACTGGACGGCGGAAGTGCCTTGCGTCGCTGTCGTGTCCACCAGCCACCGCCTTGCCGGTCGCGCCGAGATCACGCCCGAGGATCTTGTCGGCGAGCGGATGATCGCCTCGCACAATCCCTACCGGCTGCGCCTTGCGATCAATCAGGCGCTTGGGTCCTTCGATGTGACGCCGATGGCGCTGATCGACAGCAACTCCAGCCCGGTGTCGATTGCGTTGGCGCGCGAGGGGCTTGGCGTGGCGGTGGTGGAGCCGCTGACGATGACGGGCCTGCCCGTGGCGGGTGTCGCCGTGATCCCGCTGAGCTTTCACATCCCGTTCCGCTTTGGCGTGATCACTGCGGCGGGCCGGCCCCTGCCGCCGCTGGTCCAGCGGCTGATCGGCGACATCAAGGCGCAGCTGGCGGCTCTGGTGCCGGGCTACCGCCTGCTGGACGATGCCGATACAGGCAAAGCCTGCTAGCTTGGACCCTCGGACGCGAACCATTCGGCAAGTATATCAACGTCGAAGGCGGCTTGGAGTATGACAGCGTCATGCAGCTACGCCTCGTAAATGTTTTCTGATCACTTCCCGGCCCGGTGGCGTCTTGGGCCGGACCACGCAAGAAGGACCAACCGTGCCCAAGACCATCATCTCCTGCGCCATCACCGGCTCGATCCACACGCCCTCCATGTCGCCCTACCTGCCGGTGACGGCAGACCAGATCGCCGAATCCGCCATCGGCGCGGCAGAGGCGGGGGCGGCAATCCTCCACCTGCACGCGCGGGTGCCCGAAACCGGTGCGCCCAGCCAGGACCCTGTGCTCTACGCCGCCTTCCTGCCCCGCATCCGCGAGGCAACCGATGCCATCGTGAACATCACCACCGGTGGCGGCCTTGGTATGTCCTTGGAGGCCCGCATCGCCCCTGCCTTGCAGGCCGCGCCAGAGCTGGCCTCGCTCAACATGGGGTCGTTCAACTTCAACATCTCTGCGGCCGAAAAGGCGCTGAAGGATCCCCAGCCCTGGGAGGTCGACTACCTGCGCAGCACCCGCAACCTGATCATGTCGAACACCTTCACCCAGATCGAGGAAGTGGTGACGCGGCTCTCGGCGCAGGGCACGCGGTTCGAGTTCGAGTGTTATGACACCGGCCACCTCTACAACCTCGCGCATTTTGCCGATGCGGGCCTGATCAAGCCGCCGTTCTTCGTGCAGGCGATCTTTGGCGTCACCGGCGCGCAGGGCACCGACCCGGAAAACCTGATGCACATGAAGGCCACCGCTGACCGCCTGTTCGGGAAGGATTACCTGCTGTCTGTCCTGGGCGCGGGCCGGGCGCAATTTCCACTGGTCACCATGGGTGCGATCCTTGGGGGGCATGTGCGCGTCGGGCTGGAGGACAACCTGTATATCGCCAAGGGGGAACTGGCAAAAAGCAACGCGCAGATGGTCGCCAAGGTGCGCCGCATCCTCGAAGAACTGGGCCACGAGATCGCCACCCCCGACGAGGCCCGCGCCCTGCTGGCGACCAAGGGCGCGGACAAGGTCGCGTTCTGATGACGACCGGATAAGTAGATTCTGGGCGCGTCTGGGGGAGGCGGAGCCGATGCCCGGGGGCCTTCCTCAAGATCCCGTCAAACCAGCCCAACTGGCGCAACTGCACGCTTCGCTTCTGCCAGCTTCGTAGCGAGACGGCGAAGGACCGTGTCGGCCGGCAGGGTATCTTCGGGGCATGGCGCTGCGGCTTGCGGGCAGCGTTCCCCTGCCGCAGACTCGGGCGATGTTCAACCTGCCCAGCCTCGAGATCAAGCCGGCGCGCGCACTGGCAATGACGCAAGACCTGCGTGCCGCCATCGGGCTGCTTCGCTGCACGAACACCGAGCTTTCGGGCGAACTGGAACGGCTGGGAGGCGGAGATCCGTGCCTGCAGATCGTGCCAAGCCCCTCCAGCAGATCGCGTCGATCTGGCAGGACCTACGGACCACGCCCCCACCTGCCCCGCAGGGGCTTGGCAGGTCTCGGCGGAGCATAGGGCGGCCGGCGCGCCGGGGCTGCATGACCATGTTCGCCGACAGATCGGGATGATGTTCCGCGATGAGCGGCAGCACCAACTGGCGCTGTGCTTTGCGGATGCGCTTGAACCCACGGGTGGCTGGGCCTGTCCGTCGCCGGGATTGCACAATCCTGCGGGGTGCCGCTGCACGAGGCCGAGGCGGTTCTGGCCCGGCTGCAGCAGGTCGAGCCGGCGGGGCTGTTTGCGCGCCCGCTTGCAAGATTTCGGCCGCCTCGGTTCGCCACCAGATTGCCGCGCTGATTGCGGCCCAGCGCCCCGAGGCACCGCTGAGCGAAGCGGCGATTGCAGCGCATTTCCAGGCTCAAGGTGTCACATTGGCACGGCGCACCGTGGTGAAGTATCGCGAGATGCTGAAGCTTCCTGCCGCCGTGCGTCGTCGCATGGCGCCGCGGTAGCCCCTGGCACGTAAGGCATCGCCATTCGGCACGCAGCGAGGGGCGCGCAGGCCGCGCATCTTGCGTGGAATCTGCGCGAAGATTTTGCCGCTGACGGGGCGCAAGGCGCCTGACAGCGGCCGATTATCGCGCTGGCACCGGGGCCCCCGCGCCCCTAATATGGCGGAATGAGCGATCCAACAGATGAACAGGTTGCCGATCTTGCCGCTGCGCTGGATGTGTTTTCGCGGCGCTTCAAGCTGACGGATGTCGGCGCCGGCCGGGCGCTTGCCGAGATCGACAAGCACATCTTGCACTATGTCGAGGCGCATCCCGATTGCGGGCCGACGGATGTGGCGCGCAGTTTCGGCGTGGCCATGACGACGATTTCGTCGGCAACCGACCGCCTTGCCAAGCGCGGGCTGCTGGAACGGCTGCGCCCCTCGGACGACCGGCGGGCCGTTGCGCTGCGGCTCACGGCCGATGGCACAAGCTACACGGCCGACCACAAACGCGCCTACATGGTCATGTTCAGGGCGATGCTGGCCCCACTGTCGCCGGCGGAGCGGGATGCGTTTGTGGCCATGATGACGAAAATCGCATCATACGAGTCTTGAATACTACGAACTACGTATTAAACTGATAGCCACTCGTCATCGCTCCAGCCAGAAGCAAGGGGATGCAGACATGGCCATATCCGTCAACGGGACCGACATTCCCATCCCCGATGACCCGCGCGTTTCGCTGCTGGATCTGCTGCGGGAACGCGCGCATCTGACCGGCACGAAGGTCGGGTGCAATCAGGGGGCCTGCGGCGCCTGCACCGTGCTGGTCGACGGCGAGCGGGTGCTGTCTTGCCTGACCCTCGCCGTGCAGGCCGATGGCCGCACGGTCACCACGATTGAGGGGCTCGGCGATGGCGCGACCCTTCACCCCCTGCAGCAGGCCTTCATCGACCATGACGGTTTTCAATGCGGCTATTGCACCCCCGGCCAGATCTGCGCCGCCGTTGCCATGCTGCGCGAGCTTCAAGGCGGCGTGCCAAGCTATGTCACCGCCGATCTGGCGGGGCCCGGGGCGCCGACGGCAGAGGAAATCCGCGAACGGATGAGCGGGAACCTGTGCCGCTGCGGTGCGCATAACGGCATCGTCGAGGCGATCTTGCAGGTCGCGAAGGAGCAGGCGGCATGATCCCGTTCACCTTCGCCCGCGCCACCTCTCCCGAAGACGCCCTTGGACTTGCCGCGCTGGAGGGGCACCGGCTGCTGGGGGGCGGCACCAACCTTGTCGACCTGATGCGCAAGGGTGTCGAGCATCCGGTAACGCTCGTGGACGTCACCGCGCTGTCCTCGGATATCAGCGAAACGGCCCAAGGCGGCCTGCTGATCGGCGGCGCCACCCGCAACACCGCGCTGGCCGCCCATCCGCTGGTTCGGACGCGCTATCCGGTCCTGTCGCGCGCCATCCTTGCGGGCGCTTCGGCGCAGATCCGTAACATGGCCACGGTTGCGGGCAATATCCTGCAGCGCAGCCGCTGCGCCTATTTCAACGACCCCGCCGCCTCTCGCTGCAACAAGCGCCTCCCCGGCAGTGGCTGCGATGCGCGCGAGGGCCTCAACCGCTATCACGCGATCCTCGGCGGCTCTGCCTCCTGCATCTCGGCCCACCCGTCGGACATGTGCGTGGCGCTGGTCGCGCTGGACGCGCAGGTCCACCTGCTCGGGCTGGCCGGGGCCAGAACGGTGCCGCTGGCGGAGTTCTACCGCCTGCCCGGCGAGACGCCGCAGATCGAGACCGTCATGGCCCCGGGCGAGATCATCACCGCCATCGAGCTGCCACCCTTGCCGGTTGCGGCGCGGTCGGCCTATCGCAAGGTCCGCGACCGCGCGAGCTATGCCTTCGCGCTGGTTTCGGTCGCGGCCTGTGCCAGCGTGCAGGACGGCGTGCTGACAGAGCTGCGGCTGGCCTTTGGCGGCATCGCGCCAAAGCCGTGGCGGGCTCTGCGCGCCGAACAGGCGCTGCTTGGCGGCCCGGTCACGCGCGACGCGGTTTTCGCGGCGATGGATCTGGAACTGGCGGAGGCCGCGCCGCTGGCCGGCAACGCCTTCAAACTGGAACTGGCACGGCGGACCGCATTTGCCGTGCTTGCCGATCTGACCGGAGAGACAGCATGAGCAGGGTTCAGAATGCCGTCATCGGCTCGGTCAAGACGGTGCTTGGCTGGATGCCGGAACGCTGGCTTCCCGGCGGCACGCCCGATCCGCTGATCGGGCGGCATGGCGAGGTCGGGCGCCAGGCCTCGCGCCTCGACGGACCGCAGAAGGTCCAGGGCAAGGCCCGCTTTTCGGCGGAAGTTGCGATGGAGGGCATGTGCTATGCCGCGCTGATCAACAGCCCCATCACCCGCGGCCGCATCGCGCGGCTGGACACCGCCGCGGCCGAGGCGGCGCCCGGCGTGGTGCTGGTCCTGACCCACCGCAACATGCCGCGGCTGGAGATCGTGCCGGTGATGAGCATCACCAACATGGGCGCCGTCGGCAACAGCGCGCTGCCGATCCTGCAGGACGACCAGATCCGCTATAACGGTCAGGTGATCGCGCTGGTGCTTGCCGAAACGCAGGAGCAGGCCGACCATGCCGCAACGCTGGTCGGGATCGGTTATGAAGAGGCCCCGGCGCGGACGCGGTTCGAGGAGGCGAAATCCAGCGCCCGCAGCCTCGCCTCAATCATGGTCGAGAAGAACCAGGTCTCCGTGGGGGATGCGCCGCGCGAATTGCAGCAGGCGCCCTACAGTGTTGACAACATCTATCGCACGCCGGGCCACAATCACGCGGCCATCGAGTTGCACGCGGTCACCACCGCCTGGGACGGCGATGCGCTGACGCTGCACGATTCGACGCAGGCGATTGCGCCGACCGCCAATGCGCTGGCCAAGCTGTTCGGCGTCAAGCGCGAGGGCGTTCGCGTGCTGTCGCCCTTCGTCGGTGGCGGCTTCGGCGGCAAGGCGTTCTGGGATCATCAGGTGGTGGCCATCGCCGCCGCCCGGATCGCCGCCCGCCCGGTGCGCCTGATGCTCAGCCGCGAGGCGGTCTACCGGATGATCGGCGGTCGCACACCAACCGAACAGCGGGTGGCGCTGGCGGCTGATCACGAAGGCAAGTTCACCGCGGTTGTCCACACCGGCTATTCCGTCATGCCGACCTATGCAGTCTGCCCGGAGCAATACTCCCTTGGCAGCCGGGCGGCCTATCGCTCGAAGACCTACCAGTTCGGGCAGCGCCACCTCGACCTCGACGTGGTGCCCAACACCTATATGCGTGGTCCGGGCGAGTCGGTCGGCAGCTTTGCGATGGAAAGCGCCGTGGACGAGCTGGCGCACCAAATGGCCATCGACCCGATCGAGCTGCGCCGGCGCAACGAGCCGGACAAACACCCGCTGTCCGGCACCGCCTTCTCGCAGCGCGGGGTGCTGGAAGCGTATCGCATGGGCGCCGAGCGGTTCGGCTGGGACCAACGCAGCGCGCAGCCCGGCACCCGGCGCGACGGTGAATGGCTGACGGGCATGGGCTGCGCCACGGGCAGCTTCCCCTATGTGCGGATGCCAGCGGGCGCGGTGCGCATCCATCTGACGAAAGGTGGGCAGGCAACCGTCTCCTGCTCGGCCCAGGACATGGGCATGGGCACCTCGACCGTGCAAAGCCAGCATGCCGCCGACAGGCTGGGCCTGCCGCTGGACGCAATCACCTTCGAGATGGGCGATTCCGACCTGCCCCCTGCCCCGATGGCAGGCGGCTCGGCGCAGACGGTGTCGATTGCCGCCGCCATTGCTGCGGCGGCCGACAAGCTGGCGGGCGAATTGCTGCGGCTTGCCGGCAATGCCAGCCCGGTCGCGGGCCTGCGCGCCGGCGAGGTGCGGCTGGTCGATGGAAGTCTGGTCAGCCTTGAGAACCCTTCGCGCCGCGACAGCTTCCACGCCATCCTGTCCCGCGCGGGGCGCGAGGCGGTCGCCGTGACCGCCAGCGCCAGCGCGCCGCTGGAGATGCTCAAGTTCGCCATGCAAAGCATGTCCGCGATCTTCTGCGAGGCGCGGGTCAGCGAGGTGACCGGCGAAGTGCGGGTGACGCGCCTCTTGGGGTCGTTCGACTGCGGCACGATCCTGAACCCCAAGACCGCCGCCAGCCAGTTCCGCGGCGGCATGATCATGGGGCTGGGGATGGCGCTGACCGAGGAAACCCTGTTCGACGAACGCAGCGGCCGGATCATGAACGCCAACCTGGCCGACTATCACATCCCCGCCCATCTGGATGTGCCCGAGATCGACGTGATCTGGACCGGCATCCCCGACCCCAGATCGCCACTGGGCGCGCGCGGGATCGGCGAGGTGGGCATCACCGGCGTTGCCGCAGCCATCGCCAACGCCGTGTTCAACGCCACCGGCAAGCGCGTGAGGGACCTGCCCCTGACGCTCGACAAATTGCTGTAAGGTCACCAGATGTACCCACAATTCACACTCGCGCCTCTCCCTGCGCCCCGGCATCCCGCGATGCTGGACCCGTGGGACAGCGCCTTGACATGGGGCGCCGGCACGGTTCTGGCCGTGCTGACCGCGACCGAGGGACCGGCCTACCGCAGCGCGGGCGCGGCGATGGCCATTCACCCCGATGGCAGGTTCGCGGGGGCGATCACCTCGGGCTGCATCGAGGCGGACCTGATCTTGCGGGCGGCAGAGGTGCGCGAGACCGGGCAGGTTCAGGACCTGCGCTATGGGCAGGGCTCGCCGTTCTTCGACCTGCGCCTGCCCTGCGGCGGCGCGGCCCAGATCCGGCTCTTCCCGCTGCAGGACACCGACATTCTGGACGATCTGGCCCAAGCCCGTGCTCGCAGGCGGCCCGCCTCGCTGCTGGTCTCGGCAGAGGGGCGGCTTGCCATTGAGGGCTGGCAGCCAACGCGGCTGCAGGGCGCAGCGCTGCGCATCGGCTTCCTGCCGCCCCTGCGCTTCCTTGTCTTCGGGACAGGCGCCGAGGCGGCGGCCTTCACCGGGATCGTGCGGGGCATGGGCTATGAGCACATCCTGCTCTCGCCCGAGGATCTGAGCCTTGGGGTCGTGCGCGCCGCCGGCAGCCCGGTCATGCAGATCGATCCCGGCTTGCCCGCCGCGCCCTTGCACGCAGATGCGGATACGGCGGCGATCCTGTTCTTTCATGACCACGACCTTGAGCCGGCCATCTTGCAGCATCTGCTGCAGACGCCGGCCTTCTACGTCGGCGCCCAAGGCAGCCGCGCCGCGCAAGCCGTGCGCCTGTCCCGCCTGCGCGAGATGGGCGTTCCCGAGGATCAACTGGGGCGCATCCACGGGCCGGTCGGACTGATCCCCTCTTCGCGCGAACCGAATGCGCTGGCGGTTTCCGTCCTGGCCGAGATCATCGACCTGCATGTGCAGCGCGCGACGGCGACAGCATGATCCGAACCGGTTGCACCGCAACGACGATGGTGGCGCGAAAAGCCCGACCCGTGACGGCGGATCGGGCCACACATTTCACGCGCCGGATCAAAGGAACATGCCACCCGAGGCCTCGATGCGCTGCCCTGTCATCCACCCCATCTCGCCCACCAGCAGGCTGGAGATCGCACCGCCGATATCATTGGGCAGACCGAGGCGGCTCATACCCGTCTGGCTGGCGATATACTGGTTGAGCCTGACCACGTCGCGCACTACGCCGCCGCCAAAATCGGTTTCGATCGCACCCGCAGCGACCACGTTGACGGAAATGCCGCGCTCTCGGGCGGGGCCGGTCGCTCATTGTCAGCCTCGACCTTCCCGGCCTGTTGCGCATCACCCGTGCCAGCGCGGCCGAGCCCTATGTCGCCCTCGCACTCGAATGCGGGGCAGCGCCGAGGTCTTCGTGCTGTCGCCCATATAGACAGCGAGAATCCGCACCCGGCCGCTCCCCATATTGGGCGATTGTGCGGCCAGTTCACCGCTTCGACCAGCGTATCCCCCGTGAGTAGAGGCAAAGGCCCTTGATGCCATAGTCAACGGTCAATTGGCCCTCAAGCACCTGCGCGAGGAACGGCACCTCATACAGGTGCCAGCCGGTCGAGACGTCCTGTTCCAGATGCACGATTGCAGCGGTGACGACGGCTGTCCCCGAAGGATAGAAGATCGGCTGGACGACCGCGTCTGTCGAGGTTTGCATGATGGGTTGGACCGTAGGCCCCAGGCGCCGAGGGCAGAGCTGCGCCCGCCAGCAGGGTCGCGTCACGCAAGCGCGGACAGGCCAAGCAGCACGCCTTCCACATGGGTTCGGGTCCGGCCACCGATCCAGACATCGCCCGCCGTATCCCGCATCGCATGAACACGACCCTTCCGGCCCAGCCTTGTGCCTTGCGCGGCGATGTAGCCGGCATCCGCCACCCCTGCCGCGAACAGCCATTGCGCGAGCGACGCGTTGAGGCTGCCGGTGACCGGGTCTTCCATGATGGATCCGGTATGATCGCTGAAGAAGGCGCGTACCTCGAACGCAGCCTCAAAGCCCGGCGCATGGGGGCCTATCACCCCGATCTCCATCCGCCGCGGCCAGCTTCGCGCCGGATCAAGGGCCAGAACCGCCTCGGCCGAGACCAGCCGGAGGCCAAGCCATCCCGGCCCGTTATCGACCCAGGCGGCATCGACGATCTGGCCGCCGTCGATCCCCAAAAACTCCAGCGCCTCGGCAAGCTCGTCGGCCGAGGGCGCACCGGACCGGATCAGCGGCGGCGCGGCAAAGGACAGCCGCCCTTGATCGCGCCGGATGCGGACGAGGCCCGCCCCGCATTCCTGCACGATCTCTGCCCCGCCTTTCGGCACGCCGCCGCTTTGCAGCCACGCATGACAGGTGCCAAGTGTCGGATGCCCGGCGAAGGGCATCTCGCGATCCAGCGTGAAGATCCTGACGCGATAATCCGCCTCGGGATGGACCGGGGGCAGCAGGAAGGTCGTCTCCGACAGGTTGAACCAGCGCGTCAGGCGCTGCATCTCCTCTGCCGCAAGATCACCGGCGCCGAGGATCACGGCCAGAGGGTTGCCCGAGATCGCGTTCGATCCGAAGACGTCGATCATGTGAACCGAAGCGGTCATCGGCCTGTCACCTCTCGGACGTAAGCAGTTTCAGCCCGGCGACGGCGAACAGGGCGCAGAGGCCGCCCTCGATCCAGCGCCGTAGCCGCGCATAAAGGCTGATCATCGGCGCGGTCGAGAACAGCACCGCATAGCCGCCGAAGACCAGAACCCCCAGCACGGCACAGCCACCGATGATCGCCGGCAGCACCCCGGCGGGGGCATCCGCCCCAAGCCCCAGCGTCATGATCGCCATCCATCCCAGCACCGCCTTGGGGTTACCAAGATGCATCAATACGCCCTGACGATAGAGCTTGCGATAGGACGGCGTCAGGCGGGCACTGTCCCGGCCGCGGGTGCCGGTATCCGGGCGCATCGCCGATCGGCCCGCGCGGAACGCCAGATAGAGGAGATAGATCCCGCCCAGAATCTTGAGGGCGAACAGCGCCTCGGCATAGGCCGCCAGCAGCGCCGACAGGCCGGTCGCCGCAAGCATCGCCCAGAACAGCGAGCCCGTCATGACCCCGGCCGCCAGCACCAGCGCCGGACCACGGCCATCGCGCATCGCTGTGGCCATGATCGCCATGTTGCTTGGCCCCGGGCTGGCAGTTGCGAGCAGATAGGCGCCGTAGACGAGGGCAAGCTGGGTGAGGATCATGCGAAAGGCTCCTGAAGGGCGACAGGCATTTACATGGCGGAACTCGGCCGCGGCAGGCAATGTGAATATTGTATCGGTGGGGGTCACGCCTGCCGAAGGGCCCGGCGTTTAGGGTTGGCCTCGCTGGCGCTATCCGGCAAACTTGCTTGACGTGATCGCCCGCGTCGGCTCCAGCGACAGGATCGTGGTCACGATGCGGTTGCGGAACAGCTCCACATGCTCGCCAGCGCAGCGCTCGGCCGTATCGGCATCACCGTCGGCAATGGCCTGCACGATGGTGCGGTGGTCGCTGATGGTCGCCTCCAGATGCTCATGCTGGCGCGCGCGGACCCCGTCATGTTCGGCGAAGGTGACATGGCCGATGCGCATCCCCTCGACCAGACTGCGCAGATAGGCGGTGTGCAGGTAGCCCGATTGCGCGGCGGCCCCAATGGTGGCGTGGAAGGCATAGTTGATCTCGTTGATCTGGTCGACATCCCGGCGCGCGGCGGCGGCTTCGAACGCTGCCATATGGGCGCGGATGCTGGTCAGATCGACAGCCGTCCGGCGCAAGGCGGCCAGCCGGGTCAGCGAGCGTTGCAGCACATCCAGCCCTTCGAAAAAGTCCCGCAGGTTGGCAAGGTTCATCGCGGCGACCCGCGCGCCGCGGCCGCGGGCAGAGCTGACCAGCCCCTCGGCCGTCAGCCGGATCAGCGCCTCGCGCACCGGGGTGCGGGACACGTCGTAGCGCACCGAGATCGCCGCCTCGTCCAGATCGGCGCCGGGGGGCAGATCCAGCCGCAAGATCGCCTGGCGCAGCAGCTTGTAGACCATATCACCGCCCGAGCTTGCCGCCACGATGGTGTCTTCGCTCTTGGTCATTGTCTCGGCTCGTTTCCTGAAAGTTCAACTTTTGGGCAGCGGCGGCAGGCATCCCCGGATCATCGCGGTTTTCTGCGGGTGTTCCAAGAAGATGACTTGACGCAATGCCAGTATACTTTGAGCATACATATAACATACAGGTAGAACACGGGTTGCACCAGAATGAAGACAGGCAGCTGGACGGTAGGGGTCGATGTGGGGGGCACATTCACCGACCTTTGCGCCGTGGATCAGCAGACGGGGCAGGTGGCGCTGCACAAAGTCTCCAGCACGCCGGCGAATCCGGCCGCCGCGATTATCGCCGGGCTGGAGGGGCTGGCCGCTAAGATCTGCATTGATCTGGCAGACGTCAGCGCCGTGGCGCATGGCACGACCGTGGCGACCAACGCGCTGATCCAGCGCCGGGGCGCGCGCGTGGCGATGGTCACCACCCGCAACTTCCGCGACCTGGTCGAGATCGGGCGGCAGATCCGGCCCAGGATGTATGACCTGAAGGCCGATTTCCCGATGCCGCTTGCCCCGCGCGAGCTGCGCTTCGAGGTCGATGAACGCGTCGGCCCGGCGGGCGAAGTGATCACGCCGCTGGACATGGCAAGCGTCGATGCAGTGATCGACCGGCTGCGCGCCGAGCAGGTCGAGGCCGTCGCCATCGCCTTCCTGTTCGCCTATCTGAATCCCGCACATGAGCAGGCGGTGAAGGCCCGCATCGCGGCGGCGCTGCCGGGCGTTGCCATCTCGACCTCGTCCGAGGTGCAGCCGGAGTTCCGGGAATATGAGCGATCCTCGACCACGCTGCTGAACGCCTACCTGCAGCCCACCTTCTCGACTTACATGACCACCTTGAAGGATGAGGTGGCAGCGCGCTCGCCCGGCGCGACTCTTGGGGTCAATCAATCCAACGGCGGGTTGATGTCGGTCGATACCGCCCGCGACTTCCCGATCCGCACGGCGCTGTCCGGCCCGGCGGCGGGCGCGATGGGGGCGATCCACACCGCGCGCGCCTCGGGCCTGTCGAGCATCATCACCTTCGATGTCGGCGGGACCAGCGCCGATGTGGCCCTGATCCGCGACCTGCAGGTGAAGCTGTCCTTCGACCGCGATGTGGCCGGCTTCCCGGTGCGGATGCCGATGGTGGATATCAACACGGTCGGCGCGGGGGGCGGCTCCATCGCCTGGCAGGACAGGGACGGGCTGCTGAAGGTCGGCCCAGCCAGTGCCGGCGCGCAGCCGGGGCCCGCCTGCTATGGCCGCGGCGGCACGGAGCCGACGGTGACCGACGCGAATGTGGTTCTGGGCCGACTGTCCACGCGCGGGTTGCTGGGGGGTACCATGTCGCTGGACACCGATGCATCCTTCCGCGTGGTGGGCGAGATGGCGGCGCAGCTCGGGCTGAGCGTGGAGCAGGTGGCGCGCGGGATCCTCGAGATCATGTCGGCCAACATGGTGCGCGCGATCCGCGCCATTTCGGTGGAGCGGGGGCATGACCCGCGTGACTTCGTGCTGATGCCGTTTGGCGGGGCAGGGCCGCTGCATGCCGAGGGATGCGCCCGCGCGCTTGGCATCGGCCAGATCCTGATCCCGCTGCTGCCGGGCATCCTGTGCGCGCAGGGCCTGCTGGTGTCGGACCGGTCCGAAAGCTTCGTGCGCTCCAAGCGCATCGCGGCGCGGGAGGAGAATGCCGGCGCGCTGGCAGAGATGGTCAGTGCGATGCAGGTCGAGGCAGAGGACTGGTGGGCGCGCGAAGACATCGACCCCGCAGACCGCAAGGTGCAGCTGGCCGCCGACATGCGCTATGCCAGCCAGAATTACGAGCTGCAGATCACGCTCGACGCGCTGCCGGATATCGCCACGCTAAAGCAGATGTTCTTCGCGGCCCATGCGCAGGCCTACGGTTTCTTCAACCCCGACGATCCGGTGGATGTGGTGGCGCTGCGGCTGACCGCGCTTGGTACCCGCCCGGCGCTGCAGACCCCGGCGCAATCGGGCACGGCGACAGCGGCGCCCCAACCCCGCTCGCATCGCCCCGTGTGGTTCTATGGCGTCACGCCAATCACCGCGCCCGTCTATGACCGCGCCGACTTCGCGGCGGGCACCACCCTCACCGGGCCCGCCGTCATCGACCAGTTCGACGCGACGCTGCTGCTGTTCCCCGGCGATACGGCGCGGGTGGACGATGCCCTTAACATCCTCATCCAGCGCGGGAACCTTGACCTGTGAGTGCCACCGTTGATCCGATCACCATCGAAATCGTCACCAGCGCCTTCCGGTCTGTCGTGGACGAGACGTTCATCGCGCTGATGAAAAGCGCCTATTCCACCAATATCAAGGAACGGCACGACCACTCCACCGCCATCTGCGACCGGGACGGGCGGCTGATCGTGCAGGCGGAAATGTCCCTGCCGATCCACATCGCCTCGATGACCGGGCTGATGGAGACGCTGCTTGCCAAGTATCGGCTGGATGAGATTCATGAGGGCGATGTCTTCGTCGCCAATGACCCGCATGTCGCAGGCGGCACCCACCTGCCCGACATCAACTACGCCGCCCCGCTGTTCCTTGAAGGCGAGCTGGTCGGCTTCATCTGCAACATCGCCCACCACGCCGATATCGGCGGTATGGTGCCCGGGTCGATGGCGGGCGGCATGTCGGAAATCTATCAGGAAGGGCTGCGGATCCCGCTGGTCCGCCTGTTCCGCAAGGGCGAGCTGCAGCAGGACATCATGGACCTGTTCCTGTTGAACGCCCGCATCCCCGACGAGCGCCGGGGCGATCACTTCGCGCAGATTGCGGCCTGCAAGCTGGGGGTGCGCCGCGTGGCCGAGATCGGAACGCGCTATCCGCTGCCGCTGATCCGCGAGGTCTGGGACGAGCTGATCCGCCGCACCCATGACCGGATGCGCGCCGCCATCACCGCGGTTCCCGATGGTGTCTATGCGTTCGAGGACGTGATGGATGATGACGGGCTGGGTACCACCAACATCCCGCTGAAGCTGAAGATCACCGTTGCGGGCGACCGCGTGGTGTTCGATCTGCGCGGCTCTGCCCCGCAGGTGCGCGGCAACATCAACCTGCCGCTGAACGCCACCAAGGCGGCGGTGGCCTATGCGCTGCGCACGCTGCTGGACCCTGAGATCGCCAACAACCAGGGCATCATCGATTGCTGCGAGATCGTCGCCGATCCGGGCAGCATCGTGAACTGCCAGGCGCCCGCCCCGGTGGCGCAGCGGCTCAACACCTCGCAGCGGCTGGTTGATGTCATCATCGGTGCCTTTGCCCCAGCCATTCCGGGCCGGGTCGTGGGGGCCGCGAATGGCGCGAACACCACCGCCGTGTTCTCGGGCATCGATCCGCGCAACGGCCAGCCCTACCTCTATTTCGAGACGCTGGGGGGCGGCTTTGGCGGGCGCGATGACCGCGATGGCAAGGACGGGGTGCAGGTGCATATCACCAACACCTCGAACCTGCCGATCGAGGCGATCGAGACGGAATATCCCCTGCGCGTCGTCAGCTACGGCTTCATCGAGGATTCGGGCGGGGCGGGCCAGTATCGCGGCGGGGCGGGCCTGCGCCGTGTGATCCAGCCGGTGGGCCATGACTGCACATTCAACGGCGCGGGGGAGCGGTTCACGAACGCCCCTTGGGGCATCTTCGGGGCCGGGCCGGGGGGAACCGGCCGCTTCGTGCTGACCGGCCCCGCAGGCGAGACAGTGCTGGAGGTGAAACCCTCGGCGGTCGCCGTGCCCGAAGGCAGCTCTGTCACCGTTGAAACCCCGGGCTCGGGCGGATACGGGCCCGCCGAGGATCGCAGCGCCGGGGCGGTGGCCGGGGATGCAAGGTCCGGCAAGTTCTCGGACGGCTTCTTGCGCCGGAACTACCCCGCCCAGATGACTGCCCAGAAGACCCCGCGGACCGAACCCGCGTGACCGAACACCCATAACGACAGAGGCGCCAAAGCGCCCGAATGCCGAAACCCACCTGCCAAATGGTCCCCGGACCGACGGCACCCAACAGGGAAACGACACATGACCACACTCCGCAGCGCCCTTTTCTCGCTTGGCCTCATCGGCCTTGCAGGCACCGCCTCCGCCCAGTCCGTCACCTGGGATCTGGCGAACGAATACCCGCCGAACTCCGTCCACGCCCAGTCGGCCGACACCTTCATCGCGGCCCTCGCAGAGCTGAGCGCTGGCGACATGGTGGTGACCGCCCATCACGGCGCCGCCCTTGGCTACAAATCCGTGGATCAGTATGACGCTGTGGGCGATGGCGCGGTCGATATCGCCTCGTCCTTCGCCACGCCGTGGTCGGGCGTTCACCCGGTCTTCACGCTGTCCTCGATTCCGTTTCTGGCGAAGACCGCGGACGAGAACCGCAAGCTCTATGACATCGCCAAACCCTATTACGCCGCGGTGCTGGAAGAGGATAACCAGATCCTGCTGTTCGCCACGCCCTGGCCGCCGAGCGGCCTGTGGGGGCGCGAACCTCTGGACTCGATGGAGGCTATCGCCGGCGTGCGCATCCGCACCTATGACGCGAACGGCACGGTGACCTTCGGCAATGCCGGCGCCACCCCGATCCAGCTGTCCTGGGCCGATACCGTGCCGCAGCTGACGACCAACGGCCTCGACGCGGTACTGACCTCGGCCGATGGCGGCGCGGCCTCGCAGCTGTGGGAGCATCAGTCGCATTTCACCGAAGTGAATTATGCGATGCCGCTGCAATTCGTGCATATCAACCGCGATGTCTATGATGCGCTGTCGGACGAGCAGAAGGCCTGGGTTGCCGAAGCCTCGGCGACGGCCGAGGCCTTTGGCTGGGACCTGCTGGCGAACCGCGTGGGTGAGAATTACGCGCAGATGGAGCAGAACGGCATGACCATCGTGAAGGACGTGTCGCCCGAGTATCTTGCCGCCCTCGGGGCGGCGGCAGAGCCGACGCTGGTCGACTGGAAGCAGAAGCTTGGCGCCGATGCCGATGCGATCCTGTCTGCCTATGAGGCTGCGAAGTAAGCCATCATGGTTTTCGGGCCGGCTGTCCGCCGGCCCGGACCTGACCGGGAGCGTCCCCTTCATGACCGGAGCGCGAATGAACACCTTCCAGACCGCGGCTTTTGGCCTGTCCCGGTTCTGCGCCGCCCTTGCGGCGCTGATGATCGTGGCGATGACCCTGCACATCCTGACCGAAATCGTGCTGCGAAGCTTCTTCGCGACATCGACCTTCGTGCTGGATGAGATGGTCGGCTATTGCATTGCCGCGGCGACCTTCCTGTCGCTTGGCTATGCGTTCGAGCATTCCAGCCTCGTGCGCGTCGGCCTGCTGGTCGACCGGTTGTCGGGCCGCCCGCGCCGGGCGCTGGAGGCGTTCTGCGCGCTGGCGACGCTGGCGGTGATGGGGCAGATCACCTGGTATCTGATCAATACCGCCCTGCGCAGTCATTCGCGCGGCCGTGTCAGCAGTTCGGTGGCCGAGATCCCGCTGTGGATCCCCGAGGCGCTGTGCGCCTTCGGCCTCGCCACGTTCTGCCTGCAGGTCATCGCCTACCTTCTGCGCCAGATCACTGGCGCGCCGGGCCCGGTGCAGGTGCCAGACGGCGACCTGCAGAACGACCTCTGACCCTTTACGGAGACGCCGATGGACCCCTTTATCGCCGGTGCCGCGCTGACCGCCTTTCTGATCGTGTTTCTGGGAAGCGGGATCTGGATCTTTGCCGGACTTATCCTCGTCTCGGTCGCGGCACTGCATTTCCTTGTCGGGATGAATCTCGACCGGATCGGAACGATTGCCTCGTCCATCGCCTATCGCAGCGCGGCGACGTGGGAGCTGGCGGCGGTGCCGCTGTTCATCTGGATGGCCGAGCTGATCTTTCGCACCGATGTGTCGGAACGCCTGTTCCGCGGCCTTGTGCCGTTCGTGGACAAGATCCCCGGGCGGCTGCTGCACACCAACGTTCTGGGTTGCACGCTGTTCGCGGCCATCAGTGGATCCTCTGCCGCGACCACCGCGACCGTCGGCAAGATCACGATGGGAGAGCTGAGCCGCCGTGGCTACAACACCAGGATCGCGGTCGGCTCGCTGGCCGGGGCGGGCAGCCTTGGCCTGCTGTTGCCGCCCTCGATTGCGATGATCATCTATGGCATTCTCGCCGAGGTCTCGATCAGCCGGCTCTTCGCGGCGGGGGTGCTGCCGGGGTTGCTGGTGGCCGCGCTCTACTCAGCCTACATCATCGTCGTCGCGCTGATCCGGCCGGAGATCGCACCTGAAGGGTCGAACCGCTATCGCCCGCTGGATTACCTGATCGCGCTTGGCAACCTGACGCCGATCATGTTCCTGATGGCCGTCGTCCTCGGCTCCATCTACACCGGCATCGCTACCCCGTCCGAGGCGGCGGCGGTCGGCGTCTTTGCCGCGGTGGTGCTGGTCAGCGCGATGGGCCAGATGTCCTTTGCCCTGCTGCGCGACAGCCTGATGGGCACGGTGCGCACAAGCTCGATGGTCTGCATCATCCTTGTGTCGGCGGCGCTGTTGTCCACGACGCTTGGCTATCTGCACCTGCCGCAAGAGCTTGGCGCAGCGATTGCCGCACTGGAGCTTGGGCCGGTAGCGCTGATCCTCATCCTCAGCCTGTTCTACCTCGCGCTCGGGATATTCGTCGACGGTGTGGCGATCATCGTGATGAGCCTGCCGATGACCCTGCCGCTGGCGCTCGCCGCCGGTTATGACCCGATCTGGTATGGTGTGTTTCTGGTGCTGATGATCGAGATCGGGATGCTGACCCCACCCGTGGGCATCAATCTCTTCATCCTGCAGGGGATGACGCGCTGGACCCTGTGGCAGGTGTCCGTCGCGTGCTTCCCGTTCTTCCTGCTGTTCAGCTTTGCCGTGGTCCTGCTGGTGATCTTCCCCGAGATCGCGCTTTGGCTGCCGCGGGTGCTTTACGGCTGAGGAGCCCGCGAGACGCGCCCGCCTCAGAACCCGGGGGCCTCTATCCCTGCCGCCATCTCAGTCTTTCTCGCCGCGTTGGCGATGGAGAGGCTATGCGACCTGCCGGATGCGAAGCTAGACGCAGATGCGGGTTTAGCGGCCCAGAGGGTGAGCAACCTCGCAACCTGCGCGAGATGTCGCGGCCAGATGACGCTTGCCCGAGTCTTAGGTTCAGAACCGCAACGGTCCAACGAATCGCTGGCCCATCGCCTCAATGGGAAGTGCCCGCATGGCCCATGGCGTCTGGCAGCAGAGCCGAATGGCCCGGCAGATCCTGGGCGCACGACGGGCTTTCATCCTGTGCAGGCTGCGGAAACTCTCGGCGCAAGCCCCGCCGCGTGATCCTTTATCGCCGCGAACCCCCCAGTTGTTCACAGGGCTCTTGACAGACCGTCAGGGTGTTTATCAAGGTGTGTCATAATATGGCATACCAAAAACAACAGGGAAAATGAGACATGACGCTTCAGCCTTCCACCTCCCGCTTTTGCGCAACCTCTTCGCGTGCCGCGCTGTGCTCTGCGCTCGTCATCCTTGCGGCCGGCACTGCCCAGGCCCAGGACTGCGCACCGCGCATTGCCGACGAGTTTCTGGTCGAACCCGGCACCCTGACGATGGCCACCAGCCCGACGCTGCCGCCGATGGCCTATGCCGACCAGAACGGCACCTTGATGGGCCTGCGCATCGAACTGGGGGTTGAGGTCGCCAAGCGCCTCTGCCTTGAGCCCAAATATATCAGCACCGAATACGCTACGATGATCCCGGGCCTTCAGGGTGACCGCTGGGATATGGTCAATGCCGGCCTGTTCGTGACCGACGCCCGGCGCGAGATCTTGCTGATGATCCCCTATGAAAGCCTTGCGATCAGCATTTCCACGGTGACGGGCGATACCTCGATATCCGAGATCGACGATCTGGCCGGCAAGACCGTCAGCGCCGATATCGGCGGTTATGCCGAGCGGAAGATGAAGGACCTGAACGCCGAGTTCGAGGCGCGCGGGCTGGAGCCGATGACCATCAACCTCTTCGACAATTACGCAACCGTCTATCAGGCGCTGCGTGCGGGTCAGGTTCAGGCCGCGGTGTCGATCGACCCGGTCGCCAAGCAGTATCAGGACCGCGGCGAATTCACCCAGGCGATTGCGGGAATGTATGCGACGCCGGGGTCCTTCGCCTTCATCTCGCCGGAAGTTGCCGAGGGGATTTCGACGGCGCTTAAGGAAATGAAGGCCGACGGCGCGTTCGATGCGCTGATGGACTCTTATGGCGTGGTCCCCGCGCCGGGCGATCTGAGCTACCTGCCGCTGATCCAGTGATCCTCCATGAGACGCCCGGCCGGCATGGCCGGGCACGATATCCGACTGCAGAAGGGAACATGTGGTGAAAGGCTGGAACTGGGACGGCTTCTTTGACTACCTGACGAATTACTACCTGTTCGAAGGGGCCCTGGTGACCCTCGGGCTGACCGTCTTCGCCATGACAGCGGGGCTGGTGATCGGGTTCGTGCTGGCGATGATGCGGTTGTCCAGGCACAAGCTGCTGTCAGGCCCCGCCGTCTTCTACATCTGGGTGTTTCGCGGCACGCCGCTGCTGGTGCAGCTGATCATCATCTATACCGGCCTGCCGCAGCTTGGCATCAAGTTCACGGTGATCGAATCCACGCTGATCGGCCTTGCCATGTGCGAAGGCGCCTACCTTGCCGAAATCCTGCGCGCCGGGATCACGGCGGTGCCCTCTGGTCAGGTCAACGCGGCCCGCGCCATCGGCATGACCGAACCGCAGGTGATGCGCTACGTCATCGCGCCGCAGGCGCTGCGCATCGTGATCCCGCCGCTGGGGAATTCGGTCAACAGCGTGCTCAAGACCACCTCGATCGCCTCGATCATCTCGATGGAGGAGCTGCTGAGGCGCACGCAGGTGCTGATCCAGGAGAGGTTCCTGGTGCTCGAGCTGTTCGTGGTCGCGGCGCTTTACTACCTGGCGATGACCACCGTCTGGGACCTGATCCAACGCCGGATCGAGCGCCGCTTTGGCAAGGCCTATGGCCCCATCTCGGCCGGAAAACACTGAGGAGGCCCGCATGGCAAACCCTGAAACCGTGATTGAACTGCACGATGTCAGCAAATGGTATGGGCCCAGCTTTCAGGTCCTGAAGAACTGCAGCCTGACGGTCGCGAAGGGGGAAGTCGTGGTGATCTGCGGCCCCTCCGGTTCCGGCAAGTCGACGCTGGTCAAATGCGTCAACGCGCTGGAGCCGATCCAACAGGGCCGGATCAGCGTCACCGGAGTGGAGGTGAGCGCGCCGAAGACCAACCTGCCCAAGCTGCGGGCACGGGTGGGGATGGTGTTCCAAAGCTTTGAGCTGTTCCCGCACATGACGATCCTTGAAAACCTCTGCATCGGGCAGCGCAAGGTGCTGGGGCGCAGCACGGCCGAGGCCATCGTCAAGGCCAAGGCGCTGCTGGAACGGGTCGGCCTGACCGCGCAGGCCAGCAAATATCCCGGCCAACTTTCGGGCGGCCAGCAGCAGCGCGTGGCGATTGCCCGCGCGCTGGCGATGGACCCGGTGGCGATGCTGTTCGACGAGCCGACATCGGCGCTCGATCCCGAGATGATCAACGAGGTGCTGGACGTGATGGTCGCGCTGACCCGCGAGGGGATGACGATGATGGTCGTCACCCATGAGATGGGCTTCGCGCGCAAGGTCGCCGACCGGATCGTCTTCATGGACGAGGGCGAGATCGTGGAGGTCGGAGAGCGTGGCACCTTCTTTGACAACCCGCAGACCGACCGGGCCAAGGCCTTCCTTTCCAAGATCCTCTCGCATTGACCGGACGCGGCCAGAAAGACCCCAGACCATGATCAACCGCATCCTGACCCCGCGCGAGCTTCTTGTCGGTGGCGGCGCGCGCCACAAGCTGGCCGGGCTGCTGCAATCGCTCGGCGTGCGGCGCCCCCTGGTGGTGACCGATCCGACCATGGTGAAGGTCGGCCATGCGGCCGAGATGATGGAGGGCCTGACCGCCGCGGGCCTGGGCGCGGGCCTGTTCGCCGAGGTGGTCGAGGACCCGACCGATCTGTCGGTCGCGGCGCTGGTCGCCGCGGCGACAGCAGGGGGGCATGACGGTCTGGTCGCGCTTGGCGGCGGCAGCGCCATCGACACGGCCAAGGCGGCGGGGATCGTCCTTGCCACCGGCGAGGCGCTCAGCGCGCTCAAGGTGCCGCGGATCGTTGACCTTGCCACCATGCCGCTGGTGGCGATCCCGACCACGGCGGGCACGGGCTCAGAGGTGACGCGCGCAGCCGTCATCACCGACACCGGCGCGAACGAGAAAATGCTGATCCTCGGCTCCGCCGCGCTGCCGGTCGCGGCGATTGTGGATTACGAACTGACCTTCACCTGCCCGTTCCGCGTGACGGTGGATACCGGCATCGACGCGCTGACCCATGCGCTGGAAGCCTTGGTCAACCGCAACGCCAATCCCCATTCCGATGCGCTGGCCCTGTCGGGGCTGGCGCTGATCGGCGCGCATCTGGAAACAGCCGCGCGCGAGCCCCAGAACGCGGTGGCGCGCGAGGCAGTCATGCTCGGCGCAATGCACGCGGGGCTTGCCGTGTCCAACACCTCCACCGCGTTGATCCACGGGCTCAGCCGGCCGATCGGGGCGTTCTTCCATGTGCCGCATGGCATGTCGAATGCGATGGTCCTGCCGCTGGTCAGCCAGTTCTCCATCGCCGCCGCGCCTGCAAAATACGCGATGGCGGCCCGGGCGCTTGGCCTTGCGCCGGCCTCGGCCCCGGATGCCGAGGCGGCCGCGCTGCTTGTCCCCGCGTTTCAGGATCTGAACCGGCGGCTGGAGGTGCCGACCCCGCGCAGCTTCGGCATCGACCCGGACCGCTACCGCGCGCTGATCCCGGAAATGACCCGGCAGGGCATCGCCTCGGGCACGCCCGCCAACAATCCGCGCGTACCGACGCCCGAGGAAATGGCGCGCCTCTACACCCTCGCCTTTGACGGATCGCTCGACTCCGATCTCTGACCGTCCCGCCAAACGGCGCCGCTGTTCGACCAATATAAGGACCATCCAAATGGCTATCGAGATCCGCAAGACCCTGCTTCAGGTCGAGACCACCCTGATCGAAGGGGGCAAGACGGCGCCGCAGCCGATGAAGCTCTATTCCGCGTTCGCCGTGGTCAGGAACCCCTGGGCCGGGCGCGGCTATGTCGAGGACCTGCAGCCGGAAATCCGCACGGCTGCCCCGATCCTGGGCGCCCTGCTGACGGAAATGATCCTCGATGCCGTCGGGTCGGGCGAGGCGGTCGAGGGCTATGGCAAGGCGGCCGTCGTCGGGCTGGACGGCGAGCTGGAACATGCCAGCGCGCTGATCCACACACTGCGGTTCGGCAACCACTACCGCAATGCCGTGGGCGCGAAATCCTATCTGGCCTTCACCAATACCCGCGGTCCCGCCAATGCGCCGATCATGATCCCGCTGATGGACAAGAATGATGCTGGCCGCCGGTCGCATTACCTGACGATCCAGACCGCGATTGCCGATGCGCCTGCGGCGGATGAGATCGTGATCGCCCTCGGCGCCTCGGTCGGCGGGCGCCCGCATCACCGGATCGGTGACCGCTACCTGGACCTGGCAGAGCTTGGCCAAGGCGTCGACAATCCGGCAGGCGTGTGACCGTGGCGCAGGACACAATGGTGCCGCCGTCGCTGCGGGGCGCCTTTGCGGAGCTTGGCACCGCCAAGCGCCGCCAGACGCGCCGCGGCACCGCCTATGTCCAGATGGGCGCTGGCGAGCCGCTGGTGCTGGTCCACGGCGTCGGGATGCGACTGGAGGCGTGGGCCCCGCAGATCGTGCATTTTGCCCGTAGCCACACCGTCATCGCGCTGGACATGCCCGGCCACGGGGACAGCGCGCCGCTGCCCATCGGCAGCAACCTGCGCGACTTCGTGGGCTGGTTCGGCGAGGTGCTGGACGATCTTGGGCTGGAAGCGGTGAATGTCGCTGGCCATTCCATGGGCGCCCTCATCGCCGGGGGCGCGGCCGCCAGCCTGCCGGACCGTATCCTGCGCGTCGCCTGCCTGAACGCCGCCCATTGCCGCAGCATGGCCGCCAAGCGCGCCGTCCTGGAACGCGCCGCTGCGATCTGGACCGAAGGCGTCGATCCCGACGGCCCCATCGGTCGCTGGTTCGACAGCTCGGAAGGCAGCCGGGAGGTCAGCTCTGTCGTGCATGGCTGGCTGGCGGGGGCCTCGGCCCAAAACTATGCCGTCACTTACACCGCCTTCGCCACGGGGGATGAGATCTATGCGGCTGCATGGCCCGGCGTCACGGCGCCAGCGCTGTTCCTGACCGGATCGGACGATCCCAACTCCACGCCAGAGATGTCGCGGCAGATGGCGGCGCTCGCCCCGCGCGGGCAGCTCGCGATCATCGAGGGGCACCGGCACATGGTCAATCTGACCGCCCCCGGCCCCGTGAACGCCGCGATGGAGGCATGGCTGGCCACTGCCTGCGCGATGCCAGCAGGGGCGAGGTAAACGATGAGACAATTCCAGCACTATATCGATGGCATGCTCTGCGACGGCCCGGCCGTCTTCCCCAGCATCGACCCGTCCAGCGGCGAGCCTTGGGCGTTGATGCCCGAAGCGCGCGAAGCCGACGTGGACCGGGCGGTCATGGCCGCGCACCGCGCCCTGCACGATGGCCCTTGGGCGACGATGACGGCGACGCAGCGCGGCAAGCTGCTGTACCGCCTTGCCGATCTGGTCACCCGGAATGCCCCGGCGCTGGCTGAGCTGGAAACCCGCGACACCGGCAAGATCATCCGCGAAACCTCTGCTCAGATCGCCTATGTGGCGGATTACTACCGCTATTACGCGGGCCTTGCCGACAAGATCGAAGGCGCGCATCTGCCCATCGACAAGCCCGACATGGAGGTCTGGCTGCGGCGAGAGCCGGTCGGCGTGGTGGCGATGATCGTGCCGTGGAACAGCCAGCTGTTCCTGTCGGCCGTCAAGCTGGGGCCCGCGCTTGCGGCGGGCTGCACGGCGGTGCTCAAGGCCTCGGAAGACGGCCCCGCGCCGCTGCTGGAATTTGCGCGGCTGGTGCAGGAGGCGGGGTTTCCGCCGGGCGTGGTCAACATCCTCACCGGGTTCGGCCCCAGTTGCGGCAGCGCGCTGGCGCGCCACCCCAAGGTCGCGCATATCGCCTTCACCGGCGGGCCCGAGTCGGCACGGCATATCGTGCGCGGATCGGCCGACAATCTGGCGACCACCTCGCTGGAGCTTGGCGGCAAATCCCCCTTCATCGTCTTCGCCGATGCCGATCTGGAAAGCGCCGCCAATGCGCAGGTGGCGGGTATCTTCGCCGCGGCAGGCCAAAGCTGCACCGCAGGATCGCGGCTGGTGGTGGACCGGCGGATAAAAGACCAATTTCTGGCGATGCTGAAGGCCAAGGCCGAAGCCATCCGGATCGGTGACCCCTCCGACATGGCGACCGAGATGGGGCCGCTGGCCACCGTCCGGCAGATCGCCCATGTCGGCGCGCTGATCGGCCGGGCGGTGGAGGCAGGGGCGCGGGTGGTCTGCGGCGGCAGCGCGCTGGACCGGCCGGGCTTCTATCACGCGCCGACCATTCTGGATTGCGACGGCGTCTCCTCGCCCTCGATGGTGGAGGAGTTCTTCGGCCCGGTGCTGTCGGTGGTGTCCTTCGAGACGGAGGCCGAGGCGCTGCGGATTGCCAACGACACCCCCTTCGGTCTGGCCTCGGGGGTCTTCACCAGCAACCTGCCGCGCGCCCACCGGATGATCCGCGGCATCCGGGCCGGGGTGGTCTGGGTCAATACCTACCGCGCCGTCTCTCCCATCGCACCCTTCGGCGGCAGCGGCCTGTCCGGTCAGGGGCGTGAGGGCGGCCTTGCCGCGGCGCTGGACTACACCCGTACCAAGACCGTCTGGCTGCGCACCTCGGACGACCCGATCCCGGACCCGTTCGTGATGCGGTAGAGGCCTGTTGCCGCACACCGAAAAACAGGGTGTCATTGCGCAGGATGCCGCTGTACTCGGTATCCCATATTATGCCTGCAAAGTGCGGGACAGGGTGGGCGAGGGTGACGGATGGACAGCAAGGCCGCGAAAACGGGCATGAAGGTCGAGCGACCGGCCAAGACCCTGCGGGAACTCGCCCTTGGCAACCTGCGCGAGGCGATCCTTGAGGGTGTCTTCAAGCCGGGGGATCGTCTGGTAGAGCGGGATCTCTGCGAGCAGCTCGGCGTCAGCCGCACCATCGTGCGCGAGGTTCTGCGCCATCTGGAATCCGAGGGGCTCGTCAGCACCCAGATCGGCAAGGGGCCGATCGTCGCCCCGCTCGATGCCGACATCGCGCAGCAGATCTATGAGGTGCGGGGGGCGCTGGAAGCCATGGCCGCGCGCCTTTGTGCCGAAAGCGACGATCCGACCATCGCACCTGCGCTCGATGCGGCGCTCGCCGGCATCCGCAAAGGCTATGCCACGGGCGATATGGGCCATGTGCTGACCAGCACGTCAGAGTTCTACCGGGTGCTCTTCAGCAAGGTGAACCGCCACGTCGCCTGGGACATCGTCAACATGCTGACGGTGCGGATCAACCACCTGCGGTCCATGACCATCAAGACCGACAAGCGCGATGTCGAAGGGCCCGCGCAGATGGCTGCCATTGTCGATGCGATCCGCGACCGGGACGGCGCCCGCGCCTACCGCGTGGCGACGGAGCATGTGGCGAGCGCAGCGGACATCGCCATGCAGATATTTGCGGATCGCGAGCAGACTTAGGCGGCAAGCGCCTTTGGTGCGCGCGGCGATCTGAGGCTGGCCTTCGCCAGACCCTGACTGCGCCGCACGCAGCTGGCCGCGTCTAAAGCCCTGCCTCGATCAGAATAACCGATGGAGCCGCCGCGGTTGTTGATCCAGTCATGCGGCCCGGCCCCGGCGCAGGCCGGGAACAGATGCACGCCGCTGGTGGTGGATTCGTGGACGATGATCGCATTCGCGGGCATGGCATGGGCGACGACCCCGGCCGGCGTTTTTGGCGTGATTGGGCCGGATTGGGGCGGGGCGACGTCCTCGGCCACCATGGTCCCGAGCGCGACGGCCAGACTCTGCAACAGCCCGTCCAGATCGGCCAGCGGCGGCGACAGGGTCAGCACCTCGGTCGCCTCGGGCGGCAGGACGTGGATCAGGCCTGAGCGGGCCTACTGCCTTCCGCAGTCCGGTTCAGGGCCGCCAACACGGCATGTGGCACGGTGCCCGCCCGCTTGCGCCATCCGGGCAAGGCCGCGGAAGTCGAGCCGCTGGCCGCTGGTCTGCAGGTCCGCCTCTGGCCCGCACAGTAGGCCCTCGACCGCCATCTCCACACCCTCCTTGCTGAGGATCGAGACGGTCTCGCTGATGGCGTCGAACCGGAAGGGCACCGACAGCCCGCCACCCGGCGACGGGGGGACGCGCAGCACATACCAATGCGCCAGCGTCACCTCGCAGACGGTGCCGGGCGGGCCCTCGATGCTGACGGGGGCCGGGACCGGGGCCGCCGAGGCCGCGCCCCCCATCAGCATCAGCGCGAGGGCGGCGCGGATCATGCGGCGACCTGCGCCTTGAAATCGTCCATGTCCCAGAAGTCGGTCGTCTGCACGATCCGCCCCTCGGCGATCTCGAACAGATGCACCCCGTGCAGCGCGATCTTCTGCCCGCGCGCCTGCATCGGGCCAAGGTCGCGGGTCATCACCCCATGCATCACATAGGGCACCACCACCTTTGCCCCGGCCCGTACCGGCCGCGAGGTCTCAAAACGCAGCCCGTCCAGCATCCCCAGAAAGCCGCGAAGTCCCTTCAGCAGCGCCTCGTGCCCCTGCCGCGCCTGCCCCGAGGCTGCCTCGACATGCGCCCCATCCTCGGCATAGAGCGCCACCGCCGCCTCTGCCTGCCCGGTATTGTAGGCGCGGTAGAAGTCGTCGATCAGATCCTGATAAGCCAAGATCAGACCCCGGCCAGCTTGCGCGCCAGCTTCACATGCTCGGACCTGTCATATTCGTTGAACAGCCGCGTCCGCAGCATCGGTGCCGCGCCGGCGTTGACATTTTCGAACAGCGCCACCCGCCCGGCATGGCTGGAGGTGGTCAGGTCCCAGATGAAGTTCATCACCCGCTCCTTCTCCATCCCGGTCACGCCATGGCCGGGCAGCAGCTCCTGCAGGTGGTGGCCGATATCGGGGCTGAGGAAGGCCTTGCGGCCGAAGCGCATCACAAGGCCCTGGCCGCACAGCTCTTGCAGGGTGTGGATGATGTTGGGGTAGTGCTGGATCGAATACATCCGCCCGGCCGTCAGCAGCGGGATATCGGGGGCCATCACGCCATTCTCGGTCGGCTTCGCCTGCGCCTCGGCGGCAAGGACGAAGGCGCGCAGGGTCTGGGCATATTGGATGAGGTCGGCCACCAGCTGCTGCACCGGGCCGATCTTGCCCGTTCCCAGCACATCCAGCACCAGCTGCGCGGTGCCCACGAACAGCTCTGCCTTGACCATCAGCCGGGTCAGGATGTGCCAATGCGCCCAGTTGCAGGTCTTGCCATACATCGTCACCAGTTCGGGATCGCCCAGATTGAAGATCCGTTCCTTCGGCACGAAGACATTGTCGAAGATGCACAGCTGGTCCGCCTCCTCGCCCTTGTGGTTCAGCGGGTGGTCGAACGGGTCGGCGCCCGGGTTCGACAGGCATTCGCGGCTGACCAGCATCAGCCCTTCGGTCGCCATCGGGATCGAGCCCCAGATGCAGCTTTCGGGCGGCGTGCCCTCATAGGCGAGGTTGGTGAAGAACAGCTCGTTGGTCTGCGCGGCGATGGAGCCCACAGATTTCGCGCCCGAGATATAGACGCCGTCCTTGGTGGCCTTCTTCACCCGCAGCAAGGACGCCGCCTGCGCGAGGGGTTGCGATCGGTCATTCTGC
The DNA here is from genome assembly GCF_030695035.1 of Frigidibacter sp. Classification (GTDB taxonomy): domain Bacteria; phylum Pseudomonadota; class Alphaproteobacteria; order Rhodobacterales; family Rhodobacteraceae; genus Frigidibacter. Next base: position 202,249 of record NZ_JAUYTT010000005.1, read on the forward strand.
GGCCCGGTCAGGCTTTCGGCGCAGGTGATGTTGTTCAGGCGGCCATGCTCCATATACCGCTCGATGTTCTCGGCGAAGTCGGGCTGGCATTCGGCAAAGGCCGAGGCGCGGCCCTTGAAGGTGGGCAGGAACGCCCAGAGGCCCATGGCGATGGACGGGCCCAGATCCGGTGGGCGGCCATAGGTGCCGGCGGTCTTCTTTGACGTGTATTCGATCATCTTGCGGCGGGCGACCAGCTCTTCGGCGCTCATCGGTGCCTGCCAGGACCGGGTGACGATCTTGCCGAGCTTGGGTTCGTAATAGGTCGTCGCCTCGGCATGTTCCTCGGTGAACTGGTCGTCGAACATCTCGGCCAGCGTGTCGATCCCGGCGGCAAGATGCGGCGCCTCGAACACATCGCCCAGAAGCTCGCCATCCAGCCAGACCTTGCGGCCGTCCTTCAGCGAGGCCTTGTATTCGGCGCCGGTGCGCAGCTGCTTTTCTGGCATCATCGTGCTCATCTCGTTCATGGGGAACTCCTAGCGTTGGCCGCGGTGGTAGGGCTGCCCGAGCGCGCGGGGGAGCCGGGCGTTGCGTCCGAAGAGGACAAGCACGGCCATCACCGCAAGGAAGGGCAGCATCTGGATGAAATCGGTGGGCACCTCGATGCCGCCGACCTGCAAGGCGGTGGTGGCGGAAAGGCAGAACCCGAACAGCAGCGCCCCGCCGACAACCCAGAGCGGGCGGTCGCGGGCCAGCATGGCAAGGACGATGGCAATGTATCCGGCGCCGCCGGTCATGTGCGGCACGAAGATGCCCGACCCGATGACGGCCATGTATGCGCCGCCAAGCCCGGCCATCGCGCCCGCCACCATCACCGCCACGCTGCGGGTGCGGGTCACGTCGATCCCGGCGGCATCGAGCGCGTCGGGCTTCTCCCCCGCCGAGGCGAGGTTGAGGCCCAGGAAGGTCTGGCGGTAGACGAAGGCGAAGACCAGCGCCACGAACAGCCCCGCCCAGGTGGCCGGATGATGGGTGAAAAGGCCCGGGCCAAGGACCGGGATCTGCGATAGGCCGGGCAGCGCGATTTTCTCGGCCGCGTCCAGCCGCGGATAGGTGCGCGAATACCAGGCGTTGTGCATCAGCGAGGTGACGCCGGTGGCCCCCAGCGTGATGGCAATGCCGACGATGATCTGGTTCATGCCCTGCCGCACGCAGAAAAGCACCATGATCACCGACACCGCCGCGCCAACCAGCCCCCCCGCCAGCATCCCGCCCCAAACGCCAAGGCCCGCCAGCGTGGCGGCAAAGCCCGCCAGCGCGCCGGCCATCATCATCCCCTCCAGCCCGATATTCATCACCCCGGCGCGTTCGGACATCTGCTCTCCCAGCCCCGCAAGGATCAGCGGCAGGGCGGAGATGATCGCGCCGGTCAGCAGCGCGGCAAGGAAGGGCTCATTGAAGATCGGCGGCATCGGTCAGACCTTCTTGGCACGAAGACGCTCGCCCGCATATTCGGACAGCGCGAGGAACAGGAGGAGGAAGCCCACAAGGACCAGGGTGAAATCCTGCGGTACGCCAAGGCGCGTGGCGGCAGAGGCAGATCCAATCTGCAGGACGGAAAAGGCAAAGACGAAGACGATCACCGCCCAGCCATTCATCCGCGCCAGAAACACCAGCGGCACCACGGCAAAGCCGTAGCCCGGATGCCAGCTGGCCTGCATCTTGCCTAGAACGCCCGTCAGCTCGACCGCGCCCGCCAGCCCGCCAAGTGCGCCGGACAGGCACAGTACCGACAGCGTCAGCTTCGGCACGCCAAGCCCTGCATGGGTGGCCGCCGCTGGGTTCAGGCCAAGGATGCGGAAGCGCAGGCCGGTCGCACTGCGCATCATCAGAGTATGCGCGGCGATGACGAGGCCGAGGGCGATGAAGATCCCGATATTGATGTCGGTACCCGCCAGCAGCGGCAGCCGGTCCTCCACCGGCAGGGTCAGCGTCTGCGGCTCCAGCGAGGCCGGGTCCTTCAGCCACAGCTTGATGGCGGCGGCGGTCAGGGATGCCGCAATCAGCGACATCATCAGGCCCGAGATCACCTCGTTGATCCCCGCCCGGGCGCGCAGCAGGGCGGGGGGCAGCGCCCAGAGCGCGCCCGCGACGGCGCCCGCCAGCATCGCCAGCGGCAGCGCGACGATGGACGGGAACGCGCCCGCCAGCAGCGGCGCGGTGGCCCCTGCCGTCAGCGTGCCAAGCAGGTACTGCCCGTCGATGCCCAGATTCCACAGGCCAGAGCGGAAGCTGACGATCAGCGCCCCGCCAAGGATCAGCAGCGGCACCATGTTCACCACCGTCGCCTGCAGCCCGCGCCAGCGCAGCAGCCCGCGCTGGACCACGTAGCTGTAGTATTCGATGGGGTCAGAGCCCAGAACCAGCAGCACCAGCCCCGCCGCCACCAGCGCAGCCATCACGGGAAGCAGCGCCAGCCCCAGCGGCAGAAGGAAGCCGAAGCGCGGTGCGGCGGGCGTGGCCCCGGTGATGAATTCGGTAGATTCGGTCATGCCGCCTCTCGCTCTGTGATGCCGGCCATCAGGCGGCCCACTTCCAGCCGCGCCTCGGGGCCGTTCTCGACGATGCCCACCAGCCTGCCGCGGACCATCACCCCGATCCGGTCGGACAGTGCGAGCACTTCGCCAAGGTCGGTGGAGATGAGAACGGTCGCCACGCCCGCCTCAGCCGTCTCGCGGATGCGGCGGCGGGTGGCCTCGATATTGCGCAGGTCAAGCCCGTGGGTGGGCTTGGAATAGACGATCACCTTGGGGCTGCCCGACAGCTCGCGCGCCAGCAGAACCTTCTGGATATTGCCGCCCGACAGGCGGCCAACCGGCGTGTGGATGCCGGGGGCGCGCACGTCATGGGCGGCGAAGAGCGCGCTGGCATGGGCGTCAATCGCCGCGCGCCGCTCGATCCCGCGGCGCCAGAAGGGCGCGGCGCCGATTTCCTTCAGCACCATGTTGGTCGAGATCGGTAGCTTTCCGACCATGCCCTCGCCATTCCGGTCATCGGTCGCGTAGCGCAGGCCAAGCTGGTAGCGCAGCGCCACGTTGGCGGGGCCAAGCTCGCGCCCATCCAGCACGACGGATCCGGTGGCCGCGATCTGCCCGGCCAGCGCCTCGGCCAGCGGGGTCTGGCCGTTGCCATCGACGCCGGCGATGCCGAAGATCTCGCCCTTGCGGACATGGAAGGACACATCCTCGAAGCTGGAACCCGAGCGGGGCGAGCGGCCGGACAGGCCCACGACCTCCAGCATCTTCGTGTTAGGCAGGGCCCGGGGAACATGTGCACCGCCTTCGGCAGCCTCGGCAGAGGCAAGGCCGGTGCCGAACATCAGCCGCACCACCTCTGCCATCGCGTCCGCCCGGGGCAGGGCGGTCAGCGTCTCGGGGGCGATCCCGCCGACCGACCGGCCACCGCGCAGCACGGAGACCCGGTCGCCGAAATCAAGTGCCTCGGTCAGGTGGTGGGTGATGAAGACGATGCCGATGCCAAGCGCCTTCATCCGCCCCATCATCGCGCCCAGTTCCTCGACACCCTTGGGCGACAGCATCGCCGTGGGCTCGTCCAGCACCAGCAGCCGCCCGCCGCGCCACAGCGCCCGGATGATCTCTACCTGCTGCTGCTCTCCCAGCGACAGGTTTTCCACCCGCGCATCAGGATCGACCGAGACGCCGAAGGCCGCCGCCGCCTCGCGGAAGCGCGCCCGGACACCGCCAAGCGCCGGGCGCCGCCACCAGGGCGCGCCCAGCATCAGGTTTTCCGCCACCGTCAGCGTCGGCACCAGCATCCGGTGCTGATAGACCGTGCCGATCCCCAGCGACAGCGCGTGCCTGGGCGAGGCGATGGCCACCGCCGCGCCGTCCACCGCGATCTCTCCCTCATCCGGGCGCTGCACGCCCGCAAGCATGGAAATCAGCGTGGACTTGCCCGCGCCATTTTCGCCAAGCAGGGCATGAACCTCGCCCGGGAAGAAATCGAGCGAGACCCGGTCATTGGCGATCACGCCGGGAAACCGCTTGGTGACCTCGCGGAGCGACACGACAGGGGAGGGCGCGGCGGTCATCGGCTTACTCGGCCGCGGCGACCGTCGTGGACATCATCGCCCGCGTCGCCGCCGGTTCCAGTACCAGATCCACGGTGATCTCACCGGCCATGATCTGCGCCTTCACCGCCTCCAGTTCTGCCCAGATCTCTGCCGGGATATGGTCCGTCTGCAGCAGCCGCTGGCTGCCATCCTCCAGCGCCAGCGCATAGGTGGTGGTGCCGAAGACATCGGCGCGCACATCCTCGACCATCTGGGTGAAGACCGGGGCCATGTCCCAGATCACCGAGGACAGCAGGTGGCCCTTGTCGATCGAGGTCTTGTCGCCGATCACGTCGATGAACCAGACCTTCTCGCCCGAGGGCGGCGTCACCGTCTCCACCGCTTGGATCATGCCGAAGGATGACCCGTTACCCTGCCCGAAGATGATGTCGGCATTGGAGGCGATGACGCTTTCCGTCACCCGCCGGGCGCCGGCCACATCGGCATAGGCCGCCGGCCCGATGATCGCATAGCGTAGCTCGATCTCCGGCGACACGGCGCGCACGCCCTGGGCGAAGCCGGCCGATTGCGCATTCCAGTTCGGGCTTTCCGAGGAGACGACGATGCCAAGCACCTTGGTCTTGGTCATCTTCGCAGCCAGCACGCCGGCCAGATAGGCGCCCTTCTCGGCGGTCAGGTTGTAGTTGGCGACCAGCGGCGGTTCCGACGGGTTGCCCGTGACCATGTGGACGCCCATCTCCTTGGCGACCTCGATGGCCTCGGTCGAATAGCCCGAGGCATGGGCGATGATCAACTGCGCCCCATCCTCGGCCAGTTCGCGCAAGGTCGGGCGCACGTTGCCGTAGCCAAGCCCTTGGGCGATGATCGCCTCGGTGCCGGTTGCCTCGGCGGCGGCTTCCAGCCCTTCGATGCCCTGCTGGTTCCAGCCAAAGTCGGTGCCCTGTTCGGGCGTGACGATGGCAATGGTGTCCACATCGGCCGCGAGGGCCGGGGGCAGGGTTACCGCAAGAAGGGCAAGCGCGGCAGAGGAGGAGCGGAGCAGGCTGAGCATGTCTGGATTTCCCTGGGTGATGACACGAGCGATCTTCGGATGCCGCTCTCGTTGTTCCCAAAGCACCGCTTCCTGCCGACCGTCGTCAATGGTTATGAAAACCACAGAATTGGTTTAGATGTTGGTTGAAGGCTGCCCTAGGGCGTTGCGCATAGATTTCATGCGCCGGCCGCGATCAAATTGTGATAATTGCGCATATCAATGATGGCACCGACGCGACGCCGCACCCGAGTCGTGGGCCCAACCAGTTGTTAGTGGTTGAATCCCTGGCCCGACCCATGCCAAGGGGACACGTAGAACGGGAGTTGGGTGTGGGGGAGAGACGTTGAGTAAGGGTGCTGATCAGACTGTGCGATTCGCGGATAAGGATGGTGACGATCTTGCCCCGGTGACGGAGGCGATCTTGCGCATTCAGGCGCAGGACGGATCGCTGCCGGCAGAACGCGCGCTTGCGGACAGGCTGAACATCAAGCGGCACCTGCTGCGCCGGGCACTTCTGGCGCTGCGGGACCGCGGCGCGCTGCCGACCCCGCTGCCGCGCCCGCGGCGCCCGCAACCGACCACGGGCGGGGCAGGGGGCATCGCGCGCGACACCAACCCTGTAGAGGTGATGGAACTGCGCCTGATGGTCGAGCCGCCGCTGGCGCGGCTGGCCGCGGTGCGTGCCACGCCCAACCAGATCGCACAGATGCGCGCGCTGATCGAGGGCGGCGTGCGGCAGGGCGGCTCGGCGGCCGATCTGCACCGGATGATCGCGGCGGCATCCGGCAATGCGCTGGCGCGCGTCATCCATGACATGATCCGCACCATCGACCATGAGGTCCGGGAAAGCGTTCATGCCGCGAACCTGCGCCCCGCCAATGACGCGGACGAGCATCGCGCCATCGTCGAGGCCATCGCCGGGCGCGACCCCGAGGCCGCAGAGGCGGCGATGCGCGTTCACCTGACCTCGATCCACCGGGTGCTGTCGGCGATCCTTGGCTGACCCGGCGCCGCGCCCTCAGGCCCGCAGCTCTGCCGGATAGGCGAAGCTGCCGGCCGAGTAGATCAGGCTGCGGCTATCGTCATTGCGGACCATGCCCATGACGCGCCCGATCAGGATCGCATGGGTGGGGCTGTCATGTTCCCGCTCCAGCTCGCAATCGAACACCGCCAGCGCGTCCATCAGCACCGGCGCGCCGGTTGCCAGCGTCTGCCAATCGCCCTCGGCGAAGCGATCCGCGCCGTAAACCTTTGTGCGGCCTGCAAAACGCTCGGCGACATGGCTTTGCGCGTCGGTCAGGAAGTTCGCGCTGAAACATCCGGTCTCGCGGATCAGCGGCAGCGCTGCCGAGGCCAGGTTCACGCAGGCGAGGATCATCGGTGGCGTGTCGGACAGCGAGCAGACGGCCGAGGCGGTCAGCCCGCCCCGCGCGGCGCCGCTGCCCGCCGCCAGAACGGTCACTGAGGTGGCCGGCAGCCGCATCGCGGCCCGGAAGCTGATTGCGTCGGGCGGGGGAAGCAGTCTGGTCACGTCCGGGTCTCCGTCATTTCACGGCATAGCGCGCGGGGTCGGCGCCGCCGTTCAGCCATTGCAGGATCGCGGTCAGGTGCAGCCGCATCGCGTCTTCCGCCTCTGCGGCGTGCCGCGCGCGGATCGCCTCGACCAGCATTTCGTGGTGCCGCCAGCCGGTTTCGGCGGTGAAGGCCGGAAAGCGCGAGCGAAAGCCCGGATCGCGCGTCACGTCCATCACCTGATCGATCAGATGCAGGGCCAGCGCATTGTGGCTGGCGATGGCGATGGCGCGGTGGAAGGCGATGTCGAGCTCCAGATCGAACACCGTCGGTTCCGACCGCTGATGGGCGGCCTTGATCGCATCGAGTTCGGCCGCGGTGCCGCGCACCGCTGCCAGCCGCGCAATCTCGGGTTCCAGCGACAGACGTACCTCCCACAGCTCGGCCGGGCTGGTCAGGTCGATAATGCCGCCCGCACCGACCGAACGGCGCTTGCCGCGGTTGCGGGGCCGGCTGGCGGGGATTTCTTCGTTCTGGCGCAGGCCATCCAACGCCTTGCGCAGCACATAGCGGTTCACGCCAAGCCTGTCCGCAAGGTCGCGCTCTGCCGGCAGCCGCCCCCCGGCGGCCAGCGCGCGGATCTGCGCGGCGATCTCGGTGATCATGTCCTGACCGTCACTGCTCATGCTGCCGAACGTCCCGTGCCTATGGCGAGCAGTGTCGCCGCTTGATCCATCCTTCAACCAATCCTCACCCACACCGCAAACCAAAAGACGGCAGCGCGCCGGATTTGGTTGGTTGGCGGCTACCTCTGCATTGGTTGACGCCTTGGTTCACTGCATTTTCTGCAGTTGCAGAGGCGATAATGATTTATTTGAGGCAGATATTTAACTGATTAAGTCATTAATTCACAGTTTGTTGCGAGAATTTCCTCAGCTTGGTGCTGCCCTTTCAGCCCCCGAGCCTCTCGCATCTGCAAAAACTCTCCGCTTTTTCTCAACTGGCAACCAGACCTATGGTTGCGGCAACAGGTTCGGTTTGGTTGAGGCGAATCGCCACGCCATCCGGACCATGGGATCAGACGGAAGGACCACCATGAACAGCATCGCCCTCGGGACGAAACCCGCCCATGCGCTGAAGACCGGCGCCGAGTTCAAGGCCTCGCTCGACGATGGCCGCCAGCTTTGGGTGAACGGCAAGAAGCTTGCCAAGGTCACCGACGAACCGGCGCTGGAGGCGGGCATCGACCTGATGGCCTCGATGTTCGACGACCAGTTCGACCCGGCCTTCGAAGAGGCGACCACGACGTTGGACCCCAAGACCGGGCTGCGCGTCGGGCGGTCCTGGCAGGTGCCGCAGACTGCCGAGGACATCAAAGGCCGCCGCGCCATGATGGAATACACCTCGCTGAAGACCGTGGGCACCTTTGGCCGTCCGGTGGATCTGGGCCCGACGCTGGCGGTGGGCATCCTCGCACATCTGCACATGTTCAACGGGTTCAAATCCGCCTTCGACGGCTGCCAGCCCGACTTTGCCGAGAACGTGCAGCGCTATGTCGAGGAGGGCCGCCTCAACTCGATCACCTGCGCCGAAAGCCTGACCGGGCCGCAGAATGACCGCTCCTCGCCGCTGGCGCAGGCCGCGTCGCTGCTGCGGGTGAAGTCGGTGGAAAAGAACGGGGTCCGCATCTCGGGCGCGAAGTCGGTCGGCTCCATCGCGGCGCAGACCAACGAGATCTTCTTCTCGAACCTCGGCTATCCGGGCACGCCCGCCGAAGCCTGCGTCTGGGGCGCGGTGCCGATCAATTCCGAAGGCATCAAGCTTGTCTCGCGCGAGATGCTGTCGAACCCGGGCGCCGACCCGTTTGACCACCCGCTGACCCACAAGGGCGAAGAGGCCGACCAGCTGGTGATCTTCGACAACGTCTTCGTGCCGAAGGAGCGGATCTTCAACCTCGGGTCTGAACATGGCCTCGCCATTTCCGGCAAGGCGACGATCTTCGCGCATTGGCATGTGCTGACCCGGCTGAAGGTGAAGTCGGAAATCTTCGTCGGCTGCGCGCAGATGGTCACGGAAATCCTCGGCACCGACACGATCCCCGCCGTCCGCTCCATGCTGGCCGAGATCATCGAATACAACCGCACGCTTGAAGCCTTCGTGATCGCCGCCGAGGCGGGCGCCTTCGTCAACGAAAGCGGCGTGATGGTGCCCGACGTGATGATGCTGACGACTGGCCGACTCTACGCGATCCGCAACTACCCCCACATCATCCATGTGCTTCAGGAAATGTGCGGCCAGGGCCTGGTGATGCGCTTTGGCAAGGCCGCGTTCGAGAACCCGGATATCGGCCACCACCTGATCGAACTGCTGCCCGGCAAGGGCGTCAGCGGGATGCACAAGGAACGGCTGATGAACTTCATCTGGGATCTGACCTGCTCATCGCTCGCGGGCCGCGTGGCCCTGTTCGAGAACGTGAACGCAAGCCCGGCGCCGCGGATGCGCGAACGCCTTGTCGCCGAATTCGACCGCTCGGACCTTGTTGCCAAGGCCCGGGACGCGGCCGGCCTTTGAGGGAGACGCCGATGCCCAGCCAAGTGGAAATGGTGAAGCTGTTCACGGAACAGCTGAAGCTGTGCAAGATGCAGCCGCATGAGACGGTGATCATCCTGTGCGAGGATGATATCCGCGTCGATTATGCGCAGGCCTTCATGCTGGCGGCGCAGGGGCTGGGGGCGACGCCCTTCCAGATCACCCTGCCGCTGCGGGCCAAGCGAACCGACAAGCAGACCACCGGCAAGAACGCCCTTGCCGGCAACCGCCCGGCCATCGAGGCGCTGAAGAAGGCCGACCTGATCGTCGATGTGATGGGCACCCTCTTCTCGCCCGAGCAAGATGAGATCACCGCCGCCGGCGCGCGGATGCTGTTCGTGCGCGAGCCCTTCGACATCCTCGCGCAGAACTTCCCGAACGAGGACCTGCGCCGCCGGATCGAGTTTGGAGAGAGCCTGCTGAAGAAGGCCGAGGTGCTGCGCATCTGGTCCGACGCCGGTACCGACTGCACCTTCGAGATGGGCGGCTACCGGGTGATGACCCAGTATGGCTATACCGACACGCCCGGCCGCTGGGACCATATGGGCACCGGCCAGGTGCTGAGCCAGGCCCATGATGGCCGCGTGAACGGCAAGGTCGTCATCATGCCGGGCGATACCGTCACCGCCTTCCAGCGGATGGTCGAAACCCCGGTGACGCTGACGATTACGGATGGGTTCGTGACGGATATTGCCGGCACCGGCATGGATGCGGCGCTGCTGTCCGACTACATGGAAAGCTTCCGCGACCCGCGCGCCTATGCAATCAGCCATATCGGTTGGGGCCTTCTGGATACCGCGACCTGGTATCACCGCGCCATCACCCGCACCCGCCCGGCGGAGATCAGCGTCAACTCGCTGTCCTATTACGGCAACGTGCTGTTCTCCACCGGACCCAACACCGAGCTGGGGGGCAAGAACGACACGATGTGCCACATGGATATCCCGCTGCGGAAAACCTCGCTCTCGCTCGACGGGGTGACGATCGTGGACAAGGGCCGCATCGCCATCCCCGAAATGGCTGTCTAGGGAAGGGCGGGGGCATGGCGCAGATCGAGGTTGCAGACGGGGTGGGGCGGCTGAAGCCCTCGGGTTCGCCCCAGACCACCGCATGGGACCTACAGCGGCGGCGGCTGACGCTGTCGCTGATGGCCCTGCCGCTGGCGGCGATGGTACTGCTGTTCATCGCGCCGATCCTCGTGCTGGTCTGGATGAGCTTTGGTGGCGGATCGGCGGACGCCGCCCCCTTCGCCGGATATCAGGCGCTGCTGCAGCCGGTCTATCTGCGGCTTCTGGGCTTCACCTTGCAGCTCGCGCTGACCACGACGCTGATCTGCGCGCTGCTGGCCTATCCGATCGCCTATCTGATGGTGAACATTGAATCGCGGTTCAACCAGTGGATGGCCATCACCCTCTTCATCGCGCTGTGGCTCAGCTTTCTGGCGCGGACCTTCAGCTGGATCATCATCCTGCAACGCCGGGGGGTGGTGAACAACTTCCTCGTCGGCACCGGGATCACCGATCAGCCGCTGGAACTCGTCTACAACAAACTGGGCGTCTATATCGGGATGGTCCACATCCTGCTGCCCTTCATGGTCATCACCCTGATCCCGGCGATGAAGGCGATCGACCCGGCCTATGTGCGCGCCGCGTTGTCGCTGGGGGCGACCCCTGCGAAGGTGTTCCGCCAGATCTACCTGCCGCTGTCGCTGCCGGGGCTGGTGGCGGGGTCGATGCTGGTCTTCACGCTTGCCTTCGGCTTTTTCATCACCCCGGCGATCCTGGGCGGCGGGCGGGCGCCGACCATCGTTCTGGCGATCCGCGACCAGATCCAGCAGCTGGGGAACCTGCAACTGGCGGCCGCCACCTCGATGGTGCTGCTGGTGATCTGCCTCGGGCTGCTGGTCGCGTATGACCGGGTGTCGGGCGTCGACAAGCTCTATGACAGAGGGGGGCGCTAGGATGGAGCTTCTGGCAAAAGGTTGGACCCTGACCGCGCTCAAGGTCTATGGCTGGGTGATCCTTGCCCTGCTGGCCGCGCCCGTGCTGCTGCTGGTGCCGATCTCGTTCGGGCAGGGGCAGGCGATCACCTTCCCGCCCAAGCACCTATCGTTCGAATGGTATACAGAGTTGGTGGACGATCCCCGCTGGGGCCGCACCGCCTGGCTGTCCTTGCAGGTGGCGGCGCTGGCGACGGTCATTGCCACGATCATCGGAACCGCCGCCGCCATCGGCATCGCCCGCGTGGCGAACCCCAAGCTGGCGAAGGTGCTGAAGATGTTCTTCATCGCGCCGATGATCGTTCCCTTGATGGTCATTGGCGTCGGGCTCTACATCGTCTTTGCGAAACTCGGTCTGCTCGGCGCCGTCTGGCCACTGGCCTTTGCCCATGCCATCGTCGTGCTGCCCTTCGTGGTGATGCCTGTGATGTCGCGGCTGACCTCGCTGGACCCGGCGTTTGAACGGGCCTCGGCCTCGCTTGGTGCGGGGCAATGGTGGACGCTGGTCTTCGTCACGCTGCCGTTGCTGGCCCCCGCGATCATCGCCGCCGCCGTCTTCGCCTTCGTCTTCTCGTTTGACGAGGTGGTGCTGGCCCAGCTTCTGGCCGGCCCGCGGTTTGAGACCCTGCCGCGCAAGATCTATGAAAGCCTGACGCAGGACGGGCTCGACAAGACCATCACCTCCATCGCCTCGCTTCAGCTGTATCTGGTGCTGGCGGGCTTGGGGCTCCACGCCCTTTGGCGCCGCCGCAAGACCCGCCGGGTGGCGCGGTCGCTGTCGGCCGCCGCCTCGGCCGAAAAGCTGCAGCCGGATCTGACGGGCCTGCCAGAAGCCCCGCCCGCCCTCGTGCCCCTGCCCGGAAAGGCGCCCGCCATGAAAGATGTCTCCACGCTCTTCCCCGCTCCGGCCGAACAACGCGGCTTCGGCATCCAGTTCCAGCGGCTGACCAAGTTCTACGGCGACAAGGCAGCGGTCGAGGAAGCCGATTTCACGGTGCAGCCCGGTGAGTTTGTCACGATCCTCGGCCCCTCGGGGTCCGGCAAGACGACGCTGTTGATGCTGATCGCCGGCTTCATCTCTCCCGATGCCGGGCGGCTGGTGCTGGGGGACCGCGATATCAGCCGCGTGCCGCCGCATCAGCGCGACATCGGCGTGGTGTTCCAGTCCTACGCGCTGTTCCCGCATATGACCGTGGCGCAGAACGTCGCCTATCCGCTGAAGGCCCGCGGCATCGCCCGGGCCGAGCAGGAGCGGCTGGTGACATGGGCGCTGGACCGGGTGCACATGGGCCAATACGCGGACCGGCGCATCCCGCAGCTGTCGGGCGGCCAGCAACAGCGCATCGCGCTGGCCCGGGCCATCGCCTTCAGCCCCCGCGCGCTGCTGATGGATGAGCCGCTGTCGGCGCTCGACCGCAACCTGCGGGTGGAAATGCAGCGCGAGATACGCTCGTTGCAGCGCGAGCTTGGCCAGACGGTGATCTTCGTCACCCATGATCAGGACGAGGCGCTGAACATGTCCGACCGCGTGGCGGTGATGAACGAGGGGCGCATCCAGCAGGTGGCGACGCCCAAGGATCTGTACCTGTCGCCGGTCAACAGCTTCGTTGCTGATTTCTTCGGCGAATCCAACCTGTTCCGCGGCGTTGCTCATGCAGATACCCTTTCGCTTGGCGGCTCCGCGCTGCCGCTTCCCGCGCGGAAGTCCGGCGCCGCAGTGCTGTGCGTGCGCCCCGAGGTGGTGCGGCTTGACGATCCCCTCGCGCCGGACTGGGCCTTTGACGGGGTCGTCACCGATGCCCGTTTCCTTGGCTCGTTGCTGCGCATGGAGTTTGCCACGCCCTTCGGCCCGATGGTGGTGACGCGCCAGACCGACGGGCTTTCCGCCGCGCCCGTTGTCGGCGACCGCCGCAAGATTTCCTGGGTGCCTGCCATGAGCCATGTGATGGCGACCTGACGGGCCCCGACACTCCCAATTCACCGACGAGGCCAGAGCAACCGGCCCGCATCACCCGACAGGAGAGAAGGACACCATGTTTAAAGCACGCATGGCGCTCGCCGCGGCGACCGCCCTTACCATCGCACTCCCCGCCCTCGCGCAGGACGCGCCCGAAGCCTTCAAGGGCTCGGGCACGCTGATCGTCAACAACTGGGGCGGCCCCACGGTCGAGAAGATGCACGATGCCTGGTATGGCGACTTCCCCGCCGCCACTGGCATCGACATCGCCTTCACCTCGGTCCCCGATGTCGCCAAGCTGCAGATCATGGCGCAGGTCGGCAATATCGAATGGGACATGGTGGACTTCGAGGGCAACCAGATGCTCATGGCCATGAAAGAGGGCCTGCTGGAGCCGATCGACTATGACCTGCTGTATTCGCTGGTGCCCAAGGAGAATCTCGACGCCGCGGTGCTGACCGAATACGGCGTGGGCTCTGTCGCCTTCTCGACCGTCATCGCCTGGAACACCGAGCTGTTCCCCGAAGGCGGCCCCAAGGACTGGGTCGAGTTCTTCGACACCGACAAGTTTCCCGGCCGCCGCGCGCTCTATGCCAACCCCAAGCCCGCGCTGGAAATTGCGATGCTGGCGGCGGGCAAGGCGCCCAACACCCTCTATCCGATGGATATCGACGAGGCCTTTGCCGCGCTGGATGCCATTGGCCCGAAGGTCGACCTTTGGGTCGAGAAAACCTCGCAATGGGATGTGCTGATCCAGAACAGCGAGGTTGACCTGATGGGCTCCTCGCTGGCGCGGACGATGGCGCAGATCCAGGCGGGCGAGCCCTATGCGCTGACCTACAATCAGTCGATCTCCGAGCAGTCCTACTGGACCATCCCCAAGGGCGCGCCGAATGTGGCAGACGCGCAGAAGCTGGTCGCGTGGACGGTGCGCGAGGAGGGCGCGAAGAAGGCGCTGGAGCTGCTGCCCTATTACGGGATGACCAATATCGCGGTCTATGACGACCTCGCGCCAGAGCTGAAGTCCGAACTGCCCGGCGCGCCCGAGAATGCCGCGACCGCGCACAAGATCGACGCGCAGTGGTGGTTCGACAATGGCGCCGAGGTCCGCACCCGCTGGCTCGACTGGCTCAGCCAGCAGTGACCCCGGCCTGATCGCAGATTACCACGGCCTGCACCCTGCCGGCCGTGGTCCCCGACCTGGAGCCTGATATGGAACTGTCCAACCTGACCGCACGGCAGATGTTCGAAAACCTCGCCGCGAACCCCGCCCGCAAGCCCTATGGCTTTGGCACAAGGCCGATGCTGATCAACGTCGATCTGCAATGCGCCTATACCCAGCCCGGCACCTATGTGACGGCTTATGAGACTGACCCGAGGCAGGCCGAGTACGTCAACCGCCTCGCCACCTATACGCGCAAGCTGGGGATGCCGGTGATCTGGACCTATGTGGCCTTCTCGACCTCGGGCGATGATTGCGGAGTGTTCGGCACAAGGGCGGATGACCCCGACGCGCTGAAGAACATCAAGATCGGGTCGGACCGCGCGGCGCTGGACCCGCGGCTGGAGATCGGGGCCGAGGATGTGGTGCTGAACAAGAAGATGCCCTCGGCCTTCTTTGAAACGCATATCGACAGCCTCGCCCGCTTTCACAAGGTGGATACGGTCATCGTCACCGGCGGCTCTACCTCGGGATGCGTGCGGGCGACGGTGGTCGATGCGCTCTCGCGCAGCTTCCGCACCATCGTGCCCATCGAATGTGTGGCGGACCTGCATGAAAGCCCGCATTTCGCCAACCTCTACGACATGCACAAGAAATACGCCGACTGCATCCCGGTGCAGGAGGTCTTCGACTGGTTCGACAGCCTTGCGTGATCTTGCCGGCCTTCTTGCCCCGCGGCCCTTCGTGACGGATGGCACCCAGCCGCCGCCCACGGGCCTGCGCGGCGGGGTGATGCTGCTTGGCAGCTTTGATGGGATGCACCGCGGCCATGCGGCGCTGGTCGCCGCCGGGCGGGTCGAGGCGGCACGGCGCGGGGCGCCGCTGGCCATCTTGCAATGTGACCCGCATCCGCGGGCGCATTTCGCCGGCCCCTCGCGCTTTCGCATCAGCCCCGGCCTCGCGCAGGCGGCGCTGATCGCCGAGGCCGGGATCGACCTGATCTATGCTCCGCGCTTCGATGCAGCCTTTGCCGCGACGCAGGCCGAGCAGTTCGTGACCGACCTTTTGCTGGCGCGCCTGCAGATCGGCGGGGTCATCGTCGGGAGTGATTTCCGCTTTGGCTGCAGCCGCAAGGGCGACCCCGGGCTGCTGCGCGCGCTTGGCGCCCGCCACGGCTTTTCGGTGACCGTGGTCGCGGACGAGGTGGAGGGGGGCGCCCGCGTGTCCTCGACCGCGATCCGTAGCGCGATAGTCGCCGGGCGGCTGGACGAGGCGCAGCGCCTTCTGGGCCATGTCTGGACAACCCATATCCAGCGCAGCGCTTCTGGCTGGCGCTTTACCGAGGACCAGATCCTGCCGCCGCCGGGCCTTTGGCCGGTGACGGCGCTGGATGGCAATGGCCGCCCGCTCACCCCCGCCCGCCTGGCGCTTGGGCCAGACTGCAACGCCCGCGCCGAGTTGCCTTCCCAGACCGCCTTGCTTGCCTGGCACGCCCCGGCCACGATCCCCACCGGAGACACAGAATGACCGATTACGACACGCTCGATGCGCTTGCGATGGCCGATCTGGTGCGGCGCCACGAGGTCGCGCCGGATCATTTCGTGCAAGAGGCGGCGGCCCGCGTGGCGGTGCTGAACCCCGTGCTGAACGCCGTCGTGCATGACTTCGCGCCCATGGACGCGCCGGTGGAGGGCGCCTTTGCCGGTGTGCCGCTGTGGCTGAAGGATACCGGCGTTGCCATCGCGGGCGAGCCGATCACCTCGGGCACGCGGCTGCATGAAGGGGTCAGGGCGCTGACCGACAGCACGGTCGGTACGCGGATGCGCAGGGCCGGCTTCGTCTTCATGGGTCGCACCAACACGCCGGAACTTGCGCTGTCCTTCACCACCGAGGGCGCGCATTTCGGCCCCGCCCGCAACCCCTGGGATATGGAGCGCACCCCCGGCGGATCCTCTGGCGGCGCGGCGGCGTTGGTGGCCGCGCGGGCGGTGCCGCTGACGCAGGCGTCGGACGGCGCAGGATCGATCCGCGTTCCTTGCGCCCATACCGGCACCTTCGGCTTCAAACCTTCGCGCCTGCGCAACCCCGCTGGCCCCGCCGTGGCCGAAGGCATGGCGGGGATGGCGACGCTGCACGGCATCTCGCGCACTGTCCGCGACAGTGCGGCGCTGCTCGACGTGACCCACGGGCCGGACCGGGGCGACCCCTGGGCCTGCCCGGCACCGTCAGGCAGCTTCCTCGCCGCGGTTTCGGCCCCGCCTGGCAAGCTGCGCATCGGGATGCAGCTGGAAGGGCCCGACGGTTTTCCGCTGGCGCCAGACGTGGTTGCCGCCACCACCGCCGCGGCCCGGCTGCTGATCGACCTTGGGCATGAGATCGAGCTGGCGACACCCGCCTATGACAATTCTGCCCTGCGCGAGGCGTGGTTCGTGATCGCCGCGGTGAATGTGGCGCGGGGGGTGAAGGGCTTCGCGCGGGCCAAGGGGCTTGCCGATCCGCTGTCGCTGCTGGAGCCGGTGAATGCCGAATGGGTGCGCCGCGCAGCGGGGATTTCGGGCGAGGATTACCTTGGCGCCCTGCAAACGCTTCACGCCACTTCGCGGGCGATGGGGGCGTTCTTCGACCAGTATGATATCTACCTTTCGCCCGTCGCCGCCGAGGTCGCCCCGAAGTTGGGCGAGCTTGCGGGCGCGGGAAAGGGGCCCGAGGAGTTTTTCCACCGCTTCTGGGCCCATGCCCCGCTGACCGCCGTGTTCAACGCCTCGGGCTGCCCGGCGATGAGCGTGCCGCTGCACTGGACCGCCGCGGGCCTGCCGGTCGGCGTGCATTTCGGCGCCGCGTTCGGCGCGGATGAGCGGCTGTTCTCTCTCGCGGGTCAGCTCGAGGCCGCACGGCCCTGGGCTGCCCGCCGACCGGCGCTGGAGGCGCTTTCCTCGTGACCCCATTCAACCCGAAGACCGCCACCGCCCGCGGGATCGCTGCTGCGGTGCGCAGCGGCAGCCTTGCGCCCGAAACCGTCGCCGAGGCCTATCTGGACCGTATCGCCGCGGTGGAGCCCAGCCTTCACGCCTTTGCCTGGCTCGATCCGGCCCATGTGCGGGCCGAGGCCGCGACCCGGTGCGGCGGGTTGCTGGCCGGCGTTCCGATCGGGATCAAGGACGTGCTCGACACCGGCGACATGCCAACGGAATACGGCTCGCGCGCTTACCCAGGCGTGCGCCCGGCGCGGGATGCCGGCGCCGTTCATATCGTGCGGCAGGCGGGGGCCTTTGCCATCGGCAAGACCGTCACCACCGAATTCGCCACCGCCGCCCCGGGCGCGACCGTCAACCCCTTCGACAACGCCCGCACCCCCGGCGGGTCGTCCTCCGGCTCTGCGGCGGGGCTTGGCGCCGCGCTGTTCCCGCTGGCCTTTGGTACGCAAACCTCTGGCTCCACCGTGCGCCCGGCCTCGTTCTGCGGGGTCGTGGGCTACAAGGCGAGCCCGCATCTGATCGACAGGACCGGGGTAAAGCCGCTCTCTGAAACCCTCGACGTGGTGGGCTTAATGGCACGCGACACCCGCGATTGCGCGCTGCTGGCGGCCACCGCCATGCGCCGCCCGGAGCTTGTGCCGACCGAAGAGGCGATAGACCTGCCAGCCATCGGCCTCTTTGCCCCCGATGAGGCTGACGCCCCCTCGGCCCAATCCCTTGCCGTGCTGGACCGCGTGGCGGGCCTTGTCGCGCGGCCGGGGGCGCGCCCGATACCCGCATGGTGGGACGGGCTTGGCGCCGCGCAAAGCGACGTCTTCGCCTGGGAGGCCTCTGCCTGCCTTGGGCCGGAACGCGATCTGCACTGGGATCTGCTGCACCCCGCTACCCACGCCTTCCTTGGCCGCCATGACGGCATCACCCGCGATCACTGGCTGGCCGGCATCGCGGCGCGGGACGCGGCCCTGCGCGACCTGGATGCACTGTTTGGCGATTGCGACATGCTGATCACCCAATCTGCGCCTGGCGAGGCGCCGCTGGGGCTCGGCTCCACGGGGCAGGCGGCCTACAATATCCGCTGGACGCTGCTCGGAACGCCCTCGCTGTCCATCCCCGCCGGGCTGGGGCCCAATGGCATGCCCATCGGCATCCAGCTCGTCGCCCGGCCCGGAGAGGATGCGCGCCTGCTGGCCGCGGCCGCCGCGGTCGAGGATGCGCTGCGCGGCGCCGGTCTGGTGGCACGGCCGGAATGAGCGCAGTGCATTCGTCCGGGCTGGGGCGCTGGCCCCAAGCCGTCCAATGGCTGCTGCTGCTTGGCGGCGGCATCGTGCTGGCGCGGGGGATGGAGCTTGCCCATGTTCCGGCCGCGTTGCTGCTGGGTCCGCTGATCTGGGGCGCGGCGCTTGCCATGCGCGGCACCACCGTGCGCATCGGCCGTCTGCCGCATCTGTTCGGGCAGGCCATCGCCGGCACGCTGATCGCCAACAACCTTGATCCGCAGGTGCTGACCCAAACGTTGGATCTGTGGCCGGTGGTCATGCTGTTTGTGGTGCTGACCCTCGTGCTGGCCTGCGCGGTCGGCCTTGGCGCGGCAAAGGTCTCGGGGCTCGACCGCGAGGTGACCGTCTGGGGCTTCCTGCCCGGCATGGCGGGCACGATGATCGCGCTGGCCCATGAACGCGGGATCGACAGCCGGATGGTGGCCTTCATCCAGATCCTGCGGCTGCTGATGGTGATTGGCGCCATGGTCACGGTTGGGGCGGTGCTTGTCGGCCCGGCGGTTCCGCATGGCGCAGGCGCGTCGCCGCCCGATCTGGCCTCCACGCTGTGGGTGCTTGCACTCTGCGCCCTTGGGGTTGCGGTGGCGCGGCTGTTGCCGATGGTGCCGGCGGGGGCCTCGCTGGTGCCGCTGTTCATTGGCGGGGCGCTGTGTGTGAACGGCGTCAACCTTGCCTCGCCGCATTGGTTGATCGCCTTTGGCTATCTGATGCTGGGGGCGCAGGTCGGGCTGCGCTTCACGCCCGAGATGATCCGCACCGGCGCCCGTGCGCTGCCGATGCTGGTGCTGGCCGTGGTTGCGCTGCTGCTACTGTGCGGGGCGACCGGGGCGCTGCTTTCTGTCGTTGCGGGGGTGGATCTGATGAGCGCGATGCTGGCCACCGTGCCCGGCTCCATCGACTCCATCGCGCTGATCGCGCTGTCCACCGGCAGCGACATCTCGTTCATCATGACGCTGCAGACGGTCAGGCTGTTCGCGGTGGTGCTGCTGGGGCCACCGCTGGCGCGCTGGATCCTTCACCTCGCGCAGCGGATGAGCCGCCCGGGCACCGGCTGAAGGACTGCCCGTCAGTCGGGCGCATCAAGTTACAGGCCGCCCGGGGTGACATTCAGCGCCTCGAGCTTCGCCTGCCCGCCGCGGAAGGCAAGGACGGTCAGGCTGGCGGGACCGACCGGCAGGATGCGGCGCGGTGCCGGGCCGATCAACCCGTCCAGCAGAGCGCGGATCACGCCGCCATGGCAAACCATCAGGACCGCCTCCGTCTCCACCTCCTCCACCCCGGCGACCACGTCGCAGACCCGCGCGCGGAACGCCTCCCACGGCTCGCCGCCTTGCGGGCTATGGGTGCCGGCCCGCCAGCCCTGATACTGGGTGGGGTCCAGCGCCTCGATCTGTTGGCCGGTCCAGTCGCCGACCGAATGCTCGCGCAGCAGCGGTTCGGGCAGGGCATCGGTGTGGCCCAGGATCTCCGCCGTTCGCCGGGCGCGCTGCAGGTCCGAGGTGAGGGCTAGCCCAGAGCCAGCCGTGCGATGAGCGGCGAGAGAGCCCGTGCCTGATCTTCCCCGCGGGTGGTGAGCGTCATGTCGGCCTGTCCCTGAAGGCGGCGAACGGCGTTCCACGTGCTCTCGCCTCGGCGCACCAGAAGAAGTCGTTTCATGCCAGGCGGTTTCCTTTTGCGTCGAAGAGAGCCGCGGGCGCAGAGGGCAGGCGGAAGTGGAGATCGGGCGGGAGCGGGCTGTAGGCATCCGCGATGGCGGTGATGCGCTGGCCATGGGCGATGCCGGTGTCCGCATCTCGACGCGCAGGGTGGCGTCGACGATCCCCATCCCCTCCAGCAAGCCGTCGCCGCCGACCCGGCCATTGCGGAAGACCGTGCCCCAGGCGAGGGCGGTGGCAAAGCTGGGGATCATGAAGGGGAGGGTGGCCAGAAACCCGATCAGCCCCCGGAAGGGCATGTCCGTCATCACCACCAGCCAGGCAAGGACCCCGCCGATCAGTACGCAGCCGGCGGCGACGCCAAGGCCGAGGATCATCGTGTTACCGGCAGGCCGCCAGAACAGGTTGCGCGACAGCGGGCTTGCCAGCACATCGCGCCATGCGCCCGCCCGGCCCGGCTCCAGCGTCTGCATCAGGATCGTCAGCAGCGGCGCGGCCACCAGCAGCGCCAGCAAGACAAGGTTGAGGCCAAGCCCCGCCGGCAGGCGCAGTCGTGAACACGGGTGTGCGGTCATCCCGGTGGCTCCTTCATTGGGCGAGCGGGTGGCAGATGCCACCCGCCCGCGTCCGTTGGTTATTGCAGCTGCAGGATCAGGTCCGCGACCTCCGGATCCCGCCGGAGTGAATCGGCGCGGCCCCATTGATTCCAAATCGTAATTGGATATCGGCACCCCCGCCGGGCCATGCTTGGGCCCGGAGGTGGCATCATGTCCGCCTATCTGTGCAAGATCGATGCCGCCGGGAACATGGCGCGTTTCCACCATGTCGATCTGGCGCCGAACCTCTTTGGCGAGGTCTGCGTGCCGCGCGCCTGGGGCCGGATCGGCATGCAGGGACGCGCGATGGTCGAGACCTGCGCGTCACCCGCGGCGGCGCAGGCCTGCGCAACCCGGCTCGTCCGCGCCAAGCTGCGCCGCGGATATGTGGCAGCGTCATCGAGAGGGCTCTGGCACCCCGAGCTGGCCGCGCGGCCGCATCACACCTGCCCCTTCAGTGCCTTTTGCAGGAACCCGTAGAAGCGCGGGTCTTCCGACCGCGTGATATTGATCCGCAGGGCAGGGGGCCCAGGCTCTTTGTCATTGACGCGAAAGACGCTTCCGGGGGCGAAGAAAATGCCATGTGCGGCGCCGCTGCGGACGAACCCGGCCTCGTCGGTGGCGGGGGGCAGCAGAAGATAGCTGTAATACCCCTCCCCATCGCCCCCCAATGTCTGCAGGCCCAGCTTGCGGATGCGCGCCAGATAGTCGGCGCGGGCCAGCGCAAGCCGTGTCTCGATCTTGCGGACATGGCGCTGATAGCGGCGGTTGGCCAGAAGGTCGGCCACCAGCGTCTCTGCCAGACCCGAGCTGTTGACGATGGTGACCAGCTTCAACTCGGCAATGCGCTCGCAAACCTCGGTCGGCGCGATGATGTAGCCCACGCGGATGCTGGCCGACATCAGCTTGGAATAGGAGCCGATCTGGATCACCGAGCGGAACTGGTCGAGCTGCCCCAACCGTGTTCCATTGGTGCCAGGCAGGTCGATGAACGGGTCATTGTCGACGATGGCGAAGCCGTATTGCTTGGCCAGTTGCAAGATGCCGTGCGCGGTGGGCAGGTCGATCGAGGTGCCGGTCGGGTTCTGGCACAGCGACTGGGTGAAGAACATGCGCGGGGAATGGCTGACGGCAAGCTGTGCCAGCGCCGCCAGATCGGGGCCGGTCGCGGTGCGGGGAACGCCGACGACCTTCAGCCCCTGCAGCGACAGCTTGGCGAACAGCGGGTAATAGCCCGGATCGTCCACCAGTACCGTCTGCCCCTCGGCCAGAAGGCGGCGGATCACCAGGTCCAGCGCGTGATTGGCGCCAAAGGTGGTCAGGACATTGCCGGCGTGGATCTGGATGCCCTTCAGCCGGTGGGACAGAACGATCTGGTCGCGCAGGGCCGCGCTGCCATGGACATTGCCATATCCGGTCTGGTCGCCCCCCAGCTCTGCCAGAACCTTGGGGCCAAGACGGGCCGGGATGACGCCCTGGCTCCACGAGGTGGGCGGCCGGCCATCGCCGACGCGGAGGCTGAAATCGCCCCCCAGCTGCGCCCCCAGAAGCGAGATGCGGTCCACCGCCTGCGTGATGCTGGGCGGCGGTGGGGCGGGGGTCATCGCGCCCATGCTGCGCTGGTCCGACACGTAGAAGCCAGATCCCGGCCGCGCCTCGATCAGGCCCTGCGCGCAGAGCCGGTCATAGACCCCGACCACGGTGTTCTTGGAGACGCCGAAATGCTCCGCCGCGCGGCGCACTGGGATCAGCTTGCGCCCCGGTGGCAGGGTGCCTTCGCGGATCTGGCCAGCGATCAGGTCCAGGATTGTGTCGGTCTTGGTCATGGCGGTCCCGGCTGTACCTACGGCGGGGAGGGTACAGCCGCGAGATTGTGCCTGCAACCGTGCCAGTTGCTATGCAGCAGCAAGCCCCGCCACGATTGCCTCGGCCTTGCGCAGCGCCTCCATGTCGATGCCATGCGAAAAGCCACGGCGGGCAATCATGTCCAGCGCGCGGCGCGTGTCGATGTTGCCCGGCGCGCCCGGCGCATAGGGGCAGCCGCCAAGCCCGCCGACCGAGGCGTCGAAGCAGCGCAGGCCATGATCCAGCGACAGGCCGATCAGATCGGCCGCGCGGCCCGACGTGTCATGAAAATGCCCGGCCAGAGCCAAGGGATCGACATGCTGCAGCAGCGTTGCGAACAGCGCTTCAAGCGTGCCCGTCGTTCCCGCCCCTATCGTGTCGCCCAGAGACACTTCGTAGCAGCCGATCTCCAGCAGCCGTTCTGTCCAGCGCCGCACGGCTTCGGGAGGGGTGGGGCCGTCGAAGGGGCAGGCGATCACGGTGGACAGATAGCCGCGCACCGGCAGGCCCTGTGCGCGGGCCAGATCCATCACCGGGGCGAAACGATCGAGGCTTTCAGCAATCGAGCAGTTCAGGTTGGCGTGGCTGAAGCCCTCGGAGGCGGCGGCAAAGACCGCCACCTCGTCGCATCCTGCCGCCAGTGCCGCCTCGAGCCCGCGCAGGTTGGGCGTCAGGGCCGCGTAACGCACGGCAGGCACGCGGCGGATGCTGGCCATGACCTGCGCGGCATCGGCCATCTGCGGCACCCATCTGGGGCTGACGAAGCTGGTCGCCTCGATGCTCGCAAACCCTGCGGCGGATAGCGCGTCGATCAGGGCGATCTTGGTTTCGGTCGGGACCCAGGCGCCTTGGTTCTGCAATCCGTCGCGGGGGCCGACCTCAAACAGTGTCACATGGACTGTCATGGCCGGGATTCGCTCATCAGCTCTGGCAGCCAGGTCACCATGCCGGGGAAGACGGCAAATAGGATCAGCGCGGCGACCTGGATGAAGAAGAACGGCATTACGCCGCGATAGACCTGGCCCATGCCGATGCCCGGCGGCAACACACCCTTCAGGTAGAACAGGGTATAGCCGAAGGGGGGCGTGATATAGGCCATCTGCGCGGTGATCATGAACAGCACCCCGAACCAGAGCGGGTCGAAATCCAGCGCGGCGACGATGGGAATGAACACCGGAACGCAGAGCAGGATGATGCCGATCTCATCCAGGAACAGCCCGAGGAAGATCAGAATCACGATCATCGCCCCCAGGATCACCCAACGCGACGCCTCGAGCCCTTCGACAAAGCCAAGGATGCCATCGGCCCCGCCGGTTGCGACGAAGACCGACACGAAGGCCCGCGCGCCGATGGTGATCCACAGGATCATCGCCGTGACGCGCAGCGTGTCGGTGGCGGCCGCGGAGAGCATGCTGAACCGGAAGCCGCGCACTGCAATGGCCGAGACCATGGCCCCCAGAACCCCCACGGCGGCAGCCTCGGTCGGGGTCGCGATCCCGGCATAGATCGATCCAAGGACGCCGACCACCACAAAGGCGGGCAGGATCAGCGCCTTCAGCTTGGCCAGCTTGACCCGCAGCGGAATGACGTCGACCTGCGGCGACCGCGGCGCCAGCGCCGGGTTCAGCCAGGTAAGGATGGTGATATAGGCGATGTAGCTGCCGGCCAGCACCAGCCCGGGCACCACGCTCGCCGCGAACATCTGCCCGATCGAGATCTGCGCCGTGATCGCATAGACGATGGTCACCACCGAGGGCGGAATCAGGATCCCCAGCGTGCCGCCCGCGCAGATCGTGCCCAGGGCCAGCGGCGGGTAGTATCCGCGCGACAGCATCGAGGGCAGCGCCAGAATGCCCATGGCGGCCACGGCGCCGACGACGACGCCCGTCATCGCGGCCAGGATGGTGCAGATCACGATGGTGCCGATTGCCAGCCCGCCATTGACGCGGGCGAACCAGGTTTCCATCGCGTCATAGAGCGACTCGATGATCCCGGATTTCTGCAGGATCGACGCCATCAGGACATAGAGCGGAATGGCCATCAGCGATTCCGAGGTCATGGTCTCGAAGGTGTTCAGGACCGCCACGATCAGCGCGGAGGGCCCCCAGAGCAGGATGGTGGAGACGAAGGCGATGGCCCCCAGCACGAAGGCGAGGCCGGCGCCGGTCAGCATCAGCAGGATCAGCGAGGCGAACATGAACAGAAGGACGAAGGAGCTTTCCATCAGGCGGCCTCTGCCATGCGCGGGGTAAGGATCGCATCGGCCAGCGCCTGCAGCGACAACAGCAGCGCCGACAGCGGCAGAAAGGCCTTTGCGGGCCACAGCACCGGGTTCCAGGCGGAATAGCTGGTCTCGCCATAGCTGAAGGATTGCAGCGCCAGCGGCAGGCTGAACCACAGGAGGATCGCCCCGAACGCCGCCGCAAGGGCCAGCCCGACCAGCCGCAAGACGTAGGCCACCTGTCCTGTCGCCTTGGCCGACAGGATGTCGACCGCGACATGGCCGCCCAGATGCAGCAGATGCGGCCCCCCCAGCAGGAAGAACGGCCCGAAGATCAGCATCGCCAGTTCCGGTGCCCAGGATGTGGGGCTGCCAAACGCATAGCGTGACAGCACTTCCCACAGCATCAGGAAAACAATGGCGTAGATCAGCCATTTCGCCAGCTCGAACAGCCAGCGGTTAAGCGCGGTGATGGACCGGGCCAGCAGGATCATGGAGAGGCTCCGCGAATATAGGATCGGCCCCGCGCGCGGTGGACCGGCGCGGGGCGTTCGACGTTCTGACCCTTGGATCAGAGCAGGCGCAATTCCTGCATCAGCGCCACCTGGCTGTCCATCATGCGCTTGGACAGGTCATCCGTTGCCGCCTTTGCCCAGGAATCGACGGCCCTGACCCGCGCTTCCGCGATGTCGGCCGGATCAAGGTCGATCACCTCGACGCCCGCCTCCTGGAACTTGGCCAGATACTCGCCGTTCTTGACGATGATGTTCTGGCGCAGCGAACCCGAGATTTCGCGTGCTGCCACTTCCAGCGCCACCTTCTGCTGGTCCGACAGCGCATTGTGCGCCGCCGTGTTCGCGACATAGGAGGTGGCGGTCGAGGGCTGGTGAAAGCCCGGCAGGATCAGGAAGGGCGCCACTTCGTGCAGGCCTTCTTCGTAATTGGCCTGAATGTCGCCGCGGTCGGCCATGTCGACCAGCCCCTTGTCCAGCGCAGAATAGACCTCGCCGGTGGGCAGCGGCGACACGGCAACGCCGAAATCGCCCATCACCGCCGCGGCAAGGCCGACGAAGCGGCCCTTCTTGCCGTTCAGATCGGCGATGGACCGGATCGGCACCGTCGAATGCAGCGGCTCTTCGCCATAGACGGTGGGGGCGATGTAGGTCATCCCGGCCGAGGCATAGCTTTCGCGGGCCAGCTCCAGCCCGCCGCGTTCGTAGAACCAGGCCTCGTACTGGTCCGCCTCGGGGAAGCCGAAGGGCACGGTCGAGGAAAACCCATGGGCCGGGATCTTGCCGGCGGTATAGCCGTCGAAGGTCTTCATCATCTGGAAGGCGCCGCCGCGCACGGCGTCGAAGGCCTGCGCCGCGGGCACGATCTGCCCGCCGGCAAAGGGCGTGATCTCCAGCGTGCCGCCCGTCAGTTCCAGCACGCGCGCACAAAAGCGTTCCTCATAGAGCATCGGCGTCGTGCCGCCGCCCCACAGCGCCTGCATGCGCCAGCGGGTTACGTCCTGCGCGCCGGCGCGTCCCGATGCCAGAATGGCGGGCGCTGCCAGCGCAGCCGCACCGACCGTCACAAAGTGACGACGAGTCGTATGTGTCATGTGGTATTCCTCCCTTTTGGTTTTTTTCGTCAGGTGCCCTCCAGCACCCGTTTTGCGCAGCCGACACTGACATCGCCCTGCTCAACAATGGCGCGCGCAACCCGGTCGACGTCGGCCCCGGTTGCCCCCGCAGTAATCGCGATGTTGCGCGCGTGCAATTTCATGTGTCCGCGCTGGATGCCCTCTGTCGCAAGCGCGCGCAGGGCCGCCATGTTCTGTGCCAGCCCGACGGCGGCGGTCACTTCGCCCAGTTCCTGTGCGCTGGTGATATCCATCAGCCGAAGCGCCGCCTGCGCCGCCGGATGGGTGCGCGTGGCCCCGCCGACGATACCCATCGCCATCGGCATCTCCAGCGTGCCCACAAGCGCGCCATCGCGGCCGATCTCCCAACGGGTCAGCGAGGTATAGCGCCCCGACCGCGCCGCATAGGCATGGGCACCGGCCTCGATTGCACGCCAGTCATTGCCGGTGGCCACGACGACCGGGTCGATACCGTTCATGATGCCTTTGTTGTGGGTCGCGGCGCGATAGGGGTCGATGATCGCAAGCGCACAGGCCTCGACGATGCCCGTGGCAACGTCCTCGCCGGGCAGGTCGCGTGTGCTCAGCGCGGCGGCAGGCACCCGGACGCTGGCCGTCACCACCCGCCGATCCGCGAGGTTCGACAGGATGCGCAGACAGACCCGGCCGCCGGTGATCTCCTCGACTCGCGGTGCCAACATCTCGGCCATGGTGTTCACCGTGTTGGCCCCCATCGCATCGCGCACATCGACCAGCAGATGCACGACGACCATGGCGCCGATCGGGCTTTCGTCAAAGACGGCAACCTCGATATCCTTGCACCCTCCGCCGAGTCCGATCAGGACCGTATCCTTCGAGTTCGCCAAGGCGATCAGCTCATCCCGGTGCGCCAGCAGCACAGAGCGCGCGCCGTGGGGGTCGCCCAGATCGAGGATCTGTATCTGTGCGCGCATGATCGGCAGGGTCGTGCTTGCGGTGAACCCTCCGCCTGCACGGGCCAGCTTGGCCATATAGGACGCCGCCGCGACGACCGAGGGCTCCTCGACCGCCATGGGCACCAGATAGTCGCGCCCGTTGACGATGAAGTTCGTGGCGACGCCCAGGGGCAGCTCGAACGTGCCGATCACATTTTCGATCATGCCATCGGCAACATGGATCGGCAGGGCGGGGCGGGCCGACAGGGCCTCGCCGGTCGCGACGTCCAGGCCGCAGGCGTCGACGATTGCAGCGCGGCGCGCATCAGGGTCCATGTCGCGCAGGCCCCCGATACGCGATGACGCGGCGGGGCGGATGCCACCCAACTTGAGATTCATTGTTCTTCTCCTCCACACGCCGACGACTATTCCC
This sequence comes from Frigidibacter sp., assembly GCF_030695035.1. Lineage (GTDB taxonomy): Bacteria > Pseudomonadota > Alphaproteobacteria > Rhodobacterales > Rhodobacteraceae > Frigidibacter. The sequence goes on from NZ_JAUYTT010000005.1 coordinate 230,119, forward strand.
CCAGAGACCGAGATTGTATTGGTACAGTTGCGGCTTTTATAGGCAATCTGTGCCCTTTCAAAATTAGGTACGAATCTAGATTGCATGGCGTGGTCGTGCGAGGCGCCCTGCCGGGGCCTTGGCCCTCGGGCCGCGCCTGACGCAAAAAATGACCAGATGTGATCCGCCAAGGCCCCAGCGACGTGTTAGCTTTGCCCGGACGGGATGCACAGGATGTACCGCCCCGGCGCCGCAGGTGTCAGGTCGCGGCACAGACAGAATTGGACCCGCTCCAGAAGGAGGCACTCCCATGGCTACTCCATCTTTCGACCGCCGCGCATTCCTGGTGACGGGCAGCTCGGCGCTCGTCATCGGCACTGCGGCACCGATCCTGCCTGCCTATGCCCAGTCACTGGCGCCGACCGAAAGCATGCGCGGCGGGGCCAACAACTACATTCCCGGCGCGGCGGTCGTGGACCGGATCGGCGGCGGCGGGTTCTGGATGTCCGGCACCGTCCGGCGGGCAGGGGATGGCGCACCCCTGGCGGGCCAGCGCATCCAGATCTGGGCCCACACCACCGAGGGGCGCGAGAGTGACCCGCATAGCCACGGCGCGACGCTGACCGACGCGAATGGCGTGTTCCGCTTGGAAATGCCGCAGATTGTGCCCACCTTCGGCCAGCCCCATGCCCATTTGGCCTATGACAGCAGCGAATTCAAAACCGTCTTCCTCCGGCCGATCCTTGCGAGTGCGCGGGACACGAGCCTTGAGGCGCATTTCGTGCTTCAGCCGGTTTGATGTCGCCTGAGCACAGCAGGATCCGGGCAATCGCCATCTGGTCTGGCCTGATCGCGGCCGTGGGCATTCCGCTTGCCGCGGCCGCGACAAGCCCGCTGCTGGCGTGGCGTGATCCCGTCTACATTCTGGCGGCCTTTTTCGGAGTGGTTGGCCTCGCGCTTCTGCTGCTGCAACCGCTGCTGATCGCGGGGGCCCTTCCGAACGTCCCGCGGGTGACCTCGCGCCGACTGCACCGCCTGACCGGCGTGTGCCTTGTCGCGGCAGTCACCCTGCATGTTGGCGGCCTGTGGATTACCAGCCCGCCCGACATGATCGACGCGTTGCTGTTCGCATCCCCGACGCTGTTCTCGGTCTGGGGGGTGGTGGCGATGTGGGCGGTGATCTTCACCGCCCTTCTTGCGGCGCGGCGACGCCACCTCGGCTGGCGACGATGGCGATATGCCCATGTCGCGCTGTCCGTGATCGTGGTTGCGGGCACGATTGCCCATGCGCTGCCGATCGAGGGGACGATGGGCCAGAGGTCGAAGATTGCGCTGTGTCTGTTGGTAGGCCTTGCGACGCTGGCCGCACTTGCGAAACACGTCTGGCCAATCCGCCGCAGTGCGCCTGCGCGATCCTGACCAAGGCATCCAGCGCCGGAACACCACCGAACACTGCCAGCAGCAGGGCCAGCGCCGCCATCGTCAGCGGCATCATGACCAATGCAAGCCGCAGCGAGCGTTGGATCAGGAAGGCGATCAGTAGGTTCCGAGGAAATTGGCCAGACCAAAGCCGAACAGGATCGCGGTCACGCCATCCACGCCAACGCCGGTGATGTTTTCCAGAAACGGGCGGATAGCCATGAACCAGTAGATGGCCCCATCCAGCGACAGGTGCCTGAGGCCGGGAAGCAGATCATCTCGCGCCTGCGCTCTTCATGTCCGATAATCTTGCATTCCCGGAATGGATAGAGCGCGCAGGGCACGGCGGTTCTGGTGGTATATGCTGGCGATATACCGCCGCGGCGAAGTAGGCTCGTGCATGATGAAACCGCTCGCCTCCCCATCCCCCGACGCTGACACGATCCGCTGGCTGCCGGGCTGAATTGCCGCAGGTGCCGCGAAAGACTCGGAGGACACAGCCTTTTTGGCAGGCGCAGCGCTCGCATCTTGATCAGCTGCTGCGCTCTGAACACCGTCCAGCCGTCGGCCGATCTGGGCCGAGCGGCCGGTTCACGACGGCAACGGATGCCCGCGGCAAACGCCGTCCCGGTATGTCATCCGCGGCGCTGACCAAAGGCAGGTACGAGCTTTGCAGCATCGCCGATGCTTGACGCGGTCGGAGCATTGAGCTAATAGACTACTTGATTATCTTTGGCTGTGCGCGCCATCATAACCAACATTCAGTCTAGGCCAGCCTCCAGTAATGTTTCCTGATCGGCCGATTGTAGCAAAAGGAACCAGGGAGTTGGACGAAGGATCACCCGGGGCGCTACACCTCCGCCTGTCACGGCGGCTTCGCCCGCTCGGCATCGGCGCGATAGAGCAGATCCTCGACGGATTCTGGGGTGGGTCGAGGGCGATATGGCCGCGCTGGCCAATGCCATTGTGGCGGTGCCGAACCTTGCCGACGCGCAGGGTGTTTGGGTCGCCGAAGCGGAAATCAATGCGGTGCTGGTGCTTTTCGAAAAGCAAGGCTTTCTGGCGGCCGATGGTCTGGCAAGGGTGATAAAGACATGAGCGGTACCGTCCATCTGCAGCGCGAGGGCGCAGTCGGCATCCTTGTCATTGACAATCCGCCGGTGAATGCCGGCTCGTCGGACATCCGCAAGGCGCTTCTGGCGTGCATTGCCGAAGTTGAGGCCGATGCCGCTCTGGCCGCGGGCGTGCTGATCGGCGCGGGCAAGACCTTCATCGCCGGGTCAGACTTGCGCGAGTTCGACCTGCCGCTCGCCACGCCGCAACTGCCCGCAGTGATCGTGGCCCTGGAGGGCTCTGCCAAGCCCTGGGTAGCGGCGCTGCGGGGCGCAGCGCTTGGCGGCGGGTATGAGCTGGCGCTTGGTTGCGACGCGCGCATTGCAGCGGCGGGCACGGTCGTCGGCCTGCCGGAATGCGGGCTTGGGATCATCCCCGGCGCGGGCGGCACGCAAAAGCTGCCGCGTCTGGTGGGCAAGGTGGCAGCCATTTCGCTGATCACCAGCGGTCGCAGGGTCGGCGCAGAGGAGGCGCTGAAGCGGGGCATGATCGACGCGCTGGCGCTCGGCGACCTCAGGGTGGAAGCGGCGGCGCTCGCACTGTCGCTGGTAGGCCGCAAGGTGCGGGTCATCGAGCGTGATGCGCCCACGGAAGATGAGGCTGCCATCGAGGCAGCGGCACGCAAGGCTGCCGCCTCCGGCCGTGGCCGCCCGCATATCCTGTCGGCCATCCGCCATATCCGCGCTGTGGGCAGCGTTCCTGCCGCCGAGGGGCTCACAGCCGAACGTGCAGATTTTCAGGACCTGCGCATCTCGGCCGAGGCCAAGGCCCTGCGCCACATCTTCTTTGCGGAACGCGAGGCGGCCCGCGGCGCGGCGCCGGCCGGCCTGAAACCGGCCCCCTTCGCCAGCTTCGGCATTCTTGGCGCGGGCACCATGGGTGCAGGCATCGCGCTCGCCTGCCTGCAGCGCGGCTTTGCCACCACCGTGGTCGACACCGACCCCGCCGCCATCGGGCGGGCCCGCACACGGATCGAGGAGGAGATCACCAAGTCCTCCACTGCGGGCCGACTGACCGAAGCCGAGGCGGATGCCGCCCGCGCCGGCCTGACGCTCGGCAGCGACATGGCATTGCTGGCGGGCAGCGACGTGATCATTGAGGCGGTGATCGAGGATATGACGGTCAAGCAGCAACTCTTCGAGGCAATCGACAAGGTTGCGCGCCCGGATGCGCTGCTGGCCACCAACACCTCCTATCTCGACGTCGATGCCATCGCCGCGGCTGTGGCGGACCCCGGCCGCTTCATCGGGCTGCATTTCTTCAGCCCTGCCAACATCATGAAACTGCTGGAGGTTGTCGGCGGCACCCGCAGCACGCCCGAGGCGCTGGCTACCGGCCTTGCCGTGGCGCGCGCGCTTGGCAAGCAGCCGGTGCAGGCTGGTAATGCCTTCGGCTTCATCGGCAACCGGATCTACGCTGCCTATCGCACCGCCTGCGAATTCATGCTGGAAGACGGCGCCATGCCGCAAGACGTGGACAAGGCGATGACCGAGTTCGGCTTTGCAATGGGCCCCTTCGCCGTGGCCGATCTATCGGGCCTCGACATCGCATGGCGGATGCGCCAGCAGCAGGCCCCCAGCCGAGATCCCGCTGCCCGCTATGTCCACATCCCCGACCGGCTGTGTGAGGCCGGGCGTCTCGGGCGCAAGACTGGCGCAGGCTATTACAGCTATGGCGCCGCCGGCATCCCCCAGCCGGACCCGCAAGTAGAGGCCGTCATCGTCGCGGCTTCGGCCGAGAAGGGCATTGAGCGCCGCCGCCTCACCGCTGAGGAAATCCAACGCCGTGCCCTTGCCGCCATCGTGAACGAGGCGGCGCTGGTGGTGCAGCAGGGCGTCGCGCTGCGGCCCGGGGATGTCGATGTGGTGATGGTCAATGGCTATGGCTTTCCGCGCTGGACCGGGGGGCCGCTGCACTGGGCCGGCACGCAGGAGCTCGCGCAGCTGGCAGCCGACTGCGCCGCCGTCGCGGCAGCTGCGGGGGCGGGCCGGGAACTGGCCGATCTGGCCGCGGCCGGTATCCTGAAGTCCTGACTGGGGCGGCCAGCCGCTGCGCAAGGCCGCCAGACCCCCTGCGCCGGCACGAAGGATCGTCCGCTTCCAGCCCGCCGCCCTCGACAAAGACCATCCACCTCAGCACCATTGCAAATCCTGAATGTGGATCCGGCCCACGGGCACCCATCGGGGCCAATGAGCGCTTGAATCATAGAAATATATCATGCATTTATTAACTATCCAGAGCTCGCGTGCCGGTAGCGGGACCGGCCGTCAGTCCTGCGGCGCCTGACAGTCGCCGTTATCAACACACGAAAGCCGGAGGGTGGAATGTCAAACTATCGCGTTGCGATCATCGGGGCGGGGCCGGTCGGCCTGCTCTGCGCGCTGGGACTTGCCCGGAAGGGTGTGGACAGCGTTGTCATCGAGCGCGAACCCGGCGTCGTCGACAGCCCACGCGCCATCGCACACCACTGGTCGACGCTTCCCGGCATGGACGAGCTGGGGATCCTCGACAAGGCGATCGCCCGCGGCTTTGCGAAGAATGACTTCGCCCTGAAGGTCCACAAGACCGGCGAGGAGATCCGCTGGAACCTCGATGTCCTTCAGGGGCATGTGAAGTTTCCGTTCAATGTCTATCTGCCGCAGCACATCCTGGCGGATGTCATCCTGGAGGAGCTGGCGGCCTATCCGGGCACGCGGGTGCTGTGGGGCACCACCTTTGCCGGTCTCAGGCAGACCGACAAGACTGTGACCATCAGCCTGCAGAACGACGCCGAAGGTGCCTTCGAGATGAATGTCGAATGGCTGGTCGGAGCGGATGGCGCCCGTTCGGCGGTGCGAAAGGCCTTGGGTGTCGGCTTTGACGGATTCACCTGGGACCAGCAATTCGTCGCCACGAATATCCGCATCGACCTGAGCAAGCATGGCTATGCGCGCTCGTTGCTGCTGGTCGACAAGCCGAACGGCGCAGTCCTCGCAATGATCGACAATGAGAACCTGTGGCGTTGCGCCTATGCCGAGGATTCCGGGCTGCCGGCCGAGGGGGTCGTTGAGCGCATCCACGCCATGCTGCCCAGGATCATCCCAGAAGCGCGCGACGGGTATGCGCTGGAGCATCACTCCGTATACCGGATACACCAGCGCAACGCCACCGAGTTCAGGGTGGGGCGGGTGTTGCTGGCGGGGGATGCGGCGCATGCGACCAACCCTGCAGGCGGCTTCGGGCTGACGACCGGCTGTCTGGACGTGTTCATCCTCTATGAAGCGCTGGCCGCCATTCTGGGCAATCAGGCCCCTGTCGATATCCTTGATACCTATGCCCGCGAGCGCAAGCGGGTCTTCCTCGAATTCACCTCGCCACAAGCTACCCGTCTGATGAAGCTCCTCCTTCAGGAAGAAGGCCTTCAGGAGGGTCTGGAGCGTTTCCGGCTGCTGGCGACGGATGAGTCTGCCCGCCTGAAATACTCCCTCTTTGCCGGAAACCTGGAAACACCGTCGCTGGTGACAGGGCGGCGCCACAGTCCACAAGTCGCGGCATGACGACCGCAGTGCGCGCACGCGCGCCTCTTGTCGCCCTGTTCACCTACGCCGCGGCGGACCCGGGGCATGTCGCGGTCATGGACGTGGCGCAGGCGCATCTGGAGCGGCAGGGGGTCAGGGCTACGTATCTGCGGGTGTTCGGCAACCGCGACATCCTCAGGACCGGCCAACTGGCGAAGGAGATTGTCGCGCGTCGGCCAGATGTGGTGCTGTCGTTCATGACCAACGCCAATCTGGCGATGATCGCGGCGACACAGGGTGGCGTCTGTCCCGTCGTGGGCTGGTCGATGGATCTGACGGGTGCCTGCCTGCAGAACCTGCAAACCGGCGCGAAGGGAAACGTGACTGGCGTTTCGTTTCCCGCCAGCGTCCAGCACGATCAGCTGACCTTGCTGAAAGCGCTCAAACCCGGGGTACGACGCATCGGCCATCTGTACAATCCGGGCTATGCCGTGGCGCAGCCTGTTCTTGAACGGATGCAGAAGGCGGCTGCCGGTCTTGCGCTGGACGTTACGCCCTATCTGTGCGAGGCGGCCGGGGAATTTCCCGCGGTCATCGCCCGCATGGCGGGGGAGGGCATCGAGGCGCTGACAGTCGGCCCGCATGAATTGTTCAATGCCCACGGCAAGGCCATCTCGGCCGCCGCGATGCATCTTGGCTTGCCCGCGGTCGGGCTGGAATCGATTGCCGTAGAGGACGGTGTAGCGGGATTTGCCCCTGATTTCCCGGCGATCTGGGAACGCGGCGCTGAAATGGCGGCGCGTATCCTGCAGGGTGAAAGCGCAGGCGCGATCCCGGTGGACGTGAGCATTGCACCGCAGATCATCCTCAACCTGCGTTCGATACGTCGTCTCGGCCTGCAGGCGTCAGTGGGCGTTATCAGGAGCGCGACCCGCGTGATCAAAGAGTGACGCGTCATTCGACTGCGTCAAGTCGGTCACGCGCGAGGCCCTGCCCACCGCCGGGAGCCGCCGGATGCTGGTGCTAAGCTGCTTCTCTTGGTTATCGGCAAGCCCTGCGTCGGATGCGCTGCCTGAGGGACCGGGACGCGCCTTACGTGCGAGACACCGCTTGACAGGCTGGGTTTCAACTTATAAATCACTTTTATGATTTATTTAATCCCGCAGGGGCGCGGGAAAGCCGCGTCGTCTGGGCCAACCAGGGTACAACGACGGGTGACCAAGGGGGGGGACGGCGATGGAATGGTTGAACGGCACCAGCGGTGAGCCGCCCAGTCCCTACAGGCCTGCGCCCGAATATGACGGGCGAATTGACCAACCCGATGTCCGCGTCCCGATGCGCGATGGCGTATCGCTTTGCGTTGATGTCTATCGCCCGGAGACCGCCGACCCGCTGCCGGCGCTGCTGGCTTTCGCGCCCTACAACAAGGATCTGTCAGGGCGCGAGTATGCCAGCGTTGTGGGGCCGCAGCCGCCATGGTCGCCACTCTGGGCCGGGGAGATCGAGGCCGGAGACACCGACTTCCTGACAGCCCGCGGCTATGTGCATGTCATCGGCACTGCGCGCGGCAACGGCAAGTCAGAGGGCGGCGGCAATCCTGAGACCGACCTTTACGACCTGATCGAATGGATCGCCGCGCAGCCCTGGTGCGACGGGAATGTCGGGATGATCGGCATCTCGGCCTTTGGGGCCGCGCAACTGCAGGCCGCAGCCTTGCAGCCGCCCTCGCTCAAGGCGATCTTTCCCTATGATCCGGGCCCGGCCTACCGAGAATTCCGCGACCGCAACCCCGGCGGAGTGGTCCATGCTTTCCCGCTGATCATCGACGCAGGTTCGGTGGCGCACACCAGATCCGGTCCGCCGGGCGCGCTGTCGGAAGCCGATGAAGCGGCGTGGCGCGAGGCGATGGCCAACCCCGACTACATCGCGCACAGCAAGATCTACAACATCCTCGCCATGAAGGGGCAGAAGGCGCCGATCTTCTTCCGGACGCTGATCCAGCCCTTCGATACGGCCCAGGCCGTGGAAGCCGCCGAGAAACGGTTCAGTGATCTAAAAATCCCGGCCTATTTCGGCACCGGCTGGTATGCGCAGACCTACAAGTCGCATTTTCAGGGCACGCAGAACTGGTACCGCAACACCACGGCGCCCAAGCGCCTGATGTTCACCGGCAATGCACAGGTCGACCGGCCGTTCCGCGCCTTTCATAATGAGATCCTGCGCTGGTACGATCACTGGCTGAAGGGCAGGGACACCGGCATCATGGACGAGCCGCCGGTCAGGATGTATGTGACTGGCGCGAACCGCTGGCTGACCGCCGCCGACTGGCCGCTGCCCGAGGCGATGTGGACGGAATTCTACCTCGATTCCTGGGAACGGCTGCGCCGGGAACCCTTTGCCCCCAGAAGCCGGGATGGCAGTGGTGGCCCCGATGCCTTTGTGCAGATGCCGGCAACGCAGACCCGGACCATCCAGAAGCTTCGCTACCTGTCCGAGCCTCTGGGCACCGACATGCTGTCCGCCGGACCGGTCAGCGCCACACTCTTTGCCTCGATCGACTGCGCCGACACCAACTGGTTCGTCACCATCAAGGACGTCGGACCCGACTGGCCGCTGCGCATGGCACAGGACACGGATCCTGTTCAGGCAGCGGAACATGTGGTCAGCCGCGGGTGGCTCAAAGCCTCGTACCGCGCGCTGGACGAGGACCGCTCCACCCCCTGGAAACCTTGGCACAAGCTGACGCGCGAGGCGCGTCAGGCGGTGACGCCCGGCGAGGTGGTCGAATACAGGATCGAGCTGATGTCCTTCGCCCATTTGTTCCGTCGCGGGCACCGGCTGTGCGTCGAGATCAGCAGTGCCGATTTCACTACCGGCATCGGCGGGGGCAACAACGTGGAATACATCCCCTATCACATCGGCCGCAGTGAGACGGTCCTGCACAAGGTGTATTTCGGGCCCGATCATCCCTCGCATGTCCTGCTGCCGCTGGTGCCGCTGGGCGCCATCCACGACGCCGGAGATCAGACATGAACTGGGTCGAAGCCAACGGCGCCGTGTTGCGCTATGTCCGCTCTGGCGATTGGACGTCGGGTCGCATCCCCGTTGTCCTGCTGCACGAGGCGGGCGGGGCCATCGAAAGCTGGGCCGAGGTTGCCGCGCTGCTATCCCCGTCATGGCAGGTTCTGGCCTATGATCAGCGCGGGTTCGGCCAGTCCGAACGGGCCAAGGTACTTGATCTGGCGACCATGACCGCGGACCTTGGCGCGTTGCTGGAGGCGCTTGGCATTGAGCGGGCGCATCTCGTTGGCACCGCGATGGGCGGCACCATCGCCCTGGCCTTTGCTGCGGAATCTCCGGACCGGGTGGCATCGGTGGTGACGAACAGTCCGGCGACGGGGAACGTGTCAGAGGTTGCGCAGAAAAACCTGCTGGCGCGAGCCGATTATGTCGAGCGCGCCGGAATGCGGGCAGTGGCCGACGCGGGGCTGGAGAAGGCCTATCCCGAGGGCCTGCGCGGCGCGGGCTTTGCCCAGTACCGGCTGCGCTATCTTACTAACGACCCGGCCAGCGTTGCGGCCCTGAGCCGGATGTTCGTCACCCTCGATCTGGGGCCGCTGGTGCCCCGGATCACCGCACCCACGCTGATTTTGGGATGCACGCTGGACCCGATCAAGCCGCTCGAGGAATGCCGCACCCTCGCCGGGCAGCTTCCGGACGGGCGCTATGGCGAGCTGGTCACCGGCCATTTCGCCGGATTGATCTCGCCCGGGCCTTTCGCGGCAGTCATCACCGGTTTTCTGGAGAGCCTCGATGCGTGATTCCGCCAACCCCGATTGGGTCAACCAGTTTCGGTCCACCCCGAAAAATCCGCTTCCTGCCGGCGCCTGGGACACCCATGCTCATGTGTTCGGTCCCTTCGCGCAATACCCGCTGATGCCGGGCTGCCCCTACCTGCCGCCCATCGCACCGCGCGAGGCGCATCTGGCCGGGCTCGAAACAGCGGGGTTCGGGTTTGGCGCGCTGGTGCATGCCTCCGCCAACGGTTTCGACAATTCCGGCGTGCTGGATGCCGTCGCCGCGGCGCCGCAGCGCTTGCATGCCGTGGGTGTCGTGGCCGCGGACAGCCCGGCGACTACGCTGGAAGCGATGCACTGGGCCGGTATGCGGGCGCTCAGGTTCTGCGAGACGGGGCCGGCTTACGGCGGCCCCAAGCCCATCGGAGTTCTGGGGCTGGAAAGCCTGAAGGACTTCGCACCCGTGATGCGCGAACTGGGCTGGTATGCCGATATCTGGGCCAAAGCGGCCTATGTGGTCGAGGCGATGCCCTGGCTATCCGCGCTCGGTTTGCCGCTGGTCCTTGATCACATGGGCAATTACGACGCGGACGAAGGGGTTGATGGACCCGCGATCAGCGCGCTCCGCAATCGGGTGGCCGAGGGCAATATCTGGGTGAAGCTCTGCGCGACAAGGGTCACGCGCGGCGCCTGGCCAGACTACGCGGATGTCCGGCCGTTCCACGACGCCTTTCTCGAGGCCGCGCCGGACCGGATGATCTGGGGCAGCGACTGGCCCTATATCATGATGGACAAGGCGACGCCCGATATCGGCGGGCAGGTCGACCTGTTCGACGCCTGGACCGCCGACGACACGCTGCGCCGGAAGGTGTTTGTCGACAACCCCCGCGCGCTGTTCGGCACGCCCTGACACAGGAGGCTGCAATGAGCGCCTATGAAACCCTCGCCCTGAGCGTCACCGATCATGTCGCCACGATCACGCTGAACCGCCCGCCGGTGAACGCGCAGAACAACCGCCTGCGCGAGGAACTGGTCAATGTGATCGACGCCCTCGGCGACCGGAGCGATGTGCGCGCCATCGTGCTGACCGGCGAGGGGAAGGCCTTTTCTGCCGGGGCCGACCTCTCCGAACGCCCGACGCAGGATCCGGGTCATTACACCGCCCATAATCGGCGGGTGCGGGCCAGTTTCGACTGCCTGCTGGAATGCCCCAAACCGATCATCGCCGCGGTCAACGGCGCGGCAATTGGCGCCGGCTGCGTGACGGCGCTGTGCTGCGATATCCTCGTGGTTTCGGAGAAGGCTTTCCTGCAGATGACCGAGGTGACGGTCGGTCTCGCCGGCGGCGTGGCGCATCTGCGGCGCCATTTCGGCGAAAGCGATGCGCGGCTGATGATCTATACCGCGCGCCGGGTCTATGGGCCGGATCTGCTGCGCATGAACGTCGCCTCGGCCTGCGTCGCGCCCGAGGCCTTGCTGGACACTGCGCAGGCCATTGCGGCCGAGATCGCGCGCGCCAGCCCTTCGGCTGTCCGCGCCGCGAAGAAATCGTTCCAGATGACAGAAGGTCTGTCGATCTATGAGGGCTACCGCTTCGAGCAGGGGCAGACCAAGGCCCTATCCCTGTCCGACGATACGGCCGAAGCCATGGCCGCCTTCCGCGAGAAGCGCGCGCCGGTGTTCAGGAGCTGAGCGCTCTCAGCGCAGCTTCATCTCGATGCGCACGCTGTCGCCGCGATAGAGGCCGATGGCGAAGACCAGCGGCTTGCCGTCGCGGTCGAAGATTTTGCGTACCACTCTGGCAATCGGGAAATCCGGCTGGATCTGCAGTTGCTGGGCGACGGCGTAGTCCGCCCGCTCGATGGTCAGGATCTGGCTGGCGTCGGCGATTTCCACATCTTTCAGATCGGCCACCAGCCGGGTCGCGGTCTTGGTCCGCAGATCTTCCTCGGTCAACATGGCGGCGATGCCCTCCGGCACGAAGACATGGCCCAGCAGGAAGCGGACATTCTCGCGCGTGTGGCGGCGGACGAGGTGGCGGTAACGCAGGCCCTCGGAGGCAACACCCTCGATCGTGTCGGGCAGCCGATCCACCATTTCGTCTTCCAGCACCTCGATCGTCGCGCCGAGCCGCGACATCAGCAGGCCGGACAGATCCGTCTTAACGTCGCACCACAGATCCCGTTTCGGCCGCGCCCGAACGAAGGTGCCCTTGGCGCGGAACCGCTCGATCAGGCCTTCGGCTTCCAGGATCCCCAGCGCCTGACGGATTGTCATCCCCGCCGCGCCATAGGACTTGGCGAGGTCCTCGACCGTCGGGATGCGGCCCCCGACCACCCATTCGCCCGAGTCGATGCGCGACCGGAACATGCTTGCCAGCTTGGCATAGAGCGATACGCCCGGACGGTCGTCGCTGAGCGTGGATTCTGCCAGTGTCTGTTTCATCGCCGATCTCCGTTCGTCGCCGCAGGTGTCAAATAAATCATTAATATGGCACAATGGTTCAGGTTTGCCTTGCCACCGATCTGCCTGCCCTATAAAAACATATAGTTAGGTTATCGATCTTACAAGCCACAGCCAAGGAGCAAACATGCCGGGGCCCCTGGAACATTTGCGCGTACTGGACCTTAGCCGGATCATGGCCGGTCCTTGGTGCTGCCAGATTCTGGCCGATCTGGGCGCCGAGGTCATCAAGGTCGAGCGTCCCGGTCTGGGCGACGACACCCGCAGTTGGGGGCCGCCTTATCTCAAGGACAGCGAAGGCCGAGACACTCGCGAATCCGGCTATTACCTGTCGGTCAACCGGGGAAAGCAGTCGATCACCCTGGACCTCGCGACCGACGAGGGCCGCAAGACGGTGCTTGCGCTGGCGGCGACCTGCGATGTGGTGGTGGAGAATTTCAAATCCGGCACGCTGGACCGGATGGGCCTTGGCTATGCTGCGCTGCTCGCAGCAAATCCCGGCATCATCCTCGCCTCGGTGACCGGCTTTGGCCAGACTGGCCCTCGGGCCGGCGATGCGGCGTATGATTTCATGATTCAGGCGATGAGCGGGCTGATGAGCGTTACCGGCCCGGCTGATGGCGAAACGGGTGGTGGGCCGCAGAAGGTGGGCGTGCCGATCGTCGACATCATGACTGGCATGTACACCGCTATTGCAGTGCTGGCGGCGGTCGCCAACCGCGAGCAGAGCGGCAAGGGCGACCATATCGACATCGCCATGCAGGATGTCGCGGTGGGCTTTCTGGCCAATCAGGCGATGAACTATCTGGTTTCGGGCACGGTCCCGGTGCGGCGCGGCAACCGGCACCCCAATATCCAGCCGCAGGACGTGTTCCAGGTGGCGGACGGGCATCTTGTGCTGGCGGTCGGCAACGACGGCCAGTTCAGGGCCTTTGCCGAGGCGCTCGGCCGGCCGCAATGGGGGGATGATCCGCGGTTCTCGCGCAATGATGCGCGGGTCGAAAACCTCGCCGCGCTGCATCCCCTGATCTGCGAAGCACTGAGCGCCCAGCCTCTGGCGCATTGGCTGCAGGAGCTCGGGCACCGCGGCGTGCCCTGCGGTCCGATCAACACCATCCCGATGGCGCTGGAGGACCCGCAGATCCAGCACCGCCGCATGGTGCGCGAGCTGCCGCATCCCTTGTCCGGCAGTGTTCGGCACGTAGTCAGCCCGATGAATTTCGCCAATTCCCCCCTCGCGCTGGATCGCAGCGCGCCGCTGCTGGGCGAGGATACCGAAGCGGTTTTGGCAAGGCTGGCAGGCAGCGCCTAGAAGGCCGGGCGCTGCAGTATCAGGGGCATGACCACATCGCCCGTATCCGCCGCGCCGTCATCCTGTACGCCTGTGGCTGCCAGAGATGGCCGGCGGTTGAGGTCTTCGGCCCATTCGGCCAGAGCCGGAAAGGCAAGGCGCCAGCCGCAGTGGGGATAGCGGAAGTCCAGCTGTCCGAGGGCGCAGGCGATGGCGATATGCCCCAGCCCAAAGGGCACCGCAGCAAGCGCCGCACATTCCGCTTCAAGGGACGACAGGATCGCCGGGATCTTGCCGCGGTACGAGTCCGAGATCGGCGAGTCCGCGGCAATGCCGTTGCGGATCAGGCTTCGCCATAGCAGCAGGATATCGGTGAGACCGTCGCCGAGCACCTCCCACCGCAGGCTGTCCAGACGAGCGCGAGGATCGGCGGGCACCAGTCCCGGGCCGTCGCCGAGGCCACCCAGAAACGCGCAGATGACGGGCGAGCCGAGGATTACGCGCCCCTCGTCGCAGACCAGCGCCGGGATCTTTCCCAATGGGTTGACGCGCATCAGCGCCGGATTCAGCGGTCCGTCAAGCTGCACCGGCGCGCGGATCAGTTCCACCCGGTCGAGCAACCCCCGCTCATGCAGCACGATCATCACCTTGCGCACGAAGGGCGAGCGTGGCGACCAGTAGAGCTTCATCCGTTCAGGTCCGCGCTGAGGAACGGAAGCACAAGCGCGTTGAACGCCTCGGGACGCTCGAAATTCGGGACGTGCCCTGAAGCCGCGACCGTTTCGATCCGCGCGCCCGGCACCGTGCCAAAGACCCGCCGCATGGTTTCGGGCATCGTGCCGTCCTCTGCCCCGGCAATGACGAGGAGCGGGCAGGTGATCGTCTCGACCACCGCGGTGTAATCGTAATCCTGCAACGCCCGGACCGATTGCACCAGACCGTCGAAGGGCGTCGCGGCGATCATCGCCTGCAGCCGCTTACCCAGCGGTCCGTCCCGCGTGTCGGGCTGAAGCCAACGTTCCGTGATCGTGGCGGCGTAGCGATCCATACCAAGATCGCGGGCCGTGGCCAGGCGCTCGGCCCAGGCCGCCGCGCCGCCCGGCGCAGTCCGCGCCATCCCGTCGACCAGGATGAGCCTGCCAAAACGGCCGGCAGCGCGTCGATAGGCTGCAAGCCCGGTCGGAACCCCCATCGACAGGCCGACCAAGCTGCAGCGCTCGATCCCGACATGATCGAGCAGGGCGACCAGATCGCCGCCCAAGGTCTCGAATCCTGCGTCGATGGCAGCGACCGGCGAGGCGCCGTGCCCGCGCTGGTCATATCGCAGTAGATTGAACCGGGGGCGCAGCGCCTCGGCCTGCGCATCCCAGACACTCAGGTCGGTGGTCAGTGAGTTGCTGAAGACCACCCATGGGGCAGCGGGGTCGCGGATCTCTACCCGCAGGTTCAGCCGGGTGTCGCCGATAGCCACGATACGGTCCATTGTCGCTCCTGACGCGTTGGTCGGCGCTTCCGGCGCCAAGTCTAGATCGGGCCCTCGTATGAGCCGCCGTCAATCTGCAGGTTCTGACGGGGCGGCACCGCCAACAGCCCCCGCAAACGCGGGTATCGAGGGCGTCGATCGTCGCCTGCCATATGGTTTCATCACGGCGATGCCATTGCCCGGCTCTCTTTCTCAGGCGAGGTGAAGCGGTCAGTGCAAGCGGCGAACTTGCGCTTCCCCGGCGTGGGGAAGCGCGGGGCCGGGTTTACTGCGCCGCGTAAGCGGCTTCGAAGGCGCTCAGATAGGCCGCGCCATTCTCGGTGGTTGCGACCCAATGATTGCGAACCGCGGCGAAGGCGGGCTCAAGAGTGGTGAGGTCAGCCTCGCTCAACTCGGTGAGAGTGATGCTGCCTGCCGTTTGAAGGGTCTGCAGCTCCTCTTCCTCGTACTTCTGGAACAGATCAGAGGCCCAACGCGAGGTCTCAGCCCCGGTATTGTTGTCGATGACCGCCTTGAGATCATCGGGCAGCGAATCGTACCAGGCCTCATTGAGGAAGACGATAGAGACGCCGGCGCCCCAGGGCGCGACATAGCCGTTCGGAACCATCTCGTGATAGCTGTAGGTCAGGAACGCGCCGGCATTTGTCATCACACCTTCGGCTGCACCACGCGCAAGCGCCTGATAATACTCGGGAACGCGCAGGGACAGCGGCACACCACCCATGCCGGAGATGGTCATGCCGCGCAGCGCCGATCCGGCGATGATCCGCTGGCCTGCAAGGTCGGTCGCAGTCGCCAGCGGCTCTCTGGTCCAGACCATCACGGTGTTCTGAACCTGGAACATGGCCATTTTAACACCGGGGATCGCCGGAAAAGTTCCGTCTTCCTGCAAGGACCACAGGGCCGCAGCGGTGTCGCTGGCATCCTCGCCCAGACCCGGAATGCCGACCACGCCGTAATGCGCGAACCGCGCGCCGTAGACGTTGGGCAGATCGAAGCCCGCATCCGCCACCCCCGCGGCGACCCGGGTCACGGTATCGCCTGGGCGGCTCAGCGTGCTGTCACAGAGCACCTCCACGTCGATGCGTCCGTCGGACTCGGCCTCGATCTCTGCCGCCCACATCGTGAAGATGTCGGTGCAGACGAAACCGGTGCTCACCGAGGGTACCGAAATGCGCATGGTCACCTCTTGCGCAGCGGCGGCAGTTGTCATGCCTATGGTTAGGCAGAGGGCGCTGGCCCCCCATGTGCAGAGTCTCATTCTGTTCCTCCCTGTTTACCTGTCCGCCAGTCCCTGCGGGCTGACGTTCCCTCCCTGTCCAACGGAAAATCCGCTCCCATTGTACCAAATAATATATATAGCTATCATATAGCCTTAAATGTCAAGCCCGTCGGGTTCCGCCGCCGTTGATCTGCCCGGGGAGGAGGCCCGAAAGAACGCAACCAGCGCTGCGTTGAACGCCTCGGGAGCTTCCACATGCGGTGCATGGGCGGCGTCCTCGAACACCGTCACCCGGTCTATTCCCGCCTCGAAGGCGACCTGCCTGAGCAGTCTGGGCGGCATGTAGGCATCCGCGGCCCCGGTCATCAGCAGGACCGGAACAGGACACCTGCCCAGCCCGGCGGTGGTGATGTCGGTGCGCAGCGGTTGTTGCAGGAAGCGGGTGCCCTTGGGCGCCGCCACCGGCGGATTGAGCGCCTGAAGGCGGGCCCATTCGGCGACCCCCTCTGGGGAGAAGCTGCGGAACCCCGCGCCCAGTTCCTTGGCTTCGGGCGGCAGGGCACGGAACCAGTCCGCGGTGAGGATCGAAACCCGCGCCCGGAACTGCGGATCATCCAGCCCCATCAGGCTGGAAGCAGCGCAGACCGATAGAGCCCTGTGGGGATACGACAGCGCCATATCCAGAACGCTGGCGCCCCCGGCGGCGACGCCGACAAGATGGGCCTGAGCCACGCCGCGGGCATCGAGCAGCGCCGCAAGGTCATCGGCCTGGGTGCCGGCATCATCCGCAACCAGCGGCGAGGACCGGAAGTAGCCGCGACGGGACCAGGCGATGATGCGGAAACCCTGCGCGGCAAGGGCCGGAACCTGATGCGCCCAGGACAGGTAGTTACCGGTATGCGCATGCGCCAGGACAACAGTCTCGCCGACCCCGCCGGAATCCCAGCACCACACTTCCGCGCCGTTGCCGACCTCGACAAGCCCGTCATGGGCCGCGTCTAATGCATAGCGCCACATGTCAGCTTCCATCGGTGCGTGGCCCCCCTGAGGTCCTGTCGCCACGCCTGCGAGGGCGTGGCACATCGGAGCATTAAGATCATATAACTATCTTTTGACTTCATGCCATCGCTCCGCTAGACGTTTCAAGCAGATTCTGGACCGTGGAACAATTTCGAAAGGCGCCCCTATGTGTCACAGCGATGTCCAAAGGCCTGATGCAGCGCTCGACGGGATTGATGAAGACTTCCTCACCTTCGCCTCTGATCGCGGTCCTCATTTCGCGTCGCTGTTCCGCCCACAGCAGGAACCGCGGGGCTGCGTCCTTGTCGCGACCGATGTTTTCGGCCGCAGCCCGTTCTACCGCCAACTGGGCAAGCGACTCGCCGCCGCGGGTTTCGTCGCGGTGGTGCCGGAAATGTTCAGCCATCTCTGGCCGGTTGCGGATGGCGATGTCAGATCCGCGGGCGAGCGTCTGGCCCGGCTCGACCGTAGCGCAACGCTCGAAGAATTTGTCGTGCTGTCCGATCATCTGCGGTCGACCCATCCGGGGCAGGGCGTCGGCGTCATGGGGTTCTGCCTCGGTGGTGCACTGGCGCTGACGCTTGCAAACCGGACCCGTCTTGATGCGGCCGTCCTTTACTACGCCACTATCGAGCGTCGACCCACCAGCGGGCTGTCGCCTTTCACGGCGATGGACGAACTCCAGAGCCTTCGCACTCCGCTCCTCGCCCATTGGGGCGACCTGGATGAGTTTGTCTCCGCTGCCGCCATCGCCGAGGCCAACGGCATTTTGCAGGGCAGCGGCACACCACATCAGGTCAGCATCCTGCCGGGGCAACGCCACGCCTTTCTGACCTTTGACGAGCGTGATCCGGCCTATGCAGCTTCGGCGCAGTCCTGGGCGCAATCGCTCGATTTCCTTGGCGCCCGGATGATGGCTTTCCGGGGCGGCGCCGCGAACTGATCACCGGGTCCGCCCGACACCGATATCAGGAGCACCATGATGACCGATGCTACGATGATGAACGCCATCCGGTTCCACACCAATGGAGGGCCCGAGGTTCTGGTCTACGAGCAGGTCAACCGACCGGAGCCCGCGCCCGGTGAGGTGCTTGTTAAGACCCGGGCGACCGGTGTCAACTTTGCCGACATCCTGCGCCGCAAAGGCGGGGTCTATCCCGTGCCATCGGTCATGCCCTACCTGCTGGGCGGCGAAGCGGTCGGCATCATCGAGGCCTTGGGCACAGGTGTCGATCCGGCGATGCTGGGTGAGCGCGTTCTGGTTTTCCCTGGGCAGGGCAGCTATGCGGAATGGGTCGCCGCGCCGGTGGACCGGGTCTATCCGCTGCCGATGGGTTTGCCGGACAGTACAGCGCTGGCGCTCTTCGTTCAGGGGCTGACGGCGTCGCTGATCCTCAAGCGCCACCTTCGGATCGCCAAGGGCGAATCGGTGCTGGTGCAGGCCGCTGCGGGGGGCGTGGGCTTGATCGCGGTCCAACTGGCGCGCCTTTACGGCGCAGGCACGGTCATCGGTTGCGTGAGCACGCCCGAAAAGGCTGATCTGGTGAGATCATTGGGGGCCGACGCTGCGGTGAATTATACCGCGGAAGGCTGGGACGAAGATGTCCGCAATATCATGGCGGGGCGGGGGATCGATGCCGTGCTGGACTCGGCCGGCGGTGAGGTTTCGCGAAAATCCTTCGGGTTGCTGGCCACCTTTGGCCGCGTGGCGGTCTTTGGTCAGACCGGCAACGAGCGCTGGAGCCTCGATACGCAGGCGCTCTGTCCGCCCTGCGCCTCGGTTTCCGGTTTCTGGCTCAAACCGCATCTGGCCGACAGGGGCACCATCGTATCCGAGTTTCATGCCCTCGCCGAGCTCGTGGTGCAGCAAAGGCTCAGGATCAAGCTGGGCGGGGTGTTTCGGCTGTCTGACGCCGCCGCCGCGCATCGCGCGCTGGAGAGCCGGGAAACGTCCGGCAAGCTCGTTCTCGTGCCAGACGCGCTTGCTGACCAGGCAGTGACGCCAACAGGCGGTAGAAACAAAGTCTGAAAGACCCGTTGCGCCGCATTATTTTATTCGCTAGCTTTATGTCTTATATGGGCGGGGCAGCGCCGCCCTGCTGGGGGGGACCATGACTGTGAACATAGAGCCGATGGAAAACCTGGGGGACACCGGCAACGGCTTCGTGCGTCTCGTTGCGCGCATCGAGGCGTTCCTGCTTGGTATCGCGCAGAAGATCGCCCTCACAGCCGTCGCCGCAATTCTGCTGATCTCGTTTTCAACCATCGCCGCCGCTGGCGATCATCAGCGAGATCATCGCCCCCGCAAAGGTGCCAAGCGCGACCCCCGCCAGCAACATCGGGCCGGGGGCAAAGCGGTTGCGCGCCGCCAGCACGATGACGACGGCGAAGGCCACCAGCGCCCCCGCCACCGCCCCGGCCAGCATGGCCGCCGCCCCGCCCGCGAACAGCCCCGCGATGATGCCGAGACCCGCGCCCGAGCTGATGCCAAGGCTTTCCGGGCTTGCCAGCGGATTGCCGGTGACCGCCTGCATCACCACCCCGGCCAGCGCCAGCATCAGCCCGGCGCTGGCGGCGGTCAGCACCCGCGGCCAGCGCCCGCCCCACAGCTCGGACGCGGCCAGCGCCGGAAGGTGAAGTGTCTCGGTCAGCGATAGGGCGATGGCAGCGATCAGCACGGCGATGGCCAGCGCGGTGGCCAGCGTCGGGCGGCGCGAGGGCGCGGCCAACGGCTGGACCGGGCGGTCGGCGATGCGTCTCTGCCACAGCAGGCCCAACAGGATCGCGCCGCCCAGAACCGGCGTCAGGATGCCAGTCGGGAAGATCAGCGCGACATGCTCCCCCAGCAGCCGGCCAAGCGCCTGCGCGGTCCCGTCTGCCGCCAGCAGCAACGCCGCGCCCACCGCCGGGGCTGCCAGCGCGCGGCCCTGCAGCGTCCGGATGCCAAGGCCCTGCGCAATCATCGGCGCGGCCAGGCCGATAAAGCCGATGACGCCGACCCGCGCGGTGACCATTGCCGCCAGCAACGTCGCCAGCACCAGCGCCGCAAGCCGCAGCCGGCCGACATTCGCCCCCAGCCCGCGGATGCTCTCGTCGGACAATGTGAACAGCACCAGCGCCCGCAGCGCCAGCAGCAGGACCGGCCCCAGAACTGCCAGCCGCAGGGCCAGGGCAATCGCATCATCCGGGCCGTTCTGCGAAAGATTGCCGCTGGCCCAGACAAAGACCGACCGCAGGTATTCATGCCGCAGCAGCGCCAGCACCACGAAGACCGAGCCGATGACGAGGTTCACCACCAGCCCCGCCACCAGCAGCACCGGCCCTGAGGCCCGCACCCCCGCCAGCAGCACCACGGCGGCAAGGGCCAGAAGCCCGCCGCCAAGGCCCACCGCCTCTCGCAGCGCAGGATCGAGCGTGACGGTGCCGAGGCTGGCCAGCGTGATCGCCAGCTGTGCGCCGGACAGAACGCCAAGCGTGCCCGGTTCGGCCAGCGGGTTGCGCAGCACTTGCTGGAAGATCAGCGCCGACAGGCCAAGGGCCGCCCCTGCCAGCAGCGCGACCCAGACCCTTGGCACCAGCGCATGCGCCCGCCATGCGCGCACGAAGCTGTCGGGCAGGCCATCCTGCGCGGCGCCGGGCACCGTCAGCGTCCAGATCGTGAGCGCGACCACGGCCGCAATCAGGGCCGCCGGCGGCAGCAGGGCTGACCGGAAGACGGTTCTCATGCCGCCCCCAGCAGGTCTGCGAAACGGATCGCCGAAGGCACGCCGCCGAATACCCAGACCGGCGGCAGCACCGTGACCTGCCCCGCCTGCATCTGCGGCAGCGCGCGCCACAGGGCACTGTTCAGCAGTCGGGCGGGCGGCGCAGGTTCGATGATGACCAGTCGCGCGGCCGGATAGCGGGCCAGCTGATCCAGCCCGGCGGTGGCAAAACCCCAGCTGTTGGTCGGTCCGGTCCAGGCATTGCGCAGGCCCATTGCCGCCAGCACGTCGTGAAACAGGCTGCCCGGCCCATAGACATCCAGCAGCCGGTCATCGGCGAATTTCACGATCAGCAGCGGATGGTCATCGGGAATGCCCCGGGCCAGCGCCACATCCAGCGCCGCCAGCAGTTGCGCCCCTTCGGCATGGCGGCCCGTCAGCGCCGCCAGATCCCCCACGGCCCGTCGGGCCAGCGCCAGCGGCTTCCGCTCGGCCGAATACAGCGGCAGTGCCCGCACCGGCGCGATGCGCTCGAGCCGCGCGGGCGGGATGCCATAGCCTTCCATCGTCACAATCAGATCCGGGCGCAGGGCGCGCAAGGCCTCAAGGTTGGGCCAGCTGCGCAGACCCACATCCTGCGTCTGCGCCGGCAGCGCGGGCTGGACCACCCTTTGCGCATAAAGCGGCGCCTCGGCCACGGCGACAAGCGGCGCGCCGAGGGCCGCCAGCGTTTCGGCCATCGCCCAGTCCAGCGCAACGATCCGGCCGGGCACGCCTGCAAAGGCGTCCCGGCCGGACAAGACCGATGCAACCAGCGCCCCGGCGACCATGCGCCGCCGGGACAGCAGCCCCGCTCCTACCATGTGTAGTTCAGGCTTGCCGTGACGGCCCGCCCCGGACCCCAGTAGCAGCCCGAGGTGCCAAGGCAGGTCGAGACATATTTGCGGTCCTCGAGGTTGGTGACGTTCAGGCTGGCCTGCGCCCCCTCATGGCCGATGGCGGCCAGATCATAGCGGATCGCCGCATCGATCAGCGTGAAGGAGGGCACGCTGAACGCGTTGGCATTGTCGCCATAGGTCTGGCCGACATGACGCGCCCCGCCGCCCAGGCTGAGCCCGCCCCAGGCCGTATCGGACTGCACCCGGTAATCCAGCCACAGCGCCGCCTGCTGCTTCGGAACAAAGGCCGGGCGATTGCCCTCATACCGGGTGTCGCTGGTTATCTCGGCATCGCTATAGGCCCAGGACCCGATCAGGCTGAGCCCGCTTGCCAGTTCGGCCTTTGCCTCCAGCTCCAGCCCGCGCACGCGCACCTCGCCGGTCTGGGTGTTGTAGCTGGTGTTGGCGGGGTCGGGGGTCAGCACGTTCTGCTGCGTCAGATCATAGGCAGAGAGGCTGACCATGAGCGGCACCCCCTCGGGCGCATAACGCAGGCCGATCTCTACCTGCTCTGCCGTGGTAGGCTCGAACGGGGTGCCCGCGCGATCTGTGCCGCCTGCTGGATAGAACGAGGTGGAATAGCTGGCATAGGGCGAGATGCCGTTGCCGAAGTGATAGACCGCCCCGATCCGCCCCGTCAGTTCCTCGTCATCCTGATCGACGGTGCTGTCCGCCGTCGATGTGACGGTGCGGGTACTCGTCTCGGCCCAGTCATAGCGCAGCCCGGCCGAAATCACGGCCTGGCCAAGGGTGATCTGGTCCTGGGCGTAAAGGCCCATCTGCTTGCGGGTCTGCGCGATGGTCATCGCAACCGCCGGGCGAGTGACGCCGCCCACATAGCTGGGATCGAACACATCCCATCCGACCGACACATAGCTGAGCGCGGTTTCGTCGAAATGGCTGTCTTCCTTGGACACATCGAAGCCGAACAGCAGGTCATGCTGCAACGCCCCGGTCTGCACCTGTCCGTTCAGCCGCGCATCATAGGACCACAACTCCGAGGTTTCGGGAAAGCCCCAGGCGTAGCGGACCGCCTCGGAGGGGCCGCAGGCCAGGGTCAGGCAGTAAAGCTGCACCCTTTGGGTATCCACATCGACATCGCTGTAGCGCAGGGTCTGACTGAGGTTCCAGTTCGGAGAGAGCTGCTTTTCCAGCGTGAAGCCAGCCTGCGTCTGGCGCGCATCGAATTGGTCGAAATCGGGCTCGCCCACGAAGGTCGAACGGGGCAAGTACCCATCTGGTGCCTCGTAGAGCGTGCCCGTTGCGGGCAGCGCAGGGGCGCCGCCGCCGCCGGGCGAGTCGATGTCCTGATACTCGGCAAAGACCGTCAGCGTCAGGCTGGGATCGATCTTCCAGGACAGCGACGGCGCGACATAGAATTTCTGTTCGCTGACATGGTCGTACTCGGTATCGCCATCCCGGGCCATGGCGACGAAGCGATAGAGAATGTCGCCATTCTCATCCAGCCTGTCGCCGATATCGACGCCGATCTGCTTGCGGTGATATGATCCGTAGGACAGTTCTACCTCGCGCACCCGTTGGTCGACGGGGCGCTTGGACACGACGTTGACGATACCGCCCGGCGTGGCCTGACCATAGAGCACAGAGGCCGGGCCCTTCAGAACCTCGATCCGCTCCAGCCCGAAAGGCTCGGCGCGGGCCTGCGCATAGCCGCGGGCGCCGAAGTTCTGGCGCAGCCCATCGGCATAGCGGTCGGGCCGGAAGCCACGGACGGTCAGCCAGTCATGGCGCACATCGGTATCGCCATATTGCCCGACAACCCCTGGCGTATAGGACAGGCCAGAGACCACCGAGCGCCCGCCCTGCGCCGCCACCTGATCGGCCGTGACCACATTCACCGCCTGCGGCACGTCGCGCAGGTCGGCTCCGGTCTTGGTTGCGGTGCCGCTGGACCGGGCGATCAGTCCCGGGGCCGCCCCGAATGGCTGTTCACCCGGCGCAACCACCACGATCGGATCAAGCAAGATAGTGCCGCCTGCTGCAGTCGCCCCGGGCCCGGCCTGCAGGGTCAGCGTGTCGTCATTCACGACGCCGGGCTGCAGCCCGCTTTCGCCCATCATGATGCGCAGCGCCTGCTGCGGGGTCATGGTGCCGGACACTCCAACGCTGCGCCGGCCCGCCATGAGCCGGTCATCGATGACGACCTGCAGGCCGGTCTTCCGCCCCAGTTCCAGCACCGCTGACGCCAGCGGCTGCGCCGCAATCTCGATCCGCCGCGCGTCCTGTGCCTGCGCGGCGCCGGCCGCAAGGCTTGCCAGCGTCACAAGCATGGCAAACTTGCCTGTCATTCTCTGCATTCCGTCATCCCCATCTGGCCGGTTACCAATGACAAGACAATCGGGGCGGCCCGGGTAATTACAGCGGCGCCGAAATAAATCCCGGGACCTCACCGAAGGCGCAGCACGACGATATCGCCCGGCAGCCGCGTCACCCGCACCGGCAGCGTTCGGGCTATTGTTTCCGGCGCCTGATCCAGCTGTGCCTGATGGAACATCGCAGTCACGGGCAGGCGCCGGGCAGGTTCGGTGATCACCACGGTCCAGCCGGCATTGCGGCCCAGAACATCCATCACCTCGCCGAGGGTTGCGCCCTGGAAGACAAAGGCCCCCTGTCGCCATGACGTCGCCTGATCGGTCGGAATGGTCTGCACCGTCCCGGGACCGGCCGGGCCATAGACCAGCCTCTGCCCTGCCGAGACGACCCTTTCCCCCGCCCCGTCGCTGCGCGCCCGCACGGCATGCTCAGTGACGGAAACACTGACATCCTCACCCGTCAGGCGGATGTTGAAGGCAGTGCCAAGGGCGGCGACCTCCCCGGCGCCGGCCCGCACCACGAAGGGCCGCTGCGGATCGGGCGCCACCTGAAAGAACGCCTCGCCGACATGCAGCGTCAGCCCCCGCCGCGACGACCCATAGGCCAGCGACAGCGCGGATCCGGCCGCAAGATCGACGGTGCTGCCATCGGGCAGCGCCAGATGCCGCGTCTCGCCGGCTGCCGTACGGTAATCGGCAAAGCGGCCCGACCTCGTTGACCATAGCAGCGCCGGAGCCAGAAGCGCCGCCGCGCCAATCGCCAACGCGGCGCGGCGCGTCATACGGCGCTGCCGCCCCATCTCTTGCGTGACCGGGCTCAGCCTGATCCACAGCGCCTGTGCCCGGTCCCAGGCCTCGGCATTGCCGGGCCGCTCCAGCCAATGGGCGAAATCCCTGCGCGCCGCCGCCTCGACTCGGATGTCGTTCAGGCGGACCAGCCATTCCAGCGCTTCGTCATCGGCAGCGCTCATGTCCTACATGTCCAACGCGCGGCGCAGGTCCGACAGGGCGCGGACGATCTGCACCATGACGGTGTTGCGCGAAATGCCCAACTGGGCCGCGATCTCGTCATAGGTCCGGTTGTCGACGCGCGACAACACGAACACCTCGCGCCGCCGCGCAGGCAAGGCGGCAATCGCCCGCATCACGCGCAGCAATTCCTCGCGGGCGATCAACCTCTCGACCACCGGGGGCGCCGGGTCGGGCATCTCGGCCGCGGCGTCATCGGACACATAGCGCTGCTGGCGCCGCAGCGCATTGATCGCTATGTTCCGCGCGGACTGATGCAGGTAGGCTCGCGGGTTGCGGATCTGGCTCGCCCGGACTTCGGTTTCCATCAGCCGCACGAAGACATCCTGCACCAGATCGTCCGCCATGCTGAGGCTGCCCGTCATCCGCGATAGCAGGCGGCGCAGGGCGGGCTGCTCATGCAGATAGAGGCAGGCAAAATGGACAGGATCATTCATCCGAGATGTTCCTGGGTGCAGGGAAAATGTCGCAGGCCACGCTGCGATCTTGGTACCTGACTAAATCAATAAGTTAATTGCATCAATGCAAAACATTCATGGCCAAGACGACCTGCCCTTTGGCTGGCTGCTTTCATATGATCAAGGACGAGCGCGGCGATGCTCAGGCGGGTCTTCCGGTGCGAAGTGCCCGCCCATCCTCAAGGATGGTCAGCCGCGATCCGGGGATGGCGCGATGGAGCTTGTCCTCCATGATCTTGGCAGGCCGAGTGCTCGACTCGGTAGGACCGTCTTGCCGAGACCATTGAAGCACGTGATGCGGTGCCATTCTGTGTCCATGGTCCGGTACACCTTATCCCGCACATGCCTTTCACATCCATGCCTTTGTCTTCGTGCTGACGATGGTGCTACTTGCCGTAATCAATGCCACCAGCGGTCCACCCTTTTGGGTGCTTTGGGCGTTCCTCGGCTGGGGGATCGGCTTGCTAAGCCACTGGTGGTTCGTTCTTGGTCCAGGAGCAAGGCCTGAAACCGAATGGCGCAACTCGGAGCGTCGCCATCGTTCAAGGGAGGGTTGCGCAAGCGCCTTGCCTCGGCCGATCGGATCGGCACGGCGACTGACGCATCAGCACGCGTCCGAATGGTTCGGAGAGCAGCGACCAATGACAGCGACCTCCTGCGCGGGCAGATCGCCGCGAAAGGCACCATCGCGAGCATCCCTTTAAGCGCAACCGCAAGAAGACCCTCGCATTCAGCCGCGACATCTACCTTGCCCGCAACCATCGAGCGCTTCTTCGGAAAGCTCAAGCACGCCAAGGGACCTGCCACTCGCTACGACAAGCGCGCCATCAAGATCCTCTCGCCGCGCATCTGGATCAAGGCTTATGAGTCTACGGTCTAGGCGGACAATCGTTCGAACAAGCGGGCCACGGCCTCGGCTCCGGGGTCAATATGCCCCTTCAGCTGCTCGGAGTTGATGTAGGCAGACCGCCCGGCATTCGCCCTGGTCATCTGCGCCGTCCGATTGGCGCCGTCCCGCGCGGCCCTCGCGGCTTCGGGCAGACCCTCCGGCAGTTTTTCGAGCGCCGGCAGAAGGGCGTCGATCATTGTCCGGTCGCCCATCTGCGCCCCGCCGATCTCCTGCATCCGCGACAACCCCGCCTTGAAGGCCTCGCGCTGCGAGAGACCGCTGGAGGCTGCGTCCCCGGTCGCGGCAAAGAAGATGGCAAGCAACACGCCCGACGAACCGCCCATTGTCTGGCTCAGCTCCAGCCCGATCGCGCGACAGAGCTGGGTGTGATCCGCGAGCGGCAACCGGTCCATCGCAGCAATCAGCGCCCGGGCAGCGCCCGCGACGGTAGAGCCGGTGTCGCCATCGCCCGCCCGTGCATCGAGCGCGTTCAGGTCGTCCTCTGCCTCGATGAATACCTCGCAGCAGCGTGTCAGGAAGGCGCGGGTCGGGGGATGATCGGACGGCACCGGCCGGATCGGCCGAAGCCCGTCGGGCAAATCCACGACAGTCACCTTGCCAAGGGCAGACAGGCCCGGCCAGGCGGCGAGCGGGGTCTGCGCGGTCAGCGCAACGATGTCGTCTGGGGTTGCCGGATAGACCGAAACCGAGAACCCTCGCATTTCGAGAGACGTCATCATGGCCGCCGGCCCGATGAGGTGTCCTAGGCGCTCCCCTATCGGAGAATGCGCAAGTTCGTAGGCGAGGATCTGCATCTCCAGCACCGAGGTCCCGCCGAGGTTGTTGAGCAGGGCCACATGGGGCGTGCCGGGCGACATATGGGCCGAAAGCCGCTCGGCCACCATCTGCATCGCGGTCCGCGCATCGGTGTAATCGACCTGCTCGACGCCGGCTTCGCCATGGATGCCGAGACCGAGTTCGGCCTTGCCGCTCTGGATCCGCAGATCCTTGGGCATCCCCGGGACCGTGCAAGTATCGAGCGACATCCCGATCGACCGCGTTCCCGCGATCACCCGCTCGGCGGCCGCCTTCACCGTATCGAGGTCGGCGCCGCTTTCGGCAAGCGCCCCGGCGATCTTGTGCACGAACAATGTGCCAGCGACGCCACGGGCTTGCGGCAGATCCGGCAGCGCGATGTCGTCATCGACCACGACCATGCTCACTTTCAGGCCGAAGGCACGCGCACGTTCTGCCGCAAGGCCGAAGTTGAGCCGGTCTCCGGTGTAGTTCTTCACGATCAGCAGGCATCCCTCGGGACCGGTCACTGCAAGGATGCCCGCAAGCACGGCATCCATCGACGGCGAGGCAAAGATGTCGCCGCAAACGGCGGCGGTGAGCATTCCCTTGCCAACGAACCCTGCATGCGCCGGTTCATGGCCCGATCCGCCGCCCGACACCAGGGCGACCTTCGATTTGTCCCAGTCGCTGCGCAGGACGACGCGGATATGCGGATAGCCGTCCAGCCGCGCAAGCCTTCCCCCAGAAGTGGCGATCATCCCGTCCACAGCCTCGGCGACAATGTCTTCTTTCCGGTTGATGAACTGTGTCATTGGCTCCTCCCTCAATGGACACGCGCGCCCGAGGCGTCGAAATAGAACGGACGTTCCGGCCGGATCCTCACGACGTCGCCGGACCGTAGGGCCGTATGCGGGTCGGTCACGGTGACAAGGGCGTGGTGGCGGAACGACAGATGCAGGCGGGTCTGGTCCCCAAGATGCTCGACGCGGGTCACGATGCTGTCCTCGCCCTCGCCCTGGCGGATCTGTTCGGGGCGCAGCCCGATCGTCTTCGCGCCTGCGGGGGCGCCGGCGAATAGGTCTGCCGGAAGCACGTTGATCCGCGGTTGGCCAAGGCGGCTTGCGGCATAGATGCTGATCGGGTTTTCGTAGATCTCGCGCGGGCTGCCGATCTGCACAAGGCGGCCCCGGTCCAGAACGCCGACATGGGTGGCCATGGTCATGGCCTCGGTCTGGTCGTGGGTGACATAGAGGAAGGTCGCCCCCATCTCCGCCTGGATGCCCTTCAGTTCCACCCGCAGGTCTGCGCGCAGCTTGGCATCGAGCGAGCTGAGTGGCTCGTCCATCAGATAGACCGCGGGGTTGCGCACCAGCGCGCGGCCGATCGACACGCGCTGCATCTCGCCGCCCGAAAGCGCGGTCGCCCGGTTGTCGAGCTTGTGCGAGATCTGCAGCATCTCGGCCACCTCGCGCAGCTTCCGCTCGATCTGTTCGGGCGGCGTCCGCAACTGGGGCGACTTCAGGGGAAAGGCGAGGTTCTCGCGCACGGTCATGTGCGGGTAGAGCGAGTATTGCTGGAACACCATCGCCACGTTGCGTTGGGCAGGGGTGAGGGATGTCACCGGCATCCCGCCGATCCTGACCTCGCCGCTTTCGGGGCGTTCGAGGCCCGCAACGATCCGCAGGGTGGTCGTCTTGCCGGCGCCGGTCGGGCCGAGCAGGACGACGAAGGCGCCATCAGGCACG
The DNA here is from genome assembly GCF_030695035.1 of Frigidibacter sp. GTDB lineage: Bacteria > Pseudomonadota > Alphaproteobacteria > Rhodobacterales > Rhodobacteraceae > Frigidibacter. The sequence continues at coordinate 259,297 of NZ_JAUYTT010000005.1, forward strand.
GTCATGGACACGCCGTCCAGCGCGCAGGTACGCCCGAAGTTCTTGGTGATGGCGGCAAGCTCAACCTCAGCCATGGGCCAGCACCCTCTCGCTTGCCGCCGAGCGCAGGGCCCTGCCGCTTTTTCGGTCGAACAAAGTCAGGGTTCGCGCATCGAGCGAGAGGCCGGTAGTTTCCCCCTCCCGCACCAGCGTGTCGCCCAGGACGCGCGCCTTGATGTCTCCGTGGCCGGTCCGCAGCGTGACGATCTGCGTGGTGCCGAGATATTCCACCGCAACCACGCGCGCCCTGTAGTCCGACGCGTCGTCGAGCCGGACATGCTCGGGGCGGACACCCAGGGCGAGCTCGCCGCTGCATCCCTCGCGCAGTTCCGGAATGCCGAACCGGCTGTGCCCGAGAGCGACCTCGGTCGTTCCAGGCGGCGCCGTCCCCTCGTAGCTGAGGAAGTTCATCGGCGGCGAGCCGATGAAACCTGCGACGAACATGGTCGCTGGCCAGTCGTAGATGTCCTGCGGCACGCCGAACTGCTCGACCTCGCCATGGTTCATAACGACGATCTTGTCGCCCATCTGCATGGCCTCGAGTTGGTCGTGGGTGACATAGACCGTGGTCGCCCCCATCCGGTCATGCAACGCCCGCAGTTCCTCGGCCATGTGTTCGCGGAACTCCGCATCGAGCGCCCCGAGCGGCTCGTCCATGAAGAACGCCTTCGGTTTGCGGACGATGGCGCGGCCCAGAGCGACGCGCTGCCGGTCGCCGCCCGAAAGCCCGCCCACCGGCTTCGTCAGGATGTCCGCGATGCCGAGGATCCGCGCGACCTCGGCAACCGTCTCGCGGATCTCGCGCCTTGGCATTCCCTGGCTGCGCAGCGGGTAGGCGATGTTCCCTTCGACCGACATGTGCGGGTAGAGCGCGAACATCTGAAAAACGAAGGCGATGTCGCGCTGGCGCGCGCGCTTCTGCCCGACCTCTTCGCCGTCGATGTAGATCTGCCCCGAGGTCGGCAGGTCCAGACCCGCCATCATGCGCAGCGTCGTCGTCTTGCCGCAGCCCGAGGGGCCGAGCAGCATGAAGAACTCGCCATCCTCGACCGTGAAACTCGACGAGCGGACCGCAGTGAAGCCGCCGAAATCCTTGCGGACCTTCTCGATCCTGATCTGCGCCATTCGCTACTCCGGGAAATGGCTGACGATGATGAACATCACCGTGCCGGTCAGGGTCACCAGGAAGGACCATGTATAGGCCCACAGGAAGAATGGCTGCATCAGCATGATCACCCCGAGACCGATCAGGATCGAGGCTGCCATCTCCCACGGTCCCCGCACCAGCAGCCGGTCGGCCGGGTGGATGCGGTAGCCCCTTTCGGCCGCCTCGCCTGGCGTGCCCAATTCGGGCCGGGGCAGCGTTCTTTCCGCCTTCAGTTCGTCGTCCGTCAGGTTGCGGTTGGGGTCGAAGGGAGAGTGGATCGGGGTCATTTGCGCACCGCTCCAAAGGTGATCCCGCGCAGCAGGTGCTTGCGAAGGAGGATGGTGAAGACCATCACCGGCAACAGGAAGATTGTCGCGCCGGCGGCGACGGCGGGCCAGTCCTGGCCGCCGACGCCGATGATGGTCGGGATGAAGGGCGGCGCCGTCTGTGCGGTGCCCGACGTCAGAAGCACAGCGAAGGCATACTCGTTCCAGGCGAAGATCAGACAGAAGATCGCGGTCGAGGCGATGCCCGTGGCTGCCTGCGGCAGCACCACCTTGTAGAACGCCTGAAGGCGGGTGTAGCCGTCAATGAGCGCCGCTTCCTCGTATTCCAATGGGATCTCGTCGATGAAGCCCTTGAGCAGCCAGACCGCCAGCGAGAGGTTCACCGCCGTGTAGAGCAGGATCATCCCGGCATGGGTGTCGTTGAGCCCCAGCGAGCGGAACATCAGAAAGACCGGGATCGCCACTGCGATCGGCGGCATCATCCGGGTGGAAAGCACGAAGAACAGCAGGTCGTCTTTCAGCGGCACCTTGAAGCGCGAGAAGGCATAGGCCGCGAGGGTGCCGAGGAACACCGACAGGAAGGTGGAGCCGAAACCGATGATGACCGAGTTCATGAACCGCTCGCCGAAACGGGACGGTCCGGCGATGACCAGCCCCCGCTCATGCACGATCCCGTCGTACCAGGTCTGCGGCGGATTGGCGGCAAGGACCTCTGGCGACTGCCGGGTCTGGGTGGTGAAGAGGTTCACATATCCTTCGAGCGTCGGTTCGAACAGCAGCGTCGGCGGGTAGGCGATCGAGTCGGCAGACGACTTGAACCCGGTTGCGACGATCCAGACCAGCGGCAGGATCGTGATGAGCGCGTAGCCCGCGACAAGGATGCCTGCGATCCACTTCTGGCCCGGCGACACGTTGGTGACAGAGAACGCGCTCATCTTTCCTTCACCTTGTTCAGCGCCTTCACATAGATCGAGGCCAGTCCGAAGACCGTCACGAACAGGATGATGGCATAGGCAGAGGCATAGCCCGTGCGCCACTTCTCGAACGCCTCGCGCTTGAGGTTGATCGACGTGAGTTCCGTGGTCGATCCGGGGCCGCCCCCGGTAAGCTGCACCACCAGGTCGAACATCTTGAAGTTCTCGATGCCGCGGAACAGGACCGCAAGCATCAGGAAGGGCAGCGTCATCGGGATGGTGATGGTCCAGAACTGCCGCCAGTTCGACGCCCGGTCGCATTCGGCCGCCTCGTAGATCGAGTCCGGGATCGATCGTAGCCCGGCAAGGCAGATCAGCATCACGAAGGGCGTCCACATCCAGGTATCGACGATCACGATGGACCAGGGCGCCAGCGCTACATCTCCGATCATGGAGAAGCTGGTAGGGTCGGCGCCGGTGAGGAAGGCGACCGTGTAGTTGAAAAGCCCGATCTGCGGCTGGTAGAGAAAGGTCCAGAAATTACCCACGACCGCAGGGGACAGCATCATCGGCAGCACGATGATCGTGGTCCACAGGTCGTTGCCCCGGAACTTCCGATTGATCAGCCAGGCCAGCGCGAAGCCGATCAGCACCTGGAAGAAGATTGTCCAGAGCAGAAAATGCGCTGTGGCCTGCATCGTGGCCCAGATGTCGGCGTCGGTCAGGATGCGCTGATAGTTGCGCAGGCCCACCCATTCCACCTCGGCGTTGGGCCGGTTGGCGCGGAAGTTCGTGAAGCTGAGGCGGATGGTCCAGATCAGCGGGAAGATGTTCACTGCCAGAAGCAGGAAGATCGTCGGCGCGACGAAGATCCAGGCAATGGCCCGGTCCGACAGGCCGCGGATGCGCCGTGCGGTAACGCTTGGCGTTGCGGCGGCGGCACGCTCAATCATGGAGTTCGCCATCTGTCGTTCCTCGGGGCCTTGCGATTGCGTGCGCGGTGCGGGGCCTTCGACAGGGCTCCGCACATCGGCCCCTTGCCCGGAGGGGAGTTGTCCGGGCAAGGGGCGCAGGTCACATCTTGCCTTCGTCTTCGAAGACCTCGGTCCAGTCCTCGACAAGGGAATCCAGCGCCTCCTGCGCGGTACCCTCGCCGGCCACCACATAGCTGTGCACGTGGTCCTGCATCGCCAGCAGCAGCGAGGCGTAGGCAGGTTCGGCCCAGAAGTCCTTCACGATCGCCATCGAGTCGAGGAAGGTCTGCGCATAGGGCTGGCTGGTTGCAAAGCCCGGATCCTCGACCACGGCGCGAAGGGCCGATGCACCGCCCATGTCCCACCAGCGCTGCTGGACCTCTGGTCCGGCGAACCACTTGATGTATTCAAGCGCCGCATCCTGGCTGCCAGAGTAGGACACGACCGAGATGCCCTGCCCGCCAAGCTGAGCGAAATGACCGGCAGGACCTTCGGGATTGACGAAATAGCCCGACCTGCCGCCGCCGACATTCGGGTCCGCCTCGACCCCCGGCCAGATGAAGGCAAAGTTCATCTGCAGCGCAACCTGACCGGATTTGTAGGCATCGATGTTCTCGGACATGTACCAGTTTGATGACCCTGGCGGGGTGCAGCAATCGTAGAGCTCCTTGTAGAATTCCAGTCCCGCCGCGGCCTCGGGCGAGTTCACCACGCCCTCCAGCAGATAGGGATTGTCAGGCGTGCCATAGTCGAAACCGTAGTTGTACAGCGCGTTGGTCGCGCCCATGGTGATCCCTTCCGAGCCGCGCTCGGTGTAGATCGCCGCCCCGTAGACCGCTTTTCCGTCAATCTCGCGGCCCTGGAAGAACTTCGCGACATCCATCAGTTCGTCCATCGTCTTCGGCGCCTCGAGCGGGCGACCATATGTCTGCTGGAACTCGGCCTGTAGCTCCGGACGCTCGAACCAGTCCTTCCGATAGGTCCAGCCGACCACGTCGGCATAAGCCGGCAGAGCCCAGTAATTGGGCGTGCCTTTCGGCCATTCGGCATATCCGGTCACCGTGGCCGGCAGGAAGTCGTCCATGGTGATGTCGTTGGCTGCGAAGAAATCGTTGAGCTTGATGTAGTGACCCGCCTCGGCGCCAAGGCCGATCCACTGGCTGTCGCCGATCATCAGGTCGCAAAGCTGCCCGCCCGAGTTCAGCTCGTTGAGCATCCGGTCGGCAAAGTTCGGCCACGGCACGAATTCGAACGACATCCGGTGGCCGGACTGCGCCTCGAAATCCTTGGAAAGCTCCACAAGGGCGTTTGCCGGATCCCAGGCAGCCCAACATAGCGTGAGGTCGTCGGCCCACGCGGCGGACGATGCGGCCAGCAATACAGCCGTCGCCGCAGGAAAGGTGCGTTTCATTCCATTTCCTCCCTGGAAGGCCGGGACCTCCTCGCCCCGACACATGTATTTTTGTCATTATTACATGAGGCACGCACCTCAGCGCAAGCAAATTGTGAGGTACGCACCTCATTCACATTGCGCCCACCTTCTGAAACGTGAAACACTGGGGCCCCAAGACCCAGGAGATAGAGGCATGCGCCCCACGACCAAGGATCTCGCGAAAGCTGCCGGGGTCAGCCTTGCAACGGTCGACCGCGTCCTGAACAACCGGCCCGGCGTGCGCAGGGAAACCGTGGACTCGGTCACTGAAGCGATCGAGAGGATCGGCTTCGTGCGCAACCAGTCTGCGGCCAACCTGGCGCGCGGACGCAGCTATCGCTTCGAGTTCCTGTTGCCGAAGGCTGGAGACGATTTCATGGCTGCGGTAATCGACCGGATCCGGGAATCGAGCGAGGCTTTCCGGCTCGACTCGATCGAGGTGTCGTTCCGCTGCGCTCTGCCGAACGATCCCCACAAGGCTGCAGAGCTGCTTGCCCGGATCTCGCCCGAACGGATCGACGGCGTCGCGATAATGGCACCGGAAAGCCCGCAGGTGCGCGATGCGACGACACGTCTGATCGAGCGCGGGGTCCGGGCGGTGCAATTTATCTCGGGTCAGCACGACCTGCGCCCGATCGACTTCGTCGGGGTGGACAATGATGCGGCAGGCGCAACCGCCGCGCGTCTCCTCGGCCGCTTTCTCAGCCCGCGAACCGGCAAGATCCTCGTCGTGTCCGAAACGATGAACTCCCTGGACAGCGTCGAGCGGCGTCTGGGTTTTGACCGCGTCCTGACAACCGACTTTCCCGGCCTGATCCCGCTGCCCTCGCTCGAGACGTTCGGGGATGCGCAGCGGACCCGGACCGTCGTCCGGACGTCCTATGCCAACCATCCCGACATCGTCGGGGCCTATGTGCTGGGATCGGAAGCGCGCCTCTCTCTTGAAGCGATCCGCGAGTTCGGTGATCCGGACAATGAGGTCATCATTGCCCATGAACGGACACGCTACACCGAGGAAATGCTGCGCAAACGGATCCTTGATGCCGTCATCGCGCAGAACCCCGGTCACCTCGTCCGCAGCGCGATCAGGTTGCTGAAGGCGCGCTGCGACGGGCGCGAGCCGCTCGCCTCCCAGGAGCAGATCCGCATCGAAGTGCTGATCGAAGACAATCTCGAGGCCCGCTGCCCGGATCTTCCCGGCCGCTCAGCTGGTCCAACGGAACGGCATCGCGCAGATCTCCGGGCGCCGTGAACGCGGGCTTCGTCCGGTCACCGGCAGCCGCTTGAGCAAGACTCCCCTACGACGCTCGGCTTGGACACCTCGCCCCGGGCGGGTGGCCCTTTTCATCAGCACTTTTGCGCGCGCACTGGTCGGCCAGCTGGACGACATCGGCCCAGAGGCCGAACCGCGCCGTACGCGCTGAAGCGCCTTGCAGGTCCAGTACCTTCGAAATCGTCAGTCTCATAGCACCATTCCGGCCGCCTGCATTTGCTGATCGGGCGAAATCAGCAGTTACGTTGGAGGGGTAGCAGAGCGCTGTTCCTTCCGCGCCTCGCGGGCTAAACCTGTCTGCGGAGAGCACAAAGGAGACAGCGATGCGCAGAACCCTCTTTCGCTCGGTGGTGGCGGGCGCATTGGCAGCCGTGCTTGGCGCCGCGCCGGCAGCTGCTGGCTGGCGCGACCGCTATGAGGTTCATGGCGTCGAGGATGATGACATGCTGAAGATGCGCGCGGGTCCCGGAACGGGCTATGTCGTGATCGCCGGCCTTCCGAACGGCACGGTCCTGCGTGTCCACAGTTGCCAGCAGACCGGCGGCACCCGCTGGTGCAACGTCTCCCTGGAGCGGGCTCGTACGCTCAAGGGCTATGTCTCATGGGCCTATTTGCGCAAGATGTGACCCTGCGGCGATCCGCCCCGGATCGGTTAGGGGCCGACGGAGGCCTTATGGTCCGCCGAAGGGTCGCACGGTTGTCTGCATCGGCTCGCTTTGCGCCACGACCGTCCCGTCCGAGATGACGGCAAGCCGCGCGGGGCGCAGGCGCAGGGCCTCGATGGGATCGGCGCAGTCCAGCACTACAAGGCTGCCACGCGCGCCGGGGTGCAGGCCAAACTCCAACCCCAGGATCCGGGCCGGGGCGGCGGTGACCATGTCGAAACAGCTGCGCATGGCAGTGGGAGAAGTCATCAGCCCCACATGCAGGCCCATATGCGCCACGTCCAGCATGTCGCCCGATCCCAGCGGATACCACGGGTCCTTCACGCAATCCTGCCCGAAGGCAACGGTCACGCCAGCTGCCAGCAGCTCCGGCACCCGCGTCATGCCCCGCCGCTTGGGATAGGTGTCGGATCGGCCCTGCAGGGTGATGTTGATCAGTGGGTTCGGGATCGCCGCCACCCCGGCCTCGGCGATCAGCGGGATCAGCTTGGAGACGTAGTAATTGTCCATCGAATGCATCGAGGTGAGGTGAGAGCCCGCCACCCGGCCCTGCAGCCCATGCGCCAGTGTTTCCGCCGCCAGCGTCTCGATATGGCGCGACAGGGGATCGTCGCTTTCGTCGCAATGTAGGTCGACCATCAGCCCGCGCTCGGCCGCCAGCCGGCAGGCGGCGCGCACCGCCTCGGCCCCGTCCGCCATCGTGCGTTCGAAATGCGGGATGCCGCCCACGACATCGACGCCGGCATCCAGCGCGCGGATCACCTGCGCGCTGCCGCCGGGCGCGCGGAACCAGCCATCCTGCGGGAAGGCCACCAGCTGCAGGTCCATCATGCCCTTGATGCGATCCCGTACCTCCAGCAGGGCCTCTACCGTGTGAAAGGCGGGGTCGGTCACATCGACATGGCTGCGGATCGCCAGCACGCCGCGGCCCATCGCCTCGCGGCAGTACTTCAGCGCGCGGGCGATGATGTCTTCGCGGGTCTGGATCCGCTTCAGCTCGCCCCAGAGGGCAATGCCTTCCAGCAAGGTGCCCGATGCGTTGACGCGGGGGCGGCCGTAGCTGAGGGCGGAATCCATGTGGAAATGCGCGTCAATGAAGGGCGGGCTGACCAGCTTGCCCGCCGCGTCGATCACCGTTCCGGCCTCGGCGGTGATCCCGGGCTCCACGGCAGAGATCCGGCCCTTTGCTATGGCGATATCCGCCTGCCGCCCATCCGCCAGCACTCCACCGCGGACGATCAGGTCAAAGCTCATGTCTGACGCTCCGTATAGGTCGGGAAGGGCAGCGTGCGCAGGCGGCCTTCGCGGCGCAGGGCCTCGGCATGATCCGCAATCTCGCCAAGCGTGGCGAACCACGCGCCAGAGGTCAGCGCGGATTCCAGCCAGCGTTCCACCACTTGCCAGCGCGCCCGCCGCCCGGTCAGGAACGGATGCCAGACCGCGTGCCATAGGCCCCCATCCTTCTTGGCCGCCTCGAACTCCTCGAAGAACGGCGCCAGCCCCTCGGTCGGGCCGCGCACCGGCATCATGTAGCCGATCTCGGCGTAATGGGCGAAGGGCGGCCAGTCGTCGATGCCCCAATGCGTCGGCACCTCGATCAGGGTGCGCCCGCCCAGATCCAGCGCGTAGGGATCATCATCGGCCATCATCGAGCTGTCATAGGCAAAGCCGCGATCGGCAATCAGCGCCGGGGTGTCATTGGTTAGCAGATAGACCGGCGCCCGGTAGCCGCGCGGGCGGTATCCGGAAAAGGCGGCCATCGCGTCCAGCGCGCGGTCAAGGTCTTCGCCCTGTTCCGCCAGCGTGCGCGCCGAGGGGTTCTCGTGGATCCAGCCGTGGCAGCCGATCTCATGCCCGCCCTCCAGGATCGCCTCGACCGCGCGGGGATAGGTCTTCACGCACCAGCCGGGGATGAAGAAGGTCTGCCGCATCTCCAGCCGGCGGTAGGTCTCCAGAATCCGCGGGATGCCGACGGTGGGGCCATACTGGCCCATGCTGATCACATAGGGGCGCTGCCAGCCATCGGGTTCGGCGGCATGGATCAGGCTGTCGGCATCCATGTCGAAGGTGATTGCCGCCGCGAAGGGCGCGTTGTTGGGCCAGTCCATCCGTCAGCCTCCCATCACATGCACGCGGGCCGGATCCCAGGACAGCCAGAAGGCCGCGCCGGGTTCGGGCTGCAAGTCTGCCAGTTGCTCTTCGGTCACCTGCGCCTTGAACTCGCTGCCATCGGCAGCTTCGAAATAGCAGATGATGCCGGTCCCGGCGAATTCTTCGGAGAGGAACGCCACCTTGACCGCGGGGCCGGCCTCCGGCGGGGCGCGCAGTACGGTCACGGTGTCCGCCGCCACCACGATCTCGGCCGAGCCATCGGGGGCCGCGATGGGGAATGCTCCATGCTCGGAGCTGAGGATTCCCCCGGCAACCACGCCCGCGATGATGTTGTTGCGCCCGACGAATTCCGCCACGAAGCGGGACCGGGGGGTGCGGAAAATCTCGCGCGGGGCACCGATCTGCTCGATCTCGCCATGGCCCATGATGACCACGCGGTCGGCCATCGCGAAGGCTTCGGAGTGGGAGTGGGTGACGTAGACGAAGGTGATCCCAAGCTCGCGTTGCAGTTTGGTCAGCACGCCCTGCATCCGGATCACCAGATGCGCATCCAGCGCCGAAAGCGGCTCATCCAGCAGCAGCATCTCTGGCTCGGTGACCAGCGAGCGGGCCAGCGCAACCCGTTGCCGTTGCCCGCCCGACAGCTGGTCGATGCGGCGCGCCTCGAACCCCTGCAGGCCCATCCGCTCCAGCCACATCATCGCGCGGCTGCGGCGTTCACCCGCGGCCACTCCGCGCATCCGCAGGCCGAATTCCACATTCTCGACCACGCTGAGGAACGGGAACAGCGCCAGCGATTGCCAGACCAGCGGCGTATCGCGCTGATGGGCGGGCACGTCGTTCATCAGCTTGCCGCCGATGGTGATGCTGCCAGCGGTCGGCGTCTCCAGCCCCGCCAGCATCCGCAAAGTGGTGGTCTTGCCGCAACCCGAAGGCCCCATCAGCGCGACGAACTCGCCCCGGCCGATATCAAGGTCCAGCGATTTGACGGCAATGGCGGAGCCATACAGCTTGCGCACCCCGCGGAACTGCACAAGCGGGGTTGGGGTAGGGTCAGTCATGGCGCCTCCGCCGGAAGATCATCAGTTGCGCCAGAACCACCAGCGTCATCGAGGTCAGGAACACCACGCTGCCGATGGCATTGATCTGCGGGTCGACATTGCCCTGCAGGATTTCCAGGATCATCACCGGCACGGTCCGGTTCAGGCCCGACACGAACCACGCGACGATGAATTCATCGAAGCTGACCGCCGCCGTCAGGCACAGCGACGAGACGATGGCAGGCGCGCAGAACGGCAGGATCACATGGCGCATCGCGCCCCATTGCCCGGCACCAAGGTTCCAGGCCGCAGCCTCCAGCGTCGTATCCATCTGCGACAGGCGCAGCCGGCAGATTGCCATGGCAAAGGGCGTGGCCAGAACGGTATGGGCGATGATGATGCCCCGCAGCGTGCCTGATAGCCCAAGCTGCGACAGCCAGGCCAGCATCGCCAGCCCCATGATCACCAGCGGCATGGTGGGCGGCAGCAGCGCCAGCGCCAGATAGGCCTGCTTGAACCGAAAGCCATAGCGGAAATCGGTATAGGCGGTGGCAAAGCCGATGAAGGTGGCCAGCACCGAGGTGACGGCTGCGACCAGCAGGGAGTTGGCAATCGCCTCCCACAGCTCGGGCCGCGAAAAGGCGCGGGCGTACCAATCGGTCGTGAAGCTCCCCAGCGGCAGCGTCGGGAAACGGTCGGAGTTGAAGGAGAACACCACGCTGGCCGCGATGGGGGCGAAGACAAAGACGAAGAGCGCGACCAGATAGATGGCGCCCAGAAGATCCCCCGCCCGCCTCATCCGCGCCGCCCGTAAGCAAGGCGCAGCGCGGCGGCGGCAGTGGCGAAGAGCGTGACGATCATCATCACCGAAACGACGGCAGCCCGCGGCCATTGTTGGCCCGATTTCGTGGTGTCGATGATCAGGATCGACAGGGTCGGCGGCTTCGATCCGCCAAGGTAGGCCGGGCTGACGAAATCGCCGAAGCTCATGATGAAGGCGAAGACGGCGCCCAGCAACAGCCCCGTCCGCGCGGCAGGCAGGATGACGCGCAGCAGCGTTTTCACCGGGGTCGCGCCAAGGTTCCACGCCGCCTCGATCAGCGCGCGGTCGATGGCGGCAAGGCTCCATGTCTGGAAGATCACCACCAGCGGCAGGACAAGCGTCAGATAGCCGACCATCGTGCCGAAGCTGGAGTTGAGCATGGTGAACGGCCCCAGACCCACCCCGCCAAGCACCGCGTTGACCGGGCCGCTTTCGGCAAGGATCACCTGCCAGGCATAGGCCCGCACCAGGAACGAGGTGAAGAACGGCACGATCAGGCACAGCAGCACGAAGCGCCGTCCAGCCTCGCCCATGCGGAAGGCCAGCACATAGGACGCCGGGAACGCCACCACCGAGGCGATGAGCCCCGCCAGTGCCGCGCGCCAGAGCGTGACCCAATAGGCATCCCAGAATACCGCCCGCCCCAGCATCCGCTGCCAGTTGGTCCAGACGAAGGCCGGTTCCATCCGGTAGTTCTGCACCAGCCAGAAGGTCATTGCCGCCATGAAGCACAGCGGCACGACGAAGAACGCCCCCTGCCACAGCAGAAGGGGCAAGCGCCATGTCAGGCGGTAGAGGCCGGAACGGTCGATCATGCATTCGCTTTCTGGGAAACGAGCCGGCGCGCGTGTCGCCGGCCCCGTCGGACCTTAGGCCGATTTGTAATCCGACCAGAAGTCGTTCCAGTCTTCCAGCGTCTGCTGCTTGGGCGTGTCGCGGTAGAAGATGCGCCCCTCGCGGAACAGCTTGATCGGGTCGTTGTCATCGCCCTCGATCAGGCCGGACCGCTTTGCCTCGTCCGGGTTCGCCTCCTGAATGGCCTTCCAGCCGGATTTCGTGGGCGACAGGCCCGGATAGGCCGCCATCTGGATGGATTTGACCTGACCCTTCGGCCCCAGCATGTAGTTGATGAACTTGTTGATGATCTCGGTCTTCGAGGTGCCCTTGCCGATGGAATAGCTCTCGGTCCACTGGATGCCGCCCTCTTCGGGGATCACGCTGTCGACCTTTGCGCCATCCTTGCGCAGCACGCCGGTGATCCAGTCGCCGATGCCGACCATCGCCAACATCTCGCCGTTCTTCAGGCTGGAGAACGTGCCGCCATAGTCGAAATACCCGCCGACCTGCGGCTTGAGGCTGAGGGTCTTTTCCTGCACCGCCTCCCATGCCGCCTCGTCGATGTCGAAGGGCGTGGGGGACTTGTTGCCGTTCAGCAGCGAGATCTGACCAAGGCTGGGCAGATGCCAGTCGAAATGCCCGACCTTGCCGGTCAGCTTGGGGTTCCAATAGGCATTGTAGCTCATGGCTTCGGCGCGGGTCAGCGCGTCGGTGTTGTAGGACACGCCCAGAAGGCCGTAGCGCACCATCACCGACCACAGGGTATCATCGGTCCAGTGGCCGGGGAATTTCTGGAACTCGGGGAAGAAGTCGTCGAACGGATAGAGCGAGGGGTCCATTTCCTCGATATACCCGGCGGCGTTCAGCTGCTGCACGAACTCGGCATCCGACAGGATCAGGTCATAGGTGCCGGGTGGGGATTGCGAGATCAGCGCCAGCATGTTGTCGCCGCCGGCATAGTATTTCGGCACGAACTTGACGTTATTCTCGGCCTCGAATTCGCCCACCATGTCTGGCTCGGCATGGCCATACCATGCCAGCATGGTGATCTCGGTGGGGCTTTGCGCCCAGGCCCGGTTCAGCATCGGGGCAGAAAGGGCGACGGCCCCGGCGCCGCGCAGCAGCGTGCGGCGGGTCAGCGAAAGTCGGCTCTGTGTCATGTGAGAAGATCCCCGTTGTGATGGCCGTGGTCTGATTCGCCGTGGCCTTGGGGAAGATTAGGGGCGGCTATCTGCGTTATGGAAATTTGGTCTGCGTATGTCATCATAAGCGGCGCTTATGCACCGGCATCGCCCCCGGCCGCCTGCCCGGCAAGGGTGATATGCTGCATCAGCCATTGCGCAAGGCCATGCCCCGCCTTCGACAGGCGGGCGTGTTTGTAGAAGAGGCCAATGCGCAGCGGGGCCAGCGGGGGGAAGCCTTCATCCGCGCGCCCGATCCGCATTCCGGGCACCAGCGTGGCGGGCGTCAGCGCGCTGACGCCGATGCCGGCGCAGATGGCCGCCTGAATGCCGGCCACATCCGTCGCCACCATCATCGTGGTCCAGCTTTTGCGCGCGCCGCGCAGTGCGGCCACCATCCGTTCAGCGTATTCGCAAGGATCGGGGTGGCGCACGATGGGCAGCGCGGTGCGCGGCTCCCACCGAAAGCCCTCGGCCACGGCCCAGAGGGGAGTGATGCTGGCGGAGTTGACCAGGAACGCCTCATCTTGCGTCGGCGCGATGCCGGCCACCAGTTCCAGCCGGTCCGCCGCAAGCTCGGTGCGCAGGTTGCGCGACAGAAGGCTCGTCACCTCGATCCGCACATCGGGATGGCTGGCGGCAAAGCGGGTGATGGCGTTCAGCAGGAACGAGTTGGAAAAGTCGGTCGGCAGCCCGACCCTGATCCAGCCCGACAGCGATTCATTGGCGAAATGCGCGACGATGTCATCATTCAGCCGCAGCATCTGCCGTGCATAGGGGCCAAGCGCCACGCCTGAATCCGTCAGCCGCATCTGCCGGCCTTCGGTCTTCAGCAGGTTGGTGCGCAGCAGCTCTTCCAGCCGCCGGATCTGCAGGCTGATCGCCGGTTGCGTGCGCCCCAAGGCCGCCGCTGCCCGGGTATAGCTGCCAAGGTCCACCACGGTCACGAAGGTGCGCAGCAGGTCTGTCGGAACGTTGATGGGCATGGCGATCCATTTCCAGCTCTTATGGGAGCATTGTAAATATAAATTTCTCCAATCCTCAATCGCTTCTTACGCTCCCTCAAGTCGAAGGAGCCTGACATGGACCGAAGCGCTTTCCACCGTCTGTTCAAATCGCCGGGTCCGGTGGTCACCCCGGTGATCCATGTGCTGGGCGCCGCACAGGCGCTGCGCAACATCTCCACGGCGGCGCGGCTGGGTGCCCCAGGCATCTTCCTGATAAACCATGACTTCCCGGTGGACCAGTTCTTGCCGATCCTGCGCGAGGTGCGGGCGGCCTGCCCCGACATCTGGCTGGGCGTGAACTTTCTGGCGCAGTCGGGGCGCAGCGCCTTCCCGGTTCTGGGCCAGCTTGCGGCAGAGGGCTTCGCCCTCGATGCCTACTGGGCCGACGATGCCGGAATGGATGAACGCCAGCCGACCCAGTCCGAGGCCGAGGCCATCGCCGCGATCCGCGATGCCAGCGGCTGGCGCGGGCTTTATTTCGGCGGCGTCTGCTTCAAGAAGCAGCGCCCTGTCGATCCGGCGCTGAATGAGCATTCCGCCCATATCGCCCGCCCGTTCATGGAGGTGGTCACTACCTCGGGCCTCGCCACCGGCCATGCGGCGGATATGGACAAGATCACCGCCTTCCGCCGCGGGCTCGGGCCTGCGCCGCTGGCGGTGGCCTCGGGCATCACCCCCGACAATGCCGCCAGCTACGCCGCCGATGTCGACTGCTTCCTGGTGGCGACCGGCATCAACCATCCTGGCGATTTCTACACCATAGACCCGGCGCGCCTTGCCGCGCTGCTTGACCTGTCCCGCGATTTCGGAGCACCCCGCCCATGACCGACCCCAAAGGCCCCCGCGACGACCGCTGGTATCTGCCGCTGATGTCCCCCAACACCAAGGGCCCCAAATTTGCCTGGCTGGACCCGACGTCGATCTACATCAATGCCGCCGCGTTCGAGGATCTGCTGGATGACCTGATCGCGGACCTGAAGGGCGTCGATTTCGACGTGGTCGGCGGATGCGACGCGATGGGCTTTGTCCTTGGCGCCGGCATCGCCGCACGCACGGGCCGCGGCTTCCTGCCGGTGCGCAAGGCGGGCAAGCTCTGCGTCGATACTGACCGCGTCAGCTTTACCAACTATTCCGGGCGCACGCAGGACATGGAGATGCGCCTGCCGGCCTTCGCGCCCGGAACGCGGGTGCTGCTGGCGGATCAGTGGATCCAGACCGGCGGCACGATGGAGGCGGCCATTGCCCTGGTCGAGCGCCAGAACGGCGTCGTCGCGGGCCTTGTCAGCATCGCGATGGAAACCTGCCCCGCGACGCAGGGATTCCTTGCGCGGTTCCCCGTGGTCACCGCCGTTGTGCCGGGCAGTCATTGGCAGCGGGACTGCGATGCGCAGGTGCTTGCCAGCTTCGGGACCTATGACCCCGCGCTGACCTTCCCCACTGCGGGCCGGACCACGCCGCTCATGGCCTGACGCCGCGCAAGCTCCTCTGCGCCGGCGATGTCGAGGTGGATGGACGTGTCGATATGCGCCCGCACGGCACGTTCCGCCTCGTCCGGCCCGGCCGCGGTCAGCGCCCGGTACAGGTCCTCATGCTCGGCCACCAGCGGGTTGCGCAGCGGCCAGTGCCGTTCCGACCAGCGATAGAGCCACTCGACCTTGCCCGCCAGGGACCGGTGCCGCCGGATCAGGTGGCCGTGGCCGGTCTGGGTGACGAAACTGGCGTGAAAGCCGAGGTCGGCGGCGACGCGCGCATCCGTGTCATTGCCATCGGCAAGGTGCAGTGCCTCGAAGGCCGCATCGACCAGGTTGGTGCCAAGCGCCGCGCGCCGTTGGGCCAAAATCCGGGCGGCGAGGCCTTCGAAGGCGGCGCGCAGGGTGTAGATTTCCCAGATGTTCTGCGCATCGAGCGGGGCGACGCGCCAATTCGAATAGGGCGTGCGCATCACCAGCTCTTCGCCCTCGGCCATGAACAGCGCGGCGCGCACGGTGCTGCGGCCCACACCGATGGCCTCGCTCAGCGCAATCTCGGTCAGCACCGATCCCGGAGCGAACTCTCCCAGGATGATCGCGCGGCGCAGCCAGTCCGTCGCATCATCCTGAAGGCTCTTCCGCTCCAGTTTCTGCCGCATCACCTGTTCCTTTGAAAATGGCCCGACACGAAGGCGCGGCAACGGTCGGAAACCGGGTTGCCGAACACCTGATCCGGGTGACCATCTTCCTCGATCAGCCCCTGATGCAAGAAGACCGTACGCGACGAGACTTCGCGCGCAAAGCCCATCTCATGCGTGACGATCAGCATGGTGCGGCCTTCCTCGGCCAGGCTGCGGATGACCTTCAGCACCTCGCCCACCAGTTCGGGGTCGAGCGCGCTTGTCGGCTCGTCGAACAGCAGGGCGCGGGGGTGCTGCGCCAGCGCCCGCGCGATGGCGACGCGCTGTTGCTGGCCGCCCGACAGGTGGACGGGCCAGGCATCGCGCTTGTCCGACAGGCCAACCTTGTCCAGCAGTGCCTCGGCCTCCTCAACGCACTCGGCGCGGGGGCGGCCCTGCACGTGGATCGGTGCCTCGATGACGTTTTCCAGCACGGTGCGATGGGGCCAGAGGTTGAAGCCTTGGAAGACGAACCCCAGCTCGCTGCGGATTGTGCGCGCCGTCACCTTGTCGCGCCGCGACAGGATCCCGCCGCGGGGTTCGATGACATGCTCGCCGACTGCGACGATGCCGCTGTCTGGCACCTCCAGCATCGGGATGCAGCGCAGGAAGGTCGACTTGCCGGAGCCCGAGGCACCGATCAGCGAGATCACGTCGCCATCTTGTGCCTTCAGGTCGATGCCGCGCAGCACGGCATTCGCCCCAAAGCTCTTGTGCAGGCCGGTCACGGCGATGGCGGGGATGCTCATGCAGACACTCCAAACTTGTACGGAGAGAGGCGCCGTTCCAGCCAGCCCGCGCCCCGTGTCACCAGCAGCGACAGGGCAAGGTAGATGACGGCGGCGCAGAGGAATATCTCGACCGCGCGATAGGTGGCCGAAACCTCGGCCCGTGCGAGGCCGGTGACATCCAGCAGCGTGATCGTGCTGACAAGCGCGGTGGCTTTCAGCATCGAGATGATCTCGTTGCTGTAGGCAGGCAACGCCTGCCGCATCGCCAGCGGCAACACGATGCGGCGCATGACCATGATCCGGCTCATGCCCGACACGCGCCCGGCCTCGACCGCACCCTGCGGCACGGCGCGCAGGCCCCCGCGCAGGATCTCGGAGGTATAGGCGGCATCGTTCAGCGCCAGCGCCAGCAGGCCGCACCAATAGGGCTCGCGCAGGAAGGGCCACAGGAAACTGCTGCGCACGGCGTCAAAGCTGGCGAGGCCATAGTAGATCATGAAGATCTGGATCAGCAGCGGCGTACCGCGGAACACGAAGACGTAAGTCGCGGCGATGGTATTGCCGAGGCGGCTCGCGCGCATCAGGTTCAGCAGCAGCGCCAGCATCCCTCCGCCCAGAAGCGACAGCGCGGTCAGGTTCAGCGTCAGCGGCAGGCCGGTCAGCAGCTTGAGGAAGATCCCCGACAGGAATTCGGTATCCATGTCAGGCATGTCCCTGCTGATGGCCGCGCAGCGAGCGCCGCTCGGCAATGCGGAAGACGATGTCCGACAGGCTGGTGATGATCAGGAAGATCACCGCGCCGGCGAGGTAGAACATGAAATGCTCTTGGGTGGAGCCTGCGGCGATGGAGACCTGGCGCATCGTTTCGACCAGCCCGGTGACCGAGATCAGCGCCGTCTCCTTGATGACGGATTGCCACTGGTTCCCCATTGCCGGAATGGCGGTGGTCAGGGCCTGCGGCGCGATCACCCGGCGGAACAGCGTCAGGCGGCCCATGCCGACCACGCGCCCCGCCTCGATGGTGCCGGTGGGAACCGCGTAGTAGGCGCCCCGCAGCACCTCGGATTGCGCGGCGCCGGAGATCAGGCCGATGGCCAGCACCCCCGCGACAAAGCCGCTGATATCGAAGGGCCCCTCGAACCCAAGCGCGGTGCCGACGGCCGCCACCACCTGACGCCCGCCAAAGTAGAAGAGGTAGATCACCAGAAGGTCAGGCACGCCGCGCAGCACGACGGTATAGCCGATGGCCAGCCGCTGAACCCAGCGGCTGCCGGCGATCCGGGCCCAGGCACAGAGCGTGCCCAGGACCAGACCCAGCATAAAGGCGCAGATGGACACGACCAGCGTCATGCCGCCGGCCCGGATCAGGACCATGCCCCAGCCTTCCGGGCCGAAGCCGAGCAATGCCCAGTCGAAATCCACCTGAGGCCTCAGAGCTTCGGGGTGACGTCGATGCCGAACCACTTGGCCGACAGGTCCGACAGGCTGCCGTCATCCGACATCGCCTTCAGCCCCTCGTTGAACATCGCGGCAAGGTCGCTGCCCTTGGCGATGGCGATGGCCGCGCCATTGCCCATCAGCCCGCCGCCGAAGGTCGGGCCGCTGATTGCAACCTTGCCCTCGTTCTTCTTGAGGAAGGCCGACAGGTTGGTGACCGAGGCCATGACCGCATCCGCCCGCCCGTTGAGCAGATCCTGATAGGCCTCGGGCCCCGTCTGATAGGCGCGCACCGTCACGCCCTGCGGCGCAAGATAGGTGTCAAGGAATCCCGACTGGATGGTCGAGACCTGCACCGCGACGGTCTTGCCTTTCAGCGCTGCGGCAACGGCGTCGATGGCGGGTTTTGCACCGGCCTCATCCGCAAGGTCCACCTTGATCCCGGTCTCGGGCAGGGTCAGGCCGGTTTCATTGACCGTCACGAAGGCCGATCCGCCGGTGGTGTAGGGCAGCGAGAAGTCGATCACCTCCTGCCGCGCCGGTGTGACGGAAATGGCATCGACCACGGCGTCATACTTGCCGTCGATCAGGCCCTGGATCATGCCGTCCCAGGCCTGGGCGATCAGCTCGAATTCAAAGCCCTGACGTTCCGACAGCGCCTGCACCAGCTCCGGCTCGAACCCGGTGATCGCGCCCGAAGGGGCGGTCTGGTTGAACGGAGGGAACGCGCCCTCCGTGGCGAAGCGGATGGTGCGGGCCTGCGCGCGCAGCAGGCCGGGGGCGGCCAGCAGGCCGGTGCCGGCGGCGAGGGTCGAGACGAAGGTTCTTCTGGTGACGGTCATGGGAGGGGCCTCTGGGTCAGGATGATCAGGACAGGAGTTCGACGGCCATTCGGGTCAGGGCCACCGCGCTTTGCGCGATGCAGGCCTCATCCGGCTGATAGTCGGAGTTGTGGACGCGGTCGTCGCGCCCCGGCTGGCCAGAGCCGACATGGATCTGGATCGAGGGCATCCGTTCCGAGAAGAACGAGAAGTCCTCGGCCCCGAAGCTGGTGCCTTGCTGCACCTCGGGTGCGGCGCCGAATTGCGCGGCCAGCACGGTTGCCGCCAGATCGACCAAGCGGTCATCGTTCAGCACCATCGGCGCGCCGCGGACATACTCGACCTCGGCCCGCAGGTTCTGCGCCATGGCGACGCCCTCGCAGATCCGGCGCAGCGATGCCTCGGCCCGGTCGCGGGATGCGGGCGTGCGGGCGCGGACGGTGCCCTCGAACATGCAGCTGTCGGGGATGATGTTCTGCGTGGCCCCGCCGGTAATATGGCCCACGGTCAGCACCGCCGACATCGCCGGGTCCATCTCGCGCGAGATCACGGTTTGCAGCTGCGCGATGACGAAGGCCGCCGCGACGATGGGGTCGGCGGCGGCATGGGGGCGCGCGGCGTGCCCCGATTTGCCATGCATCACCACGCGGAATTCGTCGCTGGAGGCTGTGCTGGCGCCGCGGTTCAGCAGCACTTGTCCTGCCGGGATTTCCGGGCGGTTGTGGAAGGCAATCGCCATGTCGGCCCCGTCGGCCGCCCCATCGGCAACCATCGCGGCGGCGCCGCTGTCTTGCGTCTCCTCGGCCGGCTGGAACACCAGCCGCACGGTGCCGCGCAGCCGCGGGGCCAGCTCCTTCAGCGCCGAGGCTGCGCCAATCAGCGCCGCCGTATGCAGGTCATGCCCGCAGGCATGCATCTTGCCGGGAATGGTCGAGGCGAAGGGCAGGCCCGTCATCTCGTGGATCGGCAGCGCATCCATATCGGCGCGGAGGATCAGGCACGGGCCGGGCGCGGCACCGGCAATCTCGGCCACCACGCCGGTCCGGCCGACGCCGGCTTTCGGCGACAGGCCCAGGGCTTCCAGCTCGCGCATGACGCTGGCGGCGGTGCGGACCGTCTCGAATCCGATCTCGGGATGGGCGTGGATGTCGCGGCGGATCTCGATGAGGCGCGCCTCGACCGACTGGATGAGGGCGGCGATTTCCGGCCCTGGATCGTTGACGAGAGTTTGCGCCATGATGCGTCCTTCGAATGTGCCTTGCAGTGACCGGCCTCTCTAGGGCACGTTGCGAGCGGCCGATGTCAAGGATCGACAATCGACAGTCAATCCTCAAGACGAGATACGACGAAATTTTGGGCGGTTGCACAAGAAGATGAAGATCGACACCCTCCTTGCCGGGCTGGACGGCGTCACCGATGGCGCAGGCGGGCTGGTCCCGCCGCTGCGGCTGTCGGTCACCCATGCCGCGCAGCCGGGCGGGCCGTCGCGTGGCTATGCCCGCTCTGGCCCAGACGGCGAGACGCTGCTGGAAACGATCCTCGCCCGGCTGGATGAGGCGGCAAGCGCTCTCGCCTTCGCCTCTGGCGCCTCGGCGGCGCAAGCAGCGCTGGCCCTTGTGCCGCCGGGGCGCGAGGTCTTGCTGGAGGCCGAGGGCTATTACGAGTTTCGCGGCATCGTGCAGCGCGCCACTGCCGCGCGCGGGCTGTCGCTGCGACTGGTCGAGATGACCGACCTTGCTGCCGTCGCCGCGCAGTTGTCATCGGGACGTGTGGGCATGGTCTGGGCAGAGTTTCCCGGCAACCCGCTGTGGCAGGTGCCGGACCTGCGCCGCCTGTCGGCCCTGTCGCACGGCGCGGGCGCGCTGCTGCTGGTCGATGCGACCGCCGCCACGCCCCACCACATCCGCCCGCTGACACTTGGGGCCGATGTGGTGCTGCATTCGGCGACCAAGTTCCTGAACGGGCATGGCGACCTGATGGCAGGAGCACTGGCCCTGGCCGATCCCGACGCGCGCGCGGCGCTGGTCCAGCACCGCACCGATACCGGCACGATCCTGGCCCCCTTCAGCGAATGGCTGCTGCTGCGCGGCCTGCGCACCTTCGTGCTGCGGATGGAGCGGGCCTCGGCCACGGCCGCGCGGCTGGCGGTCTGGTTGGCGGATCAGGGGCTGACGGTCCATTATCCCGGCCTGCCGGACCATCCGCAGCACGCCATCGCCTGCGCGCAGTACACCAATGGTTTCGGGCCGATGCTGTCCTTCCGGATGGGCACTGCCGCCCGCGCCGATGCCGTGGTGGCGGCGGTGCGCATCTTCCGCCGCGCCACCTCGCTCGGCTCGACCGAAAGCCTGATCGAGCGACGGGCGGCGACCGAGGGCCCGGGCACCCGCTGCCCGGCGGATCTGATCCGGCTCTCCATCGGGCTGGAGGCGGCGGAAGACCTGATCGGCGACCTTCAACACGCCCTCGATACCATCAACCGCACAAAGGACAACCCCACATGATCACGATCCTGGACGGCGGCATGGGCCGCGAGCTCGAGCGTAGCGGCGCCCCCTTCCGCCAACCCGAATGGTCGGCGCTGGCGCTGATGGAGGCACCCGAGACGGTGCGCGCCGCGCATGAGCGCTTCGTTGCGGCGGGGGCGACCGTCATCACCACCAACAGCTACGCGCTTGTGCCCTTCCACATCGGTCAGGCCCGGTTCGATGCCGATGCCGAGCGTCTGGCCTCGCTGGCCGGGCGGCTTGCCCGCGAGGCGGCGGATGCTGGCACCGGTGTGCAGGTGGCCGGCTCCTTGCCGCCGGTCTTCGGCTCCTACCGCCCCGACCTCTTCCGCGCAGGCGAGGCCGCAGCACTGCTGGCCCCGCTGGTCGCGGGCCTTGCGCCCCATGTCGACCTGTGGCTGGCCGAAACCCAGAGCAGCCTAGAGGAGGCCGAGGCGGCCGCCAAGGCCGTGGCCGGCACCGGCAAACCGATCTGGCTGTCCTTCACCCTGCGCGATGGCGATGAGGCGACGGACGAGCCCTGCCTGCGCTCTGGCCAGCCGGTGGCGGAGGCGGCGACATTGGCGCTGCGCGTCGGGGCCTCGGCGATGCTGTTCAACTGCTCGATGCCCGAGGTGATGCAGGGCGCGCTGGACGCCGCCCGCGCGGTGATCGGCGACCGGATCCCGCTTGGCGTCTACGCCAATGCCTTCACCTCGCAAGATGAGGATGGCGGCGCGAATGAGGTGGTCAGCGCGGTACGGGATGACCTGACGACATCAGCCTATACGGCGATGGCACAAGGCTGGGCGGCGGGGGGTGCCACGATCATCGGCGGCTGCTGCGGGATCGGGACGGAGCATATCCACGCCGTCGCGGGCGCCCTGCGACGGTAAACGGCACGCATAAATCCACGGACAAGGGCAGGGATGGTACGCATCCATGCCCTTGTCGATGCGCGTTCAGCCGATCAGCTTCGCCAGCTTCATCGCCACCGTCGGGTCGCCAGACACCTTCAGCTTGCCCGTCACCACCCCCGTCATCGGATTCAGCTTGCCGGTCAGCAGCTTCACCAGATTGTCCTCGGTGATACGGATCGTGCAATCCGCCGCCCGGTCGTCCCGGCTCGCCGTGCCATCCGCCAGCACGATCACCCCCGCCTCGCCGCAGTCGAATTTCAGCGAGCCGGAGAACGGCGTCACCGCCAGTTTCTCGCGCATCTTCTCGGTGATCCTGTCCAGTGCCATCAGCGCCCCCTTGCCATCTCAGGGCACCCTGCTGCGGGGCCAAAAGCCGGGCAAGTGTGCCGCTGCGTCACGGACCCGCATTGCATAGAAAAAGGGCGGCCCCGTGAGGAACCGCCCGTAACCCGTTGCTGCGCCTCGCTTACTTGAACCGCGCGTTCCGCGTGGCCAGCAGTTTCAGCCGCAGCGCGTTCAGGCGGATGAAGCCCGCCGCGTCCTTCTGGTCATAGGCGCCGGCGTCTTCCTCGAAGGTCACATGCGCCTCGGAATAGAGCGAATGGTCCGACCAGCGCGCCACGGTTCGGGCAAAGCCCTTGTACAGCTTCACGCGCACGGTGCCGGTCACATGCTCCTGGCTCTTGTCGATCAGCGCCTGCAGCATCTCGCGCTCGGGGCTGAACCAGAAGCCATTGTAGATCAGTTCCGCATAGCGCGGCATGATCGAGTCCTTGAGGTGCCCCGCGCCGCTGTCGAGTGTGATCTGCTCGATCCCGCGATGCGCCTCCAGCAGGATGGTGCCGCCGGGGGTCTCATAAATCCCGCGCGATTTCATCCCCACGAAGCGGTTCTCCACCAGATCCAGCCGGCCGATGCCGTGCTTGCCACCCAGCTCGTTGAGCTTCGTCAGGATCGTGGCCGGGCTCATCGCCTCGCCATTGATCGCCACGGCATCGCCCTTCTCGAAGGTGATCTCCACCATTTCGGCCTGATCGGGCGCCTGTTCGGGGCTGACGGTGCGCTGATACACATAATCCGGGGCTTCCTCGCCCGGGTTCTCCAGCACCTTGCCCTCGGAGGAGGTGTGCAGCAGGTTCGCGTCCACGCTGAACGGCGCCTCGCCGCGCTTGTCCTTGGCGATCGGGATCTGGTTGGCCTCGGCGAATTCCAGTAGCTTGGTGCGCGAGGACAGATCCCACTCGCGCCACGGCGCGATCACCCGGATCGAGGGGTCGAGCGCATAGGCCGAAAGCTCGAACCGCACCTGGTCATTGCCCTTGCCGGTGGCGCCATGAGACACCGCGTCTGCGCCCGTCTCATGCGCGATCCGCACCAGATGCTGCGAGATCAGCGGCCGCGCGATCGAGGTGCCCAGCAGATACAGCCCTTCATAGAGCGCGTTGGCGCGGAACATCGGGAACACGAAATCCCGCACAAACTCCTCGCGCACATCGACGATATGGATGTTCTCGGGCTTGATCCCCAGCATGATCGCCTTCTGGCGCGCGGGTTCCAGCTCTTCGCCCTGGCCGAGATCGGCGGTGAAAGTCACGACCTCGCAGCCGTATTCCGTCTGCAGCCATTTGAGGATGATCGAGGTATCGAGGCCGCCGGAATAGGCGAGGACGACTTTCTTGGGCGCGGACATCAGGGCGGCTCCATCGCATTGGGTCAACTGACACGCGGGCGTAGTCGGTTTTTCCCTGTGCGACAAGGCCCGCGCTTGGGCAGGGCTTCGGCAAATTGTATCGGGCGCAATGCCGGATCGGGCTTGCCAAGCCGGAACGGCAGCGGCAGGACTGGCGGATGACCGATTTTCCCCAGAACGCCCGCCTTGCCACGGCAGCCTTGCGCGACCTGTTTGACCCAACCCCCTTGCAGCGGAACGACTTCCTGTCGGCCCGCTACGGTGCCGAGATCTGGCTGAAGCGCGAGGATCTGACGCCGGTGCGCAGCTACAAGCTGCGCGGCGCCTTCACTGCGATGCGCAAGGTGCGCGATGCGCAGCCGGGGCAGGGGCATTTCGTCTGCGCCAGCGCCGGCAACCACGCGCAGGGCATGGCCTTTGCCTGCCGGCATTTCGGCGTGCAGGGCACCATCTTCATGCCGGTCACGACGCCGCAGCAGAAGATCGACAAGACCCGCGCCTTTGGCGGCGACAAGGTGCAGATCGTGCTGACGGGGGATTATTTCGACCAGACGCTCGCCTCGGCCCAGACGTTCTGTGCGCAGGCGGGGGCGCATTTCCTGGCGCCCTTCGATGATGAGGACGTGATCCTGGGCCAGGCCTCGGTCGCGGTGGAGATGATGGAGCAGCTTGGCCGCGCGCCCGATCTGGTGGTGCTGCCGGTGGGTGGCGGCGGGCTGTCGGCGGGCGTGACCAGCTACCTGCGCGAGGTGGCGCCAGAGGTGGACTATCGCTTTGTCGAGCCGCTTGGCGGCGCCAGCCTGATGGCGGCGCTGCAGGCCGGGGAGCCGGTGACGCTGAAGCGGGTGAACAGCTTCGTCGATGGCGCGGCGGTGGCCCGGATCGGTGCCCGCACCTTTGCGCGGCTGGCTTGGGCAAGCCCCGATCAGGTGCTTCTGGCGCCCGAGGACCGGATCTGCGGCACCATGCTGGAGATGCTGAATGTCGAGGGGATCGTGCTGGAACCGGCGGGCGCGCTGTCCATCGACGTGCTGCCGCTGTTGGCAGACCGGATCGCGGGCAAGACGGTGGTCTGCGTGACGTCGGGCGGCAATTTCGACTTCGAACGTCTGCCCGAGGTGAAGGAACGCGCGCAACGCTTTGCCGGGCTGAAGAAATACTTCATCCTGCGGATGCCGCAGCGCCCCGGTGCCCTGCGCGAGTTTCTGGAGATGCTAGGCCCCGATGACGACATCGCCCGCTTCGAATACCTGAAGAAATCGGCGCGCAACTTCGGCTCGGTCCTGATCGGCATCGAGACCAAGCAGGCCGACAGCTTTGGCCGGCTGACGGCCCTTCTGGATGCGGCCGGCTTCGCCTATCGGGACATTACCGATGACGAAGCCTTGGCCGAGTTCCTGATCTAGGCTGCGGCGCTGCGCCCCTCGGCGCTGCAAAACTCGCCGAGCCGCAGCATGAACTCCTGCCGCGAGGCGCCGTAGCAGGCGAGGATCGCCGCAATGTCGATCTCACCCCCGCGCCCGGCGACGGCCTTGCGCTCGCCATCTTGGCACAGCGCGCCGAAGGCGGCGAAGCCAAGGTTCCAGGCGCTGCCCTTCAGGAAATGCAGGTCATCCTCGAACTTTGCCGGGTCCGGCGCGGTGCCAAGGCGCATCACGACGCCTTCCACCTCATCAAGGAACAGATCGACGACCTCGCCAAACCCCTCCGCGCCAATTTCAGAGCACAATTCCACCACTCGATCCCAATCGATCATCCCACACCTCACCCAATGATGCCCCACACACCAAGGGCCACCATGATCCCGCGCGTTTAACGGGCGGTTAATCCGGGTCGGCATCTCCTGCACATTTGCAACTTCATCGCCCCTTAACGCCGCACAGTATTAATGGCCCGAAGCGAGGAGGAGCCACCGACCTTGAAGCTGCCCCAACAGACGCAGATCACGGAGGACGGCAGCCCCGGCTTCGGGGCGGTGCGCCGGGTGCTGGTCGTCGATGACAGCCGGATGCAGCGCCGCATCCTGTCGGCCACGCTGGCCCGCGCGGGCTATGAGGTGATCGAGGCTGCCTCGGGCGCCGAGGCGCTGGAGATTGCGGCGCGGCTGGTGCCCGACCTGATCCTGTCGGACTGGATGATGCCGGGGATGGACGGGCTTGAGTTCTGCCGGGCCTTCCGGGCGCAGATGCTGGGCCGCTATGTGTACTTCATCCTGCTGACCTCGAAGACCGAAACCAACGACGTGGCAGAGGGGTTGCAATCGGGGGCGGATGATTTCCTGACCAAGCCGGTGAATGGTCAGGAGCTGAGGGCGCGGATCGCCGCGGGCGAGCGGATCTTGCGGATGGAGCGCGAGCTGAACGAGAAGAACCGACTGGTATCCTCGACCCTCGATGCCCTGCAATCCCTCTACGACTCGCTGGACCGCGACCTGATCGAGGCGCGCAAGCTGCAGCAAAGCCTGGTGCGCGAGCGCCATCGGAGCTTTGGCAATGCCGAGGTGTCGCTGCTGCTGCGCCCCTCGGGCCATGTGGGTGGCGATCTGGTCGGGTTCTTTCCGATCAACGCGCGCCGGGTCGGGCTGTTCTCTATCGACGTGTCGGGGCATGGCGTCACCTCGGCGCTGATGACGGCGCGGCTGGCGGGGCTGCTGTCGGGTACCTCGCCGGAACAGAACATTGCGCTGGTGCTGTCGGATTTCGGCATCTACGACGCTCGCCCGCCCGCCGAGGTTGCCGCGCATCTGAACCGCGTGCTGCTGGAGGAGATGGACACTGAAACCTACTTCACCCTGCTTTATGCCGATGTGGACCTGATCTCGGGGCAGGTGGCGATGGTTCAGGCCGGGCATCCGCACCCGGCGATCCAGCGGGCCTGCGGGCGAATCGACTATCTTGGTGCAGGCGGCCTGCCGGTCGGGCTGCTGGAGGGCGCGGCCTATCAGGACTTCACCGCTACGCTGCGCCCCGGCGACCGGCTGCTTCTGGCCTCGGACGGGATCACCGAGGCGGCGGATGCCGAGGGGGTGCAACTGGGCGAGCAGGGACTGTCGCGCCTGATGACCCGCAGTGCCGGGCTTGGCGGACCAGCGTTTCTCGAGGCGCTTGTCTGGGATCTGGAGGCGTTCACGGGCGGCGCGTTCACCGATGATGTGTCGGCGGTGTTCTTCGAGTTTCACGGCGCCAAGGAGAATGTCGGCTAGCGGTGCCGGGCCATCGCCTCCATCAGGAAATGCCGGTCGCCCTCATTCCCCAGATGCGCCGCTGCATCCGCCGCGGACATCCAGACGGCGCTGTGCCCGGGTTCAGTGGGCGGCCCCAGCGGGCGCACCGGGCGCGCCAGATAGACGGTGCAGAGCTTCTCGGCCCAAAGGTCATATTCCGGCATGTAGGTGAAGCGCCGGAATGCCCCCAGCCTCCGTGCCCCCGCGATGGTCCAGCCGGTTTCCTCCATCACCTCGCGGTGCAGGGCGCGCAGGGGGTGCTCGCCCGGATCGATCCCGCCGCCGGGCAGCTGAAACTCCGGCACCGGGGCGGATTGATGGGTCAGCAGCACGTCGCCTGCCAGCGCCAGCACCGCGTAAACCCCGGGCCTCCGCGTGTAGCGCTGCCCGGCTTTCGGCGGCTCGCCCACCCGTCTGATCATTGCATACCCCTTGGTCCAAGCGTTGCCGCGCCTATATGATCGCGGTATGCCAAGGCGCAAGCGCCAAGAAAACCCCCCAAGACTCGTCTGAAGTCTCCCCCGAAGGATACCCCATGACCACGCTGTCGCAGATCGCCTGGGACGATACCGTCCTGCCGTTTCAACTCGACAAGGCCGATATCCGTGGCCGTGTCGCGCGGCTGGATGGCGTCCTGGAAAATGTCCTGAGGCAGCACAACTACCCCGCGGCCATCGAGGCGCTGGTGGCGGAGGCTGCGCTGCTGACCGCGATGATCGGCCAGACCATCGACCTGCGCTGGAAGCTGTCGCTGCAGATCCGCGGCGACGGGCCGGCCCGGATCATCGCCACCGATTACTACGGCCCTACGGCCGAGGGAGAGCCGGCGCGGATCCGTGCCTGGGCCAGCTATGATGCCGACCGTCTGGTCGAGGGCGTGCGGCCGTTCGATCTGATCGGCAAGGGCTATTTCGCGGTGCTGATCGACCAGGGCGAGGGCACCGTGCCCTATCAGGGCCTGACCCCGATTGCCGGCGAGTCGTTGTCGGACTGCGCCGAGGCGTATTTCGCGCAGTCCGAACAGCTGCCGACCCGGTTTGCGCTGTCCTATGGCCGCTCCACCCTCGCGGGCCGCTCCGAGCGTTGGCGGGCGGGCGGGGTGATGCTGCAGCACATGCCCAAGGCATCGCCCTTTGTCGCGCTGGAAGGCGGCAGCGGCGAGGGCGGGCTGCTGTCGGCATCGGATCTGCTGGATGGTGATGAGGGCGAGAACTGGACCCGCGCCAACCTGCTGCTCGACACGGTCGAGGAGCTGGAGTTGATCGGCCCGACCGTGCAGCCGACCGACCTGCTGGTGCGGCTGTTCCACGAGGAAGGCACCCGTGTCTACGATCCGCAGCGGGTGGAGTTCGGTTGCACCTGCTCGGCCCAGAAGGTCCGGCAGAGCCTGTCGATCTATTCGGCCAAGGACATCCGCTACATGACGACGCCCGAAGGCACCGTTACCGCCGATTGCCAGTTCTGCGGCGCGCATTACGTGCTGGACCCGCTGACGCTGGGGTTCGAGGCGACGCGCACGCCGGAGGGTGACGATGCCTGATACGCTGGCCCCCCGTGACCCGCTGGCCCCGGTGATCCGGGCGCTGGCGCGTCCGGGGCGGCCCTCGTCGGATTATGACCTGGCCCGCGGCATCACCTTGCCCGCGGGCCGGGTGCTGCGCGCGGCCGGGGTGCTGGTGGCGTTTCAGGACGGGCCACGCGGGCCCGAGGTGGTGCTGACCAAGCGCTCCTCGCGGCTCAAGCACCATCCGGGGCAGATCGCCTTTCCGGGCGGCAAGGTCGATCCGGGGGATGAGGGTTCGGTGGATGCCGCCCTGCGAGAGGCGGAGGAGGAGGTGGGGCTGCCCCGCGACCGCGTCGAGGTTCTGGGCGTGATGCCGGCGCATGAGACGGTGACGGGTTTTGTGGTGACCCCGGTTCTGGCGCGCATCCGCGGGGCGTTTATGCCGGTGCCCGAGGCGGGCGAGGTGGAGGAGGTCTTCACCGTGCCGCTGTCGCATGTCGGCAACCCCGCGCGCTATCGCATCGAGCATCGGCGCTGGCTCGGGGTACAGCGGCCCTATTGGGTGGCCCCCTACGGCCCCTATTACATCTGGGGCGCGACCGCGCGTATGCTCAAAGCGCTGGCGGATCGGATGGCCGAAGATGCGGATCACGGATGACTGGATAGCAGAGCCGGGGCTTCAGGCGGTGCTGGCGATGCTTGGGGACGCGGGGCACCGGGCGCTGCTGGTGGGCGGCTGCGTGCGCAACGCCCTGCTGGGCGCGCCGGTCAGCGATATCGACATCGCCACCGACGCGCCGCCGCAGCGGGTGATGGACCTGGCGGCGGCCGCGGGCCTGAAAGCGGTGCCGACGGGGTTTGACCATGGCACGGTGACGGTGATCGCCGCCCATGTCCCGCATGAGGTGACGACCTTCCGCCGCGATGTGGAAACCTTCGGCCGCCACGCGACCGTGGCCTTCGCGGACAGAGTCGAGGATGACGCCTCGCGCCGCGACTTCACCATGAACGCGCTTTATGCGCAGGCGGATGGCACGGTGGTCGATCCGCTGGGTGGCCTCGCCGACCTGCGGGCGCGGCGGGTACGGTTCGTCGGCGATGCCGATGCCCGCATCCGCGAGGACTATCTGCGCATCCTGCGCTTCTTCCGCTTTCACGCCTGGTATGGCGATGCAGGGGAGGGGCTGGATGCGGACGGCCTCGCCGCCTGTGCCGAGCATTCGGCTGGAATAGAGACGCTTTCCCGCGAACGAGTGGGCGGCGAGATGCGCAAGCTGCTGGCCGCGCCCGACCCCGCGCCGGTAATGGCGGCGATGCAGATCAGCGGCGTTCTTGCCCATGTGCTGCCGGGGGCCGAGATGCGGGCGCTGGCGCCGCTGGTGCATCTGGAGGACGGGCTGGCCCCCGACGCGATCCGGCGTCTGGCGGTTCTCGGCGGCGATGACCCGGTAGAGCGGCTGCGACTGTCCCGCGCCGATGCGCGTCGGCTGGACCTGTTGCGCGGGCTGATCGGCAGCATGGCGGGGCCGGCGGAATTGGGCTTTGTCCACGGTACCGACATGGCGCGCGATGCGCTGCTGGCGCGGGCGGCGGTGATGGAGCAGCCCTTGCCGGAGGGGTGGGAAGAGGCGGTGGCCAAGGGTGCCCAGGCCACCTTCCCGGTGAAGGCCGCCGACCTGATGCCCGCGCATGAAGGCCCTGCCCTCGGCGCGCGGCTGGCAGAGCTGCAGGCGCGCTGGATCGCCTCGGGTTTCACCCTTGGGCGCGAAGACCTCCTCGGCTGACCGGCGGTTTCCCTTCCCGGCAAACAGGTTTATATGCGGGGGGCAACGGAAAAGGCGCGCCCTCCCATGTTCCGCTTCTTCGAAAATCTTGTCGATCCCTTCGCGGCTTACACCGAGTCGGACGTGCCGCCGCGCAAGCTGTGGCCGTTCCTGTGGAACTATTGCCGGCCGTTCAAGGCGGTGTTCGCCGCGACGGCGCTGCTGTCGGTGATCGTCGCTGCGCTGGATGTGGTGCTGATCTGGTATGTGGGGCGCATGGTCGACCTGCTGGCCAGCGGCGCGCCGGCGGCGGTCTGGGCCGAGCATGGGA
Source organism: Frigidibacter sp. (assembly GCF_030695035.1). Classification (GTDB taxonomy): domain Bacteria; phylum Pseudomonadota; class Alphaproteobacteria; order Rhodobacterales; family Rhodobacteraceae; genus Frigidibacter. Next base: position 290,083 of record NZ_JAUYTT010000005.1, read on the forward strand.
CGGAGTTCATTCTGGCCGGCCTCGCCATCGTGTTCCTGCGCCCCGTGCTGGCGGGGGCCGACGTGGCGCTGCTGCACAACACCATCTTGCCCAACTTCGGCACGCTGATCCGCTGGCGGGCGCATCGCCATGTGCTGCGCCAGCCGGTCGGGTGGTTCGAGAACGATTTTGCCGGCCGCATCGCCAACCGGATCATGCAGACGCCGCCCGCCGCCGGGGACGCGGTGTTCCAGACCTTCGACGCGGTGGCCTTTGCCGTCACCACGGTCATCGGCTCCATCGCGCTGCTGGCCGGGTCCGACCCGCGGCTGGTGGTACCGCTGCTGCTGTGGCTGCTGGGATACGGGCTGCTGCTGCGCTGGACGATCGGGCGGGCGGGGCCGGCGGCCAAGGCCTCGTCCGATGCGCGGTCTGCGATCACCGGGCGGGTGGTGGACAGCTATTCCAACATCCATTCGGTGAAGCTGTTCGCGCATCATGATCGCGAGATCACCTATGCCCGCGACGCCATCGAACATGCGCGCACGACCTTCCAGAAGGAAATGCGGATCATCACCACGATGGATGTGGTGCTGACGCTGCTGAACGGTCTGCTGATCGTGGGCGTGACCGGCTGGGCCGTGGTGCTGTGGTATCAGGGATCGGCCACTGTCGGCGTGGTGGCCGCGGCGGCCGCGCTGGTGCTGCGGCTGAACAACATGACCTATTGGGTGATGTGGGCGACCACGGGCCTCGTGCAGGCGCTTGGCGTGGTGGCCGAGGGGATGGAGACCATCGCCCAACCCATCGCGCTGACCGACGTGAAGGATGCCAAGCCCCTGAACCTGACCGACGGGCGGATCGAGGTGCAGGGCCTGTCGCACCACTATGGCCGTGGCAGCGGCGGTCTGGACCGGATCAGCCTGTCGATTGCCCCGGGCGAGAAGGTGGGGCTGATCGGCCGCTCTGGCGCGGGGAAATCCACGCTGGTGAAGCTGCTGCTGCGCTTCTACGACGCCGAGGGCGGGCGGATCCTGATCGACGGGCAGGACATCGCGCAGGTGACTCAAGACAGCCTGCGCGCCCGCATCGGCATGGTGCAGCAGGACAGCAGCCTTCTGCATCGTTCGGTGCGCGAGAACATCCTCTATGGCCGCCCCGATGCCACCGAGGCAGAGATGATCGAGGCGGCGCAACGGGCGGAGGCGCATGACTTCATCCTGACGCTGCAAGATCCCGAGGGGCGTGCGGGCTATGACGCGCAGGTCGGTGAGCGGGGCGTGAAACTGTCGGGCGGCCAGCGGCAGCGGGTGGCGCTGGCGCGGGTCATCCTGAAAGACGCGCCGATCCTGGTGCTGGACGAGGCGACAAGCGCGCTCGACAGCGAGGTCGAGGCGGCGATCCAGGACACGCTCTATGGCGTGATGGAGGGCAAGACGGTGATCGCCATCGCGCACCGCCTGTCGACCATCGCCCATATGGACCGGATCGTGGTGATCGAGGATGGCCGCATCGCCGAGCAGGGCAGCCACGGGGAGCTGCTGGCCAGCGGCGGGCTTTATGCCCGGTTCTGGGAGCGGCAATCGGGCGGCTTCATCGGCACGGAGGACGCAGCAGAGTGAGCTCGATGAAACGGCTGGGCAACCTGATCGACGCCTTCCGCCCCGCGACAGGAGAGCCGCCGCGCAAGCTGTGGCCTTTCATGCGCTGGTGCCTTGACGGGGCGTGGCCGATGCTGGGCGTAGCCGGGGCGATCTCGGCGCTGACCGGCTCGCTGGAGGTGGTGTCGGCGCTGATCCTCGGCTGGCTGATCGACGGGGCGCTGGCTGCGGGGCCGGAGAGCTATTTCAGCGCGCAATCGGGAATGCTGGCGCTGTTCGTGCTGTTCTACCTTGTGCTGCGGCCGATGGCTTTCGGCTTTGCCTCGGCCTCCAACGCCATCATCGTCGGACCCAATGTCATGCCGCTGGTGCTGAGCCGGCTGCACCGCTGGACGCTGGGGCAGGCGGTCACCTTCTTCGACAACGATTTTGCCGGGCGCATCAGCCAGAAGCAGATGCAGGCGGCGCGGGCGGTCACCGATGTGGCGACCGAGATCATCAACACCGTCTGCTTCGCGCTTGCCTCGATCATCGGTTCGGTCATCTTCCTGATCGCGGTCGATTACCGGGTCGCGCTGGCGCTGGCGGTCTGGCTGGTGGCCTATGTGCTTCTGATCCGCCATTTCATGCCCCGCGTGCGTGAAAACTCTGCAGCGCGGGCCGCGGCGCGGGCGATGGTGTCGGGGCAGGTCGTGGACACGATCACCAATATCAAGACGGTCAAGCTGTTCGCCCATGCCGCCTATGAGGATCAGGTCGCGCTGAAGGCGATGGAGCGGTTCCGCGAGAAGAGCGTGGAGTTTGGGATCATCTCCACCTGGTTCCGCACCGCGCTGATGACGTTGGCGGGGCTGCTGCCCGTGCTGCTGATCGGCGGCACGCTGCTGCTGTGGCAGCAGGGGCTGACGACGGCCGGGGCCATCGCGGCGGCGGGGGCGATCTCGATGCGGATCGCGCAGATGTCGGGCTGGGTCAGCTTCACGTTGATGTCGATCTACACTTCGGTCGGCGAGGTCGAGGATGCGATGGCCACGCTGGCGGTACCGCATGGCCTGCAGGACGCGCCGGCGGCGGTGGGCCTTCAGAAGATCCGCGGCGAGATCACCTTCGAGGATGTCAGCTTCAGCTATGGACGCAAGCAGGGCGGGGTGCGCAACATCTCGCTCCACATCGCGCCGGGCGAGAGGCTGGGGATCGTCGGCGGTTCCGGCGCGGGGAAATCCACGCTGGTGGCCTTGCTGCTGCGGCTTTACGACGTGGAAAAGGGGCGGCTGCTGGTCGATGGCCAGGACGTGCGCGAGATCACGCAGGAAAGCCTGCGGCGGCAGATCGGCATGGTCACGCAGGAAACCGCGATGTTCAACCGCTCGGCCCGCGACAACATCCGCTACGGCCGGCCCGATGCCAGCGATGCGGAGCTGCTGGACGCGGCCCGCGCCGCCGAAGCGGATGAGTTCATCGAGGGCATGATCGATCATACCGGCCGCACCGGCTATGATGCCTATCTGGGCGAGCGGGGGGTGAAGCTGTCGGGCGGGCAGCGCCAGCGGATCGCGCTGGCCCGCGCCTTCGTCAAGGACGCGCCGATTCTGGTGCTGGACGAGGCGACGAGTGCGCTGGACTCAGAGGTGGAGGCGTCGATCCAGACTGCGCTGGTGCAGGTGATGCAGGGCAAGACCGTGCTGGCCATCGCGCACCGCCTGTCCACCATCGCCGAGATGGACCGGATCGTGGTGATGGAAGACGGGCGCATCGTCGAGCAGGGCAGCCATGCCGAGTTGCTGGCGCAAGGCGGGCTCTATGCGCGCTACTGGAATCGGCAGTCGGGCGGGTTCATCGGCACCGATGAAGCTGATGAGGCCGCCGAGTGATCCTGACCATCGACAGGCTGGGCCATCTGGGCGACGCCATCGCACAGGGACCGGAGGGGCCCGTCTATGTGGCGCAGGCGCTGCCGGGGGAGGTGGTGGAGGGCGAGCCGGTGGCGGGCCGCATCGCCGCGCCGCGGATCATCACGCCCTCACCCGACCGAGTGCGCGCGCCTTGTCCGCATTTCCGCGCCTGTGGGGGGTGTTCGCTGCAATACGCCTCGGACGGGTTCGTGGAGGGGTGGAAAGCCGATGTCGTGCGCTCTGCGCTGGCAGGGCAGGGGCTGGAGGCGCCGCTGCGCCCGGTGGTGACCTCGCCCGCCCGGTCGCGCCGCCGTGCCACGCTGGCGGGGCGGCGCACCAAGAAGGGCGCTCTGGTCGGCTTTCACGGTCGCGCGTCAGAGATGCTGACCGAGATCGAGCAGTGCCTGCTGCTGCACCCGGCGCTAATGGCCACGCTGCCGCTGCTGCGCGAGGTGACGGTGGCAGGGGCAAGCCGTCAGGGCGAGCTGGGGCTGATGGTCACGCTGACGACCGGCGGCTTGGATCTGGCGGTGACGGGCGGCAAGCCGATGGACGCAGCCCTGTTCGCGGCGCTGGCGGGGCTTGCCGAAGCCGGCGATCTGGCGCGGCTGTCCTGGAACGGTGAGCCGGTGGCGACGCGCCGCCCCCCGGCGCAGCGCTTCGGCGCCGCCGAGGTGGTGCCGGCCGCCGGTGCCTTCCTGCAAGCCACTGCCGAGGGCGAGGCGGCTTTGCTGGCTGCTGTCACGGAGGCTGTGGGCGGCGTGCGCAGCATCGCCGATCTGTTTGCCGGGTCGGGCACCTTCGCCCTGCCGCTCGCATCACGCGCCGAGGTTCATGCAGTCGAGAGTGAGGTCGCCGCGCTCGCCGCCCTGGATACCGGCTGGCGCCGCGCGGGCGGGCTGCACAAGGTCAGCACCGAGGCCCGCGATCTGTTCCGACGTCCGCTGCTGCCCGACGAGCTGCGCCGCTTCGGGGCCGTGGTGATCGACCCGCCGCGGGCCGGGGCCGAAGCGCAGGCGGCGGAGCTCGCGCGCAGCGCGGTCCCGGTGATCGCCGCAGTGTCCTGCAACCCCGTCACCTTCGCCCGTGACGCGCGGCTGCTGCTGGCGGGCGGCTACCGGATCGACTGGCTGCAGGTGGTGGACCAGTTCCGCTGGTCGCCGCATGTGGAGCTGGTGGCGCGGTTCTCGCGATAGGCTCACCGTTCCGTGAGTCCAGTCCGGCCATCTTTGCGGCGAAGTGATTCCAGTGTATCACTGGAAAAAACGGGACAGGCACTTTTCCTCATGCGCATCATCAGAACACTTCTGCTGCTTGCAGGACTCGCAACGCTTGCGGCTTGTGGGGATTCGAAGTTCAAGACCTACAAGGGGCCCGAGGTAACGCAGGTCTATGTGAACAAGACCGCGCGCAAGATGTATCTGTTGCACCACACCAAGGTGCTGGAATCCTATGACATCGCGCTTGGCTTCGCGCCGCAGGGCCACAAGCAGTTCGAAGGTGACGGTCGCACGCCTGAAGGCGTTTACTACATCGACCGGCGCAACCCCAACAGCGCCTATCACCTGTCTGTCGGCATCTCCTACCCCAACCCCTATGACCGCCAGGCCGCCGAGGCGGTGGGCAAGCGGCCGGGGGGCGACATCTTCATCCACGGCCAGGCCGGCAAGAACAAGGGCGCGCCGCCCGACTGGACCGCGGGCTGTATCGCCGTAAAGGACAAAGAGATTGAGGATATCTATGCGATGCTGCGCGACGGAACGCCGATCATCATCGCGCCGTAAGCCCCTGGGCAGCCAAATGCAAAAGGGCGGCCCCCGAGCCGCCCTTTGTGTTTTCAGCCGCCGGTGATCATCGTCCACCAGAGCTTGCCGCTTGGCTCCTGATACCAGGCAAAGCCCAGATCCCGCGCTGCCGGGTCGACGACGACGGCAGCGGTGGTCGCATCGCCCATCCAGGCAGAGAGGGTTTCCAGCTCTGTCTCGAAGGTCTCGGAGATGTTCTCGCCCAGCATCGTGCCCATGTAGCCCGCGCGGCGCACCCGGTCGATCGGCGAGGAGCCGTCAGAGCCGAAGTGCCAGGGCCGGTTCTGCACCGCCATGTCGCGCGAATGGGTCGCGGCGGCGGCGTTCAGGGCCGAGTTGAGCTGGAGCGGCGTCGCGCCCCGTGCCGAGCGCAGGGCGTTCACCGAATCCAGCAGGCGATACTGAACCTCGCCTTCCGTCCCCGGCTGGATCAGATAGGCCCGCGGCATCGGCTTGCCGTCGGGGCCAAGGCGCGGCGGCTCGCCCGTGGCGCAGGCCGAGAGCGCGAGGGCGGCGGTAAGAAGAAGTCCGTGAAGGGGTGTCATTGGTTCTGGCCCGATGTTCCGTTGCCGGCCAGCCTTACAGCCTTGCCCGGCGCGGATCAAACCCAAGCCTTCGTGAAGCGACCGAATTACGCGGGTTTGATTTGCGGCAGTGCCGCAAACCCAATATCCTGAACGGCGATCTGGCGTAGAGAGCCGGACCACGACCCATCGAGGAGTAGAGAACATGAGTGAAGATCGCCTCGGCGGGTTCGGCCGCCGTGCATTCCTTGGCACCGCTGCCGCCTTCGCCTCCGGGCTGGCCGCGCCGGCGCTGGCCCAGTCGATGAATGGCAGCACCGAGCTTGAGGGCAGCATCGTCACCGGCACGCGGCGCAATGCCTCCAGCTTCCGGTCGCTGCAATGGCAGCCCTATTTCAACAGCACCCGCAATGGCGCGATCCTGGTCGATATCACGTCGCGGGCGCTGCATTACTGGTCCGAGGATCAGACGATCTACAAGCTGTACCCGACCTCGGTTCCGGTGTCGGAAGAGCTGACGCGGCGGGGGCATACAGAGGTGGTGCAGAAGGTCGTCGCCCCGACCTGGCGGCCCACCCCGTCGATGAAAGCAACCAATCCCGACTGGCCCGATGTGGTCGAAGGCGGCTCGCCCGACAACCCGCTGGGGCCCTACGCGCTGTACCTGTCGTGGCAGTATTATCGCATCCACGGCACCCATGATACGCGCAAGATCGGGCGGCGGTCGTCGAACGGCTGCGTGGGGCTTTACAATGACCACATCGAGGAACTTTTCAGCCTGGCAAAAGTAGGCACGCAGGTGTTGCTAATTTGACGACATCATAAGGCCGTCTGCAGCATGACCAAGAGGTGCCCGTTGCAAATCGTTTCGGATGCTGGTTAGACGGAGACACGAGGTACAGACTTGAGAGCCCTATGCCGTCCTCACGCAATCGTCCTAGGGCCTAACTGGAGGTTATCATGAAGAAAATCGCGCTCGCCGCTGCTCTGTCGGTTGCCGCTTCCACCGCTTTCGCCGGCGGCTATGTTGAACCGATCGTGGAACCGGAAGTCATCGTCGAGGACACCTCGTCCTCGTCCGCTGGCATCCTGGTGCCGATCCTGCTGCTGATCCTGGTTGCTGCCGTCGTTTCGGCTGACTAATCAGATCCAGGCCGCAAGGTCTGAACGTAAAAAGGCGGTGGTCTCCACCGCCTTTTTCTATTTTCGGCACGGCTTGCCGGCCCTGCGCGGAACGTGACATCCCTGCCGTGCCCTGGTGCGATTATGTCGCACCAGGGTAAAGGGCCGCAGCGTCAGTGGATCCAGCCGGCGAGGTTGTCACCGATCACCGCCATCAGCGCAGCGATATGCGCGTCATCGTCATTCAGGCAGGGGATGTAGGTGAAGCTTTCGCCGCCCGCATGTTCAAAGGCCTCGCGAATCTCGCCGTTGATTTCCTCCAGCGTCTCGATGCAGTCGGCCGAGAAGGCGGGCGAAATCACGGCAATGTGTTTGCGCCCCTGCTGGGCCAGTTCGGCGACATGCTTGACGGTGTAGGGCTTCAGCCACTCTTCGGGGCCGAACACCGATTGGAAGGTGGTGTCGATCGCGCCCTTGTCCCAGCCCAGCCGTTCGCGCAGCAGGCGCGACGTTTTCTGGCATTGGCAATGGTAGGGGTCGCCCTCCATCAGATAGCGCTTCGGCATCCCGTGATAGGAGGCGACCAGCACGTCCGGCTTGCGCTCCAGCGCGGCATAGCCCCGCTCCACCGACTGCGCCAGCGCCTCGATATAGAGGGGGTGGTCGAAATACTCCGGCGTGGTCCGCACAGTGGGCTGGCGCTTTTGCGTCATCATTGCGCGGAAGAATTCATCATTGGCGGTGCCCGACGTGGCACCGGCGTAATGGGGGTAAAGCGGGAAGAACAGGATCTTCTCGCATCCCGCCTTCACCATCCGGTCCACCACCGACTTGGTCGAGGGGTTGCCGTAGCGCATGCAGTAATCGACCATAACCTCAGACCCGTAGCGCGTGGCCACTTCTGCGGACAGTTTCGCCACCTGCGCCTTTGTAATCGTCATCAGCGGGCTTTCATCCGCCTCGGTGTTCCAGATCAGCTTGTAGTTCGCGCCAGAGCTGAAGGGGCGCTTGGTCAGCACGATGGCCTGCAGGATCGGCTGCCATTTCCACGACGGATAGTCGATCACGCGCTTGTCCGACAGGAACTCGTTCAGGTAACGTCGCATGGACCAGTAGTCGTACCCGTCGGGCGTGCCCAGATTGGCGATCAGGATCCCGATCTTCGCGGCCGGCACCGGCGGATGATCGGCGGGCGCATGCAGCAGGCGGGGGGCGCGAGAGGTCTCGTTCATGGGATCTGTCCTGGTCTGAGAGCGGTCTGGGCTGCGTTTTGTCGGAACCGAACCGCACATAACCCGTTTTATCACGGGGTCAATCGACGGATGGACGCAGCCGCCCGCAGAAACCCGCAAGGACAGGACATTGAATGACGACTGACACCCTCAACACCGCGCCGCCTGAACTGGTTCCTGATGAGGATGCGATTTTTCTGGATTTTGACGGCACGCTTGTCGACATCGCCCCGCGCCCCGATGCGGTGCAGGTGCCGGACGGGCTTGCCGAAATGCTGATGGATCTGCACGCGATGTGCGGCGGCGCGCTGGCGCTGGTCTCGGGTCGGGCAATGGGCGAGCTGGCGGCGTTCCTGCCGCAGTTCACCGGCCCGCTGATCGGCAGCCACGGCGCCGAAAGCCGCGGGCTGGATCTGCCGGGGGCGAGCCACGCGGTGGACCTCGCCGCGCTGCACGCCTGCTTTGCCGAGTTTGCCGGGGCGAATGACCTGCTGGCCGAGGCCAAGCCCCACGGCGCCGCAATCCACTTCCGCAGCCGTCCCGAGGCGGAAGCCATGGCCCGCGCCTTTGCCGAAGAGATGATCGCCCTGCATCCCGGCCTGACCCTGCAACCCGCCAAGATGGCCTTTGAGCTGCGCCCCGAAGGCGCGACCAAGGACACGGCGCTGCGGTTGCTGGCCGGTGCCGCACCCTTTGCCGGGCGCCGCCCGGTCTATCTGGGCGACGACACCACCGACGAGCCGGCGCTGATCTGGGCGCAGGAGCTTGGCGGAATGGGCGTGAAGGTCGGCGAGGGGGACAGCGCGGCGCGCTGGCGTCTCTCAGGGCCCGATGCCGTCCGCACCTGGCTTGCCGCAGCGACAGAAACCTGAACAGGAGACATTTTCATGGGCAGGCTCATCTGCATCTCGAACCGCATTCCCCTTGGCCCCAACCCGTCGGGGGGCCTCGTCGTGGCCCTCGCCGATGTGCTGGAGCGGACCGGGGGCATCTGGATCGGCTCTGCCGCCGAAACGGTCGAGAACCCCGCCGACACCTTCACCGAGATCGAAGGCGGCAAGTTCCGGCGGCTGAGTTTCGATCTCTCGCCCGAGGACAAGGACAACTACTACGCCGGCTACGCCAATTCGGTGCTCTGGCCGCTGTTCCATGACCGCACCGACCTGATGGAGATCCGCAGCGAGTATTACGACGCCTATCGCAGCGTGAACCGGCGGCTGGCCAAGATGCTGATTGGCATCCTGCGCCCCGATGACCGGCTGTGGGTGCATGACTTCCACCTGATGCCACTGGCGCATGAGCTGCGGCTGCTGGGGGCGAAGAATGCCATCGGCTTCTTCCTGCACACGCCGTTCCCGACGCATCTGGCGATGCAGGCGATGCCCTACGGTGCCGAGATGTGCAAATGGCTGATGCGCTATGATCTGGTCGGCCTGCAGGTGGAGCGGGACGTGGTTCATGCCCGCGTCGGCCTGACGCTTCTGGGCGGTGCAGAGGAAGGCGAGGGCGACACGCTGCGGCTCGGCAAGGAGACCACCCGCGTGGTCGCCTTCCCCATCGGCATCGACGCCGCCGACTTCGCCAAGCTGGCGGCGGAACAGTTCGAGATGCTGCCGCAGGGCATCGTCAAACCCACCCGGCAGATGATGATCGGCGTGGACCGGCTGGATTATTCCAAAGGCCTGCCGCAGCGGTTCCGCGCCTTTGGCACCTTCCTCGAACGGCATGAGGACTGGCACCGGCATGTGTCGCTTCTGCAGATCTCGCCGCCCACGCGCGAGGGCGTGAAGGCCTATGACGACATCCGCGATGAGCTGGAGCATCTGGCCGGCCGCATCAATGGCCGCTTCGCCGACATCACCTGGGCCCCGATCCGCTACATCCACCGCCCGATCCCGCGCGAAACGCTGGCGGGCCTCTATCGCGCCGCGCATGTGGCCTTGGTGACCCCGCTGATGGACGGGATGAATCTGGTGGCGAAAGAGTTCATCGCCGCGCAGAACCCCAATGATCCGGGCGTCCTGATCCTCAGCCGATTTGCCGGCGCCGCCGAGCAGATGACCGACGCGCTGATGGTCAACCCGCATGATGACGAGCAGATCGCGGCGACGATGCTGACGGCGCTGACCATGCCCCGCTCGGAACGCAGCCGGCGCTACGAGGCGCTGATGGAGGGCCTGCTGCGGCAGGACGTGCATTGGTGGTCGGAAAGCTTCCTTGCGGCGCTGGACGAGGCGGCCTTGGCCTCAGCCTGAGCCGTCTTCCGGGATCCGCAGCGCATCGGCCAGCCGGTGCGTCGCCGATCCGGGGCGCAGCGGGGCCTGCTGGCCCTCATGCGGGGCCCAGCCGGTCAGGAAAATGGTCTCGAAACTGGCGCTGATCCGGCCTTCAGGCGCGGGGAAGCTCTCGGAATAGATCTCTGCCGCGCGGGCCAGCACCGGCCGGGGCAGCGGGCCGGGGCGGCGGGCGGCCAGCGCGTTGGTCTCGCCCATCCCGCGCAGGTCGCGCGTCAGGTGCCACAGGTCGCGGTAATGCACCGTCTTCACCGCGGCATCGGCCACCGGCAGCGCCAGCCCGGCGCGTTGCAGCAGCCCGCCCAGATCGCGGATTTCGCCCATCGGCAGCACCCGGGGCGACAGCCCGCCGGTCAGCGCCACCTCGGCCTCGGCCAGCGCGGCGCGCAGTTCCGCCAGCGTTTGCCCGCCGAACAGCACGCCCAGGAACAGCCCGTCCGGCGCAAGCGCCCGGCGGCATTGCACGAGCTGCCCTACCGGATCGTTCGCCCAATGCAGGCACATCGCGTGGATGACCAGATCATGAGCGCCCTCGGCCAGATCGAGGCGGTCGTCATCCGGCACCACCCGCGCACCGGGCAGGACATTGCGCCAGAACTCCGGGAATCCCGTCACGATCGCTGGTGCCGTAAACCTCCTGTTAACCTCACTCAGCCTTTGCTGGATCTCGTCCGCCGCATCCTGGTGCAGGAACAGGTCCGCGCCCTGCAGGGTGGCGCGGGCACGGTGCAGGGCTAGCGCCTTGCGGTCGGTCAGGTGCGGAGGACTGGGGGGCAGCATGGGCGCAGAGCTTACGGGGCTTCGGGAAGGAATGCAAAGCGGGCTGCGAGGTGGCTTGCGGCGCGGCTTGCGCCTCCTGTTCCCGCCGCAATGCATCTCTTGCGGCGGCGCGGTGGCCGAGGAGTTCGGCCTCTGCCCCGACTGCTGGCGCGACACCGGCTTCATCCGCGGCCTCGCCTGCGACAAATGCGGAACCCCGTTGCCGGGGGAGGCGGACGGCCGGGCAGAGTTCTGCGACGATTGCCTGACCATCGCCCGCCCCTGGGACCGGGGCCGCGCGGTGCTGGTGTATCGCGATACCGGGCGCCGGCTGGTGCTGGCGCTGAAACATGGCGACCGGCAGGATCTGGCGCGGCCCTTGGCGGGCTGGCTCGCCGCTTCGGCCGCGCCGATCCTGCTGCCCGGAATGCTGGTCACGCCAATCCCGTTGCACTGGCGGCGGTTCCTGAAGCGGCGCTTCAACCAATCGGCGCTGCTGTCGGGCGCATTGGCGAGGCTGGCGGGCCTGGACCATTGCCCAGACCTGCTGCAGCGGACCCGCGCCACGCCGAGCCAGGAGGGCCGCGGCCGCCATGAGCGGTTCGAGAACATGGCAGAGGCGATTCGCGTCAACCCCGCCCGCGGCGCACGCCTTGCCGGGCGGTCCGTGCTTATCGTCGATGACGTGATGACCTCTGGCGCGACTTTTGCCGCCGCCGCGGACGCATTGCAGGCCGCGGGCGCGGGTTCGGTTTCGATCCTGGCGCTTGCGCGCGTTGCGAAGGACGGCTGACTCCTTATATGGTCCTTAACAGAACAAGGACCCTCCCATGCAACGCGTTGAAATCTATACGACCCCCTGGTGCCCCTATTGCGTCGCCGCCAAGCGGCTGCTGACGGCGAAGGGCGTTGCCTTCGAGGAAACCGATGTCAGCTCCGATCAGGCCAAGCGCGCCGAGATGATGCAGCGCGCCAAGGGCCGCACTTCTGTGCCGCAGATATTCATCGGCGGGCAGGCGGTCGGCGGGTCGGATGACATCCACGCGCTGGACAAGGCCGGCAAGCTTGACGCGATGTTGAAGGGCTAAGCGATGCGCGCCGCCCTGTTCTTTGGCGATCCCCGATGACCGACGCGGTCGATCACCAGATCGAGTCCCTGGCTGCGGCGCTGTTCGCTGAAGTGTTCATGGCAGATCAACTGGCGCGCGGCGTTGTGCAGAAGGCACTGCCCAGGGGCATGGAAATCTCGCATTTCTCGGTGCTTAACCATCTGGCCCGCTCGCAGGAGGAACGCACCCCGGCGCAGCTGGCGCTGACCTTCCATGTGACGCGCGGTGCGATGACCAACACGCTGTCAAAACTGGAATGGGCCGGGCATGTGCATATCCGCCCCGATTGGGACGATGCCCGCCGCAAATTCGTGTCGATCAGCCCCGCCGGGCGCGCCGCGCGCGATGCGGCGCTGGCGGCACTGACGCCGGTGCTGTCCGAGGTGGTGAAGGCCGTGGGGGCCGACAAGGTGCGTGCCGTGCTGCCGGTGCTGCGAGAGTTCCGCAGCCGACTCGGCCTCGGCGACTGAACCTTCGCGCCCCTGCCGCGTTGGACCCCAGCAGCAGAAGGACCGCCGCCATGCCCAACTCCCCCAAGGAAGCCGAAGAGAAGCGCCCGAAGACGACGCGCCATCAGAATGCGCAGGATGACCATGAGGGCAGTGCGCACACGCCTGATGAGTTCATCAAGGGCGACCCTGTGCCAGCACCCGACAAGAAGACGCCCGGCAACAGGGCTCCCGACAAGAAGGACTGACCGTCAGGCCCGCTTCACGCTGGCGGTGACGTAGTTCACACTCAGGTCGGTCGCAGACAGCGACCATGACCAGCCAAGCGGGTTGAACACCATGCCCTGCCGGTCTACCGGATCAAGGCCCGCTTGGCGCAGCAGCCCGTAAAGCTCATCCGGGGTGATGAACTTCGCCCAGTCATGCGTGCCCTTGGGCAGCCAGCGCATCACCCATTCCGCGCCGACAATCGCCATCATGAACGACTTGGCATTGCGGTTGAGGGTGGAGCAGATCATCAGCCCGCCCGGTTTCAGCAGCATCCGGCAGGCGGTCAGGTAGTCGATCGGGCTCGCCACATGCTCCACCACTTCCATGTTCAGCACGACGTCGAACTGCTCGCCCGCCGCTGCCAGCGCCTCGGCGGTGGTGTGGCGATAGTCGATCTGCAGCCCCGACTGTTCCGCATGAAGCTGCGCCACCGGGATGTTGCGCGGGGCGGCATCGGCGCCGACCACTGTGGCCCCCAGCCGCGCCATCGGTTCGGCCAGCAGCCCGCCGCCGCAGCCGATATCCAGCAGCTGCAGCCCGGCGAAAGGCTCAGGGCCGGTCAAATCGCGCCCGAACTCCGCCGCGATCTGGCGGGTGATGTAGTCCAGCCGGCAGGGGTTCATCAGATGCAGCGGGCGGAACTTGCCGTTCGGGTCCCACCATTCTGCGGCCATCGCCTCGAATTTCGCCACTTCGGCCGGATCGACGGTGTTGGTATCGGCAGCTGTCATGTTGGTCCTCGGCAAATGCGCCCGGCGGTAGCGGGCAGTCGTTTTGCGTTATATAGTGCGATCATGGACAGAACCGCAGGTCAAAAGCGCGCGCCCGGCGCCTATCTCTATCCGCCGGCTGATCCGTTCGATCAGCGGATGCTGGAGGTGGGCGATGGCCACCGGCTTTATGTAGAGCAATGCGGGCATTCGCAGGGCCTGCCCGTGGTCGTGCTGCATGGCGGGCCGGGGGGCGGATGCTCGCCGGCGATGCGGCGATATTTCGATCCGGACACCTATCGCATGGTGCTGTTCGACCAGCGGGGCTGCGGGCGTTCGCGCCCCCATGCCGAGGTTGCGGCCAACACAACCTGGCATCTGGTCGCCGATATCGAGCGGATCCGCGAGGCGCTTGGCATCGACCGCTGGATCGTGTTCGGCGGCAGCTGGGGCGCGACGCTGGCGCTGATCTATGCGCAGGCGCATCCGGACCGGGTGGCGCATCTGGTGCTGCGCGGGGTGTTCCTGGCGACGCAGGCAGAGCTGGACTGGTTCTATGGCGGCGGTGCGGGGGCGTTCTGGCCCGATCTCTGGGCCGAGTTCCTGCGCCCGATCCCCGAGGATGAGCGCGGCGACCTGATCGCGGCTTACAATCGGCGGCTGTTCTGCGGTGATTACACCACCGAGGCGCGCCATGCCCGCATCTGGGCGCATTGGGAAAACGCGCTGGCGACGGTGGACCATGCCCTGCCGATTGGCGAGGCCCCGCCCGACTATGCCCGCGCCTTTGCCCGGCTGGAGAACCATTACTTCCGCAACTCGGCCTTTCTGGAGGAAGACGGCCAGATCCTGCGCCAGCGTCCGCGGATCGAGCATATCCCCGCCACCATCGTGCAGGGCCGTTACGACATGATCTGCCCGCCGGTGTCTGCCTGGAAGCTGGCCGAGGGCTGGGGCCGCGCCGATCTGCGAATGGTGCCCGCGGCGGGGCACGCACTGTCGGAACCCGGGATCAGTGCTGAGCTGGTGCGGGTGATGAACGCGCTGCGCGACGGGGACTGAGCCAGTGCCTCTGAGGGGGCTGTTCCCGTGCCGTGAAACGCACCCCAACGGCGTTGTGCGCCAAAAGCCAAGACATCTGCGCCTCGCAGCGAGAGTAGGCCCGGTCTCTGCGGTTTGAAATGGTGCCCCAGGAGGGACTCGAACCCCCGACCTCCTCATTACGAATGAGGCGCACTACCAGCTGTGCTACTGGGGCAGCGCGGCGCGACCTTTAAACGCGCGGGCCGCTTTTGTCTAGGGTCCTGCCACCCCCCTGCGCGATTATTGCGCGGACCCCCGAACTGGCAGCGCCGACTGGGCCAGACGTCCTCTATCCGCGTGCAGCCTGCGTCTCAGGCGGCGGGGTCTGGCTTGACCCGGAACACGAGCGATCAACGGTCAACGTTTGCTGCGCTTAACCGCCCCCCGGGGGGTTGAACGGCGATTTTCAGAGGTGAGGACGCGCAGCGTGCCCTGCCCCGTCCGCCATTCGCCCTCACCACTTCTTGCCCCGCGGAACCACCGTCCGGTTCCCCCGCGGCCCCGTCTCCACCGGCGTGTTGTCGCGGTTCTCCTCGACCAGCTTGCGCCAGCGGTCGAGGCGGGCCGGGTCCAGCGTTCCGGCCTTCACCGCGGCCTGAACGGCGCAGCCGGGCTCGTGCCCGTGGGTGCAGTCGCGGAAGCGGCAGTTCGGGGCCAGTTCGGTGATCTCGGCGAACAGCGTCTCCAGCCCCGCCGCCACGTCGCTGACATGCAGCGTGCGCATTCCGGGCGTGTCGATGACCCAGCCGCCGCCCTTGATCCCGTGCAGGGACCGCGAGGTGGTGGTGTGGCGGCCCTTCGCATCATCCTCGCGGATATCGCCGGTTTCCTGTTCATCCTCCGGCGCCTTGTCGGCGAGGATGTTCAGCAAGGTGGACTTGCCGACGCCGGATGAGCCGACCAGCGCCACGGTCTGCCCCGGGCCGCACCAGGGCGCGAGGATCGTTGCCGCCTCGGGGCTTTTGGCGTTCAGCGTCACCACGTCCAGTCCGCGTTGCAGGGCCGCGGCCTGCTGCTGGAAGGGTGCGGGGTCGTCGACCTGATCGGCCTTTGTCAGCAGGATCACCGGGCGGGTGCCGGCCTCGTTGCACAGGGCCAGATAGCGCTCCAGCCGCGCCGGGTTGAAATCGGCGTTGCAGGAGGTGACGATGAACAGCGTGTCGACATTGGCGGCGATCAGCTGCGGGACGCGGGCGCCCTCGGTATGGCGCTGCAGCAGGGCCTTGCGGTCCAGCCGGCGGATCAGCAGATGGGTTTCGGGCTCGGCCAGGACCCAGTCGCCCACCGCAAAATCGCCGGTGTTGAGCTTGGGGGGCAGGCGCAGCTTGACCGCGCCGGCCGCGCCAATCGCGGTCATCCTCGCGCGGTGGACGGTGGCGATGCGCTGCGGGGCAAGCGCGGCCTCACCTTCCGCCAGCTGATCGCTGAAGAAGTCGGACCAGCCAAGGGCGGGCAGGGTGGGGAATGCGTCATGTGCGGTGTCGGTCATGGCATAGCCATGTCTGCGGGGCCGGGCGGATGCAAGCGTTTCCGCATCGGCCCACGCTGGCGTCTGCACAAGTCCGCAGCAATGCGCTATCAAGGGACATGGTCGATCTGCCAACCCGCCTTGCGCCTGCCGCCCTTCGACCCCTGCGGCTGCCCCGCTGGGGCGCGCTGCTGCTGTTGGCTGTGCTGCTGGCTGCTGTTGTCGTGGTGCCGGGGCGCGAGCGGCTGGTGCGGCTGGCGCTGGAGGAAGCCGAGAGCCGCGCCCAGAACACGCTGCGGCTGGCGGTGGCGGGCCTGCGGGGCGAGCTGGCGCGGTTCGAGCGATTGCCGCAGTTGCTCGCGCAGCAGGCGCGGATCGCCGAAGCTGTCGAATTGGCGGCCCCGGCGCGAAGCATCGATGTGGCCAACCGCTATCTGCATGATGTGAACCGCCTGATGGGCTCTTCGGACATCTACGTGATGCGCCCCGATGGCCGCACCGTTGCGGCCAGCAATTTCAACCAGCCGGCGCCGTTCAACGGCCAGAACTTCGGCTACCGGCCCTATTTCACCGAGGCGCTGGCAGGGGGCGAGGGCCGGTTCTTCGCGCTTGGCACCACCTCGCGCAAGCGCGGCTACTATTTCGGTGCGCCGATCCGCCGCGAGAGCGAGATCCTCGGCGTGGTCGCGCTGAAGATCGACGTGGATGCGCTGGAGGATTCCTGGCGCGCCGCAGATTACGAGATCATCGTGACCGATCCGCAGGGGATCGTGTTCATGGCCAGCCGCCGCGCCTGGCATTTTGGCACCCTTGCGCCACTGCCCGAGGCGATGCTTTCCGAGGTCGCCGCGACCAGGCGCTATGACGGAAACCCGCTGACGCCGCTGCCGTTGACTCCGGCGGGGCAATTCCAGGGACATGAGCTGCTGCGCCTGACCGAGGCGGAGGGCAGCCGCGAGTTCATGGTGCTGTCCGAACAGATGCCGCTTGCAGGCTGGACGGTGAACGTGCTGATGGACACCGCTTCGGCCCGCGCGCAGGCCTGGACCAGCACGCTGACCGCGCTGCTGGCGGTGGCGCTGGCGACGCTGGGGCTGGCGGTCTATCTGCAGCGCCGGGGCCGGATGCGCGAGCGGCTGGAGATGCAGCGCGAGGCGCAGGCGCAGCTGGAACAGCGGGTGGCCGAGCGCACGCGCGAGCTTGATGAGCTGAACACGCGGCTGCGCGGCGAGGTGGCCGAGCGGCGGGCGACAGAGGCAGAGCTGCGCCGCACCCACAGTCGGCTGATCCAGTCGGGCAAGCTGGCGGCCCTTGGCCAGATGTCGGCGGCACTGTCGCATGAGTTCAACCAGCCGCTGGGGGCGCTGCGCAACTTTGCCGACAATGCGCTGGCCTATATCGACCGCGGCCGCGTGCCCGAAGCACGGGAGAATATCGGGCGTATACTGGGGCTTGCCGAACGGATGAGCGGGATCAGCCGCACCTTGCGCAACTTCGCCCGCAAGCCGAACAGCCACCTCGGCGCCGTCGATGTGCATCAGGTCTGGGCCGATGCGCGCGAGGTGATCGACTGGCGGCTGCGCGGCACGGAAGTGGTGCTGGAGGCGGATCTGGGCCCCGCGCCGCTGAGGGTGCAGGGCGGCGCGGTGCGGCTGCAGCAGGTGCTGGTGAACCTGGTGTCCAACGCCATCGACTCGCTGGAGGGGCGCGAGGGTGGGCGGGTGCTGATCGCGGCGGGTGCCGAGGGCGAGCGCGTCAGGATCACCGTCACTGACAACGGTCCGGGCGTGGCGCCGGGGCTGGCGGAGCGGATTTTCGATCCGTTCTTCACCACCAAGGGCGTCGGGCGGGGGCTTGGTCTGGGGCTTTCGATTTCCTACAATATCGTCAAGGACTTCGGGGGTGATCTTCGTGTAACTGGCGCTGCAGGTGGCGGTGCCTGCTTCGAGATCACCCTGCCGGTCCCTGCCGCGGGCATCTTGTCTGCAGAAGACAGTGACGAGGATATGGGCGAGGCATGAACGGCGGGCGGATCCTTCTGGTCGATGACGAGGCCGATATGCTGCTGTCCACCAGCCAGACGCTGGATCTGGCGGGGTTTGACGTGGAATCCTTCACCAGCGTGCAGCCGGCGCTGGATCTGGTCAGCTTCGGCTTTCGTGGCATCGTCATCACCGACATTCGGATGCCGGGCATGGATGGCCTCAGCCTGATGCGGCGGATCCATGATATCGACCCGGAAATCCCGGTCATCCTGGTCACCGGGCACGGCGATGTGCAGCTTGCGGTGCGGGCGATGCGCGAGGGCGCGCATGACTTTGTGGAAAAACCCTTCGACGGCTCGCAACTGGCCGAGATCACTGCGCGGGCGCTGGCCTACCGGCGGGTGGTGCTGGAAAACCGGGTGCTGCGCGCTGCGGCGGGGCAGGTCGATGATCTGGAAACCCGGCTGGTGGGGCGCACCAACCCGATGGTCGACCTGCGCCGCCGGATCCGCACCATCGGCCCGACCGATGCCGATGTGCTGATCATCGGCGAAACCGGGTCGGGCAAGGAGGTGGTGGCGCGGGCGCTGCACGACCAGTCGCCGCGGGCCAACAAGTCCTTCATCGCCATCGACTGCGCCGCGCTGCCCGCCAACCTGATTGAATCAGAGCTGTTCGGGCATGAGGCCGGGGCCTTCCCCGGCGCGCTGCGCCCGCGCTTTGGCAAGTTCGAACATGCGCAGGGGGGCACAATCCTGCTCGATGAGATCGGGTCGATGCCCATCGACCTGCAGGGCAAGTTCCTGCGCGTGGTGCAGGACAGGGTCATCACCCGCCTTGGCTCGCATGAGATCCGCCCCCTGGATGTGCGCTTCATCGCTACCTCGCGCAGCCCGCTGGAGGGGGAAGTGGCGGCGGGGCGGTTCCGGGCCGACCTGCTGTATCGGCTGAATGTGGTCACGCTGACGGTGCCGCCGCTGTCGGCGCGGCGCGAGGATGTGCAGTTGCTGTTCATCAAGCTGGTGCAAGAAGCCGCCTCGCGCCACCGGCGTGACCCGGTGCCGGTGCCGCCGCAGCTGCTGGAAGAGATTGCCCGCCGCGACTGGCCCGGCAATGTGCGGGAGTTGCGCAATGCCGCCGACCGCCATGCGCTTGGCATCGCCTTGCAGCCGGCGGACCGCCCCCTCGCCTCGCAGCGGCTTGCCGACCGGGTGACGGGGTTTGAGCGTGAGGCGATCGTGGCGGCGCTGGCGGCCTATGGCGGGCGGCTGAAGCCGGTCTATGAATCGCTCGGCCTGTCGCGCAAGACACTGTATGAGAAAATGCAAAAACACGGCATCGACAAGGCCCAGTTCGGGGTGCATCCCGAGGACAGCGGCGAAGAGTAACGGGCGCATGGGAGGATTTCCACCCGCGTCCTTATGCCGATGTAACGAAATCCACCCATTGCCGCAGTGCAGAGCAGGGTTTCGTTAACGGAATGGCTCCACGGGTGTTGCGCGGCGCGGCTGAGGCAGGCTTCCTCCGTCTGTCTGGTCGCCGGGGCCTCCTGTGCGACCTGCCACAGAAGCATTGGGAGGAAATCCATGCGCATTCTTACTGCTGCCGCCGCTGCGGCAAGCCTCGCCCTGTCCGTTTCCGGCGCCGTCGCGCAGGACCGGGCCGACTGGCCCTCGAGCCTGACCATCGGCACCGCGAGCCAGGGTGGCACCTACTTCATCTACGGCACCGGCCTTGCCGGTCTGATGACCCAGAAGCTGGGCATCAACACCTCGGCCGAAGTCACGGGCGGCCCGACCCAGAACGCGACTTTGGTCGAGACCGGCGATCACCAGATCGCCCTGCTGACCATGGGCCCCGCCTATGAAGCCTGGGTCGGCAAGAGCGAGCTTGCGCCAGGGCTGGAGCACAAGAACATGCGGGCGCTGTTCCCGATGTATCAGACCCCGTTCGAAGCGGTGGCGCTGAAGTCTTCGGGCATCACCGATGTTGCCGGCATGGACGGCAAGCGCGTTTCTGTCGGCCCGGCCGGCGGCACCGCCGCTGCCTACTGGCCGCGCTTCTTCGAGGTTCTGGGCGTGTCGCCTGACGTCAGCTTCTCGGGCGCCAATGACGCGACCGGGCAGGTGAAGGACGGTCTGATCGACTCCTTCGCCTTTGCTGCCGGGGTGCCGATCTCGGCCTTCGCGCAGATCGCCGCCGAGAACGAGGTGAACATCTTCGGCTTTACCGAAGAGCAGCGCGCCCAGATCCTGGAAGCGATGCCGGAAGTGGCGGCCTTCGACGTGCCGGGCGGCATGTATCAGGGTTTCCCCGAAGGCCACGGCACCGTCGCCATGTGGAACTTCGCCGTTGCCACCGCCGACATGCCCGAGAGCCTCGCCTACGAAATCACCAAGATGGTGATGGAGAACAACGAGTCGATGATGCAGATCCACGCCACGGCGGCGGAAACCATTCCGGCCAATGCCGACAAGAACAGCTTCCTGCCGTTCCATCCGGGCGCCGTGAAGTACTTCGACGAAGCGGGCATCGCGATCCCGGACGAACTGCGCGGCTGACCTGCGCTGCTGCGGCCCGTGCCGCGGTGAGAATGCGGGGCGGCGGTTCCCATGCGGGGCCGCCGCCTCTGCGGCCAGGGCGGCCTGAAGCCTGACCCCAAAAGTCTGAACCCCCCTTTTCCAGTCAACCGGCGCCGTCCTGCGCCATCCGACGTTTTGGAGAGACCCATGTCACACCCCTCTGCCCTGCCGCAGGACGCATCGCCCGTCATTGCCAAGGGCGTCGATGACGAGCCGCTGGCCAGCAACCAGCGCGAAGCCACGAACCAGCTTGGTCTGGTGATCGCGGTGATCTGCGCGCTTTACACTGCGTTCCACATCTTCGTGATGAACGCCTATCCGCTGGAAACCTGGACCTACCGGATGATGCACCTGTCCGGCGGGCTGGTAATCGGCTTCCTCGCCTATTCGGCGCTGGTGCAGAAGGCGGTGCCCGAAGAGGGCATGGCCCCGCCCCGCGGGATCGTGGAAATGGCGGTACTGGGTCTGGCCGCGCTTGGTGTCGGCTACGGCTTTGCGATGGTGGCCTTTGCCTGGGCGGGCTGGTGGGTTGCGGGCGTTGCCGCCCCGGCGCCGTTCGTGCTGCAAAGCCACGGGCTGCCGCTGGTGGCGGGCACCGTGCTGGCCGTAGTTGCGGGCTGGATCTGGTCGCCGCGCGACCGCAGCCGTGTCTATCTGGGCGACTGGCTGCTGTGTCTCGCCTCGATCACCGTGGCGGGCTACATCCTGTTCGTGGTAGGCGCGCTGCGCCTGCGGGCCGGCACCTCGCTGGCACAACCGGCAGACCTTTATGCCGCCCTCGCCGGGGTGATCCTGATCCTCGAGCTGACGCGGCGGCTGACGGGGCTGGCGCTGGTGGTGATCGTCGGCGTGTTCATCGCCTATTCGTTCCTTGGCCCCTGGCTGCCCGGCTTCCTCGCGCATCGCGGCTATGACGCGAAGCGCTTCTTCACCTATATCTTCACCGATCAGGGCATCTTGGGTGACCCTATTGCGGTATCCTCGACCTATATCATCCTGTTCATCGTCTTCGCGGCCTTCCTGCAGGCCTCGAAAGTAGGCGATTACTTCGTGAACTTCGCCTTTGCCTGCGCCGGCCAGACCCGCGGCGGCCCGGCCAAGGTGGCGGTCTTCGCCTCGGGTCTGATGGGGATGATCAACGGCACTTCGGCGGGCAACGTGGTGTCCACCGGATCGCTGACCATCCCGCTGATGAAGAAGGTGGGCTATGCGCCCAAATCCGCTGCGGCCATCGAGGCGACGGCGTCCTCGGGCGGGCAGATCCTGCCGCCGATCATGGGCGCGGGCGCGTTCATCATGGCCGAGGTGACCGGCATCCCCTACACCGACATCGTGATCGCGGCGATCATCCCGGCGGTGCTGTACTTCATCTCGGTCTATTTCATGGTCGACCTGCAGGCGCTGAAGCTGGACATGAAGGGCCTGCCGCGGTCGGAGCTGCCGAAGTTCAGCGTGCTGATCCGTCAGGTCTATCTGTTCTTGCCGATCATCATCCTGATCTATACGCTGTTCGCTGGCTATTCGGTGATCCGCGCCGGCACGCTCGGCATGGCCTCGGCGGCGATGGTCAGCTGGCTGACCCCGTTCAAGATGGGCCCCAAGCAGGTGTTCCAGGCGCTGGACCTTGGCGCGAAGATGTCGGTGCAGATGGTCGCGGTCTGTGCGGCGGCCGGTATCATCGTCGGCGTCATCGCGCTGACCGGGGTTGGCGCCCGCTTCTCGGCGCTGCTGCTGTCGATTGCGGACCAAAGCCAGCTGCTGGCGATGTTCTTTGCGATGTGCATCGCCATCATCCTTGGCATGGGGATGCCGACGACAGCGGCCTATGCGGTGGCGGCGGCGGTGGTTGCACCGGGTCTGGTGCAGCTGGGGGTGCCGGTTCTGGTCGCGCACTTCTTCGTCTTCTACTATGCGGTGATGTCGGCGATCACGCCACCTGTGGCCTTGGCTGCCTATGCCGGGGCGGCCTTGGCGGGCTCTGACCCCATGAAAACCTCGGTCGAGGCGTTCAAGCTGGGGTTGGCGGCGTTCATCGTGCCGTTCATGTTCTTCTCGTCGCATGAGCTGCTGATGCAGGGCGAATGGGCCGACATTGCCCATGTCTTCGTCTCGGCGATGCTGGGCATGTTCCTGCTGTCGGCGGCGGTGATCGGCTACTTCTTCGGCCGCATCGGGGTCATCCCGCGGGTCCTGTTGCTGGCAGCGGCGCTGGCGATGACCGATGGCGGCTGGCTGACCGATGGGATCGGGCTGGCGGTGGCGGCGGCGCTGTTCTTCTGGCAGCGCAAGATGGTCACCCCCGCCTCGCTGAGCCGCGGCGCGGTGGACTGACCTTGGCGCGGGGTCTGACCTCGCCCCATCCGTGACGCGCAAAGAAAAGGGAGCGGGGCCTGCAGGCTCCGCTCCCTTCTTTTCGTGTCAGGCTTGGGTCAGGTTTTGTAGCCGCGGGCCGCCGCGACCGATGGGGGTTCGGCGAAGGGATCTGCCTCTTCGGGTTCCGCGGGCGGGGCCGGCTGAGGCCCCGGTTCCGGTTCGGGCGGCGTCACGTCCACCGGCTCGCGCGGCGGGGGCGGCGTCTCCACCTCCTCCTGCACCGGCGCGGGGCGGCCCACGATCAGCGGCAGCATTTCCGCCCCATGCGGCAAGGGCGGGGTATCGGGCGCTTCGCGCCAGCTGAGCGTGTCGAACCCGCCGCAGGCGCCGCAGACCGGCGACCAGTCGGCGGCGACGGTCTGGCACTTGTCGCAGATCCATTGCGGGCCGCGGCTCGCGGACACCGCCCGCGTCAGCCAGCCGCGCACCTCTGCCTCGTCGGCGCCCTCGCCGCGGGCGATGGCGGCCATCAGCGTCAGCGTGCGGGCGGTGGGGTGACGCTCGGCCAGATCGCCCATCACCCGCCGCGCGCCGGGGAAGTCTTCCGCGGCGATCAGCAGCTCGGTGCGGGTCAGCACCGTTTCCTCGGCGCCGGGGTTGGCCTTGAACAGCGTCTCGAACCGCGCCAGCCGGTCGATCGGCGATTCCTCGGGCACCATCCCGGCGAAGGCTGCGGCGAGGTCGGGATGCGGCTGCACCTCCCAGGCCTTGCGCAGCACCCGCAGCGCGCTTTTGGGCTCGCCCTTCGCGATATAGCTGCGCGCCGCCATTACCGCGGCGGGGATCAGGTCGGGCGAGGCCTTGTTGGCGGCAATCGCCGCCTCGCGCGCTTCGATGCTGTGGCCATCGGCGAACACGTCCTTCGCCTCCTGCAGCGCCAGCAGCGCGTCGCGGCGCTTGTGCACGTCGCGCGGCAAGCGGCCCTGCCGTGCCTCTGCCCCCAGCGTGGTGCGCGCGCCGGCCCAGTTGCCCGATTCCGTTTGCAGGCGCAGCAGAATATCCTGCACCTCTTCATGCCGGGGCTTCATCTCGAAGGCCTTCTCGGCCAGCCGCAGCGCGGTTTCGGTATCGCCCTCGGCCAGCTTCTGGTGCATCAGCCCGCGCACCCCGGCAAAGCGGGTACGGTCGTCGGACAGAAGCCGCTTGTAGATCTCGATGGCGCGCTTGCGGTCGCCCTGCATCTCGGCGGCCTGCGCCGAAATCAGGTTGGTCAACTCGGGCCGGTGCAGCAGACGCTCGGCACGATGCGCGCGGGTCTGGGCCAGCTTCCCCTCGCCCGAGGCCAGCGCCATCATCCCCTCGGCCAGCGCCTCATAGCCCTTGCGCTCGCGGTTGCGGTCGAAATAGCGGCTGATCGCGGTTTCATCGCCGCTGAGGAATTTCAGCACGGCGACAATAAACCCCAGTACCTTCAGGAACAGCCAGACCGCCAGGATCAGCACCACTGCGGCAATCGCCGCCTGCAGCGCGCCAAGGGTGAATTCCATCCCGGCGACGGCGACGCGGATGCCCTCGCCGCTGTCGGACAGCCAGGTGGCGCCGAGCGTCAGCGCGGCGATGGCGGCGACAAACAGCGCGACCTTGACGAAAGACCAGATCATACGCGCCCCCTCACTGGATGTCTGCGGCGAGGGCGTCGGCCGCCCCGGTCGCGGCGATGCGGGATGCGGCCTGCGCCTCCCATGCGGCAGTCTCGGCGCGGCCCTCGGCAGGCAGCCCTTCAAGCTCTGCCAGCGTGCCGGGCAGGTCGCCAGCGGTCAGCGCGGCTTCGGCGCGGGAGAGGACGGCGTCGGGATCTGTGCCCTCACGGGGGCCGAGGCTACGGGCCCCCGTCTGCGCCTGCAGGAAGGCGCCGACGCGGTCCCAGGTGCCGGTGCCGGCGGTGACGGGGAGGGAGGCGGCCAGCGCGGCGCGGGCAGCTTCGGGGAAGCTGTCCTGCAGGCTGCCGAGCGTTGGCACGCCATCGGGCAATGTGGTCAGTGCCTCGGGCACGGTCAGGCCCGCGGCGCTCAGGTTTTCGATCACCGGTGCCAGCGGCGCGCCGCTTTCCAGCGCGGCCCGCAGGTGTGACAGCGCGGCGCGGGACTGGGCGGCGGTGGCGGCGGCTTCCGCCTCTGACGCGAGGCGGGCGGCCTCGGCCTCGGCGGCGGCGAGGCGTTCCTCGGCAGAGGCTGCTGCTGCGGCCACCTCCTGCTGCGCGCCGCGCTGTTCTTCGATCAGTTGGCGCATCGCCTCCATCTCGGCGCGCACGGCATCGACGGTGCCGGGTTCGACGCCACCGGTGCTGCCGCCAAAGCCGGTGCCGGATTCGAGGCTTTCGAGCCGGGTTTCGATGTCTTGAAGTCGCGTAAGTGCCTCGGCCTGCGCGTCATTCGCGGCGGCGAGGTCGCGGGACAGAGCCTCGGTCGTTTCCACCAGCGAGGTGTCGGGCTCGGGGGCCGGGGCGGATTTCAGCGCTTCGATCTCGGCCGTCAGGGCGGCGAGCTGTGTTTGGGTCGCCTCATCGCGGGCAATCTCTTCGGCCGAGGGGCCGGCCGGCTGCCAGCCTTCCGGCAGCAGATAGAGTGCGGCCCCGGCACCGAGGCCGGCCGCGATCACGCCTCCCAGCAGGGCCGGGAAGAACCCGCCGCGGCGGCGGGATTCGGGGGCGGCCTCCGGGTCGGATTTCGTGGAAATGGGTTCAGCCACCGGCTTCGGCTCCGGGTCAACCGTATCCAGAACCGGCGGGGGCAGGACAAAATCCGGCTGGGGTTCGGGGACGGGCTCGAAGGGCCCGGGCAGCGGGTCGCTGCGCAGATCGGGGGCTTCGGCCTCCGGCTCGGGCGTCTCCATTGGCTCTGTCAGCGGGTCGTTGCGCAGGTCGGGGGCGTCGCCTTCCGGCTCTGTCGGCGTGCCCATTTCCGGGCCCAAGATCAGCGGATCCTGCGGTGCGACCGGGTCTGGCGTCGGGGCTTCGGTCTTGGCGTCGGCATCCGTCTGCGGGCTGGTCTTGCGGGGCGTTTTCACCGGGCAGCATCCTTATCTCGGGGCGGTCCTGCCAACACCTTAGCGGCGCACCCGGGATGCCTCAAGCGCCGTGCGGCGGCGTTTGCTGCAGGGTGGCAATCAGCCGCCCCAGGGCATCCAGCAGGGCGCCGGCGTCGGGGCGGGCCGCAAGCTCAAGCCGCAGCGGGGCGAGTGGTTCCGCAGCTTGGGCGACGGCGGGGCTGATTGCGGCGATGTGGAGGCGGTGGGGAGGGGCGGCCTCGGCCAGAAGGCGGGCGGAGCGGGGGGAGAAGAGGGGTGCCAGAACCGGGCCGGGGCGGGTGAGGAGGGCGCGGGCTTGCTCGGTCAGGGGGCAGGCGGTTTGGTCGTAAGCCATTGCTTCAGCGACGGTAATTCCGGCGGGGGCCAGCGCAGTAGGAAGGTCCGCGACGACGTGGCGGCCTCGGGCATGGAGGAGGTTGGTGCCTTGGGCGTGGGTTTTCAGGAGGTTGGTTAGGCTGGCGGCGTCCTCGGCCACGCCTGCCACCGGAAAGCCTGCCGCACGGGCGGCGGCGGCGGTGCGGGAGCCGACACACCAGGCGGGGAGGCGGAGGGCGGTTTGCGGGGCGAGGGCGGAGACGGCGTTTTCGGAGGTGAGGATGAGGGCGTCCACGCCCGCAACATCCTGTGAAAGCGGCAGATTTACAATTTGCATCAGGGGCGAGATCAGCACCGGCACGCCCGGAAAGCGTTCCGCAAACTCTGCCGCGAACCGCTGGGATTGCGGGGCGGGGCGGGTCAGCAGCAGGGTCGGCTGGGCCATCGGTGCCCCCGGGATTGTGTGGATGCCCTACGGGTGTTACCTGCGGCAAGGGGTTCCCGCAACGGTTGGTGCGATGGGCGAGACGATCACCTTTCTGGGGCTGGAAAGCAGCTGCGACGATACCGCGGCGGCGGTGGTGCGGCTGCGGGATGGCCGCGCGGAAATCCTGTCTTCGGTGGTGGCCGGGCAGGTGGCTTTGCATGCCGATTTTGGCGGGGTGGTGCCGGAACTGGCGGCGCGGGCGCATGTGGAGAAGCTGGATCTGTGCGTGGAAGAAGCGCTGGATCAGGCGGGTTTAGCCCTTGAAAACATGGACGGAATTGCGGTGACAGCCGGGCCGGGGCTGATTGGCGGGGTCATGGCCGGGGTCATGTGTGCCAAGGGGCTGGCGGCGGGGGCGGGGTTGCCGCTGGTGGGGGTGAACCATCTGGCGGGACATGCGCTGACGCCTCGGCTGACGGATGGTTTGGCGTTTCCGTACCTCATGCTGCTGGTGTCGGGCGGGCATTGCCAGTTCCTGATCGTGCGCGGGCCGGAGGAGTTTACGCGGCTCGGTGGCACCATTGACGACGCCCCCGGTGAAGCCTTTGACAAGACAGCGAAATTGCTGGGGCTGCCGCAGCCGGGCGGGCCTTCGGTGGAGGCGGAGGCGCGGAATGGGGATGCCAAGCGCATTCCTTTTCCGCGGCCGCTGCTGGACCGTCCGGGCTGTGACATGAGCTTTTCGGGGCTGAAAACCGCGCTGTTGCGGGCTCGGGATGCGGCGATGGCCGAGAAGGGCGGGCTGACGCGGCAGGACCGGGCGGACCTCTGCGCGGGGTTTCAGGCGGCGGTTTCGGATGTGCTGGCCGAGAAGTCGCGGCGGGCGCTGAAGCTGCTGGGCGAGGCGTATGGAAACCATGCAGAACCCATGCACATGTCATATGCAAACCAGAATGGTCAGGAATACGCGCCGGTTCTGGCCGTCGCGGGCGGTGTTGCGGCCAATTCGGTGATCCGCGCGGCGCTGGAGCGGGTGTGCGACGAGGCGGGCGCGCGGTTCCTGGCGCCGCCGCTGCGGCTGTGTACCGACAACGCGGCGATGATCGCCTGGGCGGGGATCGAGCGGTTCCGGATCGGGGCGCGCGACGGAATGGACCTTGCGGCGCGGCCGCGCTGGCCGCTGGACCAGCACGCGGCGCCGATGCTGGGCGCGGGCAAGCGGGGGGCCAAGGCATGATCGCTGTGATGGGCGCGGGCGCGTTCGGGACGGCGCTGGCGTTGGCGTTGGCGCGGGGCGGGCAGAGCGTGGGGCTATGGGCCCGCGATGCAGATCATGCGGCGGCGATGGTGGCGAGCCGGAGCAATGACCGGAGGTTGCCGGGGGTGGAGCTGCCGGAGGGGGTGACGGTCTCTGCCAAGCTGGAGGATTTCGCGGACGCAAAGACGGTGCTGCTGGCGATGCCGATGCAGCAGATGGCGGGGGCGCTGGGCGCGCATTGCGCGAGCCTGTCGGGGCGGGCGCTGGTCGCCTGTTCCAAGGGCATCGACCTTGCCACGCTGGAGGGGCCGACGGGGCTGATCGCGCGGACCTGCCCGGGGCTGGCGCCGGCGATCCTGACCGGGCCGAGCTTTGCCGCCGATATCGCGCGGGGGCTGCCGACGGCGCTGACGCTGGCTTGTGCCGATGCGGCGCTGGGGGCGCGGTTGCAGGGGGAGCTGTCGGCACCGACGCTGCGGATCTACCTTTCCGCCGACCCGCTGGGGGCGGAGCTGGGCGGGGCGCTGAAGAATGTGATCGCCATTGCCGCGGGCGTGGTGATCGGGGCGGGGCTTGGCGAATCGGCGCGGGCGGCGCTGGTGACGCGCGGCTTTGCCGAGATGAGCCGGCTGGCGCTGGCGCTGGGCGCGCGGGCGGAAACGCTGGCCGGGCTGTCGGGGCTGGGCGATCTGGTGCTGACCTGCACCTCGGCCCAGTCGCGCAACTTCCGGCTGGGGCAGGCGCTGGGGCGCGGCGAGGGCTTCGACCCGGCCGTGACCGTGGAGGGTGTGGCGACTGCCGCCGCCGTGTCGAAGCTTGCGGCGCAGCGCGGGGTGGAGATGCCGCTGGCCGATATGGTCACGGCGCTGTGCCAGCACAAGATTACCGTGGCAGAGGCCGCCGAGGCCCTGCTGTCCCGTCCCCTGAAGAAGGAATGACCTGATGCTTTATGCCGTGATCTGCCGCGACAAGCCCGGCCATCTGCAAACCCGGCTGGATACGCGGGACAGCCATGTGGCTTATCTGAAATCCACTCCGGTGGTGCTCGCCGGGCCGTTCCTGGAGAATGGCGAGATGTGCGGGTCTTTGGTGGTGGTGGAGCAGCCGGACCTTGAGGCGGCGCAGGAGTGGGCGGCGGGCGATCCCTATGCCCATGCCGGGTTGTTCGAGAGCGTGAGCGTGACCGAGTGGAAGCGGGTGATCGGCTGATGGCCTACTGGCTGTTCAAATCGGAGCCCGATGTCTGGGGCTGGGACGCGCAGGTTGCCAAGGGTGACGTGGGCGAGGAATGGGGCGGGGTGCGGAACTATCAGGCCCGCAACCACATGCGCGCCATGAAGATCGGCGATCTGGGGTTCTTCTACCATTCGAACATCGGGAAAGAGATCGTCGGGATCGTCGAGGTCTGTGCCGAGAGCCATCCGGACAGCACCACCGAGGATGCGCGCTGGGACTGCGTGGATATCCGGGCAGTGCGGCCTCTGGCCCGGCCGGTGACGCTGGCCGAGGTGAAGGCGGATCCGCGGCTGAAGGATATGGCGCTGGTCACGTCGATGCGGCTGTCGGTGCAGCCGGTGACGGACGCGGAATGGAAGATGGTCTGCGAGCTGGGTGGGGTGGAGCCCTAACCCCAGCAGTTGGCGGGCACGCGCCAGAGGGTGATGGTCTTGCCTTGCCATGTGCCGCGGGCGGGGGTGATGGTTTGCAGCGGGGCGGCGGCGCAGTCGGGTGCGCCGTCCATGCTGACCAGCAGCACGTCGCCCGGCAGGCCCGGCTCCAGCGGGAATTTCAGCGCGTAGTGATGCTGGGGGCGGCCGGGTTGCGGCTCTGCCCGGTAGGTGAGGCCTGCCTCGCGGCCGGTGTAGAAGAGGTCGGCGAGGATGTCGCGGTTGCGGGCGACGACGGTTTGCAGGTTTTCGGATTGCGCCTCGGCGATGATCTGGTGCGAGAGCTCTGACTGGCCGATCTGGCGGGCGAGGAGGAGGTCGTCGGGGTCGCCCAAGGTCAGCCGGTCGGCGAAGATCGCGGCGAGGGGCAGGGCGAGGCAGAGCGCACCGTTGACCGCGAAGGAGATGCCCAGCCAGGCGCGGGCGCGGGCCAGCAGCCACGGCACCACGGCGAGCGTGCCGGCGAGGTAGGCGGAGGCGGCCCAGTTGGCATAGGCATCGGACAGGAAGGCCTGCACGGTGACGACGGCGAGCGCGGGCAGGGTGAAGGCCAGCAGCAAAGGGACTGGCGCGCCGGTGCGGCGGCGGAGGGTGGAGACGGTCAGCGCGCAGAGTCCGCCGAACAGCACCGGGCCGAAGACGGCGAATTGCGCGGCGAGGAAGGCGGCGGGGCCGGCCAGCGACAGCTCTATCCGCGCGGCGGGGTCGCGGACCCAGTCGGCATTGTCGAGCGTGTGTTCCAGCGTCGAGAAGCCGTTGGCCATGTTCCACAGGATGTTCGGCGCGACGGTGGCGGCGAAGGCGAGGAGGGCGAGCAGCGCGAGGGCCGGTTTCACGCGTGCGGCGGGGGAGAGCAGCGGGGCGAGGACGGCGCCGATCAGGAAATATATGGCTGCGTATTTGGCGAGGATGGCGAGGCCGAGGCAGAGGCCTGCGGCGATTGCTGTGGTGGCGCGGGGGCGTTCGGCCGTTTGCAGCCACAGCAGCAGGGCGGCGGCGAGGAAGGGGAACATCACGCTGTCGGTCGAGATCAGCAGCGAGGCGACGCCGACCATTGGCAGGGTGGCATAGGCGAGCGCGGTGAAGAGCGCGGCGCGGGGCGACCAGAGCCGGGCGGCGATGGCGCCGAGGAGGAGGGCGGTGGCCATGTGGAGGAGGGGGCCGGGCAGGCGCACCCAGAAGGGCGCGTCGGAGCCGGCGAGATCGGTGACGGCGCGGATCAGCCAGGCGATGAGCGGGGGTTTGGAGTAGTAGCCGAAGGCGAGGTCCTGACCCCAGAGCCAGTATTGCGCCTCGTCCACGAACAGGTCCATCGGGGTGAGGGCGAGGGACAGGATGCGGGCGGCTGTGAGGACGGTGAGCGCGACGAGCGCCGGGCCCAGCCAGCCGGCCGAAGTGTCAGGCCGCACGACGCTCTGCCCGGATCAGCCACAGGTTGCGGACGTAGATGAAGAGGCCCATCGACTGGCCGAGGATGAAGACCGGGTCCTTGCGGTAGAGTGCATAGGCCAGAAGGATCAGCCCGCCGCCGATGGAGAACCACCAGAAAGCCACCGGCACGACGGACTTGCGGGCCTTCTCTGACGCGAGCCATTGCACGAGGAAGCGGCCGGTGAACAGGAGCTGCCCGACGAGGCCGATGATGACCCACCAGAACTCTGTCCAGCTTTGCACATGCAGGAAGGAGAAGACGGCTTCGGTCATGCGCCCGCCCCCGGCAGCGTGACCTCGGTGGGCCGCGCGGTCTTGCGGCGGCGGATCAGCCAGGCGACGCCGATCAGGTCATAGGCGCCGACCAGCGCGCGCTGCAGGTTGGAGTAGTTGGAGCTGCCCGCCTGCCGGTTGCGGTGGCTGACATCGACATGGGCGATGTCCCAGCCGTCGCGCCGGAACAGCGCCGGCAGGTAGCGGTGCATGTGGTTGAAATAGGGCAGCGCCAGAAACGCCTCGCGCCGGAAGGCCTTGAGCCCGCAGCCGGTGTCGCGGGTTCCGTCCTTGAGCATTGCGGCGCGCAGGCGGTTGGCGGCGCGGGAGGCGAGTTTCTTCGACCATGTATCCTGCCGTGCCACGCGCTGCCCGGCAACGAGGCCGAGGCGGCCGGTGCCATCGGCCAGCAGCGGGGCCATCAGGCCGGGAAGTTCCGAGGGCGGGTTCTGGCCGTCGCCATCCAGCGTGCAGCAGATCGCGCCGCGGGCCGCCAGCACGCCCGAATGCACCGCGGCCGATTGGCCGCCAGAGACGGGGTGCCGCAGCAGGCGCAGGTTGGGGAGGGTGGCGGCAAGGCGGGCCACAGCCTCGCCCGTGCCATCGGTGGACCCGTCATCGACCACGATGATCTCGAAGGCGGGGCCGGCCGCGCAGGCGGCGGCGATATCCGTCACCAGCGCCGCGACGTTCCCGACCTCATTCTTCATCGGGATCACGATGGATACTTCTGTCATCGCGTCCGCCCGGATCTGGCCAGTTGTCATTGCCGCGCCGTTAAACACGACGGCGCGGCGCTTGTCCATCTAGGCGCCTTACAGCTTGCGGATCGTGTCGCCCGGTTGCAGGCGCGGGGTCAGCTCCACCCGCTCGCCGCCCACCAGCCCGCTGCCGCTTTGTCCCGCGATGATCTCGGCCGCGCGCTGGCCGATCTCGCGCCGGCAGGCGTCCATCGTGGCGAGCTTGCGGGGCAGGCCGTCCAGCAGATCGACGCCGTTGAAGCCGGCGAGGCCGAGCTTGCCGGGGACGTCGATGCCCTTCTCCAGGCACCACAGCAGGCCGCCGGCGCCGATCATGTCATTGGAGTAATAGAGGAAATCGAGGTTCGGGCTGCGCGCCAGCATTGCTGCCGTCATCTCGCGGCCCTTGGCGAGGGCGGAGCCGCCGGAGTAGAACTCGCGGTCCTCGATGCCCACCCCGGCCTCGGCCAGTTCCGCCTCGAAGCCCTGCATCCGTTTGCGGGCCCGGTAATCCTCGGGCATCTTGGTGCCCAGAAAGCCGATGCGGCGATAGCCCGCCGAGATGATCGCCCGCGCCATTTCGCGTCCGGCGCGGACATGCGAGATGCCGACGACCGAATCGATGGGATCGCCATCGACATCCATGATCTCGACGATCGGGATGCCGGCATTGCGCAGCATGGCGCGCGAGGCATCTGAATGCTCCAGCCCCGCCACGATCACCCCAGAGGGGCGCCAGGACAGCATCTCATAGAGCACCGACTCCTCGCGTTCGGGCGAGTAGTTGGTGACGCCGAAGACGGGTTGCAGGCCGGTATCTTCCAGCGTTTCGGAAATGCCGCCGAGAACCTCGGGGAAGACCAGATTGCTGAGCGAGGGCACCACCACCGCCACCAGGTTCACCCGCTGGCTGGCCAGCGCGCCGGCGATCTTGTTGGGCACGTAGCCCAGCATCTTGGCGGCGACCAGAACCTTGTCACGCGTCGCATCCGACACGTCGCCGCGGTTGCGCAGCACCCGGCTGACCGTCATCTCCGACACGCCCGAAGCCTCGGATACATCGCGCAGGGTCAGTGGCCGCAGGGCCGGGTTGCGCGGAAGGGGCCGGCGGGTATCGGGATCGGTCGGTCGGCTCACGGGCGCATCCTTGTTGCAGCGAGGTCACTGTCCCTGCTTATCGCCAAAGGATTTCCTTGTGCAAGCGAGGCGGCGAAGGCTATGTGACCGCTAACAGCCCCGGCTGACAAGACCCCGCGCGCCCTGCAAGCCTTCCATCCGAAGGGCGCGATGGACCTGGAGGGGGAGCGGTGGGCCAAACAATCTGCTCCCCCGCCTTCTTTTGCCCGACCCTTGCTGCACCCTTGCCCGCATTTCCCAAGCCCTGATCCCGCTGCGCGGCTTGCAACGCAGGCCATTTGCCAGCATGAAGAGCCCCGTGGGCCCCGTAGCTCAGGGGATAGAGCGGCCGCCTCCTAAGCGGCAGGTCGATGGTTCGAATCCATCCGGGGTCACCAGTTCAACCTCTTATGTGATGCTGATGAAGCATAACCATGCACGAAATGGCCATAAGCGTGCACACCCCCGTCAAGAGAAATCTTGCCGAGTTGCGAAGATACGCTCCTAAGAGGCTGTGATTGCAGGCTAGATTTCTGTGGGCGTGGCGTAGTTTGTGCGGCGGCGTCGACAGGCCCGAGGCAATGCTCCGATTAGTCCAACTTGTCAAACTCTGCCCGAGACACCAGGAAGCCTGATACGGGTGATCGCTTGGCTGCATGCGGACGCGAATCCGCTTCTCGCGGATGCCAGAAATTATGCGGCCCAGGCTATCCGAGCGCGGCTAGGAGCTCGCAACCGGCGATGCCGGCGCTGTTACACTCATTGTCCCAGCCGTCATGGTAATTGACCGGCAGTTGCCTGCGCAAGAAATCCGCGACCAGGGTCGCGGTCTCCTCGTTGGCCCTCATCTTTACCTGGTGCACTGATGAACTTGAACCAGCTGGAGACGAGCCTCAATCGGTGAGTAGGGCCATGATGGCACGCTGGGCGCTCATCACGCCATGGTCGGCCTGGCGCTGCTTTGTATTGTGTCGTGGCGCAGAACCGGCGCGCGTCATCCGGACACGAAGCGTGCGCACCGCGTCAGTTTGGATGAGGTGGAGGACGCTGTGGCTCGACTCCCGCTGGATGCATCGTTCAGGAGGACGGCGCGCACCACGACATGTCCTGTTCCAAACCGCCCTTGCCACCGCTCGTCACAGTCCGGTTCTGAAACCGGGCGCGCGCGTCAGAATGCGCGGCAAACCGCACAAGCTCGTCATCATCGCCGTCGCCCGCAGATTGGTCACCATCCCAAACGCTACCCTCAAAACGGGCGTCGCATGGCGGCAAAACACCGTCACCTGAACAGTTGCTAGTCCGTCCCCGACCCCGGCGCGTCATCGTAGATGGCCCAGCCAAGGTCTCGCCCAGTCTCCGGCAGGTCGGTCGGTTTCAGGTTCCTGGCCATGTAGGTCTTGGCTATGAAATGCGCAGTGATCGGTGCCGTCAGGAATAGAAAGAGCGTGATCAGGAGTTCGTGGAAGGAAAGCGTGCCGCCGACCAGAAGGAAATAGAGCATCGAGGCGATCAGCACGCCACCCACACCGAGTGTCGTCGCCTTGGTGGGAGAATGCAGGCGTTGCATTGTCGTGCGCAGCTTGAGCAGCCCAAACGAGCCCACGAGCCCGAAGATGCCGCCGACGACAAGAAAGAACGACACCAGTATCTCGGCGATGACAGTCATTCTGGATCCTATTCGATGATGTCGCCGCGCAGCACGAAGCGGCAGTAGGCGACCGTCGAGACGAAGCCGACCATGGCGACCAGCATTGCGGCCTCATAATAGATCGTGGTGCCGCGGAGGATGCCGTAGACCATGACCAGCGCGATGACGTTGATCACCATGGTGTCGAGCGCGAGGATCCGGTCGGCAGCGTCCGGGCCCACCACCATCCGCCAGGCGTTCATCAGCAGGCCAAGCCCGAAGCAGGCGAAGGCGAACCAGAGGGCGGCGGCGATCATGGGAATATCTCCTTCAGCGGGGCTTCGTAACGGGCCTTGATCGTATCGCGCACGTCGCCCGGATCATCGGTATGCAGGCAGTGCACCAGGATACTACTCGCATCGGCCGACAGCGTCGCGGAAACCGTCCCGGGCGTCAGGGTGATCGTGCCAGCAAGCCAGGTGATAGCCTCGGGCGACGTCAGATCAAGCGGGATGACGATCCATTGCGAGTGGACCTCGTCCCGTCTCTTGAACAAGATGATCATCGCGACCTCGACGTTGGCGATGACGATATCCCACAGGACCATCCCGATATACCTGGCGGCGACCATCGGTTTGCGCAGCCTGGGCCTGTTTGGCCAGTAGGCTGCCGTCAGCATTGGAATGGCAAGTCCCAGCATGGCGCCGAGCAGAAGGTTGCCGAGCGTGACCTTGTTGACGAGGCCGAGCCAGACCAGGGTCAGGGTGGCGCTGAGGATCGGGTGGGGAACAAGACGCGTGATCATGGCTGGTCCTCCGCCCCGGTTCCAAGCACGGCCCCGATATAGCCGTCGCGATCAAAAATCTGCTCGGACGCGTCAGCCAGGTAGGCCGATACCGGCCCGGCGAAGACCGATAGCCCTGCTAGCACGGCCAGCGCAGTCAGGGTCGGCGCGATCTCGATCGCCGAAGCGGCCCGGACGGGCGTGACAGGCCCGCGATCGGGCCCTTTCGGAGCCGGGGCCGGAATGCTGGTCGATTTCCAGAAGAGCTGGCTGCCCGCGCGGGCAAAGCCGACGATGGTGACCAGCGAGCCGGCAAGCACCGCGCCCCAAGCCCAGGGCATCTGGCCGGGATCGCGCAGCGCGTCGAGGATCAGCAGTTTTCCCAAGAAGCCGCTGAGCGGGGGCATGCCCGCCATGCCGATTGCAGCAGCAAAGAAGAGGCTGGCGAAGAGCCCATTCTGCACGGTAGGCGGCAGCGGGATCAGCGTCTGGTCCTTGCGGCGTGACAGCAGCAGGTCGGCCACGAGGAACAGCGCGGCGCCGGCGAAGGTCGAATGGACGAGGTAATACAGGGCGGCCAAGGTCGCTTCGGGAGTGAAGCTTGCCACGGCGACCATCAAGGTCCCCATCGACCCCAGGATCGAGAAGGCGATCAGCGGCAGCAGCCCGCGGGCGCCCAGAACCCCCAATGCCCCGATCACGATGGTGACGATGGCGGCCGGAAACAGCCATGTCGCGGCGAGCGGGCCGGTTGCCTCGATATCCGGCCCGAAGGCCAGGGTATGCACCCGGATGATCGCATAGGCCCCGACCTTGGTCATGATGGCGAACAAAGCGGCGACCGGGGCGGGCGCGTTGGCGTAGGTGCCCGGCAGCCAGAACTGCAGCGGGAACAGCGCCGCCTTGAGCGCGAAGACGATCATCAGCAGCATCGCGGCGACCCGGACCAGCGCGGCGTCCTCGATTGGGATCTCGCGCAGCCTGAGCGCGAGATCGGCGATGTTCAGCGTTCCGGTGCTGGCGTAGAGGACGCCCAATGCGAACAGGAACAGGGTGGACCCGGCAAGGTTCATGACGATGTATTGCACGCCCGCCTGCATGCGTTCGCGCCCCCCGCCGTGGATCATCAGGCCGTAGGAGGCGATCAGGAGAACCTCGAAGAAAACGAAAAGGTTGAAGATGTCTCCGGTCAGGAAAGCCCCGCAGATGCCCATGATCTGGAATTGGAACAGGGCGTGGAAATGCCGTCCGCGGGCGTCCCAGCCGGTGGCGACGGCGTGAACCAGCACGATCAGGGCAAGAACGCTTGTCAGCAGCACCATCAGGGCCGAGAGCCGGTCGAGCACGAGCACGATGCCGAAGGGCGCCGGCCAGTTGCCAAGGTAGTAGACCTGTGTTTCTCCGCTGGCCGAGGCCACCGTGAGGCCGACCGCTATGGCGACGATGGCCACCGCCCCTGCCAGAGAGGTGGTGCGCGCAAGCGTCAGGTCGTGGCGCATGACGAAGGCGATCAGCGGCGCCAGCAGCGCCGGCAGGATCACCGGCGCGATAATCCAGTGGTTCATCTGTGGCTCTCCCGGGGTTCGGCATCGTCCTCGCGCGGGGCGATGTCGATCCGGTCGGTGCCGGATTCCAGGAACGCGCCAAGCGCGACGATGACCAGCACTGCCGTCATCCCGAACGAGATGACGATTGCGGTCAGGACCAGCGCCTGTGGCAGGGGATCGGTGTATGTGGCGTCACCGTATCGCGACAGGACAGGCGGCAGGCCGGTTGCCAGCCGACCCGAGGCGAACAGGAAGATGTTCACCGCATATGACAGGAGGGCAAGTCCCAGGATAACGGGGAAGGTGCGCAGACGCAGGATCAGGTAGACACCCCCTGCCGTCAGCACCGCCACCGAGCTTGCGACCACGATCTCCATCTCACACGCCCTCCTTCGGGTCTGTCTTACGTTCCGTCGGATCAAAGTCCATAGGCTCGAGATTTGTGGATTCGCCAGCATAGCGCGCGATCCGCGACAGGCTGTAGAGCATCAGCATCACGGCTCCCAGCACGGCAAGAAATACGCCGAGGTCGAATGCCATGGCGGTTGCCAGCTCGAACTCCTCGATCGGCGGCAGATGGACATAGCCAAAGGCGCTGGTCAAGAAGGGCCGGCCCGCAAGCCAGGCAGCCGCGCCGGTCAGCCCTGCGATCAGGACTCCCCAGCCGATCATGGTGTGGTACTCGACCCTCTGGCGCGCCTGCGCCCAGGCGAAGCCCGAGGCCATGTATTGCATCAGCAGGGCAATCGAGACCACCAGACCGGCCACAAAACCGCCGCCGGGCTGGTTGTGGCCGCGCAGGAAGATGTAGACCCCGACCATGATCGCGATTGGCATCATCACGCGGGTGGCGACGACCATCATCAGCGGGTGACGGTCGCGGGACCGGTCCTGCGCATAGTTGGTATTCCGGATCCGGGCCGCCGCGGGGCCCCTCAGCAGGGCCTCTATCGCGGCAAAGATGACAAGGCCGGCGATCGCCAGAACGATGATCTCGCCATAGGTGTCGTAGCCGCGGAAATCGACGAGGATGACGTTGACGACATTGGTTCCGCCGCCGCCCACGTAGGAATTGGCCAGATGGTAGCCCGAGATCGTGTCGACATCCCTGAGCATGAAGACATAGGCCAGCGCACCGACGCCGCCGCCCGCGGCTGCGGCGATCACGCCGTCGCGGATCCGGCGGAACCAGCTGCTTTCGATCGGGGTCGTCTTCGGCAGGAAATGCAGCGCCAGCAGCAGCAGCATGATCGTTACGGTCTCGACCGAGATCTGCGTCAGGGCCAGGTCGGGCGCCGAGAGGTAGACGAACCCGGCCGAGATCATCAGCCCGATGATCGAGATCAGCACCAGCGCCAGAAACCGCGAGCGATGTGTCACCACGACCGAGACCGCGCCCAGCAGCAGCAGCGCCCAGCCAATCGCGACCACAAGCGGGACAGGCTGCAACCCGCGGGTCGGCGGGGGTGTGCCGCCGCCGGTCCAGGCGACCGCACCGAGCGCAACCGTGGCCACCACGAAGATGGCCAGATAGCGGCTCATGGCACCGTCATGGGCCCCGTCCGTGATCCGGCGTGCCAGCGAGACGGCGGCCGCGATCAGCCGGTCGAAGATCACCTTGGCCTCCGGGCGCGGTGCCAAGCTCCACGCCCTGTCGAGAGATGCGTGTCGCCACAGCAAGGCGAGGCCGCCGAGGATCGCGGCAGCCGACATGAAGAGCGCAGGGGTGACCCCGTGCCAGATCTTGAGCGAATAGTAGGGCAGCTCGCCGCCGCCGATCACCGCGCCCCCGGCGACGGCGACCAGAGGACCGACGATCAGTGCCGGAACGAGACCGATCACGACGACCCCGACCACAAGCAGCGCCGGCGCGGCCCAGAGGCCGAAGGGGGGGTCGTGCGGCTCCGCCGGGTAGTCGTCGCGCACCGGGCCGAAGAAGACATGCATGATGAAGCGGAAGGAATAGGCGACCGACAGCAATGCGCCGAGGGTTGCCAGAGCCGGCACCACCCAGGCGCTGCCTGCCCAGCCGGTACGGGCGGCCTCGTCCAGCATCATCTCCTTGGACAGGAAGCCATTGAACAGCGGGATGCCGGCCATCGACAGCGCTGCGACGGTGCCGATGACGAAGGTGATCGGCATCAGATGCCGGAGCCCGCCCAGCCGCTTGATGTCACGGCTATGCACCGCGTGATCGACGATGCCGGCGGTCATGAAGAGCGCCGCCTTGAAGGTCAGGTGGTTGATGATGTGGAACACCGCGACGATCGCCGCGAATTTGGTTCCGAACCCCAGGAGCATCGTCAGCAGCCCCAGGTGACTGACCGTCGAATAGGCCAGCAGCGCCTTCAGATCATTCTTGAACAGCGCGATCAGCGCGCCAAGCACCATCGTGACCAGCCCGGTCGTCGCCACGATGTAGAACCACGCATCGGTGCCTGCCAGGACCGGCCACATCCGCGCCAGCAGGAACACGCCCGCCTTCACCATCGTTGCGGAGTGCAGGTAGGCCGAGACCGGGGTCGGCGCCGCCATCGCATGGGGAAGCCAGAAGTGGAACGGGAACTGCGCCGACTTGGTGAACGCGCCGAGCAGGATCAGGATCAGCGCGGGAAGGTACCACTCGGATGCGCGGATCGCATCGCCCTGGCTCAGGATGTCGGTCAGGTTGTAGCTGCCTGCGATATTGCCGAGGATGAGCATCCCCCCGATCATCGCCAATCCGCCGCCGCCGGTGACCGCCAGCGCCATGCGCGCGCCCTGACGGCCCTCGGGAAGGTGCTTCCAGTAACCGATCAGCAGGAAGGACGACAGCGAGGTCAGCTCCCAGAAAATCAGCAGAAGCAGGATGTTGTCGGACAGGACAATGCCCAGCATCGCGCCCTGGAACAGCAGGAGGTAGGTGTAGAACTGACCCATAGGGTCGTCGCTCGACAGGTAGAAACGCGCGTAGAGCGTGACCAGAAGCCCGACGCCGAGGATCATGCCGGCGAAGAGAAGTCCCAGACCGTCGAGAAAGAACGACACCGAAAGCCCCAGCTGCGGAAGCCAGTCAAGCTCGACCCGGATCACCTCTCCTTGCATGACCGAAGGCGCCAGGATCAGCAGCATCGTCAGCGCAAGCGCCGTCGGCACCGCCGCGAAGGTGGCGCAGGCCGTCCGCCCTGCACGGATCATCAGCCCGGGGATCAGCGCACCGAGAAACGGAAGCGCGGACATGACAAGAAGAAACACGCCCTCGCGCGACATTGCTGGTACCCGCCTGTTGGTCCTTGGTTCTAAGTCACGGTAAGATAGGTCAAGTTCGCGGCGATGGAAACCAGCTAGACGCGCAATCCCATGGTCTCGGGAAACGCGCCGCGGGTAGCGCACAGTTTGGTCTTGAGCGCCGCGTGAAGTGTCAGACAAAACCGGCTTGCGGCCGCCACGGATTCTGCGCGATCTGCTCCGTCAGGTGCTCGACCCGCCCCTTGGCATCCCCGATGGCATCGATGTAATCCCGAAGGACAATCTGTTGCGCCGGATGCGTGAAACGCACCGTCGCCAGCCAGCGCCGATTGCCCCGTGCAGCCATTCTTGCCGGGGTAGATCCGACCGTGGCGCAGCACAAAGCCCTGAAGGTGCTGGCGCGCCTTGCCCCCGTCACCCGCATCGCCGTCGAGCGTGCCCGCATCAGATCGCGCATCGCCTCTTGCGCCGCGTCCGCACCCAGGCCGACGTCAGATCTCGGGCCCGATGCAGCGCTGAATGACCTCCATGCGACAGACGAACGTCTAGCCTGCGCGCGTCGGCATGACCGAGGAAGGGTGGGCGCGGTGGACAGAGGGTATTCTCATGTCTACCGATCTTCGTCCTCCGCTCCTCGCACCTCATAACGCTTGGAACAAGGGCCGCATCATCGGCCAGAAGCGCTTCCCCTACTTCCCCGGCCCGTCTGGTCCATCAGGGCGACGAGATCCTCAGCGATGCCGAGTTTCTCGTCGCGACGACTGGAGAACGGCACGCTCGAAACAAACGCGGTGGTGGCAGCACCGAAATCCGCGCTCTCGTTGTGGGCGAGTATGTCGAGATCGACGAGTGCAAGGCATCCCTCGTCGTGTCGGCAAAGATGCGCGGAACGTGAGAGAGCCTCGGGCGCGGGACCGGACAACCTGATGAGTCTCATCGACCACGCCGACTGAACCACATCCCTTCATTCGGAGTTCGAAAGCCCGCCTCGTGCGGGCTTTTCGCGCTTCCACGTCATGTGGACAGGGGGTGTGTGCACGCTTATGCATAATCTGCACTTATGTGATCGGCAGAGAAATCCCGCCCCGTCCGAAGCACACTTGGGCGCCGGCTCCGCTGTTCGACGCAAGCGCGCTGGCAGCTAGGTAGCTGGGCCTCCCCCTCACATCGGATGCACATCCCGCCCCATGCCCGGCGCAGCCTCGTCGCCGGTGTTCGGCACCCCGTCCTCGCCGCGGATCTCGTCGCCTTCGGGGCCGAGGGGGGCCGGGCGTTCGCCGCCGAGGAAGTTGCCGAGCCGCTCCAGCCCCGGGATGTGGTCGCAGAGCACGCGGAACACCACCAGCATCGGTACGGCGACGATCATCCCCGCGACTGACCAGAGCCAGGCCCAGAGCGCGACGGTGATGAAGACCACGACTGTGTTCATTTCCAGCCGGCGCGAGACGCTGTAGGGGGTGATGAGTTGGCCCTCGATGGAGGAGAGGCCGGCATAGGTGGCGCCGACCAGAAGCGGCGCGAGGAACCCGTCCATCGTGACCAGCGCGATGGCGGTGGCCATGATCATGCCGAACAGGAGGCCGATATAGGGGATGAAGTTCAGCAAGAACGCGCCGACGCCGAACATCGCCGGGGCCGGCATCCCCCACCACCACATGGCCAGGCCGATGGCGATGCCAAGCCCGGCATTGATGACGGTGATGGTGCCAAGATAGCTGCCAAGGCTGTCCTCGATCTGCCGCAGCGCCGCATAGGCGCGGCGCTTTTGCGACATGGTGGCGAAGCTTTGCACGATCTTGAGGTACAAAAGATCGCCCGACGCGAGCATGAAGAACAGCAGCAGCAGCACGAAACCGATCTGCCCCAGAAGCGCCGGGGTGGAGCTTGCGATGGACATGATGAGGTTGGTGCTGTCGACCGGGACCAGGTCTTCTTCTTTTTCCTCGGGGGGGGCCTCCTCCTCGGCGGGGGGCAGCTCTTCGAGGCCAAGCGAGCTTGCCACGGACCTGGGGCGAAGCGGGGCATCTGCCTCGTCAGCGGGCTTGTCGCCGTCCAGCCGGTTCAGGAAGCCGCGCATGTCGGAGACCCGTTCGCGCAGGCCGCCGAATTTCTCTTCCAGCCGGTCGGCGATCTGCGGGGCGCCGCGCACAAGGTCGCTGGCGGGGCCGGAGAGGATGAGGCCGATGGCGAAGATGACCCCGATCAGGCCAAGGGTGACGCCCGAGGCGGTCAGCGCCGGGGGCACGCCGCGGCGGCTGAGCCGGCGGCGCAGGGGGGCGAAGACGAAATACAGCAGCACCGCCATCGTCAGCGGCATCAGGAACACCCGCGCCAGCATCAGAGAGGCGAAGAGCAGGATGATGAAGATGCCGACGACGGCCCAGCCGGGCGCCCAGTTCGGCGGGGGAGTGACTGGCCCGAGCGGCACATTCTGATCGTACGGCCCTGGCGTCTGCGACATCGGTCACTCCCATTGCGGCGAAAGCGCCGCGCATCGCCAACCGGCTGCGCGGCGATTGGTTGCATCCGCGCGGCCGGCGCAAGCGGATTAATCCCGGACTGTGCCCGGAATGGCGGGTCAGATCATGCGGATCGTGTCCTTGCCGACCGACAGGACATAGCCCTTGCGGGCGATGTTCTTGACCAGCAGTTCCGACACCAGTTGATTGCCAAGCGCGTCGCGCAGCCGCTTGATCCGCGTCGCCCCCGCCGCCTCGTCGCAATCGGCGGCATCGCGGCCAGAGATGACGGCCTCGATCTGCGCGCCGGTCATCACCTCGTCATCCATCCGCGCCTCGGCCAGAACGGCGAGGGTTTCGATGGCGGCTTCGGTCAGTTTGAAGGTCATGTCGTTCAGCACCACGGCATTCTCGGCGCGGCTGATGAGGAAGGAGGAGACCTCGATCCCCTGCCGCTGAATTTCCGACATGCGGCGGTTGAGGCCGAGGATGACGACGAGGAAGACCAGCGCCGCGATCAGCAGGGCGGCGGCGAAGACCAGCAGCACGAAGATGATGATCCGGTAGGAGGTGAGCACATCCGAAAACGCGGTGCCGGATTGCGCAAGGATCTCCAAGAGGCGGATCACCTCGGGGCCGATCAGCGCGTCATTCTCGACAAAGATCCGCTCCACCCGCGCATTGAAGGCATTGGCGTCGGGCAGCGACAGGAACAGCAGCACCGCTGCGCCCAGAAGCAGCACGACAATGGCGGCCAGGCCGAAGCCCAGCACCCGGCTGCCCCGGCGCAGCGTTTCAGTAGCGGAGGAAGAATTGTCCGGCACTGTCTTTCCTTTGCTCCAATCCGTCGGGGCCAAAGATCGACAGGACGTTTAGAAGGGTCCACCCCCCGGCGGCAAGGCGCGGGGCAAGCGCGTCGGCGGCATCTTGCTTGGAGCCGCAGGCGCGGTCCGGCAGTTCGGCGATGCCGTAATGCAGCTTGAGCGCGCCACCATCCTGCTTGGCCTTGTAGTCGGCAAAGCACCCGGCCGCGGCCGGGGCAGCGGTGGCGAGCGTCAGGGCGAGGGTGAGGGCGATGCGGGTGATCATGGCCGAACTCTGCCGGTCTGCGCGGTGATATTCAATCACAACACGGGCTCCGGGCGCCGGGGGCGGGCTGTTATCGGATAACAGGGGGCCGATATTGCTAGGCAGCGGCGGTTGGGCGCTTCTGGATCCATCGCATCGGGTGGCCCATCGGCAAGTCGCCGCGGCCCGCCTCCCCCTGAAGCTGCCCCTCGGAAGGATTGCCCCCATGAAACGCCTCGTCACCGCCGCCAGCGCCCTTGCCATCGCGCTGACCTCCTTCACCGCCACCCC
The DNA here is from genome assembly GCF_030695035.1 of Frigidibacter sp. Taxonomy (GTDB): domain Bacteria; phylum Pseudomonadota; class Alphaproteobacteria; order Rhodobacterales; family Rhodobacteraceae; genus Frigidibacter. The sequence continues at coordinate 334,578 of NZ_JAUYTT010000005.1, forward strand.
GGCGGCCGCGCAAGATAACCGGAACCGGGATGCCATGGCGCTGGTGCTGGGTCTTGCCGCCATCGGTGTGATCGCGCACCAGGCCGACCAGAAGCGGGAGAAGGAGAAGAAGAAGGACAAGAAGAACAACACCTACTATTACGACGACCGCAATGACGGTCGCAACGATGGGCGCCACAACAGCCATAACGGCGGCCACAATGGCCGCGACGACTGGCGCGATGACAACCGGCACGACAACCGTGGCAACCAGCGCGTCGATCAACGCAAGCTGATCCCCGAGCAATGCGTGGTGCAGGCGCGCGTCAATGGCCGCAATACCAACGTGGTGTCGGAACAGTGCTTCCGCCGGGCGCAGGGCGCGAGCCTGCCGGGTGCCTGCGAATTCGAGATCCGCACCGATCGCGGCCGTCAGGACGTGTACGGCATGAACTGCCTGCAGGACCGCGGCTTCCGCGTCACCCGGCGCTGACACAAGTTACAGGCAAGAGGGCCGAGCTACGGCCCCGGGCAGCCGGCCGGCATCAACCCCCTTGGCGCCGAGCCGGATGCGGGACGGGGGCGGAGAAATCCGCCCCCGTCTTTCTGTTTGTTCTTTTGCCCCGCCTACTTTTTCGTTGAAGCGTGGCGCGGTTTGCGGTTTGCAGGGCGCATGTCCATGCTTGCTCTCATCGCTCCCGATTTCAGCCGCGAAGACGCCGCCCAAGCCCGCGGCGCCACCTGTATCGTCGGGCTGGACGAAGCTGGCCGTGGCCCGCTTTGCGGCCCTGTCACCGCAGCGGCAGTGCGGCTGTTTCCGGGGCGCATCCCCGCGGGACTCAACGATTCCAAGAAGTTGACCGCCGCGGCGCGGGAGCGGCTGCATGACGAGATCCTCGCCAATGCCGAATGCGCAATCGCCCATGCCAGCGTGGAAGAGATCGACGAGCTGAACATCCTGCGCGCCTCGCATCTGGCGATGTGCCGGGCGGCGGCGGCGTTGCCGACCCCGCCTTGCCATGCGCTGATCGACGGCAACATGATCCCGCGGGATTTCGGCTGGCCGGCCGAGGCGGTGATCGGCGGCGATGCGCTGTGCCTGTCGATTGCCGCGGCCTCGATCCTGGCCAAGGTGGCGCGCGACCGGATCATGGTGGGATTGGCGCAACAGCATCCGGGCTATGGCTGGGAGCGGAACTGCGGCTACCCGACGAAGCAGCATCTGGAGGCGCTTCTAAATCTTGGTGTGACCCCTCACCATAGGCGTTCGTTCAAGCCCGTCCACAACATCTTGTATCAAGAAGTTTCTGTAAGTGCTTGATTCAAAAAGGATTTGACGGCGAATCGCCTGTGACTCATCCTGTGTTCAACAAATCGGCACCATAAGCCGTGGAACGAGGCAGAGATGACAAAGACCATGACGCAGGGGGCGGCGCAGGCCGCGCTTCCCCTGAACCAGATCCTTGCGGGTGATTGCATCGAGGTGATGCGCAGCCTTCCCGAGGCGAGCGTGGACCTGATCTTCGCCGATCCGCCCTATAACCTGCAGCTGCGGGGCGATCTGCACCGGCCCGACAACTCCAAGGTGGATGCGGTCGATGATGCCTGGGACCAGTTCGCCAGCTTCGAGGCCTATGACCGTTTCACCCGCGACTGGCTGGCGGCGGCGCAGCGGCTGCTGAAGCCGAACGGCGCGATCTGGGTCATCGGCAGTTATCACAACATCTTCCGCGTCGGCTCGGCCATGCAGAATGCCGGCTTCTGGATCCTGAACGATGTGGTCTGGCGCAAGTCGAACCCGATGCCGAACTTCCGCGGCAAGCGGCTGACCAACGCGCATGAGACGCTGATCTGGGCCTCGAAATCCGAGGCCGGGAAATACACCTTCAACTACGAGGCGATGAAGGCCCTGAACGAGGGCGTGCAGATGCGGTCCGACTGGGTGATCCCGCTGTGCACGGGGCATGAGCGGCTGAAGGACGCCGCCGGCGACAAGGCGCATCCGACGCAAAAGCCCGAGGCGCTGCTGCACCGTGTGCTGGTCGCGACGACCAACCCCGGCGATGTGGTGCTGGACCCGTTCTTCGGCACCGGCACGACCGGCGCCGTGGCCAAGATGCTGGGCCGCGACTTCATCGGGATCGAGCGCGAGGAGAATTACCGCGCCGTGGCGCAGGACCGCATCGACCGGGTGCGCAAGTTCGACAAGTCGGCGCTGGAGACCACGGGGTCCAAGCGCGCCGAACCGCGGGTTCCCTTCGGGCAGGTGGTCGAACGTGGAATGCTGCGGCCGGGGGAGGAGTTGTTCTCGCCCCGCGGCGGCATCGCCAAGGTGCGGGCCGACGGCACGCTGGTCGGCAATGACGTGAAGGGCTCGATCCATCAGGTCGGCGCGCATCTGGAAGGGGCGCCGTCCTGCAACGGCTGGACCTACTGGCACTTCAAGCGCGACGGCAAGCTGATCCCCATCGACCTGCTGCGTCAACAGATCCGCGCCGAGATGGACGCCGATCTGGGCCGGCCGAACTGATTTCCTGACAGTCTTGCGCGCGGCCCACGGCTGCGGCGCTGCGAACCGCCGGTGCCGTGGCCCTTTTGCCGCGGCACATACCTGCCCCGCCGTGCGTGACGCCGGCGGGGTTTTTTTTGTGGGGGGTTAGGAGAGGGCGGAGAGCTTGGCGCGGATGCGGTTCAGTGCTTCGCTCGCGGTCTGGAAATTGTACGGCATATGCTCGGGATCATAGACCCGCATCGCCGCCTCGAAACATTGCGCCGCCCGCATCCACTCGGCCCGCTTGTCGGGTGAGGTCTCGTTCTCGGCCAGCGTCTCATGCGCCAGCCCGAGATTCTCCAGCGTCATCGCCCATTGCACCGGATGCTCGCGCTCGGTGCGGACGCGGAGCGCGACGCGGTAGGCCGCCACCGCCTCTGCCAGCAGCGCCGCGCCCTCCGCGCCGTCGCTGCGGCGGCCCTGCTCTGCAAGCGCATTGCCGATGTCGTTCTGGCACATTGCCCACATGTAGGCGTCTGTGGTTTCATCAAGTGCGTCGAGATTGACCCTCCCGAGTGCGATTGCGCCGGCTAGCGCGATTCCACCATAGCGGAGCCCGTACTCGCAGAGGGCGTCCAAATAGCCCCTGCGCCGTTCGACCGCCTCAAACCTATCGAACGGCGCGAAGCTGTCCGCCGCACCTGCCAGCAGCCGAAGCGCCTCGCCCGCCTCGCCTTCCAGCAGCGCGATCTCGGCTTCGGTCTCGACAAGGGCGGCGTCGTCGCGCAGGGCGGCGAGGGTGCGCTCGGCGCGCTGGACGGCGATGGCGTCGCGGATCAGCTGCTTGGCCTCGTCGAGCCGCAGGGCGCGGATGGCGTCTTCGGCGGCGGCCTTGAGGTTGGCGATGCGGCCGTCGCGGTCCTGCAGGGCTTGCACCTGCGCAAGCAGGCGGTGGTAGTCCTTGGCCTTGTCGATCAGGATGCCGCGCAGTTCGGCCAGTGGCAGGCGCTCGGGCTCGGTGATGCCGAAGCGCAGGGCGAGCGCCTCCAGCGTATCGCGGGACTGGGCGGCGATGTCGTCCAGTTTGGCACCGAAATTCACGATCTCATGGTGGGTGGCGGCCGTCTGCGCGTTGATCCGGTCCAGCAGCTGCAACTGCAGGCCGTGCTGGCGGGCGGCGTCGAGCAGCAGGTCCTGCGTCAGGTCGCGGTGGAACTCCGGGTCCTGGCGGCAGGTGGCGATGGCTGCGGCGAAGACCGGCATCAGGATGTTATGGAGGGCGTGGTCGGCGGGTTCGGCCAGCGCGCCCGCGAGGCGGCGGGCGAGGGCGTCGTTGAAGTCCTCCGTCGCGGCGGCCTGGCGCAGGTCGGCGGGGGACAGATCGACGGGGCGCTGGGCGTCCTTCAGGAGCGCCGCCGCGCGGGCGAGGTCTGCGGGTGCGAAGTCGGGGTGCTTGTTCAGCTGCTCCAGCGCGGCCCTTGAGGCCCGGTCGCAAGTTCGGCGGATATTGCTCCGCCAGATCTTGAAGCCAATGGCCCCCAAGGTCGCGGCGGGTACCGCTGCGGCGGCAATCGCCGGCCCGGACGCTGGCACGAGGACGAGCGCCAGCGCGGCGGCGCAGAGGGCTGTGCCGTGCTCGGCGATGTCCTTGGCGTTGCTCATGGTCTTGCCGCGATGCCCCCCGCTGTCCCGACAGCGAGGCTGAAGGCCGGGTGGCCAATCAGCAAGGGATTTGTTGCCTCACTGGGATTGACCGGGCAGGGCCGTGGCCAGCGTCTGCCGGCCCTTGGCACCCGCCACCCCGGCGCGCTAGACTCCGCCCCAGCAAGAGACGGAGCCGATGTCGCATCCCTATTCAGACCTGCCGCCCGAAGCCTTCTGGCGCAGCGGTGTTGCCGAGACCGACCCCGCGGCGCTGACCGCGCTTTATGTGCCGAAAGTCCGGATCGGCCCGCAGACGCGCATCGCCACCGCCGGAAGCTGTTTCGCCCAGCATATCGGCAGGGCGCTGCGGGGTGCCGGGGTGGCGGTGCTGGATGCCGAGCCTGCGCCGGTTGCGCTGCCCGACGAGGCGGCGCGGGCGTTCGGATATGGCCTGTTCTCGGGCCGCTACGGCAATATCTACACCGTCCGCCAACTGGTGCAGCTGCTGCGGGATGTGCAGAGCGGTGACGTGTCGGAGGCCTTCGTCTGGGAGAAGGACGGGCGATTTTACGATGCGCTGCGCCCGGGGGTGGAGCCCTTGGGCATGGACAGTCCCGAGGAGGTTCTTTTCCTGCGCCGCGCGCATCTGAAGGCGCTGGGCAAGATGCTGGCCGAGGCGGAGGTGTTCGTCTTCACCTTGGGGCTGACGGAGGCCTGGATCGACCAGCCCACGGGCCGGGTGTTCCAGACCTGCCCGGGGGTGATCGCCGGGCAGTTCGACCCCGAGTGCCACGTCTTCCACAACTTCACCCTGCCCGAGCTGCGCGCCGATCTGGAGCTCGCCTTCGGGCTGCTGCGCAGCTTCCGCAAGCGGATGCGGATGATCCTGACGGTCTCGCCGGTGCCGCTGACAGCCACGGCCAGCGGCGGGCATGTGATTCCGGCGACGATGCACAGCAAGGCGCTGCTGCGGGTGGCGGCGGGGGAGTTTGCGGCGGCGCATGCCGATGTGGATTACTTCCCGTCCTATGAGCTGGTAACCAACCCCGCCGCGCGCGGGCGGTTCTTCGAGGCGAACCAGCGCACGGTGACGGCAGAGGCGGTACAGATGGTGATGGCCGCGTTTCTGGGCGCGCAGGGGCTGGTCGAAGCGGTCTCGATTCCGGCAATGGCGTCGGCAGAGCCCGGCAAGGATGCCGAGGATGACGGGCTGATCTGCGAGGATCTGCTGCTGGATGTGTTCCGCCAATGACAGGGCAGCCGATGACGTGGCAGCCAATGACTGGGCCGCCGGAGCGCCGCGTGCTGATCCTTGGCAACTCTCACATCGCCGCCGTGAAGGCTGCTTATGGCAGCGCGCCCGATCGCTGGCCCGGTCTGGCGGTGCAGTTTGCGGGCGGGCACGGGGATGCGCTGGCAGCGCTTCAGGTGCAGGGCGGGCGGCTGGTCCCGCAGACCGAGGCGGCGCGCGACAACCTGCAGCTGCTGAACCGGCGCGAGGCGTGGAGCCTGGCCGACTACGATGCCTTCGTTGTCGTCGGCTGCGAGGTGGGGATCTACCGTGCGCTGGTGCCCTATCGCTCGGCGAGGTTCCTTGGCCTGTCGCCCGGGGCCGCGGCTGCGGTGCCGGTGTCGCGCGCGATGTTCGATCTTGCGGTGCGCGATCAGGTCACACAGTCGCTGGGCGGGGCGCTGGCGCTGCGCATTCTGGCGGGGGTGCAGGTCGGGGGGCAAATGGCACAGGTGATGCTGGCCGAGCAACCGCGCCCGTCCTTCGATTGCCGCCGCAACCGCAGGAGGTTCACCGGGTTGCTGCGCGCGCATCGGCTGGGCGATGGCGCCGTGCTGGCCGAGGTGTTCGAGGCGGCGGCGCGGGCCGCGCTGCCCGGCATCACGTGGCTGGCGCAGCCCGAGGACACGCGGCATGGCGGGGTGTTCACCCAGCCGCGCTATTCGGTTGGCTCGGTGCGGCTGATGCCGGGCAACCGCCGCGTCGCGCATTCCGAAGACGATTTCATCCACGCCAATGCCGAGTATGGCGCGCTGGTGCTGGACCAGATCGCCGCGGCGGTGCCTTGACTCAGGCCCCGCGCGGCAGCGGCGTGTCGCCGCGGTTATAGGGCTTCCAGTCGGTGATCTCTGGGTAATATTTCTTCCGCCAGGCCCGTACCCGCGGGTTCATCCGGCGGCGCCACAGCGGCGGGATCATCGCCATCGTCGTCATCGCCGGATAGCCGAAGGGCAGCTGCGGCGCGTCATCCTCGGTATAGGTCTGCAGCAGGGGAAAGCGGCGGTCGGGTTTGTAATGGTGGTCGGAATGGCGCTGCAGGTTGATCAGCAGCCAGTTCGACGCGGTATGCGAGGCGTTCCAGCTGTGGCGGGGCAGCACGTGTTCATACTTCCCCTCCCCCAGATGTTTGCGGGTCAGGCCGTAATGCTCGACATAGTTGGTCAACTCCAGTTGCCAGATCGCGATGAAGGCCTGGAACAGGAACAGGCCAAGCCCGGTCCAGCCGCCAAAGGCCAGCGCCAGCGCCAGCATGGCCAGCTGCAGCAGGGCATAGCGCCAGAACGGGTTGCGCGCGTCGAGCGGGCCCTTGCCCGCGCGGGCCAGCATCTGCACCTCGGCCCGCCAGGCAGAGGCGGGGCATTCGCGCAGCACCCGGAAGAAGAAGTGGTGGAACCCCTCGTTATACCGCGCCGTCACCGCATCGCGGGGGGTGCCGACATGGCGGTGATGCACCAGCAGATGTTCGGTGCGGAAATGGCTGTAGAGCACCGAGGCCAGCAGCAGATCGCCCAGCCAGCGCTCCACCCGGTTCTTCTGATGGAGCAGCTCGTGGCTGTAGACGATGCCAACGGTGCCAGAGATAACGCCGACGCCGAAGAACAGGACCAGCGTTTCCAGCGTGCCGAGGTGATCGGTATGGGTGACCCACCAGATCAGGCCGAAGATGGTGACAAACTGGATCGGGAACCAGACCATGGTGATGGTGCGGTACCACAGCAGGTCGGCTTCGGGCGTGGTGGGATCGGGGTTCTCGTCATTGAGGCCAAGGATCGCGTCCAGAACCGTGACCAGCATCCAGCCATAGACCGGCAGCAAGGCGGTGGTCCAGCCGCCGACCGTGGCGCCGAGGATCGCCAGCGGGATCATCCCCAGTGACAGCCAGAAGGGCAGCGCCCGGCGCAGCGAGCGCATGGTGGTGGCAGATGGGGAAAGGTCGGTCATGGCAACTCCTGCGGCGGGCCGGTTCTGCCTTTGGCTTGCAGGGGCTGGCTGAGGCTGGGGCCAACGATAGCGCGGGGCGGGGCGGTTCGCAAATGCTGTGCGCTGCGGCAAAGAGGTCAGGGCAGATGCGGTTCGGCGGCCTGCCAGACCTTCAGCATCAGTGTCGGCAGGTCGCCGGGGCGGAAGTCGGCGCGGGGAGTGAAGGTGCCGTGGGCGGGGGCGGCTGTTTGCGGGAGCGTGGCCAGATGCACGGTCAGGTCCAGATGGAAATGGGTGAAGGTGTGGCGCACGGCAGAGGGGACGGGGGTCCAGTCGGCGGGGACGGGCGGGGCGGGGGCGGGGTCTTGGGACCAGTCGCTACCGGGAAAGCCCAGCATCCCACCGAGAAGACCTTTGGCGGCGCGCGTCTCCAGCAGCACCGCCCCATCAGCGCGCACCGCCACATAGGCGATGCCGCGGCGGGTGGGCTTGGGTGCCTTCGGGCTCTTGCGTGGCAGATCGGCGGCGATGCCTTGCGCGCGGGCGGCGCAGAGCGACCAGAGCGGGCAGATGCCGCAGGCGGGCTTGCGCGGGGTGCAGATTGTGGCGCCGAGATCCATCATCGCCTGGGCGAAATCACCCGGGCGCTGCGCCGGGGTCAGCGCTGCGGCGAGGGTCACCAGCGCGGGCTTGGACGCGGGCAGCGGAGTTTCGACCGCATGGAGCCGGGACACCACCCGTTCGACATTGCCATCGACCACCACGGCGGGCTCATCAAAGGCAATCGCGGCGACTGCGGCGGCGGTATAGGGGCCGATGCCCGGCAGGGTGCGCAGCCCCGCCTCGCTGCCCGGAAACTCCCCGCCATGATCGGCCACCACCGCCCGCGCGCATTTCAGCAGGTTGCGGGCGCGGGCGTAGTAGCCAAGGCCGGCCCATTCGGCCATCACATCCGCATCCTCGGCTGCCGCCAGATCGGCCACGGTCGGCCAGCGTTCGGTGAAGCGGCGGAAATAGGCGCGCACGGCCGCGACGGTCGTCTGCTGCAGCATCACCTCGGACAGCCAGACGCGGTAGGGATCGGGCCGCTCCCCTGCTGCCCGCTCTGCTGGGGCGGTGCGCCACGGCATCACGCGGGCGTGGCGGTCATACCACGCCAGCAGCAGCGCTGCCGCTGCCCCAAGCTCAGCCACCCCGTCACGCATCCCGTCACGCATTCTTTATGGCCCCTTTCGCCGGCCCGGATGCAATTGGCTGGCATCGGGCGCTCGCCTGCCTAGAATAGGGTGCAAGCGGGGGATTGCCAGCGATGCCGACAGATCAGCCAGAGGCGGAGGGACAAGGTCGGGAACGGCCCGAACAGTCACGCCGCCAACGGCGGATGCGCGGCTTTGAATCCGCATCCGGCCTGCTGCGCGACAAGATCCGTGTTGCGGGTGAGGCGCGCGGCTTTGCCGTCGCCCGGCTGCTGACCCATTGGGCCGAGGTGGTGGGGGATGAGGTCGCCGCCATCGCGCGCCCGGTGAAGATCGGCTATGGCCGCGGCGGGCTTGGCGCCACGCTGACGCTGCTGACCACCGGCGCTGCCGCCCCGATCTTGCAGATGCAACTGCCCAAGATCCGCGAGCGGGTGAATGCCTGCTACGGCTACAACGCGATTTCGCGCGTGGCGATCACCCAGACCGCGCCCACCGGCTTTGCGGAGGGGCAGGCGGCCTTCGCCCATGCCGCGCCGGTGACGCGCGAACCCGCCCCCGAAATCCTTGCCCGCGCCGCCGAGACGGCGCTGGGCGTTTCCGATCCCTCCCTGCGCGCCGCTCTTGAAGCGCTGGGGCAGAATGTCCTATCCCGGCCGCAAGCCGGGGCCACTGACAGAAAAGGCTGACCTACCATGAAACGTCGCACCTTCACCCTTGCCGCGCTGTCGGCGATCCTTGTGGCTGGCGGGTCGTTCCTGACCTTCCGCAAGCCGGGCCAGACCGCTGCCCCGCTGCCGGGCGCCGCGCTGGCACAGGACACGGGCGCCGAGCCGGTGATCCGCCCCGATTTCGTGCTGGGCCAGGCCGATGCGCCCATCGAGCTGATCGAATACGCCTCCTACACCTGCCCGCATTGCGCCAGTTTCCATGCGCAGGTCTTCCCGCAGCTGAAGGCCAATTACATCGACACCGGCAAGGTGAAGTTCATCCACCGCGAGGTGTATTTCGACAAGTTCGGCCTCTGGGCCGGGATGGTCGCGCAATGCGCGGGCGAGATGCGCTATTATGGCGTGTCGGGGATGATCTATGACACGCAAGAAGAGTGGATCGGCACTGGCGACGCCGGGGCCATCGCCGACAACCTGCGCAAGATCGGTGCCAAGGCCGGCCTCAGCAAGGCAGATCTGGACGCCTGCATGAACGACGGCGCCATGGCGCAGTCGATGGTCGCCACCTACCAGAAGAACGCCGAAGCCGATGACGTGCAGGCGACGCCGACGCTGATCATCGACGGCGAGAAGCATTCGAACATGAGCTATGACGAGCTGGCGGCGATCCTCGACGCGAAGCTTCCCCAGTAAGCCATGCATCCGCTGCAAGGGCTGAAGGTCGTCGAACTGGCGCGGATCCTGGCGGGCCCCTGGGCCGGGCAGGTCCTGGCCGATCTGGGGGCAAAGGTCATCAAGGTCGAGGCGCCCGAGGGTGACGACACCCGTCGCTGGGGCCCCCCGTTCATTGAGCGGGGGGAGGAACGCAGCGCCGCCTATTTCCACGCGACCAACCGGGGCAAGCAATCGGTTCTGGCCGATTTCCGCGACCCGGACGATTGCGCGATGGTGCGGCGGCTGGTGGCCGAGGCCGACATTTTGATCGAGAATTTCAAGGTCGGGGGCTTGCGGAAGTATGGGCTGGATTACGACAGCCTGCGCGAGGTGAACCCGCGGCTGATCTATTGCTCGATCACCGGCTTCGGGCAGGACGGTCCCTATGCCCACCGCGCCGGATACGACTACATCATTCAAGGCATGTCGGGGTTGATGAGCGTCACCGGAGAGCCGGACGGCCAGCCCCAGAAGGTGGGCGTGGCGGTGGTCGATGTGTTCACCGGCATCTATGCCTCGACCGCTATTCTGGCAGCCGTTGTGCAGCGGCAGACGACTGGGCAGGGCCAGCATATCGACATGGCGTTGTTCGACGTGGCGACTTCGGTGATGGCCAATCAGGCGATGAACTACCTCGCCACCGGCACCTCGCCGCAGCGGCTTGGGAACGCCCATCCGAACCTTGTGCCCTATGCGGTGTTCGGTTGCTCGGATGGCTGGATCATCATCGCCACCGGCAATGACGGGCAATACCGGCGGCTCTGCGGTCTGCTGGGCCTGCCGGAGTTGGCCGAGGCGGCGGAGTACCTGACCAACGCGGGCCGCGTGGCGAACCGCACGGCGCTGACCGAGGCACTGACGGCCGCGACCATCCGCTGGACCAAGGCGGACCTGCTGGCCGCCTGCGAAGAGGCAGGCGTGCCCGCCGGCCCGATCAACGAGATGGCCGAGGTCTTCGCCGACCCGCAGATCACCGCGCGCGGGATGCAGATCGCGCCCGACGGCGTGCGCGGGGTGCGCAGCCCGATGCGGTTCTCGGATGCCGAACTGGCGCTGGACCGCGCCTCGCCGAAGCTGGGCGAGCATGACGCAGCGGTGCGGGCGCGGTTGAAGGGGTAAGGGTGGCGGAGCGCTGCTTGCGATGCGGGTCGAGCCTGGCAGATGAATTTTGACTTCCGTAGCGTGAAGCGCCCAACTGATGGTTTTTCAGGATTGCCCCGGCGGCGAGCAATAATTCCTTAACTCTCCAGCAGCAGGACCTTCGGATAGAACGCGCCGGTTCCGTGAAAACTACACGAGCCATCCTTCGAAGAGACAGCCAAGACAGTGTCGCGCCATTCCACATGAACGATTGCGCCCGGATCGCACTCCACGCGTCTGGAAGCAACGCCAGCCGCCGCGGCCCTTCGCTGGGAGCTATAGATCGCGATGACTGGGACATCGTTGATACCGAGGCCGGTTTCGCTGCGCAGATAGACGCAGCGCGTTCCACGGGAATCGCATTGACTTGATACCTTTGCCCAACCGCCACCGAAGAGCAAACCGCCCATGTTGGAGTACCAGGTCGGAACAGAAAACAGCAGGACCGCAGATGCGATGGCGCCGCAACAAAAAGAGATCAAGGTCCTGCGCATTGTGTCTCCAGACTACCTGTCTTGGCTACCTTGGCCTGCGAGCCGCTCCAGCGCCCTATCCAGCGGTGCCCAATCGTCCAGCTCCAGCCGCACCGGCAGGGTCAGCACCTTGCGGCGGAAGGCCGTGGGCATCCGGGCGGCGTCTTTCTCGGTGGTGACCAGCTGCGCGCCGCGCAGCCGCGCCTCGGCCTCGAGCCGGTTCAGCAGGGCGGTGGTGTAGGGCTGGTGATCCTCCAGCGCCTCGGCGCGCACAAGCTCGGCGCCAAGGCCGCGCAGGGTGGCGAAGAACTTCTCGGGGTGGCCGATGCCGGCAAAGGCCAGCGCGCGCAGGCCCTGCCAGTCCATCCCGGTCTGCAGCGGGGCCAGTTGGCCGGTCAGGTGCGGCAGGTGGATCTGGCTGCCCCAAGCGGCGCGGAACGCCTGTTGCGCAGCTGGGGGCCCGATCGACAGCAGCAGATCGGCGCGGGCGAGGCCGACCGGCACCGGCTCTCGCAACGGCCCCGCGGGCAGGCAGCGGCCATTGCCGAAGCCCTTGGCGGCATCGACCACCACAAGCGCCAGATCCTGCACCAGCGCGGGGTTCTGGAAGCCGTCATCCAGCAGCACCGCCTGCGCGCCCGCGGCCACCGCGGCGCGCGCCCCGGCCGCCCGGTCCTTCGCCACCCAGACCGGCGCGAAGGCGGACAGCAGCAGTGGCTCGTCCCCCACCTCGGCGGCCTTGTGGCGGCGTTCGTCCACCCGCACCGGGCCCGGCAGGCTGCCGCCATGGCCGCGGCTGACCACATGCACCGCGACGCCCCGCGCCTGCAGCCGCATCGCCAGCGCGATCACCGTGGGCGTCTTGCCGGTGCCGCCGGCGTTGATATTGCCGATGCAGATCACCGGCACGTCGAGCGTCACGCCGCTCTTGGCTAGCCGCCGCGCCGTGGCCCGCGCATAGAGCGACCCGAGCGGTGCCAGCAGCCGCGCCTGCCAGCCGGGCGCCTCCGGTGCGTTGAACCAGAACTGCGGTGCGCCCATCACTTGGTCCCCTTGGCGGCGCGGGCATCAAGCGCCGCAAAGATCGCGCGCATCACCTGCTCGCTCGCCCCAGCGCCCACCGAGGACACCTGCCAGGCGTGATGCGCCAGGATCGCCGCCCGGTCCGCCGCGATCAGATCCACCAGGGCATCGGCCAGTTCCGCCTCGCCGCTGACCTGCCGCGCCGCCTGCGCCGCCGCGAGCCGCGCATAGGCCGCCTCCTGCGGCACCTCCTGCGGGCCATAGAGGATGGCCGAGCCAAGCGCCGCTGGCTCGAACGGGCTGCGCCCGCAGGTCCCGGGATGCAGCGTGCCGCCCATGAAGGTGACGGGGGCCAGCCGATACCACAGCCCCATCTCACCCTCGGTATCGGCGATCAGCACTTGCACCGACTCTTCGGGTTCCTCCTCACGCGAGCGTAGCGCGACCTCCCATCCCTCCGCCGCCAGCTTGGCCGCCAGCGCCGGGCCGCGGGCCGGATCGGCGGGGGCGAGGATCAGCAGCATTCGGTGCGCGTGCTGGCTGGCGCGGGCATGGGCGGCCAGCACCGCCTGCTCATCCTCGGGCGCGCAGGAGGAGGCGAACCAGACCGGCCGCGTGCGCAGCAACCCGGCGATGGACTCGCGTTCGGTCTCGTTGCAGGGCAGCGGCTCGCTGGTTTCCTCGATCGGCCCCGTCACCTCCACCGCCAGCCGTCGCCCGCCAAGCCGCCGTAATCGCCGGGCGCTGTCACCATCCTGCGCCAGCACCGCGGTAAAGCGCGACAGCAAGGCCGAGGTCAGCCCCGAGCGCCAGCGCCGGGCCTTCCATCCCTCCAGCGTCATCTGCGCATCGGCGAGGATCAGGGGGATGCCGCGGGCATGAGTCTCATGGATCAGGACGGGGGGCAGGGCCGATCCAGTCAGCACTGCCACATCGGGCCTCAGCCGGTCCAGAAAGCCGCGCATCGCGGGGATGGTCTGGGCCGGGGCAAGCAGCACCGCTGTGCCGGTGGGGAAGCCCTGCGGCGCCTCCTCCCCCGGTGCCATCGTCAGCGCAAAGCGCAACTCGCGCCGGGCGCGGCGCATCTGCTGGGCCAGTTGTACCAGCCCAGCCACCCGCGCGCCTTGCCCGGGGTTCAGCCAGACCAGCGGCCCGGTACCCTCGGGCGCAGTTGGGCCATCCGGTGCCGGGGCACCGCCGCGCGCCGAGAACAGGGCCAGCCACAGCGCGAGGGATCTTGCCATGGGGGTGCCTTACGCGCCCAGTTCCTCGGTCGCGCTGGCCGCGGCCGCCTCGTCCCGCAGCCGGTGGAGGTGGGCGATGAAATAGCGGGTCTGCGCATCATCCACGGTGCGCTGCGCCTCGGATTTCCAGGCGCGGTAGGCGCTGGCATAATCCGGGAAGATCCCGACGACATGGATCTTGCTGACGTCCTTGAAGGTGGTCGCGCCGGTCGAAACCAGTTCGCCGCCGAAAACGAGGTGAAGGCGCTGTGCCATATTGGGCTCCTGTGGTCTGCCGGACTCGGGGCAACCTACATGAGCGGGGCGGGTGTCTCAAGCGGGAGTCAGGGGTACTGCGGCTTGCTCCAAGTGCATTGGCGAAGGCCATCGCCTTCGCCACGTCGTGTCTTACCAATTTGCACCGGACGGGCCCCCAAAGGGCCCGGCCAGCGCCCGCCCCGCCCTCGGCGGGCGCTTCTCGCCCGCCAGGTCGGGCGCTGTCCTCATTCGGTTTTGTGTTGCCGGTGGCTCTGGGTGAACGGTCCCGCAGCGGGCGGGGCGAGGCAGTGCCTCGCCTTTTTCCGCCCGAACAAAGGATCTTATCCCCCTACTCCGGCCAGCCGGCCAGCCGCTCCATCACCGGCCCATGCAGCGCCGGTGCGGCCGCCACCAGCCCCTGTGCCTGACCGGCGGGGCTGTTGTAGCGCACCCGCAGCCCGGCGCGGTCGGTTACCACCGCCCCCGCCTGCCGCGCGATCAGGTCGCCCGCCGCCAGATCCCATTCCCAGATCGGCCGGAACGACAGCGCAGTATCGTAGCGCCCCGCCGCCACCAGGCACAGCCGCCAGGCCAGCGCCGTGCGGAACGAGCGGCGGAAGCCCGGCGCGATGCCAGAGCGCCAATGCTGCGGGTCCAGCGCCTGATGCGGGGCGAGCAGCCGCGCGCCTTCGGGATGCGCCGCCTCCGAAGCGACAATCGGCACGCCGTTCAACGTGGCGGGGCCGTCCGCGGTGGCCGCATAGGTCTCGCCGCGCGCCGGAAGGTGGATGACGGCGGCGATGATCTCGCCCTTGTGGGCCACGGCCAGCGCGACGGCGAACCCGTCCTCGCCGGCGATGAAGGCGCGGGTGCCGTCGATGGGGTCGACGATGAACACCGTCTCGGCGGCCAGCCGGGCGGCGGGGTTGTCCTCGGTCTCCTCGGACAGCCAGCCATAGCCCGGCCGCGCCGCCAGCAGCTCGGCGCGCAGCATCCGGTCCACCGCGATGTCGGCCACCGTCACCGGCCCCGCGCCGCCCGCCTTCTCCCAGGCCTCGGGCGCCTGCCGCCAATGGCGCATGGCGATGGCGCCTGCCTCATCGGCCGCCGCCGTCAGTAGGGCCAGATCACGCGCCGGCAAGAGTCAGCCCTTCCACCAGAAGCGACGGGATCACGTGGCTGAGGTGCGTGCGCCCGTCATTGGCGGGGGTGATCCGCATCAGCATGTCACGCAGGTTGCCTGCGATGGTGCATTCGTTCACCGGATAGGCGATCTGCCCGTTCTCGACCCAGAAGCCCGAGGCGCCGCGCGAGTAATCCCCGGTGGTGGGGTTGATCGAGGAGCCGATCAGCTGCGTCACGATCAGCCCGGTGCCCATGTCGCGGATCAGGTCCTCGCGGCTGGCGGTGCCGGGGGTCAGCGCGATATTGGAATGGCCGGGCGAGGGCGGGGAGGAGGTGCCGCGGCTGGCATTGCCGGTGCTCTCCATCCCCAGCTTGCGCGCGGTGGCAAGATCCAGCGTCCAGCCGGTCAGAATGCCGCTGGCGACGATATCGCGGGCTTGGGTGGGCAGGCCTTCCGCATCGAACGGCCGGCTGCCGCCGATCCGCACCCGGTGCGGGTCTTCGCGCACCGTCAGCCCCGCGGGCAACACCTGCGTGCCGAGCGCATCGCGCAGCCAGGAGCTGCCCCGGGCGACCGAGCTGCCATTCACCGCCGCCAGAAGATGCCCGATCAGCGAGTTGGAAATGCGTTCGTCATAGAGCACCGGGAACGCCCCGGTCGGCGGCTTGCGCGAGCCGCTACGCTCTGCGGCGCGCTGGCCGGCAAGCGTCCCGATCTCCTCGGCGCCCGGCAGGTCCGCCTGCCAGATCCGGCTCTCGGCTGCCCAGTCCCGCTCCATCCCCAGCCCCTCGCCGGAGATGGCCACGGCCGAGATATGGCGCGAGGTGCGGGTATAGCCGCCCGAAAAGCCGTTGCTGGCGGCGATATGGATGGCGCGGCGCGAATAGGCGGCGGAGGCGCCCTGCGCCTTGCTGACGCCCGGCACGGCGAGAGCTGCCGCCTCGGCCCGCAGCGCGTCCTGTTCCAGATCGGCGGCGGAGGGTTCTGCCGAGAGGTCGGCCAGTTCCAGCGCCGCGATGTCCCAGCCCTGCGCAAGTTGCGCAGGATCCGCCAAGCCGGCGTTGGGATCATTCGGCGCCTCGCGCGCCATCGCCACGGCACGTTCGGCCATTTCCGCCATCGTGAGCGCCGAGATGTCGGAGGCGGAAACGCAGGCCTGCCGCCCCCCGATCAGCACGCGCAGGCCGATCTCGATGCCCTCGGACCGCTCCGCCTGCTCCAGCTTGCCCTCGCGCACGTCGATGGACAGCGCGGTGCCATCCACCGCCATCGCATCGGCGGCCTCGGCACCGGCCTTGCCGGCGGCATCCAGCAGGGCGGCAGTCAGGCGTTCGAGACGGTCGGTCATGGTGGGCTCCCTCTTTGGTCCAGCACTTACGCCTTCAGGCCGAGGTTGCAAGAGCGGGGGGCCAGCCCCCCGCGCCCCCCGGGATATTTCCGCCAGAACGAAGGGAAAGTCAGGTGATGACATCCGGCGTGGGGCGCCCGGTGCGGGCGGTGATGCCGATGATTGCTTCGGCGGCCTCGATCACCGGGGCGAGCGCGTCCTGCACCTCATCCGCCTGCTTGGCCGGGTCCGGCTCGTAGCGTTCGAGATAGAGCCGCAGCGTCGCGCCGTCTGTCCCCGTGCCCGACAGCCGCAGCACCAACCGCGAGCCATCCTCAAACCCGATACGGATGCCCTGCTGCGCCGAGGTGGAGCCATCGACCGGGTCGGTATAGGCGAAGTCATCGGCGCTGGCGACGGTCAGGCCGGCAAGGGTCTGCCCCGGCAGGCCCGGCAGCGCGGCGCGCAGGTCGGCGACCAGCGTGTCGGCGAGGGCCTTGTCCACCGCCTCGAAGTCATGGCGGCTGTAATAGGTGCGCCCGAAGCGGGCCCAATGGTCGGCCAGCAGCTGCGAGACGGACTTGCCGGTGGCGGCGAGGATGTTCAGCCACAAGAGCACGGCCCAGAGCCCGTCCTTTTCGCGCACATGGTCGGACCCGGTGCCGAAGCTTTCCTCGCCGCAGATCGTGGCACGGCCGGCGTCCAGCAGGTTGCCGAAGAACTTCCAGCCCGTCGGCGTTTCAAAGGCCGGGATGCCAAGCGCCTCTGCCACCCGGTCCGCTGCGCCCGAGGTCGGCATCGAGCGTGCGATGCCCTTCAGCCCGCCGGCATAGCCCGGCGCGACCGTGGCATGTTCCGCCAGCACCGCCAGACTGTCCGAGGGCGAGACATAGCAGCCCGCACCGACGATCATGTTGCGGTCGCCGTCACCATCGGACGCCGCGCCGAAATCGGGCGCGCCCTCTCCCATCATCTCATCCATGAGCACATTGGCCCAGGTGGGGTTCGGGTCGGGATGGCCGCCGCCGAAATCCGGGAGCGGCACTTCGTTGATGACGGTGCCGGGGGCGGCACCGAGGCGGCGTTCGAGGATTTCGGTCGCGTAGGGCCCGGTCACGGCGTGCATCGCGTCGAACCGCATCCGGAAACCGCCGGCGAACATCGCGCGGATGGCGGGGAAGTCGAACAGGCCTTCCATCAGCGTGGCATAGTCGGTGACCGGATCCACGACCTCGACCACCATGTCACCGAGGTTGCTTTCCCCAATCGCGTTCAGGTCGATGTCCTGCCCCTCAACAATGCGGAATTCACCGGGGGCCTTGGCCTTGGCAAAGATCGCCTCGGTCACCGCCTCTGGCGCGGGGCCGCCATTGGGCATGTTGAACTTGATCCCGAAATCCTCATCAATCCCGCCCGGGTTGTGGCTGGCCGACAGGATGATTCCGCCATCGGTGCGACGCAGGCGGATCAGGTGCGAGGCGGCGGGCGTGGACAGGATCCCGCCCTGCCCGACGATCACGCGGGCCGCGCCATTCGCCGCCGCCATCCGTACGATCACCTGCACGGCGCGGTCGTTGAAATAACGCCCGTCACCGCCGACGACATAGGTACGCCCTGCAGCGCCGCCGGTGGCGTCGAAGATCGCCTGCACGAAGGTTTCAAGATACATCGGCGTCAGGAAGACCCGGGTCTTCTTGCGCAGGCCCGAGGTGCCGGGCTTCTGGTCGGCAAAGCCGGGGGTCTGGTGGGTGGCGGTCTGCATGGCGGCAATGGCTCCGGTCAGGAAAGGGTCAGACGTCTGGGCCGGACTGCGGCCCGGGTGGCACTCACGCAGGGGACTGGGCAAAAACGGCAACCGATTGCGGCGCGACCTGCACCATTGGCGCGGCCACGGGCGCATCGGTCTGGCCGGGAAGGGCGGTGTCAAGGATCTGGGTCCAGATCCGCCCCGGCAGGCACTCGGGCAGATGCACCTCGGCGGCGGCATCGGCGTTGAACACTGCGAAAATCACATCATCGGTCATGGAATAGGCCGGCGTGAAACTTGACGCACGCATCTCGACACAGAGCGTGCGCCAACTGGGATCGTGCCAGTCCTCGGGCGAGGGCGTCTCGCCGCAGGGCTTGCGCCAGTAGAGGTCGGGGATGCCATCCTTGTCGCGCGGCAGGGCGTGCAGGAACAGGCGCTGGCGCAGCACCGGATGCTCGCGCCGCAGTTTGGCAAGCCGCGCGACGAAAGCGCTCAGCGCCTTGTCGGGGCGGTCCCAGTTGACCCAGCCGATGCTGTTGTCCTGCGCATAGGCGTTGTTGTTACCGCCCTGGCTGTTGCCGGCCTCATCCCCCGCCAGCAGCATCGGCGTGCCCTGGCTGAGGAACAGCGTCGCCAGCAGGTTGCGCTTGCGACGCTCGCGCGCGGCGCGGACCTTGGTATCCTCGGTCGGCCCCTCCACCCCCATATTGTCGGAATGGTTCGGCTCATGCCCGTCGCGGTTTTCCTCGCCATTGGCCCAGTTGTGCTTGGCGTTGTAGGAGACCAGATCGTGCAGGGTGAACCCGTCATGCGAGGTGATGAAGTTGACCGAGGAAGTCGCGCCCCGCCCGTCATGGTCGAAGAGTTCGGCCGAGCCCAGAAGGCGGCTGGCGAGGTCGGCCGTTGCCAGCGCCTCGCCCTTCCAGAACCGGCGCACGCCGTCACGGTAGCGGTCGTTCAACTCCATGAACGGATGCGGAAATGCGCCCAGTTGATAGCCGCCGGGGCCGATATCCCAGGGCTCTGCCACCAGCTTCACCCGGTTCAGCACCGGGTCCTGCCGGATGGCCGAGATGAACCCGCGCGAGGCATCGAAGCCCGCCGGCCCCCGCCCCAGCGTGGCGGCCAGATCGAAGCGGAAGCCGTCGACATGCATCGCCTCGACCCAGTAACGCAGGCTGTCCATCACCAGCCGCAGCACGGCGGGATGTTCAAGGTTCAGCGTGTTGCCGGTGCCGGTGAGGTCATCGTAAAAGCGCGGGTTCTGCGCCAGCCGGTAGTAGGCGCGGTTGTCGAGCCCGCGGAAGCAGACGGTCGGCCCCAACTGGTTGCCTTCGCCGGTGTGGTTGTAGACCACGTCGAGGATCACCTCGATGCCCGCCGAATGGAAGCGGCGGACCATCGTCTGAAACTCCCACAGCTCCCCTTGCCGCAGGAATCGTGGATCGGGGGCGAAGAAGGCCACGGTCTGGTAGCCCCAGTAGTTCAGCAGCCCCTTTTCCTGAAGGAATCGCTCATCCAGATGGGCCATCACCGGCATCAGCTGCACGGTGGTAACCCCCAGCGTGTTCAGATGGTCCAGCACCGGCGCCGAGCAGAGGCCGAGGAAGCTGCCGCGCCGCTTGCGGTCCACGCCGGGATGCTGCGCGGTCATGCCCTTCACATGCGCCTCGTAATGCACCGAGACGGACCGGCGGTGCCGGGGGGCGCGGTCGTCGCCCCAGGCGAAGCTGGGGTCGGTGACGATGCTCTTGGGCACCGCAAAGGCGCTGTCGCGATTGTCGAACGACAGATCGACCCGGTTCGAGCGCGCCGAGTAGCCCAGCAGAGCTTCGGAATTGCGGAACTTGCCCGACAGGCGCCGTGCATAAGGATCGATCAGCAACTTGTTGGGATTGAAGCGGAATCCCTCATCCGGGGCATAGCGGCCATGGGCGCGAAAGCCGTATTGTGTGCCCGGCGTCAGCCCCGCGACATAGACGTGCCAGACATCGCCATCGCGTTCGCGCAGCGGGATCCGCGCCAGCTCTTTCCGGCCATCCTCCGAGAACAGGCACAGCTCGACCAGCGAGGCATCGGCCGAGAACACCGCGAAGTTGACGCCCTCGCCATCCCAGGTCGCGCCCATCGGGTCGGGACGCCCTGCCGACAGCCCGTGATGGGGCAGCTTGGCGGGGATCGTCCGAGCCTCGGCCGGGCGGGCCTGGGATTGCATGTTCAACGGGCAATGTCCTCATAAAGCCGGGCATAGGCGGCGGCGGAGCGGCGCCATCCCATGTCCTGCTTCATACCTGCCCGCTGCATGGCGCGGAAGACCCCGGGTTCGGCGTATAGGTTACAAAGTTGATCGAGTGCCTGCGACAGCCCCATCGCATCCACCTGCGTGAACACGATGCCTGTCGCGCAACCGGCATCGAGTGCGGCCTTGTTGGCATGGATCACGGTATCGGCGAGCCCGCCCACGGCCGCCACCACCGGCACCGCGCCATAGCGCAGCCCATACATCTGTGTCAGCCCGCAAGGCTCGAAGCGCGAGGGCACCAGCACCGCATCGCCGCCTGCGAACATCCGGTGCGGCAAGGCCTCGTCATACCCGGTGCGCAGCGCCACCCGGCCCGGATAGCGCGCCGCCACGCCAGACAGCGCCGCGGCGATATCGGCATCCCCGGCCCCCAGCAGCGCCAGCCCGCCGCCGCGCGCCACGAACCCGTCCAGCACCTCTGGCAGCAGGTCGAGGCCCTTTTGCCAGCTCATCCGGCTGACCACCACCGCCAGCGGGCCCGGCACATCGGTCAGCCCGAAGTCGCCCTTCAGCCGCTCGCGGTTCGCCGCCTTGGCTTTCAGCGTGCGGACCGAGAAGGGCAGGATTCCCGGATCGGTCTCGGGGTTCCACACCGTCTCGTCGATGCCATTGAGGATGCCCTGCATCGCCGCGCCGCGAGCCGAGATGACGCCCTGCAGGCCCATCCCGAACTCGGCCCGCAGCAATTCGCGCGCATAGGAGGGCGAGACGGTCGTGACCCGGTCGGCCAGCAATATCCCGGCCTTCAGCGCCGAGATCTGGCCGTAATATTCCAGCGTGCCATCGTTGAACGCGCCTTCGGGCAGGCGCAGCGCGCCGATGCGGTCGCGGGCCGTCACGCCCTGAAAGGCGATGTTGTGGATGGTCAGGACCGAGGGCACCGGGATGTCGCCATAGGTGAGGTAGGCGGGAACCAGCGCGCCCTGCCAGTCATGGGCATGGACCAACTCTGGTCGCCAGCCATCAGACAGGCCATCGCGGGCAATCTCGGCCGCGACCCAGCACAGGGCGGCAAAGCGTTCAGGGTTGTCGGGGTGGTCATAGCCATCGGGGCCGAGATAGGGGCCGCCGCGCCGGTCATAAAGATGCGGCGCCTCCAGCAGCAGCATGTCCAAGCCGCCGTGGCGCAACGCCACCACACGCGCCGGGCCGCCAAACAGGTTGTCGGACTGCCAAACCGGGGTGCGGATACCTTTCGCAGAGATCCCGGCATAGGCCGGCATCAGCACCCGCATCTGCCAGCCATGCGGGGCGAGGGCCGCCGGCAGCGCGCCGGCCACATCGGCCAGACCGCCGGTCTTGATCAGCGGTACGCATTCCGAAGCGACAGAGAGCACCCGCCGCACCGCCGATATAGTCATCTGTTACGCCCTTTCGATCTCTGGCAGGCGCCGCGCCCCCCGTTTCCCGCTTAACCCCGGCATGGGCGTCATGTTCCCAAGGCTGCCCCGCGAGCATCGAGCATGGGCTGGGTGATCAGTACCACCCCGCCTTCGCTGACGCGGAACCACTTGGCATCCTCCGCGGGGTCCTCGCCCACCACCAGCCCGGCGGGCACATCGACCCCCCGGTCCAGCACCACGCCCGTCAGCCGCGCATGGCGGTTGACCTGCGCGTAGGGCAGCGCCACCACCCGGTCCAGCGCCGAATAGCTGTGGGTCCGCACCCCGGTGAACAGCAGCGATTCCCGCACCTCGGTGCCCGAGATGATACAGGCCCCCGATACCATGGAGGATATGGCATATCCGCGACGTCCATCCTCGTCATGGATGAATTTCGCCGGCGGCACGATCTCGCCATAGGTCCAGATCGGCCAGCTGGTGTCGTAGATGTCGAGTTCCGGGATGAAATCGGTCAGGTCGATATTCGCCTGATGGAAGGCGTCGATGGTGCCGACATCGCGCCAGTAGGGCTTCGGGCTGGCCCCGGTGCAGACGGCGCTGTCGTTGAAGAAATGCGCCATCGCGCGGCCGTTCTTCACGATGTCGGGGATCAGGTCGGTGCCGAAGTCGTGGCTGGAATTGCTATCCTCGGCATCGCGTATCAGCAGGTCGCGCAGGAACGGCCAGCTGAACACATAGATCCCCATCGACGCGAGCGCGTGATCGGGGTCGCCGGGCATCCCGGGCGGGTCTTTCGGCTTTTCCAGAAATTCAACAACCCGCTTCTGGTCGTCGATCTTCATCACGCCGAAGGCGGTCGCGTCCATCCGTGGCACCGTCAGGCAGCCGATGGTCACGTCTGCGCCGCTTTCGACATGCTCGCGCAGCATCACCTCGTAATCCATCTTGTAGACATGGTCGCCCGCCAGCACGACGATGAAGTCCACGTCATAGCTGTCCACGATATCGATGTTCTGCGTCACTGCATCGGCGGTGCCCATGTACCACTTGTTCTCATTCACGCGCTGGCTGGCGGGCAGGATATCCAGATACTCGTTCCGCTCGGCCCGGAAGAACGTCCAGCCGCGCTGCAGGTGGCGGATCAGGCTATGCGCCTTGTATTGCGTCGCCACCGCCATCTTGCGGATGCCGGAGTTGAAAGCGTTCGACAGCGCGAAGTCGATGATCCGGGTCTTGCCGCCAAAATAGACCGCGGGCTTGGCGCGCAGGTCGGTCAGCTCTTTCAGCCGGCTGCCGCGGCCGCCCGCCAGCACGAAGGCCATCGCGCGGCGGCTGAGCCTGTCAGTCTGTAGGTGCCTCATCCGGTCCTCCTCCAAGTAAGCGTCTCATCCCCTGCGGAACATGACGACCGACAGCGGCGGCAGCGTCAAGAGCGCGGAGTGCCCCTGACCGTGCCACGGCACTTCCTCGGTCGTGATGCCGCCCATATTGCCGCGGTCGCCGCCGCCATAGGTGCCCGCATCGGTGTTCAGCACCTCTGACCAGGTGCCGTCTTCCGGAAAACCCACCCGGAAGCCGGTTCGTTCCATCGGCGTGAAATTCGCGACCACCACCACCGGATCGTCGCCCACCGCGCCGTGGCGGCTGAAGGCAAAGATCGACTGTTCCGCGTTGTCGGCATCCAGCCAGCCGAACCCCTCGGGCCGTGTGTCATTCACATGCAGCGCCGGCAGCTCGCGGTAGACGCGGTTCAGATCGCGCACCAACCGCTGCACCCCGGCATGGGCCGGATCGTCCAGCAGGTGCCAGTCAAGGCTGATGTCGTGGTTCCACTCGCGCCCCTGCGCGAACTCCTGGCCCATGAACAGCAGCTTCTTGCCCGGATGCGCCCACATGTATGCGTAATAGGCGCGCAGGTTTGCGAACTTCTCCCACGCGGTGCCCGGCATCTTGCCCAGCATCGAGCCTTTGCCATG
The DNA here is from genome assembly GCF_030695035.1 of Frigidibacter sp. Lineage (GTDB taxonomy): Bacteria > Pseudomonadota > Alphaproteobacteria > Rhodobacterales > Rhodobacteraceae > Frigidibacter. Next base: position 358,425 of record NZ_JAUYTT010000005.1, read on the forward strand.
CACCACCTCGTCATGGCTGATCGGCAGGATGAAGTTTTCCGACCACGCATAGGACATGCCAAAGGTCATCTGGTTATGGTGCCATTTGCGATAGACCGGCTCGCGCTGCATGTAATCCAGCGTGTCGTTCATCCAGCCCATGTTCCACTTGAACCCAAAGCCAAGCCCGCCCTCATGCACCGGGCGCGATACGCCCGGAAAGCTGGTGCTCTCCTCGGCCACGGTCATGATGCCGGGCACACGCTCATAGGTGGCGATGTTCATCTCGCGCAGGAACTCGATGGCTTCGAGGTTCTCGCGCCCGCCATGGATGTTCGGCACCCACTCGCCTTGGGGCCGCGAATAGTCGCGGTAGAGCATCGAGGCGACGGCATCGACGCGCAGCCCGTCGGCGCCATATTGGGCCAGCCAGTAGACGGCATTGGCGATCAGGTAGTTGCGCACCTCGCGCCGGCCATAATTGTAGATCAGGGTGTTCCAGTCGCGGTGGAAGCCCTCTTTCGGGTCGGCATGTTCATAGATCGGCGTGCCGTCGAACTGGCCAAGGCCATGCGCATCGGACGGGAAGTGCCCCGGCACCCAGTCGAGGATCAGCCCAAGCCCGGCATCGTGGGTGGCATCCACGAGCGCCCGGAACTCGGCCGGGGTGCCGTGGCGGATGGTGGGGGCGAACATGCCCACGGGCTGGTAGCCCCACGATCCGTCAAAGGGGAACTCGCTGATCGGCAGCAGCTCGATATGGGTAAAGCCCATGTCCTTGGCATAGCCCACCAGCTCCACCGCCAGCTCGGTATAGGACAGGCGGCGATTGCCATCCTCGACCTTGCGCCGCCAGGATCCCAGATGCACCTCGTAGATGGAGATCGGCGCGTCGATGCTGTTGGCGGCGGCGCGGCTCAGCGGCAGGGGGGGCTGCGAGGGCGGGGGCAGGCGGCGCACCACAGACCCGGTCGCAGGGGGATGCTCGGAGCCAAACCCGACCGGGTCGGCCTTTTGCGACACTGGCGCGCCGTCCGGCCCCAGCAGGTCATATTTGTAGACAGTGCCCTCACCGATCCCGGGCAGGAAAATCTCCCACACCCCCGTGGCGCCGCGCTTGCGCATCACCGCGCGCCTTGCATCCCAGAAGTTGAAGTCGCCGACGACAGACACCCGCTGCGCATTCGGCGCCCAGACGGCGAAATGCGTGCCCGCGACGCCCTCATGGGTGATCTCATGCGCGCCAAGCCGCTGCCAGAGGCGCATGTGCCGGCCTTCGGCCATCAGATGCTCGTCCATCTCACCGAGCACCGGGCCAAAGCGGTAAGGGTCGTCCAGCTCCCACGCAGCGCCATGCCCCTCGGCGCGCAGGCGGTAGGATACCCGCTCTGCCAGCAGCCCGGCAAACAGCCCCGGCACACCGGCGACCTGCGGCAAGGCCACTTCGCCCGCCTCGGTCAGCGCTGTCACCCGTTCCGCGCCGGGTATGAAGGCCCGCAGCACCTGCCCCTTGCCCCAAGGATGGATCCCCAGCGCCTTGAACGGCTCGCCATGCCGGCCTGCGGCAATCGCCTCGGCCTCTGCCCGCCCGATCAGTTCCATGCGCAGCACCCTTCCGAAAGCCGGGGCCCGCACCCCCCGTCAGATGGCGGGCGGAACGGACCAGATATCTGACATGTAGCCCTTAATCGTCCGATCGGAAGAGAAGAAACCCATCCGGGCGGTATTCAGCGCAGCCATGCGGTGCCAATCGGCCGGGTCAGTATAGGCCCGGTCCACCGCGCGCTGCGCCTGATAATAGGCCTCGAAATCGGCGGTCACCAGATAGTGGTCATGGTGCCACAGCATATCGGTCAGCGCGTGATAGCGGCCCGGCTCGCCGGGGCTGAACACGCCCTCGGCCAGCATCATCAGCACGTCGCGCAACCGCTGGCTTTCGCCGATGGCGGCTTTCTCATGCCCGATCCGCGCGCGGCGGGCGACCACTTCGGCCGCCGTCAGCCCGAACAGGAAGAAGTTCTCGGCCCCCACATGCTCGCGGATTTCCACATTGGCCCCGTCCAGCGTGCCGATGGTCAGCGCGCCATTCAGGCTGAACTTCATGTTGCCGGTCCCCGACGCCTCGGTCCCCGCGGTCGAGATCTGTTCCGACAGGTCCGCCGCCGGCACCAGCCGCTCGGCCATGCTGACATTGTAATTGGCCGGATAGACGATCTGCAGCCAGTCGCGCGTGACAGGATCGGCATTCACCTTGGTCGCCACATCGTTGATCAGCCGGATGATCAGCTTGGCGGTGGCATAGCCCGGGGCCGACTTGCCGCCGAAGATCTTCACCCGCGGCACGATGGCGCTGGAGGGATCCTCGCGGATCTCGTGCCACAGCGCGATGGCCTCGAGGATGTTCAGGAGTTGCCGCTTGTATTCGTGGATGCGCTTCACCTGCACGTCGAACAGCGCATCGGGGTTGACCTTGGCGCCGCCGGTCGCGGCGATCCAGTCGGCCAGCCGCACCTTGTTCTCGCGCTTGGCCGCCGCGAATTGGCCAAGGAAGCCAGCATCGGTCACATGCCGCTCCAGCCCCTTCAGCTTGTCCAGATCGGCTTGCCAGCCATCGCCGACCACATCCGTCACCAGCTTTGCCAGCGGCGGGTTGGCCAGCGCCAGCCAGCGCCGCGGGGTGATGCCGTTGGTCTGGTTGACGATCCGGTCCGGGTGCAGCGCGTTCAGATCGTGGAACACGGTCTTGCGCATCAGATCGGTATGCAGCGCCGATACCCCGTTGACGCGGTGCGCGGTGACAAAGGCCAGCGTGCCCATCTGTACCTCGTCATGCGCCAGGATCGACACGCTTGCGGGGCGCTTGGGGTTCATCCGGCGGTGCCAGTCGTCGATCCGCTCGATGATCTGCATATGCCGCGGCAACACCGATCCCATCGTCCAGGTGGACCAGCGCTCCAGTGCCTCGGGCAGCAGGGTGTGGTTGGTGTAGCCAAGCACCTGAAGGGCCACCTCGCAGGCCTCGTCGAAGGGAATGCCCTCCTCATCCACCATCACGCGGATCAGCTCGGGCCCGGCAATGGCGGGGTGGGTGTCGTTCATCTGGATCGCCACATGCGCCGGCAGCTTGCGCAGGTCGCTGTGCTGGCCGCGGAAGCGGCGCAGGATATCGGCGATGGAGGCGGCGGTCAGGAAATATTCCTGCTTCAGCCGCAGCTCCTTGCCGGCCTGCGTGCCATCATTGGGATAGAGAACCCGGCTCAGCGTCCGCGCCAGCGCCTCTGGCTCCGACGCGGCGGTGTGGTCGCCGGCATTGAAGCGGGCAAGGTCGAACAGCGTCGTCGGCCGCGCCGCCCACAGCCGCAGCGTATTGGCCCAGCGGCCCTGCCAGCCGACCACCGGCATGTCATGCGCCTCGGCCACCACCGTCTCGCCGGGATGCCAGACAGACCGGCCGCCCTGCGTTTCCACATGGCCGCGGAACCCCACCGTCGCCACCGCCTCCGGCCGCTCGAACACCCAGGGGTCGCGGCGGATCAGCCAGTCTTCCGGCGTTTCCACCTGCCGACCGCCCTCGAAGCGCTGGCGGAAGATGCCATGCTCATAGCGGATGCCATAGCCATAGCCGGGACAACCCAGCGTCGACATGGAATCCAGGAAACAGGCCGCCAGCCGCCCCAGCCCGCCATTGCCCAGCGCGGCATCCGGCTCATCCTCGATCAGGGTGCGGAACTCCGGCCCGACCCCCGCCAGCGCCTCCTCGATCATCCCGTGCAGGCCAAGGTTGATCGCCGCATCTTCCAGCATCCGGCCGATCAGGAATTCCATCGACAGGTAATAGACGCGCTTCCTGTCCTCGCCATAGGTGCGGCGGGTCGCGGCGAACCACGGCTCCATGATCAGGTCGCGCAGCGTGTGGCTGACCGCCATCCGCCAGTCATAGACCGAGGCATGGCCCGGATCCTTGCCAAGGCTGGTGCGCAGATGCCCGAGGATGGCGTCCCGCAGCATCGCAACACTGACCCCGGACAGGGTCGGAACGGTGGTCAGCAAATCGGTCATGGGGCGCGCCTTGGTCCTGTTATCCTGGCCCCACACGTCCCACAGCGCCGCGCCCGGCGCCAGAACCCCGCCAGCGAATTCCCGTGATCCGTGGCCCCGCCGCCAGCATTCGCGCGCGAAACTGCCAGCCCGGGGCCCCGAACGCGCGAAAACACGGCATCGTGGCCACGATGCGCGCATTTTTCACGCCCGGGCGTTGCGGCGGGCGCCTCGCGCGTTACCCATTGGGCAACGCAGGAATGGAGGCTCCGATGAACGAATGGTGGCGCGGCGCGGTGATCTATCAGATCTATCCCCGGTCCTTTCAGGATGAGAATGGTGACGGCATCGGTGACCTGCCCGGCATCACCCGGCGCCTCGATCATGTCGCCCGCCTCGGCGCCGATGCGATCTGGCTCTCGCCGATCTTCCCCTCGCCGATGGAGGATATGGGCTATGACGTGTCCGACTATACCGGGATCGAGCCGCTGTTCGGCACGCTGGACGATTTCGACGCCCTCATCGCCCGCGCCCATGACCTTGGCCTCAAGGTCATCATCGACCAAGTGATCTCACACTCCTCGGACCAGCACCCTTGGTTCACCGAAAGCCGCAAGTCCCGCAAGGGCCCCAAGGCCGACTGGTATGTCTGGGCCGACCCCAAGCCCGATGGCAGCCCGCCCAACAACTGGCCCTCGGTCTTCGGCGGCTCGGCCTGGGCCTGGGATGCCGGGCGGCGGCAATATTACCTGCACAACTTCCTGACCAGCCAGCCGGACCTGAACCTGCATTCCCCCGCCGTGCAGACGGCCCTCCTGGACACCATGCGCTTCTGGCTGGAGCGGGGGGTGGACGGCTTCCGCCTCGATACCGTCAACTACTATTTCCACGACGACAAGCTGCGTGACAACCCGGCCCTGCCCGCCGCCAAGGGGGCCCTGCCGCCGGTCAATCCCTATGACATGCAGAACCACCTCTATTCCAAGACCCGGCCCGAAAACATCGCCTTCCTGCAAAGGATGCGCGCCCTGACCGACGAATATTCCGCCCGGATGCTGGTGGGCGAGGTCGGCGATTCCCTCCGCGCGGTCGAGATCATGGGCGAATACACCGAAGGCACCGACCGGCTGCACATGGCCTATTCGTTCGAGCTGCTGGGGCCGGACTTCACCCCCGCCCATTTCCGCTCCACCATCGAGGGCTTCTTCAAGGGCGCCCCCGATGGCTGGCCCTGCTGGAGCTTTTCCAACCATGACGTGAACCGCCACGCCACCCGCTGGGCCAAGCACGATTCCGGCGGCGACGCCCTCGCCCGCCAGGCCGCCGCGCTGCTGCTGTCCTTCGAGGGCGCCATCTGCCTCTATCAGGGCGAGGAGCTGGGCCAGACCGAGACCGACATCCTGTGGGAGGAGCTGACCGACCCCGTCGGCATGCGCTTCTGGCCCGACAACAAGGGCCGCGACGGCTGCCGCACCCCGATGGTGTGGGAGCGTGACGAACACGCCGCCGGCTTCTCCACCGCCGAGCCCTGGCTGCCGGTCAAACCCCCGCAACGCGCCCGCGCCGTCGATACCCAGGACGGGGTGGAGGGGTCAGTGCTGGAAACCTACCGCGCCCTCATCGCCTTCCGCAAAGCCACCCCGGCCCTGCTGCACGGCGCGACCCGGTTCCTGGACCTGCCCGCCCCGCTGCTGGGGTTTGTGAGGGGCGAGGGCGAGGGGGCGGTGACCTGTGTGTTCAACCTGTCCGCCAAGGCGGCGAAGCTCCCGAAGGGGGTTGGAGGCGTGACGGTCGGCCCGGCGCAGGGGATGGAGACGGCGGGGGTTGTCGGGGCGAATGGGTGGGGGTTTGTGAGGTAGGGGGAAGAAATCGGTTGATATTCCAAGAGCCTGCGAGCTTAACTTCCATCACAACAGGGGGGTCTAGCTTGCCAGTTCGATTTATTTTTCGACAAGTCTATGTTGGGGACATGCCCCGCTTCTTGGCCGATGGGGTAATCCGCGCCAAGAACTGCAAGCCCCAACAAGCCTGCCATCAAGCCTCATACCAACAAATTGTTGACCGACGCGGGACTCAAGATTTCCCCACCCCGTGCGGCGGAGTGGTGAACGACTATGTGCCATTTTACTTTTCACCAATTACCTCATTTACTTACACTATATACAAAGGCAATGTCCCTCTGGTAGCTCCCGACGGCAGGGTCCTAGGTAAGGCGACCGAGGATGATCGCGTGTTCTTCGTGGCTCGCCCGCTGCGCGTGGCGGAGGCAGCATTGACTTACTGCTTCAGTGACTTCGCGCTCAACTCGCACGCCCCGTTGCCCACCCTTGAGCAGCATATCGCACGCCTTGAAGAACACGTTCACTGGGGCGTCTTCGATGAGGAGCCTCTGACCGCGAGGATACCAGAGGTTGGCTACACTGGGGTCTGCAGGTATTTCATGAACACAGCTACCCCACCCGAGCGGCAGACCCGCAACCAGAAGCGGATGGCAGAGTTCTTGGTGCTTGGCTCTGTTCCTCTCGATGTGATCGACTGCGTAGTTGCTAAGTCTGATCAAGTAGGAGATACGTTGCATCAGATGATGCACGCGTCGGCGTGGAACATTCCGATCTATATAAAACGTGACTGTTACTTCTCATGACACTTACCTTCAAGAAGGGCGATATGTTTGCGGAGCCTGCGGAGGCTCTGGTCAACACTGTAAACTGCGTGGGTGTCATGGGGAAAGGTGTCGCCCTTGAGGTAAAGCAACGTTGGCCGGAAAACTATCGAGCTTATAAGGCGCTGTGTGATGCTCGCGGTCTGCGGCCTGGGCAAATGTTCGTTTTCGACGCAAAGCGATTTTTTGGTGCCGAGGGCCCTCGCTATATAATTAACTTTCCGACTAAGGATCATTGGCGGGGAAAGTCAAAGCTCTCATATGTATCTGAGGGTCTTGATGCACTCGTGGCTTCCATCGAAAAGTACGAGATTTCGTCCGTCGCACTGCCCCCTCTGGGCTGCGGCAACGGCGGCTTGGACTGGAACGAGGTTCGAGAGCTAATCGTAGATAAGCTCTCACCCCTAAAGGATACGTCAATTGTGGTGTTCTCGCCCAGAGACGCTTCCGACGAGCCTGAGCATACGAGTGCCTCACTTCCAATGACCTACGGAAGGGCAGTTTTGCTGAGGGCTCTGGGAGACCTAGAGGCGCCGTTCAACGGCGCGTTCGACCGGATTACTCTCCAGAAGATTGCATACTTTCTCCAAGTCCTTGGAGTTAAGCTAAACCTGCAGTTCTCACGCAATCTTCATGGGCCCTACTCGGAGACACTTCGGAAAGCCTATATTGCGCTTGAAAAGAGAAAGATGATTTCGGGTTTCTCCACAAATGATCGACTCGCTCGGGTGTCTCCGGCGGGCTACGCAGCCGCGGATGAGTTCCTTAGTGAAAACTCACGCGACGAGGTTAATATTATTACTCGCCTCGATAAGCTAGTTCAGGGCTATGAAAGTCCTTACGGTCTTGAGCTCCTCTCCTCGGTCCATTGGTTGGCGGTTCATGAAAATTGCTATCCGGTAGAACGCATCGTTGAGGCAATGCGAGCATGGAGCGAGGCCAAGAGGAACACATTTTCGGAAAAAGATATCCGTGCTGCTTATAACCGGCTGGTAGAGGACAATTTGGCCCGGGCCTAATTGGTTCACTATCTACCAAGCCCCCAAACACCAAGGGGCGCCCTCCCGGACGCCCCTCCCCCACATCCCTCACAGCAACTCACTTCAGCCGCTGACCGTTCGCATAAAGCCCGCCATCCTCGCGGACCTCGATGGTGGAGTTGAGCTCGTCCGGCCCCGGTCCGGCATTGGCGAAGAGGCCCGCCATCATCCGTACGCCCATCGCCTGCTCTTCGGGCACGATGCCCATGGCGATCAGCTTGTCCAAGAGCCCATTGCCGCCCAGCAGCTTCAGGCTGACGGACCCCAGCGGCTTGGGGAAGCCGTCATAGGTGACCATGTCGGTATTGTCGAAGGTGAAGGCGCCATCCCCGGTCAGGTCCGCGCCGCCGAAGGTCAGTTTCAGCTCGTTCAGGTCCAGCGCATGCAGCTCGCCGGGCACCGCATCGTCGGTGGCCGAGGTCGGGTCGAAGATATCGACCAGCATCCGTGCCGCGCCGCTGATGTCGAGGATCAGCGTCGCCGGATCGCGCGGCAGCTGCGCCATCGGGTCGAACATCGCCCAGACCTCATCGTTCACCGTCAGGTCCACCAGCCGCGTCTCGAACGCGAAGGGCGCGGGCGTGTCGGATTGCGACACCGGCATCAGCAGGCTGAACGCCGATTCCGCCAGCGCGATGTTCACCGGGAACGGGATCTGCGAGCCGGTCAGCGCCATCGTCGCCCCGGTCCCCTCCGCGCCATAGCGCAGGGCCTCGGCATTCATCGCCACGTCAAAGCTGCCGCCCATCCCCGCGGCCTCGATGTTCATCGTGTCGGTCGCGTCCACCACATCCATGCTGTAGGCGCCGGCGCCATAGCTGAAGCTGCCATCGATGGTCAGCCCCGCCGCCAGCGCCGCGGCCATGTCATTCATGTCCACACCCTCGGGCAGGGTCATCGACCCGGTACCGGCCAGGTCGGTCATGCTGCCGTCCATCGAGAAGGTGCCGCCCGCCTCGGGGTCAACCGCCGAGACGGTGAAGGTCATCTCAGGCGAGGCAAATTGCTGGGTCGCGATCGTATCCCCGGCCGTCGCCATCACCGAGGTGCCGGTCACGTCGCTCGCCGTCAGGTCCATGGTCATCTCGACCGGCGCGCCGTTCACCACCATCTCGGTGATGGTCATGCTCAGCGACGGCGCGGTGAAGTCGTATTTCATCTCTTCGGGCGTGCCCGAGACGGTCATCACCATCTCCGGCTGCGAGAACAGCATCGACATCTCGGTCGTCTCGCCCTCTACAACTGTGGTCATGTCGAACGGCACTTCGGGCGACATCGTGATCTCGACCGCGCCGCCCCGTTCCACCATCACCACTTCGGCAATGGTCACGCTGCCGCTGGCTTCCGGCGTGGTGGTGGTCGCGGTCACGTCGCGCAGCGTCAGCGTGCCGCCCGAGGCGTCCTCGGACCCGGCGGTCACGGTATAGCCCATGTCGGCGTAATAGTCCTGCCAGCTCTGCCAGACTTCGGCTGCCGTCACATCGGCCTGCGCCGCGGTGCTGCACAGCAGGCCTGCCAGCAGCGTGCTGCAGCCCAATGATTTCCACTGTTCCATAATGATGCCTTGCGGTTTGAAAACGCTCGGGCGGCAGCATCCTGCCCCCCGGCGCCAAGGTCAAGCGTTTCCCGGGCGATGGTTTTTCTGCTATTGCACAGGGAATGAACGGCTTTGGGGCAGGGATGGCAATGATTGCACTCGAATGTGATGGCGGCGTGTGGACGGCAACGATCAACCGGCCCGACAAGGCCAATTCGCTGACCGCCGCGATGCTGGAGGAGCTGGAGCGAATTGCAGGCGCCGCCGCCGATGAAGGTGCCCGCGTTCTGGTGCTGACCGGCGCCGGCAAGGTTTTCTCCGCCGGCGCCGATCTCGATGAGGCCCGCGCCGGCCTCGCCACCAGCCCGGTCTGGGAACGTCTGTCGGGCCGAATCGCCAGCCTGCCCTGCCTGACCATCGCCGCGCTGAACGGCACGCTGGCGGGGGGCGCGATGGGCATGGCGCTGGCCTGTGACATCCGCATCGCGGCAGAGGGGGCCAAGTTCTTCTACCCGGTGATGAAGCTCGGCTTCCTGCCGCAGCCGTCAGACCCGCCGCGCCTCGCCGCGCTGGTCGGCCCCTCGCGCGCCAAGATGATCCTGATGGCGGGCGCGAGGATCGACACCGCCGAGGCGCTGGCCTGGGGCCTGATCGACCGGATGGTGCCGGGGCCTCAGCTGATGGACACCGTCGCCGCCCTCTCTGCCGATGCTCGCGGCGCCAGCCCCGCGCATGTCGCCGGCATCAAGGCGCTGGTGCCTTAATCCTTCCGCTAGTCTTTTCGGCGCCGCCCCGGCGGCCCCGGCACCTTCGACAAAAACTCCGGCGGCCGCTTTGCCACCCATTCCGCAAATTTCTGCAACCGCGGATGTTCGCGCAGCGCCTCCGGCGTGGAGAAATTCCGCGCCAGCTCGCCTTCCGTCAGCGAGGCATGGATCTCCTTGTGGCAGATGTCATGCAGCAGCACCGTGGGCCCGTGCCGCCCGCCCTTCAGCTTGGGGATCAGGTGATGCAGGCTTTGCGGCACATCCGCCGGAATCGGCCGCAGGCACAGCGCGCAGATCGGCTCCGGCACGTCCGGCGCCGCCTCTTCTTCATCCTCGACCCATGTCTTCCGCGCCATATCGCCCCCAACCCCGCTTGCCCGGCCCCCTTGCTCGTGGCGGCCTTCGATGCCACAGGGATGATATAGCCGCCACTTGGCAAGGGAAAAGCAATGACCGATGCGCTGGTGATCGGGGCCGGTCCCGCCGGTCTGATGGCAGCCGAGGCGCTGGCCGCCGCCGGGCGCCGCGTCGTCATCGCCGAGGCGAAACCCTCCCCGGCGCGCAAGCTGCTGATGGCTGGCAAGTCCGGGCTGAACATCACCCACGATGACCCTGCCGCCGGGTTCGCGGGGCATTACGACGCCGACTGGCTAGCCCCGATCCTCGCCGGCTTCGGCCCGGCCGAGGTGATGGACTGGTGCCGCGGCCTCGGGCAAGAGGTCTTCACCGGCTCCTCGGGCCGGGTCTTCCCGCAGGCGATGAAGGCCTCACCCCTGCTGCGCGCCTGGCTGCGGCGGCTGGAGGGCGCGGGGGTGGTCTTGCACACAAGCTGGCGCTGGACCGGCTGGCAAGACGGCGCGCTGGCCTTCGACACGCCCGATGGTCCCCGCTTTGAGCGTCCCGCCGTCACCGTGCTGGCGCTCGGCGGCGCCAGCTGGCCGCGCCTTGGCTCCGATGCCGCCTGGGTGCCGTGGCTGGAAGGGCAGGGCGTTCCCGTCGCGCCCTTCCGCCCCGCCAACATGGGCTTCAGCGTCGACTGGTCGGGCAAGATGCCACCGCTCTTCGGCAGCCCCGTCAAGGATGTCGCCCTGATCGCCGGCGACCAGCGCGAACGCGGCGAGTTCGTCATCTCCGCCCGCGGCATCGAGGGCGGCGGCGTCTATGCCGTCTCCGCCGCCGTGCGCGATGGCGCGGCCCTCACGCTCGACCTCGCCCCCACCCGCAGCCTCACCGAGGTCGCCGGCCGCCTCACCCGCCCGCGCGGGAAAGAGACGGTGGCGAACTGGCTGCGCAAGGCGCTGCGGCTCGACCCTGTCAAGATCGCGCTGCTGCAGGAATGGGGCCGGCCGCTGCCGTCCGATCCGGCGCGGCTCGCGCAGATCATCAAGGCGCTGCCCGTCCGCCACACCGGCCCCCGCCCCATCGCCGAGGCAATCTCCAGCGCCGGCGGCATCCCCCGCGCGGCGCTGACCGAGGGGCTGGAGTTGCAAGCTCTTCCAGGCACCTTCGCCTGCGGCGAGATGCTGGATTGGGAGGCGCCGACGGGCGGTTACCTGCTCACCGCCTGCCTTGCGACCGGGCTGCACGCAGGCCGCGCCGCCGCCGCGAAGGGGTAAAAGGGGCCAAGGCGGCTGCAGAAATCATGCGCATGACATATGCATGGTTTCTGCATGGGTTCTGTATGCCCCTCAGGCGGCCAGTTTCCCCAGATCGCCCATCGCCCCCGCCGCGATCTCGAACGACCGCTTTCGCTTGCCGTGGTCATGGATCTGGCTTGTCAGGATCACCTCATCCGGCCGGTGCCGCGCGATCAGCGCCGCCAGTTGCGCCCGCACTGCCTCTGGCCCGCCTACCGCGGTGATTGACAGCGCCTCCTGCACCGCCGCCACGATATGCCTTGGCAATATGGCCCCCACATCCTCCACCGGCCGCGGCAAGGGCCCCGGTTTTCCGGTGCGCAGATTGGCAAAGGCCTGCAGCATGGACGAGCGAAGGTAGGCACCCTCCGCATCATCCGTCCCGGCGAAAACATTGATTGCCATCATGAAATGCGGCTTGGACAGATGCTCTGACGGCTTGAACGTGCGCCGATACACATCCGCCGCCTGCTCCAGCGCGGCGGGCGCGAAATGGCTGGCAAAGGCATAGGGCAGCCCCAGATAGGCCGCCAGCTGCGCGCCATAGAGCGACGAGCCAAGGATCCAGACCGGCACCCTGGTGCCCATGCCCGGCACCGCGACGATCGGCGCGCGCGGCTTGGCCCCGGCCATATAGCCAATCAATTCAACGACATCGGCAGGGAACTGGTCCTCCTGCGACATCCCCCGGCGCAGCGCCTGCATCGTCGCGCCATCGGTCCCCGGCGCCCGCCCCAGCCCCAGATCGATCCGCCCCGGATAAAGCTCCGCCAGCGTCCCGAACGCCTCGGCCACCTGCAGTGGCGCGTGGTTCGGCAGCATGATCCCGCCCGAGCCGACGCGAATTTCCTGTGTCGCGCCAGCCACATGGCCGATCAGAACCGCCGTCGCCGCGCTGGCAATGCCGGTCATGTTGTGGTGCTCTGCCAGCCAGAAACGCTTGTACCCAAGCGCCTCGGCATGGATCGCAAGGTCGCGCACATTGGCCAGCGCCTCTGCCACCGTCGCGCCCTCGGGCACGGGCGCAAGGTCAAGCATCGAATAGGGAATCTCGGAGTTCGACTGGGTCATGGGGGGATCCTTTCCCCCTTCATGTAGGGTGCCGCGCCGCGGAAAAAACCCTCAGCCGCGCAGCCCGGTCGCCTCCAGCATCCCGCGCCGCTTGGCCTCATAGTAATAGCCGCGGGAATACCAGCCCACAGCCGCATCATGGCTGCCATCCGACACCATCCAGGCCCCGCGCAGGTATTTCACCGCGTATTTCAGGTTGGTCTCGGGGTTCAGGAGGTCGGTGGGAGCGCCGCGAAAGCCCATGGTCGAGGCGGTCTGCGGCAGTATCTGCATCAGGCCATAGTAAGGCCCGTTGCGGGCCGCGGGATTGTAGCTGCTCTCGCGCTGCACAACGCGGTGAACCAGCGCCGGGGGCACGTCATATTCGCGGGCATAGCGGTCCACCAGTGCCAGCAGCTCGGGCGAGGCGGCGGCATAGGTCGGCGTCGCGTAACGCGTAACTTCTTCTTCCTTGCTGCCGCAGCCGGCCAGCGCGATGACCAGCGCCGACACCCCGGCAAGCGCCACACGGTTAAGTCCTGACATGTCCCCGTTCCCCTGTCCCGTCAGGCCTTTGCGGCCCGTTCGCGCGGAAAGATAGCAGAGCAGGGGGCTGCGCGAAAAGCGGCAGGTTCCCGCCAATAGGTCGCATCGGCGGCCCGTCGCCTATGGTTCAGCGCCGGTTCATCATCGCCAGCCGGATCAGCGCCCGTTCCATCACCGCCATCGCCGGGGCGCGGCTGGTGGACCGCAGCGTCAGGTCGGTCTCGATGATGGTGGACAGCGCCTGTTCCAGCCGCTCCATCCCCCAGTTCTGCGCCTGCCGCAGCATCCTGTCGCGCCGCGGGCCGAAGATCGGCGGGCGCATCCGGGCAATGCCGGCGGCCGGCCCACCCGGATCGGCGCTGGCGGCGTGGAGCGCCCGGAAATGGCGCAGCGTGGCAATGCACAGCGTCACCGGGTTCACCCCCTGCCCCTCCAGCCGCCGCATCATCGGGCCAAGCTCTCCGGTCCGGCTTTCCGCGACGATGGACAGCAGGTCATCGACCTCGGCCTCGATGGTCGCAGGCGCGCAGGCATCCACATCGGCGGGGGTGAGGGGGGTGGTGTCGCCGTACTTGTAGAGGGCGATCTTCTCCACCGTCTGGCGGAAATCGCCGGGGTCGAGATCCTTGGCCAGCGCCAGAAGGTCGGTCATCGCCTCGCGGTCGATCTCTCCAAGCCCCGACTTGCGCAGGGTTTCCTCGATCTCCTCGCGGCTTGGCGGATCGTCATAGATGCCGATGGCATAGGCATTTGCGTGATCTTCGAAGATCTTGCGCAGCGCCGACTTGGCCGTCAGGTTGCCCGCCGTCACCACGATGGCCGCATCGCCGGGGCGCCAGTCGGCCATGGTCGCCTGCACCACCGGCGCGAGGCCGTCGCTGGCATCCTCCAGAAAGGCCACCCGCGGGCCGGGGAAGAAGCCCTGCGCCTTCACCGCATCTTGCAGCGCGGCCGGGTCGCGGCGCAGATCGCCCGCCGGGATCCGCGCCAGCCGCATCTCGGCCTCGCCTTCCGGCCCGATCAGCGCGGCGATAACCTCTTGCCGGCGCAGCGCCACGCGCATCCCGTCGGCGCCGAAGATCAGCAGCCCCGCCCGCGACGCATCCGGCCGCGCGAAATACCGCACCGCCGCCGTGCCGGTCAGCTTCACGGCACGTTCCAGCCTGCGGAAGAGGCGATCAGCTCGTTCACGATCTGGTCGGCCAGCAGCCGCATCAACCGCTCATAGGCGTCCTCCTCGGCGGCATCCGTCGCCACGGTAGAGCCGGAGGCGGAATAGGACACGAAGGTGGTGACATCGCCCTGCGCCAGCGGCGTGCCGGTTTCGGCATCGGCAAGCAGGTAGGTCGCCATGCCGTCAATATTGTAGCGGGTGGTATCGTTGTCGGGCGTGATCCCCAGCCCCTTGCTGCGCGTGGTGATGCCATAGCTCAGGCGGAAGGCCACGTTCTGCGGGCGGCCCAGCCGTTCTTCCAGCCGCTCCACCAGATCGAAGGCGTTCTTGTCGGTCGGGTCTTCGATCCGCACCCGGTTCAGCAGCTCGCGCGCGGGCCCGCCGGTGCCATAGACCGGCGCAAAGCCGCAGGCGACCAGCAGGGCCGGGGCCAGCAGCGCCAGAACGGCCCGGCGGCCAAATGACAGGTCAGATGACGACATTGACGATGCGCCCCGGAACGACGATCAGCTTCTTCACCGGCTGCCCGGCCAGGAACCTGACGACATCATCCACCTCCAGCACCAGCTTTTCAACCTCTGACGCGGGCATGTCGCGCGGCACGGTGATTTCCGCCCGCCGCTTGCCGTTGATCTGGATCGGCAGCGTCACCGAGTCGTCAACCAGCAGCGCCGGGTCCGCCTCGGGCCAGCGCGCCTGCGCCACCAGCCCCTCGCCGCCCAGCATCGACCAGACCTCTTCGGCCAGGTGCGGCACCATCGGCGACAGCAGCTGCGCCATCACCCCCATCGCCTCGCGCTTGACCGCGCTGCCCGCCTGCGATTTCGACAAGGTGTTGGCAAAGGCATAGAGCTTGGCGACCGAGGTGTTGAAGGCAAAGCCCTCGATCCCCGCCGTCACATCGGCAATCGCCCGGTGGGTGGCGCGGATCAGCGCGGCATCTTCGGCGGCATTCTCGGGCGCGGTCGATACCGCGATCTCATCCGCCAGCCGCCAGACCCGGCCGAGGAAACGGAATGCCGCATCAGCGCCGGAGGCCGTCCATTCCACATCCCGTTCCGGCGGGCTGTCCGACATCACGAACCAGCGCGCGGTATCGGCGCCAAAGGCGCTGATGATGTTCACCGGGTCGACGACGTTCTTCTTGGACTTCGACATCTTGGCCGAGGGGATGATCTCCACTGCCTCGCCCGTCGCCTTGACGGTCCCGCCCTCGACATCCTCGGGCAGGTGATAGACCGGCCGCCCCGCTGCGTCGCGGGTCTGATAAATCTCATGCGTGACCATCCCCTGCGTGAACAGCGCATTGAACGGCTCGATGGCCTTGGCGGGCAGGTGGCCGGTCGCGTGCATCGCCCGCGCGAAGAAGCGGGAGTACAAAAGGTGCAGGATCGCGTGCTCGATGCCGCCGATATACTGGTCGACGTTCATCCAGTAGTCGGCATCCTCGGCAACGGTCGGCGTGTTCGCCCGTGGTGCGGTGAAGCGGGCGTAGTACCAGCTGGAATCCACGAAGGTATCCATCGTGTCGGTCTCGCGCCGGGCCGCGCCGCCGCAGGTGGGGCAGGTGGCCTTGGTCCAGGTCGGGTGCCGGTCCAGCGGGTTGCCGGGTTTGTCGAAGCTGACATCCTCGGGCAGCGTGATCGGCAGGTTCTCTTTCTTCTCGGGCACCACGCCGCAGGTGGCGCAATGCACCACGGGGATCGGGCAGCCCCAGTAGCGCTGCCGCGACAGGCCCCAGTCGCGCAGGCGGTAGTTGGTCACGCCGCGGCCAACGCCATTCGCCTCGCAGAAGTCGATGGCAGCGGCCACCGCCGCCTCGCCGGTCTGCAGGGCCTCGCCGGCAAAGCCGCGGATGTATTCCACCTTCTCGGATTTCAGCGGCACGAAGGCCTCGGCCAGCGGAGCCTCCTCCGCGCCCTCGGGCAGGAAGACGGGCGGGATCGGCAGGCCGTACTTGGTCGCAAACTCGAAATCGCGCGCATCATGCGCCGGGCAGCCGAAGATCGCGCCGGTGCCATACTCCATCAGCACGAAGTTGGCGATATAGACCGGCAGCTCCCATGAGGTATCGAACGGGTGCCGCACCTTGATGCCGGTATCCATCCCGCGCTTTTCGGCCTTCTCCAGCGCCTCTTCCGAGGTGCCGATGCGCCGGCATTCCGCGACGAACTCCGCCACCGCCGGATCGTGCCGCTCCAGATGCTTGGCCAGCGGGTGATCGGGGCTGATCGCGGCAAAGCTCGCGCCCATCAGCGTGTCGGGCCGGGTGGTGTAGACCTCCAGCCGGTCAAAGCCCTCGGGTGCCTCTGCCGTGGAAAACGCAAACTGCAGCCCGCGCGACTTGCCGATCCAGTTGGCCTGCATTAGCCGCACCTTCTCGGGCCAGTTCTCCAGCCCGTCCAGCGCCTCCAGCAGATCGCCCGCGAAATCCGAGATGCGGAAGAACCACTGCGTCAGCTCCTTGCGCTCGACCAGCGCGCCAGACCGCCAGCCGCGCCCGTCGATCACCTGCTCATTCGCCAGAACAGTCATGTCGACCGGGTCCCAGTTCACCTGCGCCGACTTGCGGTAGACCAGCCCCTTGTCCAGCATGTCGATGAACATCGCCTGCTGCTGGCCGTAATATTCCGGGTCGCAGGTCGCGAACTCGCGGCTCCAGTCGATGGACAGCCCCAGCGGCTTCATCTGCGCGCGCATGTCGGCGATGTTGCCATAGGTCCAGTCGCGCGGATGGCCGCCACGCTCGATGGCGGCATTCTCGGCCGGCATCCCGAACGCGTCCCACCCCATCGGGTGCAGCACCGAGAACCCGCAGCTGGCCTTGTAGCGCGCGATCACGTCGCCCATCGTGTAGTTGCGCACATGGCCCATATGGATGCGCCCCGAAGGGTAGGGGAACATCTCGAGCACGTAATACTTCGGCTTCGCCGGATCGCGCCGCGCGGTGAACACCCCGGCCTCGTCCCAGGCGCCCTGCCATTTCGGTTCGGTGACGGCGGGATCATAGCGCGACATAATAGGGTAGTCCTTCCATGCGAACGCCGGGCGAAGCGGCCCGGCGTTTATACTCTGTCGTGCAGGGGATTCCAGATGCTCTGGAAACCGGCGTCAAAGCTTGCTGTCGCGGATCCGCAGCTGCCGGGCGCGGGTCAGGATCGCATCCTCGACCGCGCGGACGGTATCGGCCGCAACCGGCCCGCCCGAGGTTTCCATCGCCAGCTTCAGGCTGCGCGCGTCCAGTGCCGGGTCCTGCACATAGACAGTGGCGCGATAGGCGCGCCCGCCGCCCGGAGGCGTACCATAGCCGGTGACGATCACGCCCGAGAACGGATCGACCGACTGGATCGGCAGGAAGTTCAGCACCTCAAGGCTCGCCTGCCACAGATACTTGTTAACCTCGACGGTCACGTTCGGGTCGGCATTGTCGTTGAACAGGTCGAACAGGGACGAACGGTTGCTGCGGATCTCGTCCTCGGTGTCATAGTCCACCAGGGCGTCGAGCTCGGCGCGCTGCTGCGCGTTCGTCTCGGGCGTGCCAAACATGCTGCCCGATCCGCAAGCGGACAACGTGGCAAGAAGGGCGGTGATCAGGCCGGCGCGCAGAAAGCGTTGGACGAGCATATTAAGGAGAGCCCCCGTTCATCTTTCCCGTTGTCTAGCCGATGCCCCCGAAGGCGACAAGGTTTTTCCCCCGCGCCGGATGTCGCTGCCTCGTGGGCGCTACCGGCACTACTTTGGCGCAGGCTGCCGGGCCGGTCTGTGGTCACTGTGGCAAGACTGCACCACGCCCCCCGCCTTTCCGTTACATACGCCCGTTTCCGTTGCAATGTGGCAGGTGAAGGGCGAAACAAGGGCATACCCAACTCGGATTCCCCTGAGATGGGCACACCTTTTGAGACAACGAGGGAAAACGATGAAAAATCTTCTTCTTGCTTCGACCGCTCTGATCGGCTTCGCTGGCTTTGCCGCCGCTGAAGTGGTCGTCGAAGGCTCCGCGGAAATGGGCGTCACCGGTGGTGACGACAAAGAAACCCAGTTCCACAACAGCTACAACATCAACTTCGTGATGTCCGGCGAAACCGACACCGGCCTGTCGTTCGGCGCCACCTACCGCCTGGACGCCGACGGTTCGTCGGAAGAAAACCAGAACCCGGTTGGCGACAACGGCACCGTGTTCATCTCGGGCGCTTTCGGCAAGCTGACCCTCGGTGATACCGATGGCGCGCTCGACTGGGCGATGACCGAGACCGCCATGGGCACCTCGATCACCGACGAGGGCACCACCCACGTTGGCTACTACGGCAACGCCCACGGCGACGGCCGCAATGACGACCAAGTGCTGCGCTACGAATACGCCTTCGGCGACTTCGGCGTTGCTCTGTCGGTTGAGCAGGACGACGGCAACTTCATCGCTGCCTCGGGCCTCGACAACAACGGCACCCCGCTGAACAACACTGATGACTTTGCAGTCGCTGGTGACTCCTCGGGCGACGGCGATCCGATCATCGGCCTGGGCGCAAAATACGCCACCGAAATGTCGGGCGTTGCTCTGGGCTTCGGCCTTGGCTACCAAACCGGTCAGATCCGCTTCTCTGACGGCACCCAGACCACCGGCGTGGCTGGCGCTGTCGGCGCTGGCGTCGGCTACCAAGACTTCGACGCTTACGGTGTGAGCGCCAAGGCTGCGATGGACGCTGGCTTCAGCATCGTGCTGAACTACTCGGTCATGGACTTCGACGTCTCCGACGACTGGGATCACTTCGGTATCGGCCTGGGCTACGAAATGGGCGCGCTGCTGCTGCACGCGAACTACGGCAAGTTCGACTTCGACGGCGCCACCGAAGACCAAGACAGCTTCGGCCTGATCGCCAACTACGATCTGGGCGGCGGCGCGATCCTGGCTGCTGGCTACGCTTCGGACGTTTCGACCGACGACGGCGACCAGGACCAGTTCTCGCTGGGCATGTCGCTCTCGTTCTGATCCCACGGATCAAGACGGACATTGGAAGAGCGGGCCTTGTGCCCGCTCTTTCTTTTTGCGCGCTGGCGTCCCCCGGCCGCTCCCTCGACAGCGCCCGCCCCCGCCGTTATGGTCCGCCCCGAACCAAGGGCAGATGGATAGCGGCAGGTCATGGCGACACTCAGCGAAGCGCGACTGAAGCAGCTTTACGATCAGGCGATGAAGCTGCAGGCCGCCAAACGGCATGAAGAGGCGCTGGCCTGCTACGAGCAGATGATCGCCGCCAACCCCCGCATCGCCGAGGTGCATTTTCAGGTGGCGCGGATCTTCACCGAGGCCGGAAAACCCGCCCGCGCGCTGCCCCACCTTCAGGCTGCCGCCGCGCTGCGCCCCGCCGAGCCGGCGATCTGGCGGCTTTGGGCCGCCGCCGTGGCCCTGACCGCCGAACCGGAGGTGGAGGCAAGTTTCCTCGCCGCCCTCAAGGCATCGACCCTGCCGCCGGCCTTGAAGCTGCGCCTGCAGGACCGCTTCACCCCCGGCCATGCCTATCTCCCCGTCCTCCCCCCCGCGCTCCGGGCCGAGGTGCGCAAGGTGGTGCCGCTGATGAAGGCGGGGCGCTTTACCGAGGCGGAATTGCTGGCCTCCTCGCTGCTCTCGCGCCATCCCCGCTGCGCCGCCGCCGCCAACCTTCTGGCCACTGCGCAAGCCAGGCAGGGCAAGATCGACGCCGCCGTCGCCAATTACAACAAGGCCGCCGCGCTTGACCCCGAGGATGGTGAGCCGCTGAACAACCTCGGCCAGGTGCTGATGGAGGCCGGCCGCTTGCCTGAAGCCACCGAAGCTTTCCGCGGCGCCACCATCGCCGCGCCCTGCATGGTCCCGGCGCTGGCAAATCTGGCGATGGCGATGCAGCGCAGCGGCAAGATCGCGGCGGCACTGCCCTTCGCGCTGCGCGCCGCGCGGCTGGAACCGAAAGACCCGGTGCCGCTGATCACGCTTGCCAACCTGCACACCCTGCTGCGCGACCCCGAGGCCGCCGCGGCGGTGCTGCGCCGGGCGCTGGTGCTGGCGCCCGCGCGGGCCGATGCGCAGGCGCTGATGGGGCAGGCCCTGTCGCGGCTTGGCGATGACGAAGCGGCGATGCAACATTACGACCGTGCGCTGGACCTGCAGCCCGACCTGCCGCTGGCGATCAGTGGCAAGGCCTCGCTGCTACAGACTCTCGGCCGGTTCGACGAGGCGGAGGGCTGGTTCCGGCGCGCCTTCGCGCTCGACCCCGCGAATGGCGAGCATTACAGCACCTTCCTCGTGTCGCATAAGGTCAAGCCCGGCGACCCGATCCTGGATGAGATGATCGCCCGGTTCGAGGATCCGAAGACCACAGATGCCAATCGCATCAGCTTTGGCTTCGGCATCGCCAAGGCGCTGGAAGACCTGAAAGACTATGACCGGGTGTTCCCCTATCTGCGCGCCGCGAATGACCTGACCCGCAAGGCGCATCCCTATGACATCGAACTGCGCCGTAAGCGCGTTTCCGCGCTGCTGCAGAGCCTGGAAAGCCGCGACTGGCCGGGCGCGCCGGTGCCGGGAGCCAGTGACTTCGCCCCGATCTTCGTGACCGGGATGCCGCGGTCGGGCACCACGCTGGTCGAGCAGATCATCGCCAGCCACTCCACCGTCACCGGCGCGGGCGAGGTCAACATCCTCGCCGATCTGGCCGCGAAGCTGCTGTTCCCGGGCCGCGAGGCGCTTGCCATGGCGGACCTGCCGCCCGAGGCCATCGCCGGTCTGGGCGAGGATTACCTCGCTGCCCTGCGCCAGCGCCATCCCGAGGCTGCGCGGATCACCGACAAGTCGATCCAGAGCTACATGTATATCGGCCTGATCAAGCTGGCGATGCCGAACGCCCGCATCGTCGTGGTCCGCCGCGACCCGCGCGACAACCTGCTGTCGATCTACAAGAACAAGTTCACCGACGGCACCCACCTCTACTCCAACAACCTGCGCGACCTTGGCGAGTATTACCGCAGCTTCCACGAGGTCATCGAGTTCTGGCGGGCCCGCACCCCGGACTGGTTCCATGAGGTGCAGTACGAAGAGCTGGTCGCGAACCCCGAGGCCGAGACGCGCAAGCTGATCGCCGCCTGCGGGCTGGACTGGGAAGAGGCCTGCCTGAACTCGCACCAGAACACCCGCAAGGTCGACACGCTGTCGGTCTTCCAGGTGCGCCAGCCGATCAGCAAGAGCTCGCTGAACGCCTGGCAGCGCTATGAGTCGCATCTGGGCGAGATGTTCGAGGCCTTGGGCGACCTGCTGCCGGAGGATACACATGCCACTGTCTGACATCCGCGCCCGCATCGCCGCGGCCGAGCTGGCGGCGGGCCGCGCCCCCGGCTCCGTGCAGCTGATCGCGGTATCGAAGCTGCAGCCAGCAGACCGGGTGCGCGCCGTGCTGGACGAGGGCCAGCGCCTGTTCGGCGAGAATTACGTGCAGGAGGCCGCGCATAAATGGCCCGCTTGGCGCGAGGCCTATCCGGGGACCGAGGTTCACATGATCGGCCCGCTGCAGACCAACAAGGCCAAGCAGGCGGTGGAGCTGTTCGAGTGCATCCACACGCTCGACCGCCCCAGCCTCGCTGAACGGCTGGCCCGGATGGCGCAGTCCCGCGGCGTCAGCCCCGCGATGTTCGTGCAGGTGAATACCGGCGCGGAGCCGCAGAAGGCTGGCATCGTGCCGGACATGGCCGATGATTTCATCGCCGCCTGCAAGATGATGGACCTGCCGCTGGCCGGCGTGATGTGCATCCCCCCCGATGACGAAGACCCCGCCCCGCATTTCGCGCTGCTACGCGAGATCGGCGCGCGGAACGGGCTTGCCGGCCTGTCGATGGGGATGAGCAGCGATTTCGAGATCGCGGTGGCGCATGGGGCGACGCATATCCGCGTCGGCAGCGCCATCTTTGGGAATCGTGCGCCGCGTCCGGCGGCGTAGCGGGGGTTTCACATCCCGCACCCCCGTGGGATATTTGAACAAGGCAAAGGCGAAACAGGCGCCTCGTGCTTTGCCTTTTCCAAATATCCCCCGGGGGGGGCGCAGGCCGTTGGGGCAGCGCTCCCCTTCAACGCTTCAGCCCGGCACCACCAGTCGCGTTTCATGCCGGACGCGGTTCGCGATCCAGATCAGGTGATGGCGGCGGAAGGCTACGCAGCCCGCCGTCGGTGCGCCGGGGCGGCGCCAGCTGTGCAGGAAGATCGCCGAGCCGCGGCCCGGCTGCGCCTCGGGCCAGTTCCAGTCGGTGATCAGCACCAGATCATACATCGGGTCGGCGCGCCGGAGCACCTCATGGCTGGCGGTGAAGGGGGCGGCGACCATCTGGTTGTAGTCCTCATGGTCGCTGTCATCGCACCACAGATCGAATGGCCGGATCGGCACCGCCCATTTCGGCAGTTCGGTGCTGGCAATCCGGTCGGGCCGGTAGAGCATCCCCACGATGCGGTGGATGCCGGCGGGGGTGGCCCCATCGCCCTCGCGCTTGTGGGAGGTGATGCCACCACGGCCGATGGTGGCGGGGAAGGTCCGGTTCAGGAAGCGCACGCCCATCGGCGTGACGACAAGGTCGGTGGGTTTCAAAGCAGATGTCCTGATTTGGCGGCCTTGGTGGCCAGATAGGCGGCGTTGTGGCGGGTCTGGCCGACGCGCAGCGGCACCCGCTCGGTAACGGCGATCCCGTTCGCCTCCAGCATCCTGCATTTGGCGGGGTTGTTGGTCAGCAGCCGCACCGCACCAAAGCCCATCTGCCGCAGGATGCCGGCGCCAATACGGAAATCGCGCTCGTCATCCTCGAATCCCAGCCGGTGATTTGCCTCGACCGTGTCGAAGCCCTGATCCTGCAGGCGATAGGCGCGCATCTTGTTGGCAAGGCCAATCCCGCGCCCCTCCTGGTTGAGGTAGAGCAGCACGCCCGCGCCCTCGGCCCCCATCTGCTCCAGCGCGGCGTGCAGCTGCGGGCCGCAATCGCATTTCAGGCTGCCAAGCACATCGCCGGTGAAGCAGGCCGAGTGCAGCCGCGCCAGAACCGGCGTATCGCGGGGGGGCTGGCCGATCTCGATGGCATAATGCTCCTCGCTGCCATCGCCGGGGCGGAAGATGTGCAGGCGGCCCTTTTCCGCGGCCGCCATCGGCAGGCGGGCGCTGACCACCGGCGCGAGCGGCGCCGCAAGCTCCAGCGCCGGGCCGGCCTGGCCCATGTCTATCAGCGTCAGCCCCTCGGCCGCGGCAAGCGCGGGCCCGTCCGCCACCGGCAGCACCAGCGCCGCGGGCAGCAGATGCGCCGATTTCGCCAGCCGGATCGCGGCGCGGTGCAGGCTCGCGGAGCCATCACGCAGGCTGTGGAACGGCCCCTTCATCGGCGCATCCAGATCGCGCGCCGGGTCTGCCACCGCCCGCAGCCAGGTCATCGGCGCATCGGCAGGCACCGCGATGCGGGCCAGATCGCCGTCATAGGCCCGCGCCTTGAGCGTGGCAGCGCGCCTGTCGGTGATCGCCAGCGCCAGATCGCCGCCCATCGCGCGCATCCCCGCCAGCCGGGCCGCGTCCACCGCTTCCGCCGCCACCACCAGTGCGCAGCCGTCCGCACTCATCAGCACCACCGGCACGCCCATGCGCAGATCGGCGCGGGCGCGGTTCAGGCGTTCGAGGATCGTGGGGCCAAGCGGCATGGAAACTCCGGGGCATGTGCCGGTTCTAGATAGACCCGGCCGACATGAATTGAAACATATCCCGCCCCAGCGACACGTCCGCGTGAGGGTTTTGACGCATAGCTTGCCGCAGCCCTGCACTGCGCGCATGTCTGACTACAGCAAAACGAGCCCGTCTGATCACAGACAAACAAGGAGGCGAGAGCATGGCCAACCTGAAGAAGATCCTGCTGGTGGACGATGAGGAAGACCTGCGCGAAGCGCTGGCCGAACAACTGGTCGCCACCGAAGATTTCGACGTGTTCGAGGCCGGCACCGGCCATGACGCGGTCGAAAAGGTGAAATCCGCGATCTACGACCTGGTGATCCTCGATGTCGGCCTGCCCGATACCGATGGGCGCGAGCTGTGCAAGCGGCTGCGCAAACAGGGCGTGAAATGCCCGGTGATCATGTTGACCGGCCACGATACCGATGCCGACACCATCCTTGGCCTCGATGCCGGCGCGAATGACTACATCACCAAGCCGTTCAAGTTCCCGGTGCTGCTGGCCCGCATCCGCGCGCAGCTGCGCCAGCATGAACAGTCCGAAGACGCGGTGTTCCAGCTGGGGCCCTATACCTTCAAGCCGTCGATGAAGATGCTGATCGATCCCAAGGAGCGCAAGATCCGGCTGACCGAGAAGGAAACCAACATCCTCAAGTTCCTCTACCGCGCGCCCGATGGCGTGGTACCGCGCGATGTGCTGCTGCATGAGGTGTGGGGATACAATGCCGGGGTGACCACCCACACGCTGGAAACCCACATCTACCGCCTGCGCCAGAAGATCGAGCCCGACCCCTCGAACGCGCGGCTGCTGGTGACGGAAGCTGGCGGATATCGGCTGGTGGCCTGAGCGGCCAGCGGAAACCGGGGCCGCCGTGGGAACCGGAAACGGCTTTCGCGGTTGGACCCGGACCGTGCCGCAATATGGCGCGGCGCGTGAAATTCGAAGCCCTCCCGCGCCGGGGTCATGGCGCGGCTTCCCTCCCTGTCGGACTTGCCCGGGCATTTGCCCGGGCATTTTTTTTGCCCGTTACTGGACGGGGGCGGAGCTGGCCGATGGGAAGCTGACGCCCTTCAGGAACGGATAGGCAATCGACACCAGCTCTTGCTGCTGTGCGCCTTCGATCCGCATCATGTACCACTGGCCGGCCTCGTTCAGCACCAGTAGCGGCTGGCGGTTCAGCACCTTGCCGCCCGCCGTTTCCACGGTGAACTGCGTCGGCACCACCGTCCAAGTCACGCGGCTGCCGTCGGCCAGCACCGAATCCGTGGCATCGACGGCAGAATAATCGGCCGCGAAGTCATCGAATTTGGCGGCGTCCAGCAGCGCCTCGGTCTGCTCGATCAGCACGCCGTCGAGCTTGCCGGCCTCGATCCCGGCAGAGCCGGCAAAGATATTCTTGATCCGCGGCGGCAGCGCGGCCACCACCCGGGCAGCCTCGCCCCGGCCGATGGACCGCAGGTAGACATCGACAGAGGTCTGCATCTTGCGGGCCTCGGACCCCTCCATCGGGCGAGCGAAGCTCGGGGCGGCGACAGCCAGCGAGAGCATCAGGCCGAGGGCGAGCGGGGCAAGTTTGCGCATGGGTCAGTTCCTTCTTCTGTTGCGGAAAGGTGTCGCATGCCCGAAGGGTCAGGCCAAGTCACATTGGGGTAAGCACTCTGTAACCCCAAGCCGTTGCCGCCCCCGCCTGCTCTGGCTATGGTCGCGCGCAGCCTGCAGGAGACAGCCATGCCCTTCACCATCGCCACCTGGAACATCAACTCCGTCCGCCTGCGCGAAGGGCTGGTCTCGCGCCTGTTGACCGACGAGGCGCCAGACGTCCTGTGCCTGCAAGAATGCAAGGCCCCGGTCGACAAGATGCCGCTGGAGACGTTCGCGGCGCTTGGCTACACGCATTGCGTGGCGCGGGGGCAAAAGGGTTATAACGGCGTTGCCATTCTGTCGAAACTTCCCATGACGGATGCCGGCGACCGCGATTTCGCCACGCTCGGCCATGCCCGCCACGTCGCCGCAAAGCTGGAAAATGGCGTCACCATCCACAATTTCTACGTCCCCGCAGGCGGCGACATCCCCGACCGCGAGCAGAACCCGAAATTCGGGCAGAAGCTGGATTTCCTGACCGACATGCAGCACTGGTTCGCTGCCGACCGCCCGCACAAGGCCATTCTGGTCGGCGACCTGAACATCGCCCCGCGGGAAGATGACGTCTGGAGCCACAAGCAGCTGCTGAAGATCGTCAGCCACACGCCCATCGAGGTGGAGCAGCTGGCCCGCACTCAGGAAGCCGGCGGCTTTGTCGACATCACCCGGCAGGATATCCCCTCGGGCCTGCTGTACAGCTGGTGGAGCTACCGCGCCGCCGACTGGGATGCCGCCGACAAGGGCCGCCGGCTGGACCATGTCTGGGCCACGCCCGACATTGCCAGCGCCGCGCATTCCAGCCGCGTGCTACGGGATGCGCGCGGATGGACGCAGCCATCCGACCATGCGCCGGTCTTTGCGACATTCGACCTGTGACTGACCCCTTGGCGCCGCCAAACGCAGCGCGCATATAAGGGCAAACCATCCGAAGGGGGCTGCAATGCTTGGCTTGACAGGGTCTGCCGGAACCGCACCGGCAAAGAATGAATGGGTCCGCGACGTGTCGGAACGCGACTTCATGGCCGAGGTCGTGGAGCGCAGCCGCGAGGTGCCGGTGATCGTCGATTTCTGGGCGCCGTGGTGCGGCCCCTGCAAGACACTTGGCCCGGCGCTGGAGGCTGCGGTGGCCGCGGCCAAGGGCAAGGTCGTCATGGCCAAGGTCAACGTGGACGAAAACCAGATGATTGCCTCGCAGCTGCGGGTGCAGTCGATCCCCACGGTCTATGCCTTCTGGCAGGGCCAGCCGGTCGATGCCTTCCAGGGCGCGCTGGCGGGGTCCGAGATCAAGGCCTTTGTCGACAAGCTGTCTGCGCTGGCCGGGGATGGCGGCTTGGCCGAGGCCATCGAGGCGGCCGAGATGATGCTGACCGAGGGTGCGGCGGTGGACGCCGCCGAAACCTTCGCCGCGATCCTTGGCGAAGAGCCCGAGAATGCCGATGCCTATGGCGGCCTCGTCCGCTCGCACATCGCGCTTGGCAACCTGGATCAGGCCGAGGGCTTCCTGACCGCCGCCCCCGCCAAGATCGCCGCCGCCGCCCCGGTGGAAGCTGCCCGCGCCCAACTCGCGCTGGCGCGGCAGGCCGAGAATGCCGGCCCGGTGACCGATCTGCTGGCCCGGACGGAAGCCGACCCCAGCGACCATCAGGCCCGCTACGATCTGGCGCTGGCGCTGCATGCCGCGGGCCGGGTCGAGGAGGCGGTGGAGCAACTCCTCGACCTCTTCCGCCGTGACCGCGAGTGGAACGAGGGCGCCGCCAAGGTGCAGCTGCTGACGATCTTCGACGCGCTGAAGCCGACCGATCCCATCGTGCTCAAGGGCCGCCGCAAGCTCAGCTCGATGATCTTCCTTTAGCCCCGGGTTTGCCGGGCACCGCGACCGGACTAGATGCAGGGCATGATGACATTCGCAGAGCTGCCCGACACGATCCCGCTGTTTCCGCTGCCCGGGGCGCTGCTGCTGCCCCGGGCGCGGCTGCCGCTGCACATCTTCGAACCGCGCTACCTGCAGATGCTGGAAGACGCGCTGAAAACCCGGCAACGGATGATCGGCATGATCCAGCCGCGCGGGATGCCGGCGAGTGGGGGTGAAAAACGGCTCAGCGCCATTGGCTGCGCGGGCCGGGTTACCGCTTTCTCGGAAACCGAGGACGGGCGCTACATGATCACCCTCACCGGCATCTCGCGCTTCCGCCTGCGGCGCGAGGTTCCGGGCTTCTCGCCCTATATCCGCGCCGAGGTGACGTGGGACGGGTTCGAGCGGGATCTTGGCCGCACCGAACAGGATGACGGTTTCCGGCGCGAGCAGTTTCTGGACCTTCTGGGCCGCTATTTCGCCAGCGAGCAGCTTGCCACCGACTGGGGCACGCTGAAGGATGCCGAGGATGAACTGCTGCTGAACTCGCTGTCGATGCTGCTGCCCTTCGAGCCGGAGGAGAAGCAGGCGCTGCTGGAGGCGCCGACCCTGTCGAACCGGCGCGAGACGCTGGTGACGCTGATCGAGTTCGCCCTGCGCAGCGGCGGCGAGGAGGAGATCTTGCAATGACCGACGACACCCGTTCCGACCGCCGGATGCTCGAGGCGCTCGTCTGCCCCCAGACCCACGCGCCCTTGGCCTATGACTCCGAGGCGATGGAGCTGATTTCACGCGCGGCGCATCTGGCCTTCCCGATCCGCAACGGCATCCCGATCCTGCTGATCGACGAGGCGCGGCAGATCGACTAAAGGGGCCGCCCTGCAAGCAGGCGAGGCAGCTTGCCGAAGGGACCCGCCGACAGGCCAGCCGCCTGCCGCATGAACCCGCGCCGCAGCGCCGGGATCGCCTGCACCACGCCCATGCCAAGGTCGCGGCCCGCACGCAGCAGCGGGTTGTCGTTGGAAAACAGCCGGTTGACGCTGTCCATCCCAAGCGCGAGCGTGGTGGAATCGAACCGCCGCCACTGCTGATACCGCTCCAGCACATCCGCAGCCCCGATATCCTCGCCGCGCCGTTTCGCCTCGGCCAGCACCTCCGCCAGCGCTGCCGCGTCGCGCAGCCCAAGGTTCAGGCCTTGCCCCGCAATAGGGTGGACGCCATGGGCGGCGTCGCCGATCAGGGCGATGCGGGGGGCGGTGTAAGAGTTGGCGAGGGTCAAGTTCAGAGGATACATGAAGCGCGGCCCGCAAAGGCTTATTGCGCCTAGGAAATCCCCGAACCGGGGGCGCAGCACCTCAAGGAACGCCGCATCGTCCAGCGCGGCGATGGTTTTCGCGGCCTCGTCGCTCTCGCTCCACACGATCGAGCTGCGATTCCCGGTCAGCGGCAGGATCGCCAGCGGGCCGGAGCGCATGAAGAACTGCTGCGCGACGCCGCCATGCGGGCGTTCGTGGGCTATCGCGGCGACCAGCGCCGTCTGGCCATAGCCCCAGCCGCTGCGGGTGATCCCGGCGCGTTCGGCGACGCCCGACCGGCGGCCATCGGCGCCGATCAGCAGGCGGGCGGTTAGGGTCTGGCCGTCTGACAGGGTCACGGCAATGCCCGCCGCCTGCGGCTCCTGCGCGACCACGCTGGTGGCGGGAATGTGGGTGATCTGCGGGTTCGCCTGCATCGCGGTAAGGAAGGCGGCGTAGAGGTGGCGATCCTCCAGCATGTAGCCTACGGGGCCTTCCTCCAGCTCTGCCGACTGGAAATCGAGGAAGAAGGGCGAGGGGCCTTCACCGGCGCGCCCGTCGCTGGCCTTCACGGCCGTCATTGGCTGCACCTTGTCGGCAAGCCCGGACCAGAGGCCGACCGCCTCCAGCAGACGTTTGGACGCTACGGCCAGCGCATAGGCGCGGCCATCGAACGCGGCATCGGCGCGGGCGCGCGCGGGCTGCGCGTCGACCACGGTCACGGTCAGCCCCGCCCCGGCGAGGGCGAGGGCAAGCGCGGGGCCGTTCAGGCCGCCGCCGGCGATGAGCACGTCTGTATCGGTTTTCATGCTGCAAATATGGTGCGGCGCGCGGGATTGTCCATGCGCCGTTCGGCCGCTAGCCTGCGTGCAAAGCAGATGAGGGGCGCGACATGCAGGACTGGCTGACCAAACCCGCGGCAGAGCAGGGCCGCGCCATCGGCCGCGGCGATCTGGACCCGCTGGCGCTGACGCAAGGCTATCTGGCCGCCGCCAAGGCGCATCCCGATACGGCGCGAATCTATGCCCGCCTGACCGAGGAACGGGCGCTGGCCGAGGCCGGGGCGGCATCGCAGCGCGCCAAGGCCGGTCTGCGGCGCGGGGTGCTGGACGGGGTGCCGATCAGCTGGAAAGATCTGTTCGATACGGCGGGGGTGGCGACCGAGGCAGGCTCGCGCCTGCTGGAGGGCCGGGTGCCGACCGCGGATGCCGAGGTGGTGGCGACGGCGACGGCGGGCGGGCTGGTCTGCCTTGGCAAGACCCATATGACCGAGTTGGCGTTCTCGGGCCTCGGGCTCAACCCGATGACCGCGACGCCGCCCAATGTGAACGATCCGGCGCTGGCGCCGGGCGGCTCCTCCTCGGGCTCGGCGGTGTCGGTGGGGCTGGGTCTGGCGGCCGCTTCCATCGGCTCTGATACCGGCGGGTCGGTGCGCATCCCTTCGGCCTGGAACGGGCTGGTGGGGCTGAAAACCACGCATGGCCGGCTGTCCTTGCAAGGCGTGGTGCCGCTGGCGCTGCGCTTTGATACCATTGGCCCGCTGGCCCGCACGGTCGAGGATTGCGCGCTGCTGCTGGCGGCGCTGGAGGGCGGGCGCGCGGCCGACCTGACCGGCGCGCAGATCAAGGGCGCCCGGCTGCTGGTGCTGGAGGGGCTGCCCTTCGAGGGCGCGCGCGATGTGCCGGTGGCGGCGTTCGAGGCCGCGGTGGCGCGACTGGCCGAGGCGGGCGCGCAGATCGACCGGCGCGAGCTGCGCATCACCGATTTTGCGATGGCGCTGTCGCCGACGCTGTTCGCGCCCGAGGCTTATGGAATTTGGGCCGACGTGATCGAGGCGGCGCCGGACAAGATGTACCCATTGATCCTCGAACGCTTCCGCAGCGGGCAGGCGGTGTCAGCCCCTGAATATGTGGCGGGATGGCAGCGGCTGGCAATGCTGCGCCGCGAATGGGCGGCCGAGGTCGCGGGATATGACGCGGTGCTGGTGCCGACCGCGCCGATCCTGCCGCCCGATGCGGCGCGGCTGCTGTCCGACCCGGCCTATTTCGCCACCGAGAACCTGCTGGCGCTGCGCAACACCCGCATCGGCAACCTTTTTGGCCTGTGCGTGCTGACGCTGCCGACCAGCGTGCCCGGAACCGGGATCTCGCTGATGGTTGCGGCCGGGCAGGAAGAGCGGTTGTTGCGCCTTGGCCACGCGGCAGAGGCGGCCTTGGGCTGAAATACCACAAAAGCGCCCTGCAACCGCCGGGAAGGCATCGCTTTTTGTGGACCCCTCGGCGGCGATTGGCTACACTTTGACCATACGGGGCGACATGACCCCGACGAGAGAGGCAGCCATGGCATTTCCCGAGCGGTTCTCGAACCTGCCGGAATACGCATTTCCGCGTCTGCGGTCCTTGCTGGATCATCACCCCGCGGGCGGTGAGCCCATCGCCATGACCATTGGCGAGCCGCAGCACCCCTTCCCGGACTGGGTGGGCGAGGTGCTGGCGGCGAATCTGGCGGGCTTTGCGAAATATCCGCCGAACGAGGGCACTCCCGGTTTGCGCGCCGCGATTGCCGGCTGGATCGGGCGCCGCTATGGCGTGGCCGTCGATCCGATGACGCAGGTCTGCAACGTGAATGGCACCCGCGAGGCGCTGTTCAACGCCTGCCTCGCCGTCAGCCCCGAGCGCAAGAACGGCCAGCGGCCGGCGGTGCTGATGCCCAACCCGTTCTATCAGGTCTATGCCGTGGCCGCGGTCGCCGCCGAGGCGGACCCGATCTTCGTGCCGGCGACCGCCGAGACCGGCTTTCTGCCGGATTACGAGGGCCTGCCCGCTGATGTACTGAACCGGGTGACGGTGGCTTACCTCTGCTCGCCCGCCAATCCGCAGGGCGTTGTGGCGCCGCGGGACTATCTGGCGCGGCTGCTGGCGCTGGCCGAGAAGCATGATTTCATTGTCTTCGCCGACGAATGCTATTCCGAGATCTGGCAGGGCGAGGCCCCTCCCGGCGCGCTGGAGGTGGCGGCAAGCACGGGGGCGGACCCGGAGCGGGTGATGGCCTTCAACTCGCTGTCCAAACGGTCGAACCTGCCTGGCGCGCGGTCTGGCTTCGTGGCCGGTGGCCCGAAGTCGATGGCCCGGGTGATGCAACTGCGCAGCTATCAGGGGGCGCCGGTGCCGCTGCCGCTGCAAGCGGTCAGCGAGCGGGCGTGGAATGACGAGGCGCATGTGGTGGCGAACCGGGCGCTCTATGCCGAAAAATACGCGGCAGCCGACTCGGTCTTTGCCGGGATGCAGGGTTACAAGACGCCCGAGGGCGGCTTCTTCCTGTGGCTTCCGGTCGAGGATGGCGAGGCGGCGGCGCTGAAATTGTGGACCGAGACCGGCGTGCGCGTGCTGCCCGGCGCCTATCTGGCGCGCGAGGCGAACGGGCACAATCCGGGCAAGGGTTATGTGCGCGTGGCGATGGTGGCCCCAAAAGAAGAAATGCAGCGCGGGCTGATCCAGCTTCGTGACTGCCTGTACGGGTGAGGTAGGGAAGATGGCGTCTTATCAGGCAAGGCAGCGCGATCCGCTTCTGGACCAGAACATGCAGGCGGCGCTGGAACGGCGCGGCAAGGAGTTGCTGGGCGCGGCGCTGGTGGTGCTGGGAGTGCTGACGGCGATGATGCTGGCCAGCTACTCGCCCGACGATCCGAGCTTCCTCGCCGCCACGGACGAGCCGGCAATGAACCTTCTGGGCCGGTTCGGGGCTGCCATTGCCTCGCCGCTTTACGTGATTGCCGGGCACGGGGCGTGGGGGATTGCCATTGCCTTCATGGCCTGGGGCCTGCGCTTCATCATGCATCGCGGGGAGGAGCGTGCCTTGGGGCGGGTGATCTTCGTGCCAATCGGCGTGGCGCTGATGTCGGTCTATGCCTCGACCCTGATGCCGGGGCCGCTGTGGACGCACAGCTTTGGTCTGGGCGGGCTGTTCGGCGATACCATTCTGGGCGCGCTGATCGGGGTGGCGCCGGTGAAGGCGACCTTCGGGCTGAAGCTGATCTCGCTGCTGGTCGGGGCCGGGGTGCTGGTCGTTGGCGGTTTCGTCACCGGATTCGACCGGACCGAGACCAAGGCGATCCTGCGCTTCCTGCTGATCGGGTCGGTGCTGGTCTATACGCGCATCCTGATGCTGGCCGGGCGCGGGGCCGAGGCGTCGGTGCGCGCCGCGCAAGTGGCGGCTGACAAGGCGCGGGAACGGCGGGCTTTGGCGCGGGATCGCGCCGCTGAGGCAACTGCCTGGGCCGAGGCAGAGCGGGCCGTGCCAGCGCCGCAGGCCGCGCGCCGGGTGATGCGCGCCGATCCGCGTTATGTCGAGGTGCCGGAGGAAGATCACGATCTGATTGAGGACGAGCCGGCCGCCTGGACTCCCGCGCCGCAGAAGCAAAGCCTTCTGGCCCGGATGCCGGCGATGATCCGCCGCGCGGTGGAGCCGGATCCCGAGCCCGAACTGGTGGAACCGCGGGTGGCCCGCGGCGCGTGGAATGCCGAGGCGCCGACCGAAGACCGGATCCGCGCGCGGATTGCCGATGCGGTGAAGACAAGGCAGATCGTGGCCGAGCAGCGCTATCCCGCGCCGCAGCCACAGCCTGTGCAGCAGGCACAGCCGCGCCGGGCCGAGCCGCCGGTGACCACCGCCGCAATGGCCGCCGCCCGCCAGGCCGCTGCCGCCGCCGGCCCGCTGTTTGCCGCGAGCCGCGCCAAGATGCCCGAGCCGGTTGAGGCGCCGACCCTGAAGGCCGAGCCGCGCTTCATGCCGCAGGTGCGGGTGCAGGCACAGCCCTCGGCCCCCGCCCTGCGCCCGGTTGAACCGCCGCTGACCGCGCGCCCTGCTGCACGCGCCGCCGCCCCGGCCCCGGCGCTGCACGACTCGGTGCCCGCCGAGATGTACGATTCGCACCTGGATGAGCTGGACCGGATAGCCCCCGCGCTGGCCCATGACCGCTTTGAGGACGAGGATTTCGACCGCAACGCCTTTGCAGAGATCTATGACGACGAAGCGGATACCGCCTGGACCCCGCCGCCCGCCGCCGAGCCGCGCAAGGTGGTGCTGCACCACCTGCCCAAGAAATCCGTTGCCCCCTCGCGGCAGGCGCAGGCCGAGGCGCAGCCGCGTCTGAGGTTCGAAGAGCCCGCCCCCGTGGCCTATGAGCCGCCGCCGCTGTCGCTGCTGACCAACCCGGCCTCGATCCAGCGGCACTCGCTGGCCGATGAGGCGCTGGAAGAGAACGCGCGGATGCTGGAAAACGTGCTCGACGACTATGGCGTGAAGGGCGAGATTGTCAGCGTCCGCCCCGGTCCCGTTGTCACCATGTATGAACTTGAACCCGCGCCGGGCCTGAAGGCCAGCCGCGTGATCGGCCTTGCCGATGACATCGCCCGCAGCATGTCCGCCCTGTCGGCCCGCGTGTCGACCGTGCCCGGGCGCACCGTGATCGGGATCGAACTGCCCAACAGCTTCCGCGAGAAGGTGGTGCTGCGGGAAATCCTGTCGGCGCGCGACTTTGGCGATTCGAACATGCGGCTGCCGCTGGCGCTCGGCAAGGACATCTCGGGCGAGCCCATCGTGGCGAACCTTGCCAAGATGCCCCACCTGCTGATCGCCGGGACCACCGGGTCGGGCAAGTCGGTCGCCATCAACACCATGATCCTGTCGCTGCTGTACAAGCTGTCGCCGGAAGAGTGTCGGCTGATCATGATCGACCCCAAGATGCTGGAACTGTCGGTCTATGACGGCATTCCGCATCTGCTGTCCCCCGTCGTCACCGACCCCAAGAAGGCGGTCGTCGCCCTGAAATGGGTCGTGGGCGAGATGGAAGAGCGCTATCGCAAGATGTCGAAGATGGGCGTGCGCAACATCGAGGGCTATAACGGCCGCGTCCGCGAGGCGCTGGACCGGGGCGAGATGTTCAAGCGCACCGTGCAGACAGGGTTCGACGAGGAAACCGGCGATCCGATCTTTGAGACTGACGAGTTCCAGCCGAAGACCATTCCCTATATCGTGGTGGTCGTGGACGAGATGGCCGACCTGATGATGGTCGCCGGCAAGGAAATCGAGGCCTGCATCCAGCGCCTTGCACAGATGGCGCGGGCATCGGGCATCCACCTGATCATGGCGACGCAGCGGCCTTCGGTCGACGTGATCACCGGCACGATCAAGGCGAACTTCCCGACGCGGATCAGCTTCCAGGTCACCTCCAAGATCGACAGCCGCACCATTCTGGGCGAGCAGGGGGCCGAGCAGCTGCTGGGGATGGGCGACATGCTCTACATGGCCGGCGGCAGCCGCATCACCCGGATCCATGGGCCCTTCGTGTCGGACGAAGAGGTCGAGGAGATCGTGACGCACCTGAAATCCTACGGCCCGCCGGAATACATGTCGGGCGTGGTCGAGGGGCCGGATGAGGACAAGGAGGCGGATATCGACGCCGTGCTTGGCCTTGGCGGCGGCGAGGGTGAAGATGCGCTCTACGATCAGGCGGTGGCGGTGGTGCTGAAGGATCGCAAGGTCTCTACCTCCTACATCCAGCGCAAGCTGGGCATCGGCTACAACAAGGCCGCGCGCCTTGTGGAGCAGATGGAAGAGGAACAGCTGGTCAGCCCGGCGAACCATGTCGGCAAGCGCGAGATTCTGGTTCCGGAACAGTGATCGGGCAATGATCTCGGGCCAGTGATTGCCCCCTCCCCTGCCGATGGCTGTGATGTGATCGGCGGGGGGATGCAAGCGGCGGGGTAAGCGGCTAGATTGGCGGTATGAAAACGCTCCGCATCCTCCTTGCCCCCGCCCTCTGGCTCGCGCTGGCCCTGCCCTCGATGGCGGCTCCGGTGTCGCTGGCCGAGATTTCCAACTACCTCAACCGCATCACCAGCGCGTCGACGGAGTTCACCCAGCAGAACGCCGACGGCTCCAGTTCTGCTGGGCGCCTGCTGATCCACCGGCCCGGGCGGATGCGCTTCGAATATGCTGGCGATGATACGCTGGTGCTGGCCAGCGGCGGGCAGGTGGCGATCTTCGACGCGAAGTCGAACCAGCCGCCCGAGCAGTATCCGCTGAGCCGCACGCCGCTGAACCTGATTCTGGCGCGGAACGTGGACCTGACCCGCGCGAAGATGGTGGTGGGGCATGGCGAGACCCAAGGGATGACCACGGTTACTGCGCAGGACCCGGAACACCCCGAAGTGGGCACGATCACGCTCTACTTCTCACCCGCTCCGCTACAGCTCAAGCAATGGGTGGTGACGGATGAAACCGGCGGGCAGACGCTGGTGCGGCTTGGCGCGCTTCAGCCGGGCGAGTTCCCGCCCTCGACCTTCTCGATCGACAGCGAGATGCGGCGGCGCGACTGACCGTCTTAGCGGCAGTTGCGCAGTTGGGTGTCGTAGGTCACAGCACGTTGCCCGACCTCGGCCGCGACGTTCAGCAGCCAGCCCTTCTGCCGGTGGCTGCCGCTGGCATAGCCGGACCGCCCCTCATGATAGGCCAGGTACTGGTTCTGCGCGTCCCATTTGGGAATGCCGAGCCCCTCGGACGATTTATGCATGTACCAGCCCATGAAATCGGTGGCGTCCGAGATCTTGTTGCGCTGCGCCCGCCGGTTGCCGGTATCGCTTTGATACTCTTCCCAGGTGCCGTCGATGGCCTGACTGTAGCCATAGGCCGAGGATTGCCGTCCCATCGGGATCACGCCCAGGGCATAGCGGAACGGGGTTCGCGCATCGCCGATGAACTTTGATTCCTGATAAATCGTCGCCATCTGCACGGCGACCGGCACGCCCCAGCGACGTTCGGTTTGCTGCATGGCGCGCAGATATTCGGGCCGTTGGCTGACGATGGCACAGGCATCATCCATATTGCGCGGGGCGGAGTAGTTGCCCCCGCCGCACGACGCCACCAACACGAAGACCGACACGCGAAGAAGTCTGCTCATTTGCCCCTCGCATTCTTGTTTTGCGGTGATTTTACGGCAAATCGCGGCACAGGGAAATCACAAAGCTGCGGAGGCCTGCCTGCGCGAAACTCCGCCGCACCCCGGCCGGCACGGCGACAGACTGTTTCCCCGTGGACGCGGCGGAATCCGGTCGGGGGAGTGGACATTGCCCGGCCGGGCGGAGTATGGGGAGCATCGGGGGCTTCTTATGTTCAAGACTCAGGCGAAGTATCATCTCGGGCAGATCCTGCGCCACCGGAAGCATCCGTTCCGGGGGGTGGTCTTTGACGTCGATGCCATGTTCTCGAATACCGAGGACTGGTATGATGCAATCCCCGAGGAAAGCCGCCCCTCGCGCGACCAGCCGTTCTATCACCTTCTGGCCGAGAATGACCAAAGCTACTACGTGGCCTATGTGTCGGAACAGAACCTGGTGCCCGATGATACGGGCGAGCCGGTGGACCATCCCGACCTGCCGGACCTCTTCGGCGATTTCGAGGATGGCCGCTACCCGCTGCACTTCCAGCTGAACTAGTAGCCGAGCGCGCAGCCGTCCTTGCGCGGGTCCGACGCGCCGGTCAGCAAGCCGCTGTCGGGGTCGATCAGGATCGCCTGCGCGCCGCCAAGCGGTTCGGCCGGGGTCAGCAGGCGGTGACCCATCGCCTCCAGCTCGGCCCGCACCTCGGGCGCATAGCCGCGCTCGATCTTCAGCACGCCCGCGTCGGGGAAGCATCGGGGGGCGTCGATCGCCTCTTGAGGGTCCATCCCGTAGACCAGTTGGTTGGTGACGAAGCGCACATGGCCCGAGGGCTGGAAGGCGCCGCC
Organism: Frigidibacter sp.; assembly: GCF_030695035.1. Classification (GTDB taxonomy): domain Bacteria; phylum Pseudomonadota; class Alphaproteobacteria; order Rhodobacterales; family Rhodobacteraceae; genus Frigidibacter. The sequence continues at coordinate 396,136 of NZ_JAUYTT010000005.1, forward strand.
CATCACGCCGAAGGGCATGATCACCCGGCCATCGCGCTTCAGCATCCCGGGGATGATCGTGTGCATCGGGCGCTTGCCGCCGCCCGCCTCGTTCGGGTGGCCCAGTTCCAACGTGAAGCCGGCGCCGCGGTTCTGGAAGATCAGGCCGAATTTGCTCGACGCGATACCGGCGCCAAAGCCCCAGAACACCGAGTAGATCAGCGACACCGCCATGCCGTCGCGGTCGACTACGGTGACATAGACGGTGTCGCGGTGGACGGCTTCGGTGATTGGCGCGGCGGCAGGCAGGGCGCGGGTCAGGTCCACCAGCGCCGCCAGCTGCGCGGCGGTTTCGGGCGCGAGCATATGGCCAAGGCGTGACATGTGGTCCGGGTCCGCGATGAAGCGGTTGCGGGCGTCATAGGCGAGTTTCGCCACCTCCGCCTCGATATGCGCGCGGGGGGCGCCCATCGGGTCGAGGCCGTCCATGTCGAAATGCTTCAGCATGTTCAGCATCAGGATGGCGGTCGCACCCTGCCCGTTCGGCGGATGCTCCACCAGCTCATGCCCGCGGAACTCGCCCGACACGGGATCGGTATAGGCGCAGGCCGTGGCGCTGAAATCCTCGGCAGTATGCACCCCGCCAAGCGCCTGCAGCGAGGCGACCAGATCTTCGGCCACCTCGCCCTCATAGAACCCCGCGCGGCCCTCGCGGGCAATGCGGCGCAGCACTTCGGCCTGACCGGGGGCGCGGAAGATCTGGCCCGGCTTCGGCGCCTGACCGTCCAGCAGGTAGAAATCGCGCGCGGCGCCCGACAGCCACGGCACATCATCCGCCCAGTCCATCGCGGTGCGCGGGCCAACGGGGATGCCCTCGTCGGCATAGCGGATGCCGGGGGCGAGCACGTCGGCCAATGCCATCCGGCCCCAGTCGGCACTCAGCCGGCAAAAGGCATCGACGGCGCCCGGGATCGTGACCGGCAGGATGCCGGCGGTGGGCACGGTGGCATGGCCCGCCGCGCGGATGGCATCTGCGGACAGCGCGGCAGGTGCGCGGCCCGACCCGTTCAGCGCCACGATCCGCTCTTCCCCGGCCGGTTTCAGCAGCACGAAGCAATCGCCCGCCAGCCCGGTCATCTGCGGTTCGGCAATGTTCAGCACCATCGCCGCGGCCAGCGCGGCATCGGCGGCATTGCCGCCGCGTTCCAGAATGTCGATGGCGGTTTTCGCGGCCAGGGGGTGCGATGTCGCGCACATGCCGTTCATCGCGTAGACGGGCGAGCGCCCCGGTTTGTGGAAATCGCGCATCCTGTCCCTCCGGCTTGTCCGGGCCAGCCTAGGCCGGGGATGGGGGGAAGGAAAGTCCTCGGCGCCGCGAACTGGGTGGGGGCTGTTGACCGCGGCGCCGAGGGAAGCCTTGTGCAGCTACGAGGCTATGGATGGCGCCAGATTTCGGCAGGTCTTGGGAGTGATTGCGGAATCTTTGCGGCAGCGTTTCCAGATTGTTTTCAATACGGTGTCAGCTGCCGTGTTGGTCACGGGGTTTACGCATGGCGCCCTACTTCTGCCGCATCACGCCAGGGCTGTTTCAGAAGAAAATGGTGCTTCCCGCAAGGCAGGGGTGCTGCGGGGGATATCTTCAGTCCAGCGTGATACGGAACCGGATGGTATTGCTGCCCGCCTCGCGTCGGTAGTGCAGGTCACCCACAAGATCGCGTACGATCCGCCAGCCAAAGCCACCCTCGGGCAGGTCGGCGACTGCCAGGTCGGGCTGCGGGCGATCAGGGTGTGGCAGCATATCCCCCGGCATGGCGCGGCCTTGATCGGTGATGCGGCAGAGCAGGGCGCCGGGCACCGGGCAGACAAGCACCTCGATCTGTCCGCCCTCATCCCGATAGGCGTGCTCGACGATGTTGTTCAGGATCTCGGCCAGAACCAGCTCGAGCGTGTCCGCCGCGGCATCGGGCAAGCCGCCCGCCAGCCGCGCCCGGATCACCCGCAGCACATGGCGCACCGAAAGCGAATCAGCCTGCAACGCGAGGTGCAGGATTGCATCGGGGCAGGGGGCCGGCGGAGTCGGCCTCGCAGGTCGCTGTGGCGCGCCGAAGGCCAGTTCAGCCGCCATGCCCGGCTGCTGCGCTGGCCGCGGTCGTAGCCCCGGCTGCGGGATGGATCACGAAGACCGTGTCCATCCGCGTCAGCCGGAACACCTTGGCGACATTCGGCGTCAGCCCCGCAAGCTCCAACCGCCGGGCGGGGGCCAGCGCCTTCATTACCGAGACGATGGCGCCAAGGCCCGAACTGTCCACGAAGGTGACGCGCGACAGGTCCAGCACCACCCGGTCAGAGGGCTGCAAAGCAATCTCGCGCATCTTGTCCTTGAAGCGGATCGCCACGGCCGCGTCGATCCGGGCCTCGCCGACCTGCACATGCAGCGCGCCCGCCTGCGCCTCTGCGTAAAGGTTCATGCCTGCTCTCCTCGGGCTTCGCTGCGGCTTGCAGGCTAGACGGCAATCCTTACCATCCGGTAGCCGGTCAAGGTGCGAGAGCGATTCCACCGCCGCCGCAGATCATGCAAGGATCGTGGGCCTGCTTGCCGCCGCCGGTGCGCCGTGCCAGCCTGCAGCAAAATGTCAGGAGGCTGCGATGGATCAACGGGCAGGTATCGGCGGTTCGTGCCTATGCGGCTCGGTCGGCTTCGCCCTGCGCGGGCCGCTGCGCGATGTGGTGATCTGCCATTGCCATTGGTGCCGCAAATCCTCGGGCCATGCCTTCGCCAGCGGCGCGGTGGCCGATCAGGGGCTGGACCTTTACCGCCCCGGCGCGCTGGCCTGGTATCGTTCATCTCCCGGGGTGCGGCGCGGGTTCTGCGCGGATTGCGGGTCATCGCTGTTCTGGCTGGGGGCCGAGGGGCAGGTCCGGTTTGCACCCGGGGCGCTGGATGCGCCGGCCCCGCTGCGGTTGCAGGGCCAGAGTTTCGAGGACAGTGCCGGGGACTACTACACGCTATCGGGGCGCCCCCCGCGGGTAGAGGCGGCCCCGGCGCGGCTGGATTGCAGCTGCCTCTGCGGTGAGACCGGGTTTTCGGTGCCGGGCCCGGCGCGGGAGATCAGTGCTTGTCATTGCAGGGGCTGCCGCAAGTCCTCGGGCCATTACGGCGCGAGTTTTGCCGTGGACGCCGTGCAATGGCACGGGAGGGCGACGGTGGCGGAGTTCGTGCCGGGCGGGACCGGGCATGAGGCAGCCACCCGGGGCTTCTGCCGGATCTGTGGATCTAGCCTATATCACCGCGATCCGGACGGGACTGTCCATGTGGAAGCCGGAGCGGTGGACGGCCCGACCGGGGGGTGGCTGGCACAGCATCTATGTGTCGCGCAAAAGGGCCTCTACTACGCGTTGACCGATGACCTGCCGCAGAGAGAGGGCCGCGCATGATCTGGGACGTGCTGCAGGCTTTCCCGGCCGAGAGCCTTCTGGCCTTCACGTTGGGGGGACTGGTGCTCAATCTGGCGCCGGGGCCGGATGTTTTGTTTGCGACGGCGAGCGGGCTGCAGGGCGGGCCGCGGGCGGGGGTGATGGCGGGGCTGGGGGTCGGGTTCGGCGGGCTGTGGCATGTGACGCTGGCGGTGTTGGGGCTGTCGGCGTTGATCGCGGCGCATCCGGGGGCGCTGGATGCGATCCGTTGGGTGGGAGCGGGCTACCTGCTGTGGCTGGCGTGGAAAAGCTGGCGCGCTGGGCCGATCATGGAGGCGCGGGGCACGGCAAGCCCGTGGCGGGCTGTGGCAAAAGGCTTTCTTACCAATGCCTTGAACCCCAAGCCGATCCTGTTCGTGCTGGCTTTTCTGCCGCAGTTCACCGACCCGGCCTATGGCCCAGTCTGGCAGCAGGTCGCCATTCTGGGCGCGATCTTCACTGTCACCGGCACGCTGGTGACGATGGGATATGGCGCCTTGGCGGGGGTGGCGGGGCGGTCGCTGTCACGCCGGATGGGGGCGATGAACAAGATTGCGGCGCTGCTGTTTGGCGGGCTGGCGCTGCGGCTGGTGGCGGACTGACGCCGCCGATCGGGCATATGGAAACCATATGTATTCCATGCAGTTTTCATGCGCATGATTTTGCACATCCGCCCGAACAGGCTTGACGCCGCCGCAGCCGCGGGCGCATGGGGCGGCGCATGAGTGATTTCGTCTATTCCCCCCCCGATACCCCGCTGCGGATCGTCCACCGCGACGCCGATGTGCTGGTGCTGGACAAGCCCGCGGGCCTGCTGTCGGTCCCCGGCCGCGGCGAGGCGCTGGCTGACAGCCTGCAGACCCGGGTGCTCGCTGCCTTCCCCGAGGCGCTGCTGGTGCACCGGCTGGACCTTGATACCTCGGGCGTGATGGTCTTCGCGCTGAGCGCGGCGGCACAGAAGACCCTTGGCCAGCAGTTCGAGAGCCGGCAGACGCGGAAGATCTATCTGGCGCGGCTGTGGGGGCATCTGACGCCGGAAAAGGGCCGGGTCGACCTGCCGCTGATCGTCGATTGGCCGAACCGCCCGCGCCAGCACGTGAACCATGAAACGGGCAAGCCCGCGGTCACCGACTGGCGGGTGATCCGGCTGGCGGCGGATGGCACCACCCGCGTGCGGCTGTTCCCGCAGACCGGGCGCACCCATCAGCTGCGGGTGCATATGATGGCGCTGGGGCACCCGATCCTTGGGGATCAGCTTTACGCCGAGGGGCCGGGCCGGGAGTTCGACCGACTGATGCTGCACGCGGATTCGCTGCGCTTCCGGCATCCGCAGACCGGGGTGATGCAGACATACTCCGCGCGCTGTCCGTTTTAGGCGGGCCCGCCGCAAGCTCCTCCGGTGAGGTCGGGCGGGAATAGGCGAGGCACTGCCTCGACCCCGCCCGTGCGGGAGGGATGCCGCCGACGCCATCGGCAACAAGAAACCGGATGAGGACAGCGCCCGACCTGGTGGGCGAGAAGCGCCCGCCATGGGCGGGGCGGGCGCTGTCCGGGCCCTTTGGGGGCCCGTCCGGATGGGTGAAAGGGCGGTGCGTGGCGAAGGCGATGGCCTTCGCCAATGTGAGCGGCGCTGTCGACGAGCAGGCGGGATCTTCGCTGTTGAACGGGTGTTGAAGCGGATACGCCCGATTCCTCCCCAAACGGTTCCGATCCACCCCCGCCCCTGCTAGAGAGGGCAGACCCTGCCGCCCCAAAGGAGCCCCGCCATGGACAGCCTGCTGGCCGAGACGCTGCACTGGATCACCCGTGGCATCGAGGTGGTGGGGGTGATGGTCATCCTTGCCGGGCTCGCTGCCGGAACCTACGGCTTTGTCACCGGGCCGCGGGGCGAGGACCCGGAGGAGCGGTTTCACCTTTATCGCGCGCGGCTGGGGCGGTCGATCCTGCTGGGGCTGGAGTTTCTGGTGGCGGCCGACATCGTCAATACGGTGGCGGTGGAACCCTCGCTCCGCAGCCTCGCGGTGCTGGGAGGGATCGTGGCGATCCGTACCTTCCTGAGCCTGTCGCTGGAGGTGGAGATCGACGGGCGCTGGCCCTGGCAGAAGCAGGAGGCCCGGCGCGAAGCGGCGCGGAAGCGGGCTGACGCAGAGGATGGGGCGGCGCCGGCACCGGGACCGCGCGGCTAAGGTGTGGGTCGGGGCGCGATGCAGGCGGATCGCTTTAGCCGGTTGGCACCCCGGGAGAGGAAAGGGCTGGCGCCACTCGCCAGCCCTTTCGCAATTCTGAGCCGCCAGCGCCCGATGGGCTGCAGCTTACCGGATCGAGTTCGGCGCCAGGGCGCGGGTCAGGCTCGCCTCGCCCTGGCCGTGGATCGTCACGTCATAGCCGCTGATCGTGTCGGTGCGCGCGGTGTCCAGCAGGCGGTTGGTGATGTCCACCGGGGTCGCCGCCGTGAACTTGCTGCCGAGGATCGCGGAATAGCCGGTCACGATCGGCGCGGCGAAGGAGGTGCCGTAAAGCCCGGTCATGTCACCATCGACGCCGACCACAAGGAAATGCTCCTGCACATCGGTATTGGTACCGGCATAGTTGGAGTAGGAGGCGAGCGAGGCCGGATCGGCGGTGGTGCCATTGGTGTCGAGCGCGCCGACGAACAGCACCGAGTCTGCGCCGGTCAGAGCGACGTTCAGCGCGTCGATAAAGCCGTCATCGGTGGCCGAGCCGATGGCGATGGCGTCATTGCCGGCGGCCTTGACCACGACGGCCTTGCCGGTTTCGGCATAGCTGATGATCGAGCGTTCCTGCAGGCTCCAGCGGATGGCATCGGGGTCGCGCGAGGAGGGGGTGTAGATGCCGTAGCTGAGGTTCAGCACATTCAGGCTGCGACGCTTCAGCCGCACTGCCCCGCGCGAAGTGTAGTCTTTCTGGTACATGTCCGCGTCGGGCGCGATCATGCCGGCCTGCTGGAAGGTCCAGTTGCCGTGGGTCTGGAACTGGTTACCAAGGCCAAGATCGCCGATGAAGCGGTCATTGCTGTTGAAATCGTCGATGACGGTGATCGACACGCCCTGGCCGGTATAACCGTCATCCCAGGCGTCGCCGACCTCGGGGCTCATCCAATCCTGAAAGGTCTGGGCGTGAAGCGGGCCGGCGGCAAACAGCAGCGCGGCGAGGGCAAGTGATCTGACGGAAATCATCATATGCTCCGAAGGAAAATGGGTCTCAGAATTCCCAGGTGACAACGAGTTTGAGATAATGGCGATCATAAGCAGGGGCATCTAACAAATAGTCAAGCGTCTCTGCAGGTGCGAGCGTGGTCGCGGCAAGGCGGCAATTCACCTTCTGCACCCCGCCGATGGCGCCGTAATCGGCCATGCAGGTCTGCTCGCGCAGATCGCCGCCCAGGATCGTCTGCGCCGTCAGGGTGGCGAAGGCGCGTTTGCCGATGCGCCGCTGCAGCAGAACGCCGAGGGTCAGGGCCGGGTCGATCCGGTATTTCTCGCCCCGCTCGCCGGTGCTGACGCCCCAGAGCACCCCGAAGCTGGGATTCACCTGGGTCAGGAAGGTCACGCCCATGTCGGTCCAGTCGGTCGAATACCAGCGGTCGAACTCGATGGGGGTGCCGTCGGCCAGCTCATACCCGCCGGCGCGGACGCTGCGCACATCGGCCGAGAGCTGCGAGCCTTCGCGGATGCCGATCAGGAAGGTGTTGCGGTTGCGTTCGGGGAAGGGGGCGGGGTCGGCGGCAAGGGGGCCAGCCAGCAGAAGCGCCGCGGCGAGGGCGCCGTGCAGGACGGATCTGGGGCGCGGGACACGGCTGGGCATCGGGGAAAGGACTTGCGGGACAATGATAAAAGGCGCGCCAGCAGCAGCGGACGCGCCTTTTTCTCATGTCACTCTTTCGGGCGTCTGACCAGAGGGCCGGTTACTTGCCGTCCCAGCCCGAGATCGCCTTCACGTCGAGGAACTCTTCGATGCCCCAATGGCCGCCTTCGCGCGCTCGGCCGCTGGCCTTGACGCCGCCGAAGGGCGCGCCGGCGCCGCGGGACTGGCCGTTCATCTCGACCATGCCGGATTTCAGCTGGCGGGCGAGGCGGTTACGCCGCGCGCCATCCGCGCTTTGCACATAGTTGGTCAGGCCATAGATCGTGTCATTGGCGATGGAGAGCGCCTCTTCCTCGGTGTCGAAGGGGATGATCGAGAGGACCGGGCCGAAGATCTCTTCCTTCTCGATGGTCATCCCGGGAACCACATCAGCGAAAACCGTCGGCCGCACGAAATAGCCGCGGTTGAGGCCATCGGGACGGCCGAGGCCGCCGGCGACAAGGCGCGCGCCCTCCTCGATGCCCTTGGCGATCAGGCCCTGGATCTTGTCATATTGCGCGGCCGACACGACCGGGCCGATATGGGCGCCGGTTTCATGTGCAGGCGCCACACGGGTGGTTTCGGCAACCTCGCGGGCAATGTCCACGGCGCGGTCATAGAGCGGGCGTTCGACCAGCATCCGCGTCGGCGCATTGCAGGATTGGCCGGAGTTGTTGAAGCAATGCCGCGCGCCGCGGCGCACCGCGTTGTCATCGGCATCGGCGAAGATCAGGTTTGCGCCCTTGCCCCCAAGCTCGAGGCACACGCGCTTGACGGTGTCGGCGGCGGCTTTGGTGATGGCGATGCCGGCGCGGGTCGAGCCGGTGAACGAGATCATCTCGATATCCGGATGGGTGGACAGGCGGGTGCCGACGCCCGGGCCATCGCCGTTCACCAGGTTGAAGACGCCGGCGGGTACGCCGGCCTCCTCCACGATCTCGGCGAAGAGAAGCGAGGAGAGCGGCGAGATTTCGGAGGGCTTCAGCACCATCGTGCAGCCCGCCAGCAGCGCCGGGATCGCCTTCAGCGTGACCTGGTTCATCGGCCAGTTCCACGGCGTGATCAGCCCGACCACGCCAACCGGCTCCAGCGCGATGCGGGTCTGCGGGGCGTGGGGACCGAGGGGGCGCAGGAACTCGAAATCCTTGAAGGCGGTGATGAAGTTCTGGATGTGCCAGGCGCCGGATTCGGCCTGATCGGACACGGCCATGTCAATCGGCGCGCCCATTTCCAGGCTGATCGCGGCGCCCATCTCGGCCTGACGGCGCTTGTAGATTTCGAGGATCTTCTCGACATAGGCGAGCCGGTCGGCCGGGGCGGTGGCGGCCCAGGCGGGCAGCGCGGCCTTGGCGGCGGCGACGGCGGCATTGGTATCGGCCTCCGAGCCGAGCGAGATCACGGCGCAGACCTCTTCGGTGGAAGGGTCGATCACGTCGCAATCATTCGGGGTGGCCGGGGCGACCCAGCGGCCGTTGATGTAGAAGTCGCGTTTCTCGATCATGGAAAAGTCTCCTGTTCGCGTGCCGCGAGTAGCGGGCTTGGGGCGGAGCCTATCATTCCTTGCGCAGGCTTCCAGCCCCCGGTTTGTACTCGTTACGCGGGCCAAGTTCGGTGCTGAATATTGTTGACAAGGAAACTTAATCTCAAGTAGTTTCTTTGGAAACAAGATGCGGAACCTCGATGACATCTTCCTCAGCGTTGACAGACCACACCGGCTATTGGCTGCGAATGGTCTCGAACGCCGTGTCGCAGGAGTTTTCCCGCAAGCTGGCGGGGGAAGGTGTGACCGTGGCGGAATGGGTCTTTCTGCGGGCGCTTGCCGAGGGCGAGGGGTTGGCGCCGACGCTGCTGGCGGCGAAGATGGCGATGACCCGCGGCGCGATCAGCAAGCTTGCAGATCGGCTGGAGGCCAAGGGCCTGATCGCCCGCACCGACAGCGAGACGGACGGGCGCGCACAGAGCCTGTCGCTGACCGCGGAGGGGCAGGCAAAGGTGCCAGTGCTGGCCCGGCTCGCCGACCTGAACGACGCCGAGTATTTTGGTGTGCTGGCCCCGGACGAGCGGGCGGCGCTGGACCGGACCCTGCGGGCGCTGGTCCAGCGCCGCGGGCTGACCACCGTCCCGACAGACTGACTTCGGCCCGATGGCCAACCAGAAGAGGAGCCCGCAATGGACGCGGAACGGACTGCTGTTGCAACAACCTGCCTGAGCGCCGCGCAGGACGGCAGCCTTGCCTTCCCAGAGATCCTGGGCCGGCTGATCGCTGCCGGTTTCGAGGGCTATGCGGTGGACTATCGAAGGGGCAGCCAGACCTTCTACCTGCCGGACGGGGACAGCGTGGCGCTGGACATGGCCGACTTGGCCGGGGCGGTCGCTGCCGGTTTTGACGCAGCGGAGGTGGAACGGCTGGTGCGATGGGCGCAGGCGAACCCGCCCGGCTACAGCTACGCCGCGTTTTCCCAGCAGGCGAAGGCGGCGGGCTGCGCCGGCTATCTTGTGTCCTTCACCGGCCGCAGGGTCGTGTATTTCGGGCGCACGGCCGAGACACATGTGGAGCATTTCCCGCACTAGCCTCGCCCACCCCGGCGTACCCAGTACATTTCCGGCCCTTGCCCTTGCCGTCCCCCCGCGGCAGGTTGCCCCGATCTTCTGGGAGGGGGACAGCATGCGCGCAGGTCTTGGGTTTTTGGTCGCGGGCTATGTGCTCAGCCAGTTCTACCGCGCCTTTCTGGCGGTGCTGGCGCCGGTGCTGGATGCGGAAATCGGGGTGCGGCCCGAGGATCTGGCGATCTCGTCAGGGCTGTGGTTCCTGGCCTTTGCGGTGATGCAGATGCCGGTTGGCTGGGCGCTGGACCGGATCGGGCCGCGGCGCACCACGGCGGTGCTGCTGGCGATTGGCGGCGGCGGCGGGGCGGCGGTCTTCGCGCTGGCGCAGGGGCCGATGGCGCTGCATCTGGCGATGGTGCTGATCGGGATCGGCTGCTCGCCGGTGCTGATGGCTTCCTATTACATCTTCGCGCGGATGTTCTCGCCGGCGATCTTCGGCACGCTGGCGGGCGCGATCATCGGCGTCGGCTCGCTTGGAAACATCGCCGGGGCGGCCCCGCTGGCGGCGCTGGTGGAGCTGGCGGGCTGGCGCGAGACGCTGTGGGGCCTGACGGCGGTGACGCTGCTGGTAGCGGGCGCGATCTGGCGGCTGGTGCAGGATCCGCCGCGTGTGGGGGATGGCGGCAAGTCGGAAGGGTCGGTCTTCGACCTGCTGCGGGTGCCGGGGATGTGGGCGATCATGATCCTGATGGCGGTGGCCTATGCGCCGGCGGCCTCGATCCGCGGGCTGTGGGCCGGGCCTTACATCGGGCAGGTGTTCGGGGCCGACGCGGGGACCATCGGCACCGTCACGCTGGGGATGGCGCTGGCGATGGTGGCGGGCAACTTCGCCTATGGGCCGGTGGACCGGATCTTCCGCAGCAAGAAATGGCCGGTGTTCGGGGGGAACGTGCTGGGGGCCCTGTGCCTCGCGGTGCTGTGGCTGGCGCCCGATGCGGGGATCTGGACGGCGGCGGCGCTGCTGGCGGGGCTTGGCCTCTTCGGCGCGTCCTTCCCCGCGATCATGTCGCATGCGCGGGCCTTCTTCCCGCCGCATCTGGTCGGGCGCGGGGTGACCTTCATCAACATGTTCGGCATCGGCGGCGCGGGGCTGATGCAGTTTGCCAGCGGGCGGGTGTTTGCGGCCGCGGGGGGCGATGTGCCGGGCGGCGATGTGGCGGGGGCTTATGGGGTTCTGTTCCTCTACTTCCTCGTGCCGCTGGTGATGGGGCTCGTTCTTTATCTTTTCAGCCGCGATAGTCGCGGCTAGTTGTTCAGTCCCGGCATCTGGTGGATCGGGTCGAGGATGAACCGACCGGGCTCTGATGTCCGGATTTGCAGATGTATTCATAGGGCGTGAGACCGTTCAGCGTCTTGAGCCTGCGGGCGAAGTTGTATGCCGCGAGGAAGTCGGCAAGATGCGTGTGCAGCTGGTCGTGGCTGTCGTAATGGAAGCGTTTGACGGTCGCCTCCTTGATCGTGCGGTTCATGCGTTCGACCTGCCCGCCGCTCGGGAAAACAGTCCCCCGGACTGTTTTCTGACCCTCGCGGCTCCACGGATCGTTGGGCTTTGTCAGTCGGTGCTCGATCCTGTGGACTAAGCAGGCTCGGGCGAAGGGCTGGGCGCTCTACGGGGCTGTCATCGCGCTCAGCTATTATCGCGGAGGCAGGAATGAAGCGCTCTGCGGGCAGTCGCGGCTGACGCTCTCGCATCTCGGGCTGCTGCTGTAAGCGGCGAGTTCTGAAAGGGCGGCCTCAGACCCATTCTGGCACACTTCACGTCAGCGCACTGGGCCGCACCAACATATGTTCCATTTATGTTCTGCCCTGCTATGCTTGCCTCAACCCACATTCCGGAGGCCCCCATGCCCGACCAAACCGCCAAATTCGCACGCTTCAAGGCCCTGCATGCCGGGCCCGGCGCCTTCGTCATCCCCAACCCCTGGGACGCAGGCTCGGCCCGGCTACTGGCCAGCCTCGGGTTCGAGGCGCTGGCAACCACCAGCGCTGGCTATGCCTTCTCGAAGGGCAAGCGCGACTCCTTTGCTGGCCTCGGCCGGGCCGAGATCCTTGCGAACGCGGCCGAGATCGTCGCCGCGACCACCCTTCCGGTGTCTGCGGATCTGGAGGATGGCTTCGGCGCTGCACCTGAGATTTGCGCCGAGACGATCCGCATGGCCGCCGCGACCGGCCTCGTGGGCGGGTCCATCGAGGATGCAACGGGCAATGCCGATGCGCCGATCTACGACCTGTCCCATGCGGTCGAGCGGATCCGTGCCGCCGCAGAGGCGGCGCGGGGCCTGCCTTTCCTGCTGACCGCGCGGGCGGAGAACTACCTTTGGGGCCGTGCCGACCTGGCCGATACGATCAAACGCCTGCAAGCCTTTGCCGAGGCAGGAGCCGATGTGCTCTACGCCCCCGGCCTGCCGGATCTGGAGGCGATCCGCACCGTCTGCCGCGAGGTGGACAAGCCGGTGAATGTGCTGATGGGGCTTAAGGGCCGCAGCTATTCGGTGGCAGAACTGTCAGCGGCAGGGGCGCGGCGGATCAGCGTCGGCGGCTCCTTCGCCCGCGCCGCGCTCGGCGCCCTGATGCGCGCGGCCGAGGAGGTGCGGGTGCAGGGCACCTTCGGCTATGCCGCCGATGCGCTGCCCGATACGGTTGTCAGTGCGCTGATGGCACAGGACAGGCCCGCCGACCGTCAGTGATCCGGTCGCCGCGCCCTGTCCCGCCACCGACGCCACCCGAGGCCGCCACCTCTGGCTGGCAGACCGCAGGGCCTGACCGCACCCGCTCTTCTCCTTTGCCTTTCGTCAATGGGGGGCAGAAGGCCCCCCGCCGGTCAGCCATATGAAAACCATATGGTTTCCATACGCCTTCCAGCAGCCCCTATTGCAGTACCTGATCAGCCGGCCAGCTCAGGCTATGCTCCAGGCGCACCTCGCGCTCCGCGCCGGGGCCAAGGTCGAACTCCCACACAAGAATGCCGCGCCTGCCCTCCGGGTCGGTCTCCGTCGCGGGCGGGGTGGCGCGCGAGGTGATCGTCAGATCCTCCTGTTCCGAATAGGGAATCCGGTCGATCAGCCGGACGGGCCAAGCCTCCCCCGTCAGGTTCTGCACCCGCAGCACCGCCACCTCGTCGATGCGCTCGCTGCGCGAGATCACCCCGCGGTCGCCGCCGCTGCGCGCCGGAACCTCACGGTCCAGCACGATCCCGTCGATCGGCCCGAACCCCAGCTCAACCTCATCCCCCGCCGCCACCATCGGCAGATAGGCCTGCCCCACCATCGCCCCATCCACGAACAGCGTCGCCGGCCCCGGCAGCAGCGGTTCGGTGCCGTCATTCACCACCTCGGCTTGCAGATAGGCCACCTGCTCCAGCCGCGGCACCGCCACGGCTTGCAGTTCCGGCGCCAGCGTCAGATCCCCCAGCCGCAGCCGCAGCGCATCGGCCCCGTCGCGCAGATCGACCGCCCCGGCATAGCGCCAGGTGACGGTCGCGCCCTGCATGTCCACCTCGGCCCGCTCCATCATCGCCTCGGGAGCCGGGGCGGCCATGACCATGTCCGCCTCCATCTCCATCCGCGCTCCGCCCATCGGCATCACCGGCTGCGGTGGCCCCACCCGCAGCAGCTCGGGCCACAGCTCGCCGGGTGCCGAGCGTTCCGCCGGGCGGGCGGTCGAGAAGGTCAGCTCCACCCCCAGCCAGTCCTCGCCGGTCTGCTGCCGGGCCAGCACCGCGCGCTCCACCGCCAGCGCTGGCGCATCACCGCGGGTCAGGCGCAGGTCATAGACCGGCTCCCAGCTGGCAGATGCCGTGTGGCTGGTGATCTCCACCACCGCCTCGCCGCCCACCCCTTCGAAGGCGAGGCTCAGCGCCGCCCGCTCGCCGTCCCCGGCCACCAAGGCGTCCAGCGCAGCGCGGGCCGCCTCCAGCGCCTCGATATCCTCCTCGCGCGCCCGTTCGGCCGCCAGCGCCTCCTGCTCGGCCCTGTGCGCGGCGGTGAAGGCCGCCAGCGCCTCCTCGCCCACCATCTGCGCCAGCGCCCGCAGCCGCGCCGGGTCCGGCGCCGTGCCCTCGTCGCCGCTGCCGATGCCGCGCAGGAAGGCGAGCTGCTCACCCGCTGCATCCGCGCGCAGGCGGATCGTGGCGATACCGGCGTCGCGGCTGCGCACCACCTCCTCCAGCCGCTCCACCTCGGCCTCCGCCGCCAGCACTGCCGCCGTCTTCTGGGGCTCCACCGGGGCCAGCCGCCCCTGCGCGAGGCTGACAGCACCGATCTTCAGCGCCGGTGCCGCAACGCGCAGGGACGCGGGATCGGTGCCCAGCGGCAGGTTCGGCACGATCAGTTCGTGCTGCCCGGCGGGCGCGTCGATCCGCAGTTCCCGCGTCACCGTCGCGCCCCAGGGGTAGAGCGTCACGCGGGCCACCTTCGCCTCGGCGGTGAAAGTCTCGGCCGCGGCGGGGGCGGCCAGCATCAGCAGGGCCAGCTTCAGCAGGGTAGGGGGCAACAAGCGCATCGACGATCCTCCCGAGTCGAACGCCGTCAGGCTCTGCGCCAGCCCCCCAAATGGCAAGGGGCGCCCGAAGGCGCCCCGATCCGTCAGCAAAATTCAGCGAACGTTCGCTCGGAAGGTCAGCCCTTCTTCAGGCAGCGCTTCCCCAGAACTTCCGCGATCTGCACCGCGTTCAGCGCCGCGCCCTTGCGCAGGTTGTCGGACACGACCCAGATGTTCAGGCCATTGTCCACCGTCGGGTCTTGCCGGATCCGGCTGACATAGGTCGCGTAATCGCCCACGCATTCGACCGGGGTGATGTAGCCACCCGGCTCGCGCTTGTCGATCACCAGCACGCCCGGCGCCTCGCGCAGGATGTCGGTGGCTTCCTGCCAGTCCAGCGGCTCGTCGAACTCGATGTTGATCGCTTCCGAATGGCCGACGAACACCGGCACGCGCACGCAGGTCGCGGTGACCTTGATGCTCTTGTCGAGGATCTTCTTGGTCTCGGCGACCATCTTCCATTCTTCCTTGGTCGAGCCATCGTCCAGGAACACGTCGATATGCGGGATCACGTTGAAGGCGATCTGCTTGGTGAACTTCTTCGGCGCGACCTCTTGCCCCGGCACATAGATGCCCTTGGTCTGGTCCCACAGCTCGTCGATGCCTTCCTTGCCGGCGCCCGACACGGATTGGTAGGTCGCCACCACCACGCGCTTGATGCGGGCGCGGTCATGCAGCGGCTTCAGCGCCACAACCATCTGCGCGGTGGAGCAGTTGGGGTTGGCGATGATCATCTTGGCTTTGTAGCCATCGACCGCCTCGGCATTCACCTCGGGCACCACCAGCGGCACCTGCGGATCGTAGCGGTAGAGCGAGGAGTTGTCGATCACCACGCAGCCCGCCGCGGCGGCGCGTGGCGCATAGATCTTCGTCGCGTCCGACCCGATGGCGAACAGCGCGATATCCCAGCCGGTGAAGTCGAAGGTATCAAGGTCCTTGGTCTTCAGGGTCTTGTCGCCAAAGCTGATTTCTGTGCCCAGCGACTTGCGGCTGGCAAGCGCGACGATCTCGTCAACGGGAAACTCCCGTTCGGCGAGGATGTTCAGCATTTCGCGGCCCACGTTCCCCGTGGCACCGGCGACAACGACCTTGTAGCCCATGAGGGACCTCCATGCATAAAGGACGCGGTCCCTTAGCCGATGGGGCGGGCCGGGGGAAGCGGAATCGCGTTTTCAGGGGCGCGGGGCAGAGGCCAGAACCTTGCAGACCGCCGCGGGGTCAAGCTGCCAATCGCCCTCGGCGGTCTCGGTGACGCGCAGGTAATACTCCCGGTCCAGCCAGGTCATGAACCGGGCGCGGAAGCCCGCGTCGAAGGCCAGCGCTTCCGCGCCCGCAAAGGCGGCCCGCAGCCCCTCGGCGCTGTCTGCCACCATCACCAGCCCCGGCTGCGCCCAGAAGGCACGCCCCGTGGCAATCACCGGCTTGTCGTGGAAGAAGGCCTGCAGCCCCATTGAGGAGTTGATCGTCACCACCCCCCGGCTTGCCGCCACCTGCGCGAAGCTGTCGGAGGCGTTGTCGAGCACGATGCGCCCGCCGGACGCCTCCGTGGCGGCCGCGATCTGCGCGGCGAGCGAGACGCGTGCCGAGGGATGTTCCTTGATCCGCAGCACCCAGCCCTCCGGCAGCGCCCGCGCCGCCTCGCCCAGGGCGGCGACGAACCCGTCAAGGCTGCCGGCCCAGCCGGCGAACAGCCGCATCTGGCTGTCATCGGGCACCTGCAGCGGCACGAACAGGAAGGGCGCGGCGCCCAGTCTCTCGGCACTCCCCTGCCCCACATCGGCCCGGCGCGAGGCGCGGGCGGCCAGCCCGGCGCCCGCTTCGCGCCAGCCCATCCCGCTGCGCGAAGGGTCCCCCATCGCCCAATCGTCATAGAACGCCCGCCCCTGCGGCACGCTGCTTTCGGCATTCACCCCCGCCGGATCGAGCGTGATCCGCCCCGGCAGCGGCGCCAGCTCCACGAACAGCCGCCGCGCGCCGGCGTCCAAGGCGCTATGCATGAAAGCGCGGCGTGATCCGGTCAGCCCGTTCCAGCACATCGCCACATGCCCCGGATGCCGCGCGAAATAGCGCCGCGCCCAGTTGTACTGCGCCGCGATCAGCGCGGCCTTCAGCGCCCGGCCAATGCGCCCCTTAGGCTGCCGCTTGGCGCGGGCCATCGCCTCGGCAGCCCGCGCCTCCGTCTCCGGAAACCCGCGCAGCGACAGGCCGATGAAGGCAAGCCGCCGCCCGCCGCCCGCCGCCGCGGCAATCGAGGCGAAGGCCGAATTCTGGCGCCGCGACCATTCGCGGGGATAGACGATCATAGCTCTCGCTCCGGGCAGGGGGACTGCCCCTGTCTAGCCGCGACTATCGCGGCTGAAAAGGGAGAGGCCCTAGGTGTTTGCCAACGCCTCGAACCCGAGGCTGGCCAGCAGCCGGGCCGAGCTTGCGTCCCAGGGGTTGGGGATGACGAAGGCGCCAGGCCCGGCGTGCAGGGCCTTGAAGCGTGCGAATTTGGCGGTTTGGTCGGGCATGGGGGCCTCCGGAATGTGGGTTGAGGCAAGCATAGCAGGGCAGAACATAAATGGAACATATGTTGGTGCGGCCCAGTGCGCTGACATGAAGTGTGCCAGAATGGGTCTGAGGCCGCCCTTTCAGAACTCGCCGCTTACAGCAGCAGCCCGAGACGAGAGAGTGTCAGCCGCGACTGTCGACACAGGGCTTCATTCCTGCCTCCGCGATAATAGCTGAGCGCGATGACAGCCCCGTAGAGCGCCCAGCCCTTCGCCCGCAGCCAATCATCATCCGCAAGACCAAGCCTGTCCCGGAAAGCGCCCTGGTCGGAAGGATCGACCCAGGACCACGCGGCGGCGTAATCGGCCGCCGGATCGCCCACGGCCGACAGCCCCCAGTCGATCACCCCGTAGAGCAGACCGCCCCGGGCGATCAGGTTGTCGGCCTTGAGGTCGCCATGCAGCCAGACCGGAGCATGGCCGAAGCCTGCCCCGCCGGCGTCGTGCCAGAGGCTTCGGGCGCGCACCGTGTCGATCTCATCCGCCAGCGTGTCGATGGCGGGGAGCGTCGCGGCCGTCAGACTAGTCAGTGCAACGCCCCGCCGGCTGTTCATCGCTCCTGCTGCCGGGGCGCCGGCTGTCTCTATCCGGTGCAGGGCCTTCAGGAAATCCGCGAGCGCCAAGGCGGCTGCCTGCCTGTCTGCAATGTGCTGGGGCGTGGCGATCTGCCCGTCGATCCAGTCAAAGATGCCGAAGTCGAAGGCAATGCCAAGCTCCGTGCGCCCCCGAAACCTCAGGATCGGCACCTCCAGTGGCAGGCCCGCGAAGTGTGGGAGCCAGTCGAGCTCTTTCGCCAGAAGAGGCACAGCCGATGGTCGCCTCGGAATCCGGAGCGAAAGCCGATCCCCCAGCCGGTAGATCGCGTTGTCGGTTCCGGTAGAGGCAATACGATGCAGCGGCAGGTCGGCCCAGTGCGGGGCCTGATCCCGCAGAAGGCGGTGGACGAAGGCGTCGTCGGTACGAATCTCGTTAGGGTGCATCATCGCACCCACGTAAACCGGCGCGATGACGGCCCCGTGTCAGCCCGGATCAATTCAAGCAGCGCGGCCCTTGCGGCAGGGCGGCGTCGGCAAGCGCCTCTCGGCCCTTGCGCCCGGCAGCGCCCCTTCGGAAAGCACCTGCCCCGGAAACGCCGCCCGGAACCGCAGGGTCAGGTCCGCCAGCGGTTGGCCAAGCGCGGCGCTGTCGATCAGGCGGTGGTCGGCGGGCCATGTGTGCAGCGCGAGAACGCCGTCCTCGCCCAGCCGCAGCACGAAGCCCGCGGCACGCAGGCGCGATTGCAGGTCGAGCCAGCCAAGCGCCTCGGTGAAGGCCAGCTGAACGGCGAAGGGCGGCACGGACCCCTGCTCATCCTCAGCCTGTGCATCCCTCTGCGGCGGCTTGGGCGGCCCCGCCGCATCCCCGGCAAAGACGTGATGGAGCGTCGAGCGGACCAGGTCATGCGGCGTTACCCCGGCGGCGTGCGCGGCGCGGCCGATGGCGGCGATCAGCTTTACAGGCAGGTTCAGCGAGACGAGACGCATGGATGTCACCGGGCGCATGGGGTTCATGCGCCCGAGGCTGACCGATTCCGGTTAAGGCCGGGTTTGCGGCGAGGCGGTCAGGCGCCCCGCCGGCGGTTACACCGTGACGAAGCCGCCGCTGGCCGGATCATAATGCATCAAGGTGCCGTCGCCGATGTTGTTCCACAGCCCGTGGATCGACATTTCCTGCGATTCGACCGCCGCCTTGACGAAGGGGAAGCCCATCAGGTTTTCAAGGCTGATCAGCACCGCCTGCTGTTCCAGCGCGCGGATGCGCTCGCCCTCGGGCAGGCCCGCGACCCGCTCGTAGCCGGGGCGCAGGATGTCCATCCAGCGGCCGACGAAGCTGGTGCGCTCCTCCAGCTCCGGCGCGTGGCCCGAGCACATGTCGTGGCAGCCGCGCACGCCGCCGCATTGCGAATGGCCCATCACGATCAGATGCGCGACCTTCAGCGCCGTCACCGCATATTCCACCGCGGCCGAGGTGCCGTGATAATCGCCGTCGGGCGCATAGGGCGGCACCAGGTTGGCGATGTTGCGGTGAATGAAGAACTCGCCGGTGTCGGCCCCGAAGATCGAGGTGACATGCACCCGGCTGTCGCAGCAGGAGATCACCATGGCGCGCGGATGCTGGCCGTCTTCGGAAAGACGGCGATACCAGACGCGGTTTTCGGTGAAGGTGGTCGCGCGCCAGCCCTGATAGCGCTGGATCAGATACGAGGGCAGGGGTCTAGCATTTTGCATATGTGGCTCCTGGCGTCCCGGTCGAAGGAAGGCTGACCTGAGATACGCGAGCATTCGCGGAAATTCGAGGGTATTTCTGCGCGCGCATCAATGATTTCTTGAGGGCTGCCCGTGAGTCTGGCGCTTGGCGTGGGGGCGCCGGGACGAAGGGGTGATGGGTGATGCAATCTGTAAGGCGTCGCGGCGCGGCGCGGGGTGCCGTGCTGGCCTGGCTCGTGCATGAGGAAGGGGTGCGGCTGGATGGCGACCGGCTGGTCGCGCTTTATGCCGAACTGGGCGAGGCGGGGGCCGAGGCGGTGATCTGCCGCGCGATGGAGGATCTGGCAACGGCGCTGACCGATCTGCAGCGGCTGGCGGTGGCCCGCGATCTGGCGCCGATGCCGGGCCGGGCGCGGGCGCTGGCGCAGATCGCGGGCGATGTGGGCATGGACAGCCTGTGCCGGGTTGCCCTGGACGCGGCGGAATGCGCCGGGCGGGGCGATGTGCCGGCGCTGGCGGCGGTACTGGCGCGGCTGGTGCGGATCGGGGACAGGTCGCTGACGGCGGTGTGGGATTTGCAGGACCGGGATTGAAGGGGGGGCGGTGTGGGGCTCATCTGCTGATGTGACCCTGTCCAGAAGGCCCATCTGGGCACTTTGACCGACAAAGGCGTTGCGCAGAGTTTCGGCCGTCGACGAAATTCTGCTGTGCCCGCCCCCCCCGAGGGCGGGCACATTCGTGCCCACCGGGGCGGTCACAGCAGAATTTGGAGCCGTGAGGGCCAAGCTTCACCCCCCTTGCCCTGCGGCTTGCGCCTCCGGGCGCGCGGCGCGGGTGACTTGCCACTGGCAAGTCCCCTGATCGCGCCGCGCACCATCCTGCAATGGTGTCGCTGCCCTGGGCGGGCGTAGGGGCTGAGCCACGAACCCCGCCCCTTGCAGGCCCCTGCCAAAGGGCTAGGCTGCGGCCAACGCAACCACCCCGAGGCCCGTCCATGTCCCTGTCTTTCGCCGATCCCGCCGCCCCCTCGCTGCCGCTGCATGTCGTGGACAAGGTCGGGCTCGCCGCCTGGCGAGACAGCCTGCCCGCATCGGCGCAGGCTTGGCTGACGGGGGCGGGTTTCGCCGCCGGACTGGGCGAGATCTGTCTGTTGCCGGGAGCGGATGGCGCGCTGGCGGGCGCTGCTATCGGCTATGGCGATGCGGCGGCGCGGGCGCGGGGGCGGTTCTGGCTGGCGAAGGCGGCCGAGGCTCTGCCGGCGGGCGCGTGGCATCTGCAGGGGGATCTGCCAGCCGAGGAGCTGGAGGAGGCCGCCTTGGGCTGGCTGCTGGCGGGCTATCGCTTCGGGCGCTACCGCGCCGCGAGTGCCGCCCCCGTTGCATTGCTCAAGGCCCCCGAGGGCGTGGATGCCGCGCGGCTGGAGATCATCGCCAATGCCGAGGCGCTGACGCGGGATCTGATCAACACCCCCGCCTCGGACCTTGGGCCCGAGGAGCTGGAGGCGGCCTTTGCCGATCTCGCCGCGCGGTTCGGCGCCGACGTCAAGGTGATCCGCGGCGAGGACCTGCTGGCGCAGAACCTGCCGATGATCCATGCCGTCGGCCGCGCCTCGCCTCGCGCGCCGCGGCTCTTGGACATGCGCTGGGGCGGCGAAGGCCCGCGGCTGACGCTGGTCGGCAAGGGCGTGTGCTTCGATACCGGCGGGCTGGACCTGAAGCCCGCTTCCGGCATGGGGCTGATGAAGAAGGACATGGGCGGCGCCGCCACGGTGATGGGGCTGGCGCAGATGATCATGGGCCTTGGCCTGAAGCTGCGGCTGCGGGTGCTGGTCCCGGCGGTGGAGAATGCGGTGGCGGGCAATGCGATGCGCCCGCAGGATATCCTGACCAGCCGCAAGGGCCTGACGGTGGAGGTGAACAACACCGATGCCGAGGGGCGGCTGATCCTGGCCGATGCGCTGGCGCTGGCGGATGAAGAGGCGCCCGACTGCCTGATCTGCATGGCGACGCTGACCGGATCGGCGCGGGTGGCGCTCGGCCCGGACCTGCCACCGTTCTACACGGATGACGAGGCGCTGGCGGCAGCGATCACCACCGGTGCGGCGCGGGCGCGCGACCCGCTGTGGCGGATGCCGTTCTGGACGCCCTATGACCCGCTGATCGAGCCGGGCATTGCCGATCTGGACAATGCCCCCGCCGGGCCGATGGCCGGGTCGATCACCGCGGCGCTGTTCCTGCGGCGGTTCGTGACCGAGACGCCCCGCTTCGTGCATTTCGACCTTTACGGCTGGCAGCCGGTTGCCGCGCCCGCCCGCCCGAAAGGCGCCGCGGCGCAGGGCGCAAGGGCGCTGCTGGCTGCGCTTCCGGAGATCCTCGAGCTATGACCGACCGCCGCCTGACACCCGCCACGCCGCGCATCGCCCTCGCCTCGCTGCAAGGCACGTTGGAGGCCCCCGCCTGGACCAATGGCAGCCCCGCCCGCATCGCCGCGCCGCTGGCCGATCTTCTCGCCAGCCCCGGGGGGGCGCGGGACCGGCAGGTGCTGTTCGGCGAGCGGGTGACGGTGGTCGAGCGGCATCAGGGCTTTGGCTTCGTGCAGGCGGCGAAGGACGGCTATTGCGGCTGGGTGGCAGAGGCGGCGCTTGGGCCGGACGTGGCGCCGACGCACCGCATCTCGGCCCCCGCCACGCATCTCTACCTTGCGCCAAAGCTGTCCACGCCGGACGTCTGCACGCTGTCCTTTGGCGCCCTGCTGACCATCGTGGCGGAGCATGAGCGCTTTGCCGAGACCCATGACGGCTTCTTCGTCCCCCGCGCCCATATCGCCCCGGCGGATGAGACCGAGGCGGATGCGGTGACGGTGGCGGAGCTGTTCCTGGGCACGCCCTATCTGTGGGGCGGCAACTCCCGCGCCGGGATCGACTGTTCGGGGCTGGTGCAGGCGGCACTGCTGGCTTGCGGCGTGGCGTGCCCGGGTGACAGTGACCAGCAGCGCGAGGCGCTTGGCCATCTGGTCCCGTCGCACGGGCCGTTCCAGCGCGGCGATCTGTTCTTCTGGCCCGGGCATGTGGCGATGGCGGTGGATGGGCAGCGGCTGATCCATGCCAACGGCTTCCGGGCTGCGACGAGTTATGAGGGCATCGAGACCTGCATCGCCCGGATCGAGGCGCAGGGCGAGGGTCCGCTGCTGGGTGTGAAGCGGCTGTAGCGCTTCAGTCCACGGGCCGGATTAGCTTGCGCTCCAGCACCCGCAGCACGGTCGGCAGATCCTGCCCGCGCCGCAGCACCTGCCCGTCCATGCCGATCACCGCGTAGAGCCCCTGCTTGCCACGCAGGCGGGGGCGCTTCTCGATGCGGTAGAGCGGGTTCTCGGCGCTGCGCCGGAAGACGGAAAACACCGCCACCTCGCGCAGAAAGCTCATCCCGTAGTCGCGCCACTCGCCCGCCGCGACCATGCGGCCGTAAAGCTGCAGCAGCGCCGACAACTCGGCACGGTCGAAGGCCACCTGATCGGGGATCATGGCGGCACCGGGGCCGGGGATGGGCGGGGGTGTGAACACCGACATGACGGGAGTGTGACAAGTCGGCGGCGGCAAAGCAAGCGGGGGTTGGGGGGGCGGTGTCCGAGCTGAGGGCCTGCTCTCCTTGCAGCGACAAGCGCTGTCACCCTTCTCACCCCTATCCTTGGCGAAGGCCATCGCCTTCGCCACGCGGTGACTTTTCCGCTGGCACCGGACGGGCCTCAAAGGCCCGGCCAGCGCCCGACCCGCCCTCGGCGGGCGCTGGCCTCATTCGGTCTTGCGCGGCCGATGGCTCCGGTGGCAGTCGCCCCGCACGGGCGGGGCGAGGCAGTGCCTCGCCTTTTCCCGCCCGAACTGAGAGGCTTTCTGAGGAACCAACCCTTCCCCGCCCGCCCCCGCATTGCTAGCAATGGGGCAGGACAGGACGGAGGAGACCCCCATGAAACTGCTGCGCTATGGACCGAAGGGGCAGGAGAAGCCCGGGCTGCTGGATGCCGAAGGCCGCGTGCGCGATCTGTCGGGCATCGTCCCCGACCTTGCCGGCGAGGCGCTGCTGCCCGGCAGCCTGCGCCGGATCGCGGCGCTGGATGAGGGAACGCTGCCGCTGGTCGAAGGCACGCCGCAACAGGGCCTGCGGCTGGGCCCATGCGTTGCCGGCACGCAGAAGTTCATCGCCATCGGGCTCAACTACGCGGACCACGCCGCCGAATCCGGGATGGCCGTCCCCTCCGAACCGGTGGTGTTCAACAAATGGACCAGCTGCATCTCTGGCCCCGATGACGATGTCGAACTCCCCCGCGACTCCGTGAAAACCGATTGGGAGGTGGAGCTCGGTGTCGTCATCGGCCAGGGCGGGCGGTATATCGACGAGGCAAGCGCGCTTACCCACGTCGCCGGCTATTGCGTCGTCAATGACGTGTCGGAACGCGAATGGCAGACCGAACGGGGCGGCACCTGGGACAAAGGCAAGGGTTTCGACACGTTCGGCCCCGTCGGCCCCTGGCTGGTGACGCCCGACGAGATCGCCGACATCGCCGCCCTCGCCATGTGGCTCGACGTGGACGGCCAGCGCATGCAGACCGGCAGCACCGCCACCATGATCTTCGGCGTGGCCGAGATCATCGCCTATGTCAGCCGCTTCCTGACCCTGACCCCCGGCGACATAATCACCACCGGCACCCCGCCCGGCGTCGGCATGGGCATGCGCCCGCCGCGCTATCTGAAGGCGGGCGAGGTGATGCGGCTGGGGATCGACGGGCTGGGGGTGCAGACGCAGAGGGTGGTGGCGCCGCGTTAGGTTGACATTCGCGTGACCCCACGGAAGCCTGTCTTCTGCAGGTCACACTGCGTCGTATAGTCGGTCCGTTCGTACCCGTCAGCAACCCAATCAGGGAGCCAGCCATTGAAACTGCAAGCGAAAATCGTCGGCCTTAGCCTTATCCTCGTGGCCGGTATGGCCGTCGCCAAGGAAGGCGTGACCAACCCCGTCGTCAAGGAGCGGATGGACCTGATGCAGGTGGTGCGGGTCAATACCGGCACGCTGGGCGACATGGCCTCGGGCAAGGCGCCCTTCGACGCCGCCAAGGCCGCCGAGGCGCAGGCCGCGCTGGTGGCGGCTGCCGCGGACATTCCGGCGAAGTTCGAGCCCGAGGAAACCGATCCGGTGGCCGAAGCCAAACCCGAGATCTGGATGATGTTCGACGAGTTCACCGCCAAGGCGAAATCGCTGGAAGAGGCGGCGGCCGCGGTCGATACCGCCTCGCTCGACGGGGTCAAGGCCGGGATGGGGCCGGTGGGCGCCTCGTGCAAGGCCTGCCACACCGACTACCGGATGTAAGGCCAAGGGGCGCCGAGAGGCGCCCCCTGCCGTCAGCCGCAATAGACGCGGCTGATCCGGCCCGACTCGTCGATGGCGATGTTCAGCCGCGACTCGCTGTAATCCATCGTCACCATCTGTCCGGGGTTGATCACCCGCAGCGGCTGGGAAAAGCGCATCGTCTCCAGCCTGCTCGCCGGCTGGCCGACCAGCTGCTGCAGGCCCGCGGCGCCGCAATCGTCCGTCCCCGGCGCGGGGCCAGCGCCCGTGCCGCCTTCCGTCACGCAGGCGGCCAGCAGCAGCAATGCCGCGCCCCCCGCGATATGCCGTCCGGGAAATCCTGCCATCTTCGCCTCCTCTGCCGTCATCTTTGTCGGTTGCACCAGGACCGGCTTTCGCACAGTCTCCGCGCCCAAGGATATCAGCCAAGGCCAGGAACAGGGAGTCACAGACATGAGAACGCGCGCCGCGGTTGCCGTTGCAGCGGGACAACCGCTGGAGATCATGGAGGTGAACCTTGAAGGGCCGAAGGCCGGCGAGGTTCTGGTGGAGATCAAGGCGACGGGGATCTGCCACACCGACGAGTTCAC
>NZ_JAUYTT010000019.1 GCF_030695035.1 Frigidibacter sp.
AGACGGCGAAGCAACCGATCTCTCGGCTACAAGGCCTAACGTCCTAGTGGAGCGCAGAAGAGGCGCCGCTCAGCGGCGGCGCCGTCTCGATGTGCGGTTTATAGGCGCCACCCCCGCAAACTGTCAACACGCTTTTTGAAAAAACTTCGCGCCGGGCCGCTGCCGCAGGGCGGGCAGGCTCCTCAAGGCGTCAATTTCAGCCCGTAAACTGCCAGATTGGCGGTCTTGGGGTACGATTTACCCGCTAATCCGAGCTTTTTCGAATCGCGCGGGCGTGACACTCGAACCCTATCGCGCAGCGAGCGACGGTTTCGTGACGCTCAGGCGCGGTTGAGCCTGCCGCCGGTCAACGGCTGGGGCACGCCGGTTGTTCCCGGCAGGCTGAGCGGCAGGCCCTTCACCGACCGGATCGCGAGATAGGCGAAGAGCTGCGCCTCCAGCGCATCGCCATCCCAGCCTGCCGCCTCGACCGGCTCGACGCGCACGCCGAGCCTGGTGCTGAGGCGCTGCATCAGATGGCGGTTGAGCCGTCCGCCCCCGCCGACCAGCCAGCGGCGCGGCGCGCGCGGGACATGGCGCAACGCCGCGACCAGGCTCTCGACGGTGAAGGCGGCCAGCGTGGCGGCGCCATCGGCATCCGAGAGCGGCTCGACGATCTGGGCGCGGCGATGAAACTCGTTGCGGTCGAGCGATTTCGGCGCGGGCCTGTCGAAGAAGGGATTGTCCATGAACGCCGCGACGAGATCCTCATGGATGCGGCCGCTCGCGGCGAGCGCCCCGTCCGCATCATAGGGCCGCCCGAGCCGGCGCAGGACGAAGTCATCGAGCAGCGCACTCGCAGGCCCGGTATCGAAGGCGATGACCTCCTCGCCCTCGATCCAGGTGACGTTGCCGACACCGCCGAGGTTCAGCACCATCACGGGCTGCTCCATGCCCTGCGCCAGCGCCCGGTGATAGAGCGGCGCAAACGGTGCCCCCTCCCCGCCTGCCGCGACATCGGCATGGCGGAAGCGGTCAACGGTCGCGATGCCCAGCACGGCTGCGATGGCGGGGCCGTCGATCAGCTGGCGGGTAAAGCGCTGCTGCGGGCGGTGATAGACGGTCTGGCCGTGCAGGCCGACGAGGTCGATGCCGGCAGGGTCGATCTCGTGCTCGGCGATGAAGCGCCGGATCGCGGCGAGATGATCGGCGGTGACCTCGGCTTCGAGCTGATGGAGCGGCTCGGTCAGGGCCCGCTCGGCCTGTGCGATCAGCGCCTGCAGCGCGGCGCGCGTCGCCTCGCGATAGGGGTAGGAGGCTCCGGCCCCGAAACTGACGGCATCGTGCCCATCGCTGGTCACGATCGAGACGTCGATGCCGTCCATCGAGGTGCCGCTGATGACGCCCAGCGCGGTGAGGCTGTCCTGCCGAAGTCGGTCCATCGCCTGCCGTCCGCGCTGCTGTCGGCCTACTCGCCCGGCTGGGCTCCGTCATAGCCGCCGATGATGACGAGATCGACCTTGCCGACCAGAGCCAGGTGCTTCACCGCTTCCTGGTATTCGGGCGAGGCATAGCAGGCGCGCGCCGTCTCCTCGTCCTTGAATTCGAGGACGACGTTATGCTTGCGGCCCTCGCCGCGGGCGAGCTTGTACTCGCCGCCGCGGACCAGAAACTTCGCGCCGTATTTCGCGAAAGCCACCGCATTCAGGGCGCGGTAGCGGGCATATTCTTCCTCATTGTCGACGTCGAGCCGAGCGATCCAGTAGCCCTTGGCCATGTCAGACGCCCTCGACCACGACGATGTCGATCTCGCCGGCGCCCTCGCGCAGCTTGCGGGCCTCGGCATAGTCCTGCGACATGGCATAGGCCTTGGCGGCCTCGAAGCTCTCGAACTCGATAACGACGTTGCGGGCCCGGCCTTCGCCTTCCGCCACGGTCATCATGCCGCCGCGCACCAGCGGGGTGCCGCCGAATTTCCGGATTGCTTCGGACGCCTTGGCGGCATAGGCTGCCCATTGCGTCGCGTTGCTGACCTTGGCGCGCGCCACGACATATCCCTTGGGCATGGTCCGAATCCTCTGAGAGATTGACTAGGGTCCGAGCTTAGGAGGCCGCAGCGATCTCGTCCATGATCGCGGCCGCCGCCCCGCGCGGGTCGGCTGCGCGGATGATGGGACGCCCGATCACCAGATGATCGACGCCGGCGCGGATCGCCTCGCCCGGGGTCAGGGTCCGCTTCTGGTCGCCGGCGGCGCTGCCCGCGGGCCGGATGCCCGGCGTTACGATCAGCATGTCGGCGCCGATCACGTCCCGGACGATCTCGGTCTCGGCCGCCGAGCAGACGATGCCGTCGATGCCGGCGGTGCGGGCCTGTTCGGCGCGCAGACGCACGAGTTCGCGCACGGCCAGCCCATAGCCGGCATCGCGCAGATCACCATCGTCATAGGAGGTGAGCGCCGTCACAGCGAGAAGCTTCAGATCCGCCCCATCGCGTCCCTCGACGGCGCCGCGCATGGTCTGGGGGTAGGCGTGGACGGTCAGCAGGTCGACCCCGAGATTGCTGAGGGAGGCGACGCCCTCGGTCACCGTGTTGCCGATGTCGTGGAGCTTCAGATCGAGGAAGACCTTCTTGCCCTCGGCCACCAGTTGCTGGGTGAGCTGCAAGCCACCTGCGAAGGCGAGCGCATAGCCGATCTTGTAGAAGCTCGCGGCATCGCCGAGTTGCGAAACGATGCGATAGGCGTCCCAGATCGTGGGAACGTCGAGCGCGACGATCATGCGGTCGCGCAGGTCGTTGATCTTATGCGTCATCCAGCGGCTCCCGAGTTTTGAAGGAAGGCGCATGATTCGACTGTGGACGCAAGAGAGAGGCGGCTCTCCGTCTTTCCGGGTCGTTCATAGGCTCGGCCCGCATATCCCGACCGCGTGACTGACGCGCCACCCGCCCCTGCCGCATTGCCGGCCAAGGCGTATAGTCGGCGCGAGGCTTCACACCGATGGATTGGCGCAACGAGGATGGTCGTGGACGAAAACGCCCTTCTGAGCCGCCTGGCGGTCTCCCTTGCGATTGGCCTGCTGATCGGACTCGAGCGTGGCTGGCGCAGCCGCGGCGAGGACGATCACCTGCGGACCGCCGGTCTGCGCACCTTCGCTCTGTCCGGCCTGCTCGGCGGCGTGACCGGCCTCATCGGGCAGCAACAAGGCACCACGCTGATCGGCCTGGTTTTCCTTGGCTACAGCGCCGCCTTCGCGGCGTTCCACTGGCTGGAGGCCCAGGCAGAGCGCAATTTCAGCGTGACCTCGGTCGTCGCCGGCATGTCGACTTTCATGCTGGGTGTCCTCGCCGTGGTCGGCGACCTTCGTGCCGCGATCGCCGGCGCCGTGGCGATGGCCGTGCTGCTGGCGATGCGCGAGCAATTGCACCGCTGGGTTGCCTCGCTGAGCTGGGCGGAGATCCGCTCCGGTCTGACCCTGCTCGCCATGACATTCCTCTTGCTGCCGATACTGCCGAACCGGACGATCGACCCGTGGGATGCCATCAATCCCTACATCATCTGGCTGCTGACCATTCTGATCGCGGCAGTGTCGTTCACCGGCTATGTCGCGATCCGCATCTTCGGCGATCGCCTCGGCGTGATGATGGCGGCGGTCGCCGGCGGCCTCGCCTCTTCGACCGCCACCACCATCACGCTCGCCGAGTTGGTCAGACAGCATCCCGAATCCCGGAACTTGCTCGCCGCCGGAATCCTGACGTCGGGACTGGTCATGGTGGCCCGTGTCACCATCGTCGCAAGCGCCCTGAACCCGATGCTGCTACAGCCACTGCTGCTGCCGCTCCTATCCGGCGGCTCCGTCCTGGCGGTCGGGGCCGGTCTGATGCTGGTGTTCAGCCGAGGCAGCTCCCAGCAGCCCGTGCTGAAAATCGCGAACCCCCTCGAAATGGCCTCGGCGCTGAAGATGGCGGCCCTGCTGACCTCGGTCATGCTCGCCGCGCACCTGCTCCAGCGGTATTTCGGCGACGCCGGCGTGCTGGCGACGGCCGGCCTGTCGGGGATGGCCGATGTTGACGCCATCGTCATCTCGATGGCCCGCATGGCGATGGGAGCGGTCGATCCCGCGCTCGCGGCTCAGGCGATCCTGTTCGCTACCGCCGTCAACACGCTGGTCAAATCCGTGCTCGCGGCAGCGGCCGGCGATGGCAAACTCGGGCTTCTCGTCGCCCTCGTCAGCGTCGTCGCGGTCGCTGCAGGCGCTGTCACCGCGCTTGGCTGAGTGCGGCTACAGCGCCTGCAGCCGTTCAGGACTGCGGCATCGCGGGCTGCTGCTCCAAGGCCTGTGCGAAGACCTGCGCCCAGACATCGCCGGTCTGCGCGCCGGAGACCGCGAGCTTGCCGTCGACGATGAAGAACGGCACCCCGGTGACGCCGACCTGCTGGGCGTGAGACTCGAGCCCGATCACGGTCTCGCGCAGCTCCTCGTTGGTCAGCTCGTCGCGCGCGGCCTGCTCGTCGAAGCCCTGCTCAACCGCGATGGCGACGAGCGTGTCGAGATCGCCGATATCGCGGCCATCCTGCCAGTAGGCCTTGAACAGCGCCGCCTTCATTTCGGTGCCACGCTGCACGGTCGAGGCCGCAGCGACCAGCATGTGCGCCATGCGGGTGTTGACGCTCTTCGTCACGCGGGCCCAGTTGAAGGTGACGCCGCTTTCGAGCGCGGCTTCGGAGAGCCGGATCTCGATCTCCTTGCGCTTGCCAGCGCCGAACTTAGCATCGAGATAGGCGGTTCGGTCCATCCCCTCGGCCGGCATGTCGGGATTCAGCTCATAGGGCAGCCAGGTGATGGCGACACGGTCGGTCAGGCCATGGCTCTCCAGCGCCTTCTCCAGCCGCGCCTTGCCGATGAAGCACCAGGGGCAGGCGAGATCGGAGACGATCGCGATGGGAAGTTTGTCTTTCATGGCGGTCTCCTTCTCAAACCTTCTGGATCGCGCCGCCATAGCGGGCCACCGTGTTGTCGGACGTCAACAGGGTGATTCCTTCGACCTTGGCCTGAGCGACCAGGATGCGATCGAACGGATCCCTATGGATCGGCGGCAATCCGTCGATCGCAACCGCATGCTCGCCCGTGACCGGCAACTCGGCAAAACCATGGTCGAGCAAGCCGCGTCTCAGAAGTCTCGCGTCAACCGAAAAATCACTCCGGCCGAGACTGGTCTTGATGGCGATCTCCCACAGGCTCGCCGCGCTGAAATACAACTCGCTGTCGGCTGAGTCGATGATGCGTCGCGCTTCCGCCGACAGCCGGTCGGGTCGACCCGCGTTCCACAGCAGAAGGTGCGTATCGAGAAGAGCCTTCACGATCGCCCGTTGAACATGGCTTCGATCTCTGCCCGCCCCATCTCATCGAAATCATCGGGCACCGTCATTTGCCCGACCATAAAACCAGTGCGTTGGAGCGGCTTGGCCTCGATCGGCTCCAACGGGACGACCTTGACCATGGGCTTCCCCGCCTTCGCGATGATGAAGGCCTCGCCCTTCGCGGCGCGGTCGACCAGGCGCGACAGATGCGTCTTCGCGTCGTGGATGTTCACCTTCTCCATTGCCGACCTCAGGTTAGTTCAATTGAGTTAGTTTACCAGAGCAGCCATTGTCTTCAACCCGGTGGATAGAGGTGCCGCTCGCCATGGCGGTCCTCGGCAAAAGCCTCGACGCTGGGCGTCTCGCAGGCCGAGAGGAAGGCGGGGCCGACGGGGATCTTCCCCGCCCCGCCGGGGATGTCGAGGATATAGGTCGGCTGGCACAGCCCGGACAGATGGCCTCGCAGGCTTTTGACGAGGGCCTGGCCCTCCTCCAGCGAGAGCCGGAACGCCGCCGTGCCGGGCGCGAAGTCCGGATGGTGCAGATAATAGGGCTTCACCCGGTTCTCGACGAAGGCGCGCATCAGGGCCGACAGGGTTGCGACGTCGGCGTTGACGCCTCTGAGGAGCACGCTCTGGCTGATCAGGACATGGCCGGCATCCGCCAGCCGCGCCAGTGCGGTCCGTGCAGCGGGCGTGAACTCGCGCGGGTGATTGGCATGGATGGCGACATAGCTTGCCTTGCCCGGTATCCGCAGGGCGGCGGCATAATCGGCCGTGATGCGGTCGGGCTCGACCATCGGCACGCGAGTGTGCCAGCGCGCCACCTTGATATGGTCGATCGCGCCCAGACGCTGCGCCACCTCCCGCACCCGCCTGGCCGACAGGATCAACGGATCGCCGCCCGTCATGATGACCTCCCAGATCTCGGGATGATCGGCGAGATAGGCCAGCGCCGCCTCGAGCTTCCCACCCGTCAGCGCATCGCCGCCAGGGCCGACCATCTCGCGGCGGAAGCAGAAACGGCAATAGACCGGGCAGGCATGGACGAGCTTGAGCAGGGCGCGATCGGGATAGCGATGCACCACGCCCTCGACCGGCGAATGGGCCTCGTCGCCAATCGGATCGGCGCGCTCCTGCGGCAGGGTGACGAGTTCGGCCGGGTCCGGGACGAACTGGCGCGCGATCGGGTCGTCAGGATCGGCCGGGTCGATCAGCGCGGCCATGGCCGGCGTCACCGAGACGGCGTAGCGCGCAGCCACGGCTTCCAGCGCCTCGCGTCTTTCGGGCGCGACCAAGCCGGCCTCGACGAGGGCACCGACGCTGCGCAGCGGCTGTCCGCCGGGAGGCTGGTGAAGGGTCATGGCGTTCCCCTGCCCGGTTCCGCCACCGGCGTCCAGAGCACATCCTCGATCCGGCGGGCGCCGGTGCAGAGCATCACCAGGCGATCGAAGCCCAGCGCGATGCCGCTGGCCTGCGGCATCACGGCGAGCGCGCTCAGGAAATCCTCGTCGACGGGATAGCGCTCGCCATAGATGCGCGCCTTCTCGTCCATATCGGCCTCGAAGCGCCGGCGCTGCTCGGCCGGATCGGTGAGTTCGCCAAAGGCATTCGCCAGTTCGACGCCGCAGGCATAGAGCTCGAAGCGCTCGGAGACGCGGGGATCGCCGGGTTTCGGGCGCGCGAGCGCGGCTTCCGAAATCGGGTACTCGCACAGGATCGTTGCCCGCCCCCGGCCGAGATGAGGCTCGATCCGCTCCGAGAGAATGCGGCTGAAGATGTCCGACCAGCTGTCGTCATCGGCCACCCGGATGCCGGCTTCGGCCGCATCGGCGGCGAGACCGCCCCGGTCGACATTGTTGTCGGCGGTGACGGTGCGCAAGAGGTCGATGCCGGCGTGACGCTGGAAGGCGTCCTGCAGCGTCAGCCGCTCGGGCTCAGCGAAGGGATCAGCCTCGATGCCGCGCCAGCGCAGTGCGGTCACATCTGCTGCCTGAGCCGCCTCGGCCAGCAGAGAAGCCGCATCCTGCAT
The DNA here is from genome assembly GCF_030695035.1 of Frigidibacter sp. Taxonomy (GTDB): domain Bacteria; phylum Pseudomonadota; class Alphaproteobacteria; order Rhodobacterales; family Rhodobacteraceae; genus Frigidibacter. The sequence goes on from NZ_JAUYTT010000019.1 coordinate 7,368, forward strand.
CAGCGTCTCGTAGCCCTCGCCGGCGCGATACCATTCCAGCATCGTGAACTCGGGATGATGCAGCGCGGTGCGCTCTCGGTTGCGGAAGACGCGGGCGAAATCGAAGATGCGGGGCTCGCCGGCCGCCAGCAGTTTCTTGGCCGCGAATTCGGGCGAGGTGTGCAGGTAATAGGGATGGCAGGTCCCGGCATCATCGATCAGCGTCGTGGCGAAGCCATGCAGATGCGTCTCGTTGCCCGGCGAGACCTGCAGGATGGCGGCCTCGACCTCGACGAAATCCCGAGTCTCGAACCAGCGGCGCAGCGCCGCCCTGATGCGGCCGCGCGCGAGCAGCGCGGGGCGGCGGTCGGCGTGGATGTCGGGCCGCCAGAACGGGGGAGGCTGGTTTTCCATCGTCTCAGGTTCGAACGTCTGCAAGCTTCCGTTTCGCCTGCAAATGCGGTAGTTGCGCGGCAACGAATGTCGATCCGGCGCCGGCGGCGCACAAGCTCAAGGACAAGTCACGTGGTCAAGGTCATCGCATCCTCGGTTCGCAAGGGCAATGTGCTCGAACTCGACGGCCATCTCTGCTCGGTGCTCTCGGCAGAGAGCTTCTTCCCCGGCAAGGGCACCCCGACGACGCAGATCGACATGCGTCGCATCCATGACGGCACCAAGATGACCCAGCGCTACAAGACGACCGAGCAGGTCGAGCGCGCCTATGTCGAAGACCGCGACTTCACCTATCTCTACCAGGACGGCGAGCAGTACGTGTTCATGAACCCCGAGACCTTCGACCAGATCAATGTCGATGGCGACGTGGTCGGGAACATGGCGCCCTATCTCCAGGAGGGCATGAAGGTCTCGCTTTCGGTGTTCGAGGAGAAGGCCGTCTCGATCGAGCTGCCGCAGCGTGTCACCTGCGAGGTCGCCGAGACCGAGCCGGTCACCAAGGGCCAGACGGCCTCGTCCTCCTACAAGCCGGCGATGCTGACGAACGGCGTGCGCACCGCGGTGCCGCCGCATATCGGTCCCGGCGTTCGCATTGTCGTGCTGACGGAAGACGGCTCCTATGTGGAGCGCGCCAAGGACTGATCGCGACGGCCGGTGCAATCGCCGGCGATGTGATTATATCGGCGACGCGACGGGCCCTTTCCGGGCCCGTTTTCGTTTCCGAGGATCACCCATGACCATCACCGCCCGCTCCGCCGCCCTCACCGGCTTCGTCCAGACCCTGAAGGCGCTCGACGTCATCATCGACAAGACCGTCGAGCAGGCGGCAACCCGCAAGATCGCGCCCGAGGTGCTGCTCGGGGCCCGCCTGGCGCCCGACATGCTGCCGTTTTCGCGCCAGATCCAGCTCGCCTGCGATTTCGCCAAGAACGCCGCGGCCCGCCTTGCCGGCGGCGACAACCCCAAGCACCCCGACGACGAGAAGAGCTTCGACGAACTGAAGGCGCGCATCGCCAAGGTGCTGGCCTTCGTCGAGGGCATCGACGAGGCCGCCTTCGAGGTCGGCGTTTCGCGCGACGTGACGTTCCCGCGCGGCCCGACGGCAACCATGACGATGCGTGGCGAGGCCTATCTGACGCGCTTTGCCGTGCCCAACTTCTATTTCCACGCCACCACCGCCTACGCGATCCTGCGCAAGAACGGCATCCAGATCGGCAAGCAGGATTTTCTGCTCGGCGTTCTCGACACCTGACATGGGCGCCCTTGAAAGCGCCGCATTGCTCTCCCATATGAGGGTCACGGCGATGTCGAGGGCGTTCCACTGTCCTCCAGCGCTGGAGAAGACGGCCATGAGCTCGAAGTGTGACGCCGGATGTACGCGCACCCTTCAGGACATGGCCGTTAACGTTTTCAGCCCCGGCTGTTGCTGCCCCCCGCTGTTCCCTGCGATATATCGTCGAGGCTTTGAACGTGCATCGCCGCCGCCGCGACTGTCTTCATCATGGGGATGAAGGCGGGAGGGGACGATGGCGGAGCCGAAGGGAGCGGTCTACCTGCGTGCAGGGGGCGCTGAACAATTCCGGAAAGACACGTCGAAGCGCTTCGCGCGACGCGTCAACAAGACGCTTCTCAGGATCGACGCCGCGCTCCCGCGCTATGCTCTGATTCCGCGCGAGGAGCGTGCCATGCGGACGCAGGGCCTGCTCGCGCTCATCGCCCTTTGCGACCACTGGCTCAGCGACAAGCAGACCAAGATCGACCAACACGAATCCTTCAGGGCCGCGGCTATTCAGGACCTGCACGAAGCGGCGGTGTCGCAACTACGCGGCTTGAACAATTGGGCCAAGGCGAAGACCGCCATGCGCAAGCTGATCCCCAAAGGGTCGATGAAGGGCCATGGAACAGCTCCTGTGCGGCTCCTGCAGCAGGAGAACTGGCTCGAGCTACTCGACAAGCATCACCGCCTCGGCCAGGTCCTCAAGAAATACTTCGACGATTGGGTCCATTCCAACCAAACGTGCTCGTTTTGGGAGTACCTCGACAAGCTCGACCCCGACACCCTGAAGAAGCTGGCCAAAGTCTCGGTGCGTTATGTCGAGGATTTGATTTACCGCGACCTGTTCGAGGTCACTTTCGACAATGGGCTGATGCGCTCCCGCATGTCGCCCATCGTCCAGAACATGGCCATCAGCGGGCTTCCGCGCGCCAACGTCTTCGGAAACGCCGACGACAAGTTGCTCGACACCAGCACATGGCCATCCAATGCTCTGACCAGCGCCTCAGCCGGCTGGGCCGCCTTCGTGCTCAGCCCGAAGGAGGTGCTCTATGCCGGGATGCATGTGAGCGGGGTCTTTCACCATTCGAGTTTCCTCTGCGGTGCTCCCGTCCTGGCCTCGGGCATGATGCGCGTCGAGAACGGCCGCATCCGGGCAATCCATGAGAAGAACGGCCACTACCGCTCGCAGGAGATCCACCTGATGGCCTTCCTCAGGCTGCTCCAGCGCAAGCTGCCGGGCACGGACTGGCACGATGTCGACTACACGACCTTTGGCGGTACGACGATGACCGTCGGGCAGAAGCTGAACCTGCCACGCAAGCCGGCTCCGCCGCCGCGGCCCGCCCGCATGGCCCCGCCTCCGCCGCCCCGGCAGGGCAATGTGCGCAACCTGATCAACCGCTTCAATAACAGCTGAGAGGGGATCGCCCTCTGCTCAGCCCTGCAGAAACGGGTTGTTCGCCCGTTCCTCGCCAAGCGTTCCCGCTGGGCCATGCCCGGGCAGGAACTGCACGTCGTCGCCGAGCGGCAGCAGCTTGTCCCTGATTCCCGCGATCAGCGTCTCGTGGCTGCCATAGGGAAAATCCGTACGGCCGACCGAGCCGGCGAAGACCGTGTCACCGGCCAGCAGGAAGCGCAGATCCTTCTGGAAGAAGGTGACATGGCCCGGCGTATGGCCGGGCACATGCAGCACCAAGAAGGCGACGTCGCCGACCTCGACCTCGTCGCCCTCGGCGAGCCAGCGCGACGGCGTCACCGCCTTCATGTCGAGAATGTCGAAGCGCAAGCCTGAGCTGGGCAGATCATCCAACAGGAACTTGTCGGCCTCGTGCGGGCCGATGACGGGGATCGAGAGGGTTTCCGCCAGTTGCGTCGCGCCGCCGGCATGGTCGAGATGGCCATGCGTCAGCCAGATCGCCACCGGCGTGACGCCGATCTCCTTGAGCGCGCCCAGGATCAGCGGGACATCCCCGCCAGGATCGACGATCGCAGCCTGCATGGTCCTCGTGCACCAGAGGATAGAGCAGTTCTGCTGGAAGGCCGTCACGGGAACGACGGCAATCTGGAGGGGAGGCTGGGGCTGGTCGGTCACGGGCGTCTCCGTCGGTGTCAGCGGCAGGGCGCGGCAGCGCCGCGCCCTTTCGGTCTCAGCGCTTGCCGCAACGGCCTGCGATCAGCGCGCGGTAGTCGGCGAGGTCGGAATCCATCGACGCGACGTTCTGCTCGCGCTCCGCTCGGGCCTGGCAGGTCGCGAAGACGGAGCGCGCGTTCTGCAGGAAGCCGACATGCTCGCGCCAGGTCCGGCACTGTGTCGCCTGATCAGCATTGGCGACGGCGGAGAGTCGCGTCTGCTGCCGGCGCAATGCGCCCTCGTTCTGGAAGAGGTCGCGCGAGCAGGTCGCCGGCCGGGCCTGCGCCTCCGCGGGCTGAGCCGCGGGGAGCAGCACCGCCAGAAAGGCCAGCGTCGCGCAGGCCGCGAGAATCGCCGGCCTCATCCGAGGTTTAGCTCCTTGAAGAAGTCGTTGCCCTTGTCGTCGATGACGATGAAGGCCGGGAAATCCTCGACCTCGATGCGCCAGACCGCTTCCATGCCGAGTTCGGGATATTCGAGCACCTCGACCTTGCGGATGCAGTCCTGCGCCAGCCGGGCGGCCGGGCCGCCGATCGAGCCGAGATAGAACCCGCCATGGGTCTTGCAGGCTTCCCGAACCGCCGCAGACCTGTTGCCCTTGGCGAGCATCACCATCGAGCCGCCGAAGGACTGGAACTGGTCGACGAAGGAATCCATCCGCCCCGCGGTGGTCGGCCCGAAGGAACCCGAGGCCATGCCGTCGGGCGTCTTGGCCGGGCCAGCGTAATAGACTGGGTGGTTCTTGAGATAGTCGGGCATGCCCTGCCCGCTTTCGAGGCGCTCGCGGATCTTGGCATGGGCCGAATCGCGGGCGACGATGATGGTGCCGGTGAGCGAGAGGCGGGTTTTCACCGGATACTTCGTCAGGGTCGCCAGAATCTCGCTCATCGGCCGGTTGAGATCGACCTTCACCACATCGCCCCCCAGCGAGGCGTCCTCGACCTCGGGCAGGTACTTCGACGGATCGGTCTCCAGCGCCTCCAGGAAGATGCCGTCCCGCGTGATCTTGCCCTTGGCCTGGCGGTCGGCCGAGCAGGAGACGCCCAGCCCGATCGGCAGCGAGGCGCCATGGCGAGGCAGGCGGATGACGCGCACGTCATGGCAGAAATACTTGCCGCCGAACTGCGCGCCGACGCCGAGCGACTGCGTCAGCTTGTGGACCTCCTCCTCCATGGCGAGGTCGCGGAAGGCGTGGCCGCTGGCTGAGCCTTCCGTCGGCAGCGCGTCGAGATATTTCGTCGAGGCGAGCTTGACCGTCTTCAGGTTCTGCTCGGCCGAGGTGCCGCCGATGACGATGGCAAGGTGATAGGGCGGGCAGGCGGCGGTGCCCAGCGTCAGGATCTTCTCCTTCAGGAAGGCCATCATCCGGTCCTTCGTGAGGAGCGACGGAGTCGCCTGGAAGAGGAAGGTTTTGTTGGCCGAGCCTCCGCCCTTGGCGACGAAGAGGAACTTGTAGGCGTCCTCGCCATGGCCCTTGCCCTCGGCGTAAATGTCGATCTGCGCCGGCAGGTTGGTGGCCGTGTTCTTCTCCTCGAACATCGACAGGGCTGCGACCTGCGAATAGCGCAGATTGCGCTTGAAATAGGCGTCGGCGACGCCCTCGCCGAGCGCCTGCTCGTCCTCGCCTTCGGTCCAGACGAGGCGGCCCTTCTTGCCCATGATGATGGCCGTGCCCGTATCCTGGCACATGGGCAGCACGCCGCCGGCGGCGATGTTGGCGTTCTTGAGCAGATCATAGGCGACGAACTTGTCGTTCGAGGTCGCCTCGGGATCGTCCAGGATCTTGCCGAGCTGCGCGAGATGGCCCGGCCGCAGCAGATGATTGATGTCGATGAAGGCCTGCTCGCTGAGGCGCCGGATCGCCTCGCGGGAGACGCTCAGAACTTCGCGGTCGCCGAGCTTCGCCACCGAGACCCCTTCGCTGCCGAGCGAGCGATAGGGCGTGCTGTCCTCTCCGAGAGGAAAGAGGTCGACATGGGTATAGGCCATCGGCGGCACTCCGGCATGGAACGGTTTCCCCGGACCGGTGGGGAAGAGGGCTGGCGGGATCGCATAACCGATGTTGCGATCTGGTCAAATGCAAGAGAGCGCGAAGGTTTGAAACGACAGCGCCGGCCCGTGCGAACCGCGCGGCCGCAGTTCAGGCCGCCTGGGCGGCCGAATCCGCCAGGATGGCGTAGATCGCAGCGGGATCGCGGACGCTGCGGATCTGTTCCAGAACCGTCTGGTTGCGCAGCACGCGCGCGACGCGGGCGAGCGCCTTGAGATGGTCGGCGCCAGCGCCTTCGGGCGCGATCAGGACGAAGATGATGTCGACCGGCTGCCCGTCGAGCGCGTCGAAATCGAACGGCTTGTCAGCACGGGCGAACAGCCCGACCAGCCGATCGATGCCCGGCATACGACCATGAGGGATCGCGATGCCGTCGCCGATTCCGGTGGAGCCCAGGCGTTCACGCTGCAGCAGCGCCTCATAGAGATCGCGCTCTGTCAGCCCGGTAAGACGCGCCGCGTGCTGGGCCAGTTCCAGCAGCGCCTGCTTCTTGCCGTTGGCCCGCAGCGGCGAAATCACCGCCGCGGGAGTCAGGAGATCGGTCAGCGTCATGCGCTAGTCCATGCATGTCCCATGCCGCCCTCGACGAGACTTTGCGGCCGGGCCCAGGTTGCGGCCCGCGCGATAGCCTGCGGAACCTACGACAGCGAAGCCGGCGGATCGATCCACCCGATATTGCCGTCGCGGCGGCGGTATACGACGTTCATCCGGCCATTGCCAGCATGCCGGAAGATCACCACCGGGGCTCCCGTCAGATCGAGCTCGGCGACGGCGTCGCCGACGGTCAGAATATGCAGCGATTTGGTCGATTCGGCGACGATCACCGGGTTATCGCCGGCATCATCCAGATCGATCTCCTCGATCTCCTCATCGGGAGCGGCGATCACATAGCTGGGGATTTCGACGCCGGGCTCGCGACCATTGGCGCTCGCCGAGCGGTCCTTGAGCCGCCGCTTGTAGCGACGCAAGCGCTTCTCGATGCGCTCGGCCATCTTGTCGAGGCTGGCATAGGCGTCATGCGCCGTCCCCGAGGCTTCGAGCGTGATGCCGGAGGACAGATGCAGCACGCCGTCCGTCTTGAAGGCCGTGCCGTCCTTGCCGACGGTGACATGCCCCTGATAGCCGCCTTCGTAGTATTTGCTGAGAGCGGCAGCGACGCGGGCCTCGGCCTGGCCGCGGAGGGCCTCGCCGACATCGAGGTTCTTGCCGGAGATTCGCAAGCTCATGGAGTGCTTCCCCTTGTCAGTCACGGCCGGGAGATCGGCCGTCTTCGGGAGCTAAGAACTGGCCACCAGGTATGTCAATGATAAGGCCGCAACGGCCGGCCGCGCCCTGGCCTTCGCCTCAGCGGCTGCCCATCGCCATGGCGACCTTCTCGCGACGGCGTTCCATCGAGGACGGGATTCGCAGCGATTCGCGGTACTTCGCGACGGTGCGCCGGGCGATGTCGATGCCGCCCTCCTTCAACCGCGCCACGATCGCGTCGTCGGAGAGCACATCGGCCGGGGCCTCGTCGTCGATCATCTGGCGGATGCGGAAGCGCACGGCCTCGGCCGAATGAGCCTCGCCATAGCCGGTGGCGGCGATCGCGGCCGAGAAGAAGTACTTCATCTCGAAGACGCCGCGCGAGCAGATCAGATATTTGTTCGAGGTGACGCGCGAGACCGTCGATTCATGCATGCCGATCGCGTCGGCCACGGTCTTCAGATTGAGCGGGCGCAGATGCTCGACACCATGGGCGAAGAAGCCGTCCTGCTGGCGCACGATCTCGCTTGCCACCTTCAGGATCGTGCGGGCGCGCTGCTCGAGCGAGCGCGTCAGCCAGTTCGCCGTCTGCAGGCATTCGGCGATGAAGGCCTTGTCCTCATGGCTGCGCGCGGCGCTCGACACGCGCGCATGATAGGTCTGGTTGATCAGCACGCGTGGCAGCGTGTCCGGGTTCAGATCGACGAGCCACGAGCCGTCCGGCGCCGCTCGGATGAAGACGTCGGGCACGACCGTCTCGGCCGTCGAGCCGCCATAGCCGCGCCCGGGCTTGGGATCGAGCCGCCGGATCTCGGCGACCATATCGGCAATATCCTCGTCATCGACGCCGCAGAGGCGCTTGAGCGCGGCGAAATCGCGCTTGGCGACGAGATGGAGATTGGCAACGAGGGTCTGCATGGCCGGATCGAAACGATCGCGGTCGCGCAGCTGGATCGACAGGCACTCGCAGACGTCGCGCGCCGCGACGCCGGAGGGCTCGAAGCTCTGGACGATGCTCAGGACGCTCTCGACCCGCGCCAGCGTCACGCCGAGCCGCTCCGCGATGTCGGCGAGGGGCTCGCCGAGATAGCCGGCGTCATCGACGGCATCGATCAGATGGCGGCCGATCAGGCGGTCGGCGGGGTCCTGTACGGCGAGATCGAGCTGCGCGCCGAGATGCTCGTGCAGGGAGGCTTCCGCCGTGAGGCTGCTTTCGAATCCGTCAGGCCCCTCCTCGAAGGACCCGCCCGAACCGCCATAGGCGCCGCCGATGATGGGCAGGCTGTCGGCACCGCTGGTGTCGAGCCGCGCCACGGTCGGCTGCTCGCCCTGGAAGACGTTGTCGAGCCCGGTGCCCAGCCGGTTCTCCATGCCTTCCTGGCTGTTGAGGCTCTCTGCCCGCTCAAAGCTCTCGGCGTCGGCGGCATGGATATTGTCGCCGCCATTGAGCTGCAGCGGACCCTCGGAGGTGTCATCGCGCTCCAGCAGCGGATTGCGCTCGAGCTCGCCCTCGACGAAATTCTGAAGTTCGAGATGCGACAACTGCAGAAGTTTGATCGCCTGCAGCAGCTGCGGCGTCATCACCAGGGACTGGCCCTGGCGCAACTCCATGCGCGGCATCATCGCCATACGCTCGCGACCTTCCCCTGCCAGCGCGCCGGGATCGGCACACTTCTTGCTTTGAGATGAAGCCTATCGCCGTCGAAGCGACGCGTCAAAGCCCTTGGCTCTGCAATGAGCGGAGAGGTTAATGCGCTGCAGCAAATCTTCGCAAGCGCAAAAAATTGGGCTCCCAGGCCAGACCGCGGCGCAATCGGGCGCCGGCGCGACGGACATTCGATTGCGCCCGCACCGACCCTGACTGGACGATGTCGAAGCGCGGCCCGGAAGGCTCACGCGCCCGAGTGATACTAGAGCCTGAAATCCTCGCCGAGATAGACGCGGCGGACATCGGGGTTGGCGATGATCTCCGCGGGCGAGCCCTCGGTCAGCACGCGCCCCGAATGGATGATGTAGGCCCGGTCGACGAGGCCGAGCGTCTCGCGAACATTGTGGTCGGTGATCAGCACGCCGATCCCACGATCGGTCAACTGCCTCACCAGAGCCTGGATGTCGCCGACCGCGATCGGGTCGATGCCGGCGAAAGGCTCATCGAGCAGGATGAAGGAGGGCTTGCCTGCGAGCGCACGCGCGATCTCGCAGCGACGCCGCTCGCCACCCGACAGGGCGATCGAGGGCGCCTTGCGCAGGCGCGCGATCGTGAATTCCTCGAGCAACTGGTCGAGCTGTCGCTCGCGCGCCTTGCGATCCGGCTCGACGACCTCGAGCACGGCGCGGATGTTGTCCTCGACGCTGAGGCCGCGGAAGATCGAGGCCTCCTGCGGGAGATAGCCGATGCCCAGACGCGCACGCTGATACATCGGCAGTTGCGTGATGTCGTTGCCTTCGAGCGAGATCGTGCCGAGATCGGCCGCGACCAGCCCGGTGATCATGTAGAAGATCGTGGTCTTGCCGGCGCCGTTGGGGCCGAGCAATCCGACAGCCTCGCCCTGGCGCAGATAGAGGCTCGCATCGCTGACGACGGTGCGGCCGCCATAGCTCTTGCGCAGGCCGCTGACGGCGAGGATGCCCGGCCCGCCGATGGCGGCAGCCCCAGCGGGGAAAGCGCCCTCATCGGTGCCTCCGGCGCGGCCGAACAGGCGGCTGAAAATCCCTCCCCCGCGCTGATGGGACGGCGGCAGTTCACGGCCCGGCGCCGTCTGGGATTGCGACATGTCGGAGATCGTCACAGCGAAGGATCGCGCCTGTTCTGGAGAGAAGGTAGGCATGAGCCCAGCCGGCGCGCCGGGGGCCGAGCCGAGCGGGGCTCAGTTGGTCGGCGTGGCCGGCTTGGCGCCCGCAGCGGGTTTGCCGGGTTCGGCCGCGTTGGGAACGAAGAACCCCTGCACGCGACCGCCCTTGTTGGTCTCGACATTGGCGATGCCGGTGACGGTGTTGTAGGTCAGCTTTTCGCCCCGGGTGATGTTGGGACCGTCATTGAGCGCCACGTTGCCGGTCATGATGACCTGATTGTTGGCACGGTCGAACACCGCATTGTCGGAGGTCGCGGCCTGGGTCTTCGAGACCACGGTGACAGGCCCCTTGCATTCGATGCGCTTGATCGAGCTGTCGCCCGACTGGCCGGGCGCGCCTGCGGGCGCGGCCGGCGCCGTCGCGGCAGGCGTGGCAGGCTTGGCTCCGGCGGCGCCCGGACCGCCGCGGCCCTCGTAGAACACGGTCATGATCGAGCAGCGTACGGTGGTCTCGCCCTGAACGGCGACGACATTGCCGCTGAAGACGGCGCGATTGTCCTTGTCGAGCACGTCCAACTTGTCGGCGTCGATCTTGATCGGCTCCTTGCTGTCGCCCCCAAGGCCGCCGAGCGGCGAACCGGCGGCGGCGCCACCGCGGTTGCGTCCTTGCGCCAGCGCATCCTGCGGCAGGACGGCGAGCAAGAGCGTGGCCAGCGCCGCAAGCGTGGCAAGCGGGCGAGACGCACCGGCGAGGCGGGCCAAGCCGGAGGCGTTGAGGCTGGAGCGGTTCATGGTGCCCTGCATTGTCACTGTCCGGTCCCGTTAGGCTTGTTGCCCGCCGACGCGGCCTCGGCTGCGGGGGGAGACGCCGACCGCAACAACTCCAGCTGCGGCGTACTGCCTTCGCGCTCAGGGCCCGCGATCGTCCCGGCCGGCGCATTGGGAATGTACGCGCGAACGCGGCCCTGGAACGCGATCAGCGCGCCGTTGTCCTTGACGTCGAGCGAGTCGGCGTCGACCGTGGTGGTGCCGAGGACGACCTTGACCGGCTCCTTAGAGACGACCGTGCCGCCCTTGAAGTCGATATCGGCCGTCCGCATCCGGATGTCGTAGCCGCCTTCGGTCTTAACCCGGACGTCGTCGACGAGCCGCAGCTTTTCCTTCTGCGTGTCGAACAGGCCGGTTTTGGCGTTCACCGTCACCCAGCCCTCGCGCTCCATCTGCAGCCGCGCCGTCAGCGTTTGCAGCTCGACCTGCGTGGGATTGCGGATTTCCTGAAGCGCGGCCTCGGCCGTGACCTCATAAGGGCGGTTGTCCTTGCGAAACCCCGACAGCCGCGGCGTATCCATTTTCACCTTGCCGCCGGAGATGCCGACGGCGCCGAGCGACACACTGGCGATCCCCCGCAGCGGGTTCATGAAGGGCGCCACGATCAGGGCCAGCACCGCCACGACGGCGCCAACGGGAATGGCGCGGCGCAGGAACCGCACGAGCATGGTGTGCCGGCGTGCGGAGCCGAAGGCCGCCCGACGGCGCGCCAGGCTCCTGGCCTCCGTTCGCCCGTCGGGGGGGGCGGCCCAGTCACTGGATGTCATTGCCACAGTCATGCTCCGCGCAATGGCAGTCGCTAACGGCTTTTTCGTGTCATCCGGCACGCGCCCCCGCGCCGACGACCGACCGTCAGACTGACGCAAGACAGCTTAGAAATTGTCAAGTATGCGCGAAAATGTCGGCTTCCGGCCAACCCGCCAGATCGAGCTGCGCCCGCACCGGCAAGAATGCGAAACAGGCTTTCGCCAGGTCGGCGCGCCCCTCGCGGGCGAGCATCGCTTCGAGCCGTCCATGGAGGGCGTGCAGATGCAGGACATCGGAGGCGGCATATGAAAGCTGGGCGTCGCTGAGCGTGTCGGCGCCCCAGTCGGATGATTGCTGCTGCTTGGACAGTTCGATGCCCAGAAGCTCGCGGACCAGATCCTTCAGGCCGTGCCGGTCCGTGTAGGTGCGCGTCAGCTTCGAGGCGATCTTCGTGCAATAGACCGGGCCCGTAACGACGCCGAAGGCCTGCTGCAGCACCGCGATATCGAAGCGGGCGAAATGAAACAGCTTCAGGACGGCCCGGTCCTCCAGCAGCGCGATCAGATTGACCGGACGGGGCCCTTCCTTGGGAATTTGGACGACATCGGCGGACCCGTCGCCGCGCGACAGCTGGACGACGCAAAGACGGTCGCGGTGCGGGTTGAGACCCAGGGTTTCGGTGTCGATCGCCACGCTGGCGCCGGCTTCGAACCCGTCCGGGAGATCGCCGCGATGGAAACGGATGGTCATGTCGCAAACCTCGCTCGGACGCCGGCGCGCCGCTTGAATTCGATGAGGTCCGACTGCGCCAAGGCTCTATCGCACTTGCGGAATGTCAACACCGTCTGCCGCAGCTAGCGGCGCGGAGCGCGGCATTCAAGCCCTTTCTGCGTTAACGCGGCAATGGCTGCGTTAACCTTTTATTCACCATATTCTTCCCGTCACCGCGGGGGCATGGCACAAGGACGTCATCGGAGCCCATCGATGACCGTCTTCCGCCTCCTCACCGACTTCGACGGCCGCATCGGCCTCCGCCGCTTCTGGCTGGGAAGCGCGCTGGTTGCCTTCGCGCTGCTCGGCATCCAGAAGCTGGCCTCCACCTTCTTCTACTTCGAGGCTGAGAAGATCGTCGCCTTCGCGCAGGCCTTCGCGTTGTTCCCCTGGGCGGCGCTGGCGGCCAAACGCGCGACCGATCGCGGCAGCAGCGGCCTCTACGGCATCATCCTGATCTGCGTGATCGTGCTCCCGGCGCATCTCAAGCCCTGGCTGCCCTATCTCTGGGCGCCCTCGCTCGACACGGTCGCGCTGATCGCCTGGCTGTTCGCGCTGGTCGATCTGGGGCTGATGCCTTCGGCGCGAAGCCGCGAGCCGCTTGCAGCGGACGCCCCCGGTGGTAAAGCGGGCTCATGGACACAAGCGCGCTCGCAGACCTCGCCTTCGATCCCCTCGACCCCGTCGCACTGACGCAGGCGCTGGTTCGCTGCGCTTCGGTGACGCCGCATGAAGGCGGCGCACTGGCGCTGATCGACGCCGTGCTCTCCCCGGCAGGGTATCGCGTCGAGCGGCCGGTGTTCGGCGAACCCGGCACGCCCGATGTCGAGAATCTCTATGCCCGGATCGGCACCCAGGCACCCGTTTTCGTCATTGCCGGCCATACCGATGTCGTGCCTGTCGGCGACGCGGCGGCTTGGACGCGCGATCCTTTCAGCGGCGCAGTCGAGGGCGGTCTGCTGCATGGCCGCGGCGCCTGCGACATGAAGGGCGGGCTGGCGGCGATGATGGCCGCCGCCTTGCGGTTCCGCCGCGACAACCCGCAGGCGCCGGGGTCGATCGCCTTCCTGATTACGGGCGACGAGGAGGGGCCCGCGATCAACGGCACCGCCAAGCTGCTGGCCTGGGCGCATGAGCGCGGCGAGCGCTTCGATCATTGCCTGCTGGGCGAGCCGACCAACCCGGCCGCGATGAGCGACATGATCAAGATCGGCCGGCGCGGCTCGCTGACGGGCGAACTGGTCGTTCACGGCAAGCAGGGCCATGTCGGCTATCCGCATCTGGCCGAGAACCCGATCCGCGGCATGGTGCGCCTGCTGGCGGCGCTCGATGCCGAGCCGCTCGATGGGGGCACCCCCTATTTCGACGCCAGCAATCTCGAATTCACCACCGTCGATGTCGGCAACCCCGCCAGCAATGTCGTGCCGGCGCAGGCGCGGGCGGTGTTCAACATCCGCTTCAACGACATCTGGACGCCCGACACCCTCGCGCAGGAGCTGGAGCGCCGCCTGGCGCAGGCGGCCGGCAACAGCGTGCGCTACGTCCTGACCTGCAAACCGACCAATGCGGTCGCCTTCCTGACGCAGCCCGGCCCCTTCGTCGCGATGGTGGCCGATGCCGTCGAGGCGCAGACCGGCCAGCGGCCGGCGCTGTCGACGACGGGCGGCACCTCGGATGCGCGCTTCATCAAGAGCTATTGCCCGGTGGTGGAATACGGCGTCGTCGGACAGACCATGCATCAGGTGAACGAGTGCGTGGCGGTCGCGGATCTGCTGACGCTGGAGGCCATCACGCACCGGCTGCTGACCGCCTATTTCGAGGCGCCGGCCGCACCTGACCCTCAGTAATCCACACCCGCCAGATACAGCCCGCAGGGCGGGGCCAGCGCCGCGCATTGCGAGCGGTCGCAAGCCGCCAGGACCTTGCCCAGCTTGTTTTCCGGCCAGCGCCCGGCCCCGACCATCTTCAGGCAGCCGACGATGGAGCGGACCTGATGATGCAGGAAGGAGCGGGCATGGGCATAGACGACGATCTCGTCGCCCTCGCGGCGGACGTCGAGCCGGTCCAGCGTGCGCATCGGGCTGTTGGCCTGGCATTCGGCGGCGCGGAAGGTGGTGAAGTCGTGATGGCCGAGCAGAGCTTTGGCGGCGCGGTCCATCGCCTCGTGGTCGAGCTTGACCGGCACATGCCAGAGCCGGTCGCGGTCGAGCGCCGGCTGCGCGCGGCGGTCGATGATGCGGTAGATGTAGTAGCGTCGTTTCGCCGAAATCCGCGCGTCGAATTCATCGGTCACGGCCTGGGCGCTGACCACAGCAACCGGCAGGCGCTTGAGGCGGGCATTGCTGGCGTCGCGCACGACATCCGTGCGCCAGTCCTTGTCGAGATCGACATGGGCGACCTGGTGCGTGGCGTGGACGCCGGCATCTGTGCGCCCGGCGCAGTGCAGCCTGACGGCATGGCCGCAGAAGGCCTCGATCGCCTCCTCGACGCTTTGCTGAACCGACGGCCCGTTGGCCTGGCGCTGCCAGCCCGAGAAGGGCGTGCCGTCATATTCGATGACGAGCTTGTAGCGCGGCATCAGAGCCTGCCGCCGGCGCCGAGGCGCGCGCCGCGCAGGAACTCCGCGCCGCTAACGGGACGCCCGCCCGCCCGCTGGACTTGGAGCAGTTTCACCGCCCCTTCCGCGCAGGCGACAGTACCATCCTCGTCCAGCAGTATGCCCGGCTCGGCCGCACCGCCCGCGAGCGCGGTGCGCAGGATCTTGAGCCGCTCGGGCCCCTTGCCGAGATCGATCTCGGCGAAAGCGCCCGGGAATGGCGCCAGGCCGCGCACGAGGTCATGCACCTGCCGCGCCGGCCTCGCCCAGTTCAGCTTCGCCTCGGCGTTTGCGATCTTGGCGGCGTAGGTCACGCCCTCGTCCGGCTGTGGCGTGAAACGCAGAGCGCCGCGCCCCAGCGCGGCCAGGGCGCGCACCATCAGATCCGCGCCCAGCGGCGCGAGCGCGTCGTGCAGCTCGCCCGATGTCATATCCGGGCCGATCTCCAGCCGCTCGACCATGCCGACGGGGCCGGTGTCGAGGCCGGCTTCCATCTTCATGACGCAGACGCCGCTTTCGGCATCGCCCGCCATCACCGCACGCTGGATAGGCGCCGCGCCGCGCCAGCGCGGCAGCAGCGAGGCATGCAGGTTCAGGCAGCCGAGCTCCGGGATGTCGAGGATGGCCTGCGGCAGGATCATACCATAGGCGACGACGACGGCGACGTCGGCCTGATGGGAAGCGATCTGGTCGGCGATGTCGGGCGTCTTCAGGGTCGAGGGCGTGAAGACGGGGATGCCGAAGCGCTCGGCCGCCCTGTGCACCGGCGAGGGTTTCAGTTCGAGGCCACGACCGGCCTGGGCCGGGGCGCGGGTGTAGCAGCTGACGACCTCGTGGCCCTGGCCGATGATCTCGGTCAGCGTCGGCACCGCGAAATCGGGCGTGCCCATGAAGATGACGCGCAAACTCATACGCTGGATTCTACCTCAACTGGACAGGCATGGCCCGCCGAATGATCATTTGAACCCTCATCCTGAGGCGCCGCGCAGCGGCGTCTCGAAGGAGGGTCCAGGAGGCTCCGGAACCATCTGGAGCATCCTTCGAGACGCGCTCGTGCCGAGCGCTCCTCAGGATGAGGGCTGCGGAAGCTCTTGTGTCAGTTGCGTCACGCTTCGCGCTTTGCCTGCTTGGCGAAGCGCTTGGTGACGCGCTCGCGCTTGAGGCGCGAGAGATGGTCGATGAACAGCACGCCGTTCAGATGGTCGATCTCATGCTGGATGCAGGTGGCAAGCAGGCCGTCGGCCTCGATCTCCTGCGGCTTGCCGTCGAGATCGGTATAGCTGACCTTCACGAACGCCGGACGCTCGACCTCCTCGTAATATTCGGGGATCGAGAGGCAGCCTTCCTCATAGACGCTGCGCTCCTCGGACGACCAGGTGATCTCCGGATTGATGAAGGCGATCGGGTTGCGCGGCTGGGCGTCGCGCTTCGCCTGATCGTCTTCCGCTTCGGTGCCTTCCGCGTCTGCCTGTTCGCTGGCCGCACGCTTGGCGACATCGAGCGTCACCACGCGCCAGGGCACGCCGATCTGGATGGCGGCAAGGCCGATGCCCGGCGCATCATACATCGTCTCGAACATGTCGGCGACGAGCGTACGGATCTCGGGCGTGATCTGCGCGACCGGGGTCGAAACCAGGCGAAGCTGGGCGTCGGGCAGGATGACGAGCGGGCGGATGGCCATGGGGAGCGTTCTACGCGATTTTTCAATGACGAGACGGCGACATAAGCGCTTGTGCCCCGCCGGTCAAACTGTTCCGCTTTCGTTCGAATTCGTTCACCCGAATCGGTTATCGTTTCCGCATGAACGAGATCGCCTTCATCCTGCTCGACCGCCCGGTCACCTGGGGCGAGGCCGCGATCGGCTTTGCGACCCTCAGCCTCGCCCTGCTGCTGATCATGACGCTTTCATCCTGGCGGGCGAGCCGAGGCCGCGCGCTGGAAGCGGCCATCGCCGCCGAGCGGGCCCGCGAGACCGACGACAAGGTCGCCGAGACGAACCGCCTCCAGGCGGAGCTGACCGGCCGGATGCAGTCCATGGCCGAAATCCTCTCCACCCGGCAGGGCGATCTCGCGCGCCTCGTCGCCGACCGCATGGAGGGCCTGCGCCATCAAGTCGGTCAGGGGCTGGAGCAGAATGTCCGCCAGACCAGCGAGAGCCTGGGCCGGCTGCAGGAGCGGCTGGCGGTGATCGACAGCGCCCAGAAGAACCTGACCAACCTCACCTCCGAGGTGGTCACGCTGCGCGACGTGCTCTCCAACAAGCAGGCGCGCGGCGCCTATGGCCAGGGCCGGATGGAGGCGATCATCCGCGACGGCCTGCCCGGCGCCTTCTTCGCTTTCCAGCCTCAGCTCTCGAACGGCAAGCGGCCCGATTGCCTGGTGACGCTGCCCGGCGACGGGCGCGGGCTCGTCATCGACGCCAAGTTTCCGCTGGAGAGTTTCACGCAATTGCGCGAGGCCCGCGGCGAGGAGGCGCGCAAGGCAGCCGCCGCCCGGGTGCGCAACGATGTCGGCGTGCATGTGAAGGACATCGCCGAGCGCTATTTTCTGCCGGGCGAGACGCAGGACCTCGCCTTGCTCTTCGTGCCCTCGGAATCGATCCATGCCGATCTGCACGAGCATTTCGACGACGTAATCCAGAAGGCGCATCGCGCCCGGATCATGATCGTCTCGCCCTCGCTGCTGGCGCTCGCGATCCAGTTGATGCAGTCGCTGGTGCGCGACGCGCGGATGCGCGAGGAGGCGCAGGTGATCCAGAGCGAAGTCGGCAAGCTCCTGGCCGATGTCCGGCGGCTCGGCGAGCGGGCGGAAAAACTCGACCAGCATTTCCGCCAGGCGCAGGACGACGTCGCGGGTCTGCGCACCTCGGCGGGCAAGATCGTGGGCCGTGGCGAGCGCATCGTGGCGCTCGATTTCGACGAGGCGAAGGGCGAGCCGACGCTGCCCTTCGCCGAGGGTCTGGCCTTGAAGAAGGCGGCCGAGTGAGCGGCCGGGCGATCAGGCGACCGCCAGGGTCGCGCTCAGCTCGGGTTTGACGTTCAGCGTCTGGAACACGACGCAGTAGCGCTCGGTCAGCTTCAGCAGTGTGTCGAGCTTCTCCTGCGGCGCATCGGTCTCGACCTCGAAGGACAGCCGGATCGCCTTGAAGCCGACGGCGGCGTCCTTTGCGACACCGAGCGTGCCGCGGAAGTCGAGATCGCCCTCGGCATGGACGATGCCCTTCTTCAACTCGATCTCGAGCGCGGTGGCCACCGCCTTCAGCGTGACGCCGGCGCAGGCGACAAGGGCCTCCAGCAGCATGTCACCGGAGCAGAGTTCGGCGCCCGAGCCGCCGGTGGCCGGGTGCAACCCCGCCAGCGCGATCGCACGGCCGGTCTCGACCTTGCAGGCGATGTGCTGGTCGTCGAGCTCGCCCTTGGCCTTCAGGGTGACGACGGCTGCGCCGGGATCGGAACGGTAGGAGTCCTTGAGCGGCGCCTGCAGGGCGCGGAGAGCGGTGACGTCCATGATGTCAGAACCTCAAGTCGAATGAAGCGGTCGGGATCGCTGATAGAGGCTCGGGCGGTCACAGGCCACCGGAAAGCGATACCCCGTGACGCGGCTCACCACCACATCCCGGCGGTCTCGGCAGCCTTCTGCTGGTGCGGGGCCTCGTCGCGCAGCGAACGATCGAGGCTGCGCAGGATCTCGCGCTTGGCCGCCTCGAAAGCCGGCGAGAGCCGGTCGCGCGGGCGGGCGAGCGGGTTATCGAAGGCGTCGAAGACCCGCCCCGGCTTGGGCTGCATCACCACGATCCGGTCGGCCAGCGTCACGGCCTCCTCGACGTCATGGGTCACCATGACGACGGTGGGCCGGCTCTCGCCCCACAAAGCGAGCAGATGGCCGTGGAGGCTGGCGCGGGTGGTGGCGTCGAGCGCCGAGAACGGCTCGTCCATCAGCAGCAGCTTGGGTCGCGTGACGAGGGCGCGGGCGATGGCGACGCGCTGCTGCTGGCCGCCGGAGAGTTCGCGCGGCCAGCGCCGGTCGTGCCCGCCGAGCCCGACACGAACGAGGGCGTTGGTGACCAGCCCCTCGCGCTCGAAGGCGGAGAGATGCGAGAGGCCGAAGCCGACATTCTCGGCCACCGATAGCCAGGGGAACAGGCGCGGCTCCTGGAAGATCACCCCGACATCGGCGCGCGGCTCGGCGATCGCCTCGCCATCGAGCAGGATGCGCCCGGCGCTCGGCCGGTCGAGACCGGCGATCAGGCGCAGCAGCGTGGTCTTGCCGCAGCCCGAGCCGCCGACCAGCGCCAGGATCTCGCCCTGTGCGACATCGAGGGTGACGGCCGACAGCGCCTGCGTGCCGTCGGCATAGGTTTTCGACAGGGTCTCGAAGCTCAGCATCGAGGGCTTTCTCAGAGTTTGTCGCGGGCCGTGTCCTGCCAGGCGAGAACCGGCCGCGTCAGGGCGACGAGGAGGCCGTCGGCCAGCTTTCCGAGCACGGCGAAGCTGATGATGGCCGCGATGATGGTGTCGGGCCGGCCGAGTTGCTGGCCATCGACGAGGAGGTAGCCGAGGCCTTCGCTGGCGCCCATGATCTCGGCCGCGACCACGAACATGAAGCCCAGCCCGAGCCCCGAGCGCAGCGCCGTGATCCAGGCCGGCAGGATCGCCGGCAGCAGCACCCGTCGCGCCATCGCCAGCCGGCCGAGCCTGAAGACACGGCCGACCTCGACGATCTTGCGGTCGATGCCCTGGATCGCGGCGGCCACACCGAGATAGACCGGGAAGAACACGCCGACCGCGATCAGCGCCACTTTCGACGCCTCGAAGATGCCGAGCCAGAGGATGAAGAGCGGCACCCAGGCGATCGAGGGAATGGCGCGCAGGGCCTGCAGCGTCGGGTCGATCAGACCGCGCGCCACCGGAAGCGCGCCGGTGACGGCGCCGAGCAAGGTGCCCGCCGCAGCGCCGAGGGCAAACCCGGCAGCAACCCGCCAGAGCGTCGCCGCGGCATGGGTGAAGAGTTCGCCCGAAGCCGCGAGAGACCAGAGGGTGGCGCCGACCACGCTCGGCGGTGGCATCAGGCGCCCATTGGCGAAGCCCGACCTGACGGCGATCTCCCACAACACGGCCAGCACGACCGGCAGCGCGAAACCCGCCAGCGCCACGCCCGCCCGGCGTGGCCGCGGACGAGCGGGACCGCCCTGCTCATCCGCAGCCGTCTCGATGCCGAGCGCACTCATCGGGGGGCCGACGCGACGTCAGTTGGTAACGGCGAAGCGACGGTCGAGCAGGTCATCGACCACGGCCTTCACATCGGTCTTGGCGGGCACGACGCCGGCTTCCTGCAGCGCGAGGCCAGCCGCGATGATCGTCTCGGCCTGGGCCTGCCCGATCGTGGAATGCGTGAGTTCGGTCCGGGTGAGCTGCCGCTCGATCACCGCATCGGACAGCTTGGTGTAGGCGACCAGCGTCTTCTTCAGCTCGGCCGGGTTGGCGAGCGCATAGGCGCGCGCCTCCTCGTAAGCCGCAAGAACCTTGCGCACGAGGGCCGGATTCTCCCTGGCAAAGGCCTCGCGGACGTTGAGCACGCCCCAGGTGTTGTCGGCGGCCTTGCGGTGGAACAGCTTGGCGCCGCTCTCGACCTCGGCGGCGGCCATCAGCGGGTCGAGACCAGCCCAGGCATCGACGTCGCCGCGCTCGAGCGCCAGGCGCCCGTCGGCATGCTGCAGGAGGACGAGCCTGACGTCCTTCTCCGTCAGCTTGGCCTCGGCCAGCGCCCGGACGAGGAAGATATGCGGGTCAGTGCCGCGAGTGACGGCGACGCGCTTGCCCTTGAGGTCGGCGACCTTGGTGATCTCGCTCTTGGCGCCGGTGACCAGCGCCGTCCATTCCGGCCGCGAATAGACATAGATCGTCTTGATCGGGTTGCCGTTGATCTTGCCGATCAGCGCGGCTGCGCCGGCCGTCGAGCCGAAGTCGAGCGAGCCGGCGTTGAGGAACTCCAGTGCCTTGTTGGAGCCGGCGGACTGCACCCAGCGCACGGTGATGCCGTCGGCCGCCAGTGCCTTCTCGAGGATGCCGCTGTCCTTCAGGACGAGGCTGACCGGGTTATAGGTCGCGAAGTCGACGCGGATTTCCTTGGGCGCCTGGGCGAAGGCCTGTCCGGCAGAGAGAACGAGCGACACGGCAAGGCCGGCGACGGCTAGACGGCGGGAAATGGTCATTCAGGGTCCCTTTCGATGCGCGAAGGGACCGAGCGACAGGTTGGCGCCCATGCCCCACGCTTTAGCTGCACTTGTTTCGCGCCCGCAAGCTGGTGGCTCAAATCGGCGCGTATCCGCCTTTTAGGTCCATTCGTTCTGTATGTCAAACAGTACGGCTCTTTCTGTTGAATCGGATATTCAACATTGAACAACGTGTAATTAAACCGCTTTCCGAATCCGCCTCTCATGCTAACCAGCCTTGGGCGGCTTCCGAGCCGGACGCCACAGCGAACGAGGTCAGGCCGGGTGTCATCCGCCAATCAACCGGTGCTCGAACTTGCCGCCGTTCTGGCGAGCCCCCGACGGGCCATGACCGATCTGCTCGCACGCAGCGGTCCGGGGGCCGATACGCGCGGCCTGCTCGTGGCGGCGCTGCGGGACATCCTCGACCAGGGCCACGACTCCGCCCGCGAACTGCTCAAGCGACCACGCCATGGCTTGATCTGTGCGCAGCATCTTTCGGCGGTGATGGATGGCGTCGTCGGCTGCCTGCATGTCGCGGCGACGGAGCATTTCTATCCGGCGCTGAACCCCTCGCAATCGGAGCGGATCGCGGTCGTCGCGGTCGGAGGCTATGGGCGGGGGACGCTGGCCCCGGGCTCGGACGTCGATCTGCTCTTCCTGTTTCCGCACAAGCAGACCGCCTGGGGCGAGAGCGTGGTCGAGGCGATGCTCTACCCGCTCTGGGACCTGAAGCTGAAGGTCGGGCATTCGGTGCGCTCGCTCGATGATTGCGTGCGCGAGGCGCGCGCCGACATGACGGTCCGCACCGCCCTGCTCGAGGCCCGTTTCGTCACCGGCGACGTGCTGCTGTTTCACGACATGCTGCGTCGGTACGGCGCCGAGGTCGTCGAGGGCACGGCCCCGGCTTTCACCGAGGCCAAGCTGCAGGAGCGCGAGACGCGCGTGCGCCGCGCCGGAACCTCGCGCTATCTCGTCGAGCCCAACGTCAAGGACGGCAAGGGCGGCATGCGCGACCTGAACACGCTGTTCTGGATCGCCAAATATGCCTACCGCGTCGACGATGTGCGCGAGCTGGTCGCGGCCGGCCTGTTCGACCGCAAGGAACTGCTGATGTTCCAGCGCTCGGAGGAGTTCCTCTGGCGCGTGCGCTGCTGGCTGCATTTCATCACCGGGCGGGCTGAGGAACGGCTGTCCTTCGACCTGCAAAGGCAGGTAGCGGCGGCGATCGGCTATGCCGGCCGCAGCGGGCAGGCCCCGGTCGAGCGCTTCATGAAAGCGTATTTCCTCGTCGCCAAGGATGTCGGCGACCTGACCGCGATCGTCTGTGCCGCGCTGGAGGCGCGCCAGCAGAAGCCGCGTGCCTCGCTGTCGCGCCTGCTAGGCTCCTTTGCCAAGCGCAAGCGGGTGCGCGCGCTCGGCCATCCCGACTTCACGCTGAAGAGCCAGCGCCTCAACGTGGTCGATCCCGACGCCTTCCGGCGCGACCCGGTCAACCTGCTGCGACTCTACGAAATCGCCAGCCGGGACGATCTGGCGATCCACCCCGATGCCAGCCGGTTGGTGACGCAGTCGCTGCGGCTCATCACACCGCAGCTGCGCAACGATCCCGATGCCAACCGCATCTTCCTCGAGATCCTCACCGCGCGGCGCTCGCCGGAGGCGGTGCTGCGGCGAATGAACGAATCCGGGCTGCTGGGCAAGTTCGTGCCGGATTTCGGACGCGTCGTGGCGATGATGCAATTCAATATGTATCATCACTACACGGTCGACGAGCACCTGATCCGGAGCATCGGCGTTCTCGCCGAGATCGATGCCGGCGTGCTGCAGTCGGAGCATCCGCTCGCCAACGAGATCATGCCGACGATCGCCAATCGCCGGGCGCTCTATGTCGCGCTGCTGCTGCACGACATCGCCAAGGGGCGGATCGAGGATCATTCGGTCGCCGGCGCCCGGATCGCCCGCAAGCTCGGGCCGCGGCTCGGCCTGACCGAAGGACAGACCGAAACCGCCGCCTGGCTGGTCGAGCACCATCTCGACATGTCGACCGTCGCGCAGAGCCGCGATCTCGGCGACCCAAAGACGATCGAGAGCTTCGCCGCCACCGTGCAGACTCTGGAGCGGCTGAAGCTCCTGCTCGTCCTGACGGTGGCCGACATCAAGGCCGTCGGCCCCGGCGTCTGGAACGGCTGGAAGGGCCAGCTCCTGCGCACGCTCTATTATGAGACCGAGATCGTGCTCGCCGGCGGCCATTCCGCGATCGAGCGCAAGGCGCGGGTCGAGAAGAAGCAGGATGCGCTGAAGGAGCGACTCTCTGACTGGGGGGCCGCAGCGCGCGACGCCTATCTCGCCCGGCACTACCCAGCCTACTGGATCAAGACCGATGTCGGCCGGCAGGAGAAGCACGCGCGCTTCATGGCCCGCGCCGAGGCCGAAGGGCGCACCACCGCGACGCTGGTCGAAACCGACCAGTTCCGCGGGATCACCGAGCTCACCATTCTGGCGCCGGACCATCCGCGTCTGCTCGCCATTGTCACCGGCGCCTGCGCGGCGTCGGGCGGCAACATCGTCGATGCCCAGATCTTCACCACCACGGACGGGCTGGTGCTCGATACGATCTCGGTCTCGCGCGCTTTCGACATGGATGACGATGAACTGCGCCGCGCCGAGCGGATCGCGGCGGCGATCGAGCGGGCGCTCAAGGGCGAGATCAAGATCGCCGATCTGGTGGCGCAGCGCCGGGCGCCGCCGGCGCGCGGCCAGACCTTCCAGGTCGCGCCCGAGGTCATCATCGACAACGTGCTGTCGGCCCGCCACACGGTGCTGGAGATCGCCGGGCTCGACCGGCCGGGCCTGCTCTACGATCTCACCACCGCGATCGGGAAGCTCAACCTCAACATCGCCTCGGCCCATATCGCGACCTTCGGCGAAAAGGCCGTCGACGTGTTCTACGTCACCGACCTGACCAACGCGAAGATCGTCTCGACGCAACGCCAGCTCGCGATCCGCCGGGCCCTGCTCGACGTGTTCAGCTTCTGGCACGACAAGGCGGCCGCGCCCAAGGCGAAGACGCCCGCCCGCGCTTGATTTAAACCGGCGCAAGCCCGATATCGGCCGGGAACGCGGTCGCGCGCCGATGTCGCGGCCAGGTCTTCGATGGAAGCCGAGAGCCTTGGTTTCAGCGGAAGCCGGATGTCGGATTTCGCGCAAGACGATCGATATGGATTGGATCACGCCATGACGCAGAACCCCTCGCCGGAACATCCGAACGCAGAGCCCGTCATCGACGACACCGCGCTGCAGTCACCCGAGGAGATCATCCAGGCGAATTTTGCCCGGATCGAGGCCGAGCGCGACGATCTCAAGGACAAGCTGCTGCGGACGCTGGCCGACATGGAAAATCTGCGCCGTCGCACCGAGCGCGAGATCGGCGACGCCAAGGCCTATGCGGTGACGAGTTTTGCCCGCGACCTGCTGGGGTCGGCGGATAATCTGCGGCGCGCAATCGAGAGCCTGCCCGAGACGGCCCGCGCCACCGAGGAGCCCGCGCTCAAGGCCCTTATCGAGGGCGTCGATCTGACCGAGCGCGACTTGCTCAAGACGCTGGAGCGCCACGGCGTTCGCAAGATCGAGCCGCTCGGCGAGAAGTTCGACCCCAACATGCACCAGGCGATGTTCGAGGCGCCCGATGCCGAGGTCGCCAAGGGGCTCGTCTCCAAGGTCGTTCAGTCGGGCTACAAGATCGGCGAGCGCGTGCTGCGGCCGGCGCTGGTCGGGATCTCCGCCGGCGCGCCCAAGCCCCCTGCCCCCGAGGGCGCCGATCCCGCCATCACCGGCCACTGACCGGTGCTTGAGGCTGCCGGCGTCGCCGTCTTCGCGCTGACCGGCGCCCTCGTCGCGGCCCGCAAGGGCATGGATCCGTTCGGCTTCATCCTGCTGGCCACCGTCACCGGCGCCGGCGGCGGCACCTTGCGGGATCTGCTTTTGGCGCGCACGGTCTGGTGGGTCGAGGCGCCGCTCGGCGTGATCATCTGCGCCGGCGTGGCGCTCGTTGCCTGGACGATCGCCTATCTGCGCCCCGGCCGGCTCGACGGCTGGAGCGCCAAGCGTCTGCTGCTCTGGGCCGATGCGGCGGGGCTGGCGCTGTTTGCGGTGTCGGGCACCCAGAAGGCGCTGGCGGCCGGGGTTCCGGTGCTGTCCGCGATCGCGCTCGGGGCCGTCACCGCCTCCTTCGGCGGCATCCTACGCGACATCCTGGCGGGCGATCGCGCCATGGTGCTGTGGAGCCGGGATTTCTACGTCACCGCCGCAGCCGCCGGCGCCACCGCCACGGCTCTGCTCACGCAACTCGGCTTCGGCCCGGCCATCGTGATGGTCGGCGGGCTTGCCGCCGGGTTTGGGCTGCGCGCCGGGTCGATCCTGCTGGGCTGGTCGTTTCCGCGCCTGCCGGGGTCGGACGAGCCGCGCTGACGCTTCTGCGTCTTTGCGAGCGTAGCGAAGCAATCCAGAACCTCGAAGCTGGATTGCTTCGCTACGCTCGCAATGACGATGAGGCGCAGGCGTCGGGCTTCGTCACGCGCCTCAGGGTCAGGTTGATTCGCCCGCTCTGCGGCAGCAGCGCCGAGGAGCCGGCGAGGATGCGGTCGATGCCGTGATAAGCCAGCCGGGCCTCACCGCCGAAGAGCAGGGCATCGCCCGAGGCCAGCTTCAGCGACACGGTCTTGCCGCCGCGCTGCGTCCCGCCGATCCTGAAGACCGCGGTGTCGCCGAGCGAAAGTGATACGACCGGCGCGTCGAAGTCCTGCTCGTCGCGGTCCTGATGCAGGCCCATCTTCGCATCGGCCTGATAGAAATTGACCAGACAGGCCTCTGGCGGGTGCGGATAACCCGCGAGATCTCGCCAGGCTTGCTTGAGGATCGCCGGCATCGGCGGCCAGGGCGCGCCGGTCGCGGGATGAAGCGGCTGATAGCGGTAACCCGTCTCGTCCGAGACCCAGCCGAGATCGCCGCAATTGGTCATGCGGACGGAGAAGGGCTTGCCGGTCTTGGGCATGCGCGGCTGGAAGAAAGGCGCGATGCGAGCGACCTCGCGCAGATCGGCGACCAGAGCCGTCTGTGCGGCCGGCGGCAGGTAACCCGGCCAATGCACGACACCGGGCGCGACGACGAGCCGGGTCATCCCGAGGGCCTACAGCGAATCCAGTCCGAGCACGTCGGCCATCGCATATAAGCCGGGCTCGCGGCCCCTGCCCCAGAGCGCGGCCTTCACCGCGCCTTGCGCGAACAACCCGCGATCTTCCGCGATATGGGCGAGTTCGAGCCGCTCGCCCGCGCCGGCGAAGATGACCTTGTGATCGCCGACCACCGTGCCACCGCGCAGGGTCGCAAAGCCGATCGTGCCCGGTTCGCGGACGCCGGTCTGCCCGTCGCGGACGGCGACGCGCTGCTGGGAGAGCTCGACCGCACGCCCCTGCGCCGCCGCTTCACCCAGCAGGACCGCGGTGCCCGACGGCGCATCGACCTTCATGCGGTGATGCATCTCGACGATTTCGATGTCCCAGTCGGTGCCCAGCGTGGCGGCGACCTTGCGCACCAGCGCCGCCAGCAGGTTGACGCCGAGGCTCATATTGCCGGAGCGGATGATGGCGGTATGCCGCGCCGCTTCCGCGAGGCTCGCCAGGTGCTGCGGCTCCAGCCCGGTGGTGCCGACGATATGAGCGATGCGCGCCTGAGCGGCGAGGCCGGCGAAGGCCACCGTCGCGTCGGGGGTGGTGAAGTCGAGCACGCCCTCGGCGGATGCGAATGCCGGTCCGGCCGCGTCGGTCACGGGGATGCCGCTCGCCGAGAGCCCGGCGAGCAAGCCCGCGTCCTGGCCGAGATGGGGCGATCCCGGGCGCTCGACCGCCGCCGACAGGGTGCAGCCCGGCGCCTCATGGATCGCCCTGATCAGCATCCGGCCCATGCGGCCTGCAGCACCGACGACGACGAGACGCATATCGGACATGGGCATGGCTCCGCAGGCAGCAGAATGGCAGGACAGGGCATTCCGTCATCCCGGACAAGCGGCGAAGCCGCGCCGATCCGGGATCGATCATCGAGCAGTGTCGTGCCTTATGATGGATCCCGGAGCTTCGCTTCGCTCCGTCCGGGATGACGTCGCGTTTCAGTCTTGCCTATAAAGCGCTTTCGACGGCCGCGACACCCGAAACCACGAAACTAAACACGGCCGGGTTGCCCCGGCCGTTTCCAAAATCGTCCGTCGATGTGAGGCTCAGGCCGCCGGCTGGATGCCCGAGAGCTTCCAGGCGCCGCCGCGCGGGCGCACGAAGGTCCAGTGCTCCGTGACCTCCTGCGGCACGGTGGCGTCGCCTTCGACGACCTTGCCGCTGGCGCGCTCATAGAGCGCGTTGATCAGGCTGAAGCGCATCGCGACGGTGGCGTAGTCGAGGTTGCCCTCGCGCCAGGCTTCCGCAAGGTCGCCCTGCAGCAGCTTTACGTCGGAGACGCGATCGACGAGGCCCTTCTGGGCGTTGCCGGAGAGATCCTCATCGAAGAAGCCGAACATCTCGGGCGTGACGCGCTCGCGCAGGCCCTTCTCGTCCTCGTTCGAATAGGCCGTGTTGACCTCCGATAGCAGGCGCTCGAAATGGCCGAAATCGTCACCAGACAGTTCGATCGGCGTGGTCTGGGGCGCTGCGGTCGCGCCCCCCATGCCGGCCATAGCGCCCATGCGACCCATCGTGGTCATGCCGGCCGGCTGAGGCCGGTCCATGTCACGCGGCATCGGCGCACCGGCACCCGCCAGCTGCGGCTCCGAGCGGCGACGGAAGAAGCGCATGGCCAGCCAGATGGCCCCACCGATCAGGGCGAGCTGCAGCAGGAAGCCGAACACGCCAGCCAGCGAGGCGAGCCCGCTGAAGAAGCCGGCGCCCGACAGCATGCCGAACAGGCCGGCGCCGAGAAGACCGGCCCCGAGGCCCATCATCAGGTTGCGGGCCATGGAGGGCCGGGCGGCCTGGGCCGCGGCGGCAGCACCCGCCGCCGGAGCGGCCTGCGCGGGCGACGGCGTCGCGCTGCGCTGGAAGGGCTGGGCGCCATTGGGCGCGGTGTTGGTGCGAGCGGGAGCCGATTCCGTGCGCGAACCCCGGCTGCCGAAACCACCCTTGCCGCCGGGCCGCGCTTCGGCGATCACGGGGACGAGCAGCAGGGCGCCTGCGAGCACGGCGACGACACGACCACGGCGGGCGAGCGAAATCAGAGACATGGTTCCTCCCGGAGCCCCCCTTGGGCTCTCTTGGCGACAATATGGGGCAGCCCAGCCCGTTCCGCAAGATGAGTTCCGTAGGGGGGTTTGACATATAACAATATTTTGAAACTATAGCGACGCGGGCTCGATCGACGCCTCGCCGTTAGACTGCATAGTCAGCCGACACCCATGACCTTTCGTCGCATGGGAGGGACTTATGACAGCCGCTGTCGCGGGTCTTTTCAAGACAAGACGCAAACAGCCGGGGCCTGCCCCAGCGTTGCGAAAGATCGCGCCAGCGCTGTTGTTGAGCGTCCTTTCGCTCCTCGGCGGGGCGGCCGTCCGGGCGGCCGAGCCGGCCGTCCCGCTCGACCCGCCAAGGCCGGCGCAGGCGCCCGAGCCGCTCTGTTTCTGCTGGAACGATGGCCGCAAGATCACCGAAGGCGCCACGGCTTGCATCCGCACCTCCCAGGGGCGCCGGCTGGCGGCGTGCGGGCGGGTGACGAATGTGATGTCCTGGCACGTCACCGAGACGCCCTGCCCCGAGAGCTGAGCCGGCCTGAAAAGCGCCGTATCGCAAAAACCAGAATCGACCGGCCTCCGGTCAAGCCGCGGCGAGTGCAGGCCGAAAATCAAACACCGCCGGGACGATCGTCCCGGCGGTGCGATTGAAGACTCTTGTGGTCTCAGCGACTCGAGACTGACGGCAGTCAGAACGCTCCAAAAACGACCAGCATCACGAAAGCAAATGCCGCACCCATGGCCAGTCGGTCGAGACGTAGCGTGAGGCTCATCACACCCTCCTTTGTCATTGACCTGACATCAAGCTAGCAGAACTGGCGGCGGCCGCAAGGGGGCCGGAAGGTGGCCTGATCGCGGCAAAGCCAAGAGTATCCTTAAACATCGATTAAAGCATTGAAGAGTTTTGGGGATAAGCTCGCTCACGCGTGTGTTTCAACAAGCTTTTCCAGTCCCTTCGCCACCGCGATGACGTGGTCGTCGCGCCCGAAAGCAGCGATGATCTGGATACTGGCCGGGAGTCCGCGCGGACCGCGCATCAACGGCACGGTCACACAAGGCACGCCGAGCAATGTCCAGAGGCGGTTGAACCGGGAATCGCCGGTCGATCCGAGGGTGTCGGGCGCTTCCCCCGGCGCGGCATAGCTGACCACGACATCGACCTCGCGAAAGAAGGCACGCGCGGCGTCGCGACCGCGCCGCGAGACGCGCCGCGCCTCGTCATACTGCGCCGGCGTGGTCGCCCTCGCCATATCGAGATAGGCGCGCAGCTTGGGCGGCAGGGCGTCGCGATGATGGGCATACTCCCAGGCGAGCGCCTGCGTGGCCTCGTAATCCTGAAGCGGGCCATGCGCCTGATAGGCTTCCGCCAGCGCCGAGGGGCCCTCATGCGGCACGAGGATCGCACCGGCGGCCGTGGCCAGATCCGCAAAGCGCTGCAATGCGGCCTCGGAGGCCGGCTCGGCCGCGCCTGCGTAGATCTGGTGGTCGATGCCGATACGCAGACCCGAAAGGCTCACGGCCGGCGCATCGAGCTCGGGGCGCTTGGTGATCGCGGCGAGTGCCAGGCCCACATCGTCGGCACGCGCCGCCATCAGACCCAGCGTATCGAGCGACCAGGAGAAGGGTTTGACTCCAACGGTCGGCATCAAGGCATAGGAGGGCTTGATCGCAGCCACGCCGCAATAGGCGGCTGGGCGTATCACCGAGCCGCCGGTCTGCGTGCCCAAGGCGAGCGGGATCATCCCCGCCGCAACGGCGGCGGCCGAGCCCGCCGAGGACCCGCCCGGGCTCGCTGTTTGATCATGGGGGTTGTGGGTCGGCGCCGGATCGAGGAAGGCGAAGGCGGTTGTGTGGGTCTTCCCCGCAACGGTGGCACCGGCCGCCTTCAGCGCCATGACGATCGGCGCATCGGCCTTCGGCCGCCAGTCCTGATAGATCGCGGAGCCCATGCCTGTCGGCAGGTCGGCCGTGTCGATGATGTCCTTGACGCCGCAGGCGATGCCGGCGAGCGGACCCGTACCGGGCAGAAGAGTGTCCGGACGGCTGGCGAAGGCCTGGATGGCGGGCTCCCGCTCCGCAATCCGCGCGGCGCTGGCGGCCAAGGCCTCCGCTGGGCTGGTCTGGCCGGCCTCGATGCGGTTCAGGATATCGCGCAGGCTTTGCATATCACTCTCCGATGACGCGGATGATCAGCCCGGTGGCGCGGCGCGCGACGGGAATGGCGACGAAGGCGGTGGCGGCGGCGCAGGGCCAGGCGATGGCGAAGGCGGCAAGCCAATGGCGAATGAAATCCGGCGGCAGGCCGAGATTGAGCCAGGTCACCAGCGCCGTCATCAGGAAGGCCATGATGCCCGCCATCAGGATGGGGAAGATGAAACGCGCCTTGCCCGTCATGGGCGGATCTCCCTGCTGGAGCTGCGGCTCCCACGGCTCTGTCGCATAAGCGTCCGCGCCTTCGCCAGCGACGTTTCGATCATGTCGGGATGCGCTGAACGGGGCTCGCAGCCCGGCTCGGCAGCGGCGGGGCTTGACGCCGCGCCAGCGCGGGAGGAATGCGAACGAAATCTGCATTCGATGGTCGATCCGATGCCCACCCTCGCGCCCCTGGCCGCCGCCTCGCCCGTCATCCAGGCGCATGTTACTGCAGCGCTGGCGGCGGTGCTGGCGGGGCTCGCCGTGGCGGCGCTGCCAAAAGGCACCATCCTGCACCAACGCATCGGCTGGCTTTTCGTGCCGGCGATGGCCGTCGTGGCCCTGACCTCGCTGTTCATCACGCGCAACGGCCATTTCAGCCTGATCCACCTGCTGACGCTGCTCACCCTCGTCAGCTTGCCCTATGCCGTGATCTCGCGTCGCAGGGGCAACATCAAAGCCCATGCATCGGCCATGGCAGGCCTGGTCCTGGGGCTCGTGATCGCCGGCGCCTTCACGCTGCTGCCTGGCCGGATGATGCATGCCGTGACCTTCGGACAGGCGCAGGCCGCGCGTTAAGGAGGCGTTAACTGCGGCGCCAAAGTTAATCCGGCTGTGTCGCCGCGGGCTCACTCGGTTGAGAAACCGTTCACGAAGCGGGTCGCATTTGATCGGTCATGCGACGCGCTCATCTCGCCCTCATCGCCCTTGGCCTGCTCGGATCGGGCCTGGCCGGCTGCGGCCAGTTCCAGAAGCCGCAGCGCGCCGCCTGGCGCGATCAGGCGGAAGCCGCCTGCCTGTCGGCACGCCAGGTGCAACTCTCGGCCTATGTCAGCCTGCGCGGCAAGCCGATCGAAGGGCCAGGCACCTGCGGCATGGAGAAGCCGCTCAAGGTCGCGGCCTTCGCCAATGGCGGCATCGGCCTGACCAGCAACGCCACGCTCGCCTGCCCCATCGTCGCGACCACCGACAGGTGGCTGGCCGAGGTGGTGCAGCCGGCGGCGCAGAACGTGCTCGGCGCGCAGGTCATCGAGATGCGGGCCGGCTCCTACTCCTGCCGCGCGATGAACAACGGCACAGGCACCAGCCGCACCTCCGAGCATGCCTTCGGCAACGCCGTGGACGTGTTCTCCTTCCGCCTCAACGACGGCCGAAACGTCACGGTGAAGGATGGCTGGCGCGGCTCGCCCGAGGAGCAGAACTTCCTGCGCGAGATCTTCGTGGGCGCCTGCGAGCATTTCTCGACCGTGCTCGGCCCGGGCGCGGACATGTTCCACTACGACCATTTTCATATCGACCTGGCGCGGCACTCCAAGGGGCGACGCATCTGCAAGCCGGTGATCAAGTATACGCCGAACTACAATCTGCCGCCGCCCGACCCGGCGCGCCCCTACTCGATGGCGCAGCCGAGCCTGCGCGACGGCGCACCCGCGATGGTTGCCGGTGGCGCGCTGCTACGCCAGCCCGCAGGCGGCATGCGGCCGCCGGGGTCGGTTGCCGGTGGATACCCGGTCGCCAACCATGCCGGACAGGGCCTCGAGAGCCAGCGACGCTTCCTGGAAGAGTATGACGGCAAGCCGCTGAACCAGCCCCGCGCGAACCGGCTGAACGAGACCCAGGCCCTGCCCAGCGAACAGCGCGGACCTCTGATGTTGCCCGGCGCGATGCCGCCGACCGAGGAGGTCATCCTGGGAGACGACGAGGGAACCGGCGTTCTCGATCAGGAGGGCTACGACCAGGCCCAGCCCGCCATCACGCCGCAGCGCGACCCCTTCGCGTACAGTTCGGGGCGGACCAGCCTGCGACGCTGAACGCCGGATTCAGCGCGACACCAGAACCTGGCGGCATTCATCCGGTAGCGCGTCGAGCGACATCGGCGGCTTGGGTTTCGGTGCGGGGCCCGTTCGCGGCGGCTTGGGCGGGGCGAAGAGCGCGGCGCGCTGACGCTCGATCCAGTCCGTCAGTTCCTGGCCGCAGCCATCGCCGAAATTCGGCGGCTCCTGTCCACTGCAACTGGCCATGCCGGCCGGACAGCTCATGCGGATGTGGAAGTGATAGTTGTGGCCCCAGATCGGCCGGACCTTGTTCAGCCATGCGCGGTCGGCGCTGGGATCGCGGCAGAGCGCGACCTTGAGGGCCGGGTTGACGAAGATCCGCTCGACGCGCGGCTCGCTCGCGGCAGCCTTGATCAGCCGGGTGTGGGCCGGCGTCCAATGCCTGGGATCGACGTCGCGCCAGTCGGCCCGGGCCATATTGACGGCGGGCATGTTCTCGCGCGCCTCGCGGTCGAGCCGGGCGCGCGGCATCGGGGTAAGCCAGATATCGGCGTCGAGACCGATCTGGTGAGAGGCATGGCCGGTCAGC
The DNA here is from genome assembly GCF_030695035.1 of Frigidibacter sp. Lineage (GTDB taxonomy): Bacteria > Pseudomonadota > Alphaproteobacteria > Rhodobacterales > Rhodobacteraceae > Frigidibacter. The sequence continues at coordinate 40,490 of NZ_JAUYTT010000019.1, forward strand.
ATCGGTCCGCCGCGCGGCTGCGAGATGTCGCCGACCAGCAACCCGGGCCAGCCCGTGATCCTGGGCACGTCGCGGGCGAGGTCCTCAAGATAGTCGATCAGGACCGGGTGCCCCCAGTTCCGGTTGCGATTGAGCCGCATCACCTGCCAGCTCGGCCCGTCCACCGGCAGCGCGGTCGCGCCCGCCAGGCAGCCCCGTGCATAGGAGCCGATCGCGCGCGCCTGCATGCTCGCCGGGGCGCTCTTCTGACCGAAGAGGGCCCGCGCGGCATCCGGATAGGCGGCGATGTTGGCGGCGCGGCGTTTCGCTTCCTCATCGGCGGTCGATTGCGCGCGGACCGCCGTCGGCAGACATGCCGCGAGCGGCAGCAGCGCCCCGATCAGGAGCAGGGTGGCGGCGAGCCTCGGGCGATTCAAGTATACCATGATCGGAGAATCGGCCGGGCCGCTGCCTGCGGTCAAGCGCGGTCGACGATTTGACGATGGACAAGCCGACCTCGAGGCGGCAGCCTCGCGACCACAACACGGGTCGATCCGCTCACGACCCGCTGCGACCCGGGGGAAGGATACCAGCCATGACGTCATTTTCGATCGACCGCCGCGCCCTGCTCGGTGGCCTGGGAGCGACCGCGCTTCTGGCTCCGGCCGCCGGTTACGCACAGGCCCCCTGGCCGCAGGGCCGCACGCTCAAGCTGGTCGTGCCGTTCCCGCCGGCCGGCGCGACCGACGTGCTCGGCCGCCTCGTCGCCGACAAGCTCGGCCAGACCTGGGGCACCAACTTCGTCGTCGAGAACCGGGCCGGCGCCGGCGGCAATATCGGCACTGACGCCGTCGCCAAGGCCGAGCCGAACGGCGATACGTTGCTGATCGTCTCGGTCGGGCTGGCGACGAACCAGTATCTCTACGCCAAGCTCAACTACGATCCCATCAAGGACCTGGCGCCGATCACCATGGTCGCGCTGGTGCCCAATCTGCTCGTCGTCAACAAGGACCTGCCGGTCAATTCGGTCGCGGAGCTGGTCGCCTATGCCAAGGCCAATCCGGGCAAGCTGAGCTACGGTTCGTCGGGGATCGGCACCTCCGTGCATCTTTCGGGCGAGCTGTTCCAGAAGCTCACCGGCACGAAGATGGTGCATGTGCCCTATCGCGGCACCGCACAGGCGACGCAGGACCTGATCGGCGGACGCATCGACCTGATCTTCGACAACATCACCCAGGCACTGCCGCATGTCCGGGCGGGTTCGATCAAGGGGCTGGGAATTACGACGGCAAAGCGCTCGGCCGCCGCGCCCGAATTCGCGCCGATCGCGGAAACGGTGCCGGGCTTCGACGTGTCGTCTTGGTTTGCCCTGTTTGCGCCGGCCAAGACCCCGCAGGCGATCATCGACAAGATCCAGGCCGACACCAAGGCCGGCCTCGCCGACCCGGCACTGCGCGCCAAGATGGACAATCTCGCCGCCGAGCCCGTCGGCGGAACGTCCGCGGAACTCGCAGCCTTCCTTCAGGCCGAGATGAAGAAATGGGGCGACCTGATCAAGGAGATCGGGGTCAAGGTCGACTGAACGGACACGGCCGATCCGGCCGCTGGCCGTGGTCAGTGCCCGGAGCCGGTTTTGCCGCCCATCAGTCTTTCGCATGCCCAAGGGCTGCCAGGGGGAACCGGCGGCCTGCCGCCACGTTTCCTTCTGCAACAGGTCGCATCGACATCGCGATGCGACACAGAAGGACTTCCGCCATGTCCACGCTCGTCATCGTACTTCTCGTCGTGCTGCTGCTCGGCGGCGGCGGCTATTATGGCCATCGCTCCTATGGCACGGCCGGGCTCGGCGGCGCGCTCGGTCTGGTGCTCGTCGTCCTGCTGGTGCTCTGGTTCCTGGGCGTGCTGGGCGGCGCCCCGATGCGCGTCTGAGCGCGCGTCTGCGGCGGTGAGGGCGCTTGCGCGCCGTCACACCGAAACGCGGTTCTCCCAGACGGCCATCGCGGCCACGAGATCTTCGAGCGACATACCGACCGATTTGAACATCGTGATCTCGCCGTCTTCGGCGTGGCCGGGGATTAGGCCATTGCAGAGATCGGTCAGCGTGCCCGCGACCCGCTCGGCGGCATAGCTGCCCTCTTCGATCCCGATCGCGACATCACCGCCCTCGTCGATCGCCTTTTCGGAATCCACCACCACGCGCGCGCGTTCCAGCGCATTCGCGTCGGCTTCCCGCATCTGCATGGTGAAGGCGCCGACCAGATCGAGATGGGCGTCGCGCTTGAGCCAGTGACCGTGGATCAGCGGCTGCGTCGCATTGGTGGCGCAGGAAATGATGTCTGCGGTGCGCGCCTCGCCCTCGAGATCGGTCACGGCGCGGGCCTCGATTCCTTCACTGACAAGTTGGGCGGCGACGACCTCCGCCGCTTCGGGCCGCCGCGCCCAGATCGCGATATCGGTCAATGGCCGCACCGCGCGATGGGCCTTGATGAGGAAGGGAGCAAGGCCGCCCGCCCCGACCATCAGCATCTTGCTCGCAGTCGGGTTGGCGAGATAGCGCGAAGCCAGCGCGGAGGCCGCAGCCGTGCGCCAGAGCGTCAGGCGGTTGCCATCCATCACGGCCAGCGGCTCGCCGGTGCGGCCGTCCATCAACAGATAGGCGCCCATCACGCCCGGCAGGTTGCGCGCACCATTGCCGAAGAACACCGAGACGATCTTGGTGCCGATATAGGGACGCTCCGCATCAGGCGCGCTCCAGGCCGGCATGACCAGCAGGATCGCCTCCTCGCCCGGGCGCTCGATGCGATGATGGGCGCGCGGCGGCACGACCGCGTTGCCGCGAAAGGCTTCTGCCAGCGTGTCGATCAGCCCGGGGAAGCTCAGCGCCGCGTCGATCTCGGCCGGACCGAACAGCCGCATCACATGCGCCCGTTGGTCAGCGCCGGCAGGGCGGAATCGGGAACGGCCGAGCGCAGCATCTGCGCCTCCGAGCGGAGTACTTCGGCTTCGCGCCGGTTGCGGCGGGCCGCCTTGCGATGCTTGCCCTGGGCCAGCCATGCGGCCAGCCCGCCGATCAGCACGCCGACGGCGAGCGCCGCGAGCACGACGGCAAAGAGCGGCACGTCGAAGGCGAAGAGCGGAGCATCGCGGCTGATCGGATCGAAGGACACCCGGACCGGCGCGCGGTTGGCGACGGCAAACAGCACGATCGCGAGAGCGATCGGCACCAGGACCAAGGCCTTGAAGAAGGATTTCATCGGGATTCCTCTTTGCGATCGCTCGACCGGCGGCGAGCAGGCGTTCCCCTGAGCCTGCTCCACAGCAGAAAGCTCGAAACGACGGCTGGGACGATCAGGCCTTATCGTTCAGCCGGAGCCGCAATTCCTTGCCCGTCTTGAAGACTGGGACGAATTTCTCCTCGACCTCGACCGCATCGCCCGTGCGCGGATTGCGGCCGACGCGGGCGGACCGCGCCTTGCGCGAAAAGGCCCCGAAACCTCTCAGCTCGACGCGGTCCCCGCGCGACAGCGCCTTGACGATTTCGTCGAGGATCGCCGTGACGATGTTTTCGATGTCGCGCTGATAGAGATGCCCATTGCGCTCGGCGATGCGTTGAACGAGTTCTGATTTAATCATCGTTGCAATCTAACCGCTTGTATCGACATCATTTTTCGAGGGCAGGCTGCCAGAGCGCCATGGGCGCGTCAAGCCGCAAACCGAGAGGCTGATCGGCGGCTCGGGCAAGGATCGCCGCCAGCGTGTCGAGGCCTGCGGCGCGGGCCAGCGCCTCGCTGGCGCTCCACAGCCCATAGGATGAGGATTCACTGGCGCGACGCCAATCGCGCACCCGCAAGCCCTTCGCGACCCCCTTCTCGCGCTCCAGCCAGGCGATCGCTTCCGGCTCCCCGCCGATCTCGTCGACGAGTTTGAGGGCAGCCGCCTGGCGACCGGTATGAACACGCCCGTCGGACACCGTCGTAACGTCGGCGGCGGCCAGCTTGCGGCGCTCCTGCACCACGCGCTTGAACCAGTCGTAATTGTCATCGACGACGCGCTGCAGCGCCGCCCGCGCTTCCGGCGAGGTCGGCTCGAACCCGCTGGGTGCCGCCTTGAGAGGGCTGGACTTGATCGACTCGACCTTGACGCCGACCGTGTCCAGCAGCTGTCCCACATTGGGGATCTGGAAAAGGACGCCAATCGAGCCGACGAGCGAGGTCTGGCGCGCCACGATCCGGTCGGCGCCGATCGCCGCGATGTAGCCGCCCGACGCCGCCAGCCCGTCGACGACCGCGACCATCGGCTTCTTCGCGGCAAGGCGGCGCAAGGCGTCGTAGAGCGCCTCGGACCCGCTGACGGTGCCGCCCGGGCTGTCGATGCGGACAACGACCGCAGCGGCACGGCTGTCTTCGAGCGACTTGATCAGATCGAGAGTGCGCCGGTCGCCGGAGATGAAACCCGAAATCGTCACCCGGGCGATGTGCGCCTGCGACAGGGAGCCTGGAGCCCGCCCCGTCCAGGCGAGGCCTGCGACGATGGCGGCACCGATGACGCCGACGACCGCGAGAAGGCGCCAGAGCGTCACCTTGCGGCGCAGGCTGCGGCGATCGGCGAGCAGATCGGCATCGGACGACATCAAGGCGCTCCTGTCGGCTTCGTGTTCGAGATCATGGCGAGGCGGGAACCAGATGTTCCGATCCGCCATCACGACCCGGCGCCCGTGATGTAGCCCCGCACCGGCGCTGGGGCAAGGCGAGGCCCGCCGATCAGGCCGCGACGCAGGCGCGCGTGCGGTCGAGCGCGAGCAGGGCGAGCCCGCTCGCAACCGAGCGGAAGGCGTCGCCGATATGGATGCGCCCGGCGCCGAAGCGGCGGTCGAACAGGGCCCTGACGGCCGGGACATGCGAGGTCCCGCCGGTCATGAACACGGCCTCGATCGCCTCCGGCGCGACCTTGGCCTCTGACAGCGCCCGGTCGAGCGCGGTCTCGATGGCGGCGACATCGGCGGCGATCCAACCATCGAAATCGGCACGGGTGATCGTGCGCTCGAGCGCAATGCCCATCTGGTTGAAGCGGAGCACGGTCTCGCCGGCGCCCGAGAGCGCGATCTTGGCCGCGGAGACGGCGCGGTAGAGCTCGTAGCCGAGGTCGTATTCGATCACGGTCAGCAGATCCTCGAGCTTGGCGGGCTCGACCGCGTCCCGGATGAGCGCCTTGAGCTCGGCCATGGTTTCGCGGCTCTTCATCAGCGACAGCCGGTGCCATTGCGCGAAGGCAGCATGGTAATGCGCCGGGATCGGCAGCAGCTTCTCGAAGGAGCGGTAATCGGTGCCCTTTCCGAGCGCGGGCGAGATCGCGTGCTCGATGATGCGGTAGTCGAAGGTGTCTCCGGCCACGCCGACGCCGGCATGGGAGAGCGGAATCGCCTCCAGCCGCCCTGCCCCGCCGGGCTCGAAGCGCATCACCGAGAAGTCGCTGGTGCCGCCGCCGAAATCGGCGACGAGCATGGTCTGCGGCTGCTTCAGGTCGCGGGCATACCAGTAGGCAGCGCCGAGCGGCTCATAGGCGAAGTCGACCTGCGGCATGCCGGCCTTGGCGTAGGACGCCTTCAGCCGGCCCAGCGCCAGCTCCTCGTCGGGGCGCTCGCCGGCGAAGACCACCGGCCGGCCCGACACCAGCGGCGTCTCGGCGAGACCGTCGAGCCCGGCCGCGATGTCCGACAGGAAGACACCGATCAGGTCCTCCAGCTTGAAGAGCTTGCCGAACAGCCGCGTCTCCTGGAAGGCGCGGCTGGAGAGATGCGTCTTGAGCGATTGCAGGAAGCGGTGCTCGGTCGTCATCCCCAGGGCCATGTCGAGCGCGTCCGGCCCGCTAACATGGGCGATGCTCGTCGCGGGCGGGCGCCCTTCGCGCCAGAACATCAGCGCCGAGCGATAGGCATCGACCGCGCCCTGCCTGGTGGCAAAGGAGCGCGTCGTCACCGAGCCATTGGCGTTGGCGAGCGCGACGACGCTGTTGGTCGTCCCGAAATCGATGCCGATGGCGGCGGGCGTCATGGTGGCTTCCTATCTCATGGGCCAGATTCAGCGTGTCATTCCGGGGCTTCGCGTCAGCGAAGAACCCGGAACCCACGACCGGGCGAGCGTGTCCCAGCCGCGGCGATCGGGGCGCGCCCGGTCATGGGTTCCGGGTTCGGCCCTGCGGGCCGCCCCGGGATGACAAGGGGGCCCGAAACAAAAGCCCGCGCGGATTTCTCCGCGCGGGCTGGTCGAGATATCCGGCCGCTTGCGCGGCCGAACGATCACTTCTTGTCGGTGGTCGCCTTCTTGAGGGCGGCGCCGAGGATGTCGCCAAGCGAAGCGCCGGAATCGGCGGAGCCGAACTGCGCCATCGCTTCCTTCTCTTCCGCCATTTCCAGAGCCTTGATCGAGACCTGGATCTTGCGCGCCTTCTTGTCGAACAGGATGACGCGGGCGTCGACCTTCTCGCCGGCCGCGAAGCGCTCGGGGCGCTGCTCGGACCGCTCACGCGCGATTTCGGCGCGCTTGATGAAGGTGGTCATGTCGGTGCCGGCGATCTTGACGTCCAGACCGGCTTCCTTGACCTCGATCACCTCACAGGTGACGACCTGGCCCTTCTTGAACTCGCCGGCATCCACGAAGGGATCGCCGCCGAGCTGCTTCAGGCCGAGCGAGATGCGCTCCTTCTCGACGTCCACATCGAGAACGACAGCCTGCAGCATGTCGCCCTTCTTGTATTCCTCGATGACCTGCTCGCCCGGACGGTTCCAGTCGAGATCCGAGAGATGGATCATGCCGTCGATGTCGCCTTCGAGACCCAGGAACAGGCCGAACTCGGTCTTGTTCTTGACCTCGCCCTCGACCGTCGAACCGCTCGGATGGGTCTCCGCGAAGACCTCCCAGGGGTTGCGCAGGGTCTGCTTGAGGCCCAGCGAGATACGGCGCTTGACCTGATCGACCTCGAGGATCGCGACGTCGACTTCCTGCGAGGTCGAGACGATCTTGCCGGGGTGGACGTTCTTCTTGGTCCAGGACATCTCGGAGACGTGGATGAGGCCCTCGATGCCCGGCTCCACTTCGACGAACGCGCCGTAGTCCGTGATGTTGGTGACGCGACCCTTGAGGCGCGCGCCGACCGGGTAACGCGCTGCGATGCCATCCCACGGGTCAGCAAGCAGCTGCTTAATGCCGAGCGAGATGCGGTGCGTGTCCTGGTTGATCTTGATGATCTTGACCTTGACCGTCTGGCCGATGGTCACGACCTCGGACGGATGGTTGACGCGACGCCAGGCCATGTCGGTGACATGGAGCAGGCCGTCGATGCCGCCCAGATCCACGAACGCACCGTATTCGGTGATGTTCTTGACGACGCCGTCGATGACCTGGCCCTCTTCGAGCGAGGCGACCAGCTCGGAACGAGCCTCGGCGCGGGTCTCTTCGAGCACGGTGCGGCGCGACACGACGATGTTGCCGCGGCGGCGATCCATCTTGAGGATCTCGAAGGGCTGCGGCTGGCCCATCAGCGGGCCGACGTCGCGGATCGGACGGATGTCGACCTGCGAACGCGGCAGGAAGGCCACGGCGCCGTCGAGATCGACGGTGTAGCCGCCCTTGACGGTGTTGAAGATGACGCCCGAGACCTTCTCGCGAGCCTCGAAGGCCTTCTCGAGCTTGACCCAGCTCTCTTCACGACGAGCCTTGTCGCGCGAGATGACGGCTTCGCCGAGCGCGTTCTCGATCCGGTCCAGATAGACCTCGACCTCGTCGCCGACCTTGATGTCCTGGTCACGGCCGGGGCCGTTGAATTCCTTGAGCGCGACGCGCCCTTCCGTCTTCAGACCGACATCGATGATCGCCATGTCTTTTTCGATGGCGACGACGATGCCCTTGATGACGGAACCTTCGAGGGCTTCGTTCTGACCGAAGGATTCCTCGAGAAGGGCGGCGAAATCCTCGCGGCCCGAAAAGCTTTCTACGGCTGACATGCATTCTCCTGACGCCGGCCGCGTATCCCGCGGATGTCCGGCAAGCGCCCGATTGGGTTGGTGTTGCAGGCCGGATGCTCCCGTCGGCGCCTCCTGAGAGGCTGGTCCGCCACCCCGCGCATCACAGCGCCGGGACGACGAACGGCGCTAGGCCGCCGGTTTTACATCCGCATCCGAACGATCCGCCCCAAACACGAAACGGGAGCCGGCCGAAAAGGCCGCCCCCGGCTGTGATCGATCACGGCCTTATCGGACAGGCGCGATGTAGTGGAAACGGGGCGCGAGGGCAAGGGCGATGGGCGAGGCCTCAGCTTGGTCGGAAGAGCGCTACAGCGGGGACTAAGTCGTCGCGGCGGTCACGCGACCGGCCAGATCCTTCAGCGCTTCCCCAGCGCGATCCTTCATGCGAGGTTGCGCACCGGATTTCGCCTGCGCTTGAGGAGTATGCCATGGGCTGGGTTGTCTTGGGGCTGATCGCCGCGATCGCCGTCTATCTGATCATGACCTATAACGGCCTCGTGGCGATGCGGCAGCGCGTCAACCAGGCTTTCGCCGACATCGACGTGCAGCTGAAGCAGCGCCACGACCTGATCCCCAATCTCGTCGAGACGGTGAAGGGCTACGCTACGCATGAGAAGACGACATTGGATGCGGTGATTTCGGCGCGCAACGCCGCGCAGGGTGCGTCCAGCGTCCATGACAAGGCGGCGGCCGAGCAGCAATTGTCCGGCGCGGTCGGGCGGCTGCTGGCACTGGGCGAGGCCTATCCCGACCTCAAGGCGAGTGCCAATTTCCAGCAGCTCCAGGTCGATCTCGGCAATGTCGAGGACAAGCTCGCCGCGGCGCGGCGCTTCTTCAACAACGCCGTCAGCGAGTTCAATGCCGCGATCCAGGCCTTCCCGGCCGTGCTCTTCGCGCCGCAGATGGGCTTCAGCCAGCGCGAATTCTTCGATGTCGGCGAAACCACGCGGGCCCAGATTGAGGTGGCGCCGAGCGTGAAGTTCTGAGGCGACGCCGCAGGCGGCGAACGGGGCGGCTGCGATGCTGGGCCAGGCCTTCGGGCTCTATAGCCACATGCGCAACAACCGGATCAGGTCGGGTTTCCTGATCGCCGGCCTGTTCCTCCTCGTCTATGTCACGGTCTGGGGCCTGCTGCTGGTGGGCTACGGCTATGGCGGGGTGCCGCGCGGGACGACCGCCTATGCGCAGGCCGGCCGGACCTTCTGGAACTGGCTGCCCTTCACCACGCTGGCGGCCGGCGCCTGGGTCTTCATCGGCTTTCGCATCAATGTCGGGCTCATCGGCGCCGTGTCCGGCGCCAAAGGCCTGACCCGCGAGGACAATCCCAAGCTCTACCGGATGCTGGAGAACCTGTGCATCTCGCGCGGCCTGACCGTCCCCAAGCTCGCCATCGTCGAGAGCGAGGCGCTGAACGCCTTCGCCAGCGGCGTGAACGACAAGCAGTTTACGGTGACGGTGACGAGCGGCCTGCTGGCGCAGCTCAACGACGCCGAGGTCGAGGCCGTGCTGGCGCATGAGCTGACCCATATCCGCAATGGCGATGTCCGGCTGATGATCATCGCCGTCGTCATCGCCGGCGTCATCTCGCTCGTCGGCGAGATCATCTTCCGCGGCCTGTCGCGCAGCCGCCTCCGAATGTCCTCGGACGATTCGAAGAAGGGTGGCGCGATCGCGATCCTGATCGGCTTCGCCGTGATCGCGCTGGCCTGGTTCCTGGCCGTGGTCATCCGCCTGTCGCTGTCACGCTCGCGGGAGTACCTCGCCGATGCGGGGGCCGTCGAACTGACCAAGAACCCGGATGCGATGATCTCGGCCCTGCTCAAGATCGCCGGTCGCGCCGACATCGAGGGCGTGCCGTCGGGCGTGATGGACATGTGCTTCGAAAACGACCCGGACGATTTCGCCGACCTGTTCTCGACCCACCCTTCGGTGACCAAGCGCGTGCAGGCGCTGGTCCAGACCGCCGGTGGCCGGATGCCGGCGATGCCGCCGCATCCCCCGCGCGTCGCCGAGCGGCAGGACCTGCAGACCATGGTGGCGGAATCGGCGGCGGGCATCGACCCAGCCGCCCGGGGCCCCTGGGCGCGGCCGACGGGCGGCGGCAGCGCCAGCCCCTGATCGCTTCAGCGGCCGTGCCTGGCCCAGTCCAGCGCTTCTTCCAGCCGGTCGTCGCCCCAGAACAGCTCACCGTCATCAGTGACGAAGGTCGGCCCGCCGAAGATGCCGATCGACTTGGCGTATTCGATCTCGGCGCGCAGCCGGCCCTTGACGTCCTCGCTGCGCGAGGCCGGAAAGGCGACCCCCGGATCGGCGCCGGCCTCTTTCAGGGCCGCATTCAGGACGGCCTCCTCGGCGATGTTGCGACCCTCCCCGAACGCCGCCCTGAACAAGGCCTTCGAAAAGGCCGGCATCCAGCCGGCCTCGCGCCCTGCCAGCGCCAGGCGCGCCGCGATCAGCGAGTTCTGGGGAAAGGTCTCAGGCTTGACCAGCGAAAGTCCGTTGCGTCCGGCCCGGCGCTCGACATCGCGCCACATGTAGCGGCCCTTGCTGGGGTAAAGAGCAAACGGCGAGGTCGACAAGCCCTGGGCAGCGAAAATCGGCCCGAGCAGAAACGGGCGCCAGCGCAGGGTCACGCCGGCGGCCTCCGCCAACGGCTCGATCCTCAGCGCGCTCAGGAACGAATAGGGCGATGCGAACTCATACCAGAAGTCCAGAACAGGACGATTCGGCATTCAGCCTCCGAGTCGGTGTCTAGGTTTCACGCCGCGTCCCGAGAGCCTATCCCCCGGACGCGCGACTGCAAGATGGGGAGGGTGTCCAAACGTCAATGAGCCGGCGTCATCAACACCGATCCATCACGCGAGGACGCGCGACCGATCAGAAGGTTCCGATTGCGTCGCCACCGGGGCTGGGATAGTGCGCCATTGCGTTCGAAAAGCGGCCCGCGTGGCCGGCATGCGCAGCAGCGGGAAGATGATCAAGATGACCGATAAATCCGTGAACAAGGTCGTGCTCGCCTATTCCGGCGGCTTGGATACGTCGATCATTCTAAAGTGGCTGCAGATCACCTATGGCTGCGAGGTCATCACCTTCACCGCCGATCTCGGCCAGGGCGAGGAGCTAGGACCGGCGCGCGACAAGGCGCTGCTGCTCGGCATCAAGCCCGAGAACATCTTCATCGAGGATCTGCGCGAGGAGTTCGTTCGCGACTACGTGTTCCCGATGTTCCGGGCCAACGCCGCCTATGAGGGCGTCTATCTGCTGGGAACCTCGATCGCGCGGCCGCTGATCGCCAAGAAGCTGATCGAGATCGCCGAGAAGCTCGGCGCCGACGCCGTCTCGCATGGCGCCACCGGCAAGGGCAACGACCAGGTCCGCTTCGAGCTGACCGCCTATGCGCTGAAGCCCGACGTCGTGGTGATTGCGCCCTGGCGCGAATGGGACCTGCGCTCGCGCGAGCAGCTCATCGCCTTCGCCGAGCAGCACCAGATCCCGATCGCCAAGGACAAGCGCGGCGAATCGCCGTTCAGCGTGGACGCCAACCTGCTGCATTCCTCCTCGGAAGGAAAAATCCTGGAGGAGCCGTGGGACGCGCCGGATGAGATGGTCTGGCAGCGCACCGTCAGCCCGGTGGACGCGCCTGACAAGGTCACGGAAATCACCATCGAGTTCGAGCGCGGCGACGCGGTCGGCATCAATGGGGAGCGCATGTCCCCGGCCACGCTGCTGACCAAGCTGAACGCGCTGGGCAAGGAGAACGGCATCGGCCGGCTCGACCTGGTGGAAAACCGCTTCGTCGGCATGAAGTCCCGCGGCTGCTACGAGACGCCGGGCGGCACCATCCTGCACACGGCGCATCGCGCCATGGAAAGCATCACGCTGGACCGCGAGGCCTGCCACCTCAAGGACAGCCTGATGCCGCGCTATGCGGAGATCATCTACAACGGCTTCTGGTTCGCCCCCGAGCGCCGGATGCTGCAGGCGCTGATCGATGAGAGCCAGCACAGCGTGACCGGCACGGTTCGCCTGAAGCTGTACAAGGGCAACACCATCGTCACCGGCCGGCAGTCGCCGAACAGCCTGTATTCGATGAAGCACGTGACCTTCGAGGACGACCAGGGCGCCTATGACCAGTTCGATGCCCAGGGCTTCATCAAGCTGAACGCGCTGCGGCTGCGGCTGGGCGCCATGGCGGGCCGCAAGGGCGGCGCGCTGTAGGGAACGCGCTTTCCGGCCTGGCCCTCGCCGCGCTATGTCCCGGCCGCATGGGACAGCGCGGATGAGCCAGCAGACGGAGTTGGAGAAGGTGAAGGGCCGCATCCGCGCCCTCGCCGCCAAGACCATCGACCGTGGCTGTTCCGAGGCCGAGGCGCTGATCGCCGCGCAGAAGGTCGGCGAGCTGCTGGAGGTCTATGGCCTCACCATGTCCGAGGTGGAGCTGCGGCAGGAGGCCTGCCTCCAGCGCCAGGTCACCATCACCGGGCCGCGCCTGCAGGCGGTGGCCATCATCTTCATGGCGGTGATCCGCCTGACCGGCACCCGTGGCTGGACCAATGGCCGTGGCAATCTGGTGCTGTTCGGGCTGGAGCCGGATGTGCTGATGGGCGAGTACCTGCTGCATCTGGTGGCCGGCGCGGTGGACCATGAGGAAGCGGCGTTTCGCGCCAGCGAGGCCTACCGCCGCAGCCGCCAGGCGCCGCAGCAGCGCCTCCGCAGCTTCCGCTACGGCTTCGCCGAGCGCGTCTCCGCCCGGCTGGACGAGATCGCCGAGCACCGGGAGGCGGCGGAGGCCGCGGCACAGCAGCCCGGGGCAACCGGGACCGCCTTGGTGGTGGCGAAGGAACGGCGGATCGAGGACGCCTTCCGCGACCTCGGCATCCGCCTGCGGTCACGCTCCACCACGCGGCGCGTCTCCGACCGTGGCGCCTATCGCCATGGGCAGGCGGCGGGTGGGCGGGTCAGCCTGGAACGGCCGGTGGGCGCCGGCGCCGGGCGGCGCGTGCTGCCGCGCGGATGAAAGCGGACGCCCGCCGCGTCTATGCCTGGGAGGATCGGGTGGTGGCGCCGCTGGACAAATCCCGCGTGCCCTTCGCGCAGATGCAGGCGATCATCGACCATGTCTGGGCGGCGGAAGGCCTGCGCTGGCCGCCGCGCATCCGCCCCCGCAAGGCCACCCGCGCCACCCTGGCCACCGGCAGCCGCCTGGCGATCGAGGCGCCGGAGGAATTGCCGAGCTGGGTGCTGCTGCACGAGGTCGCCCACGCCCTGGCCGACCGGGATGATGGCAGGCCTGGCGACCACGGCCCGGATTTCGTCGGCCTGTACGTGAACCTCCTGGTGCGGCATGCACGGCTGGACCGGGACATGCTGGCGGCGTCCCTGGCGGCGGCCGGCATCCCCTGGAACCCCGCGGCGCGCCCTGCCTTGCTTGTTTCGCCGCCTCTTACTTCGCCGGCAGCCGGACGATGAAGCGGGCGCCCAGGATGGCGCCGCTGGCATCGCGCCGGTTCTCCGCCGCGATGCGCCCGCGCAACCCCTCGACGATCTGCTTCGAGATGGACAGGCCAAGGCCGGAATGCTGGCCGAACCGCTCCCCGGTCGGGCGTTCGCTGTAGAAGCGGTCGAAGATCGATTCCAGCTTGGCATCGGGGATGCCTGGCCCCTCATCCTCGACGATGAACTCCACCATCTGCCCCACATTGCGCGCCCGCATCACCACATGCCCGCCCTTCGGGCTGAAGGAGATGGCGTTGCCGATCAGGTTGCGGAATACCTGCACCAGCCGCCCCTCCACACCGCGCACCACCAGGCCTTCGGCCGGCGCCTCGATCTCCAGCGTCGGGTCCTCCTCCTCCCGCGTCGCGGCGTGCAGCTCGCCCAGCGCACCGAGGATGGGCGCGATATCGACCGGCGTGGCGATGGTGCGCGACAGCTCGGCATCCACCCTTGAACTGTCGGCGATGTCGTTGATCAGCCGGTCCATCCGCACTGCGTCGTCGGAGATGATGGCGAGCAGGCGGCGCTGCTTCACCGGGTCCTCGATGCGGCGCAGTGTCTCGATGGCCGACCGCACGCTGGTCAGCGGGTTGCGCAGCTCATGCGCCACATCCGCCGCGAAACGCTCATTGGCGTCGATCCGCGCCCACAGCGCGCGCGCGGCGGTCTGCAGGTCTCGCGCCAGCACGCCGATCTCATCCTCCCGCCGCAGCAGGGGGGGCGGCACGCTGCCGCCACGGCCCTCGCCTTCGCGCATCGCGGCGGCGGCGCTGGCGAGTTGCAGGATCGGCGTCGCGATGGTGCGCGACAGATACAGCGACAGCAGCACCGTCAGGATCAGCGCGAGCGAGAACAGCGCCAGCACGGAGACGCGGATATCCAGCAGCCGCGCATCCACCTCCCGCGCTTCCCGCGTCAGCAGCACGATGCCGACGGAAGCGGCGCCGCTGCGCGCGGGTTCGGCGACCGAGACCAGCAGGCGGCCATCCGCGGTGCGGCGGATGTAGGGGCGCACGCCGCCCTCCAGCGCCAGGCGCAGCTCCTCCCGCCGATCGGTTCCGGTCCTGTCAGTTCCGGTCCTGTCGGTGCCGCCGAATTCGGGCTGCCAGTCGAAGGACGGGGCGTTGGGGTTCACATCCACCAGCATCTGGTCCTGCGCGCCACGCGGCAGGATGGTCAGCACCCGTTCATAGATGCCGGCGATGGTGCCGGCGAAGGCGTCGCGCGGCTCCGGCGGGGGCAGGGGTTCCGTCACGATGGCGCCGCCGGGGCCTTCGCGCACGCGGCTGTCGGCCACCAGCAGGCCGGTATTATCGAACAGCCGGGCCTGGGTGTTGGGCGATGGCTCCACCAGGCGGCGCAGCAGCGGACGGGCGGCTTCCGGCACCAGGATGGTGCGGTCGTCGCGCGGGCGGGCGGCAGCCTCCCCGATCGCGGCGGCATAGATGCGCGCCTGGGTGCGGAGCGACTCGACCTCGGCCGCCAGCAGTCCGTTCTGGTACTGGTCGAGATACAGCAGCGTGGCCGCCAGCAGGGCCGGCGGCAGGGCGTTCATCAGCAGGATGCGGCGCAGCAGCGGCGAGAGCCAGCGCCGGCGCCGCTTTTCCGTGACGGGGGGAGGGGGGGCACCGCCCGCATCGGGCATGGGTCTGGGATTTCCTGAGGCTGCTTGCGGGAAGGTAACGCGGCAGCCTGCCGCAAGGCCATGGCCGTTGCATGGCGGCCGCGAAGGGCCAAGACTTACCGGCAAGAACCAGGGGGAACGCGATGCTCGGGCTGATGCAGGACTGGCCGCTTCGGATCCACCGGCTGATCGACCACGCCGCCCGCCACCATGGCGGCCGGACCATTGCCAGCCGCAGCGTGGAAGGGCCGATGCATCGCACGGACTACGCCACCCTGCGCCGCCGCTCGCTCGCCCTGGCGCAGCGCCTGGTGCGGGAGGGGGTGCAGCCCGGTGACCGCGTGGCGACGCTGGCCTGGAACACCTGGCGGCATATCGAGGCCTGGTACGGCATCACCGGGGCGGGGGCCATCTACCACACGCTGAACCCGCGCCTGTTCCCGGACCAGATCGCCTGGATCCTGAACCACGCCGAAAGCCGTCTGATGTTTCTGGACCTGTCCTTCGTGGCGCTGGCGGAGGGCATCGCGGCGAAACTGCCGCATATCACCCGCTACGTGGTCATGACCGACGCGGCCCACATGCCCGCCACCAGCCTGCCCGGCGCGGTGGATTACGAAAGCTGGCTGGCCGAGGCCGATGGCGACTTCGCCTGGCTGCCCGGTGAGGAGAATGCCGCCGCCGGCCTCTGCTACACCTCCGGCACCACCGGGGAGCCGAAGGGGGTGCTGTATTCGCACCGCTCCAACCTGCTGCACGCGCTGGCGGTGGCGGCGCCGGACATGATGGGGCTTTCGGCGATGGACCGGGTGATGCCGGTGGTGCCGATGTTCCACGCGAATGGCTGGTGCCTGCCCTTCGTCGCGCCGCTCACGGGCGCCGGGCTGGTGCTGCCCGGGCCGAAGCTGGACGGGCCTTCGCTGCACGCGCTGATGCAGGCGGAAGGCGTCACCTTCACCGCCGCCGTGCCCACCGTCTGGCTCGGCCTGTTGCAGCATATGGAGGCGACGGGCAGCGAACTCACCACCCTGAAGCGCGTGGTGATCGGCGGTTCCGCCTGCCCGCGCGCCCTGACCAGCGCCTTCGAACAGCGCGGCATCCATGTGGTCCACGCCTGGGGCATGACCGAGACCAGCCCGATCGGCACCATCTGCGGCGTGAAGCCGGAAGTGGCGGGACGGGATGCGGAGGGTGTGCTGGATCTGCAGGAAACCCAGGGATTCCCCCCCTTCACGGTGGATATGCGGATCGTCGGCGATGATGGTGTGGAGAAGCCCTGGGACGGCGCCACCTTCGGCAACCTCCAGGTGCGCGGTCCCACCGTCACGCGCGGCTATTTCCGCACCGGGGATGCGCTGACGGAAGATGGCTGGTTCGAGACGGGCGATGTCGCGACCATCGATCCTGCCGGCTACATGCACATCACCGACCGCACCAAGGACGTGATCAAGTCCGGCGGCGAATGGATTTCCTCCATCGCGCTGGAAAACCTGGCGATGGGCCACCCGGATGTGGCGGAAGCCGCCGTGGTCGCCGCCCGCCATCCGAAATGGGATGAGCGGCCGCTGCTGGTGGTGGTGGCGAAGCCCGGCCGGACGGTGACGCGGGAGGGGATGGTGGCGCATCTGGCGCCGCATGTCGCGAAATGGTGGCTGCCTGATGATGTCGTGGTGGTGGAGGAAATCCCCCACACGGCGACCGGCAAGATCCTGAAGACGAAGCTGCGGGAACAGTTCGCGGGGTATTTCGGGGTGCCCTGAAGGCGGGCTAGCCTCGCACCCGGATGATACGGGATGCCGGACATGGCGGGCGCGGAACTGGAGACCGGCGCGGCGGCGCGCTCCCTCACCCCTGGCTGCGGCGCGGCCGGCTGACATGGCGCGTCCCCGGCTCGGCATTGCCCTCGGCAGCGGCTCCGCGCGTGGCTGGGCGCATATCGGCGTGCTCGACGCGCTGGCGGAAGCCGGCATCGCCCCCGACATCGTCTGCGGCACCTCGATCGGCGCCCTGGTCGGTGCCGCCCATTCGGCCGGCCACCTGGCGAAGCTGCGGGAATGGGTGGAGGCGGCGACCTGGCGGGAGATTGTCGGCCTGCTGGATGTGCGGCTGACCGGCGGCGGGCTGATCGAAGGCAAGGAACTGCTGGGCTTCCTGAACGGCCTGGGCCTCGCCGGCCCGATCGAGAGCCAGCCGCTTCGCTTCGCCGCGGTGGCGACGGAACTCGCCACCGGGCGGGAGATCTGGCTGCAGTCCGGCCCGATGCATGAGGCGGTGCGCGCCTCCGCCGCCCTGCCTGGCCTGTTCAGCCCGGTGCTGCGGGACGGCAAGTGGCTGGTGGATGGCGGGCTGTGCAACCCGGTGCCGGTCTCGGTCTGCCGGGCGCTGGGGGCGGATGTCATCATCGCCGTCAACCTGAACGGGGACCTGGTTGGCCGGCGCTTCGAGACCACCCCGCCCACGCCCACGCCCACGCCCACGCCGTCGCCCTCGTCGTCGCCGGGCCCGGGCGGGGAGGGCATGGCCCGGGCCCTGGCCCAGCTTCCCGCGGCGCTGCGGGACCAGGCGGAGGCGCTGGGGGCGCGGCTATTTCCGAATGGCGGCGCCCGGAACGGCCTGGCCAGCCCCGGCTATTTCGACGTGCTGGCCAATTCCATCAACATCATGCAGGACCAGATCACCCGCACCCGGCTGGCCGGGGAGCCGCCGCATGTGCTGCTGCTGCCCCGGCTGCGCGACATGGCGCTGATGGATTTCCACCGGGGGCGAGAGGCCATCGCCGAGGGCCGCGCCTGCGTCGAACAGGCGCTTCCCGCACTGCGGCGGTATCTTTGACGCGCGCACCGAAGGTGGCCGCGCGGCTGACGCCGCGTAGCCATTCGGAGCATCGTCCCGAGGCCCGAGGCCTCGTCGTCACGCCCTTGGCGTGCCTGCGGCACGACCGAGCTCAAGGATCTCCTCAGGCTTCCTTGTAGCGATAGCCCAGCCCGTACAGCGTCTCGATCTGCTGGAAATCGTCATCCACCGCGCGGAACTTCTTCCGCACGCGCTTCACATGGCTGTCGATGGTGCGGTCATCGACATAGATGTTCTCGCCATAGGCGCCGTCGATCAGCTGGTCGCGGTTCTTCACCATGCCGGGGCGCACGGCCAGCGCCTTCACCAGCAGGAATTCCGTGACCGTCAGCTGCACCTGCTTTCCCTTCCACATGCAGGTGTGCTTCGTCTCATCCAGCACCAGGTCGCCGCGGGCGATGATGCCGCCGGCCGGCGTGCCGCTGCCCTCGGCGCGGCCGGCCTCGTTGCGGCGCAGCAGGGCGCGGATACGCTCCAGCAGCAGGCGCTGGCTGAACGGCTTGGTGATGTAGTCATCCGCGCCGAGTCGGAGGCCCATCAGCTCATCCAGCTCGTCATCCTTGCTGGTCAGGAAGATCACCGGCATGGCGCTGCGCTGGCGGAGGCGCTGCAGCAGCTCCATCCCATCCATGCGCGGCATCTTGATATCGAGCACCGCGAGGTCCGCCGGCCGGGCCATCAGCCCCTGCAATGCGCTTTCCCCGTCGGTGAAGGTGCGGACGGTGAAACCTTCCTGCTCCAGGGTCATGGAGACGCTGGTCAGGATGTTGCGGTCGTCATCCACCAGGGCAATGGTGTGCGGCACGGGGTGCTCCTCATGGCGCGGGGCGCCGCTAACACGGACGCAAGGGCGCCGGTCCGATTCTCTGTAACCGCAGATTGTGGCAAAGCCGGGTCACGCAAAGGGCTGACGAGGAAATGAGCGAGGACGACCACGGATTTACCGCCCGCCGCCTGCTGCGCGGTGCCGCTGCCGCCACCCTGGCGACCTCCGCCGAGGGCCAGCCCTTCGCCAGCCTGGTGACGCCTGCGGTGCTGCCAGACCTGACCGTGCTGCTGCTGCTGTCCGACCTGTCCGAGCACACCCGCCACCTGAAGGCGGAGCCCCGCTGTTCGCTGCTGGCCCAGGGGGTGCCGGAGAACGCCAACCCGCAGACCGCGCCGCGCGTGACCATCACCGGGCTGGCCGAGCTGGCGCCGGCGGATCTCAAGCCGCGCTGGCTGGCGCGCCACCCCTATGCCGCCTTCTACGCCGGTTTCGGCGATTTCCGCCTGTGGCGCATCCGCCCCGCCGCCGCCCTGCTGGTGGCCGGCTTCGCCCGCGCCACCCGGCTGCGCCAGGCCGATCTGCTGCCCGATCCCGCCGCGGTCGAAGCCCTGGCGGCGGCGGAGGCCGGGATCATCGGCCATGTGAATGATGACCACGCCGATGCGCTGTCCGCCATCGCCACCGGCCTGCTCGGCAAGCCCGCGGGCGATTGGCGGATGACGGGGGTGGACCCGGATGGCTGCGACCTGGCGGCGGGGGAGGTTGTGGCCCGGCTGGACTGGCCCGCCCCGGTTGCAGATGCTGGCGGGATTCGCGTGGCGCTTGTGGCGGCGACGCGCGAGGCCCGGGCAAAAATCGGCTAAACAGCGAAGGTTGAACAAGTAACCAACCGGTTCGCGTTGATTGTGACAGCTTACCCGCCCTAATTTGGCCGCCACGAGCGCCTATCAGGGGACGCACGGTGCGGCTGGCGCGTTTATGGTCCTGGCGCACCTTTTTGGAGGCTTGCGATGACATCCGACGTATCCGCCCTGTCCGGGACCGGCGTTGCCGGCTCGGCGACCATCCATGCCAACCTGACGGCGCCGGGTCTTTATGCCCATGCGCTGCGGCGGGATGAGGGGCGGCTTTCCGCGGATGGCGCCTTCATGGCCGTCACCGGCCAGCACACCGGCCGTTCCGTGCAGGACAAGTTCGTGGTGGACGACCCGGAGGTGCATGACGCCATCTGGTGGGGCAAGGTCAACCGCCCGCTGCCGGTGGACAAGTACAAGGCCTTCTCCGCCAAGGTCCGCACCTGGCTGGGCGAGCAGCCGGAGCTGTTCACCCAGGACCTGTATGCCGGCGCCGATCCCGCGCATCGCATCAAGGTGCGGCTGGTCACCACCAATGCCTGGCACGCGCTGTTCGCCCGCAACATGTTCATCCGCCCGGCGCGGGAGGAACTGGCGAGCTTCAAGCCCGACTACACCATCCTGCACGCCCCGGAATATGAGGCCGATCCGGCCGTCGATGGCTGCCGCACCAGCACGCTGATCGCGCTGTCCTTCGCCGCGCGCACCATCTGCATCGCCGGCACCAGCTATGCGGGTGAGATCAAGAAGTCGATCTTCACGGTGATGAACTGGATCCTGCCGGATCGCGGCGTGCTGCCGATGCATTGCTCCGCCAACCTCGGCAAGGATGGCGACACCGCGCTGTTCTTCGGCCTGTCCGGCACCGGCAAGACCACGCTGTCCTCGGACCCTGAGCGCCAGCTGATCGGCGATGACGAGCATGGCTGGAGCGAGACCGGCGTCTTCAACTTCGAGGGCGGCTGCTACGCCAAGGTCATCAAGCTGTCCCAGGAAGCCGAGCCGCAGATCTGGAACGCCTCGCATCGCTTCGGCGCGGTGCTGGAGAACGTGGTCGGCGACGATTACGGCAGCCTCGACCTCGACGACAACGGCCTGACCGAGAACACCCGCGCCTGCTACCCGATCGAGTTCATCCCGAACACGGTGCAGGGTGGTCAGGCAGGCAAGCCGAAGAACGTGGTGATGCTGACGGCGGATGCCTTCGGCGTGCTGCCGCCGATCGCCAAGCTGACGGCGGCGCAGGCGATGTACCACTTCCTGTCCGGCTACACGGCGCGCGTGGCGGGCACCGAAAAGGGCCTGGGCAAGGAGCCGCAGGCCACCTTCTCCACCTGCTTCGGCGCGCCCTTCCTGCCGCGCCACCCGGAAGTCTACGGCAAGATGCTGGCGGAGCGCATCGCCAAGGACGGCGCCGAGGTGTGGCTGGTGAATACCGGCTGGACCGGCGGCGCCTATGGCACCGGCAAGCGGATGTCCATCCAGCACACCCGCGCTTTGCTGCGCGCCGCGCTGGATGGCAGCCTGGCCAAGGTGGAGTTCGAGACGGACCCCTTCTTCGGCCTGTCCATTCCGAAGGCGGTGCCGGGCGTGCCGTCCGACGTGCTGAACCCGCGCAACAGCTGGGCGGACAAGGCGGCCTATGACAAGCAGGCCAAGCAGCTCGTGTCCCTTTTCGAGCAGAACTTCGAGAGCTTCGCCGGCGGCGTCAGCGACGAGGTAAAGGCCGCCGCGATCCGCGCCGCGGCCTGAGGCAGTATCGCGTGATGACTGAGGTGGACCGACCGAAAGTCTGAACCACGCGACCGGACCAGGCGGGCCCATGATGCGTGGTGAACGCATCCTGGGCCAGCGGGCCGGCCCGGATCAGTCCGGCCGCTCCGTCTCCGCATGCAGCTTGGCGGGCAGGCGGTAGCTGATCGGGCCCTTGTCGTCGTAGGACATGCCCAGCATGTGGCTGTACTGCCCCGCCCGCCGGCGGCCTTCCTGCCCGGGAATCCACTTCCGCATCAGCCGGTCCGTCCTGGCGCGGAGCCGGAAGAAGGGCAGCACCCCGAAGGTCGAGAGCTTCGGAAAGTTCAACTGGTCCGCCATCTCGTCGCCGAGCAGGGCGCGTGAAACGCGATAGACATACTGCGCCAGCTTGCGCCGCTTCCCGGGGTCCGTGATCCCGGCCACCAGGGCGGCGGAGTTGATCAGGCCATTGGCCACCAGGATCGCCTCCATATGCGGCGGTGGCTCGCACATCCGCCCGATCCGGACGATGCGCTGCGCATCCTCGGCCGTCACCGCCTGCATCTCCGCCGGCACGCCCATCAGGTGGCCGGAGTAGCGCCAGGTGTGCATGAAGCTGTCCACCTCCTCCTGCGTCATCTGCAGGCCGAGCTGCTTGCCGCGCATCAGCAACTGGCCGGAGAAGGCCGAAGCCGCGAAGGCGATATGCGAGGCGCTGAGCGGCACGCCCCAGGCCGCCTTGTCCCATTCCTCGGAGCGGTTCAGCATCTGGCGGACGCGCGCATGGATCATCCGGATGCGGACGGACAGTTTCCAGCCTTCCGCCTGCCGGTCCAGCCCGCCCATCATGAAGATCTCGACCAGGTGGCGGTTGTTCTGGTGCATCCGCGACACGCCGGTATCCGTCACCCGCCCGGTGATGGCGAAGGATTTGCTGATCATCGTGGCGAAGCCCTCGACCAGCACGGCGCCGACGAAGGCGCCGAGCAGCAGTTCGAGGTTGGCGTGGAAGGCATGGCTGCCGGCGCGCGTGGCCTCCGGATCGTACCAGTCCGGCACGCGCTCGATCTCCGCGAACAGGGCGCGCATCGGCTCCGGCGCCTCGGCCAGGGCCGCGCCGCCCTCCTCGATACCCTTCTGGATCCAGATCTTTTCCTCGCCAGGCTTGAGCGAGGCGAGCGCCGCATCGGCCAGGGGGTCGCCCTCGGTGATGAAGCGGAGGTAGGTTTCCGCCATCTGCGGATCGTGCTTGCGTGCCTCGGCGAAGCCAGCAGCATATTCCGTCGGGATGTTCATGGCCGGCGGTTTCCTTCCATTATGGGAGCAGGTCCACGGCCCCACCGCCGCGAACAGCCAACCGGGGCCTGAGCCTGTGCTGCCGATCCGATTCAACTTGAATGCAAATCAACGGGGGAAACGCGCGTGAATCAAGCGCATTTGCAAAAATTCGACCTGACCGGGCGGGTCGCCCTGGTCACCGGTGCCTCGCGCGGCCTCGGCGCCGCCATGGCGCGCGGGCTGGCCCAGGCGGGGGCGGAGGTGATCCTGAACGGCCGCGACCAGGCCGCGCTGGAAGCCCAGGCGGGGTCCCTGCGCGCCGAGGGCCTGGCCTGCCGCATCAGTGCCTTCGACGTGACAGATGGCCCGGCGGTGGAGGCGGCGGTGGCCGGCCTCGGCCCGATCGACGTCCTGCTGCACAATGCCGGCAACCAGCACCGCGCGCCGATCGAGGAGACGACGGAGGAAGGCTGGCACAGCGTGATCGACACGCACCTGACGGCGCTGTGGCGGCTGTCCCGCCTGATCGTCCCGGGGATGAAGGAACGCCGCCGCGGCAAGGTGATCGCCACCGGCAGCCTGGCGAGCGACCTCGGCCGCGCCACCATCACGCCCTATGCCTCGGCCAAGGGCGGGCTGAAGATGTTCATCCGCGCGCTGGCCGTGGAACTCGGGCCGTGGAACATCCAGTGCAATGCGATCGGGCCGGGCTGGTTCGACACGGATATGAACAAGGCGCTGCTGACCAACCCGGACTGGCTCGCCATGGTGCAGCGCCGCTGCCCGGCCGGGCGCTATGCGGATCCGGAGGAGATTGCGGGGACGGCGGTTTTCCTGGCTTCCCCGGCGTCCGACTTCGTCTCGGGGCAGTTGCTGTTCGTCGATGGTGGCGTCACGGCCAGCATGACTTGATTCAGCCCGGCAAGCCCAGCAGGTCGCGCAGCTCCGCCTGGGGCTGCGCGATATCGGCCAGGGTGGTGCCATCCAGCACCGCCAGGAACGCGGCCCTTGCCTGATGCAGCGCCTGTTTCAGGCGGCAGGCGGGCAGGATGGCGCAGGCGCCGCCGCCCAGGCAGGGCACCAGCGCCATATCCGGCTCCATCTGCCGCACCACCTCCCCCACCGTGATCGCCTCCGCCGGCCGCGCCAGCGCCAGCCCGCCGCCACGCCCGCGCAGGGTGCGGACATGGCCGGACTGGCCGAGCTGGTGCGCCACCTTCATCAGGTGGTTCTCCGAGATGCCATAGGCCTGTGCCACCTCCGCGATGGTGGGCCGCTGCCCCGGCGTGATCGCCAGGTGGATCAGCATGCGAAGGGCGTAGTCGGTGAGGGTGGTGAGGCGCATGATTTGAAGATGCATTATCCATATTGCTTTGCAAGCGTCATGCGGCCTAAGATGTATGGACAATACATCTTAGGAGGCCTCGATGAGTCCCGTCGGCCTGTTCCTGTTGCCCGGCAACCTCGTCAGCGACGCGCTGCACATCCAGGACCGCGACAGCCGCGTCATGCTGCGCACGCTGGTCAATATGCTGGTCTGGAACCTGGTGGCGGTGCTCGCCATCCTGCCCTTCCTGTGATGCCGGTCCCGTGATGCCGGAGATTACCGAAGCGCAGATCGCCCGGCTGGTGGAGCATTTCTATGCCCGGATCCGCCGCGATCCGGTGCTTGGCCCCGTCTTCCACAGCGCGATCGGCACGGAGTGGGACGCGCATCTGGACAAGCTGCGCCGCTTCTGGTCCGCGGTGATGCTGCGCAGTGGCGCCTATCACGGCGACCCATACACCGCGCATCTGCGTCTGCCCGGCCTGACGCCGGCGATGTTCGATGCCTGGCTCGGGCTGTTCGAGGAAAGTTGCCGGGACCTGTTCCCGGATGCGACGGCGCAGGCCTTCATCGACCGTGCGCAGCGCATTGCCCGCAGCCTGCGGATGGGGCTGTTCGAAAGGCTGCCGCTGCGGCCCTGACGCATTTTCCGGGAAGCCCCGCTGGGAAAATGCTCACCCCTTCCGCCGCATCTCCTGCGCCAGGGCCATCCCTGCCGTCGCCAGCATGAAGGCGCCGCCGAGCAGGAACACCGCCTCCGGCCGCCCGCTATCCACCAGCCAGCCGAACATCGGCGGCGCGATCATGCCGCCGATGTTGAAGCCGGTGGAGACCACGCCGAACACCGCGCCGGCCTGGCCGGGCGGCGCCGCGGCGCGCACCATCATGTCGCGGGATGGCATGCACAGCCCGGTCAGGATGCCGGCCAGCCCGAGCACCACGGCGACCAGCCAGGCCGGCATCGCCAGCAGCCCGACGCCGATGGTCAGCACGCCGGCCAGCCCGAAGCCGCCCATCGCCACCAGCCCGTGCCGCTTCACCCGGTCCGCCAGCGCACCGCCCAGCAGCACGCCGACGGCTGACCCCGCGAGCAGCGCCGTCAGCGCGACGGAGGCCATGCCGAGGCTCATGCCGCCGGCGGCCACCAGCGCCGCGATGGCAAAGGCGTTCATGCCACCAACGGACAGCGAGATCAGCACGAAGAAGCCGGTGAGCGAGATCACCGCCGGGTTCAGCACCCGCGTCTGCTGCCCGGCGATCGGCTTCGGGGCGACGCCCTTCACCGGGTCCGGCGGGCAGGTCGCCAGCACCCAGGCCGCGACCACCCAGGCAATGCCCCCCGCCACCAGCAGCGCGCCGGACAGGCCCAGCGTCGCCGCCAGCCCGAGCATCAGGAAAGGCGCCACCGCCCCGCCGGCAAACCCCGCGAAAGTGTGCAGCGAAAAGGCCCGCCCCATGCGCGGCCCGGCCATGGTGGTATTGAGGATGGCGTAGTCGGAGGGGTGGTAGACCGCATTCGCCAGCCCGGCGAGCGCGCCCGCCAGCAGCACCATCGGGTAGCTCGGCGAAAGCCCGACCAGCGCGAAGGCCGCGCCACCCACCACCAGCCCCGCCGCCAGCACGCGCCGCGGCCCGATCCGGTCCACCAGGAAGCCCATCGGCGCCTGGGTGAGTGCGGAGACGATGCTGAACAGCGTGATCGCCAGGCCCAGTTCGATGAAGCTGACGCCGAGGCGGGCCTGCAGCAGCGGGAACAGCGGCGGCAGCACCAGGATATGCAGGTGGCTGACGGCATGCGCCGCGCCGATCGCCCCCAGGGTGCGCCGTTCCGTGGCGCTCCAGCTTGCGCCGGGAAGGCTGCTATCCGCCGTTATGCTCACTGCGTTTCCACCCGTATGCGATCAGTGGGCCTCGGCCCAGGACCTGCCATGCCCGATCTCAACCGATAGCGGCACGGAAAGGCTGGCGACGCCCTCCATGATCCGCTTCACCAGGGCGGATGTGGCCTCGACCTCGGCCTCCGGCACCTCGAACACCAATTCGTCATGCACCTGCAGCAGCATGCGCGCGCCGAGGCCGGCTTCGTGCAGCGCCAGGGGCAGGCGCACCATGGCGCGCTTGATCACCTCCGCCGCGCCGCCCTGGAAGGGGGCGTTGATGGCGGCGCGTTCGGCCCCGCCGCGGCGCACCGGGTCCTTGCTGGCGATGTCGGCGATCCACAGCTTGCGGCCGAAGGGGGTCTGCACATAGCCGCTGGTGCGCGCATCCTCCTTCAGCTTTTCCATGCAGGCGCGGATGCCAGGGTACTGGGCGAAATAGGCATCGATGATCGATCGCGCCTCGCCCGGCCCGATGCCGAGGCGGGCGCCGAGGCCGAAGGCGGACATGCCGTAGATGATGCCGAAATTGATCGTCTTGGCCCGCCGCCGCGCTTCCTTGTCCACCGCATCGGGAGCCAGGTGGAAGATATCCGCGGCGGTGCGGGAATGGATGTCCTGGCCGGTGGCGAAGGCCTCCTTCAACGCCGGCACATCAGCCACATGCGCCAGGATGCGCAGCTCGATCTGGCTGTAGTCGGCCGCCAGCAGCACATGACCCGGCTCCGCCACGAAGGCGGTGCGGATGCGGGCCCCTTCCTCCGTCCGCACCGGGATGTTCTGCAGATTCGGATCGCTGGAGGACAGCCGCCCGGTGGAGGTCAGCGCCATGGCGAAATCCGTATGCACCCGGCCATGGGCATCCGCCGCCTGGGCCAGCGCATCGACATAGGTGGATTTCAGCTTGGCGATCTGCCGCCAATCCAGCACCCGGCGGGGCAGCGCATGGCCCTGGGCGGCCAACTCCTCCAGCACCCCGGCATCCGTGCCCCAGGCGCCGGTCAGCTTGCTGCGCTTGCCGCCCGGCAGCTTTTGTTCATCGAACAGGATTTCGCCAAGCTGCTTGGGCGAGCCGACATTGAAGGGCTTGCCCGCCAGTTCATGGATCTCGCGCTCATACCGCGCCAGTTTCTCGGTGAAGTCGGCGCCAATTCGTGACAGTTCGGCGGCGTCGATCTTGATGCCGGCCAGTTCCATGTCCCGCAGCACGGGCACCATGCGGCGCTCCACCTGCTCATACAGCGCCAGCGCGCGGGCCGGGCGCAGTTCGGGGCGCAGCGCGTGCCACAGCCGCAGCGTCACATCGGCATCCTCCGCCGCATAGGCGGTGGCCTTGTCCAGCGTGACCTTGCTGAAGGGGATGCGGTTGCGGCCGGTGCCGGTGACGCTGTCGTAGCTGATGCAGCTATGGCCGAGATGCTGGCCCGCCAGCTCATCCATGCCGTGCCCATGCTTCCCGGCGCGCAGCGCGTAGGACATCATCATGGTGTCATCCACCGGCGCCACGGCGATGCCGCCATTCGCCGCCCGGCACAGCACTTCCAGGTCGTATTTGGCGTTGTGCAGCACCTTGAGGACGGCCGGGTTCTCCAGCAGCCCCTTCAACTCCGCCAGCGCGGCCTCCGGCGCAATCTGCGCCGGCGTGCCGCTGCCCATCAGGTCGCCGCTGCCCTCATGCCGCAGCGGCACGTAGCAGGCGCGGCCCGGCGCGGTCGCCATCGAGAAGCCGACCAGGCTGGCCTTCATGGCATCGAGGTTGTCGGTCTCCGTATCGAAGCCGATGACGCCCGCCGCATTGGCCTCCGTCACCCAGGCGCGCAGCGCGTCCAGCGTGGTGACGGTCTCATAGCCGGTGAAGGCCGGGGCCTCCGTGGGCGTGGCCGGGGTTTCGGCGAGCGGGGCGGGGGGGCGGTAGCCATTGTTGCGGGTGACGGCGCTGGCATCCCCCAGGCCGAGGCGGGCCAGCAGGCTGCGGAAGCCGTTGTCGCGCAGGAATTTCTCCAGCGTGACCGGGTTCGGCGCGCGGGTCAGCATGTTCTCGATCGGGCAGGGCAGCGGCGCATTGGCGTCCAGCTGCACCAGCCGCCTGCTGATCCGCGCCTTCTCGGCGTTCTGCTCCAGCGCTTCCCGCCGCTTCGGCTGCTTGATCCTGGCCGTATTTGCCAGAAGCTCTTCCAGGCCTCCGAATTCATTGATGAGCAGCGCGGCGGTCTTGATGCCGATGCCCGGCACGCCCGGCACATTATCCGTGCTGTCGCCGGCCAGCGCCTGCACCTCCACCACCTTGTCCGGCGTCACGCCGAACTTCTCGAACACCTCCGGCTCCCGGATCGGCTTCTGCTTGATCGGGTCCAGCATCTGCACGCCGGGGCCGACAAGCTGCATCAGGTCCTTGTCGGAGGACACGATCGAAACCTCGCCGCCCTCCGCCACGAAGGCGCGGGCGTAAGCCGCGATCAGGTCATCCGCCTCGAAGCCCGGCTGTTCCGCCTGGCAGACGCCGAGCGCCTCGGTCGCCTCCCGGATCAGGGCGAATTGCGGAATCAGCTCCGGCGGTGGTTCGGGACGATGCGCCTTGTAGTCGGGGTAGAAATCATTGCGGAAGGTCAGCCGCGCGCTGTCGAACACCACGGCGATATGGGTCGCGGCGTGGCGCGAGAGGAATTGCGACAGCATCTGGGTGAAGCCGAACACGGCATTCACATGCACCCCGTCCGGCCGCGTCATCGGCGGCAGGGCGTGAAATGCGCGGAAGATGTAGCCCGAGCCATCGACCAGGATCAGCCGCTTCTGGCCCGGCGCGACCGGTGGGACAGCTTCCTCGACGGGCAGCGCGGCTTCGCTCATCTCAATGCCCGCTATCGTCGCCCGCGCCTTCGGCCAGGACATAGGTGCGGGAGCAATAGGGGCAGGTCACCTGGTGCTGCTCGATCCGCAGGAAGACCAGCGGATGGCCAAGCGCACCGCCGCCGCCATCGCATCCGATGACGCGGGTGGTGACCATGATGGTCTCCTCCGGCGTCACGCCGGGCAGGGCAACCGGGGTGTAGCCGGTCTGGCGGGCATCGCGCATGGCGGTCCTTCGCATGGCAGTTGTGGCATGGCCGTTGGGCAGGACCGGGAACATAGGGGGGGCGAGGGCGATGGACCAGCCCGGCCCGTCTTGCTACCCCTTGCCCATGCGCCCCATCGCCTCCCCCCGGGTGGTCCTGGCCTGCCTCGCCTTGCTGCTGGGGGTTGCCTGCACGCCGGTGGTGATGCCGATGGGCCCGGCCATTTCGCCGCCCGCCCTGGCGCCGGATGCGGTGGTGGCGGCGGATGGCGCCCGGCTGCCGATGCGCGCCTTTCCGCCGGACGGGCCGCCGCGCGCCGTGCTGCTGGCGCTGCATGGCTTCAACGACCATTCCGGCAATTTCCTGGCCGACAGCATCGCCGCGCTGAACGAGGGCGGGCTGCTGGTCTATGCCTATGACCAGCGCGGCTTCGGCCGGTCCCCCAACCGCGGCTATTGGGCGGGGGAGGCGACGCTGGCCGGGGATGCCGCCACCGCCGCCCGCCTGCTGCGCGCCCGGCACCCCGGCCTGCCCCTGTTCCTGATGGGGGAGAGCATGGGCGGTGCGGTGGCGGTGGTGGCCGGCACAAGTGCCGATCCGCCGCCGGTGGATGGCTATGTCCTGCTCGCGCCTGCCCTGTGGGGCCGGGCCAGCATGAATGCGGTGATGCGCGGCGGGTTGTGGGTGGCGGCGCGGACCATGCCGATCCTGGGTTTCCAGGGCGGCGTCGGCGGCATCGTCGCCAGCGACAATCCGGCCGCCCTGCGCCGCCTGGGGCGGGACCCGCTGGTGCTGCGCAGCACGCGGGTGGATGCCGCGGTGGGGCTGGTGGATCTGATGGATGCGGCGACCGCCGCCCTGCCCACCTGCTGCCGCAACGCGGCGCAGCAGCCGGTGCCGGTGCTGCTGCTGTATGGCGACAAGGATAGCGTGATCCCGGCCCGCCCGGTGCGCGCCGCGCTGCGCCGGCTGCCGCCGGACAGCCCGGTGCGGATCGCCATCCATGAGGAGGGTTTTCACCTGCTGCTGACCGACAACAACCGCGACGCGGTGGCGGGTGACATCCTGGCCTTCACCGCCGACCCGGCCGCGCCGCTGCCTTCCGGCGCCGAAGCTTTCGCGCCAGGCTGGCTGGCGCGCTGAGGCTCAGGCGGGAATCCACACCCGCCCATCGAACAGCCGCCGCGCGGTGCGGTAGAAGGACCCGGCGCGGGCCACCCATGCCCCCGCCTCCTGCACCACATCCGCACCCACGGTCAGCACACCGGAGGGCATGCCGATGCGGATCGGCCCGGTCCCGCTGCCGACGCATTCGGCCACCAGCGTGCCCTCGATCCGCGCCGCGACGGCGGTGCAGAGCGAGCCGGTCAGCGGCAGCGCCCGGTGCGGCTGGCCGTTGGAGATGATGCGCGCCGCCAGGTCGATCTCCCCGGCCGCGATGGTCTCGCCGGACAGGGTCGGCGCCGCGGCCGGCGGGCTGACGAAGCCGATATAGGGGACGGAACTGATCGCCCGCGCCGCCGCCAGATCCGCCCCGATGCCCATGCGGATGCTGGCCTGCAGGCGGATGGCATCGAGCAGCGCCAGCACTTCCGGCCGCGCCTCCAGCTCCTCCGGCAGTTCGCGGCCCGTCAGCCCGATATCCCGCGCCCGGATGAAGGCGGAGGCATTGGCGGCATCGACCAGCGAGGCCTCGATCCGGCCGAAACCCGGCACATCGAGCACATCCACCACCTGGCCGGAGGGCAGCAGCCGGCCTGTGGTGGCGCCGCCGGGCTGGACGAAATCCAGCCGCACCGGCGCACCGGTGCCGCCGACGCCCGGAATCGCCAGCTCGCCGGTGACCTTGGCGCGGCCATCCTCCACTTCGAAGCTGTTGTGGATGATCTTCTTCGTATTGGTGTTGTAGATGCGGACCGTGGCGCTGGTGCCGTTCGGCCGCACCAGCCCCTCATCCACCGCGAAGGGGCCGACGGCGGAGCTCATATTGCCGCAATTGCCCTTCCAATCGACGCGCGCCTCGCGGATCAGCACCTGGGCGAAGGTGTAGTCGATATCGGCATCGGCGCGTTCGGACGGCGCCAGCACGCAGATCTTGGACAGGGAGGAGACACCGCCCCCCATGCCGTTGAGCTGGCGGCCATAGGGATCGGGCGTGCCCAGCGCCGCCATGAAGATCCCGTCCCACTCGGCACGATCCTCTGGGCGATCCGCAGGCAGGTCGCGCGCATGAAACATGATGGCCTTGCTGGTGCCGCCGCGCATGAAGACGGCGGGGATGGCGCGCTGGGGCATCAGCCGAGGCTCTTGAACACGCTGTGCAACGCGTTCTTCGCCTCGAAGCCGATGCCCGGGATATCGGGCATCGCGACCCGGCCTGCGACCACCGGCACGTCATCGGCGAAGCCGCCAAACGGCGCAAAAACCTCCGGATAGCTCTCATTGCCCCCCAGCCCGAGCCCGACCGCGATGTTCAGCGCGAACTGATGCCCGCCATGCGGCACGCAGCGGCGGCGGGACCAGCCATGGGCGGCCAGCATGTCCAGCGTGCGCAGATACTCCACCAGGCCGTAGGACAGCGCCGGGTCCATCTGCAGAATGTCCCGGTCCGGCCGCAGCCCGCCATGGCGGA
This sequence comes from Frigidibacter sp., assembly GCF_030695035.1. Lineage (GTDB taxonomy): Bacteria > Pseudomonadota > Alphaproteobacteria > Rhodobacterales > Rhodobacteraceae > Frigidibacter. The sequence goes on from NZ_JAUYTT010000019.1 coordinate 71,986, forward strand.
TCAGATTGCGCGCATCCAGCATGGAGAACAGGTTCTCGCCGGTCGCGATCGGCGGCCCGTAATGCTCGGCGAGCGTCGCGTGCGTGGCATAATCCAGCGGGTCGAGCGGTTCCTCGTACCAGCGCAGTTTCATCGGCGCGAGCGCCTCGGCATAGGCCAGCGCGGCGGGCAGGTCGAAGCGGCCATTCACATCGACCGCCAGCTTGCTGCCATCACCGCCGAGCAGCTTCACCACCGCCTCGATGCGTTCGATATCCTCGGCCAGCGCGTCGGCGATGGGGGTGCCGGGGGCGCCGCCGATCTTCATCTTCACCGTGGCATAGCCCATGCCGAGATAGCGCTTCATCTCCTCGACCAGCGCATCCACCCCCTTGCCGGGGTAGTAGTAGCCGCCGGCGGCATAGACCCAGGCGGCCTCATCCGCCTGGCCGCCATTGTAGCGATCCGCCAGCAGGCGCCACAGCGGCACGCCTTCCAGCTTCGCCGCCGCATCCCACAGCGCCATGTCCAGCACGCCGACGGCGACGCTGCGCTCGCCATGGCCGCCGGGCTTCTCGTTCTTCATCATCGCCGACCAGGCGCCCTGCGGGTTCAGCTTGCCATCGGGGCTGGTGATCTGCGCCTCGGTGGCCTCCGTCAGCCGCGGCACGAAGCGTTCGGCCAGCAGGCCGGGCTGGGCGTAGCGGCCATTGGAGTTGAAGCCGTAGCCTGTGGCGCGGCGGCCAGCCTCGCCTTCCACCGTGACCGCGACAATGGAGGCGGTCATCTTGGAGAAGTCGATATAGGCGTTGGCAATGTCGCTCGCGATCGGGGCGATGCCCTGCTTGACGCTGACGATACGCATTCTTGTCAGTCTCCATCCGGTTGCCGGACTTGTCGCCCCGTGCGACCTGACCGCACAAGAGGGGACCAAGGAGGAAACCATGCCCGACATCCTGCACGAGACCCGCGGCCCGGTGGCCTGGACCACGCTGAACCGCCCGGACCAGCGCAACGCCATGACCTTTCCGATGTATGAGGGCCTGTTCGAACAGGCCGCCGCGGTGGCGGCCGACCCCGCCATCCGCTGCTGGGTCATCACCGGCGCCGGCGGCAAGGCCTTCGCGGCCGGCACCGATATCAGCCAGTTCCAGCACTTCTCCACTGGCCAGGACGCGCTGGACTACGAAACCCGGATCGACCGCGTGCTGTCCGCGATCGAGGATTGCCCGAAGCCCGTCATCGCCGCGGTGGCCGGCGCCTGCGTCGGCGGCGGCCTCGGCATCGCCGGCGTCTGCGACATGCGGATCGCCAGCGCCAATGCCCGCTTCGGCGTGCCGGTGGCCCGCACCCTGGGCAATACGCTGTCCACCATGAACATCTCCCGCTTCGCCGCGCTGATCGGGCCCGCGAAGCTGAAGGATTTGATCTTCACCGCGCGCCTGATGGATGCGCCGGAAGCCCTGGCCGCCGGCTTCATCTCCGAAATGCTGGACACGCCGGAGGCGCTCGCCGAGCGCGCCCTGAAGCTGGCGGAAGATGTCGCCGGCATGGCGCCGCTGACGCTGACCGCGACCAAGGTGGCCCTGAAGCGCCTGCGGCTGGCCGCCGGCACCATCGAGGGTGACGACCTGGTGACCATGTGCTTCGGCAGCCATGATTTCCGCGAGGGGGTCGAGGCCTTCCTCGCCAAGCGGAAGCCGGTCTGGACGGGCAGGTAGGGCCGCGCCATCCTCCGGTCATAAGAAGAACCGGAGGAATACGATGTTTTCACGACGCGGCCTGTTGGCGGCGGCGGGCGCCACGGCCCTGCCGCTGCCTGCCTTGGCCCAGGGCAGCTACCCCACCCGCACCGTCTCCCTGCTCGTCGGCTTCGCGCCAGGCGGTGGCACGGACATCATCGCCCGGCTGTTGCAGCCGGCGCTGCAGGCGGAATTCGGCCAGGCCATCGCCATCGAGAATCGTGCCGGCGGGTCCGGCACCATCGCGGCGACGACCAATGCGCGCGGCCGTCCGGATGGCTACCAGATGCTGATGACCACCGTCAGCGCCTCCGCCGTCGTGCCGCCGACGATGAAGCCGCCGCCCTTCGACATCATCGCGGACCAGACCGCCGTGGTGCTGGCAGGCACCGTGCCGCTGGTGGCGGTGGTGCCGCTGGAATCTCCGGCACAGGATTTTGCCGGGTTCATCGCCCATGCCAAGGCGAATCCGGGCAAGCTGAATTACTCCTCCTCCGGCGTTGCAACCCAGCAGCATCTGGCCGCCGCCGCGCTGTCCTTCGCCGCTGGGCTGGACATGACCCACATTCCCTTCCGCGGGACCGGCCAGGCGGTGAATGAGGTGCTGGCCGGGCGCATCGACATCGCCATCGACACGCTGCCCACCTACCTGCCGCATATCCGATCGGGCCGCGTGCGCGCCTTGGCCACCACCCTGCCTGCCCGCGTGCCGACGCTGCCGGATGTGCCGACCATCGCCGAAAGCGGCTTCCCGGATTTCGACGCGGCCGTCTGGTACATGGTGATGGGCCCGCCCGGCCTGCCTGCCGCCATCAGCGAACGCTGGGTGCAGGCGGTGAACAAGGCGCTGTCCGACCCTGCCCTGCGCCAGCGCGTGGCCGAGGCCGGCTTCATCCCCGGCGGTGGCACCAGCGCCGACGCCGCGGCCCTGCTGCGCCGCGATGCGGCGAAATACGCCGAGGTGATCCGCCGCGCGAATATCCAGTTCGACTGAAGCAGGGCGGGGCGCGCGCGCCCCGCCTCCGCCTCAGTTCCGGCGTGCCAGAACCTCGGGATTGACGATGACGTCGGGGTCGAGCGTGCCGGCGAAGCAGGCCAGCGCGGCGGCGGCGGAATCGAGCGCCATGCGCCGCAGACCCTCCGCCGTGCTGGCGGCGACATGCGGCGTCATGATCAGGTTCGGGGTGGAGAGCAGGCTGATCGGCGTCTCCACCGGCTCCTCCTCGAACACGTCGATCCCGGCGGCGGAAAGATGCCCGGCGCGCAGCGAAGCCTCCAGCGCCACCTGATCCACGATGGTGCCGCGCGCGGTGTTCACCAGCACGGCGCCGGGCTTCATCCGCGCCATGAAGGCGCCGTCGATCATGTTGCGCGTCGCCGGGCCGCTGGGGACGTGGACCGTGACGATGTCCGCCTCCGCCGCCGCGGTCGCCGCGTCATCCACCGGCTCGAAGCCGAGGCCGCGGATGCTGCCCTTGCCAATATTCGGGTCGCGCACCAGCACGCGCATGCCAAACGCGGCGCACAGCTTGGCCACGCGCGTGCCGATGCGGCCGAAGCCCACCACCAGCACGGTCTTGCCCTGCAGGTCGAAGGTGGGCAGCCCGGCCTGCGCGCCCCAGACCGGCGTGGCGGCGCGCATATTGGCGTTGAAGCTGGTCAGCTTGCGGGCGCAGGCCAGCATCATCATCAGCGCGTGTTCGGCGACCGAAACCGCATTGGCTTCCGGCGTGATGGCCAGCGGAATGCCGCGCTCGGTCAGCGCCGGCACATCGACGATGTCGTAGCCGACGCCGTGGCGCACCAGGATCTTCAGATTGGTGCAATGCGCCAGGAAGGCGCGGTCGATGCGGATGGTCCGCACGATCAGCGCATCCGCCTTCGGCAGATTGGCGGCGAGGCTTTCGGGCGAGAGGTCCATCAGGACATCCACCGTCACCCCCGGGGTCGCGCGCATCCGCGCGATGGCTTCCTCGTGGATCGGGCGGACGCAGATCACATGCGGCATGGTCGGGCCTTCAAAGCTGGTGGTGGGCGGCGGGGCCGAGCAGGGCCTCGCGGAATCGCGCTTGCAGGATGGCGCCGTCGCGCGGCGGCAGCACCAGCGGCAGGTTGCCGGGCGCGATCTTCTGCACCGCGAAGATGGTGCCGGTGGCGGCATGGATCTCGGCCCGCAGGGCCGGCACCTCCTCCAGCGTCGTCAGCGTGCGCGCACGGGAAAGCCCCGCGCCGCGCGCCATGGCGGCGAGGTCCACGCCATGCTTGGTCGCCGTTTCCTGGTTGCCCGTCTCGCTGTAGTGTTCATTGTCCAGCACGACGATGGACAGGTTCTTCGGCCTCTGCACCGCGATGGTCGCCATGGCGCCGAGCGCCATCAGCATCTCGCCATCGCCGGTGATGACCAGCACTTTCGCGGAAGGCTGCGCCAGCGCCAGGCCGAGGCCCATCATCGCCGCGCCCCCCATGCCGCCCCACAGCGGCAGATTGCGCGGCGTGTCGCCGATGGCGGTGATGTCCCAGGCGGAGGCGCCGAGGCCGGCGATAACCATCAATTCGCCGCGGTCTTCCAGCAGCGTGCGCACCACGTCGCGCCGGTTCGGGTATTCGGCCATGGATCAGTCCTTCCCGAAGGTCTTGGCGCCGATCAGGCGCTGGCCGAGCAGCGTGGCTGCCGGGCGAAAGGTATTGAAGGCGAGGCGCAGCGTCGCATCCACCGTCTCCGCCACATCCTCTGCGCGGTCGGCGCGATGCACGATCGTGCCCATCGCTTCCAGCACCGCCTGCGTCGCCTGGCCCATCGGGATCTGCGCCGGATTGAATTCCGCAAAATCGCCGCGCATGGTCACGATCATCGGCAGTGGCGTGCGGTGGATATGCGACAGCGACAGCATGTTGATGCAGTTGCCGACGCCGGAAGACTGCATCAGCAGCACGCCCTTCACGCCGCCAAGCCAGGCGCCACAGAGCAGGGCAACGCCCTCCTCCTCCGTCGTCAGGGTGACGACGGTCATTTCATTATCGGCTAGGCACCGCTTGATCAGCCGGCTGTGGCCGGCATCCGGCACCAGGGCGACCTGGGTGATGCCATTGGCCTTGAGCGCCGCGTAGATGTGGTCCGGCCAGCCCGCCGCCGCATCCGGGCGCATCTCCAGCTTGTCGCGATCCATGCCGTTCCTCCGTATTTGTGGCATCCTCGCCCCGGAGGCTCCAACTGACAACCCGGGCGCGTGATGGGTATAGGGAGAGGGCGGCATGGGTTTTTCCGCGACGGTGGGCGGCACGCGGCACAATTTCGCCGATCTGCGCCAGCTTCTGGCCTGCGCCACGCCGTTCCGGTCCGGCGATGCGCTGGCCGGCGTGGCCGCCGAAAGCGCCGCGCAGCGCGTGGCGGCGCAACGGGCACTGGCCGACCTGCCGCTGCGGCACTTCCTGTCCGATGCCGTGGTACCCTATGAGGCGGATGAGGTGACGCGGCTGATCCTGGACAGCCACGACGCCCAGGCCTTCGCCCCCGTGGCGCATCTGACGATCGGCGGCTTCCGGGACTGGCTGCTGGCCGAGGCGGATGCGCCCGCGCTTGCCGCCCTCGCGGCGGGCCTGACGCCGGAGATGGTGGCGGCATTGTCAAAAATCTGCCGGTTGCAGGATCTGGTGGCGATCGGCGCGAAATGCCGCGTCGTGACGCGCTTCCGCAACACGCTCGGCCTGCCCGGCACGCTGTCCATCCGCCTGCAGCCGAATGACCCGGTGGATGACCCGAAGGGCATCGCGGCACAGGTGCTGGATGGGCTGCTGCTCGGCGCCGGGGATGCGGTGATCGGCGTCAACCCGGCCACCGACAATGTGGACAATCTCTGCCGCGTGCTCGGCCTGCTCGATGCGGTGCGGGACCGCTATGCGATCCCCACCCAGAGCTGTGTGCTGGCCCACATCACCACCACGCTGCTGGCGATGCAGCGCGGCGCGCCGGTGGATCTGGTGTTCCAATCCATCGGCGGCACCCAGGCGGTGAATGAGAGCTTTGGCGTGTCGCTCTCCCTGCTGGCGGAGGCGCATGCGGCCGCGCTGGCGCTGGGCCGCGGCACGCTGGGCGACAACTGCATGTATTTCGAAACCGGCCAGGGCAGCGCGCTGTCCGCGGATGCGCATCACGGCGTGGACCAGCAGACGCTGGAATGCCGCGCCTATGCCGTGGCGCGCCGCTTCCGGCCGCTGCTGGTGAATTCCGTGGTCGGCTTCATCGGCCCCGAATACCTGTATGACGGCAAGCAGATCACCCGCGCGGGTCTCGAGGACCATATGTGCGGCAAGCTGCTCGGCCTGCCGATGGGGGTGGATGTCTGCTACACGAACCACGCCGAGGCCGACCAGGACGACATGGATGCGCTGCTGACGCTGCTCGGCGTGGCGGGCGTGACCTATGTGATGGGCGTGCCGGGGGCGGATGACACGATGCTCGCCTACCAATCCACCTCCTTCCATGACGGGCTTTATGTCCGCGCCGCGCTGGGCAAGACGCCCGCGCCGGAATTCGCGGCTTGGCTGCACCGGATGGGGCTGGCGGTGCACACGCCGGATCGCCTGCCGATGGCCGTGGCGGGGCTGCTGTGACCGCACCTGTCCTGTGGCGCGACCTGCGGCGCTACACGGCGGCGCGCGTTGGCCTCGGCCGTGTCGGCAATGGCCTGCCCACCGCGGCGCATCTCGATTTCCAGGAGGCGCATGCCCAGGCGCGCGATGCCGTCTGGTCCACCCTGGATGTGCCCGTGCTGCGCGATGCGCTGGGGGCGCAGGTGGTCGCCAGCGCGGCGCCGGATCGCCGCGCCTATCTGCTGCGCCCGGATCTCGGGCGGCGCCTGGCGGAAGGTGTCCCGCTCACGCCGCGCCCCGGCTGCTTCGCCATTGTCGTGGCGGATGGCCTCTGCGCCACCGGCGTGCAGGCCCAGGCGCCCGCGCTGGTCACGGCGCTGACGGAGGGGCTGCACCAGGCGGGCTGGGATGTCGCGCCACCGGTCATCGCCACCCAGGCGCGAGTCGCCATCGGGGATGCGATCGGCCAGGCGCTCGGCGCGGCGATGGTGGCGGTGCTGATCGGCGAGCGCCCGGGCCTGTCCGCGCTGGACAGCATGGGCATCTACCTGACCCACGCGCCGCGCCCCGGCCGTCGCGATGCGGAGCGCAACTGCATCAGCAATATCCGCCCCGGCGGGCTGAGCGTGGCGGAGGCTGCGGCGAAACTTCTGTGGCTGGTTGCCGCCGCGCGTGGCCTGGGTGCGACCGGCGTCGCCCTGAAGGACGAACAGCCGGCGCTGCCGCTGCTGGAGGGCTGAGCTTCACCCTGGCGGCAGATGCACCGCCAGCCAAAGCGCATCCGCGCTGGTCGCCACCACGCGATGCCGGCAGCCCGCCGGCAACACCGCCCAATCGCCCGCCACCATCACCCGCGCCGCGCCATCGGCAAGACCGAGCGTCGCCGCGCCGCGCGCCAGCAGCACGAATTCCGTGCCGGGCTGGTCGTACCAGAAGCCCGCCGGGCTGGCGGCGCGGTGGGAGGCGATGCGCTGCACCACCACGCCGCCCTGTTCCAGCAGCGTGGCAAAGCTCTCGGCGCCTTCGGTTGGCGCTTCCCCCTCAACCAGGCTCCCGAAACGCGCGCTCACGCGGCCAGCGCCGCCTCCACGGCCTGCGCCACGGCGAACAGCCTGGCATCGCCGCCATGCTCGCCCATCAGCTGGAAGCCGACCGGCGCCTCCCCAGGCTTGTGGCAGGGCAGGCTGATGGCGCAGCGGTCGAGGAAGTTGCCAACGCTGGTATTCCGCAGCAGCAGCAGGTTGATTCGGCCATACTCCGCTTCATCCTCGATCTCGGACAGGGCAGGTGGCACCAGCGCGCAGGTCGGCGACACCACCGCATCATATCCCGCCGTGCGCGCCGCAAACGCCGAAATGATCCGCGCGCGGTCCTGGCCGAGCTGAATGTAGTCCGCCGCCGCCATCTGCCCGCCGCGCAGGATGCGGGACAGGATGCGCGGGTCGTAGGCGTCGCGCTGGCGTTCGATCAGCCCGCGGTGAAAGGCATAGGCCTCGGAGGAGGCGTAGCCGCCGGTCGCATTGGCCTTCGGAATATCGGCCAGCTCCGGCACCACCAGCTTCTCCACTCGCGCCCCGGCGGCGGAAAGCCTGGACAGCGCCGCCTCGAAGGCGCTGGTCACGCCGGCATCCCAGTTCTCGGTGACGTAGCCCTGCAACACGCCGAGGCGCAGCCCGGCCACTGGCACCGGCAGGCCCGGTGACCAGGCCTCCTCGCCGGCCATCAGGCTGTCGATCACCGCGCAGCAGGCGACGGAGCGTGCGATGGGGCCGAGGCTGTCCAGCGTGAAGGACAGCGGCAGCGTGCCCGTCAGCGGCACCCGCTTCGCCGTCGGTTTCCAGCCCACCAGCCCGCACAGCGCCGCCGGAATCCGGCAGGAGCCGCCGGTATCGGAGCCCAGCCCGGCAAACCCCATCCCATCCGCCGTCGCGACGGCGGCGCCGGAGGAAGACCCGCCCGGCAGCCGCCCCGTCGCCCGGTCCCCCTTGTCCCGGCCCCACGGGCTGCGCGGCGTGCCGAAATGCGGGTTGTGGCCGAGGCCGGAGAAGGCGAATTCCACCATGTTGGTGCGCCCGAGCACCACGAACCCCGCCCGTTGCAGGCGCGCGACGGACGGCGCGGTGGCCGTGGCCGGCGCCACATCGGCCAATGCCTTGGAACCACCCCGGGTCTGCTGCCCGGCCTCGTCGTAAAGGTCCTTGATGCTGATCGGGATGCCGGCCCAGGGGCTCGGCGCGCGCCCGGCCTGGCGCAGCGCATCCATCGCCCGCGCCGAGGCACGCGCCGCTTCGGCCTGCACCACCAGGAAGGCGCGCCCGCCTTCACCGTCCGGATCGGCGATGCGCTCCAGCGCCGCCTCGGTCAGCGCCGCGGCGGTGGTGCGGCCGGCGGCGAGGTCGGCGGCGGCTTCGGCGAGGGTGGCATGCGACATGGGCGGGTTTCCGGCTGGGATGCGCCGGATGCTGGCCAGGATGGGCGGCGCCCGCAAGCCCGCGCCGGGTCAGCCCTGGGCGGGCGGCGCCACCTGGTCGTTGGCGGGCGGGTGGGCGACGATCAGCTCCAGCACAGCCGGATAGACCAGGAAGCCGACCAATCCGGCAGGCAGCAATCGCACGCCCCCGGCTTCGGCTTCCTCGATGGTGGTCCCGCGGTCCATGCTGCCCTCCTGGCAATCCACAGGGGGTGAGCGCGGCAGGCTGCGACGGGTTTGCGGACGAATTGACAAGACGCCGCGAGCAAGTCGTATGATGTCGTATAACCCATGGCCAGAAGGCCGTGGGACGGGAAGGAGAGACAATCCATGAAAGCTCTGCGCGCCATCCGCGCCAAGGCCGCCGAGGCCTTTCGAGCCAAGGCCGGCCAGGCCTTCTGTGCGGGTGCCCTGGCGGCTGCCGCCCTGCTGCCCTGGTCCGCCACGCCCGCCACGGCGCAGGAATGGCGCGGCTGGAACATCCATGCGGCGGACTATCCCAACGGCCAGGGCCTGGACCGATTCGGCCAGCTGGTGATGGAGCGGACCAACAACCGCATCCGCATGCGGACCTACCACTCGGCGCAGCTCGGCCAGCAGGATGAGGCCATCCAGCAGATGCGGCTGGGGTCCATCGATTTCGGCAATTTCAACCTCTCGCCCTTCAACAACCTGGCGCCGTCGACCAATGTGGTGACGCTGCCCTTCCTGTTCCGCAACGTGGCGCACAGCCATGCCGCGATTGACGGCATCGCCGGGACCGAGATCGCCAAGGACCTGGAGGCGATCGGCATCATCGCACTCGCCTGGTATGATGGCGGCGCCCGCAGCGTCTATTCCACCCGCCCGATCCGCACGCCGGCCGATATGCGCGGCCTGAAGATCCGCGTGCAGACCAGCGATTTGTGGATCGACCTGATGCGCGCACTCGGCGCCAATGCCACCCCGCTGCCTTTCGGCGAGGTCTTCACCAGCCTGCAATCCGGCGTGATCGACGCGGCGGAGAACAACTTCCCGTCCTACGAAAGCACCCGGCATTTCGAGGTGGCGCGCTACTACACCACCACGGAACACTCCAACGTGCCCGAGGTGCTCGCCGTCTCCCAGCAACGCTGGCGCCGGCTGAACGAGCAGGAGCGCAACATCGTGCGCGACGCCGCGCGTGAAAGCGCCACCCTGCAGCGTCGCCTCTGGGCGGAGCGGGAGCAGGTTTCCCGCCGGCGGGTCGAGGCCGCGGGCGTGACCGTGATCGAACTGACGGATCGCACGCCCTGGTCACAGCTGATGGAGCCGGTCTACGCGAAATACGCCGCGACGCCGCGCCTGTCCGGCATGGTGCAGGCCATCCGCGCGCTGCCTTGATGGGATGGGTGGCCTTTGGGCCACCCTTTCCTGCCGCGCCGGTTTCCAACGCCTTCCCCAGGAACGCACTCAGCCATGGCGATGTTTTCCCGCGTGCTCGACGCCTTCTGCAACATCGTAGTCATGGTCGCCGGCTGCGCCCTGGTCGGGCTGGTGGTGATGATGGGCTGGATGGTGTTCGGCCGCTACGTGCTGAACGACACGCCGACCTGGATCGAGCGCGCCGCCACGCTGTCCATCCTGTGCATCGCCCTGCCGGTCGCCGCCGTCGGGGTGCGGGAGCGGTTCCACCTTTCGGTGCTCGGCTTCCGGGAGGCGCTGCCGATGCAGGTACAGCGCTGGATCGCGGTCGGCTGCGATACCGCGGTCGGCGTCTTCGGCTTCGCGATGATGATCTATTCGCAGGAGCTGGTGGACATGGTCTGGAACTTCAAAATTCCGCTGCTCGGCATCAGCCAGGGCTGGACCTATGTGCCGCTGCAGGTCTGCGGCGGGCTCGTCACGCTTTTCGCCATCGAGCAGGTGCTGCGCGACATCCTGAACAAGGACGGCCCCGAGCAGCGCGGCATCGCCGCGGCCTTCCTGGAGTAAATTCGCGTGGAATTCGGGCTTTTCCTGATCTTCGGGATCTTCGTCCTTGGCGTCGTCTCCGGCGTGCCGGTGGCCTTCGTGCTGGGGATCGCCGCGCTGGTCGGCTTTCTCTACGAAGGCATCAACCCCGCCGTCGCCTTCCAGCAGATGGCCGCCGGCATGAGCATCTTCGCGCTGCTCGCCATTCCCTTCTTCATCTTCGCCGGGGAGCTGATGCTGCATGGCGGCATCGCGCGGCGGCTGGTGGCGCTGGCCTCCGCCGCGGTCGGCTGGATGCGCGGCGGGCTCGGCATGGTGGATGTCTCCACCTCCATGCTGTTCGGCGGCATCTCGGGCTCCGCGGTGGCCGATACCTCGGCCACCGGCGTCATCCTGATCCCGGCGATGAAGGCCAAGGGGTACGGGGTGGATTATGCGGTGTCGCTCACCGTCACCTCCTCCATCGCCGGCATCCTGATTCCACCCTCCCACAACATGATCCTGTACAGCCTGGCGGCGGGTGGTGGCATCTCCGTCACCGCGCTGTTCATCGCGGGCATCGTGCCGGGGCTGATGATGTGCGGCTTCCTCGCCATCGCGGCCTATGTCATGGCGGTGCGCCGCGGCTATCCGTCCGAGCCCTGGGCCGGCTTCCGCCATCTGTTCTGGCGCTTCGTCGATGCGCTGCCCGGCCTGTTCACCGCCTTCATCATCCTGGGCGGCGTCCTGTCCGGCGTCTTCACCGTGACGGAAAGCGCGGCCTTCGGCACACTCTGGGCGTTGCTGGTGACGGTGCTGGTCTACCGCAGCCTGAGCTGGGACAGCTTCAAGGTCGCCGTCGCCGCCAGCGTCCGCACCTCCGCCGTGGTGTTCCTGCTGGTCGGTACCGCCACCGCCTTCGCCTACCTGCTCGCGCTGTACCGGCTGCCGGATCTGCTGACGGAGGGGATGCTGGCGATCAGCTCCAATCCCATCGTCATCATGCTGATGATCAACCTCTGCCTGCTGCTGCTCGGCTGCATCATGGACATGGCGGCGCTGATCCTGATCACCACGCCGATCTTCCTGCCGGTGGTGGTGGCGATCGGCGTCGATCCGGTGCAGTTCGGCATGATCATGATGATGAATCTGGGTCTCGGCCTGACCACGCCACCGGTCGGCGCCGTGCTCTTCGTCGGCTGCGCCATCGGCAAGATCCCGATCGAGGCGGTGATGAAGACCATCTGGCCCTTCTACGGCGCCATCGCCCTGGCGCTGCTGCTGACCACCTATTGGCCCGCCGTGTCGCTGACGCTGCCGAGGTTGCTGCTCGGCTACGAAGGCTGAGCCGCATGTTCAGCCTTGCCGCCGACCTGCGGGCGCAGGTCGGCGAGAGCCCGGTCTGGGATGCGGCGCGGGGCGTGCTGTGGATGGTGGACATCCTGGCCCCCTGCGTCATCCGCTTCGACCCCGCCACGGGCGTGACCCGCCGCATCCCGATGCCGGAGCCCTGCGGCAGCCTGGCGCTGTGCCGCAGCGGCGCGCTGCTGGTGGCACAGCGCGCCGGCGTGGTGCGGCTGGAGCCCGACAGCGGCGCCATCACCCCCTTCGCGGCGATGCCGGAGGAGCCGGCGCATAACCGGCTGAATGACGGCAAGGTCGGCCCGGATGGCTGCTTCTGGATCGGCAGCATGGACAACCGGCCGGACAAACAGGCCACCGGCATCCTGTGGCGCGTCACGCCCGATGGGCGCGTGGAACGCCGGCGGGATGGGCTGGTGGTCTCGAACGGCCTGGCCTGGTCGCCGGATGGCTGCACCATCTGGCATTCGGACAGCCGCCGCGCCGTGCTCGACCGCGCCGGTTTCGACCCCGCGACGGGCGCCACCGGCCCCTGGCGCCATGTGCGGGATTTCGATGAGGCGACCGGCCGCCCCGATGGCGCCGCCTGTGATGCCGCGGGCAACTACTGGTCCGCCGGTGTCTCCGCCGGCCGGATCAACGTGATCGCGCCCAATGGCACGATCCTGCGACATTTCGACTTCCCCGTGCCCGCGCCCACCATGCCCTGCTTCGCCGGGCCGGGGCTTGCCACGCTGTTCGTCACCAGCCTCCGCGCCGGCAAGGATGCGGCGACGCTGGCCGCCCATCCTGGCCTGGGTGGGCTGTTCCGCGCCGAGGGTCTGGGCCAGGGTGCGGCCATCACGCTTTTCGCCGATTGAGGGATTCCCGCCATGCCCCACACCAAGCCCATCCTGCTGACCGGCGCCTCCGGCAATCTCGGCCGCATGCTGACGAAGGAGCTGTCCGCCGCCGGCTACACGCTGCGGCTGACCGACATCATGCCCTTCCCGGATGCGCTGCCGAAGGGCGCCAGCTTCGTGAAGGCGGATCTGACCGAATCGCTCGCCATCGTCCGCCAGGCGGAAGGCTGCGGCACCATCCTGCATTTCGGCGGCGTCAGCGTGGAGAAGCCCTTCGAGGAAGTGGCCGGCCCCAACCTGCATGGGCTGTACCACATCTATGAGGCCGCCCGGATGTTCGGCGCCCGCGTGGTCTTCGCCAGTTCCAACCACTCCATCGGCTTCCACGAAAGGCCGCAGGGCAACCAGGGCAAGCTGGATGCGGACTGCGCCTTCCGGCCGGATGGGTACTACGGGCTGTCCAAGGTGTACGGTGAGCTGATGGGCCGCATGTACTGGGACAAGCATGGGGTGGAGAACGTCAATATCCGCATCGGCTCCTGCTTCCCGAAGCCGATCAACAAGCGGATGCTGGCCACCTGGCTGTCCTATGCCGACCTCGCCCGGCTGATCACCCGCACCATCGAGGCCGAGCGCGTCGGCCATTGCGTGGTCTGGGGCGCCTCGAAGAATCCGGACAGCTTCTGGGCCGAGGATCACCGCGACCGGCTGGGCTGGGCGCCGGAGGATACGGCGGAGGATTACCGCGCCGAGGTCGGCGCCATCGTCTCCGACGATCCGGTGGAGGAACGCTACCAGGGCGGCGGCTATTGCTCGATCGAATACTCCCGCAAGGGCGGCTTTTCGCCGCGCGACCAGTTCGAACAGGAATGATGGCCGCGCCAGGGTTTCCGACCTGCGGACGGCACCCCGGCCGGCGCCCGGCAGTGGCGGGCAGGATATGATCCGCCTGGCCTCCGGCGATTGGGACGCCACGATCCTGGTCAGCCAGGGCGCCGCGATCGGCGCCCTGTCCTGGCGCGGGCAGGACATCGTGCAGCCGGTGCCGGAGGGCGAAAGCCCGAATCGCGGGCTGCACAGCGCCTTCCTGATGGCACCCTGGACCAACCGGCTGGCGGAGGGACGCATCTCGGTCGGTGGGCAGGACTACGTCATGCCGATCAACCGGCCGCTGGAAGGCCATGCGCTGCATGGTTTCGTGCGGGAACGCGCCTGGGTGGTGGAAGCCCAGGCGCCGGATGCCGCCATCCTCACCTGCGCCGTGGACCATCCGCCTTTCCGCTGCACCGCGCGGCTGGAGGTGGCGCTGGAGCCAGATGGGCTGCGCCTGGACCTGACGCTGACCAATAGCGGCGATGCGCCGACGCCCATGGGCATCGGCTGGCACCCCTTCTTCACCCGCCCCGCCGGCCTGCGGCTGCGCTTCGCGGCCAGCACCGTCTTCGGCCGCGATGCCCGCAACCTGGCCATCGCGCCGCGCCCCAGCGCCGGCTTGCAGGGTGGGGTAGAGGTGCTGGAAGGGCTGGATACGCATTTCGCCGGCTGGGATGGCGTGGCGGTGATGACGCGCCCGGGCGGGCCGGACCTCGAACTGCGCGCCACCGGCGATTGGGCACGCAACCTGCAGATCTATGCCCCGCGCGGCATCCCGGTGCTGTGCGTGGAGCCGGTGAGCCACGCGCCGGATGCGGTGAACCGGCCCCATATCGCAGCGCATGGCCCGATGCATCTCCTGGCGCCGGGCCAGTCCCTGCGGGGGGGCACAACCCTGCTACTGGTGTAAGCACCGGACCCCCTTCCACAACCCAGGCGCGGCAGGCCAGACTGGGCGCCATGCAAAGCGCTCTCGTGCTCGGTGCCGGTGTCATGGGCCTGTCGGCCGCCTGGGCGCTTGCGCGCGCCGGCTGGTCGGTGCGGGTGGTGGACCAGGACCCCGTGCCCAATCCTCGCGGCAGTTCGGTGGATGACCACCGGCTGATCCGCCACGCCTATGGCGCCGCCACCGGCTACATGCGGATGATCGACCCGGCCCATGCCGCCTGGGACCTGTTCTTCGCCGAGGCCGGGGAACGCCCCTATGTCCAGACCGGCGTGCTGGCCCTGGCCAATGCCCCCGGTGGCTGGCTGGCGGAAAGCCGAACCGCGCTGCTGGGCGATGGCCATGCGGTGACGGAATTGGACGCCGCGACCGTCGCGGCCCGCCACCCCTTCCTGTCCCCGGATGGCATCGCCGCCGCCTTCCACCTGCCCTCGGGCGGCGTGCTGCTGGCGCGGCGGATCGTGGAGCTGCTGGCGCGCGGCCTGGCCCGGCGCGGCACCGATATCCGCCGCGGCCAGGCGATCGCGGTGGACCCCGCCCATGGCGCGGTGACGCTGGCGGATGGCACGCGCCTGCAGGCGGACCTGCTGGTGGTGGCCGCCGGCCCCTGGGCGCCACGCCTGCTGCCGGGTTTGGCGGCGCGGGTGCGGCCGACGCGGCAGATCATCGTCCGCCTGGCCCCGCCACCGGAACATGAGGCCGGCTGGCAGGCGGCGCCGATGCTGCTGGATCTGGCCGAGGATGGCGGCTTCTACGCCGTGCCGCCGGTGGCCGGCACGCCGCTGAAGATCGGCGACCATCGCTTCGCGCCCACCTCCGACCCCGACGCACCGCGGGAGGCGACGCCAGCGGAGGCGGCGGAAATCCTCGGCCTGGCCCGGCATCGGATCCGTGATCTCGAAAGCTATCGCGTACTCTCCGCCGCGGCCTGCTACTACGACGTGCAGGCGGAGGAGCGATTCGTGGTGGAGAAGCTGGGGGAGCGTGCCTTCGTCATGTCCGGCTTTTCCGGCCACGGCTTCAAATTCGGCAGCCTGCTCGGCCTGGCGCTGGCGCGCGCGGCCGCCGACCCGTCCCTGGTGCCCGGGCTGGCCGGCTGGGCCGCCGGCGCCACCCCGCCGCCGCCCGGCCTTCTGACCGACCTTCAACAGGCTGCCACGACATGAGCGTGACCGATGATCTCGTCCTCGGCCTGACCCGGGTGATCGACCTGCCCGGCCTGACGGAGGCCGCCGGCGCCCAGCTCGGGGCCGACGACATCGCCGCCCTGGTCGAGGAAGCCGCCCGCTTCACCGGGGAGAAGCTGGCCCCAGGCTGGCAGCAGGCGGACCGCCATGGCGCCCGCTACGCCAATGGCACCGTCACCTGCCCGCCGCACTACACCCAGCTGATGCGGGACTGGATCGACAGCGGCTGGCAGGGCATCGCCGCGCCGGTGAAACATGGCGGGCAGGGCCTGCCGCACGCGCTGTGGATCGCGGTGACGGAGCTGGCCTCGGCCGCCGACATGGCCTTCTTCCTCGGCCCGGTGCTGACCGCCGGCGCCATCGACCTGCTGGTGGGCCATGCGACGCCGGATCAGGCCGAACGCTGGCTGCCCAAGCTGGTCTCCGGCGAGTGGACCGGCACGATGTGCCTGACCGAGCCGCAGGCCGGCTCCGACCTCTCGGCGCTGCGCTGCCGCGCGGAACCGCTGGGCGAGGGGCGCTACGCGCTGCACGGCCAGAAGATCTACATCACCTGGGGCGAGCACGACCTTACCGAGAACATCCTGCACCTGGTCCTCGCCCGGCTGCCGGGCGCGCCGGAAGGCTCGCGCGGCATTTCGCTGTTCGCTGCGCCGAAGATGCTGGCCGAGGGCGGCCGCAACGCGCTGCGCTGCGGCGGCATCGAGCACAAGCTCGGCATCCACGCCTCCCCCACCTGCATCATGCTGTTCGATGGCGCGGAGGCGGAACTGGTGGGTGAGCCCGGGCGGGGGCTCAACGCCATGTTCGCCATGATGAACGCCGCCCGCCTCGCCGTGGGCGTGCAGGGCGTCGGCCAGGGCGCCCGTGCCCTGGCGCTGGCCGAGGCCTATGCCGCGCAGCGCAGCCAGAATGGCCGCAACATCGACCAGCACCCCGATGTCGCTCGCATGCTGGCCGAGATGCGCGCCACCACGCTGGCCGGCCGGTTGCTGGCGCTGGAAGCCGCCGCCGCGCTGGACCGGCACCATCTGCTGGGGGATGAGGCCGGCGCCACCCGCCTCGCCTTGCTCACCCCCATCGTCAAGGCCTGGTGCACCGATCGGGGGGTGGAGAATGCCAGCCTCGGCATCCAGGTGCATGGCGGCATGGGCTTCGTCGAAGACAGCGGCGCCGCCCAGGTGATGCGGGACGCACGCATCGCGCCGATCTATGAAGGCACCAACGGCATCCAGGCGATCGACCTGCTGGTCCGCAAGCTGGCCCGCGACGAGGGGGTGGCCATGCGCGCCCTGCTGGCGGAGGTCGCCGCCACCGATCCGCGCCTGGCCCCGGCCAGCGCCCGCCTGGCCGCCGTGACGGACCTGTTGCTCGGCCTGCAGGGCAAGGACGCCGATTTGGCGCAATCCCTGGCGGCGGCCTATCTCGACGCCAGCGGCTGGCTGCTCGGCGGCTGGATGCTGGCCCGCGCCGCCGCCGCCAGCCCGGACAGGGCCGCCCTGGCGGGTTTCTACCTGGCCCGCCTGCTACCGCGTGCCGAGGCCCGCTGCCTTGAAATTGAGCAGGGTGCGCTGCTGCCCCTGCCGCCGCATCATTAACGGATCGCACATGCCTCTTGCGCGCTGGCCGACCGGTCGCATCTGCTGCCCAACGATATGACCGCACCCTTGTCCTCCCCCGCCCTTCACCGCTCCCGCCCCAAGGTTGCCATCATCGGCGCCGGGCCCGGGGGTCTCGCCGCCGCCATGCTGCTGGCCGCCTCCGGCGCCAGGGTCACGGTCTATGAAAAGGATGAGGTGGTGGGCGGGCGAACCCGCACCCTGACCTCGCCGGAGGGCTACAGTTTTGACCTCGGCCCGACCTTCTTCCTGTATCCGCGCATCCTGAAGGAGATCTTCTCCCGCTGCGGCGCGGATCTCGAGAAGGAAGTCGATATGCGGCGGCTGGAGCCGCAATACCGGCTGCTGTTCGAGCAGGGCGGCAACGTCACGACGCTGGACGCCAGCGCCAACCTCGAACGCATGGAAGCCGCGATCGCCCGCATCTCGCCCGGGGATGCCAAGGGCCTGCGGCCCTTCATGCAGGAAAACCGTGCCAAGCTGGAAGCCTTCCGGCCGGTGCTGGAACGCGCCTTCTCCACCGCCGCCGACATGATCCGCCCGGACATGATCAAGGCGCTGCCACTGATGAAGCCCTGGTCCACCGTGGACAAGGATCTGGCACGGCATTTCAAGGACCCGCGGGTTCGCCTGGCGTTTTCGTTCCAGACCAAATACCTGGGCATGTCGCCGTTCAAATGCCCGGCGCTGTTCACCATCCTGTCCTTCCTGGAATACGAACACGGCGTCTTCCACCCGATCGGTGGCTGCGGCGCCGTCTCCAACGCCATGGCACGCGTCGCCGAACGCCTCGGCGCGGATATCCGCCTGAACAGTCCGGTCGACCGCATCGCCTTCGAGGGCAAGCGCGCCAAGGGTGTCGAGATCGGCGGCACGCGGCATGACGCGGATGCGGTGGTGGTCAACGCCGACTTCGCCGGCGCCATCCCGAAGCTGATCCCGAACCACCTGCGGAAGACCTGGACCGACAAGAAGATCGGCAAGGCGCGCTATTCCTGCTCGACCTTCATGCTCTATCTCGGCCTGGACCGGACCCTGCCCGGCGTCGCCCACCACAATGTCATCCTGTCCGAGCAGTACCGGCAGAACATCGGCGAGATCGAGACCGGCGTGATCCCGGAAATCCCCTCGCTGTATGTGCAGAACGTCGGCGCCACGGACCCGACCATGGCCCCCGAGGGTCACTCCGCCCTTTATGTCCTGGTCCCGGTGCCGAACCTGATCGTGCAGCCGGACTGGGCGCAGCAAAGCGCGCGATTCCGGGAAATTGCGCTGGACCGGCTGAAGGTGCTCGGCCTCGGCGACCTGCGTCCCCACATCAAGTACGAGCGCATCGTCGCGCCACAGGATTGGGAAAGCGACTTCAACGTGGGCTTTGGCGCCACCTTCAACCTGTCCCACGAACTGCCGCAAATGCTGCTGTTCCGGCCCGGCAACCGCTACCGCGACGTGGACGGCGTGTACCTGGTGGGCGGCGGCACCCACCCCGGCAGCGGCCTGCCCGTGATCTACGAAGGTGCCCGCATCACCACCGGCCTGCTCGCCGCCGACCTCGGCCTGTCCGGCGCCCCCAGCCGCCCCACGGCCGACAGCGGCTTCCAGGCGGCAACCCCGGTGACGGCGGAGCCTTAACCCGGTTACCGCGGATGGTTAGCAAGGAGGGCTCCGGTTGCGGCAGTGCCGCAACCCCCGCACCCTCCCGCGAAGGGGCAGTGGCCCCTTCGAACCCTCGACTTAGGGGTAGGCGAGAGGAGGGGCACGGCGGGCGTTTTGGGACAAGCGGATGCGCAATGCCCCTCCTCTCGCCTACCCCTTAACGGGATTCCAAAGGGACCACTGTCCCTTTGGCGGGGGTGCAGGGGGCAGCGCCCCCTGCAATACCACCCGCGAAAACGGCTAAGACTTCGGACGACACGGAGGAACGCGCATGGCAGACCGGGTGGTGGTGGTGGGTGGTGGCCTCGGTGGGCTGGCCGCGGCGTGTGTGGCCGCGGCGCGTGGGCACAAGGTGACGGTGCTGGACAAGAACCCCTGGATGGGGGGGAAGGCGGCGGTTCTGAATCTGGAGGCGCCGGATGGGTCCGGGTCGTTCCGGTTCGACATGGGGCCGACGATTCTGACGGTGCCGCGGGTGTTGCGGCGGATCTACGCGGAGGCGGGGCGCGACCAGGCGAAGGAGTTGCCGCTGATCCGGCTGGACCCGCAGTGGCGTTGTTTCTTCGAGGATGGCACGCAGATCGACCTGATGGCCGATGTCGCCACCATGCAGGCGGAGATCGAGAAGTTCGCACCGGGCCGTGGCTTGGGCGAGGGGTATCGCAAGTTCCAGGAGGAGAGCCGGCACCTGCATGGCGTCTCGGAGAAGTTCTTCTTCTGGCGGCCGGTCGAGGGTGTGACGGACACCATCGACATGAAGGCGAATCTCAACCCGAACACGCTGCGGGATGTGTTGTCGCTGAAGATGGGCCAGACGGCGGCCAAGATCATCCGTGGCCATGTTCCGGATGAGCGGCTGGCGCAGATGCTGGACCATTACTGCCAGTATATCGGCTCCTCGCCCTATCTGGCGCCGGCGGTGGTGTGCTCGATCGGCGACATGCAGGCGAGCGAGGGTGTCTGGTACCCCGTGGGCGGAACGCGCGCGGTGGCGGAGGGCCTGGCCAAGCTGGCTGGCGAGTTGGGCGCGGAGCTACGCACCAATGCCGAGGTGACGGGCTTTGACATCGAGAACGGCGCCATCAAGGGCGTGCGCGTGGGCAGCGAGACGATCGCCTGCGATGCGGTGATCTCCAATATGGACGCCATCCGCACCTACAAGGAGCTGGTGGGCGGCGAGCCGGGCCGGAAATACGCCAAGAAGAACTTCGAGCCGGCGTGTTCGGGCGTGGTGCTCTATCTCGGCCTGAACAAGCGCTACGACCACCTGGCGCATCACTGCTTCGTCTTCTCCCGCGATGCGGAGGAGGAGTTCGATGCAATCTACAAGAAGGGCGAGCCGGCCCCCGACCCCACCGCCTACCTCGCCGCCACGTCGTGCAGCGATGACGGCACCGCCCCGGCGGGCGGGGAGGCGCTGTATGTGCTGGTCCACACCCCGCATCTGCGCCCGCACCATGACTGGTCCAAGATGTTCCCGAAGTACCGGCAGACCATCCTGGACAAGCTGAAGCGCACCGCGGGGATGGAGGATATCGAGGAGCGGATCGTGGTCGAAAGCCAGCTCACGCCCGTCGATATCCATGAGCGCTACAAGGTGCTGGATGGCGCGATCTACGGCCTCGCCAGCCATGGCAGCTTCACCGGCGCCTTCAAGCCGGGCAACCGGTCCAAGATGGTGAAGGGCCTGTATCTCTGCGGTGGCGCCGCGCATCCGGGGCCGGGCATGCCGATGGTGATGATGTCCGGCTGGATCGCGGCGGATGCGCTGGACCGCGACCGCGGTGGCAAGGGCATGTCGGATGCGGCACGCGAGGCCGGGCGGCGGGAGGCGGAGCTGGCCGCCGCGGCGGAGTAGCCATGCCATGAATGCCATGCCGGAAAGGGCCGGGGGCGAGGCGGGCGAAAGCCCGGTCACGCTGTACGACCCGCGCCGCATGGCGTTCTTCCACTACATGTTCACCCGCTTCTTCCGCAAACACATGCGGGCCGGGCGGGTGGCCCGCTGGGGTCTGCCGCAGGAATACGGCGCCCGGCCACTGGTGGTCTTCGCCAACCATCCGGGCTGGTGGGACGGTGTCGCCTTCATGCTGCTGTCGCAGCGGCTGTTTCCCGGGCGGCGCATGTTCGTGCCGATGGATGCCGGGGCGATCACCAAGTACCGCTTCATGACGCGCATCGGTGTCTTCGGTGTGGAAGGCGGCACGCCGCGCGGTGCCGTGGCCTTCCTGCGCACGGCGCGGCAGGTGCTGGCGGCGCCGGACCGCATGTTGTGGATGAACGCGCCCGGCCGGTTCAGCGATGTGCGTGAGCGCCCGGTGCCGATCGCCCCCGGCATGTCCCGCCTGCCGGAGATGGCGCCGGATGCGCTGTTCGTGCCGCTGGCGCTGGACTACCCGTTCTGGTCGGAGCGCAAGGCGGAGATGCTGTGTGCCTTCGGCCCGCCGATCGAGGCGGCGAGCCTTGCCGCGCTGCCGCGGGAGGATCGGCTGGCGGTGCTGTCGGGGGCGCTGGCCGCCACCATGGACCGGCTGGCGGAGGATGCCATCGCCCGCGAACCGGCGCGATTCGAGACGCTGCTGCAGGGCCCCGAAGGCATGGGCGGCATCTACCAGCTCTGGCGACGCTTGCTTTCCGCGATCAAGGGACAATCATTCGACCCAAGACATGATCCCAAGGGGGGGGCGGGCTAGGCGATGGATAATGATGCCACTTGGGATTTCACCTGGGCCTGGATAGCGCTCGCCCTGGCCATGTTCCCGGCCACCATGGGGGTCGTGAACCTGTTCCTCGTGCGTCCGCCGCGCGGGGTGCCGGCCAGTGGTACGCTGGTCTCCATCCTGGTGCCGGCGCGCAATGAAGCGGCGAACATCTCGGGCTGCCTCGATGCCGCACTGGCCTCTGCCGGCGTGGCGGTCGAGGTGGTGGTGATGGATGACGGCTCCACCGACGGTACGGCGGAGATCGTGCGGGCCTATGCGGCGCGGGATGCGCGGGTGCGGCTGGAAGCAGCGCCCGCCTTGCCTTCGGGCTGGACCGGCAAGGTGCATGCCTGCGCCCGCCTGGCGGATGCCGCGCGCGGCACGCATTTCCTGTTCATCGATGCCGATGTGCGCCTGGCGCCGGACGCCGCCGCCAGCATGGCCGGCCATGCGGCGCGCACCGGCACGGTGATGGTCACCGGCGTGCCGAAGCAGGTGATCGGCTCGCTGGGCGAGGCGCTGACCGTGCCGATGATCAATTTCCTGATCTTCTGCTACCTCCCGGGCGGGGGCCGCGCCTTCACCCAGCGTTCCGGCATGGCGGCGGCCTGTGGCCAGTTGCTCCTGGTGGAGCGCGAGGGCTATTTCGCGAGCGGCGGTCATGAAGGGGTGCGAGGCGTGCTGCATGACGGTCTGGCGCTTGCGCGCCGCATGCGCGAACACGGCCTGGCGACCGAGATCGTCGAGGGCCACGCCCTGGCCACCTGCCGCATGTACACCAACTTCCGCGACAGCTGGGCCGGCTTCATCAAGAATGCGCGGGAGGGCATGGCAACGCCGGTGGGCCTGCCGATCTGGACCGTCATGCTCGCCGGCGCGCATCTCTGGCCGTTCTTCTTTCTGCCGCGCAGCGCGGCGATCCTGGCGCTGGCGCTCGGCTTCGCGCTGCGCGCCGCCGTCACGCTGCGGGTGCGGGAGCCGTGGTGGACCATTCCGCTGCATCCGCTGACCGTGCTGGTGGCGCTGGCCATCCAGTGGGCGGCGCTGGTCCGCGGGCTGATGGGCAAGCCGGCCGGCTGGAAGGGGCGGGCCTATGAGCCCGTCTAGCTGAACATGGACCAGTCCGAGTTCGCGGCCGGGCTTGCCGCCGGTCCGCCGAACCGGACGGAAACGACGGAGAATTTCCCGGTCGCCTCCCGCCTTCTGCCGCCCGAATTGCGGCCGAAGGTGATGGCCTTCTACCGCTTCGCCCGCATGGCGGATGATATCGCCGATGCGCCGGAGCTTTCGCCGCCAGCCAAGCTGGCCCGCCTCGATGCCATGGAACGCCTGCTGGACGACCCGCAGGGCCCGCTGGCCGAGGTCGGCACGGCGGAGGCGCGGGTGCTGCTCTCGGCCTTCCGGCAGGATGCCGTGCAGCAGCGCTACCCGGATTGGCCGGCGCTTGAGGATTATTGCAAACGCTCCGCCGCGCCGGTTGGCCGCATGCTGCTGCGCCTGCATGGGGAGGCGCATCCGCAGGCCGAACCGGCCGCCGATGCGCTGTGCGCGGCGTTGCAGATCCTGAACCATCTGCAGGATCTGGTGCCGGACCGCACGGCGATGGGCCGCATCTACCTGCCCGAACCCTGGATGGCGCTGGCGGGCGGTGAGGGAGGCTTCTTCGCGCCCAACAATCCGCAGCGCCGCGCCGTGCTGGATGCGGCGCTGGACCGGGTGGAGGCAACGCTGGAGGTGGCGGCGCCGCTGCCGCGCCTGCTGCAATCCCGCCTGAAGCGCCAGGCGGCGGTGACGCTGGCGCTGGCCTGGCGCCTGCTGGCCCGGCTGCGTGCGGCGGACCCGGTGGCCGGGCGCGTCGCCCTGCGCCGTGTGGATTTCGCCGCCGCCTTCGCCGGCCTGCTGCGCCCGCCGCCCGGCGATGCCGATGTGGTGCGCGCCCGGGTGGATCGCGCCGGCAGCAGCTTCGGCCGCGGCATGGCGGTGCTGAAGGGCGAACGCCGCCGGGCGCTGTATGCCGTGTATGGCTTCTGCCGCGCGGTGGACGACATTGCCGATGGCGCGATGCCGGAGGCTGAGAAGCGCCGCCTGCTGGCCGCCTGGCGCGGCAAGCTGGTGCGTGCGGATTGTGCGCTGTCCGCCGAACTCGCCTGGGCGCGCGCCGCCTTCGCGCTGCCGCTGGCCGAATGCGTCGCCATGATCGACGGCATGGAGACCGATGCCACCCCCGGCCTGCGCCTGCCGGATGAGGCGGCGCTGGATGCCTATTGCCGCCGCGTCGCCGGCAGCGTCGGCGCCATGGCGGTGCGGATCTTCGGCGCGCCGGGGGCGGAGGATTTCGGCCTGGCGCTCGGCCGCACCCTGCAGCTGGTCAACATCGTGCGCGACGTGGATGAGGACGCGGCGATCGACCGCGTCTATGTCCCGGCTTCCTCGCTGGCCCGCCACGGCGTGCCGCCCGGCACCCCTTCGGCCATCGTCGCGCACCCGCATTTCGCGCTATGCTGCGAAGACCTCGCGGCGCGGGCGGCGGCCGGCTTCGCGCGGGCGGAACTGGAATTGCAGGAGCATGACGCGAAGGCGATGAAACCGGCGCGCATCATGATGTGGGGCTACCGCAGGCTGCTGGACCGCATGCTGGCCGCCGGCTTCGCCCATCCGCGCCGGCGGCCGCGGCTGGGGCGGGCGGAGAAGCTGCGCATGGCCTGGCTGGCGGTGCGCCCATGAGGATGCGGGCATGACGGTCCATGTGGTCGGCGCCGGCGTGGCCGGGCTGGCGGCGGCGCTGGCCCTGGTGCGCGGCGGCCGCCGCGTGGCGCTGCATGAGGCCGCCCCGGTGGCCGGCGGCCGCTGCCGCGCGCTGCCCGATGGCACGGATAACGGCACCCACGCCCTGCTCGGCGCCAACCATGCGGCGCTGCGCTTCCTGGTGCAGATCGGCGCGCGGGATGGCTGGGTGGAACCCGAGCCCACCGGCCTGCCGGTGCTGGATCTGGCGAATGGCAGTGCGCGCCGTGTGGCACTGTCCCCGCTCGGCTGGGGCGATGCGGCGAAACGGCCCGATGGGGTAACACTGGGTAGCCTGTTGGCCCTGCTGCGCCTGGCGCTGCCCGGCCCGGATCGCAGCGTGGCGGAGGTCTTCGCCCACCACCCCAAGCTGCTGCGCGCGCTGGTGGAGCCGCTGACGGTGGCCGCGTTGAACACCCCGGTGGGTGAGGCCTCCGCCCGCCGGCTTGGCGCCGTGTTGCGGCGGCTGGGTGGCAAGGGCGCGGCGCGGCTGCTGGTGGCGCGCCAGGGCCTCGGGCCGGATCTGGTGGCGCCGGCGCTGGCGACGCTGGCCTGCCACGGCGCCAATCTCCGCACCGGGGCCCGGCTGCGCGCGCTGGTGCAGGAAGGCGGCCGCGTCACCGGCCTGGATTTCGGCGCGGCGACGCAGCCGGTCGGCCCCGCCGATGCCGTGGTGCTGGCCCTGCCGCCCTGGGAGGCGCAGCGCCTGCTGCCCGGCCTGCCGGTGCCGGCCCGGCATGCGCCCATCCTGAACGTGCATTTCACCCGGCTCGAGGAGGGCGAGGTGCGCTTCATCGGGCTTCTTGGCGGGTTGGCGCAATGGGTGCTGGTGCGCCCTTCCGGCGTCTCCGTCACCGTCAGCGCCGCCGATGACAGCGTCGGGCTGAGCGATGCGGAGGCCGTTTCGCAGATCTGGCCGGAGGTGCGGGAGGCGGCGCTGCGCTTCGGCCTGCCCGGCGCCTGGCCGGTGGAACCACCCCCCGCGCGCGCGGTGCGCGAACGCCGCGCCACGCCGCGGCACGGGCTGAACCCGCCCCCGGCCCCGCCACGCTGCCCGCTGCCGAACCTGGCGCTGGCCGGCGACTGGACGCTCGCCGCGCTGCCGGCCACGATCGAGTCCGCCATCCGCTCCGGCGAGGCCGCCGCCGCCGCGCTGCTTTCCGCACGGGCCCGCCAGGCCGTCGCGGCGTGAGGGCGGCGGAGACCCCGGCCGGCGCGCTGGCGCGGCTGCGTACGGTGGAAGCGCGCGATGGCCGCCTGTCGCTGGACCAGCGGCGGGATCTGCTGGACCGGCTGGCCAAGACCCTGCTGGCGCGGGCGGAGGATCTGGCCGCGGCGCTGGATGCCGATTACGGCGGCAGGTCGCGGCTGGAGACGCTGCTGGCGGATGTGCTGTGTACCGTCGATGCCGCGCGCTATTCGCGCCGCCACCTGAAAAGCTGGGCGCGGCCCCGCCGCGCCGCTGTGCCCTACCCCTTCTGGCCGGCGCGGGCGTGGGAGGAGCCGGTGCCGAAGGGCATCATCGGCATCATGGCGCCCTGGAACTACCCGGTGCAGCTGGCCCTGGTGCCGGTGGTGGATGCGCTGGCCGCCGGCAACCGCGTGGTGGTGAAGCCGAGCGAGGGCGTCCCCCGCACCGCAGCCCTGATCGCGGAGGTGCTGGAGGCCGCGCTGGGCCCGGAGGTCGCCGCCACCGTGCTGGGCGGGCCGGATGTGGCCGCCGATTTCGCGGCGCAGCCCTGGGACCATCTGATGTTCACCGGCGGCACCGAGACCGGCCGCAAGGTGGCGCAGGCGGCCGCGCGGAACCTGGTGCCGGTGACGCTGGAACTCGGCGGCAAATGCCCGGCCGTGGTGCTGCCCGGCGCCGATCTGGCGGTGGCGGCGCGGGATATCCTGGTGGGCAAGGCGGTGAATGCCGGGCAGACCTGCATCGCGCCGGACACCGTGCTGCTGGTCGGCCACACCACCGCGGCCTTCGCGGATGCCTGCCGCGCCAGCGGCCTCGCCTTGCCCGAGACGGGCCTGGCCAGCGACGCGCAGGCAGCGCGGCTGGACCGGCTGGTGGATGGTGTGGCGCTGCAACCGCTCGGCCCGGATGGCCCCGGCCGGCAGCGCGCCTTGGCGCTCGCCTTCCCGGACGCCGGCGCTGCGCTGGCGCGGGAGGAGGTGTTCGGCCCCGTGCTGGCGGTGGAGGCCGTGGCGGGGCTGGCAGCCGCGATCGGCTGGATCAACGCGCGCCCGGCGCCGCTCGCGATCTATCTGTTCGGCGCCACGGCGGCGGAAACGGCGGCGGTGTCCGCCGCCACCCGGTCCGGCGCCCTGGTCAGCGGGCGGACGGTGGAATATGCCGCCTTCCCGGCGCTCGGATTCGGCGGCACAGGCGGCTCGGGGCAGGGGCGTTATCACGGAAAAGCAGGATTTTTAACCTTTTCCGAGATCCGTTCACATGTTCGGCATGGCCCCTGGAGTCTAGCGCGCCTCTTTGATCTTCCAAGAAAAAGACTCGCGCACCGGTTGATCACGAGGCTGGTCGGCGTTCGTTAACGATGCCAATCTTGATGCATGAACGCATCAGAAGAACAACGGCGGGATGTATGCACGGAAAGGCTGTGCCTCCGTTTGCCCTTCCCCGAAGATGCCGCGGCGCTTGCTGGCCTTATGGGGCCAGAGATCAGTGCACGACTTGCATCCTGGCCGGTTCATCTGGCGCCGGAGGCTGCGGCCGCGCGGCTGGGTGAGGCCCGGGCCGCCGCGATGGCCGGGCTGGCGCTGCCCATGGTCATCACGCGGCGTGATGGGGGTGAAATTGTCGGCTGGATCAGTGCCGCACGTTCCGAGGCCGACCGCAACCGCGCCGTGCTGACCTACTGGCTGGGCGACCGTTTCCAGCGCGAGGGGCTGATGCGGGAGGCTGCGCCGGCGGCGCTGGCTGCCATATTCAACCAGATGGGGGTCAGCGAGGTGCGCGCCGCCGTGCAGCCGGACAACGCGGCCTCCCGCGCCGTGCTGCGCGGCCTCGGCATGCGTCCGCTCGGCCTCGGCCATATCTGGTGCGCGGCGCGGGGGCGGGAGGAGCAGTGCGAGTGGTGGACCGTGCTGCGGCCGATCGAGACGATCCTGCCCCAGACGGATGTGGCGCAGGACAGGCCACCGGCGCATGCGGCGTCCTGCACCGACGGTGCCGGGGTGCATGCGGTGCCGAAGGACCACCCTGGCGAGTTGCGGGCCGGCGCGGCATAAGCGGTGTGAAGGCGGGCGTGCCGGAACGGTAGACGGAAGGGTCTTAAAAACCCTCGGCCCTGTGCCATGCGGGTTCGATCCCCGCCGCCCGCAATTCCCTGGTCCCGCGGCGGCAGCCTCGCGGTGCCGCCCTTGCCCTGCGCCAGCCGGGCGAAATTCGCACCCTCGGCACCCGCATCGGCGATATCGGCACCGGCCTTTCCAACCTGGTGCGGCTGGATGCGCTGGCGCCTGCCGCGCGGCATCCCCGGCCTGATCTGCGGTCGCGACGCACGAAACAAAGTTTCGTCGCGGCGGCTTCGGCATGGCTGCACGGCTGCGGTGGCCATGCCATGCTGCCCGGAAAACGCCGCGCAGGAGCCCGTCATGTCGCCCCGCTTGTTGCTGCCCCTGCTGCTGCTGCTCGGCTGGCTGCTGCCGCTTCCCGCCCTGGCCTTCGACCCGCCCGGCCTCGCCCAGGATGCCGGCGCCTATGAGAGCGCGCTGAGCCGGCGCTTCCCCGCCGGCGGCACGCCCCAGCAGCGCGCCCAGGCCGAGGCCCGCGCGCGCGCCGCGGAGGCCCGCAAGGATTGGGCCGCCGCCGCCGCGGCGTGGGAGGAGCGGGTCGGCGCCGGCGACGCCAATGGCGATACCTGGCTCGCCTTGTCCCGCGCCCAGCTTTCCCGCACCCCGCCGGAGGCGCGGCGCGCGCTGCAGGCGGCGTGGCGCGCCTATATGATGGTGCCGGGCGGTCCGCCCGAAATTCCCTCCCTGCTCGCGATGGCGGAGGCGTTCGGCCGGCTGGACCAGCCGGTCTGGCAGATCGAGGCGCTGGAAGCCGTGGTCGACCGCGCCCCGCAGGAAGTGCGGCACCGGGAGGCGCTGGGCAGCGCCCGTCGCAGCGCCGGCCTGCTGGTGCGCCGCATCACGACGGAGCCGGATGCCGAGCCGGCGCGCGCCTGCCTCACCTTCACCTCCGCCCCCGCGCGGCGAACGGATTGGCAGCCGGGCGACTGGCTACGCGCGGACCCTGCCCTGCCGGGCATGGCGGTGACGCGGGAAGGCGATGTGCTCTGCATCGCCGGCCTGCCCTGGGGCCAGACCACGCAGCTGGTGCTGCGCGCCGGCATGCCGGGGGAGGATGGGCTGCGCGTGCAGCGCGACCGCACATACCGCATCGCCATGCCGAACCGCCCGGCCCGCATCGCCTTCGACAGCCGCGCCTTCCTGCTGCCGCAAGGACAGGACCCGCGCGTGACGGTCGCCACGGTGAACGTCTCCGCGCTGCATCTGCGGCTGGTACGCGTGACGGAGCGCAACCTGGTGCCGCTGATGCGCGACTGGCGCCCGGGCCAGGTGATGGAGGATTGGATCAGCGAGAACCTTTCCGAGGATCTCGGCACCGTCGTCTGGGAAGGCCGCGCCGAATTGCCGCGGGCGGAGCCCAACCGCATGGCCCGCGCCGCCCTGCCGCTGCCGGATGCGCTGCGCAGCGCCGGGCCGGGGATGTATGTGCTGGTGGCGCGGCCCGGCGATGGCACGCAGCGGGCCGGCAGCGCCGCGCTGGCCGTGCTGGCGACCGATCTCGGCATCACCGCCTGGCGCGGTCCGCAGGGGCTGGCGGTGCAGCTGCGCGGCTTCTCCGATGCCAGGGTGCGGGACGGCGTGCGCGTCGTGCTGCTGGCGCGCAACAACGACATCCTGGCCGAGGCGCAGACCGATGCCGATGGGCTGGCGCGCTTCAACGCCGCCGCGCTGCGCGGTGCGGGCAATCTGGCGCCGGTCGCGGTGCAGGCCTTCTCGGGCGCGGATTTCGCCACGCTGAACCTGGAATCCGCCGCCTTCGACCTGACCGATCGCGGCGCGGAGGGACGGCCGCATCCGGGGCCGCTCGATGCCTTCCTCTGGCTGGATCGCGGCATCTACCGGCCGGGCGAGGTGGTGCAGGTTGGCGCGCTGCTGCGCGATGGCGGCGGGCAGCCGGTGGATCTGCCGGTACGGCTGCGGGTGAAGCGCCCGAACGGCCAGGTGTTTTTCGAGATGGTGCCGGACCGCGTGCAGGGCGCCGCCTTCGTCGCCCCCGTGACGCTTTCCGCCAGCGCGCCGGCCGGCGCCTGGACAATTGAGGTGCTGGCGGACCCCAACGCGCCGCCGATCGGCACCACGACCTTCCGCGTCGATGCCTTCGTGCCGGAACGGCTGGAAGTGACCGCTGGCCCCGCCCCCGGCACGCTGGTGCCCGGGCAGGAGATGCAGATTCCGGTCGCCGCCCGCTTCCTGTATGGCGCGCCCGGCGCCGGGCTTTCGGGCACGGCGGAACTGCGCCTGAGCGTCGATCCGCAGCCCTTCGAGGCCTGGCGCGGCTGGCGCTTCGGCCTGATGGACGAGAGCTTCACGCCGGACCTTCAGGTGTTCGACGTGCCGGAGACGGATGCGGAGGGCCGGGCCACGCTCGCCCTGCTGCTGCCCCAGGCGCCGGACACCACGCGGCCGCTGCGCGCCGATGTGTCCGTGCTGATGTCGGAACCGGGCGGCCGCAGCAGCGGCACACGGCTTTCGCTGCCGGTGCGTGCCCGTGGCACGCTGCTCGCCATCCGCCCCGCCTTCGAGGGCGGCGCGGTGAATGACGGCGCCGAGGCCGCCTTCGACATCGCCGCGGTGAACCCGGATGGCGCCGCCACAACCGGCACGCTGCGCGTGCGGCTGGTGCGCGAACGGCCCGACTGGCGGATCGTGATGCGCGAACGCCTGGCCCGCTACGAGACGGTGTGGCGCGACGAGCCGGTGGATTCCACCGATGTGCAGGTCGCCCCCGGCCAGCCGGCCCGCTTCGCCCGAACCCTGTCCTTCGGCCGCTACCGGCTGGAAGTGACGGAGCCCAGCGGGCCCGATGGTGGATTGGGCATCGCCAGCTACCGCTTCCGCGCCGGCTGGGCGCAGGCGGAATCGGCGGAGGTGCCGGACCGCGTCGATGTCGCCGCCGATCGCCGCGCCTACAGCGCCGGCGACGCCGCGCGGCTTCGCATCACGCCGCCCTTCGCCGGGCGGGCCAGCATCGCCGTGCTGACGGATCGCG
>NZ_JAUYTT010000024.1 GCF_030695035.1 Frigidibacter sp.
CCCTCGCGCAGGGCCTGTGCAGGGCTGCGGGGGGGGGGGGGGCGCCATTCGGCAGCCGGCACTTGGTACTGTTGTATTCCACCGTGGAGGCAAAGCGCGGCCGGGTGGGAATGAAGTTGGTGTACCACATATCCGCGAGACCGACATTCAGCACCGGTTCATACAGCATCCCGGTTTCCACCAGCACCACCGTCTCTCCCAGAAGCATGTTGGGAAGGCGGTCCTTCTCGGCCGTGATGGAAGTGTCGCTATGGGCCGGATAATCGCTCGAGGTGGAATAGGACCAATAGCGCTTATAAACCTTTGCGCTGGTGTCGTAATAGACTGAACTGACCCGGATCCAGGTCGGATGATTTGTGCGGGTCAGATAGTCGAACATGTCATGCAGATCGCCGATGTAGCTCGGCCCGATGGCATCGGCCTCGCGCGAGATCATGTCGGAAATCGTGTAGGCGGCGCGCAGGTTGATTGCCTGTTCGCGGAAGGCGTCGAAGAACTGGTAGGACATTGTATAGCCCCAGATCCACAGGGGCAGCACCAGCGCCGCCTCGACAGTCATCGAGCCGCGGTTGTCGCGGGCAAAGCGGGTGACGGCGACACGAAGGCGGCGCAGCAGCGGGGGAAGGCGTCTGGTCATCGTCCCCTCCTAGCTCGGCTCGACGACGAAGGCGCTGGTCGAGATCAGCGCATAGGCCCCGGTGGCGTCCTTGGCCAGATCGAGGCCAAGGCCGGAGCCGGGGAACAGCGGGTCGAATACGGCGCAGGCCCGGATCAGCATCATCTGGTTGTCTTTGCCTTGGGTGAAAGTGGTGGCCGATTGCGCAGAGGCGGCGCGGTCCACGCAAGGCGCGTTGGTGCTTGGCAGCGTGGCGCCCTTGTCCACCTGCCGCATCTCGACCAGCACGGCATTGGTGCAATCGGGGATCACAGTCGCCTCGTCGCAGATCCGGGTCTTGACCTGGTCATGGGTCACGTCGGGAAACGACTGCAGGCGCAGGTCGCGCACCGCAAGGTCCACCGCCCGGTCCAGCATCACCTGCCGCAGCATCAAGATCCCGGATTCCGCCGCCGAGCACAGCAGGAAGGCAAAGACCGGGAATACGATCACGAATTCGATGGTCGAAGTGCCGGCCTCGTCGCCGCGAAAGCGACCAAGGCGCGCCCGGATCCACGTGAGGGGCGCGCGGATCATTGCGTCAGCCTCAGCATGTTGATGGCGTTGGCGATCCCGGCAAAGGCGTCGGCGATGGAACTGCCCTGCGCATCGTAATAATAGCTGTCGGCCGACACGCAGTTCTTCAGCGCGGTCTGTCCGGCCAAGGTCGCCTCATAGGCGATGGCGAACACGGTCACGCCCTTGGCCTTGGCTGCATCGCAGACAGATTTCAGCCGCGCGTTCTTGTCGCTGGCATCGGCATGGGCGATGGCAAGGTCTGCAAAGTCCGTGCTGACATTGGCGGCATTGTCAAAGTAGTAGCGACCATACCATTCCAGCGAGAATGTCTCCCACAGCTCTTGATAGGTCATCTGGGTCAGGGTGCCAAGATCGCGCTCGCGGTACCAGTAGCCCCTGCCATTGCTCTGGTTGTAATAATAATAGTCATAGTCGCCGCTCTTTTCGGGGCGGTAGTACAGGTAGTATTTCGTGCTGCCGCTCTTGTACCAGTACATCGGCGAGGGGCCGTTGCGATAGGGTTCGCGCACCGCATAGGTATTGGTGTTCTGCCCGTCGGTCATCAGCACCATGATCTTCATCGTGTCGATGTAATTCCAGTCGAAGGGCCGGCCCTTCAGCGCCGCATCGCCGCCATCCTGGATCATCTCGTCCATCACGTCCTGCATCGCCGGGTCCAGCAGCGCGATGCCCCATTTGGCGCCGATGTCGATGGCCGTGTCGCCCTCCGCCTCCAGCCCGCTGATTTTGCTCTTGATCGCGGTCTTGTCGCTGGAGAAGGGCAGCATCGTCGCATAGCTGTAGCTGTAGCATTCGCGAAAGGACGGCGATCTGGTGGAAGAGCTCGACCGCGCGTCGGCATGGGCGGTGCGGGGCAGGGACTGGGTGGCGGTGATCGAGGTCGTGTTGTAATCGGAGCTGAAGAAATCGACGCAGGCCGATTTGACGTGTTCGTTGGTCAAGTTCAGGTAGTCGGCAAAGTCGGTCGTCAGCTGCACCTGCTGGTGATAGGGTACGACCGAGATCGACAGCTTGCCCTGATTGGTGCCGGCGCCCTGCACGTTGGTGAACATCGTGTCGACGAAGCTGCTGGCGGCGGCGCGCAGCAGCGAGATCTTGGTGCCGATATACCGTCTTTGTGAATCGTAGACCTTGTCATCCATCGAGCCCGAAATGTCGAGCACCATCGAGATCTCGACATTGCCGATCTTTTCCTCGGCTGTGGCGGCCGCGGCGGTCTCCAGCGTGTCCACGCCGACCATCCGCATGAACCAGGTGTCGGTGGTCACGTCCAGCGTGCCGACGACCTTCTTCCATTCATTGTAGGTTCCCTTGGTCGCGGTTGCGACCGGCTCGAATTTCTCGATCCCGGCCTTCGCGAAATAGTCATCCACGACGGTCTGCGCATCGACGGTCTGGCTGATATCGGCGGCGGCTAGCACCGCGCGGTCCAGCGTGTATTGCGCCCGGGTCCGCTCTGTCTCGAAGCGCATCACGTCCAGCGAGACGCCGACAAGCAGCAAGATGGTGGTGAAGAGCAACAGGCCGAAGATCATGATCGAGCCGTCTTCGCTGCGGCGGAACCGGCTCAGGCGGCAGTTGGCTGCAGCCACGCCCTGCGCTGCCGGGAAGGCCGCTACCGAAATAAACCTGACTTTTGCGATACTGATCATGCCACGTCCCTCTCCCGGTCCCCACCGCGGTTTCTCCGCGCTCCTACACGGGCCGGTCCGATTGTTCATCTATGCCATGCCTTGGGGCGAAATTGGGGCGCCCCCGCGGAGGAAAACGTGCGATCTTGCGGCATTGGCGGACGGATACAGTTGCAATGCCGGATTGTCGCCGCCGCGGCGACGATGCCGCGGGCGAAGCCCCTCTTCCCGGTGCCAATGCGGCGCAAGCAAGACGGCCGCGCCCCACAAGGCCCGGCGAACTGCTGCCTGCAGGGGTGATTCGCTTAGTGCTTCCGTGACCGAACCCGCCTAGGCTGCTTCGGCAGGTCGTCACGTTTGGCCGCGTATAAGGGAGAATTCTGCAATGACCGTTACCGGGGAACCGAGTTTCCGCGAATCCGTGGATCTGATGTTCAATCGCGCCGTGGCAGTGATGGACCTGTCGCCGGGGCTGGAAGAAAAGATCCGGGTCTGCAACTCGACCTATACGGTGCGCTTCGGCGTTCGGCTGCGTGGCGACATCCACACCTTCACAGGCTACCGATCGGTCCATTCCGAGCATCAAGAGCCGGTCAAGGGCGGCATCCGCTATGCGATGAGTGTCAACCAGGATGAGGTCGAGGCGCTGGCCGCGCTGATGACCTACAAATGCGCTCTGGTCGAGGCGCCGTTCGGCGGCTCCAAGGGCGGGCTGCGCATCGACCCGCGCGAATGGGAAGAACATGAGCTGGAACGCATCACCCGCCGCTTCGCCTATGAGTTGATCAAGCGCGACCTGATCAACCCCAGTCAGAACGTGCCCGCCCCCGACATGGGCACCTCGGAACGCGAGATGGCCTGGATCGTCGACCAGTATCAGCGCATGAACACCACCGACATCAACGCCATGGCCTGCGTCACCGGCAAGCCGCTGCATCAGGGCGGCATCGCCGGCCGGGTGGAGGCGACGGGGCGTGGCTTGCAATACGGGCTCCGCGAGTTCTTCCGCCATCCCGAGGACGTGGCCAAGGCCGGCCTCTCCGGCGGCATCGAGGGCAAGCGCGTCATCGTGCAGGGCCTTGGCAACGTGGGCTATCACACCGCCAAATTCCTGTCCGAGGAAGACGGCGCGATCATCACCGGCATCATCGAGCGCGACGGCGCGATCTTCGCCAGCGGCGGGCTCGAGATCGAGGCGGTGCGCGACTGGATCCGCCTGAACGGCGGGGTCAAGGATTTCCCCGGCGCGACCTTCACCCCCGATGGCGCGGCGATGCTTGAAGCCGACTGCGACATCCTGATCCCGGCGGCGATGGAGGCGGTGATCAACCTGTCCAACGCGGCGCGGATCAAGGCCCCGCTGATCGTCGAGGCGGCGAACGGCCCGGTGACCGCAGGCGCCGATGCGGTGCTGCGCGACAAGGGCGTGGTGCTGATCCCCGACATGTACGCCAACGCCGGCGGCGTCACCGTGTCCTACTTCGAATGGGTCAAGAACCTCAGCCACATCCATTTCGGCAGGATGGAGCGCCGGCAGGAAGAGGCCCGCCACAAGCTGCTGGTCGATGAGCTGGAGCGGCTGTCCTCGGACAAGGGCCTGGGCTGGACCATGTCGCCGGGCTTCAAGGACAAGTATCTGCGCGGCGCGGATGAGCTGGAGCTGGTGCGTTCGGGCCTCGATGACACGATGCGCATTGCCTATCAGGCGATGCGCGAGGCCTGGCATGACCGCCCGGAAGTGACCGACTTGCGCATGGCCGCCTATGTGGTGGCGATCGACCGCGTGGCGAAGTCCTACCGCTCCAAGGGCCTTTAACGCCCGGTGCCTCGGCCAGCCAAGGTCGCTGCGCAGAATTTCGGCCGTCGACGAAATTCTGCTGTGCCCGCCCTGCGGGGGGCGGGCACATTCGTGCCCACCCGGGCGGGCCCATCAGAATTTGGCACCGTGGCGCCAAGCAGCACCCCCCTTGCCCTGCGGCTTGCGCCTTCGGGCAACCGGCGCGGGTGACTTGCCGCTGGCAAGTCCCCTGATCGCGCCAGAAACGGGCCCCGCACCCCCCCACAATCCTCTCAACCACGCGCGCCCTTGAAAAAGGCGGTTTCACCCGGCGCCCTGCGCGGCTATACCGGCCCGGGTTTGACGCCTGAGGAGCAATGCGCAATGGCAAACGTCGTCGTGGTCGGGGCCCAGTGGGGTGACGAAGGCAAAGGCAAGATCGTCGATTGGCTGTCGGAACGGGCCGACGTGATCGCGCGCTTCCAGGGCGGGCATAATGCCGGCCATACGCTGGTGATCGGCGAGAAGGTGTTCAAGCTGTCGCTGCTGCCCTCGGGCATCGTGCGCCCCGGCAAGCTTGCCGTGATCGGCAATGGCGTGGTGCTGGACCCCTGGGCGCTGTTCGCGGAAATCGACAAGCTGGCAGCGCAGGGCGTGGCGATCAGCCCCGAGAACCTGATGATCGCGGAAAACGCTCCGCTGATCCTGCCGCTGCACCAAGACCTCGACAAGCTGCGTGAGGATGCCGCCGGCAAGGCCAAGATCGGCACCACGGGCCGCGGCATCGGCCCGGCATACGAGGACAAGGTCGGCCGCCGGGTGATCCGTGTTGCCGATCTGGCCGATCCCGACACGCTCGCCGCCCGCATCGACCGCCTGCTCGCGCACCATGACCCGCTGCGCGCCGGCCTTGGCGCAACCCCCATCGACCGAGCCGCGCTGGAAGCCAAGCTGGCCGAGATCGCGCCTAAGCTGCTGCAATATGCGCAACCGGTGTGGAAGGTGCTTGGCGACATGCGCCGCGCCGGCAAGCGCATCCTGTTCGAGGGCGCGCAGGGCAGCCTTCTCGACATCGACTTCGGCACCTATCCCTATGTCACCTCCTCGACCACCATGTCGGGTATGGCCGCCACCGGCACCGGGCTTGGCCCCTCGGCCATCGGCTTCGTGCTGGGGATCGTCAAGGCCTACACCACCCGCGTCGGCGAGGGCCCGTTCCCGACCGAGCTGACCGACGCGGTTGGCCAACGGCTAGGTGAGCGCGGCCATGAGTTCGGCACCGTCACTGGCCGCAAGCGCCGCTGCGGCTGGTTCGATGCGGTTCTGGTGCGTCAGACCTGCGCCATCTCCGGCGTCAACGGCATCGCGCTGACCAAGCTCGACGTGCTGGACGGGTTCGACACGCTGAAGATCTGCGTGGGGTATGAGATTGACGGCGTGAAATACGACTACCTGCCCACCGCCGCGGCGCTTCAGGCCCGCGTCGTGCCGATCTACGAGGAAATGGACGGCTGGCAGGAAAGCACCCAAGGTGCACGCTCTTGGGCCGAGCTGCCGGCGGCGGCGATCAAATATGTGCGGCGGATCGAGGAACTGATCCATTGCCCCGTCGCCATGCTGTCGACCAGCCCCGAGCGTGACGACACCATCCTCGTCACCGATCCTTTCGAGGATTGAGGATGGCGCTGTCCTACCGCGCCCGCCGGCGGCTGTCGCTGCTGATCCTGCTGGTCGGGATGCCGCTCTATGTCATCGCCGCGGTCACCCTGGTGAACTGGTTCGATGCGCGCTTCGGCCGGTTGCCGATCGCGGCGGAGTTCGTGGTCTATGTGCTGCTGGGGATGATCTGGATCCTGCCTTTCCGCGCGGTGTTCCGCGGGGTGGGGCAGCCCGATCCGGACGCTGCGCCCGCGGCCCCGCGGCCCGCGCGAAGTTCCACGCATGATACCGCGTCGGACGGTTCCGGCGACGCCTCGGCGGACTGACCAGACAGCAAAACGCCGAAGC
The DNA here is from genome assembly GCF_030695035.1 of Frigidibacter sp. GTDB lineage: Bacteria > Pseudomonadota > Alphaproteobacteria > Rhodobacterales > Rhodobacteraceae > Frigidibacter. Next base: position 6,611 of record NZ_JAUYTT010000024.1, read on the forward strand.
AGCCCAAGGCGCTTCGGCGTTTTCATATTGCGTCGCTGCGCCCTCAGCGTGCCGCGCGGCGCGCTTCCGACATGAAGCGCGATGTGTCCGAGATGGCGAACTGGCCGCGCTTCACCTTCTGGATCTTGCCCTCGCGCAGCAGCATCCCGAAGGACCGCAGGCTGGCCTCGCGGCTGTAATCGGCCTCCTCCGCCAACCGCGCCACCTTCTTGATGATCTGCGGACGCGAGAAATGCGGGCGCCCCTCGACAGCTGCGGTGTAGGCAGCGGCGGCCTCCAGCAGGTCGGCGAGGCCGTTCGCGCCAAGACGATCCGCGAAATCGGCAAAGCTGCGGGCTTCCTCGGGCGTCGGCGCCGGCACGTCGTCTTCGGCCTCGTCCTCGGTATCCAGCATCTCGGTCAACCGCAGGGTGCTTGTCGTCACCCGGCGCGGGCGGATCGCGCCAACCTCTTGCGCCTGCGTTGCCGCGGGGCGGTCCACCCGCTGTTCCGACACCAGCACCAGCGGCGCCTGCTGGCGGTCGGCGCCCGGGCGGGCCGTCTGGGCGCTGGCGTCGCCGGGCCGGCGCGGGCGCACGGCTTTGGTCAGATCGTCGCGGTAGCGGTCGATGGCCTCTTCGCTGTCCTGCACCAGCGCGGTGCCCGCGGCCTGCGTCTGCAGCGCGCGGTCGGCGACGGTGGCAGCCACCGCGGCTTTCAGATGCGCGATGGCCGAGAAGCGGCGGCGGGTTTCGCTGCCTTCCAGCCTTGTGTTGGCCGTCTCGATCAGCCGCGAGACCGCAGCCTCATCCGCCGGGCCGCGGCCCAGAACCGGACGATCGGTACCGGTATCGCTGCCCACGATCTCGGCATCCTCGATCTCGATTTCGGGCTTGCGCGGAGCCTCGGGCTGCTGGCGCTGCATCTGCGGGGCGGGGGGAGCGGCGGGGGCATCAATGGCGGCGCGGAGCCCGGGGGCCTCACGTTCCACCGCAGCCAGTTCGGCCATCAGATCGGCCTCATCCTCCGCCGACAGCCCGGTATCGCCCAAGGCCGCGCCAATGCCGCTCAGCACCGGATCGGCGTCGGATTCGGGGGCCGGTTGCGGGGCGGGCTGCGGCGCAACCTGCGCCTCGGCCACCTCGATGCGCCGCACCTTGATCACCCGCGCCCGGGCGCGCTGCAGGGCGTTCTCGGCGCGCAGTTCGGGCTGGGGTTCGGGCTGGGGCTCAGGCGCGGCTTCAGCTTCCGGCTCGGGTTGGGCTTCAGCCTCCGGCTCCGGGTCGGCTTCCAGCTCGGGCTGAACCTCGGCTTCCGTCTCGAAAAAGCCAGTGTTGTCGTCGGCCTCAACCGCAGTCTCTTCCGCAAGCTCGTAAGCCTCGGCCGCAACCAAATCCTCGTCTTCGCCATCAAGGCGCGTCTCGGCGGCGAGCATGTCGGCAATGGCATCGGGCAGCGCCTCGGGCGCAATGTCCGTCAGCGCAACCTGTTCGGCGCGGCTCTCCGAGATGTCCTCGCCCTCATCCCAGCCAGACAGGTCCAGCGCATCGTCTTGCGCCGCGGCCTCTTGCTCTGCGCTGTCTTCTGCCGCATCGTCCTCAACCGTCGTATCGGGCCAGACACCCGCGGCCACAAAGCCGAGTTCGGTGCTCTCGGCGGGCTCCGCCAGCACCGGCGCCGCTTCTTCCATCTCAAGGTCGCGAACCAGATCGGTCAGCGCCACGATCTCGGCATCCTGCGCCTCAGCTGTTTCGACAGCGACGAACTCCGCGGCGGGCCAATCTTCGGCAACCGGCTCTTCGGCAACCGGCTCTTCGGAGGTCAGCTCTTCCGCAACGACCGCTTCGGTGACAAATTCATCAGCTACCGCGACCGGCTCCTCCTGAGCCAGAGCGGCAGCGAGCGAGTCCAGCAACGCGGTTTCCTCGTCGGCCGCTGCGAGGGCAGGCGTTTCGTCGGCCGCAGCCTCAGCCTCGGCCGCCTTCTGCGGTGCCCAAGCCGTGGCGTCTTCGATGTCGGCGGCCGGTTCATCGGCGACTTCAGCTTTGGCCCGGGCGGTCGCGGTCTCTGCCACGGCTTCGATCTCAGGCGACAGTGTGTCCGCCTCGGCTGCGGTTTCTTCGTCGAATTCAGCCGCCACCGGCTCCACAACAGCCTCGGCGGCCATCGCCTCTGGTGCGGGCGCATCAACCTCCACTGCCTCGCCCGCCGCAGCGCGGCTGCCGGCGACGGCGGCGCGGATGCGCATCAGCTTGGCGGCGACGCTTTCGGCTTCGGCGCTGCCAGCTTCGGCGGTGGGGCGCAGGGTCGGGGTGTCGTCCTCGATATCTTCGGCAATCGGCTGGGTGGCGGGAGCCTGCGCCGCGACATGCAGCACGGAGGTTTCAACCGGGGCCACTTCGGCAACCACAGGGGCCGGCGCGGCGGGCTGGCCCATCGTCACCCGCGGCGGGGCCTCGGGGGCGGCGCTGTCCTCTTGCCGCAGCACCACGCCATTCGCCTCGATCTTCGCCTCGACCCGGCGCTGGATCTCGCGCTCGGCGATGCGGTGCAGCATCTCGGCATCGGGGGTGGGCGGCTCGGCGCCGAAGTAGCGGTCTTCGGCGGCAAGCTCGCGGAAGTATTCCGCAATGGCCTTCATGGTCGAGAAGGGATCGTCAAATCCTTCCAGAGTGCACGAGAACGTGCCGTAGGACACCGTCAGGATTTTACTCGCACCGACCATTTATCTCGCCTCTCCCAGAACTGCGTGGATGCACCCTCTATGGCAAACGGATCGTTACCGTGGGCGGAATGAGGAAAAATCAAGGAATGAATCCGGCCGAGGTTGCCTTCCGCTGCCTTAATTGGGATCAGTATCCGCATGACGGAAGCCCTTGTCCAATCAAAGACCGGCGTCACCCTGCTTGGCGGCGGGGATTTCGCATATGAGGATCTGGAGATGGCGCTGGACCTTGCGCCTCTGCTGGTCGCTGCCGATGGCGGGGCCGACGGGGCGCTGGCGGCGGGGCGGATGCCGGACGCGGTGATTGGCGATTTCGATTCGATCAGCGCCGAGGCGCGTGCCGCGATCCCGGCAGAGCGGCAGCATAGGGTGCCAGAGCAGAACTCCACCGATTTCGGAAAATGCCTGCGGCTGGTGCAGGCGCCGTTCCTGATCGGGCTCGGCTTCGCCGGTCTGCGGCTGGACCACACGCTGTCGGTGATGACGGCGCTGGCGACGCATCCGCATCAGCGCTGCCTGATCCTTGGCCCCGAGGATGTGATCTTCCTCTGCCCGCCGCATCTGTCCTTGCTGCTGGAGCCCGGCACCCGGCTGTCGCTGTTCCCGATGGGGCCGGCCACGGGCCGCTCTACCGGGTTGCGCTGGCCCATCGACGGGCTGGACTTCGCCCCCGCCGGGCGGATCGGCACCTCGAACGAGGCCACGGGGCCGCTGGAGTTGCAGATCGAGGGGCCGATGCTGGTGCTGCTGCCGCGGGCCTGGCTCAGACCCGCGCTCGAGGCGCTGCTGGCAACCGGGTAGCGCGCGCCGTCACCCGCTCACGGTGGATGACGTAGAGGCCCGAGGCGACGATGATGGCGATCCCCGTCCAGGTCATCCCGCCGGGGAAGTCCTTGAAGAACAGATAGCCGAACAGCGTGGCCGTCACGATCTCGAGGTAATGCAGCGGCGCCAGCGTCGACGAGGGCGCGAATTGCAGCGCATAGGTGATCGCCATATGGCTGATCGTGGCGGCAAGACCGACACCGAAGCACCAGCCCCAGAAGGGCAGCGATTGCGGCAGCGCGAAGGCCAGCGCCGGCACGCCGGAGAGGTGCCCAAGCGCCAGCAGCGGCAGGCAGATCAGCGCCGCCGCAATGGCGGTATGCAGCTGCATGGTCACCGCATGCATCTCGCGGCTCAGCCGCCGGGTGATGAGCATGTAGAGCGCGAAGAAGAGCGCGGTGCCGAGCGGGAACAGCGCCACCGCGCCGAACATGGCGAAGGAGGGCTGGATCACCAGCAGCGCGCCGCCAAAGCCGACCGCCGCAGCCCCCAGCCGCCGCGGGCCGACCTGTTCGTGTAGCACCAGCTTGCCGATGAGGAGGATGATGAAGGGCTCGACAAAGGCCACCGCCAGCGCATCGGCGATGGGCATCACCTGCACCGCCGCGACGAAGCAGAAGGTGGCGAGGATCGAGACCACCGCCCGGGCCAGCAGCAGCCGCAGCGCGACCGGGGTCATCCGCCAGGACAGGCCCATGACCAGCACCACCGGCAGCATCAGCGCCGCCTGCACCACGAAGCGGCCAAGCGTGACCACCCCCACCGGCACGCCCTGTGCGGCGGCCTTGGACGAGACGTCGATCAGCGGCGCGATCACGCAAAAGGCGATCATCAGCGCCACGCCGGGCAGGATGCGGTCAGGGGCCAGAATGCGGGCGGGGGAGTGGGTCATGGGGCCTTGGCTAGCGGGGGGCGGTGGGGGCGTCCATCCTGAAAGCGACATGCCCGGGGCGAAGGCGATTGCGGCCCTGCGGGCCAGGTCTTTTGTCTCGCCGCCGCAGGGCGGCGGCTCGGTGCCTCCGGCGGGGATATTTTTGCAAAGAAGAAAGGGGGTGTTGTTCAGCAATTCGGCACGTTCACCGCGAGGCCGCCGAGGGAGGTTTCCTTGTACTTTTCATGCATGTCGCGCCCGGTCTGCCGCATCGTCTCGATACAGGCGTCGAGCGGGACCAGATGCTGGCCGTCGCCGCGCAAGGAGAGCGAGGCGGCGGAGACGGCCTTGATCGCGCCAAGCCCGTTGCGCTCGATGCAGGGCACCTGCACCAGCCCGCGGATCGGGTCGCAGGTCATGCCGAGGTGATGTTCCAGCGCGATCTCGGCGGCGTTTTCCACCTGTTCCGGGGTGCCGCCCAGAACCGCGGCGAGGCCCGCGGCGGCCATCGCGGCGGCGCTGCCGACCTCGGCCTGGCAGCCGCATTCCGCGCCCGAGATCGAGGCATTGGTCTTGACCAGCCCGCCAATGGCGGCGGCGGTCAGCAGGAATTCCCCGATCCGGGCGCGGCTGGCCCCCGGCACATGATCGAGCCAGTAGCGCATCACCGACGGCACCACGCCCGAGGCGCCGTTCGTGGGAGCGGTCACGACCTGACCCCCCGCTGCGTTTTCCTCGTTCACTGCCATCGCATAGGCGCTCATCCAGTCATTGATCGCATGGGGGGCGGTCAGGTTCAGCCCGCGCTCGGCCAGCAGCGCCTCGTGGATCGACTTTGCGCGGCGGCGGACGTTCAGACCGCCGGGCAGGATGCCGCCCGTGGCAAGGCCGCGGTCGATGCAGGCATTCATCACCTCCCAGATCCGGGCGATGCCGGCGTCGATCTCGGCGGGCTTGCGGAACACCTCTTCGTTGGCGCGCTTCATCTGCGCGATGCTGCGGCCCGAGGCGGCGGCCATCGCCAGCATCTCGGCGGCGCTGCGGAACGGGTAGGGCACCGGGGCGGGGGCAGAGAGGGCGGCGTCGGTGATGCCGGCCTGTTCCGCCTCGGTCAGCACGAAGCCGCCGCCGATGGAGAAGAAGGTCTCGCGCAGGATCACGTCACCCTGCGCGTCGGTCGCCATCAGGATCATGCCATTGGCATGGCCGGGCAGCGGCGCGCCATAGTCGAAGATCAGGTCGCGGCCCGGGTCGAAGGCCAGGGGCGGCAGTCCCGGCGCGTCGATCACATGGCGCGCGGCGATATCGGCCAGCGCCGCCTCGGCCTTCTCATGGTCATAGCTCGCAGGCTCGAACCCGGCGAGGCCGAGGATGGTGGCGCGGTCGGTGGCATGGCCCTTGCCGGTGAAGGCGAGCGAGCCGTGCAGGCTGGCGCGCAGCCCGTAGAAGCGGAAGGGCGAGGCGCGCATCATGTCCAGGAACCGCGCCCCGGCCACCATCGGGCCCATGGTGTGCGAAGACGACGGGCCGACGCCCAGCTTGAAGATGTCGAAGACGGAGAGGAACATGGGGGAGGGGGCTTCCTGTTGCGCGCCCTTCAACGTGGCCCCTCAGCGCCGCCAGCGCCATCCGAAAAGCGACCTTGCCGGGCGGGACTGCGGCGCATCGCACCGCTCCTTGGGCGAATTGCCCCTCGCACGCGGGCGGTAGTTTGCCTATAACCCGAGGCGACACAGGACCCGGAGTGACCGATGCCCGCAGAGCTTTCCCCGATCGACAAGGCCAAGTTCGCCGCCGCCAAGCGCGCCGTGGACTTTGTGGAGGACGGTATGCGTGTCGGGCTCGGCACCGGGTCCACCGCCGCCTGGATGGTGCGCTGCCTGGGCGAGCTGGTGCGCGAGGAGGGGTTGCGGATCACCGGCGTGCCGACCTCGAGCCGCACCGCCGATCTGGCGCGCCAAGTGGGCATCACCGTCGTCGGGCTCGACGAGGCGAAATGGCTGGACCTGACCATCGACGGCACCGATGAGTTCGACGCGCATCTGAACCTGATCAAGGGCGGCGGTGGCGCGCTGCTGCAAGAAAAGATCGTCGCCACCGCATCCGACCAGATGATCGTGATCGCCGATGCCGCCAAGGAAGTTGCGCAGCTGGGGGCCTTCCCGCTGCCGGTGGAGGTGGTGCCGTTTGGCTGGCAGACCACCAAGGCGCTGATCGAGGAAACGCTGGTCAGCCTTGACGTGCTTGGCCGCTCCACCTCCCTGCGGCTGAACGGGCAGCAGCCCTTCATCACCGATGAGGGCAATTACATCGTCGATCTGCACCTGAACCGCATCGGCAATGCGCGGCAGCTGGCGCTGGTCATCAACCAGATCCCGGGCGTCGTGGAAAACGGCCTCTTCATCGACATCTGCGACGTGGTGATCATCGGGCAGGGCGACGGCCGGGTCGAGCTGCGCGACATCAACCGCGGCACGGTCGAGCATGACCGGATCGACTTTGTCGATGCCGAGAACATCTTCGCCGATCTCGGGGACTGAGCTTATGGAATTCGACTACGACCTCTTCGTCATCGGTGGCGGCTCGGGCGGTGTGCGCGCCGCGCGGATTGCGGCGGGAACGCATGGCGCCCGCGTCGGCCTGGCCGAGGAATACCGCATGGGCGGCACCTGCGTGATCCGCGGCTGCGTGCCGAAAAAGCTGATGGTCTTCGCCTCCAGCTTCCCTACGGCGATGGCCGATGCGCAGGCCTATGGCTGGCAGGTGACGGTGGGCGCTCTGGACTGGAGCGCCTTCCGCGCCAAGCTCGACAGCGAGCTGGACCGGCTGGAGATGGCCTATCGCGGCGGGTTGTCGAGTGCCGGGGTGGAGGTGCATGACTGCCGCGCCACGGTGGTGGATGCCCATACCGTGCATCTGGCGGGCGGCAAGACCGTGCGTGCCAAGCATATCCTTGTCGCGGTCGGTGGCCGCCCCTTCGTGCCGCAGTTCCCGGGGTCAGAGCATGTGCTGACCTCGAATGACATCTTCAAGCTCGATGCGCTGCCCGCCTCGGTGCTGATCGTCGGCGGCGGCTATATCGCCTGCGAGTTCGCCTGCATCCTCGCCGGCCTTGGCGTGAAGGTGACGCAGTTCCAGCGCAGCGCCCGCATCCTGAAAGAATTCGACGAGGAAGCCGTCGATCTGGTGGCCGAGGACATGAAGGCGCAAGGTATCGACCTGCATTGCGGCGTCGTGGTCTCCGGCATCGAACCCGAGGGGGACGGCTTCCGCGTGACCTGCATGGACGGGCGCACCGATGTGTTCGGCAAGGTGATCTACGCCACCGGGCGCGTGCCCAACACGGACGGGCTGGGGCTGGAGGCGGCAGGGGTCGCGCTTGGCCGCGGCGGCAAGGTGCCGGTCGATGGCTGGAGCCAGACCACCGTCCCTTCGATCTATGCGGTGGGCGACGTGACGGACCGCATCCAGCTGACCCCGGTCGCGATTCGCGAGGGCCATGCCTTTGCCGATACCGTGTTCGGCGCCGACCCGCGCCAGCCCGATCACGATCTCGTCGCCTCGGCGGTGTTCACGACGCCCGAATTGGCAACCGTGGGCCTGACCGAGGATGCGGCGCGGGCGCAGGGGCCGGTCGAGGTCTATGTGTCGAGCTTCAAGCCGATGCGCTCGGCCTTTGCCGGGCGGGCCGACCGGGTGCTGATGAAACTCGTGGTCTGCAAGGACACGCGCCGCGTTCTGGGCTGCCATATCGTCGCACCCGAGGCGGGCGAGATGATCCAGATGGTGGCCATTGCGATGAAGATGGGCGCGACCAAAGAGGATTTCGACCGCACCTGTGCGGTGCATCCGACGATGGCGGAAGAGCTGGTCACAATGCGAAAGCCGGTGCGCACAGCTTGATTTCGGCGCTGCGATGACCAGTTAGCAAGACAACCGGTAAACGGAACTTAAAGGGAAGACGGGCTTATGAGCAATGGAGGTCCCTGGGGGGGCGGCGGAGGCAGCGGCGGGAATGACGATGACAAGCGCGGGCAGAAACGCCCGGGCGAAGGCTCGCAGATCCCCGAAATCGAAGAAATCATGAAGAAGGGCCAGGAGCAGCTTCGCGTGCTCATGGGCGGGCGCGGCCCCCGCGGCCCGCAGCCGCCCGGTGGCAGCAGCGGCCCCAAGGGCCCGGCCTTTTCGCGCGGCACCCTTGGCATTGCGGCGCTTGCCGCGGTCGGCCTCTGGGCCTTTGCGTCCTTCTACACGGTGCGTCCCGAAGAGAAATCCGTTGAGCTGTTCCTTGGCGAATTCTCGGCCTTGGGTGAGCCCGGCCTGAACTTCGCGCCCTGGCCGCTGATCACCGCCACGGTGATCCCGGTCACGCCCGAACGGACCGTGGATATCGGCATGTCGCGCAGCGGCGTCGCCGAAGCCGGCCTGATGCTGACCGGTGACGAGAACATCGTCGATATCGACTTCCAGGTCGTGTGGAACATCTCGGACCCGCAGCGCTACCTCTTCAACCTGCGCGACCCCGAGGCGACCGTGCGCGCAGTGTCGGAATCGGCGATGCGCGAGATCATCGCGCAAAGCCCGCTGGCCCCGATCCTGAACCGCGACCGCGGGCTGATCGCGGCGCGGCTGCAGGAAATGATCCAGACCACGCTCGACAGCTATGACAGCGGGCTGAACGTGGTGCGTCTGAACTTCGACCGCGCCGATCCGCCGGCCGAGGTGATCGACGCCTTCCGCGAAGTGCAGGCCGCCGAACAGCAGCGCACGCGCCTGCAGAACGAGGCGGATGGCTATGCCAACCGCGTCCTCGGCCAGGCCCGAGGTGACGCGGCGCAGATCGTCGAGGAATCCGAAGGCTACCGCGCCCAGGTCGTCAACGAGGCCGAGGGTGAGGCGAGCCGCTTCAGCGCGGTTCTGACCGAATATTCCAAGGCCCCAGAGGTGACGCGCAAGCGCCTTTACCTCGAGACCATGGAAGACGTGCTTGGCGGCGTGGACAAGATCGTGATCGACCAGAGCGCTATGGGTAGTCAGGGCGTCGTGCCGTTCTTGCCGTTGAACGACTTGGGACGCGGCGCGCCCGCAGCAGCCACCGCCTCCGGCGGCCCCGCCACGACCACCGGAGGCACCAACTGATGAACCGCACAGCCATTCTTCTCGGCGTCGCCGTCGTTGCCGTGGTCGGGCTCCTGTCCTCGGTCTTCATCGTGGACGAGCGCGAAAAGGCGCTGGTCCTGCAATTCGGCCAGATCAAGTCGGTCAAGGAAGAGCCGGGTCTGGCGTTCAAGATACCGCTGATCCAGGAAGTCGTGCGCTATGACGACCGCATCTTGTCGCGTGACATCGACCCGATCGAAGTCACGCCGCTGGATGACCGCCGTCTGGTGGTCGATGCCTTCGCGCGCTACCGCATCACCGATGTGGTGCAGTTCCGCCAGGCCGTCGGCGTTGGCGGCACGGCCTCGGCCGAGGCGCGGATCGACCTGATCCTGCGCTCGCGTCTGCGCGAGGTTCTGGGCTCGGTCACGTCCGACTCGATCCTGTCGGTCGATCGGGCGGCGCTGACCACGCGGATCCGCGACAGTGCCCGCACCGAGGCTGCCGGCCTTGGGGTCGAGATCATCGACGTGCGGCTGATCCGGACCGACCTGCCGGAACAGAACCTCGAAGCCACCTTCGCCCGGATGCGGGCAGAGCGCGAACGCGAGGCGGCCGACGAGATCGCCCGCGGTAACGAGGCGGCGCAGCGGGTTCGCGCGCAGGCCGACCGGACCGTGGTGGAAACCGTCTCCGACGCGCGCCGTCAGGCCGAGATCATCCGCGGCGAAGCCGATGCGCTGCGCAACGGGATCTATGCCGAGGCGTTCGGGGCGGACCCGGAGTTCTTCGAGTTCTACCGCTCGCTCAGCGCCTATACCACCGCGCTGCAGCCCGGAAATTCGACGCTGGTGCTGTCGCCAGACAGTGAATTCTTCAGCTTTCTGAACCAATCTGGTGCCGGCACTCCTGCTGCGGGCCCGGTCATAGCCCCGGCGGCGGCAGAGGCTCCAGCCGCAGAAGCTCCGGCAGAAGCCGAGGCTCCTGCGGAAGTGGCTCCGGTAGAAACGCCGGCTGAAGAGGCTCCGGCGGAAACAACTCCGGCCCCGGCAGCTCCGGCTCCGGCGAACTGAGATCATGGCGCTCCTGATCCTCGCGGTCGGGTTGGTGCTTGCGGTGGAGGGGCTGGTGCTTGCGCTGGCCCCTTCGCGTATCGAGACTGCGCTGGACTGGCTGCGCGCGCAGGCGGCCGAGCGGCGGCGAATGCTCGGCCTCGGGGCACTGGCGGTGGGTGTGGCGCTGATCTGGCTGGCCCGCAGCCTCGGCGCCTGACCCGCGGCAATGAACCGGGGGCGGCGCTGTTTCAGGGCGCTCACCCGCATGTGACGGGGCGCGACCGGGTGTGGCTTGCAATGCGGCCTGCGCAACCCGACAACAGGGAAAGCCATTCCCGTCAGGGAAACCGGCGATGAGGATAAGGGGAGTACAATATGTCAACTCGGGACATGTCCCAAACGCTGCAGCCGGACCGGCTTGCGCCGCGGGGACGCAGCGCGCTGCACATGCTGTGGGTCGCGGCCATCGGCTTTGCTCTGGTCATCGGCCAGACCGTGCCGTCCGCCGCCCGCGCAGCGCCGGAGAGCTTTGCAGACCTCGCCCAGCAGGTCAGCCCGGCCGTGGTCAACATCACTACCTCGACCACCGTGGCCGCGCCCGCCGCGCCGCGCGGGCCCATGCTGCCCGAGGGCTCGCCCTTCGAGGATTTCTTCCGCGAGTTCATGGATCCTGAAGGGCAGGGGCCGTCGACGCCCCGCCGCTCCGACGCGCTCGGCTCGGGCTTCGTGATCTCGGAAGACGGCTTCATCGTCACCAACAACCACGTCATCGAAGGCGCGGACGAGATCGAGATCGAGTTCTTCTCGGGCAAGACCCTTCCGGCCGAAGTGGTCGGCACCGATCCCAAGACCGATATCGCGCTGCTGAAGGTCGTCAGCGATGCGCCGCTGCCCTTCGTCAGCTTCGGTGACAGCGACGTGATGCGCGTCGGCGACTGGGTGATGGCGATGGGCAACCCGCTCGGGCAGGGTTTCTCGGTCTCGGCCGGGATCGTCTCGGCCCGCAACCGCGAGCTGGCCGGCACCTATGACGACTTCATCCAGACCGACGCCGCCATCAACCGCGGCAACTCGGGCGGACCGCTGTTCAACATGGAAGGGCAGGTCATCGGCGTGAACACCGCGATCCTGTCGCCCAATGGCGGGTCGATCGGCATCGGCTTCTCGATGGCCTCGAACGTGGTCGGCAAGGTCGTGACCCAGCTGAAAGAGTTCGGCGAGACCCGCCGCGGCTGGCTCGGCGTCAAGATCCAGGACGTGACCCCGGATGTGGCCGAAGCCATCGGCATCGAGGCCGCCGCCGGCGCGCTGGTCACCGATGTGCCCGAAGGCCCGGCGATGGATGCCGGCATGAAGGCGGGCGACGTGATCACCAGCTTTGACGGTGGCAATGTGTCCGACACCCGCGATCTGGTCCGCCGTGTGGCCGATGCCGATGTCGGCAAGGCGGTGCGCGTGATCGTGCTGCGCGACGGCCGCACCGAGACGCTGCTGGTCACGCTTGGCCGCCGCGAAGAGGCCGAGGCCACTGCGACCCCCGTCGCAGCCGATGCCCCGCAGGCACCGGCGCAAGAAGAGATGCTGGGCATGACGCTCTCGCCGCTCGACAGCGAGATCGCCGCCGAACTGGGCCTGCCCGCCGATGCCAGCGGTCTTGTTGTGCGCGAGATCGACGAGACTGGCGCCGCCTTTGAAAAGGGCCTGCGCGCCGGCGACGTGATCGCCGAGGCCGGCCAGCAGAAGGTGGCGACCCTCGCCGACCTGCAGGACCGCATCGACGAGGCGAAAGAGGCGGGCCGCAAGTCGCTGCTGCTTCTGATCCGCCGCGAGGGCGAGCCGCGCTTTGTCGCGCTGTCGGTCGAGTGAGCAGGGTTGCATGGGATGAGAAAGGGGCGCCTCCGGGCGCCCTTTTTGTTGGAGGGGAGTCGGTTGGACGTGCCACTCGCACCGCGGGCTGGGTTGGAGAGGCTTCACTCTCGGCCACCGCATTGCCGGTGAAACCGGCACCGCCCACTGCGCCTACCCCCTCCGACTGCACCCGCAGCAGTGGCGAAGGCCATCGCCTTCGCCAATCGACTCCTTTTCAACCTGCACCGGTCGGGCCTCAAAGGCCCGGCCAGCGCCCGCCCCGCCCCTGGCGGGCGCTGTCCTCAGTCGGTCTATCGCTGCCAGCGGCACCGGGGGCATCCGTCCCGCACGGGCGGGGGCGAGGCAGTGCCTCGCCTTCTCCCGCCCGACTTGACCGTGCGCTCATGCGCGACAGCGAACCGGAGTGATAGCCTCGCCCCTATTCCCGCCCCATTGCCCCCGCACCCATCGCCCTGTACCAAAATCCCATGACCCACGCCCCCGCACCGCCCCGCGCCACCAGAGTGCTCGCCCTCGACCTCGCGCGCACGGCGGCACTGGCCTGCATGGCGGTGTTCCACTTCACCTTCGATCTGGAGCTGTTCGGCTACATCTCGACCGGCACCACCACCAGCGGTGGTTGGGCGATCTTCGCCCGGGCCATCGCCGGCAGCTTCCTGTTCCTTGCGGGCATCAGCCTCGCACTGGCGCACGGAGGCGGCATCCGCTGGCGCAGCGCCCTGCGCCGGCTGGCGATGATCGCCGGGGCTGCCGCGGTGATCACGATTGCCACCCGGATCGCCATCCCGGACCAGTTCATCTTCTTCGGCATCCTGCACAGCATCGCCTTCGCCAGCCTAGCTGGCCTCGCCTTCGTGCGCCTGCCCCCCGCGCTGCCGCTGCTCGCCGCGGTGGCCGTCTGGCTGGCCCCCCGCTGGCTGTTCCTGCCGGCCTTCGACGCGCCCTGGCTGCAATGGGTGGGGCTTGGCACGCTGATCCCGCGCTCTGTGGATTTCGTGCCGGTCTTTCCGTGGTTCGCGCCGGTGCTGCTTGGCATCGCGGTGGGCAACACGCTGGCGCATCAAGGGGTCTGGGCGCGGCTGGCGATGGGACCGGCAAGCCCATCCCGCGTGCTGGCGCTGCTGGCCTGGCCCGGGCAGCACAGCCTCGCGGTCTATCTCGCGCATCAGCCGGTGCTGATCGCCCTTGTCTGGGCCGCCACGCAGATCCTGCGCTAAGGCTCAGCCCTCGCTGCTGCCCACCGCAATCAGCCCCAGATCCCGCGCCGCCGCGAGCGACAGCACGGACGAGTCCAGCCCCCGCTCTGCCTGAAACCGCCGCACCGCTCGCCCGGTCGGGGCATCCATCTCGCCGGTGACCAGCCCGTGGAACAGCCCCCGCGCCGCCAGCGCCCGCTGAGCGGTGGCAATGAAGTCGGGCGACATCTCGGCCGGGCAGGGGGTGCGGAACCACAGCTCCGCCCGCTCGCGCACGATCGCCTGCCGGGTGACGGTGCGATAGCTGGCCGGGCGCAGCACCGCCCCATCCGCGGCCAGCTCTGCGGGCCGGTCCACCACCTGCTCGGTCACCGTCTCGATCAGTGCCGGGGAAATCTGCTTGCCCCAGCAGGCCTCCTTGGGTCCGGTCGGGGCGCTGCTGCCAAGCGGGCGGGTGAGGGCCTCTGCGGCATAGTCCTGGGCGACATCGGGCGCCGCGACCCGGGCCGGGCCGCAGCCCGCCAGCAGCAGCGCGGCAAGGAGTGCTGCGCGGCGAAGCGACAGGGGAAGGGCGCGGGGCACAAGGGGGCGCATCATCAAGGTCGGGCGGTCTTTCTGTCGGGCGCCGTGTCCGCTGCACGCGGCTTTGCGCAAGATAACCGCTTGAGCGGCCGCCGGAAAGCCCCGCACGCGGGCGCTCTGAGGCACTGGCAAATCGGTCGCAGGTGTCCTATGTCGGCAGGCAAAGGACCGCAGGGAAGCACAGCGATGGCCAAGATCACCTACGTCGAACATACCGGTACCCGCCACGAGGTCGAGGTCGCCCCCGGCCTCACGGTGATGGAGGGTGCGCGCGACAATGGCGTGCCGGGGATCGAGGCCGATTGCGGCGGTGCCTGCGCCTGTTCGACCTGCCATGTCTATGTCGATGCCGCCTGGCTGGACCGGATGCCCGCCAAGGACGCGATGGAAGAGGACATGCTGGATTTCGCCTGGCAACCCGACCCGGCCCGCTCGCGCCTCACCTGCCAGATCAAGGTGACCCCGGCGCTGGACGGGCTGGTTGTGCACCTTCCCGAACGGCAGATCTGAGCCATGCGCGGCGGGGCTCTGGCCGCGCTGCTGGCGCTCTGGCCCTTTGCCGCCCACGCCGAGCCGATCCGCGCGGCTGACTACGCCGCCCCGACCGACCGCTACCCCCATGGCGCCCTCGGCGATGATCTTGAATGGGGCGCGCTGGTGCTGAGCCTCGGCACCGAGCGGCACCGCTTCACCCTGCCGGACGAGCTGGTCTTCGAAGACACCGCCCCCCGCCTCGCCGATCTGGACGGTGACGGCGCGCCCGAGGTGATCGTGGTGGAAAGCCACATCTCCCAAGGCGCCCGGCTCGCGGTCTGGGGCCCCGAGGGCCGCATCGCCGCCACAGCTTTCATCGGTACCCGCTTCCGCTGGCTCGCCCCGCTCGGGGCCGCCGATCTGGATGGCGACGGGCGGGTGGAGATCGCCTATGTCGAGACCCCGCATCTGGGCCGCACCCTGCGCTTCGTGCGGCTGGAGGGCGACCGGCTGGTGCCGCTGGCCGCGCAACCCGGCCTGACCAACCACCGCTTCGGTGACCCGCAGATACAGGGCGGCATCGCGCCTTGCCCCGGCGGCCCGGTGATCGTGACCGCCGATGCCGGCTGGCAGCGGATCATCCGCACAGGCTGGCAGGACGGGCGGCTGACCCCCGAGGATGCCGGCCGCTACACCGGCCCGGACAGCCTCGTACCGCAGCGCGCCTGCAAGCGCTGATCCGCCGCCTGTTCGCTATCGGAAACCCGCTGCCACGATCCGGCCCGCCCGTTCCCGGATCGCGCCCCTCGCTGTCGCCTTTCGCGCCGCCGCCGTCGCTTCGGGGCTGGCGCATCCGCCGCCGCCGCGCATTGTGCTGGTCAGCCTCAAGACCCCCGCGCGAAGGATACCCCACGAATGACCGCCTATGTGCTGACCGTCACCTGCCCCTCGCGCCGCGGCATCGTCGCCGCGATCTCGGGCTTTCTGGCCGACAAGGGCTGCAACATCACCGATTCTGCCCAGTTCGACGATCTGGAGACGGGCCAGTTCTTCACCCGCACCACCTTCACCAGCGAGACCGGTGCCACGCTCCCCGCCCTCACCGAAGCCTTCGCCGCCATCGCCGAGCCCTTCGGGATGGACTGGGCGATCCACGACGCCGCCCACCGGGTGAAGGTGCTGCTGATGGTCTCCAACTTCGGCCATTGCCTGAATGACCTGCTCTACCGCTGGCGCATCGGCGCGCTGCCGATCGAGATCGTGGGCGTGGTGTCGAACCATCTGACCTATCAGAAGGTGGTCGTGAACCACGACATCCCCTTCCACCTGATCAAGGTGACGAAGGAGAACAAGCCCGAGGCC
>NZ_JAUYTT010000006.1 GCF_030695035.1 Frigidibacter sp.
CGTCGGCGTGCTGCTGCGCGGCATCGACCGTGAGGGCGTGGAACGTGGCCAGGTGCTGTGCAAGCCGAAATCGGTGAACCCGCACACCCATTTCGAAGCCGAGGCCTATATCCTGACCAAGGAAGAGGGCGGCCGCCACACGCCGTTCTTCGCGAACTACCGCCCGCAGTTCTACTTCCGCACGACGGACGTGACCGGGACCGTGAAGCTGCCGGAAGGCACCGAGATGGTGATGCCGGGCGACAACCTGAAGTTCGAAGTCGAGCTGATCGCCCCGATCGCGATGGAAGAAAAACTGCGCTTCGCCATCCGCGAAGGCGGCCGCACCGTCGGCGCCGGCGTCGTGTCGAAAATCCTGAAGTAACACGGACTTACCACCGTCTTGCAGACAAGGCCGCCCTTCGGGGCGGCCTTTTTTGTCTGTGCCAAGGCTCTGTGCGGCATTTCACAGCTTGGGTGCAAATTGGCCCAACTGCCCTCAGATCACGAAACATCACGGACCCGTGATAATCCGGCGAGGACATGTGTCGAAAATCGCATGTGAGGCCCTCTTGCTGCATTCGCGGACTTCACATCAAGAACACAGATGCGAGAGCCTGCGTGATCTGTGCGTGATTTCACATTGGGCGCCGAAGGGCGCATCTATTCTGCATCGAGGCACGAAAGACATGGGCGAACGACCCAGCCTTCCGGGGCCCCGACGACAGATAACCCAAAGGAAAACATCATGAAAAATCTGATCCTCGCCGCCGCCGCCCTTGTTGCCATCGCCGGAACTGCCTCGGCTTCGGGCCAAGGCTACCAGCCGAACAAACTGAGCAATGTCGATGCTGCCGAACTGCGGCACCTCGTCCCGAATGCGGACGTGAACAACCTGACCGCGGCGCAGATCGCTTCGGTCCAGGCCGCGCTGTACGGCAGCGACCAAGGCAAGGTTGCCGCGCTGCGCGCTGCGCTGCGCTAAGCAGTCCGGCCCTCGGGCCGACACGGGAAGGGCCACCCTCGGGTGGCCCTTTTGCGTGCCAAGGCCGATGCAGAACCCATGCAGAAACCATGCGCATAC
Source organism: Frigidibacter sp. (assembly GCF_030695035.1). Classification (GTDB taxonomy): domain Bacteria; phylum Pseudomonadota; class Alphaproteobacteria; order Rhodobacterales; family Rhodobacteraceae; genus Frigidibacter. The sequence goes on from NZ_JAUYTT010000006.1 coordinate 1,064, forward strand.
CATACATACGATTTGCGGCTGCAGCCCGTGCGCGCCCTGTGCGACTTCGCGCTTGATTTCCCCCGCAGGGTGCCTTAACTCCCCGCCCACGGCACAGGAGTTTAGCTCAGTTGGTAGAGCATCGGTCTCCAAAACCGAGGGTCGTGGGTTCGAGTCCCCCAACTCCTGCCAGTCCGTTTCCAGACATGCACCCCTGCGCGGCCGCACCGCCAGACAGTCGGCGGCCACCCTGCGCCGAGCAGGCTTGAACTGGCCGGGCGAACCCCGTATGTGCTGCCCATTCATGGTGGCCCCGCCCGGACGGCGGTGGCCCCAGCGACAAGCAGGTGAGACAGATGGCCAAGACCAATCCGCTTCAGTTCGTCCAGCAAGTGCGCGCGGAGGTGGCCAAGGTCGTGTGGCCGACGCGGCGCGAGGTCGGGCTGACCACCGTCATGGTGCTGATCATGGCGGCGCTGGCCTCGGTGTTCTTCTTCCTTGTCGATCTGGCGATCCGCTCGGGCCTGACGGCGCTTTTGAACGTCTTCGGCTAAGCCTCGCCCTTCGGTGCGGTGCCAAGGCGGACGGGCTTGAAATGCGCCGGGTTCACCTGTAAGGCGGGCGGACCTTTCGGATACCGGCGTGCATCGATTCGGGTGATGCGCGCTGTTTTTTGTTAGGTCGGGCAGTCAGCTGTCCGCAAGCAGGTGGGCAACCATCTGAAATAATGACGGAAGTTCCCGCGGGCGACCGCAGGTGAGACGGGGTAAGGCGAGCATGGCGAAGCGGTGGTATTCGGTGAGCGTTCTCTCGAATTTCGAGAAGAAGGTCGCCGAGCAAATCAGGCAAGCCGTTGCTGAAAAAGGTCTCGAGGACGAGATCGAAGAGGTACTGGTGCCGACGGAAGAGGTCATCGAGATCCGCCGCGGCAAGAAGGTTACCTCGGAGCGGCGCTTCATGCCGGGCTATGTGCTCGTGCGGATGGAGATGACGGACCGCGCCTATCACGCGATCGTGTCGATCAATCGGGTCACGGGCTTTCTGGGCCCGCAGGGCAAGCCGATGCCGATGCGTGATGGCGAAGTGAATGCGATCCTGAACCGGGCGGAAGAGGGCGAGGCGCAGCCGCGCAACCTGATCCGCTTTGAGATCGGCGAGCAGGTGAAGGTGGCCGATGGCCCCTTCGAAGGCTTTACCGGCATGGTCGAGGAAGTGGATGAGAGCACGAACCGTCTGAAGGTGACGGTTTCGATCTTTGGCCGCCCGACGCCTGTCGAACTGGAATTCACGCAGGTGTCCAAGGGCATCTGACGTGTGTGCCGTGGGAGGCGAGCGGGCCCGATGGGCCCTGCGGACCGGACCACTAAACCAAGGCCCTGCATGCGCGGGCTGGTGATAAAGGAGAGGCCACATGGCCAAGAAAGTCGTCGGGCAGCTGAAGCTGCAGGTGAAGGCGGGGCAAGCTAACCCGTCTCCGCCGATCGGTCCCGCGCTGGGTCAGCGCGGCGTGAACATCATGGCGTTCTGCAAAGAGTTCAACGCTCGCACGCAGGAAATGGAACAGGGCACGCCCGTTCCGACCGTGATCACCTACTATGCTGACAAGTCCTTCACCTTCGAGATGAAGACGGCGCCTGCGTCGTTCTTCCTGAAGAAGGCAGCCGGCCTGAAGCCGGTCGGCAAGCGCAACCGCCCGAAAGGGTCGGTCAAGCCGGGCCATACCGTGGTCGGCACTGTGACTGTCGCCCAGGTGCGCCAGATCGCCGAAGCCAAGATGAAGGATCTGTCTGCGAACGACGTGGAAGCGGCGATGCAGATCATCCTCGGCTCTGCCCGTTCCATCGGTATCGAGGTGAAGGGGTAAGTCATGGCCAAGCTCGGTAAACGCACCAAGGCGGCTCGGACCGCCTTCGAAGGCAAGATGCAACTCACCGTCGAGGATGCGCTGGCCCTGATCAAGACCTCGGCCACGGCGAAATTCGACGAGACTGTCGAGATCGCCATGAACCTGGGCGTAGACCCGCGCCATGCGGACCAGATGGTTCGCGGTGTGGTGACGCTGCCGAACGGCACCGGCAAGACGGTGCGTGTGGCGGTGTTTGCACGCGGTGCGAAAGCGGACGAGGCGAAAGCCGCGGGCGCCGACATCGTGGGCGCCGAAGACCTGATGGAGACCATCCAGTCAGGCAAGATCGAGTTCGACCGTTGCATCGCAACGCCGGACATGATGCCGCTGGTGGGTCGCCTCGGCAAGATCCTCGGCCCGCGCAACCTGATGCCGAACCCCAAGGTCGGCACCGTGACGATGGACGTGAAAACGGCTGTTGAAGCGGCGAAGGGCGGCGAAGTGCAGTTCAAGGTCGAGAAAGCCGGCGTGATCCATGCCGGTGTCGGCAAGGTGTCGTTCGACGGCGAGAAGCTGGCCGAAAACATCCGCGCCTTCGTGGAAGCTGTGACGCGCGCGCGCCCGTCGGGTGCCAAGGGTGCCTACCTGCGCAAGGTGTCGCTGTCCTCGACGATGGGCCCGGGCGTGTCGGTCGACCTGGCCTCGGCCGCCGGCAACTAAGGTTGCCAAGGTGCGCGCCTGGCGCGCACCGATAGAATTCTCCGGCCGCAAGGCCGGTGAGTGGCAGGGCGGACCGCAAGGCCCCGCCCTGACCTGTCCGAGACGGAGGGTGTGCCGGGTTCCCGGTGCTTAATGTCCTTCCCGAGATGGGGATCGAGACGGATTTCCCGGGGTTTCCTCGGGCGGTTTTGGCCTCGGGACCCTCACGGACCCGAACGCCGGGAGTGATCCCGGCAAACATGAGCCGGGGGGAAACCCCCATACTTGGAGTGAAACTGTGGATAGAGCCCAGAAAGAGAAAGTGGTCGAGGAACTCGGCCAGATCTTCGAAAGCTCTGGCGTCGTGGTGGTTGCCCACTACGAAGGCATGACAGTTGCTCAGATGCAGGCACTGCGGGCGGAAATGTCTTCCGTCGGTGGTTCCGTACGTGTCGCCAAGAACAAGCTCGCCAAGATCGCTCTTGAAGGAAAGCCCGGCGCAAGCATGGGTGATCTGCTCAAGGGGATGACCGTGTTCGCTTTCTCCGAAGACCCCGTCGCTGCGGCGAAGGTCTCGGAGGCCTATGCCAAGAAGAACGAGAAATTCGTGATTCTGGGCGGGGCCATGGGCGACACGGCTCTGGATGCTGCCGGTGTGAAAGCCGTGGCTGCGATGCCGTCGCGTGAGGAGCTTATCGCTTCGATCGTTGCGTGCCTCGGTGCCCCTGCCTCGAACATCGCCGGTGCCATTGGTGCGCCTGCTTCGAATATCGCGGGTATCCTCAAGACCATCGAGGAGCGGGAAGCCGCGTGAGCAACAACATGTCTGCGTAGGGTTGATGCCCTGACGTTAGACCCCCATCTTGTAAGAACGGAACAGAGAAATGGCTGATCTGAAAGCACTCGCCGAGCAAATCGTCAATCTGACGCTGCTGCAGGCCCAGGAACTGAAAACGATCCTGAAAGACGAATACGGCATCGAGCCCGCCGCTGGCGGCGCCGTGATGATGGCTGGCCCGGCTGCTGCCGCGGAAGTCGTCGAAGAGAAAACCGATTTCGACGTCGTCCTCGTCGAAGCCGGCCCGAACAAGATCAACGTGATCAAAGAAGTTCGCGGCATCACCGGTCTGGGCCTGAAAGAAGCCAAGGACCTGGTCGAAGCCGGCGGCAAAGTGAAAGAAGGCGCGCCGAAGGCCGAAGCCGAAGAGCTGAAGAAGAAGCTCGAAGCTGCTGGCGCCAAGGTCGAGCTGAAGTAATCGGGCAGGGTGCTTTCGCATCCTACCAACTGAAAAAGGCTGGGTCCGGGCTTGTCCCCGGGCCCGGCCGAACCTGTCTTGGAGAGGGCCTTAAGGGCCACGGGTGGCAAAGACCCTCTTCAAGGCGCGGTTCAAGGTTCGGGTGCTGGCCGGTGGGACGGTTGGCGGGAATGGAACCTTATCCCCTTCATTCGGCGGCGTGTTCCGTGGCCCCGACGGAACAAGCGCGCAGAGACGAAAGGTGACGACGAGCATGGCTCAGAGCTACGTTGGCCAGAAGCGCATCCGCAAGTACTTCGGCAAGATCCGTGAAGTCCTCGAAATGCCGAACCTCATCGAGGTTCAGAAATCCTCCTACGACCTGTTCCTGAAGTCCGGCGACGGACCGAAGCCGCAGGACGGCGACGGGATTCAAGGCGTGTTCCAGTCGGTGTTCCCGATCAAGGACTTCAACGAGAACGCCATTCTGGAGTTCGTGAAATACGAGCTCGAGAAGCCGAAATACGATGTCGAGGAATGCCAGGCGCGCGACATGACCTATGCCGCGCCCCTCAAGGTCACGCTGCGGCTGATCGTGTTCGATATCGACGAGGATACCGGGGCCAAGTCGGTCAAGGACATCAAGGAACAGGACGTCTACATGGGCGACATGCCCCTGATGACGCCGAACGGGACGTTCATCGTGAACGGCACCGAACGGGTGATCGTGTCCCAGATGCACCGGTCGCCGGGCGTGTTCTTCGACCATGACAAGGGCAAGACGCACTCGTCGGGCAAGCTGCTGTTCGCCTGCCGGATCATTCCCTATCGCGGCTCGTGGCTGGACTTCGAGTTCGACGCCAAGGACATCGTGTTCTCGCGCATCGACCGTCGCCGCAAGCTGCCGGTGACGACGCTTCTCTATGCCCTGGGCCTGGACCAGGAAGGCATCATGGATGCCTATTACAAGACCGTCACCTACAAGCACATGAAGAACCGCGGCTGGGTCACGCGCTTCTTCCCCGAGCGTGTGCGTGGCACCCGCCCGACCTATGACATCGTGGATGCCGCCACCGGCGAAGTCATCTGCAAGGCCGGTGACAAGGTCACCCCGCGTCTGGCCAAGCAGCTGATCGACGAGGCGAAGGTCACCGAACTGCTGGTTCCGTTCGATCATATCGTTGGCCGCTATGTCGCCAAGGACATCATCAACGAGGAAACCGGCGCGATCTATGTCGAGGCCGGGGACGAGATCACCCTGACCTATGACCGCGACGGCGAAGTCAACGGCGGCACGCTGAAGGTGCTGCTGGACAACGGCGTGACCGATATCCCGGTGCTGGACATCGACAACATCAACGTCGGCCCCTACATCCGCAATACCGTGGCCGCCGACAAGAACATCGGCCGCGATGGCGCGCTGATGGACATCTACCGCGTGATGCGCCCGGGCGAGCCGCCGACCATCGAAGCCGCCTCGAACCTGTTCGAGAGCCTGTTCTTTGACTCCGAGCGCTATGACCTGTCGGCCGTGGGCCGGGTCAAGATGAACATGCGCCTCGACCTCGATGCGCCCGACACGCAGCGCACGCTGCGCAAGGACGACATCATCGCCTGTATCAAGGCGCTGGTCGAACTGCGCGACGGCAAGGGCGAGATCGACGACATCGACCACCTCGGCAACCGCCGCGTTCGGTCGGTCGGCGAGCTGATGGAGAACCAGTACCGCGTCGGCCTGCTGCGGATGGAGCGGGCGATCAAGGAACGCATGTCCTCGGTCGAGATCGACACGGTGATGCCGCAGGACCTGATCAACGCCAAGCCGGCTGCGGCTGCGGTGCGGGAATTCTTCGGCTCCTCGCAGCTGTCGCAGTTCATGGACCAGACCAACCCGCTGTCGGAAGTGACGCACAAGCGCCGCCTGTCGGCCCTTGGGCCGGGCGGTCTGACCCGCGAGCGTGCCGGCTTTGAGGTGCGCGACGTTCACCCGACCCACTATGGCCGGATGTGCCCGATCGAAACGCCGGAAGGCCCGAACATCGGCCTGATCAACAGCCTTGCCACCTATGCCCGCGTCAACAAGTACGGCTTCATCGAGACGCCGTACCGGAAGGTCGTGGACTGCAAGGTGACCGACGACGTGCAATACATGTCGGCGACCGAGGAAATGCGGCACACGGTTGCGCAGGCGAACGCGCAGCTCGATGCCGATGGCCGGTTCATGAATGACCTCGTGTCCACCCGCCAGTCGGGTGAATTCATGCTGAACCCGCCCGAAGCGGTGGACCTGATCGACGTGTCGCCGAAACAGCTGGTTTCGGTCGCGGCCTCGCTGATCCCGTTCCTTGAGAACGACGACGCGAACCGCGCGCTGATGGGATCGAACATGCAGCGGCAAGCCGTGCCGCTGCTGCAGGCCGACGCGCCCTTCGTGGGCACCGGGATCGAGGCCATCGTGGCCCAGGATTCCGGCGCCGCGATCATGGCGCGCCGCGGCGGGATCATTGACCAGGTGGATGCCACCCGGATCGTGGTTCGCGCCACGGAAGACCTGGAAATGGGCGATGCCGGCGTCGACATCTACCGTCTGCGCAAGTTCCAGCGTTCGAACCAGAACACCTGTATCAACCAGAAACCGTTGGTGAAGGTGGGTGACCGGGTTGGCAAGGCCGAGGTCATCGCCGATGGTCCCTCGACCGACATGGGCGAGCTGGCCCTTGGCAAGAACGTCATCGTCGCGTTCATGCCGTGGAATGGCTACAACTATGAAGACTCGATCCTGATCTCGGAACGGATCGTCAAGGATGACGTCTTCACCTCGATCCATATCGAGGAATATGAAGTCGCCGCCCGCGACACCAAGCTGGGGCCGGAAGAGATTACCCGCGACATCCCGAACGTCGGCGAGGAAGCCCTGCGCAACCTCGACGAGGCCGGGATCGTCTATATCGGCGCCGAGGTCGGCCCGGGCGACATCCTTGTCGGCAAGATCACCCCGAAGGGCGAAAGCCCGATGACGCCGGAAGAAAAGCTTCTGCGCGCCATCTTCGGGGAAAAGGCTTCGGACGTGCGCGATACCTCGCTGCGTCTGCCGCCGGGCGATTACGGCACGGTCGTCGAAGTGCGGGTGTTCAACCGGCACGGCGTCGACAAGGACGAGCGGGCGCTGCAGATCGAGCGCGAGGAAGTCGAACGGCTTGCCCGCGACCGGGATGACGAGTTCGCGATCCTCGAGCGCAACATCTACGGCCGCCTGAAATCGACGCTGCTGGGCAAGCAGGCCGTGAAAGGCCCCAAGGGCATCAAGGCCGGCACCGAAGTGACCGAAGAGCTGCTGGAAACGCTGTCGCGTGGTCAGTGGTGGCAGCTGGCGCTCGGCGAGGAAGCCGATGCGCAGCAGGTCGAGGCCCTGAACGGGCAGTTCGAGGTGCAGAAACGCGCGCTCGACCACCGGTTCGAGGACAAGGTCGAGAAGGTGCGCCGCGGCGACGATCTGCCCCCGGGCGTGATGAAGTCGGTCAAGGTGTTCGTCGCGGTGAAGCGCAAGCTGCAGCCGGGCGACAAGATGGCCGGTCGTCACGGCAACAAGGGTGTGGTGTCCAAGGTGGTCCCGATCGAGGACATGCCTTTCCTCGGCGATGGTACCCCGGTCGACATGGTGCTGAACCCGCTGGGTGTGCCGTCGCGCATGAACGTCGGGCAGATCCTGGAAACCCATATGGGTTGGGCCGCGCGCGGCCTCGGGATCCGCATCGACGACGCGCTGCAGGACTATCGCCGGACCGGCGATCTGACCCCTGTGCGTGATGCGCTGCGCCACGGCTATGGCGATGACGTCTATGAAGACGCCTTCGCGAGCATGGACGAGGAAACGCTTGTGGACCGCGCCGGCAACGTCAAACGCGGCGTGCCGATTGCCACCCCGGTCTTCGACGGTGCCAAGGAAGCCGACGTGAACGACGCGCTGACCCGTGCCGGGTTCGACACGTCGGGCCAGTCGGATCTGTTCGACGGTCGCACCGGCGAGCAGTTCGCGCGGAAGGTGACGGTGGGTGTGAAATACCTGCTGAAGCTGCACCACCTTGTCGACGACAAGATCCACGCGCGCTCCACCGGGCCCTACAGCCTCGTCACGCAGCAGCCTCTGGGTGGTAAAGCCCAGTTCGGGGGCCAGCGCTTCGGCGAGATGGAGGTCTGGGCACTGGAAGCCTACGGCGCCGCCTACACCCTGCAAGAGATGCTCACCGTCAAGTCGGATGACGTGGCGGGCCGCACCAAGGTCTACGAGTCCATCGTCAAGGGCGAGGACAACTTCGAGGCTGGTGTGCCGGAGAGCTTCAACGTGCTGGTGAAAGAGGTCCGGGGCCTCGGCCTCAATATGGAACTCCTGGATGCGGAGGACGAGTGAGGGCGTTCGCGCCCTCCTCACCCATCCCTGAAATCAAGGACGCACAATGAACCAGGAACTGACCACCAACCCGTTCAACCCGCTGCAGGCGCCGAAGTCTTTTGACGAGATCAAGATCTCGCTGGCTTCGCCCGAGCGGATCCTCAGCTGGTCTTACGGCGAGATCAAGAAGCCCGAGACCATTAACTACCGCACGTTCAAGCCGGAACGTGACGGTCTGTTCTGCGCGCGCATTTTTGGCCCGATCAAGGACTACGAATGCCTGTGCGGCAAATACAAGCGCATGAAATATCGCGGCGTCGTCTGCGAGAAATGCGGCGTGGAAGTCACGCTGCAGAAGGTGCGCCGCGAGCGGATGGGCCATATCGAACTGGCCGCGCCGGTTGCGCATATCTGGTTCCTGAAATCGCTTCCGAGCCGGATCGGCCTCATGCTCGACATGACGCTGCGCGATCTGGAACGGATCCTGTATTTCGAGAACTATGTGGTGATCGAGCCGGGTCTGACCGACCTCAGCTATGGCCAGCTGATGACCGAGGAAGACTTCCTCGACGCGCAGGACCAGTATGGCGCCGATGCTTTCACCGCCAATATCGGGGCGGAAGCGATCCGCGAGATGCTGAGCCAGATCGACCTCGAGTCGACGGCGGAGCAGCTGCGCGAAGAGCTGAAGGAAGCCACCGGCGAGCTGAAGCCGAAGAAGATCATCAAGCGGCTGAAGATCGTTGAATCCTTCCTCGAGTCGGGAAACCGGCCCGAGTGGATGGTGCTGACGGTCATTCCGGTCATCCCGCCGGAACTGCGCCCGCTGGTGCCGCTGGATGGTGGCCGCTTTGCCACCTCCGACCTCAACGACCTCTATCGCCGGGTCATCAACCGGAACAACCGCCTCAAGCGGCTGATCGAGCTGCGCGCGCCCGACATCATCGTCCGCAACGAAAAGCGGATGCTGCAGGAATCGGTCGATGCGCTGTTCGACAACGGCCGCCG
>NZ_JAUYTT010000013.1 GCF_030695035.1 Frigidibacter sp.
ATGACGATGCCGGCGCCGAGATGGAGCCGAACAGCGTCTATATGATGTCGCACTCGGGTGCGCGGGGCTCGCCTGCGCAGATGAAGCAGCTTGGCGGGATGCGCGGCCTTATGGCCAAGCCGTCGGGCGAGATCATCGAGACGCCGATCGTGTCGAACTTCAAGGAAGGTCTGACCGTTCTTGAGTACTTCAACTCGACCCACGGCGCCCGGAAGGGTCTGGCCGATACCGCGCTGAAGACGGCGAACTCGGGCTACCTGACCCGCCGTCTGGTGGACGTGGCGCAGGACTGCATCGTGCGTCAGCACGATTGCGGAACCGAACGCGCGATCACGGCTTCGGCCGCGGTCAATGACGGCGAGATCGTCTCGCCGCTCAGCGAGCGGATCCTGGGCCGTGTGGCGGCTGACGACATTCTTGTGCCGGGCACCGATGAGGTGATCGTGCGCAAGAACGAGCTGATCGACGAGCGCAAGGCCGATCTGGTGGAAACCGCCGGCGTTGCCGCCGTGCGCATCCGCTCGGCCCTGACCTGTGAAGCGGAAGAGGGCGTCTGCGCCATGTGCTACGGGCGCGACCTTGCCCGCGGCACGCTGGTGAACCAGGGCGAGGCTGTCGGCATCATCGCCGCGCAGTCGATCGGCGAGCCGGGCACCCAGCTGACGATGCGGACCTTCCACATCGGCGGTATTGCTCAGGGTGGCCAGCAGTCGTTCCAGGAAGCGAGCCAGGAAGGCACTGTCGAGTTCCGCAACCCGATCCTGCTGATCAACGCCCTTGGCGAGCAGATCGTGATGGGCCGGAACATGAAGATGGTGATCATCGACGAGGTCGGCCAGGAACGGGCGAGCCACAAGGTCGCCTACGGCGCGAAGATCCACGTGAAGGACGGCGCAACCGTCAAGCGCGGCGCCAAGCTCTACGAATGGGACCCCTATACCCTGCCGATCATCGCCGAGAAGGCGGGTGTGGCGAAGTTCGTGGACCTGATCTCGGGCATCGCCGTGCGCGAGGATACCGATGATGCGACCGGCATGACGCAGAAGATCGTGATCGACTGGCGCACCGCGCCGCGCGGCAACGATCTGAAGCCGGAAATCATCATCATGGACCCCGCGACCGGAGAGCCGGTGCGCAACGATGCCGGCAACCCGATCAGCTATGCGATGTCGGTCGATGCGATCCTGTCCATCGAGGACGGGCAGGACGTGAAGGCCGGTGACGTGGTGGCGCGTATCCCGCGCGAAGGTGCCCGGACCAAGGACATCACCGGGGGTCTTCCCCGCGTGGCGGAACTGTTCGAAGCCCGTCGCCCGAAAGATCACGCGATCATCGCCGAAATCGACGGCTATGTGCGCTTTGGGAAGGACTACAAGAACAAGCGCCGCATCACCATCGAGCCGTCGCAAGAGGGGATGGAGCCGGTCGAGTACATGGTGCCGAAAGGCAAGCACATCCCGGTGCAGGAAGGCGACTTCGTGCAGAAGGGTGACTACATCATGGACGGCAACCCGGCCCCGCATGACATCTTGCGGATCATGGGGATCGAGGCGCTGGCCGACTACCTGACCGACGAAGTGCAGGACGTCTATCGCCTGCAGGGTGTGAAGATCAACGACAAGCATATCGAGGTGATCGTTCGCCAGATGCTTCAGAAGATCGAGATCCTGGACTCGGGCGATTCCACGCTGCTCAAGGGCGAGAACGTGGACAAGGCCGAGTTCGAGGAGGAGAACACCAAGACCATCGCGCGCGGCGGGCGTCCCGCCACGGGCGAGCCGGTCCTGCTGGGCATCACCAAGGCGTCGCTGCAGACCCGCAGCTTCATCTCGGCGGCGTCGTTCCAGGAGACCACGCGGGTGCTGACCGAGGCGGCCGTGCAGGGCAAGCGCGACAAGCTCGTCGGGCTGAAGGAAAACGTCATCGTCGGCCGGCTGATCCCGGCCGGCACCGGCGGCGCGACCAGCCGTGTGCGCAAGCTTGCGGCCGACCGTGACCAGAAGGTGATCGACGCCCGCCGGGCCGAGGCTGAAACAGCCGCGGCACTGGCAGCCCCGGTCGATGACGCGATTGACAGCGCGGAAGAAGCCTTCGGCCTGGTCGAAACCCCGGAAAGCCGGGATTGATCAGCGCCTGACCTCAGGTCTGTAGATATAGAACCGGCCCCGCAGCGATGCGGGGCCGGTTTGCATTTGGAATGTGGCGTGGCCGCGATCAGCGCCCGGCAGAGGCCAGCGCGCGGTGCCGCCGCCAGCGCGCATCGGTGGATGGCTCGCGCCCTGCCGCTGCGGCCAGCCGCTCGACATAATCGGCGCAGCACAGGTGGTGCAACTCGCGGATGCCGGGCAGGGCCATCGCCTCGGCGTGCAAGGCCTCGAAGGCGGCGGCATAGCGCAGCGCCGACAGGTCTTCGACCTCGTTGCGGTTGAACAGCTTGAAGAAGCCGTCGGTATAGCGGTCCTTGCGGGCCGCCGCGCTGAGCGTGCCGCGCTTGAGCGAGAAGCTTTCCTCGGAGCGGATCATGTAGTGGTTCATCTGTGCCGCGGCATGGGTCGTCAGCTCGCGTGGCGTCTGGCGCTGATAGGGCGCATCCGGGTGCCAGTCCGGCACGGTCACGCCCTCGCTGTTCACCCAGCGAAGACCCGCGCTGCCCCAAGGGCCGGGGGCCCGGTCCGCATGGTAGCCCGCAGGGCCGTGGGCATCGAGCCGGCGGAACAGGTCCGCCCGCCGCGAGATGGCCTTGTACCAGGTATTGACCCCCGCCCCGATTGCCGCGGAGCGGGTGAATTGCCGGTGCACCAGCCCTTCAGACCAGTGCTTCTGGCCCGAGGTGCCGAACACCTTCCAGTTCAGCGACATGCCCAGAAAGTCTGGCTCTCCCGCGGGAAGCAGATCGGTGATCTGGCCCGCGCCCTTGTGGATCACCAGAAACTCATCGACATCACAGACAAGGATCCAGTCTGCGGCCTCTGCCAGTGGGTGGCGTTTGGCGCGGCGCAGCTTCGGAATCAGCGGGATGTGGTCCGGCTTCACCTCGTGGCGGATATGGGTCAGCCAGCCTGCGTCCTGCAGCGCGTCCAGCAGTTGCGGGGAATGGTCGGTGCAATCGTTGGTGACCACCAGAATGTCGGTAAAGCCCAGCATCCGGTACCAGGTGACCCATTCCAGAGTGAAGGCGCCCTCGTTCCGCATCGAGGAGATGACAAGGCTGCGCAAGGCGGGCTCCGGGTCAGGCAACGGGCGGAGCTTAGGGCTAAAAAGGTGCAGGGGTCCAGCCCCCCACCAAGGCCTCTGGCGCGCCCTCGCCCGGCCTGATATCCGGCCGGCATGATCCCGATGTCCGACAATCTGCGTGGAGCGCTGCTGATGATGGCCGCGATGGCGGCCTTCACCGGCAATGATACGCTGCTGAAGGCGGTGACGGCCGACGTGCCGCTGTTCCAGTCCATCGTGATCCGCGGCGCGGTGACCCTGGTGCTGCTGGCGGGGCTGGCTTGGGCCCGGGGCGGCGTGCGGCTGCGGTTGGGGCCGCGGGATACCAAGATCCTTTGCCTGCGCTCGGTGGGCGAGATCGGGGCCACGCTGTCCTTCCTGTCGGCGCTGCAGCACATGCCGCTGGCGAACCTCAGCGCGATCATGCAATCGCTGCCGCTGGTGGTGACGCTGCTAGCGGCGCTGCTGTTCCGCGAGCGGATCGGCTGGCGCCGGCTGACGGCCATCGCGGTGGGCTTTGCCGGGGTGTTGCTGATCATCAAGCCGGGCGGAGCGGCGTTCGATGGCTGGGCGATGCTCGGGGTGCTGGCGATGGGCTGCGTGGCGCTGCGCGATCTGGCGACGCGGTCGCTGTCGCCCGGGGTGCCGTCGCTGGCGGTGACGATCTATGCAGCGCTGGCGGTCACGGTGCTGGGGGCGGTGCTGGCGCCGTTCCAGGGCTGGGTGGCGGTAACGCCCTCGCAGCTGCTCAGCCTGGCCGGGGCAGGGGTCTTCCTGATCGGCGGCTATCAGTTCATCATCATGGCGATGCGGGTGGGCGATGTCAGCGCGGTGACGCCGTTCCGCTATACCTCGCTGCTCTTCGCCATCGTCCTTGGATGGATCACCTTCGGCCAGCTGCCCGATGCGCTGACGCTGGTGGGGGCGGGGATCGTGATCGCCTCGGGCCTGTTCATGCTGCGGCGCGAGCGGCAGCTGGGGATTGCCTGATCAGCGGGGCGCCCGAGGCCTGCCCCGGGGCCGGGTGCTGTTGACAACCCCTGCGACTCCCCATATACGGCGCCCACTCGTGTGGCGGGGAAGGCTCTGCCCGTGGGTGTCAGAAATGGATGTGGTCACGATCCGGACAGCAATGTCCCGATCCTCTGGAATTCCACCGCGTCGTCCCTGCGCAGGGGACGAATGCGGTTTTGGTGTTTTGTGGACGCGCAAGGCACAAGAACTGTGAATGCCCCCGGAAGTCGCGTTGACGAACGTGATTGAACGGGCCGCAAACAAAAAGGCGAGATGAATGCCGACGATCCAACAGCTGATCCGCAAGCCGCGGCAGCCCAAGGTGCAGCGCTCGAAGTCGCAGCACCTTCAATCCTGCCCGCAGAAGCGCGGTGTCTGCACGCGCGTCTACACCACGACGCCGAAGAAACCGAACTCGGCCATGCGGAAAGTCGCCAAGGTGCGTCTGACCAATGGCTTTGAGGTGATCAGCTACATTCCCGGCGAAAAGCATAACCTTCAGGAACACTCGGTGGTCCTGATCCGCGGCGGCCGGGTAAAAGACCTTCCCGGCGTCCGCTACCACATCCTGCGCGGTGTGCTCGATACGCAAGGCGTCAAAGACCGTCGCCAGCGTCGTTCGAAATACGGCGCGAAGCGTCCGAAGTAAGGAGAGACAGAGATGTCCCGTCGTCACGCCGCCGAAAAGCGCGAAGTTCTGCCTGATGCCAAGTTTGGCGATCGGGTCGTCACGAAATTCATGAACAACCTGATGGTCGACGGCAAGAAGTCGACCGCAGAGCGTATCGTGTACAACGCTCTTGACCGGGTTCAGACCCGCCTCAAGCGCGAACCGATCGAAGTCTTCCACGAAGCCCTGGATAACGTGAAGCCCTCGGTCGAGGTTCGCTCGCGCCGGGTCGGTGGCGCCACCTATCAGGTGCCGGTCGAAGTGCGGATGGAGCGCCGCGAGGCGCTGGCGATCCGCTGGCTGATCACCGCCGCGAAGAACCGCAACGAGCACACGATGGAAGAGCGCCTCGCCGGCGAGCTGCTCGACGCCGTGAACTCGCGCGGGACTGCCGTGAAGAAGCGTGAAGACACGCACAAGATGGCCGACGCGAACAAAGCGTTCAGCCATTACCGCTGGTAACCTTTCAGCCTGAGGACCACCCCAATGGCACGCGAATACCCCCTCGAGCTCTACCGCAACTTCGGGATCATGGCCCACATTGATGCGGGCAAGACCACCACGACGGAGCGGATCCTTTTCTACACCGGAAAGTCCCACAAGATTGGCGAGGTGCATGATGGCGCCGCGACGATGGACTGGATGGAACAGGAGCAGGAGCGGGGCATCACGATCACGTCCGCTGCGACCACCACCATGTGGGAACGCACTTCGGATGGCGTGACCGCCGAAACGCCGAAGCACCGCTTCAACATCATCGACACCCCCGGCCACGTCGACTTCACCATCGAAGTCGAACGTTCGCTGGCGGTGCTGGATGGTGCGGTGTGTCTGCTGGACGCGAATGCCGGGGTGGAACCTCAGACCGAAACGGTGTGGCGTCAGGCCGACCGTTACAAGGTCCCGCGGATCGTGTTCGTCAACAAGATGGACAAGATCGGCGCCGACTTCTTCAACTGCGTGAAGATGATCAAGGACCGTACCGGGGCGATCCCGTGCCCCGTGGCCCTGCCGATCGGTTCGGAAGACCAGCTTGAAGGCATCATCGACCTGATCACCATGGAAGAATGGGTCTGGCAGGGCGAGGATCTGGGCGCGACCTGGATCCGCCAGCCGATCCGCGAGAGCCTGCAGGATCTGGCCGACGAATGGCGCGGCAAGATGATCGAGCTTGCGGTCGACATGGACGACACGGCGATGGAGGCCTATCTTGAAGGCGTCGAGCCGGATGTTGCGACCCTGCGCGCGCTGATCCGCAAGGGCACTCTGTCGATGGCCTTCGTGCCGGTGACCGCGGGTTCGGCCTTCAAGAACAAGGGCGTTCAGCCGATGCTGAACTGCGTTGTGGACTTCCTGCCCTCGCCGCTGGACGTGCCTGCCTATATGGGCTTCGCACCGGGCGACGAGACGGAAACCCGGAACATCCCGCGCTCGGCCGATGACAGCCAGCCCTTCGCCGGTCTGGCGTTCAAGATCATGAACGACCCCTTCGTGGGCTCGCTCACCTTCACCCGGATCTACTCTGGCGGCCTGAAGAAGGGCGACCAGATGATCAACTCGACCAAGGAGCGCCGCGAGCGCGTTGGGCGGATGATGATGATGCACGCCATCAACCGCGTGGAAATCGACGAAGCCTTCGCGGGTGACATCATCGCGCTGGCCGGCCTGAAAGAGACGACGACGGGCGACACGCTCTGCGATCCGTCGAACCAGGTCGTGCTGGAAACGATGACCTTCCCGCAGCCGGTGATCGAGATTGCCGTGGAACCGAAGTCGAAGGCCGACCAGGAGAAGATGGGCATCGCCCTGGCTCGCCTGGCTGCCGAAGACCCGTCCTTCCGCGTCGAGACCGATCTGGAATCGGGCCAGACGATCATGAAGGGGATGGGCGAACTTCACCTCGACATCCTCGTCGACCGGATGCGCCGCGAATTCAAGGTCGAGGCCAATATCGGTGCGCCGCAGGTGGCCTACCGCGAGACCATCTCGCGCGAAGCCGAGATCGACTACACGCACAAGAAGCAGACCGGCGGTACCGGTCAGTTCGCGCGGATCAAGCTGGTGATCACCCCGACGGAACCGGGCGAGGGCTACTCGTTCGAATCCAAGGTCGTCGGCGGCACGGTGCCCAAGGAATACATCCCGGGCGTCGAAAAAGGCATCAAGTCCGTGATGGACTCGGGCCCGCTGGCTGGCTTCCCGGTCATCGACTTCAAGGTGGCGCTGATCGACGGTGCCTACCATGATGTCGACTCCTCGGTGCTGGCGTTCGAAATTGCGGCCCGCGCCGCGATGCGTGAAGGCATGAAGAAGGCCGGCGCCAAGCTGCTGGAACCGATCATGAAGGTCGAAGTGGTCACCCCGGAAGAATACACCGGCTCGATCATCGGCGACCTGACCAGCCGCCGCGGCATGGTCACGGGGCAGGAGTCGCGTGGCAACGCCAACGTGATCAACGCCTTCGTTCCGCTGGCCAACATGTTCGGCTACATCAACAACCTGCGCTCGATGTCCTCGGGTCGTGCGGTGTTTACCATGCTGTTCGACCACTACGATCCGGTCCCGCAGAACATCTCGGACGAGATCCAGAAGAAATACGCTTGATCTTTCGGTGCGCCGCAACGGCGCACCCTACCCACCCGTAGGGTGTGTGACCTCACGCACCGAACACGACACAGGAGGCCATCATGGCTAAGGCAAAGTTTGAACGGAACAAACCGCATATCAACATCGGCACGATTGGCCACGTTGACCACGGCAAGACGACTCTGACGGCTGCGATCACGAAGTATTTCGGCGATTTCAAGGCCTATGACCAGATCGACGGC
>NZ_JAUYTT010000014.1 GCF_030695035.1 Frigidibacter sp.
GGGTGCCAGACGCAGGGGGGCCTTCTGCCCCGTATTTTCTAATAATAAGCGGGGGGCCTTGTGCCCCCCGCGCCCCCCGAGGATATTTGGAAAAGGCAAAGGAGAGGGGGCGCGGCGCCGGGGTCAGCGGCGGCGCGGGTCGGCGGGGTAGACACCGAGCAGCGCCATGGACGAGGTGAAGTAGCGCAGCTCTTCGAGCGCGAGCTGCACGTTGCGGTCATCGGGGTGGCCTTCGATATCGGCGTAGAACTGGGTGGCGGTGAAATTGCCGTCGACCATGTAGCTTTCCAGCTTGGTCATGTTGACGCCATTGGTCGCGAAGCCGCCCATCGCCTTGTAGAGCGCGGCGGGGATGTTGCGGACGCGGAAGACGAAGGTAGTCATCATCATGCCGGTGCCGCGGCGCTTCAGGTCCGGCTCGCGCGACATCACCAGAAACCGGGTGGTGTTGTTCTGCTTGTCCTCGATATGGCGGGCCAGCACGTCGAGCCCGTAGATCTCGCCTGCCAGTTCCGAGGCGAGGGCGGCGGTTTTGGGATCGCCCGCATCGGCGACCTGCCGGGCAGAGCCCGCGGTATCGGCGCCGGCGATGGCGTGCAGGTTGTGCTCGCGCAGGAAGCCGCGGCACTGGCCAAGAAGCACGGTATGGCTCATCGCGTTTTCGATCTGCGAGAGCGGGGTGCCGGGAATCGCCAGCAGGTTGATATGCACCCGGACGAAGGCTTCCTCGATGATATGCAGCCCGCTTTCGGGCAGAAGGTGGTGGATGTCGGCCACCCGGCCATAGGTGGAGTTTTCCACTGGCAGCATCGCCAGATCGGCCTCACCCTTGCGGACCGCCTCGATTGCATCCTCGAAGGTGCGGCAGGGCAGCGCCTCCATATTGGGGCGGGCTTCGCGGCAGGCCTGGTGCGAATAGGCGCCAGGTTCACCCTGAAAGGCGATGCGGCCCTGGATCTGCGAGGGATGGGCGGTGGGCATCGGGCGGCTCCTTCTTCCGTCGCCCCGCGGTCACAGGGCCGGGAGGAGCGTGTGAGGCGACAAGTAAACCTTGAAAACCGGCAAGGGAAGCGGATACATACCCCGAGCGAATAGCCAGCACCGAGGCCCGACATGTTCGACACGATGACTCTGACCAAGGCCGGCGGCGCGCTGTGCGGCTCTCTGCTGATCCTGCTGCTGGGCAACTGGGCAGCCGAAGGCCTGTATCACACCGGCCCCTCCGGGCATGGCGGCGATGGTGAGCTGACGCAAGCCTATGCCATCGACACCGGCGCCGATGATGCGGCCGGCGAGGAAGTGGCCGACGCCGGCCCGCCCTTCGCCGAGGTCTATGCCGCCGCCGATGCAGCCGCGGGCGAGCGGGTGTTCGGCAAGTGCAAGGCCTGCCACAAGCTGGACGGCGCCAATGGCGTTGGCCCGCATCTGGACGGCGTCGTGGATCGCGCGATCGCCGGGGTCGAGGGCTTTGCCTATTCCGACGCGCTGGCCGGAATGTCCGCCGAAGCCTGGACGCCCGAGCATATGGAAGCCTTCCTGGCCAGCCCGAAGGGCTATGCGCCGGGCACCAAGATGAGCTTTGCCGGCCTGCCCAAGGTGGAAGACCGCGCCAACGTGATCGCCTATCTGGCCACCATCGGCGGCTGACAGCTCTATCAGACTCAGGATTGAAGGCCGCCCCGGCAACGGTGGCGGCCTTTTTCATGGGCGTTGCGGCTGCCTCACGCAATCGCAACTTGAAGCGCGGCCAGCGCGCGCTTTACTTTTGGGGACCGAAGAACGCAGACCGCCCAAGGCGGCACAGCAGGGGTGAACGGATGATGGCAGCTTGGACGGGCGGACACGGCGCAGCGGTTGGCCGCAAGGGCAGGGCCCGTTTGGGCGGGATGCTGTTGCTGGGGGCGCTGGTTGGCTGGGCCGGGATCGCGACGCTGGCCGGGGCGCAGGAGGCTGCTACCAAGACCACCGTCGCGCATGGGGTTTCCACCTTCGGCGACCTGAAATACCCGGCCGACTTTCCGCATCTGGACTATGTGAACCCCGATGCGCCGAAGGGCGGCGAGATCTCGGAATGGACGATGGGGGGGTTTGACAGCTTCAACCCCTACACGATCAAGGGCCGGGCGGCGGCGCTGTCCTCGGCCATGCACGAATCCCTGCTGGCCGGCACTGCGGATGAGATCGGGGCGGCCTATTGCCTGCTGTGCGAGACGCTGGAATATCCCGAGGATCGCAGCTGGGTCATCTTCACCCTGCGACCCGAGGCGAAGTTTTCCGATGGCACGCCGGTCACGGCAGAAGACGTGCGGTTTTCCCATGACATCATGCTAACCCAAGGGTTGACCAGTTTCCGCGCCGTCATCAGCCAGATGATCGAGAGCGTCGAGGTGCTGGATGACCGGCGCATCCGCTTCACCTTCAAGCCCGATTACCCCAAGCGCGACCTGTTGCAGGCGGCCGGCGGGCTGCCGGTGCTATCGAAGCAGGATTTCGAGGCGAAGGGCCGCAATCTGGCCGAAAGCAGCATGGATCCGTTCCTTGGCTCTGGGCCCTACGTGTTCGACAGCATGGATGTCGGGCGCCGGGTGGTGTGGAAGCGCAACCCCGACTACTGGGGCAAGGACCTGCCGATCAATATCGGCCGGCACAATTTCGACCGCATCCGCATCGAATATTTCGGCGACTATCAGGCGGCGTTCGAGGGGTTCAAGGCCGGCGCCTATACCTTCCGCAACGAGGCGTCGTCGCTGATCTGGGCGACGGGCTACAACTTTCCCTCACTGGAAAAGGGCTGGGTAGTGAAGCGCGAGCTGCCGGATGGCAATATCGCCAACGGTCAGGCCTTCGTGCTGAACCTGCGGCGCGAGAAATTCGCAGACCCCCGCGTGCGCGAGGCGATCGGGCTGATGTTCAACTTCGAATGGTCGAACGACTCGCTGTTCTACGGGCTCTATGACCGGGTCGAGAGCTTTTGGGAGAACAGCGAGCTGGAGGCGACGGGCATGCCATCGCCCGAAGAGCTGGCGCTGCTGGAGCCGCTCGCGGCGGATCTGCCGCCCGGCGTGCTGACCGATGAGGCGGCGATGGCTCCGACCTCTGGCGCGACGCAGTTGGACAGGGCGAACCTGCGGGCCGCGGCGGCGCTGCTGGACGAGGCGGGCTGGCCTGCGGGCAGCGATGGGATGCGGCGCAACGCCGCGGGCGAGGTGCTGCGGGTGGAGCTGCTGAACGACAGCCAGACCTTTGACCGGGTAATGAACCCCTATGTCGAGAACCTGCGCCGGTTGGGCATCGATGCTATGCTGACCCGCGTCGATGATGCGCAGATGACCAACCGCGAACGCAGCCACGACTTCGACATGATCACCAAGCACCTGGGGCAGGACTATATCCCGGGCGCCGGGCTGCAGCAGTATTTCGGGTCAGGCTCCACCGATGATGTGTTCAACGCGATGGGGCTGCAATCGCCTGCCGTGGACAGCCTGATCGCCACCATCGAGGGCGCGGATACCCGCGAGGAGATGACCGTGGCGGTGCGGGCGCTGGACCGGGTGCTGCGGGCGGAACGG
The DNA here is from genome assembly GCF_030695035.1 of Frigidibacter sp. Lineage (GTDB taxonomy): Bacteria > Pseudomonadota > Alphaproteobacteria > Rhodobacterales > Rhodobacteraceae > Frigidibacter. The sequence goes on from NZ_JAUYTT010000014.1 coordinate 3,570, forward strand.
TTCTGGGTGCCGCAATGGTACAAGGCCGCCCATACCGTCGCCTATTTCGACATGTACGAGCATCCCGATCCGCTGCCGCCCTACGCACTGGGCGAGATGGACTTCTGGTGGTACAACGCCGAAAAGGCCGAAAACCTGAAGGCGGCAGGCGCCTTCTGAGGGGCCGATAAAGGGGCAGGTTCACCACATGGGCGCCTATATCCTGCGGCGGTTGCTGCTGATGATCCCGACGTTGATCGGGATCATGATCATCAACTTTGCGCTGACTCAATTCGTGCCCGGCGGGCCGATCGAACAGGTTCTGGCCCGGATCGAGGGCGAGGGCGACGTATTTCGCAACATCTCGGGCGGCGGGGATGCCGGCCAGATGCAGGCGGTGGGCGATGAGCGCTATTCCGGCGCGCGCGGCCTTCCGCCGGAGTTCATCGCCGAGCTGGAAAAGCAGTTCGGCTTCGACAAGCCGCCCTTGGAGCGGTTCCTGACGATGATGGGCGGCTATCTGCGCTTCGATTTTGGTGAGAGCTATTTCCGGTCGATCTCGGTGGTGGATCTGGTGATCGAGAAGATGCCGGTGTCGATCACGCTGGGGCTGTGGTCGACGCTGATCGCCTACATGATCTCCATCCCGCTTGGCATCCGCAAGGCGGTGAAGGATGGTACGCCCTTTGATACATGGACCTCGGGCGCCGTTATCGTGGCCTATGCGATCCCCGGCTTCCTGTTCGCGGTGCTGCTGATCGTGCTGTTCGCGGGCGGCAGCTATTGGCGGATCTTCCCGCTGCGGGGGCTGACATCCGACAACTTCGAGGATCTGACGCTGATCGGCAAGGCGCTGGACTATCTGTGGCACATCGCGCTGCCGGTGCTGTCCACCACCATCGCCAGCTTTGCCACGCTGACGCTGCTGACCAAGAACAGCTTTCTGGATGAGATCAACAAGCAGTATGTGATGACCGCCCGCGCCAAGGGCCTGACCGAGGGCCGGGTGCTCTATGGCCACGTCTTCCGCAATGCGATGCTGATCGTGATCGCCGGGTTTCCGGGGCTGTTCCTGGGCGTGTTCTTCGGATCGTCGCTGCTGATCGAGACGATCTTCTCGCTCGATGGCCTTGGGCGGCTGGGATATGAGGCGGCGGTGGCGCGGGATTATCCGGTGGTGTTCGGCACACTCTATGTCTTCGGGCTGGTGGGGCTGCTGGTCGGGATCCTGTCGGACCTGATGTATGTCTTCGTCGACCCGCGGATCGATTTTGAGCGGAGGGCTGGCTGATGGCCCTCTCGCCGCTCAACGCCCGGCGCTGGCGCAACTTCAAGGCCAACCGCCGGTCCTTCTGGTCGCTGTGGATTTTCCTCGTGCTGTTCGGCCTGTCGCTGGTGGCCGAGTTCATCGCCAATGACAAACCCATCGTGGTGCGCTACCGGGGCGAGACCTTCTTCCCGATCTACCAGTTCTACCCGGAAACGGCATTCGGCGGCGATTTCCGCACCGAGGCGATCTATAAAGACCCGGCGGTGCAATGCCTGATCAAGACCGGCGGGCTGCTGGAATGCTGGGACGATCCAGAGGCGACGTTGGAAGATGCCGTCGATGGCGATGTGGCGGGGCAGGCGGTGGAGGCCGGCTGGATGCTGTGGCCGATCGTGCCCTACAGCTACAACACCATCAACAATGTCGGCAACGCGCCCTCGGCCCCCGATGCGAACCACTGGCTGGGCACGGATGACACCGCGCGCGACGTGCTGGCGCGGGTGATCTACGGGTTCCGGCTGTCGATCCTTTTCACGCTGATCGTCACCGGTGCTTCGGCCGTGATCGGCATCGCGGCGGGGGCGGTGCAGGGCTATTTCGGCGGCTGGGTGGACCTGATCTTCCAGCGGGTGCTGGAGATCTGGAGCTCGACCCCTTCGCTTTACGTCATAATCATCCTCTTTGCGATTGTGGGGCGCAGCTTCGGGCTGCTGGTCTTCGTGTCGATCCTGTTCGGCTGGCCGGCGCTGGTTGGCGTGGTGCGGGCCGAATTCCTGCGGGCGCGGAACTTCGAGTATGTGCGCGCGGCGCGGGCGCTTGGGGTGCGTGACCGTACCATCATGTTCCGCCATATCCTGCCCAATGCCATGGTGGCGACGCTGACCATGCTGCCGTTTCTGGTGACGGCGAATATCGGCGGGCTGGCGGCGCTGGACTTCCTTGGCTACGGGCTGCCAGCGTCGCTGCCCTCGCTGGGGGAGCTGTCCTTGCAGGGCAAGTCGAACCTGCATGCGCCCTGGCTGGGCTTCTCGGCCTTCTTCACCTTCGCGATCATGCTGTCGCTGCTGGTGTTCATCTTCGAGGGTGTCCGCGACGCCTTTGACCCGCGAAAGACCTTTGCATGACCGTTGTTCTGGATGTGCAGGATCTGCGCGTGGCCTTCCGGCAGGATGGCAAGCTGATCGAGGCGGTGAAGGGCGTGTCCTTCACCGTGTCGAAGGGCGAGACGGTGGCGCTGGTCGGGGAAAGCGGCTCGGGGAAATCGGTCACGGCGCTGTCGACCGTATCGCTGCTTGGTGGCAATGCCGAAGTGTCCGGCAGCATCAATTACCTTGGCCAGCAGATGGTCGGTGCGGCCGAGCCCCTGCTGCGCAAGGTGCGCGGCAACGATATCAGCTTCATCTTCCAAGAACCGATGACCAGCCTGAACCCGCTGCACACGCTGGAAAAGCAGCTGGCCGAAAGCCTTGCGCTGCATCAGGGGCTGCAGGGCAAGGCGGCACGGGCGCGGATCATCGAGCTGCTGACCAAGGTCGGCATCGACGCGCCCGAAAGCCGACTGGCCGACTACCCGCACCAGCTGTCAGGCGGGCAGCGGCAGCGGGTGATGATCGCGATGGCGCTGGCGAACGGGCCGGAGCTGCTGATCGCGGATGAACCGACGACGGCGCTCGACGTGACCATCCAGGCGCAGATCCTCGATCTGCTGGCCGATCTGAAGCGCGCCGAGGGGATGAGCCTGCTGTTCATCAGCCATGACCTTGGCATTGTGCGCCGCATCGCCGACCGCGTCTGCGTGATGCAGGGCGGCGAGATTGTCGAGCAGGGGCCGGTTGAGGAGATCTTCGCCAATCCGCAGCACCCCTATACCCGCAAGCTGCTGGCGGCCGAGCCGCAGGGCCGCCCCGATCCGGTGCCCGAGGGCGCGGCAGAGCTGGTGCGGACCGAACATCTGAAGGTGTGGTTCCCGGTCCAGCGCGGGCTGATGCGCCGGGTGGTGGGTCATGTGAAGGCGGTGAACGATGCCAGCCTGTCGGTGCGGGCCGGCGAGACGCTGGGGATCGTCGGCGAAAGCGGGTCGGGCAAGACCACGCTGGCGCTGGCGGTGATGCGGCTGATCGCGTCGGAAGGGCCCATTGTCTATGCCGGGCAGGACATATCCGGCTGGCAATCGCGTCAGTTGCGCGCCCTGCGCCGCGACATGCAGATCGTGTTCCAGGATCCGTTCGGCAGCCTGTCGCCGCGGATGACGGCCGAGCAGATCATCGCCGAGGGGCTTGGCGTTCACGGCGTGGAGCCCGGCCGCAACCGGCGCGAGATGGTGGCCGAGATCATGGCCGAGGTCGGGCTCGATCCCGCGGCGATGTCGCGTTACCCGCATGAGTTTTCCGGCGGCCAGCGCCAGCGCATCGCCATTGCCCGCGCGATGATCCTGCGCCCGAAACTGGTGGTGCTGGACGAGCCGACAAGTGCGCTCGACATGACGGTGCAGGTGCAGATCGTGGACCTGCTGCGCGATCTGCAGCGGCGGCATGGCCTCGCCTATCTGTTCATCAGCCACGATCTGCGGGTTGTGCGCGCGGTCAGCCACAAGGTGATGGTGATGAAGCGCGGCGATGTGGTCGAGGCGGGACTGGCGGCGGACCTGTTCCGCGCGCCGCAGCACCCCTATACGCGCGAGCTGTTCGCGGCCGCCTTTGGCCATGCCGCCCCGGTCGTCGCTGACGCCCCCTGATGCGCATATTGCTGGTCCATCAGAACTTTCCGGCGCAGTTCCTGCGGCTGGCACCGGCGCTGCGCGCGCGGGGCCATGAGGTGCTGGCGCTGACCGGCGAGGGGAACCAGCGCCCCTCTCCGGTCCGGGTTGTGCAGTATCCCTGGGACATGGCGGCGGAGGCGCGGGTCAAGGGGCCGACCGCCACCTACCAAAAGGCCGTGGCGCGGGGCATGGCAACAGCACGGGTTGCGGCGGCGCTGCGGGGCAGGCATGGCTATGTCCCGGACGTGATCCTCGGCCATAGCGGCTGGGGCGAGACGCTGTATCTGCGCGAGGTCTGGCCCGAGGCGCGGCAGTTGGCTTATGCAGAGTTCATGTATGGCACACGCGGGCTCGACACCGATTTCGACCCCGAGTTCCGGCAGGACACGCTTGAGGCGCGGATGACCACCCTGACGCGGCGGGCCCACATGACGCAGGCCCTGGTCGATTGCGACGCGGCGGTTGCGCCGACCAGATGGCAGGCCTCGACCTTTCCGCCGGGCCTGCGCGACAAGATCAGCGTCATCCATGACGGGCTCGACACGGCCCGCGTCTGCCCGGACCCCGCGGCGCGGCTGGAGATCCCCGAGGCTGGGCTGGTGCTGCGCCCCGGCGACGAGGTGCTGAGCTATGTCTCGCGCAGCCTCGAACCCTATCGGGGCATCCACGTGTTCCTGCGCGCGCTGCCCGAGGTGCTGGCGGCACGCCCCAAGGCGCGGGTTGTGATCATCGGCGATGAGGGCCAGAGCTATGGCACGCGGCCGCCATGTGGCACCAGCTGGAAGCAGCGTCTGCTGGCAGAGGTTGATGGGCGGCTTGATCTGTCGCGGGTGCATTTCCTTGGACGCGTGCCCTATCCGCGCTTTCTGGCGCTGTTGCAGGTGACGCGGGTGCATGCCTATCTGACCTATCCCTTCGTGCTCAGCTGGTCGCTGATCGAGGCGATGGCAGCGGGCGCGGTGATCGTCGCCTCGCGCACCCCGCCGGTCGAAGAAGTGCTTGTGGATGGCACCACCGCCCGGCTGGTGGAGTTTTTCGACGTGTCGGGCTGGTCGGCCGCGCTGACATCGGCGCTGGCGGAACCCGGCGGTCATGCGCATCTGGGCAGGGCAGCGCGCGCCGAAGCCGTTGCGGGCTATGACCTTGAACGCATCTGCCTGCCGCAGCTGCTGCGCTTTGTCGAGGCGGGTGGCAGCACGGCCTGATCAGATGGCCGAGCTGTGCTTGGACTTCGTCAGATCGTAGGCGTCGAACACCCGCGCGATCATCCGGGTCAGCGGCCGCGCGCGTTCCGGGATGAACAGGCCGGCGGGCGAGATCTCCACCATCTCGCCAAAGGCCGCCTGTGCGGCGGCGAACAGCGCCGAAAGCTGCGCCGGGGTGGCATTCCAGTCGCGGATCATCTCTTCGGCGTCGATGCGGAAGTCGCACATCACCGCCTCGATCATGCGCGAGCGCAGCAGGTCCTCGCCCTGGAACACATGGCCGCGATGGGTCGAGAATTTGCCGTCGCGGATTGCACGGGTATGCTCTGACGTCGAGGAGGCGTTCTGCGCGAAGCCCTGCGGGAAGCGCGAGATGGACGAGGCGCCCATACCCACCAGCACCGGCGCCAGATCGTCGGTGTACCCCTGGAAGTTGCGGCGCAGGGTGCCGGCCTTCGCGGCCCGCGCCAGCCCATCGGTCGGTCGGGCGAAGTGGTCGATGCCGATCTCGTCATAGCCGTCCCAGACGAACAGCTTGCGGGCGGTTTCGAACAGCTGCAGCCGCTCTTCGGGCGTGGGCAGCGTATCCGACGGGATCATCTGCTGGCGCCGCGCCATCCAGGGCACATGCGCATAGCCGTAAAGCGCCACCCGGTCCGGCACCAGCGACAGCAGCATCTGCACCGATTGCGCGATCTTGGCCGGCGTCTGGTGCGGCAGGCCATAGAGGATGTCAGCGTTCAGCGAGGCCACGCCGCGGTCGCGGATCATGTCCACGGCGCGCTTGGTTTCCTCATAGCTCTGCTCGCGGCCGATGACCTTCTGGATCGCGGGATCGAAATCCTGCACCCCGATCGAGGCGCGGTTCATGCCGGCAGCGGCAAGCGCGTCAAGGCGGGCCTCGTCAATCTCGTTCGGGTCGATCTCGACCGAGAATTCGGCGCCGGGGCCCATTGGCACCGCGTCGAACACCGCGCCGGCGATGCGGGTCATCATGTCGGCGGGCATCAGCGTCGGCGTGCCGCCCCCCCAATGCAGGCGCGAGAGCGTGACCCCGGGCGCCAGCTTGCTTTTCAGCAGCGCAAGTTCAGCCAGCAGCACATCGGCATAGGCGCGCACCGGATCGTCGGATTGCGTGCCTTGCGTCCGACATGCGCAGAACCAGCACAGGCGCCGACAGAACGGCACATGCATGTAAAGCGAGATCGAGGATCCTGCGGGGATTGCCTCGATCCAGGCGGTGAACTGGTCCGGTCCGACTGACGCAGAAAAATGCGGTGCCGTAGGGTAGCTTGTATACCGCGGGACGCGCGCGTCAAAAAGACCGAGCCGCATGAGTTGCGATTCTGTTTCCATGGGCTTAGGGTTACGGATACACGCGCGGCAAAACCTTGACCCAAATCAAAAGCACCCAGATGTCCATTCAGGATGCGCATAACATTTCCCTTCAATGTGGAGCCTGTCCGATCCGCCACCGCGCCGTCTGTGCGCGGTGCGAAACGGATGAATTGCTGCTGCTGGAAGAGATCAAGTATTACCGCAGCTTCGAGGCTGGGCAGACCGTGGCCTGGGCCGGAGACAAGATGGATTTCGTCGCCTCGGTCGTGTCGGGCATCGCCACGCTGACCCAGACGATGGAAGACGGGCGCACCCAGATGGTCGGGCTGCTGCTTCCCTCGGATTTCGTGGGCCGGCCGGGGCGCGAGACGGCGGCCTATAACGTCACCGCCACCACCGATCTGCTGATGTGCTGCTTCCGCAAGCGCCCGTTCGAGGAGATGATGCTGCGCACTCCGCATGTCGCGCAGCGCCTGCTGGAAATGACGCTGGACGAGCTGGATGCGGCGCGCGAATGGATGCTGCTTCTGGGCCGCAAGACCGCGCGCGAGAAGATTGCCAGCCTTGTGGCTATCATCGCGCGGCGCGATGCCTCGCTGAAACTGCGCTCGCCGCAGGGGCGGATGGTGTTCGACCTGCCGCTGACCCGCGAGGCGATGGCCGACTATCTGGGGCTGACGCTGGAAACCGTCAGCCGCCAGATCTCGGCACTGAAGCGGGATGGCGTGATCGAACTGCAGGGCAAGCGCCATGTGACGATCCCCGATTTTGACTTGCTGCTGACCGAAGCGGGCGATGACAATGACGGCGGCTACCTGATCTAGGCGCCGCCGGTCTTGGTGTGCAAAAGGGCGGCCCTTGGGCCGCCCTTTGCGTTTTAGTGGGCCATGAACACCGGAACGTCGGTGCGTTCCAGCATGTTGCGGGTCGCGCCGCCCAGAATGGCCTCGCGGAAGCGCGAATGGCCATAGGCGCCCATCACCAGCAGGTCGGCATCGACGTCGCGGGCGTGGCGGCACAGAACATCCGATACCCGCGGCATGGTCTTGGCCAGCACCGACACCTCGGCCTTGACGCCGTGGCGGGCCAGCCATTGTGACAGCGGGCCACCGGGATCCGACCGTTCGGCGCCATGCGCCGGCGGGTCGATGACCACGATGTTCACCAGATCGGCGGCCTTCAGCAGCGGCATCGCCGCGCGGGCGGCGTTCAGCGCCTCGGTGCTCTGGTTCCAGGCCAGGATCACGCGGCTGCCGACGCGGGCCGACAGCCCGGTTTCGGGCAGCACCAGCACCGGCGCGCCGCCTTCGAACAGCGCGGCCTCGACGATGGCCTCGGCGTCCTGGGTCTGGCCCTCGCCATAGGGTTTGCGCTGAACGCACAGATCGGCAAAGCGCGCCCGCAGCGCCACCAGGCCGGCGAGGCCGCCCAGCTGTGCTACCGCGGCCTCGGCCGACCAGCGGATATCCTCGGCTGCCATGCGTTCGCGCACCGCGGCTTCGGCGGCCTCGGCGTCACGCTGCGCCCGCTCGATGGTCTCTTGATGGATGAAGGCGGTGGCGCCGGCATAGTAATAGCCAGTCTGGGTGCGGTCGATCCCAAGGCAGAAGATGTCCAGATGGGCATCCTCGCGCCGGGCGATATCCACTGCCGCGTTCAGCTGGGCCGCTGCGGCCTTGGCGTCGGTAACAATGGTCAGGATAGATTTATAGGCCATGCTGCGTCTCCCATGATGCTATTGTGCATGTCGCCGGGGCATTCTTACGCAGGCCGCCAGCGCAGCGCTTTGATGCGGATCAAGGCGGTCCATGCGAAGATTTGACACAGATCAAGGCATCTTATGGGCCCTCAGCCCAGAAGCACAACAGTCTAAAAGACAGCTGTCGGCATGAGTCGGCCGCCGGGAAAAGACGAAGGGACGCAAGGAATGTGGGATTACATCAAGCTGATCGCGCTTGGTGCTGTCGCGGTGCTGGCCGCGATTGCCGCCAATTATGCGCGTGATCTGCCCTACATGGTTAACGCACTGACTGTCATGCTGGCGGCTTCGGTGACGTTTCTGTGGGTGCTGCGGAGCATGGGCGACGCACGGCCGGTGCTGGCCAATGAATATAACGACGGCGTGATTCGCGCCGGCGTGATCGCAACGTCGCTCTGGGGCGTGGTGGGCTTTCTGGCAGGGACGTTCATCGCGTTCCAGCTTGCGTTCCCCGACCTCAACTTCGGCTTTGCCGAAGGATACATGAACTTCGGCAAGCTGCGGCCGCTGCACACCTCGGCGGTGATCTTCGCCTTCGGTGGCAACGCGCTGCTGATGTCCTCGTTCTACGTGGTGCAGCGCACCTCGGCGGCACGGCTGTGGGGCGGCAACCTCGCATGGTTCGTGTTCTGGGGGTACAACCTGTTCATCGTGCTGGCCGCGACCGGCTACATCCTCGGCGCCACGCAGTCCAAGGAATATGCCGAGCCGGAATGGTATGTGGATATCTGGCTCACCATTGTCTGGGTCGCCTATCTCGCCGTGTTCATGGGCACGCTGCTCAAGCGCCGCGAAAAGCACATCTACGTTGCCAACTGGTTCTACCTGTCCTTCATCGTGACCATCGCGATGCTGCATATCGTGAACAACCTCGCCATTCCGGTCTCCGTCTTCGGGTCCAAATCGGTGCAGCTGTTCGCCGGCGTGCAAGATGCGATGACCCAGTGGTGGTATGGCCATAACGCGGTGGGTTTCTTCCTGACCGCCGGCTTCCTGGGCATGATGTACTACTTCGTGCCGAAGCAGGCTGAACGTCCGGTGTTCAGCTACAAGCTGTCGATCATCCACTTCTGGGCGCTGATCTTCCTGTATATCTGGGCCGGTCCGCACCACCTGCACTACACCGCCCTGCCTGACTGGGCGGCGACGCTTGGCATGGTGTTCTCGATCATGCTGTGGATGCCCTCTTGGGGCGGCATGATCAACGGCCTGATGACGCTGTCGGGCGCCTGGGACAAGCTGCGCACCGACCCGATCATCCGCATGATGGTCGTCTCCATCGGCTTCTACGGCATGTCGACCTTCGAAGGCCCGATGATGTCGATCAAGGCGGTCAACAGCCTGTCGCACTACACCGACTGGACCATCGGCCACGTCCATTCCGGCGCCCTTGGCTGGAACGGCATGATCACCTTCGGCACGCTCTACTTCCTGGTACCGCGCCTGTGGAACCGCGAACGGCTGTACAGCCTGTCGCTTGTTTCCTGGCACTTCTGGCTGGCGACCATCGGCATCGTTCTCTACGCCTCGTCGATGTGGGTCACCGGGATCATGGAGGGCCTGATGTGGCGCGAAGTGGACAGCCAGGGCTTCCTCGTGAACGCCTTTGCCGACACGGTGTCCGCCAAATTCCCGATGTATGTGGTGCGCGGTCTGGGCGGGGTCCTCTACCTCGCGGGCGGTGTCATCATGGTCTACAACCTCTGGGCCACCGTTGCCAGACAGCCGGCCCGCTCGGCCAATGTCTCGGCCGCGGTTCCCGCTGAATAAGGGAGGCACAGAACCATGGCTTTTCTAGACAAACATGCGATCCTCGAGAAGAACGCCTCCCTGCTGATGGTCGGCTCGCTTCTGGTGGTGTCGATCGGCGGCATCGTCGAGATCGCACCGCTGTTCTACCTTGAGAACACCATCGAGAAGGTGGAAGGGGTTCGCCCCTACACCCCGCTGGAGCTGACCGGGCGCGACATCTACATCCGCGAAGGCTGCTATGTGTGCCACAGCCAGATGATCCGTCCGATGCGTGACGAGGTCGAACGCTATGGCCATTACAGCCTTGCGGCGGAATCGATGTACGACCATCCGTTCCAATGGGGATCAAAGCGGACGGGGCCTGACCTCGCCCGCGTCGGTGGCCGTTATTCCGACGAATGGCATGTCGATCACCTGACCGACCCGCAATCGGTGGTGCCGGAATCGGTGATGCCGAAATACGGCTTCCTGTCGAACCGTCTGATCGAGCCGACCTATATCGAAGACCTGTTGAGCACGCACCGCATGGTGGGTGTCCCCTACAGTTCCGAGATGATCGAGGCGGCGAAGGCCGACTTCGTGGCCCAGGCCGATCCGAACAGCGACTATGACGGGCTGCAGGAACGCTATCCGGGCGCCAAGGTGTCGAACTACGACGGGGCGCCCGGCGTGACAGAGATGGATGCGCTGATCGCCTATCTTCAGGTGTTGGGCACGATGGTCGACTTCTCGACCTTCACGCCTGACGCAAGCCGGTAGGGGGGCGTCATGAACTATCACATCCTTCGGGAGTTCGCCGACAGCTGGGCGCTTCTCGCGCTGACGCTGTTCTTTGTGGGTGTCGTGGTCTGGGCCTTCCGGCCCGGCAGCTCGAAGATCTACAAGGACACCGCCAACATCCCGTTCCGCAATGAAGACCGACCCGCCTGTGCCGGCACCTGCGCCGACTGCGGTTGCGACGGCACCGACAAGGCCAGCGGTGCCACGTTCAAGGAGGCGTGGAAATGACCAAGAGACCTGTGAAAGCCAAGGAAGAGGTCGGAACCACCGGCCATAGCTGGGATGGCATCGAGGAACTGAACAACCCGCTTCCGCGCTGGTGGCTCTGGACCTTCTATGCCTGCATCGTCTGGGCGCTGCTCTACACCATCGCCTATCCGGCCTGGCCGGGGCTGACCAAGGCGACCCCGGGCCTGCTGGGCCACTCGACCCGCGCCGATGTCGCGGCCGAGATCGGGCGCTTCGAGGCGGCGAATGCCCCCATCGAAGCCAAGCTGGTCGCCGCCGATCTGACCGCGATCAGCGCCGATCCGGAACTGGCCAACTACACCCAGAATGCCGGGGGCGCGGTCTTCCGCACATGGTGCGCGCAGTGCCACGGCTCGGGCGCGGCGGGCGCGGTGGGCTATCCGAACCTGCTGGACAACGACTGGCTGTGGGGTGGGGGGATCGAGGACATCCACCTGACCGTGACCCACGGCATCCGCAACAATGAGGACGGCGACGCCCGCTACTCGCAGATGCCGGCCTTCGGCACCGACGAGCTGCTGGAACCGGCGCAGATTGACGCGGTGGTCCAGCATGTGATGGCAATCTCGGGGCAAGAGCATGATGCGGCGCTTGCGACCGAGGGCGCGACGGTGTTCGCCGAAAACTGCGCGGCCTGCCACCTGGAAGACGGCACCGGCGACCGTGCCCAGGGCGCGCCGAACCTGACCGACGCGATCTGGCTCTATGGCGGCGATGTCGCCAGCCTGACCCAGACGGTGAACAATGCCCGCTTTGGCGTGATGCCGAACTGGAGCACCCGCCTTTCGGAAGCCGAAATCCGGGCCGTGGCCTCTTATGTGCACGGGCTGGGCGGCGGCGAATAAGCCCGCCGGCCAGAACGCAGATCTTTCGGGGGGCCTTCGGGCCCCCCGTCTGCATTTCGGACTTCGCATCCCGCGCGGGCCTGCTGCATCGTGCCGCACCCGGCAGCGGCCGATACAGGCCCCACCCCGGCCGCGGTTTGATCCACGTCAAGGTAGTCCGGTTTGTTGAGGTCTACCCAAGCTGTGACCGAGGCGGAAACGCCCTGTGTCATGGCACCGGCTCCCCGTCCTGTTCGCGCGTTTCCTGGGGGTGCCGGTGCCATTCCTTTCCGGCGGGATGGTCCGGTATTCATGTATCGCCGGTCTGCCTTTTTTGACGCAGGTCAAAGCCCGGCGCGAGCGGCTATCTTACAATCAACAACAACCAGTCCGCCAACGGAGATCAACCGTGAGCTCTTCCGACCAACCCGCCAGCCTTTATGCCGCGCGCGAACCGATCTTTCCGCGCCGCGTGAAGGGCCGATTCCGCAACCTGAAATGGGTGCTGCTCGCGGTGATGCTGGGCATCTACTACGTCACGCCCTGGATCCGCTGGGACCGGGGGCCGGGGATGCCCGATCAGGCGGTGTTGATCGACATGGCGAACCGGCGGTTCTTCGCCTTCATGATCGAGATCTGGCCGCACGAATTCTACTTCGTCGCGGGCCTGCTGATCATGGCAGGGCTTGGTCTCTTCCTGTTTACCTCGGCGCTTGGCCGGGTGTGGTGCGGCTATGCCTGCCCGCAGACGGTCTGGACCGATCTCTACATCCTGGTGGAGCGATGGGTGGAAGGCGACCGAAACGCCCGGGTCCGGCTGTTCAACCAGAAATGGAACGCCCACAAGGCGCGGCTGCGGCTGACCAAATGGACCCTCTGGCTGCTGATCGGCCTCGCCACCGGCGGCGCCTGGGTGTTCTACTTCACCGATGCGCCGACTCTTCTGGGGAACCTGCTGATCGGGCAGGCGCATCCGGCAGCTTATATCACCATCCTCGTGCTGACGCTGACGACCTTCATCTTTGGCGGCTTCGCCCGCGAACAGATCTGCATCTATGCCTGCCCCTGGCCGCGGATTCAGGCCGCGATGATGGATGAAGACACCATCACCGTCGCTTACCGCGAATGGCGGGGCGAGCCGCGCGGCAAGCTGAAGAGGGCAGTGGGCACCGACGATCCGGCAGGCGATTGCATCGACTGCATGGCCTGCGTCAACGTTTGCCCGATGGGCATCGACATCCGCAACGGCCAGCAACTGGAATGCATCACCTGCGCGCTGTGCATCGACGCCTGCGACGAGGTGATGGACAAGATCGGCAAGCCGCGCGGCCTGATCGACTATCTGGCGCTGAAGGACGAAGCGGCCGAACGGGCCGGTGCCCATCCCAAGCATATCTGGAAACATATCTTCCGTGTGCGCACGATGGTCTATACCGTGCTCTGGGCTGGCATCGGCATCGGGCTGGTGGTGGCGCTGTTCATGCGCTCGCCCTTCGACGTGAACGTGACGCCAGAGCGGAACCCGGTCTACGTGACGCTGTCCGACGGCTCGATCCGCAATACCTATGAGGTGCGCCTGCGCAACAAGCAGGGCGGCGAGCGGGATTTCGTGATAACGGTGGAGGGCGATCCGGCGCTGGTGACCACGGTCGAGGGCAATGACGGCACCGTGGTGACCGTCGCCGCCGATGAACTGGGCACCACCCGCCTCTATGTGGTGGCGCCTGCGGGGTCGGAGCCTGCGCTTGCGGAGCGCACGCCGCTGACAATCTGGATCGAAGATACCGACAGCCGCGACCGTGTCGGCATCCACACGATCTTCAACGGGAAAGGGCAGTGACATGAGCAATGTACAAGGACGCGCGCCGGACGGAGGCCGCCCGCTGACCGGGCGCAAGGTGCTGGCCATCGTCGTCAGCGCCTTCGCGCTGATCATCGGGGTCAATGTCTATATGGCGTTTCAGGCGGTCAGCACCTTCCCGGGTCTGGAGGTCAAGAACTCCTATGTCGCCAGCCAGACCTTCGACGCCGACCGCGCCGCGCAGGAATCGCTCGGCTGGCAGGTCACGCATGAATATGGCGCCGATGGCGTGCTCAGCCTGGTGATGCGCGATGCTCAGGGCCTGCCCGCGCCGGTGAAATCGCTGTCGGTGATCGTCGGGCGTACTACCTATGCCCGCGATGACCGGGTGCTGGATCTGGTCTATACCGGCGGGATCTATACCGCCAAGCTGGACCTGGAGCCGGGGAACTGGCTGCTGCACCTCGATGCGACCTCTGCCGATGGCATCGCGTTCCGCCAGCGCTACGACATGTTCGTGAACGGATAATCCCGATGGACGTCCCCGCCGCCTCTGCCTGCCCCGCCTGCCTTGCCGCCCCCTCGGCAGAGCGCATTGCCGCCGCCGCCGCGCCCAAGGACGCCCGGCTGTTCCTGTCGCTGCCCACCGCCCATTGCGCCGTCTGCATCTCCGATGTGGAACGCGCGCTGGCGGCAGAGCCGGGGGTGCGGACCGCACGGGTGAACCTGACGCTGAAGCGCGTCGCGGTCGAGGCGGACCCCGAGGTGACGGCAGAGCGGCTGGTCGCCGTGTTGGACCGCATCGGCTATGAGGCGCATGAACTCGACCCCGGCACGCTGATGGTGACCGAGACGGACCGGCGCGGCCGCGATCTGCTGATGCGGATCGGCGTGTCCGGCTTTGCGATGATGAACGTGATGCTGCTCTCGGTCGCCGTCTGGTCGGGGGCCGAGGATGCGACGCGCGATCTGTTCCACTGGATTTCCGCTGCCATCGCGTTGCCGACCGTTGTCTTTGCCGGGCAGCCGTTCTTCTCCAGCGCCTGGACGGCGCTGAAGGCCGGGCGGCTTGGCATGGATGTGCCGATCAGCCTTGCGCTGATCCTCGCCTCGGCGATCTCGGTCTATGAGACGATGCATTCCGGCCATCACGCCTATTTCGATGCGGCGGTGATGCTGTCCTTCTTCCTGCTGGTCGGGCGCTATCTGGACTACCGCACCCGCGCCGCAGCCCGCTCTGCCGCCGAGGAACTGGCGGCGCTGGAAGTGCCACGCGCCGTTGTCTTGCGCGACGGCGCCGAGGTGACGGTGCCGGTGGCCGAGATTGCGGTGGACGACCTGGTTCTGGTGCGCCCTGGCGCTCGGATGCCGGTGGATGGCACCGTGACCCACGGCAGCAGCGAGGTTGACCGCTCCTTGCTGACCGGCGAGAGCCTGCCCGCCTGGGCCGGCATCGGCAGCGTGGTTCTGGCGGGCGAAGTCAACCTGACCGGGCCGTTGACGGTGCAGGTTACCGCCGCGGGCCGCGATACCAGCCTGCACCGCATGGCCGATCTGGTGGCGATGGCCGAAAGCGCCCGCAACCGCTACACCTCGCTCGCCGACCGTGCGGCGCGGCTGTATTCGCCGGGCGTGCATATCCTCGCCTTCGGGTCGTTCCTCGGCTGGATGCAGATCACCGGCGGCGACGTGCGCGTTGCGCTTAACATCGCCGCGGCGGTGCTGATCATCACCTGCCCCTGCGCGCTTGGCCTCGCAGTGCCGGCGGTCGTGACGGCGGCCAGTGGCAAGCTGTTCCGCAAGGGCCTGCTGATCAAGGACAGCACCGCGCTGGAGCGTCTGGCCGAGGTGGATACCGTCGTCTTCGACAAGACCGGCACCCTGACGATGGGCGCGCCGGAACCCGTCAACCTCGCCGATCTGCCCGATGCGGCGGTGGAGGTTGCGGCGGCGCTGGCCGGCGCCTCCTCTCACCCCTTGGCCCGTGCGCTGGCGGATGCCGCGCGCGCCGCTGGTATCCGCCCCGCCAACGTCACGGATCTGCACGAGGTGCCCGGCTACGGCATCGAAGGCCAATGGCGCGGGCAGGTGGTGCGACTTGGCCGGGCGATCTGGGTCGGGGCCGAGGCGGGCAGCATCACTGCGACCCATCTGAAGATCGGCACCGCCGCGCCACTGTCTGTCGCCTTCGCCGACCGCCTGCGCCCGGGCGCGGCCGAGGCTGTCGCCGCCTTCCAGAAGCAGGGCAAGGCCGTGCATCTGATCTCGGGCGACGTGGCCGGCGCGGTGGGCGATCTCGCGGGCCGTCTGGGCATCGAGCATTGGCAGGCCGAGGCTTTGCCCGCCGACAAGGTCGCGCTGATCGCCGAGCTGGCGGCGCAGGGCCGCAAGGTGCTGATGGTCGGTGACGGTCTGAACGATACTGCGGCGCTGGCCGCGGCCCATGCCTCGATCTCGCCCGCCTCGGCGCTGGATGCGGCGCGCGCTGCGTCTGACATCGTGCTGCTGGGAACCGATCTGTCCCCCGTGGCCGAGGCGGTTCGCGTCGCCGTGAAGGCCCGGCGGCGGATAAAGGAGAACTTTGCCATCTCGCTGCTGTATAACGTGGTGGCAGTGCCGATCGCGATTGTGGGGCTGGCGACGCCGCTGGCCGCAGCGCTGGCGATGTCGCTGTCGTCGATCACCGTCTCGCTGAACGCACTGCGGCTGAAATAAGGACCCCCCTATGAACATGCTTGCCTATCTGATCCCGATCTCGCTTGGCCTTGGCGGGCTGGGGCTGGCGGCGTTCTTCTGGTCGCTCAAGGACCGGCAGTATGATGATCCGAAGGGGGACTCGCAGCGCATCTTGTCAACCGAATGGGACGATCAGCCCAAGCCCTGAGTTACCGGGCTGCCTGAAATGCAAAGGCCGCGCCCTGGGGCGCGGCCTTGTTGTTTGTGTGGGACGGCAGACCTTCAGGGCCCGACGACGCTGCAATCCTGTCCGCGCGCATCGAGCCTGCGGCAGGCGGCCTCGGCCATCTCTTGCGACATGCCCACGAAGTTGGCGTCGAACCCGCCCTTGCGGCTGACCACCTTGCGCAGGGTGCCATCCAGCGTCGACGGTTCGGTCAGCGCCATTTGCAGCAACGCCCGTTCGGCATTGTAGCGCGAATTGAAGTTGCCAATGCTGATCGCCCAATGCCGCCCACCAGAGGTCGAGACGCGGCTGACCACTTCAAGGTCTGCAGGGGTGGCGGCGGCTGCGGCAGGATCGGTCTGCGCCGACATCAAGATGATGGTGCCTGGCCGCGAAGGCGGTGCGGCAACGGCCGGTTCGGGCTGCAGCACCGCCGCAAGCTCCAGCGTTTCTGGCTGCGGCTCGGTCGATTGCATCAGCACCGGGCCGGTTGCGGGCGCGGGCAGGGCGCTGGCCACCTGCGGGTTCGCCGGCGGCGCGGTTCCGGCAGCCTCGGCCACCATCGCCAGCGCCGCGACCTCGGCCACCATAGCCTCTGGCAGGGGTGCGGCCTCGGCGAGCTGCATCGGTGCGGCAGATTCTGCAGCAACCTCGTCTGGGCGCGCGGCGGGGCGAAGCGCCGGCGGCAGGCTGGCGATCTCGGCCGGTGTCAACTCCGGTTCGGCGGTCGCAACGGCAACCTCTGGCGCGGGAGCCGCGGCCACGGCGCCTTGCACCTCGGCCAGAACCGCGTCGATATTGCTTTGCATCGCCACCAGCACCTCGGCGGGCGGGGCAACCGGCTCGGCGCCCGGTCGGACCTTGGGCCGCAGGCTGCGCGCGACAGAGCCGCTTACCCGCAGCGTCTTGCCCGCGCCCCCGGGCGACTCGGGCAACGCGTCGGGCACCACCTGCGCATAGGCCGGCGCGGGCGGTTTCTGCACCGTCGCCTTGTTCGGCGCGCGGCCAAAGCCGACATCCAGCAGGCTGGCCATCTTCTCATTCCGCCAGGCGGTGGACTTGCCGCCCATCACCGTGGCGATGATGCGCTTGTTGCCGCGCTGCGCCGAGGCGGTCAGGTTGAAGCCGGCGGCATTGGTATAGCCGGTCTTGATCCCGTCTGCGCCCTCATAGGAATCCAGGAACCGTCGGTTGGTGCTGGCGACCTGCGCCATGCCGGCGTCGGCGCTACGGCGCGAGAAGATGTTGTAATATTGCGGGAAATCGTAGAACAGCCGCCGGCCCAGAATGGTCATGTCGCGGGCGGTGGACAGGTGCCCGTCGCGCGTCAGGCCGTTGGCGTTCTTGAAGGTGGTGTTCTTCATCCCGAGGGCAGAGGCGGTGCGGGTCATCCGGTGGGCGAATTCCGCCTCGGACCCGCCAAGCGCGTCGCCGATGGCGGTTGCGGCATCGTTGGCCGATTTGATCGCCGCGGCGCGGATCAGGTAGCGCAGGGCAATCTTCTGCCCGGCCTTCAGCCCCAGCTTTGACGGGGGCTGTGCCGCAGCGTTCTTCGACACGGTAATCATGGTATCAAGGCTGACCTCGCCGCGCTCAATTGCCTCGAACGTGATGTACAGCGTCATCATCTTGGTCAGCGATGCGGGGTGCAATCGCGTGTCGGCGTTTTCGGAATACAGCACCTCACCGGTGCGTGCGTCGATCACCATCGCGGCGAACGGCGCTGCAAGCGCCGGCACCACCGACATGGCCATCGCGAAAGCAAACGCGAATAGCCGATGGAAGAGCCATCGTCCCGGAAACCTGTTCACGGTTCCTGCCTTTCACTGCCTCTGAGTTTCCCGATCATTATCGCCGGGAATTGTCGTTCTGGGGTCAGCCTAGCATGAGTTGTGATGCGAGAAAACACCCCAAATTCAAGAACTTTCGGGGCGAAGTTAAGCCAGATTCCGCCTATGCCAAGTGTTGCGGCACCCCCGGATGCAACGCCTAGATGTGGTCCCGGTCCATTTCGAGTAACCCTGCGAGACCCGACAGGTCCTGCAGTGCACGGAACCGCGGGTGACCCTCGGGCGCGTCGGCGCGTTCCATCTCCCAGATCAGCCCATGCGGGACATGGACGCCCCAGCCGCCGGCCTGCAGCACCGGGATCACGTCGGATTTCAGCGAATTGCCGACCATCGCCGCCCGGTCTGCGCCGCTGCCGTGACGGGCGAAGATCCTTGCATAAACCTCGGGCGTCTTGTCCGACACGATCTCGACCCCGTGGAACAGATCGCCAAGGCCCGACTGCGCCAGCTTGCGCTCCTGATCCAGCAGGTCGCCCTTGGTGATCAGCACCACCCGGAACTGGGCCGCCGCCGCCTCCACCGCTTCGCGCGCATGGGGCAGCAGTTCGATGGGGTGGGCCAGCATCTCGCGCCCCGCGTCCAGCAACTCGCGGATCACGGCGGCGGGCACCCGGTCATCGGTCACCTCGATGGCAGTCTCGATCATCGACAGCACGAAGCCCTTGATGCCAAAGCCATAGTGCCCAAGGTTACGCCGTTCGGCCGCCAGCAATGCCGCGTCCAGATCGCCGCGGGGCGCGTGATCGGCCAGCAATTCGGCGAAACGATCCTGCGTCAGCCGGAAGAATCGCTCATTATGCCAGAGCGTGTCATCGGCATCGAAGCCGATGGTGGTGAAGGGCGCGGGGGTCATGATCTGCGGGCCGAGGATTTTCAGGGCGTTTGGACGCGATTGTTGTGCGCCCTGCAGGCAACAGATGCAACGCGGCTCTTTTCCGTGGCGGCATCTGCTCTATATTGGGAACTCTAACCCCTCACACCCGAATCTGCTGGAGCAAGCGGTGCATCACCTGCCGTGGACCATGACTGACAGGACCGGCGCGCCCGGCCATGACGAGTCGGTCATCACCAAGACGCGCCCCAAGACCCAGCGGCCGCCGATGTACAAGGTGCTGCTGCTGAACGACGATTACACCCCGATGGAATTCGTGGTGCATATCCTTGAGCGGTTCTTTGGCCTGACCCATGCGCAGGCGTTCGAGATCATGCTGACCGTTCACAAGAAGGGTCTGGCCGTGGTCGGCGTGTTCAGTTTCGAGGTGGCAGAGACCAAAGTGGCGCAGGTGATGGATTTCGCCCGCCGCCATCAGCACCCCCTGCAATGCACGATGGAAA
Source organism: Frigidibacter sp. (assembly GCF_030695035.1). GTDB lineage: Bacteria > Pseudomonadota > Alphaproteobacteria > Rhodobacterales > Rhodobacteraceae > Frigidibacter. The sequence goes on from NZ_JAUYTT010000014.1 coordinate 23,372, forward strand.
AGGACTGATCCGCCTCGGATCTGCTCCCGGCTCTGGACCCCGCCCTGCGCTGCGGTGTATCGGGCTGGATTGCATTGCCCCGGAGGCCCCATGAAAACTTCTCGCCTGAGCACGCTGCTGGACGACGCGCCCGATCTGCTGCCCGCGGAGGGCACGGTTCTGGTGCTGGGGCCGCGCGCGGGCAGTGATCTGTCGGCGCTGCCCGCGGACCGGGTGCGCGCGGTGCAGGGCTTCCGCCCTGACCATGATGCGCTGGCGGCGCAGGGCTACAAGGTGACGCCCGAGCCTGCGGGCAATGACCACGCCGCAGCGCTGGTGATCCTGCCCCGCTCGCGCGCCGAGGGGCGGGCGATGGTGGCCGAGGCGGCGGCGCGGGTGCGCCCCGGCGCGCCGGTCTGGATCGACGGGCAGAAGACCGACGGAATCGACACCATGCTGCGCGACCTGCGCGGCCGGGCCGAGGTGCCCGGGTCGCTGGTCAAGGCACATGGCCGGATCTTCAGCTTTGCGGGCGGCGAGCCTGCGCGCTTTGCCGACTGGCAGGCGCAGCCGCTGACGCCGGCCGAAGGCTTCCGCACCTGGCCCGGCGTCTTCTCGGCCGAGGCGGTGGACCGCGGCTCGCTGTTGCTGGCGGCGGCGCTGCCGGCGGACCTTAAGGGCCGCGTCGCCGATCTGGGCGCGGGCTGGGGCTGGCTGGCGGCGCAGGTGCTGGGGCGGCCGGGGGTGAAGTCTGTCGATCTGGTCGAGGCGGACCATCTGGCGCTGGCCTGCGCCCGCGCCAATGTCACCGACCCGCGGGCGATCTTCCATTGGGCCGATGCCACGCAGTTCAAACCCGAGCGGGTCTGCGACGTCGTCGTGATGAACCCGCCCTTCCACCAAGGCCGCGCCGCCGATCCTTCGCTGGGGGCATCCTTCATCGCCGCCGCGGCGCGGGTGCTGTCGCCCGCAGGCGTGCTGTGGATGGTGGCGAACCGGCATCTGCCCTATGAGGCGGCGCTGACCGGCGCTTTCCGCGAGGTTCAGGAACTGCCCGGCGACGGCGGTTTCAAGCTGTTCCGCGCCAGCCATCCGCATCGCGCGCCGGCCCCCGGATCCGCCCCGTCGCCGCATCGCGGCGTGGCTCGCCGTCGTCGCTGAAATCAGTTAAGATCGCGCGAAACGTCCAACGGACGCTATAGAACGGGGCCACATGACCTACTCCATCAGCGGCAAGACCGCGATTGTCACCGGCGCCGCGAACGGCATCGGACTTGCCATCGCGCGGCATTTCATCGAGCGCGGGGCGAATGTGATGTTCGCCGATATCGACGAGGGCAAGCTGGAATCCGAGCTGGGGGACCTGACCCGCGAGGAAGGGCCGGCGCGTTACTTCGCCGGTGATCTCTGTCAGAAGCTGACCATCGCCAATCTGGTCTCGGCCACCGTCGATGCCTTCGACCGCATCGACATCCTGGTGAATGCCAGCCGCCAGATCGCTCTGTCAGACCCGCTTTGCGCGGATGACACTCCGCTGGAAGACATGCTGCGCCAGAACGTCATGGCCGGGCTGAAGCTGAGCCAGACCGTCGCCCGCCGCATGGTGGCGCAGGCGGCACGCGAAACGGCCGAGGGCAGCGGCAGCGCCGGCAGCATCGGGTCCATCGTCAACCTGTCGAACATCGCCGGGCAACGGGTGCAGCCCGAGTTGCTGGCCTATTCGGTGGCGATGGCCGCGCTGGACCAGACCACCCGCTCGCTTGCCGTGGCCTATGCGCCGCACAAGATCCGGGTGAACGCAGTGGCCTTTGGCTCTGTGATGAGCATGAGCCTGCAGAACGGTTGCCGCGAGCACGCGGACTGGCGCGCGCAGATCATCGCCGGCACGCCGATGGGCCGGATCGCCCCGGCGAATGAGCTGGCCGAGGCGGTGCAGTTCCTCGCCTCGGATGCCGCGGGCTTCGTCACCGGGCAGATCCTGACGGTGGATGGCGGGCGCAGCCTGCTGGATGTGGTGCAGGTTCCGGGGCACTGATCTACTCGGGGAATTGCGCCTTGCAGCCTTCGATCTGGGCCGCGGCCACGCGGTTCAGCTCTCGCTTCTTCTCCAGCATCCCGTCCAGCTTGCGGCGTTCAGCCCCAAGGTCGATTGAGACGGGGCGGCGCACGGTATCGGTGTAATCGTCAAGGCACATATAGGTGCGGCCCGGCCGCAGATTGCCGTTTGAATCCCGTTCCGGAGCGGACTGACAATGCACCCAGCGGCTGCGGGTGACGGTGAATTCCTCATAGGCGAAACCGCGCGACAGGTTGGCCTGCGTCTCCTCGATCAGCCCGTTCAGGGTGCGCAGGTCGCGCGTCGCGGTGCCGATGCAGCGTTCCTGCGGGGTTCCGCAGGCGATCAGCAGCAGCGGCAGGGTCAGAACAAGGCGGGACAGCGGGTGGGTCATGGCGGGGTTCCTCTCGCGCGGGGTCAGGCCCCGGCGGATGTGCAGGCTGCGGCGTCGGCGGCGGCGCGGCTGGCCAGCACGGGACGTTGCTGTAGCATGGACTCCAGCTTTGCGCGTTCGGCGTCAAGGTCTATGGCGACGGGGCCGGTGCGGCGGGCGCCATTGCCGCCCGAACAGAAGCTGAGGCCGACATTGCCGGTGGAATTGCCCATGCAGAAATTGACGCTGGTATTGCCGCGCCCGGTGCTGCTGCCGATGGCGTAGCCGCGCGCAAGGTTCTGCTGGCTTTCGGCGATCAGTGTGTCGAGCGTGCGCAGATCGCGCGCGGCGGTGCTGGTGCAGGCGGCGGGCTGGGTCGCGCAACCGGCCAGCGCCAACAGGGTCAGCAGCACGCCGATGCGGGCGAGGGGCGTGTGGGAGACAGGGTTGCGCTGTATCATGGCTTTGGCTCCGGGCGCCGTCAGCAGGGGGGCCCGCAGGGCCGCAGCGACGCTGGTGCGATTATAGAAGCCGGCCCCCGGAACTCAAATGCCATTGCGGTGAGCCGGCCTTGGCGTCCGGGGCTCGAAAATGCTAGGCAAGATCAAAGACGGGGGAGGAATTTCGACATGGACGGCACCCAAGACGATTTCGGCGCGCGCAAGCAGCAGGCGGCGGCCTGGTTCCGCACGCTGCGCGACCGGATCGTCGCGGCGTTCGAGGCGCTGGAGGATGCGCAGAGCGCCGGCCCCTTCGCCAGCCTGCCCGCGGGCCGCTTCGAGGTCACCTCCACCCGCCGCTCGCAAACCGAGGGCGCGGATGCTGGCGGCGGGCTGATGAGCGTGATGCGCGGCGGCCGGGTGTTCGAGAAGGTCGGCGTCAACATCTCGACCGTGCATGGCGAACTGGGGGAGCGGGCGCAGAAGGCGATGGCGGCGCGCGGCATCCCCGGCATGGCCGAGGATCCGCGCTTCTGGGCCAGCGGGATCAGCCTTGTGGCCCATATGCAGAACCCGCACACGCCCGCGGTTCACATGAATACCCGGATGTTCTGGACGCCACATGCCTCGTGGTTCGGGGGCGGTGCCGATCTCAACCCCTGCATCGAATATCCCGAGGATACCTCGGACTTTCACGCCGTGCTGGCGGCGGCCTGCGACGCGCATGACCCGGGTTATTACGATCACTACAAGGCCTGGGCCGACGAGTATTTCTTCGTTCCCCACCGGGGCCGGGCACGCGGCGTGGGCGGCATCTTCTTCGACGACCTGAACACCGGTGACTGGGAGGCGGATTTTGCCTTTACCCGCGCGGTGGGCGAGGCGTTGCTGCCCTCCTTCGTGCCAGTGACGGAACGGCGGCGCGATACGCCTTGGACGGACGCCGACAAGGACACGCAACTGATCCATCGCGGGCTTTATGCCGAGTACAACCTCGTCTATGACCGCGGGACCAAGTTCGGGCTGGAAACCGGGCACGACGCCAATGCCGTGCTGATGAGCCTGCCCCCGATGGCGAAATGGGTATGACCGTGACCGCAGATATCGAGATTCGTGCCGCCTATTGCGAGGCGCTGGACGAAGACGGCGAAGTGCTGGCCGCCTTCGCCACCAGTGACGACCCCGATGAGGGCTATGCCCTGTTCCGGCAGGACGGCGCGAAACTGTGGCTGGAGGTCAGCGACGACATCTTCGGCGCCCATGACGCGATCGAGACGATCACCGTGGACGATGCGCGGATCGCGTTCGTGATCCGCCCGGCGCAGGTAGCGCGGCTTGGCATGATCCGCAGCGTCGAGATCACCCCGGCCGCCGAAGTCGAAGGCTGGGCCGAGGCGGTTGCCTTGCTGCGGAAGATGCTGCCCGCGGGCGACTAGGCGCTGCGCACCGCCGCGATCATCGCCGCCACGTTGTCGGGGTTGGCGTCCGGGGTGATCCCGTGGCCGAGGTTGAAGATATGCGGCCCGCCGCGGAAGGCGCGCACGATCCGCTGTGCCTCGTCCGCCAGCGCCTGCCCGCCGGTGACCATGTGCTGCGGCGCGAGGTTGCCCTGAACACAGCCATCGACCTGCACATTCGCCGCGGCCCAGTCGGCGCTGACGGAATTGTCCAGCGCCACGCAATCGGCCCCGGTCGCCTTGGCAAAGCCGATATAGCCTTCCCCCGCCTCGCGCGGGAAGGCGATGATCGGCAGGCCCGGATGGCGGGCCTTCAGCGCGGCGATGATCTTGCGGGCAGGCTCCAGCGAGAAATCGGTAAAGTCCTGCCCCTTGAGCGAGCCCGCCCAGCTGTCGAAAAGCTTGACCACCTCTGCCCCCGCCTGCACCTGCATCGATAGGTATTCCACCGTCGCGTCGGTGATCAGGTCGATCAGCGCGGCAAAGGTCTCGCGGTCCGCAGCCTTCAGCGCGTGGGCGGGCCCCTGATCCTTGGTACCGCGCCCGGCGATCATGTAGGTCGCCACCGTCCAGGGCGCGCCAGCAAAGCCGATCAGCGTGGTTTCCGCGGGCAGCTCGCCGGACAGGATCCGCACTGTCTCATAGATCGGCGCCAGATGGTCGTGGATGTCGTCCTTGCCCTTCAGCGCGCGCAGCCCCTCGGGCCCGGTGATTGTGGACAGCCGCGGCCCCTCGCCGGTTTCGAACCACAGATCGGCGCCAAGCGCCTGCGGGATCAGCAGAATGTCGGCGAACAGGATCGCGGCATCGAAGCCGAAGCGGCGGATCGGCTGCAGCGTGACCTCTGCCGCGAGTTCCGGGTTGTAGCACAGCGACAGGAAGTCGCCCGCCTGCGCACGGGTGGCGCGGTATTCGGGCAGGTAGCGCCCGGCCTGCCGCATCATCCAGATCGGCGGTGTGGGCAGCGCCTCACCGGCAAGGGCACGCAGGATGGTCTTGTCGGATCTGGCAACGGTCATCTGGATGGCTCCCTTTTGTCGCCCTTCATCGCCGGGTGCGGCGCGATGTCAACCCGCTGGGGCATTGCGCGGTTCATTTGCCGCGGCTATGCGGGGGATATGCAGATACCCGACGCAAAATCCCCGCTGAAGATCGGCACCCGTGGCTCGCCGCTGGCGCTGGCACAGGCGTTCGAGACCCGCCGTCGCCTGATGGACGCCCACGGCCTGCCCGAGGACGCCTTCGAGATCGTCATCATCAAGACGACCGGCGACAAGGTGCTGGACCGCCCGCTGAAAGAGATCGGCGGCAAGGGGCTGTTCACCAAGGAAATCGAGGAAGCGCTGACGGCGGGCGGCATCGACATCGCGGTGCACTCGATGAAGGACATGCCGGTGGATCAGCCCGAGGGACTGCTGATCGACTGCTACCTGCCGCGCGAGGATGTGCGCGATGCCTTCGTCTCGCCGCAAGTGCCGAAGCTGATGGACCTGCCGCAGGGTGCGGTGGTCGGCTCGTCGAGCCTGCGGCGCCGCGCGCAGCTGGCCTATCGGCGCCCCGATTTGCAGCTGGTGGAGTTCCGGGGGAATGTGCAGACGCGGTTGAAGAAGCTCGACCAAGGCGTTGCGATGGCGACGTTTCTGGCGATGGCGGGGCTGAACCGCCTTGGCATGGCGCAGGTCGCGCAAAGCGCCATCGAGGTCGATGAGATGCTACCGGCGGTGGCGCAGGGCGCCATCGGGATCGAGCGGCGGGCGGTGGATGCGCGGGCGAAGTTCCTGCTCGCGGCCATCCACGACACGCCCACCGGGCACCGGCTGGCGGCAGAGCGGGCCTATCTGGCGGCGCTGGACGGGTCTTGCGAGACGCCTATCGCCGGGCTGGCGGTGCTGGAGGCGGGCGAGGTCTGGCTGCGCGGCGAGATCCTGCGGCCCGACGGATCGGAGTCCATCACCGGCGAGGCGCGGGGCAGCATTGCCGACGCCGCCGATCTGGGTACCGATCTGGCGCGGCGGCTGCTGGCCGAAGCGCCGGCCGGCTTCTTCGACTGGCGCTGAGCCGGGTTACACCACCGTCTTGCCGGGGTTGAGCACGCTGCCCGGGTCCAGCGCGGCGCGGATGGCGCGCATCGCGTCAAGCGCCACCGGATCCTTGTGGGCCTGCAGCGTCGCCAGCTTTGACCGACCGATGCCATGCTCGGCCGAGAACGATCCGCCAAGCGCCACTGCTTCCTCGGCCACCGCGGCGCGGATCTCGACCTGCAGGGCCAGATCGTCACGGGAGGGATAGGCGGTGTAGTGAATGTTGCCATCGCCCAGATGCGCCACCACCAGCTCACCCGCCTCGGGGTCCAGCGTCGCCAGACGGGCGGCCATCGCATCCAGAAACGCCTGCAGCCGGTCCAGCGGCAGCGCCACATCGGTATCGACCAGCACCGGCGCGGTGAAGGTGATCTCGGCCGCCGCCTCGCGCCGTGCCCACATCTCGCGCCGCTGTGCCTCGGTCTGGGCGATCACCGCGTCCAGCAGCGCGCCCTCTTCCAGCGCCTCGGCCAGCACCGACTCCAGATGAGTCACTACGGGCAGGGCGCCATCCGGGCCGGGGGTGGCATCGCGGGGGGCGGTGGCCCCAACCTCGACCAGCACCGTCACCGGGTGAATTTCGCCGAAGGGCTGGCGCAGGTCGGGGCGGTGCTGTGCCAGCTTGGCCATGTAGGTGGCCGGCATGAACTCATAAGCTTCGACCGCGCCCCCCGTTTCGGCCTGCAGCCGGTTCAACAGCGCCAGCGCGCCCTCCAGCGAGGACAGCGCCAGCGTGGCGGTGGCATAGGCACGCGGCGCGGGAACCAGCTTCAACACCGCAGCGGTGACGATGCCAAGCGTTCCCTCCGCTCCGATCACCAGATCGCGCAGCGAATAGCCGGTGTTGTCCTTGTGCAGCGCGCCCATCAGGTCCATCACCCGGCCGTCGGCCAGCACCACCTCGACCCCCAGCACCAGCGCGCGGGTGGTGCCATAGCGCAGCACGTTCGACCCGCCGGCATTGGTCGAGATGACGCCGCCGATGGTGGCAGAGCCCTTGGCGCCGAAGGTCAGCGGGAAGGCCAGCCCATGCTCGGCCGCGGCGCCGTGCAGCGCCTCCAGCACCACGCCCGCCTCCACCACCGCCACCCGCGCGGCGGGGCGGATCTCGCGGATGCGGTTCATCCGGGCCAGCGACAGCATCAGCGCGCCTTCGGCATAGGTGCCGCCGTTGAGCCCGGTGTTGCCGCCGACCGGCACCACCTTCGTGCCGCTCTCGCCCGCCAGCCGCAGGATCGCTGCCACCTCGGCCGTATTGGCCGGGCGAGCGACCGCCAGCGGCGTCCAGCGGTAATGCCCTGTCCATTCGCGGCACCAGGGGGCCATGTCGGCCCCGGTCAGGACATTCTCGGCGCCGATCAGGCTGCGCAGGCGGTCAAGCATCGAACCCTCCATTTGGCGTAACTTGTCGGTTTCCTGACGCGGATTGACCAGAGGCGAAATGCACCGCGGTGCAGCATTGCCGGGAAGGAGCCCCCGACATGCGCAATGATCCGCTGCTGCAGCCCTACCGCCTGAGGCATCTGGTGCTGAAGAACCGCCTGATGTCCACCGCGCATGAACCGGCCTATTCCGAGGACGGGATGCCGACGGATCGCTACCGGCTCTATCACCGCGAAAAGGCGCGGGGCGGGATCGCGCTGACCATGACGGCGGGGTCTGCCGTGGTATCGCCCGACAGCCCCGAGGCATTCGGCAACCTGCACGCCTACAAGGATGAGATCGTGCCCTGGCTGCGGCGGCTGGCCGATGACTGCCACGAGGAAGGCTGCGCGGTGATGATCCAGATCACCCATCTGGGCCGCCGCACCGGCTGGAACAAGGCCGACTGGCTGCCGGTGCTGTCGGCCAGCCCGGTGCGCGAGGCGGCGCATCGGGCCTTCCCGAAGCAGGCCGAGGACTGGGACATCTCCCGCATCGTTGCCGATTACGCCGCCGCCGCGCAGCGGATGCAAGCGGCGGGGCTCGACGGTATCGAGTTTGAGGCTTACGGGCATTTCATGGACAGCTTCTGGTCTCCCGCCACCAATCGGCGCGAGGATGACTGGGGCGGCAGCCTGGACAACCGCCTGCGATTTACCTGGGCGGTGATCGACGCGGTGCGCGCGGCGACGGGGCCGGATTTCATCGTCGGCATCCGCATGGTCGCCGATGAGGATTGGGACAAGGGGCTGAGCCGCGCCGAGGGGGTGGAGATCGCGCAGCGCATCGCCGCCAGCGGCAAGTTCGACTTCCTCAACCTGATCCGCGGGCATATCGACTCTGATGCCGCGCTGACCGGGGTGATCCCGATCCAGGGCATGGCCAGCGCCCCGCATCTCGATTTCGCCGGCGAGGTGCGGGCGGCGACCGGGGTGCCGATGTTCCATGCGGCGCGCATCCCCGATGTGGCGACCGCCCGCCACGCCATTGCCAGCGGCAAGCTGGACATGGTCGGCATGACCCGCGCCCATATCGCCGATCCGCATATCGGGGCCAAGGTGGCCGCGGGGCTGGAGGACCGGATCCGCCCCTGTGTGGGAGCGACCTATTGCCTCGACCGGATTTATGAGGGCGGTGGCGCGCTGTGCATTCACAACGCCGCCACCGGGCGCGAGGCGCAGATGCCGCATGTGATTGCCCGCGCCCCGGTGCCGCGCCGGGTGGTGGTGGTCGGTGCCGGCCCCGCGGGGCTGGAGGCGGCGCGGGTGGCCGGGGAGCGCGGCCACAGCGTGACGGTGCTGGAGGCCGCGGCGCAGGCGGGCGGGCAGGTCGGCCTGCTGGTCCAGAACCCGCGACGGCGCGAGATGATCGGGATCATCGACTGGCGGTTGGCAGAGCTGGAGCGGCTGGGGTTGGAACTGCGCTTCAACAGCTATGCCGAGGCTGAGGATGTGCTGGCGCTTGCGCCCGATATGGTGGTGATCGCCACCGGCGGCTTGCCGCAACCGCCCGAGGCAGACGGGGTGGAACTGGCGATCAGCAGCTGGGACGTGATCTCGGGCGCGGTGAAGCCGCAGGGCCGGGTGCTGGTCTATGACGATGGCGGCGCCCATGCCGGAATCTCTGCCGCCGAGATGCTGGCCCGCGCCGGGGCCGAGGTGGAGCTGGTCACGCCGGAACGGATGCTCTCGCCCGACATTGGCGGCATGAACGTGGTGCCCTACCTCAAGTCGCTGCACGAGACCGGCAGCCGGATCACCCCCGCGCTGCGGCTGGCCGCGGTGCGGCGCGAAGGCAACGGGCTGGTGGCGGTGCTGGGGTCGGACTATGCGCCGGGGGCCGTGCAGGAGCGGCGGGTGGATCAGGTCGTGGTGGAACATGGCACGGCGCCGCTGGACGAGCTGTATTTCGCGCTGAAGCCCGGCAGCCGCAATCTGGGCGCGGTGGATTACACGGCACTGATCGGGGAGGGGGAAGTGCTGCCGGTGACCAATCCGGCGGGGAGCTACGGGCTCTACCGGATCGGGGATGCGGTGCAGGCGCGCAATATCCATGCCGGGATCTATGAGGCGCTGCGGTTCGGGATCAGGTGGTAGGGGGCACTCCCTGTTTCGTTGCGCACCACGCTTGCCTTCTTCAGAATTTCGGCCGTCGACGAAATTCTGATGTGCCCGCCCCCCACGGGCGGGCACATTCGTGCCCACCGGGGCGGTCAATCAGAATTTGGAACCGTAGGGCCAAGCTTCACCCCCCTTGCCCTGCGGCTTGCGCCTTCGGGCAACCGTCGCGGTCGGCTTGCCACTGGCAAGCCACCTGATCGCGCCGGGGCGCCAGCTGTCTGATCGCCGGGACTGTGGCTGACGTCGGCAGCCCTCTCGCGGTCGTGGGTTGACCCGAGACGGCGCGCGGCGGACCATCCGACGCATTCAGGCAAGGAGAGTTGCAATGCGGATGGCACCGATCATGGCGCTGCTGGTGGGCATGGCTGGCGCAGCTATGGCACAGGAGGCCGCGCCCTCACCGGAGCAGCCGGAGGCCGCCCCACCCGCCTTCGCCCCGGCCCCCACTCAGGCCCCCGCTGGCCGCTATACGCTCGACCTCGCCCACGGGCGGCTGATCTTCCGCGTCAGCCATCTGGGCTTTTCCAACTACACCGCGCTCTTCACCCGGCTTGCCGCCGAACTGGACTTCGACCCGGCGAACCCCGAGGCGATGGGGCTGACTGCCACTGTAGATCCCGCCTCGATCGAGACCCACTTCCCCGACCCGGAGTTCGACTTCAACGCCTATCTGGCCGGCCCGGACTTCCTGGACGCGGCGGCCTTCCCCGAGATCACCTTCACCTCCACCCGCGTCAGGATGACCGCGCCCGACAAGGCGGCGGTGACGGGCGACCTGACCCTCCACGGTGTCACCCGGCCAATTACCCTGCGCGTGACCTTCAACGGCGGCTATGCGCCGCAGAGCTTCGATCCGGGCGGGGCGCGCATCGGGTTTTCGGCGGTGGGCACGCTGTTCCGCTCCGACTTCGGCATCGACCTTGGCATCCCGGCGCCGGGCACCACGCTGGGGGTGTCCGATGCCGTCGAGATCGTGATCGAGGCGGAGTTCATCAACCCCGACGCCTCGGGTGCGCAGGTCGGGCCTTAGTTGGCCATCTCCAGCAGCTTCAGCACCTCTGGCCCCAGCGTTTCCACCATTACCGCGACGCCCGCGGCCGAAGGGTGCAGCCCGTCCGGCTGCACCAGCCCGGCACGCTGGTCGGGGGCCACGTCCGACAGCCCCGCCAGCATGTTCGGGACCATCAGCGCGCCATATTGCTCTGCCAACTCGGGCCATATCGCGTCGAAATCCGTCTTGTAGTCGGCGCCATAGTTCCCCGGCGCGGGCAGGCCGATCAGCAGCACCGGCAGGCCCTGCGCCGAAGCCTCGGCCAATATCGCGTCGATATTCGCCCGCGTCTCCTCGGGCGGCAGCCCGCGCAGCAGGTCGTTCCCGCCAAGCGCCACGATCATCGCATCGGCGCCACCCTCCAGCGTCCAGCCGAGGCGCGCCAGCCCGCCGGCGCTGGTGTCGCCCGAAACGCCGGCATTCACCACCGTCACCTCGGCCCCGTTCGCCTGCAGCCAGGACTGCAACTGCGGCACGAACCCCTCTTGCTGCGGCAGTCCGTAGCCCTGTGTCAGGCTGTCGCCAAGCGCCACCAGTGTCAGCGGATCGGCCGCGGCGGGCGTCGCAACCGGCATCGCCAGTAAACTTGCTGCAACTGCGAGGTTGCGAAGCCGCGCTGCCGCGCCATATGCCATCTGAGGCAGGCAAAAGGCGGACCAGATGCGCGATACCAGTGGTGAAGCAGGCGAAACGGTTCTGGCGCTGGAAGATGCGCGGCTGACGCTGGCCGGCAATGCCGGGCCGGTGGAGGTGCTGCGCGGCATCACACTGCAGGTGAGGCGCGGCGAGAGCCTTGCGTTGATCGGGCCTTCGGGGTCTGGCAAATCATCACTCCTGATGCTGATGGGCGGTCTGGAACGCGCCACCGGCGGCAGGGTTCAGGCGCTTGGCCATGACCTGTCGGCGATGGGCGAAGATCAGCTGGCCCGGTTCCGCAGGGGGAATATGGGGATCGTCTTCCAATCCTTCCACCTTGTCCCGACGATGACCGCGCTGGAAAACGTCGCGCTGCCGTTGGAACTGGCCGGGGTGGGCGATGCCTTTGCCCGGGCCGAGGCGGAATTGCGCGCCGTGGGCCTTGGCGCGCGGCTTGGCCATTACCCGGCGCAGATGTCGGGCGGCGAGCAGCAGCGGGTGGCGCTGGCCCGTGCTGCGGCGCCGCGCCCCGCAATCCTGCTGGCCGATGAGCCGACGGGGAACCTCGATGCCACCAACGGTGCCGCGATCATGGATCTGCTGTTCGGCCTGCGCGACCGGCATGGCGCGACGCTGGTTCTGGTGACGCACGCGCCGGAGCTTGCCGAGCGTTGCGACCGCGTGGTGCGGCTCGCCGATGGCGCGGTGGCGGGCGAGGATATCCGGGCCGGGGTGCAGGCATGAGCGTCGCCTTCCGCATCGCGCTGCGCGAGCTGCGGGGCGGGATCGGCGGGTTCCGGGTGTTCCTGCTGTGCCTGATCCTTGGCGTCGCGGCGATTGCCGCCGTGGGCACGCTGCGCGAAGGCATCCGGCGGGGGCTGGACGCTCAGGGCGCGGTGCTGCTTGGCGGCGATGCGCAGATGGAGTTCACCTATCGCTATGCCAGCCCCGATGAGCGGGCCTGGATGGACGAGCGTGCCACCGGCCTGTCGGAGATCGTGGATTTCCGGTCCATGGCCGTGGTGGGCGAGGACCGGGCGCTGACGCAGGTGAAGGGCGTCGACGCCGCCTATCCGCTGGTGGGCGAGGTGGTGCTGGAGCCTGCAATGCCGCTGGCCGAGGCGCTGGCGGGCAGTGGCGCGGTGATGGACGGGGTGCTGGCCGACCGGCTGGGGCTGGCCGTGGGCGACCGGTTCCGGCTGGGGCAGGCCGAGTTCCGGCTGGCCGCGCGGCTGCTGCGAGAGCCGGACAGCGCGGCGGGCGGCTTCGGCCTTGGCCCGCGCACCATCGTCAGCACCGGCGATCTGGCGGGCTCGGGCCTGCTGGAGCCGGGGACGCTGTTCGAGACCGAATACCGCATGACCCTGCCGCCCACGGCCGACCTGAGCGCGATGCGGGCTGAGGCCGAGGCCGCCTTCCGTGACAGCGGGATGAGCTGGCAGGACCGCCGCCGCGGCGCGCCGGGCGTGGACCGGTTCGTGGAGCGGATCGGGTCCTTCCTCGTGCTGGTGGGGCTTGCCGGGCTGGCGGTGGGCGGCGTCGGCATCTCTGCCGCCGTGCGCGCCTATCTGGACCGCAAGACCGAGGCGATTGCGGTGCTGAAGGCGCTTGGGGCGACCGGCGGCACGATCCTTGCCGCCTATATGCTGCAGATCGGCGCGCTGACCGTGCTGGGGGTGGTGCTTGGCCTGCTGCTTGGCGGTAGCCTGCCTGTGCTGGCCGCGCCCTTGATTTCCGCGCAGATGCCGATCCCGGTGGAGCTGGGGTTTGCGCCCGGCGCACTGGCCGAGGCGGCGCTGTATGGCACGCTGACGGCGGCGATCTTCACGCTCTGGCCGCTGTCGCGGCTGCGCGAGGTGCGGGCGGCGGCGCTGTTCCGCGACCTTGGACCGGGGCGACGGGCCTGGCCCGGCCTTGGCATGGCGGCGGCGATGGCGCTGCTGGTGGCGGCGCTGGTCGGCGCCGCGGTGGGATTTTCGGGCGTGCCGGAGCTGGCGCTTGGCACGCTTGGCGGGGTGATCGCGGCGCTGGCGGTGCTGGCGCTGGCGGCCTGGGCCTTGGGCGGGCTGGCAAGGCGGCTGGCGGGGTTGGCGCTGATGCGCGGGCGGCCGGGGCTGCGGCTGGCGCTGTCGGCCATCGGCGGGCCGCGGGCCGAGGCGGCACCGGTGATCCTGTCGCTGGGGCTGGGGCTGGCGGTGCTGGCGGCGGTCGGGCAGATCGACGCCAACCTGCGCGCCGCCATCGACCGCGACCTGCCCGAGGTCGCGCCGAGCTACTTCTTCGTCGACATCCAGAACGACCAGATCGACGGTTTCCGCGAACGGCTGGACTCTGACGCGGCGGTCAGCCGGGTCGACAGCGCGCCGATGCTGCGGGGGATCATCACGCAGATCAACGGGTTGGACGCCCGCACCGTCGCGGGCAGCCATTGGGTGCTGAATGGCGACCGGGGGGTAACCTACTCGGACCGGCCGCCGGCGAACACCACGATCACCGCGGGCGAATGGTGGCCCGAGGGTTATGACGGCCCGCCGCAGGCCAGCTTTTCCGCCGAAGAGGCGGCCGAGATCGGGCTGAAGCTGGGCGACCGGATCACGGTGAACATCCTTGGCCGGGATCTGGAGGCGGAGGTGACGAGCTTCCGCGTGGTGGACTTTTCCACCGCCGGGATCGGCTTCGTGATCGCGTTGAACCCCGGCGCGCTGGCCGGTGCGCCGCATACCCATATCGCCACGGTCTATGCCGAGGAGGCCGCCGAGGCCGCGATTTTGCGTGATCTGGCAACCGCTTACCCGAACATCACCGCAATCCGCGTGCGCGATGCCATCGACCGCGTGGCCGAGGCGCTTACGGCGATTGCGCGGGCGACGGCGATTGCGGCGGCGGGGACGTTGGTCACCGGCTTCGTGGTGCTGATCGGGGCGGCGGCGGCGGGCGAAAGGGCGCGGGTCTATGAGGCGGCGCTGCTGAAGGTGCTGGGGGCGAGCCGGGGACGGATCCTTGGGTCATTCGCGCTGCGGTCGGCGATCATGGGCGCTGCGGCGGGGGTGGTAGCAGTTGCGTTTGGCGGTGTGGCGGGCTGGGCGGTGATGACCTTTGTCATGGAGGCGGAGTTCCGGTTCGAGCCGGTGTCGGCCATCGCCATCGTCACGGGTGGCGCGGCGGCGACCTTGCTGGCCGGATTGTTCTTTGCGCTCAGGCCCTTGGCGGCGCGGCCGGCGCAGGTTTTGCGGGCGCGGGACTGAGGTCAGCCGGCGCGTTTCAGCCTCAGGGCGTTGGTCACGACGAAGACCGACGAGAAGGCCATGGCGCCGGCGGCGAGCATGGGGGAGAGCAGCATTCCGTTCAGCGGATAGAGGGCTCCGGCGGCGACGGGGATGAGCAGAACGTTGTAGCTGAAGGCCCAGAACAGGTTCTGGCGGATGTTGCGCAGGGTCGCGCGGCTGAGTTTTATGGCCGAGGCGACGGCTTGCGGGTCGCCGGAAATCACAACGATATCAGCGCTTTCGATGGCGACATCGGTGCCGGTTCCCATGGCGATGCCGACATCGGCGGCGGCGAGGGCGGGGGCGTCGTTGATGCCGTCGCCGACGAAGGCGGTGGGGGCGGGAAGCGCCGCCAGCGCCTGCAGCTTGCCTTCGGGCAGGACGCCTGCGACCACGTTCGAAATGCCGATCCGCGCGGCGACGGCTTCGGCTGTCAGCCGGTTATCCCCTGAAATCATTGTGCTTTCCACGCCGAGCGCTTTCAGCGCGGCAACTGCTGCGCCCGCGCCGGGCTTCAGCGGGTCTGACACCGCGAGGACGGCGGAGAGGGTGCCGTCCACGGCGATGAGCACGGGGGTCTTGCCCTCGGCGGCCAGTGCCTCGGCACGTTCCGCAAGCATGTGGAAACCATGCAGAACCGATGCGGATGTCATATGCATAGCGTTTTCGTCGGGCTTTGCCGCCAGATCGACGCCTTCTCCCTCCAACAGTGCCGCATTGCCGATGAGCAAAGCGTGGCCGCCGACGCTGGCGACCAGCCCCTTGCCGGGGATGGCGCGGGCGGTGTCGGCGCGGGGGAGGGTCAGGCCGCGCTCTTTCGCCGCCGCGAGGATGGCGCTTGCGAGGGGGTGCTCGGAGCGGGCCTCGGCGCCCGCGACGAGGGTGAGCAGGTCATCCTCGGATACGCCGGGCGCGACCTCCAGATCGGTCAGGACCGGGTGGCCTTCGGTCAGGGTGCCGGTCTTGTCGAAGGCGACGGAGCGCACCTCGGCCAGCAGTTGCAGCGCGTCGCCGCGGCGGAAGAGGACGCCGAGTTCTGCGCCGCGGCCGGTGCCGACGAGGATGGAGACCGGGGTGGCGAGGCCCATCGCGCAGGGGCAGGCGATGATGAGCACCGAGATGCTGGCGACGAGGGCGTGGGTCAGGTGCGGCTCGGGGCCGAGGGTTAGCCAGACGAGGAAGGTCAGCACGGCCAGCGCCATCACGGCGGGGACGAACCAGCGGGTGATCTTGTCGACCAGCGCCTGCACCGGCAGCTTGCCGCCCTGCGCATCCTCGACCAGCCGGATGATGCGCGCGAGCACAGTATCGGCGCCGGTGGCGGTGACGCGGAAGGCGAGCGCGGCGGCGCCGTTGACGGTGCCGCCGGTGACGGTCGCGCCGGGGGTTTTCTCGACCGGGGCGGGCTCGCCGGTCAGCATCGATTCGTCGATCCAGCCGTGGCCGTCCGTCAGGAAGCCGTCCACCGCCACCCGTTCGCCGGGGGCAAGGAGGACGATGTCGCCGGGGGCGAGTTCCTCGACCGGGAGTTCGACCGTCTCGCCGCCGCGATCGACGCGGGCGGTGGCGGGGCGCAGGCCGACCAGCCGGCGGATCGCCTCGCCGGCCTGACCCTTGGCGCGCGCTTCGAGCCAGCGGCCGACGAGGATCAGGGTGACGATGGTCGCCGCCGCCTCGAAATACACATCGCGGGAGCTGGCGGGGAGGAGCGCGGGGGCGAAGGTGGCAACGGTGGAATAGCCGAAGGCGGCGAGGCTGCCGAGGGCGACGAGGCTGTTCATCTCGGGCGCCATGCGGGCGAGGGCGGGCAGGCCGATGCGCAGGAAGATGCGGCCGGGCCCGGCGAGGACGGCGGCGGTGAGGGCGAACTGGATCAGCCAGCTGGTCTGCATCCCGATGGTGGCCATGATCCAGTGGTGGAAGGCTGGGATCATGTGGCCGCCCATGGCGAGGATCACGACGGGGAGGGTGAGGGCGGCGGAGATCAGGGCGCGGCGTTTCATCAGCGCGGCTTCGTCGGCTTGCCGGTTTTCGGGGGCCGGCGTGTCTTGCGCGGGGTGGGCGGGGTAGCCGGCCTTGGTAACGCGCTGGGCGAGTTCGGTGGGGGAGGTGGCGCCGGGGGTGTAGCGGACCTGCGCTGCGTTGGTGGCGAGGTTGACGGAGGCTTCCAGCACGCCGGGGCTGGCCTGCAGGGCGCGTTCGACCCGGCCGACGCAAGAGGCGCAGGTCATGCCGCCGATGGTCAGGCGGGCTTCGGCCTCGGCCATCGGGTAGCCGGCTTTCTTGAGCGCGGCGGCGAGGGTGGCGGGGCTGGCGGGGGCGCGATAGGTGACGCGGGCGGAGTTGGCGGCGAGGTTGATACTGGCCTCGGTCACGCCCGGGACTGCCGTCAGCGCGCGTTCGGCCCGCCCGGCGCAGGAGGCGCAGGACATGCCGGTGACGGGGAAGGTGGCGGTCTGGGTCATGGGCTGGGCTCCGGGGGGTCGGTTATGGGAACCTAGACCCGGGGGCGGGATGTTTCAAGAGTTGTTGAAATGTCGAGGTGTCGCGGGCCATATGCGCCGCGATGTCCAGCTTGGCACCCCGGCGCGATCAGGCGGCTTGCCAGTGGCAAGCCGACCGCGTCGGTTGCCCGGAGGCGTGAGCCGGAGGGCAAGGGGTGGAGACATAGGCTCTAAGGGTTCCAAATTCTGATGGGTCCGCCCCGGTGGGCACGACTGTGCCCGCCACGGGGGGGCGGGCACAGCAGAATTTTGTCGACGGCCAAAATTCTGCAAGGCGACCGTTGCGAGGGATAAGGGAGGGCGGTGTTTGCCCGAGGGGGCGAAGGGCGGGGTCAGACCGTCAGCAGGTTCCTGACCGAATCCCCATCCATGTCGGCCCGCACCCCGGCGCGGATGACCTGGCCGCGTTCCAGCACGATGAAGTCATCCGCCAGATCCCGGGCGAAGTCGAAATACTGCTCGACCAGCACGATCGCCATGTCGCCCTTGCCGCGCAGGTATTTGATGGCGCGGCCGATATCCTGGATGATCGAGGGCTGGATGCCCTCGGTCGGTTCGTCCAGCACTAGCAGCCGGGGGCGGGTGACCATCGCGCGGCCGATGGCAAGCTGCTGCTGCTGGCCGCCGGAGAGGTCGCCGCCGCGGCGGTTCATCATCTGGGCGAGGACGGGGAAGAGGTCGAACACCTCATCGGGCACGCGGCGCTCGCGCCGGGGCAGGAGGGAGAAGCCGGTCTCGAGGTTCTCGCGCACGGTCAGCAGCGGGAAGATCTCGCGCCCTTGGGGCACGAAGGCGATGCCGGCGCGGGCGCGGGCCTCGGGGCGCAGGCGCGAGAGGTCGCGGCCTTCCCACTCCATCTTGCCGGACTTGATCTGCTGGCGGCCGGTGATGGCGCGCAGAAGCGTGGTCTTGCCGACGCCGTTGCGCCCCAGGACCGAGGTGACGCGGCCGGGATGGGCACTCATCGACACGCCGCGCAGGGCCTGAGCGGCGCCGTAGAACACGTCGATCTCGCGGATATCCAGCATGTCAGCGCCCCAGATAGACTTCGATGACCTCGGGATTCGCGGACACATGGTCCAGCGAGCCTTCGGTGAGGACATGGCCCTGATGCAGGACCGTGACGCGGCAATCCAGCGCACGGACGAAATCCATGTCATGCTCGACCACGATGACGGTGTGCTTGCCGGCGAGGCTGCGCAGGAGCTCGGCGGTGCGCATGGTTTCGGCATCGGTCATGCCGGCGGCGGGTTCGTCGACCAGCAGCAGCTCGGGGTCTTGCGCGAGGAGCATCCCGATTTCCAGCCATTGCTTTTGCCCGTGGCTGAGATCGGCGGCGGGGCGGTGGCGGTCGCCCTCCAGCCGCACCAGCTCGAGCAGTTCGGTGATGCGGGCGGCTTCGGCCTCGGTCTGGCGGTGGAAGAGGGTGGCGAGGACGGAGCGTTCGGCCTTGAGCGAGAGGGCGATGTTCTCCTCGACGCTGTGGGTTTCGAACACGGTGGGTTTCTGGAACTTGCGGCCGATGCCGAGGCGGGCGGAACCGGCCTCGTCGATCTTGGTCAGATCGACGGTCTGGTTCCACCAGACGCCGCCGCTGTCTGGCCGGGTCTTGCCGGTGATGATGTCCATCATCGTGGTCTTGCCGGCGCCGTTGGGGCCGATGACGGCGCGCAGCTCGCCCTTGTCCACCGCGAGCGAGAGGTCGTTGATGGCCTTGTAGCCGTCGAAGCTGCGGTTCACGCCGTCGAGAAGCAAATGGACGCTCATGCCTTGGCCTCTTGCAATGCGGGGGCGGGCTTCTTCTTGCGGGCGAAGGTCTCCTCGATCAGGCCAAGCACGCCCTTGGGCAGGAACAGGGTGACGAGGATGAAGAGCCCGCCGAGGGCGAAGAGCCAAAATTCGGGGAACCAGCCGGTGAAGAGGGTCTTGGCCAGCGCCACGAGGATCGCGCCGAGGGCCGCGCCGACGAGCGTGCCGCGGCCGCCGAGGGCGACCCAGATCACGATCTCGATGGAGTTGGCGGGGCTGAATTCGCCGGGGTTGATGATGCCGACCTGCGGGGTGTAGAGCGCGCCGGCGACGCCGGCCATCATGGCGGAGACGACGAAGATGAAGAGTTTGTAGCCTTCGACCCGATAGCCCATGAAGCGGGTGCGGCTTTCGGCATCGCGGATGCAGACGAGGATCATCCCCAGTTTCGATGTGGTGATGGCGCGGGCGATCAGCAGGCCAAGGGCCAGAGCAATCGCGGTGCAGACGAACAGCCCGGCGCGGGTGGCGTCGGACTGGATCGGGAAGCCAAGCACATCCTTGAAGTCGGTCAGGCCGTTATTGCCGCCAAAGCCCATCTCGTTGCGGAAGAAGGCGAGTTGCAGGGCGTAGGTCATCGCCTGGGTGATGATCGACAGGTAGACGCCGGTGACGCGGCTGCGGAAGGCGAACCAGCCGAAGAGGAAGGCCAGCGCGCCGGGGACCAGCATCACCATCAGCGAGGCGAACCAGAAATTGTCAAAGCCCATCCAGAACCACGGGAGTTCGTCCCAGCTGAGGAAGACCATGAAATCGGGCAGGTCGGGATTGGCATAGACGCCGCGGTCGCCGATCTCGCGCATCAGGTGCATTCCCATGGCGTAGCCGCCAAGGGCGAAGAAGGCGCCGTGACCGAGGCTGAGGATGCCGCAGAAGCCCCAGACCATATCCAGCGCCACCGCCAGCAGCGCGTAGCAAAGGTATTTGCCGAGCAACGAGACGATGTAGCTGGGCACCACCTTGCCGTCGAAGGCGAGGTTGCCGATGGGCACGGCCACTGTCAGCACGAAGAGGCCGGCCAGGAAGATGCCCATGCGGCGGTCGATGAGAGAGGTCATGCGCTGGGGTCCTTTGGGGCGGGCTCGGCAGGCGGTGCAGGCGGCGGCGTCAGCAGGCCGGGCGGTAGCGGCATCGACAGCAGCGAACGGCAGAGGGGAAATGCGGGCATCCGGGTCAGCCCTCGACCGCGCGGCCCTTGACGGCGAAGAGACCGCGGGGGCGTTTCTGGATGAAGAGGATGATGGCGACGAGCACGATGATCTTGGCCAGCACCGCGCCGGCATAGGGTTCCAGGAACTTGTTGACGATGCCGAGGCTAAAGGCGCCAGCCAGCGTGCCCCAGATATTGCCGGCGCCGCCGAAGACCACGACCATGAAACTGTCGACGATGTAGCTTTGGCCGAGGTTGGGGCTGACATTGTCGATCTGGCTGAGCGCGACGCCGGCGAGCCCGGCAATGCCGGCGCCAAGGCCGAAGGTCAGCGCATCGACCCAGTTGGTGCGGATGCCCATGCTGGCCGCCATCGGGCGGTTCTGGGTCACGGCGCGCATCTGCAGGCCGACGGCGGTGCGCTTCATCACGAAGAGCAGGACCGCGAAGACGGCGAGCGCGAAGATGAGGATCCAGAGCCGGTTCCAGGTGACGGTCATCTGCCCGACATCGAAGCTGCCCGACATCCAGGAGGGGTTGCCGACCTCGCGGTTGTTGGGGCCGAAGATCGAGCGGACGGATTGCTGCAGGATCAGGCTGACGCCCCAGGTGGCGAGCAGGGTTTCCAGCGCGCGGCCATAGAGGTGGCGGACGATGCCGCGCTCGATGGCGACGCCGACCGCGCCGGCGACGAGGAAGGCCAGCGGCGCCGCTATCAGCAGCGACCAGTCGAACAGGCCCGGCGCGTTCTGGCGGATGGTTTCCTGCACGGCATAGGTGGTGTAGGCGCCCAGCATCACCAGCTCGCCATGCGCCATGTTGATGACGCCCATCACGCCGAAGGTGATGGCGAGGCCGATAGCCGCGAGCAACAGGACGGAGCCGAGCGAGAGGCCGTACCAGATGTTCTGCGCCTGGCCCCAGAGCATCCGCGATTGCTCGATGGAGGCGAGGGCGGCGGCGGCAGCCTCGGCGATGTCGGGATCTTCCGAGGCGGCAAAGGGGGTGAGGATGCGCTGGGCATCGGCATCGCCGCGATCGGCGATCACATCGATGGCCTCGCGCTTTTCGGCATCGGGAAAGTCGCCGTCGAGGATGGCGACGGCGCGGGCCTCTGCCAGGCGGGATTTGACGGCGGGGTTTTCCTCGCGCTGGAAGGCGGCGTCGAGGAGTTCGTATTGCGCGGCGTCGGGGGCGCGGAAGGCGGCATCGGCAGCGGCAAGGCGCTTGGCGGGGTCGGGGTCCGACAGGGTGAGGATGCCAAGCGCGGCGCGGATATCGCGGCGGAGCCCGTTGTTGACGCGGATGCGCTCGGCGGATGTGGCCTCGGCATCTGTCAGGGGCGTACCGGCCAGCGCATCGGCGGGGGCGGGGGCGAGGATCACGACCTGGCCGGTGGTTTCGATGACGCCGAGGGCGCCGTCCAGCAGGGCGGTCAGGATCGCCTCGGCGCGCGGATCGCCGGTAAGGGCGATGGCGCCGACCACGGCGCCGCGGGCAGAGTAGCTGCCTTCGGGCAGGCTGGTGACGAGAGCGTCAAAGTCTTGGGTTTGCGCCGAGGCGGGGGCGGCAAACATGGGCAGAAGCAGGGCCAGAAGACAGGCGCGCAGAAACAACATGGGCAAATCCGCCTTGAGGCCGGAAGGGGAGGGGCAGCGACGGGCGGCGGGTCGTTACCGCGCCGCCCGCGACTGCGTATTCGTCGGGGCGCGACAACCGCCAACCGGCAGGTATCGCGCCCCTGGTGCCTGCGTCAGTTGGAGGCGCCGCCGCAGGTCTTTGTCTCGGTGTTGTAGTTGCCGCATTTCAGCTCGACCCAGTCCGAGGTGAGCACGGCGCTTTCGGGCAGGAAGTCCGACCAGGCATCGCCCTCGACCAGACCATCGGTTTCCCAGACCACGTCGAACTGGCCGTCATCCTGGATCTCGCCGACCAGAACCGGCTTGGTGATGTGGTGGTTCGGCAGCATGATCGAGGTGCCGCCGGTCAGGTTGGGAACCTCGATGCCGGGCAGCGCGTCGATGACCGCGTCGGCGTCGGTTGTGCCGGCCGCCTCGACCGCCTTCACCCACATGTTGAAGCCGATGTAATGGGCTTCCATCGGGTCGTTGGTCACGCGCTCTTCGCTGCCGATGAAGGTCTGCCACTTCTCGATGAACTCGGCATTCTCGGGGGTGTCGACCGACATGAAGTAGTTCCAGGCGGCGAGGTGGCCGACCAGCGGGGTGGTATCAAGGCCGGCCAGCTCTTCCTCGCCGACCGAGAAGGCGACGACGGGGATGTCTTCAGCCGAGACGCCCTGGTTGCCGAGTTCCTTGTAGAACGGCACGTTGGCATCGCCGTTGATGGTGGAGACGACGGCGGTCTTCTTGCCGGCGGAGCCGAAGGTCTTGATGTCGGACACGATCGTCTGCCAGTCGGAATGGCCGAAGGGCGTGTAGTTGATCATGATGTCTTCGGGGGCGACGCCCTTGCCGATCAGGTAGGCCTCGAGGATCTTGTTGGTGGTGCGCGGGTAGACATAGTCGGTGCCGGCCAGCACCCAGCGTTCCACGCCTTCCTCGGCCATCAGATAATCCACGGCCGGGATCGCCTGCTGGTTCGGGGCGGCGCCGGTGTAGAAGACGTTCTTCTGGCTTTCCTCGCCTTCATACTGCACCGGGTAGAACAGGATCGAGTTCAGCTCTTCGAACACCGGCAGCACCGATTTGCGCGAGACCGAGGTCCAGCAGCCGAAAACCACATCGACGCCGTTCGCCTCGATCAGCTCGCGCGCCTTTTCGGCAAAGAGCGGCCAGTCGGAGGCTGGGTCGACCACGACGGCCTCCAGCATCTTGCCGTTGATGCCGCCCTTCTTGTTCTGCTCGTCGATCAGCATCAGCATCACGTCTTTGAGCGTGGTTTCCGAGATCGCCATCGTGCCGGACAGCGAGTGGAGGACGCCCACCTTGATGGTGTCATCCTGCGCGATGGCCGCGGTGGACAGCAGCAGCGAGGCAATGCCCGCCTTGAAAAGTGTCTTGGCCTTGAAGGTCATGACGGTCTTCATCCCTCTTATGAATGGTGCGCAAGGACATGGCTTCCCCGCCGCCGGACTCCCCATGAGTCCGGGCGCCCCCGCGCCAATCGTTGTTGCATCTTGCGTGGTGCCGGTTCCCCGTTCCCCCCACCGCATCCCGTTGGGGCGCCTTGGCGGCCCCGGAGATCAGGTTTGCAACTGCGGCGCGGTGTGTGAACTCTGCGTATGCCGCGCCGGGGTGGGTTGTGTCGGATTTGTGGCGCGAGCCCGGAAATGCCGACTTTTTGTGCGAAGCTGTCGTCAAATTGTGCGGAAACCAGTTCGGCCATGCCGCAAAGCGACCGATTCGGGTCGAAGCACGACGGGTGCAGTGGAACAGTGCATTACATTCTATATATTGAATTTGATGTGAGGCACCTGTATTCGAAGGGCCTGCTTTCCTGACATGGAGTTTTGCCGATGTCCCTCGACCGTGCCGTTCTGGCCTTTGCCGGCGTGATGACCCTGCTGAGCGTGCTGCTGACGGCGCTCGTCTCGCCGCTGTTCATGTGGTTCACCGTGTTCATCGGGTTGAATCTGCTGCAATCGGCTTTCACCGGGTTTTGCCCGGCCGCGATCCTGTTCCGCAAGCTGGGCGTGAAGGCGGGCTGCGCGTTCCAGTAAGGATTCCCGGAACTTGTGCGATGAGGGGGGCGTTTGCTACAGTCTCGCCATCTCAGAGGGATAATCCGATGACCATGCCTACCATCGCCCGCCGTACCCTGCTGGGCGGTATCGCCGCCGGGGCCGCGCTTGCTGCCCTGCCGCTCCGCGCCGCGACTGAAGCGCCGCTGGTGATCGCGCCGCAATTCATGCCGCAAGAGGTGCGGGTGCGCAAAGACATGGCGGTGGGATCGATCACCATCCTGTCGGACCAATTCTACCTCTATTTCATCGACCGGCCCGGCGTGGCCATCCGCTATGGCGTGGCGGTGGGGCGTGACGAGCTGAAATTCCGCGGCATGGCCGAGGTGGCGCGCAAGGTCGAATGGCCGAGCTGGCGCCCGACGCCCGAGATGATCGAGCGCAGCCCGGGGCATTACGCCAAATATGCCGACGGGATGCCGGGCGGGCCGACCAACCCCTTGGGCGCGCGGGCGCTGTACCTGTACCAGAACGGGCAGGACACGGCGATCCGCATCCATGGCACGACAGAGCCGCAATCCATCGGAAGCGCCGTGTCGAACGGCTGCATCCGCATGGTCAACTCGCATGTCATCGACCTGTATCAGCGGGTGCCGCTGGGAACGCCGGTGGCGGTCTATTAAGCCGCCGCTGGCGGTGCTGGATGCGCTGCGCTAAGGCTGGGCGATGCCGGTAACCCTTGCCTCTATCCCCGACCTTGCACGCCTTGGCGTCGATGCGATCATCGACGTCCGCTCCCCGGCCGAATATGCCGAGGATCATGTGCCGGGCGCGATCAGCCTGCCGGTGCTGGATGACGAAGAACGCGCCCGCGTCGGCACCATCTACAAGCAGCAATCGCCGTTTCTGGCGCGCAAGATCGGCGCGGCGCTGGTGGCGCGGAATGCCGCCGCGCATCTGGAAGGGGCGCTGGCGGACAAGGGCGGCGGTTGGCGGCCCTTGGTCTATTGCTGGCGCGGGGGGCAGCGGTCGGGATCGTTCTCAACCATCCTCGCGCAGGTGGGCTGGCGCAGCGACACAATCGTCGGCGGCTACAAGACCTGGCGGCGGCTGGTGGTGGACATCACCCACGATCTGCCCTTCACCGCGCCGGTGGTGGTGCTGGACGGCAATACCGGCAGCGCCAAGACCGAGGTGCTGGCCCGCGCGGCGGCGCGGGGGGCGCAGGTGATCGACCTCGAGGGGCTCGCGAACCATCGCGGGTCGCTGTTCGGGGCGATGCCGGGCGGGCAGCCTTCCCAAAAGGCGTTCGAGGGGCGGCTGGCGGTGGCGCTGGCGGGAATCGACCCTGCGCGGCCGGTGCTGGTGGAGGCGGAGTCCAATCGCATCGGCCGGGTGACGGTGCCCAAGTCGCTGTGGCTGGCGATGGTGGCGGCGCCGCGGGTGACGATTGAGGCTCCGCTGGGGGCGCGGGCGGGCTATCTGGCGGCGGCCTATGCCGACCTGACGGCGGACGCGGCGGCGCTGGCCGCCGTGGTCGACAAGCTGCGCCCCTTCCATGCCCGCGAGGTGATCGAGCGCTGGCAGGGGATGGCCGGGGCCGGCGCCTTCGCGCCGCTGGCGGGCGAGTTGATGGCCGCGCATTACGACCCGCGCTATGGCAAGGGCCGCGCCAAGCATGGGCCGGAGCGGGAGCGGGTGGTGCAGGCCGCGGCGCTGGATTCCGAAGGGCTGGACCGGCTGACCGATGCGGTACTGGCGGCGGTGAGCGAGCTTATTCCACGATAAGACAGGGCACGCCGGGCTCGATATAGCCGATGATCGCCGCCGGCTCCCCGGCCGCTTGCAAGGCTGCCAGCAGCGCCTCGGCCTGACCACCCGGCACCGCCGCCAGCAGGCCGCCCGCCGTCTGCGGATCGAACAGCAGATCGGCCTGCCAGCCCTTGGGGAAGACCATGCGCCCGGCCACCGCCCGGTTCATCGGCAGCAGGGTGGAGCCGTGGCCGGCCGCCGCCAGTGCTTCGGCCCCCGGCAGAACCGGCACCGCGGCAAAGCTGATCCGGGCGGCGACATCCGAGGCTTCGAGCATTCCCACCAGATGCCCGGCCAGGCCGAAGCCGGTGACATCGGTCATCGCATGGGCATGGGGGGCCAGCAGCGCCGCCGCCGCGGCTTGCGGGCGGGCCATCTGCGCCAGCGCGCCCGCGACCACGGGGCCCGGGGCGGCGCACTGCATTTCCGCGGCCAGGATCACACCGGTGCCGATGGGCCGCGTCAGGATCAGCGCATCACCGGGGCGGGCGCCGGACTGGCCGAT
The DNA here is from genome assembly GCF_030695035.1 of Frigidibacter sp. Lineage (GTDB taxonomy): Bacteria > Pseudomonadota > Alphaproteobacteria > Rhodobacterales > Rhodobacteraceae > Frigidibacter. The sequence goes on from NZ_JAUYTT010000014.1 coordinate 49,676, forward strand.
GGGCTCCGCCTCCGTCAGGCCGGTGACGGTGAAGCCCACGGTCAGCTCTGCCCCAAGGCTGGTATGGCCGCCGACGATATCGGCCCCCGCCGCGCCGAAAGCCTCGGAGGCCGCGGCCATGATCTCGGCCAGGGTGCGGGCCTGCAGGTCGGGCGACATGCGCGGCAAGATCACCTGCGCCAGTGCGGCTTGCGGGCGCGCGCCCATGGCCCAGATATCGCCCATGGCGTGATGGGCGGTGATCCGTGCCAGCAGCCACGGATCCTCGGTGAAGGCGCGCAGATGGTCGGTGGTGATGACCTGACTTGCGGCGCCATGGGCCAGCACCGCCGCATCATCGCCGGGGCCCGAGAGGACATCGGCGCGGCGCGGGGCGGGAAGGCCCGCGAGGGCCGCGCGCAGATCGGCCTGCCCGACCTTGGCCCCGCACCCGCCGCAGAGCGGCTTGCCGCCAGCCAGCAGGTCGCTGACCCCGGCTGCCACCCGGGCCGGCACCGGCGGGGCGGGCATCGGCGGCAGGTTGTGGAACATCGCCATGAAGCGCCGGTCGATCCGGTCTTTCCAGTGCCAGAGCCAGGCCCCGTTCAACGGCAGGCCGAACTTGTCCGCCACCGCATGGCGGCTGCCGGCCGAGATGAGCTTGAGATAATCGCGTTGCGGGCGGTAGCTGCGCAGCCCGCGGCGGCCGGCCAGCACCTTGCGCAGGTTGTGCAGCAGGATCGGTGCCTCGCGCACCGCGAAGACCCCGGCCTTGGGACGGGGGGCGTGCGACAGATGGGCGATATCGCCGGCGGCGAAGATCGCGGGGTCGGTGATGGATTGCAGGGTGGGGCCGACGGTGACGAAGCCGCCGGTCAGGTGCAGGCCGGTCTGGGCGAGCCAGCCTTGCGGTTGAGTACCCGCCGCGCCGAGGGTGAAGGCAGACGGGACGCGGCGGCCATCGGCCAGCAGCACGGCATCCGGTTCGACCGAGGCGGCGGGGCTGCCGGTCAGCAGCGTGACCCCCAGCCGCTTTAGATGCGCCAGCAGCCGGGCGCGGGCCCCGGCCCCCAGCAGGGGCAGGGCCTGCGGGCCGGCCTCGATCAGTGTGACCTCGGCCCCCGGGCCAAGGCGGTGCGCGGCGGCGAGGGCCAGCTCCACCCCCGCCACGCCGGCGCCGATGACGGCGACCTGCCGCGGGCCTTTCTGCGCCGCGAACGCCTCCCACGCATCGGCGAAGGCATCCAGCGGTTTGGCCGGGTGGGCATGTTCGGCAAAGCCAGGCAGCGATGGCATGTCGGAGGTGATGCCGATGTCGAGGGAGCAGATGTCATAGCCGACCGGGGGACGGCCGGGCACAAGCACATGCCCTTTGGCGCGGTCGATCCCCTCGGCCCGGCCAAGAATCAGCCGCGCGCCGGCATGGCGGGCCAGTTGCACCAGATCCATCTGCAGCGCGGCGCGGGAGTAGTGCCCGGCGATATGGCCGGGCAGCATCCCCGAATAGGCGGCGCTCGGGTCCGGCGAGATCAGCGTGACGCGCACCCCGGGCAGCGGCTCCATCGCCCACATCCGCAGCACCAGCGCATGGGCATGGCCGCCGCCGATCAGCACGAGGTCACGGGTCAGGGGCAACAGTTGCATGAAAGGCTCCCGGTGGCGACGGCTCCCTTGCTGATACCGCCGATGCGGCCGGGGGGCAAAGCGCAAATCGGCACGGGGGGCGTGGCAGCCCCGGCAAGGCCGCGCCGTTTTCCCCTTGACGCCACAGCGCGGCTTCACTAGCAAGCGCCCCATTGGCTAGGTAGCTCAGCTGGTTAGAGCACGTGACTCATAATCACGGGGTCGGGGGTTCGAGTCCCCCCCTCGCCACCACTTCCAACTTACATGTGAAACCAACGCCGGCGTGGCTTCTCACGCCTAGGCCGCTCCCGTTACCTCACCTCACCGCTAGTACCTCGACGATGATCACCGTCGGCGGGGCGGTCGCGGTTGGGGGGCGGATTTCGGGCATCGGAACTCCCGCGGTGGGCGGGAAGGGGAAGAGGAGCTCGGCCAGAAAACCTTCGGGGGCATAGATGAGCTCCGCCTGACCGTTCAGATCCTGCGCGGCGGCGAAACGGACCATCTGGGTGGGTGGTGCGGTTCCGCGAATGGGCGGGTGGGGGCGCGGTCGTTCCGCTCCTGAGGCTGATCGACCGTCGATGCGGCGCGGTAGTGGCATTCTCCCGACTGCTGGGGTCATTCGGGAGATTTCAGAAAGCATGGACGTCAAGCCCGTGCGGGGTGAGACGGCGGCTTCGGGAAGCGGCGGCGGCGGGATGGCAGGCCAAGCGCTTCCGGGAAGAGCCGGCGCTGGAGGTCCGCTGTTCGCGATCCGGTTCGTCTAAATTGGGTGGGGCGGCACCTTGCAAACGGTTGCCTCGGGCACTGCGTACGCCGTGGGCGGAGACCGTGACGCGCGGAGAGCCCGATGTGGCCCGATCTCCGGTCGCTCCACGTAGCCGGGGGAAGACCGGCGCAGGCCCCCGCCGACCGGCCCGGATTTGGCAAGATTTTCTCGGGCCGGTCGTCGGCCGAGGCTAGTGCGGCCGCGCCGCGCCGGCCAGTCGCAGGGCGGCGGGGGCGAGGCGTTCCAGCGGCACCTCATCCTCGACTGCGCCCATGCGCATCGCCTCCTTCGGCATTCCATAGACGACGCAAGTGTCATGATCCTGGCCCAGCGTCCGGGCGCCGGCGTCGCGCATTTCCTTCAGGCCCTTTGCGCCGTCATCGCCCATGCCCGTCATGATGATGCCGATGGCATTCCGCCCCGCATAGCGCGCGACCGACCGGAACAGCACATCGACCGAGGGGCGGTGGCGCGAGACCAGCGGGCCATCGCGCACCTCGACGCTGTAGGAGGCGCCACTGCGTTTGAGCAGGGTGTGCTTCGCGCCCGGCGCGATCAGGGCATGGCCGCGCAGCAGCCGGTCGCCGTCGCGCGCTTCCTTGACGGTGACGCCGCATTCGCCGTCCAGCCGGCGGGCGAAGGCGGCGGTGAAGAGTTCCGGCATGTGCTGCACGATCACGATGGGCGGGCAGTCCAGCGGCATCTGGGTCAGGAACAGCTTCAACGCCTCGGTCCCGCCGGTGGAGGCGCCGACGGCGATGATTATTTCGGTGGTCTTGATCATCGCGCCGACATTCGGGGGCGGCAGCACAGCATCGGCCGTCAGCTTCGCCTCGATCAGCCGCGGGCGCATCGCCGACAGGCGCGCCTGCGCTGCCGCCTTCACCGCGTCGCAGATCTCGATCCGGCTGTCTTCGAGGAAGCCCTTCACGCCCATCTGCGGCTTGCAGATCACATCCACCGCGCCGGCGGCCAGCGCCGCCGCCAGCGTTTCGGTGTTGTCGCCGACCAGCGAGCTGCACATGACCACCGGGATCGGATGCTGGCTCATGAGCTTGCGCAGGAAGGTGACGCCGTCCATCCGCGGCATTTCCACGTCCAGCGTGATCACGTCTGGTTTTTCGGCGCGGATGCGCTGGGCGGCGACGAAGGGATCGCCGGCTGTGCCCATCACCTCCAACTCGGGGTCGGAGGCGATGATCTCGGCCATCGCCTGCCGCACCACTGCGCTGTCATCGACGATCAGGACGCGAAGCTTGCGCGGCTTTGAAGGGTCCAACATGGAGTTACACCTTTTGATAAACCGAGGTCCGCACCTGCCGTAGGCCTGCAGGTGGCTCGGAGAGGCTTTCGGAATGGCCGGTCAGCAGATAGCCGCCGGTCCGCAGGCGGCCGAGGACATTGGCCACGGCGCGGCGCTGATCGTCGGGCCGAAAGTAGATCAGGACGTTGCGCAGGAAGGCGACATCCGCCGTCAGTGACATCCGCGGGTCGAGGTCCACCAGGTTTGCCCAGGCCAGCCGCGCGCGGCCGCGCAGTTCCGGCGCGATGCGGTAGAGGGTGCGGCCCTTCTGCGGCGCTGCGGAGCGCAGCAGCCAGGCCCGGCGCATCGGCTCGTCCAGGCCCGAGATCTCGTCCTCGGTGAACACGGCATTGGCGGCGCGGCGCAGGATCTTGCGCGAGATGTCGGTGCCGACCAGGGCCCAACGCAATTCGCCGGGCTGCTTGGCCGCGAACGCGTCGAGGGTCATGCCCGCGCTCCACAGTTCCGAGCCCAGCGAGCAGGCCGCGCTCCAGACCGTCAGCGGGCGCTCGCGGCCCGCCCCTTGCGCGACCAGTGCGGGCAGGCCCTCGGCGGTGAGCCAGTCGTAATGGACCCGTTCGCGGAAGAAGCTGGTGGTGTGGGTGGTCAGCGCTTCGACAAGGCGCCGCGCCTCTTCATCGCCACCGGGGCCCTTGAGGCTGGCAAGATAGCTCTCGAAATCCCCGCAGCCGATCTCGCGCAGGCGGCGGCTGACGCGCATCTGGATGAAGTCGCGCTTGCTGGGGGCGACGGCTATTCCGCCGATCTCGACCGCGATGGCGACCAGCGCCGCGGCAATATCGGGTGACAGATAGGGCGGTTCGGCAAGGGTGGGGGTCATGTGAAATCGAAGGGATCCTGGGCGTCCTTGCCGAACAGCTCGTCCAGCGCGAGCAGCAGCGTCAGGCGCCCCGCCACCCGCGAGACGCCGCGCAGGACCGAGGCATCCCAGCGGGTCAGGGCACTTGGCGCCGTCTCGATCTCGCCGTCATGGATCTCGACCACGCTCAGCACACGGTCGGCGATCACGCCGACGGCGATGGAGCCGCCCGCGCCGAACTCGAACACCACGATGCGGCCCTCCTCGACCTCGAGCCCGCCCCGCAGGCCGAGCCGCGCGGCCAGGTCGATCACGGCAATGCCCTCGCCGCGCACATCGATCATGCCCAGAAGGTCGGATGGCGCATTCGGAAGCCGGGCAATAGGCTGCAGATCCAGGATTTCGCGGACATGGGCCACCGCCACGGCGAAGACCTGCCCCGACAGCTCAAAGGTGACGTAGGTCTGCGGTTCGGCAGCGATCTCGGAGTCCTCGGGGGACCAGGGATCGGCCAGTGCGGCAGTTGCAGTCATCGCGCCCTCTTGGGTTCGGGAATGGCGGCAAAAGCCGCACGGGGAAGCGGGGCGGCGCGGGCCGCCCCGGCTGCGAGCCTCAGTAGCGGACGAAGTCGGTGTCGGACATGTCGCCGCCCAGATCCAGCGCCACGCCGTTTGCCTTGCCGTTCATGCCTTGGGCGTGGCCGTTCATGCCGCCATTCATGCTGCCCGCTGCCGGGGCATGTGCTGCCGGCGCCGCCTTGCCGGCGCTGCGCTTGCTGCGGATATGGGCAACCGGCTTGGTGGTGCTTTTCGCCGGGGTCCGCGCCGCCGACGCGCGGCGGGCATGATCGTCATCGCCCAAGCGGAAGAAGCTGATCACACCGCGCAGCTGCTCGGATTGCGAGGCCAGCTGTTCCGAGACGCTTGCGGCTTCGGTCGAGGCCGAGGCGTTCTGCTGGATCACGGTATCAAGCTCGCGGATCGCCTCGTTGATCTGCTCTGCGCCGACATTCTGCTCGCGCGTGGCGGCACTGATCTCTTGCACAAGATCGGCGGTGCGCTGGATCGAGGGCACCAGCGCCGCCAGCATTTCGCCGGCCTTCTGGCTGACCTCGACGGTCTTGCCGGACAGCTCGCTGATTTCGCCGGCCGCCTGCTGGCTGCGCTCGGCCAGCTTGCGCACTTCCGAGGCGACCACGGCGAAGCCCTTGCCGTGCTGGCCGGCGCGTGCCGCTTCGACAGCCGCGTTGAGCGCCAGAAGGTCGGTCTGCCGGGCGATTTCCTGGATGATGTTGATCTTTTCGGCAATGGTCTTCATGGCGCGCACCGCCTCGTCCACGGCCTTTCCGCTGTCGGCGGCCTCTTTCGCCGACTGGGTCGCGATCTTCTCGGTCTGCGCGGCATTGTCGGCCGACTGGCGGATATTGGCTGACATCTCCTCCATGCTGGCAGAGGCCTGCTCTGCCGCAGCCGCCTGTTCGGTCGAACCCTCGCTGAGCTGCTCTGCCGTCGCCGACATCGCCTGCGCTCCTTCGGCCACGCCATTCGCGCTGACATTGGCATTCGACATGACGTCGCGCAGCTTCAGGGTCATGGCGCGGGCCGCCGCCAGAAGGCTTTCGTCGTCGCCGTCGCGGACCTTGACCTCTATGGTCAGGTCGCCGGCGGCGATGGAGCGGATCACGCGCTGCGCATAATCCGGCTCGCCGCCGAGCGAGCGCAGGACGCTGCGGGTCAGGTAAACGGCCGTCGAAAGGCCGATGACGAGGGCGGCGGCGATCACGCCGAGCGCCAGCGTCCGCGCGCCAAAGTAGGTCGTATGCGCTTCTTCGCTAGCCGCCTCTCCACCCTGCACGTTCAGGTTCACCAATTCCGAAAGGTGCCCCGAGAACTCGTCAAAGAGCGTCTTGCTGTCGATCAGGGCGCGCGTGGCGGCTTCATTCTCATTCCGGCGCGAGAAGTCGAGGGTGCGCTTGGCGGCGTCGAGGTAGAGATCGAAGCTTCGCACGAAGGTGGCGTAAAGCGCGCGCTCCTGTTCCGACGAGATCAGCGCCTCGTAATCGGCGCGCAACGTGACAAGTGTGGCCTCGACCATGTCCAATTGTTTCTCGACCTCGCGCATCTGCGCGACATCGGTGGTGATGACATGCTGGCTCTGCAGCACACGGAAATCCGACGTGGCCGTATTGAGCTTGTGGACCGTATCAATGCTCGGCATCCAGTTTGTCGTGATCTCGGTCGTGCGATGGTCGATGGCGCCCATCTTCGTGATCGCCACGGCGCCGAGAGTGGCTATGAGCAGCAGGAGCGCGCCGAACGCGGCGGCGAATTTCGCCTTCAGGGAGACGGTCACCGTATTTCCTTTCGTAATTGGTCTGCAGCACGATCAATTCGCCTGCGGTTTGGCGGCCTGCATCAGAGCGCCGGAGTGTCGGGTCAGTTCACGCTTGGGGTGGCCGTTCGTGGCCGGTCGAAGGATCTGGACGGAACAGGGTTTCGGTATCGAGGAGGATGACGAGGCCATCGCCGCGATGGGCGACTCCCTTGACGAATTGCTCGGGCCAGCGGGCGCCGAGCTCTGGCACGGCTTCCAGCGCGGCAAGGTCGGCTTCGATGACCTCCTCCACTCCGTCGGCGAGAATGGCGAGGCGGGTCGGCGCGCCGCCGACCGGCAGCTCCAGCACGATCACCCTGGCCTCCGCACTGGACGTGGCGGGGGGCATCCGCAGCCGCTGACGCACATCGATGAGCGGGGCGATGGCGCCGCGGACGTTGATCAGCCCGGGCGCGAAGGCAGAGGCGTTGGGCACGCACGTGGCCGGGATCGGGTCGAGGATCTCGTGCACGGCGCTGACCGAAATGGCGAAAGCCTCGCCGGACAGGGTGAAGATCAGCACCATATCCGGGATGCCAGGCGGGCGGCGCAGTCCATGCGCCGTCTCTGCGAGGGTCTTGGTCAGGGCGGTCTGTGGCAAGGCGGTCTCCTTCATGCAACCGGGCGGATGGCGGCACGCTCGGCCTGCGCCCGGCGCGCGAGCATCGCGACATCGATGATGAGCGCCACGCCGCCATCGCCGAGGATCGTTGCCCCGGCAAAGCCCTGCACATCGCGGTGATAGACGCTGAGTGTCTTGATGACGGTCTGGTTCTGGCCAAGGATGTCATCGACCACGAGGCCGATGCGTGCGCCGTCCGCCTTGATGATGACCACCCGGCGCCGCGGCTCGGTGCTGGGCGGGCGGGAGAACACGTCATCGAGGTCGAGGAACGGAACGAGGTGCTCGCGGATCTGAAGGATGGTGCGGCCCGACTCGCGCCGCCGTTCGGCGACCTCCATCTCCACGCATTCCTCCACCACCGACAGCGGGATGACGAAAACCGCCTCGCCGAGACGCACCAGCAGCCCGTCGATGATCGCCAGCGTCACCGGCAGCCGCAGCGTCACGCGGGTGCCGCGCCCCGGATGCGACATCACCTCCACCGAGCCGCGCAAGGCGTCAACTGTGGAGCGGACCGCGTCCATCCCAACGCCACGGCCAGATACCGAGGACAGCGCCTTTGCCGTCGAGAATCCCGGCGCGAAGATCAACTGGTGGAGTTCCGTCGTCGTGGGCTGTGCATCGGGGGCCAGCAGCCCGCGCTCCACCGCTTTGGCGCGGATTGCTTCGGCATCAAGGCCGGCGCCGTCATCCTCGATGGCGATCAGCACTTCGCCGCCCTCTTGCCGGGCGGACAGGCGCACGGTGCCGCGGGCCGGTTTGCCTGCGGTGCGGCGGCGGTCGGCATCCTCCAGCCCGTGGTCCATGCTGTTCCGGATCATGTGCACCAGCGGTTCGGACAGGCGGTCGATGACGTTCTTGTCGATCTCGGTCTCGCCGCCTTCGGTGATCAGGGCAACGTCCTTGCTCAGTTCGGCAGAAAGATCGCGCACGACGCGCCGGAACTTGCCGAACACCGCCTCGATCGGCATCATCCGCACCGACAGCGTGGCGTCTCGGAGGCCAGTCACCAGCCGCTCCACCTCCTCGGCCACGCTTTCCAGCTCGGCATCCCCGCGGGCGCCAGCGATCTGGTTGAGCCGCGCCTGCACGATGACCAGCTCGCCAAGCTGATCCATGATCTCGTCGAGTTTCGCGGCGGGAACCCGAACGCTTTCACCGGGGGAATTGGCCGCGGGTCTGGCCGCCTGCCGCGCCGCGGGGGCTGCTACGGCTGCGGCGGCCTGAGCGTCAGCCGCGTCGCCGCCGATCTCTTCGATCTCCAGCAGGGCATCGTCGGCAAAGATGAACACCGCCTCGATGGCGCTGCGCGGCTTGTTGGTTTCCAGCGTGCATCGCCAGGCGAGCAGGCATTCGTCGGCAGCCAGATCCTCGAGCGGTGGCACCGCCGAGACATCGACAGCCATGTCGATGGTGCCGAACCCGGCGAGTTCGGCCATCAGCAGGTCGGGCCGCATGCCGTTGCGCAGCGCGCTCGGCTCTGGCCGGAACAGGATCGACCAGCGCCGCATCCGCGCGATGCTGATCACGTTCGATGTGTCCGCATCGGGGGCTGCTGTGCCGCTCGGGGCCGCCTCGCCGGTGATGGCGGCAAGGCCGGCCAGCAGATCCGCCGCCTCTTGCCCCGCGGCCAGCTCATCCGCCGCGGGGCCGTCGCTGCCGCTGTCGAGCAGGGCTGTCATGTGGTCGCGGGCGCGCAGCGAGAGGTCGATCAGGCGCTGATCAATGGCCAGCCGCCCCTCGCGAACCCTGTCGAAGGCCTCTTCGAAATGATGGGTGAACTGCGCGAGGGTGCTGAACCCGAACATGGCGCCCGAGCCCTTGATCGTGTGCAAGGTGCGAAAGACGGCATCGACCTGAACCAGATCCATCTGGCCGGGCTCTGTTCCCCGCTCCAGATCCAGCAGCAGACCTTCGAGCCCCTCAAGCTGTTCGCGGGCTTCTTGCACAAAGGTGGCGATGGCGGGATTGATCTCTTCCATGTCTCAGCCCGCCAGCTTCTTGGCCACGGCCACCAATGTGTCGGCGTCGAACGGCTTGCTGATCCAGCCCGTCGCCCCGGCGGCCTTGCCCTCGGCCTTCATTTCCGGCTTCGTCTCGGTCGTCAGCATCACGATGGGGACGCCCGAGCCTTTCGGTTCGGCCCGAAGCTTGCGGATCATCTCGATGCCGTTCATCACCGGCATGTTCAGATCGGTGATCACGAGGCTGACGGCCTCGGACTTGAAGCGCGTCAGGCCCTCTGCCCCATCGGCGGCCCCGATGACGCGGTAGCCCTCCGGCTCCAACGTGAACGCGACCATGTCGCGGATCGCCTTGCTGTCATCTACAGTCAGAACGGTTCGGCTCATCAGGTTCTCCAGGAACGGCTTTCGAGATGTCAGACGACGGAAAGGGCTGCCGCGACGCGTCAGACGAGGGGAAGGCCTGCCGCAAGCGGACCGAAGCCGGCGAAAGCGCCGCGGTTTTCAAGAGAGCGCCGGGCGGCCTGCAAAAGCTGTATGGCTGGGGCCGTCGGGGGGGTGCTGGTCAGGTCCAGCATGACCGGCGCGTCCGGCCCTGACGCATCAAGTGACAGCAGCAGCGAGGCAAGTATCCCCGGGGCCGCCTGCACATCTGCATCGCCCTTTATCAGCCAGGAATCGCCGGCCATCGGTGCAATCGTGTCTGTCATGCCGCTCTCCTTTTGGCGCCATCTAGGCCTTGATTCCTTGAGAAGCGGATAACGGCGGCCCGGGTTCAGGGCACTGTCTGGCCGTTACGATTTCTTACCGTTTTCCGGGCGATGCTGCGGCCGTGGGACAGGTGCGGGATTCATGAACATACAGATCACCAGAACGGCCAGGGATGCGACGCAGGAGGTGCGCGCCGCATGTGGAGTGGCCTTCGAGGCACTTGCAGATCGTCTGGGTGACGTGCAGCGCGGGGTGGGTGGCCTGTTGCGGCAGACCAACGAATTGGCCGCGCTTCTCAACACAGACAGCACCGCGCCCGACCCTGCCGCCGCGGTGCTGGGTGCCGCGCGCGGGCTGATCGATCTGCTTGGCACGGACGTGCCGGTCACCACGGGCTATGGGGCGGCGGCGGCCGAGGCGCGCGATGCCCTCAGCCGGATTGACGGCGAAGCCCGCGCGCTGGGCGCCGTGTCTTCGCTGACCCTGATCACGGCGCGGTCGTTGAATGCGCCGGGGCTGGAGGATTATATCCGCACCCTTCGCAGCTTTATCGAAGGCCTGGCCGCAGATGCGCGTGCCCTGGATGAAGGCGTCTGCGCCGTGACCGACAGCCGCCTGCAGGCGCGGGAGGCGGCTGCGCTGGCGCTTCGCGCGCTTAACCAGTCGGTCGCCGCACTTGACGCCAGTGACCCGTCGGCCAACGAAACGGCGTGCGAGACCGCCGCCTTGCGAACCCGCCTGGCGGGCGAGGCGCGGGACGCGGCCGACACCGCCCGGCGTGAGACCAAGGCGCTGATCGCGGGCGTTCAGTTCGCAGACGAGTTCGCGCAGCGCCTGGCACATGTGGAGACGATTCTGGATGATGGGGGCCCGGGAACCCGCGCCCTCGCAGCGGTTCAGATCACCGCCATCGCCGAGGATGCCGAGGGCGTCTGCGACGCGGCAGAGGGCGCGCTGGACCGGCTTGAATTGCTGGGCGGCCAGCTCAGGGCCGGCTTTGGCGAGGGCGGCGGCGAGGGGCCGGTTGCCATCGCGGTGCGCGCCCGGCGCGCCGCGATGGAGGCGGCCCAGAGCCGGGAGGCCGAGATGGTTGCCGCGCTCGACAAGGTGGCGGCCGCCGCGGATGCGATCAGCGCCAGCATCGGCGCGGCCGAATCGCGCTTTGCTGGACTTGGGCGCAGCGCTGCTTCGATCAAACATGCCGCCATAAACGCAACGCTGCTGACCGCCCGCTCGGGGCCGGCCCGCGCGGCATTGGGCGTGCTGGCCGAGGCAGTCCATGCCAGCGCCGTTGTCGCGGGTCGCCAGTCGGTCGTGTGCCGCCGGGCGATCGGCAACCTGTCAGAGGGTTTCGACAGTGCCCGGGTCGCGGCCACGGTCGCCTCTGCGGCAGAGTTCCGCAACGCGATGGCCACCTGTGCCGGCGCGCTGGATACGGCGGATGCCGCGCTGTCCAGACTGACGCAGATGCGCGACAGCGCCGCTGAGGCTGCCGCGATGCTGGTCGAGGCGGTGCGACGATGCCGGTCTGCCGTTGCGCGCGTTCGCGCCACGCAAGGGGACTTGCGGGCGATGGCGGTAGCGACCGCCCCGGCGGGGGCGGAGGATCTGACTGGACTGGGCCGTTTCGAGCCGATTTACACGATGGAGCGTGAGCGGATCGTCCACAGCGCCCTGACAGGCAGCTCTGCACCTTCGGCCGACGCCCCGCCAAAGCTGAGCGCGGAGGATGCGGCGGACTCGATCCTGTTCTGATCCAGCAAGTGTTGGATCTCGCCTGCCACCGCGCAGGCCAAGACCGTCCACGCCTGCCACGGGCGCAGCCAGAGGCCTCTGATTGTTCCAGATCCCTGCGCCACGACAGCTTCGATGGGCACCCGCGGCACAGTGGGGGTGCTGAGGGGCGCGGCTTCAAAGCCCTCGTCCCGGGCCGCTTCAACTGCAGGGGGCGAGGTGGCGGAGCCGAAGTCCGCCAGAGCCAAATCTATACTCCAAATAATCTCTACATATCAACGACTTAAGAAAATCGTGTGCCGCATAATGTGTGGCAAATTGTGCGGCAAATCTGGCCTGACCCCAGAGAGGCTAAGGTTCGAATCCCTTGCAGCCACGCCCCATTATCCAAAGCCTCCGAGCTATTTTAATTATTTGGGAAGTGATAAACCTAATACACCGATTCGTCAAATCGCTAATATACCGTGATGCGACGAGATGGAAATAGGAAAAGAAATGAGGGCCGAAATGCAGATGGAAATGGGTTCATATATTCAACCGAAGATCATGCGCAAGCTGGATAAGGAACGGCGCGTCGATGACCGCTTCTTCGCCAGGTTCCCGCACCGCCTCCACCTGATCCGGCGAGCGACTCCCACAGAGGCTGCCCTCAACGGCCCGGCAGCCAGTGGCCTTCTGCTGGCTGCCGTCCATCGTCTCAATCTTGGCTGCACGGCCCGAATTCTCTTCAGCGCGCCCCGGTCTTATGGCGACACCGACGAATTCGGGGAAGACGAGTCCCGCGCGCTCTTCAACAGGCTCTGTGCAGCAGCCCGCAATAACGAAGCGCGATGGACGTAAAAAGGGGCAGTCCAGAAGGACTGCCCCAAGGTATGGATTACGAAACATCGGGGATCAAGCCAATGCTCAAGACAGATATAATCACGAATCAAGGCGCAAGAGCAATAGCCCTGACCCTTTGCGAAGCCGGAATCAGCCTCTTTCCTTGCGATCACCTGAAGCGCCCATTGGTGAAAGGCGGCTTCAAGACTGCATCGGCCAGTCCCAAACAGATCAAGGCATGGTGGAGGAATTGGCCCGATGCGCTAATCGGAATTCCAACTGGAACCACAAACGAAATTTCCGTCCTTGACTTGGATTTCGGTTGGAAGAAAGGGAAATTCAAGAACGGATATCGCGCCCTCAAGAACTTGGGATACGAGTATTCCCAGCTTTCGAGTTTCATGCAGGAAACCCCGAGCGGCGGCGCGCATATCTATTTCAGCCATTGCCAAGGCTTGAAATCGAGTGCCGACAAAATTGCCCGTGGAGTCGATGTTCGCGCTGAAGGTGGATATGTTGTTTTCTACGGCAATATTCGGGATGCCCTGAATCTGTCGATGGAAACAGCAATAGGACTTCCCGAGTTCCCCGAGGAATTGATCCCCGAAGAGTCGGAAATCAACCGGGGGGACAATGCAGAACTGCCGATAGATCAGGTTCGTGATGCCTTGAACGCTTGCCCGAATGATGGCGACGAATACGGCAGTCGTGATGACTGGCTACGCGTAGGAATGGCGGTTCATGCAGCCACGGGTGGAAGTCGGGAAGGACTCATAGCCTGGAAAGAATGGTCGCGGGAACATGAGTCCTATGATGCCGACAAAACGGAGTCCGCTTGGCGTTCCTTCCGCAAGAAGCAAAACGGAATTACTGCGTCAACACTTCTGGCGGAAGCCCGAAGACATGGCTGGTCCGATATAACCGCCGAAGACTTCGAAGATGACAATGAAACCGAAGCCGAACTGCCGCGCGGCCTCCAGATCGTTTCGCCAGAGGAATGCAGGGATCGCCGGGGATCGCGGCCTTATGTCGTTAAGGGTCTATTGGCGGAAGGCGATATTGCCGCGATCATTGGCGCGCCTGGTGCGGGGAAATCCTTGCTGGCCCCAAGGATCGGCTATGCGGTGGCGCAAGGGCTGCCGGTCTTCGGGCTGAAGGTGCGGCAGGGCGGAGTCCTCTATGTCGCCGCTGAAGACGCCCACGGCATGAAGGATCGCGTGGCAGCCCTCTATGACCTGCATGGTGATGCCCCCGACTTCGGCATTGTGGAGGGCCTGGGCAACCTCCTGGACTCCAACAACGTGAAGGCGCTGCGCCGGGTGGTGAAGGATCGCGGCACCCGCTTAATCCTGATCGACACATTGGCGATGGCCTTCAGCGGGCTGGAAGAGAATGACGCCGCATCAATGGGGCGCGTGGTCGCTGCGGCGCGATCCCTGACGAAATGGGGCGCTGCGGTGGTGCTGATCCACCATGACACCAAGGCGAAAGACGGGTTGCCGCGGGGCCATTCGATCCTGAACGGCGCGCTGGACATGTCGCTGCACCTGACTAGAGAAGGGGAGTTCGTGCAGGCCAGGCCGACGAAGAACCGCAATGGCACATGCGATCTGTCCATAGCGTTCGGCATCGAGACACGAGTCCTGGGTCACGACGAAGACGGCGACGAAATCCGGGCTGCATATGCCGATGATGCCGCAGGGCAGCCACCGCGCGAACGCTCGCTCCCGCGTCCCGCTGCTGCTGCCCTGGAAGAGTTGAAGAGCCTGGGGCAGCCAGTTTCGGTGCAGACGTGGCGCGAAGCCTGCACTTCGGGCCGGGAAGTCTCAGCCTCGGAAAACCTGAAATCCCGACAACAAGCATTTCTTCGGGCGGTTAAGGATTTGTTGGAGCGAAAAATAATCGTCCAGAGCGGCGATATATATTCGATCCGCAGGAAACATGAGCCGATTTGTGCCACAGATTTCGAGGATGATTATGAATATTGATCGGCGACAGACGGCGACAACTGGCGACATGTCGCTTCTTGTCGCCACATCAACCCACGACAAGCGGCAGCGGGATCAGGCGACAGACGGCGACAAGACCCTTAGGGATGTCGCCTGTCGCCACCCTGCCATGTCCAGATATTCACAATTAAATGCTTCGTGGATAATTAATGGATATCCGAGCAATGGGTCCCTCTTGGGGATATGTGATGCGGGTGGCTCCGACCGCCCCATTTCATGCTTTTCCGAAATTATCAAAAATAGGGGAGTCAGTTATGCCTGATATTTCCGAAAATATTCCGGCGTTAATGCTGGAATCAGAATTCGCGGCATGGCTTGGCGTGTCATCCGGCACTGTCCGACAGAAATATCGGGACGGTGTTTTTGTCAAGGATGGAAAATATTATGACGTGCAGAAGTCGGTCCAGAAATATTTGAGCGCGCTTCGGGACAGAGCAGTTCATGCCGGGGGAGCATCGAAAAGCAACCCGGAATTGGATGCGGAAAAGTTGCGGGTTCAGAAGGCAACCGCCGAAAAACTGGAACTGGCAAATGCGAAGGCGCAAGGCGATCTAGTGGACTCGCTGGTGGTGGAACGCGAATGGTCCAGCATCTTGCGCGATGTCAGATCGGCAATTTTAGCAGTTCCCGCTAGAGTTGGCGGCAGCCTGCCGCATCTGACGCCCCATGATCTCGCCGAATTGGAGCGCGAAATCAAAGCTGCGCTAGAGGCTCTTGCGAAAGGGAAGGTCGATGAATTCGAGTATTAAGGCGATCCGGCGCAACGCAATGCAAGCGTTGAAACCGCCCGCAGATATGGCGTTGGCAGACTGGATCGAAGCAAATATCTTCCTGCCGCAGACCGCATCCGCGATGCCCGGAAAGATGAAGCTGTGGAATTATCAGCGCGGTATCTGCGATGTGATTGACGATCCCGGAATCGAAAGGATAACGGTTCTGAAATCGGCGCGCATCGGATATACCGCGTTGCTGAATGGTGTGATCGCCAGTTTTGTTGCGAATTCACCTTGTCCGATGCTGGCGGTCCAACCCACTGCCGATGATGCCCGCGACTGGTCGGTGGAAATCGAACAGTTGTTCGAGGCCTCGCCAGTGCTGCGCGGGCTGCTGTCGGATGAAGCGGACGAAAGCGGGCGTTCAACCATGCTGAACCGGCGCTTCCCCGGCGGTTCGATCAAGTATGTGGCTGCGAAATCCCCACGGAACCTTAGGCGGCATACCGCGAAAATCCTTATCATGGATGAAATCGACGGGTTCGAGGTATCGCAGGAGGGCGATCCTATCGAGTTGGCTACGATGCGAACACTCACCTTCCGGGATCGGAAGATCATCGCGGGTTCGACGCCGGTTTTCGACTATGGCCCGGCAACGCGGCTCTTCGATCAAAGCGACAAGCGGATTTATGAGGTGCCATGCCCGGAGTGTCAGGAATTCTCGGAAATCCGATGGGCGAATATCGAGTGGCCCGAGGGCGAGCCAGACAAGGCAGCCTGGAACTGTCCGAACTGCGGCTGCGTGATCGAAGAGCGGCACAAAGCGAGGATGGTGCAGCAGGGCCGCTGGCGGGCCACAGCGCCCGAGGTGACGGGCCATGCCGGGTTCCGCATCAACGCCCTCGTCAGCCCCCACCACAACGCCCGCTGGGGCAAGCTGGCGGCAGAGTTCATCAAGGCAAAGCGCAGCCCCGACACCTTGCAGGCCTTTACGAACCTCACGCTAGGTGAGCCGTGGAAGACCGAGGGCGATGACCTGTCGGAGTCCGATCTGTTCCAGCGCCGGGAAGCCTTTAGCCTCGCCGCCCTCCCGCCCGAGGTTCTTTGGCTCACTGCCGGAATCGATGTTCAGGATGATCGGCTAGAGGTGGTGGTGATGGGGCACAGCGAAGCCGAATTGTTCGTTCTGGATCACAGGGTGTTTTGGGGGCCGGTGGACGGGGAAGCGGTTTGGCTCGACCTGGACTCCCTCCTGGGGGAGACATTCCAGCATCCCCACGGCGGCACGATGAAGATTGACGCGGCTTGCATCGACTCCGGCGACGGCGGGCACACGGAAATCGTTCACGGCTTCACTCGATCCCGTTTCGGGCGGCGGGTAGTTAGCATCAAGGGTGCACACGGATTTTCGCGGGCTTTCCTTCAGCGGAGCGGATCGAAATCACCGTTGTGGCTGGTGGGAGTCGATGCGGTGAAGTCGCAGTTGTTCCAGCGGCTCGCACGGGGGAAGGGCGTGAGGTTCAGCAACGCGCTTGAAGCGGTTTACTTCGAGCAACTAACCTCGGAGCGGCGGGTGATGCGCTACGTCCGAGGCCGCCCGGAGGTGAGATTTGAGCGGGCAGTGGGTAAGAAGGCGGAAACGCTGGATGCCACGGTTTACGCATGGGCTGCACGGCAACTGATCGGACAGAAGATCGAAATGAGGGAAGCCGAACTCGCATCAGTGACAGTTTTGAAAAAGGCTCCTAGGGTGGTTCGGAGCAAGTGGTTGAACGGGAATTGAAGATGCAGATGGATTGGGAAAATCCGGATATGGTCAAAATGTATAAGGAAATCTTCTTTCCTTGTGCGAGTGAGAAAATGGACAACTTGAGAAGAGCCAACATAAAATTCTCTCACTACACGAGCGCCGAAAACGCCCTAAACATAATATCCGGAAAAAGTGTTTGGTTGAGAAATACAAACGTGATGAACGATTTCTCTGAGGTGCAGCACGGTCACGAGTGCATTCGGGCGGCGTGGGACGACCCTAGTGTTGGCGGAAGGCTGAAATCGGCCTTGAACTCTGTTTGGGCCGGAACCTTTGACAAGATTTGGGAGACATTTCAGGAATCGGATAGTCTTCGTGGTTTGGATAGTTACATGATTTCCATAAGCGAGCACGGAAACTCAGACAATAGAGAGGAGTTGTATGGGCGCCTTTCAATGTGGCGGGCCTACGGAGGCAGCACAAATGTGGCCTTTGTTTTTAACAATAGCCCGTTCATCAATGAATCCGATGCGCTAAACGCATACACAAGTCCGGTGTTGTATGCGGATATCGAAACATTCAAGCCGCAGTTTCTGAGGGTTGTAGAGGGTGTTGAGAAATACAAGCACATATTGAGCTATGTGGATCGAGAGGCAGTCATACATAGCTTTGTTTCGGCGCTTCACTTTGCGGCGCTGTCGACCAAACACCCAGGCTTCTGGGAGGAAAGAGAGTGGCGCGTTATCTACACGCCGAAATTTTCTTTGACCGGAAAGTTCTCGGACAAGATCAAGTCTTCCATAAGATGCGTTTCCGGCGTTCCCCAAAGAATTTATACGCTGAACCTAGAAAACTATCCGGATGAGGGCCATATTGGAGCTACTTTACCGGAATTGCTGGAGGAGGTTATTATAGGCCCAACCGCGTATCCCTGGCCGATCTATGACGCCATAGTTGAAGAGCTAAACAGGGCGGGGGTGCCGAATGCGGAAAAGAAGGTCCGCGTCTCAGCAATCCCGCTTCGAAGGTGAATTCAGGATAGAACTGAAAATAGAATTCAAAACGGAATTAAAATCGGAATTCACTTGACCTGAATGACAATAGGCAATTGGTGAATAAGCTCTTGCGTCACTTGTGATTCGCGCGCAATAAGGGCTGCAACCCCAATAGGAGGATGCAGCAATGAGATACGCCGACTTTTTCCCGATCCTTGCCGAGTTTCGAAACGTTCCTGAATTCGTTATTCAGAACCAACTGAAAAACCCCGCATTTCGCGTTCATATTCCGGGAACTCCCGGCCCCCATATCAACAGCCCGCACGACTATGAGCGCCGGGATATGATCCGCGCAGCAATTCTTCTGAATTCTGCCGATCACGGGTTCACGACCCCCGAAATGTCGTGCTTCGCCGCCGCGCTTGACGACTACCCGACGACCTTCGGCGGTGGTCCCGAGTATGTTGATATAAGCGGACTCGATGCCATCATTCGCGGCGCGGAAGTCGGCGATGCGTGGGAAATCGTTGTGGCACTGGATGCCGTGACGCCGCTGCGCCGCAGCCTTCGGGTTCATGTGACCTGGGCGGGATGGCTGGACGATCCGAATTCCTACGCGGTCCAACTTCGCGGCAAACTCGGAACCCTTCGCATCCCTGCATCGCGCCTGATCGCGCCGCTGCTGCCGGTGTAAGCATGGCCTTCCCGTTCCGAAACCCCTTCCGACGCCGCGACGGCGCCCCGATGCAGACTCGTCGCTTCGACGGGGCCGCGGGTGGACGCCGGGGTTTCGGCATAGGCAGCTTCGGGCGCGTTGGCAGTGAAACCGTGCTGGCGGGGCCAACGCTCCGCAACCGCGCCAGGTATCAGGCCGCGAACAACCCGTGGATCGCCAATGCGACTGCGAACATCGTGGGCGCGATGGTCGGGGCAGGCATCGAGCCTACCGGCAACCCTGACGCCGTAGCCTACTGGAATGTCTGGGCCGACTCCGCAGACGCGGAAGGCCGGACAGACGTTCGCGGTTTGGTGGCCGCAGTGGTATTGTCGATGATCGTGGATGGTGAAGCCGTCCTGCAAATCATCGACGCGCCCGAGGGGCCGCGTGTTCGCCTGATCCCGGCGGAACTGCTTGATGAAGCCATGACACGGGAATTGAGCGATGGTCGGTTCATCGTATCTGGCGTGGAATTCAACGCCGATGGCACCCGTGCCGCCTATTACATCCTACCGAACCGTCCGACAGATGTATTTGCGACGACCGGAAATCCGATCAGAGTCCCCGCTTCGGAAATCCTCCATATTTACAAACCGATTGGAGCCGGGCAGGTTCGCGGGGTTTCGTGGCTGGCCTCGATCATCCTTCCGGCGAATGAACTGGATCAATTGGTAGATGCGCTGGCAATGGGTGCCAAGGTGGCAGCGATGTTCGCCGGGTTTATCACCAATCAGAACGCAGTCGGTGGGGACGATCCGTTCGACGGGGAGTCCCAGCCTAGCCTAGAGCCGGGAACGCTTGTTCGACTCGGTGGCGGCTGGGACATCAAATTCGCCGCGCCGGGGCAGGTCCAGCAGGTTGAACCCCTGCTGAAACATGGGCTGCGCCAGCTTGCCGCTGGTTTGGGAATTCCGTCGCACATGCTGGACGGCGATTTGTCGGACGCGAATTACAGCAGCTTGCGCGCTGGATTGCTGCCGTTCAGGCAACGTATGGAGCAAGTCCAGTATCACGTCCTTGTTCCGCAACTTCTGAATCCGATCTGGAATCGTGTTGTCGCGCATGGCGTCGTTTCTGGGGAAATCGCTGCGCCCGATTACGAGACAAACCCGCGCGCCTATCGTGCGGAATGGATCATGCCAGCGGCAATGCAGGTGGACCCGCAGAAGCAGGTGAACGCCGATATTGCCGAATTGAAAGCCGGATTGACCAGTCGTCGGAAGCTGGTGGCGCAACGGGGTTGGGCACTGGCAGACCTTGACGCCGAATTGCAGGCTGAAGGTTGGAAGCCGGAGGCGAAATCAAATGGCTAAACGCGCCGCAAAACGGAAAGTGCAGCCTGTGCAACAGGTCAGGATGACCGCTGATATCCACAAGGCGTCTGTCATTATTAATCCCGAAACCGGCGAGAAATGGGCGCGGGATGATGCAAGAGCGGTTCGCCTGAAAACGAAAATCCTGAATCTCGCGGGGAAATCAGATGCCTGAAGACATGATCCGCAGCGTCGAATTCCGCAAGAATTCCTATGATGCGCAGAGCCGGACCTTTGAAGCCGTGATCGCCACCGAGACTCCGGTGCTGCGCCATGATGCACAAGGCCCGTATCTCGAAATACTTCCTGCTGAAGCGTTCGACCTCAGCAACCAGAATTTGCCCCTCCTGGACTCGCACAATACCGGCACGGTGCGGGCGATCCTGGGGCGAACGGAGTCCATCCGGCGCGCGGATCAGCAGATCGTCGCCACCATTCGACTCAGTGCTGCCGAAGATGTTGCCCCAATCGGGCAGCGGATCGCAGACGGAACCTTGGATGGTGTCAGCATCGGCTACCGCGCGACCGGATGGATAACACGCCGGGAGGGCGCGCAGCGGATCAGAACCGCTGGCAGCGTCGTGCCGCGCGAAGTGACTCTAACCAGCAATCCCGCCGATCCGAATTCGGGTGTGCGGCAACAACAGGAGGCCGCCGTGCCGAAAGACAATATCGAAGATGGCCGCGCCGCGCTGATCCAGCGTGTTCGGGCGGCTCACAACCTGCCCGAGGATTTCCAAACTCGCATGGAAGAGGCGGGCGAGGAAATCGGCGATGATGAAATTCGCCAGGCTGGCCGCGATGAAGCCGCCGCGATCCGTGCTGCGAAGCCCGAGCCGGTTCGACTCCGTTTTCAGACAGGGGCAACCGATGAGGAAATGGTTGCGTTCCTCCGGGAACGCCGGGCCGAGGCGCTGGCCTGCCGGATGACCGGGGAGGCCCCCAGCGAGGCTGCCCGGCCCTTCATGGCGATGGGGCTTCAGGACTTCGCCCGTGAGGCTCTGGCGACCGCTGGCGTGGCTGTCCGCAGCCTTGGCGCTGAAGAGGTGATGACCCGCGCCATGCACGGGACCTCTGATTTCCCCGAACTGCTGACCGCCAGCGGCAACCGCGTTCTGGCGAGCGGCTATCAGGCCGCACAAAGCCCGCTGAAAGCCTTGGCCCGGCAGCGCACTATGTCCGACTTTCGGGCAACCTCGATTCTGAAGCTGGGCGAATTCAGCGGGCTTCAGAAGGTCACGGAGTCCGGCGAGATCAAAGCCATGACGACTGGCGAAGCGAAAGAGGGCTATGCGCTGGATACCTTCGGCGGCACCTTCGCGCTGTCCCGCAAGGCGATCATCAATGATGATCTGGGGGGCTTTGGCCGCTGGAGCGAAATGATGGGCCGGGCAGCCGCCGAGACGGAAGCTAAGCAGCTTATGGCCCTGCTGACGGTCAACGCGGGTGGCGGGGTGAAGCTGGGCGATGGGGTCAACCTGTTCCACGCAGATCATGGCAACCTTGCCGCTGCCGGGGCGGCCCTTTCGGAAACCTCGCTCTCCGCCGCCCGGCTCGCCCTTCGCACCCAAAAGGGACTCGACGGCAAGACTCCGGTCAATGTCGTGCCCAAATTCCTGCTGGTCGGTCCTGCGCTGGAAACCACGGCGGAAAAGCTGTTGGCGACCATCAATGCCACCACGACCGGCGATGTGAACCCCTTCGGCGGCAAGCTGACGCTGCTGGTGGAGCCGCGCATCACCACCACTGCCTGGTATGTGTTCGCCGATCCCGCAACGGCCCCGGTGCTGGAATATGCCTATCTGTCGTCGGCACCCGGTCCGCAACTGTCCAGCCGCGATGGTTGGGAAGTCCTGGGCCGTGAATTCCGGGTGGTCCTGGACTTCGGCTGCGGCGCTGTCGATCACCGCGGCGCCTACCGCAACGCGGGGGTCTAATCATGGCAACGCTGGCAGAATTGACCGCGTATCGGGACAAGCTGAAGCGCGCGCGTTACAGCGGCACCCGGCGAGTCCGCGATCAGAACGGCGAGGAAATCGAGTTCAAATCCGACTCCGAAATGGCGAAAGCCCTTGCCGCGCTGGAAGCCGAAATCAGCAATGCCAGCGTTCGCCGCTCTTCGATCATCCGCTTCCAGACCAGTAAAGGAGTCTGAAATGAAAAACTATGTGCAGCCGGGAAATACCCTGACAATCGCAGCGCCCTATGCCGTTCTCTCGGGTGGCGGTCTGAAATCCGGCCTGATCTTCGGGATTGCCAGTGGTGATGCCGCCGAAGGGGCAGAAGTCGATGCCGCCACTGTTGGCGTGTTCGATCTGGTGAAGGTCGGCGCTGATGAATTCGCGGTTGGCGCTGCGGTCTACTGGAACGACACCACCAAGCTTGCGACCTCGACCGCCAGCGGGAACACGAAAATCGGCGTGGCGACTGAAGCCGCCGCCGCGTCCACTGCTGCCGTCCGACTGCGCTTGAACGGCAGCTTCTGAAATACACGGCGGAATCGGTCCCGCCGTGTATCGCCGCCCCGGTTGATCCCTCTGCGACCGGGGCGGCACCTCCCCCGAAATTCTGAACCCTCGCACCGCTGCGGACCTTCCGCGACGGGTGCCCCTTCTTTGCCTCAGGACTGGCCCGATGCCATGCAACCTTGAAGAACTGCGCGCTGCACATGCCAAGGTCGCCAAACTGGTGATCGTGGACCCGGTGTATGTGCCCGTCTTCGAGCGACTCGAGCTGATGATTGCCGAGGCCGAGTCCAAGGGGGATGTCCTCGCCAGAGCGCGGGCTATTGCGGCGCGTCAGAGCGCGATGGCCTGAACAATCTCATGCAGATGTTCCAGCGTAGCCCCGTTGCCATACCTTTCGCGTGTCAGGCGATGGCCGAACAGATCGCGGCGAATTCGATCATCAACACCCGCTGCAAGCATCCGGTCTTCGAAGGCGTGGCGCAGGGAATACATGGAATGCTGCGGCGTTTCCAACAGCAGATTTTCCCTCAGGAACTTGTTCACGGTTGCGGACAGGCTGGCGGGGGACTCCCGGTATCGCGGGAAGCCCTTGGGCAATTCCTTGAATGCTTCAAGGCTGACACCGACAAGGGGGATGACCCGCTTCGCATAGATCGACTTCAGTTGCCGCCCCTCAGCCTCAATCGAGATATGCGGAACATCTTGGTCCAGCCTGATATGGGCGGGCAGCAGGGCAGCACCTTCGCTTGGTCGGTATCCGGTGTTCACCATGCCAAGCAGGATGCAGCGGGCTTCCGTGTTCAGCCCCGCCAGCGCGCCTTCCTTCAGAAGGTGATCCTTGATCCACGCGACACTGAACGGCGGTCTCTGTTCCTGTTCGCCTTCCTTGAAGCTGAGATCGGTCAAGGGCAGGACCAGCCCGAGCCGCTTCAGCTTGTTTACCGTCTTCAAGACGTTGCCGAGATGGATCAGGTCCTTGTTCGCACTGTTGGGCACCAAGTCTTCTGTCTCGAGTCGTTCCGTCCACCAGACCCGGAAGTCCAGCATGTCGTCGCCGGTTATGTCGCGGATAGCTTTGTCACCGACAACTGCGATGAAATTCTTGATCGCTTTCTTGTGGGGATTTTCCCAGCGTCTCTGCTGATCCGCGCTCTTCCCGATGGTGCGATCCTTCGCCAGCGTCCAGAACAGTTCAAGCGCGCGGGAAACCGTGATCGGCGGCTCCACAGCGCCCCCAAGGACTGCCGCAGCTTCGATCCTGTCCGGTTCGCCGTTTCGTTCCGGGATCGCTTGAATTCGCCGCATCAACTCTTCTTCGGGCAGCTTGGCGACCTTCGCGGCGGGCATGTATCGAAACCCTCGCCGCTGCGCCAAATCGCGCGCCGCCTCGAACCGTGCTTCAGCATCCGAACTGTCGCCGTCGCGGCGCGCTTCCCATGCCCCCAGCATCTGATCCCACGCGACCAGCGCCTTAGCCTTGGCTTCCCTCTCAGAATCCGTGTGCAGGCTGATTTCCACGGTCTTCCTGGCCTCCACCGACTCATATCGGCGGGGAACACGTCTGCGCAGGTAGTAGGTGGAGCCGCGAAGGATCAGGTGCATGTCGCAGTCATGGCACAGATGCCGGCAACCGCACAAGCGGGGCGGTGCGGCAATTTGTGCGGCAAAATGTGGGGCAATATCGGCGGCATTGAGGGCGTGAAGTTCAAAAATCCCTGCAATTTCAGTCGCTTAGGTCACAATCGGGTGGGGAGTTTGGCGGAGCCGAAGGGATTCGAACCCTCGAGACGGTTCCCCGTCTGCACCCTTAGCAGGGGTGTGCCTTCGACCACTCGGCCACAGCTCCGCCGATGCGTATAGGGGGGAGATAACCGGGAAACAAGGCCGAAAATCCGGGGTGGGCGTGGCGGGGTTGGCTTGCCGGGAAATTGCATGGATGGCGCCTCACCTGATGCGCATATCGCCCAGGCCGGTCTGAGCGGCCCCGGGCTGAACCGTCCAATTGCAAAAGGCCCCCGCCTTGCGGCAGGGGCCCTGTCAGCCGACCGGCGTGTGGATCACACCACCCGTTCGACCATCATCTTCTTGATCTCGGCAATCGCCTTGGCCGGGTTCAGGCCCTTGGGGCAGGTCTTGGCGCAGTTCATGATCGTGTGGCAGCGATAGAGCTTGAACGGATCTTCGAGGTCGTCCAGACGCTCGCCCGTCGCCTCATCCCGGCTGTCGATGATCCAGCGATAGGCGTGCAGCAGCGCCGCCGGGCCGAGGTAGCGGTCAGAGTTCCACCAGTAGCTGGGGCACGACGTCGAGCAGCAGGCGCACATCACGCATTCATAGAGCCCGTCGAGCTTCTTGCGGTCGCCGATCGACTGCTGCCACTCTTTCGCGGGCTGGTTGGTCTTGGTCTCCAGCCAGGGCATGATGCTGGCATGCTGCGCGTAGAATAGCGTCAGGTCGGGGATCAGGTCCTTGACCACCGGCATATGCGGCAGCGGGTAGATCTTGACGTCACCCTTCACCTCATCCAGCCCATAAATGCAGGCCAGCGTGTTGATGCCGTCGATGTTCATCGCGCAGGACCCGCAGATCCCCTCGCGGCAGGAGCGGCGGAAGGTCAGGGTCGGGTCGACCTCGTTCTTGATCTTGATCAGCGCGTCCAGGATCATCGGGCCGCATTTGTCCATGTCGAGGAAATAGGTATCGACCCGCGGATTCTCCCCGTCATCGGGGTTCCAGCGGTAGATCTTGAACTTGCGGACGTTCTTGCCTTCGGGCTTCGGCCAGGTCTTGCCGACGCGGATCTTCGAGTTCTTGGGAAGTGTGAACTGAACCATTGCTAGGTTTCCCTTCCAGTCATTCCGGGGTTCTGGCGGCCAAGGCGGGTGCTGGCCGGAGGTCTGGCATCTGCGGGGCAGGGGGGCATCGGCCTGCGGGTCATGGCGCGGCGCCACGAGTGTAAAGCGGGCGGGTCGGGTATTCGCCGGACTTGCGCACCACACACGAGGTGTAGGCCGCCGACGGGTCGCCAAAGGTCACGCTGGGGGCGAAGTCCACCTCGAAATCGGTGACGGTGCCGCCGCTCGACGACACCCCCGCCTTGGCAGTGGCCGAGACTGGTGGCGCCGAGGCAAAGCGCCCGGCGCAAACGGATTCGGCCTGCCCGACCGGGATCGGGCCGCAGCTGGCGAGGGCAAGCCCCGCCAGCGCCAGCACATATCCCGGCCGCAGCGCCATCAATACACCCGGGCCTTCGGCGCGATCTTCTTCAGGTCGATCCCGCCCTCATCAAAGGTGGTCAGCGGATCCAGATGCACCGGACGGCTGGACAGCGTAACCTGGGCGCCATCGACATGGGCGAGGCTGTGCACGCGCCAGTTCACGTCGTCGCGGCTGGGATAATCCTCATGCGCATGGGCGCCGCGGGATTCCTTGCGCGCCTCGGCCGCCACGATGGTGGCCAGCGCGTTGGGCATCAGGTTCTGCAGCTCCAGCGTTTCCATCAGGTCGCTGTTCCACACCAGGCTACGGTCGGTGACCTTGATGTCGGCCATCTTGCCGGCCACTGCGATCATCTTCTCGACGCCCTCGGCCAGCGTCTTGTCGGTGCGGAACACCGCCGCGTCCGATTGCATGGTGCGCTGCATCTCCAGTCGCAGGTCCGCGGTCGGGATCGCGCCCGAGGCATGGCGGGCAGCGTCGAAGCGGGCAAGGCCTGCGTCGATGCTGGCCTTGTTCGGCGCCGGGGTCGCATCGGCCGGGTTCACGATTTCCGAGGCGCGGATCGCGGCGGCGCGGCCAAAGACCACGAGGTCGATCAGCGAGTTGGAGCCCAGACGGTTGGCCCCGTGGACCGAGGCGCAACCGGCCTCACCCACGGCCATCAGGCCCGGGAACACCGCATCCGGGTTGCCCGGCTGCGGGTTCAGCACTTCACCCCAATAGTTCGTGGGGATGCCGCCCATGTTGTAATGCACGGTCGGCAGCACCGGAATCGGCTCTTTCGTCAGATCGACGCCGGCAAAGATCCGGGCGCTTTCGGAAATGCCGGGCAGACGCTCGTTCAGCGTTTCAGGCGGCAGATGGTTGAGGTGCAGGTAGATGTGGTCCTTGTCGGCGCCGACGCCGCGGCCCTCGCGGATTTCCATCGTCATGCAGCGGCTGACCACATCGCGCGACGCCAGATCCTTGTAGGTCGGCGCATAGCGTTCCATGAACCGCTCGCCTTCCGAGTTGGTCAGGTAGCCGCCTTCGCCGCGGGCGCCCTCGGTGATCAGGCAGCCCGAGCCGTAGATGCCGGTCGGGTGGAACTGCACGAACTCCATGTCCTGCAGCGGCAGGCCCGCGCGGGCGACCATGCCGCCGCCGTCACCGGTGCAGGTATGGGCCGAGGTCGCGCTGAAATAGGCGCGGCCATAGCCGCCAGTGGCCAGCACGACCATCTTGGCGCTGAACACATGCATGGTGCCGTCATCGAGCTTCCACGCCAGAACACCGGTGCAGCGGCCATTCTCCATGATCAGGTCGATGGCGAAGTACTCGATGTAGAATTCCGCGTTGTGCTTGAGCGACTGGCCATAGAGCGTGTGCAGGATGGCGTGGCCGGTGCGGTCGGCGGCGGCGCAGGTGCGCTGCACCGGCGGGCCTTCGCCATATTCGGTGGTGTGGCCGCCGAAGGGGCGCTGGTAGATGCGGCCCTCTTCGGTGCGGCTGAACGGCACGCCGTAATGCTCCAGCTCATACACCGCTTTGGGCGCCTCGCGCGCGAGGTATTCCATCGCGTCGGTATCGCCCAGCCAGTCCGACCCTTTGACGGTGTCGTACATGTGCCATTGCCAGCTGTCGGGGCCCATGTTGCCAAGGCTGGCCGCGATGCCGCCCTGGGCTGCCACGGTGTGGGACCGGGTCGGGAACACCTTGGTCACGCAGGCGGTGCGAAGCCCCTGTTCCGCCATGCCCAGTGTCGCGCGAAGGCCAGAGCCCCCGGCGCCAACCACCACGACGTCATAGATATGCGTCTCGTAATCGTAAGCTGCCATTTGTCTTCGTCCTTGCCTCAGAGCGCGATCTTCGCCAGCGCGAACAGCCCTGTCGCCGTCACCGCCCAGGAGAGCGAAATGGCGCCGATGATCAGCGCCTTGCGGGTTGTGCCTTGTGCATAGTCCTCGATCATCGTCGTCGCGCCCTTGGCGAAGTGCCGCATCGAGGCGACCAGCGTCAGGCCGGTGAGGATGGCGATGAAGGGGCGCGAGAAGAAGGCCAGAACCTCTTCATGCGAGCCGCCAAGCGCGCGCCCGAAGGCGATCACGAAGGCGGGGATCAGGAAGGCCAGCCCCACGGCCGACACCATCATGAACCAGTGATGCTCGGTGCCGGTATGTGCGGCGCCCTTGCCTGCGGCGCGCTTGCGGTCGGTCAGGTAACGCATGTCAGCCCCCTCAGATCACGATCACAACCAGCACGGTCAGCACGACCGAGCCGATGACGACGCCCCAGCCAAGCTTCTCGGCCGTCGGAATGTCCAGACCATGGCCCGAATCCCAGATCAGGTGCCGCAGCCCCGCCAGGTAGTGGTAGGCCACCGCCCAGAGCGAGAGGAACAGCACCAGATCGCCGAACCACGAGGTGACGACCGAATTGGCGGTGGCGAATTGTTCGGGGCCTGCCGCCGCCGCCGCCAGCCACCACACGAACAGCATCGTTCCCACGATCAGACCGTTGCCGGTGATCCGGGTCAGGATCGAGGTAATCGAGGTCAGCTGCGGGCGATAGACCTGAAGGTGGGGGGAGAGCGGCCGGATGACCCGGTTGGACTCAGCCATGATGGATTCCTTCTGTGTCTGGCAACCCGTCGGAGATGTCGGCGGGCGGGCTTGTTTTCCCGATATTCAATAGCGGGTTTTTCGGGCAAGTCACGCCCCCGATGCTTTCAAAGCGGCTGACCACGGGTATTGCAGCGCAGAAAGTCAGGTTTGTGATCACAAATTTTCAGCGCGTGATCACAGTTTGCGCTAACGTCGGGCGGCTGGGCAGGGACGGCGGCGGTCCGCTGAAGCGGTCAATCCGCCGCGTTGTTGGACGGGATGGCAGCGGACTATGCTAGACTCAGGTCAGGTGCCGCGGGCAACCGCGGCCCGGCCCGGCAGCACCCGGCACGGGAGGATCGCGCGTGACGCACAAGCCCGAAGACCGGCCCGGTTTCGCCGATATGTCGGCTCTGTTCTGGCCGGCAGCCACCGGGGCCGCCCTCACCACAGCTTGGTTGGACGCGTGGCACAAGGAATTCAGCTTCGCCGCCGCAGCCGCCGGCATGATGGCGCGGCCGCCGCCGGACTGGTCGAGCCCGAACCGCGTGGCGCTCGACCTTGCCACGATGGAACTGCGCGACTTCTCGGCATCGGAGGGGGTTGCTGTGCCGGTCCTGATCGCCGCGCCCCATGCCGGTAACAGTCCCACGCTGGTCGATCTGGCGCCGGGGCAGAGCCTGGTGCAGGTTCTGCTGGAAGCTGGGCTGCAGCGGGTGCTGGTCACCGACTGGAAGACCGCGACCCATCCGATGCGCGATCTGGGTATCGACGCCTATCTCACCGATCTGGACGCGGCAGTTGAGTCCCTCGGCGGCGCGGTCAATCTGGTCGGCATCTGCCAGGGCGGCTGGATGTCGGCGATGTATGCGGCGCGCTTCCCGCAGAAGGTGCGCAGCCTCGTGCTGGCTGGCGCGCCGATCGACACGGCGGCGGGGCCGGGTGGGCCGGGGCTGCTGGCCAACAGCCTGCCGCTGGGAGTCTATCGCCAACTGGTCGGCATGGGGCAGGGCCGGATGTCCGGCCGCTACCTGATGGAGAGCTGGAAGACCCTGCATCCCGGCCATTACCTCGGCCGGATGCTGGAGCTGCACCGCGACTTCGCCGCCGACGGAGATTTGTCCCGCAACGACGCCTTCCAGCGCTGGATCGACGCCGCGCTGGACCTGCCCGGCCGCTATTACCTGCAGGTGATCGAAGAGCTGTTCCAGCAAAACCAGCTGGCGCGGGGCTGCTTTGCCGGTCTGGGGCGTACCCTGTCGCTGGGGGATGTGACCTGCCCCGTCTGGCTGCTGGCGGGCGAGGCCGATGACATCGCCCCCGCCGCGCAGGTGCTGGCCGCCGCCGCCCTGCTGGGCACGCCAGAGGCCGAGATCGTGCAGCAGAGCCTGCCCGCCGATCACCTCGGCCTCTTCATCGGCGCGCCAGCGCTGCAGGAGGCTTGGCCCGCCATCGCCCGCTGGATCGCGGAAAAGGGCGGCGCCTAGAGCGGCATCAGCGCCCAATAGTCGAGGTCCAGCAGCACCTCGGGCAGATACTTGCCATCTGTCCCGCGCAGCGCAAACGGCTCCGCGCCCTGCTTGGTCGCCACCAGCCGCAACCGGATCGCGCCGACGCCGGGCGCTGAAGTCTCCGCCTTGTCCAGCACCTCGGACCAGGCCTTGACGGTGTCGCCGGCGAAACACGGGTTGGCATGGGCGCCGCCGTTCAGCGCCACGATCATCTGAGCATTCGCGAGGCCATTGAAGGACAGCGCCCGCGCCAGGCTGATGACATGGCCGCCATAGATCAGCCGCCGTCCATCCGGCCGGAAGGTGGCGTCGAAATGCACCTTGGCGGTGTTCTGCCACAGGCGCGTGGCGATCATGTGCTCGGCTTCCTCGATGGTCACGCCATCGACATGGTCGATCTGCTCGCCCACCGCATAATCGCCCCAGCGATGCGGCTCTCCCGCCAGCGCGAAATCGTAGCCCTCGAAGGTGAGCCCCTCCGGCACCACCAGATCGGCGGGCACGACGACCTTGGCGAGCGTCGGCACCACCGGTTCGGGCGCCGGAGCGTCGGCGCGCGCCTTGCGCACCATCACCCACCGCACATATTCCAGCACCGTCTCGCCGCGCTGGTTCAGGCCCCGGGTGCGCACATAGACGTTCCCCGAGGTGCCGTTCGAGTTCTCCTTCAGTCCAATCACCTCGGACTGCGCGCGCAGCGTGTCTCCGGGGTAGACCGGGGCCAGCCAGCGGCCCTCGGCATAGCCAAGGTTTGCCACCGCGTTCAGGCTGATATCGGGCACGGTCTTGCCGAACACCGTGTGGAAAGCGATCAGGTCATCCAGCGGGCTTTGCGGCAGCCCGCAGGCCTGCGCGAAAGCGTCCGACGAATAGAGCGCCCCCCGCGCCGGGTAGAGCGCGTGATACAGAGCGCGTTCCCCGCCCGAGACGGTACGTGGCACCGCATGGTCGATCACCTCGCCGATGCGATACTCCTCGAAGAACCGGCCCGGGTTGGTCTTCATTCACTGCTCTCCCAGCTTCATGTCGGGGTGATAGTCCCCGGGGACGTCCTTCACCACCGCCTGTCCGCAGCGCATCACGCCGCGCGCCGCATCAAAGGCATAGGTCGGCCCGCCATGCAGCTCCCATCCCTTGGACAGGGCAAGGCTGACCTTGTGGCAAAAGGCCGATGTGTCGTCTTCGGTCAGCAGGCGATAGAGTTTCATTTTCATCCGTAGTTCCCCAGGAATGGATTGTAGCCGAGCCAGATGTGGATCGCGGCGATCAGCCCGAAGAGCACCAAGGTTCCCACAAGGTTCATCGCGTCACCCTTGATCCCGCGAACCGGTGCCGGTCGCTGCCACGGCGTGCGGTTGATCACGGTCATTTCCACCAGCGCCCAGAGGCCGATGCCGCCGAACAGCACCAGCGAGGCGACATCGCCGTTCACTAGCAAATGTGCCACCGACCAGATCACCGTGCCCCACAGCATGGGGTGGCGCATCTTGGGGTAAAGCGTGCCCTTGGTGCCGCCGACCCCGAACAGGAACACCGAAATCAGCATCAGCGTGTTGTTGGCATGGCCCATGCCCGGCAGCGGTGTGTAGACCGGCATGAACTCGGCGCCCCGGTAGCCGATCACCATCAGCACCAGCGCGGCGCCAAGCGCCAGCGCGACATAGCCCTTGCCGCGGTCACCCAGATTGGCGCGCACATCCGGCGCGGCGCGTTTGAACAGATGCGCCGCCCACCACAGCAGGAGTCCAAGGATCAGAAGCGTCATGGCTGGCCTTTCAGCTTGCGTGCAACGCGGCAATCGCCTCCGCTTTCGCAAGAGTCTGCCGCGCGGTCACGATATGCAGGTTTTCGACGATCCTGCCATCCACGACTGCGACACCCAGCCCCTGCGCCTCGGCCTCCTCGAAGGCAGCAATCTGCCGACGGGCAAGATCGATCTCGGCCTCCGACGGCGCAAAGGCGGTATTGGCGATCTCCAGCTGCGCGGGGTGGATCAGGGTCTTGCCGTCAAAGCCCATGTCGCGGCCCTGCTCGCATTCGGCCAGCAGCCCGGCCTCGTCCTTGAACGCGTTGTAGACGCCATCGACAATGGTCAGCCCATGCGCCCGCGCAGCCAGCAGGCACAGGCCGAGCCCCGCCTGCATGGCAAGGCGGTCGGGGCGGAAGCGGCTGCCAAGCTCCTTGGCCAGATCATTGGTGCCCATCACCATGCCCGCCAGCCGCGGATGCGCGGCAATGCTGGCGACGTTCAGCATCCCCAATGCGGTTTCCATCATCGCCCATAGCGGCACATCGGGGATCAGCGCCGCCACGGCATCCAGATCAGCGGGGGTGGAAACCTTGGGGATCAGGATCGCATCGACCTTCGCCCCGGCGGCAATCGCCTTGGCAAACGCCGCCACGTCATCGTGGCCCCAGTCGCTGTCCAGCCCGTTGATCCGCACGATGCGCGCCCGGGACCCATAATCGGCCTCGGCCAGAACCTGCGCCAGCAGCGCCCGCGCGGCCGGCTTTTCATCCGCCGCCACGGCATCCTCGAGGTCGAAGATGATCGCATCGGCCGGCAGATCCTTCGCCTTCTCCAGCGCCCGCTCCTTGGAGCCGGGGATATACAGCACCGACCGGAAGGGGCGCGCGCGCCCGGCAGTAACCGCAGCCATGATTCTCTCCTCGCAACTTTATTTCGCCAAGGACCACATCAGCGGCAGATTCGGCAACCCCGGAATTGCCGCAACGCAGCGGCAAGCCCTGCGCTGCGCGCATCGTTAACCAATTATTACCAGAGCTGGCCGCAGTCTTTGCCCATACCGCGCCCCTATGCCGGGGCAGAGTCATCGGGGCACAGATCATGCAACACAAACTCTTCGCACTCTCGCTCGGCTTTGCTGGAATGATCCTCGCGGCGCAGGCCGCCTTTGCCGAAAGCGGCCCAAGCTGCGGCATCCGCGCTTCGGTCGTGGAACGGCTCGCCGCCACCTACGGCGAAACCCGCCGTGGCATCGGCCTCGCCTCCGGAAATGCCGTTGTCGAGGTCTTCGCGTCAGATGTGACCGGCACCTGGACAATCACGGTTACCCTCCCGAGCGGGCGCACCTGCCTGCTCGCCTCGGGCCAGCATTATGAGGCTATGGCCGACCTGCTGCCGCCTGAGGGCACAGACGCCTGACCCTCAGCCCGCCGCCGCCTGCCACAGCAGCCGGAGCGACACCGCCAGCAGCGCCCATGTCACCAGCGCGAAAAACAGCTTCTCGGGCAGCACCTTGACCAGCTTCAACCCAGCAAAGACCGCGAGGCTGGCGGGCAGCATCAGCACCGCCGCCACCTTCAAATTCTCCCCCGACAACTGCCCCAGCGCCCAGTAGGGGACCAGCTTCACCGCGTTCACCACCGCAAAGAAGATCGTCGTGGTGCCGGCGAACACGGTCTTGGACAGCCGCTGCGGCAGCACATAGACCTGATAGGGCGGCCCACCGGCATGGCTGACAAAACTGGTGAAGCCCGCCACCGCGCCCCAGAACAGTCCTGGCGCCACTGTGGCCCCCCGCTCTGCCGGAACGGTCCGGCGGAGCAGCAGGTTGGCCGAGAATGCCAGCCCGATCAGCCCCACCAGCCCGGTCACCGCCCGCTCCGGCACCACGCTCGCCGTGGCCCAGCCAAGCGCGATGCCCACCACCGCGCCCGGGATCAGGATTGCCAGATTGCGCCGGTCAAAGGCGTGGCGATAGGCCCAGACCCCGAACATGTCCGACACTACATAGACCGGCAGCAGCAGCCCCGCCGCCATCACCGGCGACATCACCAGCGACAGGATCGGGACCGACAGCATGCCGACAACCGGCAAGCCGCCCTTCGCCGAGCCGACCAGCACGGCCGCGGTCAGCGCCGCCACCCAGAACAGCACGGAGTCTTCCACGGCCGCCTCGCATTTCACAGAATCGCCCGCCCGCCGCAGGCCTCCGCGCCCGGTTTCCGGGCACCGCCCGCGCGGCGCGACGGCTCTTTAGCGCAAACATCGGCGCCGATCCATCCTCAAACCCCGCCGGGCCCGCGCCGCACTTGCACGGCGGGCCGTGACAGACTACGCATCCCCGCGTCAGCTGCGCTTCCCATGGTGGAAGCGCCTGCGTCACAGTCATAACCTGACCCGGAGGAATTCATGGCCAGACCCAAGATTGCGCTGATCGGCGCCGGTCAGATCGGCGGCACGCTCGCCCATCTCGCTGCGATCAAGGAACTCGGGGATGTCGTCCTGTTCGACATCTCGGAAGGCACGCCGCAGGGCAAGGCGCTCGACATCGCCGAATCCGGCCCCTCCGAGGGCTTTGATGCCGTGATGAAGGGTACCAACGACTATGCCGACATCGCCGGTGCCGACGTCTGCATCGTCACCGCCGGCGTCCCGCGCAAGCCGGGGATGAGCCGCGATGACCTCTTGGGCATCAACCTCAAGGTGATGAAGGCCGTGGGCGAGGGCATCAAGACCCACGCCCCGGACGCCTTCGTGATCTGCATTACCAACCCGCTCGACGCGATGGTCTGGGCCCTGCGCGAATTCTCGGGCATGCCGCACAACAAGGTCGTCGGCATGGCCGGCGTGCTCGACTCGGCCCGCTTCCGCCACTTCCTGTCGGTGGAATTCGGCGTGTCGATGCGCGACGTCACCGCCTTCGTTCTGGGCGGCCATGGCGACACGATGGTGCCGCTGGTCCGCTACTCCACCGTGGGCGGCGTGCCGCTGCCGGATCTCGTGGACCTCGGCTGGACCACGCAGGACAAGCTCGACGCCATCGTGCAGCGCACCCGTGATGGCGGCGCAGAGATCGTCGGCCTGCTGAAGACCGGCTCGGCCTTCTACGCGCCGGCAACCAGCGCCATCGAGATGGCCGAAGCCTATCTCAAGGACCAGAAGCGCGTCCTGCCCTGCGCCGCCTATGTCAAAGGCGCGCTCGGGCTCGACGGGATGTATGTGGGCGTTCCCACCATCATCGGCGCCGGCGGGATCGAGAAGGTCATCGACATCAAGATGACCAAGGACGAACAGGCAATGTTCCAGAAGTCGGTTGACGCCGTGAAAGGCCTCGTCGAGGCCTGCAAGGGCATCGATCCCTCGCTGGCCTGATCTATTGGCTGCAAGACTTGGCGCGCGTCCCTTGAAGGGGCGCGCGCTCTTCGTTGCGTGCTCGCCGCGCAGACCGGCATTCCCCGCGCGCACCGTCTATGGCAGGACTGCGGGCAGACAGATGAGGAGAGCCCCGGATGACCGACCCCACCTCCGAACCCCGCGACGGCTTTGTCTTTGCCGCCACCGGCCAGGCCTTCATCCAGCTGGCGGCCGAGGCCGCGCGCAGCCTGCGCGCCACAAATCCCGGCGTGCCGATCGACCTTTTCACCGATGGCGAGGTGACCGACCCGGTCTTCGACCGTGTTCACCAACTGGGCCGCAGCTGGTTCCGCCCCAAGTTCGAGGCGCTGCGCCGGTCCCGGTTTCAGCGCACGATCTGCCTTGATGCCGACGTGATCGTGGTCGCCGATATGCGCGATGTGTTCGAGGTGCTCGGCCGCTTCGACTTCGTCGCGGCCCATGAACAGCGCCGCAACACAGCCTCGGCGATGCGGCAGCTGACCCGCCCGATGCCGGCCGCCTTCCCGCAGATCAATGGCGGCATGATCGGCATCCGACAGTCGCCCGAGACGCAGGCCTTCATCGACCTTGTCGAGCGCACGATGATCGAGGGCAATCACGGCCGCGACCAATATGTCCTGCGCGAGCTGCTGTTCGACAGCGACCTGCGGATCTGGGTGCTGCCGCCCGAATACAACCTGATGGCGGTGCGGCAGGTCGAGGTGCAGGGCACCAAGTTCACCGCGCCGCGGGTGCTGCACTTGCCGCGGCTGCACGGCCATATGAAGGGCCGCACGAAGCGGCTGGAAAGCCCGGCGGCGGTGATCGGCCCGGCGCTGTGGCGGCATATCCAGCGGATGATCGCGGCGGACATGACGCTTGGCGGCACCGGCGCGCCGCTGGCCCGGCCGGTGGACCGCGGGCTGTTCGGCAGCCTGCGGGCGATCTCGGCCAATGTCGCGCTGGGCCTGTCGCGGCTGCTGCGCCGCTAAAGGGACAGGCCCGTCGCCGCGATCAGCGCCGCCTCGCGCCGGCGCAGGATCGCGTCGAAAGCGCCCGGCGACAGGTCGACCGCCCGCCCCGGCAATTGCCGCGCCAGCGCGCCCTCGATATCCGGCCGCGCGTCCAGCAGCCCTCCGGCCTCTTCCAGCGCCGCCGCCTGCTGCGCCGTCAGCCCCTGGACCGTGCCCGCCAGATCGCGCCAGCCTGCGCCGTCGCGCGCCGCCGCCGCCATCCGCGTGAACTGCAAGATCCGGTGCGCGCCATGCGGCCGCGGCGGCCCGCCATAGCTTTCGGTCGCGCGCTTCAGCAGCTTCAGCGCGAAATGCAGCGGCGTCAGCCCGTCGAAATGCAGCAGCCGCGCCGCCTCGGCCGGGCGCATCGGCACCGGCACTGCGCCTGGCACCGGGTGATGCACCCCCATCTCGAACCCGCGCCCGGTGCGTACGATGCCCTTGCCCGCGGTATGGCCCGACAGCCCATCATTCAGAAATCCCGCCGCCGGCCCATAGATCCCCGGCCCCTGCGCCGCAAACCCGGTCAGCGGCGTGCGGAACCGGCCCGCAAAAATGTCGCCTTCCTCCCCCGCCCAGACCCGCTCTGCCACCCGCAGGTTCAGATAGCCGAAGCGCTCCGCCGTCAGCGCCAGTTCCGCCGCCAGATCCGCCAGCGGCCAGACGAACTCATCCGCATCGCAATGCAGCAGCCAGTCCGTCTCGCCCATCCGGTAGACATGCGCCGCGTTGGATTTCTGCCGCGCAGTGTGGCGCTGGGGGCGGCTGCCCCTGCGGCTGAGCCGCCACCACTCGTCATCGCACAGCGTTACCGTCAGCCGTGGCACCCCGGCCATCAGTGCTTGCGCCTCGGGATTGGGGCTGTCGAGGAACAGATGCACCGTCGCCGCGCCCAGATCCAGATGATGTGCCGCAAAGGCCGCCAGCAGCGGCGCTGGTTCGTCCACCGTCGCCACCACCGCCCAACTTGGCTTTTGCCCCGACATGCCACCCCCACCTGTTAGCGCCACCTGATTCGCGGCCGACCTTACCCGCAATTACACGGCTTTCCGGGCGGGAAATTGATTGTGATCACAGGTTTCAAACCCGTGATCACAAAACCCGGAAAAGCGGCTGCAAACCGCCGATTGCACCGAAATGCCTTTTGCCATCAAGGAAGCTGTGCCATTCAGCCCCAAATTGCACCAGCATGGGACGCTACCATGAACATCCACGAATACCAGGCGAAGGCGCTTCTGCGCAGCTACGGCTGCCCGGTCTCGGACGGTCGTATCGTCCTGCGCGCTGAAGAGGCCAAAACCTGCGCGAGCGAGCTTGACGGCCCGCTCTGGGTCATCAAGGCCCAGATCCACGCGGGCGGCCGCGGCAAGGGCTCCTTCAAGGAGGCCGAGGCCGGCGAAAAAGGCGGCGTGCGCCTTGCCAAATCGGTCGAAGAGGCCGAGGCGATGACCAAGCAGATGCTGGGCCGCACCCTCGTGACCCACCAGACCGGCCCCGCCGGCAAGCAGGTCAACCGCATCTACATCGAAGATGGCAGCGACATCGCCCGCGAGCTTTATCTGGCTCTGCTGGTCGACCGCGCCACCAGCCGCGTCTCCTTCGTCGTCTCGACCGAAGGCGGCATGGACATCGAGGAAGTGGCCGCCCACACCCCCGAGAAGATCATGTCCTTCAGCGTCGATCCGGCCTCGGGCCTGTCCGACTTCCACGGCCGCCGCGTCGCCTTCGCCCTCGGGCTGGAAGGCGGGCAGGTCAAGCAATGCGTCCAGCTGGTCAAGAACCTCTACCGCGCCTTCATCGAGAAGGACATGGAGATGCTCGAGATCAACCCGCTGATCGTCACCCCCGATGGGATGATCAAGTGCCTCGACGCCAAGATCGGCTTCGACAACAACGCTCTCTACCGTCAGTCCGACATCATGGCGCTGCGCGACGAGACCGAGGAAGACTCCAAGGAACTCGCCGCCTCGAAGTTCGACCTGAACTACATCGCGCTTGACGGTGAGATCGGCTGCATGGTCAACGGCGCCGGTCTTGCGATGGCGACGATGGACATCATCAAGCTCTACGGCGCCGAGCCTGCCAACTTCCTCGACGTCGGCGGCGGCGCCACCAAGGAGAAGGTGACCGAGGCGTTCAAGATCATCACCTCGGATCCCAACGTCAAAGGCATCCTCGTGAACATCTTCGGCGGCATCATGCGCTGCGACATCATCGCCGAGGGCGTCATCGCCGCGGTGAAGGAAGTCGGCCTGCAGGTTCCGCTGGTCGTGCGCCTTGAGGGCACGAATGTCGAGCTGGGGAAAGAGATCATCCGGAACTCCGGCCTCAACGTCATCGCGGCCGACGACCTGTCGGATGCGGCAAAGAAAATCGTCAAAGCGGTGAAGGGGTAAGTTTCCATGGCCGTTCTCGTCAACTCGAACACC
This sequence comes from Frigidibacter sp., assembly GCF_030695035.1. Lineage (GTDB taxonomy): Bacteria > Pseudomonadota > Alphaproteobacteria > Rhodobacterales > Rhodobacteraceae > Frigidibacter. The sequence goes on from NZ_JAUYTT010000014.1 coordinate 88,241, forward strand.
AAGGTCATCTGTCAGGGCTTCACCGGCTCGCAGGGCACCTTCCACTCCGAACAAGCCATCGCCTATGGCACCAAGATGGTCGGCGGCGTGACCCCGGGCAAGGGCGGCACCGAGCATCTCGGTCTGCCGGTCTACAACTCGGTCCACGAGGCCAAGGAACGCACTGGCGCCAATGCCTCGGCGATCTACGTTCCGCCGCCCTTCGCCGCCGACTCGATTCTCGAGGCGATCGACGCCGAGATGGAGCTGATCGTCTGCATCACCGAAGGCATCCCGGTGCTGGACATGATGCGCGTCAAGCGCGCCCTGCTGAACTCCAAGTCGCGCCTGATCGGCCCGAACTGCCCCGGCGTGATGACGCCGGACGAATGCAAGATCGGCATCATGCCGGGCAGCATCTTCAAGCGCGGTTCGGTCGGCGTCGTGTCCCGTTCGGGCACGCTGACCTATGAGGCCGTGAAGCAGACCACCGACGTTGGCCTCGGCCAGTCCTCGGCCGTCGGCATCGGCGGCGACCCGATCAAGGGCACCGAGCACCTTGACGTGCTGGAGATGTTCCTGGCCGACCCCGAAACCCACTCGATCATCATGATCGGTGAGATCGGCGGCGCTGCCGAAGAAGAAGCCGCGCAGTTCCTGGCCGATGAAAAGCGCCGTGGCCGCTGGAAACCCACCGCGGGCTTCATCGCCGGGCGCACCGCGCCTCCGGGCCGCCGCATGGGCCATGCCGGTGCCATCGTTTCGGGCGGCAAGGGCGACGCGGATTCGAAGATCGAGGCGATGAAATCCGCCGGGATCATCGTTGCCGACAGCCCCGCCGGTCTGGGCGAAGCCGTGCTGAAAGCCATCAGCCTGTAATCAGGCCGCAAGTTTGTGCCGGAGCGGTCCCCGCTCCGGCACTATGTTCACCTGAAAGGCCCTTCGCCGCAGTGCGGCATGGGCCAACCCCGGAGCCCGACCCTCGATGGTCATGGTCAGCCATAGGCGCGACGCCCCCCGCCGGGCGCGCAACACGGCAGGCGCCCAAGCCCGGATGCGGCAGGCGCCGCAGATGTGGCCTTTGGCATTGCTCCCCGCATCGTTGCTCATCGCAATCCTGCCTGCCGCAGCCCTTTGCCGCCCGCCCGCCTTGACGCTTCGTCAGGGCGCGTGCCCGGCTTGCATGCGCAACCCCGGCCCTTCGGCCCGCGTTGGTTCCCTGAACCCCGGCCCAAATCCCGACGGCGCCGCCCGCTCATCCCGGCTTTGCCCGGCCCCGCTCTCCCGCCCGATCCCGGGCACCGACAACCGGCTTGCCGCCAACGAGGTCCAGACATGACCGACCAATCCCCCAACGATCTTCTGCACGCCTCCAGCTTCCTGCAGGGCCATAACGCGGAATATATCGAGCAGCTCTATGCCCGCTATGCCGCTGACCCCTCTGCGGTCGATGCCGCCTGGGGCGAGTTCTTCCGCAGCCTCGGCGATGCCGAGATGGACGTGAAGAAAGAGGCCGCCGGTGCCTCCTGGACGCGCGCCGACTGGCCGCCGATGCCGAATGATGACCTGACCGCGGCGCTGACCGGCGAATGGCCGGCCGCGATGCGCGAAATCAAGGGCGCCGGCGCCAAGATCAAGGAAGTCGCCGCCGAAAAGGGCGTCTCGGTCAGCGACGATCAGATCAAGCGCGCGGTGCTGGATTCGATCCGCGCCATCATGATCATCCGCGCCTACCGGATCCGCGGCCACCTGGCCGCCGATCTCGACCCGCTGGGAATGACGGCGCAGAATGCGCATCCCGAGCTGGACCCCAAATCCTACGGCTTCACCGAAGCCGACATGGACCGCCCGATCTTCATCGACAACGTCCTCGGTCTGCAGATCGCCTCGATGCGGCAGATCGTGGATATCGTGAAGCGCACCTATTGCGGCACCTTCGCGCTGCAATACATGCACATCTCCGATCCCGAGCAGGCCAGCTGGCTGAAGGAACGGATCGAGGGCTACGGCAAGGAAATCACCTTCACCCGTGAAGGCCGCCGCGCCATCCTGAACAAGCTGGTCGAGGCGGAGGGCTTCGAGAAGTTCCTGCATGTCAAATACATGGGCACCAAGCGCTTCGGCCTCGATGGCGGCGAAGCGCTGATCCCGGCGATGGAGCAGATCATCAAGCGCGGCGGCAACCTCGGCGTGCGTGAGGTCGTGATCGGGATGCCGCATCGCGGCCGCCTGTCGGTGCTGGCCAACGTGATGTCCAAACCCTACCGCGCCATCTTCCACGAATTTCAGGGCGGCAGCTTCAAGCCCGAGGATGTGGATGGCTCGGGCGACGTGAAATACCACCTCGGCGCCTCGTCGGACCGCGTCTTTGACGGCAACACCGTCCACCTGTCGCTGACTGCCAACCCCTCCCACCTTGAGGCTGTGAACCCGGTCGTCCTCGGCAAGGTCCGCGCCAAGCAGTTCCAGCTGGGCGACACCACCCGCCATCAGGTGCTGCCCGTGCTGCTGCACGGCGATGCCGCCTTTGCCGGGCAGGGCGTCGTGGCCGAATGCTTCGGCCTGTCGGGCCTGACCGGGCACCGCACCGGCGGCACCATGCATATCGTGGTGAACAACCAGATCGGCTTCACCACCGCGCCGCATTTCAGCCGCTCGTCGCCCTATCCGACCGACATCGCGCTGATGGTCGAAGCACCCATCTTCCACGTCAACGGCGATGACCCGGAGGCGGTCGTCCACGCCGCCAAGGTCGCCACCGAATTCCGCCAGAAGTTCCACAAGGACGTGGTTCTGGACATCTTCTGCTACCGCCGCTTCGGTCACAACGAAGGCGACGAGCCGATGTTCACCAACCCGGCGATGTACAAGCGCATCAAGTCGCACAAGACCACGCTGCAGCTTTACACCGAGCGTCTCGTCAAGGACGGGCTGATCCCCGAGGGCGAGATCGAGGATATGAAGGCCGCCTTCCAGGCCAAGCTCAATGAAGAGTTCGAGGCCGGCAAGGACTTCAAGCCCAACCGTGCCGACTGGCTGGATGGTCGCTGGTCCGGGCTTGATTCCGAAGGGGCCGAGTATCAGGCCGGCAAGACCGCCATCGCGCCCGAAACGATGCAGGAAATCGGCACCGCGCTGACCCGCGTGCCCGAAGGGTTCGACCTGCACAAGACCGTCGGCCGCCAGCTCGACAGCAAGTCCAAGATGTTCGAAACCGGCGCCGGCTTCGATTGGGCGACCGCCGAGGCGCTGGCCTTCGGCTCGCTCGCCATCGAGGGCTATCCGGTGCGCCTGTCCGGGCAGGACTGTATCCGCGGCACCTTCAGCCAGCGGCATTCGGCCTTCATCGACCAGACCACGGAAGAGCGGTACTTCCCGCTCAACCACATCCGCGCAGGCCAGGCCAAGTATGAGGCCATCGACTCGATGCTGTCGGAATACGCGGTCCTCGGCTTCGAATACGGCTACTCGCTGGCCGAACCCAACGCCCTGGTGATGTGGGAGGCGCAGTTCGGCGACTTTGCCAACGGCGCGCAGATCATGTTCGACCAGTTCATCTGCTCGGGTGAGCGGAAATGGCTGCGGATGTCGGGCCTTGTCATGCTGCTGCCGCATGGCTTCGAAGGGCAGGGGCCGGAACACTCCTCCGCCCGCCTCGAACGCTTCCTGCAGAACTCGGCCGAGGATAACTGGATCGTCGCCAACTGCTCGACCCCGGCGAACTACTTCCACATCCTGCGCCGCCAGATCCACCGCAGCTTCCGCAAGCCGCTGGTGCTGATGACGCCGAAGTCGCTGCTGCGCCATCCGCTTGCGGTGTCGGACGCGGCCGAATTCACCACCGGCTCGCAATTCCACCGCGTGCTGTGGGATGACGCCGAGAAGGGCCATTCCGACACGAAACTGGCGCCCGACGCTGGTATCAAGCGCGTCGTCATGTGCTCGGGCAAGGTCTATTACGACCTCCTGGCCGAACGCGACAAGCGCGGCATCGACGATGTCTACCTGCTGCGGCTGGAACAGTTCTACCCGTTCCCGGCGCAATCCATCGTCAAGGAGCTCAGCCGCTTCCTCGGTGCCGAAATCGTCTGGTGCCAGGAAGAGCCCAAGAACCAGGGCGCCTGGACCTTCCTCGAACCCAACCTCGAATGGGTTCTGGGCCGCATCGGCGCCACCCATGGCCGCGCCCGCTATGTCGGCCGCGCCGCCTCGGCCTCGCCGGCCACCGGCCTCGCCTCTCGCCACAAGGCAGAGCAGGAAACGCTGGTCAACGAAGCCCTAACGGTCGGAGGATAATCCATGGCCATCGAAGTCCGCGTCCCAACCCTTGGTGAAAGCGTGTCCGAGGCGACCGTCGCCACCTGGTTCAAGAAGGTCGGTGACACCGTCGCCGCCGACGAGATGCTGTGCGAGCTGGAGACCGACAAGGTGACGGTGGAGGTTCCCGCCCCCGCCGCCGGAAAGCTGATCGAGATCGTGGCGCCCGAAGGCACCACGGTCGGGGTTGCCGCGCTGCTTGCGCAGATCGCCGAGGCCGGAACCGCTGGCCCCGAAGAAGTGAAGCCGAAAAAAGGCGCCGAAGCCGAAGCTGGCGCGAAAGAGGGCAAGATGACCGATGTGATGGTGCCGACGCTGGGTGAAAGCGTGACCGAGGCGACCGTGGCCACCTGGTTCAAGAAGGTGGGCGACGCTGTCGCGCAGGATGAAATGCTGTGCGAGCTGGAAACCGACAAGGTGTCGGTCGAAGTCCCCAGCCCGGTCGCCGGCGTGCTGACCGAGATCCTGGCGCCCGAAGGCACCACCGTCGATGCCAAGGCCAAGCTGGCCGTCGTGTCCGAAGGCGCCGCCGCCGCGCCCTCCGCGCCGAAGTCGGAAGAGGCCTCGCCGGCACCGGCCGCCGCCACGCCTGAAGCCGTCGTCACCTCGAAATCCAAGGACGTGGAAGACGCGCCCTCGGCCAAGAAGGCGATGGCCGAGGCTGGCCTGTCCGCCGATCAGGTCACCGGCTCGGGCCGCGATGGCCGGATCATGAAGGAAGACGTCGCCCGCGCAGCATCGGCTCCGAAAGCCTCGCCCGCTCCGGCCCCGGCCTCCGCCCCGCGCGCCCCGGTCCCGGCCGAGGATGCCGCCCGCGAAGAGCGCGTGAAGATGACCCGCCTGCGCGCCACCATCGCCCGCCGCCTGAAGGAAGCGCAGAACACCGCTGCCATGCTGACCACCTATAACGAGGTGGACATGTCCGGCGTGATGGAGCTGCGCAACACCTACAAGGACCAGTTTGAAAAGAAGCACGGCGTGAAGATGGGCTTCATGTCCTTCTTCGTGAAGGCCTGCTGCCACGCGCTGAAAGAAGTGCCCGAGGTCAATGCCGAGATCGACGGCGGCGATGTGGTCTACAAGCATTACGTCCACATGGGCGTGGCCGTCGGCACCCCCTCGGGCCTCGTGGTCCCGGTGGTGCGCGACGCCGACCAGATGGGCTTTGCCCAGATCGAAAAGAAGATCGGCGAACTTGGCCTGCGCGCCCGTGACGGCAAGCTGTCCATGGCCGAAATGCAGGGCGGCTCGTTCACCATCTCCAACGGCGGCGTCTATGGCTCGCTGATGTCCTCGCCGATCCTGAACCCGCCGCAATCGGGCATCCTCGGCATGCACAAGATCCAGGACCGCCCGGTCGTGGTGAACGGCCAGATCGTGATCCGCCCGATGATGTATCTGGCGCTGAGCTACGATCACCGGATCGTGGACGGCAAGGGGGCCGTGACCTTCCTGGTGCGGGTCAAGGAAGCGCTGGAGGATCCGCGGCGGTTGCTGGTGGATATTTAGGCGCGCAGATACTGGTCGGTAGTTGAAATCTGGAGGCCGCCCTTGTCCAAGTCTATTGCACTAATAGTAGCAGGGGCGGTGTCTGGCTGGTTCGTTGGTTCCTCTATGGGGTTCGTAACGGGCGGAGCGGGCTACAATGCTGCTTGGGTGTTCGGCCCGCTCGGAGCATTCATTGGATGGCTAGTTTCCAGTAAAATGGAGCAAGGAAGCAACGCGGTCAAAAATAACGATCCAGCAGAACATGACGGATATGGGAACGACCAAGAAGCGGTGGGCCCGAGTGCTGAATTGGGCGACCGCGGCATAAAATTCTTCCAAGAAGTCCTTTGGTCTGTGGTGGTGCTTTTGGCGACTGTCTGGAATTTCCATATTGATTTGCTGGAAAAGGTGGGGGCTCTCCCAACCTTCGTGCGTCAGCCGCTACTGTTTCCGGGGATGTGTATAGCCGTCTCGCTTGTCTTTCCGCCATTTTTCATCGTGTATTTTCTGGCTTGGGTTGCAGCCAGTACCTTCAACATATGTGAAGAAACCAACTACAGGGCCACGATCAAATGACCCCCGAACTCACAGCCCTCGCCCTCGCCGGCCTCCTGCAAGCCGTCCAGTTCCTGCTCTTCGCCCTCCCGGCGAATATGGAGCTTGGAACCGGCTACACCTCCAGCCCGCGCGACCGGCCGCCCTCGCGGTCGCTCAGCCCGCGCACCGCCCGCCTCCAGCGCGCGCTGAACAACCATTTCGAGGGGCTGATCCTCTTCACCCTCGCCGTGGTCGTGGTCACGCTCGGCGGCCAGTCCACCGGCTTCACCGCCGCCTGCGCCTGGATCTATCTGGCGATGCGGGTGCTCTACGTTCCTGCCTATGCCCTCGGCTGGAAGCCCTGGCGCTCGGCGATCTGGGGCATCGGCTTCCTTGCGACCGTGGCGATGATCCTCGCCGCGCTGTTCTGAAACATGCGGCAATCGTATGTATGAAATCTGCATGGTTTCCATACGGTTTCCACACACCGAAAAAGCCTGAAGGAGACTACCATGGCGAGCTTTGATGTGATCGTGATCGGCGCCGGCCCCGGCGGCTATGTCTGCGCCATCCGCTGCGCGCAACTCGGCCTGAAGGTCGCCTGTGTCGAGGGGCGCGAGACGCTTGGCGGCACCTGCCTCAACATCGGCTGCATCCCGTCCAAGGCGCTGCTGAACGCCACGCACCACCTGCACGAGGCGGAACACAACTTCGCCAAGATGGGCCTGAAGGGCAAATCGCCCTCGGTGGATTGGCCGCAGATGCAGGCCTACAAACAAGATGTGGTGGACGGAAACACCAAGGGCATCGAGTTCTTGTTCAAGAAGAACAAGGTCACCTGGCTGAAAGGCTGGGGCTCGATCCCCGAGGCCGGCAAGGTCAAGGTCGGGGACGAGGTGCATGAGGCGAAGTCCATCGTCATCGCCACCGGATCGGAACCCGCCTCGCTGCCCGGCGTGGAAGTAGATGAACAGACCGTCGTCACCTCCACCGGCGCCCTGTCGCTCGGCAAGATCCCGAAATCCCTGGTGGTCATCGGCGCCGGCGTGATCGGCCTCGAAATGGGCTCCGTCTACGCCCGCCTCGGCACCAAGGTCACCGTCGTCGAATACCTCGACGCCATCACCCCCGGCATGGATGCCGAAGTCGCCAAGGCCTTCCAGAAAATGCTGGTGAAACAAGGCTTTGAGTTCATCATGGGCGCCGCCGTGCAGAAGGTGGACGTGGCCAAAGGCAAGGCCACCGTCACCTACAAACTGCGCAAGGATGACAGCGAAGCGACGCTTGAGGCCGACACGGTGCTGCTCGCCACGGGCCGCAAACCCTACACCGCCGGCCTCGGGCTGGAAGCGCTTGGGGTCGAGATGCTGCCCCGCGGCATGGTCAAGATCGACGACCATTTCCAGACCAATGTGAAAGGCATCTACGCCATCGGCGACGCCGTTCCCGGCCCGATGCTGGCCCACAAGGCCGAAGATGAAGGCATGGCCGCGGCCGAAGTTCTTGCGGGAAAACATGGACATGTGAACTACGCCGTCATCCCCGGCGTCATCTACACCTCGCCCGAGGTTGCCAGCGTCGGCCAGACCGAAGAGCAACTGAAAGAGGCCGGCCGCGCCTACAAGGTCGGCAAGTTCCCCTTCATGGGCAATGCCCGCGCCAAGGCGGTGTTCATGGGCGAAGGCTTCGTGAAGATCCTCGCCGACAAGGACACCGACCGCGTGCTTGGCTGCCACATCATCGGCCCGGCGGCGGGCGACCTGATCCACGAGATCTGCGTGGCGATGGAATTCGGCGCCTCGGCCCAGGACGTGGCGCTCACCTGCCACGCCCACCCGACCTTCTCGGAAGCGGTGCGCGAGGCTGCGCTGGCCTGCGGCGACGGCGCCATACACGCCTGATAACATTCAGGAAAAGGCCGGCTCGGGGAAGCCCGGCCGGCCTCTCCCCCACCAAGGCAGGGTAGAGCGCCGCCAATATGACCGTGAGTGGCTGCGGCGCCCCACAGCCCAGAACGCGGCCCCCGCTACATTCCGTCGCAGCCTACGCTGCCAAATGTCGCAGCCCCTGCGTCACGTCGGTGCGCACCGCCAATCGCAGCCCCGGCTCGTCCCCCGCCTTCAGCGCAGCGATGATGATGCGGTGATGCGGCGGCGCTTCCGACCGGCGCAGCTTGCCATAAAGCGCGCGCATCGTTGGCCCCAGCTGCAGCCAGACCGTTTCCACGATCGCCAGCATCGCCGGAGCCTGCGCCCGTAGGTAGAGAGTGCGGTGAAACTCCAGATTGGTGCGGATGTAGCCCACCGCGTCCTGCTTCACCACCGCCTCGGCATTGGCCATGTTGATCGTCTGCAACCGCTCGATCAGCGCCATATGCGCCCGTGGCAGCGCCCGGCTCGCAAGCTCCGGCTCGATCAGCGCGCGCAGCATCGCCAGCTCCTCGATGCGCTCGTTCGATAGTTCCGGCGTCCCGACCCGGCCCGAGGCCGACAGCGACAGCGCCCCCTCTGCGGCCAGCCGCCGCAGCGCCTCGCGCGCCGGGGTCATCGACACGCCATGGGCCTTGCCAAGGCCCCGCAGCGTCAGCGCCTGCCCCGGCGCCAGCTCGCCATGCATGATCTGCAGGCGCAGGGCGCGGTAGATCCGCTCATGCGCGGCGGTTTCTGGCAGGCGGACGGGCTTGTGCATAGCGCAGCGTGATCACGAAATCCGCGGCCGCGTCAACTGTCCACGTTCAGCCGCAGCCGGTGCAGGGCCGCGCCTTCGGCCCGCAGCCAGGCCCGGTGGCGCGCATAATCCGGCATCAACCGCGCCACCACGGCCCAGAAGGCCGGCGAGTGGTTCATCTCGGCCAGATGCGCCACCTCATGCGCGGCGACGTAATCCAGCACCTCCGGCGGCGCCAGAATCAGCCGCCAGGAATACATCAGCGCCCCATCCGAGGTGCAGGAGCCCCAGCGGGAGCGGGTATCGCGCAGCGTGATCCGGCTGTAGCGCAGCCCAAGCGCGGCGGCATGCCGGTCTGACGCCTCGGTCAGCCGGTCCCGCGCCGCGAGCTTCAGGAAGGCCGTCAGTCGCGGCAAAATCCGCGCCGGATCGGCCGGCATCAGCAGCGCGCCGCCCTCCGCCCGCGGGCTGCGCACAGCGGCCGGGGTCAGCACCAGCGCCCGCCCCTCGAACGGCACCGTGTCGCCAAAGCGCAGCCCCGCCTCCACCACGGCCCCCGGCCCGAAGCCCATCTGCACCAGCACCTGCCGGATCCAGCCATCCTTGCCCCGGGCAAAGGCCAGCGCCTCGGCCTCGCGCGCGTGCGTCGGCAGCGTCAGCGTCACCCGCCCGTCCAGCCGCGACACCCGCAGCGAGAAGCGCCGCGCCCGGCCCGAACGGCGCAGCGCGATCTCCAGCGGCGGGGTACCGTCAAGGCGGGCGATGCGGGTCATGCGGGCTCCGGTGGGGGACACGTGCAGCATAGCGCAGCCTGCGCTGGCGGAAAGCCCGTCCTGACACACGCGACTGTGGGTGGAAAGGCTTTGACACCCCCCGGCACTTGTGGCAGTTGACGCCGACTCTGCACTCAGCTTTTGCCACGGAAAGGGACGTTCATGCCCAAGGAAGAATGGGGCGTCAAGCGCCTGTGCCCGCACTGCGCCAGCCGGTTCTACGACCTGCAGCGCGACCCGATGACCTGCCCGGAATGCGCCCACACGTTCACCGCCGACAGCCTGATCGTCAGCCGTGGCCGTTCGATGATCGCCGAGAAGGCCGCCGTGCGCGACCGGGATCGTGAACGCGTCCGCGCCGCCGAGAGCGACGAGCTGGTCGACGAAGAAGTGCTGGAAGACGAAACCGCCGACGTCGATCTCGATGACGATCTGCTGGAAGATGACGAAGACGACAACGTCTCGCTGGACGAAATCGCCGACGTCGCGACCAACGAAGACGAGGTCTGACTTCCGGCCTCGGGGCAGGGACCGGGGCGCCATCTGGCGCCTTTCCCCACCCCCGTGGTTTCTGCGGCAGGCGCACCGATTTTCTCTTGCGCCCGCCTTTGCACTTGCCTATACGGCGCGACACGGGCAGCGACGGCATAAGCCAAGCTGACCGGACCTCCGGTGGGGCCATAGCTCAGTTGGGAGAGCGCTTGAATGGCATTCAAGAGGTCAGCGGTTCGATCCCGCTTGGCTCCACCAAAAAAACTCCAGTGACCAACGAAAAAGCCGCCCCTGACTTTGGGCGGCTTTTCGGTTTTTGGGCGGGGCGCAGTAGGCAGATGCGTGCCATCGTGCGCCCCCCCCAATCGGAAAGGGCCGTTTCCTTTCCGGAAACGGCCCCCGAGATCTACGGAGATGGGCCAGTTAGGGTGTCGAAGCTCGACGAGGCCCAGTCAGGGATCAAAGCCTTCGGGGCTGCCCTCAGGCCACGGCCCCCCTGACTGTCCCGACACCTCTCTCCACTATCACTCTAGACACTGGACCACCTCCTTTCAATGCGTTGCCGTTAAGCCAAGGTTGCCACAGATTTTGTGTGTGTCAAATCTTTTTACGCAAGGGGTGCGCTGTTTCCCAATAGCCTTGAAACGATCAGGCGGAAGGGTACCAGTGCTGCCAAAGCCAGCGTCAGCTTGACGAGCCAGTCGGCAACGGCCAGCGAAACCCAGAGCGGAGCCACCGGGCCGAGGCCCAGAAGCGGTAGCATCTCGCCGGCCCAGGAGACGTCATTGCCGGGTTCAAGGAAGACCAGCGCGCCCGAGAAGGCGACCGAGAAGAAGATCGCAGTGTCGAGCGAGGAGCCGACGAGGGTGGAGACCAGCGGCGCGCGCCACCAGGCACCGCCGCGCATCCGGTCGAACACCGCCACATCCAGCATCTGCGCGACAAGGAAGGCGAGGCCGGAACCAAGCGCCACGCGCAGCGTGACCAGCGGGCCGAACTCGCCCATGATCTGAGTTCCGATCAGCGAGCAGGCAATGCCGGTGACAAAGCCCGCCAGCACCACGCGCCGGGCGGCTGCGGGGCCATAGACGCGGTTCATCACATCGGTGACGAGGAAGGCGAAGGGATAGGTGAAGGCGCCCCATGTCAGCCAGCTTCCCAGCAGGATTTGCACGAGGATGTTCGAGGCCACGACTATGGCGGCCATGGCAAGGATGCCAGGAAGGTATCGGGTCATGTTTGATCCGTTTTGACAAGGTTGCGGACACTTGGCCCCGCGCGGCGGGACGCGGCGGGATAGGGCCGAATGGCCACTCCGGTCAAGCGGTTTCGCTCAGGGCGCGAGCCGGTAGTCCACGAACTCTGTCCGCTGGACCCAGAAGAAATTGTCATCCGAGATCATGGTCAGCCGGATCGCCCCTGCGGCGTCCTGCCAGACGGCGATGCCCTCAAGGTTGTCATGGGTGGCGGTGCGGGTCTGCAGCAGCACCTCGCCCCCCGTCACTGTGTCGCCGTCGATAGCGAAGCGCCGCACGCGGCTGAGAAAGCCGATACCAAAGAAATCCCGCTCCAGCAGGTAGAACTGCCCGTCCGGCCCGAAGTCGGCGCCGACCGGCAGCCAGTTGCCATCCCGGGGCAGGGCGAAGGGCTGCTCCCAATCGCCGCCCCTGAACCGCCAGACCGGGAAGGGCCGGTCCTTGGCGCCCGACCGCTCTGGCAGGGTGTAGAGCGCGCTGTCCGGACCGATGGCCATAGCCTCCAGCGACGAGTTGTTCTGCAGGGCGTCGAAGGCGTCAGGCCGGGGCAGCCGCTCGGCCACACCGCCGGGGCTCGCGTAGCGCGCGACCCTAGCATAGCCCTCGAACGAGACATAGAGGCTGCGATCCGCGGCCATCGCCAGCCCCTCGGCATCGGTGAAGCGGCCGGTCAGGGCCTCCCCCTTGCTGTCGCGCAAGGGCAGCAGCGTTGCCTGCTCAACACCCGTCACACGCCCATCGGCGCCGCGCTGCAGCCGCCCTTGGGCGATGGTCCCGCGGTCCAACACCGCGGCAAAGTCCAGCCCGTCCGCCGATAGTTCCAGTCCGGAAAAGCCGCCAAACCGCTCAACGCTGCTGCGCCAGACCCAGGTGCCGACATGCTCTGCCAGCTGCGGCTCGGCCGCGCCGCCGAGCCGGGTGCCAATGCCGAAAACCAGCGGCAGGCAGGCCAGCGCTGCGATCAGTCCGAGGCGAGTACGGCGGCGCATTGGCGGGGCAGGTCGGCCATGGTGAACTCCTTGGGCGTGCGGACGCGCGGGCCCGGCACCTTGGGCCGTTTCGGCGGATTGCGCAGCTCTTCAAGGTAGGTGGTCACCCACCACTGCAGGCTCTCGTCGCAGCCATCGCCGCCCTTGGACAGCTCATCCACCGTCGGCGTCTGCGTCTCGCAGAGGCGATCCCCGCGGGGGCATTTCAGCCGCACATGGAAATGGGTGTTGTGGCCATAGATCGGGCGGATCTTTTGTAGCCAGCGGGCATCGCGCGGGCGGGCGGTCTTGCACATCTCGACCTTCACCGCAGCCGCCACGAAGATCCTGTCCACCCGCGGATCCGCGGCGGCCGCGGCCAGCAGCGCCTGATGCTGCGGGGTCCAGTTGCCATTCACCCGCGTCTGATCCTCAGTGCGGACCGAGATCGAGGACAGGTTCTCACGCTCTTGCCGCGTCAGGTTCAACCGCTGCGGCGGCAACATCCAGATATCGGCATCAAGGCCCATCTGATGGCTGTTATGCCCGCCGGTCATCGGCCCGCCGCGCGGCTGGCTGATATCGCCGATGTAAAGCCCGGCCCACCCCAGCTTGCGGGCGGTCTGCGACAGGTCCACCAGATAGCCCACCATTTCAGGATGCGCCCAGTTGCGGTTACGCGACAGGCGCATCGCCTGCCAGGTCGGCCCGCTTTCGGGCATTGCCTGCAGCCCGGCGGCGCAGCCCTTGGCATAGCTGCCGATGGCGGCGGGTGCCTGTGCCGAGGGTGCGGGCTTTGCCCCGAAGAGGTTGCGCGCCAGGGGTTCGGCCGTTGCCGGAAGGGCAAGGCCGATCAATGCGGCCAGTGTAAGTGCGAAACGGATCATGCCGGGGCCTCCTCTCCATCGGGTTTCACCCAGACTAGCAGGACCAGCCCCAGAAGGAACAACACGATCAGGGGAGAAATCCCCGCCTGCTGGCTGCCCGTCAGCTGCGTGACCACACCAATCGACAGCGGCGCGATGAAGGACGTCGCTTTCCCGGCCAGCGCGTAGAGGCCAAACGCCTCGGTCATCCGCGTGGTATCCGCCTGCCGGACCAGCATGGTGCGGCTGGCTGATTGCAGCGCGCCCCCCCCCGCGCCGATCAGCGCGCCCATCGCATAGAAGGCGATGTCGGGCAGGGCGCTGTCCGGCCCGACGGCCATCCCGAAGACCGAGGTGCGCGAGATGAAAACCACCCCAAGTGCCACCAGCGCCAGCACCACTACGTTGAACGCGATCACCGGCTTCGGCCCGAAGCGCGCGTCGGCCCGCCCGCCGATCCAGGCGAACAACGCCCCGGTCAGCACCGCCAGCAGCCCGAACTTGCCGACATCGGTCACCGTCCAGTCCAGCACGCCCGCGGCGTAGATGCCGCCGAACACATACATGCCGTTCAGCGCATCGCGGTAGAACATGGATGAGAGCAGATAGGCCGACAGGCTGCGCCGCGCGGGCAGGGTGGCCAGCGTCTGGCGTAGCTGCGGCACCGCCTCGCGCGCGGCCTGCAGCACCGGCACTGCGCCCGGCACCCGCGGCTCGCGCACCCACAAGAAGAAGGGCACCATGAACAGCGCATACCAGATCGCGGTCAGCGGCCCCACCGCCCGGGTGCCCTCGCGCAGCTCCGGGTCCAGCCCAAGGATCGGCGCGATGCCGATCATCGTGCGCCCGGTCTCGCTGTTCTCTGCCAGCAGCGCCAGCATCAGTATCAACGATACCAGCCCGCCCAGATAGCCAAAGGCCCAGCCGGTGCCGGAAATCCGGCCGATCTCGGCACGGGTGCCAAGACCTGGCAGCATCGCATTGGTGAAGATCGTGGCGAACTCCATCGCCGCCAGCCCGATGCCGAAGCACAGCATCACCAGCAGCAGGCTGAAGTCGCCCGGGGCCGCGTACCACAACCCCCAGGCCCCCAGCACGTAGAAGACCGAGAACACCCAGATGAACCCCATACGCCCACCAGCCCGGTCGGCAATCGCCCCCAGCAGCGGCGCCGCCAACGCGATGACAAAGCCGGTGATGCCGATGCCATAGCCCCAGACCTGCTGCGCCGCGGTGCCGCTGCCCAGAAGCTCCTTGATATAGGGGCCGAAGATGAAGGTCAGCAGCAGCGTATTGTAAGGCTGGCTGGCCCAGTCGAAGAAGAACCAGCCCCAGATCCGCCTGTTCGCCGAAATCGCCATGCCGCCCGCTCCTGCCGCCCTGTTGCCGGCGCGATCAAGCCCCAGAATTGGTCGCGGCACAAGCCGGGGAACGGCCCCTAAGGCTGCGGCGGCCAGGGGCGTTCGGCATCGGCGGCAATCCAGGCCTGAACCCATGCAGGCAGGGCCGGGCTTGCCTCATGACTGCCCATCGCGGCCAGCACCTCGGCTGGCGGCACGATCCCGCCCTTGCCGGTAAAGGCCGACCGGATCAGCACCTGACTGGTACATTCGCCGTTCCGCCACATGCTCTGATCCATGTACAGGAACTTGGCATCCCAGCCGAGGCAGCGGCTGCGCATCTCGAACCGCTCGAACATCCGCACCCGGCGGCGATAGCGCACCGAACTGCCCGCCACGGTAATCCCCCAACGATTGGCGCGCAAAGGCCCGATCAGCCCGGTGCGCATCGCCAGCGGGATCCGCCCCAGATCATACAGCGTCAGAGTGCGGCCATTGTTCAGCTCGACCCAGATGTCCAGATCCCAGGGCCAGCAGATATGCTGCGAGACATGCGTGCCGGTCACCGGCAGCGGCGGGGCCTTGCGGCATTTGGCCATCGCATAGGCCATACGGATGAAGGGATACATCGGGCGCCTCCTGTTGCACCCCGCGTGACGCCGCGGCAGGGCTGCGTCAACCGCAGACGTTGCGTTACATCCTGCTGCGGCGCGAGAGGTTGCATGAAGGGCGCGCAGGCCTTACCTCTGGCGCCGCAACCCCAGCCGGAGAACACGGATGACGACGCTCTACCAAGCCCTGATGCTGATCCTGAACGTCGTCTGGTTCGTGATGATCGCGCATATCATCCTGTCCTGGCTGATCAGCTTCCAGGTGCTGAACACCCGTCAGCCGATGGTCGCGCAGATCTGGTTCGGCCTGAACCGCCTGCTGGAACCGATCTATGGCCCGATCCGCCGAATCCTGCCCAACATGTCCGGGCTCGATCTTGCGCCGCTGGTGGCCTTCATCATCCTCATCATTCTGCAGCGCGCGCTGCAGAACAATGCGGGCTTCTTCTACGGCTTTTGAGGCCGCAGCATGACCGCACATTCCGCCACAGCGCTCCTCTCGTCGGTCTTCGGCTTCGCAAGTTTCCGTCCGGGGCAGGAAGAGATCGTGCGCGCCGTGCTGGCCGGGCAGAATGCCTTGGCGATCATGCCCACGGGCGGCGGCAAGTCGCTGTGCTTCCAGTTGCCCGCGCTGTGCCGTGAGGGTGTGACCGTTGTCATCTCCCCCCTGATCGCCCTGATGCGCGATCAGGTCCGCGCCCTGCGCGAGGCGGGGGTGGAGGCGGGGGCGCTGACCTCGGGCAATACCGATGCCGAGACCGAGGAGGTTTTCGCCGCGCTGGACGAAGGCCGCATGAAACTGCTCTACATGGCGCCCGAACGGCTCGCCTCGGGCGCAACGCTGGCACTTCTGCGCCGGATCGGCACCAGCGCCATTGCGGTCGATGAGGCGCATTGCGTCAGCCAATGGGGCCATGACTTCCGCCCCGACTATCTGCGCATCGGAGAACTGCGCCGGGCCCTGAACGTGCCGCTGGCCGCCTTCACCGCCACCGCCGATGAGGAAACGCGGGCTGAGATCGTCACCCGCCTCTTCGACGGCCATCCGCCCGAGATCTTCCTGCGCGGCTTCGACCGGCCCAACATCCACCTCGCCTTCGCTGCCAAGGACAAGCCGCGCGAGCAGATCCTGCGCTTTGCCGATGCAAGGCGCGGCCAGTCCGGCATCGTCTATTGCGGCACCCGCGCCAAGACCGAGACGCTGGCGCAGGCCCTGCGCGAGGCCCGCCACGCCGCCTGCCACTATCACGGCGGCATGGACCCGGAGGGGCGGCGCGAGGTCGAGGGGCGCTTCCAGCGCGATGACGGGTTGATCGTCGTGGCGACGGTCGCCTTCGGCATGGGCATCGACAAGCCCGATATCCGCTGGGTCGCCCATGCCGATCTGCCCAAATCCATCGAAAGCTACTATCAGGAAATCGGCCGCGGTGGCCGGGATGGCGCGCCGGCCGAAACGCTCACCCTCTATGGCCCCGACGATATCCGCTATCGGCGCACCCAGATCGACGAGGGCCTCGCCCCGCCCGAACGCAAGGCGGCCGATCATGGCCGGCTGAACGCCCTCCTTGGGCTCGCCGAGGCCACCGCCTGCCGCCGCCAGCGCCTGCTGGCCTATTTCGGCGAGACGGCAGCGCCCTGCGGCAATTGCGACCTTTGCGACACGCCCCCCGACCTGTTCGACGCGACAGAGCCGGTGCGCAAGGCGCTGTCCGCGATCCTGCGCACCCAGGAAACCTTCGGCGCCGGCCACCTGATCGACATCCTGACCGGCACCGCCACCGACAAGGTGCGCGAGCGCGGTCATGACGGGCTGCCCACCTTCGGCGTTGGCCGCGACCTGACCCGCCCGCAATGGCAGGCGCTGTTCCGGCAGATTATGGGGCATGACCTCGTGCGCCCCGATGCCGAACGCCACGGCGCGCTGCGCATGACCGACATCGCCCGCCCGATCCTGCGCGGCGAGGCGCAGATTACCCTGCGCCGCGACACCGTCGCCCGCGCCCAGTCCCGCCCGGTGGCAAAAGCCCTCGTCAGCGAGGAAGACGCGCCGCTGCTGTCCGCGCTGAAGGCCAAGCGCCGGGCGCTGGCCGAGGCCGCCCGCGTGCCCGCCTATGTGATCTTCACCGACCGCACCCTGATCGAGATGGCCGAGACAAAACCCGACAGCCTTGACGCAATGGCCCATATCACCGGCGTCGGCGCCAAGAAGCTGGAGAGTTACGGTGCCGAGTTCCTCGCCGTGATTACCGGCGCCGCCGAGCACATGCACCCGTCGCGAATGCGCCTTGCGGGTCGCCCCGAAGGCGCGCTGTTCGACCGCTTGGCCGAGGCGCAGCTTGCGCTCGCCCGCGGAACCGATGGCACTGAAAAGCCGCTTTCCTGCACAACCGCCACCCTCCGCCAGATCGCGGAGCGCCGCCCGCGGACCCTAGCGGATCTCACCCGCCTGCCGGGCATGGACGAGGCCCGAACGGATCGCTTCGGCGCAGCATTCCTCGCGGTGCTGGCCGAAGGCTAGGTGGGGCCTTCCCGCTTGCCGCTCGCGCAACGTCGCCTTTTTGTCCCCGCAGACACCAGCCCTCACTGCCTGGGTGGTGTCCTCCGCCTGACCCCTCGCAGATCTCAGCGTGCCCGCCACCTACCGCTCGCTCCCGCGAGGGGCCAGCACGCGCCCTCGCCATTGCCTTCTCAGTGACCGGCAGCGCTGCGGATGATCTCCTTTGCCTTGTGCAAATATCCTCCGGGGGTCCGGGGGTGGAAAACCCCCGGCGCCGGCCCCCTGCGCAACCCTCAGACTTCCATCCCCGCCGGCAGCGGCGGGCGCGCCTCGGGCGGGCAATGCGCAGCGATGCGTTCGGCGATGGCGCTCTTCTTCAGCGGTTTGGTCAGGTAGTGATCGATCCCCGCCGCCAGGATCGACTCGGCATCCCCAGCCATCGCATGGGCGGTCAGCGCCACGATCGGCACATGCCGGGTGCTGCCGGCCTCGGCGGCGCGAATGGCGCGGGTCGCCTCGCGCCCGTCCATTTCGGGCATCGAGATATCCATGAAGATCAGGTCCGGTTGCCAGCCATCCCAGATCTCCACCGCCTCGCGGCCATTGCCGGCGAATTCCAGCGCGATGTCGAACTCCTTCACCATCTTGCGAAAGACCAGCTGGTTGGTGCGGTTGTCCTCGGCCGCCAGCACCCGCATCTGCCGCCCCTGCTCGGGCGGGGCTTCAGGGGCGGGCGGCGGCACAGGCTCCTCCGGCTCGGGCGGGATGCAAGACAGGTCCTGCAAGGTGCGGAACAGATCGCTGCGCAGCACCGGCTTTTGCATGATCCCCGTCAGATCGCCGCCCGCCCCCGCCATCGCCTGCGCCGCCTCGGGGTCCGAGGTCAGCAGCAGGATCGGCACCCGCATCCCGCCCTCGCGCAGCCGCTGCGCAAGGTCCAGCCCGGTCATCCCCGGCATCTCATGGTCGGTCAGCACCAGGTCGAACACCCCGCCATCTTCGATCACCTTCAGCGCCTCGGCGGCAGACCGGCACAGCGTCACCTGCAGGCCATAGGTTTCCAGCTGCCGCTCCAGGATCACCCGGTTGATCAGCAGGTCATCGACCACCATCGCGCATTTCAGCCGGATCGGGGTTGAGGGCTTGTCAACTTCCTCGCGCGGCTCTGCCGGGGTCAGCGGCACGCGGAAGCCAAAGCACGAGCCCTCGCCGGGAACGCTGTCCACCCATACCGACCCACCCATCATCTCGATCAGCTGCCGGGTGATGGCAAGGCCCAGTCCCGTCCCCTCGAACTTGCGGTTCGAGGCCGAATCCACCTGATTGAACTGGCCGAAGATATGCTCGACATGTTCGGGCGCGATGCCGATGCCGGTATCCTCCACCGTCACATGCAGCTCATAGGTTTCATCTGCCAGCTCGATCCCCACCACCCGCGCCAGCACATGGCCGCGCAGGGTGAACTTCACCGCATTGCCTATCAGGTTGGTCAGAACCTGCCGCATCCGCCCGGGATCGGCGATGAAGCGGGTGGGCAGGAACAGGTCGAAATCCACCAGCAGCCTCAGCCCCTTCTCGCGCGCGGCGGGTTGCAGCAGCAGCATCACCTCATGCAGGCAGCGCTCCAGATCGAAGGGTTCGGGATAAAGCTGCATCCGCTCTGCCTCGATGCGCGAGTAATCCAGCACGTCGTTGATGATGGTCAGCAGCGCCTCGCCCGAGGAGCGGATGGTTTCCGCGAACAGCCGCTGATCCTCTGTCATCTCGGTCTCGCAGAGCAGATCGGCCATCCCGACCACGCCGTTCATCGGGGTGCGGATCTCGTGGCTCATATTGGCGAGGAAGGCCGATTTGGCGCGGTTCGCGGCCTCGGCCCGGTCACGCGCCTCCTGCAGCTCGGCTTCGCGCCGGATGGTGATGGTGATGTCCTGCGTCAGGCAGACCAGATCGCCGTCGCTGCCCCAGCGGTCGATCAGGTTCAGATGCCGGCCCCCCGCCAGCCGCACCACGCAAGGCTCGATCTGCGCGCGGCGGATCCGCGCTGTCATTTCGTGGTGCCAGTCCAGCGGATCGCGCCCGTCCAGCTCGATCAGCCCATGCTGCGCGGCGATCTTCAGCACTGCATCATAGGTCACCCCCTGGCTCAGCGCGATCTCGCCCTCGAAGAAGGTCAGCCAGGCCCGGTTCGCCGCCACCAGCCGCAGATTGCCGTCAAACACCGCGAACCCGTCACGCACGGTTTCCAGCGCGTCCCATAGCCGGGTCTGCGCAATCCGCGCCAGCGAGGTTGCGTGTTCAAGGTCCGACAGCACCTGGCTGTTCTGGCCCTTCAGGCTGGCCGCTTCCGACAGCGCCCGCGCCAGCCCCTGCCGCTGCTCGACGATTTCCTCGGACAGCGCCCGCGCGTGCAAGGCCAGCTGCTGATTGGCCGACTGAAGTTCTCGCTTCTTCTGTTCCAGCAGCCGCTCGGCCGCCAGCCTTGCCCGACGCTCCTTTGCCAGCCGTTCCAGCACGCGGGTCCCCGGTTCTTGTTCTGCCGCCGGCCATGACCGGCCGTTATTCAGCCTCGCCGCTCCGGGTGAAAATGCGCTTAATGCCGCTGGCGGAACGGCGCCTGATGGCGAGCGACTCCTTGCAAACCCGCGCCGCCGCTGCCAGCATCCGGCCAATCTTTGAGGGAGGATCGGTGATGTTGCGTCTGGTCAGGGCCATTGCCCTCGTCGCCGGGGCGTTCGCCCTGCAAGGCCTCCACCCCGTCCTGGCGCAAGAGGGCCCGATGGTGCCCGAACGCCGGCTGGTGCTGACCGAAGGCGTGGATTTCCCGGGCTCAGACATCCAGTCGATCTTCGACACCTCGCTGGAGGCCTGCCAGGCCGCCTGCCTCGCCAATACCAGTTGCACGGCCTTCACCTTCAACACCCGCTCTGGCTCGTGCTTCCCCAAAAGCGCGGTCAGCGACATGCAGCCCTATCAGGGCGCCTATTCCGGCTGGGTGCGCGGGGCAGAGCCGGGGCTTGCCGCGCGCGCCGCCACCCGCGCGGGCGAGCTGGATTTCCTGCAGGACTATGACTTCACCGTCGCCTACGAGCAGGCGACCGGCCTTGCGCAGCGCCACGTTACCGGCGATTGGACGGCCGAGGATCTGCTGGCTGTCGCAGCCCGCGACCGCGTGGAGGGCAACTATACCTCGGCGGCAGAGCTGCAGGGCGCGGCGCTGAACCTGACCGATGCGGCGGATCAATGGGTGGAATATTCGCGCCTGCTGCTGCTCGCCAACGTCAGCGACAATGACCGCTCCGACTACCGCAACCGGGCGCTTTCCGCCGCGATCAACGGCTATCTGCGGGCGGATGCGCCTGCCGTCCGCGCCTCGGCCCTGCTGGAAATGGCGGGGGCGCTCGAGGCGGTGGAGCGGGGCCGCGAGATGATCCCGGCGCTGCGGCTTGCGCAAGCCTTGCAGCCGCGCGACGACACCGCCGCATGGCTGCAAGAGGCGATCGGCAAATACGGCTTCCGCATCGAGAGCCATGAGGTGCGCGCCGACAGCGCCCGTCCCCAGATCTGCGCGATCTTCAACGAAAACCTGGTGCCCGCCGGGGTGGATTACGCGACCTTCCTGCGCCTGCCCGAAGCCGGCCTTGCGGTTGAGGCGTCGGACCGGCAAATCTGCATTTCCGGCGTGACCCACGGCCAGCGCTATGACGTGACCTTCCGCGAGGGGATGCCGGCGCAATCGGGCGAGGAACTGGCCGCCGATGTGACGTTGAACCTCTATGTCCGCGACCGCAGCCCTGGCGCCAGCTTCCCGGGCCGCGCCTATCTGCTGCCCCGCGCCGAGGGTGCCGGCCTGCCGGTGCAGACCGTGAACACCGAAAAGCTGGACCTGAGCCTTGCGCGCCTGTCGGACCGCAACCTGATCCGCGCCATCCAGAACGATTATTTCGGCCGCCCGCTGGAGTACTATGAGGCGGAATATCTGAGCGCCGAGATGACCGAAGTGATCTGGACCGGCACCGCCGAGGTGGCGATGGAGGTCAACCGCGACATGACCACCCGCCTGCCGCTGGACGAGGCTTTGGGGGATCCCGAACCCGGGATCTACATCCTGACGGCCGCGGTGCCGGGGATGGACCCTTATGACACTCCGCCCGCCTCGCAATGGTTCATCGTGTCGGATCTGGGCCTGACCACACTGTCGGGCACCGACGGGCTGCATGTCTTCGTGCGCTCGCTGGCGGATGCCGGGCCGAAGGCTGGGGCGGCGGTGACGCTGGTCTCGCGCGCCAATGCCGTGATCGGCACCGCGACCGTGGATGCAGAGGGCTACGCCAACTTCCCCGCCGCCATGACCGCCGGCCGCGGCGGCGCGCAGCCTGCGCTGGTGACGGTGACTGAGGGCGAGGAGGATTTTGCCTTCCTGCCGCTGACCGACCCCGAGTTCGACCTGTCGGACCGCGGCGTTGCGGGGCGCGAGGCCGCCCCACCCATCGACGTGTTCCTGACCACCGACCGCGGCGCCTATCGTGCTGGCGAGACGGTCCATGTCACCGCGCTCGCCCGCGATCCGCGCACCGAAGCGCTTGAAGGGCTGCCGCTGACGCTGCGGCTGATGCGGCCTGATGGCGTGGAATACTCCCGCATCCTCGCCGCCGATGCCGGGGCGGGCGGCCATGTCGCCGGCCTGCCCATCGCCGGCAACGCCCCCCGCGGCACCTGGCGGCTGGAGGCCTTCGCTGATCCCGATGCCCCCGCGCTGGCCAGCCAGACGCTGCTGGTCGAGGATTTCCTGCCCGAGCGGATCGATTTCGACCTGACCCTGCCGGGCGAGGTGCTGGCGCTGAACAGCCTGCCGGAAATCGCCATCGACGCCCGCTACCTCTTCGGCGCGCCGGGCGCCGGCCTTGGCATCGAGGGCGACCTGCGCCTGTCGGCCGCCACCAGCCTGCCCGGCTATGACGGCTACCGCTTTGGCCGCCACGACGATGGCTTCTCGCCCTGGTTCGAGACGCTCTATGCGGATGGCGACACGGCCGAGGATGGCACCGCCACGCTTCCCGTCGTGTTCCCCGACATGGGCGATGTCGGCCGCCCGCTGCTGGCGCGCCTCGCCGTGCGGCTGACCGAAGGCTCCGGCCGTCCGGTCGAACGCCGGCTGGAACGCCCCGTAATGCCCGCCAGCCCGGTGATCGGCATCCGCCCCGCCTTCAAGGGCGGCGCGCTGGAGGAGGGCGCCGAAGCGCGCTTCGACCTGCTGGCCATCGGCCCCGACCTGCAGCCGGTGGACCAGCAGGTGCACTGGCGCGTGAACCGGGTCGAGACCGACTATCAGTGGTATGTCATGTACGGCCAGTGGAGCTGGGAGCCGGTGACGACCCGCACCGTGGTTGCCGAAGGCGACGCCACCCTCGGCACCGCGCCGCTGACCGTGACCGCCCCCACCGAATGGGGCGAATACGAGATCGTGGTGGAAACCATTTCGGGCGCCTATGCCGCCACCTCGATGGGCTTCTCCGCCGGCTGGTATGTCTCGGCCCAAGGCGGCGACACGCCCGACATGCTGGAGCTTGCGCTGGACAAGCCGGCCTATGCGCCGGGCGAGACCGCCACCTTGCGGATCGTGCCGCGCGCCGCGGGTGTGGCGCTGGTCAATGTGGTGTCGAACCGCCTGATCGAAAGCCGCGCCGTGCCGGTGAGCGCGGGCGAGAACACCATCGAGCTGACCGTGACCGATGACTGGGGCGCAGGCGCTTACGTCACCGCCTCTGTCTTGCGCCCGCTCGCTGACGCTGCCGAGGGCCGGGCCCCCGCCCGGGCGCTTGGGCTTGCCCATGCCGCCGTCGATCCCGGCGCACGCCGACTGGCCGCCAGCTTTGAAACGCCGCCCGAATCCGCCCCCCGCGCCCCGCTGCCGGTGGCGCTGAAGGTGGACGGCGTGGCGCCCGGCGAGACCGCCTATGCCACCATCGCCGCCGTCGATGTCGGCATCCTCAACCTGACCGCCTTTGCCTCGCCCGACCCCGACTCGCATTTCTTCGGCCAGCGCAAGCTGGGGGTCGGCTTCCGCGACGCCTATGGCCGCCTGATCGACGGGCAGGCCGGCAGCCCCGGCACCGTCCGCTCTGGCGGTGATGCGGGCGGCGGGATGCGGCTGCAATCGCCGCCCCCGACCGAAGAGCTGGTGGCCTATTTCGAAGGCCCCATCGAGGTCGGCGCCGATGGCTATGCCCGCGCCAGCTTCGACATGCCGGCCTTCAATGGCACCGTACGGCTGATGGCCGTGGTCTGGTCCCGGTCCGGCATCGGACAGGCCGAGGCCGAGGTGCTGGTGCGCGATCCGGTTGTCGTGACCGCCTCGGTCCCGCGCTTCCTGGCGCCGGGGGATACCGCACGGGTGCTGCTGGAGATTGTCCATGCCACCGGCCCCTCGGGGCGGATGGGACTTGATGTCACTGCAGACGGGCTGACCCTTGGCACCGCGCCCACCGGCGTCGATCTGGCCGATCTGGGCAAGGCCGCCGTCTCGGTGCCGATCACGGCAGGCAAGGCGGAGGGGCTGTCCTCCATCCGCATCGCGCTGACCACACCGGACGGGCAGCAACTGGTCAAGGATCTGCTGATCCCGGTGCAGGTGAACGACCCCGAGCTGTCGCGCCAGAGCCGCTTCACCCTTGCGGCGGGGCAGGACTTCACCTTTGACGCCAATGTCTTCGCCGGGCTGATCCCCGGCACTGGCAAGGCGACGCTGGCGGTGGGCCCCATTGCCCGCTTTGACGCGCCCGGCCTGCTGGCGGCGCTGGACGCCTATCCCTATGGCTGCACCGAACAGATCACCTCGCGCGCGCTGCCGCTGCTGTATTTCGCCGAGGTGGCCGAAGTGATGGGCGTGACCGAAGCCGAGGATCTGCGCCCCCGGATCGAGCAATCCATCGCCGAGGTGCTGCTGAACCAGTCCGCCAGCGGGGCCTTCGGCCTCTGGCAGGCGGATTCGGGCGACCTGTGGCTAGATGCCTTCGTGACCGATTTCCTCAGCCGGGCGCGCGGCGCGGGCTATGCTGTGCCCGACACCGCCTTCCGGTCCGCGATGGACAACCTGCGCAACCAGCTGAACTACGCGCCGGAGTTCGACGAGGGCGCCGGCCCCTATGCCTATGCGCTGATGGTGCTGGCGCGCGAAGGGGCGGCGGCCATCGGCGACCTGCGCTACTATGCCGATGTGAAGCCCGATGCCTTCGACACGCCCATCGCGGCGGCGCAGCTGGGGGCGGCGCTGGCGGCCTATGGCGATCAGACCCGCGCCGATGCGATGTTCACCCGCGCCGCCCGGATGGTCGCCTCGAACCTTGGCCGGAACGAGGGGCAGGTCTGGCGCGCCGACTATGGCACGCATTTGCGCGACGGTGCCGCGCTGCTGGCGCTGGCGACCGAAGCCGGTTCGACCGCGATCCCCTCCGACGCGCTGGGCGATGCGGTGGCGGCGGGCGTCGCCAGCCGCAACCTTTCGACGCAAGAGGCGACATGGGCGCTGCTGGCGACCCATGCGCTGATCGACCGGCCGGGCGCGGAAGGCTTCACCATCGACGGCGCGCCTGTCACCGGCCCGCTGGTGCGGATGCTGGAGGATCAGACCGCGGGCGGCGCGGCGATGCGCATCGCCAATGGCTCGGGGGCAGAGGCGACGGTGACCCTGACCACCTTCGGGGTGCCCTCGGAACCCGAACCGGCCAGCGGCAACGGCTATCAGATCACCCGCAGCTACTACGATCTGGAGGGCGCGCCGGTGGACCCCTCTGCCGTGACCCAAGGCGCCCGCATGGTCGCGGTGCTGGAAGTCACCCCCTATGCCGGGGGCGAGGCGCGGCTGATCGTCGATGACCCGCTGCCCGCCGGGTTCGAGATTGACAACCCCAACCTGATCCGCGCCGGCGACATCTCGGCGCTGGACTGGGTGGACAGCCTCGATGACACGCGGATGACCGAGTTCCGGCAGGAGAGGTTCGTGGCCGCGGTGGACTGGTCGGGCAGCAACCCGTTCCGGCTGGCCTATGTCGTGCGCGCCGTGTCGCCCGGCAGCTTCCACCACCCCGCCGCCTCGGTGATGGACATGTACCGCCCCGACTACCGGGCGCGCACCGATGCGGGGCGGGTGACGATTGCCGAGTAGGGCGCGCAGGGCCGGGGGCGGGCACTTGCGCCGCTCGGCCCTTTTAGCGCTGGCCTTGCTGCTGTTTCTCGCCGCCGCGGCCCGCGACGGGCTGGACCGCTGGGTGGACCTGACCGTGCTGCCGCCGCTGACCGTCGAGACCTCCACCGAGGTCCGCGCCCGCGACGGCAGCTTGCTGCGCGCCTTCACCGTGTCGGATGGCCGCTGGCGGCTGGAGCCGGGGCAGGTGGATCCGTTGCTGGTGCAGATGCTGGTCGCCTATGAGGACAAGCGCTTCTACTCCCACTCCGGGATCGATCCCCGGGCCATGCTGCGCGCCGCAGGGCAGGCGGCGCTGAACGGGCGCGTGGTGTCGGGCGGGTCCACCCTGACCATGCAGGTCGCGCGCCTCTTGGAGGACAGCGGCACCGGCCGCCTGCCGGGCAAGCTGCGGCAGATCCGGCTGGCGCTGGCGCTGGAGCGGCGGCTGGACAAGGCGCAGATCCTGGACCTCTACCTGCGAATCGCGCCCTATGGCGGCAACCTTGAAGGCATCCGCGCCGCCAGCCTCGCCTATTTCGGCAAGGAGCCCCGCCGCCTGACCCCGGCCGAGGCGGCGCTGCTGGTCGCGCTGCCGCAATCGCCCGAAACCCGCCGTCCCGACCGCAGCCCAGAGGTCGCCCGCGCCGCGCGCAGCCGGGTGCTGGCGCGGATGGCGGGGGCCGGGCTGCTGGCCCCCGACCGGATCGCCGCCGCCGAGACCGAACCCGTCCCCACCATGCGCCGCGACTTCCCCGCGCTCGCCCCACACCTGTCGCAGCGCCTGCGCGCCGCTGCGCCCGCACAGACCGTCCACCCCACCACGCTGGACGCTGGCCTGCAGGCCGGCCTCGAATCCCTCGCCGCCCGCTCGGTCCGCTTTGCCGGGGACCGGTTGTCGGTCGCCATCGTCGTCGCCGACCACCAGACCGGCGAGATTCTGGCCTCCGTCGGTGCCGCCGACTGGACCAGCGATGCCCGCGCCGGGTTTCTGGACATGACGCAGGCGCTGCGATCACCCGGATCGACGCTGAAGCCCTTCGTCTATGGCCTCGCCTTCGACGATGGCCTCGCGCACCCTGAAACGCTGATCGAGGACCGGCCCACCGCCTATGGCACCTATGCCCCGCAGAACTTCGACCGCACCTTCCGCGGCACTGTCCCGGTGCGCGAGGCGCTGCAACTGTCGCTGAACATCCCGGTGGTGACACTGACCGAGGCTGTCGGCCCCGCCCGCCTGCTGGCCTCGCTGGAGCGGGCAGGGGCGCGCCCCGTGGTTCCGGGCGGGCAGCCGGGGCTGGCGGTGGCGCTTGGCGGGGTGGGGATCAGCCTGCAGGATCTGGTGCAGGCCTATGCGGCGCTGGCGCGGCTGGGGCGGCCGGTGCGGTTGTCGGCGGTCCCGGGCGGGGCGGCCGACCTGCCGCAGCCGCTCTTCGCGCCCGAGGCGGCGTGGCAGGTGGCCGACATCCTCGCCGGCCTCGCGCCGCCGCCCAATGCCCCGCGCGGGCGGCTCGCCTACAAGACCGGCACCAGCTATGGCCACCGCGACGCGCTGGCGGTGGGGTTCGACGGGCGGCATGTGGTCGGCGTCTGGATGGGCCGGGCCGATGGCACGCCGGTGCCGGGCGCCTTTGGCGGCGATCTGGCGGCGCCGGTGCTGTTCGAGGTGTTCGGGCGGCTGGCCCCGGCGCTGACGCCCTTGCCGCCACCGCCGCCCGCCACGCTGATCCTGCCCAACGCCCGGCTGCCGCAACCCCTGCAGCGTTTCCGCCCCCGCGGGGCGCTGTTCTCGGCGGTGACGCCGGGCGCGCCGGAGGTGGCCTTCCCGCCCGACGGCGCGGAACTGGCGCTGACCCGTGGCGCGCTGGTGGTGAAGGTCCGCAACGGCGAGCCGCCGTTCACCTGGCTGGCAAATGGCGCGCCGGTGGTTCTGGCAGACCGCGCGCGCGAGGCGGCGATCCCGCTGGCGGGACCGGGCTTCGTGACGCTGTCGGTGATCGACGCGCAGGGCCGCTCTGCCGCGGTGACGGTGGCGCTGCGTTAGACGCCCGCTTCCGCCTGCGGTGCGGCGCGGACCTTGCGCGCCCGCTCGGTCGCGGATTTCAGCTGGCCGCAGGCCGCCATGATATCCTCGCCGCGCGGGGTGCGGATCGGGCTGGCATAGCCGGCCTTGTAGACGATGTCGGAAAACGCCTCGATCCGCTCCCAGTCCGAGCGTTGATAGGGCGCGCCGGGCCATTCGTTGAACGGGATCAGGTTGATCTTCGCCGGGATGCCCTGGATCAGCTTCACCAGTCGCCGCGCATCGGCATCAGAGTCATTCACGCCCTTCAGCATGACGTATTCGAAGGTGATCCGCTCGCTGTTCGACAGCCGCGGATAGTCGCGCAGGGCCGCCAGCAGCGTCTCGATATTCCATTTCTTGTTGATCGGCACCAGCCCGTCGCGCACCGCATCGGTGGTGGCATGGAAGCTGACGGCCAGCAGGCAGCCAATCTCCTCGGCGGTGCGCGCAATCTCGGGCACCACGCCCGAGGTCGACAGGGTGATCCGCCGGCGCGAGATGGTCAGCCCCTCGCCATCCATCACGATCTTCATCGCGTCGCGGACGTTCTCGAAGTTATACAGAGGCTCGCCCATGCCCATCAGCACCACGTTCGACACCAGCCGCGTCTCGTCCTTCGGCGCGCCCGGGATGGGCCATTCGCCAAGGTCATCGCGCGCCAGCATCACCTGCCCGACGATCTCGCCGGCGGTCAGGTTGCGCACCAGTTTCTGGGTGCCGGTATGGCAGAAGGAACAGGTCAGCGTGCAGCCGACCTGGCTGGAAATGCACAGCGTCCCGCGGCTCTCCTCGGGGATATAGACCACCTCGACCTCATGCCCGCCGGTGATGCGCACCAGATATTTGCGGGTGCCATCGGCCGAGACCTGCTTGGAGACCAGCTCGGGGATCGTCACCTCGAAATGGGCGGCCAGCAGGGCGCGGTAGTCCTTGGCAAGGTTGGTCATCTTGGCGAAATCGCGCACGCCCCAGTGATAGATCCACTGCCAGACCTGGCCCACGCGCATCTTCGCCTGCCGCTCGGGCGTGCCGGCAGCGACCAATGCGTCCCGCATCTGCTCGCGCGTCAGACCGACGAGGTTGGTCAAGCCGCCCTCGGGCAGCTTGCGCGGGATCGTCAGCACGTCCTGCGTGATCGGCGCCGCGGGGCGCAGGGCAGGGGTGTGGGCTTGGTCGGCGGGGTGGTCGGTCATGGGGGCAGGGCTTCCGGGGGGAGAGGATGGGCCTCAATATAGGATTTGCGGGCAAAACGAAACAGGGGGTGAGGAAAAAGGCCGTGGGGCTCTTCCCGGCGCGATCGGGCGGCTTGCCGGTGGCAAGTCACCCGCGACGGTTGCCCGCGACGGTTGCCCGGAGGCGCAAGCCGCAGGGCAAGGGGGGTGAGGCTTGGTCCGAAGGGGGCCAAATTCTGCGGCCGAAATTCCGCAAAAGACCAAGGTCTCGCACGACCCCCAAGGAAGATTGTCGAGTGGCGCAAAGCAAAAAGGCCCGGACAACCGTCCGGGCCCTCCCTATCCATGATCCCGCCAGCGTCAGCTTGCGCAGCGCTTGGCAGCCTCGTCCATCGCCGCGGTGAACCCCAGCAGCGAGAAGGTGTCGCGGGTCTGCGTGCCCCGACCCGACCGGGCGGTCAGGATCGCAGAGGTACCGGCCTTCAGCGAGGCGACGATCTTGGCGTCCTCGTCCTTGGACCCGGACCACGCCCATTCGCCATCGGTGAACAGGTTGTACTTGGTGCCGCCCACGTCCAGCTCCACCGTCGAGCCGCCCGCAAACGGGTAGCCGCCGGTGAAGGAAACTTCACCCGCGCCGCCGCCCGGGCGGTAGGTGATGAACAGCAAGATGTCGCCGCGGCGCACCTGTGTCGGTTGCCCGTCACGGCTGTTCACGGTTTCCTTGGGCGCCGAGACGCCCCAGCATTCCTTCGGACTCTCTTCGACAAAGACGCTCCAGTCCGTCTTGGCCGCAACCCGGTTCGTCGATTCCTGTGCGCCCGCCAGTCCCGTCAGCGTCACCGCGAAGGCGGCCGCCAAGGCCACCGGACCGGCAATCCCGCGTAGAATGCGTGATGTCATGTTTTCCTCAGCCTCCAGCCGTCTCTGCCTGTTCCCGCACCCCTCGACCCGGCTTTGCCGTCCCGGGGGCCTTTTGCGCACCTTTTCCCTTGGCGGCGGGCAATTCAACTCGATATGTCGTCAATAACGCAATTCCGCCGATATGCGAAAGCCCCAAGGGCGGAAAATCGCGCAGGTGTGAGATGGAGGCAGTGATGGCAGCGGTTCCGATGGTCGAGCTTTGGCGGGGCGGGATGCTGGAAAGCACCCATGCCGGACATGCGGTGATCTGGGGGAAGGGCGGGATCATTGCCGCCTGGGGTGACCCCGAGGCGGTAATCTTCCCGCGCTCATCGTGCAAGATGCTGCAGGCGCTGCCGCTGCTGGAAAGCGGCGCGGCTGATGCGGCGGGGCTGACCGAGGCGCAGCTCGCCCTCTCCTGCGCCAGCCATCAGGGCGCAAAGATCCATACCGACATGGTCACCACCTGGCTGGCGGATCTCGGAATGTCCGAGGCCGACCTGCGCTGCGGCTCGCATATGCCGAACGACCCCGGGGCGAAGAAGGGGCTGATCTGCTCGGACACCGCCCCCTGCCAGATCCACAACAACTGCTCAGGCAAGCACTCCGGCTTCCTGACATGGACCCGCCACGCCAAGGCCGGGCCCGAATATGTCGAGGTCGATCACCCGCTGCAAAAAGCCATCAAGCTGGCCTTCGAAGAGGTCACGGGCGAGGATTCCCCCGGCTATGGCATCGACGGCTGTTCTGCCCCCAACTTCGCCACCTCCGTCGCCGCCCTTGCCCGTTCCATGGCCTTCTTCGCCGCCGCGAACCCCGAGGGCGATGCCCGCAACCGCGCCGCCGCCCGCCTGACCCGCGCGATGGCGGCCTACCCTGAGCTGGTGGCGGGCGAGGGCCGCGCCTGCACCGACCTGATGCGCGCCATGGGCGGCCGCGTCTCGGTCAAGACCGGCGCCGAGGCGGTGTTCGTGGCGATCCTGCCCGATCAGCAGACCGGCATCGCGCTGAAGATCGTCGATGGCGGTACCCGCGGGGCCGAGGCGGCGATCGTGGCGCTGCTGGTCAAGCTGGGCGCGCTGCCCGCCGCGCATCCGGTGGTGGCGCAATACCTGACCGGCGCGCAGAAGAACTGGCGCGGCATCGTGACGGGAGAGATGCGTCTGGCGCCCGGCTTCGGCTGAGCGTTACAGCATCTGCCAGATCAGCCGCGCCGCCAGTGCCGAGGAGGTGATGACCAGCAGCGGCTTGATCACCCCCGCCCCGATCCGCATCGCCAGCCGCGCCCCAAGCCGCGCGCCCGCCACCTGCGCAAGGCCCATGGCGAGGCCAATGAACCACCAGGGCGCGCCCATCACCGCGTAGGCGAGGAGGCCGCCAAGGTTGGAGGCGAGGTTCAGAAGCTTGGTATGCGCCGTCGCCTTCAGCACGCCATACCCCGCCAGCGTGACGAAGCCGATCATGTAGAACGCCCCCGCGCCGGGCCCAACCAGCCCGTCATAGGCGGCGATCAGCGGCACCACCGTGCCCGCGAACACCGCTGGCCGCATCCGCTGCGCCCGGTCGAGATCATTCAGCCCGGGCTTGAACGCGAAGAACAGCGCAATCCCCACAAGGATCACCGGCAGCGCCAGCCGCAGCCACTCTGTCGGCACCAGCGCCACCATCAGCGCGCCGCCGACGCCTGCGGCAAAGGCGATGGCGGCCGACCCGATCTGCCGCCGCGGATCGACATGCCCCGCTGCGGCATAGGACACCGCCGCGGTTCCCGCGCCGAACACCGCCTGCACCTTGTTGGTCGAGATTGCCTGCATGGGGCTCGCCCCGGCCAGCAGCAGCGCGGGCAGGGTGATCAGCCCGCCGCCCCCCGCAATCGCATCGACGAAGCCGGCCGCAAAGGCGGCGACGATCAGCATCAGGGCAAGGTCGAGGGTGACTTCGAACATGGCAGGGCTCCGGCAGGACGGCGCCTTCTGCGGTGGGGCGGTGGGGAAGTAAAGGCTTGGTGGGTGGGGCGTGGGGGGTGGTCGGGCCGCGCGGTTAAGCTGCGCTTCTTCCGCGTCGGCCCCGCCGTCCTTGGCGAAGGCCATCGCCTTCGCTACACCGTGCCATCGCATTTTGCACCGGACGGGCCCCCAAAGGGCCCGGACAGCGCCCGCCCCGCCCTCGGCGGGCGCTTCTCGCCCGCCAGGTCGGGCGCTGCCCTCATTCGGTCTTGTGTTTCCGGCGGCTCTTGGGGAGAGGTCCCGCACGGGCGGGGCGAGGCAGTGCCTCGCCTGTTCCCGCCCGAACCGAGGGGGCCCGAGCCTGCAGAGGGAAACAAAAAGGACGCGCGGTCGTCGCCGCTACCCCGCGTTACCCTTCGCCGCCGCCTCCATCCGCGCGCCAAACTCGCGGCGCAGCGCCTTGCGCATCTCGGCGGCGCGGTGGCGCTGGCGTTCCGTCTCTGTCTCCGGCAGATAGGCCGGCACCTCGGCGGGGCGGCTCTCGTCATCCACCGCCACCATGGTGAAGTAGCACGAATTGGTATGCCGCCGCGCGCCGGAGCGGATGTCTTCCGCCTCGACGCGGATGCCCACCTCCATCGAGGTGCGCCCTGCATGGTTGATCGCGGCGCGGAAGGTCACCAGCTCGCCCACATGGATCGGCTGCAAGAAGAACACCTGATCCACCGACAGCGTCACCGCATAGCGCTGCGAAAACCGCGAGGCGCAGGAGAACGCCACCCGGTCCAGAAGGTTCAGCAGCGCCCCGCCATGCACCTTGCCGGAAAAGTTCGCCATGTCCGGTGTCATCAGCACCGTCATCTCCAGCTGGCGCCTGCTGGCTTCTTGCTCGCTCATGTCCGTCCCCCGTCTTTTCCGGGGATCACAGCACGAAGTCGGCGGCCGCGTAACCCTGGATATACAGCAGCGCCGTCAGATCGCCGTGGTTGATGCGGATATCGCACTGCGCCGCCACCGCCGGCTTGGCGTGCAGCGCGACCCCGGCCCCGGCCATGCCCAGCATCCCCAGGTCATTGGCGCCGTCACCCACCGCCATAACCTCATCGTGCCGCAGCCCCAGCCGAGCGGAAATCTCGCGCAAGGCCACCATCTTCGCCTCGCGCCCGAGGATCGGCTCGGCCACGCGCCCGGTCAGCAGGCCGCCCTCCACCAGCAGCGTGTTGGCGCGGTTCTCGTCAAACCCCAGATGCGCCGAGACGGAGGCGGTAAAGGCGGTGAACCCACCCGACACCAGCGCCGCATATCCCCCCGCCGCCTTCATCGTGGCGATCAACTCACGGCCCCCGGGCGTATAGGTGATCCGCTCCGCCAGCACCTGCGCGATCACCGCCTCCGGCAGCCCGGCCAGCAGCCCCACCCGCTCCCGCAAGGCCGCCTCGAAATCCAGCTCGCCATTCATCGCCCGCGCGGTGATCCCGGCCACATGCGGGCCAACCCCGGCCATGTCGGCCAGCTCGTCGATACATTCCTGCCCGATCATCGTGCTGTCCATATCGGCCAGCAGCATCCGCTTGCGCCGCCCTGCCGCCGGCTGCACCACCAGATCGACGCGCATCGCCTGCAGCCCCTCCCACACCTCCCAGCGGTTGCCGGGCATTGCAGGCACGCCGAACTCCGCCGCGATCCCTGGCGCCAGCCAGCGCGCATCGCCGCCGCCCCAGGCATTGCGCAGCGATTCCACCGTCTCGCGGTGCAGATCGGCGCGGGCCGGGCTCGCCAGCAGGGTCACGACGGCATCGGTGGGCAGGTCACTCATCGCAGAGACATCCTCGGGTGGTTTCGGCGGGGGTGCCGCACTCCTGCGACGGTGTGCCGCTTACGGCAAAATTTCATCTCGCGCCAGTGTGGCGGGCGTGCACTTGTTGCATCGCCATCCTGCGGGTGCGTCAACCTGGACGCTCCAAACGCTGGCACCGCGCCCCAACTCCGGCTACGCTGCGACGCAGCATGGAGGCCCATATGGCTGTGTCCCTGATCATTCTCGCCCTCGCGCTTCTGATCGTCGGGGCATGGCGCGGCATCTCGGTGCTGGTGCTGGCCCCAGCGCTGGCCCTGCTTGCGGCGCTCGCCTCGGGGATGCCGGTGCTGGCCAGCTACACCCAGGTGTTCATGACGGCGGCCGGCGGCTTCGTCGTGGCCTTCTTCCCTCTGTTCCTGCTGGGGGCGATGTTCGGCAAGGTGATGGAGGCGTCGGGTGCTGCCGCCCGCCTCGCTTCGGCCATCGCCTCGGTGCTCGGCCCGCAGAATGCCATCCTCGCCGTCGTCATCGCCTGCGCGGTGCTGACCTATGGCGGCGTCTCGCTGTTCGTCGTCGCTTTCGCCGCCTGGCCGCTCGCGCGGGCTTTGTTCGCCCAGACCGGCCTGCCGGCGCGGCTGATCCCGGCGACCATCGCGCTTGGCGCCTTTACCTTCACCATGACCGCGCTGCCCGGCACCCCCTCGATCCAGAACGCGATCCCGATGGCGACCTTCGGCACCACCCCCTTTGCTGCGCCCGGCCTTGGCCTGATCGCGGCGGCGGTGATGCTGGGGCTGGGGATGCTCTGGCTGCAGATGCGGGTGCGCCTGCTGGTGGGCGATGCCCCGCCCGAGCAGCCCGAGCTGCCGCCGCGCGACCGCCCCCTTCCGCTGTGGGTCACGCTGGTGCCGATCCTGTCGGTGGCGGTGGTGACGCTGGTCATGGGCAGCCTTGTCCTGCCGGCACTCGACACAACCTACCTGTCGCTGCCGGCCTATGGCGCGACCGATCTGGCGCGGGTGAAGGGCCTCTGGTCGGTGATCACCGCGCTCGGGCTGGCGCTGGCCCTGGCGCTGATCCTCAGCCGCCCGCCCCGGATGATGCTGGTGCTGAACGAGGGCGCGGAATCCTCGCTGCTGCCGCTGTTCAACACCGCCAGCCTTGTGGGCTTCGGCGCGGTGATCGCCACCCTGCCGGGGTTCGAGGCGCTGCGGATCAGCCTTGAAGGGCTGTCGGGCGGCAATGTGCTGATCTCGGCGGCGCTGTCCTCTGGGGCGCTGGCCGGGATCACCGGCTCCGCCTCGGGCGGCATGTCCATTGCGCTCGACGTGCTCGGCCCCTCGCTGGTGGCTGGGGCCGCGGCGCAGGGGGTGGATCCGTCGCTGCTGCACCGGGTCATCGCAGTGGCCACCGGGGGGCTGGATACCCTGCCGCACAATGGCGCGGTGATCACGCTTCTGGGCATCTGCGGCATGACCCACCGGCAGGCCTATGGCGATATCTTCGTCGTGGCGGTGCTTGTCCCGATCCTCGCCTGCGCGGTGATCATCGGGCTGGGGCTGCTGTTCGGAAGTTTCTGAAAACAGGCCGCCCTTGCCGGACGGCCCGCCCCTCACCCCAGGCTGCGCAGCAAGGCCACCGAGGGAACGCCGGTCGCCGCCTGCCCGATGCTGCCCTGATAGGCGCTGATCGCGCTGCGGCTCTTCGGCCCCAGCACCCCGTCCGCTCCGCCGGTGTCGAATCCCCGCGCCGTCAGGCGCTGCTGCAGCCGGATGCGGTCCTCCTTGGTCAACCCGTTGGCATCGGGCGGGAAGCTGCCGCGCAGCGGGCCGCCGCCGGCGATACGGTCGGCCAGATGCCCCACGCCAATCGCATAGAGATCGGAGTTGTTGTAGCGCTTGATCGCCCGGAAGTTGCCGGTCACCGCAAAGCGCGGCCCTCCCGGCTGCGGCTGCAGCGCGCCGTCCGCCGCTTCCGCCCCCCAGCGCACCCCCGAGGTCCAGCCGCTGCGCGAAAGATACGCCGCGGTCGAGGCGAGCGAGTCCGTGGGATCATCCGACCAGATGTCGCGCCGCCCGTCGCCGGTGAAATCCACGGCATATTGCAGATAGCTGGTCGGGATGAACTGGGTATGCCCCATCGCCCCGGCCCAGCTTCCGGTCATCCGCTCTGGTGTGACATCGCCGTTCTGCAAGATCCGCAGTGCCGCGACCAGCTGCTGTTCGAAGAACGCCGCGCGGCGCCCGTCATAGGCCAGCGTCGAGGTTGCCGAGATCACCGGCACATCGCCCCGCCGCTCGCCATAAAAGCTCTCCAGCCCCCAGACCGCGGTGATGATAGAGGCATCGACACCATAGCGCGCCTCCAGCGCGGCCAGCGTCGGGCGCTGGCGCGCATAGGCGGCGCGGCCCTTGGCCACCCGCTCATCCGACACGGCGATGGACAGATAATCCTCCAGCGTGCGGTTGGATTCGGGCTGGTTCCGGTCCCGCGTCACCGCGCCCGGCACGAAACCGGCAGACCGGAAGGCCGCGGCGAGCGTGCCCGCGGAAATCCCCTGCGCTGCGGCCCGCCCCTGGAACGAAGCCACCCAGGCGTCATAGCCCGCATTCGGCACCGGGCGCAGATCGTCCGGAATGCCCGCCGGCGCCGACGCGCCCCCAAGGTTGCGCGGGCCCGCGCAAGCCGCCAGCCCGAGTGCCCCAAGCCCGAGGCCGAAGTGCCGCCTGCTGATCGACATGTCTGCCCTCCTTGGCTGATCCTTGGACCCAGCATAGCCGAACCCCCCGGGGCCGCAATCCGCGCCTCGCGCAGCGGCGGGTTTCGGCCCCGGAAGGTGCCCGGCCGGGGCCCCAGTTTCCCCCTTGCTTTATTTTCCGCCCAACACTATCCCCATCGGCGGGACACCCTTCCCCAACGAAGGGCGATTATCTGTAAGGATACCATCATGGCACTGACCGCCCCGGCTACGCGCCCGGCTAATCCGCGTTTCTCTTCGGGCCCTTGCGCGAAGATCCCCGGTTTCTCCCTCGATATGCTTGCAGACGCCCCCTTGGGCCGTTCGCACCGTGCCGCCATCGGCAAGGCCAAGCTCAAAGAGGCGATTGACCTTACCCGTGACATTCTGGGCGTGCCCGCGGAGTACCGCATCGGCATCGTCCCCGCCTCCGATACCGGCGCCGTGGAAATGGCGCTGTGGTCGCTGCTCGGCGCCCGCCCGGTAGAGATGCTGGCCTGGGAAAGCTTCGGCGAAGGCTGGGTCACCGATGTGGTGAAGCAGCTCAAGCTCGACGCCACCGTGCGCAAGGCCCCCTACGGCGAGATCGTCGATCTGGCCGAGGTCGATTTCGACAAGGACGTGGTCTTCACCTGGAACGGCACCACCTCGGGCGTGCGGGTCCCGAACGGCGATGCGATCCCCGCTGCCCGCGCTGGCCTTACCATCTGCGACGCGACCAGCGCCGCCTTTGCGATGGACCTGCCCTGGGACAAGCTCGATGTCGTGACCTTCTCCTGGCAGAAGGTTCTGGGCGGCGAGGGCGGGCATGGCGTGCTGATCCTCAGCCCCCGCGCGGTGGAGCGGCTGGAAAGCTACACCCCCGCCTGGCCGCTGCCGAAGATCTTCCGCCTCACTTCCAAGGGCAAGCTGAACGAAGGCATCTTCGTGGGCGAGACGATCAACACCCCGTCGATGCTGTGTGTCGAGGACTACCTTGTGGCCCTGAAATGGGCACAGACGGTCGGCGGGCTTCAGGGCCTGATCGCCCGCTCGCAGGCGAACGCCGCGGCGATTGCGGACTTCATCGACGGCAAGGACTGGATCGCCAACCTTGCCGTCGATCCGGCCACCGCCTCGACCACCTCAGTCTGCCTGAAGTTCACCGATCCGCGGATCGTGGATGGCGCCGCCTTCGCCAAGGCCGTCGCCAAGCGGCTGGAGAAAGAGGGCGTCGCCCTTGATGCTGGCGCCTACCGCGACGCGCCTCCCGGCCTGCGGATCTGGTGCGGCTCGACGGTGGAGGCCGCCGATGTCGCCGCGCTGATGCCCTGGGTCGAATACGCCTTCGAGGCCGAGATCGAGGCGCAGGCGAAAGCCGCATGATCTTTTGCCGCCGGGCGCGTCCCGGCGGCCTCCCGCAAAATCATGCGCATGACATCTGCATGGTTTCCATATGCATTCCATATCCTCACAGGAGCCCATCATGGCCCCCCGCGTTCTCGTATCCGACGAACTCTCCGAAACCGCCGTGCAGATCTTCCGCGACCGCGGGGTCGAGGTGGATTACATGCCCAAACTCGGCAAGGACAAGGAAAAGCTGGCCGAGATCATCGGTCAGTATGACGGCCTTGCCATCCGCTCTGCCACCAAGGTGACCGACAAGCTTCTGGCCCTCGCGCCGAACCTCAAGGTCATCGGCCGCGCCGGGATCGGCGTTGATAACGTTGACATTCCTGCCGCCTCGCGCAACGGCGTGATCGTGATGAACACGCCGTTTGGCAACTCCATCACCACTGCCGAACATGCGATTGCGATGATGTTCGCCGTCGCGCGGCAGCTGCCCGAGGCCTCGGTCTCCACCCATTCCGGCAAATGGGAAAAGTCGCGTTTCATGGGGGTGGAGCTGTACAACAAGACCCTCGGCGTGATCGGCGCGGGCAATATCGGCGGCATCGTCTGCGACCGCGCCCTTGGCCTGCACATGAAGGTGCTGGCCTATGATCCCTTCCTGTCCGAAGAGCGCGCCAAGTCGATGGGCGTGACCAAGGTGGAGCTGGACGACCTGCTCGCCCGCGCCGATTTCATCACCCTGCATGTGCCGCTGACCGACAAGACCCGCAACATCCTCAACGCCGAAGCCCTTGCAAAGACAAAGAAAGGCGTGCGGATCATCAACTGCGCCCGCGGCGGTCTGGTGGATGAAGCAGCCCTTGCCGAAGCGCTCAAGTCCGGCCAGGTCGCCGGCGCCGCCTTTGACGTGTTCGAGGTGGAGCCTGCCACCGAAAGCCCGCTCTTCGGCCTGCCGAACGTGGTGGTGACCCCGCATCTGGGCGCCTCCACCACCGAAGCGCAGGAGAATGTGGCGCTGCAAGTTGCCGAGCAGATGTCGGATTACCTTCTGACCGGCGCCGTGCAGAACGCGCTCAACATGCCCTCCGTCACCGCCGAGGAAGCCGCGGTCATGGGGCCCTGGGTCAAGCTGGCCGGGCATCTGGGCGCCTTCGTCGGCCAGATGACGGATGAGCCGATCAAGGCCATCAACATCCTCTATGACGGCCATGTCGCCGACATGAACCTGGCCGCGCTGAACTGCGCCGCCATTGCCGGCATCATGCGCGCCACCAACCCGGCGGTGAACATGGTCTCGGCCCCGGTAATCGCCAAGGAACGCGGTATCCAGATCTCGACCACGCAGCAGGAAAAGTCTGGCGTGTTCGATGCTTACATCAAGCTGACGATGGTCACCGAGACCCGCGAACGCTCGATCGGCGGCACGGTGTTCAGCGACGGCAAGCCGCGCTTCATCCAGGTCAAGGGCATCAACATCGACGCTGAGGTGGGCCAGCACATGCTCTACACCACCAACCGCGATGTGCCCGGCATCATCGGCACGCTTGGCGGTACGCTTGGCAAGCACGGGGTCAACATTGCCAACTTCACCCTTGGCCGCGCCGCGGCGGGAGAGGATGCGATTGCGATCCTGTATCTGGACGAACCGCTGCCAGAGGAAGTGAAAGCCGATCTGGAAGCGACCGGCCTGTTCCAACAGGTCAAGCCCCTGGAGTTCGAAGGCGTCTGACCCATCGGAACCCGCCCGCAAGGTGCGGGTTCACACCCGGGTGGTTCGACGTTCTGTCACGCCCGCGCTATAGCAACAGCAAGGCCCCTGCCCGAATCGGCGGGGGCCTTTTCCCTCAAGTTTCGGAGACGCCATGCGGACCTATGCCATCGGTGACATTCACGGCCATCTTGACCTGCTGAAGGCCGCCCATGCGCTGATCGCGGCCGACCGGGCAGCGATTGGCGATACCGAGGCGCCGGTGGTGCATATCGGCGATCTGGTGGACCGCGGCCCCGACAGCCGCGGCGTGATCGACTTCCTGATGCAGGGTCAGGCGATGGGCGCGCCCTGGGTGGTGCTGAAGGGCAACCATGACCGGCTGTTCACGCTGTTCATGGCCGACCCCCATGACAGCGACGACTGCCTGCGCGCCGATCTTGCCTGGCTGCATCCGCGCCTTGGCGGCGGCACCACGCTTGCCTCCTACGGTCTCGAGGCGCCGTCGGATCGGCCGCTCGCCGATGTCCATGCCGAGGCGCATGAGGCGGTTCCGCCGCAGCATGTCGACTACCTGCGCGGCCTGCCGACCTGGCATCTGCGCGGCGATGTGCTGTTCGTCCATGCCGGCATCCGCCCCGGCGTCGACCTGCGCGAACAGACCGAGGATGACCTGCTGTGGATCCGCGACGGGTTCCTGTCGGATACCCGCGATCATGGCGCGCTCATCGTGCATGGCCATACCGCCCTGTCCGAGCCGACGCATTACGGCAACCGCCTGAACATCGACAGCAGCGCCGCCTATGGCGGAACGCTGACGGCGGTGGTGATCGAGGGGCGCGAGGTCTGGCTTCTGACCGAGGCTGGCCGGGTGCGGCTGGATCCGTCGCCGCAACCCGCCGCGGCGGAGTAGGCGCTACCGCGGCACGAAGCGGTTCACCGGCATCTTCAGGTAGCTGTGCCCGTCATCCTCGGCCGCTGGCAGCGCCCCGCCGCGCAGGTTGACCTGCAGTGCCGCGATCATCCGTTCGGGCAGCGCCAGCGTCGCATCCCGCGCCTCGCGCCGGGCGATGTACTCCTCGCGGACCGTGCCCGCCTTCACATGGGCGTTCGTCGCCAGATGCTCGGCCACCGTCGCCATGCAGCGCGGCGCGGCGTCCTTGGCCGGGTAGTCGTGGCCGATGTAAAGCCGCGTCTCTGCCGGCAGCGCCAGGATCGCCTGCAGGCTGTCCCACAGCACCGCCGCGCTGCCGCCCGGGAAGTCGGCCCGGCTCGACCCGCTTTCGGGCATCATCAACGTGTCATGCACGAAGGCCGCATCCCCCGTGACATAGGTGATCGAGGCGAGCGTGTGCCCGGGTGACAGCATCACCCGCACCGGGATGTTGCCCACCATGAACGCGTCCCCTGCCGCAAACAGCCGATCCCAGCAACCGCCATCCGGCGTCTCCTCCGGGCGCCAGTTGTACAGCTTCTGCCACAGCCCCTGCACCTCGCGCACCTTCTCGCCAATGCCGCGCGGCACGCCGCCGAAGCGGTCGGACAGGATGCGCGCCGCGCTCAGGTGGTCGGCATGGGGATGGGTGTCGAGGATCCAGACAGGGGTGATACCGGTGGTCCGCAGATAGGCCTCGATCTCGTCCGCGCTCTGCGTCCAGGTCGCCACCGCCTTCGCATCATAGTTCCAGACCGGGTCCACCACCGCGCCCTGCATCGTCTCGGGGCAGTGGAACACGTATTGCAAAGAGCCGGTGGGGCGGTCGAAAAACGACTGGACCACGGGGTTATGGGCGGGGCTGGTCATATGCGGTCTCCTGAATGCGTTCCGCCCAAGGTGGGGGTCCGTGCGGCAGTGTCAACCCGGGCGCGGCAACATGCGCAGGCAATGCCGCAGCGGGGGAACCGCCGCAAGGGGGCTGCGTTGGAACCCGGGGCCGGGGTGTGCCCGTGGCCAAGGGGGCAACATGCAAGGTCCAGTCTGTATCATCGCCAACACCGGCGCGGGGCGCAAGAAAGCCGCGCGGCTGCATGCCCTGCTGGACCCGATGATCGAGCGCATCGGCGGGCATCCCGAGGTGCGGCTGATCGACGAGGGCGAGGATATCGCTGCCGCCGCCCGCTCGGCCCGGGCTGGCGGGTTTGCCACCATCATCGCGGCGGGCGGGGACGGCACCATCTGCGCCGTCGCGGCGGAACTGGTCGGCACAGACATCGCGATGGGCGTCCTCCCGCTTGGCACGTTCAACTTCTTCTCCCGCAGTCTTGGATTTCCAGAAGATCCGCAAGAGGCGGTCACCGCGCTGGCCGAGGCCGAACCCCGCCGCATCGCGGTCGGCGAGGTGAACGGCCAGATCTTCCTGAACAATGCCAGCCTTGGCCTCTACCCCGCCATCCTCGAAAGCCGCGAGGCGATCTACAGCCGCTGGGGCCGCTCGCGCATCGCCGCCTATTGGTCGGTGATCCGCACCATTGCCGATTTCCGCCGCCCCTCGGTGATGAAGGTCACGATTGACGGGGAGGCGCGCCGCCTGCGCGCGCCGATGGTCTTCGTCGCCGCCAATGGCTACCAGCTCGACCAGTTCGGCCTGCCGGGGGCCGACTGCCTCGACCAAGGCCAGTTCGCAGTGTTCCTCGCCCCCGATTGCACGCGGGGGCAACTGGTGCGCTTCGCCGCGCGGCTGGCGCTGAAGCAGGCGCGGCCCGAGACGGATTTCGAGATGCTTTGCGGGACCGAGATCGTGATCGAAACGCGCAAGCCGCGCCGCACCATCGCGCGGGATGGCGAGCGTGACAAGATGACCGGCCCGTTCCGGTTCCGGATGCTGCCCGGCGCGCTGAAGGTGCTGGCACCGCCCGCGGCCGAGGAAAGCTCCGCCAGCGTCGCCAACCGCATTGCCGCCGAAGGGCCGGGTGCCGCCAGCGGCGCCGCAGCCTGATGGCGAGGCTGCTGCACCTGTCCGACTTGCATTTTGGCCGCACCCGCCCGGGGCTGCTGCAACCGCTGGTCGATGCCGCGTGGGAGCTGAAGCCCGATGTCACGCTGATCTCGGGCGACCTGACGCAACGCGCCCGCGAGTGGCAGTTCGAAGAGGCGGCGAACCTCATCGCCGATCTGCCGCAGCCGGTGCTGACCGTGCCCGGCAACCATGACATTCCGCTGGATCGCCCTGTGTCGCGCTTCCTGCGCAGCTTCGCCGCCTACAAGGCCGACATCTCGCCCGATCTGGAGCCGATGCTGGACCTGCCGGGGGTGCGGATCGTGTCGATCAACACCGCCTGGCCCTTCGCTTTCGAGCATGGGAAAGTGCGAAGCCGCGGCCTTGTCCGGGCCGTGCAGCGCCTGCAGGAGGCCCCCCCC
Organism: Frigidibacter sp.; assembly: GCF_030695035.1. Classification (GTDB taxonomy): domain Bacteria; phylum Pseudomonadota; class Alphaproteobacteria; order Rhodobacterales; family Rhodobacteraceae; genus Frigidibacter. The sequence goes on from NZ_JAUYTT010000014.1 coordinate 131,230, forward strand.
GGCGTGCTGCGCGTGGTCATGCTGCATCACCCGCTGATCCACCCGCCCGGCGCCCGTAAGGAGCCGATGCCCAATGGCGTGAAGGCCGCCCATGCGCTGTCAGAGGCGGGGGCGGATCTGGTGCTGTCGGGGCACCTGCACACCTGGGGCGCGGCAGCCGACATGCTGCAGGAAGGCCGCCGCGCGATGCTGCAGGTGTCGGCCGGCACCGGGCTTTCAACCCGCTTGCGCGGCGAGGAAAACGACTTCAATCTTATCGAGACCCTGTCGCAGCCCCCCGTTCATGCCTTGCGCGTGACCCGCTATGTGGCGAAGACTGGCGGCGACGGCTTCACCCCCGGGGCGACAGCCGATTTCGTCGAAGGAGAGACCGGATGGCGTCCCGCGGACTGATGGCTTTGCTAATGGCGATGATCGCCACGCCCACCCTCGCCGAAGAGGTCGGCCGCGTCGGCGTGGACTGGACCGGCAATGACATCGTGATCGAGGCGCTGGCCGACCCCAAGGTGCCCGGCGTTACCTGCCACCTGTCCTATTTTGAGCGCAGCCTGATCGACCGCGTCTCGCAGGGGAACTGGTTCGAGGATCCCTCCAACGCCTCCATCGCCTGCCGCCAGACCGGGCCGATCACGCTGGGGGATATCGACCGCGGCGAGGATGGCGAGGAGATGTTCCGCGAGGGCCGATCCTTGATCCTCAAGTCGTTGCGGGTGCGGCGGGTCTATGACGCCGAGAACAACGTGCTGATCTACCTCGCCCATGCCCGCGAGCTGGTCGAGGGATCGGCCAAGATGTCGATCTCGACCGTGCCGCTCTGGGAAGCCGCCCCAGCAGACTGAGACAATTTCCCTTGCGTCACATGGCCCGCGCCGCTGGCATCCCGGCCAGCGCAGGGCTAACCTCCCCGCAAATCTGCAGGGGAGAGAGACCATGACCGATATCGTCATCCTGTCCGGGGCGCGCACCGCCATCGGCACCTTCGGCGGCAGCCTTGCCGCGCTGCCGCCCATCACGCTTGCTGCTATTGCCTCGCGGGCCGCGCTGGAGCGGGCGGGCGTTGAGGGCGGCCAGATCGGCACCGTGGTCTTTGGCCATGTGCTGAACACCGAACCGCGCGACATGTACCTGTCGCGCGTCGCGGCGATGGAGGCGGGCGTGCCCGACACCGCGCCCGCGATGAACGTCAACCGTCTCTGCGGGTCCGGCGCGCAGGCTATCGTCTCGGCGACGCAGGCGCTGATGCTGGGGGATGCCGATTTCGCCCTCGCCGGCGGGGCCGAGAGCATGAGCCGCGCCCCCTATATCCTGCCCGCCGCCCGCTTCGGCCAGAAGATGGGCGACGTACGCGCGCTCGACATGATGGTCGGCGCGTTGACCTGTCCCTTCGGCACCGGCCATATGGGCGTGACCGCCGAGAATGTCTCGCGCGAGCATGATGTCAGCCGCGCGGCGCAAGACGCTTTCGCGCTGGAAAGCCAGCGCCGCGCCGCCGCCGCCATCGCCGAGGGCCGTTTTGCCAGCCAGATCACGCCGGTCGAGATCGTGGGCCGCAAGGGCACTGTGATCTTCGACACCGACGAGCACCCCAAGCAGACCAGCCTCGAGGCGCTTGGCGGGCTGCGGCCGGTGTTCCAGAAGGACGGCACTGTCACCGCCGGCAATGCCAGCGGCATCAATGACGGCGCGGCGGCGCTGGTGCTGGCCCGTGCCTCGGCAGCCGAAGCCGCGGGCCTCAATCCCCGCGCCCGCATCCTTGGCTATGCCGTCGCGGGCGTGCGCCCCGAGGTGATGGGCATCGGCCCGGTGCCCGCCGTGCAGGCGCTCTGCGCCCGCACCGGCCTGACGGTCATCGACTTCGACGTGATCGAATCGAACGAGGCTTTTGCCGCGCAGGCCCTCGCGGTCAACGCCGGCCTCGGGCTCGACCCGGCCCGCGTGAACCCCAATGGCGGCGCGATTGCCCTTGGCCACCCGGTCGGCGCCACCGGCGCGCTGCTGACCGTGAAGGCGATGTATGAGCTGGAGCGGACGGGCGGGCGCCGTGCCCTCATCACCATGTGCATCGGCGGCGGGCAGGGCATTGCCCTCGCCATCGAGCGGATTTAAGCGCCACTCCGCGAAATCGCTGCGGTGCGTCGTTTTCGGGCGACTGCGCTGCAGCATCTTGCCGCATCATCCGGTTCACCAAGGTGCTGCCGGCCGGGCTTCGGGCGGCAGAGAATTGGGAAGCCGGTCAAATTCCGGCGCTGCCCCCGCAACGGTAGGGCAGGGAAAGGGGCGCGAGGGCCACTGAACCGGAGGAGGTTCGGGAAGGCGCGTCCCCGCCAGCGGCGCCCCGGTGCCAAGGCCCCTGCCAAGCCCGGAAACCAGCCTCGGACCAGCCAAGCCGCGGTGGGCGGCACGGGGCTGCCTTGCCGGGCGTTCCTCACACGCCCCGCCTGTGCGCCCCCTCGTCCATCGCCCAGCCCCGCCCCCAAGGGCAGATGAGGACCGATGATGCGCGACGCCGATGCCCTTGCCCTGCTGCTCAGCCGCAAGAAGAACCACTCCCTGCCGCAGCCTTTCTACAATGATCCCGGCATGTTCCAGCTGGATCTGGAGCGGTTCTGGTATCAGGACTGGCTGTTCGCGCTGCCCTCTTGCGAGATCCCCAAGACCGGCAATTACATCACCATGCAGGTCGGGGCCTATCCGGTCGTCGTGGTGCGCGGCGCCGATGGCGTGATCCGCGCCTTCCACAACACCTGCCGCCACCGCGGCCAGCGCATCTGCTCAGCCATCAAGGGATCAGCGCCCAAGCTCGTGTGCCCCTATCACCAATGGACCTATGAGCTGGATGGCCGCCTGCTCTATGCCCGCGACATGGGCCCCGATTTCGACGCCGGCAAATACGGGCTGAAGCCGGTGCAGTGCCGTGAAGCCGGCGGGATGGTCTTCGTCTGCGTCTCTGACACGCCGCCCGCCTTCGATGCGCTGGCCGAGAAGCTGGACGCCTATGTCGGCCCGCATCGCCTGAAAGACAGCAAGGTCGCCTTCGAATCGACGATCATCGAGAAAGCCAACTGGAAGCTGGTGATCGAGAATAACCGCGAATGCTATCACTGCTCGGGCAGCCACCCCTCGCTCTGCCGCACCTATTCCGACAGCCCCACCATGACCGCGATGGAAGGCCCAGACGCCGCCGCGCCCGAGATCATGGCGCATTGGGCGCGGTGCGAGGCGGCGAACCTGCCATCGCGCTTCGTCAACCATCCGGCGATGCAATGGCGTCTGGCGCGGATCCCGCTGCTGAACAATGCCGAAAGCTTCACGATGAGCACCAAGGCCGCGGTGTCCAAGCGCATGGGCGATGTGCCCTTCGACAATGCCGGCAGCCTGCTGTTCTACCACTACCCCAACAGCTGGAACCACTTCCTCGCTGACCACGCCATCGTGTTCCGCATCCTGCCGCTATCGCCCACCGAAACGCAGGTGACGACGAAATGGCTGGTCCACAAGGACGCGGTGGAAGGCGTGGATTACGACCTGCAGCGCCTGACCGAAGTGTGGCTCGCGACCAATGACGAAGACCGTCAGGTGGTCGAGGAAAACCAGTACGGCATCAACTCGCCCGCCTATGAGCCCGGCCCCTATTCCACGCTGCAAGAGGAAGGCGTGATCCAGTTCATCGACTGGTATTGCGACACCCTTGGCCAGCGCCTGACCGGCCGCTCGATCATGGCCGCCGAATGAGCGCGGGCGATTTCCACTCGGCCTTCCGCCCTTCCGCTCCGTGGCGCGAGGATGAACCGCTGGAATGCACGATGGTGATCCCCGAAGCGCCGGGGGTGGCCAGCTTCTGCTTCCGTGCGCCCTCGGGCGCGTGGTTCGACCATGCGCCGGGCCAGTTCCTGACGCTGGAGCTGCCGCTGCCCACCGGCACCGTGCACCGCACCTTCACCATCTCCTCCAGCCCCTCGCGCCCGCTGTCGATCACCATCACCGTCAAGGCGCAGGAGGTCAGCCTCGGCACCCGCTGGATGCTGGAACACCTCACCCCCGGCACGAAGGTTCGCGCCTTCGGCCCGGCCGGGGTCTTCACCCTGCCCGACGCCGCGCCGCGCAAATACCTGTTCATCTCGGCCGGATCAGGCATCACCCCGATGCTGGCGATGACCACCTGGATCTGGGATTCCGGCTTCGAGCCCGACATCGCCTTCGTCCATTGCGCCCGCCGTCCGCAGGACCTGATCTTCCGGCAGCGGCTGGAGCATATGGCCAGCCGTACCCCGGGGCTGAAGCTGCATTGGGTGGTGAAGGAGGATGACCCCTACCGCACCTGGACCGGCTATCGCGGCCGCTTCAACCAGCTGATGCTGGGCCTGATGGCGCCCGATTACCTCGACCGCGAGGTGTTCTGCTGCGGCCCCGAAAGCTTCATGCAGTCGGTGCGCGACATGCTGAACGCGCTTGGCTATGATATGGCCCGCTATCACCAGGAAAGCTTCCACGCCCCCGCCGCGACCGAGGCCGAGGTGCCGGAAATCGACGATGTGGTCCCCTCCGACGACCGCACCGCCGAGCTGCATTTCGCGGCCTCCGGCGTGACCGCGACCTGCCGCGAGACCGATACGGTGCTGACGGTGGCGCGCGCCTCGGGGCTCAACATCCCCTCGGGCTGCACCTTCGGCGTTTGCGGCACCTGCAAGGTCAAGAAGACCGAGGGCGAGGTGGTGATGGTGCATTCGGGCGGCATTGCCGATGAGGATATCGAGGCGGGCTATATCCTTGCCTGCTGCTCGCGTCCCATCGGGCGGGTGTCGGTGGAGATCTGACGGCCCGACTGCAATGATCGGCGGCGTTCAGGCCAGATGGCCGCGGAACGCCGCCACCACTTCTTCATAAACCGCGCGCTTGAACGGTACGATGGCCTCGATCATCTCCTCTGCGCCGATCCAGCGCCATTCCGAGAACTCGGCATGGTCGGTGGCGATGTTCACCTGATCGTCGCGCCCGGTGAAGCGGTAGAGGAACCAGCGCTGCTTCTGCCCGCGAAAGCGCCCGCCCCAGACGCGGCCCAGCAATTCCGGCGGCAGGTCATAGGTCACCCAATCCGGTGACTTGGCCAAGAACTCCACCAGATCCTCGGTGACCCCGGTCTCTTCCCACAGCTCGCGCAACGCCGCCTGCCGGGGCTTCTCGCCCTCGTCGATCCCGCCCTGCGGCATCTGCCAGGCAGGGGCGTCGCTGTCGATGCGGCGGCCGGCAAATATCCGGCCCTCGGCATTGATCAGCACCACGCCCACGCAGGGGCGGTAGGGCAGGGCGGCGGCTTCGGCCTCGGTCAAGTTCGGTCGGGTCATGGGCAAGGTCCTGATACGAAAAGGGGCCGGCCTCCCGGCCCCATCGTCTTACTGCGCCGGCGCGATGGCCGACAGGCCCTTCAGGATGTCGATGGCATAGGCCATCTGGTAATCCTCAACCCGCAGCTTGGCGGCTTCCTCGGCCTTGGTCTGCTCTTCTTCCAGCAGGCGCTTTTCATCCTCGGTCATCGAGTCATTGGAGATCGCCCCCCGCAGATCCGCTTCAGACCGGGCCTGAGCGGCGGCGCTTGCCTTTTCCTCTTCCTCGGTCGCTTCGGGCAGCGGCGCGGGCTGCTGCACCACGATGTCGGGGGCCACGCCAAGCGCCTGGATCGAGCGGCCCGACGGCGTGTAATAGCGCGAGGTGGTCAGCCGCATCGCGCCATCACCGCGCAGGGGGATCACCGTCTGCACCGAGCCCTTGCCGAAGCTCTTGGTGCCGACCACGATGGCGCGGCGATGGTCCTGCAGCGCGCCGGCAACGATTTCCGAGGCCGAGGCAGACCCTCCATTGATCAGCACCACCACCGGCTTGCCCTGCGCCAGATCGCCCGGCTCGGCGTTGAATCGCTCGCTGTCATCGGTGTCGCGGCCACGGGTGGAGACGATCTCGCCGGCGTCAAGGAAGGCGTCCGACACCATGATCGCCTGGCTCAGCAGCCCGCCCGGGTTGTTGCGCAGGTCGAGCACGAAGCCGTTGATCTTCTCGATCCCGCCGGCTTCCTCGACCTTGGCATTCAGCTGCTCTTCCAGGTTGGGATAGGTCTGGTCGTTGAAAGTGGTGATCCGCAGCACCACGGTCTTGCCTTCGACGCGGCCGCGCACTGCGGTCAGCTTGATGGTGTCGCGCACCAGCGTCACGTCGAACGGCTCTGCCGTGCCCTCGCGGCCAATGGTGATCACGATCTCGGACCCGACCGGGCCGCGCATCATCTCGACCGACTCGTCCAGCGTCAGGCCCAGCAGGCTCTCGCCATTCACATGGGTGATGAAGTCGCCCGACTGGATGCCAGCCTCGGCTGCCGGGGTGCCGTCGATGGGCGAGACCACCTTCACGAAGCCCTCTTCTTGCGTGACCTCGATCCCCAGCCCGCCGAACTCGCCGCGGGTCTGTTCCTGCATGTCGTCGAAATCGGCGGGCGGCAGATAGCTCGAATGCGGGTCAAGCGAGGTCAGCATCCCGTTGATCGCGGCCTCGACCAGCTCGCCGGCATCGACCTGCTCTACATACTGGGCGCGAATCCGCTCGAAGATATCGCCAAATAGGTCCAGCTGTTCGTAAACCGAGGCCTCCTTGTTCGCCTCTTGCGCAATGATCGGCCCCGCGATCTGCGTCGTCAGAAGCGCCCCCGCCACGGTGCCGCCAAGAACGGCCATCACGAACTTCTTCATGCGCTAGTCTTCCCTCGTTTCGGTGAACCATGCGGCAGGGTCCACGGGCTCCTTGCCCTGTCTCAGCTCTATATAAAGCGTTTCGGTCCGGTCGGCGCCACCGCCTTCTTGGGCCGCGGCCAGGAATTCCTGCCCACCCGGCTCTGCCCCGCCCATCAGTCCGACGGGTGCACCCGCCTCCAGCACGTCACCCGTCGATCCATAGACCGTGCCGAGCCCCGCCAGAACCAGAAGATAGTCTTCTGCGGGCTCAAGGATCATCACGTTTCCGTAGTCGAGCAGCGGGCCCCGGTAGCGGATCGTCGCGGGCCAGGGCGTGGTGACCAATGCGGCGGGCCTCGTGGCGATCAACAGCCCCGGGCGGCGGATGCCGGCGGCATCGGCCTCACCGGCCGCGCGCAGCACGGTTCCCAGAACCGGCAGAGCCAACGTGCCCTGCGCACCCTCGAAATCCTCCATCGGCGGACCGATGTCTTGCTCCATCCCGTCGATGCCATTGGTGAAGGCTTCCAGCGTTTCGGCACTGGCCAGCAGCGCCTGCAGCTCCTCGGGATCTTCCAGAAAGCGGCGCGGCAGGTCGGTGCGGTCCTGCATCGCCTGGCTCAGCGAGGTGCGCGCTTCTTGCGCCGCAGTCAGGCCAGACGACAGCAGCTCCACCGCCCCCTCCTGCAGCCCGCGGATCTGGGCAACCTCCTGCAGGTCGCGGCTCAGCATCGAGGCCTCGTCCTGCAAGGCAGGGGTCACGTCCGACAGGATCATCCCGGCGCGCACCGCGGCCTCCGGTCCCTCGGGGTGCAGGAGCGTCAGCGGCGCGGGCGAGGTCTGCATCGTCATCATTGCGCCCAGCAGACGCGACAGCCGGTCGCGCCGCGCGTCCAGATCGGCGGCAATCTCCGCCTCGCGCAGCGCCGCCTTGCGCAGCCCGTCGCGCAGCGAGGCAAGCCCGGTCTCATAGGCGCGGATGGTCTGACTCAGCGCCGCCACCTGCTCGCGCCCGGTACCCGCCTTGCGCAATGCGGCGATAGCGGTGCGCAGCTCCTCGGCCGCCGTCACCGCGCCCTGCGCCACCGTCACCGGCCGCGGCGGCGCACCGCGCTCGGCGGTGCTTTGCTGCGCCAGCGAAGGCGCCGCCAGCGCCAGAGCGGCGGCGAGCATGATGCATCGGGTGGCGCGCATCCGTCGCATCAACGCACGATCAGAGTTTGCCCGGTCATCTCGGGCGGCTGCGGCAGGCCCATCAGGTCCAGCAGCGTCGGCGCAAGGTCCGCCAGCCGCCCCTGCCGCAGCGACACGCCTGCCGGCCCGCCGATCAGCGCCACCGGCACCGGGCTCGTGGTATGCGCGGTATGCGGCCCGCCTGTCACCGGGTCGATCATCACCTCGCAATTGCCATGGTCGGCGGTGAGCACCATCGCACCACCTGCGGCTTGCAGCGCGGCGACGACCTTGGCCAGCCCCCGGTCCACCGCCTCGCAGGCGGCCATCGCGGCGGGCAGGCTGCCGGTATGGCCCACCATGTCGGGGTTGGCATAGTTCACCACGATCAGGTCGAACCCCTGCTCGATGGCGCCCACGAAATGCTCGGTCACTTCCTCAGCCGACATCTCGGGCTGCAGGTCATAGGTGGCGACCTTGGGGGACTTCGCCATGTAGCGGTCCTCCCCCGGCTCCGGCAGCTCTCGCCCGCCGTTCAGGAAGAAGGTCACATGGGGGTATTTCTCGGTCTCGGCCAGCCGGAACTGGGTCAGTCCATGCTTGGCAACCCATTCGCCAATCGTGTTGGCGATGGCCTGCTTGGGGTAGCAGGCGGTCATGAAGGCGTTGTGCGCGGCAGAGTAATCCACCATCCCCAGCATCGCCGCCCAGACCGGGCGCGCCCCCGTGTCGAACCCGGCAAACTCCGGCGCGCCAATCGCCGACAGGATTTCCCGCGCACGGTCGGCCCGGAAGTTGAGGCAGAAGAAACCGTCGCCCTCCTGCGCCCCGGCATAGGTGCCGATGATGGTGGGGGCGATGAACTCGTCGGTCTCGCCCCGCGCATAGGCGGCGGCCACCGCGGTGGCGGCATCGGGCGCAGCCTCGCCCTCGGCGCGCACCATCGCCGCATAGGCCCGCTCCACCCGCTCCCAGCGGTTGTCGCGGTCCATCGCCCAATAGCGGCCGATCACCGTCGCCACCCGCGCGCCCTCGGGCATCCCCGCGAGCAGATCCGCCACGAACCCCGCGGCAGAGGAGGGCGCCACATCGCGCCCGTCGGTGATCGCGTGCAGCGCCACCGGCACGCCAAGCGCCACCAGCGCCCGGACCGCCGCCAGCACATGCACGATATGCCCATGCACCCCGCCATCCGACACCACGCCCATCAGATGCGCCGTGCCGCCGGTGGCCCGCAGCCGTTCGGCAAAGGCCAGCAGGGCAGGGTTCACGGCAAAGCTGCCATCCTCGATCGCCAGGTCGATCTGCCCCAGATCCATCGCCACCACCCGGCCCGCGCCGATATTGGTGTGCCCGACCTCGGAATTGCCCATCTGCCCGGTCGGCAGCCCGACATCCGGCCCGTGGGTGATCAGCGTGGAATGCGGACACCCCGCCATGATCGCGTCGAAGGTCGGGGTGTCGGCCAGCAGCGGCGCATTGCCCTCGGGCTCGGCCCGCTGGCCCCAGCCGTCGAGGATGCACAGCACAACGGGTTTGGGATGGGTCATCGCGAGGCCTCCTGCCAGGGTCGCGCCCTTGATACGCCGCAGCGCCGCACGGAGCAACCGGTGGGTGTGGGAGCAGATGCGGTTGCCTGCGCCGCCTGCCTTGGCGAAGGCCATCGCCTTCGCCACTCACCGCCCTTTCAACCACACCGGACGGGCCTCAAGGGGCGGGCGCTGTCCTCCCCCGGTTTCGCGTTGCCAGTGGCTCTGGGTGAACGGTCGCGCAGCGGGTGGGGGCGAGGCAGTGGCTCGCCTTGACCCGCCCGAACTACTCCCGGTGATACGGCGACCCCGCCAATATCGACGCGGCACGATACAGCTGCTCCGCCAGCATCACCCGCACCAGCATATGGGGCCAGACCATCTGCCCGAAGGACAGCGCGAAATCCGCCCGCGCGCGCAGGGCCGGGGCAATACCGTCCGCCCCGCCGATAACGAAGGCCACGTCGGACCGCCCCGCATCCCGCCAACCGCCCAGAACGGCGGCAAACTCGGGCGAGGTCATCACCCGCCCCCGCTCATCCAGCACCGCCAGCAGCGCGCCTGCAGGGACAGCCCGCGCCAGCAGCTCGGCTTCCGCCTCGCGCCCGCCGCCGCGCTTGTCCTCCACCTCATGCTCCGCCGCCGGGCCAAGGCCAAGGGCCCGCCCGCTGCGGTCGAAACGCTTCAGATAGTCATCGACAAGCGCGCGCTCGGGGCCGGACCTGATCCGGCCCACCGCGCACAGATGCACCCGCACCTTAGGACTGGCGCACGCCGAACTCGGCTGCGTTCGACGGCAGCCACATCTTCTCAAGCTGGTAGAAGTCGCGCACTTCGGGGCGGAAGACATGAACGACGACATCGCCCACATCGATCAGCACCCAGTCGCCCTGATCCTTGCCCTCGATCTTGCAGACACGGCCGAACTCGGTCTTCATCCGGTCGACCAGCTTTTCGGCGATGGAGCCGACCTGACGGGACGAACGGCCCGAGCAGATCACCATGTGATCGGCCACGGAAGACCGGCCACGCAGGTCGATCGACACCACCTCTTCGGCCTTGTCATCGTCGAGGGAAGCCAGAACGCGGTCGAGCACCACATCGCTCGACACATCTTGGGAAAGGGCGCTCATCGGCACCGATCCTGCGGCCCCGGCAGTGGCCGCCTGCAGTGAAATAGACAGGACATCGTCCTCCTGGGTTGCGCGCCGATCCGGCCCCGGCGCGAGGCAATACCTTATAAGTAGCATCGCGGCCCCGAAATCTCAATGGAGCCATTCGCGGGCCCGCCGCGCCGGGCAGAAATGCGCGGATCATGGCGCGCCGGCCCGCCCCCGGCCCACGCTTCCCAGTTGCCTTGCAGCGGATTCGCGCGTATTGACGCAGCCCATGAGAGGCTTCGTCTATTTCGATATCCACGACCGCGCGCGGCTTCCGGGCCGCTTCTTCGGCGTGTCGCATTCGATTCTCGCCCGACTTTGATCGCCCCGCGTGCCTGCACGCCCCGCCGATCCCAGCGAGAGCCTACCCATCCGCATTCCACAAACAGCCCGCACGCATCCCGTGCCTCCGCCATTCGTGAGAAGAGACAGCCATGACCACACCCACCCACGCCGCGCCCAAGACCATCTATGACAAGATCTGGGACGCCCATGTCGTCGACACCTCCGAGGATGGCACCTGCCTTCTCTATATCGACCGGCATCTGGTGCATGAGGTGACCAGCCCGCAGGCCTTCGAGGGTCTGCGCATGACCGGCCGCACCGTCCGCGCCCCCGAAAAGACCATCGCGGTGCCCGACCATAACGTGCCCACCACTGAAGGCCGCGACATCCGCATCGACAATGAGGAATCGCGGATCCAGGTCGATGCGCTCGACAAGAACGCCCGCGACTTCAAGATCAACTACTACCCCGTGTCCGACATCCGGCAGGGCATCGTCCACATCGTCGGCCCCGAACAGGGCTGGACGCTGCCGGGGATGACCGTGGTCTGCGGCGATTCGCACACCGCCACCCATGGCGCCTTCGGCGCGCTGGCCCATGGCATCGGCACGTCAGAGGTGGAGCATGTGCTGGCCACCCAGACGCTGATCCAGAAGAAATCCAAGAACATGAAGGTGGAAATCACCGGCCGCCTGCGCCCCGGTGTCACCGCCAAGGACATCACCCTGTCGGTCATCGGCGAAACCGGCACCGCCGGCGGCACCGGCTATGTCATCGAATATTGCGGCGAGGCGATCCGCGAGCTGTCGATGGAAGGCCGGATGACCGTCTGCAACATGGCCATCGAGGGCGGCGCCCGCGCCGGCCTGATCGCGCCCGATGAAAAGACCTTCGCCTATGTCATGGGCCGCCCGCACGCACCGAAGGGCGCCCAGTGGGAAGCCGCGCTGGCATGGTGGAAGACGCTCTTCACCGATGAGGGCGCGCATTTCGACAAGGTCGTCACCCTGCGCGGCGAGGATATCGCCCCCGTCGTCACCTGGGGCACCTCGCCCGAGGATGTGCTGCCGATCACCGCTGTGGTACCCGCGCCCGAAAGCTTCACCGGCGGCAAGGTCGAGGCGGCACAGCGCGCGCTCGACTACATGGGCCTGACCGCGGGGCAGAAGCTGACCGACATCAAGATCGATACGGTCTTCATCGGCTCCTGCACCAACGGCCGGATCGAGGATCTGCGCGCCGCCGCCGCGATCCTGAAGGGCAAGAAGATCGCCGTGAAGCGCGCGATGGTGGTGCCCGGCTCCGGCCTCGTGCGCGCCCAGGCAGAGGAGGAGGGTCTGGCGCAGATCTTCCTCGATGCCGGGTTCGAGTGGCGCCTTGCGGGCTGCTCGATGTGCCTCGCCATGAACCCCGACCAGCTGAGCCCGGGCGAGCGCTGCGCCGCCACCTCGAACCGCAACTTCGAAGGCCGCCAGGGCCGCGGCGGGCGCACCCATCTGATGAGCCCGGCGATGGCGGCAGCGGCCGCGATCACCGGCCACCTGACCGATGTGCGCGAGATGATGGCCGAACCGGCCGAAGCAATCTGAACCGAACCGCCGGCGGGGCATCCGGCAAATCGTATGTATGGTATCCATATACTTTCCATACGGTTTCCAGATGCCCACGCCGCCCTTGTGGGACCAGCAAAAAGCCATGGACAAGTTCACCACCCTCACCGGCATCGCGGCGCCCATGCCGCTTCTCAACATCGACACCGACATGATCATTCCCAAGCAGTTCCTGAAGACCATCAAGCGGTCTGGCCTGGGCGTGAACCTGTTCGACGAGATGCGCTATAATCAGGACGGCAGCGAAAAGCCGGACTTCGTGCTGAACCAGCCAGCCTATCGCAGTGCCGAAATCATCGTCGCCGGCGACAACTTCGGCTGCGGCTCCTCGCGCGAACATGCGCCCTGGGCGCTGCTGGATTTCGGCATCCGCTGCGTGATATCGACCTCTTTCGCGGATATTTTCTTCAGCAACTGCTTCAAGAACGGCATTCTGCCCGTGGTGCTGCCGCAAGAGGCGGTGGAGGCGCTGATGGACGATGCCAAGAAGGGCGCCAATGCCCGCATCACCGTGGATCTGGAGAGCCAGACGGTGACCGGATCGGACGGCACGACCTATGCGTTCGAGGTGGATGCCTTCAAGAAGCACTGCCTTCTCAACGGGTTGGACGATATCGGGCTGACGCTGGAAAAGGTCACCGCCATCGACAGCTTCGAGGGGCAGGCGGCGCAGTCGCGGCCTTGGGTCTGACCCCGGGAACCCTCCATTTCCCGTGAAATCGATGGCCGTCCCCCGGGGGCGGCCATTTTTCTGCCCGGATGTTGATGCAACTTCGCACCAGTTCTTCCATCGATTCGCCGGAAGAGTTTCGTCTTTCTTAACGGTGGATTGCCACGCGCCCTGAAACTTGGCAGGATTGAGGCTTAAATGAGGCAGGCCGCCACAATCGTGCGGGAATACATTCGGAACAAGAGGCCGGCATCGTACCGTTCTCGACCGGGTGGAGGGTACAGGGCTTTGATATCCCGTCTGACAGGCGCCATCGTGCGCGCGATGCTGGTTGTGGTGATGATCGCCACACCCTCGGTCGTGACGCAATCCGTAAACCCGGACACCGCCGAAGTGGTGGCACTGGTCGCCCTCTTCGCCGCGGCGCTGACCTTCTTCGAATACGCCTCGACCTATCCCGGCCTCGTGGAATTCCGTGACGCGCCACCCTTCAACCGCATCCGTTTCCTGTCGCTCTTCCTGACGGTATTCCTGCTGTCGGTGGTCTGCATGGGCCAGAACGATCCGGCGGTGCTGGCCAAGCTGATCTCGTATCTGGGCGGGCATGTCGCGGATGTGCTTGATTTCCCTTACAGTCCGGTCCGGCTGATGACGCTGATGCTGCCCGAGGGCACCTCGGCGGCCCATCTCCAACTGGTGCGCATCACCGCGGGACTGGCCTATTTCATCTCGCTGATCACCCTGATCGTGTTCATCGTGACCATCCGCGGCTTTGGCTGGCCTTCTGCCGAAGGCTCGTTCAACGTCTGGATCAACCTTCCAACCTTCGATCCGACCACGGGCGGCGATGTGGTGGAGCGGCTGAACCGCGACGCGATGGCCAATGTGGCGCTTGGTTTCGCCCTTCCCTTCGTGATCCCCGCCGTGGTCAAATCCGCGGCGATGATGTTTGAGCCGGTGACGCTGGCCTCGGAACACACCCTGATCTGGACGATGACGACATGGTCCTTCCTGCCACTCAGCCTGCTGATGCGCGGCATCGCCATGGGCCGCGTCGCCGCGATGATCGTGGAGCGGCGCAAGATCCACGCGAAGATGGTCGCCGGATTGCAGCCTGCCTGATCGCGGCGCTGCTGGCCTTTGCCGCCCCAGCTGCTGCAGAGCCGCTGACCATTGCCACCTACAATGTCGAACTCACGCGCGAGGGGCCGGGGCTTCTGCTGCGGGATGTGCTGACCGCCACCGACCCGCAGGCCGAGGCTGCGGCTGCCGTCATCGCCGCAGCCGCGCCCGATGTGCTGGTGCTGACCGGCATCGACTATGACCACGGGCTTGCGGCGCTGTCGGCCTTTGCGGTGCGAATTGCGGAGCAGGGCATCGAGTATCCCTACCATTTCTCCCTGCGCCCCAATACCGGCTGGATGACGCCGCTGGACCTTGACGGCGACGGACGGCTTGGCGGCCCGGGCGACGCGCAGGGCTGGGGGCGCTTCGCGGGGGAGGGCGGGATGGCGGTCCTGTCGCGCCTGCCGCTGGAGACGGCCGCGGCGCAGGACTATTCTCGCTTCCTCTGGGCCGATCTGCCGGACGCGCTGCTTCCGCCGGACATGGGCGCCGAGGCGATGGCGGTGCAGCGCCTGTCCACCACGGGGCATTGGGCGGTGCCGGTGATCCTGCCGGATGGGGGCCGGCTGACGCTGCTGGTCTGGCACGCCACTCCCCCGGTCTTTGACGGACCGGAAGATCGTAACGGCCGCCGCAACCATGACGAGGTCGCGTTCTGGACGGCGCTGCTGGACGGGCGGCTGCCCTTCGCAGCCCCCGCGCCGCCCTTCGTGTTGCTGGGGGACAGCAACCTCGATCCAGCCGATGGCGAGGGTCGGCGCGAGGCGATCCAAGCGCTGCTGGCCGATCCGCGGATGCAAGATCCCGCGCCGAGGTCCGAGGGCGGGGCAGAGGCGGCAGGGCAGGGCGGCGTCAATGCCGGGCACCGGGGCGATCCCGCGCTCGACACCGCCGACTGGCCGGATGAGCCGGGCAGGCCGGGAAACATGCGGGTGGATCTGGTGCTGCCCTCCAGCGACTTGCGGGTGCTGGAGACGGGCGTGTTCTGGCCCCCGCTTGGCGCGCCGCTGGCCGAGGAGGCGCGCGCCGCCTCGCGGCACCGACTGGTCTGGGTGCGGGTGGAGCTGCCTTAAGGCCGGGGTGCCGCCGCGCGCCGCAGCCGGTCATTGATCGCGCGGCCGAGCCCACGTTCGGGCACGGGCGCCACCGCGATGCGCCCGCCCGGCCCGGCCAGCGTATCGGCCTCGCGCAGCAGGTGGAACAGATTGGCCGCCGCCTCGACCAGATCTCCGGTCTCCGACAGGGTCAGCGCAGCGCCCGTGCAACCCGGCCCGAAGCCCAGCCAGACCTCGCCCACCTCAGGTGCCGTCACCTCCAGCCGCAGTGCGGCGCCGGGTGCGTAATGCGAGGCAAGCTGGCCGGGGGCCGAGGGCTTAGCCGCATCGCCGCCTGTCGCCAGCGGCGCGCCAAGGCAAGCCTCCAGCGCCTCCACCGGCAGCCCGCCGGGTCGCAGCAGCACGGGCTCGCCGGCAAGGCCAAGGATCGTGCTCTCCACCCCCACCGCGCAATCGCCGCCATCGACCACCGCCGCGATCCGCCCCGCCAGCCCCGCCATCACATGCGCGGCTCGCGTCGGGCTGACCTTACCCGAAGGGTTGGCCGAGGGCGCGGCCAGCGGCCCGCCGAACGCGCGCAGCAGAGCCTGCGCCAGCGGATGCGCCGGCACCCGCACCGCGACCGTCCCCAGTCCCGCCGTCACCAGCGGTGACAGGCCCGCATCCGTCCGCAGCGGCAGCACCAGCGTCAACGGCCCCGGCCAGAACGCCGCCGCCAATCGCTCCGCCTCATCCCCCACCTCGGCAAACCCGCGCGCCGCGGCCAGATCCGGTACATGCACGATCAGCGGGTTGAACTGCGGTCGCCCCTTCGCCTCGAAGATCCGGGCGCAGGCGATGTCCGAGCGCGCATCGCCGCCAAGCCCGTAGACAGTCTCGGTCGGGAAGGCGACAAGCTCGCCCGCCGCCAGCAGCTTTGCGGCGTCGGTCATCCCCACGGGCGTTGCAGGCAAAAGGCGGGTGTGCTGCGGCATCAGATCCATTATGACGTAGCGTAAGGGTTGAGGCGGCCGGACCGTGCTTTAGGTGTGGCCGCGTAGAGGGTCACATACGCGCCGCGCCGGGTCTTGCCAAGGCGAGCGATTGTCCAGGGAGAGAGACATGCCTTACCGGTCCCCCGTCGGCGAATTCCGCTTCATCCTCGATCAGGTGGTGCCGCTGGCCCCCGTCGCCGCCACCGAACGCTTCGCCGAGGCGACGGGCGACACGGTAGACGCGATCCTGACCGAGGCCGCCCGCATGTGCGATGAGGTGCTGGCCCCGCTGCAACGCGTCGGCGATCTTCACCCCGCGCGGCTGGAGAATGGCGTGCTGCGCTCCTCCCCCGGTTTCGCCGAGGGATATGCGGCGATTGCCGAAGGCGGCTGGGTCGGCCTCGCCGGCCCGCAGGAGTTTGGCGGCATGGGCCTGCCGCAGGCGCTGAACATGGCGGTCAACGACATGATGTCGGGCGCCTGCCTTGCGCTGCAGCTGAACCCGCTGCTGACCCAGGGCCAGATCGAGGCGCTGGAGCATCATGCGAGCGATGAGCTGAAAGCGCTTTATTTGCCCAAGCTGATCTCGGGCGAATGGTCGGGCACGATGAACCTGACCGAACCGCAGGCCGGGTCCGACGTGGGCGCGGTGCGCAGCAAGGCCGAACCGAATGGCGACGGCACCTATGCGGTGACCGGGCAGAAGATCTTCATCAGCTGGGGCGACAGCGACGTCACCGCGAATGTCTGCCATCTGGTGCTGGCGCGGCTGCCCGATGCGGCCCCCGGCACCCGCGGGATCAGCCTCTTCATGGTGCCGAAGTATATTCCCGATGCGAATGGCGCGCCGGGCGTCGCCAACAGCCTCAAGGTCGTCAGCCTCGAGCACAAGATGGGCCTGCATGGCTCTCCGACCTGCGTGATGGCCTTCGAGGGCGCGACCGGCTGGATGGTCGGCGGCGAGGCGAAGGGCATGGCGGCGATGTTCACGATGATGAACAACGCCCGGCTGGCGGTGGGCGTGCAGGGCATCGGCGTGGCCGAGGCGGCCTATCAGAAGGCGCTCGATTATGCCGTGGACCGCAAGCAGATGGGCGCGATCATCGACCATGCCGATGTGCGGCGGATGCTGACAGGGATGAAGGCCGACATTTTCGCCTCGCGCTCCATCGCGCTGGCCTGCGCCGTGGCGCTGGACATGGGCCGCGCCACCGGCGAGCCGGAATGGCAGGCCCGCGCCGCGCTGCTGACCCCGATTGCCAAGGCGTTTGGCACCGATGTCGGCATGGCCGTGTCGGAAACTGGGGTGCAGATCCACGGCGGCATGGGCTTTGTCGAGGAGACGGGCGCCGCGCAGTTCTACCGCGATGTGCGGGTGACGGCGATCTATGAGGGCACGAACGGCATTCAGGCGATGGACCTTGTCGCCCGCAAGATGATGGATGGCGGTGAGGCGGCCTTCCGCCTGCTGCAAGAGGTCGAGGATGCCGCCAACGCGGCCCGCGCTGCCCGCCCCGAACTTGCCGATCTTGCCGAGCATGTGTGGACGGCGGCAGAGACGCTGCGCGAGGCGACGGAATGGCTGGTGCGGCAGGATGTGCAGGACCGCTTTGCCGGGGCCGTGCCCTATTTGCGCGCCTTCGCGCGGGTGCTTGGCGGGCATTTCCACCTGAAGGCGGCGCTGGCCGAGGCGGAAGCGGGGCCCCGCACCGCGCTGGCGCGGATCTACGTTACCCGCCTGCTGCCGCAATTCGCGGCCGCGCTGGATGAGGCGAAGCAGGGCGCTGCTGGCCTTTACGCCCTGTCGGCCGAGGATCTGGCGGCGTGAGCGCAGCGCCCGGCATCCGCTACCCCTGGGACACCCCGCCCGAACCCGGGCAGGCGGTTCAGGTGGCGGAGGGGGTGCTGTGGATGCGGCTGCCGCTGCCGATGCGGCTCGACCACGTCAACTGCTACGCGCTGGATGAGGACGACGGCTGGACGGTGGTCGATACCGGCTTCGACACCGCTCGCAGCCGCGCGGAGTGGCAGGCGATCCTCGCTGGCCCGCTCGCCGGGCGCCCGGTGCGGCGGCTGATTGCCACCCATTACCACCCCGACCATATCGGCCTCGCCGGCTGGTTTCAGGCGCGGGGGGCCGAGCTGGTGACCACCCGCACCAGCTGGCTGATGGCGCGGATGATGGTGCTGGACGAACAGCCGCTGCCGCTGCCCGAGACCGTCGCCTTCTGGCGCGGCGCGGGGATGGAGGCGGATCTGCTGGCGCGGCGGGCGGCAGAGCGGCCCTTCAACTTCTGCGACGTCGTGCACCCGCTGCCGCTTGGCTACCGGCGCATCCGCGAGGGGGACACCATCCGCATCGGCGGGCGCACCTGGATCATCCGCTGCGGCGATGGCCATGCGCCGGAACACGCTACTTTCTGGAGCCTCGATGACGATCTGGTGCTGGGGGGCGATCAGCTGCTGCCCTCGATCTCGGCCAATCTCGGGGTCTATGCGACCGAGCCGCTGGCCGATCCGGTGGCCGACTGGATGGCCTCCTGCGCCCGCTTTGCCACCCATGCCGAAGAACGGCATCTGGTGCTGCCCGGCCACAAGCTGCCCTTCACCGGCCTGCCGCTGCGGCTGCGTCAGATGGTCGAGAACCATGAGGGCGCGCTGGACCGGTTGATGGCGCATCTGGAGGTGCCGCGCACTGCCGCCGGCTGTTTCATGCCGCTGTTCAAGCGCGAGATCGGTGGGGCCGAACATGGCATGGCGCTGGTCGAGGCGGTGGCGCATCTCAACCACCTGCTGCACAAGGGCGCCGTCACCCGCAGCCGCGGCGCCGATGGCGCGTGGATGTGGCAAAGGGCAGACGCCTGACCTGCTCCGGGCAGGCAGATCACAGTTCGGAAAGGTGACCAGACCCGGGGCTTGCAGGGCGTGACAGCCCCCGGTGAATCGGGTATCTGATCCGCAGGAAACAGTTTTCAGGGAGTGCAGAGATGGCCGAACACAAGCCGGGAAGCATGGACATCACCGTTCAGGAACACACCTTCGCGGGGTTCATCCGCTTTGCGATGTGGGGCGCGGGTCTGTCGATCGGCTTTCTGATCTTCCTCGCCCTCACCAACTCCTGATCGCAGCCGCGATCACTACCTGACGGGATCCTTCATGCGCCGCGCTTTTGCCGCCCTCGCCATTTCGCTGGCTCTTGCCGCCTGCGCAGAACCCAAATGGGCCCCCGACGCGGATGTGCAGCGCGCTGCCTATGTCAGCCCCGAGCCGCCCTCGATCACGCTCTACACCGCGATCCGCAACTCCAACGGCGAGGGCGGGCACTCGGCTATCCTGGTCAATTCGGGGCAACGGGTGATGTTCGACCCCGCCGGCACCTGGTGGCACAGCAACACCGCCGAGCGCAACGATGTCATCTTCGGGATGACACCGACGATGCTGGACTTCTACATCGACTACCACGCGCGCGAGACCTACCACGTGGTCGAGCAGAAAATCTATGTCTCGCCCGAGGTTGCGGCGCTGGCGATGGCCAAGGTTCAGGCCAATGGCGCGGTGCCCAAGGCGATGTGCGGCGCCAATGTCAGCAATATCCTGAACGATCTGCCGGGCTTCCAGAGCATTCCGCAAACCTTCTACCCGGCCAAGATCATGCGGGCTTTCGAGAAGCTGCCGAACGTGCAGACCCGCAAGTTCTATGACGACGATTCCGATGACAATACCGGCCTGCTGGCCGCGCAGACGGGCGGAACCGTGGTGTCGGCAGCGACCCCTTAGGGTTGCTGCCTATCCCAGCAGCCAGAGCGCGCCATAGAGCGTGACGGCCCCGCCAAGGATCGACCACAGCGCATTGCGCGTCGCGAGGCCAATCGCCACGGTGGCGAAGGCCGCCAAAAGACGCGCTGCGTCCGGGTCGCCTCCGGTCGCGGCAGGCCAGACGACAGCAGGGGCGACCAGTGCGGGCAGCACCGCGACCGGGGTATAGCGCAGATGGCGCAGCACCCATTCCGGCATCGGCCGGCCACCGATCATCCCCAGGAACGAAAAGCGCAGCACGAAGGTGCCCACGCCCAGCAAGATGATGATCACCCAGGTTTCGACCGTGTTCATAGCCCTGCGCTCCGCCGTGCCTGCCAGAGTTCGGTTTGGGCCCCCGCCGCCATCGCCACCAGCCCGGCAACCAGCAGCCCGGTATTGTGCGGCATCCAGGCCAGCAGCAGCGCAACGGTGACCGAGACCAGTGCCGCCACCACATGCGCCAGCGTGCGCAGCATCGGCGCCACCATCGCCAGAAAGGTGATCGGCACCGCGAAATCCAGCGCCATCCCGGGAGGGATCGCCTCGCCCACCGTCGCGCCGATCAGCGTCATCCCATACCAGAACGGGCAGACGACCATCGAGCTGCCGAAGAAATACGCCACCTTCTCGGCCATGCTCTGCTGCGGACGGCGTTCGTATTCCTGCGATGCCAGCGCATAGCACTGGTCGACCAGCGTGTAGGCAATCAGCGCCCGTTGCCAGACCGGGGCCTTGCCCAGATGCGGGGTCAACGAGGCCGAATACATCGCCATCCGCAGGTTCACCGCCAGCGCGGTTACCACCACCACGACGGCTGGGGCGTTGTCGGCCATCATCTGCACCGCGGCAAATTGCGAGGCGCCGGCGATCACCAGCACCGTCATCGCCATGGTCTCGGCAAGGTTGAACCCCGCCTCGGTGGCGACGACGCCGAACAGCAGGCCAAAGGGGATGATAACCAGAACGAAGGGCAATCCTTCGCGGAAGCCGCGCCAGAAGGCGGATCGAGAGAGGGAGGCGGTCATGGAAAGCTCTGGGCTTGGAAAGATCCGGGCGTGCGAGGGCCCGGATGCGGGAAGGTCTGGACGGGTGGTTGGCCAAGTCATAGGCATGGGGATGGGGTGGCTGCAAGGGGCGATCTGGCGGTGACGGGCGGCGAGGCGAGGGCGGAGGGGACGGTCGGGCCGGTGGCTGGCCTCGTGCTGGCTGGCGGCCGATCCTCGCGCATGGGGCAGGACAAGGCGCTGCTGGCGCTGGCCGGGCGGCCGCTGATCGCGCATGTGCTGGACCGGCTGATGCCGCAGGTGGGCTGCGTCGCGGTGTCGTTCAATGGCGATGCTGCCGCACTGGCGCATCTAGGGCTGCCGCTGCTGCAAGATGGGGCGCCGGACCGGCCGGGGCCTTTGGCCGGGGTGCTGGCGGGGCTGGACTGGGCGGCTGGGATCGGGGCGGACTGGCTGGCGACGGTGCCGGTGGACACGCCCTTCGTGCCGCGCGATCTGGTGGCGCGGCTGGCGGCTGCCGCCGTGCCGGGCGGCGGGCCGGTGCTGGCGGCGAGCGACAGCGGGCTCCATCCCACAGCCGCGCTGTGGCCGGTGAGACTGCGCGAGGATCTGCGGTTGGCGCTGGATCAGGGCCAGCGGCGGGTGGCCGGTTGGGCGCTGGATCAGGGGGCGGTGACGGTGCAATTCTCCTCCGGGGGCACCGACCCTTTCGTGAACCTCAACACCCCCGAAGACCTCGCCGCCGCCGAGGCGCTGCTGCGCGGGGGCAGGGGATGACCTACAGTGTCTGCCACGGCTTCGATCCCGCCCGCCGGGCCGAGGCGGCCGCGCTCTACTGGCAGGCCTTCGGCGGCAAGTTAGGGCGGGTGATGGGGCCAGAGGCACGGGCGCTGGCCTATGTGGCACAGGTGATGCGCCCCGATCATGCCTTTGCCGCCCTTGACGCCGATGGGACGGTCATCGGGATCGCAGGGTTCCGCTCGCCCTATGGCAGCTTCGTCGGCGGCGGGCCCGCCGATCTGCGCGGCGCCTATGGCCGGGCGGGGGGCGCCTTGCGCGCCGGTCTGCTGGCGCTGCTGACCCGCGACGTCGACAATGACCGCTTTTTGGTCGACGGCATCTGCGTGCGGGCCGACCGGCGCGGGCAGGGGATCGGCCGCGCGCTGCTGGATGCGCTCTGTGCCGAGGGCCGCGCCCGCGGCTATGCGCAGGTGCGGCTGGATGTGGTGGGCGAGAATATCCGGGCCCGGGCGCTCTATGAGCGAGCCGGCTTTGCCGCGGCGGGGCTTTCGCATAGCCGGATCACCGGGGTGCTGTTCGGTTTTCAGACCGTGACGATGATGGTCCGGCCGCTCTAGCGCTCAGTCGAACGTCCCTGTCACCCGCCCCAGCAGCATGAAGGCGCGGGCGGTGCGGGTTTCGGCGAACTCTGCCACTTCCTGATCGGCGGAGTTCTTCTCGAACTCCTGGAAGGTGCGGTCGAACTGGCGCAGGAAATGGTGGGCAGCGTCGCGGAAGATGGTGTCTTGCCGCATCCGCCCTGCCGTCAGCGCGAGGCTGGAGCGGTCGCGCACCCCGCCAAGCGCGGCGATGCCCTTGCCGCGCTCGCCCGCCGCGAAACGCCGCCAGACCTCGGGCTTGGCGCGGTCGGGCTTCAGGTCATCCATGTAGATGCCGTCCTGCGCCAGCAGCGTCAGCACGTCCTGCGCGGCGCGGATCAGCTTGGCCATGGTGCGGTCTTCCAGCGCCCGGCGCAGGGCGCGAAAGCCGTCGCGGTCTTCGGGCGAGTCCGGGAAGTTCAGCGCCTGGATGAAATCAGCGACCGAGACCGGCGCGCGCATGTCTTCCGCCGGGGTTCCAAGCGCCAGCCCCGGCTGGTCCTCCCCCGTTGCTGCGGCCCGAGGCGCAGCCAGCGCCGCCTTGCGGTCCGCCGAGGGCTGGGTAGCGCCGGTATCGCGGC
Source organism: Frigidibacter sp. (assembly GCF_030695035.1). Taxonomy (GTDB): domain Bacteria; phylum Pseudomonadota; class Alphaproteobacteria; order Rhodobacterales; family Rhodobacteraceae; genus Frigidibacter. The sequence continues at coordinate 154,289 of NZ_JAUYTT010000014.1, forward strand.
GCGAGGTGAAGGTGGCGATGGCGGTTTCGGTCTGGCGCTGCGCGGCGGCGATCTCGTCCAGCTTCTTTTCCACCGAAGGCTTCATGCCAAGCGCGGTGGTCTGCGCCTGCTGCATCCAGGCGCTGCGCATCGCGTCGATGGCGCCCTGCAGCCGCTGCGCCTCGGCTCGCATCTCGCGCGCGGTGCGGGCGGTGACGGCGGCCACCCAGATCATGGCGACCGGCAGGCAGATCGCCACCAGCGTCATTGTCAGGCCAAGCGCATTGCCGCCCCCGTCCGAACGGTCGGTCATAAGGAAGAAGGCCGCGACCAGCCCCAGCCAGCACAGGGTCAGCGCCGCGGCGATCACCTCGGTGGCCGAGATGCGGGCGGGTTCGGAGGGGCCAAGGCCTTGGCCGATGGGGCGGTCGTCCTGTCGGTCCGTCATGGAACCCCGCCCCCCCGCCCTAAACGAACCGGATGCTGACGATCTCGTAGCTTTTCTCGCCGCCCGGGGTGCGGACTTCGACGCTGTCGCCTTCGTCCTTGCCAATCAGCGCCCGCGCCAGCGGCGAGCGGATGTTCAGCAGCCCGCGCTCGATATCCGCCTCGGGTTCGCCGACGATCTGATAGGTGCGCTCTTCCTCGCTGTCCTCGTCGATCAGGGTGACGGTGGCGCCGAACTTGATGGTGCCGGACAGGCGGGTGGGGTCGATCACTTCGGCGCGGCCAAGGATCGATTCCAGCTCTTTCACGCGGCCTTCGACAAAGCTCTGCTTTTCACGCGCGGCGTGGTATTCGGCATTCTCCGACAGGTCGCCATGCTCGCGCGCCTCGGCAATGGCCTTGATGACGGCGGGGCGTTCCACCGACTTCAGGGTCCGCAGTTCAGAGTCTAGCGCGTCGAAACCCGCGCGGGTCATCGGTATCTTTTCCATGGCACTCACGTAAGTCAAAAACACCGCTCGCCCCATAGGGGGCCGCGGTGCCGTTCGGTCGCGTTTGATGCAACTGACCCCGGAACCGCCCCGAATGCAAGAGCCTTGCGGGCTGCCAAGGCCCGATCCCGCCGCCCGGGACGGGCTTTCTTGCCGCTGGCCGTGATGCCGCGTCACGATTGCGTCGTGCCGCGGGGTAAGTTAACCGTTGCAGGGACTTGATATCGCCAGCAGCCGCGAGCCGGGAGGGGACCAGAAATGACCGGGATCGAACGGGAATCGATGGAGTATGACGTGGTGATCGTGGGGGCGGGTCCTGCGGGCCTGTCTGCGGCGATCCGCCTGAAGCAACTCGATGCCGATCTGTCGGTCGTCGTGCTGGAAAAGGGCTCTGAAGTCGGGGCGCATATCCTGTCGGGCGCGGTGCTGGATCCCTCGGGCCTCGATGCGCTGCTGCCGGACTGGCGGGAGTTGGGCGCACCGATCACGGTGCCCGTACAGGAAGACAACTTCTACGTGCTGGGGCCGGCCGGGCAGATCCGTGTGCCGAACTGGCCGATGCCGCCGCTGATGTCGAACCACGGCAATTACATCGTCAGCATGGGCAATGTGTGCCGCTGGATGGCGGGCGTGGCCGAGGGGCTGGGGGTCGAGATCTTCCCGGGCATGGCCGCGTCAGAGCTGGTCTATGGGACGGATGGCGCCGTGAAGGGCGTCGTCGCGGGCGAGTTCGGCAAGAACCCCGATGGCAGCATCGGTGATGGCTACGAGCCCGGGATGGAGCTTCTGGGCAAATACGTCTTCCTGTCCGAAGGCGTGCGCGGCAGCCTCGCCAAGGAAGTGATGGCGCGGTTCGAGCTGTCGAAGGGCAAATGCCCGCAGAAATTCGGCCTCGGCATGAAAGAAATCTGGGAGATCGACCCGGCCAAGCACAAGCTGGGCACCGTCACCCACACCATGGGCTGGCCGCTTGGCAGCAATGCAGGCGGCGGGTCGTTCATCTACCACTTGGACAACAACCAGGTGCTGGTCGGCTTCGTCGTCCACCTGAACTATGAGAACCCCTACCTCTACCCTTACATGGAGTTCCAGCAGTTCAAGCACCATCCGATGGTGGCGGAGCTGTTGCAGGGCGGCAAGCGCGTGGCCTACGGCGCGCGGGCGATTTCCGAGGGCGGCTGGCAGTCGATCCCGAAGGTCGTGTTCCCGGGCGGGGCGATGCTGGGATGCTCGGCCGGGCTGGTCAACGTGCCGCGGATCAAGGGCAACCACAATGCCATGCTGTCGGGCAAGGCCGCGGCCGAGGCTGCGTTTGAGGCGATTGGCGCGGGCCGGCAGGGCGATGAGCTGACGGCCTACGAGGCCGACCTGCGCAGCGGCCCGGTGGCGAAGGACCTCAAGAAGGTCCGCAACGTCAAGCCGTTCTGGTCCAAATATGGGCTGACGGCGAGCCTGATGCTGGGCGGGGCCGACATGTGGTTCGCCTCGATCTTCGGCGGCACCCTCTTCGGCACCCTGCGCCACGGCAAGTCCGATGCGGCGGCGACGGGCGAGGCGGCGAAGTTCAAGCCGATCGAATATCCGCGCCCCGATGGCAAGCTGTCCTTCGACCGGCTGACCAACGTCGCCTTCTCGGCCACCAATCACGAGGAATGCCAGCCCTGCCATCTGAAGCTGCGCGACCCGTCGATCCCGATTGCGGTGAACCTGCCCAAATACGCCGAACCCGCAACGCGCTATTGCCCGGCCGGCGTCTATGAGGTGCTGACGGATGAGGCGGGCAACCCACGCTTCCAGATCAACTTCCAGAACTGCGTGCATTGCAAGACCTGCGACATCAAGGATCCCAGCCAGAACATCGTCTGGACCACGCCGCAGGGTGGCGACGGGCCTAACTACCCGAACATGTGACAATCGCGTGTGATCGGCGGCAGCGCGCGCTTTGCGCCGCTGCCGCCGATTGCCAAGCAAGGCCGCGCGGCCTACCTTCGGCGAACCTGCCAGAAGGAATTGTTGCGTGATCCGTTTTCGCCGACTAGCGCTGATTGCCTCAGCTTCTGCCCTCGCCCTGAGCCTTGCCACCGCGGTGCGCGCCGAGGGAGAGGTCGCCGCCGGCCCCTACCTTGCCGCCCGCGTCGCCAGTGGGCATAGCGATTACCGCGAGGCTGCGACCTACTACACCCAAGCCCTGGCACGCGATCCGTCGAACCCGCTGCTGCTGGAAAGCGCGATCCTGGCGCAGCTTGGCCTTGGCGAGATCCAGCGCGCAGTTCCGGTGGCGACGGCACTGCTTGCGGGCGGACGCGAGAGCCAGGTGGCCGATCTGGTACTGCTGGTCGATCTGGCCAAGCGCGGCGAGTTTGATGCGGCGCTGGAGCGGCTGGAGGCTGGCACCACGGTCGGCCCGCTGGTGGAAGGGCTCTTCCGGGCTTGGGCAGAGCTTGGCCGCGGCCAGATGTCCGAAGCGCAGACTGCCTTCGACGAAGTGGCAGCCGTGCAGGGGCTGGAGCTGTTCGGGGCGTATCACAAAGCACTGGCGCTGGCCTCGGTCGGCGATTTCGAAGGCGCGGACAAGATCCTGTCGGGCGATGCCGCCGGCCCGCTGTCGCTGACCCGCCGCGGCGTGATTGCCCATGCCGAGGTGCTGAGCCAGCTGGAGCGCAACCCTGCGGCCCTCGAGCTGATCGACAAGGCCTTCGGCAACGAGCCCGACCCGACGCTGGAGGCAATGCGCGCGCAGATGGAGGCGGGCGAGATGCTGCCCTTCACCGTTGTCACCAGCCCCGCCGACGGCATGGCCGAACTGTTCCACTCGCTCGCTGGCGCGCTCAGCGGCGAGGCGACGGACGTATTCACGCTGGTCTATGCACGGCTTGGCGAATACCTGCGTCCCGATCATGTGGACGCGATCCTGCTGGTGGCCGCGCTTCTGGAAAGCCAGAACCAGTATGATCTGGCGAATGTCTCTTACAACCGCATCCCGCGCGATGACCCGGCCTATCCGGTTGCCGAGCTTGGCCGGGCCGAGGCGTTGATCGCGGCCGACCGGATGGACGCGGCCATCGAGGCGCTGCAGCAGTTGGCGAAGTCCTATCCCGATCAGGAAGTGATCTGGGCCAATCTGGGCGACGTGCTGCGCCGGGCTGAACGGTTCGAGGAAGCGATCGTGGCCTATGACGCCGCCATTGCGCTGTTCGGCGAAGAGAATGCTGGCCAGTGGCCGGTCTATTACGCGCGTGGCATCTGCCACGAGCGGCAAAAACGCTATGACGCCGCCGAGACCGACATGCGCAAGGCGCTGGAGTTGCAGCCGGACCAGCCGCAGATCCTCAACTATCTGGGTTATTCGTTCCTTGAGCAGGGCCGAAATCTCGATGAGGCGTTGGCGATGATCGAAACAGCCGTCGCTGCGCGGCCCGAGGATGGCTATATCGTCGACAGCCTCGCCTGGGGCTATTACCGCCTTGGCCGCTACGAAGAAGCCGTGGCCCCCATGGAACGCGCGGTAGAGCTGATGCCGGTCGACGCGGTGGTCAACGACCATCTGGGCGATGTCTACTGGGCGGTGGGCCGCAAGCGCGAGGCTGAGTTCCAGTGGAGCCGGGCGCTCTCTTTCGCCACCGACAGCGACAGCAGCAGCGACGCCGATGCGGACCGTATCCGCCGCAAGCTGGAGATCGGCCTTGATGCCGTGCTGGCGGTCGAAGGCGCCGCGCCGCTGGCCGTTTCGCAGAATGCCGACTGAAGGCTTCGCGCCCGCCAAGGTCAACCTTTCGCTGCATGTCACCGGGCAACGGGCGGATGGCTATCACCTGCTGGACAGTCTGGTGGTGTTTGCCGATGTCGGCGACCGGCTGACGGCCGAAGCGGCTGACGCGCTGAGCCTGCAGGTCAAGGGCCCGCGTGCTGAAGGGGTGCCTAACGGGCCGGAGAACCTCGTGCTGCGCGCGGCGCGGTTGCTGGACCCGGACCGAGGCGCGCGGCTGGTGCTCGACAAGCACCTGCCTGCCGCGGCCGGGATCGGCGGCGGGTCTTCGGATGCCGCGGCGGCGCTGCGGGTTCTGGCGCGGCTGTGGGATCTGCCGCTGCCTGCGGCGGAGGCGACGGCGGTGCTGGGGGCGGATGTGCCGGTTTGCCTCGATGCCCGACCACGGCGGATGGCGGGGATCGGGGATCTGCTGTCAGAGGTGCCGCCTTTGCCACCCGCATGGCTGGTGCTGGTCAATCCGGGAGTAGCCGTGTCAACTCCGGCCGTGTTCCGCGCGCTGGCCAGCAAGGATGGCGCGCCCATGCCAGAGGTGCCCGCCTGCGCCGATGCCGCCACCTTCGCTGCGTTCCTGCTGGGGCTCCGCAATGATCTGGAACCGCCCGCCCGCACCTTGCAGCCTCAGGTGAGCGAGGTTCTGGCAGCGCTTGGCGCACAGACAGGCTGCCTTCTGGCGCGGATGTCAGGATCGGGGGCGACCTGCTTTGGCCTCTTCGCCGCCGAGGCCCCGGCTCGGGGGGCGGCCGCAGCCCTCGCTGCCGCGGCGGCAGGCTGGTGGGTGCAGGCAGCGCGAATGCTGCCCGCGCCGGGTCAGGACACGCGCGCCACCACGTAATCGGCCAGATCGGCAAGCATCTCGCGCAGCGGATGCGGGGGCAGAACCTCCAGCGCAGCCTTTGCTTTGGCGGCCCAGTCCAGCGCATCGGCCCGCGTCGTCTGCAGCGTGCCATGTGCAGTCATCAGCGCCAAAGCCTGCTCCAGATCGCCCTCGCGCTGGTCGCCCTTCTCGATCACCCGGACCCAGAAGGCGCGCTCCTCGGCATTCGCCAGCGCCACCGCCTTGATCACCGGCAGGGTCAGTTTGCGCTCGCGGAAATCGTCGCCGACATTCTTGCCGATCACCTCGGACAGCCCGCCGTAATCCAACAGGTCATCGACGATCTGGAAGGCGATCCCAAGCGCATCACCATAGGCGTGCAGCGCCTGCACCTGATCCTCGGGCGCTCCTGCAATGACGCCGCCAACCTCGGTTGCCGCCGAGAACAGCGCTGCGGTCTTGCCGCGGATCACCTGCAGATAGATCGCCTCATCCGTCGCCAGATCCTGCGCCGCGGTCAGTTGCAACACCTCGCCCTCGGCGATCACGGCCGAGGCGTTGGACAGGATCCCCATCACCCGCATCGATCCGGTTTCCGTCATCAGCTGGAAGCTGCGGGCGAACAGGTAATCGCCGACCAGCACCGAGGATTTGTTGTCCCACAGCAGGTTGGCCGTCGGCCGCCCGCGCCGCTGGGTGCTTTCATCGACCACATCGTCATGCAGCAGCGTCGCGGTATGGATGAACTCCACCGTCGCCGCCAGATGCACGTGGTAGGGGCCGCCATAGCCGCACATCCGCGCCGCCGCCAGCGTCAGCATCGGGCGCAGGCGCTTGCCGCCCGCCTCGACCAGATGCGCCGTCACCTCGGGGATGCGCGGCGCGTGCTGCGAGGCCATCCGCGCGCGGATCAACAGGTTCACGCGTTCCATGTCGCCCGCCAGATGATCGGCCAGACGGTCATGCGGTTTGGTTGCGGCGTCGTCCAAGCTCATCGTTAACCCCGTTGACGCTCGACAATTCCCGGCGTCTGCCCTTTAGTCGCGGACCATGAAGGAACTCTTGCGCACCACCGATCCGACGAAGATCGCCTATGCCACCGTCCTGCTTCAGGGCGAGGGTATAGCGGCGTTTCAGATGGACGTCCACATGAGTGTCCTTGAAGGCTCGATCGGCATCTTGCCGCGGCGGATCATGGTGCGGGATCAGGACCTGTTCCTTGCCCGTGCCGTGCTGGCCGATAACGGGATCGGGACCGAGCTGTAGCCATGTTCGAGGCCGATGACCTGACCGATGACGGGTTTCTGGGCGGGCGGCTGCGGGTGTTGCAACCGCGCAGGGGCTACCGCGTCGCGACAGATCCGGTGTTTTTGGCCGCAGCCGTGGCCGCGCAGCCGGGGCAGGCGGTGCTGGAGCTGGGATGTGGGGCTGGTGTCGCCTCGCTCTGCCTTGCGGCGCGGGTGCCGGGGCTGGTGCAGGCGGGGCTGGAGTTGCAGCCGGCCTATGCCGATCTGGCGCGGCGCAATGCCGCACGCAACGGCCTGCCGCTGGAGGTTCTGGAGGGCGACCTGGCCACGATGCCGGCGCCGCTGCGGGCGCGCTGCTTCGACCATGTCATCGCCAACCCGCCGTTTTATCCCGCTGGCGACGGCACCGCCGCCGCCGATCCCGGGCGCGAGATGGCGCAGCGTGAGGCAACCCCCTTGGCCGATTGGGTCGCGGCCGGGTTGCGGCGCCTGCATCCGGGTGGTTGGCTGACGATCATCCAGGAGGCGCACCGGCTGCCCGACCTTCTGGTCGCTTTGTCTGCCAGAACCGGGAGCATCACGGCGCTGCCGCTGGTGGCGCGGGCCGGGCGCCCGGCGGGCCGCGTGATCGTGCAGGCGCGCAAGGGCGGCCGCGGGCGCTTTACCCTCGCGCCGCCGTTGGTCCTGCACAACGGCGCGACGCATGACGGCGACCGCGAGAACCATTCGGATATGGCAGCCGCGATCCTGCGCAAGGGGGCGGCGCTGGAAATCCGGGCAGGCGGCGGGGCTCCGCCGCGCGGCGATTAGCACTTCGGCAAGAATTGGCAGGCGACACTGTTTTCGCCCGATGGGTCATCGTGGCGCGTGACACGACTCAGGTTGTGTGATGGAATTATGACTAGTTCAACAGGAGAAGGAGACGACCATGACTCTCAGTTCGCACCTGACGGAACTTCGCAAGAAGCATCAGCATCTTTCGGAGCAGGTGGAAAGCGCACAGCGCAGCCCTGCCACCGATGATCTGATGATCGCCGAGATGAAGAAGAAGAAACTTCGCATCAAGGAAGAGATCGGCCGCCTGTCGCAGGCCTGATCGGCCCCGATTTAAACGGCTTTGCCCTCGCGCTGGCCCAGGCGGCCAGCGCCGCACCTCCCGCAACAAGCCCCGCCGCCAGCAACAGCCGCAGGTCCGCCCGCGCCTGTCCAGCCAGCACGAGGGCAAGCGTCGACAGCAGCGGCGCCGCATAGGATGCGGTGCCGAGCACTTGGATGTCGCCTTTTTTCACGCCCATATCCCAGACGTAGAAGGCGAGTCCCACAGGGCCGAGGCCGAGGGCCAGAACCGACAGCCAGCCCACCCCGCTTTGCGGCCAGACGGTCGCTTCGGTGAAGACATGCGCCACGGCGGAGAGTACCGCCGTGGCGAGACAGAACACGGCTACCGACGCGGTGGGCACCTCGCCGAGCCGGCGTGACAGCACGGAATAGGTCGCCCATGTCAGGGCGCAGAGGAAGGCGAGACCGTAGCCCGCCAGCGCCGCTCCTGTCAGCGTGACGCCACCGTCAATGAGCCGTCCGCCCACGATCAGCGCCGCGCCGGCAAACGCAACGGTGGCGCCGAGGATGTGCAAGCCGCTTAGCCGCTCCCCCGGCAGCAGGCCCGAGAACAGCACGATAAGCAGCGGCCAGAGATAGGCGATGAGCCCGGCCTCGGCCGCCGGTGCCATGCGCAGTGCCGAGAAATACAGCAGGTGGTAGCCGAACAGCCCCGCTGTGCCGAAGGCATAGACCTTCCAGGACACAAGCCGCAGCTGCCCGAACCCGCCGCTGCGCGCCACCCAGACCAGCCCGAGCGCACCGCCGACAGCAAAGGTCAATGCGTTCAGCAGCAGGGGCGGCACCGGGGCAGAGCCGACGGTGAACAGCGCCAGCAGCGACCATAGAAGGATGGCGATGAAACCGAAGGCGGTGGCGCGGGTGCGGGTCATGTTGGGCTCCGTGAGAACCCGGGCATCATCCCCGCTGCGCTGCCGCAAGCAAGCCCCCAAATGCGAAAGGGCCGGCCCCAAAGGACCGGCCCTCAATGCGTATGGTCAGACGAAGTACTGCCCACCATTCGCGGTGATCGTCGCGCCGGTGATGAAGCCGGCATCGTCGCCCGCCAGGAACACCACGCAGCGCGCGATTTCCTCGGGCGCGCCAAGACGGCCGACCGGGATCTGCGCGATGATGCTCTCACGCACCTTTTCCGGCACTGCCATCACCATTTCCGTGCCGATATAGCCCGGGCAGATCGCGTTGACGGTGATGCCGGCGCGGGCACCTTCTTGCGCCAGCGCCTTGGTGAAGCCCAGATCGCCAGCCTTCGCCGCCGAATAGTTGGCTTGTCCGGCCTGGCCCTTCTGGCCGTTGATCGACGAGATGTTGATGACGCGGCCGAACTTGCGGTCACGCATCCCGGGCCAGAGCGGGTGGGTCATGTTGAACAGGCCCGACAGGTTGGTGTCCATCACCTCCTGCCACATCTGGCGGGTCATCTTGTGGAACATCGAATCGCGGGTGATGCCGGCATTGTTGACCAGCACATCGACCGGGCCCAGATCTGCCTCGACCTTGGCGATCCCCTCGGCGCAGGCGTCATAGTCGGCCACCGACCACTTATAGGCGGGGATGCCGGTCTCTTCGGTGAATTTCGCCGCCGCTTCATCATTGCCGGCGTAGTTTGCCGCGACCTTGTAACCGGCCGCCTGAAGCGCGAGCGAAATGGCTGCGCCGATGCCCCGGGTTCCGCCGGTGACGAGTGCTACTTTGGACATGATTCCTCCCTCGTGGAAAATGTGCATTGAAACTCTGTTACCTAAAATGATTCATGCGCGCAATATTATTGCGCGCATGAATTGCAAAGTTTCACAGACCTTCAAGACACATCGCAACGCCCATGCCGCCGCCGATGCACAGCGTGGCGAGGCCCTTCTTGGCTTCGCGGCGCTTCATCTCGAACAGCAGCGTGTTCAGAATCCGCGCGCCCGAGGCGCCGATCGGGTGGCCGATGGCGATGGCGCCGCCATTGACGTTCACCACCTCGGGGTTCCAGCCCATGTCCTTGTTCACCGCGCAGGCCTGCGCGGCAAAGGCCTCGTTCGCCTCGACCAGATCGAGATCTGTGGCCTTCCAGCCGGCCTTTTCCAGCGCCTTGCGGCTGGCATGGATCGGGCCGACGCCCATGATCGACGGGTCGAGCCCGGCGGTGGCGTAGGAGGCGATGCGGGCCAGCGGGGTAAGCCCGCGCTTGGCGGCCTCTTCCTCGGACATCAGGATCACGGCGGCGGCGCCATCGTTGAGGCCCGAGGCGTTGCCGGCGGTGACAGTGCCGTCCTTGGTGAAGGCGGGGCGCAGCTTGGTCATCGACTCGAGCGTGGCGCCGGCGCGGATGTATTCATCGGCATCCACTACAGTCTCGCCCTTGCGGGTCTTGATGGTGAAGGCGATGATTTCATCCGCGAACTTGCCGGCCTTCTGCGCGGCCTCGGCCTTGTTCTGGCTGGCGACGGCGAATTCGTCCTGCATCTCGCGGCTGATCTGCCACTGGTTCGCCACGTTCTCGGCGGTCTGGCCCATGTGGTAGCCGTTGAAGGCGTCCCAGAGCCCGTCGCGGATCATCGAGTCGATGAAGGAGACATCGCCCATCTTGTAGCCCTGGCGCAGATGCGCGACGTGGGGCGAGAGCGACATGTTCTCCTGCCCGCCAGCCGCGACGATAGCGGCATCGCCCAGCATCACATGCTGCGCGCCAAGCGCGACAGCGCGCAGGCCCGAGCCGCAGACCTGGTTGATCGACCAAGCGGCGCTTTCCTTGGGCAGGCCGGCATTGATATGCGCCTGACGGGCCGGGTTCTGGCCCTGACCGGCGGTCAGCACCTGGCCGAGGATGGTTTCCGAGACATCGGATTTCTCGATCCCGGCGCGCGCGACGACGGCCTCCAGCACGGCGGCGCCGAGGTCATGGGCCGGAGTGGCGGCAAAGGCCCCGTTGAAGCTGCCGACGGCCGTGCGGGCCGCCGAAACGATTACGACATTGGTCATGAGGGTCCTCTCCCTTGGCACGGAAATTGTGCAGGAGGGGCCCGGAAGCGCCCTCCCGACGCTGTGTCGCAGAATGACGTAAGGGGACCTGCGGTCAAGCACAATGGCGGCGTTGGGGGCGCAACGGTGTCATGCGCCGAAGGGCCGCGACATGGTGGCGCGGGCGTCCGGAGACGTCATCCGACCTGAAGCAGCCCCTTTCGCGACGGTGTCTTCCAGGGCGGCTGGATCGTTGCCGCGCCGTAGTAATAACCCTGCAGGCAGTCGATGCCGATCTGTTGGAGAAAGGCTGCATCCTCGGCGGTTTCCACGCCCACGGCGACGGTGAACATGTCGAAATGCCGGGAAATCGACTGCAGTGCGGTGGTCAGCACCTGATTGTCAGCGCATTGCGCGATGCCGCGGATGAACTGGCTGTCGATCTTCACGAGGTCGAAATAGAACTCTCGCAGATAGCGGAACGAGGTGTGACCGGCCCCAAAATCGTCGAGAGCAAAGGCAATGCCGCTGCATTGCTGGTCATGCATGAAGGCGCCGACGAGGTCGGGCAGCATCATCGCCGAGGATTCGGTGATTTCCAGGATCAGCCGGTCGCCTGCGGTCGGGTCGGCGCGAAGCCCGTCTTTCAGCACTTGCATCCAGTGCGGTGACCCGATGGAGCGTGCGGACATGTTGATCGACAGTCGCAGCGAGGGGTGTTCGGACAGGGCGATCAGGCCCATTTCCAGTGCCAGACAGTCGATCTTGCGCCCGATCTGCGAGGTTTCCGCGGTTTCGATGAAATCGCTGGCGGGAATCACCCTGCCGGTTTCATCGAGGATGCGGATCAGCCCTTCGTAAAAGGCGACGGAGCCCGGCCGAGCGCCCTGCACGACCGGCTGGAAGGCCAGCACCACATCTTGGCGTTCAAGCGCGCTGCGCACCATCTCCATGGTGTCGCGGTCGCGTTCGGCCAGGGCGAAGTCCAGCGGGCTTTCCATACCCTCTGGCACCTCCCAAGAGGCCATGTCATCTGGTCTGCGCATCATACCCTCCGTCACCACGGCAGATTTATCGGGGTGGCGGGTTAAGATCGGGTGAAAGGGCGGGGATCGGATGGACCACACAAGATGTAGCTGGTGCGGGACCGACCCGCTCTATGTCGCTTATCACGACGCGGAATGGGGCGTGCCGGAGCCGGACGGGCGGGCGCTGTGGGAGAAGCTGGTGCTGGACGGGTTTCAGGCCGGGCTGGCCTGGATCACGATCCTGCGGAAACGGGACGGATTTCGTGAAGCGTTTCAGGGGTTTGCGCCGGAGGTCATCGCGGAATGGGGCGAGGATGATGTGCTGCGGCTGCTGGCGGATCCGGGGATCGTGCGGCATCGGGGGAAGATCGAGGCGACGATCGGGAATGCGCAGGCCTATCTGAAAATCGAGCAGGAACAGGGGTTTGCGCCGTTCCTGTGGGGGTTTGTCGGCGGCGCGCCCTTGCCGACGCGGCGCGCTTCGATGGGCGAAGTGCCGACGACCACGCCCGAGGCGGAGGCGATGTCCAAGGCCTTGAAAAAGGCCGGGTTTCGGTTCTGCGGGCCGACGATTGTCTATGCGTTCATGCAGGCAACAGGGATGGTGAACGACCATATCGTGACCTGCCGCTGCCATGAGCGGGTTCTAGATATGGGGGCGGGGTTCCGGCTGGGGTGAGGCAAACGGCATCTGGAAAGCGTATGGAAACCATATGGCAACCATACATACGATTTGCCGCATGCCCCGCGCCTACCCTTCGGACGCAATCAGCGCGGCGATCAGCGCCTTTGCCTCTGGCCCGTCCCAATGCGCGTCGCCCTGCATCCGCGCGATCTCTCGCCCCTCGGGATCGAGGATCACGGTGACGGGGAGCCCAAGCACCGCCATCTGCCGGGCCAGCGTCTGCTTGGGGTCGCGCAGCATCGGCAGGTGCGTGATGGATGCGCTGGCGAAGAAGTCCTTGATCGCCGGCACCGGGTTGCGGCCGGTGGCGATGGTGACGACGGCGAAGCGCTCGCCCCCAAGTTCTGCCTGCAGCCGGTCGAGCGCCGGCATCTCGGCCCGACAGGGCGGGCACCAGGTGGCCCAGAAGTTTAGCAGCACATATTTGCCGCGATAGCTTGACAGCGGCACCTCGGCATCGGCGGCGTCGATCACCACGGCGTCCAGCGGCGCGGCGGGCTCATCTGCTAGCACCAGCTTGCGCATGTCGCCTTGCAGGAAGGGCACAAGGTCGGGCGCGGCAAAGGCAGGATTTGCGCCGAGCGCAAGGGCTGTGTAGAGGACGGCGGAACGGATCAGACGCATTTTGCCTCCTTCGGGGGCCGGGGACAGGACCGACATGACCGACAGCACCCAGGATAACCAGCCCTCCAACCAGATGTGGGGCGGGCGTTTCGCCGCAGGGCCGGACGCGATCATGGAGGCGATCAACGCCTCTATCTCGTTCGACAAGCGGCTTTACGCGCAGGATATCCGCGGCAGCCGGGCCCATGCCGCGATGCTGGCGGCGACGGGCATCGTGACGGATAGCGATGCAGAGGCGATCCGGGAAGGCCTGCTCACGGTGTTGTCAGAGATCGAGGGCGGGGAGTTCCCGTTCCGGGTGGCGCTGGAAGACATCCACATGAACGTGGAGGCGCGGCTGAAGGAGATCATCGGCGAGCCTGCCGGGCGGCTGCACACGGCGCGCAGCCGCAACGATCAGGTGGCGACCGATTTCCGGCTGTGGGTGCGCGAGCAATGCGATGCGGCAGTCGGCGGCCTTCAGGCGCTGATCGGCGCGCTGCTGGGGCAGGCAGAGGTTGGCGCCGCCTGGGTGATGCCGGGCTTCACCCATCTGCAGACCGCGCAGCCGGTGACCTGGGGGCATCACATGATGGCCTATGTCGAGATGTTCGGGCGCGACATGAGCCGGTTTGCCGATGCGCGGGCGCGGATGAACGAGAGCCCCTTGGGGGCGGCGGCGCTGGCCGGCACCTCGTTCCCCATCGACCGGCACATGACGGCCGAGGCGCTTGGCTTCGATCGGCCGATGGCCAACAGCCTTGATGCAGTCAGCGACCGCGATTTCGCGCTGGAGTTTCTGGCGGCGTCCTCGATCTGCGCGATGCACCTGAGCCGGTTTGCCGAAGAGCTGGTGATCTGGTCCTCGGCGCAGTTCCGCTTCGTGGCGCTGTCGGACAGGTTCTCGACCGGGTCGTCGATCATGCCGCAGAAGAAGAACCCCGATGCGGCGGAGCTGATCCGGGCCAAGATCGGGCGGATCCTGGGGGCGACGGTGGCGCTGTTCACGGTGATGAAGGGGCTGCCGCTGGCCTATTCCAAGGACATGCAGGAAGACAAGGAGCAGGTCTTCGACGCCGCCGACACGCTGATGCTGGCGCTGGCGGCGATGGGGGGGATGGTACGCGACATGACGGCGCGGGTCGAGAACCTCGAGAAGGCGGCAGCGAGCGGCTTTTCGACGGCGACCGACCTGGCCGACTGGCTGGTGCGCGAGCTGGGCCTGCCGTTCCGCGAGGCGCATCACGTGACCGGCGCGCTGGTGGCGCTGGCCGAGGGCAAGGGGTGTGACCTGCCGGAGCTGACGCTGGCCGAGATGCAGTCGGCCCATGCCGGGATCGACCAGCAGGTCTATTCGGTGCTGGGGGTTCACAACTCGGTCGCCAGCCGGCAAAGCTATGGCGGAACCGCGCCGGATCAGGTGCGCGCGCAGGTGGCGCGATGGCGCGAGCGGCTGGGAGAGTTGTGATGAAACGGATGGTTGTGCTGGCGCTGCTGGCGCTGGCGGCGTGCGGGGCGGATGGGCCGCCGGTGGCTCCGTCGGGGACTGAGCCGGGGGTGACGGTGAGCGGGACGGCGCAGTTCGGGGTGACGGGGCGGGGGTGAATACCGTCAGAGGGCGGCGCCCGTCCGCCGGGTAGGCGCTGCAACGGCTGTTCTAGGCGGTTTATGGTGCGGCGTAACTCCACCGGAGTTCTGCGCGGAACAGTTGAGAAGCGCCCGCCCGAGGGGGCGGACGGGCGCTGCCCGGCGGCGCTGAAGCGCCTTGATTCCGGGCAAGAGGCGCGGACCTTCTAGCCGGTGCGCTTCCGCCGGAGTACCCCGCTTTCCTTGCGCCAGCCGATGCATTAGACCCGTCCCAGAACCCCCTGCAGGTGCCCCGGCCATGTCCTTGCTGCGTCTGATCTATCTTGCCCTTGCGGTGGCCGGTGCGGTGCTGCCGATGCGGCACTATCTGGACTGGCTCTCGGCCAACGGCTGGAGCCTTGGCGGCATGATCGACGCCTGGTTCGTGAATGCCGCCACCACCGGCATGGTCTGGGACCTGATGATCGCCGCCATTGCCCTGATCGTCTGGGCACTGGCCGAGATCTGGGTGCGGCGAAACTGGATCGCGCTGCTGGCGCTGCCGGCCACGGTGTGCATCGGGGTCTCCTGCGGCTTGCCGCTTTATCTTTTCCTGCGCAGCGGACGGGTGAGCTGATGGACCATTTCCTGTATCGTTCCGGCATCCTTCATGCCGAGGATGTGCCGATCCCCGAGATCGCCGCGGCGGTGGGCACACCGTTCTACGTGTATTCCACCGCCACGCTGGAGCGGCATTACCGGCTGTTTACCGAGGCGCTGGACCCGATGCCGCATCTGGTGTGCTTCGCGGTCAAGTCGAACAGCAATGTCGCGGTGCTGAAGGTGCTGGGGGATCTGGGCGCGGGGATGGATGTCGTCTCGGGCGGGGAATACCTGCGCGCGAAGGCGGCGGGCGTGCCGGGGGAGCGGATCGTGTTCTCGGGCGTGGGCAAGACGAAGGCAGAGATGCGGCTGGCCTTGGAGGGCGGCATCCGGCAGTTCAACGTGGAGTCGGAGCCGGAGCTGATGGCGCTGTCCGAGGTCGCGGCGGGGATGGGGCGGGTGGCGCCGATCGCGCTGCGGGTGAACCCGGATGTCGATGCCAAGACGCATGAGAAGATCGCCACCGGCAAGAGCGAGAACAAGTTCGGCATCCCGATTGCGAGGGCGCGCGAGGTCTATGCTCTGGCGGGGACGTTGCCGGGGATCGACGTCTGCGCGGTCGATGTGCATATTGGCAGCCAGCTGACCGATCTGGCGCCGTTCGAGCAGGCCTATCTCAAGGTTGCCGACCTGACGCTGGCGCTGCGTGCGGATGGGCATGATATCCGGCGGCTGGATCTGGGGGGCGGGCTGGGGATTCCCTACACGCGTTCCAACGAGGCACCGCCGCTGCCAGTGGAATATGGCGCGCTGATCAAGCGGACGGTGGGCGATCTGGGATGCGAGATCGAGATCGAGCCGGGGCGGCTGATTTCGGGCAATGCCGGGCTGCTGGTGTCGGGCGTGATCTATGTGAAGGCGGGGGAGGGGCGGGATTTCCTGATCCTCGATGCCGCGATGAACGATCTGGTGCGCCCGTCGATGTATGGCGCGCATCATGACATCGTGCCGGTGGTGGAGCCCGGCGCTGGCGCGGCTGCGCAGCCCTTCGACGTGGTGGGGCCGGTCTGCGAGACGGGGGATACCTTCGCCAAGGGCCGCGATCTTCCGGCGCTGGCGGCGGGGGATCTGGTCGCCTTCCGCTCTGCCGGCGCTTATGGCGCGGTGATGGCGAGCGAATACAACACGCGGCCGCTGGTGCCCGAGGTTCTGGTGCGCGGGGATCACTTCGCCGTCATAAGGGCCCGCCCGACGTTTGACGAAATCCTCAACCGCGATACCATCCCCGAATGGCTGTGACGCGCAATCCTGCGCATTCGGCCCCGGACGCGGACCGACACCCGGCATGACCGACCCTGACACGATCACCGCGCAGGCGCTGGCGCGCATCGCCCGGCCCTTGCGGCTGACCCGGGCTGGACTCGCGGCCGAGCGGCTGGCGCGCTGCTTCTGGCCGGTCTCGACGCTGTTGTTGGCGGTGGCGGCGGCCTTTGCCTTCGGCCTGCAGGATCATCTGCCGCAGGGCGCACTGTGGGGGCTGGCCGTGGCCTTGGCGGTCGGGCTGGTCGCCGCGCTGGTGCTGGGGCTGCGGAACTTCCGCTGGCCGAGCCGTGCCGAGGCGATGGCGCGGCTGGATGGCACCTTGCCCGGGCATCCGCTGGCGGCGCTGACCGATGCGCAGGCGCTTGGGGCCGGGGATGCCGCCTCGGCCGCCGTCTGGCGCGCGCATTTGCAGCGGATGGCGGCGCGGGCAGCGGCGGCGCGGGCAGCGGCGCCCGATCTGCGGCTGGCCTCGCGGGACCGCTTTGGCCTGCGCTACATCGCTCTGACCGGCTTCGTGATGGCGCTGATCTTCGGCGCGCCGGGCCGGGTGGGCGAGGTTGCCACCATCGCTGCGGGCGGCTCGCCCGCGCAGGCCGCCGCCGGGCCAAGCTGGGAGGGTTGGGTGGAACCCCCGGCCTATACCGGGCGGCCGAGCCTCTAC
This sequence comes from Frigidibacter sp., assembly GCF_030695035.1. Classification (GTDB taxonomy): domain Bacteria; phylum Pseudomonadota; class Alphaproteobacteria; order Rhodobacterales; family Rhodobacteraceae; genus Frigidibacter. The sequence continues at coordinate 171,570 of NZ_JAUYTT010000014.1, forward strand.
CTCAACGCCATCGAGGCGGCGGCGTTGGAGGTGCCGGAAGGGAGCCTGTTCACCTTCCGCTTCTATGGCTCTGCCGGGGCCATTACGCTGGACGAGACGGTATCGACGGGGGAGGCCCCGGTGGCCGATCAGTCCGAAGATGGGCCGAGGTCCGCCGAGTTCGCCGCCGCGCAGACCGGCACCGTCCGCATAGACGGGCCGGGCGGGCGCGAGATTGCGGTGACGGTGCTGCCCGATGCCGCGCCAAGCGTGACCTTTGCGGGGGATATCGAGCGCGAGGCGGATGGCGAGATGACCCAGCCGTTCAGCGCGCGGGATGACTTCCAGATCGCCTCTGGCCGTGCGGAGTTCGTGCTGGACCTTGAGGCGGTGGACCGCCGCTTCGGGTTGGCCACGGAGCCTGAACCGCGCGAGCCGCATGTGCTCGACCTGCCGCTGCCGATCTCTGGCAACCGGGCGGAGTTCACCGAGTTGCTGATCGAGAACGCCTCCAAGCACCCTTGGGCGAACCTGCCGGTGAAGCTGTCGCTGACGGTGGAGGACGGCCTCGGCCAGATCGGCCAGTCGGAAACGCGCGAACTGCCGCTGCCGGGGCGGCGGTTCTTCGATCCGCTGGCGGCGGCGGTAATCGAGATGCGGCGCGACCTGCTGTGGTCGGCCGAGAATGCGCCGCGCACCTTGCAGGTGCTGCGCACGATCAGCCACCGGCCCGAGGGCTTCTTCCGCAACCAGCGCGCCTATCTGATGCTGCGCGTGGCGATGCGGCGGCTGGAGGCGGGGATTGCCGAGGGGCCGCTGGACCCCGCCTTGCGCGATGAGCTGTCCGAGGCGCTGTGGGAAATCGCGGTTCTGGTCGAGGATGGCGGCCTGTCGGACGCGCTGGAGCGGATGGAGCGGGCGCAGGAGCGGCTGTCGGAGGCGATGCGCAACGGCGCCTCGCCCGAGGAGATCGCCGAGCTGATGCAGGAACTGCGCGAGGCCACCGATGCCTATATCCGCCAGCTGGCGCAGCAGGGCGAGCAGCAGCCCGGCGACCAGATGGCGCAGGGCGAGGGCCAGCAGATCACCGGCGACCAGCTGCAGGCGCTGATGGACGAGATCCAGCGCCTGATGGAAGAGGGCCGCATGGCCGAGGCGCAGGAGCTGCTGGAGCAGCTGAACCGCATGATGCAGAACATGCGTGTGACCCAAGGCGAAGGCGGCGAGGGCGACATGCCCGGCGGGCAGGCAATGCAGGACCTGTCGGAAACGCTGCGCGACCAGCAGGGCCTGTCGGACGAGACCTTCCGCGACCTGCAGGAGCAGTTCAATCCGGGTGGCCGGCCGGGGCAGCAGCCGGGCGAGGGCGAGCAGGGCCAAGGCCAGCAGCCCGGCGAGGGTGAGCAGGGCGAAGAAGGTCAGGGCCAAGGCGAGGGCAGCCTCGCAGACCGCCAGCAGGCGCTGCGCGATGAGCTGGAGCGGCAGCAGGGCGGGCTTCCGGGGCAGGGCACCGAGAGCGGCGATGCCGCGCGGGGCGCGCTGGATCGCGCCGGGCGGGCGATGGACGAGGCCGAACGCGCGCTGCGCGAGGGCGATACCGGCAGCGCCATCGACCGGCAGGCCGAGGCGATCGAGGAGCTGCGCGAGGGGATGCGTAGCCTTGGCGAGGCGTTGGCCGAACAGCGCGGTGAGCGTCGGCCAGGTGAGCCGGGGCCCGGCGAGGAGCGGCAGGCCCAGCAAGGCGCCGGCGGCGACCGCGACCCGCTGGGGCGAACCATCGGCCAGTCAGGGCGCAGCGGGTCGGATGACAACATGCTGCAGGGCGAGGATGTCTATCGCCGCGCCCGCGATCTGCTGGACGAAATCCGCCGCCGCGCGGGCGAGCAGGAGCGGCCGGAGCTGGAGCTGGATTACTTGCGGCGCTTGCTGGACAGGTTCTGAGCCGCCCGCGCGTCAGTCCGAGGTGGACAGCGCCTCGATCCGCGTGGCGACGGTGCGGTCGAGCCAGATGCGGCCGCGGTCCACGGCGCCGACATAGCTGGCCAACGCCGGCGCCGCGCCGGGAAGCTGGGCGGCAAGGCGCGGGGCGCTGAGATAGACGCTGAGCAACACCAGCACCAGCGACAGCGACAGGCCGAAGCCGAGGCGGAAGCCGCTGCGCCGGCGGCGCAGGGTTTCGGGCGCGTCCACGGCGGCGGCCTCGCGGCCCCGTTCGGAGGTGGCGCGCAGGGTGGAGTTGATTTCCTCGATGTCCGGCAGCAGCTCGCGCCGGGGCGGGCGGTTGGCGGCGGCGATTTCCGCCTCCAGCTCGGGATCCTCGCCGCGTAGCGTGGCGCCGCGTTCGGTGGCATCGGCGGGTTCAATGACCGGCGCGGGACGTTCGCGGCGCGGCGGCGTGGCCGGCGCCAGCGGCAGTTCGGCCTGTGTCTCGAGGCCCGGAGTTTCCCCGCGGCGGGCGCGGACCTCGCGTTCCGCCTCTTCGCGCAGCACGCTCAGCACGGCCTCGTCGATGCTGCGGCGGCGCAGCTCTCCCTCGGGGCGGGCGGGCGGAGGGTTGGCGGCCATTGCCGCGGCGGCCAGCCCGGCGGCAGGCATCGGCTCTGCGACCTCGGTCGCGGCGGGGAGGGTGGTTTGATCCTCGGTCCATTCATCGGCGGGCCAGCTCTCGGGCTCGTCCACAAGCGTGGGTTCGGGCGTGTCATCCAGCGCTGCGGCGAGGGCGGCCTCGGCTTCGGTCGAGAGGTCGGGGCTGCCGGAGAGGTCGAGGTCCGAGGCAAGGTCGGGCCATGCCGGGTCTTCCGGCTCGTGCAGGTCATCGGCTTCGGCGGGCGCTTCGGGCAGCGGCTCTGCGGCGAAGGCGGCATTCTCGAAGGGAAGATCGGCCTCGGGCTCGGGCGTTTCGGCAAACTCGGCGCCGGCGGGGGGCTGGAACCAGGCCTGCCCGCAGTTGGAGCATTGCACGTCGCGCCCGGCGGCCGGGATCACCCGGTCATCGACCTCGTATTGCGCCGCGCAGTTCGGGCATGTCAGCCGCATTGATGTTCCCCGACCTGCCCCTGTTTGCCGCTGATGCTGCCGGCCGGCGCCTTTCCGCGGGTGCCCCGGTGCCGGCCCTTGCGGCGCAATCAGCCGTTCTGGTCAACGTGTTCAGAGTGTTGTAGCAAGCAAATGGCGGTTATCCAAGCATTTGTCGGCACTTCCGCAGAACCGCACCGAGGGGTGGAGAGACCAGTGATCGAGCTTGAGAATGTCAGCTATGGCTATGGCAGCGGCGAGCTGCTGACCGAAATGTCGCTGAAGCTGGCGCCAGGCTCTTTCCACTTCCTGACGGGGCCGTCGGGGGCGGGCAAGACGACCTTCCTGAAACTGCTTTATGCCGAACTGATGCCCTCTGCCGGGCAGGTCATCGCTTTTGGCAATGACGTTCGGTCGATGACGCGCGACGATATAGCGCTGCTGCGGCGGCGGGTGGGTGTGGTGCATCAGGACTGCCAGTTTCTGGACCACCTGTCGCTGGCCGAGAATGTCGCCCTGCCGCTGACGGTGGCCGACCGCGAGATCGACACGCGCGAGCTGATCGAGCTGCTGGCCTGGGTCGGGCTCAAGGCGCAGATGGACAGTCTGCCCCCCGCGCTGTCGGGCGGGGAGCGGCAGCGGGCGGCGCTGGCGCGGGCGGTGATCATGGCGCCCGACGTGATCTTGGCCGATGAGCCCACTGGCAACGTGGATTGGGAGATGTCGCTGAAACTGCTGACGCTGCTGGTCGAGTTGAACCGGATGGGCAAGACCATCGTGATCGCCACCCATGACATGAACCTGATCCGCAGCGCCAAGGCGCAGGTCGCGGCGCGGGTGCTGCGGATCAAGGGCCGGCGGCTGCATCTGGCGGGGGCGGATCTGTGAAGCGTTATCTGGTTCTGGCACGCGCCTTCCTCGCCTCGGACCTGCAATCGGACCGGGTGGTGCCGCCCTCGGGCTTTACCGCGCGGCTGACGGTGTTTGCGGCGGCGGCGATGGCGTTTCTGGCGGTGTTCGCGCTGGCGCTGTCCTTTGCGGCAGGGCGCCTGTCGGATCGCTGGTCCGATGCGCTGGCGCAATCGGCGACGATCCGGGTGTCGGCGCCGCAGGACCAGATCGACCGGCAGGTCACAGCCGTGATGGGCGTGCTGGAGACGACGCCGGGCATCGCATCCGCCCGGCAATTGCCGCCGGAGGAGACACAGGCGCTGCTGGCGCCGTGGTTCGGGCCGGATCTGCCGGTGGAGACGCTGCCGATCCCGGCGCTGATCGAGCTGGTGGAGGGCGGCAGCGGCTTTGATGCCGAGGGGCTGCGGCTGCGGCTGCAGGCCGAGGCACCGGGGGCGGTGCTGGATGACCATGACCGCTGGCGGCGGCCGCTGGTGGCAGCCGCGGGGCGGATGAAGACGCTGGCTACCGGATCGCTGCTGCTGATCGGCGCGGCGATGGCGGCGATGATCACGCTGGCGGCGCAGGCGGCGCTGGCGGCGAACGGGCAGGTGATCCGGGTGCTGCGGCTGGTCGGGGCGCGCGATGTCTATATCGCGCGGGCCTTCGTGCGCCGCTTCACCCTGCGCGCGGCGGGCGGTGCGGCGGTGGGTGCGGCGCTGGCGATGATCGCCGTGGCGCTGATCCCGGCGGGCGATGACGCGGGCGGGTTCCTGACCGGCCTAAGCTTCGAGGGCGGCGAATGGATCTGGCCGGTGCTGCTGCCGCTGATGGCGGCGGGGGTGGCCTTTGCCGCCACGCGCGCTGCGGCGCTGCGGGCGCTGAAGGGGCTGATGTGATGGCGGCGCTGCAATGGCTCCGGTCCTTGCTGTTCGTGGCGCAGATCTATCCGATGATGGCGCTGATGGCGCTGTGGTTCGCGCCGCAGGTGCCGTTCCGCCCCGTGGCCGCCTTTGATGCGGTGCATTGCTGGTGCCGTTGGGTACGTTGGAGCGCGCGCTGGATGCTGGGCCTGCGGTCCGAAATCCGCGGCGAGGTGCCGATGGGCGAGGCGCTGATTGCCTCGAAGCATCAGAGCTTTTTCGATATCATCCTGATCGTCAGCGTGGTGCCGCGGCCCAAGTTCATCATGAAGAAAGAGCTGCTGCGCGCCCCGATCCTGGGCTGGTTTGCGGTGAAGATCGGTTGCGTGCCGGTGGATCGCGGCAAGCGCGGGCCGGCGATTTCGAAGATGCTGGCCGATGTGCGCAGCGGCGCGGCAGAGCCGGGGCAGCTGATCATCTACCCGCAGGGCACCCGCGTCGCGCCGGGGGCAGAGATGCCCTACAAGCCCGGCACCGGGATCCTTTACGAGCAGCTCGGGCAGCCCTGCGTGCCGGCGGGCACTAATGTCGGCCTGTTCTGGCCGCGCAAGGGCATCCTGCGCAAGCCGGGGCTGGCGGTGGTGGAGTTCCTGCCGATGATTGCTCCGGGCAAGCCGATGCCGGAGTTCATGGCCGAACTGGAAACTGTCGTGGAAGCGTCATCTGACCGGCTTATGGCCGAGGCGGGATATACACGGCACTGAGAACGGCACTGAGCGGGGACTGGCATGGACTATCTGACGGCTGTGGGTGATCTGGAAGCGATCTACGGCGCGGTGCTGCCCACTGCAGCCACCAAGGTGGCGGACTGGTTGATCCCGGAATATCGGACGTGGATCGAGCGCTCGCGGTTCTGCGTCCTGTCCACCGTCGGGCCCGAGGGCACCGATGCCAGCCCGCGCGGCGATGATGGCCCGGTGGTGCGGGTGGTGGATGAGCGGACATTGGCACTGCCCGACTGGCGCGGGAATGACCGGATCGACAGCCTGCGCAACATCGTGCGCGATGGGCGGGTGAGCCTGATGTTCATGATCCCCGGTTCTGTCAACGTTGTCCGGGTCAACGGGCGGGCGCGGGTGACGGCGGATGCCGGGCTGTGCGACAGCTTTGCCCGCGCGGGCAAGGCGCCCCGTACGGTGACGGTGATCGCGCTGGAAGAGGTGTATTTCCAATGCGCCCGGGCGCTGCTGCGCTCGCGCCTTTGGGCAGGACAGGACGAAAGCGCCGGGCTGCCGACGCCAGGGCACATCCTTGCGGCGATGACCGCCGGCGCCGTTGGCGGGGCGGCGTATGACGCCGAATGGCCGGGGCGCGCGGCCAAGACGATGTGGTAGGTTGATGCGGTCACCGCGCGTCCCCATCTGCTGGGGATGGAAACCACGCAGCACACTTATATCCACCAGCAGCAGGCCCGGCTGGACCGCATCCGGCGTGTCGCGCGGCTGATGGATGCGCGCTACCGGGTGCCGGGCACGTCGTACCGCATCGGGCTCGACGGCCTCATCGGGTTGATCCCGGGGGTGGGTGATACCGTCGGCCTTGCCGTGTCGGGCTGGATGATCTCCGAGGCGGTGCAGGCCGGGGCGCGGCGCCGCACCATTGCGCGGATGGCGGGGAATGCCGTCCTCGACTGGGCGGTGGGCATCGTGCCGGTGGCCGGCGACCTCTTTGACTTCGCCTTCAAGAGCCACCAGCGCAACGCCGCGCTGCTGGCCGCAGATCTGGAGCGGATGGGCGCCGTCAGGCCAGCTTCAGCGCGATGATCCCCGACACGATCAGCGCGACGCCGGCGATGCGCATCAGCGTGGCCGGCTCGCCAAACAGCGCCATGCCAAGCGTGGCGGTGCCAAGCGCGCCGATGCCCGTCCAGACCGCATAGGCGGTGCCCACGGGGAGGGACTTCATCGCCTGCGCCAGCAGGAAGAAGCTGGCCAACGCGCCGATGATCGTCAGCGTCGTTGGCAGCGCCTTTGTGAAGCCGTCGGACCATTTCAGCCCAAGCGCCCAGCCAACCTCCAGCAGGCCGGCGATCAGAACCAGAACCCAGGGGCTCGCGGGCATCAGGCGGCGAGGCCCTTGCTACCCATGTCGAGGAATTTCTGGCGGCGGTCCTTGATGAGGGCCTCGGGCTTCTTGCCGGACAGCTCTTTCAGCATCGCCTCGATGGCCTTGCCGACCGCGTCGATCGCCTCCCGCGGGCCGCGCTGCGCGCCGCCGACGGGTTCTTTCACGATGCGGTCGATCACGCCCAGCTTCAGCAGATCCTGCGCGGTCAGGCGCAGAGCCTCGGCGGCCTCGCGCATCTTCTCGGCGTCTTTCCACAGGATGCTGGCGCAGCCTTCGGGCGAGATCACCGAGTAGATCGAATGCTCCAGCATGGCGATGCGGTTGGCGGTGGCGAAGGCGACCGCGCCGCCCGATCCGCCCTCGCCGATGATCACGGCGATCAGCGGGGCGCCGAGTTCGAGGCATTTCTGCGTGGTGCGGGCGATGGCCTCGGACTGGCCACGCTCTTCCGCGCCCTTGCCGGGATAGGCGCCGGGGGTGTCGACCAGCGTGATCACCGGCAGGCCGAAGCGATGGGCCATGTCCATCAGCCGGATCGCCTTGCGATAGCCTTCGGGACGGGCCATGCCGAAATTGCGCTCGATCCGGCTCTTGGTGTCGTTGCCCTTCTCATGGCCGATCACCATGACGGGCGTGTCGTTGAAGCGGGCGAGGCCGCCCATGACCGAATGGTCATCGGCAAAGTTCCGGTCACCGGCCAGCGGCGTGTATTCGGTGAACAGCGCCTCGATATAGTCCTTGCAATGCGGGCGGTCGGGGTGCCGCGCCACCTGACATTTGCGCCAGGGGGTCAGGTCCTTGTAGAGGTCGCGCAGCAGCGTGTCGGCCTTGCGGTCGAGCGCGACGGCCTCTTTTTCAACATCCATCTCTTCATTCTTGCGCGCCAGCGCCCGAAGCTCTTCGGCCTTGCCTTCGATCTCGGCGAGCGGTTTCTCGAACTCAAGGTAATTCATGGGAGGCCCCTTGCACTGTGCCCCGGATATATGCCGTCCCGGGGCCGCAATTGCAACTCGGTCGGCGGCGGGGATCACGGTGGTGCGAGGGCCCCCGCCGTGAGCGAGGGCCTTGAGGGGGAGCGCCTACTTGGGTTCGGCCAGGACAAGCAGTTGGGCGAATTGCTCGGGCGTCAGCACGCCGCGCCAGTGGTCGGCGCAGTTCGAGCGCATGACCAGCAAGGCGGTTTCATTGGCGCCGATCTTCGCCGCCAAGGCTTCGCGTTCAGCCACCGGGGCGCCCGTCGCGATAGCATCTTGCAGCTCCTTGCGCAGGGCCGCGGTTTCATCTTCGAACGCCATGCGCTTGGCGGGCATCGTCGCCATGAACGCCTTCAGATCGGCCTTTTGCGCCTCATCCAGCATCAGCGCGTCGGCGTTTTTCGCCAGAACCGGGGTCAGCGCGATGATGGGGGCCGATAGGCCTTTTTCCTGCGGGCTCAGCGGTTGTTGCGCAAGGGCAGAGACTGGCAAGGCCAGCGCGAGGGCGGCGGAGAGCATGAGGTTTTTCACGGTGGGGATCCTGTTTGATGGCCGATCATGGCCCCAAATCTGTGTGATGAGATAACGTCCCTGACGTTGATTCAGATCAAACACATTCATGAATCAGCATTTGTTTGGCGCATCGTCCTGCCCCGGAAAGCAGCAACGCCCCGGACCAGGAGTCCGAGGCGCGCATCATCCCGTTGTTGCCGTGCGGGGCCTCCCCTCCCCTGATGCACGACTCGGGCGTCCTTTTCAAAGCGACCCGCTGGGGGCTTCGATAGTCAAAATCTGCACGCTTTGCGGGCAGATTGTCAACGATTCATGACGGTCAGCCGGTGATCATCTCTGACTGCCGTACGATCACCTCGGCCTGCTTGATGCTGGCGATATCGACCAGCCGGCCCTTGTAGACTGTGGCGCCTTCGCCGCGGGCCGTCGCGGCCTCCATCGCGGCCAGGATCTCGCGCGCTTCGGCGACGGCTTCGGCCGAGGGGGTGAAAACCTCATTGGCGATGGCGACCTGTTTGGGGTGGATCGCCCATTTGCCGACCATCCCGAGCGTAGCCGAGCGGCGGGCCTGTGCGCGGAAGCCCTCGTCATCCGAGAAGTCGCCGAAGGGGCCATCGACGGGCAGCACCCCGTGGGTGCGACAGGCGGCGACGATGGCGGCCTGAGCCCAATGCCAGGGATCGGACCAGTGCCGCGCGCCTTCATGCAGCATGTAGTAGTTTTCCTGCGTGCCGCCGATGCCGGTGGTCTGCATCCCCATGCTGGCGGCGAAATCGGCGGCGCCGAGGCTCATCGCCTGCAGGCGCGGGCTGGAGGCGGCGATCTCTTCGACATGGGCGATGCCGGCGGCCGATTCGATGATGACCTCGAAGCTGATCGGCTTCTTGCGGCCCTTGGCGCGCTCGATGGCCGTCACCAGCGCGTCCACCGCATAGACATCGGCGGCGCAGCCGACCTTGGGGATCATGATCTGGTCGATGCGGTCGCCCGCCTGTTCGAGGATCTCGACCACATCCCGGTACCAGAACGGGGTGTCGAGCCCGTTGATGCGGACGCTCAGATACTTGGTACCCCAGTCGATATCGTTGATCGCCTGGATGATGTTGGCACGGGCCTGCGGCTTGTCGGCAGGGGAGACCGAATCCTCGAGGTCGAGGTTGATGACATCGGCGGCGCCGGTCGCCATTTTCTCGAAGATCGCAGGGCGCGAGCCGGGGCCGAACAGCTGGCAGCGGTTGGGGCGGGCGGGAGCGGCGGGCTGGATGCGGAAACTCATGCGGGGCCTTTCGCAAGGATGTGTCAAATTGCGCTGCGCATTGGGTATAATGTTGCGCGGCGGCTTTCAACCCGCTTTTGCAAGTGCAGCGCGGGGATGGTTGGAATGCGGCGCTGCGGCGCCCGACGCCGAAATCTTCGGCATAAGCGCTCAGATGCCGCAGAAACTTGCATGAGGGCCGCTGCAGGGCGGCGAAAAGCCCAAGACATTTCCGGGGGGACAGCTAGTCTCTCCCACAACGAACGGATGGAGACCGCACATGGCCATGATCGAGACCCCCTATCTGCTGTTCCTCGGCGATGCCGCCGACCAGCTTGCCGCGAAGGTCGCGCAGGGCATCAAGGACTGGCGCCCGGAATTCGCGGTCGGCCAGTTCCGGATGGAGGGCTGCAAGGCCGATCTGGGCCTGCCGGACATGGACCTGACCGAGGCCAAGGCTACCGGCTGCAAGACGCTGGTGGTCGGCGTCGCCAACCGCGGCGGCGTGATTTCCGACAAATGGATCAAGGTGCTGGTCGATGCGCTGGCCGAGGGGTTCGACCTTGCCTCGGGCCTGCACAACCTGTTGCGGGACGAGCCGGTGCTGGTCGAGGCCGCGGCGCGGTTCGGGCGCAAGCTGCATGACGTGCGGGTGCCCGAGGTGGAGTATCCCATCGCCAATGGCAAGAAGCGCGCCGGCAAGCGGATGCTGGCCGTGGGCACCGATTGCTCGGTCGGCAAGATGTATACGGCGCTGTGCGTCGAGAAGGAGATGCGGGCGCGCGGGCTGAAGGCCAGCTTCCGCGCCACCGGGCAGACCGGGATCCTGATCACCGGCGACGGGGTGCCACTGGATGCGGTGATCGCCGACTTCATGGCCGGGTCGGTCGAGTACCTGACGCCGCCGAATGACCCGGATCACTGGGACCTGATCGAGGGGCAGGGCAGCCTGTTCCATGTCAGCTACTCGGGCGTGACGCTGGCGCTGATCCATGGCGGACAGCCCGATGCGCTGGTGATCTGCCACGAGCCGACGCGGGCGCATATGCGCGGGTTGCCGGACTATACGCTGCCGACGCTGGAGCAGGTGCGCGATGCGGCGCTGCTGCTGGCGCGGGTGGCGAACCCGGCCTGCGTGGCGGTGGGCTATGCGATCAACACCCAGCACATGCCGGAAGCCGAGGCGCGGGCGTATCTGGCCGATGTCGAGGCGAGGCTGGGCCTGCCCGCGACCGACCCTTTCCGGTTTGGTGCGGCGAATCTGGTGGACGCGCTGGCGGCGATCTGAACTGGGGCTTAGCCGGTCCGGTTCGGGCGGAAAAAGGCGAGGCAGTGCCTCGCCCCGTCCGTGCGGAACCGTTCACCCAGAGCCGCTGGCCGGGCCCTTTGGGGGCCCGTCCGGTGCAACATGATATGTTGGCGCTTGGCGAAGGCGATGGCCTTCGCTACGGAGACCGCCCCCGACCACGCCGGGGGTTGCGGCGCCCGGTCTTTCGCGGAAGGATCGCGCCGGGCCTAAAGGAGACCATCATGCAGATCACCGTCACCCCCGATATCTTCCGTCTGGCCGAGGTCTTCACCATCAGCCGTGGCAGCCGGACCGAGGCGAAGGTGCTGACGGTGCGGATCACGGATGGCGATCATGCTGGCTGGGGCGAATGCGTGCCCTATGCGCGTTATGGCGAGAGCCTGGAGAGCGTGGCGGATGAGATTGCCAGCCTGCCCGAGGTCTTCACCCGGGATGAGCTGCAAGGCCTGCTGCCCGCCGGCGCCGCCCGCAACGCGGTGGATTGCGCGCTGTGGGATATGGAGGCGAAGCGGGCCGGCAGCCGTGTCTGGGACCTGATGGGCCTGCCCGCGCCGGGGCCGATGATCACCGCCTATACCCTGTCGCTGGCCGAGCCCGAGACGATGCGGGCACAGGCGGCGAAGAACGCGCATCGCCCGCTGCTGAAGATCAAGCTGGGCACGCCCGACGATATGGCGCGGCTGGCGGCGGTGCGGGCGGGAGCCCCGGATACGCCGATCATCGTCGATGCGAATGAGGGCTGGACCGCCGAGATCTACAAGGATCTGGCGCCGCATCTGATCCGCATGGGGGTGAAGCTGGTCGAACAGCCGCTGCCCGCCGGCGCCGACGAGATGCTGGCCGAGATTGAGCGCCCGCTGCCGGTCTGTGCCGATGAAAGCTGCCATGACCGCCACTCGCTGGCCGAGATCGCCGGCAAGTATGACTTCGTGAACATCAAGCTGGACAAGACCGGCGGGCTGACCGAAGCGCTGGCGCTGCGCAGCATGGCGCAGGTGCAGGGCTATGGCGTGATGGTCGGCTGCATGGTCGGATCGAGCCTGGCGATGGCGCCGGCGGTGCTGCTGGCGCAGGGCGCGGGCTTCACCGATCTTGACGGGCCGCTGCTTCTGGCCGAAGACCGCGAGAATGCGCTGCGCTATGACGAGGCCGGGGTTCACCCGCCAGCCGCGGCCCTGTGGGGCTGACCGCACCGCATTTCGGCACAACAAGAGGAACCCAAGCAATGAGCCGCATCGTCTATGTGAATGGCAGCTACCTGCCCGAGGAAGAGGCCAAGATCTCGATCTTCGACCGGGGCTTCCTGATGGCGGATGGCGTCTATGAGGTGACCAGCGTGCTGGACGGCAAGCTGCTGGACTTCGCGGGCCACGCCGCGCGGCTGGAACGCTCGCTGGCAGAGCTGGACATGGCCTGCCCGGTGACGATGGAGGAGCTGCTGGCGATCCACCGCGAGTTGGTCGCGCAGAACGCGATCACCGACGGTATGGTCTATCTGCAGATCACCCGCGGCTCGGCGGGCGACCGCGATTTCGCCTTTCCCGATCCGGCGAAGGTGCCGTCCTCCATCGTGCTGTTCACGCAGTCCAAGCCCGGGCTGGCCGACAACCCGGCGGCGAAGACGGGGATCAAGGTCATCACCGTGCCGGACATCCGCTGGGGCCGGCGCGATATCAAGACGGTGCAGCTGCTCTACCCGTCGATGGGCAAGATGATGGCCAAGAAGGCCGGCGTCGATGATGCCTGGATGGTCGAGGATGGCTTCGTGACCGAGGGCACCTCGAACAACGCCTATATCGTCAAGGGCGGCAAGATCATCACCCGGCATCTGGGATCCGAGATCCTGCACGGCATCACCCGCGCCGCCGTGCTGCGCTTTGCCCGCGAGGCGCAGATGGAGGTCGAGGAACGCAGCTTTACCGTGGAGGAGGCGAAGGGCGCGGATGAGGCGTTCATCACCTCGGCGTCCGCCTTCGTGATGCCGGTGGTCGAGATTGACGGCGCCAAGCTGGGCACCGGCGCGCCGGGCAAGGTGGCCGTGCGGCTGCGCGAGATCTATCTGGACGAAAGCCGCAAGTCGGCGATCTGAACCGGTGAGGGGCGGCGCGGTGGCGCTGCCCCCTTACCCCGCAAACTCGATATAAAGGTCGTTCGCGTCCACATCGCCCGGCAGCACGCCATCGAGGATCGCCTGCAGCTTGCCGGCAATCAGCACCTCGGTGCCGTTGCCATCCGGCGTCGTCTGCAGGACCACGTCCACTGCCGTGTCCGGTGGCGGCGCGAAGATGGTGATCTCGATCTGGTCAGACCCGGGCTGATAGTCGACGATGGTGGTTACTGAGAGGTCATCGGGCGCCTCTGCCTGGACCTCGTCGTCATCCTCGTCGATCTCTGCCGCATCGTCCGCGTCAGGCTCTTCATCGATATCGCCTGTAGGCTCTGAACTGGCGTCGGCAGGGGCGAACGCGGCTGCGTCCTCGCTATCCTCGTCCTCGTCGGCGCCCGTGTCTTCGGCGGTTTCGTCAGACGGCTGGGGCGTGATGGTGGCGAGAAGTGCTTCGAATGAGGCGTCGTCGTCCTCGGCCTCATCAGTCTCGTCCACTGCGGCAGGCGGGCTTGCGGCGGTCAGCCGGGCGATGGCGGCCAGAACGTCCAGATCGGCGCCGGCATCAGCCTCGAGATCGTCCTCGGTCTCGTCCAGTTCGTCCTCATAGGCGGCGTCTTCGGCTTCTTGCAGCCAAGGATCCTCGGCCTCTTCGGCAGAAGCCGCCGCAGGGTCGGCCTCGGGCAGATCCGTGTCGGCCGCAGCATAGTCCAGCAACGATGTGCCCTCGCCCTCCTCCTCGATGTCGTCGGCAGCAGGCGCGCGGGCGGCGGCGTCGGCAGCGTCGTCTTCCGATGTGTCCTTGTCCTCGTCGTCGTCATCAGCCGAACCGGCAGCCGGAAGCGCCGCACCCAGAAGGCCCAGCAAGAACAGCGACATGACTTCAAGACCGAGCATTCAGACCCCCTCACGGGAAAAGTGGCGCGGGACAGGCATTTACCCGTTAACCGTGTGTCAAGGGTTTGGGTGGGATGGGCAGGGAGTCAAGCGACGAAACGCCAGGCGTGCCGCGTTCGGGGTTGGCGTGGCCGACAGTCGGGGCAGGTGGGTGCGACTGTTGCGACCGGAGCAACGATAGTTAGGAGCGGGACGGGTGGGGCGCCGGAATGCCCGCCGGGCTTAACCCTGATGCGCCTTGATCGCCTCGGCAAAGGCTGCCTGTTTTGCGGGGTCTGCATCGGTCTGGTTCGCGGCGATCCAATCGGCATAGGGCATGCCGTAGAAGATATCTCTCGCCTGATCCTTGGTCATGTCGATGCCGCGTTCGGTCGCCGCCTCCTGATACCAGCGCGACAGGCAGTTGCGGCAGAATCCGGCCATGTTCATCAGGTCGATGTTCTGAACCTCGGGCCGGGCCTCCATCAGATGCGCGCGCAGGGCGCGGAAGGCGGCGGCCTCAAGCTCGGTGCGGGTGGCGTCGTCCATGGTATCCTCCGTTACAGTCCGGTATCGGCGAGGCTGGCTTGCAGGATCGGGGCCAGAAGGTCGGCCCATTCGATCTGGCCGGCTTCGGTGGCGATCAGGTCGTTGCGCACCTCGATCAGCACGTTGAGCCGACCCGGTTGCAGCGCGTGGCGGTCGATGGCGTCGCCGTCGAGATGGCCCAGATAGGGCTCGTTGTCGCCGACGCAGAGGCCGGTGGCCTCTAGTCGCGCGATCAGCGGCAGCGCCAGACGGCCATCCAGATGCGAATGCAGGATGCCGACCTGCCAAGGCCGCGGCGGGCGGCCGTTCAGCTGCGGGGTGAAGCTGTGCACGGCGCAGATCACTGTGTCGGGGCGGCGCGCGGCAAGGGTGGCATAGGCGGCGTGATAGGGGCGGTGATAGGCATTTAGCCGCCGCTCCACCTCTGCCGCATCCGCGTGGCGGTTGGCGGGGATGATGGTGCCATCGTAAAGCCGCATCAACAGTGTTGGGTCATCCTCGCCACGGTTGGGGTCGATCACCAGCCGAGAAAAGTCCGACAAGATCGCCGGGGCCTCCAGCCGCTCGGCAAGGTGGCGCGTCAGCCCTGCGGCGCCCACATCATAGGCAATGTGGCGCGCCATGTCGGCGGCGGCGATGCCAAGGTTGCCACCCCCCACCTCTACCGGCACGGTGTTGGCAGCGTGGTCGCAAGTGACGAGCCAGCGCGAGGGCCGGGCTTCGCCAATGATTTCATAAGGGATATGGGTCATCGTCGTGATCCTGTGCTCTGCCCGGTTTAGGCCAAGCCGGAGCCATGCGCCAGTTGCGAGCGCAGCAAAACTGGGCCATAAGGTGTATGGCCCACATGGAAAATGCAAAAAGACAGGGGACGAGGCTGAATGAGACGCCTTCGTAAAGTGAAGATCGTGGCGACCCTCGGGCCGGCCTCCAGCGATTACCAGACCATTCGCGCATTGTTCGAGGCCGGGGCCGACGTGTTCCGCCTGAACATGAGCCACGGCACCCATGCCGAGCAAAAGGCGCGCTATGACATCATCCGCCAGATCGAGGCCGATACCGGCCGCCCGATTGGCGTGCTGGCCGACCTTCAGGGGCCGAAGCTGCGGGTTGGCACCTTCGCCAGCGGCGCGGCTGAGCTGGAAGAAGGGCAGCCCTTCCGCTTTGACCTCGACGAAGAGCCGGGCGATGGCCACCGCGTCTGCCTGCCGCATCGCGAGATTTTCGAGGCGCTGCAGCCCGGCGCGACGCTGCTAATCAATGACGGCAAGATCGCCATGAAGGTCAACGATTGCGGGCCGGACTTTGCCAATTGCACCGTCACCATCGGCGGCACGATCTCCAACCGCAAGGGCGTGAACGTGCCCGACGTGGTGCTGCCGCTAGCGGCGCTGTCGGACAAGGACCGCGCCGATCTGGAATTTGTCTGCGACCTTGGGGCCGATTGGCTGGCGCTGTCCTTCGTGCAGCGCGCCGAGGATGTGACCGAGGCGCGCGAGCTGGCGCGAGGGCGCTCGGCGATCCTCGCCAAGATCGAGAAACCGGCGGCGCTGAACAAGTTCGATGAGATCCTGGCCGTGTCGGACGGGATCATGGTCGCGCGCGGCGATCTGGGGGTGGAACTGCCGGTCTATACCGTGCCGCCAATCCAGAAGCGGCTGGTGCGCAAGTGCCGCGCGGCTGGCAAGCCGGTGATCGTGGCGACGCAGATGCTGGAATCGATGATCGAAAGCCCGATGCCGACCCGTGCCGAAGTGTCGGACGTGGCGGCGGCGATCTATGAGGGCGCCGATGCGGTGATGCTGTCGGCCGAATCCGCCGCCGGGCGCTACCCGATCGAGGCGGTGGCGACGATGGACAACGTCGCCCAGTCGGTCGAGACCGACCCGACCTACCGCGAGGTGATCGAGGCCAGCCGCAAGGCGGTGCGCAAGACTGTCGCCGACGGGATCGTTGCCGCGGCGCGTGAACTGGCCGAGACCACCGACATCAAGGCGATCTGCTGCTACACCCAAAGCGGCAAGACGGTGAACCTTGTGGCGCGCGAGCGGCCGCGGGTGCCGATCATCGCCCTGACCCCGGTGCAATCGGTGCTGCGGCGCCTGTGCCTGACCTGGGGCGTGCATTGCGCCTATTGCGAGCCGGTGGACCGCTTCAAGATGGCCGTGGTCGGCGCCGCCCGTGCGGCCCGGGCCGAGGGCTTTGCGACCGAGGCTGACCAGATCCTGGTGACCGCCGGTGTGCCCTTCAACGTGCAAGGCACCACCAACATCCTGCGCGTTGCCCCCTGTGACGAGCGGTTGATTTTCCGCACCGATCCCGAATGATGGATACCGGGGCCGCCGCAAGGGTGGCGGTCCCGTGTTCAGGGGTCAGTGATGGACAGTGACGTTCTTCTTGTTGTGGGGCTCGTGTTGGTGGCCCTTGGGGTGCCGGCACTGGTCAGCGCCTTTTCCGACAGCCGGCCGCCGCGCGCGGCTGCGATTGCCTTCCTGCTGGGGGGCGGGCTCATAGCGTTTGCGGTGATGTCGAAACCCGGTGGATACAAGATCGAAGATATCCCCGATGTCGTGACGCATGTGGTGGCCCGCGCGATCCGCTGACGGCCCCGGTCAGCAGGAATATCAGCTTTCCCCTTGTCACAGCCCCGGGCCCCGTCTATAGGGCGCCCTCTACACGCGGGACCGGCCGAAGTGGCATGCCGAGTCGCGCGGATAACCAAACTCGAAAGAGGAGATGGAAATGCCCAAGATGAAGACCAAATCCGCTGCGAAAAAGCGGTTCTCCTTCACTGCCTCTGGCAAAGTGAAGGCTGGCCCCGCCGGCAAGCGGCACGGCATGATCAAACGCTCGACGAAATTCATTCGTGACGTGACCGGGACCATGATCCTGTCCGCGTCCGACGCGAAGATCGTCAAGAAATACATGCCCTACGACCGGTAAGGAGCCAGACAGATGTCCCGTGTTAAATCTGGTGTGGTCACCCATGCCCGTCACCGCAAGGTGATCAAGAAGGCCGCCGGCTATTACAGCGCGCGCAGCCGCAACTTCCGCACCGCCACCCAGGCTGTCGACAAGGCGCAGCAATACGCCACGCGCGACCGCAAGGTGCGCAAGCGCAACTTCCGCGCCCTGTGGATCCAGCGGATCAACGCCGCCGTGCGGCTGTTCGACCCGGAATTCACCTACTCGCGCTTCATCAACGGTCTGGCGCTTGCCGGCATCGAAGTGGACCGCAAGGTGCTGGCCGATCTGGCCGTGCATGAGCCCGAGGCGTTCAACGCCATCGCCGCCCAAGCCAAGGCCGCCATCCCGGCCTGATCTGCGCCCGGCGCTGACAAAACACCCGAAAAGCCCCGTTGGCGCCCGCCAGCGGGGCTTTTTGCTGCGTGGGCGCCCGGAATCATATGTGACGGATATGTAAATTCTGTTGAGCCGGCCGCGCCTTCCATGCAGGCTTTCCCTCAGGCCACCGCAAAAGATGGCCGCGGCAACGAAGGGACATCGCATGACGGCACTCATCGGCTTTCTGAACACCATCTTCTGGGGGTATATCCTGATCTATGGCCTTCTGGCCGTGGGCGCCTATTTCACCGTCCGGCTGGGCTTCGTGCAGTTCCGCCATTTCATCGAGATGTTCCGCTGCGTGACCGGGTCGAGCGCGGCCGACAAGAACGGGATCACCCCGTTTCAGGCGCTGACCATCAGCTTGGCCTCGCGCGTCGGCACCGGCAATATCGCGGGGGTGGCCGTGGCGCTGTACCTCGGCGGGGCAGGGGCGATCTTCTGGATGTGGATGGTAGCGCTGGTCGGGATGGCCACCGCCTATGCCGAAAGCAGCCTGGCGCAGCTTTACAAGACCCACGGCCCCAGCGGCATGTATCGCGGCGGGCCGGCCTTCTACATCTCCAAGGGCCTCGGCCTGCCCTGGCTGGGCGCGGTGTTCTCGGTCTGCCTTATCCTGTCCTTCGGGCTCGTTTTCAACGCGGTGCAGGCGAACTCCATCGCTGACGCGTTCCAAGGCGCCTTCGGGGTGCCGAAATGGCTGGTCGGGATCATCATCGCCACGGTCGCGGGCGTCGTCATCTTCGGCGGCATCAAGAAGATCGCTTCGGTGGCCGAGGTGGTGGTGCCGTTCATGGCGGGCGCCTATCTGCTGCTGGCGATCTGGGTGATGCTGACCAACCTCTCTGCCGTGCCCGGTGTCATTGCCGAGATCTTCGCCAGCGCCTTTGGCCTGACCGAGGCTGCGGGCGGTATCGCGGGGGGCGTCGCAGCCGCGGCGCTGAACGGCATCAAGCGGGGCCTGTTCTCCAACGAGGCGGGCATGGGCTCTGCCCCCAACATCGCCGCCGTGGCGATGCCGGACCCGCATCACCCCTCCTCGCAGGGCTTCGTGCAGGCGCTTGGGGTGTTCATCGACACCATTCTCGTCTGCACCGCCACTGCCGTCATGATCCTGCTCTCGGGCGTGCTTGAGCCGGGATCGGGCGTTACCGGGACGGCGCTGACGCAACAGGCGCTGGTCCATCACTTCGGCGTCGCGGGCGGCTGGTTCGTGGCGATCGCGATCCTGTTCTTCGCCTTCACCTCGATCATCGGCAACTATGCCTATGCCGAAAACGCGATGGTCTTCCTTGGGCAGGGCAACAACACCGGCCTGACGGTGCTGCGCGTCGCGGCGCTGGCGATGGTCATCTGGGGCGCGCTGCAGACGGTGGCGACGGTGTTCGACTTCGCCGATGCCTCGATGGGCCTGATGGCGACCATCAACCTGATCGCCATCGTGGCGCTGTCGGGCACCGTGTCGGCGCTGACCAATGACTATCTGCGCCAGCGCAAGGCCGGCACCATGCCCAAATTCCATGTCGGCGAGCATCCCGCCATCGCGCGCGGCGTGGATACCGAAATCTGGAAGTGACCCCTGCACCCCGCCCCTTATCCCGGGGCGGGGTTTTCACCATCCTCGCATTTGCATCCCCTGTCCTCTGTGCTAGCAAAGCGCCGCACAGTGCCGGAGATGGAACATGGACGGGTTGGACGCTCTCAAGCGCAAGTATCTCGAAGGCGTCGCCGCCGCGGGGGATGAGGCAGCCCTCGAGGATCTGCGCCTTGCCGCCCTTGGCAAGAAGGGCGAGATCAGCCTGAAGATGCGCGAGCTTGGCCAGATGACGCCCGAGCAGCGCCAGACCACTGGCGCCGCGCTGAACCTGCTGAAGGATGAGATCGACGCCGCCCTGCGCGGCAAGAAGGCCGCACTGTCCGATGCCGCGCTCGATGAACGCCTGCGCGCCGAATGGCTGGACGTGACCCTGCCGGGCCGCCCCCGCCGCATGGGCACCATCCACCCGGTCAGCCAGGTGACCGAAGAGGTCACCGCGATCTTTGCCGACATGGGCTTTGCCGTGGCCGAGGGGCCGCAGATCGAAAGCGACTGGTTCAACTTCGACGCGCTGAACATCCCGCCCGAACACCCGGCGCGGCAGGAGCATGACACCTTCTTCATGGCCCGCGCGACAGGCGACGACCGCCCGCCGCATGTGCTGCGCACCCATACCAGCCCGGTGCAGATCCGCGCCATGGCCGCGCAGGGCGCGCCGATCCGGGTGATCGCCCCCGGCCGCGTCTACCGCATGGACATGGACCAGACCCATACCCCGATGTTCCATCAGGTCGAGGGTCTCGCCATCGACCGCGATATCAGCATGGCCAACCTCAAATGGGTGCTGGAGGAGTTCTGCCGCACCTATTTCGAGGTGCCCGAAGTCGAACTGCGCTTCCGCGCCAGCCATTTCCCCTTCACCGAGCCCTCGGCCGAGGTGGATATCCGCTGTTCCTGGGAAGGCGGCCAGCTGAAGATCGGCCAGGGCGACAGCTGGATGGAGATCCTGGGCTCGGGCATGGTCCACCCCAAGGTGCTGTCGGCCGCGGGCGTGGACCCGGCCGAGTGGCAGGGCTTCGCCTTCGGCATGGGCATAGACCGGATCGCCATGCTGAAATACGGCATCCCGGACCTGCGCGCGTTCTTCGAGAGCGACCTGCGCTGGCTGCGGCACTATGGGTTCTCTGCGCTGGACATGCCGTCGGTGTTTGGGGGGTTGAGTAGGTGAACGGTGCCGTCAGCGCAGCCAAAGTCAAATATAGCCAGAGCAAGCTCATCGCGCTGCTTGAGTACTTAGAAAGCGATCCGGCAGCAGCATCGCGCCAAGCATCTTTGAACGAGATAGCGGCGATAAAGAAGCGGAAGCTTCCGCTGAACGGGCCGGCGGAGCGTAGGTTCTATATTGATGTAGCTATCCAGAAAGGTTTCGCATCCAGCGAGTACCCCGCAGCATCGTTTTACGAAGAGGAAGACGATCCGAGATACGGGTGTTCAGTCGGGTACCTCATCTCGCTTGCCGGCCGCGAGTATCTGGATCGGAAGAGAAGTGAGCGCCTCCCCAATCTCTGGTGGCAGCAACTCTTGAACAATGTCCCCACCATCTTGGTCAGTGTCTTGACTGCATTGTTGGTGGGGTGGGCGCTAGATTTTTGGGGACCAAGCATTCCATGAAATTCACCCTCTCCTGGCTCAAATCCCATCTCGACACGAGCGCAAGCCTCGACGAGATCCTCTATGCGCTCACCGATCTTGGCCTCGAGGTCGAGGAGGTGCAGAACCCCGAGGAAAAGCTGGGCCGCTTCACCATCGGCTATATCACCGCCGCCGAAAAGCACCCCGATGCCGACAAGCTGCGCGTCTGCACCGTGCAGACGGATGAGGGCGAGCGGCAGATCATCTGCGGCGCGCCGAACGCGCGGGCGGGGATCCGCGTCGTGGTGGCCAAGCCCGGCGATTATGTGCCGGGGATCGACACCACCATCCAGGTCGGCAAGATCCGCGGCATCGAGAGCCAGGGCATGATGTGCTCGGGCCGCGAGCTGGAGGTCAGCGACGATCATGAGGGCATCATTGAGCTGCCCGAGGATGCCAAGGTCGGCCAGCGCTATATCGACTATGCCGGGCTGAATGACCCGATGGTCTATATCAAGGTCACGCCGAACCGCCCCGATGCGCTTGGCGTGCGCGGCATCGCCCGCGACCTTGCGGCGCGCGGCCTTGGCACGCTGAAACCGCTGGACGTGGTGCCGGTGCCGGGCGCCTTCCCCTGCCCGGTCTCGGTGACGCTGGCGCCTGAAGTGGCGGACAAGGCCTGCCCGCATTTCATCGGCCGGGTGATCCGCGGTGTGACCAACGGCCCCAGCCCCGACTGGCTGCAACGCCGGTTGATCGCCATCGGGCTGCGGCCGATCTCGACGCTGGTGGATATCACCAACCTCTTCACCTTCGACCTGAACCGCCCGCTGCATGTGTTCGATGCCGGCAAGGTGCAGGGCGGCCTTGTGGTGCGCGGGGCGGTGGAGGGCGAGAGCCTGACGGCGCTGGACGGCAAGACCTATGCCCTGCGGCCGGGGATGACGGTGATCGCGGATGATGCCGGGGTGGAGAGCCTCGGCGGCGTGATGGGCGGCGAGGCGTCGGGCTGTTCCGCAGAAACGACCGAGGTGTTCCTGGAGGCCGCGTTCTTCGACCCGATCCTGACCGCCACCACGGGCCGCGCGCTGCGCATCAACTCCGATGCCCGCTACCGGTTCGAACGCGGCATCGACCCGGCCTTCACCGCGGACGGGATCGAGCTGGCGACGCGGATGATCCTCGACCTCTGCGGCGGCGAGGCCTCGGATGTGGTCGTCGCGGGTGCTGCCCCCGATACCACCCGCGCCTACCGCCTCGACCCGGCCCGCGTGGTCAGCCTGGTGGGGATGGAGATCCCCGAGGCCGAGCAGCGCGCCACGCTGCAGGCGCTTGGCTTCACGCTGAACGGCGACATGGCGACCCCGCCAAGCTGGCGCCCCGATGTGCTGGGGGAGGCGGACCTGATCGAGGAAGTCGCCCGCATCGCCTCGCTGACCAAGCTGGTCGGCAAGCCCCTGCTGCGCGGCGATGCCGGGGTGCCGGGCACGATCCTGACCCCGATGCAGGTGCGCGAGCGCGCGGCGCGGCGGATGCTGGCGGCGCTTGGCTACAACGAATGCGTCACCTACAGCTTCATCGACAACCGCAGCGCCGAGCTGTTCGGCGGCGGGGCCGAGGCGTGCCGGATCGAGAACCCGATCTCGTCGGAAATGACCCATATGCGCCCCGACCTGCTGCCCGGCCTGCTGGCCGCGGCGGCGCGCAACCAGGCGCGCGGCTTTGCCGATCTGGCGCTGTTCGAGGTCGGCCCCGCCTTCCACGGCGGCGAGCCGGGCGAGCAGCACCTGCAGGCGACGGGCCTGCTGATCGGCGCCAGCGCCCCGCGCGACACCTTCGCCAGCCGCCGCCCGGTGGATATCTATGACGCCAAGGCCGATGCCGAGGCGGTGCTGTCGACCATTGGCGCGCCCGCCAAGGTGCAGATCACCCGCAAGGGCCCGGGCTGGGGACATCCGGGCCGGTCCGGTGCGATGGCGCTTGGCCCCAAGGTGCTGTGCGTGTTCGGCGAGGTGCACCCCAAGGTGCTGCGCGCGATGGATGTGAAGGGGCCTGCGGTCGCCTTCACCCTGTTCCTCGAAGCCGCGCCTTTCCCCAAGGTGAAAACCCCGACCCGGCCGGCCCTCGCACTGGCCGACCTGCAGGCGGTGGACCGCGACTTCGCCTTCGTGGTCGATGCCGGGGTCGAGGCGCTGACCCTCGTCAACGCCGCTGCCGGCGCCGACAAGGCGCTGATCGAGAGCGTGCGGGTCTTCGACCAGTTCAGCGGCGACAAGGCCGAGGCGCAGATGGGCGCGGGCAAGAAATCGCTGGCGATCACCGTGCGGCTGCAACCGCAGGTGCGCACCCTGACCGAGGAAGAGATCGCGGCGGTCTCGGCCAAGATCATCGAGAAGGTGGCCAAGGCAACCGGCGGCAGCCTGCGCGGCTGAGGGCGCAGCGGGGGTTTCACACCCCCGCACCCCCGTGGGATATTTCCGCCAGCAAGAAGGGGCAGACGCGCGCCTGCCCCTTCGCCTTTTCCAAATATCCCGGGGGGAGGGCCGCAAGGCCCGTCGGGGGCCAGCGCCCCCCTCGCCGATTGCCTCAGCGCGGCGGCTGCTCCATCCCGCGCTGCACGGCGGGGCGGGCAAGAAAACGCTCGAGATAGGCGGGGACGTTGGTCAGCGAGCCCCACTCCACTTCCGCATCCATCTTGTAGTATTTCCGCGCGCCCCAGAGCCAAGGAGCGATGGCGATGTCGGCGATGGAATAGTCCCCCGCGATCCAGTCGCGTCCCTCGAGTTGCCGTTCCATCACCCCCAGAAGCCGCTTCGCCTCATCGGCATAGCGCTGGCGCGGGCGGGGGTCTTCGATCTCCTTGCCGGCGAAGGCGTGGAAGAAGCCGTATTGGCCGAACATCGGGCCGACGCCGCCCATCTGGAACATCAGCCATTGCAGAACTTCATAGCGCGCAGGGCCGGTGGGCAGCAGCTTGCCCGACTTCTCGGCCAGATAGATCAGGATCGCGCCGCTTTCGAACAGCGGCAGCGGCTGGCCGTCCGGCCCAGACGGATCGAGGATTGCCGGGATCTTGTTGTTGGGGTTCAGCGACAGGAACTCCGGGCTCATCTGATCTTGCGTGTCGAAGGACACCAGATGCGCATCATAGGGCAGGCCCACCTCCTCCAGCATGATCGAGACCTTCACGCCGTTCGGGGTTGGCAGCGAGTAGAGCTGGATTGCGGAGGGGTCGCGCGGCGGCCATTTGCGGGTGATCGGGAAGGCGGAGAGGTCGGTCATCGGTGCTCCTGTGCGGGGGCTGTGGGGGCTCGGCATCAGCCTTGAACGTAGGGACGCGGCCGCGCGAAAAGAACCCGCCTCTCGGTGCGCAATCTGCTAGCGTTGACTGCGCGGCTGCACATGAAGGAGGGCCGCTGCCGGTGGGACAAGACAAAGGGACAGTGGAATGTTGAAAGAGTTCAGGGACTTCATCGCCCGCGGCAATGTCATGGACATGGCGGTGGGCATCATCATCGGGGCCTCGTTCACCGCCATCGTCAGCTCGATGGTTGCCGATCTGATCAACCCGATCATCGGTGTGGTGACCGGCGGGATCGACTTCTCGAACCTGTTCGTCAATCTGGGTGAGGGCGAGTTCGCCAGCCTTGCCGCTGCGCGTGAAGCGGGCGCTGCGGTGTTCGCCTATGGTGCCTTCCTGACTGCGGTGATCAACTTCCTGATCGTCGCTTTCGTGGTGTTCCTGCTGGTCAAGCTGGTGAACCGCGTCAAGGAAACCGCCGCCCGCAAGGCCGAGGAGGCGCCGCCGGAGGAGAAGCCCGTCGCGCCCTCGTCCGAGCAGTTGCTCGCCGAGATCCGCGATCTGCTGAAGTCGCGCGCCGCCTGAGGCGGGGGTCGCTCCCCGGGCCGGGGAGCGACCGTTTCAGGCCTTCAGCGCAAGCCGGGGCGAGAGTACGTCGATCCCAAGCGCCCGGCCCACCGCCGCATAGGTCAGGTGGCCGGCATGGGTGTTGAGGCCTGCGAGCAGGTGTTCATCCTCCTCGCAGGCGCGGCGCCAGCCCTTGTTGGCCAGCGCCAGCAGGAAGGGCATCGTCGCGTTGCCAAGCGCCAATGTGGAGGTGCGGGCCACGGCGCCGGGCATGTTGGCGACGCAGTAATGCATGATCCCCTCCACCTCGTAGATCGGATCCTGATGCGTGGTGGCGCGCGAGGTTTCGAAACAGCCGCCCTGGTCGATGGCGACATCGACGATGGCGGCGCCGGGCTTCATGGTCTTCAGCTGTTCGCGCGTGACCAGTTTCGGGGCGGCGGCACCCGGAACCAGCACCGCGCCGATGACCAGATCGGCGGCGGCGACCTCGGCGGCCGTGGCGGCGGCGCTGGCATAGAGTGTGCGGAACTGGCCGGCGAACACATCATCCAGATAGCGCAGGCGCGGGAGCGAGCGGTCGAGCACCGTCACCTCGGCCCCCATCCCGGCAGCGACGCGGGCGGCGTGGGTGCCGACGACACCGCCGCCGATCACCGTAACGCGGGCGGGGGTGACGCCGGGGACGCCGCCGAGCAGGACGCCGCGGCCGCCATTGGCTTTTTGCAAGGTCCAGGCGCCGACTTGCGGGGCGAGTTTGCCGGCGACTTCGGACATCGGGGCCAGCAGCGGCAGGCCGCCGGCGCGGTCGGTGACGGTTTCGTAGGCGATTGCGGTGACGCCGGAGGCGAGGAGGTCGCGGGTCTGGTCCGGGTCGGGGGCGAGGTGGAGGTAGGTGAAGAGGACCTGGTTTTCGCGGAGCATTTTGCGCTCGGCGGGCTGGGGTTCCTTAACTTTTATGATGAGGTCGGCCCAGGCGAAGATCTCCTCTGCGGTGTCGATAATGCGGGCTCCGGCGGCGGTGTAATCCTCGTCCGTGAAGCCCGCGCCGAGGCCGGCACTGGTTTCCACTGCGATATCATGGCCTTGGGCCTTGGCCTCGCGGGCGGCGTCGGGGGTCAGGCCGACGCGGTATTCCTGGGGTTTGATTTCCTTGGGGCAGCCGATCTTCATGGTCTCTCCTCCCTGAGTAACCTTGACTAACTGTGGGTTAAGTCTGGCGCAGATCAGGGGGGGATGCTTTGAAAAGAAGGGGTGGCGCGGGGGGTGGCTTGCGCGTAATCTTCGATGAAACCCTTATCTGACGACAGAAAGTTGCACGAATATGGATCTTGACGCGACGGACCGGCGGATTTTGACTGTTCTGCAAAAACAGGGGCGGATCACCAATGCCGAGCTTTCGGAGCGGGTGAACCTGTCGCCTTCGGCCTGCCATCGGCGGGTGCAGCGGCTGGAGGAAGAGGGGTTCATCGGCAGCTATGTGGCGCTGCTGAATGCGCGGCGGCTGGGGCGGCCGACGACGGTGTTTGTCGAGATCACCCTGCAGGGGCAGGCGGATGAGGTTCTGGAAGCCTTTGAACGCGAAGTGAAAAAAGTGCCGGACGTTCTGGAATGCCATCTGATGGCGGGCACGGCGGATTACCTTTTGAAGGTGGTGGCGCAGGATACCGAGGATTTTGCGCGCATCCACCGGCAGCATCTGGCGCGGCTGCCGGGGGTGGCGCAGATGCATTCGTCCTTTGCGCTGCGCACGGTTCAGCAGACGACCGCGATTCCGGTCTAGGCGGCATACAGAACCCATGCAGAACCCATGCAGAAACCATGCATATGTCATGCGCATGATTTTCTGCAGGGGTGGCGCCGCAAAAGGCGCTGTTATACCCCCAAAAGCGCAGGGAGATCCTGCATCGAGGTGAACACCGTCGCGCCCTCTGCCGTCAGACCCTCGCCGCTGCCGGTGGCGGCGTAGCCGAAGCAGGCCATGCCCGCCGCCTTCGCAGCCCGCGCCCCCGTCGCGCTGTCCTCGATCACCGCGCAGCGGGACGGGTCCACCCCGAGTGCTGCGGCGGCGTGGAGGTAGAGGCCGGGGGCGGGTTTGGGGCAACCGAGATCCTGGCCCGAGAACATCCGCCCTTCCAGCCGCGCCCAGAGGCCGGGGTGCTGGCCGAGGGTCACCTGCATCTTGTGGCCGGTGCCGTTGGAGCCGACGGCATAGGGCAGGCCTGCGGCGTCGAGCCGGTCCAGCACGGCCTCGATGCCCGGCACAAGGTCTGTGCCCGTGGCGAGGCGGGCGTAGAGCCGTTCGTAGAAATCGGCCACCCAACCTTCGGGGAGGCGGGCGCCCATCTGGGTCGCGCGGTGGCCGACGCCGACGATGGTGCCGCCGATGAACAGGTGCTCCATTTCGGTGTGCGACAGCGGCAGGCCGAAGCGGGCCAGATCCTCGCCCAGAAGCGCGAAGGTCATCGGCTCGCTGTCGACCAGCACGCCATCGCAGTCGAAGAGAACAGCATCAAAGGTCATTCGGGGGCTTTCAGAAGGGTGACGGTGGTGTCGCCGTATTTGCGCTGGTCGAGCAGGGTGAAGCCTTCGGGGGGCAGCGGCGGGGTGCTTTCCTCCCAGACCACGACCGCGCCGGGGGCGAGCCAGTCGCCGGCGATGCAGGAGGCGAGGGCGGCCTCGCCGAGGCGTTTGCCATAGGGCGGGTCGAGGAACACGAGGTCGAAGCGCGGGCCGCGGTTGGGGTCCATCTTGGTGGCATCGCGGCGCCAGACATCGGTGACGCCCATGGCGCGGGTCAGCTCGATGTTGCGGCGGAGGAGCGCGCGGGCGGCGGTGCCGTCATCGACGAAGGCTGCGTGCGAGGCGCCGCGGCTGAGCGCCTCCAGCCCCAGCGCGCCGGTGCCGGCGAAGAGGTCGAGCACCCGGGCGCCGGGGATCGGGTTGCCGCCAGCGGCGGCGACATGGGCGCCGTTGATCAGGAGGTTGAAGATCGACTCGCGCACCCGGTCGGTGGTGGGGCGCAGATGCGCGGCATCGTCGCCAAGCCCGACTTCGGCCAGTTTCAGCCCGCGCTTTTCGCCGCCGATGATCCTCATAGCAACGCCTTCAGGTCGGTGGCGGGGTCGGCGATGGCGGTGGGCGCGGGGGAGCGGCCCGCCTCGATCAGGCGCTTGCCGATCATGTAGGCGCGGGGATCGTTGGCGGCATCGACCGCCAGAAGCGTGTCGCCGGCGTAGTACCAGAAGGAGATGCCATTGCCGGTGCCGGGGCGGGTGATGACGCGGTCATGGCCGGTGTTCAGCCCGGCGATTTGCAGTTTCACGTCATATTGGTCGGACCAGAACCACGGCTTGGGGACGTAAGCTTGCGCCGCGCCCAGCATGTTGGCGGCGACGCATTCGGCCATGTCGATGGCATTGCCGACGCTTTCGAGCCGCAGCCTTGCGCCCGAGGCATCGCCGGGCAGCGGAAAGGAGGCGCAATCGCCGGCCGCCCAGATGGCGGGGTCGGAGGTGCGCCCCTCGGCATCCACCGCTATGCCGTTGAGGGTGGTCAGGCCTGCGGCCTCTGCCAGCGCGGTTTCGGGCAGCACGCCGATGCCGAGGATCACGAAATCGGCGGGAATCTCGGTGCCATCGGCCAGCAGGGCGCCGGTGACATGGGTGTCGCCCAGCAGGCGGTCGAGGCCGGTGCCCTCACGGATCGTGACGCCGTGGCCTTGGTGGAGGGCGCGGAACCAGTTCGCCGTCTCGGCACTGGCGACGCGGCCGAGGATGCGGGGGGCGGCCTCGATCAGGGTGACGCTCAGGCCGAGCTTGGCGGCGACGGCCGCAGCCTCGAGCCCGATATAGCCGCCGCCGACGATCAGCAGGCGCGCGCCGGGGCGGAAGAGCGGGGCCATGGCATCGACATCGGCCAGGTTGCGCACGGCGAAGACGCCGGCCAGATCGCCGCCAAGCGCGGGGGGCAGGCGGCGGGGGCGGGCGCCGGTGGTGAGGGCGAGCTGGTTGTAGGGAAGCGTCTGGGTGCCGTAGGTCACCGTCTTGGCTGCCGGGTCGATGGCGGTGACGGGGGCGCCAAGGTGCAGCGTTACGCCCTGATCGGCCCAGAATGCGGGGGCGCGCAGGGCGAGGCGGTCCAGCGGCATCTCTCCCAGCAGGTAGCCCTTGGAGAGGGGCGGGCGCTGGTAGGGTGGGACGGGCTCGTCGCCGATCAGCGCAAGGTCTCCGCTGTAGCCAAGGGCGCGCAGTTTGGCGGCCAGCGAGGCTGCGGCCTGCCCGGCCCCCACAATGATGATCCCCGGCACGATGCCTGCCATATTCGTCGCCTTTTGCTGGTCCGGAAGCGGGGGCGAGCCTATAACCGGGGGACAGGGAAACACAACGCGCGAGGGAGTGCCACATGACGATTTCCGAGGGAAGCAAGCTGCCGGAGGCGGTGCTGCTGCAGGTTGGCGACAATGGGCCGGAACAGGTCGATCTGGCCGCGAAGCTGGCCGGCCGCAAGGTGGTGATCTTTGCGGTGCCGGGCGCCTATACCGGCGTGTGCACCACGGCGCATGTGCCGAGCTTCGTGCGTAGCAAGGCGAAGTTCGACGAGAAGGGCGTGGACGAGATCATCTGTATCTCGGTCAACGATCCTTTCGTGATGAAGGCCTGGGGCGAGGTGACCGGCGCGGCCGAGGCCGGGATCACCATGCTGGCGGATGCGGAAAGCACGTTCACCACGGCGATCGGGATGGGTTTCACGGCGCCGCCGGTCGGCCTCATCAACCGCTCGGCCCGCTATGCGATGCTGGTCGAGGACGGGGTGGTGAAGGTGCTGCACAGGGAAGCGTCGCCGGGCCAGTGCGAGATCTCGGGCGGCGAGGCGATGCTGGACGCGATCTGACTTTGGGGCGCCGGGTGCGGCGCCCTTATTCCATGAGCAGGGGGCGCGGGCCGTCCTCGGGCTTGGGCGCGGGGTCGTAGACCAGCGTCTGCGTGGGGAAGGGGATGTCCACGCCGGCGGCGTCGAACTCTTCCTTGATCCGGCGGGTGAGGTCGCATTTCAGCGCCCACCAGTCGGCGCGATTGGCCCAGACCCGGAAGACGAAATCGACCGAGCTGGCGCCCAGTTCCTTGACCTTGACGAAGGGGGCGGGGTCTTGCAGCGCGCGGGGGTCGGAATGCGCGATCCGCTCCAGCACCTCCTGCGCCGTCTGCAGGTCGCTGCCGTAGGAGACGCCGATGGTCAGGTCCATCATCCGGGTCGGGTTGGTGCTGTAGTTCTTGATGGCCGAGGACCAGATATCGCCGTTGGGCAGGATGATCTGCAGGCCATCATAGCTCGCCATCTCGGTGTAGAAGAGCGAGATTTCGCGGACGGTGCCGGCCTGGCCGCCGGCCTCGATATAGTCGCCGACGCGGAACGGGCGGAACATCACCAGCATCACCCCCGCGGCGAGGTTCGACAGCGTGCCTTGCAGCGCGAGGCCGATGGCGAGGCCGGCGGCACCGATGACCGCGACCAGCGAAGCGGTCTGGATGCCGAAGCGGCTGAGCACGAAGATCAGCGCCATGACCATGATGGTGTATTTCACCACATTGCCGAGGAAGCCGAAGAGGGTGGCATCGACACGGGGGTGGCGGCGGGCAAAGGCCTCGACCCGGCGGCGGGCCCAGCCGGCGACAGTGAGGGCGACGGCGAAGATGACGATGGCATAGATGACGTTGAGCGCCATGGCGATGGCGAGGGTCACCCGTTCATCGGTGACGAAGCCGTTGAGGTTGAAGCCGTCCATAAGTCCCCCGTTCGCGCAGCGTGGCAGTCGGGGCCCGAACGCGGGGGAGGGGGGAGGGTTCCCCGTTAGCCGGGTGCCTTGCCGCCATGATGCAGCTTGCACAGGCATTCCACCGGCTCGGAGTGGTCGCGCTGCACCTCTGCCGCGTCCCCGGCCAGCTTGTCCATCTTCCGGGCGAGGTCGATGTCGAGCATCGAGAGCCCGTCCGCGGAATGGGTGGTCAGCGTCACGTCCACGACGTTGTAGATGTTGGACCATTCCGGGTGGTGGTTGGCTTTCTCCGCCGCCAGCGCCGCGCGGGACATGAAGCCCCAGGCCTCCGAGAAGCTGCGGAACTTCCAGATCTTGCGGATCGCGTCGCGTTCGGGGATGGCGCCCCAGCCGCTCTCGCCAAGGGCGGGGAGGTGCTCCTGCCGTTCGGCCTCGGTGAGCGGGGCGGTCATGCGTCTGCCTTCGGCATCAGCGCGTCGTCGAGCGCGGTGGCGCGCAGGTAGGCGGGGCGGCTGGTGACGCGGGCGGCGTAGGCCTCGAAGGCGGGGCGCCTTGGCAGGGTGCCGAAGCCGAGGCCCCAATTGACCGCGGCGCCGACATAGACATCGGCGGCGGTGAAGGCCTCGCCGGTGACATAGGCCTGCGCGGTCAGCAGCGCGTCGAGCGCGCCCACGGCGGCGTCATAGCTGCCATAGCCGAACATGCGGCTGCGCTCGGTGTCCGGGTCCCAGCCGACGGCGTGGTTGGTCACTGCGGCCTCCAGCGGGCCGGCGGTGAAGAACAGCCAGCGGTAATAGTCGGCGCGGTCAGGCAGGGCGGGGGCGAGGCCCGCCTGCGGGAAGGCATCGGCGAGATAGGCGCAGATGGCGGCGCCTTCGGTGACGGTGCGGCTGCCATGGGTGATGGCGGGCACCTTGCCCATCGGGTTGATCGCCAGATAGGCGGGCGATTTCATTCCGTCCTCGCCATAGGCCAGCACCACCGTGTCATAGGGCTCGCCAACCTCCTCCAGCATCCAGCGGGCGATGCGGCCGCGCGACATCGGGTTGGTGTAAAGCGTCAGCTTGCCGGGCATGGTGAGTCTCCGTTGTTTGCGGCGATGCTAGCGCAAACCGGGCGCGGCGGCGCGGGGTTTTCAGTCGGCCTCGGCGCCGGTCCGCCGGAACGGGCCATAGCCGGTCAGCACCTCGATTTCCTCATCCACCGCGGCGCGTTCGGCCTGCAGATATTGCGCCACCGCCTTGCGGAAGCCGGGATCGCCGATCCAGTGCAGCGAATGCACCGGGCTGGGCAGATAGCCGCGGGCCAGCTTGTGTTCACCCTGCGCTCCGGCCTCGACCCGGGCAAGGCGCTGGGCGATGGCCCAGTCGATGGCCTGGTAGTAGCAGCATTCGAAATGCAGGCAGGGGTGATCCTCGATGGCACCCCAGTAGCGGCCAAAGAGCGTATCGCGGCCGATGAAGTTGAGCGCGCCGGCGACGGGCTGACCCTCGCGCTCGGCCAGCACCAGCAGGATATCGTCCCGCAGCGTATCCTGCGCGATGTCGTAGAAGGCGCGGGTCAGGTAGGGGCGGCCCCATTTGCGGCTGCCGGTGTCCTGGTAGAACTCCCAGAACGCATCCCAGTGGTGGGGCTGGAGCGCGTCGCCGGTCATGGCTTGGATGCTGCCGCCGAAGTCTTGCGCGCGCTCGCGTTCCTTGCGGATGGTCTTGCGCTTGCGCGACGAGAGGTCGGCGAGGAAGGCGGGGAAATCGGCATAGCCGCGATTCTCCCAGTGGAATTGCTGAGTGATGCGGTGGAGGAGACCCATTTCGGCGCCGGCCAGCGCCTCGGCCTCGGTGCAGAAGGTGATATGGGCCGAGGAGAGCTGGTTTTCGGCGGCGAATTGCACGGTGGCCTGCACGAGCGCGCCGGCGCCGGTGGCTTCAAAGCCCGGCGCGGTGAGGAAGCGGCGGCCGGTGGCGGGGGTGAAGGGCACCGCCGATTGCAGCTTGGGGTAATAGCTGCCGCCCGCCCGTTCCCAGGCATCGGCCCAGCCATGGTCGAAGATGTATTCGCCCTGACTGTGGGATTTGGCGTAGAGCGGCATGACGGCGATCACGCGACCTTCGCTGCGCGCGACGAGGTGGCGGGGCGTCCAGCCGGTGCCGGGGCCGACGGAGCCGGAGGCTTCGAGCGCGTGCAGGAAGCGGTGGGTGGTGAAGGGGTCGGCGGGGCGGCCGTCTCCGGCCTCGGGGCAGGCGCAGGCATCCCATTCGGCGGCGGGGAGGCCGTCGATGCCGGTCAGGACGGTGATTTCCACCAAGGCGTTTGCTGGGCCGTTCATGCCCTCACAGGTGGGGTGCCGCGCCGCGGCGTCAAGCGGGGAATGGCGCGGCGTAGCCCTCGAAGGTGATGTTCTGCGCGACAGTTCGGGCCGCTGCCTCGGCCTCGGGGCTGCGGATCGTCCAGCACAGGATGGCTGCGCCGGATGCGTGCAGCTCTGCCACGCGGGGGCGGGACAGGTCGCCATGTTCGTGGGAGATAAAGCTGGCGCCGCTGCTGGTGTAATCCGGGATCTCGCGCAGGCGGTCGCACACGCTTGCGGGCAGGGGCGCCCAATCGGCGGGGTCATAGGCGCTGGTGGTCAGGCCGACCGCGACATCGGGGGCCGCGGCGGCGAAGGCGGTGACGGCATGGGGATTGAAGGACATGACTGCGAGCGGGCCTTCGTAACCCGCCAGCACCTCGGCCACCGTCGCCTCGAACCCGCCCGTGTCCGGGCCCATCGCGCCGTCCTGGTCCTTGATCTCGACAAGCAGCGGCACCTTACCCGCGACCAGCGCCAGCACCTCGGCGAGGGTCGGGATGCCGTCCTCGCCGCCCAGCAGGGGCAGCGCGCCAAGATCGGCGGCGCTGCGGCTGCGGATGGGGCCGGGCTGGCCGGTCAGGCGCTTCAGGTCGTAATCGTGGAACACCATCGGCACGCCTTCGGCGGACGGCTGCAGGTCGATCTCGATCCCATAGCCCGCCTGCACCGCGGCGCGGATGGCGGCATGGCTGTTCTCGGGCCGACCGGCGGCGCGGTCATGCAGGGCACGGTGGGCGATGGGCAAGCGCAGGAAATCCGGGTGCAGGGGCGCGGGCATCAGCGGACCTGGAAGATCGCTTCGATCTCCACCGCCACGCCGCGGGGCAGCGAGGGGGCAGAGACCGCGGCGCGGGCGTGGCGGCCGGCATCGCCCAGAACCTCGACCATCAGGTTCGAGCAGCCGTTGATGACCTCGGGCTGGTCGGTGAAATCGGGGGTGGAGTTTACGAAGCCGGTCAGCTTGACCACCCGCACGATCCGGTCCAGATCGCCGCCGCAGGCCGCGCGGGCCTGGGCCAGCAGCGAGAGCCCGCAGCGCCCGGCAGCCTCCACGCCGTCGGCAACCGTCAGGTCGTCGCCCAGCTTGCCGGTGATGAGCCCGTCGGGGCCTTGGCTGATCTGGCCCGAGACGAAGACGAGATCGCCCACCTGCACGTAGGGCACATAATTGGCGGCCGGGGCGGGGGCGTCGGGCAGGGTCAGGCCAAGGGTTTTGAGTTTGGCTTCGATGGTTCCGGTCATGGCTTGTCCTTTGCGAGTCGCGTTGCGGCGGAGGCTAGCGCCGGGCGGGGCCGGGCGGAACCCCGGAATGTGTCAGCCCGCCGGGAAGGCGCGGCCGAAGTAGCGGGTCAGCGGGTCCAGCAGCAAGGCCAGCGGTGGCTGCGGGCGGGTGGCAATGAAACCCTCTACCGGCAGGCCGGGGGTCAGCGATTCGGTGCCGGGGCCGGGGGTCACCTCCACCTCGGCGCGGAAGAAGGCGGGGGTTTCGGCGCTGTCCTGCAGGGCGTCGGGCGAGATGCGGGCGATGCGGCCGGTGGGGCTGGGCGCGGTGCCGGCACCGGGGCCGGGCAGGCGCAGGCTGACGGCTTGGCCGAGCTGGACATGGCCGATCTTGCCCGCCGGGATCCGCAGTGCCACCAGCAGCGGCCGGTCTTGCGGGATCAGGTGCAGCACGGGTTCGGCCGGGCGGATCACGGCGCGGGGAGTGGTCACCTGCAGGGCATGGACGATGCCGGCAGCGGGGGCGCGCAGGTCAAGCTGACCGAGGCGCAGCAGCAGCGCCTGCCGCCGCTCGGCCAGTTCCATCTCGCTGGCGGCAAGGTCGCGCAGGCCTGCTTCGGCTTCCTCGCGCCGGCTGGCCTGAAGCCGCAGCGCCTCGATCAGGGTCTCGCTGTGGCGGGCCTCGGCCTCGGCGGCGGCGGCGGCGAGTTCGCCTGCGCGCCCCTCGAGCCTCGCGGCCTCACGCTCCAGCGCCAGAACCCGGGCCGATTGCGCAAGGCCGCGGCCCAGCAGGATGCGCTGGCCGGCCAGTTCCTCGGCGATCAGTGCTTGCTGGCGGGTCAGCGCGGCGCGTTCGGCGGCGATGCCTGCGCTGCGGGCAGAGATCTGGCGGGCGCGGCGGTCGAGCAGGGCGGCTTCGGCAGCAGCGGTTTCGGCGCGGGCGGCGAAGAGCCGGGACTGGCCGTCAATCAGGGGCGCAAGGTCAGGGCGGGAGAGGGCGGCAAGCTCAGCGGGCATGGTGAGGGTGGGGGCGCCTGCGCGCTCTGCCTCCAGCCTGCCGCGGCGGGCGAGGTGTTCGACATATTGCGCCTCGACGATGGCAAGCTCGGATCGCAGGGCGGCGCCGTCGAGGCGGATCAACACCGCGCCCACCGCTACCCTATCGCCCTCGGCCACCAGAATCTCCGCAACGACACCGCCATCGGGATGCTGCACCACCTGCGGGCGCTGCTGCACCTCAACCCGGCCGGGAGCGATGACCGCGCCCGAGAGGGGTGCCAGCACCGACCATGCACCGAAGCTGCCGGCCAGCAGCGCCAGCACCAGTACGCCAGAGAGCACCGCGCCGCGGATGGCAAGGGCAGGGTCATCGCGCCTCATGCTGGGCCCCTGTTCGCGGGAGGAGCCTCGGGCCAGCGGTTGCCGTGGGAGGGGCTGGAGGGTGCGGGCGCGCGCGGGCTGACAGGCCTGCAGCAGCGGCTCTCGGCGGTGCAAGTCCGCTGAGTCGCCTGTGCGGTGGCAGGGTGAGCGCGTGGCGCCGCGGCCGTACCGGGATCGCCCTTGGCAGCAGGTTCGGGGTGATGACGCCTTGCTGCGGCAAGAGTGGACGTCGCCGCGACTCGACCCGGCAAAGGCCGATGATGGCGCCGGAGTGCCGGGGCGGCGTGGGCCATGCGGCGAAACCGGGCGCCGGCGGCACAAGCGTCAGCCCGCCGGCCCGCGCCGGGCCGTGGGGGATGGTGGGCTGGCCGCGCCCAATGCTGCGAGGCCTTCGGCGAATCTGGGGGAGTGGCCTTGCCAGTGTCTGCCGCAGCGCCGCCTCGCACGGGCTGAAGGCGCGCATCAGCACCGCCTTCAGCACCTGTTCCAGATCGTGGATCACGGCGGGGCGGGGCCCGGTGCAAGCGTCGATCCTGGCCGGTTCGGCCCACATCGCAGCGAGGATGCCGCCGCCGGGATGCGCCCCTACTTGCGGGCTCTGCTGCCCCTCGGCCCGGCCGGGGGCAATGACGGCGGCGGCCTGAGCCGGCGGGGACAAGGCGCCGACAGTGCTCGTCTTCAACGCGCCGCTGATGGCACGGGCGCGGTCATTGCGGCTCATGCTGCAGAGCCCGCAGCGCGTTTGGAGGTCGGCTTTGCCAGCGCCTGTCGCAGGACAGCCTCTCGTGGGCCGAAGGCGCGGGGGATGCCATGTTCCAGCACCAGCAGCAGATCGCATTCGCGGATCGCGGCGGTGCGGTGGGTGCTGAGAACGGCAATGCCGCCCGCGGCGCGATGGGCGCGGAGCGCGGCGGTCAGGGCCTGCTCGCCATCGGCATCGAGCCCGGCATCGGGTTCGTCCAGCAGCAGGAGCAGCGGGTTGCCGAACATCGCGCGGGCGAGGGCGATCCGCTGGATCTGCCCGCCAGACAGCGGCGCGCCGCCATCCTTGACCTGTGTGTCATAGCCGTGGGGCATGGCCAGGATCATCTCATGCGCGCCGGCGCGGCGGGCGGCGGCGATCACCTTGTCGGGGTCCGGCGCCGGATCGAGCCGGGCGATGTTGGCGGCAAGGTCGCCTTCGAAGAGGGGGACGCGCTGCGAGAGATAGCCGACCAGTCTGGCGAGGTCGGGGCCGTATTGCTGCAGCGTGGCACCGCCAAATTGCACCGAGCCGGCGGCGGCGGGCCAGGCGCCGGTCAGCGCGCGCAAAAGCGTGGTCTTGCCCGCGCCGGCAGGCCCGATCACCCCGAGCGCCTGCCCCGGTTCGAGCCGGAACGAGACGCCGCGCAGCACCGGGCCGGGCTCACCTGGGGGCACCACGGCAAGCTGCCGCACGTCGAGCGTGGCGGGGGGGCGGGGCAGCACCATCGGCGGCGCAGCGAGAGCGGCCGGATGCGGGGCGGCACAGAGCCGGGCCCAGCCTTCGGCCGCCTGTTGCAGGGCGGGCCAGCCGGCGACGATCTGCTCGATCGGGGCCAGCGCCCGCGCCGTCAGCACCGAGCTTGCGAACAAGGCGCCGGCGCCGATTTCTCCGCGCAGCACTTGCCAGGCGGCGGCGGCCAGCAGCACCGATTGCATCGCCTGCCGGGCGCCCCGCGCCAGCGCGGCGTGAAACCCTGCACGGTCCGACAGGTGCAGCGCGCTGCGCAGCGCCGTGTCGCGCGCGCCTTGCCAGCGGGCCAGCGCCGCGGGCCGCAGGCCGAGCGCGGCGAGCGTTTCGGGCTCGGCGGCAAGACGGGCGGCCATCTGCGCTTCGGCCGCGGCATCGGCCTGGGCGGTGGCGAGGGGGGTGCGAATCGCGGCGCGGTTGCTGACGGCAATGGCGACGAGCAGCGCGCCGCCGGCCATCGCGAGGCCCCCCAGTAGCGGATGAAAGGCAAAGAGCGGGATGAGGAAGATCGGCACCCAGGGCAGGTCCATCAGCGCCCCGGCGGCGGGGAGCGACAGCGCCCGTTGCAATGCCTCAAGATCGGCGGCGGCGCCGGGTGCGGCGCCCAGAACCCCCGGCTCCAGCCTGGCGCGCAGCCTGGCGCCGATGCGGGCCATGATCCGGCCGCGCGCTGCCTCCAGCGCCACCATCCCGGTGAAGCAGGCCGCAGCGATCAGGCCGAGCGCGGCCAGCGTTTCCGCCGATTGCGCCCCCAGAACCCGGTCATAGACCTGCATCACGAAGATTGGCCCGGTCAGAAGCAGCAGGTTGCCGGCAGCCGAGAACAGCATGGCGACTGTCAGGGCGCCGCGGCTTTCGGCCAATGCCGCACCCGGCCCTTTCGGTGCTGCCTCCTCTGCCATGCTGCCCCGCTCCATCCGAACGCCTTGCCGCCCCGCCCAGTGCCTGCCCGATCCGGCGGCGATCCGCCGAAAGGTCGCCGGGTTTGTCACCCGATTGCCACAAGCGCCGCTGCAATGCGGCGGCTGGGGCTGGGCTTCGCCGTATCTGCCACTATCTTGCGAACATGCCCTCCAATGCATTGAGATTTCCTTTGACCAGTTTGCCCCCCTTCGCCGATGCCGCCCTGACCCGCGGCACTGCCCCCGCTGGACACCCCGCTGCGCGGCGCGGGCGCAAGCCGGCCGTGCTGGCCGTCGTTCTGGCCTCGGCGCTGGCGCTGTCCGCCTGCGGAGGCGCCGAGGTTGCCAGCCGCGATGCCGGGTTCAACGACCCGGCCGAGGCGCATAACCGCCGGGTGCATGGGTTCAACAAGGGCGTGGACCGGGTGGTGCTGCGTCCCGCCTCGCAGGTCTACGGCACAGTGGTGCCGGGGCCGGTGCGTGGCGGAATCAGCAACTTCTCGGACAATCTGGGCCTGCCGGCGGCGGTTGCCAACAACCTGCTGCAGGGCCGGATCGAGCCTGCGGGCAAGAACGCTTTCCGGTTCCTCGTCAACTCCACCTTCGGGCTGGCCGGCTTCCTCGATCCGGCCACCGAGATGGGACTGGCTGAGGACGACACCGATTTCGGCGAGACGCTGCATGTCTGGGGGGTCGGCGAGGGGCCCTATATGGAAACGCCGCTGCGCGGGCCCTCGACGGTGCGCGACACGATCGGGGCGGTGGTGGACTTCGTTTTCGACCCGGTCGGTGCGGCGATCAACAGCCCCGAATCCGACTATGTTCTGGGCGCGAAGGGTCTTTCACTTGTCGGTGATCGCTACCGCTATTCGGACACCATCGACTCCCTTCTGTACGAAAGTGCGGATAGCTATGCGCAGGCCCGGCTGCTGTATCTTCAGAACCGCCGGTTCGAGCTTGGCACCGAGGCAGAGAGCAACAGCTATGATCCCTATGATGACATCAATGCCCAGGAATGATGCCCCCCGCAGCCTGACCCGGCGCTCGGTGATGGTGCTGCTGGCTGGCGGCGTGGCCTTTGCGGCGCTGGCGCCGCGTGGGGCGCTGGCGCTGAACACCGCCGAAGCGCGGGCGATGATCGACCGCGCGGTGGGCGAGATCAATGGCGTGATCAACTCGGGCCAGAGCGAGACGGCGATGTTCGCCTCGTTCGAGCAGATCTTCGCGCGCTATGCCGATGTGGCGATCATCGCGCAAAGCGCCCTGGGGGTTGCGGCGCGGCAGGCGAGCCCGGCGCAGATGGCGGCCTTTACCAAGGCGTTCCAGACCTACATCTCGCGCAAGTACGGGCGGCGGTTCCGCGAGTTCATCGGCGGCAAGATCGAGGTCACCGGCGCGCAGCAGGTGAAAAGCTTCTACGAGGTCATCTCGACCGCCTATCTGCGCGGCGAGGCGCCGTTCGAGGTGCGCTTCCAGGTGTCGGACCGCTCGGGGCGCGACCTGTTCTTCAACATCATCATCGAGGGCGTCAACATGCTGGCCTCGGAGCGCACCGAAATCGGCGCGCTGCTGGATGCGCGGCGCGGCAATCTCGACCAGCTGATCGCCGACCTGCCCGCGATGGGGTGACGGCACTGGCTTGACGGATCTGCGGGGCGGGGGGTGACCTCCGCCCTTTGCTATTCGGGGGCTTGGGCTTCCAGCGACAGGTCTTCGACAATCTCACCGCGGACGCCTTTCAGGGGCGCATCCTCGGTATGCTCAAGCAGGTAGGCATAGGCCGCGTCATGGCTGTCGAAGGCCATCGGGGTGCCGGAGGTCGAGAAGTCCTCGCCCGAGGCCAGGAGCTTCATATGGGGCGCGGCGCCCATCACGATCACGAATTTGGCCATTGGTCGCTCCTTGCCTGCCCAGGGTTTGAGAACACCACGCCGGCGCCGACGCGGTGCAGTGTTCGCGCAGGCGGTGACGCCCTGCACGAAGGGCCGATCGTGCATCAGGCAGGGGATAAGGCCGAGGAAGACCCGGCCGGTCATGGCCCCGGAAGGTGTCGGCAAGAAACGCGCGGGGTGGGGCATGGTTCCCGTGCAGATCTACGAGGCGATGTGTCACAACTGGATGCCGATCCTCGTGCATGAAGGACCGGGCGTGGACAAGCCTTCCGGGGCCAGAAGCCCCCCTCAATGTCCGCCTAGACGCTCGTCCTGCAGCAGGACCGCATCGAAAATTGCGAACACACGCTGCGCCAGCGGGGTTCCGATGATGCAATCGCGGCTGAGCACCGTGCCTACGAGCTCACTTTTTGCAACGGGGCGGTCGGCCGCATCGATGACCGAAATGGCCGGTCCCGAATCACCCTCGAAGTAGACCATGGACACCGCGTATCGGTCCATCTTGCTGGCGCCCTCGCCCTCGCCCTCGCCCCAAGCGCCATAGATCAGGTCGAAGTTGGCGGGGTGGGTCGAAAGCGGTGCTCCAACCGTCCACTGGAGGAAGTAGCTTGCAATGGCGCCTTCGCCTTCGTGGACGAACCCCCAGATGGTGCGGCTCTGATTGCCGCAACAATCGCAATACACGGCGCTTTCACCGGTCGGTTCGACTTTGAGGGACGGAGGAGATGTGGGCATCTTTTGTCCCCATTAGCCGACCATGCAGTCCAGAATACTATGGGCGCGCCCGCTTGCCTCGCCAAGGGCCCCGGCTAAGGATCCTAGTCGCTGGCGGTGCCGGGCGTATAGCCCCTCCGCACCCTGACACTCTGCCCGCCCCTCAGTTCCGCCCCAGAAGCCCCCCTAGAACCTCCATCAGGATCTGCTCTGCCACATCCGGCTCTCGCTGGCGCTGTGGCTGGGGTTGCTGCTGCGGCATCGGCGCGGTCTGGGCCTGCCATTCGGCGCCCGGGACAGGCTGCTGGTCGGGGGCGGGGGTTTGGGGGGCCTGGCCGTAGGCCTGCGTCGGCCGGTCCATCGGCAGTTCATGGATCGGCAGGCCCTCATGCACGCGCACCATCACCTCGCGCCAGATCTCGGCCGGCAGGCCGCCGCCGGTCACGCCCGACAGGGGGGTGTTGTCGTCATAGCCCATCCAGACGCCGGTCACGTAATCGGCGGTGAAGCCGATGAACCACGCGTCGCGCGCGGCCGAGGTGGTGCCGGTCTTGCCTGCTGCCGGGCGGTCGCCCAGATTGGCGCGCCCGCCGGTGCCGCGCTCGATCACCTGGCTCATCATGTAGACCAGCTGCCGGGCAGCGGTTTCCGAGATCACCCGCTGGCCAAAGCCGCCATCCTGGCCCATCAGCGGCACCTCGTCGTCCTTCAGGCGCAGATCCAGGATGCCGTAGGGCTTCACCGCGGTGCCGCCGTTCAGGAAGCCGGCATAGGCACCGGTCATCTCGATCAGCGTCGATTCCGAGGCGCCGAGCGCCAGCGCCGGCCCGTCGGCAAGGTCATGGGCAAAGCCAAGGTCGGTGGCGATCTTGCGCACGAGGTCGCGGCCCACGGCTTCCTGCACGCGCACGGTCGAGGTGTTGACCGACTGCGCCAGTGCGGTCAGCAGGTCGATCTGGCCGCGATACTTGCCCTTTTCGTAGTTCTGCGGTGACCAGGGGCCAGAGCCCGGGATGTTGATGGTCAGCGGTTCGTCCATCACGGTCGAGCTTGGCGGGTAGCCCATTTCCAGCGCGGCGGCATAAACGAAGGGCTTGAAGGTTGATCCGGTCTGCCGCTTGGCCTGCGTCGCGCGGTTGAAGCTGCCGGCAGCGGCGGTGTTGCGCCCGCCGACCATTGCCCGGACCGCGCCATCGGCCGACATCACCACGATGGCCGCCTGCGCGTTGGAGCCCTCCTTGAGCTTGGTCTCGAAAACGTAGGCCAGCGCGCCTTCGGCTGCGGATTGCAGGCGCTTGTCGAGCGTGGTGCGGATGATCACGTCCTCGGTCGTGTCGCGGGTCAGGAAATCGGGGCCCGATTCCATGATCCAGTCGGCGAAGTAGCCGCCGGCCTGTTGCGCCGCCGCCTCGGACAGGCGGGCGGGGTTGGCGCGGGCATCATCGGCCTCGGCCTTGGTGAGGTAGCCCTGATCCTCCATCAGCCCGATGATCAGGTTGGCGCGCTCCTGCGAGCGTTGCAGGTTGGCGGTGGGGGCATAGCGCGAGGGCGCCTTCAGAAGGCCCGCCAGCATCGCCGCCTCGGCCGGGGTGACATTCGCCGCCGACTTGCCGAAATAACGCTGCGCCGCCGCCTCGAAGCCACGGGCACCGGCGCCCAGATAGGCGCGGTTGAGGTAGATGGTCAGAACGTCGGCCTTGCCGTACTTCGCCTCCATCGCCATCGAGAACGGCACTTCCTTGAGCTTGCGCCAGACCGTGGAGTCGCGGCAGTCGGCCTCATAGGCGGCTTCCGACTCCCATTGGCTGGCGTCGTACGGCACGCCGAGGCACAGGAGCTTGGCAACCTGCTGGGTGATGGTGGACCCGCCATTGCCCTCCAGTGCGCCGCGGCCTTCGGACAGGTTGATGCGGACGGCGCTGGCGATGCCGCGGGGGCTGATGCCGAAATGCCGGTAGAAGCGCCTGTCCTCGGTTGCTATCACCGCGTTGCGCAGGTGCTTCGAGACCGTGTCAGACGTGACTTGCCCGCCGAACGTCTCGCCGCGCCAGGCGAAGACCTGCTCGGTATTGTCGAGCATGGTGACAGAGCCGCGGGCGCGGGCATCGAGAAGCGTTTCGACGGGGGGGAGTTGGGTGTAGAGATACCAGGTGACGATGCCGAGCCCGGCCGCCACCAGGGCGGTGACGCGCCAGCCGATTCCCCAGATCACCCGCCAGACCGTTCGGAACAACCCGCCGACCAGCCGCACAACGGGATTCGAGGACCGCCGCCGCGCTGACGCCCGGGTCCGTGCCTTTTGCGCCGCCGGTTTGGCAGGCGCCTTGGCTGCAGGCTTCGCAGTCGGCTTCGCGGCCGTGCCCCGCACCGCGCCATAACGCCGGTCTGCCACCAATGGTGGCTTCTTCCCGCCCGATCCCGTCATCTTGCGCCCACCTGCCCGATACTTCTGCCACGCGCGGGCGATTGCCCGGCCTTCACTTTATACGAGTCCGGGCTGGGCCCGACTGTCGTTTCTTTGCCTCGGACAATACAGGCAGCGCGCCCGGTTGTGGAGCGGTTTGGCTTCACGATTCGGTTTGCGTTCTGCACAAAGTTTCACCGCTTCGCATAAATTGTGCAAATTTTGTGCAAATACGCTTGTGTCGCACCCCGCGCAGGCAGTGCGATTCCTTGTAACGGCGGCGTGAAAGCGGCCTTCTGCGGCCGTGGGTTGGCCTTGGCGCCTCCCGACGAGGCGCTGCCAAAGGAAGGGATAACGAACGTGAAACTCATCATCGCAGCCATCAAGCCGTTCAAGCTCGAGGAGGTGCGCGAAGCGCTCACCGCTATCGGCGTGCGCGGCATGATGGTGACCGAGG
Organism: Frigidibacter sp.; assembly: GCF_030695035.1. Lineage (GTDB taxonomy): Bacteria > Pseudomonadota > Alphaproteobacteria > Rhodobacterales > Rhodobacteraceae > Frigidibacter. The sequence goes on from NZ_JAUYTT010000014.1 coordinate 214,995, forward strand.
TCAAGGGCTTCGGCTCGCAATCCGGTCACACCGAGATTTACCGCGGCGCCGAATATGCCGTGAACTTTGTGCCGAAGGTCAAGCTGGAGATCGTGGTCAGCGATGCCCTGGCCGATCAGGTCGTCGACACGATCCAGAAGACCGCCAAGACCGACAAGATCGGCGACGGCAAGATCTTCGTGCTCGACGTGGCACAGGCCGTGCGCGTCCGCACCGGCGAAATCAACGACGACGCGCTCTGAGAGCCAGGGAACAGGGGAAGCAACAAGATGTCGAACTTCAAGAAACTTTCGGGCCTGGCGGCGCTGCTTGCGCTGAGCGCGGCCCTGCCTGCCTTTGCGCAGGACGCGGCCCCCGCCGCGGAAGCCGCCGTGGAAGCGGTGGCCGAAGTCGCGCCGATCATCGAAAAGGGCGACGTGGCCTGGATGATCATCTCCTCGGTGCTGGTGCTGTTCATGACGGTGCCCGGCCTGGCGCTGTTCTACGGCGGCCTCGTGCGCACCAAGAACATGCTGTCGGTGCTGATGCAGTCGGTCGTGGTTGCGGCGCTGATGATGGTGATCTGGGTCATCTACGGCTACTCGTTCGCCTTCGGCGGCGGCACCTCGCCGTTCTGGGGCGGCACGGCGAAAATGTTCCTCTCCGGCGTCACGCTGGACAGCACCGCCGCCACCTTCTCTGACGGGATCGTGCTGCCGGAATACATCTTCATTGCCTTCCAGATGACCTTCGCGGCCATCACCCCGGTTCTGATCATCGGGGCCTTTGCCGAGCGGATCAAATTCTCGGCGGTGCTGCTGTTCTCGGCACTTTGGGCGACCTTCGTGTACTTCCCGGTCGCGCATATGGTCTGGGATGCTGCGGGCCTGATCTTCAACATGGGCGCCATCGACTTTGCCGGCGGCACCGTGGTTCACATCAACGCCGGTATTGCGGCACTGGTCGCGGCGATCGTCGTTGGCCCGCGTCTTGGCCTCGGCAAGGACATGATGGCCCCGCATTCGATGACGCTGACCATGGTCGGCGCCGGGATGCTGTGGGTTGGCTGGTTCGGCTTCAACGCCGGCTCCAACCTCGAGGCGACTGCCGGCGCGACGCTGGCCGTGCTGAACACCTTCCTGGCCACCGCCGCCGCGATCCTGGCCTGGTGCCTGATCGAAGTCATGGCGCGCGGCAAGGCCTCTGGCCTCGGCGCTGCCTCGGGTCTGGTGGCTGGCCTCGTCGCCATCACCCCGGCTTGTGGCACCACCGGCCCGATGGGCGCGATGGTCCTCGGTTTCGTCGCCTCCGGCGCCTGCTACTTCTTCGTGGCGGTCGTGAAGAACAAGTTCGGCTATGACGACAGCCTCGACGTGTTCGGCATCCACGGCATCGGCGGCATCGTCGGCGCCATCGGCACCGGCATCCTGGCGGCGGAATCGCTGGGCGGCACCGGCTTCATCACCGAAGCCGGCACGATGGGCTCGCAGGTCATGGCGCAGATCAAGGGCGTGGTCATCACCATCGTCTGGAGCGGCGTCGGTTCGCTGGTCCTGCTCTACATCACCAAGATGCTCACCGGCGGCCTGCGGGTCTCGGCGGATGACGAGCGTCGGGGTCTGGACCAGACCTCGCATGGCGAAAGCGCCTATCACAGCTGATCGCGCGGGCCCGGCCTTGTGCCGGGCCGGCCAGATACTCCCGCGCGGCACCTCCTCCCGCTGCGCGCTTCCTGAAGGCGGGGTTTCGGCCCCGCCTTTTTTCGTGCCGCAGAGGAAAGCAAAAGGGCCATCCCGACGGATGGCCCTTTGCAATTCAGATGAAGGCAGCTCTCAGATCCCGCAGTCCAAAATCGCCTGCGCCAGCACCGGCACCGTCGCCGCATTCAGCCCGGCGATGTTCAGGCGGCTGTCGCCGACCATGTAGATGCCATGCTCGGCCCGCAGCCGCTCCACCTGCTCGGGCGTCGCCCCAAGGCGTGAGAACATGCCGCGGTGCTGCGCCAGAAAGCCGAAGCGGTCAGAGCCGGAGCGGTCCCGCAGCTCGCGCGCCAGATCCTCGCGCAGGCCCAGCATCGCCTGCCGCACCTCTTCCAGCTCTGCTTCCCACTCGGCCCGCAATGCCGGGTCGCCCAGGATCATCGTCACCAGCCGCGCGCCATGATCGGGCGGGAAGCTGTAGTTCTGGCGGTTGAGGAAGGCGAGCGTGCCTTGCGTCAGGTCGCGCACGGCCGTGTCCGGCGCCAGCGCCAGCAGCACGCCGGTGCGCTCGCGGTAGATGCCGAAGTTCTTGCTGCAGGAGGCGGCGATCAGCACTTCGGGCAGCGCCTCGGCGATCAGCCTTGTGCCGGCGGCATCCGCCTCCAGCCCGTCGCCAAAGCCCTGATAGGCCAGGTCGATCAGCGGGATCGCCCCGGTCCGCTCCAGCACTTTCGCGACCTCGGCCCATTCCGGCAGGGTCAAGTTGGCGCCGGTCGGGTTGTGGCAGCAGCCATGCAGCAGCACGACATCACCCGGGGCGACGCGGCCCAGATCCTCCAGCATCGCGGCAAAGGACACGCCGCGGGTCTCGGCATCGAAATAGCGGTAGGTGGCCTGCTTCATCCCCAGATAGGAGATGATCGAGGGATGGTTCGGCCAGGTCGGATCCGACAGCCAGACGGTGGCCTGCGGGTTCGCCAGCCGGATCAGCTCCAGCGCCTGCCGGATCGCGCCGGTGCCGCCGACGGTGGCCGCCGCCGCCAGCCGCGCGCCCGGATAGTCCGGGCCCAGGATCAGCCCGGCCATCGCCGCGCCAAAGGCCGGATCGCCGGCCAGCGCCACATAGGTCTTGGTGGTTTCGGCCTGCCACAGCAGCTGCTCGGCCGATTTCACCGCGCGCATCACCGGCGTGAGGCCCGTGGCATCCTTGTAGACGCCGACGCCAAGGTCGATCTTGCCGGCGCGCTCATCGGCCTTGAACTGGCCCATCAGCGCCAGGATCTTGTCCGCCGCCTGCGGCTTGAGGTTCGAGAGCATCCGCTATCCTTTCGCCACCCGAAGGTCGCCATACATGCCCCATTCGGCCCAGGAGCCGTCATAGAGCGCATGATCCCGGTGCCCGATCCGCTCCAGTGCCAGATTGAGGATCGCCGCCGACACGCCCGACCCGCAGCTGGTGATGGCCGGTTTCTTCAGATCGACCCCCGCCGCCACGAACTCCGCCTTCAGCGCATCGGGGGCCTTCATCGTGCCATCGGCGTTCATGAGGCGGGCAAAGGGCAGGTTCTTGGAGTTCGGGATATGCCCCTGCCGCAGCCCGGCGCGCGGTTCGGGCTCATCGCCCCGGAAGCGGCCTTCGCTGCGGGCGTCGATGATTTCCCAATCGCCCAGCTTCGAGGAAGCGGCGACTTGCGTCACATCCTTCACCAGCTGCGCCTGGCGCTGCACGGTCATGTGCCGGTCGCGCACGAAGGGCGGCAGATCCTCGATCATCCGGCCCTCGGCCTTCCATTTCGGCAGCCCGCCATCCAGCACCGCGACATCGGTCTTGCCCATCAGCCGGAAGGTCCACCACACGCGGGGCGCCGAGAAGATGCCAGCGCCGTCATAGATCACCACCTGATGCCCGTCGCCGATGCCCATCGCGCGCATCCGGCTCATGAACTTCTCCACCGGCGGGAACATGTGCGGCAGTTCCGAGCGCTGGTCGGAAATCTCGTCGATGTCGAAGAAGCGCGCGCCGGGGATATGGCCGGCCCCGAACTCGGCCTTCGCATCGCGCGCCATTGCCGGCAGATACCACGAGGCATCGAGGATGCGCAGATCGGGATTGCGCAGATGCGCGTCGAGCCAGTCGGTGGATACCAGAGTCTTCGGATCGTCCATGGCTTGCCCTTCCCGTCACTTGGTCCTGAAATCCGTTCCCGTCTATCGCGGGAGGCTTTGCCGGGCAAGCGGGGAGGGCGGGCTCAGCGCCCGGTGCGGGTGGCGATCATGCTTGGCCGCTGCGCCATCGTTTGCCACCATCCGGCCAGCGCCGGCCGCGCCGCCAGCAGCGCCGCCCCTTCGGGCGAAGAGGCGAAGGCCGCGATCATCGGCGCCAGATGCAGATCGGCCAGCGACAGCGGCCCGCCCGCCAGTTGCAGCCCTTCGGCGGCAATCGCCTCCAGCGCTTCCAGCACCGGCCCGGCGGTGGCAAGGCCTGCCGCCACTTCGGCCGGGTCAGGCGCGAGGCCCTCATAGGGCCGGAACACCAGCTGCGCATAGACCTGCCGCACCAGCGGCCAGTAGGCATGGGCATCGGCAATGCCGATCACCTGTGCCATCCGCGCCGCGGCGCGCGGGTCAGACGGCACCAGAGCCGGGCCGGGAAAGGCCGCATCGACATAGCGCAGGATCGCCGCCGTCTCGTAGAGCGTGAAGCCTTCATGCTCCAGCACCGGCACCCGGCCAAACGGGTTCAGCGCGAGCAGGTCTGCAGGAGGAGGGTCGGCGAACGGGTCGGTCTCGGCCAGCTCATGCGCCACGCCCTTCTCGATCAGGGCCAGCCGGGCGATCCTTGTGTAGATGCTGTAGCGATATCCGGCCAGCCGGATCACGGGTGCCGCCGGATCACTGATGCCCCTGCTTCATGATCCGGGATTTCTGCCGGTCCCAGTCGCGCTTGGCCTCGGTCGCGCGCTTGTCGGCCAGCTTCTTGCCCTTGGCGACGCCGATCTTCAGCTTGGCCATGCCCTTGTCGTTGAAATACATGACCAGCGGCACCAGGGTCATCCCTTCGCGCCCCACGGCCTGCCACAGCCGCGACAGCTCCTTGCGGCTGACCAGCAGCTTGCGCCGCCGCCGTTCCTCATGCCCGAAGACGCCGGCCTGCGAATAGGGCGCGATATAGCTGTTGATCAGCCACAGCTCGCCGCCCTCGACGCTGGCGTAGCTCTCGGCGATGTTCGACTGGCCCTTGCGCAGCGATTTCACCTCCGACCCAAGCAGCATGATCCCGGCCTCGAGATCGCTCTCGATGGCGTAATCGAACCGCGCGCGGCGGTTTTCGGCGATGACTTTGGAGTTTGGATCGTGCTGTACGGCCATGATCGGCCCGAGATAGGGGGTGACAGCTTCCCTGTCCAGTGCCCCTCCCCATTCGTTCTGGTCCAAATATCCGCAGAGGGGTGCCGGGGAGGGGCGCGCCCCTCCCCGGCCGGGGGGTGCGGGGGGCTGGCCCCCCGCGTCCCCGCCCGCCGCTAGATCAGCCCCGCATGGCGCATCGCCGCATCAATGCGGGCGCGGGTCGCATCCAAGAGGCCGGTCAGCGGCAGCCGCACCTCCTCGCTGCACAGGCCCAGCTTCGACAGCGCGTATTTCGCGCCGACCAGCCCCGGCTCGATGAAGATCGCCTCGTGCAGCGGCATCAGCCGGTCCTGGTACTCCAACGCGAGCGCATAGTCGCCCGCCAGCGTCGCCGCCTGGAACTCGGCACAAAGCCGCGGCGCGACGTTGGCGGTGACGGAAATGCACCCCACCCCGCCATGCGCGTTGAAGCCAAGCGCCGTCGCATCCTCGCCCGACAGCTGGATGAACTCCGGCCCGCAGGTGATGCGCTGCTGGCTCACCCGCTCCAGCTTGCCGGTCGCGTCCTTGACGCCGACGATCCGCGGCAGCTTGGCCAGCTCTCCCATCGTCTCGGGCGACATGTCCACCACTGACCGACCGGGGATGTTGTAGATGATGATGGGCAGGGCGCTGGCATCATGCATCGCGGTGTAATGCGCAATCAGCCCGCGCTGCGTCGGCTTGTTGTAATAGGGCGTCACCACCAGTGCGGCATCGGCGCCGACCGCCTCGGCGTGCTGGATCAGGCCAATGCCCTCGGCTGTCGCGTTGGACCCGGCCCCGGCGATCACCGGGATGCGGCCCGCCACCGCCTCGACCACTGCCTCGATCACCGCGCCATGTTCCTCGTGGGTGAGCGTCGGCGACTCGCCGGTCGTGCCCACCGGCACAAGGCCGCTGGAGCCTTCGGCGATATGCCATTCGACCAGCTTCTTGAGCGTGTCATAGTCCACTGCGCCGTTCTTCAACGGCGTGACCAGGGCAGGGATGGACCCTTTGAACATGACACGCTCCATATGGTTGGGCCGGGTCAGTCGCTGACTCGGCCGGGTGAGATCGCGGCGGAACCTAGCGACCCGGCGCGCACTTGCCAAGTTTGTGTGTTGTGGCTGGCGGTGTGCCCGGTAGGATTGTGCCAAACCAAGAAGCAGCAGCCAAAGTTCAGATGATCCGCACCGCCGTGACCCGCAGCCATGTCCTTGCCGCGACGCTGTCGCTTGGCCTTGCCGTGCCAGCGGTGCAGGCGCAGGACGCTGCGCCGCCCAACTCCTCGACCGCTGCCAGCACTGCGCCCACCCGGGCCGCGCTGCCGCCGCCCGCGGCGCCTCCCTCTCCCGCGCTGGTGCTGGAAATCACCCGCTCGGCCGAAGATCCCGCCGCCCTCGGGCAGGCGCTGATCGCCGCGGCGCAGGGGGATTGGCCGGTGGCGATGGGGCAGGCGCGGGTGGCGGGGCCGATCTCCTCCGACATCCTGGAATGGCAGCGCCTGCGCGCGGCTACCGGCAGTGTCACCTTCGCCGACTATGTCGCGTTTCTGGAGCGCCGCCCCGACTGGCCCGGGCTGACCTTCTTGCGAAAGAAGGCCGAGGCGACGATTCTGGAGGGTGAGTCGGCCGGGGATGTCCTTGCCTTCTTCGCGGCCGGCGCGCCGCAGACCGGCACCGGCAGCCTCGCGCTGATGGCGGCGCTGACCGAGGCGGGCCGCGCGCCCGCGGCCGAGGCCGAGGCGGTGCGCGCCTGGCGCTATCTGGCCCTGACGGAGGAAGAGGAGACAGCGTTGCTGGCCCGCGCTGGCCCTGTGCTGGCCGATCACCACGGCGGCCGGCTCGCCGCGGCGCTGGATGCGGGCCGGCTGGCCGAGGCGCGGCGGATGCTGCCACTGGTCACCTCCGGCACGCGGGCCGTGGCCGCAGCGCGCATCGCGCTTCAGGCAAAGACCCCCGGCGTCGATACGCTGATCGCCGCTGTGCCAGAGCATATGGCCGCCTCGCCGGGGTTGGCGAAGGACCGCTTCCGCTGGCGCATCTCGCGCGATCTTTATGACGAGGCGGCGGACCTGTTGCTGGAACGCTCGACCAGCGCCGAGGCGCTTGGCACGCCGCAAGGCTGGGCCAGCTGGCGCGCGACACTGGCGCGGCGGGAAATGCGGGTGGGCGATCCGGCCCGCGCCTATCGCATCGCCTCCACTCACCATCTGACCGCCGGCAGCAGCTACGCCGATCTCGAATGGCTGGCTGGCTACATCGCGCTGCGCAAGCTGGATGACCCGGATACCGCCCTGACCCATTTCGCCCGTTTCCGCGCAGCCGTGGCCAGCCCGATCAGCCTTGGCCGCGCCGGATACTGGCAGGGCCGCGCCTATGACGAGCTTGGCAGCGAAGAGGAAGCCCGCGCCGCCTATGCCTTCGCCGCCGAGTATCAGACCGGCTTCTACGGGCTGATGGCCGCGGAACGGCTGGGTCTCCCGCTCGACCCGGCCCTTGCCGGGCGCGAGGATTATCCGCCGCTGGAGGGCGCGGCCTTCGCCGCGACGTCGGTCTTCGAGGCCGCCGAGCTGCTCTATGCCGCAGGCGAGGGCGATCTGGGCGAGCGGTTCCTGCTGCATCTGGCGGAAAGCCTTGCGCCGGCCGATCTGCAACGGCTGGCCGGCCATGCCCTGCGCCAGCAGCGGCCGCATCTGGCGCTGATGGTCGCCAAGACCGCCGCCGCGCAGGGGCTGGTGCTGCCCGCCGCCTATTTCCCGCTGAACGGGTTGGAACAGATGGACCTGCCGGTGGCCCCCGAACTGGCGCTGTCGATTGCCCGGCGCGAGAGCGAGTTCGACATCGACGTGGTCAGCCATGCCGGCGCGCTTGGCCTGATGCAGGTGATGCCCGGCACGGCGAAGATGATGGCAACCGCCACCGGCCAGCCCTATGCGGCCGGTCGGTTGACCTCGGACTGGCGCTACAATGCCTCGCTGGGGGCAGCCTACCTCGCGCAGCTGACCGAGGAGTTCGGGCCCGCCACTGCGCTGGTGGCTGCGGGTTACAATGCCGGGCCGGGCCGCCCGCGCCAGTGGATCCGCGATCTGGGCGATCCGCGCGCGGCCTCTGTCGACGTGGTCGATTGGATCGAGGCGATCCCCTTCACCGAAACGCAGAACTACGTGATGCGGGTGGCGGAAAGCTTGCCCATCTACCGCGCGCGGCTGACGGGCGAGGCGGGGCCGATCCAGCTGACCAAGGACCTGACGGGGCGGTAGTTCAGACCGCCGCGCCCTTCTTGCGGGCGCGCCACAGCGTAAAGAGCCCGGCCCCCACCACGATCACCGCGCCGATGGCCACATTGGCGCGCAGCGTCTCGCCGAACAGCGTCAGCCCCAGCAGGGTCACGAAGACCAGCTGCAGATAGGCGAAGGGCTGGATCGCGCTTGCCTCGGCCACCTCATAGGCGCGGATCAGCAGCCAATGCGCGCCCGCCGCCGTCAGGCAGAGGCAGGCCATCCAGCCCCAGTCGACCAGCGTCATCGGCTCCCAGAACCACACGCCAATCAGCGTCATGATCACCGCACCGGACACCCCGGTCCAGAAGAAGCTGACCGAGGCGGCATCGCTGCGCGAGACATAGCGGGTGAGGAGCCCGTAGAGCGCGAACATGAAGGCCGAGACCAGCGGGATCAGCGCGGCGGGCGAGAAGACCGCCACCCCGGGCTGCAAGATCACCAGCATCCCGACGAAGCCGATGCCGATGGCCGTCCAGCGACGCCAGCCGACCTTTTCCCCCAGTACCGGGCCGGAGAGGGCCGCCACTAGCAGCGGGTAGCAGGTAAAGACGGCATGGCTTTCGACCAGCCCCAGAAGGATGAAGGACTGCACCATGATGCAGACCTCGGCCGCCAGCAGCAGCCCGCGGAAGATCTGCACGCGCGGATGGGCGGTGCGCACCGCGGCGCGCAGGCCCCCCGGGGCCCGCGAAGCCACCGCCATCACGAAGGCGGCGAAAAACCAGTAGCGGATCATCACCACCATGTAGATGTTGTATTCCGCGGCGAGGTGGCGCGAGATTCCGTCCTGCACCGAAAAGACGAAGGTGGTGGCCACCATCAGCAAGATGCCAAGGCGGGTGTTCTGGTCGGTCATGTCGCCTCGCGGGGTGCTTCTGGGAGAGCGGAGATTGGGGGGCGGAGCACGCCCACGCTCATGTGCCGCTTATGGCCGTGGCCCGGGCGGCGTTCAACCGCAAAGCCCGCCGCATCGAGGCCCCGCCGCACGAAACCGGCGGCGGTGTAGGTGGCGAAGGTGCCGCCCGGCGCGGTGTGGCGGGCGACCTCGGCCATCAGCGGCTCGCCCCACAGCTCGGGGTTCTTGGCGGGCGAGAAGCCGTCGAGGAACCACGCGTCGGCTTGTCCCCGCCAGTCGGGCAGGGCGGTGCGGGCATCGGCGATGATAACTTCGACCGAGATGGCACCGAGATCGAAGCGGCGCGCGCCCAAAGCCCAGGCGTCCAGGAACGGGTCTGCGACCGCCCGCGCCTCGGGGAAGGCATCCAGCGCACGGGCAATGTCGGCGGCGGGCAGGGGGAAGGCCTCGAAGCTGGTGTAGTGCAAGGGGCCGGGCTGGCTCTGGTGGGCGATCAGCGTGGCCATCAGGTTCAGCCCGGTGCCGAAGCCCAGTTCGGCAATCCGGAAGCCGGGGGTGAAGCGGGCGGGCAGATCATTGCCGGCGAGAAACACATGCCGGGTTTCCGCCAGCCCGTTGCCAAGGCTGAAATAGGGATCGTCGAAGCGGGTCGACACCGGCACGATCCCGTCCCGCCATTGCACGCCGCTGCTCTGGTTCTCGCCGGTCATCTGCCCTAGTCCTGTTCGCGGCGATCCTGACGGGGCAGCGGGGGAAGTTCAATGGCACACGCAAGGCCGGATGTAACGGTGCATGGCGCGGGGATCTTCGGGCTGGCGACGGCGTGGGAATGCACCCGGCGCGGGGCGCGGGTGCGGGTGATCGAGGCGGCGCGGATCGGCGCCGGCTCGTCGGGTGGCCTCGTCGGCGCGCTGGCCCCGCATGTGCCCGAGCAGTGGAACCCGAAGAAGGCGTTTCAGCTTGAGGCGCTGCTGATGGCGGAAGGCTTCTGGGCCGAGGTCGCGGCGGTGGGGAGCACCGATCCCGGCTATGCCCGCACCGGGCGGCTGCAGCCGCTGACGGATGCGGCGGCGGTGGATCTGGCGCGCGCCCGCGCCAAGGGGGCCGAAGCGCTGTGGCAGGGCCGGGCGGAATGGCGGGTGCTCCCGGTAGGCGAGGCGGGCGAAGGCTGGTGCCCGGCGTCTGGTTCCGGCTTCGTGGCGCAGGACACGCTGACGGCGCGGATGGCTCCGCGGCGGGCGGCGGCGGCGCTGGCGGCGGCCATCCGCGCGCGGGGGGGCGAGATTGTGGAGGGCGGCGGGTGCGACCCTGTCGGCCTGCAGGTCTGGGCGACCGGGGCGGCCGGGCTGGCTGCGCTGTCGGCCGATTTGGGGCGCAACATCGGCGCAGCGGTCAAGGGCCAGTCGGCGCTGCTGCGCCCGGCGCTTGACGTGACCACGCTGCCGCAGATCTTCGCGGAGGCGCTGCATATCGTGCCCCATGCCGATGGCAGCGTCGCCATCGGATCGACCTCCGAGCGGGAGTTCGATGCCCCGGACAGTGTGGACGCGCAGCTGGAGGCGCTGATCGACAAGGCCCGCGCCCTCTGCCCGGCGCTGGCCGAGGCGCTGGTGGTGGAGCGGTGGGCCGGTGCCCGCCCCCGCGCCAGAACCCGCGCGCCGATGCTGGGGGCATGGCCCGGGCGGCCGGGACATTTCGTCGCCAATGGCGGCTTCAAGATCGGCTTCGGCATCGCGCCGAAGGTGGCGGAGGTGATGGCCGATCTGGTGCTGGAGGGGCGCGACGGGATCCCGGATGGCTTCCGGGTCGAGGACAGCCTGTGACGTTCGGGCCCTTGCACAGGGCCGCTTGCGGGGGCAAGGTCCCCGCCGAAACCAAGGCACGGGCGTAAGGAGCGGGTCGATGGCGATGCGGCATGGCGGACAGATCCTGGTGGATCAGCTGAAGCTTCAGGGCGTGAGCCGGGTATTCTCTGTCCCCGGCGAGAGCTTTCTTGCGGTGCTGGACGGGCTGCACGGGTCCGGCATCCGCAACATCGTCTGCCGGCAAGAGGGCGGCGCGGCGATGATGGCCGAGGCGGATGGCAAGATGAATGCCGCAGACATGAACGCTGGCGGGGGCCGCGGCCTGCCCGGCATCTGCTTTGTCACCCGTGGGCCGGGGGCCACCAATGCCTCGGCCGGGGTGCATGTCGCGCGGCAGGATTCCACCCCGATGATCCTGTTCATCGGCCAGATCGACCGCGGCCACCGTGACCGCGAGGCGTTTCAGGAGGTCGACTACCGCGCCATGTTCAGCCCGCTGGCCAAATGGGTGGCCGAGATCGACAGCACCGCGCGGATCCCGGAATACCTGAGCCGGGCGTTCCACATCGCCACATCGGGCCGCCCCGGCCCGGTGGTGCTGTCGCTGCCCGAAGACATGCTGACATCGCTGGCCGATGTGCCCGACATTGCCGCCCCGGCTCCGGTGCCCGCCTCTGTCAGCACCGCGGAGCTTGCCGCGATCACCGAGGCGCTGGACCGGGCCGAACGCCCGCTGGTCATCGCTGGTGGCACCGCTTGGAATGCTACCGCCGCCGCCGACCTCGCGCGCTTTGCCGCCGCATGGGGCCTGCCCGTGGCAGTGCCCTTCCGCCGGCAGGGCCATATCGACAACCGCGATGCGCATTATGCGGGCGACCTTGGCATCGGCATGAACCCGCGGCTCGGCGCGCGGCTGCAGGCGGCCGATTGCATCCTGGTTCTGGGCGCGCGGATCGGCGACAGCCTGACCCGCGGCTATGAGCTGATGGACCCCGCAGCGCCGGGTAAGACCATCGTGCATGTCTATCCCGATGCGTCCGAACTCGGCCGCGTCTATCGCCCCGATCTGGGCATTGTCGCGCCCGCCGCCGACATGGTGGCGGCGCTGGCCGCCGCGCCCGCGCCCGAGGGAGCCCCGGCGCGGTGGGCCGACTGGACCACCGCCGCGCGGCTGGATTACGAGCGCTGGCAACAGCCGAAGGAGACCCCCGGCGCGGTGAAGATGGAGGCTGTGGTCGGCTGGCTGTCGGCCAACCTGCCCGAGGATGCGATCCTGACCAATGGCGCGGGCAACTACGCCGCCTTCCTGCACCGCTATTTCCGATTCAAGCAGCATGGCACCCAATTGGCCCCGACCTCTGGCAGCATGGGCTATGGCTTCCCCGCCGCCGTCGCCGCCGGCATCCGCTTTCCGGGCCGGGCCGTGGTCTGCATGGCCGGGGATGGTTGCTTCCAGATGACGCTGAACGAGATGTCGACCGCCGTGCAGCACGGGTCGGCGCCCATCGTCGTGGTTGCGAACAACGGCCAATACGGCACGATCCGCATGCATCAGGAGCGGCACTATCCCGAGCGCGTGTCCGGCACCATGCTGGCCAATCCCGACTTCGCCGCGCTCGCCCGCGCCTATGGCGGGCATGGTGAGGTGGTGGAGCGGGGCGAGGACTTCCCGGAAGCCTTCGCCCGTGCCCGCGCCTCTGGCACGCTGGCGGTGATCGAGCTCAGGATGGACCCCGAGGCGCTGTCGGCCGGGGCCTCGCTGACCGAGATCCGCGCCGAGAAGCGGCCTTAAAGGAACAGCCGCAGGATGGCGGGGGCGATCAACGCGGTCAGCACCGCGTTGAGGCCCATGCCGATGCCGGCGAAGGCGCCCGCCGTTTCATGAACCTGGAACGCGCGGGCGGTGCCGATGCCATGGGCGGCAACGCCCGTGGCAAAGCCCCGCGCCCGCCAGTCGCGGATGCGAAGCGCGTTCAGCAAGGGCGTGGCGACGATGGCCCCGATGATCCCGGTCAGCAGCACCAGCACCGCCGTCAGCGTCGGCTGCCCGCCGAGCCGCTCGGAAATGCCGATGGCCACCGGCGCGGTGGCGGATTTCGGCGCCAGCGAGGCCAGCACCGATCCCTCCACCCCAAGCGCCCGGGCGATGGCGAGGGCCGAGACGACGGCGGTGACCGACCCGGCCAGCAGTCCTGCCAACATCGGCAGCGCCGCGCGCCGCACCCGCGCCAGATTGGCGTAGAGCGGCAGGGCCAGCGCCACCGTCGCCGGGCCCAGCATGAAATGCACGAACTGCGCGCCCTCGAAATAGGTGGCATAGGGCGTGCCCGTTGCCCCCAGTACCGCCGCCAGCAAGATCACCGCCACCAGCACCGGGTTGACCAGCGGCCGCCGTCCGGCAGCGCGCGAGGCGGTATCGCCGGCCCAATAGGCCAGCAGCGTGACGGTCAGCCACAGCAGCGGGCCTTGCGCCAGATAGCTCCAGATCAGGGCGGGATCAGTCATGGCGCGTCATGGCGCGGCTCGCCTTCGCTGTTGCCGGTCAGCCGCGCGACGCCGGCAAAGGCCAGCGCCCCCGCGGCGATGGCAAGGACGGTGGAGCCCACCAGCGCCACCGCAATCGCCGGCCCCTCGGCCGCCAGCACCGGCAGATGCGCGACGACGCCCACGCCCGCCGGCACGAACAGCAGCGACAGATGCGCCAGCAGCCCCTGCGCCACCGGCCGCACTATCTCGACCAGCGCGGGCCACAGGCTGAAGGCGATGACCAGCGCCACCATTCCCAGCACCGGGCCGGGAAGCGGCAGGCCAAGGGCACGGCTGGCAACCTCGCCCGCAAGCTGGAAGCCGAGGAGGGTGACAAGGGCGGGGATCATGGCGGGCCTCCGGGTGGGTGATGTGCCTTCATGCCGCGGCGGCAGGGGGCAGGCAATACGGCGCGCGTTACACCTGCTTGCGGAAGGTCATGCTTGTGGGCCGGTCGAAGCCGGGATGCGCACTGCGCCCCACCTCGACATAGCCAAGCGCGCGGTAGAAGCTGTGCAGCGCGGTCAGCTCCACCCGGCATTGCAGCTGCACCGCCGGCAGGCCGCGCGCCCGGGCGCTGGCTTCGGCCCGGGCCACCAGCGCGCGCCCGAGGCCGGTGCCGCGCGCGGCCTCCGCCACCGCGAGCTTGCCAAGGTGCAGGGCATCCGCCCCGGGCGTCAGCACCACGCAGCCAAGGACCGGATCGCCAGAGACCCAGACCTCGCCCTCGGCCGCGGCTCTTGCCAGATCGGCCACCGTCAGCCGCTCCATCGACGAGGGCGGGTCGATCCGCCCGTCCATATAGGCAAAGGCCGTGCGGATCAGCGACAGCACCTCGCGGAAGTCATCATCCCTATCCTGTTGTCGCATCTTTTCCCCAAATGTTGAGACATCGGTCCGCCGTTCCGCCATATCGGGTGGCGGCGATTGACTCCCGCCGCGCTTGCCCCGACCATGGCAGGCCATCGGCACCTCCCGGAATCGGACCCCACCTTGCGCTTCACCCGCCTCAGGCTCAATGGCTTCAAAAGCTTCGTGGACCCGACCGATCTGGTCATCCATGACGGGCTGACCGGCGTTGTCGGGCCGAATGGCTGCGGCAAGTCCAACCTCCTGGAGGCCTTGCGTTGGGTGATGGGCGAGACGCGGCCCAGTTCGATGCGCGGCGAGGGGATGGAGGATGTGATCTTCGCCGGCGCCGCCACCCGCAGCGCGAGGAACTTCGCGGAAGTCGTTCTGACGCTGGACAATTCCGAACGGCTGGCCCCCTCTGGCTTCAACGATGCCGACACACTGGAGATCGTGCGGCGCATCACCCGCGATGCCGGCAGCGCCTACAAGGTCAACGTCAAGGATGTGCGCGCCCGCGACGTGCAGATGCTGTTCGCCGATGCCTCGACCGGGGCGCAATCCCCGGCGCTGGTGCGGCAGGGGCAGATCGCCGAGCTGATCAACGCGCGTCCCAAGAACCGGCGGCGGATTCTGGAGGAGGCGGCGGGCATCTCGGGCCTCTACCAGCGGCGGCATGAGGCGGAACTGCGGCTGACCGGGGCCGAGCAGAACCTGAGCCGCGTCGGCGATGTGGTGGAGCAGCTGGCGGCGCAGCTGACCACGCTGGCCCGGCAGGCGCGGCAGGCTGCTCGCTACCGCGAGATCGGGGAGGAGCTGCGCAAGGCGGAGGGCACGCTGCTCTATCGCCGCTGGCGCGAGGCCGATCAGGCGCGGGCGGCGGCCGAGGAGGATCTGGCGCAGCGCGTTCGCATCGCCGCGCAGGCAGAGGCAGCGGCCCGGGCCGCCGCCAAGGAGCGGCAGGCTCGCGAGGATGCGCTGCCGCCGCTGCGCGAGGAGGAGGCGATTGCCGGCGCGGTGCTTCAGCGGCTGACGGTGCAGCGCGACGCGCTGCGCGACCAGCAGGACCGGGCGCGGGCGCTGATCGAGACGCTGACGGCGCGGCTGCAGCAGATCGACCGCGATGCCGAGCGCGAGGCCGGGCTGAACCGCGATGCGGGTGAGACGATTGATCGGCTCGACTGGGAACAGGCACAGATCCTGAAGGCCGCCGAGGGGCAGGATGAGCGGCTGGCCGAGGCGCTGGAGGGGGCCAAGGAGGCGGCCGCCGTGCTGGCCGACCGCGAGGAGGCGCTGTCGCAGCTGACCGAGGACGTGGCGCGGCTGTCGGCACGGCACCAGTCGGCGCAGCGGCTGCTGGCCGACGCACGCACCGCGCTCGACCGGGCGCGGGCCGCTGCCGAGACCGCCCGCCGCGCCGAGGCCGAGGCCAGCGCCGCGCAGGACCGGGCCGCCGAGGCCCATGCCGAGGCGGAGGCCGCCCAGACCGAGGCGGCCGAGATCGCCGAAGCCTCGGAAGAGGCGTTGATCGCCGCCGAGACTTCCCGCGCCGAGGTGCAGACCCGCGAGGCTGCCGCCCGCGCCCAGTATTCCGAGGCCGCGGGCGAGGCCAATGCGCTGCGCGCCGAGGTGGCGGGGCTGGCCCGGCTGGTGGACCGCGAGAGCCGCGCGGGCACGCAACTGCTCGACCGGGTGCAGGTGCAGCCGGGCTACGAGGCGGCGCTTGGCGCGGCGCTTGCCGATGACCTGCGCGCGCCGGTGGTAGATGCTGGCGCGGGGTCCGGCTGGGCGCTGCTGCCGGGCTATGATGCGGCGCAGGCGTTGCCTGCGGGCGCGGCGCCTCTGGCGGCGTTCGTGACGGTGCCGGAGGCGCTGCTGCGGCGGATCGGGCAGATCGGGCTGGTGGACCGGGCGGCGGGCGCGGCCTTGCAGCCGGCGCTGCTGCCGGGGCAGCGGCTGGTGAGCCTTGAGGGCGATCTGTGGCGGTGGGACGGGTTCCGCGCGGCGGCTGAGGATGCGCCCTCGGCGGCGGCGCTGCGGCTGCGGCAGCTGAACCGGCTGGTGGAGCTGAAGCGCGATCTGGAAGAGGTGGGCGCCAGGGCCGAGGGTGCGCGGCAGGCGCATGAGGTGCTGACGGCGCGGCTGGCGGCAGCGACCCGCGCCGATCAGGAGGCGCGCGAGGCCCGCCGCGACGCCGACCGCCGCGTGGCCGAGGCCAGCCGCGCGCAAAGCCGGGCGGAGGCCGACCGCTCCATCGCCGCGGGCAAGCTGGAAAGCGCCCGCATCGCCCGCGCCCGGCATGAGGAAGAGGCCGAGGAAGCGCAGATCCGGCTGGAGGATGCCGGCGCCGCGATAGAGGATCTGCCGGAGCTGGAGACGGCGCGCGCCGCGGTCGAGGATGTGAAGCAGACCGTGGAAGCCGCGCGGATGATGATGATGGCCCGCCGCGCCGCGCATGACGAGACCCGCCGCGAGGGCGAGGCGCGAACCCGGCGGCGGCAGGAGATCACCAAGGAAATCTCGGGCTGGCGGCTGCGGCTGGATACGGCGGAAAAGCGCAGCGCCGAACTCGCCGCGCGCCGGGCTGAGACCGCCGAGGAGTTGGACGAGGCAGGGGCCGCGCCCGAGGAGATCGCGGCGAAGCATGAGGAACTGTCGGAGGCCATCGAGGCCGCCGATGCGCGCCGCGCCCGTGCGGCCGAGGCGCTGGCCATGGCCGAGGCCGCGCTGCGCACGGTGCAGGGCGCCGAGCGCGAGGCTGAACGGCTGGGCAGCGAGGCCCGCGAGGGCCGCGCCCGCGCCGAGGCCCGCACCGAGGCGGCGCGCGAGACCGTCGCCCATGCCGCCACCCGGATCTTCGAGGAGACCGAACAGCTGCCGCTGGAGCTGCTGGACAGCCTGGGGGCCGACCCCGAGAAGATGCCGGGCGCCGATGTGCTGGAGGCCGATGTGGCCCGCCTGCGCCGTCAGCGCGAGGCGCTTGGCGCGGTCAACCTGCGCGCCGAGGAGGATGCCCGCGAGGTGCAGGACGAGCATGACACGCTGGCCCGCGAGAAGTTCGACCTGGAAGAGGCGATCCGCAAGCTGCGCGCCGGGATCGCCAGCCTGAACCGCGAGGGGCGCGAACGGCTGCTGACCGCCTTCGAGCAGGTGAATGACAGTTTCCGCACCCTGTTCACCCACCTCTTCGGCGGCGGCGAGGCCAAGCTGGTGCTGGTCGAATCCGATGACCCGCTGGATGCGGGGCTGGAGATCATGTGCCAGCCGCCGGGCAAGAAGCTGTCCACGCTGTCGCTGCTGTCGGGCGGCGAGCAAACGCTGACCGCGATGGCGCTGATCTTCGCGGTGTTTCTGGCCAACCCCGCGCCGATCTGCGTGCTGGACGAGGTGGATGCGCCGCTCGACGATGCCAACGTCACCCGCTTCTGCGACCTTCTGGACGAGATGACCCGGCGCACCGAGACGCGCTTCCTGATCATCACCCACCATGCGGTGACGATGAGCCGGATGGACCGGCTGTTCGGCGTGACGATGGCGGAACAGGGCGTCAGCCAGCTGGTCAGTGTGGACCTGAAACGGGCCGCGGCGCTGGTCGCCTAGGCCTTGTGCAGCAGGTCACCGGGGCGGACCTCGCCATCCTCCACCACCTCGCACAGCAGCCCGCGCAGGCGCAGGGCCGGGTGGCCGGGGGCGGTGATCCAGTCTTTCGCCTCGGTCCCGTAACGCACCTTCCATTTCACGCAGGCGTCGTTGAACACGTCCGAGACGCGCAGCACCGCCGACCCGGCGCGCAGCAGGCTGCCGGTGGGGATATTCGCTTCGCTGGTGTCCAGATCGGCAATCATCGTGTCGCCGGGATGCGGGGTGGCCTCGCGGTCGCGCCAGACAAGGTCCATCACCCGGATCGGCAGGATCGAGACCTGGATGCGGGGGTCGGGGCTGCCATCCTCCAGCCGCATCCAGGGGGCGACGGGCCAGCGTTCGGAGGTGCCGTCCGCATCGAGGATACCCTGCGCCTTGGTCAGCCGCAGCATCGGCGGATGCAGGCGCTGGCCATAGCCGGGGCGGAAGCAGAGTTGCAGGATCTCGGCTTGGTCCTTGGGCGCGGCGAGGACATGCGGCAAGGCTGCGTCCAGTTCGGCGCGGGTGGCGGGCATGCTCATAGCGCGGCCAGCAGGGCAGGGGTGGGCCAGGCATCGGCGGGCAGGCCGAGCCGGGCCTGCTCCTTCTGCACCGCAGCCCGGGTCATCGCGCCGAGGATGCCGTCGATCTTGCCGACATCATGGCCGCGGGCGGCCAGCCGTTCTTGCAACACTTTCATCTGCTCCACTGTCAGGCCCGGATCGGGATTGCCCGCGTCATAGACCGGCGCGCCCTCCAGCCGCGTGGCGAAGTAGGCGGCGGTGGTGACGTAGACGAAGCTCTGGTTCCACTCGAAATACACGCGGAAGTTCGGATAGGCCATGAAGGCAGGGCCGTGGCGCCCCATCGGCAGCAGCACCGACCCGGTCAGCCCCTCGGCCAGATCGCCGTTTCGGGCCTGCACGCCAAGCGCCGCCCACTCGGTGACGGGGAGTTCGGTGTGCAGCCCGGTGCGCGACCAGTCGAGCCCCTCTGGCACCACCACCTCCTGCAGCCAGGGCTCGCCCGGCCGCCAGCCGAGGTGCTGCAGCATCTTGCCGCCCGACATCAGCGCATCGGCGGGCGAGGTCTTCAGCCGTACATGGCCGTCGCCATCGCCATCGACGCCGTTTGTGAGGATATCGCCGGGCAGCATCTGTACCTGCCCGATCTCACCCGCCCATGCGCCTGTGCCGGTGGCCGGGTCGAAATCGCCGCGGGCGAAAAGCTCGATGGCGGCGAAGATATGGGGGCGGAACAGGTCCGGCCGCCGGCAGTCATACGCCAAGGTTACGAGAGCATTGGCGGTGTTGAAGTCGCCCTGCACCGCGCCGAAGTCGGTCTCCAGCGCCCAGAAGGCCAGCAGCACGCCGCGCGGGACGCCATACTCCGCCTCGATCCGGGTAAAGAGCGTGTCGTATTTCGCGGCATTGGCGGTGCCGCGGGTCATGCGGTCCTGGCTGATGACGGCGCGCGAGAACTCGATGAAATCCTTGCGGAACACCCCCTGCGCGCGGTCGGCGCGGATCACGGCCGGGTCTTCGCGGACCGAGGCGAAGAAGGCATCGACCGTGGCGGCGGGCTGGCCCATCGCAATCGCCTCGGCCTTCAGTCCGGCGACGAACGCGCGGAACGGGCCGCCGCAATCTGCGAGCGCCGCGGTGGGGCCGATGGCCAGAATCGCGATGGTCGGCAACAGGGCAGCGCGCCGGGACATGAGGTCACTCCTTGGGCAATCTGTGGGAGTCTAGCTTCGTGACCGGGCGGGGCAACCGGCTTGCGCGGCGCTTGGGCAGAATGCTGTGGATATCGTTCATGCCGCGCTTGCGAGACCCGGCTTTATCAAAGATGAAGTTCGCATACGGAAATCGAGCGAATCTTATCGGGTGCATCGCGCGCACCCGCTGGAGCCCGTGATGCATGTCCTGATCGTCGTAAGCGACCCCCAACTTGGCATGATCTGGCAGCGGCACCTGCAGGAGGTCTGCCGCAAGGTCGATCTGGTCGGCGGGCAGGACGCGGCCGTTGCCGTGCTGGAGCGCAACGATGTGCGGGTGATCGTGCTCGACCTCGGGCTGGCCGAGGGCAGCGCGATGGCGGTGGCCGATTATGCCAGCTACCGCCGCCCCGGTGCCAAGGTGGTGTCGGTCACCCGCGATGCGGTGTTCGCCGACGGGTCGATCTTTCAGCACATGCCCAATGCCTGCGCCTTCCTGCCGGCGCGGATGCCGCCCTCGGATCTGGCGGCGGTGGTGGAGCATCACGGCCGGGCGGCCTGACGCTCCACACCTGTTCAGGACAGCCGCTCGCGCCCATGCGGAGCGTCAAAGTCCAGCACCGGGTTGATCGGGATGATCCGGTTCGGATTGATGGTGTCGTGGCTGTAGTGGTAGTGGCGCACGTAATGGTCGGGCCGCACCGTCGCCGCCACGCCCGGCACCTGATAGAGGTCGCGGGTATAGGCCCAGAGGTTCGGGTAATCGATCAGCCGCCGGCGGTTGCACTTGAAATGCAGGTGATAGACCGGATCGAACCGCACCAGCGTGGTGAACAGCCGCCAATCCGCCTCGGTCAGCGTATCCCCCAGCAGATAGCGCTGGCCCGCCAGCCGGTCCTCCAGCCAGTCCAAGCTGTCGAAC
Organism: Frigidibacter sp.; assembly: GCF_030695035.1. Taxonomy (GTDB): domain Bacteria; phylum Pseudomonadota; class Alphaproteobacteria; order Rhodobacterales; family Rhodobacteraceae; genus Frigidibacter. The sequence goes on from NZ_JAUYTT010000014.1 coordinate 235,625, forward strand.
AGCGCGTGGACGGCCTTGTCATAGGGCCCTTGCGCCGTGGCGAAGCCGGCCTTGTAGACGCCGTTGTTCACGGTGTCATAGATCCGGGCATTCACCGCCTCAATCTCGGGGCGGAGGGGTTCGGGCCAGTAGTCATGGGTGTTGCCCGTCAGCGCGTCGAAGGCCGAGTTGAACATGCGGATGATCTCGGCGCTTTCATTCGACACGATCCTGCCCTGCGCCTTGTCCCACAGCACCGGCACGGTGACGCGGCCGGAGATATCCGGCACGGCGCGGGTGTAGAGGTCGCGCAGGAAGGGCAGGCCGAAGAGCTGATCGCCGGTGGCGCCGGGGAAATCGGTGGAGAAAGTCCAGCCATCGTCCAGCATGTCGGGATGCACGGCCGACACGCCCACCAGCGGCTCCAGCCCCTTCAGCGCCCGGAAGATCAGCGTGCGATGCGCCCAGGGGCAGGCATAGGAGACGTAGAGGTGATAGCGCCGGGCCTCGGCGGCAAAGCCGCCCTCGCCGCTTGGCCCCGGCGCGCCATCCGCGGTGATCCAGTTGCGAAAGCCTGAGGTGGAACGCTGGAACGCGCCGCCGGTCTTGGAGGTGTCATACCACTCCGAAGACCATTTTCCGTCGATGAGTTGACCCATGGGATCCTCCTTGTTGCAGCCAACATAAGGGGAAACGGCGACCCTCGGAACGCCGGCCTCCGCGCAGCGCCCTTGCGTAGGCGCACAGGTTGCAGCGGGAACTTCGCTCGTGCGCACAGGCTTGTGGGTGCCCGCAACCGATCACGGCTTGGTTAACTTGATTTTTGTCGATGCTCCGTCATGCTGGCAGGCAGGGAGATGCACATGATCGAAGACCTGCCCAAAGACATCCGCGCCGGTTTGGACGAGGCGCGCCGGCGCAGCCAGAAGCGCACATCCCGGCTGCGGGTGCAGGCCGGGGACAATCTGTGGCGGGTGCTGCGGCAATGGCCCGGCGGCTTTGCGCTGGATGCGGCGCAGGTCTCGCATCTGCGCGGGCTGGTCGATCTCTACGATGGCAGCCGGCACCTGATGCAATACCTGATAGTCGCCTCGGCGGTCGAGGACGGTGAGCTGATCTGCCTGGTGAAAAGCGCCACCCCCGTCACCGACCGCGCCCCGCTGGACTTCGAGCGGGACGAGTCGGCGCCAGTGGGCTATCTGCCGCGGGCGTAGGCCGCCGCGGCAGATACCGGACTATTGCAGATCGGCGAAGGCCACGCGCAGCCGTTCCACTGCTTCCTCCACCACCGCCCGCGGCGTGGCGAGGTTGAAGCGCAGGAAGCTCTCGCCGCCCTTGCCGAAGCTGCCGCCGTGGTTGACGGCGATCTTGGCGCCCTTCTCGACCCGTTCGGCAAATTCCGCGGGCGCCATCCCGGTGCCCTCGAAATCCACCCAAGCCAGATAGGTCGACTCCAGCGGCATCGAGCGCAGGCCGGGGATCGCGTTGATGGCGTCGTCAAAGAGCTTCCGGTTCCCGTCGAGATAAGCCACCACCTCATCGACCCAGGCCGCACCCTCGGGCGAATAGGCCGCAGTGATCATGTGCAGGCCAAAGCTGTTGGGCGAGATGCCAAGCGCCGCCATCCGCTTGCCGAAACTCGCGCGCAGCCCCGGATCGGGTATGATGACATTGCCGATATGGCTGCCAGCGATGTTGAAGGTCTTGGTGCCGGCGGTCATCATCACCAGCCGGTCCAGGATCTGCGGCGCGGCGAGCGGCATGACGGTGTGCTTGGCGCCGGGGAAGACGAGGTCATGGTGGATCTCGTCCGACACAAGGATCATGTCGTGGCGCACGCAGAACTCGGCGACCGCCTGCAGCTCCTCCACCGACCAGACCCGCCCGCCGGGGTTGTGGGGCGAACACAGGATCAGCATCTTCTCGCGCCCGGTCAGCAGCGCTTCCCAGCCGGCGAAATCCATCTGGTGGGCGCCGTCCATCACTGTCAGCGGGCATTCGGTCACCGTGCGCCCGGCGGCGGTGATCACGCGGGCAAAGGCGTGATAAACCGGCGTCATCAGCATCACCGCATCGCCCGGCGCCGTGAAGGCATCGACGCAAAGCCCGGTGCCGTTGACCAGCCCGTGGGTGGTGAAGATCCACTCCGGTGCGACCTCCCAGCCATGCCGGTTGGCCATCCACCACTGGATCGCGGCCAGATAGGCGCTGTCATCGCCGAAATAGCCATAGACCCCATGCGCGGCCATCCGCTCCACCGCGTCCTGCACCACCTGCGGGGGGCGGAAATCCATGTCGGCGACCCACATGGCGATTCCGTCCTCGGCGGGCACGCCATAGATCGGCTGCATCATGTCCCATTTTGCACAATGGGTGCCGCGGCGCTCGATGATCTCGTCAAAGCTCATGGGAAGTCCTTTGGGGAAGTTGTTCGTTCTGGTTAGCGTGAGGGATTTGGGAAGTCATCCTGATCTGGAGTAGTATTCCGCGCCACTGTCCGCGAAATGCCCATTCCTGCGGAATTTCGGATCTCCACGACTACCTCTTGGGCGCGGACGTGCTCCCCGTTGCGAAACGTCGCGCCATCGCCTAAATCCGGGCAATGACCCTGCGCCATATCCTGATCCATCCCGATCCTCGCCTCAAGAAGGTCTGCGACCCCGTGGCGCAGATCGATGACGAATTGCGCGCGCTCGCGGATGACATGCTCGCCACGATGTATGACGCGCCGGGCGTCGGTCTTGCCGCGCCGCAGGTCGGCGTGACGCGCCGGGTGCTGGTGATGGACTGCGTCAAGGACCTCAAGGCGCAGCCGCGCCCGATGGTGCTGATCAACCCCGAGGTCACCTGGACCTCGGCCGAGACCAGCACCTATGAGGAGGGCTGCCTGTCGATCCCCGAGCAATATGCCGATGTGACTCGCCCCGCCGAGGTGCGCGTGCGCTGGCTGGGGCTGGATGGCAAGCTGCATGAGGAAGGGTTCGAGGGCCTGTGGTCCACCTGCGTGCAGCACGAGATCGACCACCTGAACGGCAAGCTGTTCATCGATTACCTGGGCCCGCTGAAGCGGCAGATGATCACCCGCAAGATGGAAAAGCTGAAGCGCGAGATGGCCCGCGCATGAAAGGCGCGGCATGAGCGTCCTGCCCATCGTGATCTGGCCGGATCGGCGGCTGAGCGAGCCGGCCGGCGCGGTCGCGGTGTTCGACGCCAGCCTGCGCCATCTGGCCGAGGATATGCTGGACACGATGTATGCCGCGCCGGGCCGCGGGCTGGCCGGCCCGCAGGTCGGGGCGATGCTGCGGATCTTCGTCATGGACTGCCACTGGAAGGACGGCACCGCCGACCCGCGGGTGTTCGTGAACCCCGAGATCGTGACGTCCGAGGGCGAAGCCACCCGCGATGAGGGCTGCCTGTCGGTGCCCGGCCTGCTGGTGCCGGTGACGCGGCCCGCCAAACTGCGCCTGCGCTGGCAGGGGCTGGATGGGACGTATTCGATGGGTGATTTCGAGGGCTTCGAGGCAACGTGCATTCAGCATGAACGCGACCATCTGGACGGGATCCTGCATATCGACCGCACCACGGACGAGATCCGCACCATCCTTGCCCCTGACTTGGCCGCTTTGGAGGCGCAGAAATGAGTGTCCGTGCCTTCGTGCCCTATCCCGACAAGCGGCTGCGCACCCCGGCAGAGCCGGTGCTGGCGATCAATGAAACCGTCCGCATGATCTGGGACGACATGGTCGAGACGATGGATGCGATGCCGGGCGTTGGCCTTGCTGCGCCGCAGATCGGCATCATGATGCGGCTGGCGGTCGTCGATGCCTCGGACAAGCGCGGGCAGGCGGTGCGGATGGCTAACCCCGAGGTGCTGCACGCCTCGGTCCAGATGCGCCGGCATGAAGAGGCGAGCCCGAACCTGCCCGGCATCTCGGCGATCATCGAGCGACCGCGGGCGGTGACGGTGCGGTTCCTGAACGAGGCGGGTGAGATCGAGGAGCGTGATTTCGTGGCGCTCTGGGCGACCTCGGTGCAGCACCAGATCGACCATCTGAACGGCAAGGTCTTTGTCGATCACCTCAGCCCGCTGCGCCGCAAGATGCTGGTGGCGAAGCTCGGCAAGCAGCGGAGGGACTAGCCATGCGGGTGGTGTTCATGGGCACGCCGGACTTCTCGGTGCCGGTGCTGGAGGCGCTGATTGCGGCGGGGCATGAGATTGCGGCCGTCTACAGCCAGCCGCCGCGCCCCGCGGGCCGCGGCAAGAAGGACCGTCCCGGCCCGGTGCAGGCGCGGGCCGAGGCGCTTGGCCTGCCGGTGCGCCACCCGCGATCCTTGCGCGACGCCGCGGCGCAGGCGGAGTTTGCCGCGCTTGGGGCCGATGTGGCGGTGGTGGTGGCTTACGGGCTGATCCTGCCGCGCGAGGTGCTGGACGCTCCGGCGCGGGGCTGCCTGAACATCCATGCCTCTTTGCTGCCGCGCTGGCGCGGGGCGGCACCGATCCAGCGGGCGATTCTGGCAGGGGATGCCGAAACCGGCATCTGCATCATGCAGATGGAGGAGGGGCTGGATACCGGCGCAGTGCTGTTGCGCGAGGCGGTGGCGATTGGGGCGGAGGATACGGCGGCCGACCTGCACGACCGGCTGTCGGGCATGGGCGCGCGGTTGGTCTGCGCGGCGCTGGACCGGCTGGACACTCTGGAGCCGCAGCCGCAACCGGCCGAGGGCGTGACCTATGCCGCCAAGATCGACAAGGCCGAGGCGTGGATCGACTGGTCCCGCCCGGCGGTGGAGGTGGACCGCCAGATCCGCGGGTTATCGCCCTTTCCGGGCGCGTGGTGCGAGGTGGCGGGCGAGCGGATCAAGCTGCTGCGCTCTCGCCTGGCTTCGGGGCAGGGGGAGGCGGGTGCGGTGCTGGGGGGCTTCACCGTCGCCTGCGGCAGCGGCGCGGTGGAGGTGACCTTGGCGCAGCGCGAGGGGAAAAAGCCGATGCCGGCGGGGGAGATGCTGCGGGGGCTGTCGCTGCCGGAACGGCTGGGGTGAGGGTGCGCAGCCGCTTGGTTCGAGCCCCCTCTAAAGTCGCAGGCCATTTCCCCCACGCTTCCCGATCCTGAGCCCCGGCGCGATCAGACGGCTTGCCGGGGTGGCAAGCCGACCGCGACTGTTGCCCGGAGGCGCAAGCCGCAGGGCAAGGGGTGGAGACATAGGCGCTCCCGGTGCCAAATTCTGCAAGGCAACGGTTGCGCGGGGCACTTCGAGGCTACGGCTTGGAGCAGGCGTTCCCCCCACTGCGCATTGGGGATTTCCTGCCCCGCGTGAATAAGGCACACTGCCCAAAACGCCGGAACAGGCACGGGCAGAGCATGGCACCCACCCTTACAAGCGCAGCGCCCGTCAGGGCGGCCCGCACATGACCCTCCTGCGCGCCCTGTTTTGGGGGCTGGCCAGCCTTGTCCTGGCCTTCTTGGCCTGGCGGCTGCTGAAGCTGACGATCTGGGCGCTGATGCGGCCTGGCGGGTGGGTGGTAATCGCCGTCGCCGTTCTGGTCGCGGTGAAGGCCATGGATGGCGGCGCAGCGCAGGCCGTGGTGCCCTGACTACTGCCGCGGCGGGCGGGGGCGGTAGACCGGCAGACGCCAGCCAAAGCCAAGGCTTCCCGCGCGCAGCCCGAAGGTCACCACACCGCAGGCGAGCAGGGCGGGCAAGCCCGGCGCGCCGAGTGCGACAAAGGCAAGCGCCGCCACCGCACCGCCGAAGGCCGCCGACAGGTACAGTTCGCCCTGCTTCAGCACCAGCGGCACCTCGTTGCAGACCACGTCGCGCATCAGGCCGCCAAGGGTGCCGGTGACAACTCCCGCAATCACCACGATCACCGGCCCATGCCCGAGCGCCATCGCCACACCCACTCCGGCAGGCACGGCAACCGCCAGCGCACAGGCATCGAGCCACAGGATTGCGCGGTAGCGGCTCTCCAGCAGATGCGCGGTGAAGAACACCGCCACCGCCGCCCCCGCCGCCAGCAGCACGAATTGCGGCGCGGCGACCCAGAACACCGGGTCGCGCCCCAGGATCAGGTCGCGCACCGTGCCGCCGCCCACCGCCGTCAGCGCGGCGATGAAGATGAAGCCGACCAGATCCAGCTGCGACCGGCTGGCGACCAGCGCCCCAGTCAGCGCGAAGACGAGCACCGAGGCGTGGTCGAGCAGCGAAACCAGCGTCATCGCAAAGCCTTTTGCGGCTTGAATGGCGCCATGCCCTCGCGCGCCAGCTCATCGGCGCGCTCGTTCTCGGCGTGCCCCGCATGACCCTTGATCCAGCGCCAGACCACCTGATGGCGCGCCTGCGCCTCGTCCAGCCGCTGCCACAGATCGACATTCTTCACCGGCTTGCGGTCGGCGGTCTTCCAGCCATTGCGCTTCCAGCCGTGGATCCAGCTGGTGACGCCGTTCTTCACATAGGCGCTGTCGGTGATGATGGTGATCGCCGACGGCCGCGCCAGCGCCTCCAGCGCCGAGATCGCCGCCAGCAGCTCCATCCGGTTGTTGGTGGTGTCCGGTTCGCCGCCGTTCAGCGTGCGCTCCTTGACCACCGCCTCGCCCTCACGCGCCAGCATCAGCACGCCCCAGCCCCCGGGGCCCGGGTTGCCGGAACAGGCTCCATCGGTATAGGCGAACAGGTCTGGCATCGGCGCTCCTTCAGTTGCCGCCGGTCTAGGCAGCGGGGCAGGGGGCGTCAACCATGAGGGGCCTCAGGCGCGCTCCATCGCTAGCCTTGCGCCAAGCGCGGCAAAGGAGGCGGCGAAGGCGCGGCGCAGCCAGGTCATCACCCGCGCATTGCCGAGGATCGCTTGCCGGGCAAAGCCCGCGGCCAAGGCATAGGCGGCGAAGGTCACGAAGGTCATGGCGGTGAAGCCGAAGCCGAGCTCGACCAGCAACCTTGCGCCGCCGTCTGCGGGAACGAATTGCGGCAGGAAGGCCACGAAGAACAGCGGCAGCTTGGGGTTCAACAGGTTCAAGAGGATGCCGCGCCAGACGATGCGCGCCGCCGAGCCCGGCTCTGCCGCGCGGATGTCCATGCCGCCATGGCCTTTCAGCGTGGCCCAGGCCATCCACAGCAGGAAGGCGACGCCGGCGAATTTCACCGTCTGGAACAGCACCGCGCTGGCGTGGAGCACGGCGGCGAGCCCCGCCATCGCCACCGCCAGATGCAGCGCGGTGACGATGGTGCAGCCGACCGCCGCCAGCATCCCGGCGCGCAGCCCGCCCCCCAGCGTCATCGACAGGGTATAAACCACGCCGATGCCCGGCGAGACGCAGACGATGAAGGCGGTCAGCAGGAATTCGGGGGACATGGCGATCTCCATCAAGGGACGTCGCCAGAAGATCAGGCTTCGCGCGTTGCGTCCAGCCGCAGCATCGTGATCGGCCGGCCGTCGAAGCCTTGGCCGGAGCCGAGCGAGACCTCCAGCACTTCGATACCGCAGGCTGCCAGCGCGGCGCGCAGGTCCGCCTCGCGGTGATGCACGTAGAGCCGGCCCAGCCGGTCGCGCAGGGTCTCGTCACCCTCGTGGATCGAGAGGAACAGTCGCCCGCCGGGTCGAAGGGCAGCGGCGATCCGTGCCAGCGCTGCGGGCAGGTCGGCGCGCGGGATGTGCTGAAGCGCGGCGTTGCACCAAAGGCCGTCGAAGGCCGCTACGGGCAGCACCTCGGCCCCGCCCGCAATCGCGGTGACGCCGCGGGCCGCGGTCAGCGCCACCATCGCCGGGACCGGGTCGAAGGCGGTGACGGCAAAGCCCTGGTCCCGCAGCCAGGCCGAGGCCCACCCCGCGCCACAGCCCAGATCGGCCACCGCGGCCTTGGCGGGCAGGCTTGCTGCAAAACGCTGAAGGGTCTTGGGTGCGCCGTGGCCCTGTGACCAGTTGGCATAGGTTTCGGCATTGGCCTGATAGAAATCGACAGTGGCGGGATCGCCACAGAAACTGAACTTGGCGGGATCGCCGGTCACGCGGGCTCGCGCAGCAGGCGGGGCACCTTGAACTCGATGGTCTCGATGGCGGTCTCCACCATCTCGACCGTCACGTCGAACCGGGCGCGAAAGGCGTCGATCACCTCATCCACCAGCACCTCGGGCGCCGAGGCGCCGGCGGTGACGCCCACGGTGCGGATGCCGTCCAGCGCGCGCCAGTCGATATCGCCCGCGCGCTGCACCAGTTGCGCATAGGCGCAGCCCGCCGCGCGCCCGACCTCGACCAGCCGTTTGGAGTTGGAGGAGTTGGGTGCACCGATCACCAGCAGCGCGTCGATCTTCGGCGCCACCGCCTTGACGGCGGCCTGCCGGTTGGTGGTGGCGTAGCAGATATCCTCGCGCGCCGGACCGATGATGGCGGGGAAGCGCTGCTTCAGGGCGGCGACGATGCCCGCAGTGTCATCGACCGAAAGCGTGGTCTGGGTGATGAAGGCGAGCTTCCCGGGATCGCGGGGCGAGAGGCCCGCCACATCCTCGGCGGTTTCGACCAGCAGCACCTCGCCGTCTGGCAGCTGGCCCATGGTGCCAAGCGTCTCGGGGTGGCCGGCATGGCCGATCATCACCATCTGCAGGCCAGCCTCGTGATGCCTCGCCGCCTCGCTGTGCACCTTGGTCACCAGCGGGCAGGTGGCATCGACATGGATCATCATCCGCCGCGCCGCCTCGGCCGGAACCGCCTTGGGCACGCCATGGGCAGAGAAGATCACCGGGCGGTCGTCGGGGCAGTCGTCCAGTTCCTCGACAAACACGGCTCCCTTGGCGCGGAGGCCGTCCACCACAAACTTGTTGTGCACGATCTCATGCCGCACGAAGACCGGTGCACCCCATTTTTCCAGCGCCATCTCCACGATCTTGATGGCGCGGTCCACGCCGGCGCAGAACCCGCGCGGTGCGGCCAGATACAGGGTCAGGGGCGGAAGGGTCATGCGCGGCCTCGAAGAGTTATGGGCCAGAGGTAAGGCCAAGCGCCCGCTGCGTCCAGCCCCGCACCCCGAAAACCAAGGCATACGAGAGGACACAGCGTCCGCAAGCGAATTGGCGGGCGGTCTTGTCGGGCTGCGGTGCTGGCTTTGCGCATCCCCGAGAAAGGGACCACATGGCTGGCGGGGAGACGGCAATGGCGGCGCGCTGGCGCCGGCATCCGTCAAGTCTCGACGGTACTCGCCGGGGCGTCCTCACGCTCCAGCCGCGGCTCGCGCGGGGGGCGGCCGATGACTTCGCGCAACTCGTCCAGCTCAATGAAATTGTCGGCCTGGCGGCGAAGCTCGTCGGCGATCATTGGCGGCTGGCTGCGGATGGTGGAGACGACAGAGACGCGCACGCCTTGCCGCTGCAGGCTTTCGACCAGCGGGCGGAAATCACCATCGCCCGAGAACAGCACGATGTGATCGACCCGGGGGGCAAGCTCCATGGCATCGACGGCAAGCTCGATGTCCATGTTGCCCTTGACCTTGCGGCGGCCCTGGCTGTCGGTGAATTCCTTCGCCGGCTTGGTGACCATCGTGAAGCCATTGTAGTGCAGCCAGTCCACCAGCGGGCGGATCGGCGAATAGTCGTCATTCTCCAGCAGCGCGGTGTAGTAAAAGGCCCGCAGCAGCTTGCCGCGCCGCATGAACTCCTGGCGCAGCAGCTTGTAGTCGATGTCGAAGCCCAGAGATTTGGCTGCGGCGTAGAGATTGGAGCCATCGATGAACAGAGCGAGCCGTTCGTCCTTGTAAAACATGGATTTTCCTTTCAAATCGCCTCGCTGCCCGGATCCGTGTAGGGGTGGGAGTGAACCACTGGATGAAAAATGACGCAGCGCGACGACTGTTAAAAATAGGATGATTTCGCGGTGCCGCAAGTGCCTGTACAATCCGGAAACAATTCCGCGGCGCTGATTGCGCTCGGGGCGAACCTCCCGCTTGGGGGCCAGCCGCCAGAGGTGACGCTGCGGCATGCCCTTGCGTTAATTTCAAACGAAACGGTTCATATTCGGGCAGTTAGCCGGTTCTTCCTCTCCCCCGCCTACCCTGCCGGATCGGGCCCGGATTATGTGAATGCGGTGGCACTTTTGGATGTGCGGATTTGTGCCGATGCCCTTCTGGCGCATCTCCACACAATCGAGGCGCGAATCGGTCGGACCCGGCTGGAGCGCTGGGGCGCGCGTGTTGTGGACCTCGACCTGCTCAGCCACGGCGATTCGGTGCTGCCCGATGCGGCGACGCAGGCAGCCTGGCGAGCGTTGCCGGCGGCAGAGCAAACACGCGCCGCGCCCGAGCAACTGATCCTGCCGCATCCGCGGATCGAGGGCCGCGCCTTTGTGCTGGTTCCGCTGGCAGAGGTGGCGCCCGGCTGGGTGCATCCGGCCACCGGGCAGGGGGTTGCCGCGATGCTTGCCGCACTTCCCGATGCGGACAAAGCGGCGCTGCGGCCGTTGTGACGGGAAACTTGCTTGTCAAGAGGGATGGCAGCGCATACATAGCGCATCTCACCTTCCAAGCCGGATTGGAGTTACCGATGGCCCGCGTGACGGTTGAAGACTGCGTTGACAAGGTTCCGAACCGCTTCGAGCTGGTGATGCTCGCAGCGCACCGTGCCCGTGAAATAACGGCCGGGTCCGTGATTACCGTGGACCGCGACAACGACAAGAACCCCGTCGTCAGCCTGCGTGAGATCGCGGATGAAACGCAGGGCGCCGAAGACCTGCGCGAGCGGATGATCTCCAGCTATCAGACCCAGATCGAGGTGGATGAGCCGGAAGAAGATGCGATGTCGCTGTTGATGGGCGGCGCCGGCGAGATGGACCGTCCCGCGGCCGACGACATGGACGAGGAACGCCTGCTGCGCCAGCTGATGGAAGCACAGGGTCAGGACTGATCGCGGAATACCGGGGGTTTGCGGAGCGGAATGATCGACGTCGAAGACCTGATCGCGCTGGTCCGCAACTATAACCCCCGCACCAACGCAGACCTTATCCGGGCGGCCTATGACTATGGCCGCCGGATGCACGAAGGGCAGAACCGCCATTCCGGCGAGCCCTATTTCACCCATCCTGTCGCCGTCGCCGCCATCCTGACAGAGATGCGGCTCGATGATGCGACCATCGTCACTGCCCTTCTGCATGACACGATCGAGGATACCCGCGCTTCGTGGAAGGACATTGCGGGCAAGTTCGGCGATGACGTGGCCGATCTGGTCGATGGCGTCACCAAGCTGACCAACCTGCAACTTTCCTCGACCGAGACCAAGCAGGCCGAGAACTTCCGCAAGCTGTTCATGGCCATGTCCAAGGACCTGCGGGTGATCCTGGTCAAGCTGGCCGACCGTCTGCACAACATGCGCACGATCAAGTCCATGCGCCCCGACAAGCAGATCCAGAAGGCGCGCGAGACGATGGACATCTTCGCACCGCTGGCCGGGCGGATGGGGATGCAATGGATGCGCGAAGAGCTGGAGGACCTGTCTTTCAAGGTGCTCAATGCCGAGGCCCGCAACTCCATCATCCGCCGCTTCCTGACCCTTCAGCGCGAATCGGGCGATGCGATCCCGAAGATCAGCGCCGATATCCGGACCGAACTGGACAAGGCGCAGATAGAGGCAGACGTCTTCGGCCGTGCCAAGAAGCCCTATTCGATCTGGCGCAAGATGCAGGAGAAGAGCCTCGCCTTCTCGCGCCTCTCCGACATCTACGGCTTTCGCATTATCTGCCGGACCGAGGCCGACTGCTACCGCATCCTGGGCGTGATCCACACCCGCTGGCGCGCGGTGCCGGGGCGGTTCAAGGATTACATCAGCCAGCCAAAATCGAACGGATACCGCTCCATCCACACCACGGTGTCGGGCCGCGACGGCAAGCGGGTGGAGGTGCAGATCCGCACCCGCCAGATGCATGAGGTGGCCGAGGCAGGGGTCGCGGCGCATTGGTCCTACCGCGAGGGCGTGCGGTCACGGAACCCCTTTGCCGTCGATCCGGCCAAGTGGATCGCCACGCTGACCGAACGCTTGGACGAGGGCGACCACGACGAATTCCTCGAGAATGTGAAGCTGGAGATGTACACCGATCAGGTGTTCTGCTTCACGCCCAAGGGTGACGTGATCCAGTTGCCCAAGGGCGCGACGCCGCTGGACTATGCCTATGCGATCCACACCCGCATCGGGAACAGCTGCGTCGGCGCGAAGGTCGATGGCATCCGTGTGCCGCTGTGGACGCGGCTGCGCAACGGCCAGTCGGTCGAGATCATCACCGCCGCCGGCCAGCGCCCGCAGGCGACCTGGCTCGACATCGTGGTGACGGGCCGGGCCAAGGCCGCGATCCGCAAGTCTCTGCGCGAGGAAGACCGCGAGCGCTTCGTCAAGCTGGGGCAGGAACTGGCACGGGTGGCCTTCGAGCATGTCGGCCGCAAGGCCACCGACAAGGCGCTGCGCACCGCCGCGCGCACGCTGGGCTTGCAGGATGAGGTCGAGGTGCTGGCGCGGCTCGGCAGCGCGGAGCTGTCGGCGCGCGAGGTGGTGGAGGCGATCTACCCCGAGCTTGCCGCCGTCCAGAAGGACGAGGTCGATGCGCAGCGCCCGGTCGTCGGCCTTGCCCCCGACCAGTCGTTCCGTCGCGCGTCGTGCTGTCAGCCGCTGCCGGGCGAGCGCATTGTCGGCATCTTCTATCGCGGTCAGGGCGTCATCGTGCACTCCATCGACTGCGCCGCCATGGCGGAGTTCGAGGACGAACCCTCCCGCTGGGTGGACCTGCATTGGCAGGCCGGGCGGCACCCCCCGGTGCATACCGTCAGCCTCAATCTCACGATTGCGAACGATGCGGGCGTATTGGGGCGCATCTGCACCTTGATCGGTCAGCAGCGGGCCAATATCTCGGACCTGCACTTCGCTGACAGGAAACCGGATTTTTACCGGCTGATCGTCGAGGTGGATCTGCGGGACGTGGAACATCTGCACATGGTGCTGACGGCCCTTGAAGCCGAAAGCGATGTGGCGCAGGTGGAACGCTATCGGGATCTCGGTCGCAGGCCCTGACGGGCATCAGCCGGGCGGGCATAGCCCGCTGAGCATCAGAAGGAACGGTCGCGTGGTCTTCAAACGTCGGAACCCGCGCAGCTACATGCGGATCTTCACGGAGTTTTTCTACCCGCGGGGTGGCTGGCGCCGGGCAGTCACCTATGTGATGCACCGCCTGCGCCGTCTGCCGGATGAGCCACACCGGATCGGCCGCGGCGTAGCGGCCGGGGTGTTCGTCAGCTTCACGCCGCTGTTCGGCATCCACTTTCTTGGTGCCGCCGCGATTGCATGGGCGATCCGGGGGAACATCCTCGCGGCGCTGCTGGCGACCTTTGTCGGCAACCCGGCGACGACACCGTTCATCGCGCTGCTGTCGGTGGAAATCGGTCGCTGGATGCTGGGAGTCGAAGGCGGCCTCAGCTTCAACGAGATCATCGGCGCCTTCAGCCATGCGGCCATCGAGATCTGGGCCAACGTCAAGGCGATCTTCGGGCCAGAGCCGACCAGCTGGCTGGACCTGAAGCATTTCTTCGACACCATCTTCCTGCCCTATCTGGTGGGCGGCATCATTCCCGGCCTGATCGCGGCGGTGATCTTCCACTACCTGACGCTGCCGATCATCCGCGCCTATCAGAAGCGCCGCGCCAAGAAGCTGCGCGAGCGATCGGAAAAGCTGCGCCTTGGCGCGCGGGCCCGGGCGCGGGCCGAGGTTGCGGCCAGTGCTGCGGCCGCCGCCGTCGCCGCGCAGACGAACGAGCCCGACCCGCCGCTTTGATCCCGCCGCTTTGACATTGATACAATCTGGCGCTGGAGACGCGCTGCGCGCCGCGCTAGCGTCATGCGAAACTGCGCTGCACGGAGGACGCCGGACATGACCCTGACCCAACCCCTCGGCCGGCTGCGCCTTGGCGTCAACATCGATCACGTTGCCACCGTGCGCAACGCCCGCGGTTCGGCCTATCCCGACCCGATCCGCGCAGCACAACTGGCCGAGGCGGCGGGCGCGGACGGCATCACCGCCCACCTGCGCGAGGATCGCCGTCACATCTCGGATGCCGATATCGAAGGGCTGATGGCGGCGCTGACGCTGCCCCTGAACTTCGAGATGGCGGCGACGGCCGAGATGCAGGCGATTGCCCTGCGCCACAAGCCCCATGCCGTCTGCCTTGTCCCGGAAAAGCGCGAAGAGCGGACGACCGAGGGTGGGCTGGAGGTCGCGCGCGAGGAGAACCGGCTGGCGCATTTCATCGCGCCCTTGCGCGAGGCCGGCTGCCGCGTGTCGATCTTCATCGCCGCCGATGCGCGGCAGATCGAGGCCGCGGCCCGGATCGGCGCCGCGGTGATCGAGCTGCACACCGGCGCCTATTGCGACTTCCACGCCGAGGGCCGGTTTGAGGAGCGCGACATCGAACTCGCGCGGCTTGGCGAGATGGCGGCTTACGCGCACCAGCTGGGGCTGGAGGTTCATGCCGGCCACGGGCTCACTTATGACACGGTCGAACCCGTCGCTGCCTTCCCCGAGGTGATGGAGCTGAACATCGGCCATTTCCTGATCGGCGAGGCGATCTTCCGGGGCCTCGACCCCGCGATCCGCGAGATGCGCCGGCTGATGGACGCGGCCCGGGCCTGACCCTCAGGGCGCGAAGCCCGAGGCGGCAAGCCGCGCCTTCAGCCAGCGCCGGAAGCTTTGCTCGGCCGGGGAGGGGCTGCGGTCCTTCGCGGTGATCAGCCAGTAGGACAGGCCCGTCTCCACCATCCCCGGCGGCAGCGCCACCAGCGTGCCCCGCGCCAGCGCATGTTCGGCGACCACCTCGAAGGCCAGGAACACCCCGGCACCAGAGATTGCGGCATCGAGGCAGAGCGAGGCATCGGAAAACTCCGGCCCGTCGCCTAGGATGTCGGGGCTAAGGCCAAGCGGGGCCAGCCAGACCTCCCAGCCGAACATCGGCCGTGGCTCTCGGATGATCGGCACATGCGCAAGATCGGCGGGGGTATGGATGCGCGCGGCCAGATCCGGCGCGCAGACCGGCACGGCCCGCTGCGGGAACAGCCATTCCGACCGCACATCCGCATAGCCGCCGCGCCCGACCCGGATGCAGAGATCCACGTCCGAGCTGTTCGGGTCGACCAGCGCGGTATCGGCGTCCAGCCGCACCTTCACCCCCGGATGCGCAGCCTGAAAGTCCGGCAGCTGCCAGATCAGCCAGCGCGAGGCGAGGATCGGCGCGACAGAGATGGTCAGGACATTGTCGCGCGCCGGGTCGGCCCGGGCTACGGCGGCAGCCAGTTGCGCAAAGCCGCCGCGCAGCAAGGGTGCGATCTCGGCGCCCTTGGCCGTCAGCTCCATCCCGTCGGCCTTGCGAAGGAACAGGTGCTGGCCAAGCGCCGCTTCGGTGCGCGACACCTGCTGGCTGACGGCGCCGATGGTCACCCCAAGCTCCTCCGCCGCCGCGCGCAGGCTGCCGAGCCGGGCGACCGCCTCGACCGCGCGCAGGCCGTTCAGATGGATGCGGTTCAGTGGCGGCATGAAGATAATCTAAACGCGCTTCACAAGTTCTGCACTGAAAATATGCCCAGAGGCCCTCTATCTTGTTCAGTATTGATGAAGGAGACTCACATGCTGCGCAAATTCCTGCGCCTGGGGCGCGACCGCCCCGCCAAGGCCCCGACCGCCGATATGCTGGACCACCCGGCGATCCGTGCGATGACCCCCGACCAGATGGCGGATCTGCCCTTCCCGCGATCTGCCTGCTCCTGACGCCGCCCCCGCGCTTGCGCCGGGGTTGCAAAACCGCCATATCGCCAACACTTAAGGCTGCACAGGAGCCAGCCCCGTGATCCTTGGCATCGGCACCGATCTTGCGAATATCGAGCGTATCGCCGGCACGCTGGCCCGCTTTGGCGACCGTTTCCGCAACCGCGTCTTCACGGAACTTGAACAGCGCAAGGCCGAGGGCCGGGCCGATGTGGCCGGCACCTATGCGAAGCGGTGGGCGGCCAAGGAGGCTTGCTCCAAGGCGCTTGGCACGGGCCTGCGCATGGGCATCGCCTGGCGCGACATGGGCGTCGGCAACCTGCGCAGTGGCCAGCCGGTGATGCACCTGACCGGATGGGCGGCCGAACGGCTGCGCAGCATGACCCCGCCGGGCTATGAGGCCATCGTGCATGTGACGCTGACCGACGATCACCCCTGGGCGCAGGCCTTCGTGGTGATCGAGGCGCGGCCGGTGACCGCGCCCCCAAGCGATCACGCCGCCGAAACTTGACTCCCCGCGCCCCCGGACGCATGAAGCGCGGGCAACAGGCAGGCAAGGGCAGCAGATGGCATCGAAGGCTTCGGGCAAGGCGGGCGAGGGGATCCTCGAGACGATCAAGACGGTGGTTTATGCCCTGCTGATCGCCGGGGTGTTCCGCACCCTGTTCTTTCAGCCGTTCTGGATTCCCTCCGGCTCGATGAAGGACACGCTGCTGATCGGCGACTTCCTGTTCGTGAACAAGATGGCCTATGGCTATTCGCGCTATTCCTGCCCGTTCTCGATCTGCCCGATCACCGGCCGTCTGCTGGCGTCAGAGCCTGACCGCGGCGATGTGGTGGTGTTCCGCCACCCCGCCAACGGGTCCGACTTCATCAAGCGGCTGATCGGCCTGCCCGGTGACACGATCCAGATGAAGGCGGGCCGCCTGCACATCAATGGCCAGCCCGTTGCGGTAGAGGATGCCGGCACGTTCGAAGAGGTGAAGGCGCCGCAAGGGCCGCAGCGGATCTCACCCCGCTGCGCCAACGATCCAGTGGGAGAGGGCGGCATCTGCATCAAGGAGCGCCAGATCGAGACGCTGCCGGAAGGCACCCGCCACAGCATCCTGAACATCGGCGATGGCTGGGCGGATGACACCCCGGTTTTCACGGTGCCCGCGGGCAACTATTTCTTCATGGGCGACAACCGCGACAACAGCCAGGACAGCCGCTTCGCGCTGGCCACCGGCGGCGTTGGTATGGTGCCCGCCGAATACCTGATCGGCCGCGCTGACCGGATCATGTTCTCCTCCGCCGGCACCAGCCTGTTCTATATCTGGACCTGGCGGAGTGATCGCCTCTTCAAGGCGGTCGAGTGAAGCTGTCCAGCGACCTTGCGGCTTTCGCGGCCCGCATCGGGCACCAGTTCCGCCGGCCCGAATTGCTGCTTCGGGCGGTGACGCATTCTTCGCTGTCCTCGGTCACCCGCCCCTCGAATGAGCGGCTAGAGTTTCTGGGCGACCGGGTCCTGGGGCTGACCATGGCCGAGGCGCTGTTCTCGGCCGATGCCGTCGCCGCCGAGGGACTGCTGGCACCGCGGTTCAACGCTCTGGTGCGGCAAGAGACCTGCGCCGATGTGGCGCGCGAGGTCGGGCTTGGCGATGTGCTGAAGCTGGGCCGGTCGGAAATGATGACCGGCGGGCGCCGGAAAGAGGCGCTGCTGGGGGATGCGATGGAGGCGGTGATTGCCGCCGTGTATCTCGATGCAGGGTTTGAAACCGCGCGCGACATGGTGCTGCGGCTTTGGGGCGACCGGATCGCCGCCGCGGCCGAAAAGGCGCGCGACGCAAAATCGGCCTTGCAGGAATGGGCGCAGGCGCGCGGAATGGCTCCGCCGGCCTATGCGGTGCTGGACCGGGCGGGATCGGATCACGAGCCGCTGTTCACCATCGAGGCGCGGCTGGAGAATGACGCGACCGCGACGGCGCAGGCCGGATCGAAACGTGCTGCCGAGCAGGCAGCAGCACAGGCGCTTCTGGCGCGAATGGAGGCGGGCGATGACTGATGACCAGGACCAGGCGGCGCCGGTTGCCGAAGGCCCGACCCACGCGGGGTTCGTCGCGCTGATCGGCGAGCCGAATGCCGGCAAATCGACGCTGCTGAACAAGATGGTCGGCGCCAAGGTGTCGATCGTCACCCACAAGGTCCAGACCACCCGCGCCCGCATCCGCGGTGTGTGCATGGCAGGCCGGGCGCAGATCGTGTTCGTGGACACGCCGGGCCTGTTCAAGCCGCGCCGCCGGCTGGACCGGGCGATGGTCGCCGCCGCATGGAGCGGGGCGGCCGATGCCGACCTCGTGGTGCTGCTGATCGAGGCGCATCGCGGCATGACCGAGGGCGTGAAGCGCATCCTCGAGGCGCTGGTTGAACGCGGCGGCGGGCGGCCGGTTGCGCTGGCGATCAACAAGATCGACCGGGTCAAAGCCGAGACGCTGCTGGCGCTGGCCGAGCAGATGAACGAGGGCTATTCCTTCGTGCGTACCTTCATGATCTCGGCCGAGCGCGGCCATGGGGTCGATGACCTGCGCGACTGGCTTGGCGAGCAGCTGCCCGAAGGCCCCTGGTTCTACCCCGAGGACCAGATCGCCGACTTGCCGATGCGGATGATCGCCGCCGAGATCACCCGCGAAAAGCTGACGCTGCGGATGCATGAAGAAATCCCTTATCAGCTGACGGTGGAAACCGAGCAGTGGACAGAGCGGGAAGACGGATCGGCTCGCATCGACCAGATCATCTATGTCGCGCGTGAGGGCCATAAGGGCATCCTGCTCGGCAAGGGCGGCGAGACGATCAAGGGCATCTCCACCGCGGCGCGGGTGGAACTGGCGGAGTTCATGGGCCGGCCGGTGCATCTGTTCCTGCAGGTGAAGGTGCGGCCGAACTGGCTGGAGGAATCCGAGCGCTACTCGGAAATGGGGCTCGACTTCAAGGATGGCAACTGACGCCCGCCTCGCCACCCATGTCTGGGTCGGCGCCTATCTGACCCGGCTGCGGCTGGCTGATATTCCCGTCTATGTCACCGCCAAGGGCGATCCGACCGCGGGCACGGTGATGGTGAAATGCGCCACGCTGGACGGGCGCGCGGCCGCGTATCAGCGCAGCTACGACCTTGCCACCGGCGCCCGCGCTTGGATGCTGCTGGCCGAAGGGCCGGAGGCGGAGGTGGATGCCACTCTGACCCGCCAACGCTCCCGCGATCCTGACCTTTGGGTGCTGGAGGTCGAGAACCGCGAGGGGCGCACCCTGCTGGACCAGCCGGGGCTCGCGGACTGAGCCTCTGGCCGTTTCGGGCGGGCGCACATAGGTTGGCTGCCGAGGCTTGCGAAGGGCGCGGGGATGGACTGGCGCGATCAGGGAATGCTGCTGTCGGTCCGCACCCATGGCGAGACATCGGCGATCATCGAGGTGTTCACGGCGCAGCACGGCCGCCATGCCGGCGTGGTGCGCGGCGGCGTGTCGCGCAAGATCGCGCCGATCCTGCAGCCGGGGGCGCAGCTGGATGTCAGCTGGCGCGCGCGGCTGGAGGATCATATCGGCGCCTTCACGGTGGAGCCGCTGCAGTCGCGCACCGGCGTGCTCTCTGACCGGCTGGCGCTGCTGGGGTTGAACGCGGTCTGCGCGCTGCTTCATTTCGTGCTGCCGGAACGCGAGCCGCATCCGGTGCTCTATGTCACCAGCCTCGCGCTGATGGATGCTCTGGCCGCAGGAGATGACTGGGTGCCACGCTACCTGCGGTGGGAAATGGCGCTGCTGGAGGAGCTTGGCTTCGGGCTCGACCTCGGGCGCTGCGCGGTGACCGGCGGGCGCGAGGATCTGGCGTTCGTCAGCCCCAAGACGGGCCGGGCGGTGAGCCGGGAAGGCGCCGGGGACTGGGCGTTGCGGCTGTTGCCCTTGCCGGGGGTGCTGATGGGGCAGGGTGGTGGTAGCGCGGCTGAACTGGCAGACGGGCTCCGCACCACCGGCCACTTCCTCGAACATCGCGTGGCGCCTGCCCTCGGCGACCGCCCGCTGCCCGAGGCAAGGCGGCGGCTGGTAGAGGCGCTGGCCCGCGCCGGCCGCGACTAGACTGCCGCCCCTCAAACCGACACCCCCTGTCGCTTTCCGCCAAGCCTTTCCCCTCGTCCCCGCGTCTTGTGCGGGGCAAGGAGCGCCATGGCCAACCGATACATCCCCGTCGTTTTGCGCCACGTCCCGATGCCGGGCGTGTCGAGCTTCGCCGTCCTCGCGGCGATGGATTCTGCCGTGCGCGGCATTCTGGTGTCTGTCTGGCCGCTGGTGATGTACCGGGCGCTTGGCGATGCCGCGGTGGTCAGCCAAGTGTATTTCATGGTCGGCATCGCGGCGCTGCTGACCGGGCTGATGGTGCCCTGGGCCGGGCGCTTCATCCCGCGGCGCTGGCTTTATACCGGCGGCGTCACGCTCTACCTGATCGGCCCGGCGCTGGCGATGACCGGGCAGGCGGCGCTGGTGCCCTTCGCCTATCTGCTGACCTGCGCGGGCACGGTGACGATCTTCATCTGCCTCAACGCCTATGTGATGGATTACATCGCCCGTGCCGATCTCAGCCGCGGCGAGTCGCTGAAGATCTTCTATTCGGCGCTCAGCTGGACCATCGGGCCGATGCTGGGCGTGGGGCTGATGCATCTGTGGGAGCCGCTGCCGTTCATCCTTGCCGCCGCCTTCGCACTGGCGCTTGGCGCGGTGTTCTGGACGATGCGGCTCGGCAATGGCAAGCAGATCGCCCGGGCCCGCGCGCCCGCACCGAACCCGCTCTCCTACCTGCGCCGCTTTGCCCGCCAGCCGCGGCTGATCGCGGGCTGGCTGTTTGCGGTGATCCGCTCCTGCGGCTGGTGGGTTTATGTCGTCTATCTGCCGATCTTCTGCATCGAGGCGGGGCTGGGGGAGCAGACAGGGGGCATCGCCCTCTCTGCCTCGAATGCGCTGATGCTGCTCTCGCCGCTGATGCTGCGCTGGCTGCAGCGGCGAACCGTGCGGCGGGCGGTGCAGACCGGGTTCATCGGGGCCGGGCTACTGTTTTTGCTGGCGACACTGGGACAGGGCTGGCCGCCGCTGGCGGTGGGCGCCCTCTGGGCGGCGTCGTTCTTCCTGGTGTTCCTCGACATGTGCGGCGGGCTGCCGTTCCTGATGGCGGTGAAGCCGTCGGAACGGGCCGAGATGGCGGCGGTCTATTCCAGCTTCCGCGACGTGTCGGGCATCGTCACGCCGGGCATCGCCTGGGCGGTGCTGCTGGTCGCCCCGCTGGCGGGCGTATTCGCCGCCTGCGGGGCTGGTCTGCTGGGGGCCGCGGCGCTGGCCGGGCGGTTGCACCCAAGACTGGGCGCGCGCCGCTGAGCCTCAGTTCCCGCCGTCCAGCAGGCGGCGGGCGATCACCTGTGCCTGAATCTCCGCCGCGCCCTCGAAGATGTTGAGGATGCGCGCGTCGCAGAGGATCCGGCTGATGGTGTATTCCAGCGCGAAACCGTTGCCGCCATGGATCTGCAGCGCATTGTCGGCGGCGGCCCAGGCGACACGGGCACCCAGAAGCTTGGCCATGCCCGCCTCCAGATCGCAACGCTTGTCGTGGTCCTTCTGCCAGGCGGAATGGTAGGTCAGCTGCCGCGCCACCATGATCTCGACCGCCATCATCGCCAGCTTGCCCGACACGCGCGGAAACTCGATCAGCGCCTTGCCGAACTGCTTGCGGTCCAGTGCGTATTGCATCCCGACCTCCAGCGCCGCCTGCGCCACGCCCACGGCGCGGGCGGCGGTCTGGATGCGGGCGGATTCGAAGGTCTGCATCAGCTGCTTGAAGCCCTGGCCTTCCACGCCGCCCAGAAGGTTCTCGCCCTTGACCTTGAAGCCGTCGAAGCCAAGCTCGTATTCCTTCATGCCCCGGTAGCCCAGAACCTCGATCTCGCCGCCGGTCATGCCGGGCGTGGGGAAAGGGTCTGCATCGGTGCCGGGGGTCTTTTCGGCCAGGAACATCGACAAGCCGCGATAGTCGGTCGTTTCGGGGTCGGTGCGGGCCAGCAGCGTCATCACATGGGTGCGCGCGGCATGGGTGATCCAGGTCTTGTTGCCGGTGACCGTCCAGTCCTCGCCGTCCCGCACCGCGCGGGTGCGCAGGCTGCCAAGGTCAGACCCGGTGTTGGGCTCGGTGAAGACGGCCGTCGGCAGGATTTCTCCGCTGGCGAGCTTGGGCAGCCACTGCGCCTTCTGCTCGGGCGTGCCGCCACACAGGATCAGCTCCGCCGCGATCTCGGACCGGGTGGCAAGCGAGCCGACGCCGATATAGCCGCGGCTCAGCTCTTCCGAGACCACCACCATCGACGCCTTCGAAAGGCCAAGCCCGCCAAACTCCTCGGGGATGGTCAGGCCGAAGACGCCAAGCTCCGCCAGTTCCTCGATGATCTCCATCGGGATCAGCTCATCGCGCAGGTGCCAGCCATGGGCGTTCGGCACCACACGCTCGTCTGCATAGCGGCGGAACTGGTCGCGGATCATCTCTAGCTCATCATCCAGCCCGGTCGCGCCAAAGGTCGCGCGGCCGTGGTTCTCGCGCATCAGCGCGACCAGCCGGGTGCGGGCGGCGGGGGTGTTGCCTGCGGCCATCAGCCGGGCGGCGGCGGGGCCGGGCTGCCAAGTGACGCCCAGATCCTGAAGGCGGGCGGTTTCGCCCTGGCTCATCGGAATGCCGCCGGCGATCTGACAAAGGTATTCGCCAAAGCCGATCTGCAGCAGCAGCTGCTCCATTTCGCCGAAGCGGCCTTCGGCCCGGAGGCGCGTGGCCCAGGCCTGCATCTGCCGCAGCGATTCCACATAGGTCGCGAGCCAGGACAGCGAGTGAGCCGCGAACTGTTCCGCCTCCAGCGCCGCGCCGGACACGCGGCCATTCACGGTGACGGCGGCGCGCAGGCCGGACATCGCCTCGGCCAGCAGGCCTTCCACCTCGGGCAGGGCTTCCGCGGTCAGCGGCAGCAGGTCGGCGGACAGATCGGTCACGGGCATTTCGGCGCCATCAGGCATGGAACGACTCCCTTTCTGCAGTTGCATCATCAGATAGGCCGCGCAAGTTTGGCGCGCAAGTAAAATTCGGAATATACACCAATTGCTTTCGCAAAATTGCGCGCCGGTTTTGCCATGGCCCTTGCCCGCCGGCCTGCGCTAAGCAGTCCGGGGTGCAGAAACGGAAGGGCGACGGACATGATGGATGGACTGGAAACCTGGGCCTTCGTGCTTGCCCTTGGCGTTACCTTCTTCGGCGGCTTCGTGAAGGGCGCGGTAGGGTTCGCGATGCCGCTGATTATGGTGTCGATCCTCAGCTCGTTCCTCACGCATGACATGGTGCTGGCCGCGGTGATGCTGCCGGTGTTCGTGACCAACCTGTCGCAATGCCTGCGCGACGGGTGGCGGGCTGCTGCGGATACGGCGTGGCAGTATCGGCGGATGATCGGGGTGATGCTGGTTTGCATACTTGTCTCGGCCCAGTTCGTCGATGCGATCCCTCAGCGTGCGATGACCTTGCTGCTGGGGGTGCCGATCACCCTGTTCGCGTTGGTGCAGCTGCTGGGGATCCCGCTGGCGCTGCGGCTGGAACATCGGGGGCGGGCCGAGGTGGTGCTGGGTGTCATCGGCGGCTTCTATGGGGGGATCGCCGGGATCTGGGGGCCGCCGCTGATCGTCTACCTGCTGTCGATCAATGCCGAGAAGCGCGAGGCGATGCGGGTGCAGGGGGTGTTCTTCTTCCTCGGCTCGATCGTGCTGCTGGCGGGGCATCTCGTCTCGGGTCTGCTGACGCCGTCGCTGCTGGTCTTCTCCGGCTCGCTGGTGGTGCCGGCGGTGGCGGGCATGGCGCTTGGCTATGCGGTCCATGACCGCCTTCCAGGGCCGATGTTCCGCCGCTGTACCCAGGGCTTGCTGGTGCTGACCGGGTTGAACCTTGTGCGCGAGGCGCTGGGCTAGGGCAGGGGCAGAGGTGCCCGCACGAAAAAGGGCGCCCGAGGGGCGCCCTTGTCGTCATACGTCCAGCGCGCCTCAACCGATGGCTGCGGCTTTCACGTCATCGTCGATATGCGGCACGTATTGCGCGAAGTTCTTCGAGAACATCTCGACCAGCTTGCGCGCCTGCGCGTCATAGGCCGAGCCATCGGCCCAAGTCTGGCGCGGGTCGAGCAGCTTGTCATCAACACCCGGAACCGAGACCGGCACTTCGAAGCCGAAATTCGGGTCCTTGCGGAAGGTCGCGCCATTCAGCGAGCCATCCAGCGCCGCGGTCAGCAGCGCGCGGGTGGCGCGGATCGGCATCCGCTTGCCGGTGCCAAAGGCGCCGCCGGTCCAGCCGGTGTTCACCAGCCAGCAATCGGCGCCATGCTCGGCGATCTTGGCCTGCAGCAGCTTGCCATAGGCCTCGGGGCGGCGCGGCATGAACGGCGCGCCAAAGCAGGTGGAGAAGGTGGGGGTCGGCTCGACCACGCCCTGCTCGGTGCCCGGGGTCTTCGAGGTGAAGCCCGACAGGAAGTGATACATCGCCTGCGCCGGGGTCAGCCGCGCGATGGGCGGCAGCACGCCGAAGGCATCGCAGGTCAGCATGATGATGTTCTTGGGATGCCCGCCAAGCGAGGTGTCGGACGCGTTGGAGATATAGTCCAGCGGGTAGGCGCAGCGCATGTTGTCGGTCAGCGAGTTATCCTCGAAGTCCAGCTCCAGCGTGTCGGGATCAAAGACCATATTCTCGACGACCGTGCCAAATTTCGACGTGGTCGCATAGATTTCCGGCTCGGCCTCGGCCGACAGGTTGATGGTCTTGGCATAGCAGCCGCCTTCGAAGTTGAAGGTGCCGCGATCCGACCAGCCATGCTCGTCATCGCCGATCAGCGTGCGCGAGGGGTCGGCCGACAGCGTGGTCTTGCCGGTGCCTGACAGGCCGAAGAACACGGCGGTGTCTTCGGGATTGTCGATGGCATGGTTGGCAGAGCAGTGCATCGCCATGATGCCCTTGCCCGGCAGGATGTAGTTCAGCAGCGTGAAGACCGACTTCTTGTTCTCGCCGGCATAGGCGGTGTTGCCGATCAGGATCAGCTTCTTTTCGAAGTTGAGTGCGATGACGGTCTCGCTGCGGCAGCCGTGGCGGGCTGGGTCGGCCTTGAAGGTCGGGCAGTTGATGATGGTGAATTCCGGCACGAAGCCCGGCAGCTCTTCCGCGGCGGGACGGCGCAGCAGGTGACGGATGAACAGGCCATGCCAGGCCAGTTCGGTCACAACGCGCACGTCAAGCCGAAGCTGGGGGTCGGCGCCGGCGTAGAGATCCTGCACGAAGTAGTCGCCGCCCTTCATGTGGGCCAACATGTCGGCGTGCAGCAGATCGAAGGCTTCAGGCGTCATCGGAGCGTTGTTTTCCCACCAGATGCTGTCTTCGACAGCCGGGGTGCGCACGACGAACTTGTCCTTGGGAGAACGACCGGTGCGGGCGCCGGTGGAGACAAGGAACGCTCCGCCCTTGCCCAGACGGCCTTCGCCGCGCTGTACGGCCGCTTCGACCAGCGCCGGTTCGATCTGGTTGTAATAGACGGTCCCGAGACCGGTGATACCCTGATCTTCCAGGCGGTGCGCCGGATTCACGCGTCCGATGGTCATGTGCAAGCTCCCGTAGCCGTCCAGCGGCTTTCCATCCTCAAAGGCGGCGCCCTGGGCCAAAAGGGCACCGACGGGCCGAAAATGCCCGACACGGCCGCTATAACATGACGTATCGGTGAAGAAATGGAAACTTTGTATCAGTTAGCGCAACCAACCCCGGGTTAGCGCAACCACGCCGAACGGGTGAGGCAAATTAGTCGAACCTTCGTTTTTTTCACCCGATGTGAGTCAGGTGCAGCGCCCGATTCGCAGTTAGAGATTGATTCCCATCACCGGACAAGGGACAATGTGTCAAAAATCAGGCAAACAGAGCAGTTATGAGGGGCCCCGATGTCAAGGATCGCGCTGGTTGACGATGACAGGAATATCCTGACATCGGTGTCGATGACACTCGAAGCCGAGGGGTTTGAGGTCGAGACCTATAATGACGGCCAGTCCGCACTGGACGCCTTTACCAAGCGACTGCCGGATATGGCGGTGCTGGACATCAAGATGCCCCGGATGGACGGGATGGACCTGCTGCAGCGTCTGCGCCTGAAGACCTCGATGCCGGTGATCTTTCTGACCTCCAAGGATGATGAGATCGACGAGGTTCTCGGCCTGCGGATGGGCGCCGACGATTATGTGAAAAAGCCGTTCTCGCAAAGGCTCCTGGTGGAGCGGATCCGGGCGCTGCTGCGCCGGCAGGAGGCTGTGGCCACCGGCGAGGTCGCGGTGACCGAAGAGACCAAGGTGATGGTGCGTGGCCAGCTGACGATGGACCCGCTGCGCCATTCCGTCAGCTGGAAGGGCAAGGACGTGTCGCTGACGGTGACCGAATTCCTGCTGCTTCAGGCGCTGGCGCAGCGCCCTGGTTTCGTGAAAAGCCGCGATCAGCTGATGGACGTCGCCTATGACGATCAGGTCTATGTCGACGACCGCACCATCGACAGCCATATCAAGCGGCTGCGCAAGAAGATGCGGACGGCCGATGACGACTTTACCGCAATCGAAACGCTGTACGGCATCGGCTATCGTTACAACGAAGAATGACCATCGCCCAAGGAACGGACATGCGCGCAACCAGGCCGGCCCGGGAGGCCGGCGTCGTGCTTGGTGAGGATTGGGTTTCGCCTGACAGCGCCGATAGCGAGCTGCGGGCGGGACGGGCGAAGCGTGGCTTCATCTCGGTCAATCGCTCGCCGCTGGCCCGCAAGATCATCACCTTCAACCTGCTGGCGATGCTGGTCATGGTGGCCGGGGTCCTGTTCCTGAATCCGTTCCGCGACAGCCTTGTGGTGCAGCGCGAGCGCGGGCTGGTGGCCGAGGCGCAACTGGTCGCGAACGTGTTCGAGGCGCAGCTGCCGCAAGGCGCGCCGGTGGACCTCGCCAACGGCGACGGGATCGACGTGACCCGTACCCTTGCGCAGATGGACGTGCCGGCCGATGTGGACCTCTTCGTGTTCGACCGGGCCCAGGCTTTGGTGGCCGAGACCCGTGCCGCTGATCGCCCGCCGGCAGAGCCGGTCGCCGGGGTAAAGACCGATCTGCGGTCTACCGCGATCACCGATTTTCTGAACTCGGTCTGGGAGGGCATCTCGTCGGTGCTTGCCCCGCGCCAGCGCGAAATGCCTGGCCAGGATGCCGAGGCAACGGTGCGCGGATTGCTGGCCGAGGCGCTGACCGGCAAGACCCGCTTTGAAACAGTGACGGATTCCAGCGGCAGTGCGGTTTTTGCCGTGGTGACCCCGATCCGCCATGATGGTGCCGTGCTGGGTGCCGCCGCGCTGACCTCTGTCGCCGGCGAGATCGACCAGCTTGTACGGGCCGAGCGTGAGCAGGTGCTGCAGATGTTCGTGATCGCCATTCTGGTGTCGATCGGCCTTAGCCTGGTGCTGGCCTCGACCATCGCCAACCCGCTGTCGGACCTTGCCATCGCGGCGGAGCTGGGGCGCGACCGCCATGCCCGCAAGATGAGTCCGGCGCGGGTGCGCATTCCCGACCTGACTGCCCGCCCGGATGAGATTGGCCGCTTGTCTGGCGCGATGCGGGGCATGGTTGCCGCGCTCTATGACCGGATCGACGCGAATGAGCAGTTCGCGGCCGACGTTGCGCA
The DNA here is from genome assembly GCF_030695035.1 of Frigidibacter sp. Taxonomy (GTDB): domain Bacteria; phylum Pseudomonadota; class Alphaproteobacteria; order Rhodobacterales; family Rhodobacteraceae; genus Frigidibacter. The sequence continues at coordinate 263,136 of NZ_JAUYTT010000014.1, forward strand.
TGAGATCAAGAACCCGTTGGCCAGCCTGCGCTCGGCCGTGGGCACGCTGCGCGGCATCAAGCGCGAGGATCACCGCGAGAAGCTGCTGGACGTGATCGAGCATGACGTGCGCCGGCTGGACCGGCTGGTCAGCGATATCTCCAACGCCAGCCGGCTCGACAGCGAGCTGGTGCGCGAGGAGGAGGAGGAGTTCAACCTTCTCAAGACGCTCGGCAACATCAACGAATATCTGGGCGAGCAAGCTGGCAAGAAGGGCGTGGACTACATCACCGACCTGCCGGCCGAGCCGATCCTGATCCACGGGCTCGAGGCGCGGCTGGCGCAGGTCTTCGTGAACCTGATCACCAACGCCATCTCGTTCTGCGAAGAGGGCGATGCGGTGCGGGTCTGGGCCCGCCGGCGCGAGAACAGGGTGCTGATCGTGGTGGAAGATACCGGGCCCGGCATCCCCGAACAGGCGCTGACCAATATCTTCAAGCGCTTCTATTCCGAACGCCCGCCGGGCCAGTTCGGCGAGCATTCGGGGTTGGGTCTGGCCATCTCCAAGCAGATCGTCGAGGCGCATGGCGGCGTGATCTGGGCCGAGAACATCCGCCCCACCGATGCCGACATCACTTCCGATCCGCTTGGCGCGCGCTTCGTGGTCGGCTTGCCGGTGTGACGGAGCCGCCCGGCAGCCTGACGATTCACGCAACGACAGTGGCCCGCGCGGGGCGCGGGCTGGTGATCCTCGGGCCCTCGGGCTCGGGCAAGTCCGGGCTCGCCTTGCAACTCATGGCGATGGGGGCGGTGCTGATTGCAGATGACCAGACGATTCTGCACCGCCGCGAAGACCGGCTGATCGCCTCCTGCCCCCCCTCGATCCGCGGCCGGATCGAGGCGCGGGGGGTCGGCATACTCGCCGCTGAGGCGATTGACTTGGTCGACGTGTGCCTTGCAGTTGATCTGGGTGTTGCCGAAACTGAACGACTTCCCCCCCTCCGCCACGTCGAATGGCTGGGTGTGCCGATTGCGCTTGTCCACCACCTGCAGAGCCCCCATTTTCCTGCTGCGGTCCTGCACTATCTGGCCAATGGCAGGGTCGCGTGACCAAGGGTGAGGGCCCGGCGCCCCGGCAAGGGCGGCGAGACCGTGGGAACCACAATCGGGATGACCGACGAAAACGACCATCAGGATGTGCAGCGCGTTGTGCTGGTCACCGGCCCGTCAGGGGCCGGCCGGTCCACCGCGATCCATGTTCTGGAGGATCTGGGATATGAGGCCATCGACAACCTGCCGCTGAGCCTGGTGCCGCGGCTGCTCGACGGCCCGGCGCTCGGCCGCCCGATCGCGCTCGGCATCGACGTGCGCAACCGCGACTTCACCGCCGGCAGCTTGATCGAAGGCATCGACAGGATGACCCGGATGCCCGAGGTGGATTGCGAAGTGCTGTATCTCGACTGCCGGGCAGAGGAATTGCTGCGCCGCTATGGCGAGACCCGCCGCCGCCATCCGATGGCCCCCGACGAGGAGCCGGGCACCGGCATCGCCCGCGAGGTAGATCTGCTGGCCCCGGTCCGCGCCCGCGCCGATGTGCTGATCGACACCTCGGACCTGTCGCCGCATGACCTCAAGGCCGAGCTGGCGCGCTGGTTCGACACCGGGCAGCAGGCGCGGTTGACGGTGGGGGTGCATTCCTTCAGCTACAAACGCGGGGTGCCGCGCGGGCTCGACATCATGTTCGACTGCCGCTTCCTGAGCAATCCGCATTGGGAGCCGGCCTTGCGCCCGCTGGATGGCCGCGCGCCCGAGGTCGCGGCCTTCGTTGCCGCCGATCCACGCTTCGCGCCGTTCTTCGACAAGGTGCTGGACCTGCTGCTGATGGTGCTGCCGGCGCATGTCGAAGAGGGCAAGGCGCATCTGACCATCGGGCTTGGCTGCACCGGCGGACAACACAGGTCCGTGGCCATGGCCGAAAAACTCAGCGCCGCGCTTGCACAGTCCGGGTGGCAGGTGTCTAAACGTCACAGGGAACTGGAGCGCCGAGCGGATAGCGGCGCGGGACAACCAACCGTTGAGGTAGGCAAGGCGTGATCGGGATCGTGATCGTCGCACATGGGGGATTGGCGCGCGAGTATCTCGCGGCAGTCGAGCATGTCGTGGGCAAACAGACCGGCATTCGGGCAATCGCCATCGAGGAAGATCACGACCGCGCGGCCAAACAGGCCGAGATTTCGGCTGCCGCCGATGCGGTGGATGATGGCGCCGGCGTGGTGGTGGTGACCGACATGTTCGGGGGCTCGCCTTCGAACCTCAGCCTGCTGGCCTGCGCGCCGCAGGACCGGCAGATCCTCTATGGTGCCAACCTGCCCATGCTGATCAAGTTGGCCAAGTCGCGGCAGCTTGCCGTGGGGGAGGCCGTCGCTTCTGCGCTGGACGCTGGCCGCAAGTACATTAACTGCTATCATGGCGGCGAAGCCGGACAGACCGGCAAGTAAGCCGCGCGGGGTGGGACAGCCCGGCGCAAGCGGATAGCAGACAGGGGCAGCGGTATCAGTGCAGAAAACCTTGAAGATCGTGAACGAGAAGGGCCTTCATGCCCGCGCCTCGGCGAAGTTCGTGGAGGTCGTCGAACGCTTCGACGCCCGCGCCGAGGTGACGCGCGACGGAATGCGCGTCTCGGGGGACTCGATCATGGGGCTTTTGATGTTGGCAGCCTCCAAGGGAACCACTATTGAAGTCGAAACCAGCGGAGCCGAGGCCGAAGGCCTTGCGCTCGCGCTGGAAGCCCTTGTGGCGGATCGCTTCGGCGAAGATTACTGACACCAGCCCGGTCCGGGCCCGATCGGGATCCGCGCCCAACGAAGGAATGCCGGATCTTGGTGGAGAAAGACGACAGGTTTGCCCCGGTGCCGGCTGCCAAGCCCTATGACAAGCGCCGCCTGTCCTATGCCGGCACCTTCCGCAATCCCGTCAAGGTCAATACGATCCGCGCCATCGAATGGGCGACTGGCAAGCTGACCCTGCTGCGCAAGATCCGCGATTTTGAACAGAAGGGTGCGCCCACCGGTCAAGCGTTCTGGCCTGAGGCGCTGGAGGCGATGGGGATCGACATTGCCACCCCAGATGCCGAGGTGGCGCAGATCCCGCCGACCGGGCCGCTGGTGGTGGTTGCCAACCATCCGCACGGGCTGGTGGACGGGATGATCATGGCCGAGCTGATCGGCCGGGTGCGCACCGATTACAAGATCCTGACCCGGTCCCTGCTGACCGGTATCCCCGAGATCGCGGAATTCCTGATCCCGGTGCCGTTTCCGCATGAGGACAATTCGCGCGAGCTGGGTTTGCAGATGCGGTCTGAGTCGATGGCGCATCTGAACAAAGGCGGCGTGATCGTGCTGTTCCCGGCCGGCAAGGTCGCTTCCTCGGAAACCTGGTTCGGCCCGGCGGTCGAGGCGGAGTGGAACCCCTTCACCGCCAAGATGGTGATGCGGTCGGGCGCCACCGTGCTGCCGATCCGCTTTCTGGGCCAGAACACCCGCACCTACCAGATCGCCAACAAGCTGTCGGCGACGCTGCGCCAAGGGTTGCTGCTGCATGAGATCCGCGCCGCGTTGAACAAACCGCAGCGCCCGGTGATCGGCGCGCCGATCCTGCCGGCCGAGATCGAAGGCTGGTCGGGCAACCCGCGCGGCTTCCTCGCCTGGCTGCGCGAGCGGACGCTGACGCTGCAGCCTTAACGGGTCGGAACCGGAACCTCGCCGCGGTAGTCGTAGAAGCCGCGGCCGGTCTTGCGGCCCAGCCACCCGGCCTCGACATATTTGGTCAGCAGCGGGCAGGGGCGGTACTTGGTATCGGCTAGCCCGTCATGCAGCACGTTCATGATCGCAAGGCAGGTATCGAGCCCGATGAAATCCGCCAGCTCCAGCGGGCCCATCGGATGGTTCGCGCCCAGCTTCAGCGACTCGTCGATGGAGCGGACGTTGCCGACGCCTTCGTAGAGCGTATAGACCGCCTCGTTGATCATCGGCATCAGGATGCGGTTGACGATGAAGGCCGGGAAATCCTCGGCGCTGGCGGCGGTCTTGCCCAGCCTTTCGACCACGGCAAGCATGGTGCGATAGGTCGGCTCATCGGTCGCGATGCCGCGGATCAGCTCCACCAGCTGCATCACCGGCACCGGGTTCATGAAGTGGAAACCCATGAACTTTTCCGGCCGGTCGGTGCGGCTGGCAAGGCGCGTGATCGAGATAGACGAGGTGTTCGACGTCAGGATCGTCGTCGGCTTCAGATGCGGCTGCAGATCCTCGAAGATCGCCTGCTTGACGGTTTCGCGCTCGGTCGCGGCTTCGATCACCAGATCGGTCTGGCCCAGGTCGGTCAGCGTCATGGTGGTGGAGATCCGCGCCATCGCGGCGGCCTTCGTCTCGGCGGTGATCTTGCCGCGGGTTACCTGGCGTTCCAGGTTGCGGTCGATCAGGGCGACGGCGGCATCAAGGCTTTCGCGCGAGATGTCGGTCATCAGCACGTCGAAGCCGGCCAGCGCAAATACATGGGCGATGCCGTTGCCCATCTGCCCCGCGCCGACAATTCCTACGCTCTGGATTTCCATCGCCTGCCCCCGTTTGCTGCACGGCCAGACCTTAGGCGGGGCACCGCTGCCGGGCAAGGGCGAAGCCGTCGCAGCGATTGCGCCTTAGGCATTTCGAAAGGCGCCCGCTGCATGGTTGCGATGGGTGAGTCGAATGGTTGGGTGGGCATCATGAGTTTTGAAAATCCGGGCGCCGGGGCGCTCGACTATGGACCGTGCCGATATGGCAAGTCCAAGCTGCTGTTCCGCGGCCCGCGCCGCAAGCTGGAGGGCAGCTACATTGCCGCGCTTGGCGGCAGCGAGACCTATGGCAAATTTGTCCCGCATCCCTGGCCCGACCAGCTGGAGCAGCAGCTTGGCCTGCCGGTGGTGAATTTCGGGTACCCCAATGCCGGGCCGGATGTCTTCATCAACGAACACGCGCTGATCGACGCGGCCGGACGGGCGCGCGCGACAGTGATTCAACTGACCAGCGCGCAGAACCTGTCGAACCGCTTCTATGCCGTGCATCCGCGCCGCAATGACCGGTTCCTTCGCGCCTCGGCGCTGATGAAGACGCTGTTCCGCGAGGTGGACTTTGCCGAATTTCACTTCACCGGGCATATGCTGACCGCACTGAAGGCGGTGTCCCCCGACAAGTTCGACCTCGTCGAGCAGGAGTTGAAGGCCGCCTGGGTGGCGCGGATGAAGCTGTTGCTGGACCGGATCGAGGGGAAGACCGTGCTGCTGTGGCTTACGGACCACCGGACGGATGGCTCTGCCCCCGACCCGCTCGGCCCCGCGCCGCATCTGGTAGACGAGGACATGGTTGCGACCATCCGGCCCTTCGCCACCGATCTGGTGCGCGTCGATCCTGCACCGGCGGCCCGCGATGCCGGGACCGAAGGCATGGTGTTTGCGCCGCTGGACGAACCCGTGGCACGGCTGATGGCGGGCCCGTCGGTTCATGCGCAGGTGGCGGCAGACCTGCGGCCGGCGCTGGAGCGGCTGATCTGAGCGAACTGGCACGGGACGGTGAACGAATGCGGCGTTGGTGCGTTGGGCTTGAAAAGGAGACCTCCCCATGCCCAGCCACGAGACACCCCCCGACAGAGACCAGATTGCCGAGCTCGCCGTAGACCTGACGGCGGACGATGACGGCGAAGACATGCCGCGCGATCCCGAGAACGAGATCCGAAGCCTCGTTGCCGCCTATGCCAATGCGATGCGGGCGCAGGACGCCCACGCGGTCATTGCCTTCTACGATCCCGCCTTGGTGCGCTTTGACATCGCCGCGCCCCTCGTCACCACCGGCCGCGATGCGCTGGATGAGGCTGGGCTGGACGAGTGGTTTGCTGGCTGGACCGGCCCCTTCGCCTTTGACACGCGTGACCTGACGGTCCATGCCGCCGGAAAAATCGCGTTCTGCCATGCCTTGATCCGCTTCACTGGCACACGGCAAGATGCAGATCACGCGCTTTGGGCCCGCTGGACGCTGGGGCTGCGGCGGCAGGGTGGCCAGTGGCGGATCACGCATGAGCATTGCTCGGCCGCCATCGATCCCGAAACGGGAGCGGCGCAGATGTCGCTCGACTAATGCCGCAAACGAAAAGGCCCGCCAAACCGGCGGGCCTTTCCAATTCTGCGGCTCAGCTTACAGCTTGCCGGTCAGTTCCGGCACCAGCGTGAACAGGTCGCCCACAAGGCCGTAATCGGCCACCTGGAAGATCGGCGCCTCTTCGTCCTTGTTGATGGCGACGATGATCTTGCTGTCCTTCATCCCGGCAAGGTGCTGGATCGCACCCGAGATGCCAACGGCGATATAGAGGTCCGGCGCCACGACCTTGCCGGTCTGGCCGACCTGCCAGTCGTTCGGGGCATAGCCCGAGTCCACTGCAGCGCGGCTGGCACCCACGGCGGCGCCCAGCTTGTCGGCAAGATCCGCGATGATCTTGAAGTTCTCTTCCGACCCAAGGCCACGCCCGCCCGAGACCACGATCTTGGCCGAGGTCAGGTCCGGCCGGTCGCTGGCCGCCACCTTGTCCTCGATCCAGGACGACAGGCCCGGATCGGCGGCGGCCGAGATGCTTTCGACCGGGGCAGAGTTGCCCATGCCGGCCGCCTCGAAGGTCGAGGTGCGGACGGTCATCACCTTGGTCGCATCGGTCGATTTCACCGTCTGCACGGCGTTGCCGGCATAGACCGGACGCTCGAACGTGTCGGCGTCGATCACGGCGGTCACGTCGGACATCACCATCACGTCCAGCAGCGCGGCAACGCGCGGCAGGATGTTCTTGGCATCGGTCGTCGCCGGGGCGACGATGTGGCTGTAGCCAGAGGCGAGGCTGACGATCAGCGCCGCGGTGGGCTCTGCAAGGCGGTGGCCAAGCGTCGGATCCTCGGCCACCAGCACCTTCGCCACGCCGGCGATCTGCGCGGCCTCGGCACCGGCAGCCGCTGCCGAGGCACCGGCGCAAAGCACCGTCACTTCGCCAAGCGCCTGCGCGGCGGTCACGGCCTTCGCGGTCGCATCCAGCGCCAGCGCGCCGTCGGTGACCTCACCCAGAAGAAGAACCGCCATCAGATCACCCCCGCTTCGTTCTTCAGCTTCGACACCAGCTCATCGACCGAACCCAGCTTGACGCCGGCCTTGCGGCCCGCAGGCTCCACCGTTTTCACCACTGTCAGGCGCGGGGTCACATCGACGCCGTAATCGGCGGCGGTCTTTTCCTCGAGCGGCTTCTTCTTGGCCTTCATGATGTTGGGAAGGCTGGCATAGCGCGGCTCGTTCAGACGCAGGTCGACGGTCACGATCGTCGGCAGCTTGACGGTGATGGTCTGCAGCCCGCCATCCACTTCGCGGGTGACGGTCGCCATCTCGCCCTCGATGGTCAGCGCGCTGGCAAAGGTCGCCTGGCTCCAGCCCAGCAGGGCCGACAGCATCTGCCCGGTGGCGTTCATGTCGTTGTCGATGGCCTGCTTGCCGGCCAGCACAATGCCCGGCTGCTCTTCGGCCACCACGGCGGCCAGCAGCTTGGCAACTGCCAGCGGCTCGATATCCTGGTTCACGTCTTCCGAGGCCACGATCAAGATCGCCCGGTCCGCGCCCATCGCCAGCGCCGTGCGCAGCGTTTCGGACGCCTGCTTGACGCCGATCGAGACAACGACAACCTCGGTCGCCGCGCCCTTTTCCTTCAGACGGATCGCCTCTTCGACGGCAATCTCGTCGAAGGGGTTCATCGACATCTTCACGTTCGCCAGATCGACACCGGATCCGTCCGCCTTGACGCGAACCTTCACGTTGTAGTCGATCACCCGTTTGACAGGCACCAATACCTTCATCGGCGTGTATCTCCCTAGGTCTGCGGCCCCCGGGAAGGGGGCCATTCATCCATGTCGCAGTTTTGTTATCCCGCCGGCCTGTGCAAGGACAGAATAAAATCGACGCGCTGCAGCACCGCAACGTCACGTTTGGCTCAGCGGTTGGCGCCCGGCACCCAAAGCACGTCGGCGCGGCCCTCGTCATTGGCGATCCGGGCGGCGACGAAGAACCAGTCGGACAAGCGGTTGAGGTATTTCACTGCGGCATCGTTCACCGATTCCATCGTGGCAAGCTCCACCACGCAACGCTCTGCCCGCCGGGTGATGGTGCGGCAGAGGTGCAGGTGTGCGGCGAGCGGGCTGCCGCCGGGCAGGATAAAACTGCGCAGCGGCTGCAGGCGGGCGTTCATCGCGTCGATCTCGCGCTCCAGCCAGTCCACCTGCGCCTCGACCATGCGCAGCACCGGATAGGGGGCTTCGGCGTCGCGCTCCATTTCCGGGCGGCAGAGGTCGGCGCCAAGGTCGAAGAGGTCATTCTGGATCAGCGCCAGAAGGCGGTCGAGCTCGCCGGTCGCATGAAGGCGGGCGAGGCCGAGCGTGGAATTGGCCTCGTCCACCGTGCCATAGGCGGTGACGCGCATCGAATGCTTGGCGACGCGGGCGCCATTGCCAAGCGCGGTGTCGCCGGCGTCGCCGGTGCGGGTGTAGATGCGGTTGAGGACGACCATCAGACGCTCCCCTGCCGGAACCAGACGAAGAGCAGGATCAGCACGATGGCCACCGCCTGCGCGCTGATCCGGTAGCGCATGATGCGGTTGGCGTGCTTGCGGTTGAACTCGCCGCCCTTGGCAAAGCCGCCGATCCCGACCATCAGGATCGCCAGCACCACCAGCGTGGCAAAGGCAACGACAAGGAACAGCGGGTCTTTGGCAAGCATGATGCATCCTTTCGGGTTTCCCCGCATCTAGCGGTGTCTCGGCAAAAAGCGAACCGAAAATCCGTGAGGGCGCTGCATCAGCCCTTACCTGCCACCCAGTCCAGCGCCCGCGTGGGCAGGATGCGCCGTGCCAGCCCCATCATAAAGGTCGGCGTCGTGACATAATAGCGCGGCGCCGGATTGGGGGCGGTCAGCGCGCGCAGCAGCTTGGCGGTCACGGCGGAAGGCGGCAGCTCGAACCGGTCGGGCTTGCCGCGGTCCTTGTACAGCCGTTGCAGCAGCCCGGATTCGTATTGCCCGCGCCGGGCCGAATTGCGCCAGTCGATCCAGCGCTCGAAATGCGGGACGGAGTTCTGGCGGATGTCGGATGTCACCGGCCCCGGCTCGATCAGGATCACCTTGATCGGCGTGTCCGCCATTTCCAGCCGCAGCACGTCGGTCAGCCCTTCCATGGCGAACTTGGTCGCCACATAGGCGCCGCGCCAGCGGATGCCGACCAGCCCCAGCACGGATGAGCAGTTGATGATCCGGCCATGGCCTTGCGCGCGCATCACCGGGATCACCCGGCGCGTCAGGTCATGCACGCCAAAGAGGTTGGTCTCGAAAATCTCGCGCAGCGCGCCGCGGGGCAGATCCTCGACCGCGCCGGGGCAGGCGAAGGCGCCGTTGTTGTAGAGCGCATCGAGTGTGCCGCCGCTGCGCGACAGCGCCTCTGCCAGACCGGCGGCGATGCTGTCCTCATTGGCGTAGTCGAGCACGAAGCTCTCCAACCCCTCGGCCACCAGCCGGTCGCAGTCGTTCTGCTGGCGGCAGGTAGCGAAGACGCGCCAGCCGGCGCGGGCCAACCCATGCGCGGCGTCATGGCCGATGCCGGATGAACAGCCGGTGATCAGGATCGTCTTTGGCATCTGCACCCTCGCGCCCTTGTTGCATCTGGACCTGCGTTGCGCCCCGATCTACACGGGGACCATGACCGATACCACCGATGACGACATCCCCGCCGAAGCGCCCGGAGGCGCCACCTCGTCCGAACCGCTCAGCCGGGCGATCAGCGAGCGGTATCTGACCTATGCGCTGTCGACGATCATGCACCGGGCCCTGCCCGATGCGCGCGATGGGCTGAAGCCGGTGCATCGCCGCATCCTCTATGCGATGCGGGAATTGCGGCTGACGGCGACCGGGGGCTTCCGCAAATCGGCCAAGATCGCCGGCGATGTGATGGGCAACTATCACCCGCATGGCGATGCCGCGATCTATGATGCGATGGCGCGGCTGGCGCAGGATTTCAACGTCCGCTACCCGCTGGTCGACGGGCAGGGCAACTTCGGCAATATCGACGGCGACAACCCCGCCGCCAGCCGCTACACCGAGGCCCGCCTGACGGCCATTGCGGAAACGCTGATGGAAGGTCTGGCCGAGAACGCAGTGGACTTCCGCCCGAATTACGATGGCACGCTGGAAGAGCCCATCGTGATGCCGGCGGCCTTCCCGAACCTGCTGGCCAACGGGTCCAGCGGCATCGCGGTCGGCATGGCGACCAACATTCCGCCGCACAACCTGCATGAGCTGATCGACGCCTGCCAGCTGATGATCCAGAAGCCCGACGCCTCGGATGAGGATATCGTCGATCTGGTGCCGGGGCCCGACTTCCCGACCGGCGGCGTGCTGGTAGAGCCTGCGGGCAATGTGATGGAAGCCTACCGCACCGGCCGCGGCAGCTTCCGTCTGCGCGCGCGCTGGTCGGTCGAGGATCTGGGCCGCGGCACCTGGCAGATCGTGGTCACGGAAATCCCCTATCAGGTGCAGAAATCCCGGCTGATCGAGCGGCTGGCCGAGGTGATCCAGACCCGCAAGGTGCCGGCGCTGGCCGATGTGCGCGACGAATCCGCCGAGGATGTGCGCATCGTGCTGGAGCCGCGGGCACGGACGGTGGACCCCGAGATGCTGATGGGGATGCTGTTCCGCAACTCGGATCTGGAAATCCGCTTCAGCCTGAACATGAACGTTCTGATCGACGGCAAGGTGCCGAAGGTCTGCAGCCTGCGCGAGGTGCTGCGGGCGTTCCTGGACCACCGGCGCGACGTGCTGCAGCGGCGCAGCCAGCACCGGGTCGAGAAGATCGACGCGCGGCTGGAAGTGCTGGAAGGCTATATCATCGCCTTCCTGAACCTTGACCGGGTGATCCAGATCATCCGCACCGAGGATGAGGCCAAGGCGGTGATGATGGCCGAGAACTGGGCGCCAAGCGATCCGGTGGGCGTGTATCTGACCGATGTGCAGGCCGAGGCGATCCTGAACATGCGGCTGCGGTCGCTGCGGCGGCTGGAAGAGATGGAGCTGAAGCGCGAGCATGAGGCGCTGACCAAGGAACGCGCCGGGCTGATCGACCTGCTGGCCAGCGACAAGTTGCAATGGAAGACGATCTCGTCAGAGCTGAAGGCTGTGCAGAAGGCCTTTGGCCGCGATGCCCCCGGCGGCGCGCGGCGCACCGGCTTTGCCGAGGCGGGCGTGGTAGAGGAAGTGCCGATCGAGGCGATGATCGAGCGCGAGCCGATCACGGTGATCTGCTCCAAGATGGGCTGGATCCGCGCGCTGAAGGGCCATCAGCCGCTGGAGGCCGAGGCGAAATTCAAGGATGGCGACGAGGGGCGTTTCGTGTTCCACGCCGAGACCACCGACCGCATTCTGGTCTTCGGCACCAATGGCCGCTTCTACACGCTGATCGGGGCCAACCTGCCCGGCGGGCGCGGCATGGGTGAGCCGCTGCGGCTGATGGTGGATCTGCCGAACGAGGCGGAGGTGGTCGACATGCTGATCTTCCGGCCCGGCGAGAAATTCCTTGTCGCCTCGACCGAGGGCGACGGGTTCGTGGTGCCCGCCGATGAGATGGTAGCGCAAACCCGCGCAGGCAAGCAGGTTCTGAACGTGGCCGAGGGCGTGAAGGCGAAGCTGTGCCGCAAGGTGGCGGGCGACCATCTGGCCGTCGTCTCGCAGAACCGCAAGTTCCTGGCCTTCCCGCTGACTGAGGTGCCGGAAATGGCCCGCGGCAAGGGCGTTCGCCTGCAGAAATACGGCATGGCGCGCGGCCGTCAGGGCGGGCTGGAGCTGGATGGCGGGCTGGCCGATGCCGCGACCTTCATGCTGGCCGAGGGGCTGAGCTGGAAGCAGGGCGGCGGCTCGACCCGGACGGAGAAGGATATGTCCCCGTGGATCGGCCGCCGTGGCGCCATCGGCAAGGCGCCGCCGCACGGTTTCCCGCGCGACAACCGCTTTACCTGATCCCAGGTCAGGCCATGGGCAGCGCCTGCCCCTCGATCTCGGCCATGTCGGCCGCGGTCAGGTTCAGCGCCGCGCCAAGGCGGGCCAGATGCGCCCGCTCTGCCGGATGATCGAGGTCGATGGCCATCAGCGCCGCGGCATAGACCTCGCGCTGCATCCCGTCGGGGGTTTCGGCAGCCAGCGCCTCGGGGTTCACGGGCGCGGCCATCTCGGCGATGAGAAAATCGAGGTCCGAGGGCGTGGCGTTCTCCATGTTGCCAAGGATCTTACGCCGCTCTTCCGGGTCCATCTCGCCATCAGCCTTCGCCGCCTGGATCATCGAGCGCAGCATCAGCGCCGCGGCAGCCTCCTCTTGCGGCGTCGGCGGCACGGCAGGCTCGCCATTCTGGCTTTCGGCCTCGCGGAGCTTGTCGATGAATCCGGGCTGGCCGGGTGCCGGGGAGTGGGCCGGCTCATCGGCGTTCCCGATGCCGGCACCGCTGAGGATCCCGCCCAGCATCCCGCCGATGCCGCCGCCGGCCAGCATTCCCTGCAAGCCGCCGCCGCCTTGCCCCCCGGACCGGCCGCCGCCGAAGTTGCCGATCACCTTGTCGAGCACCGAACCTTCGCGCGGCCGGCTGACGCGGTCGAGCATCCCGCCAAAGCCGCTCTGGCTGCCATCAGGCCCCGGTTTCATGGCGTTCTTGATGCCCTTATAGGCCACCACGCCCAAGGCCACGCGGGCCAGCGTCTTCACAAGGCTCATGACAAGTCTCCCTTATTTGTTGCCGGTCCAACGCTGCCGGTCAGGGCTGGTTCCCGGCGGGTTCGACCATCAGCCACACCCCGCCTTCGGGCCGCAGCGTCAGGATCAGCACCGGCTTTGGGGCACGGTGCGGCACCAGCGAGAAGCGGTGCCGGGCCAGCAGAGTCGCAAGGATGATGATCGCCTCCTGCATGGCAAAGCTGGCGCCGATGCAGACGCGCGGCCCGTCGCCGAAGGGCAGGAAGGCATAGCGGTCGAAGCTGCGATCCTCGAAGCGCGAGGGGTCGAAACGGTGCGGATCCTTCCACAGCAGGTGATTGCGGTGCAGCGCGTAGATCGGCAGCATCACCGTATCGCCGGGGCGGATCTCGCGGCCGCAGAGTTCATCTTGCGCCAACGCGGTGCGCGACAGGAAGGCCGCGGGTGGATAGAGCCGCAGCGTCTCCTCCACGATCCGGCGGATCAGCGGCAGCTGCGGCAGGTCGGCGGCGGTGGCCGCGCGGTCCCCCAGCACGGCCTGCGCCTCGTCCCGCGCCTGCTCCTGCACGCCCGGGTCGAAGGCGCAGAGATAGAGCGCCCAGGCCAGGGTCAGCGCTGTCGTCTCATGCCCGGCGACGATGAAGGTCAGCAGGTTGTCGCGCAGCTCTGCCGTGTCCATCGTGCGCTTGGTCTCGGGGTCGACGCCCGACAGCAGCAGGTCCAAGAGGTCGGGCACCGGGCGCTCGCCATTGGCACGGCGTTGGTTGATGGCGCTGTCGGCGATGCGCTTCATCTCGCGCATCGTCGGCCCGGCGCGCATCCGCGAGGGCCGCGGCACCCACATCGGCGCGCCGATGATGTCGAGCACGGACAGCCGCGCGGTCTGCGAGATATAGCTGTCGATGGCCTTGTGGACGGCGTCTCGGGCGAGGCCGCCCGTGTCGCCTCCGCCCGAGAAGGTGACATCCGAGATCACCTCGAAGGTCGCCGTCACCATCTCGTCAAACAGGTTCGCGGCGCGGCCATGGGCCGCCGTGATGCGCTCGCTGGAGCGTTCGGCGGCAAGGCCCATCACCGGGGCCAGGGCCTCGACATTGCGGACCGAGAAGGCAGGCGCGGCGGCGCGGCGCTGCCAGCGCCAATGCGCGCCTTCCGCCACGAACAGGCTGTCGCCGATGGCGGGGCCGAGGATCAGCTTGGTCACGTCGGATTTGGGGTAGTCGTCGACCTTGTCCTTCAGCACCCGGCGGAGCGCGCCCGGATCCATGACCATGTGCCAGCGCTTGCCGGTGCGCCCCGAGACCATCAGCTGATGCAGGGCAATCTCGGGGATCAGCTCCAGCAAGTTGCGCTGCGCGACGCGGAGCGAGCCGAGTATTCCCAGCGGAACCGTCGCCAGAGGCACTTGAACCGGGGTGTCGGCGGTGGTGCGGGCATCCATATGCGGACCTCCTTGGTCGATCACGATATAGGGGGCAGCGGCGCGGGGCCAAGCCCGGCGATTGCGGCGAGGGCCCCAAGCGGCTATGGCTTGACCCAACATGGGAGAGTTTCCGCGCATGACATCATTGCCCCGCCGCCTGCTTGCCATCGCCGCCATTGCCCTTGTAGCGGCCTGTGCCCGCGAGGATCTGAACGCGCCGCCCGAGGCCCTGGGCAACTTCCAGCTCGGCCACACGATCATCGTGGCCAAGAACGCGCAGGTCGCCGGGCCCTCGCGGACGGTGACGGATGAGGAGTGGCAGGCGGCGCTGCAGGGCGAGATTATCAAGCGCACCGGGCGCTATGACGGTGACAAGCTCTATCACCTCGGCATCAATATTGACGCCTATGCGCTGGCCTATCCGGGTATCCCGCTGGTGATCAGCCCCAAGTCGATCCTCGTGGTATCGGCCAATGTCTGGGACGACACTGCGCAGCGGCGCATCAATGCCGCGCCCAAGCAGATCACCGTGTTCGAGCCCTTCTCGGGCGAGACGCTGCTGGGGTCGGGGCTGCTGCAGGACAAGGAAGCCCAGATGACCAACCTGTCCGAGGCGGCAGCCCGGCAGATCAATGACTGGCTGGTCGAGAACAAGGCCTGGTTCACGCCCGAGGCGGCGGCGGCGCGCGCCTTGCTGCCGGCGGCGACTGGCGGTGCTGCGGCCAGCGTTCCGGCACCCGGGCAGGTTCCGGCCGCGGCGAAGCCTGTGGCGGCTGCTGCACCGGCGGCACCTGCTCCGGCTGCCGTCGCTAGACCGGCCGCTGCAGTCCCTGCCGCCCCGGCGCGTGCCACGGTGCCCTGCACCGCTGGCCAGCCTTGCCAGGGCATCGACACTGGGGTGCGCAATTCCGCCACTTCGGTGCCCGGCCTGACACTGCCATGACGGCCGCGTAACGGGCCAGAGACAAGTGGTGCTTGATTTTTTGCGGGCCGCCAGATAGGCAGCCCGCGGTGTTGAATCGGGCCCGGATGCGGCCCCCTAATTCCATGAGGCGCCCGCGAGATGGCTAAGGCAAAGTTTGAACGGAACAAACCGCATATCAACATCGGCACGATTGGCCACGTTGACCACGGCAAGACGACTCTGACGGCTGCGATCACGAAGTATTTCGGCGATTTCAAGGCCTATGACCAGATCGACGGC
>NZ_JAUYTT010000010.1 GCF_030695035.1 Frigidibacter sp.
CCTCACATGGGCATTTCGATGTCAACGGTTGGCGGTCACATGATGGTGCTCCTTGTGTTTCAGGATCCGAGGTCCGAGCCCGAATGCATGACGCGGCCCGGTCCCGGGCACGATCAACCTCACATACGGTCGCGCAGGCACCCTGTCGGGCGGTCGGCGCGGTCCAGAATTCCGCTTGCGGCGGGCTGGGCTCGGGCGGATGAGACCAATCTTGAACACGGCTCTTTTCAGACCAGGATCCGGCCCGGTTCATCCACCCGGATCCGGCGAGGCTGATCGGGCCCCGTCGAATTTCGGAAAGGAGGGTATCAGGCTCAGGCGGGTTTCATCGCGGCGCCCTCGATCACGACACCCGTGGCGACGTATTTCCAGAGTGCGACCAGCAGCTTTCGCGCCAGCGCCACGATGGCGGGTTTGCGCGAGCGGCCACCCTGATGCGCGACCCTGTCGCGGAACCACTGCGTCAACGCCGATGACGGCTGGTGCTGCAGCCAGAGCCAGGCCAGCTGGATCATCGTGGTGCGCAGCCGCGGATTGCCGGCTTTCGACACCCCTTGTTCCTGGTCGACCGCGCCGCTCTGCCACGGCGTCGGCGCCAGGCCCGCATAGGCGGCGACCTGCCGTCGGTTGTCGAAGTGACGATAGAGCCCCTCCGACCAAATGAGCGTGGCGAATTCAGGGCCGATCCCCCTGATCTCCAGCAGCCGCGCGGCCGAGGCGGGCAGCGCGTCCTCGCGGGCCTGCGCCAGTTCGGCGTCGCGCTCGGCCTCGACCGCCTTTATCTGCGCCAGCAGCAGCTCCAGCCGATCGAGTTCGCGCAGGATCTGTGCCGTCAGATGCCGCGGGAGTTCCCGACCGTCCCCGGTTCGCAGCTCTTCCAGCCGCTTGCGACGATCGCGCCGCAGCGGTTCGTATCCGCTCACGCCTTGCGCGAACAGGAGCCCCTTGATGCGGTTGACATGCGCAACTCGCTCGCCGGTCAGGGTCTTGCGTTCGCGCATGATCCGGCGCGCGTCCTCCTCTGCGGGCGACGGGGCCCGGACCATGGCACAGACCCGCGGCTCTCCTCGCTTGAAGGCCAACAGCGCCCGCACCAGCGCCTCGCCGTCGATCCTGTCGGTCTTGGCGCGCCGCCGCCTGCGCGAGGTCGCGATCGAGGCCGGATCGACGACATGGCTCTCGATGCCCTCCTTCACCAGCGCGCGGTGGATCCAGAAGCCGTCGAGGCCCGCCTCCTGAATGGTGACGATCGGGAAATCCTGTCCTGTGCGCGCCTTCGCTTTCGCAACGAGAAGCCGGAAACGGTCCATGAGACCTGCAAGATCGCCGCCCGGCACGCTGTGCTTCGACATCTTCTCGGCGCCGCCGGGCGACAGCGACGTGACGACCCAACGTGATCGGCTGAGTTCCAACGAGACAAAAATCGCGCCAAGATCGGTGCGGATCGCGGCTGGCGTGATGATCGCGGGGGAAGGCTTGTTCATGGCTGTCTCCTGTGCAGATGGGTGTATGAGCAACCCCACTCTGCCAGAGCGCAGGTCGCGGTCCACCGCCCATGGAATCTTGAACCGCAGGATAGGGCCGGCCACCAGCTGCGGGAACAGCGCGATGAAGGCCGCAAAGTCGAAGAACCGGGCGGTGGCGACGGCATCCTTGCGGTAGACGTCGATCAGGTAGCTGACCGCCTGAAACACATAGAACGACACGCCGATCGGCAGGATCAGCCGCCAGTGAATACCCATGCCGCCGGCATCGGTGCCCCACAGCAGCGCAAAGCTGTCGATGAAGAAATTCAGGTATTTGAACACGCCCAGGACGGCCAGACAGCCGGCCAGCCCGATGATCAGGTAGACCTTCGCCGCCCTTTGGGTTTTCGCAGCGCCGATGCTCCGGCCAAACGCGTAGGTCCACAGCGTTGTCAGGAACAACAGCCCCAGGAAATCGATCCGCCACCATCCATAGAAGGCATAGGAGCCGATCAGGATCGTCACCGACCGGAAGCGCAGGGGCGTCAGGTAGTAGATCGCCAGAAACAGCGGCAGAAACAGGAACAGGAATGTCTCGGAGGAAAAGACCATCAGCCTTGCACCCGGTTGGCGCAAGGCGCGGGGGAGGGGAGGGGGCGTGGCAGCGGCATATCGGTTTGCCCGTTGCGCAGCCAGTCGACCGTCAGCGGGGCGAGATCGCCTGCAAAGATGCGCGGCAGCTGGCCCTGCAGATCGTTGCCGTCCAGCGCCAGCAGTCCCGGCGTGGCGCCTCGCAAGCCCTCACGGTTACCGAGCAGCACATTGCCCGACAGGCGGGCCACAGCCTGGGCTGCCTGATCGCGGATCAGAACGCCTGCGCCCTTGTTGAACAGGATTGCGTTTTCCGAGAGCGTGACCGCGTCAGATCCGCGGATGCTGACCCCGGCACCGCCGTTTTTGGCAATCAGGTTGGCGCGGAGATGCACGCAAAATGCGTCGCTGACGCTGACCCCTGTGGAGGTCTGACCTAGGAGTATGTTCTGGCCGACAAGGATGTCTGTGCTGTCCTGGTCGATCAGCACGCCTGTGCTCGCGCCCTCGGACACGTAGTTTTCGACGATGGCGACATCTTGCGATTCAGAGGTGATGCGGATGGCTTGCGCCCCTCGCGGATCGACCAGCGTATTGCGCGCGATCACTGCCTTGCGCGACCGCGACACAAGGATCGCGGTGCCTTGCGAGTGGGAAAGATGATTGTCTGCTACCACTGGGCCTTCGGTCCCCAGAAGCGACAGGGTGCCGACATCGATCAGTGTGCTGCCGGAAATCCGCGAGGGGAACAGCGGCAACTTGAGGCCGCTGTTCACGACAGAGAGGCCGCCGAACACGGCCGTATCGCCGAAACCCAAGTGCTGCAGGGTGGCCTCGCGCAGGGTCAACCGGCCCACTCCGGCGGTCAGGATGAAGGGGCGAAATTCGGGGGCTGCCCCGTTGGCTGGTTCGGTGCCGGAAACCCGGCCACCTTGCAGATCAAGCCAGCCGAAATTGGTCAGAAAGCTGCCGGCCGGGCGATCCATGACGAGCAGTTCGGTGGCGCCCAACTGCAGGCCTGCATCGGACCAGATCGCCAAGGGGCGTGTCAGAACCACACCATCGTCGGTTTCGGTCACGTACTCCGCCGCCGGTGTCCCACGCGACAAGGCGACGAACTGCGGGAGCGTCGTGAAGCCGCCACGCAGAAGGATGATCTTGTGGTCGCGCTCGCCTTGCGCCCGGATCAGCGTCTGATGATCACGCGCGCCGGTCTGGACGGCAATCTGCGTCAGGATCAGGCGCAGATCGACCAGTTCGACAACGGCCCCCGGCTTTGCCGCAAAGTCGGGAATCGGGGCCGGCGCAGGCAGATCGTGGCGGACGGGCGGCAGGCCCAGATCCGCCGCGATGCGGGCCGCCTGCTGTCGCGGGGCAAGCGCATCGCTTAACCCTTCAACGGTGGCTTTCATCCGATAGGTTGCGGCGAAGTCTCGTGGCTCGGCGGCGAGCGATGTCGCCGCCACAACCCAGCCGATCAGCAGAAACGCTCCGATGCGCAGATCAGCCATGTGCCACCGCGTGCGTTTCTGGCGGCATGATCGTCAGGCCACCGGGGACAGCCACGGTCGCACCGGTTTCATCTGACGTTGTTGACAGCAGGATCGCCCGAAGGTCGAAATCAGCCGTGTTGATCAGGCTGATCTGGACATGCCTGTCGATGGTCAGCATGCTGCCAAGACCAAGGGCCTGGTTGTGCCGCTTTTCATTTTCCTGATAGGCGCCTTGTCCGGACACGACCGCCAGGAAGCTTGTGCCCCCGCCATGCCCGTTGATCTGCATCGTCGCTCCGGGCAGCAGGGTCAGAATCTCGAGCTTGTAATCCTTGCTGGAGTCGAGCGCTTCGATTCCGCCCCAGGCGTGATTGTGAAACGGGTGGGTGACTACCTCGCGCCGCCCACCGGATTTCAGCTTTTCGACGACCAGTTTGACCTGCTGGGCATGTTTGCGGTCAGTGACCAGAAGGGCGTCCTTGGTATCGACAACGATCAGGTCATCCATCCCGATCACGACCACAAGGCGGCCATCGCTTCGGATCAGCGAGTTCGTCGTGTCCAGCGTCATCACGTCGCCGTTCAGGACGTTGCCAGCGTCGCATTTGGTGTTGACGTCATAGACCGACGCCCAAGCCCCGACGTCATCCCATTTCACATCGATCGGGGCCAGCGATATGGCGGCGCTGTTTTCGAAGACCGCCCGCTCGGTCGGCTCGTCCCGCGCATCACGAAAGGCGGTTTCTTCCAGATTCATGCCTTTGGGCGAGCGATCAGAGGCATGCACCGCCTCGGAAACCGTTGCAAAGGTCCGTGGATCAAGCCGTTGGAACTCCGCACAGATCAGGTCGCCGCGGAACATGCTGATGCCCGATGCCCAATAGGCGTCCCCGCTGTCGATCAGGTGCTGCGCAATCTCGACCGAGGGTTTTTCGATGAACCGGGCGACGTCGTGCAGGCCGTCATAGGCGGCGACCTTGCCACCATCCATGATGTAGCCATAGCCCGCCTCGGCATAGGCGGGGGTGATGCCGAAGGTAATGATCCGGCCATCGGTGGCGGCCGGTTGCATCCGGCCGACGGTCAGGTTGATGTCACCGACGATGATATGATCCGAGGGCAGAACCAGCAGGATCGCTTCCGGGTCTTCGGGCAGGATGGCCAGGGCGGCGGCAAGCACTGCGGGGCCGGTGTTGCGGCCCACCGGCTCGCCGATGACAAAGCCTTCGATGTCGATCTCGGCCAGTTGCTGGCGCACCAGCGCGGATTGGGCAATGTTGGTGACGATGATCGGATCGTTGAACAGCGCGCCGCGGTGGCGCAGCACCGTGGTCTGGAAATAGGTCAGGCTTCCCTTGCCGTTGACCGGCTGGAATTGCTTGGGCTGATCCATGCGCGACATCGGCCAAAGGCGAGAGCCCATGCCGCCGCACAAGATGAGGGGATGAATGGCCGCCATGATCAGGCCCCCCGCACGAAAGCGCCGACGCGGCCGGCGAGTGCTTCATAGAAGCTGCCAAAAGGCCCGGCTTTGCGCAGGATCCGGATCTCGACCGGCTGGCCGATGCGCGCGGCGTCAAGCGGCGTGGCGGGCAGCAATGTCACCGCCTCGCTCCCTTGGGGGAACGCACCGTTCACGGGCCGTGCCTCGGCCGTGGTCCCGTCCGGGAAGGTCAGGTTGACATGGTCCGCCCGGACCAGATCGAACAGGATATCTTGCGGGATTGCTGCCGAGATGACGGTCTGGTCCGCGTCGGACTTCAGCTGCGCAACAGGTTCGCCCAGCAAGACGGTTGATCCTTCGCGGATACCAGTCGCTGTGACGACGCAATCGCAGGGCATGAGCAGGCTTTGCACATCACCCGAGGCCGCCTGGATCGCCATTGCGACCTCGCCCTTGCCGGCCTCGAGGTTCAGAAACACGATCTGGCCGGTTGCGGTGGCCCGCATGACCTCGCCGGTCGTCACGACTTGCCCCAATGTCGGCACCAGGGTGACGAACAGTCGCTGATAGGCCATCGTTCCCGAGACACCGAGCAGCGCAACCGTCAGCAACCCGACACCGATTCCGCCGGCCAGGCGGCGCGGCGACAGGCGGCTTTCGACGGATGTCTGCGCCTTTGGCCCCTTCGGTGCCGCGGCGCCCGCAACCGCAAGCGTTTGCCCCAGATCGACGAGATCCCCTGCGATGAAGGCATTCAGGATATGGCGCAACTGCGGTAGATGCGATCCGGTCGGGTGGATGAAGCTGAGTTCAGCCACGCCCGACCCGTCACCACTGTCGCGCACATCGGCTTCGACCACCAATGTCACGGAAAATCCGTCGAACTGGAACACCAGCCGGACGATGCGCGCGGCATTGATCGCCTGCGGGTCCATCAGCCCCGTGACATAGGCTGCCACGAGCGACAGACCCCGCCCCCGGAAAAGCCGCCCGTCAATCACGGCGGTGAACGGGATTTCGACCACAGGATGATCGTTGCGTGCAGGCAAGGTGGCGGGCTCGTGAGCCGCATTCAGACGTACAGCCGGTTCCATGGGATTTCCTTTTTTGGCGAAATTCAGAGCAGGCCCGAGATGAACAGCACACCGAGTGTGAGCCAGCCGAGCGAAAGGACGTGGACATAGGAAGACAGCGCATCGCTGAGCCGCGCGGTGCGGGGGCGAGCGGGGGCCGAGATCGACTGGCGCGTCCAGCGTTGCCGGTCGAGGCGGAACATGACGAAGGTCTTGACCGCTGCCCCGGTGATCTGCCCGAAGTAGAGCAAGATCGGGTAGCTGATCGGGAAGCCGCCGCCCCGGAACAGCGACAGGGCCATGCAGAACCCGTAGCGGGTGGCCATGATCCAGGCGAGATAGACCGGCAAGATGCCCGGGCTGACCAGGATCGCTGTCAGCAGCACACCCAGCGGGCCTGCCAGGGTTGTCCAGACCGAAACCCGCTGGTCGAGCAGCGACCACCAGGTGAAGACGCCGATCCGCGAGGCCGGCAGCGCCAAGGCGCGCCCGTTGGTTCGCATCATGTTGCCGAACCAGCGAACCATCAACGTGACGGCGGACTCGATGAAGCCCGGCAGCGGCTGGCGTTCCATCGAGACGGTCTGCACATCCGGGAGATAAAGCATCCGGTAGCCGTTCTTCAGCAGCCAGAACCAGGTCGACTTGTCGTCACCCGTCAGAAAATCCACCCGGCCCAGGCGCCAGTGGTCCATGTAGTCGCTCTGCACCTGCCGGATGAAGCCGGGATCGGTGGCAAGGTCTGCGCGGAACACCGACATGCGCCCCGTCAGGGTCAGCACGCGGCCGCTGAGACCCATCGACGACATCATCATCTGCCGCTGCGTGAAGCGCAGCGCAAACCAGTCGCGGAACACCGGAGCATCGGTGATTTCGACGCTTTCGTCTGTGGTCAAGGCGCCCACCGCCGGGTCGCAGAAGAACGGCGCTGACCGCGCGACGATATCGGCCGGCACGCAGCTGTCACCATCCACTAGGATCACGATGTCCCGCCAGGACGGCGCTTGCCGGGTGATGATACGCAGCGCCTTGGCCAGCGCGTCGCGCTTGCCGGTTGCGGGGATCTGGTCAACCAGGAGGCGAACGCGGGACATGTCGGTTCGCATCAGCGAGAAAACTGATCTCACCAAACGAAGATCCGCGCCGTCCACGACCGAGGCAACAACGGTCGCGCCACCGGCTGATGAGGCGGCGGCCTCGAAGACCGAGCGATAGACCCGGCTCGTCACCTCGGGGTCGATCTTGTAGCTTGTCACAAGGAAATAGGCGTGGGCCGGCCGCGCCCGTTCTCCATAGGCCGCCTCTGCCTTGCGACGAAGGCGCGGATAGGCAAGGCCTTGATACCACAGGGCGCGGCTGAAATTGATCGCCGCCCAGCTATACCGCCAGAGCCCGATCACCCCCAGAACGAGGATGGCGCCCTCGGCCCCCGCCAGCGCGGTCGCAGGTATGGCTGCCAGCAGGGTTACCAGAACCAGCAGATAAAGGATGTGACCGAGGATCTGCATCCTACCAGCAGATGCCCTGATAGGCGCCGTTCGACACGACACCGGCCTGAAGTCGCGTCAGGTCAACCATCGGCTGGCTGGCCATCGCCTTTTGCAACGGGCTGACCGCCTCGGGATAGGTGTTGCCGATCAGCAGGATGTCCGACGCGCCGATCAACGCCTCGATGGTCGGAACCATGCGGTCGCGCAGATCGGGAACGACGTCATTGCCCCGGCCGGCGGTCGTGTCATGGGCGTGGGCCGTGCTGACATTCGGGTCATAGACCTGCACATCATGCCCTTGCGCAATCAGGCGCGAGGCGAGTTCTGCTAGGGGGCTTTCGCGCAGATCGTCTGTCCCAGGCTTGAAGCTGATCCCCACCAGTCCGACAACGCTCTTGCCGCTACCGGTGACCATCCGTTCGGCGCGGCCGATCTGGGCCTCATTGGCCTGCAGGACCGCCGCCATCAGCGGCGCCTCGACATCGCGCGCCTTGGCGAGTTGCTGCAGTGCGCGCACATCCTTGGGCAGGCATGACCCGCCGAAGGCAAAGCCGGGCCGCATGAAATGGGACGAAATGTTCACCTTGTCGTCCGAACACAGAAGCTTCATCACCAATTGCCCGTCCAGCCCGCAGGCCTTGGCGATGTTGCCGATCTCGTTGGCAAAGGTGACCTTCACGGCGCGCCAGGTGTTCGAGGTGTATTTCACCATCTCGGCGGTGCGCAGATCGACCTCGTGGGTCACGCAGGGCATGTTCTTGTTCAGCAGGTTGAGGATCGCGAAGGTCGGCTTGTCCAGCGCGCCAAAGACGATCAACCCGGGGTTGTCATAGTCTGCGATCGCGGTGCTTTCGCGCAGGAATTCCGGATAATATCCGACACCGAAATCGACACCGGCCTTCAGACCCGAGGCCGCCTCGAGTGCGGGAATGCAGACGCTCTCCATTGTCCCCGGTACGATGGTCGACCGGATGATGACCGAATGGAAAGCTGACTTCTTGGCAATTGCACGGCCAATGATTTCGCAAGCGCCCTTCACGTAGGAAAGCCCGACAGACCCGTCGGCATTGCTGGGCGTTCCCACGCAGACGAAGCTGGCATCTGTATTAAGGATAGCAGCTTCGGCGTCCAGCGTTGCAATCAGATGTCCGGTTTCCACCGCATCTGAAATAAGGTCGTCAAGGCCATTTTCCACAATGGGTGACCGGCCGGAATTGATCACGTCAACCCTGTTCTGATCAATATCCACCGCCATGACAGCGTGTCCGTCGCGCGCCAGACATGCCGCCGAAACGACGCCGACATAACCGATTCCAAAGACCGATATATTGGCCATTCATCATTACTCCCGTAAGGAAAGAGCAAGCGGCTTGATTCGGCCGGCTCCTTGTTCTGCACTGCAGCTATAACCTTGAGTGTGTCTGCAGCATTGTCAGAAAAACGGGAGTTCTTGTCAGGAAAACATGAACACATTCAGCCTAAAGGCGAGCTGCCACCTCTCAGTTCATCCATCCCGATTGAATGGCATAGCGGACGATATCGGAGCGGGACCGGAGATTGAGCTTTTGATTCGCGCGGTTCTTGTAGGTATCTACAGTCTTGGTGCTGATCTGCAGCAGATTTGCAATTTCTTTCATCGAACTGCCGAGAGCGACATGCCGCAGGACTTCAGCTTCGCGGTCCGACAGGTCAGTGGCATCGTCCCGGTGGTCGGTCACCGAAACGATCTGGAGCTCCTTTTCGGAAAAGCTGTCATGCAGATAGACCCCGCCGCAGATCACTGCGATGATTATTCTGGCAAGATCATGACTTGGCAGGGTTTTCGGTATCAGACCGCGGAAGCCCGCCAAGATGAGGGACCGCGCCTGTATAGAGGTGATACCGTGACAGTAGCCAATCAGCATGGTCGTCGCAGCAAGTCCCGCAAACGCCTCGGCCGGACTTTCGCTTGGGTAGAGCGTTGGCCAAGGATCGACGATCAGGATGTCGGGTGCAATCCTGGCCAGCGCCCCAGGATCCGTTTCGGTGAGTGATATGATTGTAAAGTCACTGAGAAATGCATCGTGCTGCAGAATTATCCGCATTCCGTCGGCGAGGACGGGATTCAGATCCGATATGACGATTCTTCTAGGGTGTCGTGACATTGCTACCGCCTAAGGGCTGAACTTGCTACGTTTTAAGGGCGCAATTTCTGCGCCCTGGACTTTTGACTACTGTTGGCTAGGCACAGCTACTTAGATTGATTTTCGTCCCAACGAGGGCGATCAGCAATCTCGCAACGTCAAGAACTGTTGGCTATGGGATAAGTTCCGGGTTTTGGGTCACATTAACGTTTGTCTACGAAAGGCTTCGTGCGATGTTTGGTCGCGAACGCAACCATGGCCCTGACCGTGGTGGGTTCATACCGTCGTGGTGCCATGTCCCCTTCGGCGCGTCGCCAGTGACGGCTGTCATCCTCGGGAGTAGCGGCAGCGGAATTGACGTCAGGCAGCCCCGATCTCCGCTCGAATGGCGTCGTTTCGGCAAGCGCATTCATTATCTCTGACGTGAGATTTGAAAAGCTACGTTGCGTTATGATGTTATCTATCTCTGGGTGCCTCCGATAGGATCGGATTCTACTCAGACAAGCGGAGAAGGGCGATCGCCCGCACAGATTCGACGTCGCCGTCGGGTGTTCAACGAGGGTGCAGCGCCTAGCAATATAAGTGTTTGCCCCGCGGAAATGCTGATACAGGTTGTTTGCGCGGTACTCGAATTGTGATGAGCCATCCGACAGGCGGGGCTGGCGCTGGCTTGCATGAGCTGTCGGCTGTTAGCCATTTTAGGAGTAGGCGATGTCGGCAAAGCGTGGCGTGGCCCCCATTGATCACTTGCCGGTCATCGCCATCGGGGCATCGGCGGGCGGGCTGGAAGCGTGCAGCGCGCTCTTGAAGGTGCTCCCCGGCGACATCCCGGCGGCGTTTGTGCTGATCCTGCATCTGGATCCCTCGCATGACAGCATGATGGTCGACCTCCTTGCCCGCGACACGTCACTGAGTGTTGTTCTGGCTGCGGATGGCATGGTGCTGCGGCCCGCGCATTTCTACATCATCCCGCCGGGGGTCTTTCTGACCGTCAAGGGCGGCATCATCCATGCGGCCGCGCCGCACGTCGGCAAGGCAGTGCGACTGCCGTTCGACGTGCTCTTGCAGTCGCTGGCAAAGAATCCGCCTTCTCCGCTCGCCTGCATCATCCTGTCCGGTACAGGGGCTGATGGCAGCGGCGGGCTGGGGGCCATCCACCGGGCAGGCGGGGTCATCCTTGCGCAGGATCCTCAAGAAGCGGGCTATCCGGGCATGCCGGAAAGCGCGATTGGTACCGGGTTCGTCGATCAAGTCCTGAAGGTCAGCGACATGCCGGAAGTTCTTGCCAAACTGGCGGCGGAACCAAGTGCGGCCCCCCCGCGCGCCAAGGGTAGCGGCGTCACCGAGGCAGTCGAAGACGCGGCCGGGAACGGCCCGCAACCGATAGTCGCGCTGGCAGAGCCAAACGACAAGCTGGATGCCATCATCGCCCTTGTGGCGAAAACCGCACCACAGGATGTTTCGCTGTACAAGACCGGCACCATTCACCGCCGCATCGCTCGCCGGATGGCACTCGCGGGCTGCGGCCTGACAGAAGCGGAACGCTATCTGGCGGTTCTGATTGCGGACCCAGCGGAACTGGCACAGCTCTCGGCAGATCTGCTGATCCACATCACCAGCTTTTTCAGGGATCCTGCCGTCTTCCTCTATCTTGCGGAAACTGCGCTGCCGGGCTTGATCGCAACACTGCCCCCTGACAGACCCTTGCGGATTTGGGTCGCCGGCTGCAGCACGGGCGAGGAGGCCTACAGCCTGGCGATGCTCTGTCTCGAGGCGGTCGAAGCTGCCGGGTTCCCGGCTGGACTTCAGGTCTTTGCATCGGACATAGACGCGGATGCAGTCGCCTTGGCGCGGGAGGGGTTCTATCCGGCTGCAATCGAGAACGCAGTTTCCGCAGCGCGCCTGGCACGGTTCTTCAGGGCCGAGAACGGCGGTTGGCGGGTTCGGTCGGAACTGCGCGATGTGATTGTCTTTACAGTGGCCGACCTGCTGTCCGACCCGCCGTTTTCGCGGATGGATCTGGTGTCCTGCCGGAATCTTCTGATCTATCTGGAACCCGCGGCCCAAAGCCAGGTCATCGGGCTCTTCAGCTTCGCGTTGCAGCAGGGAGGCCTGCTGCTTCTTGGGGCGGCAGAAACGCCTGGGCCCGCGAACAGCCGGTTCGAAGCTCTCGACAAGAACCTGCGGCTTTGGCGCTGTATCGGGCCAGACCGCTCTGGAAGTCTTCAGGTCAAATCGGGCGCACGGATCGGCAAGCCTGCCAATACGCCTTTGCAGGCCAGCCGCCGGACAGACCTGGAAGACCTGTGCCGGCGGATCGTTCTGGACAACTATGCGCCGGCTGCCGTGCTGTTGAACCGTCGGCTGGACTGTCTGTATCTTCTTGGCCCGACGGAGCGGTTTCTGAGCGTGACGCGGGGCCACCCCGACCCTGGAATTCTTGGCATGTTGCCCAAGACCCTGCGCGCTCGGTTCCGGGTCGCGGCCGCGGAATGCGATGCGGCCAACCCCTTCGTCATCGTCCCTGGCCACCCGGCGGATGATGGCCGGTTCAACATCGAACTGCGGTCCGTATCCTCCGGCGCGGAACAGCTCTTGCTGGCCTGTTTCGTGCCAGTGGCGCGGGCCCTGTTGCCCGAGCGGTCTGCCGATCCGGAAACCGATGATGATGCCTCGCGGATCGCCAAACTTGAAGCCACCCTTGATGAGACACGCAAGGACCTGCGCGATGCCTTGCACGATCTGGAACTGGAGGTAGAGGCGCACGCGGCCGATACCGCCGAAGCCCTTTCGGTCAACGAGGAGTTCCAGTCCACCAACGAAGAGCTTCTGGCCTCGAAAGAAGAGCTTCAGGCGCTGAACGAGGAATTGACCGCCCTCAACGCTCAGTTGCAGGAAACACTGGAGCGGCACCGCACGACAGCCAACGATTTGCAGAACGTGCTCTACAGCACCGATGTGGCGACGCTGTTCCTGGATGCCGACCTGAACATCCGGTTCTTCACTCCGCGGGCCCGCACGGTGTTTCGCGTGATTGCAACCGATATCGGCCGCCCGCTCGCCGATCTGGCAGCCTTGTCCACGGACGAAAATCTGGCTGCCGACGCTGCAGCCGTGCTGCACTCGTCAGAACCGGTGGAGCGCGAGATTTCCGGGGCCAAGGATGTCTGGTTCCTGCGCCGGATCCAGCCTTACCGTACCGATGACGGGCATGTCGAAGGCGTGGTCATCACGTTTATCGACATCACGGAACGCAAGCGCACCCATGCAGCCCTTGTCGCCGCCAAGCGTCAGGCCGACCGCGCGACCACCGCCAAATCCCGGTTTCTGGCCGCCGCCAGCCATGATCTTCGTCAACCCCTGCAGTCGCTGGCCCTGCTGCATGGCCTGATGGCGCGCGGGCGGCACACAGTCGAGGCTGCGCGGCTTGCGGCTTTGCTGGACCGTACCTTGGAGTCAATGACCGACATGCTGGATTCCCTGCTCGACGTGAACCGCATCGAATCCGGCATCGTGCGCCCGCAGGTGGTGTCCATTGCCATCGCACCGCTGCTGCAGAGGCTCGCCGACGAGTTCGCGCCGCTCTGCGCGATGAAAGGGCTGAGGCTTCGGCTGGTCCCCAGCAGCGCCTGGGTGGCGACCGATCCGCAGCTGCTGGAGCAGATCCTGCGAAATCTGCTCTCCAACGCGCTGAAATACACGGTCAAGGGCGGTATCTTGATCGGGTGCCGCAGGCAGCGCGATCATGTGACGGTTCAGATCTGTGACACGGGTATCGGCGTGCCGGAGCAAGATCGCGGTGCGATCTTCGACGCCTATCATCAGGGCGAAGCCTCGGCGCATCTTCCAAGGCAGGGCCTCGGGCTGGGCCTGTCGATCGTCCAGCAGCTGGCGAAGCTGCTGCACCATCCGCTTGGCCTGAAATCGACAGTGGGGAAAGGCTCGGCGTTCATGATCACGCTGCCCGTCGTCGCGGAAGGGCTGCCTGCTCCCGAAGGGACTGCGCCTATGAGGGGGCCCGGCGTCCGGCAGACCGGAACCATCTTGCTGGTCGAGGACCATGACGATCTGCGCGGCTTGCTGGTTGAACTGCTGGAGGGCGAGGGGCACAGCGTCATCGCCAAGGCCACGGCCCACGATGCCCTGGCATGGGCGGCAAAAGCTGCAGAGCCGCCGGACCTTCTGCTGACGGATGCCGATCTTCTTGGCGCTGCGTCCGGGGTGTCCCTGGCGCTGGATCTCCCGGGCGTGCTGAACCGGAGTGTGCCGACCATCATCTTGACGGGGGACATCACGACCGCGACGCTGCAATGCATCTCTGCAACCTCGTTCAACCAGATCTCCAAGCCGGTTGCCCCAGAGGTCTTGCTGGAGCGCATTTCGGGTCTGCTGCAGGAGTCCCGCGCAGCCAAGCTGTCAGGACTGCCCGGACCTGCGGCCGCGGATCACAGGGTACTGCACGTTGTGGATGACGATCCGATGATCCGTGCCACCACGCGGCATCTGTTCGAAGCTGAAGGCTGGACCGTCGTCACGCATCCCTCTGCCGAGGCGTTCCTTGCAGCGCCGCGCCCGCCGCCCGGGGCTTGCCTTGTGGTCGATGGCGTGCTGCCCGGCATGAACGGGCTGGCCCTGCTGGAGGTGTTGCGGGCCGAGCGTTCGACCTTGCCCGCCGTGGTGCTGACCGGGCATGGCGATATTGCGATGGCAGTCAGTGCGATGAAGGCAGGTGCGGCGGACCTGATCGAGAAACCGGCGAGGGCCGCGGATCTTATGGCCAGTGTCCTGCGCGCCGTCGAAGGCTCAACCGACCAGCGTTTGCGCGCTGCCTCAAGACGGGCTGCTCAGGTCTCGCTGGCAGACCTTACCCCGCGAGAACATGATGTCTTGGTCAGGGTTCTCGGCGGTACCCCGAACAAGGTCATCGCTGCGGATCTTGGGATCAACCAGCGCACGGTCGAAAACCACCGGGCGGCGGTCATGCGCAAGACAGGGGCCGCATCCTTGCCGGAACTGGTCCGGCTCGCCATTGCCGCCGGGTGGCGGATGGATTAGCGGCTTCCGCTCAACCGCTTGAATTATTACCGGAGAACTGAAAAGGCCGGGATATGATCGACGCTATTGACCGCAACGCGCGGGAACCCTTCGAGCTTGTGCGCGGCGTCCAAATCGCGGACATCGTGACCGGCGGCAACGGCGACGGCACCATCAGGGCCGACCTTCCGATACCGTCACCGGCGGGGCCAGCGCGGTGACGCTGCTTGGTGTGACGCCCGCCCAGACCGACGCGGATCAGATCGTGCTGACAGCGGACTGGATCAGTCGACCCCTCGCGTGTGATCAGTTTGGTCAAAGAAAGAAACGACTGAGTTTCGTCCGGATATCGCAGTTATCCCTCGAGCTAGCGGAAGATAATTTTGTACTTTGCTTGCCGGAAACGGTGTTCAAATCAACATCCCGCAACAAAATCATCATGTAAAAACAATTCCATGCACGTCCGCTGAGTCAAGACTGCAGAGCCCCTGCGGGGGCTTCCGCGTTTCAGGGTGCCCACCTGTTTGCTCGACGGAAAAGACCTGCTCAGTTGATCTGGAACAGGGCGCGGGTCATTGGCCTATGCGCAGATGCGCACAAGCGGCCGTGCCAACTCCTGATGGGTCCGGCGCATTTCCGGTTCCCACCTTGAGTTACAGGCCCCTCCATGATCATCACCGCCTTGTCCGCGCTTGCCGAACCGACCCGACTGGGCGCCATGCGCCTTCTTTCGGGCGGGGAAGAGCGCTGCGTCTGTGATCTGATGCGCAGCCTTGATGTCAGCCAGAGCCGGATGTCCCGGCACATGGCGGTGCTGAAACAGGCCGGGCTGGTGGTCGACCGGCGGGACGCGCAATGGGTGCGCTACCGGATCCGGCCCGACCTGCCGCCTCATCTGCGGGCACTGCTGGCTGCGGCCCTGGTCGAAGAGGTGATGGCGTGACCATTTTCACATGGATGAACGACCAGCTTTTACGGATGCAGTGGCTGTCCGATCTGGTGGCGGCGGGGGTGCAGGCGGTGGGGCTTGACCCGGCGTCGCGCATCGGGGGATCGGTTCAGTTCTTCGTCTATGACGTGATCAAGATCTTCATCCTGCTGTCGGTGCTGATCTTCGTCATCTCCTACGTGCAAAGCTACTTCCCGCCAGAGCGTACCCGGCGCATCCTGGGCGGCAGGTCGGGTCTCGGCGCGAATATCCTTGGGGCGCTGCTGGGAACGATCACACCGTTCTGCTCGTGCTCTTCCATTCCGCTGTTCATCGGGTTCACCGCGGCGGGGCTGCCGCTTGGGGTGACGTTCTCGTTCCTGATCTCTTCACCGCTGGTCGACATGGCCTCGGTGATCCTGCTGGCCTCGATCTTTTCCTGGCCGATTGCCCTAGCTTATGTGGCCGTCGGTCTTCTGGTGGCGATCATCGGCGGCACCATCATCGGCAAGCTGGGGATGGAAGACCAGGTCGCAGGCTTCGTGCGCAACGTACCGGTCACGGACGCGGAGGAGAGCCTGACGCGCGGCGAGCGGATGGCCTTCGCCCGCGATCAGGTGCTGGATATCGTGCACAAGGTCTGGCCCTATGTGCTGATCGGCGTGGGCATCGGGGCTGCGATCCACAACTGGGTGCCGGCGGAGATCATCGGCGCGCTGCTGGGGCAGGACAAATGGTGGGCGGTGCCGGTGGCAACGCTGGTGGGCATCCCGATGTATGCCGATATCTTCGGAACCTTGCCGATTGCCGAGGCGCTGGTGGGCAAGGGCGTCGGCCTGGGCACCGTGCTGGCCTTCATGATGGCGGTGACCGCACTGTCGCTGCCCTCGCTGATCATGCTCAAACGCGTGGTCAAGCTACCGCTGCTGGCCACCTTCACCGGCGTGGTGACGGTCGGCATCCTGACCATCGGCTTCACCTTCAACGCGATCACCCATTGGTTCATTTGAAAGGGACTATCATGATCATCAAGATCCTCGGTTCGGGTTGCAAGAAATGCGTCACCCTCGGTGAGAATGCCAAGGCGGCGGCAGAGGCGGCCGGCAGGGAGGCTGAGATCGTCAAGATCACCGATTTTGCCGAAATTGCCGCCTATGGCGTGATGTCCACACCCGGTCTGGTGGTGGATGAAAAGGTACTCTCGGCCGGCAAGGTGCTGAGCGCAGAAGAGATCGGCCGCCTGCTGTGACCGAGTACCGGGTTTCCGCCCGCCGCATCGACAGCCACGGCAGCCTTGCCGTGGCCAAGGAGGCCGAGGTGGTGCTGGACACCGACATGGCCGGCCGCCGCGATGCGATGAATCCGGTGGAACTGCTGCTGTCGGCCCTTGCTGCGTGCATGCTGAAGGGGATCGAGCGGGTCACGCCGATGCTCTCGTTCCAGATCGAGGGGGCCGAGGTGCAACTGGAGGCCGTCCGTCAGGACGCACCGCCCAAGCTGATGCTGATCCGGTATCAGATCACGGTGGACAGCACTGAGACAGACCAGCGGCTGGACCTACTGCATCGCAACATCCTGAAATACGGCACGATCTCGAACACTCTGTCGGGGGCTGTGCCTTTGGAAGGCACTCTGATCCGGAAGGGCTGATCACGTAGCCGCCGACAGGTTTACCCGCTTCATCAACGCCTCGGCGGTTTCCTTGCGTTCGGAATAGCGGTCCACGAGGTAGTCGGCGCGGTCGCGGGTCAGCAGGGTGAATTTCATCAGCTCCTCCATCACGTCAACGATCCGGTCATAGAGCGGCGAGGGGCGCATCCGCCCCGCCTCGTCGAACTCCTGAAACGCTTTCGGGATCGAGGATTGGTTGGGGATGGTGATCAGCCGCATCCAGCGCCCCAGAAGCCGCATCTGGTTCACCGCGTTGAAGCTTTGCGACCCGCCCGAGACCTGCATCACGGCCAGCGTCTTGCCCTGCGTCGGCCGCACGGCACCTTCGGACAACGGGATCCAGTCCACTTGCGTCTTCATCAGCCCGGTCATGGCACCGTGGCGCTCGGGGGAGGACCAGACCATGCCTTCGCACCAAGCGACCAGATCGCGCAGCTCGCGCACCTTGGGGTGACTGGCATCCACGCCGTCATCGACCAGCGGCAGGCCCGAGGGGTTGAAGACCCGCACCTCTGCCCCCAGCCGGGTCAGGATTCGCCCGGCCTCCTCGCCCGACAGGCGGCTGAAGCTGCGGGGGCGCAGCGAGCCATAAAGGATCAGGATGCGGGGCGGGTGGGTCTTGTGGGTGGGCGTCAGCAGGGCCGCCTCGTCAAGCCCGGGGAACAGGGTGTCGTCGATATTGGGCGTGTCAGACAAGACGGTTTCCTTCCGCATCAAGGATCAATTGGCCATCTTCCTTGGCAAACGGCCCCGCGGGCATCCGCTCCAGCAGGTCCAGCACCACTTCGGACGGACGGCACAGGCGCACGCCCTTGGGGGTGCAGACGAGGGGGCGGTTCACAAGGATCGGGTGCCGGAACATCGCATCCAGCAGCTGATCCTCGGTGACTTCGGGCGCGGTCAGCCCCATTTCCTCGGCCGGCGAGCGGACGATCCTGAGCGCTTGCCGCGCCGTGATCCCCGCGGCGGCGAACAGCGCCAGAAGCTGGGACCGCGTCCAGCCTTCCACAAGGTACTCGATCACCACCGGCTGATATCCCGCCGCCCGGATCATCCCCAGCACATTGCGCGAGGTGCCGCAGCCGGGGTTGTGATGGATGACGACCGGAAAGCTCATGCCGGGAACCTGCCCCGGGTCCGGTTGGCGAAGGCGACCAGCGACAGCATCACCGGCACCTCGACCAGCACGCCCACCACGGTCACCAGCGCGGCGCCAGAATTGAGGCCGAAGAGCCCGATCGCCACGGCCACCGCCAGCTCGAAGAAGTTCGAGGTGCCGATCAGCGCGCAGGGCGCCGCGATCTTGTGCGGCAGCCGCCAGAGATAGGCCCAGCCATAGCCTAGCGCGAAGATGCCGTAGGACTGGATGATGATCGGGACGGCCAGCAAAGCGATCAGCCCCGGCTGCGCCAGAATGACCGGCCCCTGAAACCCGAACAGCAGCACCACCGTCAGCAGCAGCCCCAGGATCGAAGCGGGCTTGATGCGCGCGGTGAAGGCCGCAACCGCCGCCTCGCCGCCCTGCCGGATCAGGGCAGAGCGTGTCAGCACCCCGGCCACCAGCGGGATCACCACGTAAAGCACCGTCGAGAGGATCAGCGTCTCCCACGGCACGGCAATATCTGTGACTCCCAGCAG
Source organism: Frigidibacter sp. (assembly GCF_030695035.1). Lineage (GTDB taxonomy): Bacteria > Pseudomonadota > Alphaproteobacteria > Rhodobacterales > Rhodobacteraceae > Frigidibacter. The sequence goes on from NZ_JAUYTT010000010.1 coordinate 18,952, forward strand.
GAAGGCGACGATCGGTGCGAAGGCCACCACCATGATCAGGTCATTCAGGCTGACCTGAACCAGCGTGTAGTTCGCATCCCCCTTGGTCATCTGCGACCAGACGAACACCATCGCCGTGCAGGGCGCCGCCCCCAGCAGGATCAGCCCGGCGATGTATTCCGGGGCCTTGGCCCCGTCGATCAGCCCGGCAAACAGATGCTGGAAGAACAGCACGCCCAGGGCCGCCATGGTGAAGGGCTTGATCAGCCAGTTGATCACCACCGTGATGATCAGCCCCTTGGGCCGCTTGCCCACCGATTTCAGCGAGCCGAGATCGACCGCCACCATCATCGGATAGACCATCGCCCAGATCAGCACCGCAACGACCAGATTGACCGAGGCGTATTCAAGGCCGGCCAGCGTGCCAAAGAGGCCTGGCAGCAGGCTGCCAAGCGCAAGGCCGGCAAGGATGCACAGCGCGACCCACAGGGTCAGATAGCGTTCAAACAGGCTCATGATGCGGCTCTCTGTTCGGGGATGTGGCAGGCCTCGCATTCGGGCGCCACCAGCGACGCCACGAAGGCGGACAGCAGGGCAAGCGCTTCGGGGTTCAGCGCATAGCATACGCGGGGGCCGGAGATTTCCCCCGTGATCACCCCGGCCGTCTTGAGGATGCGCAAATGTTCCGAGACGGTCGATTGCGCAAGGCCGACAGCATCCACGATATCGCCGCCAATGCAGCCCGGCGTGGCCAGCAACAGCCGCAAGATGCGCAGCCGCGCCGGATGCGCCAGCGCCTTTGCGAGATCGGCAACCTGCTGATCGCGGACGTCAGAGGCGGGAGATGGGCTGAAGGGCATGGTCTGCCTCTGCATTCGTTTATCGTCGATTGCCGATCAAGTAGAGCCCCCCATGCCCGCGGTCAACCGCCAATGTGCAGGCTGTGTGCGTGTCTCCGCCGGCCTAGCGCCTCGCACAAGGCGCATGGCAAGATGGCAGGGCAGGCGAAGTTTGCTCTTCTGACCCGCGGCGTGGCGGCCTATCGTGGCGAACGCCGATCCGAGCACAGGGAAAGCGCGCGCCATCACGGCCGCCGCAACAGGGAGTCCCAGCCGCGTGGAGCCATTGATGAAACGGCGTGCCCTTCTGGCGGGCGCCCTCGCCGCCGGCCTCGCAGGCCGGGCCCGCGCGGAACCCGTGTTCCGCATGGGCCTGACCCCGGTGTTTCTCGACAACGATGCCGCCGTGGTCGATGGGCTCCGCGAGGCATTGTCCCGCGGGATGGGGCGCCAGATAGAGCTGGTGCAACGGCGCACCTATCAGGAAATCACCGGCCTCTTGCTGGAACGCTCCGTCGATGCGGCCTGGCTCTGTGGCTATCCCTATCTGCAACATGCTGATGCGCTTGGGCTGGTCGCGGTGCCCTCGTGGCGCGGCGGGCCGCGGTATCAGTCCTACCTGATCGTCGCCGCGGACGATCCGGCCACGGGGCTGCCCGATCTGCGCGGGGGTACCCATGCCTTTTCCGACCCCGATTCGAACTCTGGCTATCTTGTCACCGCATCCGACCTGCGCCGCGCGGGGGAGCGGGCCGAGACCTTCTTCAGTCGCGCGATCTTCACCTACGGGCATCGCAACGTCGTGCGCGCCGTCGCCGATGGGCTGGTGCGCTCGGGCAGCGTGGATGGATATGTCTGGGAGTCGCTGGCGACCATCGAACCGGCGCTGACTGCGCGCACCCGGGTGATTGCCCGGTCGGAATGGCTGGGGTTCCCGCCGATCTGCGCGCGGCGCGACAGCACCGGGTCCGAGCCCGTTCTGGCCCTGCGCCGCGCGCTTCTGGGCATGGGCGATACGCCCGAGGGCCGGCAGGCGCTTGCTGCCCTGCAGATTGACGGATTTCAGCCTGCGTCGGACGCGCTCTTTGACGGGATCGCCACCCGCATGCGCGATCTGGAGGCCTGACCGATGCAGGCGCTTGGCCGGCTTCCCCTCTCGCTCAAGCTGCCGCTGCTCGGCGCGGCGATGATGGTTCTGGTCGGCGCTGTTGCCTCGCAGCAGGTGCTGCGCGCCCTGGCAGGGGTTCAGGACGCGCGGGTACAGGAACTGGCGCAGATGCATGTCGAGGGGCTGTCGGTGGCGCTTGGCCCGCTGGTGCTGCGCCGCGATGTCTGGGAGGTGTATGACACGCTTGACCGGGCCTCGCAGGGCGGCGAAGGGCGGCGCATGATCCTGACCGCGGTGGCGGATGATACGGGGCGCGTGCTGGCGGCAACTGATCCGGGCCGGGTGCCGATGGACAGCGCCATCGCCGATCTGGCGCAGGGCGCCGCGGCGCTGGAGGATCTGTCGGTGGGCGGGTCGGGTCCGGTCCTGCGGCTGCTGGCGCCGCTGATCTATCAAGGCCGAATGGTGGGCGAGATCGTGACCGAGCTTGACGTATCGGACCTGCTGATCGAACGGCGGCGGGCGCTGATGCTGCTGATCCTTGGCAATGCGGTGGCCATCGGCGTGCTGGCCATGGCAGGCTATGCGGCCCTGCGCCAGATGCTGCGACCCGTGTCCACGCTGGCGCGGCAGATGACACGGACGGAAGGAAAGCCCTATCCGATCCCTGCGGCCGAAATTCCGCGCGGCGATGGCGAGTTGGCGCGCCTTGCCCGCACCTACAACGCCATGGTGGGCGCGGTCGCCGCCAAGGCCGAGGCCGAGAAGCGGCTGGCAGAGCGTGAGCGCTTCGTGGCGCTTGGCCGCCTCTCCTCCTCGCTGGCGCATGAGATCAACAATCCCCTGGGCGGGCTGCTGAACGCGGCCGATACCATCCGAACCTTCTCGGACCGGCCCGAGGTGGTGCGCCAGTCGGCCGACCTGCTGGACCGGGGCCTGCGCCATCTGCGCGACGTGACCCGCGCCTCGCTGGACCAGAACCGCATGGATATGGAGCACAGGCCGCTGAGCGCTGAGGATTTCGCCGACCTCAAGCTGCTGATCCAGCCCGAGCTGTCGCGGCAGGCGCAAGGCATGGACTGGTCGGTTGACCTGCCGGGTGTCCCGCCCGGCCTCGCCGCAGGGCCGGTCCGCCAGATCGCGCTGAACCTGCTGCTCAACGCCAGTGCTGCCGCCGGGCGCGAGGGCAGGATCGGGCTGGACGCATCGCAGGGCGGTGCCGGCCTCGCCATCGCCATTTCCGACAATGGGGCAGGGATGCCACAAGCCGCGCTGGACCGGCTGCTGACCGATGCGCCGCTGTCGCCCGGCGGCGGGGTCGGGCTGCGGCTGGTGCGCGACCTGACGCTTGGCCTTGGCGGCCACATCGCGCATCACCGGGCGGGTGGCGTGACCCGCATCATCGTCAGTTTCGGGCCGGAACCGGGGGTGCAAGATGCTGAAGGGTAGCCGCATCGTGCTGGTCGAGGATGATGAGATCATGGGCGCATCGCTGCTTCAGCGGCTGGAGCTGGAGGGGGCGCATGTCCTGTGGCTCAAGCAGATGGGGCGCGCGCTTGGCGCGATCCGCACCCCCAGCCAGCCCATCGACGCGGTGATCTGCGATATAGGCCTACCCGACGGGACGGGCGAGGAGCTGTTCGCAACGCTCGCCCGCAGCGGCACGCCGCCGCCCTTCCTGTTCATCACCGGGCAGGGCGGGATCGGGCAGGCCGTGCGGCTGATCAAGTCGGGCGCGGCGGATTACGTGACCAAGCCCTTCGACATGTCGGTGTTCCTGGAACGGCTCAGCCTGCTGGTCCAGCCGCGCGCGGATATGGGCTTCCCGCCACTGATCGGCGTGTCCGCCGCGGCAAGCCGGGTCGAGGCGCTGATTGCCCGCGCCGCGCAGCACGCGCAGCCGGTGCTGATCCGCGGCGGCCCCGGGACCGGCAAGGACCTGATGGCGCGGCGCATCCACGACCTGTCCGACAGGCGGGCGGCGCCGTTCGTGACCGTCAGTCTGGCGCGAGAGGAAGATGCGGGGCAGGCCTTGCTGGGCGCGGGGCGCGGTCTTGCTGCGGTGGGGGATGGAACGCTTTTCATCAACGCCATCAGCCTGTTGGAGAGCGACGTTCAAGTGGCGCTGCTCCGCGCCCTCGACCGCGGCTTTGACGGCCGCCTGATCACCGCCTGCGGCAATACCCTCGAAGGCCTGATCGCCGAGCGCCGCTTCAGCCCCGAGTTGTTCTACCGGCTGGCGCAGATGGAGATCCCGGTCCCGCCGCTGGGGGCGCGCCCCGAGGATGCCGTCTGGCTGCTGCAGCAGCTGTTCCGCAAGCTTGCCCCCACCTATGCCCCGGCGCTGGACGGGATCAGCGCGCTTTGCGAGACCGCGGCGCGGGGACATGACTGGCCGGGCGGTGGGCGCGAGGTGCGGGCGCGGCTGGTGCGCGGGTTGGCGATGGCAGCGGGGCCGATGTTGCAACCCTCCGACCTCTTCCCCGAACACCTTGCCCGGTCCGATGCGATGATGTCGCTGGCCGAAGCGCGCGAGGCGGCAGAGAAGGCCCAGATCATCGCCGCGCTGGACCGGACCGAAGGCCAGATCGGCGAGGCGGCAAAGCTGTTGCGCATCGCCCGCACCACGCTTTGGGAGAAGATGCAGAAGTTCGACCTGTCCTGACCGGGCCCCGCTTCATGTTCGGATTTCCGAACGCCGTTTTTTCCTCAACAAAATCACCTGATAGCCGCGCTGCGGCGATCCGCACCCGCCCGTCGATCGGCCCCGCCGCTTCGAATACCCTTGTGCCAGACATCACTTGATGAGCCAGGGGAGGGTTCCAGCCAATGAAGTGCAACCGATTGGTCGACACCGGACGTCGACAGTTCCTGAGAGGCAGCCTGATGGCGACTGCGGGCGCCGCGGCATCGACCGTGCTGTCCCCCGCGCAGGCGAAGGCGCAGGCTCTTGCCCGGGTCGACTATCCGGCGAACCGGCTGGCGAACCTTGCCGATCTTGCGGTGAACGAGCCGCTGGACATCACCTATCCCGACGCGGAAAGCCCCGGAGTGCTGATCAAGCTGGGGCAAGCGGTCGAGGGCGGGATCGGGCCCGATGGCGATGTCGTCGCCTTCTCGGTGCTGTGCCCGCACAAGGGCTGGCAGATGAGCTATTCGGCCGAGGACAAGACCCTGAACTGCCCCGGTCACCATTCGCGGTTCGACTGCGAGTCGGGCGGCCAGCAGATCTGGGGCCATGCCACGCAGAACCTGCCGCAGTTCCTGCTGCGCGTGGATGCCGCTGGCGACATCTATGCCGAGGGCGTGGACGAGCTGATCTACGGCCGCCTGTCGAACGTGTTGTAAGGGAGAGAGATCAATGGCTTACAAGAGACAAGTTGACCGTCTGCCGATCATCCCCGCCGATGCGCAGGAATTCAACGTAACCTGCCACTACTGCATCGTCGGTTGCGGCTACAAGGCCTACACATGGCCGATGAACAAGCAGGGCGGCACGGATCCCAGCCAGAACAAGTTCGGCGTGGACCTGAGCGAGCAGCAGTATATGGAAACCGAGGCGTGGTATGCGCCCTCCATGTACAACGCCGTGCGCCAGAACGGCAAAGACGTGCATCTGGTGGTCAAGCCCGATGCCAATTGCGTCGTGAATTCTGGCCTCGGGTCGGTGCGCGGCGCGCGGATGGCCGAGAACCGCCCCTCGAAGGTGACCGGCACCCAGCAGCAGCGCCTGCACGATCCGCTGGTCTGGCGCAACGGGGTGTGGCAGCCCACAAGCTGGGACGATGCGCTGGATCTGGTGGCGCGGGTCACCGCCCGCGTGGTCACCGACGGCTCCGAGGATGACCTTGTCGTGTCGGTCTTCGACCATGGCGGATCGGCGGGCGGGTATGAGAATACCTGGGCGACCGGCAAGCTGTATTTCGACAGCATGAAGGTCAAGAACATCCGCATCCACAACCGCCCCGCCTATAACTCCGAGGTGCATTCCTCGCGCGATATGGGCGTGGACGAGCTGAACAACAGCTATGCGGACTATGAGGTGACGGACACCATCTTCGTCGTCGGCGCGAACCCGATGGAGTGCCAGACCAATCTTTACCTGAACCACATGGTTCCGGGGATGCAGTCGGGGGCCAAGTTCATCATGGTGGACCCGCGGCGCACCGTGTCTGTCCATTCGGCCGAGCAATATGCCGGGGCCGAGAATGTGCTGCACCTTCCGATCAAGGAAGGCACCGACCTTGCGCTGCTGAACGCGATCATGACCGAGATCGTCGATCAAGGCTGGACCGATGCTGAGTTCATCGCCGCCTCGACCTTTCAGGACGGCCAGGCCGTCGCGCAGGACGAGGCGCATCCCGCCAGCCTTGGCAGCCTCGAGCATGCCATGCAGGCGATCCGCCTGTCGCTGGCCGAGGCGGAAAAGGTCTGCGGCATTCCGGCTGCCGATATCGCCAAGGCTGCCGAATGGATCGCCAAGCCGAAGGACGATGGCGCCCGCCGCAAATGCACGCTGGCCTATGAGAAGGGCATCATCTGGGGCAATGACAATTACCGCGTGGTCGGGGCGATGGTGAACATCGCGCTGGCCACCGGCAATGTCGGCCGCGAGGGCACCGGGGTCTGTCGTCTGGGCGGACACCAGGAGGGCTATTTCCGCCCGGCCGATGGCCATGTCGGCCGCCCCGCGGAATATGTGGACCAGTTCCTGATCCGCGGCCTTGGCGGGGTTCACCACATCTGGGCCTGCGATCACCACAAGACCACGATCAACGCATCGGAGTTCAAACGCGTCCACAAGCGCCGGGCCGACATGGTCAAGGACGCGATCGACGCCGCTGCCGGTGGCACGCGCGAACAGCTTGTCGAGGCGATCGTCTCGGCGATCAGCGCGGGCGGGCTGTTCGTGGTGGACATGGATATCATCCACAGCCAGATCGGCCAGAACGCCCATGTGATCTTGCCCGCCTGCGAGGCAAGCGAGATGAACCTCACCTCGATGAACGGCGAGCGGCGGTTGCGGCTGTCCGAGAAATACATGGATCCCTTCGGCAATTCCCGCCCCGACTGCCTGATCGCCGCCGGGCTTGCCCAGAACATGGAGCGCGTGCTGCGGAGCATGGGCCAGGACGCCTATGCCGACCAGTTCAAGGGCTATGACTGGGAGACGGAAGAAGACGCCTTCATGGACGGCTACAACACCGCCAATCCCGAGGTGACCTATGAGCGCCTGCGCGCCGCCGGCAATAACGGGGTGCAGGAACCTGTGACCGGCTACGCGAATGGCGCGCTGGTGGGGACCGAACGGCTCTATACCGACGGGGTCTTCACCCGGCACGGGCGCGAGGATGGCAAGGCGCTGTTCTGCGCCTCTGGCTGGCGGGGCTGGCAGGCGCCGGGCAAGGCGCGCGAACAGGCGGCGCACAAATACTGGATCAACAACGTGCGCGCCAACATCTTCTGGCAGAACCAGTTCCTCGACCAGCGCAACGAGTTCGTGCAGGACCGCTTCCCCTATCCGTTCATCGAGATGAACCCCGATGACATGGTGGAGGAGGGCCTGAATCCCGGCGATCTGGTCGAGATCATCAACGACAATGGCGTGACGCAGGGCATGATCTATCCCACCGCCACCGCCAAGCGCCACCAGGTTGCCATGGTCTTCGGCTCGCCGGCCGGCAGCCAGGGCAACGTCATCAATGAGGGCGTGAACGAGCTGGTGCTGCCCAACTACAAGCATTGCTGGGGCGATATCCGCAAGGTCTCGAATGCAACGCGCGAGTCGGCGCGGGTCACCTTCAAGTCCAAGCAAGTGGTGCTCTGACCAGCAGATGAAACTGGCCCTTCCCTCGGGGGGAGGGCCGCGTAATTTCAGGAGAGCCATGATCCGTCCTCTCGACTGCTCCGCCGGCAAGACCGGGCCGACGTTGACGGTCGATGCGGCGCGGCTGCGCGCCATCGCCGTTGCGCGGCCGGTGGTGGAGGAGCAGCGGCTGGCCCTTGATGATGCGGTGGGGCGCGTGCTGTCCGGCGCGGTGTTTGCCGCCGCGGACCTGCCGCCCTTCGATAATTCGGCGATGGATGGTTATGCCCTGCGACGGGGCGATCTGGCGGGCGCGGGCCCGTGGACGCTGATTGCCACCGACAGGATCGCCGCGGGCGACGGCCGGGCCGCCGCCCTTGCCCAAGGTAGGGCCGCCCGCATCTTCACTGGCGCGCCGATCCCCGCGGGTGCGGATGCCGTGGTCATGCAAGAAGATGTCATTCCCGCAGGCGGCAGGATCACCCTCTCGCACCGCCCCGCGTCTGGCCAGAACATCCGCAGGCGGGGCGAGGATCTGGCAGCAGGCGCGCAGGCCCTGGCCGCCGGGGTGGTGCTGACCCCGCAACGCCTTGCGCTGCTGGCCGGCTGCGGGCTGTCCGCGGCTGTGGTGCGGCGGCGGGTGCGGGTGGCGATCCTGGCGACCGGCAATGAGCTGACGGAACCGGGACGCCCGCTGGCCCATGGCCAGATCTACAACTCCAACCGCGTGCTGCTGCGCTCCACTCTGGCCCGTCTGCCCTGGGTGGAGCTGACCGATCTGGGCATCGTGCCCGATGACCGCGCGATCATCCGCGCCACGATCCGGCGAGCTGCCGGCGCGCATGATGTGGTGATCTCGTCAGGCGGGGTGTCGGCCGGCGAGGAAGACCACATTCTCGACGCGCTCCGGCGTGAGGCGGCAGAGCTGGATGTGCTGAAGGTCGCCATCCGCCCCGGCAAACCACTGACCGTGGGGCGTCTTGGGCAGGCGCTCTATTTCGGCCTGCCCGGAAATCCCTATGCGGCAGCAATCACCTTTGCCCAGATCGCGCAGCCTGCGCTTCGCAGGGTCGCTGGGTTGACCGAAGAACCCGACACCTGGCTGCCTGGCGTTGCGGGATTCACCTATCTGCGCAAGACGGGGCGCCGCGAGTATCTTCCGGTCCGATGGGACAGGCGGGATGCGATGGGCCGCCCGGTTCTGGAGCGGCTTGGCCAAGGGGCGTCAGCCTCGCTTTCGCCGCTTGCGCTGGCCATGGGCATCGCCGTCATCCCGCCTGAACTGTCACAGGTGCTGCCGGGTGCACCGCTTCACGTTACTTGCCTGCTCGAGTGACCGGGCGCTTCAGTCGGCCCAAGCGCGCCCCGGCCAGCTGAACACTATCAGGCCCGAGCCGACACCCGCCCTCGCTGGCGTCAGAGAATCAGCGCAGAATCGGAAACTTCCGCAGGGGATCCGTTGGCCACGGCCGGCCCGGGAAAACCTTGACAAGAAAGGCGACGGTTGTCGAATCGAGGGGCAAGGCCGCTTTGGCCCGGATACGGTGCCCTCATCCACAGCCATCACTCGCTTCATGATGGTTGTCATAAATTCGTTACAAAACATGCATCCATTCGTCACGGACACTGCCTAACCGTAAGCCCGTGGTTGGGCCGCGACCTTGTGGCCTAAATCCTAACCTTGGGAGCTTCTAATGTCCTACATGAAATTCACCGTCTCGGCTCTGGCTATGGCCGCACTGTCGGCGACTGCCGCTTCTGCCCGTGACCAGGTCCAGATTTCTGGTTCCTCGACCGTGCTGCCCTACGCCACCATCGTCGCCGAAGCCTTCGGCGAAAACTTCGACTTCCCGACCCCGGTCGTGGAAGGTGGCGGCTCGGGTGCCGGCCGCAAGAAAATGTGTGAAGGCGTTGGCGAAAACACCGTCGACATCGCGAACTCGTCCTCGAAGATCACCAAGGGCGACTATGAGCTCTGCGTGTCGAACGGCGTGACCGAGATCATGGAAGTCCGCTTCGGCTATGACGGCATCGTGTTCGCTTCGGACATCAACGGCCCGGCCTTCGCGTTCACCCCGGCCGACATCCACAACGCCCTGGCTGCCAAGGTCCTCAAGGACGGCGCCCTGGTCGACAACACCGCCAAGACCTGGGCCGACGTGAACCCCGAGCTGCCGGCTCAGGACATCATGGTCTTCGTTCCGGGCACCAAGCACGGCACCCGTGAAGTGTTCGACGAGAAAGTCATCATCGCTGGTTGCGAAGAGAACGGCACCCTGGCCGCTCATGAAGCTGCTGGCGCTGAAGATGCCGAAGATGCCTGCATGGCGCTGCGCACCGACGGCCTGTCGATCGACATCGATGGCGACTACACCGAGACCCTGGCTCGCGTTGACGCGAACAAGAACGGCGTCGGCGTCTTCGGTCTGTCGTTCTACCAGAACAACACCGACAAGCTGCAGGTCGCCACGATGAACGGTGTGGTTCCGACCACCGAAGCCATCGCTGCTGCTGAATACCCGGTCTCGCGTCCGCTCTACTTCTACGTGAAGAAAGCCCATATCGGCGTGATCCCCGGCCTGAAAGAATACGTCTCGTTCTTCCTGTCGGACGACATGGCTGGCCCGGACGGCCCGCTGGCCGCCTACGGCCTGGTTTCCGACCCGGAGCTGGCCGAGACTCAGGCGCTGATCGAAGCCGAAACCCCGATGGAAGCGATCCAGTAATCTTTGGATCAACGGAGGGCGCCATAAGGCGCCCTCTTCACCTCTTGTGAGAACCGGATTTCCCATGAGCGTCGGCATACTGACCCTGATCGTCCTTGCCCTGGCCGTTGTCGGCTTTTTCGTCGGTCGCAGCCGCGCCATGAGCAGCGTTGGCGGTGATGCAAGGAAACTGCATTCTCTGCCGGGCTATTATGGCCAGACAGTCTCGCTCTTCACCGCGGTGCCCGCCTTCGCGCTGATGGCCCTCTGGCTGTTCGTTCAGCCGATGGTGATCGATGCGCGCATCGTCGGCCAGCTTGGCCCGCAGATCGCGGAAGATGCCACGGCGTCGAAGCTCGCGATGGAAGATGTCTCGCGCATCGCCAGCGGCCTTGATGCGCTGCAGGCCGCGCGCGGCATGACCAACGAAGAGATGCGCGACATGCGCGCCGACTTCTCCGACATCCGCGGCCGGCTGGCCGAGGTCGGGGTTGCGCTTGGGTCCGAGGTGAACCCGCAGATCTTCGAGATGGCCAAGGACTACCGCATCATGCAGGCGCGAGGCGCGATGATGATGTCGGTGCTTGTGCTGGCGGCTGCGGCTGCAGGGTTCGTGGTCGCGCTTCGCCGCATCCACGGCGAGTTCCGCGCGCGCAACGTGTCGGAAACCTTCGTGCGCTGGCTGCTGATCGCCTCGGCCGGGGTGGCCATCCTGACGACCATCGGCATCGTGATGTCGCTGATGTCGGAAACCATCCGCTTCTTCGGCATGTATCCGATTGCCGACTTCTTCCTTGGCTTCACCTGGAACCCGCAATTCCGCGGTGGATCCGATCTTGGCCTGATCCCGCTGCTGTGGGGCACGCTCTATATCAGCTTCGTGTCGATGGTGGTGGCTGTGCCGATTGGCATCTTCGCGGCGATCTATACCGCGGAATACGCCCCGCCCAAGGTCCGCGCGGTGGTGAAGCCCGTGATCGAGCTGATCGCCGGCATCCCGACCGTGGTGTTCGGCCTCTTTGCCCTTGTGACCGTTGGCCCATTCCTGCGCGATTACATCGCCATGCCGCTTGGCCTTGGCAACTCTGGTTCCTCGGTGATGACCGCGGGCCTGGTGATCGGGGTGCTGAACATCCCGTTCATCTCGTCGCTGACCGATGACATCATCAACGCGGTGCCGCAATCGATGCGTGACGGGTCCTACGGGCTTGGCGCGACCAAGTCGGAAACCATCCGCAAGGTGGTTCTGCCCGCAGCGCTGCCTGGCATCGTCGGTGCCATCCTGCTCGCCGCCAGCCGCGCCATCGGCGAAACGATGATCGTGACGATGGGCGCGGGCGCCGCGGCCAAGCTTGGCCTGAACCCCTTCGAGGCGATGACCACGATCACCGTGAAGATCGTCAGCCAGCTGACCGGCGACATCGCCTTCGATGCGCCTGAAACGCTGGTCGCCTTCGCACTCGGCATGACACTCTTCGTGATCACGCTGTGCCTCAATATCTTCGCGCTCTGGATCGTGCGCAAATACCGGGAGCAGTACGAATGACCGATATCAGCCCGACCTCTGCGGACGCGCCGAAGCCCAAGGCCCATGGCTCGCTGCTGGAAGCGACGCCGCTGATGAAGCGCCGCAATGCTGCCGAAAAGCGGTTCCACGCTTATGGCATCGCTGCCATCGTGGTGGCGCTGCTGACGCTGACCGTGATGCTGTTCACCATCATCCGCGACGGCCATTCCGCCTTCTACCAGGCGACGATGACCTTCCCGGTCACCATCGATGCTGCCGTGGTCGACAAGACCGGCTCGGGCGACGTGGCCGAGATGTCCAAGGTCACCACCATCGGCTACGCCCGCATTCTCGGCGAGTCGCTGGTCAAGTATCTGGCCGATGAGGGCCTTGTGGTCGAAGGCATGACCGACAAGGAAATCACCGACATGATTTCCAAGGACGCACCGGCCCGTCTGCGCGACCGCGTTCTGGCCGATCCGTCGCTGGTGGGGCAGACCGTGACGGTCGATGCCTTCACGGGTGGCCGCGTCGATGGTTACTTCAAGGGCCGCGTTACCCGCGAGATCGCCGAGCGCGACTCCAACGTGACGGTGACCCAGCTCGACATGGCCGACCTGATGGAAGAGGCGGGGGTCCTGCGCTCGAAGTTCAACTGGAGCTTCATCACCGCGCCGGACGCCTCGGACCTGCGCCCCGAGGCCGCCGGCCTTGGCGTCGCGCTGCTTGGCACGCTGTACATGATGCTGCTGACCTTCATCTTCACGCTGCCGATCGGTGTGGCCGCCTCGATCTATCTTGAGGAGTTCGCGCCGAAGAACCGGCTGACCGACCTGATCGAGGTGAATATCTCGAACCTCGCGGCCGTGCCGTCCATCGTCTACGGTATCCTGGGCCTCGCGATCTTCATCAACTTTGCCGGGCTTCCCTCTTCTGCCCCGCTGGTCGGTGCGCTGGTGCTGACGCTGATGACCTTGCCGACGATCATCATCGCCACCCGCGCCGCGATCCGCGCCGTGCCGCCTTCGATCCGCGATGCGGCACTGGGGGTCGGCGCGTCGAAGATGCAGACGGTTGTCCACCATGTGCTGCCGCTGGCGGCACCCGGCATCCTGACCGGCACCATCCTCGGCCTTGCCTCGGCTGCCGGGGAAACCGGGCCGCTGCTGCTGATCGGGATGGTTGCCTTCGTGACCAACTACCCCGCCAGCCCGCTTGATGGCGGCTTCCTCGACCCGGCCAGCGCGCTTCCGGTGCAGGTCTACTCCTGGGCCTCGCGCTCGGACCCGGCGTTCATCGAACGCTCTTCGGGGGCGATCATCGTGCTGCTGATCTTCCTATTTTTCATGAACGCGCTTGCCATCGTGCTGCGCCGCCGCTTTGAACGCCGCTGGTAAGGGGGCCCCGCCATGAACGACATGCGAATCGTGGAGAGAGACGTGGATATCACCGAGAACAAGATCACGGCCCGTGGGGTTCAGGTGTATTACGGCACCAACCATGCGCTCAAAGACGTGGACGTCGATATCCTCGACAAGACCGTCACCGCCTTCATCGGCCCCTCGGGCTGCGGCAAGTCGACTTTCCTGCGCTGCCTGAACCGGATGAACGACACGGTCGCCAGCGCACGGGTGGAGGGCAAGATCCTGCTGGAAGGCGAGGATATCTATGACCCGAAGGTCGATCCGGTGCAGCTGCGCGCCAAGGTCGGGATGGTGTTCCAGAAGCCGAACCCCTTCCCGAAGTCGATCTATGACAACGTGGCTTACGGCCCCAAGATCCACGGCCTGACCCGCAACAAGGCCGAGCTGGACGAGATCGTCGAAAAGTCGCTGCGCCGCGCCGCGATCTGGAACGAGGTCAAGGACCGGCTCGACGCGTCGGGCACCGGCCTGTCGGGCGGCCAGCAGCAGCGTCTGTGCATTGCACGCGCGGTTGCGACCAACCCCGAAGTTCTGCTGATGGACGAGCCCTGCTCGGCGCTCGACCCCATCGCCACGGCCCAGGTCGAGGAACTGATCGACGAGCTGCGCGCCGAGTATTCGGTGGTCATCGTCACGCACTCGATGCAGCAGGCCGCGCGCGTGAGCCAGAAGACCGCGTTCTTCCACCTTGGCCATCTGGTCGAGTATGGTGAGACCGGGCAGATCTTCACTAATCCGCAGGATCCGCGGACGGAAAGCTACATCACTGGCCGGATCGGGTGACATCATGACCATGAGCAAAGAACCGCATATCGCCTCGGTCTTCGACCGGGATCTGGAAGCCATCCAGGCGATGATCATGAAGATGGGTGGGCTGGTCGAGGCCCAGATCCTCGACGCCGCCCTGGCGCTGGAAACCCGCGACGAAGAGCTGGCCGAGAAGGTCCGCAATACCGACGCGCTGGTCGACGAGATGGAAGAGCTGGTGAATGCCGAGGCCGCGCGCCTGCTGGCGCTGCGCTCGCCCACCGCGACCGACCTGCGCACCGTGCTGACCGTGATGAAGATCGCCGCCAGCCTGGAGCGGGTCGGCGATTACTGCAAGAACATGGCCAAGCGCAGCCATGTTCTGGCCCAGATGCCGGCCATCGCCGGTTCGGGCGGCGCGCTGCGGCGGATGGCCAAGGCCGTCGAAGTGATGCTCAAGGACTCGCTGGACAGCTACATCCAGCATGATCTGGAACTTGCCCATGACGTGCGTGCACGCGACCGGGACGTGGACCAGATGTACAACGCGCTGTTCCGCGAATTCCTGACCTACATGATGGAAGATCCGCGCAATATCACGCCTTGCATGCATCTGCACTTCATCGCCAAGAACATCGAGCGTATGGGCGACCATGCGACCACCATCGCGGAACAGGTGATCTATCTGATCACCGGAACCGTGCCGGACGAGCCGCGTATCAAGGGCGAAAGCGTGATGCCGGCGGATCTGGGCGACGGCGAGGACTGAAAACATGCCTGCTGACACCCCCTCGGTCCTCATCGTCGAGGACGAACCTGCGCAGCGCGAAGTGCTGGCCTACAATCTTGAGGCTGAAGGATTTCGCGTCGCTCAGGCCGAAAACGGCGAAGAGGCGTTGCTGCTGGTATCCGAAGACCGGCCCGATCTGATCGTGCTGGACTGGATGCTGCCGAACGTCTCGGGGATCGAGGTCTGCCGGCGGCTGAAAAGCCGCAGCGAGACGCGGGGTGTGCCGATCATCATGCTCTCGGCCCGGTCAGAAGAAGTGGACCGGGTTCGCGGGCTGGAAACCGGCGCCGATGACTATGTCATCAAACCCTATTCGGTCGTGGAACTGATGGCCCGGGTCCGCACGCAATTGCGCCGCACCCGGCCTGCTACCGTGGGCGAGACGCTGATGTTCGAGGATATCCGGCTCGATGCGGAAAGCCACAAGGTGTTCCGCGGCGAGGCGCTGCTGAAGCTGGGCCCGACCGAATTCCGGCTGCTGGCGACCTTCATGGAAAAGCCGGGCAGGGTCTGGAGCCGCGAGCAACTGCTCGACCGGGTCTGGGGCCGCGACATCTATGTCGATACGCGGACGGTGGACGTGCATATCGGCCGCCTGCGCAAGGCTTTGTGCCAACAGGGTGGCGAAGATCCGGTGCGCACCGTGCGCGGCGCGGGCTACGCGCTCGGCTAACCCCGCATGACCCGCGCCCTCTTGCCCGCAGCAGGATCTGCTGAAGTCGAGTTGCCGCGTGTGACCATTCTTGCTGGCAAGGCCGACCTGTCATTCCTCGGGCCGCAGGGTGTGCTGGCGACCAGCTTCGACTGCTCGGTCGCCCAAACCGAGGCAGACGCAAGGTCGATCATTGTCACGCAGCGCCCCGATCTTCTGCTCATCGCGTGGTCCCCCGAACATGAAGACCTGCCCGGGATTGTCGCCCGGCTGCGCGAGTCCTCTCGCACGCGATATCTGCCGGTTGTCGCCTGGGGCGACGAGCGGGCTTGGCTGTCCTCGCCCCTGCTCAGTGGCGGGTCTGTCGATGAGGTCATCTCGGATCTCAGCCGTGCGGAAATCGGCATCGCGGCGCTGAGGGCGCTTTTGCGCCGTGTGCGGCCGGAGGCACTGACCGGACGGCTGGAGTTCGCTGACCTGACCATCAATGAGCTGGAGCGCCGCGTCGAATGGGACGGCAGCATGATCCATTTATCCCCGACCGAGTATCGGCTTCTGGCCAGTCTTGTTGACGAGCCATCGCATATGCTGACGCGGGAGCAGATATTGCGGCGGGTCTGGGGCCACGTCTCCGATACATCAAGGCAGATCGATCAGGTCGTGAAAGGCCTGCGCCTGCTTCTGCGTCCGCTTCAGGCCGAGCATCTGATCGAAACGGTTCGCGGCATCGGCTATCGGCTTGCCGCCAGCGCAGAGCCCGAGCGGCGGCCCCTCTGATCCGGCCCGCCGCGGTGCCCCGCGGCTAGATGATCGCGGACCGCACCTTGGCCGACACCCATTCCGACAGCACCACCGTCGCCAGGATCACCAGCAGGATCAGCGTCACCTGCGGCCATGCCAGCGTGTTCAGCGAGTTTTGCAGCTTCAGCCCCAGCCCGCCGGCACCCACCAGCCCCAGGATTGCGCTCTCGCGGATGTTGATGTCCCAGCGGAACACCGTGATGCCCCAGAAGGCCGGCAGGATCTGCGGCACGATGGCGTAGTTCAGCACCTGCGCCTGGCTCGCGCCGGTGGCGGTGATCGCCTCCACCTGCCGGATGTCGGTTTCTTCGATGCCCTCATAGAGCAGCTTGCCGATGAAGCCGATGGAGCGCAGGCCGATGGCGATGATCCCGGCCAGCAGGCCCGGTCCAAGGATGGCGACCAGCAGCAGCGCCCAGATCAGCGAGTTGATGGAGCGCGAGGCGACGATGATGAACAGCGCGATGGGGCGCAGGATCAGCGGGAAGGGCGAGGTGTTGCGCGCCGCCATGAAGGCGACAGGCACCGCCAGGATCACCCCCAGCAGCGTGCCAAGCGTCGCCATGTTCAGCGTGTCCCACAGCGGCACCATCAGCTCGCCCAGATAGGACCAGCGAGGCGGCCACATCCGCCCGCCAATGTCGGCGGCCTGCTTGGGCGCGTCCTGCACGAACATCCAGATCGTGTTCTCGTTCATCACCTGCCAACACCAGACGAACAGCGCGACAAGGCACAGCCAGCCGAACCACAGCGCGAGGCGCACCTTCGGGCTGCGGAACTGCCAGCTTGCGGGGAAATCGCTCATTGCAGGAATTTCCTCAGATAGCTGGAGCTGTATTCGGCCACCATCACCAGCGCGATGATCATCAGAAGGATCGCCCCGGCGCTGTCATATTCATAGCGGTCGATGGCGGTGTTCAGCGTGGCGCCGATGCCGCCCGCGCCGACGATGCCGATCACCGCGCTTTCGCGGAAGTTGATGTCGAGCCGGTAGAGCGACAGGCCGATCAGCCGCGGCATCACCTGCGGCTGGATCGCGTAGTTGATCAACTGGCCCCAGGAGGCGCCGGTGGCGCGGATCGCCTCGGCCTGCGCCTCGTCGATATCCTCGATGTCCTCGGCAAGCAGTTTCGAGATGAAGCCGATGGTGGCGAAGGACAGGGTCAGGAAGCCGGCGAAGGGGCCGAAGCCGAACATCGCCACGAAGAAGATCGCGACGATGATTTCCTGCAGCGCGCGGCTGATGGCGATGATGCTGCGGCAGATCGCATAGATCCAGCGGGGGGCGACGTTGCGCGCAGCCCCGATGCCGATGGGGATCGATATGGCGACGCCGACGACGGTCGAGGTCAGCGTCATCGTCAGGCTTTCGATCAGTCCCTGGCTGATGTCGCGCCAGCGGCTGGAAAAATCGGGCGACAGGAAGCCCATGATGAAGCGCATCCCGCGCTCACCGCCCTCGGTGATGCGCGTCCAGTTCACTTCCAGCGTGCCTATCGCGAAGACCAGATAGGCCAGCGCCCCCAGCTGCAGTGCGATGCGCCAGCCGCGATGGGTGAAGATCTGCGGCGGGCGCCGCCATGTGGTTGGATAGGTTGTCATGCCGGGATGACCGACAGTCGGCGCAGCGCGTCCGCCTCGGCGTCCTTGTCGTCTTCATGGCCTTTGCGCATCGCGGTCCAGTCTTCGGACCCGTAGATCTCGGTCAGGGCGCTTTCGGTCAGCTGGTCAGGGGTGCCGTCGAACACCACCTGCCCGGCGCGCAGGCCAATGATGCGCTGCATGAACTGCTGGGCCAGCGGCACGTCATGGATATTGACGATGGCGGGCAGGCCGGATTCGGTGCAGATCTCGACCAGAAGCCGCATGATCTGGCGGCTGGTCTTGGGGTCGAGGCTGGCGGTTGGCTCATCGACCAGCAGCAGCTCGGGTTCCTGCGCCAGCGCCCGCGCGATGCCGACCCGCTGACGCTGGCCGCCCGACAGCGCATCGGCGCGCTTGTCGGCATGGGTCATCAGGCCGACGCGGTCCAGAAGGCGATAGGCGCGCTGGATATCAGCGGGCGGGAAGCGGCGGGTGAAGCTTGCCCAAAAGCCGACATAGCCGAGCCGGCCCGACAGCACGTTTTCCATCACGCTCAGCCGTTCGACCAGTGCGTATTCCTGAAAGATCATCCCGATCCGGCGCCGCTGCGCTCGCAGGTCGCGCACGCCAAGCCCGGTCAGGTCGCGCCCGCCAAGGGCGATGCGCCCCGAGGTCGGTTCCACCAGACGGTTGATACAGCGGATCAGCGTCGACTTGCCCGCGCCCGAAGGCCCGATCAGCCCGACGATCTGGCCCTTGGGGACAGAGAAGCTGACATCGCTGAGCGCGGTGTCGCCGGTCTTGTAGGTCTTGGTCAGGCCCTGAAGCTCTAGCATCGTGCATCCTGTCTGGCAGACATGAAAATGCGGGCCCGCGGCCCGCATTCTCGTGTGACTGTAGCGCTTACTGGCAGGCGTAGGACACGCCCATTGCCGCGTCGATCTCGCGCACGACGGTCCAGTTGTCCTTGAAGGTGATCGGGATGAACTGCTCTTCGCCCGACTTCGAGAACTCTTCGGCCAGCGACGAGCCTTCCCAGTTGAAGCTGAAGAAGCCTTCCTTGATCTTCTCCTGCAGCTCCGGCGTCAGGTTGTGCGCCACGCCGTAGCCGGTGGTCGGGAAGGTTTCCGACTTGTAGATGCTGACGATCTGGTCGGCCTTCACCGCGTCGCGCTCGATCATGCGGTTCATCACCGAGTTGGCCACGGCGGCGGCATCGTAGTCCTTGTTTGCGACACCCAGGACCGAGTTGTCATGCTTGCCCGAGAAGGCAGCGGTGTAGTCGGTGCCGGCGACCATGTTGTAATTCGCCTGCAGCAGCGCCGACGGGGCCTTGTAGCCCGAGTTCGAGGTCTCGGACGAGAAGGCCAGCGTGCGGCCCTTGATGTCCTCGATCTTGGTGATGCCGGACTCGGGATGGGTGATGATCTCCATCTCGTAGCCATAGCTGCCATCGGCAGCGGCCATCATCGCGAAGGGGCGGAAGCCGGCGCAGGCGATGGCCAGCGGGTTCGACCCGGTGTTGAAGCCCGAGATATGCAGACGGCCGGCGCGCATCGCCTCGATCTGGGCAGCGTTGGAATCGATCGGGAAGAACTGAACCTTCTTGCCGGTGACTTCTTCCATATGGGTGATGAAATCAGCCCAGGCTTCGGCATAGACGGCCGGATCTTCGACCGGGGTGTAGGCAAAGATCAGGGTGTCGGGATCGACCAGTTCCGAGGCATCGGTCGGGATGTCGGCGACCATGTCGCCATCGGCGTCGATGTAGCGCGAGTCGAGCGCGAATTCAGCAACGGCCGGGAAGGCCGCAAGCGAAAGGGCGGTGGCTGCGAGAAGGGCGCGGATGGTCATCGTGTGCTCCTGTTCCGATAAGGGGGATCAGGGTGTGGGTAGGGGAGAAGTGTGACAGAAGGCTGATGAAGGGGTAACGGCCAGATGACAATGCTGGCGGCCCGGATTCTTCCCCACAAGCTTGCGGACAATGGTGCCAACGCCAGGTACGGGTTTTACGTGTTGTGGAAAGGCTCATTGACAAAACCATAATTGTAGTTATGTTTGACCCATGACAACGATCAGCCCCCACGCCCGTGCGCTTGCCGCCCTTGGACATGACGCCCGCCTGTCGATCTTTCGCCTTCTGGTGAAGGCGGGGGACGAGGGTCTCAGGGTCAGCGATATCGGCGAGTTTCTCGGGCTCGCGCCCTCGACGCTTGCGCATCACCTGTCGACTCTGGTCGATGCGGGACTTGTGCTGCAGGACAAGCAGGGGCGCGAGGTGTTCAACCGGGTCGATTTCGACGCGATGCGGATCGTACTTGGCTTTCTGACGTCGGAATGCTGTTCCGGCGTGGCGGTTCAGCCTGCGGAGGACGCCGCATGACGCGGCCTGTTAATTTTTCTTGCCCAGAAACAACTGAAAATCCGGAGATTTGGTGATGACTGATGCGGCTCTTCCCCCTCCCGGCCTCCGGTCGGTGCTGCGGCATCTATGGCAGGACCAGCGCATATGGCTCACCTCGGCGCTGATCCTTGCGGCACTGGCGATTTTCGACACGGGGCAGGCCGCGGAGTCGGCGTTGTTCGCTGGTCGGGCGCTTCTGAACACGGCACCCTTCCTCGTGCTGTCGATCACCATCGCCGCATGGGCGGGAGCGACCGGGGCGGATAATCTGATCGCCAAGGCCTTCACTGGCGCACCGCTGCTGATGATCGGGCTCGGGGCGCTGGCAGGCGGCATCTCGCCCTTCTGCTCTTGCGGGGTGATCCCGCTGATCGCGGCGCTGCTGGCGATGGGGGTTCCCTTGTCGGCGGTCATGGCCTTCTGGCTCGCCTCGCCGATCATGGACCCGTCGATGTTCGTGCTGACCGCGGGCGTCCTCGATCTGGAGTTTGCGGTGGCCAAGACACTGGCAGCCATCGGGCTTGGCCTGTTCGGTGGGCTTGTCGTGCTTGCGCTGTCGCGCAGCGGTGCGCTTGCCGATCCTTTGCGGGCGGGCATCGGCAATGGCGGCTGCGGCGGCGCGCGGGTGCGTGCGCCGAGGCCCGTTGTCTGGCGCTTCTGGGCAGAGCCCGAGCGCCGGGCGAAGTTCGCCAAGACCGCGCTGACCACGACCCTATTCCTTGCCAAGTGGCTGACGCTGGCCTTCATCCTCGAAAGCCTGATGCTGGCCTGGATCCCGGCGGAAACCGTGACGGCCGCACTGGGCGGCGAGGGCCTGATGCCGATCCTGACCGCGACGCTGGTGGGGGTTCCGGCCTACCTGAACGGCTATGCCGCGCTGCCGCTGGTGGGCGGGCTGATCGAGCAGGGCATGGCGCCGGGGGCCGGCATGGCATTCCTGGTCGCGGGGGGCGTCACCTCGATCCCGGCGGCCATGGCAGTCTGGGCGCTGGCCAAACCGCAGGTCTTCGCGCTCTATATCGCGTTGTCGCTGGTGGGGGCCTTTGCCTCGGGGCTGTTGTTCCAGCTCTGGACGATGGTATGAGGCGGTCCACGGTGGCCCGCCTTGCGGCCCTGCCCGTGAGCGCAGCATGATCCCACGACTTGTTCCGGCGCGGCGCGGCGTGATCGTCGCCGCGCTTGGCACCTCCCTCACCGTCAGCTGGGCGTCCAGCTATTACATCCCCGCCGTTCTGGCGGTGCCGATGGCCGAGAGCTTCGGTCTTTCCCCGGTCTGGATCTTCGGCGCCTTTTCCATGGCGATGGTGCTCTCCGCAATGGTCGGCCCTTGGGCCGGGACGCGGATCGACGGCTTCGGCGGTCGCGGTGTCCTGATGCTGTCAAACCTCGTTTTTGCGACCGGGCTCGGGTTGCTGGCCATTGCGCCCACCCCGGCGATACTGTTCGCAGGCTGGGCGATCATCGGGCTCGGCATGGGGATCGGCCTCTACGAGGCAGGGTTCGCCACATTGGCAGCGATCTACGGCAAGGACGCCCGCGGACCGATCACCGGCATCACGCTGATTGCTGGGTTTGCGAGCACGGTCGGGTGGCCCCTCTCCGGTCTGATGCTGGCAACCTGGGGCTGGCGCGAAGCCTGCCTTGGCTGGGCGCTGATTCATCTGTGCCTCGCGCTTCCGCTCAATGCCTGGCTGCCGAAGGGCACCGAGGCGATCACCAAGGCCGAGCCCTCGGCAGAGGATGGCCCGCTGCCGTCGCGGAGGGCGCTGGCGCTGCTGGCCTTCGTCTTCGCGGCGACCTGGTTCAACTCGACCGCGATGGCCGCACATCTGCCCGGCCTGCTGCAAGAGGCCGGGGCAAGTGCCGCCATGGCCATTGCCGCGGGCGCGCTGATCGGCCCGGCGCAGGTGGCCGCGCGGGTGCTGGAGTTCGGCCTGCTGCGCCGGTTCCACCCACTGACCTCGACCCGCCTCGCTGCCGCGGCCCATCCAGTCGCTGCGGTGGCGCTGCTGACCGTTGGGGGGCCTGCCGCCTATGTCTTCGCGATCCTGCACGGCGCCGGCAACGGTATCCTGACCATCGCCAAGGGCACCCTGCCGCTGGCCCTGTTCGGGGCGGCAGGCTATGGGCGGCGGCTCGGCTGGCTGAACGCCCCGGCCCGCATCTTGCAGGCGGGCGCGCCCTTGATCTTCGGCGCGGCCCTCACGGCCTGGGGGCTCTCCGCGATCTGGCTGACGGCAGGAGTGGGACTTGCGGCAATGGCTGCGCTGTTCGCGCTCCGGCGGCAGTGAGCGCCGTAAAGTGAACGTGCTGAATGGGCGCAGGCTATCGATGTGCCGTATGCAACATCACGTCATTGCCAGAGCTGCAAATAAGGCGATTGCAAGCTTCGCTCGCGCCCGGCGCCAAGCTGAAACCAGCCGGGCCGACTGTGCTGAGCTTGCCGTCAGTCCCCCCGGTCCTGCAGCAGCATCAGCTGCAGATGGCTTCCTGCCCCCATACCCAGATGAAGGCTGTTCACCGCGACGCGGGTGCGGCGCGACGTGCCCTCGGGCTCGCCGGTATTGGGGTTGATGTCGTATTTGGGGAAGTTCGAGGACGAGATGTCCAGCCGGATCCGGTGCCCCTTGGCAAAGCGGTTGGCCGTGGCGAAGGGGGTGATGGTGATGTCGAAGGCCCCTTCCTCCGCGCCGACCAGTTCCGGCGCGTCGAACCCCTTGCGATAGCGCACCCGGAAGATGCCGTCGGTGATGTTCAGCGCATAGCCGCGCGGATAGTCGGTCGAGGGCGGGTAGACATCGACCAACTTGGCGGTGAAGTCGGTATCGGGCGCATCGGTCGAGACCCGCAAGGTCACCGTCACCGGGCCGGCGATGACCATGTCTTCGGCCAAGGGCGCCGTCTCGAAGCTCAGCACGTCCGCCCGCGCCGTCAGCGGCATCCCCGGCGCCGTGCAGCCAAAGATCCCCTCCGCCTCCACCTGATCGAAGCCGCCGCCCGCGAAGATCGGCTCGCCCGAGGTCAGCGAGCCGCCGATGGTCGGCACCGGACTGCGGGGGTCATAGTCGTAGGACAGCACGGCATCCGCGCCCGCATTGGCGCCAAGGCTCATGTCTGCACGCAGATGCAGGGTCAGCGGCACGGCTTCTGGCACGGGCCAGTCGGTCGTCTCGATCCAGCGCCCGCCGTGGTCCAGATGCCCGTCCGCCGTCTTGCGCCCGGATCCGCCGCCCATCACGAACAGATGCACCTGCCCGTCCAGCACCGGCGCTGGCTCATCCTTCAGCCAACGCGCGAAGAACTTCAGCCGGTAGGCGAGCCAGTCGCTGTCCACCTGCCCGTCAAAGGTCGCATCGGGGCCGAAATCCACATCGCCGAACACCCTTTCGGACCGGTTGCCATGGGTCCAGGGCCCCATGATCAGCGTCAGCGGCCGGGCGGCATCGCCCTTCATGCCGGTGTAGTTCTCCAGCGTGGTCTGCACATAGGCATCATACCAGCTCGACATGAAGATGATCGGCACCTTGGGGAAGGTGTCGTAATACCCCGCGGCCCAGAGCCCGGTCTTCTTCCAGAAATCGTCGAAGGTGCCGTGCTGCCACTGGTCCAGCAGATAGGCCTCATAATCCGGATCCCATTTCACGGGGGAGCGGCCGCGGGTCCAGGGCGTCCGCGCCATCCAGCCGCGCAGATCCTCGGCCTCGATGGCGCGCAGGATGGCGGGGTCGGCCACGGCAGCCGGGCTTTCCATCGCGCGGTTATAGGCCCAGGTCGCCTGCTTCATCTCCAGCGCGCCGCCTTGGCGGATGCCGCAGGTGAAGGCGTTGGAAAAGCCGCCCGAATCCACCGCCATGCAGGCAAGGCCCGGCGGGTTGAGGCAGGCCAGCGCCATCTGCACATGCGCATCATAGCTGAGGCCCATGGTGCCGATGCGCTTTGTCCAGGGCTGCGCGTCGATCCAGACCATGGAGTCATAACCGTCCTCGGCCTCGTTCACATATTTGGTGAACGCGCCTTCAGATCCATAGCGCCCCCGGCAATCCTGCCAGATGACGATATACCCCTCGCGCACCAGCAGCCGTGCCAGCTCGGGCCGGCTGTAGGGGATGGGGCGCGCCACGGACAGCTCTGTCCGCGGCGTGCCTGATTTGTCATAGGGCGTGCGTTCGAAGATCACCGGAAGCGGTGCCTCCAGGGGGCGGCCGCCCTTCGCCGGGCGGTAGATGTCGGTGGCAAGATGCACACCGTCGCGCATCGGGATCATCACATCACGATGGACGACGATGCCGTCTTCCACCGGCTCCGCGGGCGAGAGGGCGACCTGCAAGTTCATTCCACGCTCCGCACGTATTGGGGCAGTGTGTCTTCGGACAGGCCCGCCGAGATTTCCAGCCCGTCGCGCATCCCCCAGTGAATCACCTGCCAGTAGAGCGGCACGACCGGGGTTTCGGCGAAGACAAGGCGCGTTGCGTCTTCCAGCATGGTGATGCGCGTGGCCTCGTCGAACTCCTGATTGGCGGCGTTGACGGCCGCGTCGAATTCGGGGTTCGAGAAGCGGACGCGGTTGAAGGCGCCGACACCGGCCTCCTTATCATAGCTGTGCAGCAGCGCTTGCAGGCTCGGCCCCGAGGTGGGGGTGGACGAGCCGAGCGAGAATACGAACGCGCCGTAGTCGCCCGCCGTCGCCGCCTTGGAATAGACGTTGTAGGGGAAGACCTGCACGCCGGTCACCTTCAGCCCGCCGCGGGTCAGCATCTGGCCAAGCGCCTGCGCCAGATCGGCATCGCCGGGGAAGCGGTCGTTCGAGGAGGAAATGGTGATCCCGAAGCCTTCGGGATACCCGGCCTCGGCCAGCAGCGCGCGGGCCTGTTCCGGATCGGGCTGGTCGGGGGTCACGTCAGCGGCATGGCCGCCAAGCACCTCGGGCACCAGCTGCCCCGCTGGCACGCCCGATCCGCCAAGGATGCGGTCCACGATCAGCTGCCGGTCGATCATCAGCGACACCGCCTTGCGCACCCGCGGGTCCTTGAAGGGGTTCTCGGCCAGCGGCTCGCCGTTCAGGTCGGTCACTCCCGGGGCGGTATCGCCGCGCATCGACAGGCCCAGATAGATGATCCGGCCCGATTGCGCCGAATAGATGTTGAAGCCTTCGCTGTTCTTGATCGTGGCCACGTCGGTCGGCGGCACCGCGTCGATCACGTCCACCGCGCCCGACAGCAGGGCTGCTACCCGCGCGGCATCGTTCGAGATGAAGCGGACCTCGACATCCTTGAACTCGGGCGCGTCGCCGTAGAAGCCGTCATAGGCCTGCAGGTCCAGCGCTTCGCCCGGGGTCCAGGACACGAACTTGTAGGGTCCGGTGCCGACAGCAACTTCGGCGGTCATGAAATCCTCGCTGGAGCGGCCTTCGGTGGCGGCTTTCGAGATGATGAACACCCGGCCGATATCTTCCATCAGCGTCGGCGCAGGATCGTTGGTGGTGATGTGGATGGTCAGGTCATCGACCTTTTCCATGCCCGCCACGGCAGACACCTGGTCGGTATAGGGCGCCGGCGAGTTCGGCACCTCATCCGCCCGCTCCAGCGAGTAGATCACGTCATCGGCGGTGAAGGGGCTGCCGTCGTGGAAGGTGACACCCTCGCGCAGCTTGATCTCCCACGTCGTGGGATCGATGTTCTGCCAGCTTTCGGCCAAGCCGGGGCTGACCTGCAGGTTCGCATCGAACTCCACCAGGCGCCCGAAGATCATGGTCGAGGTCATCTGGTTGTTGCCGGTACGCGAGAATTGCGGGTCGATCGAGGATTGCTCGCTCGACCGGCCGATGGTCAGGTCCTGCGCCAGCGCAGGCAGGGCCGTTCCGCACAGCAGCGCCGCGAGGGCGGCGGATCTCATGGGGGTCATCGGTAGTCTCCCTGTTGTCATTGTTGTGTTTGGGTCTCAAGCGGCAGCCGCCCCTGCCCGCCATTCAGGTGGCAGGCGGCGCGGTGCCCGTCGGCGACGCCCACCAGCGGCGGGCGCGTTGTGCTGCAGATCTCCATCGCGAAGGGGCAGCGCGGGTGGAAATGGCAGCCCGAAGGCGGGTTCACCGGTGAGGGGATCTCGCCCTTCACCGGCGAGAAGCTGCGGGCCCGCCGGTCCAGCCGCGGGATCTCGTGCAGCAGCGCCTCGGTGTAGGGGTGCCGCGGCGTGTCGAAGATCGCATCGGTCGGGGCCTCTTCGACCACCCGGCCCAGATACATGATCACCACGCGGTCCGAGATGTGGCGCACCACCGACAGGTCATGGCTGATGAACAGCAGCGTCAGGCCCAGTTCGGCGCGCAGCTGCATGAAGAGGTTGATGACCTGCGCCTGGATCGACACGTCGAGCGCGGCGATGCTTTCATCGCAGATCAGGAAATCGGGGTTCACGGCCAATGCGCGCGCAATGCCGATGCGCTGGCGTTGCCCGCCGGAAAACTGGTGCGGGTAGCGATCCGCCATCGCCGGATCGAGGCCGACACGGGCCAGCAGATCCTCGACCAGCTTGCGCGTCCCGGCCCGGGGCACCAGCCCGTGGACGCGCGGCGCCTCGCCGATGATCTCGCGCACCCGCTTGCGGGGGTTGAGCGAGGACATTGGGTCTTGAAAGATGATCTGCGTGGCAAGCCGCATGTCGCGCGCCGCCTTGCCCCGAAGCTGGGCGATGTCCTTGCCGTCATGCTCGACATGGCCTGAGGTGGGCGGCAGCATCCCGGCGATGACGCGGCCAAGGGTGGACTTGCCGCAGCCGGATTCGCCCACGAGCCCCACGACCTCGCCCTTGCGCACCTCGAGGTCCACCGCATCGAGCGCGTGGACGGCCGGGGGCGGCGAGGCGAGCCCGAGCCGGATCGCCAGCCGGTCGGCAAAATCGGTCTTGCGCTGAAAGCGCTTGGTCACCGCGACGGCGCGGGCGGCCGGAGGTGTGTCGGTCATGGGCGCACCTCGGCGTCTTGCAGCGGATGGAAGCAGCGCCAGCCATGCCCGCCCGCCAGCGTCTCGGCCGGTTCCGTCCGGCATATGTCGGTGGCATGGGCGCAGCGGGGGCGGAAGGGGCAGCCCTCGGGTCGGCCAAGCGGCGGAGGGGCGGAGCCGGGGATCTGCCGCAGCGGCCGCCCCCTCACATTCGCCATCGGGGTCGAGCCGATCAGGCCGGCGGTATAGGGGTGGCGCGGGGTGTCCAGCACCTCATCGATGGTGCCTCGCTCAACAATCCGGCCTGCATACATCACCGCCACCCGCTGCGCGAGCGCGGCGACGACGCCAAGATCATGGCTGATCCAGATCAGCCCCATCCCCATCTCGGCTGCCAGCTTCTGCACCTCGGCAAGAATCTGGCTTTGGATGGTGACATCCAGCGCGGTGGTGGGCTCATCGGCGATGATCAGGTCAGGCTCGTGCAGCAGGGCGATGGCGATGGCCACCCGTTGCCGCATCCCGCCCGAAAACTCATGCGGATAGGCGTCGATCCGTTCTGCCGGGCGCGGGATGCCGACCTTGCCAAGCGCCTCGACGGCCTTGGCGCGGGCCTCGGCGCGGCTGACCTTGCGGTGGGCGCGCACCGTCTCGATCATCTGGGTGCCGATGCGCAGCACCGGGTTCAGCGTCATCATCGGGTCCTGAAAGATCATGGCGATCCGGTCGCCGCGCAGCTCCCGCAGCCGCGCGGGTGAGGCTGCGCGCAGATCCTCGCCCTTGAAGTCGATCCGCCCATCCACCACGCGGCCGGGCGCATCCACCAGCCCGATCAGCGAAAACCCGGTGACGGACTTGCCCGATCCGCTTTCGCCGACGAGCCCGAGGATCTCGCCCCGGCGCAGCTCCAGATCCACCCCGTCCACGGACTTGACCATGCCCCTTGGCGTGTCGAACCAGGTCTTCAACCCTTGGACCTTCAGCAGCGGTGCGGTCATGTTTCCAGCCTCGGGTTCAGCACTTCGCGCAGCCGGTCCCCGACGATATTGACCGAGAAGACGATGGCGAGCAGCAACAGCCCCGGATAGACGCTCATCCAGTAAAGCCCCGCCAGCAGCACCTGATAGCCATTGGCGATCAGCAGGCCGAGCGAGGGTTCGGTGATCGGCAGCCCGATCCCGAGGAAGGACAGCGTCGCCTCGGCGGCGATGGCATTGGCCACCTGGATCGTGCCGATCACGATCAGCGGTGGCAGGCAGTTGGGCAGGATATGCGCCGCAAGGATGCGGGTGGACGAGAGGCCAAGGCAGCGCGCCGCCTCGACATAGTCCTTGCCCGTCTCCACCAGCGCCGCGCCGCGGACGGCCCGGGCGAAGTAGGCCCATTGCACGAAAACCAGCGCAAGGATCACCTTCCATGTGCCCTGGCCAAAGACCACGAGGATCATCAGCGCCACAAGGATGGTCGGGAAGCCCAGCATCAGGTCGACAAACCGCATGATGAAGGCATCCATGCGCCCGCCCATATAGGCGGCGATCAGGCCAAGCGTCGTTCCCACCAGCAGCGCCAGCAAGCCGGAGGTGAGTCCGACCGCAAGGCTGGTGCGCAGCCCGTAGAGCATGGCCGACAGCATGTCGCGGCCCTGGGTATCGGTGCCGAGCCAGAAGGTCATGCCCGACAGGCTTTCGCTGCCGGGCGGCAGGCGGCTGTCGAAGAAGTCGATGGCGCCAAGGTCATAGGGGTCTTGCGGCGCGATCACCGGCGCCAGCAGCGCGGCGGCCACCAAGGTTAGGCAGACCAGCGCGGCGGCGGTGGCCTTGGGGCTGGCAAGGATGCCGCGCAGGATGCGGGCGAACATCGTTTCGCCGGTCAGAAGCGCGCCGATCATGCCCGCCCCCTGATCCGCGGGTCGAGCAGCGAATAGAGCACGTCGACAAGGAAGTTGATGACGATGAACATCGCCACGATGACCAAGATGTAGGCGACCACCACCGGCCGGTCGAGCGCGTTGATGCTGTCGATGATCAGCTTGCCGACGCCGGGCCAGGCAAAGATCGTCTCGGTCACCACGGCGAAGGCGATCAGCGATCCGAACTCCACCCCGATCACCGTGACGATGGGGATCAGGATGGTCTTGAACACATGCACGAACAGGATCCGCCGCTCACTCAGCCCCCGCGCGCGGGCGAATTTCACGAAGTCCAGCGGCATGGTTTCCTGCACGCCGGTGCGCGTCAGCCGGATCACCAGCGCGATCTGCGCCAGCGCAAGGTTGGTCGCCGGCAGGATCAGGTGGGTGACGCCGTCCCAGGTGGCAAAGCTGGTGCGGATGCCAAGGATGGTGCCTGTATCGCCGCGCCCGGTGGAGGGAAGCCAGCCCAGCCAGACCGAGAAGATCATCACCAGCATCATGCCCTGCCAGAAATTCGGCAGCGAAAAGCCAAGGATGGACCCGGTCATCACGCTTTCATCGACCAGCGTGCCGGGCCGCGTGCCCGCCCACAGCCCCAGCGGCAGGCCGATCACCAGCGACAGGACCAGCGCGGTGATCGTCAGCTCCAGCGTCGCCGGCAGCCTCTCGAAGATCACCGTCAGGGCAGGGCGGTTGAAGACGAAGGAATTGCCGAAATCCCCGGTCAGCGCCGAGGTCAGGAAGGTCACATATTGCAGCGGCAGCGGTGCATCGAGGTTCAGCGAGGCCGCGACCTGCGCGCGTTCTGCCGCCGTGGCATCGCCGGGCAGCAAGATCTCCAGCGGATCGCCGATGGCATAGACGCCAAGGAAGACGATCACGGACGTGACCAGCAGCACGATCACGGCCTGGATCAGTCGCCGGAGGATGAAGACGGTCATAGACTGACCGCCCGTTGACGCTGCTGCGCCGACGCCCGAGTGGATGCCATTTGGTTGTTACCTTCCCGTTGCAGCCCGACATTGCAGAACGATTCGCAGCTATGCAACACTATGAGAGACACCGCTTGACCTATGACGGATTCGCATAGATGCACTTCAGCCTGCTAGAGACGTTCCGCGCCGTGGTCGAGAAGGGCACGACCCAGGCCGCTGCCGAGGCGCTTGGCCTGTCGCAATCCGCCGTCAGCCGCCGCATCGCGCAGCTGGAGGAAGAGCTCGGCCTGCCGCTGTTCGTGCGCGACCGCGGCCGGCTGATCGCGACGCGCGAGAACCGGCTGCTGCAGGGCCAGATCGCCGGGCTTGTCGATCACGGCGCGCGGCTGACGCAGCGGGCGGGCGAGCTGAAGGCCGGCAACTACGCGACAGAGATGCTGCGCGTCGCCTTTCCCGCCAGCCTGACCATGTCAATCGTGCCGACGATCCTGGCGGAGTTTCTGGAGCGGAATGAGAGGGTGCAGGTCGAGCTGCATACCGGCGCGTATGACACGATCGAGCGGATGGTGCTGGATGAACGCGCCGAGATCGGCTTCCTGCGGATGCCCACGCAGCGCACCGGCCTTGTCACCACCCCGGTGATCGAGGTGCCGACCGTCTGCGTGATGCCGCGCGGCCACCCGCTGGCCGCGCGCGAGGCCGTGTCGGTCGGCGACCTTCATGCGGTTCCGCTGATCCTGCTTGGACGGATGCGCCTGCCGCGGCGCGATATCGACGAGGCGTTCTGGGAGGTTGGCCTGCGCCCGCTGGTCCGGGTCGAGGCGCATTCAGTGCAATCGGCCTGCGCGCTGGCGGCGCGCGGCATTGGCGTGACGCTGGTCAACGAGCTGATGGCGCGCGACTTCGCGCACCTGCCCATCGAGATCCGCCCGCTGCAGGAACGGCTCCTGCACCGCTTCGCCTTTGCCGTGACAGATGGCGTCCCGCCGACAGAAATTGCGCGGCAGTTCATGGAAACCAGCATCGCCCGCTTCCGCAGCCTGCTGTCCGAGGAGGCGTCCGGCTGAGAGCTGCTAGCCAAGTTCCAGCGTCGCCACGGCCTGCAAGCTGCCGGATTGCACCGGCGGGGTGCCGCGGACCATGCGGGCAGTGCGGAACGTTTCGACGAACCCGGCCGCGTCGAGCGCCTCCAGCAGCGCCGCGTTCTGCTGCGGCACATCGACGGCGATCCGGTCCAGATCCAGCGCCTGCGCCGCGCCGGCGATCAACGCGAGGGCGGTGGCGGTGTCAGGCGCGATGACCGGGCCGATCTTGCCGCCCGACCGGCACAGGCGGGCCGTCGCAAAGCCCACGGGACCTTCAGGCCCGTTTGCCACGACAGTGCGGCGCGTCGGCGTCTGTGTGATCCAGTTGGACAGGAAGGCCGGCCGCGCGTGGCCCAAAGCGGCGCGGTCCAGCGCCAGCAGCGCTGCATGGCCGCCGGGTTCGGACAAGCGCGGCGGCGGATCTTGCGCCCACGGGGCAGGGCGGACCGAACCCTCCAGCCGCAGCGTGCTGCCCGTGGCGACGAACCCCGCGCGGGCGTAATTGGCCTGCTGTGCTGGCACACCGTCCAGCCCAATGCTGCGTGTTTCGGCATGGCTCAGGGCGTGGGTCCACAGCGCAAGGCCAATCCCTTGCCCGCGGAAATCGGGATGGCAGATGTAGAGGCCGAGGAAGGCGTGATCCGCGTCATGGTTGACCACGGATATCGCGGCGGCGAGCCTGCCATCCTGCTCTGCCAGAAAGAACCCGTCCGGATCGGCAGCCCAGAACGCCGCTGCATCCTCCAGCCCGGGGTTCCACCCCTCCGCCGCGGCCCAGTCCAGCACGGTTTCCAGATCGCTCAGGGTCATCTGCCGCAAGATCATCGCGTCCCAAACACCTCATGCAACGAACGTGGCGTGGCGGCCCGGTTCTGCAGGTCCAGCGAAGACACCAGATCCAGCAGGTGGCCCTGCATCACCTCCTCCGCCAGCGTACCGTCATGCGCCACCAGCGCCCGCATCAGCGCGTTATGGGCGTGGCTTTCGCACAGCGCGCTGCGCCGCTGCCAATAGAGCGCGATGATCAACGAGGACCGCGCGACCAGCTGGGTGATGAACTCGCGGATCGTGTCCTGCTGGGCGATGCGGGCGATCTCGATATGGAACTGGCCCGACAGATAGACTGCGCGGCCGACATCGCCCGCCGCCAGCGCGGCATGTTCGGCGTCGATATGCGTCTGCAGCCGGACCATGTCGGCGGCGGTGGTCCGCTCGGCCGCTGACCTTGCGGTGCGCGGCTCCAACAGGGCGCGGGCCTCGAACACCTCGCGCGCCTCATGGATGCTGGGCTGCGCGACAAAGGCGCCGCGGTTGCGTTTCAGCGTGATCAGCTGGTCATGCGACAGCTGCTGCAGGGCGGCGCGCACCACGGTGCGGCTGACGCCGAAGACCTCGCCCACCTCATCCTCGGACAGTTTGGTTCCGGGGAGGATCCGGTGCTCATGGATCGCCAGCGCCAGCTTCTCGGCAACATGGGCGCTGCCGCCAAGGGACGGCGTCTGCGGGATACTCGTATCGTCTGTTGCCTCGGTCATCAGCCTGCCTGTCGTCATGCCCCGAGTCTCTGCCGTTCCGCGCGCACAGACAAGGGGCGGCGGGCGCGGGGGATCGTCGCGGTGATCGTATACAATCTTGTATTAGATCTGCAGCGGCGGCCCGCGCAGCTGCGTCAATTTTCATCAATTTGCGGATGTCTGCCCCGCGGCCCGCAGGTTCTTGCCGCTGCATCGCAGAACCTTGCCCATCATGGGACAAAGCCGAAAGGGGACCAGATGCGCAGCGGCGACGATATCGAACTGGTGAACGTGTCCAAACGCTACCCGGGCGGGGCGGTGGCCGTGGATGCGGTGACGCATCTGTTTCAGGGCAACACCTATATCTGCCTGCTGGGCCCCTCGGGCTGCGGCAAATCCTCGACCCTGCGGATGATCGCGGGGCATGAAAGCGTGACCGACGGCGCCATCGTTCTGGGCGGGCGTGACGTGTCGGCGCTGCCGCCGGCCAAACGCGGCACGGCGATGATGTTCCAGTCCTACGCGCTGTTCCCGCACCTGACCGTTACCGACAACGTCGCCTTCAGCCTGAAGATGAAGGGCGAGGATGCGGCCAAGCGCCGGGCCCGCGCGGGTGAGATGCTGGAGCTGGTGGACATGTCTGCCTATGGAGACCGGCTGCCGGCGCAGCTGTCGGGCGGGCAGCAGCAGCGCGTGGCGCTGGCCCGGGCGCTGATCACCAACCCGCAGGTGCTGCTGCTGGATGAGCCGCTGTCGGCGCTCGACCCGTTCCTGCGCATCCGGATGCGGGCAGAGTTGAAGCGGATCCAGCGAGAGCTTGGTATCACCTTCATCCATGTCACCCACGGGCAAGATGAGGCGCTGGCGCTGTCGGACGAGGTGGTGGTGATGAACAAGGCCAAGATCGAGCAGGCCGGCCCCGCGCGCGAGGTGTTCAACGCCCCGCGGACCGCCTTTGTCGCGCGCTTCATGGGCGGGCATAACGTGCTGGCTTTGCCGCAGGGCCTGTTTGCCCTGCGCGCCGATGCCGTGCGCCTGTCGGCCGAGGGCACCGAGGCGGTCGTTCAGTCGGTCGAGTACCAAGGCACCCATGTCGCCGTAACCGCCCGCGCGGCCGGGGATCAGGACATTCTGGCCGTGATCCCCGAAGCGGAGTTCTTCGCCGCCCCCAAATCGCCGGGCGAATCCGTCCGGCTTGGCTGGCAGGACAGCGACCTGCACGCGCTGACCGCCTGAAAGCACATTTCAAACATCAGAAGGGACCAAGACATGAGCATGAGCAAGATGCGGTATAGCCGCCGCGCGATCCTGAAGACGGGCGCAGGCGCCGTGGCGGCCAGCACCCTCGCGGCGCCGATAATCTGGGCGCAAGAGATCAAGGACATCACCCTGCGCCAGTTCGGCACCGGGGTGTCGAACCTTAATGACGTGGCGATGAAGGTGAAGGAAGACCTCGGTTTCACGCTGGAAATGACCGCGCTCGACAGCGACGCCGTCACCCAGCGGGCCGCGACCCAGCCGGGCAGCTTCGACATCGCCGATATCGAATACTGGATCTGCAAGAAGGTCTGGCCGACCGGCAACCTGCAGGCGATGGATACCTCGAAGATCGCCAATTACGACAAGATCGTCGGCATCTTCCGCAATGGCAAGCTGACGCCCGAGTCGGTGATCGCCCAAGGCACCGCGCCGCACACCGTCGGCTTCACCTCTGGCCCCGGCGGGACCGATTTTGCGGATAATGAATCCGGCTGGATGACGCTGATCCCGACGATCTACAACGCCGACACGCTGGGCATCCGCCCCGACCTGATCGGCCGCCCGATCGACAGCTGGGCCGAGCTGCTGAACCCCGAGTTCAAGGGCAAGGCCAGCCTGCTCGACATTTCCTCCATCGGCATCATGGACATGGCGATGGTCTGCGAGGCGATGGGCGAGATCGCCTATGGCGACAAGGGCAACATGACACGGGAAGAGATCGACCAGACCATGGCGATCTTCACCGAAGCCAAGCGCGCCGGCCAGTTCCGCGCCTTCTGGAAGTCCTTCGACGAAAGCGTGAACCTGATGGCCTCGGGCGAGGTGGTGATCCAGTCGATGTGGTCGCCCGCCATCACCGCGGTGAAATCGCGGGGCATTCCTTGCGTCTATCAGCCGCTGAAAGAGGGCTATCGCAGCTGGGGCGGCGGCATCGGCCTGTCGTCGAGCCTGTCGGGGATGGAGCTGGATGCGGCCTATGACTACATCAACTGGTACCTGTCGGGCTGGGTCGGCGGCTATCTGATGCGGCAGGGCTATTACTCGGCCGTTCCCGAAACCTCGAAAGAGTTCATGAGCGCCGACGAGTGGGGCTACTGGTTCGAGGGCAAGGCCGCGGAAGGTGACATCACCTCGCCCACCGGCGACGTGCTGGCGACCACCGGCGATGTGCGCGACGGCGGCGCCTTCGAGGAACGGATGGGCCGCGTGGCCTGCTGGAACTCTGTCATGGACGAAAACCAGTACATGGTCCGCAAGTGGAACGAATTCATCGCCGCCTGAGGCGCTGACCCGGCAGGGGCCCGCGCGGCCCCTGCCTTCCCCCCATCCCCGGAGCATCCGCCATGCAGCGCCTTTTGAAATCCCCGCATGTGACAGGCTGGCTGCTGGCCAGCCCGGTGGCGCTGGTGCTGGCGGTGTTCCTGATCCTGCCGATCGTGATGATCGCGGTCATCAGCTTCTGGACGGCGACCGAGTTCGCCATCGTCCCCGCCTTCTCATTCGAGAATTACGAATTTCTGTTCGGCTCGTCAGTGACTTACCGGGTGTTCCTCAACACCTTCAAATATGCCGCGATCACCTGGGCCATCACCCTGACGCTTGGCTTCACCATCGCCTATTTCCTGGCCTTCCATGTGCGCAGCCAGACATGGCAGACCATGCTGTTCCTGCTCTGCACCATCCCGTTTCTGACCTCGAACATCATCCGCATGATCAGCTGGATCCCGTTCCTGGGCCGCAACGGCATCGCCAATTCGACGCTGATGGACTGGGGCCTGATCGACGCGCCGCTGGAATGGCTGCTGTTCTCCGACTTCGCCGTGATCCTGGCCTTCGTGCATCTTTACACGCTGTTCATGGTGGTGCCGATCTTCAACACCATGATGCGCATCGACCGCAGCCTGCTGGAGGCCGCGAACGACGCCGGCGCCACCGGCTTTCAGACGCTGGTCAATGTCATCATCCCGCTGACCAAGCCCGGCATCATGATCGGCACGATCTTCGTGGTCACGCTGGTGATGGGCGACTTCATCACGGTGCGGTTCATGTCGGGCTCGCAGTCCGCCAATGTGGGCCGGCTGATCTCCAATGACATCGCCTTGCTGCAATACCCCTCGGCGGCGGCGACGGCCATCGTGCTGCTGGTGACGGTGCTGCTGGTGATCACCGCGCTGCTGCGCCTTGTCGATATCCGGAAGGAACTGTGATGGATCGCCGCCCGCGTTCGTTCTACTGGCTGTCGCTCGTTTTCGGGCTGTTCCTGATCTTCCTCTATGGCCCGACGATCACCATCGGCATCCTGTCGTTTCAGGGCCCCTCCGGCGGGTTGACCTTCCCGATGCGCGGCACCTCGCTGCACTGGTTCCGCCAGCTGTTCGAGCAGCAGCAGGTCGGCGATATCTGGGGATCCTTCAGCCGGTCGCTGGTGCTGGGGTTGATGGTCATGGCCACGACGCTGGTGGTGTCGGTCATGGGCGGGCTGGCGTTCCGCAAGCGGTTCCGCGGCTCGGCCCTGCTGTTCCAGCTGGTCATCGCCAGCCTGGTGATCCCCTCGATCCTGATCTCGCTGGGGGTGGGGCTGATGTTCAGCCAGGCGGGCCTGCCCGTCCACTGGGCCGGGTCGGGATTTGGCGCGCAGCTGACATGGACGCTGCCCTTTGGCCTTCTGATCATGTTCGCGGTCTTCAACCGCTTCGACAGCGCCTATGAGGAAGCCGCCCGCGATCAGGGTGCGTCGCCTTGGCAGACCCTGCAGCATGTGGTGCTGCCGATCATCGCGCCCTCGCTGATCGGGGTCGGCCTCTTCGGTTTCACCCTGTCCTATGACGAGTTTGCGCGCACCCTGCTGACCGCGGGCAGCTACAACACCCTGCCGCTGGAGATTTTCGGGATGACCACCAATGTCACCACCCCGGTGATCTTCGCGCTTGGCACGTTGACCACGCTGTTCTCGCTGGTCATCATCGGCGTGTTTCTAGTGACGGCAGTGGTCATGAACCGGCGGCGGGCGCGGCGGCGGTCGGATGCCGGGCGGGCGGTATAGCCCCCGTGAACCTGCTGTTCCTGAACCCCAATTCCACCGTAGCCATGACGGAGGCCATGGTGGCGGTCGCCCGCGCCACCGATCCCGAGGCGCAGATTACTGGCTGGACAAACACCGGCGGCCCCCCCGCGATCCAGGGGCCCGAGGATGGCGCGGCGGCGGTCGTGGGTCTGCTGGCCATGCTGCCCGCGGCGCGCGAGGCGGGCGCTGACGCGCTCGTCATCGGCTGTTTTGACGATACCGGGCTGGCAGAGATCCGGGCACGGGCGCATTGCCCTGTGATCGGCATCGGCCAGGCGGCGTTCCACATGGCGGCCCTGCTCGGCCACCGCGTGTCGGTGGTGACAACGCTGCAGGTATCGGTGCCGGTCATCGCCGCCAACATCGCCGCCTATGGCTTTGCGGGTCAGGTTGCCCGGGTCCGCGCCACCGGGCTTGGCGTGCTGGAGGTGGACGAGGCCAGCCCCGCCACCGTCGCGCGGCTGGATCAGGAGATCCGGCAGGCCGGTTTGCTGGATGGCATTTCCGGGGTCGTTCTTGGCTGCGCCGGCATGGGCCCTTTGGCCACGGATCTGAGCAGCCGGACCAGCCTCGCGGTGATTGACGGCGTCGCGGCCGCCACACGTCTGGCAAGACCGCTGGCGGCTCAGGCGCGGCGATCTTGAAGCTGCTCAGCGGTACGGCCAGCTGCTCAGGCCCGGTGGAAGGTGACCCCGCCCAGACGGGCTGCGGCGGCGATGGGCTCGGCCGGTTCTGCATCGGACACCAGCAGGTCAATCTCGCTCAGTGAGCCAAGGCGCACATGGCCGCGATGCCCGAACTTGCTGCTGTCCACTGCCAGAAGGACCTTCTGCGCTTGGCCCATTGCTGACCGCACTGCCTCCACTTCGCCCTGATCGTCGTCGCACAGATCGCCCTCGTCATCCACGCCCGAGACCGAGACGATGGCCATGTCGAACTTGAAACCCGAGATGAACGAGGGCGTCTTTTCCTGAAAGACGCCACCATCGACATGGCGCACAAAGCCGCCCGGAACGGCGATGATAAAATCGGTGACCTCGCTCAGATAGGCCGCGATGCGCAGGCTGTAGCTGACCACGCGCAGGTTCTTGCGGCAGACGATGGCCCGCGCGATCGCCTCGCAGGTTGACCCGGTGTCGAGGAAGACCGAGGCGCCATCGTCGATCAGATCAGCGACGCAGGCGCCGATCCGTTCCTTGGCCTGGGCATTGCGGACGCGGCGGCTGCGCAGCTCGCTGGGTTCGATGGAATTGGCGATCATCGCGCCGCCATGCAGGCGCCGCAGCTTGCCCTGTTTTTCCAGCTCCATGATGTCGCGCCGAGCTGTCTGGGTAGTGACGGCGAAGCGGCGCGACACCTCATCCAGCGAGATGT
Source organism: Frigidibacter sp. (assembly GCF_030695035.1). Lineage (GTDB taxonomy): Bacteria > Pseudomonadota > Alphaproteobacteria > Rhodobacterales > Rhodobacteraceae > Frigidibacter. The sequence continues at coordinate 57,377 of NZ_JAUYTT010000010.1, forward strand.
AGCGCTGCGCCACAATCTGCTCCATCAGCAGCCGGTGCCGGAAGCTCTTCTTGTCTTCGATTTCCATGTGTCGCGCTACCATGTCACCTTTTCATCCAGTGGTTTTACCGCCTGCCGGTCATCTTGCAAGAAAATGGGCTGCGACAGTCTCCTGCCGCAGCCCATTTCAGCGTTCAGTGGCTTCAGAAGTTGACCCGCAGCGTTGCGCCAAGGCTGTTGCCGTGGCCCGCATCGCCAAAGCTGCCGGTGTAGCCGACCTGAAGAGAAGTCTGCTCGGTCAGTTCGGCCGCGACCGAGAGGTTCACCTTGAACAGATCTTCGGGTAGACCGGCCCCGTCGATCCCGAAGGAAGAGCCCCCGGCAAAGGCCATGTCGGCGGTCGGGTTGCTGGCGTCAAGCACATGCTGCCAGCCAAGCTCGCCCGACAGACGGATCGGCGTCGCACCTTGGGTCAGCAGGCTTTCGGCCCGCACCCCAAGCTCGGTGATCGTGGCCTCATAGTCGTTGCCGGCGATCTTTAGCGCAGCGGCGCCGCCGTCTTCGGTCGTGCCGTCGGTCTTCACCGCGATATGGGCGATGCCGGCATAGGGCTGCAGAACCGTGCTGCCCATGGCGAAGTCATAGGCGAGCTCGGCAAAGACCTGTGTGGTGTTGGCGCTGTAATCGGCGGTCAAAGTGTCGGCAAAGCCACCGAAATCCACGCCGCGGGTGCTGTCGATCTGGCTGTTGGTCCAGGTCAGGCCCGCGGTGACATGCGCAGCCCCGAAGGCCCGGCCCCCGAAGACGCCAAGGTTCACGTCCTGCGTATCGGCGTCGCTGTCCGCGCCGCTGAGCCGCGCCTCGGACTGGCCGTAGCCCGCCATCGCGCCATAGGTCCAGCCGCTGTCGAGCATCCCGTTCACGCCGACCAGCGTGCCGAAGTTCGACGAGTTCAGCTGGTGCAGGTCATCCGCTTCGGCCTGCGAAGCGCCGCCATAGGTCTGCATCCAGAACTGCGCCTTGTCGCCACCGGCGAAGTTGCGCATCTGGCCCAGGGCCACGCCGCGCAGGGTGTTGCTCTGCTCGGCCAGCGTCGTCAGCGTCGCGGCATGAAGCTCGCCCGACAGATCGTCGAACGCGGTATCCGCAGTGCCGGCATCCAGCATGACCACTTCGTTGTAGAGCGCATTGCCGTAGCCGAGGCTTTCCACACCGCCGGCGGTTGCCCGGCGGTTGGCGGTCTTTGCCACCTGGTCAAAGGCGGTGTCGTTCCGCTCCAGCGTCAGCGACACGTCGCTGGTGCCATAGCTGAGCGAGGCATCGAGGAAGGCCAGCGACGAGGTGACGCTGTCGAACTGCCCGGTCACGGTGCCGCCAGCGGTCAGCACGGTGTAGTCGGTGAAGGGCTTGTAGTCGCCCGGCGCTGCCAGCGCGAAGGCAGAGCCACCCGCAATGGCGATGTTGCCGGTGGCATTCACCACGTCCGACTCGCCCGCGGCATTCACCTCGATCTCGAAGGACGACCCGGCGGCAAAGGCCAGATCGCCGTCGACGGTCAGGGCGCCGATACTGTTGCCGGCTGCCAGCGTGGCGCCGCTGCCAAGGGTCAGCGAGCCGACCGTGCCGGACCCGCCGATGGCCGCGCCGTCGCCGACGGTCACCTGCTGCGAGTTCGCAATGGAGCCGTTGACGACCAGCAGGCCTTTGCTGACCTGCGTGGCCCCGGTGTAGCTGTTGTCAGCCTCCAGAACCAAGGTGCCGTTCCCGCGCTTGTCCAGCGCGCCCGTGCCCGAGATATCCTGCAGGGCGAACACGGTGGCATTCGCCTCGCGGATATCCAGCCAGCCGCCGGTGCCTTCAAGGCTGACTTCGCGGTTCAGCGAGGTCATGGCGGTGCCCGAAACTGCAAGCCCGCCGTCGTTCAGCCGCAGTGCCGCGTCCGAATTGCCAAGGGCGGCGTCTTCATCGACGCGCACGGTGCCGCCATCGGCCACCAGCGTTTCCGAGATGAAGCTGTGATCGTCGATGCAGTAGTCGATGATGGCGTCTTGCAGGCGCGCATCGGTGCTGGTGCAGTCCAGCAGGGTCTTCTTCTCGTCTTCGGTTAGCCAGTCGAGGATCGGGTTGCCGTTCTCGTCCGAGACCTGCCCCAGATAGACGTCGGTGCGCATGTTGTTGCGCGTCAGGTAGAACTCGCCCTCGTGCTCCTCGAAGACAGTGGCCTCCTCGCTCCAGACAAGGCGGGTTTCCTCGGTGCCTTCGGCGTTGTCGTAATAGTCGAGCTTCGGGCCAACCCAAGCCAGATCATGCGCAACAAGCTCGTGGTCGGAGAAGGCCTTGCCGCTGTCGGTCACGTCGGTCTGGTCCAGCACGCCGGTATAGTCGTCGGCAGCGTCATCGACGATCTTCCACCATTTGCCGAAGGGGCGCGAGGCGATGAAATGGTCGATCACGACGCGGTCCCAGCTGGGCCAGGTATTGGTGTGGTCTTCTTCGACCGAGGTCCAGGTGGTCTTGCCATCGCCGAGCTCGTGGGGGGCGAACAGCTCCCGCTTCTCTTCGGTCTGCAGCAAGATGAAGTCGCGTTTCAGCTTGTTCATCGAGACGGGAATGTTGTCCTCGACCGGGTACATCTCATCTGCGAACAGGTCGTCGGGGATGTCGTCCAGCGACAGCCGCTCGCCCGAGTGCTCGGCGATGAATTTGGTCATCGCTTCGGGATCGACGGCATATTGCTCCAGCAGCGTGCCGTAGAAGGCGTTGCCGGACCGCAGGTAGTTCTGAAGAATCAGCTTTTGTTGGCTGGCGCGGTTCAGGCCGCGCTCGGACACGTCACCGGCGTTGAAATCGCCGACCAGCACGACAGAGCGGTTGGTGGATTTCGCCCAGGTGGTGATCCCGGCGATCTCGTTCAGGCGGGCGTCGGAGGTGTCATAATAGTTTAGATGGACCGAGCCGAACACCGTCTCGGGCGTGCCGCCCGCGGCATCGGTCGTCACATAGGCGACGGAGTCGCCAAGGGTGTTAGCGCCAAGTGCGCCGGGAACGCGCGTCAGGATGCCGGTGTCGCCGCTCTTGACGTAGGTATACTCGCCCATGCCCGCGTCGCGCAGCCGTTGCTGCAGGCCGCTGAGATAGGCGGTGCTGCCAAGCTCCTGAAACGCGATGATATCATAGCCGCCATCGGTGAACAGCGGCATGATGGCGTCGAGGTTGTTGCGGAACTGGTCGCCCCAGGTGTTGAAGGTCAGGACGCGCAGCGAGCCATCGGTTTCGGCATGGCCGAGGCTGGGCAGCAGGGTGAGGGTGGCGGCGCCGCACAGCAGCAGGGCGCGCACCGAGGAGAGCGGGCGGAAGCGGTTCCGCCGCATGGGGGAGATGGGATTGGACATGGGATCCTACGTGATGTGGCTGGGTGAGAGTGGCAGCAGGCGCCGGGGGGTGGCACACGAGGGATACTGGGCGATCAAATTGTAACTTTGATGACATTTTGAGAAATTTTGTAATTCGTACTACATTTTGGAACCAGCTATCATGAACTGCCGTCATCTGGCCTTTGGTGTGGCCAAGCTCCATTCCCACACCCCGAAAGCCGCGCTGGATGCGGTGGTAAGGATGTAGCCCATGCCCACGGTACCGAGCGCGTGACCGATGTGACCGAAGATGATGTCCTCGCATCATCATTCCGGGCAAGAAGCCGTAAAGGGCCATTGTCGTAGGAGCGATGCGCTGCTCTGGTCCTGAAACCATGATGCTCGGTGGTTCAACTCCCTAAAGCGCGTCCATAAACGCCCGCCGCCGGACACCGGATCGTGGCCTTCGGCTGCGCGGAAACAGCTGCTTGTCCGCTTGATGCTTTCGGAGGCAGGGCGTGATTTTGGCGTGTGTAGCCCGGCGGAGACCCTGTAGCATGGCAGCGGGGGCGAACGAGGGGGAGAGGCACTGATGACGACGAGATGGGCAAGGTTGCGGCTGGCTGGCGGTTTGGCCGGCAGCTTGCTTTTCGCTTGCAGCATGGCACCCGCCGAACAGCCGCAGCGCATGATGCCGACGGTCGAGCCGATCTTGCAGACCTCGACCGACGTGATCGGTCAGCCTTTGGTGTATCCTGGGGGGACGGCCACAGTGACGGCCGTCATCGTGCATCTGGAAGAGGGCGTTTCGACCGGATGGCATCAACACGAGGTCCCTTTCTTCGCCCAGGTGCTGGAGGGGGAGTTGACGGTCGATTACGGCACCAAGGGCCTTCGCGTCTACGTGGCCGGGGATGCGCTTCTCGAAGCCGTCAACTGGCCGCATAACGGCAGCAATACGGGCAGTGGCCCGGTGCGCATCCTTGCGGTCTATATGGGCAGTGACACTGCAAAGAACTCGGTCGCTCTGCCCAACCGGTAGGTGGTTCTGCCGTGAACCGCCGTTGGGGCGGGGCGGCGTGTGAGCAACGCGCCGAGTGCTGCCCCGCCGCCGCCCTCTCACGCAGTCGGTACCGTCCCTCCATCAATCACATACTCCGTGCCGGTGATGGTCGCGGCCCGATCCGAGGCGAGGAACGCAATCAGGTTGGCAATCTCCGCCGGTGTCGAAGGCCGACCGATCGGGATGCCGCCGAGGGCCTCCATGATCATCCTCTTGCCGCCCTCGACATCGGTGCCCGCCTCCTGCGCCAGCCGTTCGGCCAGCCTCACCGAGGCTTCCGTCTCGATCCAGCCTGGCGCCACGCGCACCACCCGCACGCCCTTGGGCGAGACCTCCTTGGACAGGCTCTTGCTGTAGGTCGAGAGCGCGGCCTTGGCGGCGGCATAGCCGGTGGTTGCCTCGGGCAGTGGCAGCAGGCGCTGGATCGAGGTGACGTGGATCACCGCGCCCGCGCCTTGCGCGACCATCCCCGGCACAAGCGCCCGGTCCAGCCGCACCGCGGGCAGCAGGTTGAGGTTTAGCTCTGCCTGCCATTCCGCCTCGCCGAGGGCCGCGAAACCGCCGCTTGGAGCGGAGGAGCCGCCGAGCATGTGGACGATGATGTCCACGCCGCTGAGCCGGCTGCGCACCGCCTCTGCCACGGTCTCGCAGCCCTGAACGGTGGTCAGGTCGGCGGCGATGAACATGCTTTCAGGCATCTCCACGGGGCGGCTGCGCGCAGTGGTCAGCACCTGTGCACCGAGTTCGCGGAACAGCACGACCGTGGCGGCGCCAGCGCCTTGGGTGCCGCCGGTGATCAGGGCGCGCTTGCCCTGCAGCGTCAGAAAGCCGGTCATCAGCCGATCTCCAGATCGGTGATCCGGTCATCCGCCTGACCAAAGGTGAAGGTCAGGATGGCGGGGCTGCCGGGGAAATCGCCGGTGACGCGCGCGCGGACCACGCTCTTGCCGGCAACCTCCGTCACGTCCAGCGGCTCGGCGCTGTGGCGATATTTGGCCTTGGCCGCAAGCCACCAGTTCCGGATCGCCTCGGGCCCGCGGTGGTCCTGGCCCTCGTCATGGACGATGGCATCGGCGGCGAAGGCTGCGGCAAAGGCCTCGCCATCCTGTGGGGCCGTGGCGGTGAAATAGGTGTGGATCGGGGCGGGGAGGTGCATGCGGGTCTTCCTTCATTTGATGACAGGAAGATAAGGCTCGACCCTCGCGTAGATAATCGGGATAATCCGGCATCTGGAGATGACAGGATCGGGACAATGCAGGAGGCCGGGGTGAAGGGGCTGGAGGCGGTTCTGGCCGTAGCGCGCCGCGGCTCGTTCCGTGCGGCGGCGCTGGAGCTTGGCATGTCCACCACCGCGCTGTCGCATACCGTCGGCCGGCTCGAGGCCACGCTTGGCGTTCGGCTCTTCAACCGGACCACCCGCAGCGTCTCGCTGACGGATGCCGGGCGGGACTTTGTGGAGCGGGTTGCTCCGGCGCTGGCCGAGATCCGCGCTGCGATGGACAACGCCCGCTCGCAGCGCGACACGCCCTCGGGCCTGCTGCGCATCAACGCCTCGGTTCAGGCGGGGCGCGAGATTGCGCCGCTGGTCCTGGCGTTCCTGCGCCGCCATCCCGAGATGCAGGTGGATCTGGTGACTGAAGGGAGGCTGGTCGATATCGTGGCCGAGGGCTTCGATCTGGGCATCCGCCCCGCCGATCTGGTACCGCGCGACATGATCGCGCTGTCGCTTGGCAAACCGCAGCGCTACGCCGTCGTTGCCGCGCCGGCGTGGCTGGAGGCGCATCCAAGGCCACTGACCCCGGCCGACCTTCCGGCGTGCGACTGCATCCGGGGCCGCCTGCCCAACGGCGCCCTGCTGCGCTGGCAGTTCGAGCGGGAGGGCGATCCTGTCCAGTTCGACCCCAAGGGCCGCCTGACGCTGGACGAGGCCGACATCGCCCGCGCTGCTGTGCTGGACGGCGCCGGCATCGGCTTCTTTATCGAGCAGGACGTGGCCGAAGATATCGCCAGCGGCCGGCTGATCCGCCTGCTGGACGACTGGACCCCGCCGCGGCCAGGCTTCAGCCTCTACTACCCCGGCCGGCGCAACCTCTCGGCCGGGTTCACGGCCTTCCTTGGCATGGTGCGGGAGAGGGCGGCTCGGCTATCGCCGCGGGGATGACGGCAGACGCCCACCGTTATCGGCCCTGGCCGGTCAACATCCACAAACGCCCGCAACGGCGCGGGCGGGCGGCGGCGTTGGTCGTAGAGATGCGGTCCCTCGAGCTCGGGCCATCAGTCGCGCAGCACCGGCACCTGCGCGCCGCTGGCAAAGTGCGGATCCAGCCGGTTGCGGAAGCTCAAGCCCAGCCCAAGGCCCGAAACAGCGTGCCCGATCATCGCGGCCGAGCCGCCCGTAAAGACGATCAGCCGCGGTGTGGGCAGCATACGATCAAGGGGACGCCCGCAGAAAAATTTCACATTCCCGAAACATCCGGCATCCTGTGTTCTGGATACGAGGCTGCTATGATGCATGCGAAAAACATCTGAAAGACGCGCAACATGAGCCTGCCGACCCGCAACCTGCGCTATGCGCCCCTTGCCATCGCGGCCGCGACGACCCTGATCTCTGGCATCTTGATGCTGATATGGACCGCCTGGATGGTGCCGGTCTTCGTTCTGGCCGCGGCGCTGCTGGCGCTTGGGATCCGGGATACCCGCCAGACCCATCACTCCATCTTGCGCAACTACCCGATCATCGGCCATCTGCGCTTCCTCATCGAGAGCGTCGGGCCGGAGTTCCGGCAGTATTTCTTTGAATCCGACCATGACGAGGTGCCCTTCAGCCGCGAGATGCGCGGGCTCGTCTATCAGCGCGCCAAGGGGGTCGAGGACAAGCGGCCGTTCGGTACCGTGGAATCCGTCTACTCCTCGGGCTTCACCTGGCTGACCCATTCGATTGTCCCCAAGGTCATCGCGGACAGCAACTTCCGGGTCCGGATCGGCGGCGAGCATTGCACGCAGCCCTACGACGCCTCGGTCTACAACATCTCGGCGATGAGCTTTGGCGCGCTGTCGGCCAATGCCATCTCGGCGCTCAACCGGGGCGCCAAGGCGGGCGGCTTTGCCCATGACACCGGCGAGGGCGGCATCAGCCGCTATCACCGCGAGGGCGGCGGCGATCTGATCTATCAGGTGGCGTCGGGCTATTTCGGCTGCCGCAACGATGACGGCACCTTCTCGCCGGAACGCTTCGCCGTGCAGGCCAACGATCCGCAGGTGAAGATGATCGAGGTCAAGCTGAGCCAGGGCGCCAAGCCCGGCCATGGCGGGATGCTCCCCGCCTCGAAGATCTCGCCCGAGATCGCCGAGGCGCGGGGGATTCCGATGGGGGTCGACTGCATCTCGCCGCCCGCGCATTCAGCCTTCTCGACGCCGCTGGAGTTTCTGGCCTTCCTCGCGCAGCTGCGTGAGCTGTCGGGCGGCAAGCCCGTCGGCTTCAAGCTCTGCATCGGTCATCGGCGCGAGTTCATGTGCATCGTGAAGGCCATGCTCCAGTCCGGGATCACCCCCGACTTCATCGTGGTCGATGGCAAGGAGGGCGGCACCGGCGCCGCGCCGCTTGAGTTCGTCAACCATGTCGGGATGCCGATGCTGGAAGGGCTGCACTTCGTCCACAATACGCTGCGCGGGGCGGGCATCCGGGGCCGCATCCGCATCGCCGCGGCCGGCAAGATCGTCACAGCCTATGACATCGCCCGCGCCATGGGCCTTGGCGCAGACTGGTGCAACAGCGCGCGCGGCTACATGTTCGCCATCGGCTGCATTCAGGCGCAGTCCTGCCACACCAACAAATGCCCGGTCGGCATCGCCACGCAAGATCCCAAGCGGATGGCGGCGATCGATGTCGGAGACAAGAGCGACCGTGTGGCCCGCTTTCACCGCAACACGCTGCATGCGCTGGGCGAGCTGGCGGGCGCCGCCGGCCTGTCGCACCCGTCCGAGTTCCTGCCCTATCACTTCATGATCCGCGCCAAGGACAATGAGTTTCAGGACGGCAACGAGGTGTTCCCGGACCTGCCAAACGGCTTCCTGATCGAGGGCAACTCTCACCCCGAGCTGCAATCCTGGCTGGAGCGGTGGGGGCGCGCCTCTGCCGAGACGTTCCTGCCGGCCGTCATGCCCAAAAGCAAATTCGCGGCGTAGGCGCAGCAGGCCAATTCTCCACCCGCCAGACTTGCGCTGGCGGGCTGGTGCAGGGCCGTGACGGATCCCATATCCCAGTTATGAAAAACCTGATGGCCCTGTGGCGGGGCGACCTGCCCCTTAGAAGCGCAGTCTGGACCTGGGCCGTCTTTGGCGGCCTGTTGGTGAACGTTACGACCAGCCTGCTTTTCCTTGTGCTGCTGACCTTCGACCAATCCTGGCCCGCCTTGATCGTCGGCTACGGGCTTTCGGTACCCTACAATATTGTGGCGACGGTTGGTGTCTGGCGATCAGCCGCGCGCCATGACGGGCCGGGCACGGAGGCTGATCTTGCGCGGGGGGCGACCCTGATCCTGATGACCGTTCTGAGCCTGACATGACGCGGATACCCATCAGTCGGGGAAGCCGCATTGTGAAGGCGCTGCGTCTGGCGCCGCGCACCGCTTCCATGCCCGTCGCAGACTTGGCGGCATCTTTGGTGGAGGACGAGCGGCGCAGGCTTGTTGATGCCTTCGTGCGCCGCCATTTCACATGGCCGGGCACCTTGCGGCTGCACGGGGCGGCGCTTGGCCTCGATATCCTCAGGGCTCCGATAAACGTCATGCTGTCCCCGGTCCTGCTGCTTGCGAGGGGCTCGGCATGGATCTGCCGGAAGCTGCGCTGGGCACGGGCCGCGGACTGGCTTGCGGATCGGCGCCTGCTGCTGCGCACCGCGGTGTCGGCGCGGGTGGAGGCCGCGATCCTGGGCGAGCTTCTGGACGTTCCGCTGGCCGCAGGCAGCGCGATCCCGGACCGCGCTGCGATGTCCCGTGCGATCCTTGCGGCGCCGCAGTTTCGCGCGATGATCCGCAATCAGGGTTCGGTTGCCGAGGCGCAGGGGCTGGCGGACCGGATCACCGGCGCGATCGGGGACTACACCGGCACGAGGTCCTCCATTGCCGAGTTCACGACGGGCCTCATCACGCTGGCCATAGGTGCCATCGCGTTTCAGGCGCTGACCCCTGGCATGATCTCGATGGCCCCGGGTGTTGCGGGGGCGGTGTCGCAGGGCACCGCTGTTGCCGAGTTTCCGCTGGGCGCCTCGCTCGGCGGGGTCTGGTATGGCGTGTTTCCGGTCGGACCGTCCCCCGCGCTGATTGCTGCCACGGTTGCGGGACTCATGCTGTTGGGGTCGGTCATCGCTGCCTTTGCCGGCGTCATCGCCGATCCGGTGCAGGTGCGGTTGGGTATTCATCGCCGCAGGCTGATGCGGCTTCTGGACACGCTGGACGCGGAGATCGGCGGCAGCCGGGACCGGCCGTTTGCTGCGCGGGAACATGCGCTGGCCCGGGTGTTCGACCTCTGGGATGCGGCCGTGTCGGTTTTCCGGGCGTTTCGGGGCTAGCCCGCCCGGAAGCGGATATGCGGCCGGGCGGGATCGGCCGAAAGACTCACTTCCGCCTCGACCCGGAACACCCGCCGCAGCAGATCTTCCGTCAGCACGTCGCTTGGGTTGCCACAGGCCACGACGCGGCCGGCCTGCAGCACCAGGATCCGGTCGCAGAACATCGCCGCAAGGTTCAGGTCATGCAGGGCCACGATGCTGGTCAGGTCCAGATCCCGCACCAGCCGCAGGATCTCGATCTGGTGCTGGATGTCGAGATGGTTGGTGGGCTCGTCGAGGAACATCACCCGGGGCGCCTGCGCCAGCGCCCGCGCGATATGGACGCGCTGACGCTCGCCGCCCGACAGCGTCTGCCAGGCCTGCGCCGCGTGGCCGGCCATGCCCACCGAGGCGAGCGCGCCGGACACGGCCGCCTCATCCGCGGCCGACCAGCCCGACAGGGCAGATCGGTGCGGCGTGCGCCCCAGCCGCACCACGTCGCGGACCGAGACATTGGTGTCGGTGGCCGCGTTTTGCTGCACGAAGGCCACCTGCTGCGCCAGCTTGCGGCGCGGCACGGTGGCGATGTCCTGCCCGTGGATCAGCGCCCGGCCCGACAACGGCCGCTTCAGCCCGGCCAGCAGCCGCAGCAGCGAGGACTTGCCAGACCCGTTCGGGCCGATCAGCCCCAGCGTCTCGCCCGGCGCGACGGACAGCGAGACATCGGACAGGATGGTCTTGCGCCGCACGCCCCAGACCAGATTGCTGGCGACGACCGTCATGTGCGATGCCTCATGTCTTGGGCCTCGAGCGGTAAAGGATGATGGCGAAGAACGGCACGCCTACCAGCGCCGTCACCACCCCGATGGGCACTGTCTGCTGCGCGACGATGACGCGCGAGACGATATCGGCCAGCACCATGAACACCGCCCCGACTGCCGCGCAGGCCGGAAGCAGCCGCATGTGCATCGGGCCGACGACGTAGCGCGCCGCATGGGGCACCACGAGCCCGACGAAACCGATGGCGCCGACCATGCTGACGATGGTCGCCGTCAGCAGCGCCGTCACCCCGAACAGGATCAGGCGGATGCGCGCCACGGGGACGCCAAGCGCCGCCGCGTCCTCATCCCCGAAGGTGAAGGCATCGAGCGAGCGGGCCATCCACAGGCAGATCGCGAGGCTCAGCGCCACGACGAGGACCAGCAGCGAGACATCGGGCCAGCGCACCCCGCCAAAGCTGCCAAGCAGCCAGAACATCACGTCGCGCGCCTGCTGGGCATTGCCCGAGGTGGTGACGATGTAGGAGGTCAGCGCGTTGAACAGCTGCGAGGCTGCGACACCGGCAAGAATGGTGTGGTTCGGGCCGCTGGTCGCCCCATTCGACAGCAGCGCGACAAGGGCAAAGGCCGCGAAGGCCCCCGCAAAGGCGCCCATCGACAAGGATAGCCCGCCTGCGCCAATGCCAAGCACGATCACGCAGACCGCGCCGGTGGAGGCGCCGGCCGACACGCCAAGCACGAAGGGTTCGGCCAGCGCATTGCGCAGCAGCGCCTGCAAGATTGCCCCGCAGAGCGCGAGGCCCGCCCCGGCCAGCGCCGCGACCAGCGCGCGGCTGAGGCGCAGGTCCCACACGATGCTTTCCTCGATGGGCGGGATCTCTGCCCCGGTCAGGCCAAGCCCGTTGGTCACCGCCAGAAACACCGTGCCAAGGCCGATCCGATAATCGCCAATCGCGGTCGCCAGGGCGACCGCGAAGACAAGAACGACAAGGGCGAGGGTCAGGAAAAGGGCGAGCCAGCCGGCCCCGCCCCCTGCGTCGTCAGAGCGTGTCACGGCAGGTCAAGCGCCTTCAGTTGCGCGGCAATCTGTTCGGCACCATAGAGCGTGCGGATGCTGGGGTTCATCGCCGCCCCGCTCATCTCCACGATCCGGCCCGCTTTCACCGCCTCCATCTGGCTGACCGTCGGGTCCGAGGTGAGGTAGGCGATCTTGGCCGCGGCATTGTCCAGATCCCAGCGGTTGCGGTCCACTTGCGCGGCCACGAAGACGGTGGGGTTGGCGGCCATGATGCCTTCCCAGCCGAGGGTCGGCCATTCCGCCTCGGTCTTGACGGCGTTCGACCCGCCAAGGATGTCCGCGATATAGCCCGAGGGGCCATTGCCGCCGCCAAGATAGGCGTCATCGGCGGGCGAGGGGCTGGAGAACCAGAACAGGAAGGTCAGGTCTTCGGACTTGCCGAACTCTGCCCGCAGCGCCGCCTCGCGCGCCTGAAAATCCGCGACCAGCGCCTGCCCACGATCCGCCACGTCGAAGATCTGCGCGAGGTCTTCGATTTCCTTGTAGAGGAGGTCCATGGTCCACAGGTCATCGCGGCTGCCATAGGCATCATTGGCGGTCTGCGAGGTGGAGCAGGCACTGGGCGAGAGGTAAGTCGGAATGCCGAGCCCCTCGAAATCCTCGCGCTTGGCGACCTTGCTGTCGGGGCCCATCAGCGTGACCAGCATTGCCGGCACGAAGTCGGGCTGCTTGGACAGCACCGCTTCCAGCGTCGGAAACTCGACGGTCAGGACCTCTACCTTGCCATTGGCGGCTTCCAGTTCCGGAAGAACCTTGTTCGGCCAGAAGGCTGTGGCTGCCATCTGATCCTCTAGCCCCAGAAGCAGCAGGATCTCGGCGCTGTTCTGTCCCAGCGGCACTGCCCGCTCGGGCGCCTTGGTGAAGGTGACCTGCTGGCCGCAATTCTCGAGTGTCAGGGGATAGCTCGTCGGCTCGGCCTGCACGGGCGCGCAGAGACACGCTCCCATAACTGCACTCAGCGCCCCAAGGCTCTTGTTCCACATGGTCTGCATCCATTTTCCGACGAAAAGAGTCTGGATCCCTTAGCGGCGCGCAATCTGGATAACAAGAGTATTTCAGTCGGAAATTCAGGGGCGCGGACAAACCATGAGGACCATGAGACGCGCGACACGGTCACTTCAGCAGCGGACCATCGTGATCGAGATAGTGCCTGTCGAAATCCGCCAGAAGCACCAGCCCATCAAGATCATGGATCTCGACCTTGCCGTGCTGGAAGGTCACCAGCCCGTCCTCGCGGAGTTCGCGCAGCACGCGGTTGATATGTACGGCGCTGAGCCCCAGCGCGTCTGCCAGCATATATTGCGACAGCGGGCAGGCATAGCCGAGCGCGGTGCCAAGCCCCACCAGCTTCAGCCGCGCCCCCAGCTCCAGCAGGAAATGCGCCGTGCGTTCCCTGGCGTCGCGCCGGCCGATGCCCACCAGATGCTCCACCACCATCGCCTCGTCGCGCGACGCGGCCCAAAGCACGGCAGTGCCAAGGCGCGGGGTCTTGCCGAAGGTCGCCAGCAGATCCTCGACCAGCACCTCTGACGCTTCGACCTTGGTCACGGGCTCGATATTGTGGTCTGCCGTGCGGAACAGCACGGATCGCAGGCCCAGAAAATCGCCGGGGATCTGAAAATCCACGATCTGCCGCGTGCCACCCGACAGCAGCTTGTAGGAACACACCCAGCCCGAGGCGAGGATATAGGCAGATTGGTTGACCTGCCCCTCATGCACCATGTCCCGCCCGGCCGGAAACGTCTTGCGCCGGCTGTGCAACCGGTCGAGCGCCGACAGCTCCTCCCCTGACAGGGCTACGAAAGCTCCGAGTTTGCGCGCGAACGGGCTTTGCTGGAGGGACAATGCGGGCGCTCCTTCGGGGTCAGGGCTCTGGGGACGGGATCACGCAACTGCGGCCGTCTCAACGACCTTTAATCGTGAATGAGGGCGACGGGACTGATCTGCCTCAGTTCACGATACCACAATCGTGCGACAGTGACCTTGGGTTTGGAGGCCGTGGCCAATCCGCCTGCACCCTCCCCAGCCCAGAAAAGGCCTACCAATGCCCATGATCCATGACGTGTCCGGAACTGCAGCGCTTGCCATATGCGAATCGCTGCTGTTGGCCCTCAACGACCGCAACATCCTGCCCGAGCATGAGATCGTCGGCATCCTGCGCGATGCCGCCGCCGCGCATTCCAATGATGTCGGTGAGGATGGCCACGGGCCGCTGCACGAGGCCGTCGCGGCCCTGATCAACGGCATTCTGGCGGGCGGAAATTCCGTCCGGCGCCGCTGACCCCCTCATCGGCGGAGTCTGGCGCAGGCGCCCGGCAAACCCGGCCCCACTGATCTGTGCTAACCCGCCTGCGGCCCGGCGCGCCCAATATTGCGCAAGCACTCCTGTTCTTTTCCCGGCCTGCGACATCGGCGCCACGGAACTGCGGGGGCATGTCGTCGCTTGGGTGACTGCCATTGCCTGAAAGGAAACGTCATGAACTGGGATCAGATTGAAACCAACTGGGCGGCCATGACGCGCCGCGTGCGACCGGAACGCCCGGCGGCCGGGATCAGCGGCACCGCGCCGCAGCCGGGCCCGGCCGCAGCAGATGAGCCTGTGACCAACTCCGAGCGCATCCCGGCCGAAATCTCGTCCTCCCCGCGTCAGGTCGCGTGAGCGCAAGGGGCACGGCCTCCGACCGGATCGCGCGCCTGATCCGGGCGATCAGGTGGCGATCCTCGCCGGACCTTTGGCAAGACACGACCGTGATCCGGTCCGAACTGTTCGGCACCGAACGGCTGGAGCATCACGCGCTGACGCTGGCCGCAGCGCAGACCGTCGCGCCCCATCCCCGCGCCCGGGTCAGCCCGCTGACGGCGCGCGTCAAGGACAACGCGGTCTTCCTGCTGGGTGCCTACCGCTCCTGCGCGCAGACCCTGCAGGCGGGGCGACCGATTGCCCCCGCGGCTGAATGGCTGCTGGACAATTTCCACCTCGTCGAACAGCAGCTGCGCCAGATCGAGGATGATCTGCCCGCCGGCTATTACCGGCAGCTGCCCAAGCTGGCCGAGGGCCCCTTCGCGGGCTACCCGCGCGTCTTCGGCCTCGCCTGGGCCTATGTCGCCCATACCGACAGCCTTCTCTCCGGCCCGGTCCTTGCCAAGTTCGTGCAATCCTACCAGCAGGTCAGCCCGCTTTCGATCGGCGAGCTTTGGGCGGTGGCGATCACCCTGCGCATTGTGCTGCTGGAAAACATGCGCCGCCTTGCCGAACAGATCACCCAAGGCAACGAACTGCGGCTTGTGGCCGACGAGATCGTGGACAAGGTGCTTGCCGCCCGCAAGACCCCGGACCAGACCCCGCAAGAGGTGCTGTTCGCCGCCACCGCCAGCCTCGCCAATGCGCCGCTGAACGAGATCATCGCCGCCCAGATCGCCAAGCGCCTGCGCGGCTTTGACCCCGAGGATACGCCGCTGCAAGCCTGGCTTGGCGCGCGCCTGCACCGGCAGGGCTCGTCCATCGAGACCGTGGTGCAGAATGCGCAGCTTCGGCAGGGCGCGTCGAACGTCACCATGCGCAATATCGTCACCAGCATGAGGCTGGCGTCAGAGCTCGACTGGGCGGATTTCTTCGAGGAAGTCAGCCTGATCGACACCCGCCTGCGGGGTGGCTCCGCCTTCGCCGAGATGGATTTCGCCACCCGCAACAGCTACCGCACAGAGATCGAGGTGCTGGCGCGCGGGTCGGACCTGTCGGAGATTGCAGTTGCCGACGCTGCGCTGGGCTTTGCCGCGCAGCACGACGCCGAGCCCGGCTTCGGTCTGATCGGCCCGGGGCGGCCCGCTCTCGAGCAGGTGGTTGGGTTCAGGCCCGGCCTGTGGATGCGGCTTGGCCGCGCGCTTGGGACGCTGGGTCTTGCCGGCTATCTCGGGGCTATTGCGCTCGTCTCTGCCGCTGTTCTCGCCTTGGCCCTGTGGGCTACGGGCGCGGAGGGCCTCGCCCTCGGTGTGCTGGCCGTGACCGGCCTCCTCACAGCCACCGAAGCGGGCACAGCTCTCGTGAACCTCGCCGTCACACGCACCGTGCGGCCCAAGCTGCTGCCGGGGCTGGACTTGTCCACTGGCATCCCGCCCCACTTGCGCACCCTTATCGCGGTGCCGGTATTGCTCAGTGACCGCGCCGACCTGCAGGCGCAGATCGAACAACTGGAGGTCCATCACCTCTCCACCACTGGCGGCGCTCTGCATTATGCGCTGCTGTCGGACGGCCCCGATGCAGGCACCGAAACTACGCCCCAAGATGCCGCCCTGATCGCCGAGGCCACCGCGGCGATGGCGAGCCTGAACGCCAGCTACCCCTCCGACCACGGCGACCGCTTCTTGTTCCTGCACCGCCGCCGCCTCTGGAATCCAGCCGAAGGCGTCTGGATGGGGTGGGAACGCAAGCGGGGCAAGCTGCATGAGCTGAACCGCCTGCTGCGCGGCGGCACGGGTACCAGCTTCCTGCCGCATCCCGGCGTGCCGCAGGATGTGCGCTTCGTGATCACCCTCGATGCCGACACCCGCTTGCTGCGCGATACCGTGGCGCGGCTGATCGGCAAGATGGCGCATCCGCTGAACCGGGCCGAGCTTGACTCCGCCCGCCAGCGCATCACCCGCGGCTATGGCATCGTGCAGCCCCGGGTCACGCCGGCGCTGCCGACCGGGGCCGAGGGCTCGATCTTCCAGCAGGTCTTCTCCAGCCCCGGCGGGATAGAGCCCTATGCGGCTGCCATCTCGAACGTCTATCAGGACCTGTTCGGCGAGGGCTCCTTCACCGGCAAGGGCATCTATGATGTCGATGCCTTTGCCGCCAGCCTTGCGGGCCGGGTGCCCGACAACACCATGCTCAGCCACGACCTGTTCGAGGGGGTCTTTGCCCGCGCCGGGCTTGCCTCGGATATCGACGTCGTTGACGAATTTCCCGCCCGCTATGACGTGGCCGCCCGCCGCCAGCATCGCTGGGTGCGGGGCGACTGGCAGCTTCTGCCCTGGCTGGTGCGGCGCGGCTCTGGCCTGACGGCGCTTGGCCGCTGGAAGATGCTCGACAACCTGCGCCGCGCCGTGGTGGCTCCGCTGACGCTGGCGGCGCTGTTCGCGGGCTGGCTGATGCCGCTGCCGGTGGCGGCGGCCTGGACCGTCGCGGTGCTGGGGATGCTGGCGCTGCCGCATCTGGTGGGCTTGCCCTTCGCCGTGCTGCCGGGCCGCGCGGGGATCACTTCGCGCAGCCATGGCGCGGCGCTGCTGGCCGATACGTGGCGGGCGGCGGCGCAGATCGCGCTCAACATCGCGCTGCTGGCCGAGACGGCGTGGCAGATGGTGGATGCGGCCGGGCGCACGGCCTTCCGGCTGGCGGTCAGCCGCAAGCACCTGCTGCAATGGGTTACCGCCGCGGCCACAGGCGCCGGCGCCCGCCCCGGCATGGTCGCGCAATACCGGCGCATGGCGGGCGGCGTGGCGCTGGGGCTTGGCACCTTCGCGCTCGCCATCGCGCTCAACCCCGCCGTCTGGCCCCTCGCCGTGCCCTTCGCCCTCCTGTGGCTCGCCGCCCCCGCAATCGCCCACCGCATCAGCCGCCCGCTGGTGCAATCCGCCGCCCGCCCGCTGCCCGAGGCCGAGGCCCGCGCCCTGCGCCTGATCGCCCGCCGCACCTGGCGATACTTCGAGACATTCGTGACCGAAGCCGACAATTTCCTGCCCCCGGACAACTTTCAGGAAATCCCCACCCCCGTCACCTTCCACCGCACCTCGCCTACCAATATCGGCCTCTACCTCCTCTCCGCCACCGTGGCGCGCGATATGGGCTGGATCGGCCAGACTGCCGCCCTCACCCGGCTGGAGCAGACCCTGCACACCGTGACGCGGATGCCCCGCTTCCGCGGACACCTTTACAACTGGCATGACACGCAGGACCTGCGGGTGCTGGACCCGGCCTATGTCTCCTCGGTCGACAGCGGCAATCTGGCCGGGCATCTGATCGCCGTGGCGCAGGCCTGCCACGAATGGCAGGCGGGGCCGGTGGATGACGCCGCCCGCCGCGAGGGCCTTGCCGACGCGCTGGCGCTGGCCCGCCTGTCGCTGACCCCCGCCACCGCCGCCATCCCCACGCTGCTGGACCGCCTCGCCAACGCCAATGCGCGGCAAGACCCGTTCGCGGACCTGCTGCCGCTTGCGAGCGAGGCCACCGAAATCGCCGAGACCCTCAGCGATCCCGATCTGGCCTTCTGGTGCGGCGCCGCGCGGGACTGCATCGCCGGGGCGCTCGAGGATGCGGCTGGCGGCACGGCGGCACGACTGGCGGCGATGGAGGACCTCGCCCGCGCCTTGGCGATGGACATGAACTTCGCCTTCCTGCTGGACCCCGAGAAAAAGCTGCTCTCCATCGGCTTCTCGGTCTCGACCAATACCCGCGATCCGAACTGCTACGACCTTCTGGCCTCCGAAGCGCGGCTGGCGAGCCTGTTTGCCATCGCCAAGGGCGATGCGCCCACCCGGCACTGGTTCCGGCTGGGCCGCGCTGCCACGCCCATCGGTGCGGGCTCGGCGCTGATCTCATGGTCGGGCAGCATGTTCGAATACCTGATGCCCTCGCTGATCATGCGCGCCCCCGTCGGCTCGGTGCTGGAGCAGACCAACCGCCTGATCGTGGGCCGACAGGTGACCTATGGCGCGGCGCAGGGGATGCCCTGGGGCATCTCGGAATCCTCCTACAACGCCCGCGATCTGGAGATGACCTATCAATACGCCAACTTCGGCGTGCCGGGTCTGGGCCTGAAGCGGGGGCTGGCGGCGAACCGGGTTGTCGCCCCCTATGCGACCGGACTGGCGGCGATGGTCGATCCGCGCGCCGCCTTGCAGAACTATAAACAACTCGCCGCCCTCGGGGCCGAGGGGCGGTATGGCTTCTACGAGGCGGTGGATTTCACGCCCGCGCGGCTGCCCGCCGGGGCCGGCCATGTGCTTGTGCGAAGCTTCATGGCGCATCATCAGGGCATGACAATCACCGCCATCGCCAACATCTTGCAGGGTGGGCGGCTGCGCACGCGGTTCCATGCCGAGCCGATGATCCAGGCGGTGGACCTCTTGCTGCAAGAACGGGTGCCGCGCGATGCCACCGTCGCCCCGCCACGCGCCAAGGATGTGCCGGTGACCGAGGCCGAGCCCTCGGGCGCACCCGCCCTGCGCCGCTTCGATGCGCCAGAGGCCGAGGCGCCGACCGGGCACCTGCTGTCCAACGGCAGCTATGGCGTGATGCTGACGCCGACGGGCGCGGGCTACAGCCGCTGGCGCGATCTGGCCGTCACCCGCTGGCGGGCAGATGCGACGCGGGCGGCTTTGGGCTCGTTCATCTTCGCGCGCGATGTGAAATCCGGCGCGCTCTGGTCGGCGGGCGTGCAGCCCACCGGCGTGGGGGCGGGGCATCATCGCGCGGTGTTCTCGGAACATCTCGCCTCCTTCACCCATCACGGCCAGCGGCTGTCCATGACCACCGAGGTCGTCGTTTCTGCCGAGGACGATGCCGAGGCGCGCCGCGTCACCCTGACCAATACCGGCGGCCATGCGCGCGAGATCGACCTCACCTCCTATGCCGAACTGGTGCTGGCCCCGCCTGCCGCCGATCTGGCGCATCCGGCGTTCTCCAAGCTGTTCGTGGTCACCGATTTCATGCCCGAGCTTGGCGCGATCATCGCCACGCGCCGCCGCCGGTCTACCACCGACCATGAGGTCTGGGCGGCGCATATCGCCGTGGTCGAAGGGCAGGAAACCGCACCCCTGCAATACGAAACCGACCGCGCCCGCTTCATCGGCCGCGGCGGCAGCATCGGCGCTGCCGCTATGGCCAGCGGTCCGCTCTCCGGCACCACAGGCACGGTTCTGGACCCGGTCTTCGCCCTCCGCCGCCGGGTGATCGTGCCTTCGGGCGGCGTGGCGCGGGTCACGTTCTGGACCGCGATCGCCGCCACACCCGAGGCGCTGCTGGACCTTGTGGACCGCCACCGCGACCCGTCGTCCTTTGAGCGGGCCGTGACCCTGTCCTGGACGCAAGGCCAGGTGCAGCTGCGCCATCAGGGTATCACCCCGGCCGCCGCCGCCGACTTCCAGCGCCTCGGCGGCATGATCCTGCGCGGCGATCCGCGCCTGCGCGCCGCCCCGCGCCAGATCGAGGCCGCGGCGGGGCCGCAATCCGCGCTCTGGGCCATGGGCATTTCGGGCGATTTGCCGATCATCTTGTTCAGGATCAGCGAACCCGAAGACGCCGCCGCGCTGCATGAGGTGCTGGCCGCGCATGAGTATCTGCGGATGCGGCAGCTCGACGTGGATCTGGTGATCCTGAACGACCGCGCCTCCTCTTACGTGCAGGACATGCAGATCGTCATCGACATCGCCGTCCGCTCGGCCCAGTCGCGCCTGCGCGGCGAGGTGCATCAGGGCGGGCCGCGCGGCGCGATCCACACCCTGCGCGCCGATCTGGTGACGGTGGATCAGCGGGCGCTGCTGCTGTCGGTGGCGCGGATCGTACTGCTGGCCAATCGCGGCAGCATCGGCGACCAGATCGAGGCGCTGCCCATCGTGCCTGCGCCGCCTGTGGCGATTGCGCGGATCGCCCCGGTCCCCGCCGACGCTGGCCCCCCGCCGGCGCTGGAGTTCTTCAACGGCACCGGCGGCTTTGCCGAAGACGGGCGCGAATATGTCACCGTCCTGCGCGACGGGCAGACGACTCCCGCCCCCTGGATCAACGTCATCGCCAACCCCGGCTTCGGCTTTCAGGTCTCGGCCGAGGGCAGTGGATCCGTCTGGGCTGAGAACAGCCGCGAGAACCAGTTGACGCCCTGGTCCAACGACCCGGTTTGCGACCCGGCGGGCGAGGCGATCTATCTGCACGATCTGGACAGCGGCGCGACCTGGACGCCGACCGCGCTGCCAATCCGCAGCCGCGGCACCTATGTCGCGCGGCACGGGTTTGGCTACAGCCGGTTCGAGCATACTGCCCACGGCATCGTGGCCGAGATGGTGCAGTTCGTGCCTACGGATGACCCGGTCAAGATCACCCGGCTGACCCTGCGCAACACCGGCAACACCCCGCGGCGGCTGTCGGTCACCGCCTATGCCGAATGGGTGCTTGGCACCTCGCGCAGCGCCACCGCGCCGCACATTATCACCTGGCAAGATCAGGGCGCGATCCTCGCCCGCAACCCCTTCGCCACCGCCTTTCCCGGCCGCGTTGCCTTCGCCGATCTGGGGGCCGACACCACCAGCCGCACCGCTGACCGGGGCGAGGTTCTGGGCCACACCGGCAGCATGGCGGCCCCCCTGGGCATCGGGCCCAAGCCGCTCTCGGGCCGCACCGGCCCGGCGCTGGACCCTTGCGCCGCCTTGCAGCGCCATGTGACTCTGGCTCCGGGCGCGAGCGTGACGGTGATCTTCCTGCTGGGGCAGGCGGCCTCGGCCGAGGCCGCCCAGGCGTTGATCCAGCGCCACCGCGCCGCCGATCCGGAAGCCACGCTTGCCGCCGTCCGCCAGCACTGGACCGATCTGCTGTCCGCCGTACAAATCACCTCGCCCGACCGCGCCATGGATATCCTGCTGAACGGCTGGCTGCTGTATCAAACGCTCGCCTGCCGGATCTGGGCCCGCGCCGGCTTCTATCAGGCCAGCGGCGCCTATGGCTTCCGCGACCAGCTGCAGGACGGGATGGCGCTGACGGCGCTGCGGCCCGAGATGACGCGGGCGCATCTGCTGCGCGCCGCCGGCCGGCAATTTCCGGAAGGCGACGTGCAGCACTGGTGGCTGCCGCATTCGGGGCAGGGCGTGCGCACCCGGATCTCGGATGACCGGGTCTGGCTGGGCTATGGCGTGGCGCAATACATCGCCGTGTCGGGGGATGCCGGGATCCTTGATGAGCAGATCCCGTTCCTCGACGGCCCGGCAGTCCCCCCCGGCGCGCATGACGACTTCTTCCAGCCTGCGGTGTCCGACAGCCATGCCAGCCTGTTCGAGCATTGCGCCCGCGGTATCGACCAGGCCATCGAGCTCACCGGCGCCAACGGGATGCCGCTGATCGGCACTGGCGACTGGAATGACGGGATGAACCGGGTGGGCGAGGGCGGGCAGGGCACCTCTGTCTGGCTCGGCTGGCTGCTGATCGCCACCATCGACCGGCTGGCCCCCCTTGCCGATGCCCGCGACCCCGCCCGCGCCGCTCGCTGGCGCGCTCATCGCGATGCCGTGCTGAAAGCCATCGAAGCCGAGGGCTGGGACGGAGCCTGGTATCGCCGCGGCACCTTTGACGATGGCACACCGCTGGGATCGGCGACATCGGACGAATGTCGCATCGACAGCATTGCGCAATCCTGGGCGGTGCTGTCCGGTGCGGCGGACCCGGGCCGTGCCGCGACCGCGATGGCCAGCATGACCGAGCATCTGGTGCGGCCAGATCCCGGCCTTGCCCTGCTGTTCACCCCGCCCTTCGACCAGACCCCGCTCGACCCCGGCTATATCAAGGGCTACCCGCCCGGCCTGCGCGAGAATGGCGGGCAATACAGCCACGCCGCGATGTGGGCGATCCTGGCGCAGTGCCGGCTGGGGAACGGCGATGCGGCGGGGGCGCTGTTTGCGCTGGTCAACCCGATCAACCACGCGCTGACGCCCGAGGCGGCGGCGCGCTACAAGGTGGAGCCATATGTGGTCGCCGCCGACGTCTATTCCATGCCGCCGCATGACGGGCGCGGCGGGTGGACATGGTATACCGGCTCCGCCGGCTGGATGTACCGCGCCGGGATCGAGGGTCTTCTGGGCCTGACGCGGGTGGGGGACAGCCTGACGCTGGACCCCTGCTTCCCGAAGGGCTGGCCGCAAATGCAGGCGACCCTCACCCTCGGCACTACCCGCCTGCAGATCACCATCACCAACCCGGGCCACACCGGCCACGGGATTGCGGCGGCGGATCTGGACGGGGTGCCGCTGGAGATTGCAGAAGGGCGCCTGATCCTCGGGTTGCCGCAGGGCGCGCTGCGCCACCTGACGGTCCGGCTTCGGGCGTGAAGCAACCAGCACTTATGCTGCAGACGCTAACACCGATCAGTGTTAGATCTGGCGCGCCGGGTTATTATTCGCACCAAACCGGCTGACCGCGCCTGCCGCGCCCGCCCCAACAAGGATGCCCCCATGCCGCTTCTTGATCTTGTCATCACCCTGATTGTCGTCGGTGTCCTCTTGTGGCTGGTGAACACCTACATCCCGATGGACCGGAAGATTAAATCCATCCTGAACATCGTCGTCGTGATCGCCGTGATCCTGTGGATCCTCAGCGCCACCGGGATTCTGAGCGGCCTCAGCTCGGTTCAGGTTGGCGGATGACGGCGGGGGCACAGGCCCCCGAACCGCTTGCCCTGCAGGGGCCTGTGACCTTGGCCAGCCTGACCGAGACCCGCGCATTGCTTGAGAGCCATGCCGGAGCCCGGACGCTCGACCTGTCGGGCGTGACGGTGCTGGATACGGCGGGTGCCTGGCTGCTGACCTCATGGCAGCGGGCGGGCGCGGGCAAGGGCGGCACCCTCACCGGAGCCAATGCTGCGCAGACCCTGCTGCTGGAAACGGTGACCGACGCACTGTCGGCGGCTGTTCCGGCACCAAAGCCGCGCCGCGTGCATCATCAGGCCGGCGACACGCTTGCCAACACCGGCAAAGCCGTCAGCGGCGTCGCGGTCGGCGTCGGCGAAAGCATCGGCTTTCTGGGCCTCGTCATGGCGCGGCTTGGCTGGACGATCCTGCATCCCGCGCGGCTGCGGCTGACGGCGCTGGTTCATCACATGCATCAGGCTGGGCTGAACGCCGTGCCCATCGTTGCGCTGATGGGCTTCCTGATCGGCGTGGTGCTGGCCTTCCAGGGCGCCTCGCAACTCAAGCAATTCGGGGCCGAGGTCTTCGTCGTCGATCTGATCGCCATCTCGATCCTGCGCGAACTGGGCATCCTTCTGACCGCAATCATCGTGGCCGGGCGCTCCGCCTCGGCCTTCACCGCCGCCATCGGCTCGATGAAGATGCGCGAAGAGATCGACGCGATGCGGGTTCTGGGCCTTGATCCGGTAGAGTTGCTGGTGCTGCCGCGCGTGCTCGCGCTGGTCATCATGCTGCCGGTGCTTGGCTTCATCGCCAATATCTCCGGCCTTGTCGGCGGCGGGCTGATGGCCTGGGTGGAGCTTGGGATTTCGCCGGGCATGTTCCGCACCCAGCTGCTGAACAACACCGACGTGTCGCACCTGCTGATCGGCCTCACCAAGGCGCCGGTCTTTGCGATGATCATCGGGGTGGTGGGCTGCCATCAGGGGATGCAGGTCAAGGGTGATACGGAATCGCTCGGCAGCCGCACCTCACGCTCGGTCGTGGTGGCGATCTTTCTGGTGATCGTCGTGGACGCGCTGTTCTCGATCTTCTTCGCGCTGTGGGGGATCTGATGGCAGAGCCGATCATCACCATCCGGGGGCTGACCAACCGTTTCGGCAAGACGGTGGTCCATCAAGCCCTGGACCTTGATGTGATGCGGGGCGAGGTTCTGGGCGTCGTCGGCGCCTCGGGCAGCGGCAAGTCGGTGCTGCTGCGCACCATCGTCGGGTTGCAGCACCCGGCGGAGGGCACGATCACCGTTCTGGGCACCGATGTGCTGACCGCCGATGCCGCCCACCTGCACACGGTACAGAACCGCTGGGGCGTGATGTTTCAGGATGGTGCGTTGTTTTCCTCGCTGACAGTGCGCGAGAATGTGGCGGCCCCGATGCGCGAGCGGCTGGGGATCGACGCCGAAACCCGCCGGGCGCTGGCCGATCTGCGGATTGCGATGGTGGGCCTGCCGGCCTCGGCCGGCGATCTGTCGCCCTCGGACCTGTCGGGAGGGATGCGCAAGCGGGCGGGGCTCGCCCGCGCGCTGTCGCTGGACCCCGAGATCCTGTTTCTGGACGAGCCCACCGCGGGCCTCGACCCCATCGGCGCATCGGAGTTCGATGCGCTGATCACCGCGCTGCAAAAGGCGCTGGGGCTGACGGTGTTTCTGGTCACCCATGACCTCGACACGCTCCACGCCACCTGCGACCGGATCGCGGTGCTGTCCGAAAAGAAGGTGCTGGTCACCGGCACGATGGCCGAGATGCTTCGCGTCGATCAACCTTGGGTTCACGCCTATTTTCACGGGCCCCGTGCCCATGCGGCGCAGCCGCCGGCGGAGGCCAGCTGATGGAAACGCGCGCAAGATATATCCTTGTCGGGGTCTTCACCCTTGCCAGCGTTCTGGCAATCCTCGGCTTCACGCTCTGGCTCGCCAAGGTCCAGATCGACCGGACCTATGCGCAATACGACATCGTCTTCGACAGCGTCGCCGGCCTCGGCCTTGCCAGCGCGGTGCAGTATAATGGCGTGACCGTCGGCAAGGTGCTGACCATCGCGCTGGACGAGGAAGACCCCTCGCTGGTGCGGGTGCGGATCGAGATTGACGCCAGCACCCCGATCCGCACCGACACCGTGGCGACCCTCTCCTCGCAGGGCGTGACTGGCGTGTCCTATGTGGCGCTGGAGGGCGGCAGCATGGCGGCAGAGCGGCTGGTCCGGGTTCCCCCGGCGGATGTGCCGCTGATCGCGTCGCGGCCCTCGGTCATGCAGGATCTGATCACCGGAATGCCCGACCTGCTGAATGAGGCAATCCTGCTGATGCGCGATATCCGCGGCTTCACCACGCCCGAGAACGGCGCCGCGATCACCGAGATCCTGCGCAATGTCGAACAGGCCACCGCCCGGATCGACACGATGGCGACGCAGACGGAATCGGTCATGGCTTCGGCGCAGGCGTCGCTGGTCCGGGTCGATGCGGCGCTGGTCGAGGTTCAGGCGGCCTTCACCAGCGCCAATGCCGTGCTGGAGGATGACGTGCCGGCGGTGATGGACCAGCTTCGCGCCGCCATCGCCAGCCTCGACAGATCGGTCTCCGGCTTCGAGAGCTTCTCGCGTGAGGGGCTGCCGCAGTTCAGCGCGCTTGCCACCGACGCGCGGGCGCTGGTGGCCAATATCAATGCCCTCACCTCGCGGATCGGCAGCGACCCCGGGCGCTTCCTGCTGGGCACCCAGACCCCGGAATACAGGAGATGACAGCGATGAAACCGATCCGTCCCGCCCTGCTTGCCCTGGCGCTGAGCCTGCTCTCCGGCTGCGGCGCCTTCACCGCCGTGTCGGAGGCGAGCGCAGCCCGCGATGCCTATACCCTGTCGCCTGCCACCGCCGCATCGGCGCCCGCCACGGGCAGCGGGCATCTGGTGGTGGAGCTGCCA
This sequence comes from Frigidibacter sp., assembly GCF_030695035.1. Lineage (GTDB taxonomy): Bacteria > Pseudomonadota > Alphaproteobacteria > Rhodobacterales > Rhodobacteraceae > Frigidibacter. The sequence continues at coordinate 83,510 of NZ_JAUYTT010000010.1, forward strand.
AGCTCTGCCGGGGCGTTGGCGAATGACCGGATCCTGATCAAGCCGGTGGCCTTTCAGGCGCAGTATCTGCCCGATGCCCAGTGGTCCGAACCCGCCCCGGCGCTGGTGCAGACCTTGCTGGTCACGTCCTTCCAGAACCTTGGCGGCTTCCGGCTGGTCGGGCGCACCGGTGCCGGGCTGATGCCGGACTACACGCTGATGACCGAGCTGCAGGAGTTCCACGCCGAGCCTGCGGGGGCCGAGGCCGAACCGCTCGACATCCGCGTCAGCGCGATGATGACGCTGATCCGCGAATCCGACCGACGCATCATCGCCACGCGCCGGTTTGCGGCAACGACGCGGGTGCAGACGGATGATACCACAGACGTGGTGCGCGGTTTCGACAGCGCCTTGCGGCAGGTGCTGGGTGAGGCGGTGGTCTGGACGCGGGCGCAGACGCGCTAGCCAAGTCAGACGCCGCCCGCTCGGAGCGCCGGTCCCGCGCCGGGCGAGGGAGCTTCCCACCGTGTCCCTCGCCCCGCAGAATGCGGTATTGTGCCAGTCAGGATAGAGATGGTGCGCGGCTTTGCCGCCCGGCTCGCAGCACATTGGCGCTTCTGCACCAGCGATATTCTCAGGTCCCCAATGCCGGCAGATCGCGCCGGGCAATGTCGCGGGCCTCATCACGGTCCAGCCCAAGCGCGCGCAGAATGAACTCCGCCAGGTCGGCTCCCGCCCGCCGCCACGAGCAGTGCCCGTCGAGGATCAGCGCCATATGCGAGAGCACCGATCCGCCGACCATCGCCAGAACCGCCGGAATCTGTTCGCGCTCGATCGTGAAGCGGCCCATCTCGATCCCTTCGGCGATGTCGCGCGCCGGTTGACCCAGCAGCATGGGCCGCAGCGAGGCGGTGGTCAGCGCGAAGCGGACGATGAAGGCGCCCCAGTCCGGCTCGTCATGCGCGCGCGACAGGAAATGGCAGATCCCGGTTGTCAGCCGTTCGGCGGGGTCCGCGACATGCGTCGTCGCGGTGGCAATCTCGCCCTGCAGGTCCTCGGCCATCTGCTGCACGATCTGCCCGAACAGCTGCGCCGGGTTGCGGCAATTGTTGTAGATCGTCGCCCGCGTCACCCCCGCCGCCAGCGCAAGATCGCTGACGGACAGTTTTTCGGCCCCGCGTTCGGCAAAAAGCCGGATGGCCGCGTCGGTGATGCGCTTGTTGCTGAGGGTAACGGCAGGGGAGGCAGCAGACATTCGTTGACCTTGTTTTACAGTAAAGTATAAAATAGTTCAGATATGGTCGGCGTCAAGACAGGTTCAGCCGCGCGCGCGGGTAGGGCGCTTGCCGGTGCAGGAGAGCGAAGGAGCTTGAGATGAAGGTCTGCATTCTGGGAGCGAATGGCAATGTCGGCCGCCGGGTCGCGGCGCGGGCGCTGGCCGAGGGGCATCAGGTGACGGCGGGGCTGCGCGATGCCAGCCGCTTGCCGGCGGAGTTTGTGGGCAGGGTTCTCGTCGCCCCGGTCGATTTCGACAGCGACGAGAGCCTTGCCCAAGCGATGCAGGGCCATGATGCGGTGGTGAATGCGGCGGGTTATGTCACGGCGCCAGACTTCGTCGCACTGGTGACCCGGGTGGTGAAGGCCGCGGACCGCGCCCTGGGCGAGGGAGGCCGGTTCTGGATGTTGGCCGGTGCTGCCTTGCTGGATGTGCCGGGCACTGCGAAGATGACGGTCGATCTGCCGAAGGTGCCCGAAATCTACCGCAAGCATCAGCAGAACTTCGCGGTGCTGAAGCAGAGCCGGATGGACTGGTCGGTGCTCTGCCCCGGCCCGATGATCGACGCAGCGGACGGCCGCGCGACCGAGGGGCTGGTCCTGTCCGCCGATATCTGGCCGGTGCCGCGGCCGGCGCTGCTGGGGGTCTTGCCGTGGATTGCCTCGAGCCTTGCCTTTTCCCGGTCGGTGCCGCGGATGACGATCTACTATGAGGATGCCGCGAAGGTCATCGTGGACCATCTGGCGCCGCAGGGCAGGTTCTGCCGCCACCGGGTCGGGATCGCGCTGCCCGGGGGCATGACGCGCAGCAAGGGCTGAACAGCAAAGGGGCGGCGCAGCTGCAAAGCGGATGCGCCGTGGGTCGGGCTGCGTCCGGTCGCCCCTCATGCCGCTACGGCAGCGCTCTGGGCGATTGACGGCTGACAATTTGCGTTGAGAGATGGCGGTGAGGTCGCCCGCCAGTCTTGACGGGGCGGGCCAGATCCGGCGCGGAGGGGATGAGGCGCCGGCAGGGAGGGGACAGGATGATCGACCAGCCAGGCACCACTGCGCAAAGGGCTGCGACCGCTTTTGCCGCGCAGGCCGCGGGCACTGCTGCGCGACGGATGAGCTTCGGGGTGGCGGAGCGGCGGGGCGCGCTGGACCGGCTGGCCGAGGCGATCCGGCGCAATGAGGCGGCCGTTGTCGCGGCACTGGCGACGGATTTCGGCAAGCCCGAAGCCGAGGTGATCCTGACCGAGCTGCTGCCGGTGATGCAGGAACTGCGGCACGCGAGGCGCAACCTGCGCCGCTGGATGCGGCCTCGGCGGCCCCTGCCGACGCTTGCTACCTTGGGCACCTCCGCCCGCATCCGGCCCGAGGCGCGGGGCGTGTGCCTGATCATCGCGCCGTGGAACTATCCGTTCAGCCTGTGCCTCGGGCCTTTGGTCTCGGCTCTTGCGGCGGGCAACAGCGCGATCCTCAAACCGTCAGAGATGACGCCAGCCACCTCGGCGCTGATCGCGCGGATGATGGGGGAGGCGTTCTCGCCGGACCTGGTGACGGTCGTCGAGGGCGGGGTGGAGGCGTCCGAGGCGCTGCTGGCGCTGCCCTTTGATCATATCTTCTTCACCGGCAGCCCGGCCGTTGGGTCCATCGTGATGGCCGCCGCCGCGAAGACGCTTGCCTCGGTGACGCTGGAGCTGGGGGGCAAGTCGCCGACCATCGTCGGATCGCAGGCCGACCTGACGCAGGCTGCCAAATGGATTACCTTCGGCAAGTTCGCCAATGCCGGCCAGACCTGCATCGCGCCGGATCATGTGTTCGTCCACCGCTCCGTCAAGGATGACTTCACCGCCGCCCTGCGCTTACGGATCGCCAAGTCCTATGGCGAGGCCGGGGCAAGCCCGCATCTGGCGCAGATCGTGAGTGACCGGCACGCCGAGCGGCTGTCGGGGCTGCTGAGCGATGCGCTGTCCAAAGGGGCGCAACTGACGCTCGGGGGAGAGATGCAAGGCCGCCGCATGGCCCCGACCCTGATCGAGGCGCTGACGCCCGAGATGCGGATCTCCTCCGAGGAGATCTTCGGCCCGATCCTGCCGGTCATCGCCTATGACGACATCGCCGAAGTGATCGCCAAGATCAACGCCGGCCCCAAGCCACTGGCGCTCTATGTCTTCGACAAGGACCGCGCGGGCACGGAGCGGATCATCGCCGCCACCAGCTCGGGCAGCGTCGGCGTGAACCTGACGGTGGCGCAGTTCACCCATACCGGGCTGCCCTTCGGCGGCGTGAATCACTCGGGCATCGGCGCGGCGCATGGCGAGTATGGCTTCCGCGCCTTCAGCCATGAGCGGGCGATCCTGACCAATCACGGATCGGCCCTGCCGCTGGTCTTCCCGCCCTATACGGCGCGGGTGAAACGGTTGATCGGGCTGGTGAAGCGGTTCTTGGGGTAGCGCATGTTCGACTATATCATCGTCGGGGCGGGGTCGGCCGGATGTGTGCTGGCGAACCGCCTGTCCGCCGATCCGGGCACACGCGTTTGCCTGATCGAGGCGGGCGGGCGGGATCGCAACCCGCTGATCCACATGCCCCTCGGCCTTGCCGCGATGGCGCGCAACAGGACCATCAACTGGGCCTTCGACACAGCGCCCGAGTTGGCGCTGAGCGGCCGCCGGCTCTATTGGCCGCGGGGCAAGGTTCTGGGCGGGTCGAGCTCGATCAATGCGATGATCTACATGCGCGGGCACCCGGCGGATTATGAAGGCTGGGCCGCCGCCGCAGGGCCGCATTGGGGCTGGGACCGGGCCCGCGCGCTGTTCCTGCGGATGGAGGGGAACACGGGCCTTGCGGATGCGCATCACGGCACGGACGGGCCGCTGACGGTCAGCGATCTGCGTGAGGTGAACCCGATGAGCCGCGCTTTCGTGCAGGCGGGGGTGGAGTGCCAGTTTCCCGAGAACGGGGATTTCAACGGCGAGAGCCAGGAGGGCGTCGGCCTCTATCAGGTGACGCAGCGCAATGGCCGACGGCTGAGCGCCGCGCGGGCGTTTCTGGCGCCCATACGCTCCCGGGCGAACCTGACGGTCGAGACCGGCGCGCAGGTGGAACGCGTGCTGTTTCAGGATCGCCGCGCCATTGGTGTGCGGCTCCGGGGCCGCGACCTGCTGCTGAGGGAGGGCGGCGAGGTGATTGTTGCGGCGGGGGCGGTGAAGTCGCCGCAACTGCTGATGCTGTCGGGGATCGGCCCGGCGGCAGAGCTGGCACGGCACGGCATCGAGCTGGTGCACGATGCGCCCGAGGTCGGGGAGAATCTGGCGGACCATCTCGACATCACGGTGATGTCCTGCACCAGAGGCCGCGAACCCATCGGGCTCGCGCCAAGCTTCCTGCCGCGCGCCCTGCGGGCCGCGTGGCGCTTCGCCACCAGGGGCACGGGCGAGCTGACCTCGAACGTCGCCGAGGCTGGGGGTTTCGTGCGCTCGGATGCCGGGCGCGACCGGCCCAACCTGCAGTTCCATTTCCTGCCCGCCTATCTGCGCGATCACGGCCGGCAGATTTCCTGGGGTTATGGCGTTACGCTGCATGTCTGCGACCTGCTGCCGCAAAGCCGCGGGCGTATCGGGCTGGCCAGCGCGGACCCCACGGCTCCGCCCCGGATCGAGGCGAATTATCTGGGCCATCCCGAGGATATCGGGGTGCTGCTGAAAGGGCTGAAGATCGCCCGGCGCGTGATGGGCGCGCCCGCGCTCGCCTCAAAGATCCGGGCCGAGGTGCTGCCGGGGCCGGGGGTGGTGTCGGATGCAGAGCTGATCGCTGACATCCGCGCCCGGGCCGAGACCATCTATCACCCGGTCGGCACCTGCCGAATGGGGGCGGATGCGGCCTCTGTCGTCGATCCGCAGGCGCGGGTGCGCGGGGTGGAGGGGCTGCGGGTGATCGATGCCTCGATCATGCCGTCGATCATTGCGGGCAATACCAATGCCCCGACGATGATGATTGCCGAGAACGTGGCGGACATGATGCTGGGAGGCTGAGAGCGGCCGCGGGAGGTTGCGGGGCCCCCGCCGACTGGCTTAGGTATCCCCCGGGACCAGAGCGCGGGGCGACCCGCGCCCTAAGCCGGAGGAGACGAGATGACAGACTGGAAAGCGTTGGCGGCAGAGCTGTATGACGGCAGCTTCCGCCCGATGTTCGTGGGTGGCGCGTGGTGCGAGGCTCGCTCTGGCAAGGTGATGGACGCCCGCAACCCGGCTGACGGCTCGCTGCTGGCGAGCGTCCCGCAGGGCGATGCCGCGGATGTCGACGCCGCCGTCGCCGCGGCCCGCAAGGCCTTCGAGGGGCCCTGGTCCCGGTTCACCCCCTTCGAGCGGCAGGCGCTGCTGCTGCGCATCGCCGACGGGTTCGAGGCGGCGTGGGAGCGGCTTTGCCTGTCGGACACGCTCGACATGGGGATGCCGATCCAGCGCACGCTGGCCAACAGCCGCCGGGTGCTGGGGATGCTGCGCTTCTATGCCGGGCAGGCGGTCAGCATTCACGGCCAGACCATCCCGAACTCTTTCCCCGGCGAGATCTACTCGCAGACCGTGCGCGAGCCGGTGGGCGTGGTTGGGGCGATCATCCCGTGGAACGCGCCCATTGCCGGGTCGGTCTGGAAGATCGCGCCGGCGCTGGCGACCGGCTGCACGGTGGTGCTGAAACCGTCGGAAGAGGCCTCGCTGACTGTGCTGATGATCGCGCGGATCATGCAAGAGGCCGGGCTGCCGGACGGGGTGCTGAACATCGTCACCGGCCTCGGGGCCGAGGCGGGGGCGGCGCTGGCCGCGCATCCGGGCGTCGACAAGATCGTCTTTACCGGGTCCACCGCCACGGGCCAGGCCATTGCCCGCGCGGCGACCGGCAACCTCAAGCGCGTGTCGCTGGAGCTGGGGGGCAAGTCGCCGGTCATCGTCTGCCGCGATGCCGATATCGACAAGGCGGTGCCGGTTGCGGCGATGGCGGTCTTCGCCAATTCGGGGCAGATCTGCATTGCCGGCTCGCGCCTGTTCGTGGCGCGCGAGATCCATGACGAGTTCGTGCGGCGGGTCGCTGACTTTGCCGCGAAGCTGCGGATCGGGCACGGGATCGACGAGGGCACCGATGTCGGCCCGATCATCTCGGCCCGTCAGGCGGAGCGGATCGCGGGCTATCTGGCTGCCGGGCCGAACGAGGGTGCCGAGGTCCTGACGGGCGGTTTGCGGGCCGAGGGAGCCGGGCTCGAGGGCGGGCATTTCATCCACCCCACGGTGTTCGGCGGCGTGACCGATGACATGACCATCGCCCGCGAGGAAATCTTCGGCCCGGTCATCTCCGCGCTGCCCTTCGACACGCTGGACGAAGTGGTAGAACGCGCGAATGCCACGCCCTACGGCCTCGCGGCGGGGGTGTTCTCGACGCATCTGGGCACGGCGCACAAGCTGGCGCATCGGATCAAGGCGGGGTCGGTCTGGGTCAACATGTACCACGCCATCGACCCGGCGGTGCCCTTTGGCGGGGTCAAGATGTCCGGCTATGGCCGCGAGGGCGGAACCGAGCATCTGGACGAATATCTCGACACCAAGGCGATCTGGATCAACACCGACTGACGCGGGGCAGGGGCGTGCCGCTTGCTGGCGACGAAAATCAAAGGGAGAGAACCATGCGTGTCGGACTTATCGGCGTTGGCCTCATGGGCCACGGGATCGCCCGCAATGTGCTGGCACGGGGCGGGTTCGGGCTGACCTTCCTCGACCACCCCGGCAACCAGCCGGTGGACGAGATCACCGGCCTTGGCGGCCGCCCTGCCGCGAGCGTGGCCGAGGTTGCTGCAGCGTCGGAGGTGGTGATCCTCTGCGTCACCGGCTCGCCGCAGGTGGAGGCCATCGTGGGCGGTGAGGATGGTCTGGGGACCGCAATCACCCCCGGCACCGTGGTCGTCGACTGCTCGACTGCCCTGCCGGACTCGACCCTGCGCATGGGGGCGATCATCGCGGCCGCGGGCGGCGCATATCTGGATGCGCCGATGACGCGCACGGCGAAGCACGCCCATGACGGCACGCTGAACCTGCTGGTCGGCGGCGAGGCCGAGGTGCTGGAGAAGGTCCGCCCGGTGCTGGCCTCCTTCACCGCCTCCGTCCAGCATGTCGGCCCGCTGGGGCATGGCCACCGGCTGAAGCTGCTGCACAACTATGTCTCCATCGGCTTCATGTCGCTGCTGGCCGAGGCGGCGGCGCAGGCGGCGGATGCCGATGTCGACCCGCAGATTTTCGTCGATGTGCTGGCGGGCGGCGGCGGTGCCAGCGCGGCGCTGGACCGGCTGGCGCCCTATATCGTGGCCGGGGACCGGGAGGGCCTGCCGTTCTTCGTGGGCAATGCGCAGAAGGACATCGACTATTACCGGGCGATGGCGGCAGACGCGGGCGGGCAGCAGATCATTGCCGACGCTGTGTCGGCGGCGCTTGGTGCTGCAGTCGAGGGCGGCCATGCCCAGGCCTATGTGCCGGAACTGGTCACGCTGTTCCGCAAGCCCTGAGGCGAGACGCCCTGTCCCGAACGGGTTGCAACCCAAATGGGGCGCCTGTAGCAAGTTAAAACCAAAGGGGAGGACTACCATGAAACTTCATTTCCGTGCGCTGGCTGCGACCGGTGCCCTCGTCGCGCTTGGCCTTCCGGCCGCCGCGCAGACCGAAGTCAAGATCGGCTACGCGCTGGCGCCTGACAGCCATTACGGCGTCGCCGCCGACAAGTTCGAAGAGGTCGTGACCGCCGAAACCGGCGACCAGTTCACCTTCACCCATTTCCCCTCATCGGGTCTGGGCGGCGAGCGTGAGGTCATCGAAGGCCTGCAGCTTGGCACCATCGAGGCGACCATCGTGTCATCGGGCACGCTGGCGAACTTCGTGCCCGCGACCGGCGTCTTTGACGTGCCGTTCCTGTTCCGCGACCTGGCCCATGCCCGCGCGGTTCTGGACGGCCCCATCGGCCAGGACATCTTGGCCGAGTTCGACAATGTGGGCCTCGTCGGCCTTGCCTGGGGTGAACAGGGCTTCCGCCACATCACCAACAACCGCAATGCGATCCAGACGCCGGCAGACGTGGCGGGCCTGAAGATCCGCACCATGGAAAACCCGGTCCACCTGGCCGCCTTCAACGCGATGGGCGCCGCGCCGACGCCGATGGCCTGGCCCGAGGTGATCTCGTCGCTGCAGCAGGGCGTGATCGACGGGCAGGAAAACCCGCTGTCGGTGATCGTTTCGGCCAAGCTGAACGAGGTGCAGAAGTATCTCACGCTGTCCGGCCACGTCTATTCGCCGGCGATGCTGCTGGTGTCCAAGCCGTTCTGGGATGGGCTGGACGACACGCAGAAAGCCGCCTTCGAGAAGGCCGCGACCGAGGCCGTGGGCGCGATGCGCGGTTATGTCGATGATGTCGAGGCGAATGGCGTCGAGACGCTGAAAGAGCGCGGCATGGAAGTGAACGCCCTCTCGGCCGAAGAGAAAGCCGCATTCCAGACCTCGATCCAGTCCGCCTATGACGGCTATTACGAGACCTATGGCGAAGACTTCGTCAACTCGATCGTCAACTTCCAGTAACGACTGACGCCGGCGCCTCAATGGCGCCGGCCCCCTTCCAGAGGCCACTCCTTGAAAAAGCTGGAAACCCTCTTCGTCACGCTGAACAGCTGGGCCCTGATCCTGATGCTGACGGCGATGGCGCTGATCGTGGGCGCGAACATCACGCTGCGCTACACCTCCTCGCATTCGCTGTCCTGGGCGGATGAGGCGGCGCGCTACCTGATGATCTGGATGACCTTCGGCGGTGCCGGCCTGATCCTGCGCATCGGCGGCCATGTCGCCATCACCAACCTGCAGGATGCGCTGCCGGCGCTGGGGCAAAAGATCCTGCGCGCCTGCCTCGTGGTCGGGCTGCTGATCTTCTTCGGCTTCATGGTCCATGTCGGGGTCCAATACGCGCAGCGGATGCAGTTCCAGGTGACGCCCGCGCTGCGCATCCCGTTCCTCTATGTCTATGCCGCCATGCCCGTGGGCTTTGGTCTGCTGATCGTGCATCTGCTGCTGATCGCCCGGCCCTTCATCACCGCCGGCGCCTTCAAGCCGATGGATGACGCGCACGCCTCCGCCCCCATGCCCGGAGGCGCCCGTGGCTGAAATCCTGTTTCCGGCCCTGTTCATCCTGCTGGCGCTCGGCGTGCCCGTGGCCTTCGCCATGGCAATCTCTGTCTTCGTCGCGCTGAACTTCGGGTCCTCCTATCCCAGCCTTGTGGTGGTGAAGGAGATGTTCACCGGCCTCGACAGCTTCCCGCTGCTGGCCGTGCCGTTCTTCATTCTGGCGGCAGAGATCATGACCGGGGGCGCCGTGACGCTGGCGATCCTGCGTCTGGCGCAATCGCTGGTCGGGCATCTGAAGGGCGGGCTCGGCCATGCCAACGTGCTCAGCTCGGCGATGTTCGCGGGGATCTCGGGCAGCGCGCTGGCCGATGCGGCCGGCCCCGGCTCGATGATGATCAAGATGATGGAAAAGGGCGGCTATGACCGCCCCTATGCCGGCGCGCTGACGATGGCGAGCGCGGTTGTCGGGCCGATCATCCCGCCCTCGATCACCATGATCATCTATGCGATGCAGGATCAGGAGGTTTCCGTTGGGTCCTTGTTCATGGCGGGGGTGCTGCCGGGCCTGCTGATCACCGCGCTGGTGATGATCGCCAATGCCCGTGTCAGCCATATCCGCGGCTATGTCAGCGGCGATGCGATGCCGCCCTTTGCCGAGATCCTGCGCCTTGCTGTCCATGCCATCCCGGCACTGCTGCTGATCCTGCTGATCGTGGGGGGCATCCGCTTTGGCATCTTCACCCCCACCGAGGCTTCGGTGATCGCGGTGTTCTACGCGCTGTTCGTGGGGATGTTCGTCTACCGCTCGCTGCGCATCCGCGACCTGCCCGCCATCATCCTGCGCGCGGCGCTGGTCGCGGGGGCGGTGCTGCTGATCCTCGGCGCGGCCCGTGCCTTCGCCTGGGTGCTGATCATCGAGGGGCTGCCGCAGTTCCTGGCCGAAACCATCATCGCCTGGGACCTGTCGCCCATCGTTTTCCTGCTGGCGGTGAACCTGCTGCTGCTGGTCTTTGGCCTGTTCATGGACCCGCTGCCCGGCGTGATGATCCTTGTGCCGATCCTCGCCCCGATCAGCCTTGCCCTTGGCATCGACCCCAACCACTTCGCCATTGTGGTGATCGTGAACCTGACCTTCGGGCTCTGCACCCCGCCCGTCGGCAGCCTGATCTTCGTCGTCGCCTCCACCGCCAACCTGAAGCCCTCGACCCTGATCAAGGAAATGCCGCCGTTCTTTCTGGCCCTCGCCACGGCCTTGCTGCTGATCACCTTCGTGCCGGTCCTGTCCACGTGGCTACCAAGGGTCAGCGGGTTCTGAACCGGCGGCGAGTCGCTATCCCTTTGGCGGATAATATGCGATAGCTCCGGACGGCCCATGCCCTAGGCACGGCCCGGTCCACAGGGGTCAGGCCGCATCCTGCGGCGTCCCTGCGGCCCGTTTGCCCCGAGGTTTTCGGCGGGGCTTACGCTCAATGGGAAGGACCCAAAATGGCGCTCGAAAGTCTGCTCATCATTCTCCTTGTTGGCGCCGTGGCCGGTTGGCTCGCAGGGCTGATCGTCAAGGGCTATGGCTATGGCCTGCTTGGCAACATCGTCATCGGGATCGTCGGCGCGTTTGTGGCCGGCCTCATCCTGCCCCGTCTGGGCCTGAATATCGGCGGCGGCATTGCCGGCTCCATCGTTTACGCCACCATCGGGGCGGTGATCTTGCTGTTCGTGATACGGCTGATCAAACGCGCCTGACCTGGGCCTTGGGGGCAGCAGGGCATAACAGGCCCCGTGCTGCCCCTCGCTCATCCCTTGGGTGCCGGGGTCTTCCCCCGCGTCTCGGCCGCGAAGATCATCAGGCCGGACACCACGATGATCGCCGCGCCCGCCAGCATCGTCGCGGTCGGCAGGTCGCCGAAGAACATCCAGCCCATCAGCACCGCCCAAGGCAGCAGGGTGTACTGGAACGGCGCCACCGTTGCCGCGTCTGCCAGCTTGACCGCTCGGTTGACGCAGATATGGCCCAGCATCGCAACGACGCCGAGTGTGCCCAGAAGCAGCAGGTCAGAGCCCGTCGGGGTCACCCAGCCCACCGGGGCCAGGACCAGTCCCGCGGCCAGCGCGCCGAGGATCTGGAAGAAGACCAGCACCGTGTCGGGCGTGCCGCGCAGGCTGCGGCCGGTCAGCATCATCAGCGCGAAGGCGAGGGTGCCGATGACCGACACGGCGATGGCAAAGGGATGCACCTCGCCCGAGGGCGTCAGCGCGACCAACACCCCGACGAAGCCGAGTGCGATGGCGGCCCACCGCAGGGCGCCCACCTTCTCGCCCAGCAAGACGGGCGAGAGCGCGGCCACATAGATCGGGGCGGCCAGCCAGTAGGTCATCACATCGGCCAGCGGCAGGTAATAGACGGCCCAGTAGAAGCAGAACACCTCGGCGGTGGAAAATACCACACGGGCGAGCTGAAGCAGCGGGCGCTGAACATGGCGGATGGGCGCCAGTCCCAGGCGCCACAGGAAGGGCGCAAGGATCAGCAGGGCCACGGCAGAGCGCAGCAGCAGCACCTGCCCGACCGAATAGGTCGAGACCAGCCATTTGCCCATCGCGTCATTGGCGACGAACAGGAACATTGCCAGCAGCATGACCATCATGCCAAGCCGGGCCGGGCTGATCGCGATGCCGCGGAAGGTGGTGACGGGATGGTTCATGTCTGTGCGTCCGTCATAGGCGGCATCGAGGGCTCGGCGCCCTCGCATGTGCCGACAATAATCGTGATGGGTCCGGGAGCTCCTGAACCGGAAGGGCCGGGGCACATGGCCCCGGCCCCTCTGTTCAACGGGGCAGAGTTACTGGCCGCGGATGGTCGCCAGCTCGGCCTGCACCTGCTCGATGACGTCGGCGCCAATCGAGTCTGCGCCGCGCTCGTACACGCCGGCAACGGCTTCGCGGATTTCGGCCATGGCCTCTTCCGAGATGTCGTTCACTTCCAGCCCGGCATCCTTGATCCGCTGCAGCGACTGCTCGGACAGGGCCCGCCCGGATTCGCGCTGAACGGTCTGACCGGCGGCGGTGCAATCATAGAGGATCTGCTGCTCTTCTTCCGAATAGGTGTCGAAGATCGGCTTCGAGAACAGGATCATGAACGGCGTGTAGGCGTGGCGGGTGTTCGACACATAGTCCTGCACTTCGTAGAAGCGCGAGGTGTCGATGGTCACATAGGGGTTTTCCTGCGCGTCGATGGCGCCGGTTTCCAGGGCGGTGAACACCTCGCCAAAGGCCATTGGCGTTGCATTGGTGCCAAGCGTCTGGAACGTGTCGAGGAAGATGTTGTTCTGCATCACGCGCACGCGCATGCCGCTGAAGTCCTCAAGCTTCTCGACCGGGCGCAGCGAGTTCGACAGGTTGCGGAACCCGTTTTCCCAATAGGACAGGTTCACAAGGTTATGCGCGGTCATCTTGTCGGACATCATCTTGCCGAACTCGCCATCCAGCAGCGCGTCGGCTTCTGCCTCGCTCGAGATCAGGAAGGGCAGGTCGAACACGCCAAGCGCCGGTTCGATGGCGACCAGCGGCGAGGTCGAGGAGACGACCATTTCCAGCGTGCCCGAGCGCAGCGACTGCGCCGATTGCAGGTCATCGCCAAGCGACGAGCTCCAGAACGCATTGATCGTCCAGGCGCCGCCGGTGCGCTCTTCCACGCACGCCTTCATTGCTTCGACGCCGTCGCCGACCGGGTGATCCTCGGCCACGCCATTGGCGATGCGGATCGTACGTTCGGAAATCTCGGCGCTGGCCGGGATGGCGACGGTAAGGGCCAAGACGGCGGCCACTGAGGTGGTGATAAGGGTCTTCATGTGCAAACTCCTCCGATTTTGCGGGTTATTTTGAGAGTGTCGGGTCACCGCATCCAGGCCAGCGGGGCCAGCACGATCTGCGGGAAGATAAGAAGCAAGGCGAGGACGAAGAGCTGAGAGGCGATGAAGGGCAACACGCCCTGCGCCACCTTGCCAAACGGCACCCGCGAGACACCGCTGACCACGTTGAGCACGACACCGACAGGCGGGGTGATCAGCGAGATACAGGTGGTCATCACGAAGATGATGCCGAAATAGACCGGGTCGATATCGGCGGCCCGGGTGACCGGCATCAGGACGGGGGCGAAGATCAGGATGGTCGGGGCAAGGTCAAGAACCATGCCCACGACCAGCAGCAGCGCGACGATGCCGAGCATCAGCAGCTGCGGGCTTTCGATCAGCGGCTCTACCAGCCCGATCAGGTCGTTGGGGATGTTCGCCGAGGTGATCAGCCAGGATGTCACCAGCGCCGAGGCGACGAGGAACATCACGATGGCCGTAGTTTTCGAGGCATTGACGAAGACGCGGTAGAGGCTTTGCCAGGTCAGCTCGCGGTAGATCACGCCGCCGACGAAGAGGGCATAGACCGCTGCGACCACCGCCGCCTCGGTCGGGGTGAAGATGCCGAAGCGGATACCGGCCAGGATGATGACCGGCATGAACAGCGCCCAGATCGCGGCGCCCGCTGCATTCAGGCGGTCCTTGCCAGACCTGCGCGGCAGGGGGATGACGGTTTCCTTGCGGGCGACGAAGCCCCACATCAGCGCCAGCGCTGCGCCCATCATCAGGCCGGGGACGATGCCGCCCAGGAACAGCCCGGTGATCGACACGTTGGCGGCGACGCCGAAGATGATATAGGCCAGCGAGGGCGGCAGGACCGGCGCCACGATGCCGCCGGCAGCCATCAGGCCCGCCGCGCGTGGCACGTTATAGCCGGCCTCGCGCATCATCGGCACAAGGATGGCGGCCAGTGCAGCGGAGTCGGCCGCGGCAGAACCGGACATCGAGGCCATGATGATCGCGGCCATGACGGCCACATAGCCGAGCCCGCCCTTGATATGGCCGCAGCAGGTGACCGCAAAGTCCACGATGCGGCGCGACAGGCCGCCCGCATTCATCAGCTCGCCTGCCAGCAAGAAGAATGGCACCGCCAGCAGTGTGAAGGTGTTGGCGCCGGTGATCATCTGCTGTGCGATGATCTGGGTGTTGAAGATGCCCATGTAGGACATCAGCACGATGCCGGTTGCCATCAGCGCGAAGGCGACGGGAACGCCGATCGCAAGGGTGGCAAACAGCGTGCCGAGGAAGACGAGAATGGTCACGATGCGCGCCCTTCAGGAGTGGATTCTTCGTATTCGCCGACGAAGCGGGCGATCTCGGCCTCGGTCACGCGGCCGGTGAGGATCTGGAAGAGGCGCACCAGCGCGATCAGGGCGACGCCGCCGCCGGTGAAATAGCCGATGCCATAGACCCAGATCATCGACAGATCGATTACCGCAGCGCTCATCGTCGCATTGATCGGGTGCTGGACCCATGTTCCGTGGAAGAACGCGCCGGCGCAGCCCAGAATGATCAGGTTCGAGATGAACATGCAGATGACACGCCCGCGCCGACCGAACAGCCGCACGATGGTCTCGACCCCGATATGACCATGCTCCTTGAAGGCCAGCACGGCGCCGATGAAGGTCAGCCAGACGAAGAAATAGCGGGACATTTCCTCGGAGAAGGTTATGCCGCTGTTGAAGCCGTAGCGAAGGACCACATTGGTCGCGACCATGAGAACCATGCCCGCCAGCAGCGCGGCCAGCACGAGTTCGACAAGCTTCACGGCGGTGTCGGAAAATCTGGTCATGTGCGAACACCTTCCGTCCAAAGCGCCAGGCTCATGATCGGGTCTCCTCCCGCAAAGGGCATCGCGGCACGGGTGCGGCGATTGTTCCGGATATCGGAAGGTCTCCTCCCTTGCCGATGTCCCTTGGGTGGTTCATATTTGGTAACGTATAACATTGTCAACTGCTCGCGTATCGGCTGCCGCAGGGCATGGGGGTAAAATGAAGAAAATAAGTAGTGATTACAGGTCTGTAACCTTGAAGGATGTCGCCGCCCTTGCCGATGTTAGCGTTATGACGGCCTCTCGCGCCCTGCGCACGCCCGACAGGGTGTCCGCCAAGATGCGGGCCCGGGTTTCCGAGGCGGTTCAAGCCCTTGGCTATTCCCCGAACGAGGCGGCGCGGGCGCTTGTCTCGGCCACCAGCTCGACCATCGGGGTGCTGATTCCCTCGATCTCGAACCTGGTGTTCGTGGATGTTCTGCGCGGGATCTACGATGCCGCGGAAGAGACGCCCTATCATGTGCAGATCGCCAATACCCGCTACCGGGACAGCAAGGAGCAGGAGCTGCTGAAGGTCTTCGCCGCGCAGCGCCCCGCGGGGCTGATCGTGACCGGCGTCGATCAATCCCCCGAGACGCGGGCGATCCTGTCCGGCCTTGGCTGCCCCGTGGTGCAGATCATGGATGTCAGCGCCGATCCCGTGGACATGATGATCGGCTTTGACCATCGCCGGGCGGCCTATACGGCCACGCGGCATCTGGTCGATCAGGGCTATCGCCGCATCGGTTTCATCGGCGCGCGGATGGACCCCCGCAGCCAGAAGCGCCTCGACGGCTATATCGACGCGCTGACCGAGGCGAACCTCTTCGATGATGCGCTGATCCTGACCTCGCCGCAGCCCACCTCGGTCGCGCAGGGCAGCCGGATGTTCGGTGAGTTCCTGGCGATGGCGCCGGATGCGGATGCCGTCTTCTGCAACAACGATGACATGGCGCTTGGTGCGTTGTTCGAATGCCAGCGCCGGCATATCCGGGTGCCGGGGCAGTTCGGCATCATGGGCTACAACAATATCGAATATGCCGCCGCCAGCGCGCCCTCGCTCTCGTCCATCAAGACGCCGTGCTACGAGATGGGGCAGGGCGCCGTGCAGATGATCGCGGCGGCGGCGAGGGGGCAGCGGCCCGAGCCGGGCAATGTCGATCTGGGTTGCCGGCTGATGCCGCGCGAAAGCACGGATCGCGGGGCGGGCCGGGTCCGCGCGGCGGGGTGAGCTGCTGTTGTCGGCCATGACTGTTCCCTCCCCTTGATCGCGGTTTCAATCGGCGCGTAGCACTCCGCGCCGGGCAAGGTTGGCCATCAGGGCGCCAAGTCCGAAGGTCCATTCCGGGCACTCGTCGGTGCGGCGCACCCAGTTCACCAGGCGGCCAAGGCGCGGCGAGGAAATCTCGACCCGGTCGCCAATCTCATGCGTGAAGCCGAGGCCGGGGCCGCGGCGGTCCTTGGTCGGCGCGAACATCGTGCCGAGGAACAGCACCGCGCCGTCGGGGTATTGATGGTTGCGGTTCAGAAGCTGGCCGGCGAGCTCTTCCGGGCTGCGGCTGATCGCGCGCATCGGGCTGAGGCCGTCCAGTGCGAAGCCGTCTTCTCCCTCCACCCGCAGCGCGATTTCGGCGCCCTTGACGTCATCCAGCGTGTAGCCCGCATCGAACAGCCGGATGAACGGGCCGAGGGCGCAAGAGGCGTTGTTGTCTTTCGCCTTCGACAGCAGCAGGGCCGACCGGCCTTCGAAATCGCGCAGGTTGACGTCATTGCCAAGCGTGGCGCCGACGATGTGGCCATCCGAGGTGATGGCCAGAACCATTTCGGGCTCGGGGTTGTTCCATTCGGATTTGGGGTGGATGCCGATATCCGCCCCGCAGCCGACGGACGACATTGGCTGGGCCTTGGTGAAGATCTCTGCATCCGGGCCAATGCCGACCTCAAGGTACTGCGACCACAGGCCAAGGCCCTGCAGCAGCGCCTTGACCTCGGCCGCCTTTGCAGACCCGGCTTCAACCCCGCGCAGGCTGTCACCGAGGGCGGGGGCAAGCCGCGCGCGGATCTCCTGCGCGCGGCCGGCATCGCCCTTGGCATGCTCTTCCACGACCCGCTCCAGCATGCTGTCGGCAAAAGTCACGCCGGCGGCCTTCACGGCCTGCAGGTCCACCGGGGCGAGCAGTTGCCCGGCCGTGCCGGACAGGAAGTCATCAAGTGGGCCAAGGTCGGCGCAGCCTTGGGCAAGGCGAGCGAGATCGGACAGGCCCGGAAGCTCCAGCAGCGCCGAGAGCGTCGGGGCGAGGCTCGAAAGGTCAAGGACGCGGCCGCCTTGCAGCAAGACGGGGCAGGGGCCGCCCGCAGCGTTTGACCAGACGCGGCCGACCAGCAGCGCGGTGGCGCTGTCTTCAGGCAGGATGTCTCGCGCGGTCAATCCCTGCGTCTCGGCCATGCGTCCCTCCCCAGAAACCTGCTTGTCGGATGTCTGACAACTAAATCCGTGAAATGTCTATACCGGCGCCGCGCGGACCTGTCCAGCGCTGCGATTAACCTTTGGCCCGTGTCAGCTGGTTTCGAGCGTGATCCCCAGCCGCGCCGCCGAATTGATCAGGTGTTGGCGCATCGCCTCGCCAGCGCGCGGCGCATCGCCCGCGACCACGGCGCCATGGATCGCCGCATGTTCGCCGATGGTGACCTTGACGATCTCGGCTCCCATCTCGCGCGGGAAAGAGGTGTTGATCGAAGTGCTGGTCTTCTCGGCGATATAGCCCAGAAAGATGGCGTAAAACTCGTTCTGCGTGGCGGCCGCCAGCGCGCGGTGGAAGGCCAGATCCGCCTTCACGCCCTCGTCCAGCCAGTCGCGCGCCTTCACCATGCCGTCCAGCGCCTCGTCCAGTGCCGCGATCTCAGTGGGCGTGCGGTGCCGTGCGGCAAGGCGTGCGGCCTCGATCTCCAGCGGCAGGCGCAGCTGGAAGAAGTTGCGCAGGCTGACCGGGTCAGCAAGGCTCGCCTGCTCGACCCGAATCGTCGCGCGGCGCTGCGGGTCGGTCACGAAGGCGCCGACGCCCTGGCGGGTTTCCACCATGCCTTCGTTGCGCAACTGCGCGATGGCCTCGCGCACGACGGACCGGCTGACGCCGAAGGTCTGGGCAAGGATATGCTCAGTCGGCAGCTTGTCACCCGATGCGAACCGCCCCCCGGCGATGCCGCGGCCGATCTCTTCGGCGATGCGCTTGGGCAGATGCTCGGTGCGCGACAGCTGCTGGAATGACATCACTTATCCTTCATGAACGGGTCACAGCTTCGCGGCAGCGACCCGATCTGGCAACCGGGATCTGGCAGGCCAATGCGGTCCGGTCACCGCCGCCCCACAGAGATTTCGCCAGTTTACTGTTTTCAAAACATCGATACAAGGTTATCAGACAACCCTACAAGTTGTTTCGAGGCGGCCGGGGAGGCTGCTTTGCCCGAGGGAGGGAATGGTATGCATGTAGCCATAATTGGCGCCGCCGGAATGCTGGGGCGCAAGCTCATCGGGCGGATCGTAGCGGATGGTGCAATCGCGGGTCACGAGATCGACCGGCTGACGCTGCTCGACGTCATCGCCCCCGAGCCGCTGCGGGGCTTTGCCGGCCAAGTGGATACTCGCGCTGCCGATCTCTCAACTCCCGGCGAGGCAGAGGCGCTGGTCGCTGCCCGCCCCGACATGATCTTCCATCTGGCAGCCATCGTCTCGGCCGAGGCAGAGCTGGATTTCGACAAGGGCTACCGCATCAACCTCGATGGCACGCGCTTCCTGTTCGACGCGATCCGCCTTGCGTCGCAGGAGGACGGCTACCGCCCGCGCGTGATCTTCGCCTCGTCAATCGCGGTGTTCGGGGCGCCGCTGCCCTACCCGATCCCGGATGACTTCCACACCACGCCGCTGACCAGCTACGGCACACAAAAGGCCATTGGCGAGCTGCTGCTGTCCGACTATTCGCGCCGCGGCTTCTTCGATGGGATCGGCATCCGCCTGCCCACCGTCTGCATCCGCCCGGGCAAGCCGAACAAGGCGGCCTCGGGCTTCTTCTCCAACATCCTGCGCGAGCCGCTGGTGGGGCAAGAGGCCGTGCTGCCGGTGCCCGACACGGTGCGCCACTGGCATGTCTCGCCGCGCTCGGCGGTGGGCTTCCTGCTGCACGCAGCGACGCTTGACGTGGAGGGTGTCGGCCCGCGCCGCAACCTCTCCATGCCCGGTCTGTCGGCCACGGTGGGCGAGCAGATCGAGGCGCTGCGCCGCGTGGCTGGTGACAAGGCGGTTGCGCTGATCCGGCGCGAGCCGGATGCGATGATAACCCGCATGTGCGACGGCTGGGCCCCGGGGTTCGAGGCGACGCGCGCCCTCGCGCTTGGGTTCACCGCAGAGAGCAGCTTTGACGAGATCATCCGCGTCCATATCGAAGACGAACTCGGGGGTGCCTTGTGACGCGCGCCATAGCCTTTCTCGGCACCGGCCTGATGGGCGCGCCGATGGTGCGCCGCCTGCTGGGCGCTGGCTTTGCCGTGACCGTGTGGAACCGCGACGGCAGCAAGGCCGAGGCGCTGGCCGTGGACGGTGCCCGTGTGGCGATGACGGCGGCCGAGGCGGTGCAGGGCGCAGAGATCGTCTTCACGATGCTCAGCGATGGCAACGCAGTCGGCGAGGTGCTGTTCGGCCAAGGCGCGGCTGAGGCGCTGAAGGCCGGCGCAGTGGTCGTGGATACCTCATCCATCGCGCCGAAGCTGGCGCGCGCCCACGCCGAAAAGCTGGCCGAACGCGGCATTGCCCATCTCGATGCGCCGGTCTCCGGCGGCACGGTTGGGGCCGAGGCCGGCACGCTGGCGATCATGGCGGGCGGGGATGCGGGCGTTGTGGACAGCCTCGCCGATGTCTTCGCCGCGCTCGGCCGCGTCACCCATGTCGGGCCAAGCGGGGCCGGGCAGGTCTGCAAGCTGGCCAACCAGCAGATCGTCGCCGTCACCATCGGCGCGCTGGCCGAGGCGATGGTGCTGGTCGAGGCGGGCGGCGCCTCGCGTGCCGCCTTCCGCAATGCCATCCGCGGCGGCTTTGCCGAAAGCCGGATCCTCGACCTGCATGGCGCCCGCATGGTGGAGCGTCGGTTCGAGCCGGGCGGGCCATCGCGGCTGCAGCTGAAAGACCTCGACACGGTGCTGGCCCTTGCCGCAGACCTTGGCCTGACCCTTCCGTTGACTGCTGACGTGCGCGAGGCCTTTGCTGGCTTCGTCGCCACCGGCGGCGCAGAGTTGGATCACAGTGCCCTTCTGCTTCACCTTGAAGCGCAGAACCCGAAAACCGGAGCATAGATCATGGCCCACCCCCCCAAACGCCGTCTGCGCTCGCAGGACTGGTTCGACAATCCCGACCATCTCGACATGACCGCGCTCTATCTGGAGCGGTTCATGAACTACGGCATCACGCCCGAGGAGCTGCGCTCCGGCAAGCCGGTGATCGGCATTGCGCAAAGCGGCAGCGACCTGACGCCCTGCAACCGGGTGCATATGGATCTGGTGACGCGGGTGCGCGACGGCATCCGCGATGCGGGCGGCATTCCGATCGTGTTTCCGACCCATCCGATCTTCGAGAACTGCAAGCGCCCGACTGCCGCGCTGGACCGCAACCTGGCCTATCTGGGGCTGGTGGAGGTGCTGTTCGGCTACCCGCTGGACGGGGTGGTGCTGACCACCGGCTGCGACAAGACCACGCCTTCCGCGCTGATGGCGGCCTCCACCGTGGACATTCCGGCCATCGTCCTGTCCGGCGGGCCGATGCTGGATGGCTGGCATGATGGCGATCTGGTCGGATCGGGCACCGTGATCTGGCGGATGCGGCGGAAATATGCGGCGGGCGAGATCGACCGCGAGGAGTTCTTGCAGGCGGCGCTGGAATCCGCCCCCTCGGTCGGCCATTGCAACACGATGGGCACCGCCTCCACGATGAACGCGCTGGCCGAGGCGCTTGGCATGTCGCTGACCGGCTGCGGCGCGATCCCCGCGCCCTACCGCGAGCGCGGCCAGATGGCCTATCGCACCGGGCGCCGGGCGGTGGAGATCGTGTGGGAGGACCTCAAGCCTTCCGACATCCTGACGCGCGAGGCCTTCCTGAACGCCATCCGTGTCAATTCGGCCATTGGCGGGTCCACCAATGCGCAGCCACATCTGGCGGCGATGGCGAAACATGCGGGGGTGGAGCTGCATCCCGAAGACTGGCAGGTCCACGGGCTCGACATTCCGTTGCTGGCGAATGTCCAGCCCGCAGGGGTTTATCTCGGCGAGCGCTATCACCGCGCCGGCGGCACGCCCGCGGTGATGTGGGAGCTGCTGCAGGCCGGGCTGATCGACCCCTCCTGCCGCACGGTAACCGGGCAGAGCATGGGCGACAACCTTGAGGGGCGCGAGGCCACGGACCGCGAGGTGATCTTGCCCTTCGCGCAGCCGCTGCGAGAGCGGGCGGGCTTCCTGGTCCTCAGCGGCAACCTGTTCGATTTCGCCATCATGAAGATGAGCGTGGTGTCCGCCGAGTTCCGGGACCGCTACCTGAGCGAGCCGGGCAATGAGGGCGTGTTCGAGGGCAAGGCGGTGGTGTTCGACGGGTCCGAAGACTACCACAAGCGCATCAACGATCCCGAACTCGGCATCGACGAGCGCACCATCCTCGTGATCCGCGGCGCGGGCCCCGTGGGCTGGCCGGGCTCGGCCGAGGTGGTGAACATGCAACCGCCTGATGCGCTTCTGAAGCGCGGGATCCAGTCGCTGCCTACTATCGGTGATGGGCGCCAGTCCGGCACCGCCGACAGCCCCTCGATCCTCAACGCCTCACCCGAAAGCGCGGTGGGCGGCGGGCTGTCGCTGCTGCGGAGCGGCGACGTGATCCGCATCGACTTCAACAAGGGCCGTTGCGACATGCTGGTGGGTGACGCCGAGATCGCACGGCGCAAGAGCGAGCCGGCCCCGCCGATCCCGGCGGATGCGACGCCCTGGCAGCGGCTCTATCGCCAGACGGTGACGCAGCTGTCGGATGGCGCGATCATCGAGGGCGCCGACGACTTCCGCGGGATTGCGCGGACCCTGCCGCGGCATAACCACTAGGACGGGTCGGCCGAGGGCACGGAACGCTTCCGTGCCCTCTGTTGGTAGGCCGGGCTGACGCCGGGCCAGCAGCCTCAGCTGTGAGTGATCTGCGTCCCCAGAACCTTCATGCATTCGCGCATGAACGCCGCCAGCCCGGTCCAGCCCTTGGCCGAGACCATTGTGCCATCGACGAAAGCCTCATGCGGTTTCACGTCGATATAGGTGCCGCCTGCCAGAATCACCTCGGGCTCGCAGGCGCCAAGGGCAGCGACCTTCTTGCCGCGGATCACGCCATCGACGGCAACGAGGATCTGCACCCCGTGGCAGATGGTGAAGATCGGCTTCCCCGTCTCGTGGAAGTGCCGCACCATCGCCTGAATGCGCTTGTCGGTGCGGATGTATTCCGGCCCGCGCCCGCCCGCGCAATAGACGGCGTCATAGTCGTCCAGCACCACCTCCGAGAAGGTCTTGTTGATCTCGGCCAGGTGGCCGAAGCGCTCGATATAGGTCTGGTGGCCCTCGAAATCATGCAGCGAGGTCTGGATCATCTCGCCCTTCTTCTTGTCGGGGCAGATGACGTGGACGGTGTGCCCGACCGCTTCCATCCCCTGCTGGAAGACAAAGATTTCGTATTCCTCGGTGAACTCACCGCAGAGCATCAGGATCTTCTTGCCAGGCATTTGGCTTCTCCTTTGAGATGGCAGAAAGGGGCGCCCGGCAAGGGGCGCCCAAGGGATCAGAACGGCGAGTCGGGGAAGTAGAACTGATCGGCATTCTCGGGCGTGATCAGCGGCGCATCGAGCTTGAAGCTGCCGCGCATCGGCGCCTGTCCGGTGAACTGGCCGGCCACCATGTAGATCGCCGACTTGATCATCGACGGCGGATAGGGGGTGGAGATCGGGGTGACGGGATCGCCCGCCATCACCATCTCGATCACGTCCTTCATGCCGTTGCCGCCGAGGGCATACTTGATCTCGGTCCTGCCCGATTCCCGGATCGCCTCGAGCACGCCCAGCAACATGTCGTCATCATTGGCCCAGACCGCGTCGATCTGCGGATACTTCGCCAGATAATCCTGCATCAGGGTGAAGGCTTCATCCTGGTTCCAGTTGGCATATTGGATATCGAGGATCTCGATGTTCGTGGCCGCGATGACGTCGGTGAAGCCTTGGATCCGCTCATCGTCGATCACCGTCGGGATGCCGCGCAGCACGACGACCTTGCCTTCATTGCCCAGCTTTTCGGCCAGCCATTTGGCGGTGTTGGCGCCCACGGCGATGTTGTCGCCGGCGACGTACAGATCCTGGATCGCCGGATCGGTCAGCCCGCGGTCCACCACGGCGATGAACGTGCCGGCGGCCTTGACCTGCTCCACCGGGCCGGTCAGCTCTTCGGACGTGAAGGGCAGGATCACCAGCGCGTCCAGCGTCTGCGCGGCGGCAAGGTCTTCCAGCGCCGAAACCTGGGCCGTGGCCGAGGGCGAGGTCTTCACGATCACGTCGATATTCGGGAACGCGGCTTCGATCTCCTTCTCGGCCTGCTCGGCGTGATAGACCACGCCGCCGGTCCAGCCATGGGTCGCGGCGGGGATCGACACGGCGATGACGCGCTTTTCCTGCGCCAGGGCCCCGGTGGCGGCCAGCGCCGTGAAGCTGGCGGCGGTGAGAAGGCCGAGGGCCCGTCTTGTGATGGTTGTCATTGGTAGTCCTCCCTTTTGAAAATCTCCGCCCCTCCCGGCGGCTATTTGATGAACCGGTGCGCAAGCATGGCCAGAATGATGATCACCCCCTGAACGGCAGCGACGAGGTATTCGGACACCATGTTCGACAGCACCATGAGGTTGGCGATCACCTCGAGGATCAGCGCACCGGCAACGGTGCCCCAGACCCGGGCCTTGCCACCGCGAAGCGCGGTGCCGCCGATCACCACGGCGGTAATGACCTGCAATTCCCACAGCTGCCCGGTCGTGGGCGTCGCGGCGCCAAGGCGCGGGATGTAGCAGATGGCGGCGATGGCGACGCAGAGCCCCTGGATCACGAAGGCCATCGTGCGGACCTTCGCCACCGAGACACCCGAAAAGCGCGCGACATCGGCATTCGAGCCAGCCGCCATGCAGCGGCGGCCGTATTTCGTGCGGTAGAGGACGAAGGCCCCGACCAGAACCACGACCAGCGTCAGCAGCACCGGCACCGGGATGCCCATGACATTGCCGAAATAGACCGGGCGATAGGGCTCGCGCAGCGTGCGCTCGATCGGGATCGACCCGCCATCCGACATCCAGGTGATCAGCGCGCGGAAGATCCCCATCGTGCCAAGGGTGGCGATGAAGGGCTCGATCTTGCCAACCGTCACGATCAGCCCGTTCAAGAGCCCGCAGAGCGCGCCCACCACCAGCCCGATCCCCGCGCCGGCGACGATGGCATAGCCGCCCATCGACGGCTCCAGCCGGTTCATCGCCAGGATCATGATGCCGGTGACGAAGGCCATCATCGAGCCCACCGACAGATCGAGCCCGCCCGAGGAGATGACGAAGGTCGCCCCCACCGCGATGATTGCCACGAAGGCAGAGCGGGTGACGACGTTGGCGATGTTGGTGCCGCTGAGGAAGCTGGAATTGATCATCACCCCCGCCAGAATCACGACGGCCAGCGCGATGAACGGCCCCATGTCGGCCAGGCGGATGCGGCGCGGCCCCGCGCTTTCGGATGCGACGGCGGCTGTCATGGCTGGGCTCCTTGTGGGCCGTGTCCCTCGCCGCTGGTGGCGGCATAGACGACGTTCTGCTCGGTGATCTGATCGCCCGTCAGCTCGGCCACGATCCGCCCGCCCCGCATCACCAGCACGCGGTCGGACAGGCCGACCAGCTCTGGCAATTCGGAGGAGATGACGATGCAGGCCTTGCCGGTACGCACCAGCTGGTCGATGAAATCGTAGATCTGGTTCTTGTTGCCGATATCGATGCCGCGGGTGGGCTCGTCGATGATGACCACTTGAGGATCGGTCAGCATTACCTTGGCCAGCAACAGTTTTTGCTGATTGCCCCCCGACAGCTGCCCCGCATCCAGATGTACAGACCGGACCCGGATGTCATAGTCCGCCACCGCCTTGCCCACGGCTGCGCCCTCGGCCTTGCGGTCCAGCGTCAGGCGGGGATGCACCTCGACCAGCGCCTGAAGGGTCAGGTTGGGGCCGAGAGGTTCGTCCAGCAGCAGGCCTTTGCCCTTGCGGTCCTCGGTCAGGTAGACCAGCCCCGCCGCCTGCCACGCACCGACCGACCGATGCGCCATCGCGGCGCCGTTCAGCACGGCGCTGCCGGTGGCCGGGCGCAGGCCCATCAGCCCCTCGAACATCTCGGTCCGGCCCGATCCGATCATGCCGCCGATGCCCAGAACCTCGCCGGGACGGACGGCGAAACTGCCCTGCACTGCGCCGTGATCGACCGACAGGCCCTCCACCCTCAGCAGCGGATCAGCTGCCGCCGCCGGGCGCTTGGGCGGATAGAGCATGTCCAGCTTGCGCCCCACCATCAGCTCGGCCATGTCGCGTTGCGACAGGCCGCGGGCAGGCCAGGTGCCGATCATCCGGCCATCGCGCAGCACGGTGATGCGGTCCGCCAGCGCCTCCACCTCATCGAGCCGGTGCGAGATATAAAGGACCGCGGCCCCCTGATCCCGCAGCCCGCGCACGACGGCCAGCAGGGCCGCAACCTCGTCATTGGCCAGCACGGCGGTCGGCTCGTCGAAGATCACCACCTTGCGCGGCTCCAGCAGCGCGCGGGCGATCTGTACCAGCTGGCGCTGCGCGAGCGGCAGCCCGCCGACCGGGTCGCGCGGATGGCAATGGGCGCCGATGGAGGCGAGGATCTGGGCCGCGCGGCGGTTCATCGCCCGGTCATCGACCATCGGGCCGCGGGTCAGCTCGCGGCCAAGGAACAGGTTCTCGGCAACGGTCAGGTCGCCCGCCAGCAGGATTTCCTGATGCACCAGCACCACACCCGCCGCCTCGGCCGCAACGGCATCGGCAAACTCGACCGGCTGCCCTTCCATCGTCAGCTGCCCCGCCGTGGGCAGCACATGCCCCGACAGCAGCTTCATCAACGTGGACTTGCCCGCGCCATTCTCGCCGATGATCGCGTGGACCTCACCCGCCCGGATATCGAGCGCGATATCGGTAAGCACCGTGATCGGGCCATAGGCCTTGCACAGGCCCATGGCCTGCATCGCCGGCAGCGGCAGGGCCGGCTGCACGGGCGATGGGCCGGGTATGGGCAGGGCCTCGGCCATCGTCATTCGAAGGCGGACAGAAGGCGACCCTGCGAGCGCAGGATATGTTCGCGCATCGCTGCCTCGGCGGCCACGGCATCACCGGCGCGGAAGGCGGCCAGCAGGCTTTCATGTTCCTCCAGCGCCTCTTGCGTGACGCGGGTGTGGAACATCAGGCGGAAGATGTGCAGATGCACATGCTGGTTGAAGAGGGTGGAGCGGATCACCTCATTCCCGGCGACGGTCAGGATCGCGTCGTGGAAATGGCCGTCGGCGCGGGCAAAGCGGGAATAGCGGCTGGTGCGGTCCACCGGCTGTTCGCCGTGCCCCATGTCGGCCGCGGCATCCTCGAGGAACTTCAGCGACTCCGCCGTCATGTTCAGGGCCGCAAGCCGCGCGCCTTCCGGCTCCAGCAGCAGGCGGAAGGTGTAGAGATCGTCGAACTGTTTGCGCGACAGCTGCGGGGCGGCCGAGTAGCCGATCAGATGCGCCTTGGCTACCAGCCCCTCACGCTCCAGCCGCGACAGCGCCTCGCGCACCGGGGTCTGCGAGACGTTCAGGTCACGCGCGATCACGTCGATCGGGATGCGGGCGCGGGGCGGAATCTCCAGCGACATCAGGCGTTCGTAGATGTTGTCATAGACCCCATCCACCACGCTGGCCGGGCGCACGGACTGCGCCCTATCTGCTGTGCGATCCGCTGCGATACCCATTCAACCACTCCTGCATCTTCGACTTGACACGAGGCAATGACTCGCAAATACGATATCGAATGTCAAACACAATATCATATACGATCTGATATAGGATTTATGATGCGGGTTGCTGAGCAAGTCCTGCGGCGGCTGGCGGTGGACCTGCTGGAGGCGCCGCCAGCCGCCGGGATGCGCGCCCGCCGCGCGAGGGCGCAGCGGGACGGCATCGACATACAAGGCAGCTTGCTGAACGACTTGCGGACCCTGCGGGCCGCCTGAAACCGAACCGGAGGAAACGGAAACATGGACTATTTCGGCACGATCAGGGCCCCGCGAGAGCTGCTTTTCGGATCCGGCCAGCGCCGGGCGCTTGGCGCCATCGCCGCGCGGCTGGGACGGCGGGCGCTGATCGTCACCGATGCGCGGCTTGCGGCGGATGCGGATTTCCTCGGGATGGTCGCGGATCTGGAGGCATCGGGCCTGACGCTCCGCGTCGAAAGCGGCACGCTGCCCGATGTGCCGGTGGAGACTGCGGTTGCGGCGGCAGAGGCAGCGCGGGGCTTTGCGCCCGATCTGGTGATCGGGATCGGCGGCGGATCCTGCCTCGACATGGCGAAATGTGTGGCGCTGCTGCTGTCGCATGGCGGGCGGCCGCAGGATTACTATGGCGAGCTGAAGGTGCCCGGCCCGGTGCTGCCACTGATCGCCATTCCGACCACGGCGGGAACGGGGTCCGAGGTCACCCCGGTTGCGGTGCTGTCGGATGCCGACCGCAGCCTGAAGGTTGGCATCTCCAGCCCCCATCTGATCCCCATCGCGGCGATCTGCGATCCGGACCTGACGCTGACCTGCCCGCCGGGGCTGACCGCCATTGCCGGGGCCGATGCGCTGACCCATGCCATCGAGGCCTTCACCGCCACCCGGCGCGAGGTGACGGCCTCGCTGAGCCAAGAGCGGGTGTTCATCGGCAAGAACGCCCTGTCGGACCAGTTCGCGCTGACGGCAATCTCGCTGCTGTGGCAAGGGCTGGAGGTGGCCTGCACCAGCGGTGATGCCACCGCCCGCGCGCAGGTGATGCAGGGCGCGACCTTCGCGGGGCTGGCCTTTGGCGTGGCGGGCACGGCGGCGGCTCATGCGATCCAGTATCCGGTGGGCGCGCTGACCCATACCGCGCACGGGCAGGGCGTGGCCTGCCTGATGCCCTATGTGATGGAATGGAACCGCCCGGAGATCGGCCCCGAGCTGGCGCAGATTGCGGCGGCCATCGGCATGGCCTCGGCCGATGAGGTGATCCCCGCCATCGCCGCGCTGTTCGGGCGGATCGGCATTCCGCCCAACCTGGCGGCGCTTGGCCTCGCCGAGGACCGCATCGACTGGGTGGCCGAGCAATCCTGCGGGATCGAGAGGCTGATCCAGAACAACCCCCGCCCGATAGGCCGCGGCGACATGACGCTTTTGCTGAACGCCGCCTTCACCGGCGACCGCAGCCTGATCCAGTAACCGGAAGGACCGGACATGACCCTCGATTCCCCCCGCGCCGATTTTGCCGATCCGGGCCTGCACGCCCGCGGCCTCTTCATCGGCGGCGACTGGCTGCCGGGTGGCGGCATCCCGGTAACGAACCCCTCGACCGCCGGGGTGCTGGCCGAGGTGCCCGATGCTTCGGTTGAGGATGCGATGCGCGCCGTGGATGCGGCCGAGGCCGCCGCGGCCGGCTGGCGCGCCACACCGCCGCGCCAGCGCGCGGAAATCCTGCGCCGCTGGTTCGGGCTGATGACCGACCATGCCGAAGACCTTGCCCGCCTGATCTCGCTGGAGAACGGCAAGGCGCTGCCCGATGCGCGGGGTGAGGTCGCCTATGCCGCCGAGTTCTTCCGCTGGTATGCCGAAGAGGCGGTGCGCATTCCCGGCGAGTTCCGCCATGCCCCGTCCGGCGCGCACCACATCCTTGTCGACCATGACCCCATCGGCATTGCGGTGCTGATCACGCCCTGGAACTTCCCGGCCGCGATGGCGACGCGCAAGATCGGCCCGGCGCTGGCGGCTGGCTGTACGGTGATCCTGAAGCCTGCCTCGGAGACCCCGCTGACCGCCTATGCGATGGCCCGGCTTGGTGCCGAGGCCGGGGTGCCGCCCGGCGTCGTCAACGTGCTGACTACCACCCAGCCCGGGCCGGTGGTCAGCGCCATGCTGGCCGATCCACGGGTGCGCAAGCTGTCCTTCACCGGATCGACCGGGGTGGGCCGCACGTTGCTGGCCGAGGCTGCCAAGACCGTGGTCTCTTGCTCGATGGAGCTTGGCGGCAACGCGCCCTTCCTTGTGTTCGACGATGCCGATCTAGGGGCCGCGCTCGACGGCGCGATGATCGCCAAGATGCGCAACGCGGGCGAGGCCTGCACCGCCGCCAACCGCTTCTATGTGCAGGCGGGGATCCATGACGCCTTTGTCGCGGGGCTGACCGCGCGGATGGCGGCGCTGGTGGTGGGCGCCGGCACCGATCCGGCCACGCAGGTCGGCCCGATGATCACCACCAAGGCAGTGACCAAGATCGACCGGCTGGTCAGCCAGGCCGTCGCGCGCGGGGCGCGGGTCACCACGGGCGGGGCGCCGCTGCCGGGATCGGGCTACTTCTACCCGCCGACGGTGATCGAGAATGTGCCGGAGGATGCCGAGATCGCACATGAAGAGATCTTCGGCCCCGTCGCCCCCGTCTACCGTTTCGAGACAGAGGAGCAGGCGATTCGCCTCGCCAATTCTACCGAATACGGGCTTGCGGCCTATGTCTATTCGGGCGACCTGTCGCGCGCGCTGCGGGTGGGCAAGGGCATCGAGACCGGGATGGTCGCCATCAATCGCGGCCTGATGTCGGACCCGGCCGCCCCGTTCGGCGGCGCCAAGCAAAGCGGGCTGGGGCGAGAGGGCGGGGTGACCGGCATCCTGGAATTCATGGAGCCGAAGTATTTCGCGGTGAACTTCTAGAGCGAGAGCATGGGACAGGATCTTTACCGCAACCGCGACTTCATCCCCGATTTCGACGCCATCCTCGCCGAGACCGCCGCACGCTCCCGCGAGCTTGCGGCGCGGGTGGAGGTGCGGACCGATGTGGCCTATGGCCCCTCGCCGCGCGAGCGGATGGATATCCTGTTCCCTTTGAGCCCGGCCAAGGGCGCGCCGCTGCACATGTTCATCCACGGCGGCTATTGGCGGTCGGGGAGCAAGGCGGACCACCACCTCGTCGCCGCGCCGGTTTTGGCGGCGGGGGGCATCGCCGCCATCGCCACCTATGACCTGATGCCGGGCACCCGGCTCGGCCGCATCGTGGGGCAGGTGCGGGCGGCGGCGTTGCACCTGCAGGCCATCGCCCCCACGCTTGGCGCCGATCCGGCCCGCTTCACTGTCAGCGGCCATTCGGCGGGGGCGCATCTGGCAAGCTATCTGGCGGCCCTCGGTCCGCAGGAAGCGTCTCCCGATCTGCCCTCGCTGCGCGGCATCCTGATGGTCAGCGGCATCTATGACCTTGGGGGTATTCCCGGCAGCTTCCTGAAGCATGAGGCGGAGATGACGGCGGGGGAGGCCGAGGCATGGTCGCCGCTGACCTCGGCGCAACTGGTCGGACCATCGCGGACCCTCACAAGGGGCGCGCTGGAAACGGCGCCGTTCCACGATCAGGCGACGGCTCTTGGCGGGCTGATCACCGGGGCCGGCCAGCCTTGCGAGTTGCGCAGCGAGCCGGGGCTGAACCATCTGACCATCGTGCTGTCGCTGGCCGATCCTGCCTCTGCGCTTGGCGGGGTGCTGGCCGATCTGACGGTGGGGTAGGGGGCAGCGCGTCTGCGATCCTACCCATCCGCCGCGGTCCAGGGCCGCTGGTTCCGGTAGGTCGCCGCCTTGCGCAAGATCAGATCGCACAGCGCGGCAGTGGCGGCGTTTGGCACCTGCGCCGGAGTGATCATCGAGATATCCCGCGCCAGCGCCGGCGCGACCAGCGGGCGTATGGTCAGCCCGTCGGACACCAGCATCGCCAGAGCCGAGCGCGGCAAGATCGTGCAGCCAAACCCCGCGCGAACAAAGGCGATGGCGGTGGCCATCGACCCGACCTCGATCATCGTCCTCGGCATCCCGCCCGATACCCGGAACCCGGCATCTGACAGGGTGCGCAGGCTGGCGCTGTCCTTGATGGCCACGAAATCGCGCTTGGCAAGATCGCTCCACTGCAGCGGGTCGCTGCCGTCCGGCTCTGGCAGAACCGCGACGATCTCATCTTGCCACAGGTGATCGTGGTGCAGATCCCGCCCCAGCGCAAAGGCGGTGCCTAGCGCCACCGACAACGACCCGTCCTGCACCATCTCGGACAGGGTACCTGCATGGGCCTCGACCAGATCGATCTCGACCAGCGGGTGGGTGCGGCGAAATTCTCGCAGCAGGTCTGGTAGCACGACCGCCGCAAGCGAGGGCATCAGACCCAGCCGCACCAGCCCGCGCCCGCCGCTGCGATAGTCGCGGAAGGTGCTTGCCAGCGCGGCCGATTCTTGCAGCACACGCTCGGCCAAGGGCCGGAAGGCCACACCGGCCGGGGTCGGCTCCAGCCGCCTTGTGGTGCGCGAGAACAGCGCCTCGCCCGCCTCGGCCTCCAGTTCGCGCAGCATCGCCGACAGGCCCGACTGCGTCAGCCCAAGCTCTTTGGCGGCGCGGGTGATGTTGCGGTGGTTGTCGATCGCGCGAAAGGCGGCCAGCTGGCGCAGGGTGTAATTCACAAGCAATGCCTCTGAATGCATAACAAATTTACGTTAGTATTTCTTAATGTTGCAATCTAGCTTTTTCTGGAGGCGTGAGGATCAGGCGGCAAACATGACGGCGGAACGGGTCTATATCGGGTGTGGTGCAGGGTTCGCCGGGGATCGGCCGGATGGCGGCCGCGCGGTTGTCGAGGATCTGGCGCGCAAATCCGGGCCGCGCTTCATGATCTACGAAACGCTGGCCGAGCGCACCCTGGCACAGGCGCAGCTGCGCCGGATGAATGGCGGGCCGGGCTATTTGCCGCGACTGGATGCCTTCTTGCGCCCGGTACTGGAGACCTGCCTGAAAAGCGGCATCCGCATCGTGTCAAACTTCGGCGCGGCCGATCCCGAGGGCGCCTGCCGCCGCATCGCTGCGCTTTGCGCCGAGATGGGCCTGCCGCAGCCGCGGATGGTCTATGTCCTTGGCGATGATGTAATGACGGGCGCCGCACGCGCCGCAATTGATACGGCCCGCCGTGAAACCGGCGATCTGGTTGCCGCCAACGCCTATATCGGCGCTGCTTCGGTGGTCGAGGCGCTGGACATGGGCGCCGAGATCGTGGTCACCGGCCGGGTTGCAGACCCCTCGCTGGCGCTGGGGCCGCTGGTGCATTCCTTTGGCTGGGGCTGGCAGGATTGGGATCTTCTGGCAGCGGGCACGCTCTGCGGTCACATGCTGGAATGTGGGGCGCAGGTCAGCGGCGGGTACTTCGCCGATCCGGGGCTGAAGGACGTGCCCGACCTTGCGCATCTGGGATTCCCGTTGGCCGAGGTTGCGGAGGATGGCAGCTTTGTCATCACCAAACCCTCGGGCACCGGCGGCTGCGTCACCCTGCAGACGGTGCGCGAGCAGGTACTGTATGAGATCGACGATCCGGCGCGGTATCTGACGCCCGATGTGGTTCTGGACCTGACCGCGGTGCATCTGTCCGAGGCGGGGCCCGACCGTGTGCAGGTGTCAGGCGCTCGTGGATGGCCCCGGCCCGACACGCTGCGCGCAATGGCCTGCCACCGCGGCGGCTGGCTGGGCGAGGCGGAAATCTCTTATGCCGGGCCGAATGCCCTGCCTCGGGGGCGCCTTGCGGCCGGCGTGCTGGAAACCCGGCTGCGGGATCTGGGCTATGCCAGAACCCGCGTCGATCTGATCGGCGTCAACGCCATTGCCGATCAGGCCCTGCCGCAGCAGGCCCTGCAGTTGCCCGAGGTGCGCTTGCGCCTGGCGGTTGCGGCCGACAGCGCGCAGCTGGCGCAGACCGCGCTGGATGAGGTGGAGAGCTTGTATCTGTGTGGCCCTGCGGGCGGCGGCGGCGTGCGCCGCAGTCTGGTCGAGCGCCTGACCTCTGAACCCGTCCTGATCGAGCGCGATCTGGTCAGGACCTGGGCCATTCCCTATCCCGAGGTTGCAAATGCCTGACCGCCCCGACCCAAGCAGCCTGCGGCTGCATGACCTTGCCCATGCCCGCGCGGGCGACAAGGGCGACCGGCTGAACATCAGCCTGTTCCCCTATGATCCCGCCGACTGGGACTTGCTGGCCCGGCAGGTCACCGAAGCGCGGATGATGGAGCATTTCGCGATGCGCCAGCCCGAGCGGGTCACCCGCTTCGATCTGCCGGCGCTGGGCGGCTTCAACTTCGTGCTCGAACGGGCGCTGGGCGGCGGGGTGAACTCCAGCCTCTATCTGGATGCGCATGGCAAATGCCTGTCTTTCCACCTGTTGTCCCTGCCCATTACCAGAGCGGAGCCTGCCGATGCCTGTTGACAAGAGCCTTCTGTCGCTGACCGCCGCCGAGGCCGCCGCGCGGCTGAAATCCCGCGACCTCTCGTCGATGGAGCTGGTCGAGGCGTCGATTGCGCGTATCGAAGCGGTGGAGCCGCAGGTGAACGCCATGCCGATCACCTGCTTTGAGCGCGCCCGCGAGCAGGCCCGCCGCTATGACGCGGGCCAGCTTGGGGCCGGATCGCTGCTGGCTGGGCTGCCGATGTCGGTGAAGGATCTGGATGAGGTTGCAGGCGTGCGCCACACCAATGGCGGGTCGGTGGTGTTCAAGGATTATGTCGCCACCACCTCTTCGCCGATGGTCGAGATGCTGGAAGGCAATGGCGCCATCACGATGGGCAAGTCGAACTCGCCCGAATTCGGCTTCAACGCCAATACGATCAACGACCTCTTCGGCGCGACCCGAAACCCCTATGACACGTCGCGTACCGCCGCAGGGTCTTCGGGCGGGGCTGCGGTGTCGGTGGCGACGGGCGAGGTCTGGTTGGCGACGGGGTCGGACCTTGGCTCGTCAATCCGGCTGCCGGCGGCCTACAGTTCCGTCGTGGGGCTGCGACCCTCGCCGGGCCGGGTGCCGCGGGCGCGCAAGGGGATGCCGTTCAGCACGCTGGCGGTGCTGGGCCCGATTGCCCGCACCGTCGGGGATACGGCACTGATGCTGGACGCGATGGTCGGGGACTATCCGGCCGATCCGCTGTCGCTGCCGGTGATCCCCGGCCAGTTCGTGAGGGCCGCGGCTGAACGCAAGGCGCCCAGGCGCATCGGCTTCTCGCCTGATCTGGGTGTGACGCCCGTCGATCCCGAGATTGCCGCCATCGTTGGGGCAGGTGCCCTGCGCTTCCGCGAGGCCGGGGTCGCGGTGGAGTTCGAGGCACCGGACCTGTCAAACGGTGTCGAGGTGTTCCATGCCATTCGCGGCGTCAACCATTTGGCCAATATGGGCCCGCTTTGCGAGCAATATGGCGACCGGATGATCCCAGAGATCCACTATTCGGTGGACCGCGCGGCACAACTGCCGATCACGCGCTATGCCTGGGGCGAGCGCGAGCGGGCACAGATGTTCCTGCGCACCATGACCTTCTTCGACAGCTTCGATCTGCTGGTCTGCCCCACCGGCATCATGGAGCCGTTTCCGGCCGAGTGGCGCCGCGTGGATACGCTGCACGGGCATGAGTTCGATGCCTATATCGACTGGATCGCCATCACCTACACGATCTCGCTGCTGGGATGCCCGTCGATCTCGGTGCCCTGCGGCTTTAACCGCAATGGGTTCCCGGTTGGGATCCAGCTGGTCGGGCGTCCGCGCGGCGAGGCGGATCTGCTGGCCGCTGCCCAGATCTTTGAGGACATCACCGGCGCGCTTGGCCGCACCCCGGTGGACCCCAAGGGCCCGCAGGGCCCGTATCAAGGGGGCGCGACATGCACGGCATGAGCGTCTGGCACCTACGCGGCCTCCGGTCACCTGACGCAAAGAAGAGCGGTGCGACCAACCATCTGGCTGCCTTGGCAGCAGATGTGCCGCTGCCTGCCCTTCACGGGGCCGGCAGCAGATTTCGTAGAAAACCAAAACACATAAACAGACGGGGAGACGACAATGAGCTTTTCAAGACTCGCAGCAATTGCACTCGCCACGGCGCTTGTCGCGGCGCCCTTGGCCGCACAGGAGCAAAAGGTGCTGCGCATGGTGCCGCACGCCTCGCTCCGGCTGCTGGATCCGCTGACAACCACCGCCTATGTCACCCGGAACCACGGCTACATGGTCTATGACACGCTGTTCGGCTATGACGAAAACTATGTGCCGCAGCCGCAGATGGTCTCTGACTGGTCCGCCAGCGAGGATGGCCTGACCTACAGCTTCACCCTGCGCCCGGGCCTTGCCTTCCACGATGGCGCCGCCGTGACCGCCGCCGATGCCGTGGCCTCGTTGCAGCGCTGGATGACCCGAGACCTGACGGGCCGCAAGATCGCAGCCGTGCTGGGGGCCATCACCGCCGACAGCGACACCGAATTCACCATCAGTCTGACCGCCCCCTTCGGCTCTCTGGTGGAAGCGCTGGCCAAGCCGTCTTCGGTGGTGCCCTTCATCATGCCCAAGCGCATCATTGACGCTGCGGGCGATGGCAATGTCGAAGAGATCATCGGCTCGGGGCCGTACCGCTTTGTCGCCGAAGAGTTCCGCCCCGGCGTTTCGGCCGTCTATGTCAAGAACGAGAACTATGTCCCGCGGGACGAAGCCCCAAGCTATCTTGCGGGCAAGAAGGACGTGCTGGTCGACCGCGTCGAATGGCTGACCTTCCCCGATGACCAGACCACAGCGAACGCACTTACCAAGGGCGAGGTCGATCTGGTCGAGGCGATCAGCTCGGACACGCTGTCGATGATCGAGGGCGCGCCGGGGGTGGAGTATGATCTGCGCATCACCTCGAACACGCCCACACTGCGCATCAACTGGCTGCAAAAGCCCTTTGACAACCCCAAGATGCGGCAGGCCGTGGCTGCGATGATCTCGCAGGACGATTTCATGGCCGCGACGGTAGGCGATCCCGAAACCTATGAGGTCTGCGGCTCGCTCTTTGGTTGCGACTCGCCGCTGGCGACGGATGTGAATGCGCTCGGCACCTCGGCGCCCGATCCGGAGAAGGCCAAGGCCCTGATGGCGGAAGCCGGCTACGATGGCGAGAAGGTGGTGATCCTCGATGCGTCGGACATCCTGTCCTTCCGCGGGCTGGCGCCGATCACAGCGCAATACCTGCGCGATGCGGGGATGAACGTCGAGGTGCAGTCGATGGACTTTTCGACCTACCTGGCGCAGCGCAACAAGCAGGACCCGGTGTCCGAGGGCGGATGGAGCATCGCCTTTGGCGTCTGGAACAGCCCGGACCTGATGTCGCCGCTGTCGAACCTGAACCTCGATACCGAAGGCGCCAAGGGCTATGCCGGATGGAGTTCGGATGACCAACTGGCCAGCCTGAAAGAGGATTATGCCCGCGCATCCTCGCCCGAAGAGCAAAAGGCGATTGCCGAGAAGATCCAGGCCCGGGCGAACGATTTGGTGTTCTTTGTGCCGCTTGGCACCTACCGCACCTACACCGCCTATCGGGACAACGTGACCCCGCCGCTGCCCGCACCTGTGTCGGTGTTCTGGGGCATCGACAAGAACTGACCCGGCAGAAGAAGGAGAGAGACGATGATCCGGCTGATAGTCCTGCGGTTGCTGGCAGCGGTGCCCGTGATGCTGGTTGTTGCGACCTTCGTCTTTCTTCTTCTCCGCCTCAGCCCGGGTGATCCGGCGCTGGTGGTTGCCGGCGAGCAGGCGACCCCGGAACAGGTGGAACAGATCCGCCGCGATTTGGGGCTCGACCGATCCTTGCCAGTGCAATACGTGACTTGGCTGTCGCAGATGGCGCAGGGCAATTTCGGGGCCTCCACGCTGTCGGGCCAGCCGGTGCTGGACCTGATCGCTGACCGGGTCGAACCGACGCTGGTGCTGGCGCTGGTGACGATTGTCGTGACGGTGGTCATCGCGGTCCCGCTTGGCGCCATTGCCGCCTGGCACCATGATGGCTGGCGCGACCGGATGGTGATGACGCTGGCCGTGGTCGGGTTTTCGGTGCCAAGCTTCGTGATCGGCTACACGCTGATGCAGCTTCTGGCGCTGAAGGCGAACCTGCTGCCGGTGCAGGGCTATATCAGCCCTTTCGACGATCCGCTGCAAAGCTTGAAGCATCTGGTCCTGCCTGCCGCCACGCTGGCCATCGTGTTCATGGCGCTGATCTCGCGCGTGACGCGGGCCAGCACGCTGGAAATTCTGGGCGAGGATTTCATCCGCACCGCCCGCGCCAAGGGCGGCAATGAAAACCGCATCTTGTGGAAGCACGCCCTGCCCAATGCCGCCGTGCCGGTGGTGACGGTGATCGGCCTCGGGATCGCCTCGCTGATCTCGGGCGTGGTCGTCACCGAGAGTGTCTTCAACATCCCCGGGCTTGGGCGGCTGACCATCGACGCCATCCTCGGCCGTGACTATCCGGTGGTGCAGGGGCTGATCCTGGTGTTTTCCCTGACCTATGTTTTCATCAACCTTCTGATCGACATCACCTATCTGATCGTCGATCCGCGCATCCGCTATTGAAGAGGAGCGCCCGAGGATGACCCATATCGAGACCCCCTCCCGTCCGCCGCTGTTGCGCCGCCTTGCCAGCGGGGCCGTTCGGCAGCCTACCATGTCCATCGCCGTCCTGGTCCTTGTACTGGTGGTGCTGTCCGCGATGTTTGCCGGCCTGATCGCCGGGACCGACCCGCTGAGCATCAGCCCGCGTGATCGCTACACCGCCCCGGGGGCCGAGTTCCTGTTTGGGTCCGATCAATACGGGCGCGACATCTTTGCCCGCGTGCTGCATGGCGGGCAGATCTCTCTGGCCGTCGGCGTGCTGGCGGCCAGCCTCGCCGCGGTCATCGGCACGCTGGCGGGGTTGCTGGCCGGGTCGTTCCGCATCGTCGATGCCATCTTGATGCGGGTGATGGACGGGTTGATGGCGATCCCCAACATCTTGCTGGCCGTTGCCATCGTGTCCTTGGTGGGGCCCAGCCTGCTGTCCATCGTCGTTGCCATCTGCATCCCTGAAATTCCGCGCGTCGCCCGGCTGATCCGGGCAATGGTGCTGACCCTGCGCGAAGAGCCCTATGTGTTCGCCGCCATCAGCATGTCGATCCCGCGCTGGAAGGTGGTTCTGCGCCACATACTGCCCGGCTGCCTTGCGCCGCTGGCGGTGCAGTTCTCCTACATGTTCGCCGCCGCGATCCTGACCGAGGCCGTACTTGGCTTCCTCGGCGTCGGCTTTCCTTCCGAAATCCCAAGCTGGGGCAATGTGATCGCCGATGGCAAAAGCGCCTTTCAGCGGGCGCCGTGGTGCATCTTGTTCCCCGGGCTGTTCCTGTCGGTAACGGTGCTGGCGGTGAACGTTCTGGGCGACAGCCTGCGCGACAGGCTCGACCCTCGCCTTGCCGCCCGCCGCAGACCCAGTTGAGAGGCAAGACCATGACCAGCAGCACCGCATCGATCCTGGAAATCTCGGGCCTGTCCGTCGCGCTTGACCTGCCGGGCACTGTCCGGCGGGTTGTGACCGATGTCGCCCTGACCGTGCATCGCCGCAAGATCACCTGCCTGATCGGGGAATCCGGGTCGGGCAAGTCGGTCACCTCATCGGCGATCATGCAGCTGCTGCCCTCGGGCCTGCGCATCGACGGGGGCCGGGTCCTGCTGGACGGGCATGACATGGCCAGCGCCACGCCCGAGGATCTGGCCACGCTGCGCGGCCGCGTCGTGTCGATGGTGTTTCAGGAGCCGCTGACGGCGCTGAACCCGGTCATGCGGGTCGGCACCCAGATCGGCGAGATGCTGGCGATCCACCGGCCCGAGATGAGCGCGCGTGCACGCGAGGCGCGGATCCTCGAACTGCTGGGCGATGTGCACCTGCCCGACCCGCCGCAGATCATGCGGGCCTTTCCGCACCAGCTGTCCGGCGGGCAGCGGCAGCGCGTGGTGATTGCGATGGCGCTGGCGCTGGAACCCGCGCTGATCATCGCCGACGAGCCGACCACCGCGCTGGATGTCACCACGCAGGCGCAGATCCTGCACCTGTTCCGCGAGCTGATGACCCGTCATGACAGCGGCGTTCTGCTGATCACCCATGATTTCGGCGTGGTCGCCGAGGTGGCTGATTTCGTCTATGTCATGCAGAACGGACGCGTCGTCGAGCATGGCGCCGCGGATGCGGTGCTGGAGCGCGCCGAGCACCCCTATACCAAAAGCCTGATCGCTGCGGTCCCGGGCTTTCGTTTTCGGCCCGAGCTGCCGGTGGCAGATACGGCGCTGGTGCGGGCCGAGGGGCTGGACCTGACCTATGTCACCCGCAGCTTCACCAGCGCCAAGCGCGAGATCAAGGCGCTGGATCAGGTCAGTTTCCATATCGACCCCGGCGAGACGCTTGGCGTAGTGGGGGAATCCGGGTCGGGCAAATCGACCCTGGCCAAGGTGCTGATGCTGTTTGAAAAGCCGGATGCCGGCACGATGACGGTGTTCGGCCGCGAGATCGGGTCGCTGCGGGGCAAGGCCCTGAACGACTATCGCGCCGGCGTGCAGATGGTGTTTCAGGATCCGTTCAAATCGCTGAACCCGCGCCGGAGGGTTGGCCATTCCTTGACCGAGGGGCCGATGGCAAATGGGGTCTCGCGTTCCGAGGCGTTGGCTCGGGCGCTGGATCTGCTGGACCGTGTCGGCCTTCCCGCCGAAGCGATGGGCCGCTTCCCACATGAATTTTCGGGTGGCCAGCGCCAGCGCATCTGCATTGCCCGCGCGCTTGCGATGAAACCGCGGATTGTCGTCGCCGACGAGGCCGTGTCTGCGCTCGACGTGTCCGTTCAGGCGCAGGTGCTGGAGCTGTTCGAAACGCTCAAGCGCGAGCTGGGGTTTGCCATGCTGTTCATCACGCATGACCTGCGCGTCGCCTCGAATATCTGCGACCGGCTGATCGTGATGCATCGCGGCCGCGTGGTCGAAACCGGGCTGACGCGGGATGTCTTCACCAATCCCGGCCACGCCTATACCGAAGAGCTGATCAGGGCGATCCCGGGCGGACTGGCGATGCGGACCCAAGGGGTTCTGGCGGAGCAGCCCTGACCGGACCGGCGCCTACAGCGGGTCGAAGATCCGCCCGCGATTGAGGATGCCGCGCGGGTCCAGCGTCGCCTTCAGGGCGCGGAGAGTGGCAATTTCCGCCTGGCTGCGCGACAGGTGCAGCCAGGATTTCTTGTCGACGCCGATACCGTGCTCGGCGGAAATCGACCCGCCATAGGTTGCCACCAGCCTCAGCAGCCGATCCATCGCCGGGCCTTTTTGCGGCGTGCAGAAGACATAGTGCAGGTTGCCGTCGCCCATGTGCCCGAAGGCAAGGAAGGCCGTGGCAGGATCGATCTCGCGCAGCGCCGCCTGACTTTCGCGCAGGAAGTCCGGGATCCGCGCCACCGGCACGCTGATATCGCCGCTGGCGATGTTGTCCAGTGTCCGCATAAACTCGGCACAGCCATCGCGCATGTCCCACAGTCCCTGGAACTCGCGGGAGGACTGGGAGACGACGGCATCCAGAACGCCGCCCTCCTCGATGGCGGCCATCAGGGTTGCGGCGAACATGTCTTCGGCCTGCAGGGCCAGCGGGCCGGCTTGCATCTCGGCCAGCACATAGACCGGGGCCTTTGTCGCCAGTGGTGGGGTCATCCGCAGGAACTGGCACACGCCGTGATAGGCGTCGGGCAGCATGATCTCGAACGCCGAAAGCGTCCCGCCCAGGGTGCCGCGCAGCCGTTGCAGCAGGGCCAGCGCGGCATCGGTGGAGGGGAGCGCGAGGAAGGCGTTGGCCATGATCGCCGGGCTGGGATGCAGCCGCAGCCGGGCGCAGGTGACCACGCCCAGGATACCCTCGCTGCCGATGAACAGCTGGCCAAGGTCGGGGCCGGCATTGTCCTTCTCGACCTGTTTCATCGTGTTCAGGACCGTGCCATCGGCCAGCACAGCCTCCAGCCCCGCCACCTGCGCACGGAACATGCCATAGCGCATCACCCGGATGCCGCCCGCATTGGTGGCGATATTGCCGCCGATGGTCGCGCTGCCGCGCGCCCCGATATCGACGCCGAACATCAAGCCCGCTTGGCTGGCGGCCTCTTGTACCAGTTGCAGCGGAACACCGGCCTGCGCCTCGATGGTGGCGCTTTCCGGGCTGACCGCGCCAAGGGCCGTCAGGCGTTCCAGCGACAGCACCGCTTCGCCCGCAATGATCCGGTGCCCGCCCGACAGGCCGGTGCGCCCGCCTTGCACGACCAGCGGCTGCCCGAAGTCATTGCAGGCCGACAGCGCCGCCGCGACCTCGGCCGTTGTTTCGGGGCGCAGCACGAAGCGGGGCGGGGCGGAAAAGCGGTCGCGCCGGTCTTCCTGATAGCGTGGGCCGATGGCGCCGCCGGTCAGCAGCGCGGCCGGGGGCAGGGCGCGGGCAAGGCGATCCAGCAGGGCAGACTCGGCACCTGCCGCAGGGATGGGCTGCAGTTCCGTCATGCTGACTCGCTCCTCCGTTCGGTCTTGTGGCCAGAGGATCTGTGTATTCTTTTAATTGTCAAACCTTTTTCATTTCCGGGAATGCTGCTACGCTCCGGGTAAGCTCGGGAAAGGTAGGCCAATGGCGCTGCACTATGATGAGATCGTCCGCACCGGCCTCTCCAAGCAGGTCGCCGACCTGATCCGCGCCGCCATTCTGGAAGGGCGCCTGCAGGTCGATGAGCGGCTTCCCAGCGAAGACGAACTCTCCCGCCGCTTCGGAATTTCCCGCCCGACGGTGCGCGAGGCGTTGAAGGTGCTGGCGGCGCAGAACCTGATCCGCTCGCGCCGCGGCCCGACCGGCGGCACCTTCGTCAACCGCCCTGATCTCGACGCCGCGGGCCGCGCCATTGCGGAGGCCTCGACGCTGCTGGTGGGCGTCGGAACCTTCGGCGTCGATGAGATCGTCACCGCGCGGATCGAGACCGAGGCGATCTGCTGCCGGCTGGCGGCGGCGAACCGCAGCGACGAAGACCTTGCCCGGCTTGAGGCCGAGATTGTCATCCAGCGCGATGAGGGGCTGACCGATGAGGCCTTCTGCGCCTCCGACGTGCGCTTTCACCGGGCTATCGTCACCGCCTCGGGCAACGGGCCGTTGCGGCTGATGATGCACACGGTGATCGAAAGCTTCATCCCGGTGACCAACATGCTGATCTTCGGCGAGCATGAGCGACGCCGCAGCGTCGGCAGCCATGCGCGGGTGCTCGAGGCGATTGCGGCGCGCGATGCAGAGCGCGCGGCACAGGAGATCCGCGGGCATCTGGAGGGGATGCGCGCGGTGCTTATTCAGGCGCTGGACCGGCGGGCTTCCCGCGCGGTGGCAGGCGCCGCTGAGGGAGGAGAGACCGAATGACCGATACGTTTCGCGCGCTGATGATCGTGGAGCATGAGGGCAAGCCGAAGGCCGAGTTCCGCCAGCTGACGCAGGCTGACCTGCCGGACCATGAGGTGCTGGTCGAGGTTTCCTATTCCACCGTCAACTACAAGGACGGGCTGGCTGTCAGCGGCAAGGGCCGCATCGCGCGGCGACTGCCGATGGTGGCGGGGATCGACCTTGCAGGCACGGTCGTGGAAAGCCGCTCGCCGGACTGGGCACCGGGCGACAAGGTCATCGTCAATGGCTGGGGCCTGTCGGAGACAGAATGGGGCGGCTACAGCCGGTTTCAACGGCTCAAGCCGCAATGGCTGACGCGGCTGCCCGAGGCGTTCAGCATGGAGCAGGCGATGGCGGTGGGCACGGCGGGCTATACCGCTGCGCTGTGCGTACTGGCGCTGGAGGATTGGGGGACGATCACGCCCGGCGGGGCCGAGGTGCTGGTGACCGGGGCGGCTGGCGGCGTCGGCTCTACCGCCATCGCGCTGCTGTCGGCGGCGGGCTACCGGGTGACGGCGGCGACGGGCCGGCCCGAGACGCAGGACTATCTGGCCGGTCTGGGCGCCACCGGGTTCGTGGAGCGTGCGGCGCTGGCCGAAAAGGGCGGGGCCCTGCAGAAGGAACGCTGGGGCGGCGCGGTGGATTCGGTTGGCTCTACTACGCTGGCCAATGTGCTGGCGCAGACTGTGTATGGCGGCGCCGTTGCCGCCTGCGGACTGGCCGGCGGGATGGACCTGCCAGCCACGGTGGCGCCGCATATCCTGCGCAGCGTGGCGCTGCTGGGGGTGGACAGCGTGATGGCCCCGCAGGCGCGGCGCGACCGGGCCTGGGATCTGCTGGCCCGTCGGCTGGACAAGGCGCATCTGGCTAGCATCGCCCGGACAGAGCCGCTGTCGGTTCTGCCAGAGCTGGCGGCCGACATCGTGGCGGGGCGCATCCGGGGCCGTGTGGTCATCGACGTGAATACCTGACGATTGCAGCGCCGGGGGAAGCCCCGGCGCTGGCTCTACCGGGCCGCCACCTCGGCGGCACGGGCGCGCAGCACGAACTTCTGGATCTTGCCGGTCGAGGTCTTGGGCAGATCGGTGAACACCACCCGGGCCGGGCATTTGTAGGGCGCGATGGTTGCCCGGCAATGCGCGATGATCGCCGCCTCGGTCGGGGCGCGCCCCGGCCGCAGCTCCACAAACGCGCAAGGCCGCTCGCCCCATTTCTCATCCGGCATGGCGACCACGGCACACAGCGCCACATCGGGGTGCCGGTAGATCGCATCCTCTACCTCGATGGACGAGATGTTCTCGCCGCCCGAGATGATGATGTCCTTGGAGCGGTCCTTCAGCTGCACATAGCCGTCAGGATGCATCACCCCCAGATCGCCGGAATGGAACCAGCCGCCGGCAAAGGCCTCCTCCGTTGCCTTGGCGTTCTTCAGATAGCCCTTCATCACCAGATTGCCGCGGAACATCACCTCCCCCAGCGTCTCGCCATCGGCTGGGACGGGGTGCAGCGTCTCGGGGTCCAGCACTGCCAGATCGGAGAGCGACAGATAACGGATCCCCTGCCGCGCCTTGTGGGCGGCCTGGTCGGCGGGCGGCAGCGCGTCCCAGGCGCTGTGCCATTCGTTGCCCACCGTCGGCCCATAGCTTTCGGTCAGGCCGTAGAGATGGTTCACATGAAAGCCCTGCTCCTTCATCGCCTGCAGCACCGCCTCGGGCGGCGGGGCGGCGGCGGTGTTGAAGGTCACCTTGTGGGGCAGGGCGCGCTTGGCCGCATCCGGCGCGTTCAGCAGTGTCGACATGACGATGGGCGCGCCGCACAGATGCGTGACGCCGTGATCGGCAATGGCGGCATAGATCGCCTCGGCCCGCACCCATCGCAGGCAGATATGGGTGCCCGCCTGCACGCCGACAGACCAGCTGAAGCTCCAGCCGTTGCAATGGAACATCGGCAGCGTCCACAGGTAGACCGGATGCTTGCCAAGCTCGCCGTGGATCGTGTTGTTCAGCGCCATCAGCGCGGCGCCGCGGTGGTGACAGACGACGCCCTTGGGGT
This sequence comes from Frigidibacter sp., assembly GCF_030695035.1. GTDB lineage: Bacteria > Pseudomonadota > Alphaproteobacteria > Rhodobacterales > Rhodobacteraceae > Frigidibacter. Next base: position 128,288 of record NZ_JAUYTT010000010.1, read on the forward strand.
TGCCGGTGGTGCCAGAGGTGTAGTTGAGCGCGATGGCGTCCCATTCATCGAGCGGCACCGCGCCCTCGAACTCCGGGTCGCCGCTGGCGAGGAACTCGGCATAGTCCAGCGTGCCGATGCGGTCGCCCTTGGGATGGGGCGCATCGTCCGGATACTCGCTGTCATCGAAGTCGATGACCAGCGGGCGCACCTCCGCCAGCGCCAGCGCCTGCGCGATCACGCCCGAAAACTCGCGGTCCACGACCAGCACCCGGGTTTCGGCATGGTCCAGCTGAAAGGCGATGGTCGCGGCATCGGTGCGGGTGTTCAGCGAGTGCAGGACCGCCCCGCCCGCCATCGGCACGCCGTAATGCGCCTGCACCATCGGCGGCGTGTTGGACAGCATCACCGTGACGGTATCGCCGCGCCCCACGCCTCGCGCGACCAGCGCCGAGGCAAGGCGGCGGCAGTCCTGCCACAGGTCGGCATAGCTGCTGCGCAGGCGCCCATGGATCACCGCCGGATGGTCCGGATAGGTTCGCGCCGCCCGCTCCAGATAGGACACCGGCGTCATCGGCTGATGGTTCGCGGCGCGGCGGCCAAGTCCGTCTTCGTATTTGTCCAAGGGGGCTCTCCGTCGGCCTTTGGCCTGTCAACCGCTGTGCTTTTCCCGGGCCGCGACCGGCTTTCCGGTTTTCTTCCACTCGCCGAACCCGCCCAGCATCGAGCGGGCCTCGATCCCCATCTCCTGTGCGAGCCGTGCCGCCAGCAGCGACCGCCAGCCAGAGGCGCAGTAGAAGACGAAGGTCTTCGGTTCGGCGAAGCGGGGCTTGTGATAGGGGCTTTCGGGGTCGATCCAGAATTCCAGCATCCCGCGCGGGGCGTGGAAGGCGCCGGGGATCAGCCCTTCGCGCTCCAGTTCCCTCGGGTCGCGGATATCGACGAAGACCACGCCGTCATCGTCCAGCCGCGCCGCCATCTCGTCCCCCGTCACCGACTGCACAAGTGCATCAGCTTCGGCCAGCATGTCCTTGTATCCCTTGGCCATTCTCAGCGCCCCAGTGCATAGAATTCGTCGTTCGGACGCATGCTGGTGACATTCGCCAGCCGGTTCGACATGCCGAAGAAGGCCGAGATCGCGGCGATATCCCAGATATCCTCTTCAGTGAAGCCGTGGGATTGCAGCAGCGCCACATCCTCATCCCCCACCTCATAGGCGCGGGCGGAAACCTTCATGCCGAAGTCGATCATCGCCATCTGCCGCGGGGTCAGGTCGGCCTTGCGATAGTTGATCGCCACCTGATCGGCGATCAGCGGGTTCTTGGCGCGAATCCGCAGGATCGCGCCATGCGCCACCACGCAATACTGGCACTGGTTGGCGTTCGAGGTCGCCACCACGATCATCTCGCGCTCGGCTTTGGTCAGGTTGCCCGGCTTGTCCATCAGCGCGTCGTGATAGGCAAAGAAGGCGCGGAATTCGTCGGGCCGGTGCGCCAGCGTCAGGAAGACGTTGGGCACGAAGCCCGACTTCTCCTGCACGGCGAGAATGCGGGTACGGATATCCTCGGGCATGTCTTCCAGCGCGGGGACGGGAAAGCGGCTGATGGCCGGTGAGGTCATGGTGAGGTCTCCTCCTGGGGCGGACAGATGTCTGCCAGTTCGTGTTGATAGGTCTGGGCGGCGTCGGGCGCCGCGCCCTCGTAAGGCTCGATGCGCACAAGGCAGGTATGGGCCGAGCAGCCCTGCCCGAAGGCCGAGGTGCCGATATCCAGTGTCAGCACGTTGGGGTTGCCCGACAGCTCTGGCCCCCCTGCACCCGCGGGGGTGAACCACGCGCCGGTGGGCAGGATCGCCACGCCCCGCGCCACGGCATCCGTTAGGCAAGCGGTGGCAAGGCAGGCGCCGCGCGCGTTCCACAGGCGCACTGTAGCGCCGTCCGCGATGCCCCGGCCTGCAGCATCGGCCGGGTTCAGCCGCACCTGCTCGCGCCCGCCGCGCTTGTCGGCGAGGCTCGCCTCGGCCGTCTCCAGCTGGCTATGCAAGCGGCCGTTGGGCTGGTGCGAGATCAGGTGCAGCTCGCCCTCTGCCGCGCCGCCCAGCCATTCCGCCGGCTCGATCCAGGCCGGATGCGCGCGGCAATCGGCATAGCCAAGCCGCGCCAGCGTGTCGCTGCCCAGAACGATGCGCCCGCTTTCGGTGTTCAGCGGATGGGCCGCAGGATCGGCGCGATAGGGCGCCAGATAGGTATGACCCTGCTGTACGGGGCAGGCGGCATAGCCCTGCGCCCAGAAGGCTTCAAAATCCGGCATCTCGAAGCCAAGCCGCTGCGCGGCGTAATCGCAGCTTTCGGTGTAGATGTGGCGGATCCAGCCCATCTCGTCGCGTCCTTCGTTGAAGGCAGGGGCGACGCCCAGCTTTTCGGCGATGGCGTTGAAGATATCGAAATCCGACCGCGCCTCGCCCAGGGGGTCGATGGCCTTGGCCATCGCGAGGATGAAGTCCGACCGCTTGTTGCCCGACAGGTCGTTCCGCTCCAGCGAGGTGGAGGCGGGCAGCACGATATCGGCCCGCTTGGCGGTGGCGGTGAACATCGGGTCCTGCACGATGATCGTCTCGGGCCGGGTCCAGGCGTCCGACAGGCGGTTCAGGTCCTGATGGTGATGGAAGGGGTTGCCCCCCGCCCAATAGACAAGGCGGATGTCGGGATAGGTGCGGTCCCGCCCTTCATAGCTGTAGGCGCCGCCGGGGTTCAGCAGCATGTCACTGATCCGCGCCACTGGAATGAAGCTGTCGATCGGCTTGGCGCCTTGCGACATCGCCGGTGACTTGCCGGTGACGAAGGGCGCGCCGACGCCACCAAGCGAGCCATAACCAAAGCCCATGCCGCCGCCCGGCAGACCGATCTGCCCGGTGATCGACGCGAGGGCGATGGCGGCCCAGAACGGCTGCTCGCCATGATGGGCGCGTTGCAAGGCCCAGCTGGCGGTGATCATGCCGCGGGTTTCGGTCAGGCGCCGCGCCAGATCGCGGATCGCCTGCGCGCCGATCCCGGTGATGGCGGCGGCCCAGTCGGCGGTTTTGGCCTGCCCGTCGCCATCGCCGCCCAGATAGGCCAGCAACTGCTCCGACCCGCTGGTGCAGCGCTCAAGGAAGCCTGCATCGTGCCGCCCGGCCAGAACGATCTCTCCCGCCAGCCCCAGCATCAGGGCGGTGTCGGTGTTGGGCCGGATCGGCCACCATTCGGCGCCGGTCCAGTCCGGCAGATCCTCGCGGAAGGGCGAGACGTGGATGACCTTTACCCCCCGCTCCGCGATCTTGCGCAGGTAGCCCTCCAGATAATGCGCGCCGATCCCGCCTGCCTCGCTTTGCGCGGTGCGGGGGCTCATGGCGCCAAAGACCAGCAGCGTCTCGCTATGCTCGGCGATGGTGTCGAGCGTGTTGGACTGCCCGCCGCAGGCCCGCTCATCCCCCAGCGTGTGGCGCAAGATCACCGGGCCCGCGGCGATGGAGTAGGTGTCGACATGGCCGGTGTAGCCGCCGGCAAGGTTCATCATCCGCCGCAACAGGGTGCAGGCATGGTGAAAGCGCCCGCAGCTTGTCCAGCCATAGCTGCCGGCGAAGATCGAGGCATTGCCGTGGTCGCGCGACACGCGGCGGATCTCGCCGGCAACCAGATCGGTCGCCTCGTCCCAGCTGACCGGCACGAAACGCTCGCTGCCGCGGCCGCGCCGATTGCTGCCCTCCCGCGCCGCCAGCCAGCCTTCGCGCACCATCGGGCGCAGGATGCGGCGGTCCGGCTTGGCCCAGTCGGTGACGGACTGGATGATGGCCGAGGGGGCGGGGTCATGCTCGAACGGCTCGACACCGACGATGCGGCCCTCCTCGACCAGCAAGGTATAGGCGCCCCAATGGCTGCAATGCGGAACCCGGCGGATCATGTCTTGCATCCCTCAGATAACGGCTTCGATCAGGAACGGCCCCTTGCGGGCCAGGGCGGTGCGCAGCAGGTCGCGGAAACCCTCGACCGTATTGGCCCGCGCCGCCTCGACGCCCATCGCGTTCGCCATCTGCACCCAGTCGATGGCGGGGTTGTCGAGGTCCAGCATCCGGCTTGCATTCTCGCCCGCGGGTCCGGCGCCGACGTTCAGCAGCTCGCCATGCAGGATCTGGTAGCGGCGGTTGGCGAAGACGATGGTCAGCACGTCCAGCTTTTCGCGCGCCTGCGTCCACAGGCCCTGAACCGTGTACATGCCGCTGCCATCGGCCTGCAGCCCGATGACCTTGCGGTCCGGGCAGGCGACGGCGGCGCCGGTCGCCATCGGGATGCCATCGCCGATGGCACCGCCGGTCAGCTGCAGGAAGTCATGCGGCGCGGCGCCATAGGTCGTGCGGAAGAAATCCCGGCCCGAGGTGATGGACTCGTCGCAGACAATCGCCCCTTCGGGCATGGCGCCGGCAAGGGCGATGGCGATGGCATCAGGCGTCAGCTTGCCCGTGGGCAGGTCTGGCCGATGCCGCGGTGCCAGCCGGGGCGCCGGGGCCATGCCCACCTCATCCGCCAGCGCCTCGATGGCCGCGGGCAGGTCGTGGTCAGGGCTGGCAAGCTCCAGCACCGTGCAGGCTTCTGGCAGCATCGAGCCGGGCTTGCCGGGATAGGCGAAAAAGCCGACGGGGGCCTTGGCGCCGACCAGGATGACCTGCTCGGTCGTGGCAAAGCTGGCCAACGCCAGATCGATCACATAGGGCACGCGGTCCACCGCCACCCGGCCCGCGCCGCGCTGCATCCGGCCATTGGCCTGCTGCGCCAGCACCCGCGCGCCGGTTTTCTGCGCGATACGGTCCAGTATCTCCATCTGCGGCGCGCGCAGGGCCGTGCCGGTGACGAGGATCGTGGTCGCGCGGCCGTTGCGCAGCAAGGCTGCCGCCTGCCGGACCTGCGCCGCATCGGGCGCGGAGGGCGTGGGCAGCGTGATCGCCACCGGCGGGGTAAACTCCGTCTCTGTCCAGGCGGCATCGGCGGGCAGGATCAGCGTGGAGATGCCACCCGCGCCGGCGCGGGCGGCGCGGATCGCTTCTTCGGTGCGGCGGCCCACGGCCTCGGCAGCCTCGGCGCGGCCGACCCAGTGCGACATCGGCCGGGCCAGCGCATCGATATCCGAGGTCAGCGGCGCGTCATGGACAAGGTGATAGGTGGCATGGTCGCCGACCACGTTCACCATCGGTGTGCGGGCACGGCGCGCGTTGTGCAGGTTCGCCAGCCCGTTCGCCAGCCCCGGCCCGGTATGCAGCAGCGTGACCGCCGGCTTTTCGGCCATGCGGGCATAGCCATCGGCGGCGCCGGTCACCACACCCTCGAAAAGGCCAAGCACGCAGCGCATCCGCGGCTGACGGTCGAGGGCCGCCACGAAATGCATTTCAGACGTGCCGGGATTGGCAAAGCAGGTGTCGATGCCATTGGCCAGCAGGGTTTCGCAAAGAAGGTCGGCGCCGTTCATTGAGGTCTCCGGGCAAGGGGTTCGGCTTGGGCCTGCAGATCGGCCAGCGCGGGCCAGTGGGGGCGTATCGCCTCGACCAGCGCGGCGAAGAGGGCGTATTTCTGCGCGGCGTAGCGGGTGATTTCGGCGGGCTGCGGCCCGACCGTCTCGGTCGGCGAACCAATCCAACGAGCGGCGATGGTGTCAAGCTCTTCGCCCAGCAAGAACCGCGCGCCGATGGCGGCGAGCCCGCGCAACCCTGCATGACCGCCGGGGCTGAGCTGCACCTCATACCCCGTCGCGGCGGCCAGGAATTGCGCGAAATGCCGGTCGCCCGCCAGCCCGCCACCCAGCGACAGCGCGCCCGGCTCGGGCCCCAGCAGCGCGTGGCTATGCCGCGCGACGAAGGCCAACGCCTCGCGCCCCGCCCAGGCAATCTCGCCGGGCGTGGTGGCGGCGGTCAGTCCCAGCAGGGCACCGGTGGCGTGCGGGTCGGTCCAGGGCGAGCGCTCGCCGCCCGGCTCGAAGAACGGATGAAGGATCAGGCCGGAGTAGCGGGGCGGTGCCGGAGCCGGCAGGTCGGCGAACTGGCGGGCGAGGTGCTGCAGCAGCGTCGCGCCGTTGAAGCTGGGGTGAAAGCACAGCCATCCTGGCCCCAGCGCGAATTGCTGCACCATCGCGCCGGGCGGCGCCTCTGCCATCGAAGCGGGGTCATGGTGCAGGCAGGCATGGATCGAGCTGGTGCCGAAGATCGAGGCGCGCGCCACGCCCGGGCGGCTGCCGAGGCCAAGGCCGATCAGCGTGGATTGCACATCGCCCGGGCCCAGCAGGACCGGCAGGCCGAGGGGCAGGCCGATATCGGCGGCAAGGCCGGCGCGGCAGGCGCCGACGGGCTGAAACTCGGGCAGCAGCGCCAGCCCGCGCGTCAGGCCAAGCGCCTGTTCGACGCCAGCCGCCAGCTGCCCATCGCGCCAGTTGCCCCAGACCGGCAGGGCGGCCGTCGGCTCACCCGCAACGCGGCCGGTCAGCGACAGGAACAGCCATTCCTTCGCCCGCAGCGCATGGGCGATCCGGGCCAACTGTTCAGGTTCATTCCGCTGCAGCCACAGCAGCTGAAGACTGGCAGAGGCGGCGGTGGGGCGCGAGCCGGTGATCGCCTGCACCGCGTCCAACGCCGGGGCAAGCTCTGTCACCAGCCCGCGCGCCCGCCCGTCCAGCCAGGTCAGCGCCCGGCCCACGGGCTGCCCCGCTGCATCCACCGGCCAGAGCCCGTCGCCCTGCCCGGTGATGATCAGCCCCGAGACCAGCCGAGCCACCGGCACCGAAAGCTGCGCCACGCAGTCCCGCAGCACCGCCAAAGCCTCGGCCCGCGTCACCTCCATGTCCTGCTCGACCCGCGCGCCCTCGCGGCGCAGGGCGCCGTTCGGGCGTTCGGAACTGGCGATCATGCGGCCCCGGCCATCGAAGGCCGCCGCCTTGACCGCCGTGGTCCCTGAATCGAGGCAGAGCAGAACCTGGTCCATCACGATGCCTGACGAAGGCCTTCCTGAACCTCGGGCGTCTGCTGGCCATAGGTCTTGAACTTGACCAGCACTTCCGCGATCTCTGCCTCGGACAGGACCGGGGGCGTGCCAAGCGGCAGGCACAGCAGGTACTGCGTCGCCAGCTCTTCAACCGTGACCGCCAGCGCCAGCGCCCGCGCGATCGACACATGCGCCGCGATCACCCCGTGATGCGCCAGCAGGCAGGCGCGGCGCCCTTCCAGCGCGGTGACCACCCGGTTGGCCAGCTCTTGCGAGCCGAAAATCTCATAGGGCGCGCAGCGGATGGTGGATCCGCCCGCGGCGGCGATGGAATAGTGGATCGCCGGGATGTCATGGCCGAGGATCGACACGCTGGTCGCTTGCGTGGAATGGGTGTGGACCACGGCATTCAGATCGGGCCGGGCCCGCAGGATATCGCGGTGAAAGCGCCATTCCGACGAGGGCAGGACGTCGCCCGCAAAGGTCGCGTCCCAGTTCATCGCCACCACATGCTCGGGCATCAGCTTGTCATAGGGGATGCCGGTGGGCGAGATCAGGAAGCCGTCGCCGTGGCGGACGCTGATATTGCCGGCGGTTCCCTTGTTTATGCCCAGCCGGTTCATGCTGCGGCAGGCTTCCAGCAGTTCGGTGCGCAGGGCGCGGTCTTCATCGGTCATGGCAAACCTCATGTGCAGGGGTAAAGCGGGGCCTGGCCGCCCAGGATCAGGGCGATGTCCTCGGCGATCATGGCCGCAGCCTTGGTGGCGGAATAGCGCGACGCCCCGGCGATATGGGGCGAGAGCGTGACATTGGGCAGCTTCAGCAGCGGCCAGTCGGGCGGCGGCGGTTCCGGATCGAACGTGTCCAGCGCCGCGCCTTTCAGATGGCCCGACACGAGCGCATCATAGAGCGCGGCATAGTCCAGAACCTGCCCGCGGGTGGTGTTCACGATGTAGCCGCCGGGCTTCATCATGGCGATGCGCTCGCGGCTGATCATGCCCTTGGTCTGCGGCGTGACGCGGGGGTGCAGGGTGACCACATCGGCCTGCCGCATCACATCATCCAGATCTGCCTTGCGGAAGCCGGCGGCCTGTTCCTCCTCCGTCAGCTCCTTGAACGGGTCATAGATCAGGATCGAACAGCCGAAGGGCCGCAGCAGACGCGCGACACGGGTGCCGATATCGCCATAGCCGATGATCCCCACGGTCAGCTCGCACAGCTCTGGCCCGGTATTGGCGTAGTGGTAGAATTCGCGCCCGAAGGTGCCGTTCGCCACCGCCAGATGCCCGCGGATCAGGTTGCGGGTTTCGGCTAGCAGCGAGGCGACGGTGAATTCGGCCACCGCCGAGGCATTGCGCCCGGGCGTGTTGACGACGGTGATGCCGCGTTCGCGCGCCGCCGCCATCTCGATATTCACCGGCCCGCCGCGCGAAACGGCAATCAGCCGCAGGTTCGGGGCATGGTCGAGGCTTTGGCCGGTGATCGGGGCCAGATGGGTGATGAGGATGTCGAGATCACAGAGGAAGCCGAAGTACTCCTCGGGCCGCCCGACGAACTCGCCCACCGGCAGGGTCGGGTCGTGTTTCGTGGATTTCAGTCGTAGCGGCCAGTCCAGCTCCATCTGCCGGAAGCGCAGGTCACGGTCCGGCAGGCGGGCTTTCAGGGCGTCCTCGAAGAAGGCCGGCTGCATGAAGCCGTCGCCAATGATGCCGATGGTCAGGGGCTGCTGGGTCATGGTCAATCCTCAGGCGTCAGACACGGAGGCGGGCACTGCAGGCGCATCCAGGCCCGGCAGCACATCGCGGTAGCGGTTGGTATCAAGCCCGCGCTCTGCCATCACCTCGGCAGTGTGCTGCGCGAATTGCGGCGGGGCGAGGCGGTAGCTGGCGGGGGTGCGCGACAGCTTGATCGGGCTGCCGGTGCCGCGATAGGCGCCGATATCCACCACCATCTCGCGGTGGAGGGTGTGGGGATCGGCGACCACCTGATCGATGCTGCGCACCGCGCCGCATGGCACGCCGGCCTTGATCAGCCGGTCCGACAGATCGGCGCAGTCAAAGCCGGCAAGCGCCGCCTCCAATTCCACCTTCAGCGCATCGCGGTGGATGTTGCGCTGGCTGTTCGCGGCAAAGCGCGGATCCCCCGGAAGGTCCGGGCGCCCGATCATGGCGCAGAGGATGGCGAACTGGCGGTTGTTTCCGACGGCCAGAAATACCGGCTCGGTCGCGGTGGCGAAGGTGTCATAGGGGCAGATATTGGGATGGGCGTTGCCCGACGGCTCTGCCACCTTCCCCGACAGGTAGTAATTCGGCAGATGCGGATGCAGCAGCGACACGCCGCAATCGTAAAGGCTGGTATCGACGAACTGGCCCTTGCCGCTGGCCGCCCGCTCATGGATCGCCATCATGATGCCAAGCGCGGCGTTGAGGCCGGTGACCATATCTACCACTGGCAGACCGACGCGCAGCGGCTGGCCGCCCTGCTCGCCATTCACGCTCATGATCCCGCACAGCGCCTGGATGGCCGCGTCATAGCCCGGAAGGCCGCCCATCGGCCCGTCGGCGCCAAAGCCCGAGATGCGGGCGTGGATCAGCCGGGGAAAGCGGCGCGACAACTCGTCTTGCCCCACGCCCCACCGCTCCAGCGTGCCGGTCTTGAAATTCTCGATGAAGATGTCGGCATCGGCCAGCAGGTCCAGCAGCAGATCGCGCCCCGCCTCTTGGGCAAGGTCGACGGCGATTCCGCGCTTGTTGCGGTTGAGGCCGAGGAAATAACTGGCAGCGCCGTCCAGAAAGGGCGGGCCCCAGCCGCGGGTTTCGTCCCCGGCGGGCGGTTCGACCTTGATCACGTCGGCGCCGTGATCGGCGAGGATCTGCCCGGCATAGGGCCCCCCCAGTACGCGGCTGGCGTCAATCACCTTTAGATTGGCCAGAGAACCGGGTTTGAACATTGGGCATCGTCCTTTCAGGCAACCAGTGCAGCCAGATCGCGGCGCCAGTCGGCGGCGAAGGCGGGATAGGTTTCGGCAAGCTCGGTCAGCACGCGGCCGCGCATCAGCGACAGCGTGGCGGCATCCGGCTGGGGGGTCTGGGTCGGGGCGGCGGGGGCGTCATAGGCAAAGCCCGTCGCTTCGGCGATTTCGGCCGCGCTGTGGCCGGGGTGGACGCTGTCCAGCGTGAAGCCCGGGCGCGCCTTGTCGAACCGGAACAGTGCCTTGCTGGTCAGCAGCGCCACCGGCCCGCCGGGGCGATAGACGCCCTCTGGGCTGGTGCCGGGGGCCGAGATAAAATCCACCTTCTCGACCAACACGCGGCGCGTGTGCTCTTCGCGAAACAAGATCACCCTCGGAACCGTGAAATAGAGGTACGCCGACCCGAAGGATCCGGGCCAGCGGACCGAGGTGGCCGGGTAGTCGCCCACCCCCACCAGATTGACATTGGCCTGCCCGTCGATCTGCCCGCCGCCAAGGAAGAAGGCATCGAGCCGCCCCTGTCCGGCGGAATCGAACAGCTCTGCCGAGCCGTTGGTGAAGAAGTTATGCTCGACCGATCCCAGCACCGACAGGCGCACCTGACGGCTTGGCTCGTCCAGCGCCCGGCGCAGCATCGAGCCGGCTGCGGGGATGGGTGAGGAGGCGCCTACCGCCACCAGCCGCACGCCCTCCAGCAGGCGGGCGATGGTGAAGATCAGCGTTTCGCGCGGCAGGATAGGGGTCATGCCGGTACCTCCTGCGCCATGTATTCGGCAAAGCCCGCCTCGGTGCGGGCGGCGCGGGCGTAGCGGATCAGCTCATCGGTATCGGTGCCGTATTCGCCCCAGAGGCCATAAGGCCATGCCCCGCGCGGCGCCGGTGCGATAGCGGTGATATAGAGCGCGGGCAAGGTGCCCGCCGCTGTCATCTCATCGGCCAGCAGGTTGTACTCGACGATGCGTTCCACCGTGACCAGCGTTTCTGCCGAAGCATAGGCCATCGCCGCCAGCTCGCGCCGCCGCCCGATCCAGACATTGCCGAAGCGGTCGGCCATCGGGGCGTGGAAGATCGCCACATCGGGGTGGATCGCCGGGATCAGCACGATGGGGTCGCCGCCTGTGTCAAAGGGGTTGTCGATCACGCGCCAGTCGTCCCGGTGGCGCAGCACATCGGTGCCGATCAACCCGCGCATCGGCATGAAAGAGCTGCCCTTCTGCGCCGCCATCAGCCCGGCATGGATCGCGGGGCAGGTGGCGTCGCGCAGGCGGATCGCGCCGTCCTGCACCGCCTGATTGAAGCGCGGGGCGCCCCCGGCCTCGCCCAGTGACACGGCGCTGGTTTCCACGCCGCGGACAAGACCCGCCCCGATCAGTTGATCGACCTGAAGCCCCCCGGTCGGCACGCAGACCAGATCCAGATCGCCTGCGCCATGCGCGATCAGCGGGCGGGTCATGGCCATCGACACGCCGGCGTAATCGACCGGCAGGGCGATTCGCATTCCGGGGCGGATGCGCGCGGCCATGGCCCGCAGATCGGCTTGCATCTGTGTCCTCCCCTTCGGTTTTGCGGCAGCGCGCCTAGCGTTCTACAATATAGAACAATATTCTGAAAATCAGGATAGGCAGAGCTTGGCAGGGGTGTCAATCGCTGCTGCGAGGGGGGCACACAGAGAATTTTCGGTCCGGCCGGCGCCGCCGACGCGGAACTTCTTGACAAGCGCGAAACTCACCTGAAAATGAAATACGGAATGCTGTTCTATAATGTAGAACGCATGGGAGGATGCAATGATACAGACCCAGACTTTGCGCGATCCGCGTGGAGAGGTGGCGCCGTCCGGCCGGGCGGGGCGCGGACAGGACATCATCGGGGCCCGGATCTCGATGCGCGAGGTCACCAAGAAATACGGGGCCTTCGTCGCCGCCGACCGCATCAGCCTTGATGTCGAGCCGGGGGAGTTCATCACCCTTCTGGGTCCGTCCGGTAGCGGCAAAACCACGCTGCTGAACCTGCTGGCCGGGTTCCAGCGCATCGATGGCGGCGAGGTGTTGATCGACGGCAAGTCGATCACCCATGTACCGACCCATCGGCGCGGGTTTGGCATGGTGTTCCAAAGCTATGCGCTGTTTCCCAACATGACCGTGGCGCAGAACGTAGCTTTTCCGATGCGGATGGCGGGGCTTGACCGGGCCGCCTCGGACCGGCGCGTGGCGGAAACGCTCGAGATGATGCGGCTTTCGGAACATGCGGCCAAGACACCGTCCGAGATGTCGGGCGGGCAGCAGCAGCGGGTGGCGATTGCCCGGGCCATCGTGATGCGCCCGCGCGTCGTGCTGATGGACGAGCCGCTGTCGGCGTTGGACCGGCGGCTGCGTGAGTCAATCCAGATCGAGCTGCGCGAGCTGCACCAGACCATCGGCAGCACGATCCTGTTCGTGACCCATGACCAGAGCGAGGCGCTGACGATGAGCGACCGTATCGCCGTGCTGGACAAGGGCCACATCATCCAGGTGGACCGCCCGCTGGAAATCTACCGCCACCCGAAAAGCCGCTTCGTCGCCGGCTTCGTCGGCGAGAGCAATCTGATCGAGGCCGAAGTGCTGGAGCGGCGGGGCGACATCGCCACCCTCCGCAGCAAGGCCGGGCATGTCTTTCAGGCTGGCAGCCGCAATGTCCCCTCCATCGGCAAGGTGACGGTGCTGATCCGTCCCGAACGCATGGCGCTGCATGACAGCCCGCAGCCCGGCACCGCCCCGGCGACCGTCACCTCGGCGTTGTTCATGGGCGAGACGCTGCGCATCGAGGCAGCGATGGAGGGTGGCGAGACGCTGCTGATCCGCTGCCCGGACACTGCGGCCCGCGAATTGCCTGCGCCGGGCAGCAAGATCCATGTCGGCTGGGGTGCGCAAGATTGCTGGGTGCTGGCATGACCGCCGCGCCGCTGTCTGGCACGGCCGCGCCAAGGCCGCGTGGCGCCTGGCTGAAATCTCCGGCGCTGCTGCTGGTGCCGGCCGTGCTGTTCCTGGCCGCGATCTACGTGATGCCGCTGATCGATCTCGGCCGCGTCAGCGTCGCCGCCGATCCGTGGTGGAGCCATATTGCGCGGGTCTTCTCGGTCCCGCTCTATTGGGAATCGCTGCTGCGTACGATGAAGATCGCGCTGACGGTCGCCTGCCTCTGTGCGCTGTTCGGCTATCCCACGGCGCTGCTGATCCAGCGCAGCCGGGGCAGCGTGCAGGCGATGATCGCCACGGCGGTGATCCTGCCCTACTTCATCGCCATCCTGATCCGGACCTATGCCTGGATGGTGCTGCTGGGGCGCAACGGGCCGATCAACAAGACCGCCATCTGGCTGGGCATCTATGACGAGCCGCTGGCGCTGTTGTTCAACCGGGGCAGCGTGCTGATGGGCATGACGGCGGTGCTGATGCCGCTGATGGTGCTGTCGATCTATTCCAGCCTGTCGCGGCTGGACCAGAACCTGATCCGCGCGGCGCTGGCCAGCGGGGCCGGGCCGCTGGCGGTGTTCTGGCGGGTGCTGCTGCCGCTGACCCTGCCTGGCATCGGCGCCGGGTTCCTGCTGGTCTTCGTCAGCGCGCTTGGCTTCTTTATCACCCCCACTTTGCTGGGTGGCCCGGGCGACCAGATGTTCGCCATGCACATCACCCAGCAGGCCGATTCCATCACCGGCGAGGGCTTCTTGCAGGCGCTGGCGGTGGTGCTGCTGGTGATCACGCTGGTCGTTGTCGGCATCGCCGGCCGGCTGATGGGGTTCGAGTTCATCTGGGGCGGCGGCAAGCTGTCCGAGGTGGCAGAGACTCCGGCAAAATCCAAGCGCGCCGCCGCCGGGCCGACGCGGCGCAGCGCCAGGATGCTGGTGGCCGATATGGCTGGCTGGCCGATCCTGCGCCTGCTGGGGCGGATGCCTGCCGACACCGGCAAGTGGACGGTGCGGATCCTCGGCGGGTTCGTGCTGTGCACGCTGATCCTGCCGATCCTTGTGGTGATCGTCATCTCGTTCAGCAAGGCCAGCTACCTGACCTTCCCGCCGCCGGGCTGGTCGCTGCAGTGGTACGAGAAGTTCTTTTCGGACTCGAACTGGATGTCGGCCTTCTGGAACTCGCTGGGGATCGCGGCGCTATCCTCGGTGATGGCGGTTGCGCTTGGCGCGACGGCTGCGATAGGCATCGTGCGGAGCGAGATCCGCTATAAATCGGCGGTGATGCTGCTGCTGGTCAGCCCGATGATCGTGCCGCCGGTGGTGCTTGGCCTGTCGCTCTACAGCCTGTTCCTGCACCTCAACCTTGTCGGCACCTATTTCGGCCTCGCGGCCGCCCATGCCATCGGCGGCATCCCGATCGTGATCGTGATCGTCGCCGCCTCGCTGCAGGCGGTGGACCGGCAGCTGGAGCAAAGCGCGGCCGTGCACGGCGCCTCGGTGCTGACGGTGTTCCGCACGGTGACCCTGCCCGCCATCGCGCCGGGGCTCGCCGCGGCGGTGTTCTTTGCCTTCCTGCACTCGTTCGACGAACTGGTGCTGTCGCTGTTCCTGTCCAGCCCGCGGATGAAGACGCTGCCGCTGATGCTCTGGGCCGACATCAACTATCAGCTCAACCCGGTTCTGGCCGTCGTCTCGACGCTGGAAGTCGTGCTGGTCGTCGGTGGGATCTTCCTCGCGCGGCCCGTCTTCGGGCGGTCGCGCGCGGCACACTGACTGCAAACCCAAGTAAAACAGAGGAGGAGATGTGATGCTTGGATCTTATCGACTGAAAGGAATGGTGTCGGCCCTGGCCGTCACCGCCGCATTCGGCGCCGGTCCGGTGCTGGCGCAAAGCACCGAGGTGATCATGCAAGATCCCGGCGGCGGCTATGGCGAGGCGCTGCGCAAGGTGATGTACGATCCCTTCGAGGAGGAGACTGGCATCGACGTCATCACCGTGCAGGAGGCGCGGTCCGGCCCGCGCATCAAGGCGCAGGTCGAGGCTGGCAAGACCGAATGGGACCTGACCTTCATCTTCGACCAGGAAACGAAGCTTCTGGGTGATTGCTGCCTGGCCGATATCGACTATTCGATGATGTCGGAAGGCGCGCAGAAGACGCTGGCCGCCATGCCGGACAACCTCAAGCGGCCCAAGGGCGTCGCGCTGCAGGTGATCGGCGTCGGCCTTGTCTACAACACCGACGTCTATTCCGAGGAAGAGGCCCCGAAAAGCTGGGCCGATTTCTGGGATGTCGAGGCGTTCCCGGGCAAGCGCTGCCTGCCGGCCTGGCCGCGCTTCGTGATGGAAGCGGCGCTGATGGCCGACGGCGTGGAGAAGGACCAGCTCTACCCGCTGGACATGGACCGCGCGCTGGCGAAGATCGCCGAGATCAAGCCGCATGTGTCGAAATGGTGGACCACCTCGGCGCAGCCGCCGCAGCTGTTGCTGGATGGAGAGGCCGACATGTGCATGGCCTATACCGGATCGACCTCGAAACTGGCGCTGGAAGGCGCCCCGATCGAGGTGGAGTGGAACCAGGGCTTCATCTATTACGACTTCTTCTCGATCCCGAAGGACGGGCCGAACTACGAAAACGCCATGAAGCTGCTGTCCTGGCGGCTGGAGCCCGAGCGTGCGGCCGAGCTGACCTCCAACTTCCCGGTGGCACTGCCGTCCTCGGTGGTGTTCGAGGCGGCGGACCCGGCGGTCAGCACCTACTGGGCCAACAACCCCGCCAACGTTTCGCGCGCCATCGAGTGGAGCCCGGACTATTGGGGGGCGATGTCGGAAGGCGGCACGACCACCAATGAAGAGCATGGCCAGGAACAGCTGAACGCGCTGCTGGCACAATAAGTCACAGGAATGGCCGCGACGCTTCTGTCGCGGCCATCGCATTCTGCGCTATAGTCGGCGGCCAGGGCGCTGCCGGCGCGCAGAGTGAGTATCGGGACATCTATGGACAAAGCCTTCGTCAAGGGACTGCGCCTTGTGGAAACCCTCGCCCTCAGTGACCTGCCCCGCGGGGTCAGCGATCTGGCGGCAGAGCTGGAGATGACCAAGAGCAACGTTCATCGCCTGCTGCAGACCCTGCAGGCTCACGGCTATGTGCGGCAGGTTCCGGCGAACAGCACCTATGAGCTGACGACCAAGATCTGGGAGCTTGGCAGCCACGTCATCCGCCGCATGGACCTGATCAAGATCGCGCGCCCGGCGATGACCCGGCTGGCCGAGCAGACGGGCGAGACGGTTCACCTGTCGGTGCTGGAAGACATCGATGTGATCTATCTCGACAAGATCGAAAGCGCGCATCACATCCGCGCCAATACCAGCGTCGGCTCTCGGGCGCCGGCGTTCACCGTGGCCACGGGCAAGGCTATGCTGTCGCACATGCCAGACGACTATTTGGAACGGTTCACCCCGCATCTGCGCGCCTATACCGAAACCACCCGCACCACGCTGGCCGAGCTGCGCGAGGACGTCGCTCAGGCCCGCGCGCAGGGCCATGCGCTGGTGCTGCATGGCGAGTGGCGCGACGGTATCGCCGCCTGCGCCTGCGCCATTTTGGGCCGCTCGGGTGAGCTGGTGGGGGCCATCGGCATCTCGGGCCCGGACTCGCGGCTCAAGCGCAAACAGTTGAAGCTGATCGCGCCGCAAGTGATGGAAGCGGCCGAGGCGATTTCGGCCGCCTTGGGCTATTCGCGGCGCTGAGGGCGCCCCAGCGGCAGTCTTTTTGATGCCTCTCTGACGCGGTCGGGCCGACAGCGTGTCCGAGGCCCCAGTTTTGACATACGTCTGTCAAAACTGATTGACGTCTATCACCCCCTCTGGGAAGATCATTCTGGGAGGAGAATCATGAAAAGCCCCACGCTACATGATGTAGCGCGGTCAGCAGGTGTCAGCTATTCGACCGCTGATCGCGTTTTGAATGGACGGGGTGGCGTCGCAGAAAAATCTGCGCAGCGCGTTCAGCGTGCAATTGAAGAGCTTGGATATCGGCGTGACATTCACGCTGCCAATCTGTCGCGCAGGCGAAATTACCGTTTCCTTTTCCTTTTGCCGCGGGGCGACCACGGCTTCTTCACCACTCTGCGTGAGGCGCTTTTGCATGAAACGGTCAGGCGCCTTGTGGATCGGCTGGTCATAACGCATTACGACGTTCCGGCATTTGATGCCGAAGCGCTCGCTGCGGAATTGAGCAGGATCAATCCCGAGGATTACGACTGCGTCGCATTGATCGGCGTTGATTCCAATATTCTGGACGCTGCGATAGGCAGGCTGGTCGGGAAAGGACTGCCGGTCATTACGCTGGTATCCGACAGCGCCACCGATCTGCGGCAGTCCTATATCGGCATCGACAATGTGATCGCCGGGCGCACGGCCGGCCGCCTGATGTTGCTGACCCACAAGACCCGGACCGGCCGTATCCTGCCCATTCTGGGCACGATGGGCGTGCGCGACCACCGCGAGCGCCTGCAGGGCGCAACAGAGGTGATTTCCGCGCCCGGCTCTGGCCTTGAGATTCTTCCGCCCATCGAGGTGCAGGATCGCCCCGAGATCATGCTGGACCGGGTGAGTGAAATCCTGAAATCCGACCCCGCCATAACGGGGATCTATTCGATCGGCGGGGGCAACCGCGGATTGGTAGATCTTCTAAGCCGTATTGAAAGAAACCGCCCCGTCGTTGTCCTTCACGAACTGACACCAACCAGTCGCGCGGCCTTGAAGTGCGGCATGATCGATGCAGTCATCGACCAGAAACCCGCCGAAGAAATCAGCCGCGCCATCGACGCGATGCGCGCCATTGCGGATGACCTGCCTGCTCCTGACAGCCGCGTCGTCCCGACAATCTACTTGGCAGACAATCTGCCTGATCCAAATGCCAATGGAGGATGGACGTGAGCGACTATTTTGGAAGTATCGCCCCGCTGGGTTTTGCACCGGACAGCGATGGACTTGCGTTCCGTCACTACGATGAGGGCGAGATCGTGCTTGGCAAGCCGATGAAGGACCACCTGCGCTTTGCCGTCGCCTATTGGCACAGCTTCGGCTGGGAGGGCGGCGATCCCTTTGGCGGGCGCACCTTTGACCGGCCCTGGTTCCCCGCCGACACGATGGCGCTGGCCGAGGCGCGGGCGGATGCGGCCTTCGGCTTCTTCCGCATCCTCGGCGCGCCCTATTTCTGCTTTCACGACCACGACGTGCGCCCCGAAGGCGCCAGCCTGACCGAAAGCCGCGACCGGCTGAACCGCATCGCCGACATCTTCCAGCACAAGATGGAGGCGGGCGGGCCCAAGCTGCTGTGGGGCACCGCGAACCTCTTCTCGAACCGCCGCTACATGTCCGGCGCGGCGACCAACCCCGACCCGGATGTCTTTGCCTATGCCGCCGCGACGGTGCGCGATTGCCTTGACGTGACCCAGCGTCTGGGGGGCGAGAACTATGTGCTCTGGGGCGGGCGCGAAGGGTATGAGACGCTGCTGAACACTGATCTGGGGAAAGAGCTGGACCAGATGGGCCGCTTCCTGTCGATGGTCGTGGACTACAAGCACCGCATCGGCTTCAAGGGCGCGATCCTGATCGAGCCGAAGCCGCAGGAACCCACCAAGCACCAGTATGATTACGACGTCGCCACCGTCTACGGCTTCCTGCGCCGCTATGGGCTGGAGGATGAGGTGAAGGTGAATATCGAGCAGGGCCACGCGATCCTGGCGGGCCACAGCTTCGAGCATGAGATTTCGCTGGCCAATGCGCTTGGCATCTTCGGGTCCATCGACATGAACCGGAATGACCAGCAATCGGGCTGGGATACCGATCAGTTCCCCAACAACGTTCCCGAGGTGGCGCTGGCCTATTATGAGATCCTGAAGGGCGGCGGCTTCACCACTGGCGGTACCAATTTCGACTCCAAGCTCCGCCGCCAGTCGCTGGACGCCGAGGATCTGGTCGCCGCCCATGCCGGCGCGATGGATGTCTGTGCCCGCGGGCTGAAAGCTGCTGCCAAGATGCTGGAGGAGGGCCGCCTGGAGGCCGCGCGGGACGCGCGCTATGCCGGTTGGCAGGGCCAGGCCGCGCAGGCGATGCTGGCCCCGGGCGCGCGGCTGGAAGAGATCGCCGACGCTGCTGTTGCACGCGGACTTGATCCGCAGCCGGTCTCGGGCCGGCAGGAGCAACTTGAAAACCTCGTGAACCGTTACGTCTGAAGGGGGGAGCCATGAAGACGATCAAGGGACCGGCGCTGTTTCTGGCGCAATTTGCTGGCGATGACGCGCCGTTCAACTCGTGGGACAGCATCACCAGATGGGCCGCGGATTGTGGTTACAAGGGCGTGCAGGTGCCCAGTTGGGACGCGCGGCTGATCGACCTGTCGAAGGCCGCTGCCAGCAAGGACTACTGCGACGAGTTCAAGGGCGTAGCCGCCGCCAACGGGGTGGAGGTGACGGAGCTGTCCACCCACCTTCAGGGCCAACTGGTCGCCGTCCACCCCGCCTATGACGAGGCGTTTGACGGCTTTGCCGACCCTTCGGTGCGCGGCAATCCCAAGGCCCGGCAGGAATGGGCGGTGGATCAGGTCAAGAAGGCCCTCACCGCCTCGCGCAATATGGGGATTGACGCCCACGCCTCCTTCTCGGGCGCGCTCGCCTGGCCGTTTGTCTACCCCTGGCCGCAGCGCCCGGCGGGGCTGGTGGAGGCTGCCTTCGACGAACTGGCGAAGCGCTGGACGCCGATCCTTGACCATGCCGAGGAGTGCGGGGTCGATGTCTGCTATGAAATCCACCCCGGCGAAGACCTGCATGATGGTGACAGCTACGAGATGTTTCTTGAGCGGACGGGCAACCATGCCCGGGCCTGCATGCTGTACGACCCCTCGCACTACGTCCTGCAATGCCTTGATTATCTGGACAATATCGACATCTACAAGGACCGCATCCGCATGTTCCACGTCAAGGATGCCGAGTTCAACCCGACCGGGCGCAAGGGTGTCTATGGCGGCTATCAGGGCTGGACGAACCGCGCCGGGCGCTTCCGCAGCCTGGGCGACGGGCAGGTCGATTTCGGGGCGGTGTTTTCCAAGATGGCGGCGAACGACTTTGCCGGCTGGGCCGTGGTCGAATGGGAATGCTGCCTGAAGCATCCCGAAGACGGCGCGCGCGAGGGGGCGGAGTTCGTGAAGTCCCACATCATCCGCGTCACCGAAAAAGCCTTTGACGATTTCGCGGGCGGCGGCGCCGACGATGCCGCCAACCGCCGCATGCTGGGGATCTGAGCGATGGAGAAGATCAGATTGGGCATGGTCGGCGGCGGCAAGGATGCCTTCATCGGGGCGGTCCACCGCATCGCGGCGCGGATCGACGGCGATTATGATCTGGTGGCGGGGGCGCTGTCCTCGACCCCCGACAAGGCGCGCGAAAGCGGGCTGGCGCTCGGCCTCGCGCCGGATCGCTGCTATGGCAGCTTCGAGGAGATGGCAGAGCGCGAGGCGGCGCGGCCGGACGGCATTCAGGCGGTGTCGATCGTGACGCCGAACCACATGCACGCCGCCCCGGCCATCGCCTTCCTCAAGCGCGGCATCCATGTGATCTGCGACAAGCCGCTGACCGCGACGATAGAACAGGCGGACGAACTGGCGGCGGCGGTGCGGGCTTCAACGGCGCTGTTCATCCTCACCCACAACTACACCGGCTACCCGATGATCCGGCAGGCGCGGGACATGGTCGCGGCGGGCGATCTGGGCCGCATCCGCGTGGTGCAGGTGGAATACCCGCAGGACTGGCTGACCGAGGCGTCGGAGGCGACCGGCAGCAACAAGCAGGCCGAATGGCGCACCGACCCCGAACGCTCGGGCGCGGGCGGGTCCATCGGCGATATCGGCACCCATGCGCATAACCTGGCCTGCTTCGTCACTGGGCTGCGGGTGGAGAAACTGGCCGCCGATCTGCAATCCTTCGTGCCGGGGCGGCGGGTGGATGACAACGCCCATATCCTGCTGCGGTTTGAGGGCGGGGCACGTGGCAGCCTCTGGTGCAGCCAGGTCGCGCCGGGCAACGAGAATGCGCTGCGCCTGCGCGTCTATGGCGAGAAGGGCGGGCTCGACTGGGCGCAGGAGGATCCGAACTACCTGTGGCACACGCCCTTCGGCCAGCCCAAGCGGCTGCTGACACGGGGCGGGGCAGGGGCCTCGGCCGCGGCGGGCGCCGTCAGCCGCACGCCGGGGGGCCACCCCGAGGGCTATCTGGAGGGCTTCGCCAACATCTACGCAGGGGCGGCGCAGGCGATCCGCGCCGCGGCGAAGGGCGAGCGCGCGGCGGTGTTGGACGTGCTGCCGGGGCTCGAAGCGGGCCTCGCCGGGATGCGCTTCATCGCGGCCGCCGTTGCCTCGTCGCAGGACGATGCGGCCTGGGTGGCGCTGTGACGGAACCCGTGCTGTCCCTGTCCAATGTCAGCCGCAGCTTCGGCCCCATCGAGGTGCTGCACGGCGTCAGCATGGCGCTGCGCCCCGGCCGCGTCCATGCGCTGATCGGCGAGAACGGGGCGGGCAAGTCCACCACCATGAAGATCATCGCGGGCTACCAGCCCCCCAGCTCCGGCAGCGTGCATGTGGAGGGGCGCGAGACCGCCTTCGCCTCGATGGGCGAGGCCGAGGCGCTTGGCATTTCGCTGATCCATCAGGAGTTCAACCTCGCCGAGCAGCTGACCGCCGAGCAGAACATCTTCCTGGGGCAGGAGCTGAAACGCGGCTTGCTGCTGGACAAGCGCGCGATGCGGGAAAAAACGCACGAGTTGCTCGACCGGCTGGACTGCCGCGTGCCGACCGACCGTGTAGTCTCGCAGATGTCGAACTCCGACAAGCAGATGGTGGAGATTGCCAAGGCCCTGCTGCGCGACACCCGCGTGCTGATCATGGACGAGCCGACCGCGGTGCTGACCAAATCGGAAACCGCGGTGCTGATGCGGCAGGTGCGGGCCCTGCGCGACAAGGGCACGGCGGTGCTGTTCACCTCGCACAAGCTGGATGAAGTGCGCGAGATTGCCGATGACCTGACCATCATGCGCGACGGCTCGGTGGTGTTCTCCGGCCCCGCCGAGGGGATGGACGAACACGCGATGGCCACAGCGATGGTCGGGCGCGAGATGTCGGACCTGTTCCCGCCCAAGACCGGCAGCTTCGGCGACATGGCGCTGGAGGTGCGGGGACTGACGGTGCCGGGCTTTGCCGAAGATATCAACTTCACCCTGCGCCGCGGCGAGATCCTCGGTATCGCCGGGCTGATTGGGTCCGGGCGCACCGAAACCTTCGAGGGGCTCTGCGGCCTGCGCTCCGCCAGCGGCGAGGTGCGGATCAAGGGCCAGCCGGTGACCATCCGCCACCCTTGGGAGGCGCTGGACCTTGGCATGTGCTACCTGACCGAAGACCGCAAGACCCGCGGCCTGCTGTTGCAAAAGGGAATGCGCGAGAACCTGACCCTTCAGGCCCTGCACAGCTTCGCGCGCGGGCTGATCGACAAGGGGGCCGAAGAGACCGCCCTGACGAAGGCTATCGCCGAGTTCGACATCCGCGGCAGCCGCGGGGTGCGCGTCGGCAACCTGTCGGGCGGCAACCAGCAAAAGCTGCTGTTCGCCAAGACCATGCTGTCGAACCCCGACATCGTGATCATCGACGAGCCGACGCGCGGCATCGACATCGGCACCAAGCAGCAGATGTATGGCTTCATCCGCGGGCTGGCCGACCAAGGCCGGGCCATCGTCGTGATCTCGTCCGAGATGCAAGAGGTGATCGGCCTTGCCGACCGCGTTCTGGTGATGCGCCAGGGGCGCATTGCCGGCGAGGTTCAGGGCGCATCGCTCACCGAAGATGCCATCGTCCAGCTGGCGATGGGAGTGGGGCAACGCGCCCCGGTACTGGAGACTGCGCAATGACCGTCAAGCCTCAGGCCCGACCCAAGGTGTCGATGTCCGTGATCGGCCCGATCGCGGCGCTGATCGTGCTGATCGTGATGGGCGCACTGATGAACCCGAACTTTCTGGGCGTGGACAATATCAGCAACGTGCTGTCGCGTTCGGCCTTCATCGGCATCATCGCCGTCGGCATGACCTTCGTGATCACCGCCGGCGGGCTGGACCTGTCGGTCGGCTCGATGGCCGCTTTCGTGGCCGGGCTGATGATCCTGGTGATGAACGCGGCGCTGCCCTCGCTGGGGGTGGGGGTGCCGATCATTCTTCTGGGCATGGCGACGGCGCTGGTGGCGGGGCTGGTGGCGGGCTGGTTGAACGGGTTCCTGATTACCGTGCTGGGGATCGAGGCGTTCATCGTCACGCTCGGGTCCATGGGCATCTACCGCAGCCTGGTGACCTGGCTGGCCGATGGCGGCACGCTCAGCCTCGATTTCGGGCTGCGTACCTTCTACCAGCCGGTGTTTTATGGGGGCATCCTTGGGGTCAGTTGGCCGATCATCGTGTTCGCCGTGGTGGTGATCGTGGGCGAGATCGCCATGCGCTCGTCGGTCTTCGGCCGCCATTGCGCCGCCATCGGGTCCAACGATCAGGTTGCCAAATATTCCAGCGTCCGGGTGGGCCGGGTGCGGATGGCGACCTATGTGATCCTTGGCCTGCTCGTGGGCGTCGCCACCATCATGTATGTGCCGCGGCTTGGCTCTGCCTCTTCCTCCACCGGCGTGCTGTGGGAGCTGGAGGCGATTGCCGCGGTCATTATCGGGGGCACCTTGCTCAAGGGCGGCTTCGGCCGGGTCTGGGGCACGGTGATCGGGGTGCTGATCCTCACGCTGATCGGCAACATCCTGAACCTGACGGATTTCGTATCGCCCTACCTGAACGGAGCAATCCAGGGGCTGATCATCGTTCTCGCTGTGGTTCTGCAGCGCGAAAGCAAACCGGGGGTCTGACCCCGGCATCTAGGGAGGAGAATCCAATGAAACATCTCGTATCGGGGCTTGCCCTGTCGGTGGCGCTGGCCGTGCCGGCCATCGCGCAGGAAACCAAGGTGATCGGCGTGTCGATCCCGGCCGCGACGCATGGCTGGGCGGGCGGCATGAACTACTTTGCCCAGGCCGCCATCGACCGGCTGGAAGAGGCGTACCCGGAACTCGATTTCGTGCTCGCCACGGCCTCCGATCCCGGCAAGCAGGTGAACGACATCGAGGATATGGTCGCCACCCGCAACATCGACGCGCTGGTGGTGCTGCCGTTTGAATCGGAGCCGCTGACCGGCCCGGTGCAGAACGTCAAGGCCTCGGGCGCCTGGATCACGGTCGTGGACCGCGGCCTCTCGGTCCCCGGGATCGAAGACCTCTATGTCGCGGGCGACAACCCCGGCTTCGGCAGCGTCTCGGGCGAATACATGGCCTCGGCGATGCCAGATGGCGGCAAGATCGTCGTGCTGCGCGGCATCCCGACCACCATCGACAATGAGCGTGTGGAGGGCTTCGAGGCTGCCATCGAAGGCAAGAACATCGAAGTCATCGGCATGGAGCATGGCAACTGGAACCGCGATGACAGCTTCACCGTCATGCAGGACTTCCTGTCCAAGCACCCGCAGATCGACGCGGTTTGGGCGTCGGACGATGACATGGCCGTCGGCGTTCTGGCGGCCATCGAGGCGGCGGGCCGCGATGACGTCAAGTTCGTGCTCGGCGGCGCAGGCATGAAAGAGATGGTCAAGCGGGTGATGGACGGCGACACGATGATCCCGGCCAACGTGACCTATCCGCCGTCGATGATCGCCACCGCCATCGAGATTACGGCCGTCGGCCTCGTCTCGCAGGCCCCGGTTTCAGGGCAGTTCATCATCGGCTCGGTTCTGGTCACGCCGGAAAATGCGGCTGACTTCTACTACCCCGACAGCCCGTTCTGATCGGGCTCAAATGCTGCTGTCATGGCCGGGTCCGCCCGGTCATGATCACTGCCGCAGTGATAGTATCCCGGCGCCGACGATCAGCGCCATGCCGGCGGCCGAGGTCAGGTCTGGCACATCGGCAAAGAAGACCACCCCCCACAGCACCGCGAAAGCGACATAGGCAAAGTCGAACGCTCCGATCACAGCGGGCGGGCCGTTCTGATAGGCAATGGCAGCGCCGATGCTGCCGATCAGCAGGGCCGCCGCCAGCAGTGCCATCGACAGCCATTCCGCCATGCCCATGCTGGCCCAGGGCGCCAGCAGGAACCCCTGCCGCGCCTCGGCGGGGATCAGCGCGATACCGGCGGCGGCCACGCTTCCGGTGGCCACAAAGCAGATATTCAATGCCAGCGACAGGATCAGCGGGTTCTCGTCGCGGCAGCGCGTCCGCGTCAGGATCATCGCCCCGGCATAGAGCATGGCGGCAATCAGCGGCAGGATCGCCCAACCGTTGAAATCGCCCAATCCCGGCCGCAGGATCAAGAGCACGCCAAGAAAGCCGAGGGCGACGGCGATCCATCCGGCCCGGCTGATCCGCTCGCCGATGAACAGCGCCGAGAACAGGGTGATGAAGATCGGCAGCGTGTAATAGGCGGCCGCGGCCGCCGACAGCGACAGATGCGGCAGCGCCAGATAATAACAGATCCACATGGCGACCAGCGTCGCGCTGCGCAGCGCGACCCAGCCCGCCGCCTTTGGCGGACGCAGCGTGCTGCGCCCAGTCAGCGCGAGCAGGCAGGGAAGGGCGATCAGCGAGCGGATCACGAAGATCTGCCAGATCACGAAGCTGCTGCTGGTCAGCTTGATCAGCGCATCGCCAAGCGACAGCGCCAGCACCGTGACAAGGATCACGCTGACGGCCAGCGGCAGGTTGTCGGGTCGCCGTTCAGCACGCTGCATCGTCCGAAGCTCCCTGGTTTTTGGAACATTAGGCGAACAATCTGCGCGCGGCAAGGCGTGGCGGGCAGCCTTCCCGCTGCGCGAAAATCGGTAATGCTTCGCTCTGTGCCGAAGCATCCGCCGTGACATTGCCTCCATACCCTGCGGACCCTTCATGGAGTCTGCCCGCATGTCCCCCCTGCCGTTCGCCGCATCCCGCCCGTTCTTCGGCTGGCACGTCGTCGCCGCCACCTTCTTGCTCGCCATCTTCGGCTGGGGCGTCGGCTTCTATGGCCCGCCGGTCTTCCTTTATGCCGTGGTCGAGCGCACGGGCTGGCCTGTGGCGCTGGTTTCGGCCGCAGTCACCGTGCATTTTCTTGTGGGTGCGTTCGTCGTTGCCAACCTCCCGCGTCTCTATCGCCGGCTGGGTGTGCCGCAGGTCACGGTGCTGGGTGCAGTGCTGCTGGCCCTTGGCGTGATGGGGTGGGCCCTTGCCGCCGCGCCGTGGCAGCTGTTCGCCGCAGCGCCGGTCAGCGGAGCCGGCTGGGTTGGCATGGGCGCGGCGGCGGTGAACGCGCTGGTCGCGCCGTGGTTCAGCCTGCGCCGCCCGGCTGCGCTGGGGATGGCCTATAACGGCGCCAGCCTGGGCGGGGTGCTGTTCTCGCCGCTGTGGATCACGCTGATCGCGGGGATCGGCTTTGCCGCCGCCGCCTTGGCCGTTGGCGGGGCGATGTTGGCGGTGATTGTCCTGCTGGCGGTGCTGGTGTTCTCGCGCACGCCCGAAGGCATGGGGCAGCACCCGGACGGGGCAGGGGCGCCCGTGGCGCCGCCGGCGGTGCGCGTGCCGTCAGGGCGTCTGTCCCTCTGGCGCGACCGCAGGTTCCTGACGCTGGCCGCGGGGATGATGCTCGGCCTCTTCGCGCAGATCGGACTGCTGGCGCATCTGTTCTCGCTGCTGGTGCCGGTGCTGGGGGAGGGCGGGGCCGGCCTGGCGATGGGCGGCGCTACACTCGCGGCGATCCTCGGGCGCTCGCTGGTGGGCTGGGCGATGCCTGCCTCGACGGACCGCAGGTTGGTCGCCTGCATGAGCTATGGCGTGCAAGTGCTTGGCTCACTTATATTTCTGGCCGCTGCGGGGACGGGCGGGGGCTGGCTGATCCTCGGCCTCGCGCTGTTCGGCCTTGGCATCGGCAATGCTACCTCGCTACCGCCGCTTATAGCGCAGCAGGAGTTTGCGCCCAAGGATGCGGCGCGGGTGGTGCCGCTGATCGTGGCGATCGGACAGGCGGGCTATGCCTTCGCGCCCGCCGCCTTCGGCCTGCTGCGCGGCGGTGCGGGTGGCGAGGCGGCGCTGTTCGCCTGTGCCGCCGCCGTGCAGCTGGCGGCGATTGGGTGCTTCCTTGCAGGGCGCGGTACCCGCACGGCCTGACCGGCCGCCGTGCCTTTCTGGCCGAGACAGGGCATGATGCCGGGCGCCCGACTTTTTCGCGAAGGCAACGGTTCGCCACGTGATCCAGATCAAGGCGAAAGCTGTGCCGCCCGCCTACCAATCCTCACGGAAACGCGAGACATTGCGGGAGCAACCCATGATCCGTCTCTTTCTCATCATCTACACTTTGGCTGCGACCACGCTGTCCGGCACGGCCATCGTTGCGGCGCTGACCGTGGGCCGGGTCGATGCCGTCTCGATCATCGTCGCCGCTGTCGCGGGTGCCGTCGTCGCGCTGCCGGTGTCGTGGTTCGTCGCCAAGCAGCTGATGCAGGACGCCTGAGCAAGCCGTCCGCCGCGATATGGAATGCATATGGAACCCATATGTATTCCATATGCATACAAAATGCGTCGGGTATTACCGCGAGGCCCTGCCGGGCCGAACCTGTCAGCACCCTGCCAGCGGCGAAAGCCGGCCGGCAGTGCGCCCTTTCCGCCGCGACATCGTGCTAGCGACGGAACGGGCGGGGCCGTGCGATCAACGCTTGGGGCGCGCCAGACCTGAGCCTGACCCCGATCTTCCGCCGGGCAAGGCCGGCACCCAAGATGGAGAGAGCCATGACAGAGCCAACAGGATATTCGAAACCCCAGATCCGCCTGCACTGGATCGTTGCACTGCTGATCGTGCCGCAATTCGTGCTGCATGACGGGATTTCGGCGGCATGGGCCGCGCTTGGCAAGGGGCTGGAGCCAGCCTTCGACCCGCTTGTCCCGCTGCATGTGGCGGGCGGGCTGCTGATCGCGGCGCTGGTGCTGTGGCGGATCGTGCTGCGCAGCCGCCGTGCCGCGCCGCCCTTGCCTGAAGGCGAGCATCCCGCGCTGAAACTCGTGGCCAAGGTCACGCATGGCGGGCTTTACGCGCTGCTGCTGGCGCTGCCGCTGTCGGGCGCGGTGGCATGGTTCGGCGGCGTGGGGGCGGCTGGTGATGCGCATGGGGTGATGAAGACCCTGCTGCTGGCGCTGGTCGTGCTGCATGTCGTGGGCGCGCTCTACCACCAGTTCGTGCTGAAGGACGGGCTGCTGCTGCGGATGAAGACCCCCGCCCCTTGATCGGGGCGGCTACTCGCCGAACTGTAGCCGGCTGAGGCTGGCGTAGATGCCGTTCTGCGCCACCAGTTCGTCATGCCGGCCCTGTTCCACGACATGGCCGGCCTGCATCACCACGATCTTGTCGGCATTGCGCACCGTCGCCAGCCGGTGCGCAATGACCAGCGTGGTGCGCCCGCTCGCCAGCCGTTCCAGCGCGTCCTGCACCATCCGTTCGGATGCCGCATCGAGCGCGCTTGTCGCCTCGTCCAGCAGCAGGATCGGCGCATCGCGCAGCAGGGCGCGGGCGATGGCAACGCGCTGGCGCTGGCCGCCCGACAGGGCAGAGCCGCGGGGGCCGGCGGGGGTGTCGAGCCCGGCGGGGAGGCCCGCCACGAAATCGGTCAGATGAGCGGAGTCGAGCGCGGCAGCCAGCTGCGCCTCGGTCACGTCGGTGCGGCCCAGAAGGATGTTGTCGCGGATGGTCTCGTCAAACAGGGCAGTGTCCTGCGCCACGACGGAATAGAGCCCGCGCAGGTCGGACAGATCGAGATCGCGCAGGTCCTGCCCGGCGACGGTGACGCGGCCGGTATCGGGGTCGATCATCCGGGTCAGCAGCTTGAAGAGGGTGGTCTTGCCCGCGCCCGAGGGGCCGACGATGGCGGTGGTCTGCCCGGGCTCGGCGGTGAAGCCAAGGTCGTTCAGCACCGGCGCTGTGCCATAGCCGAAGCTGACCCCTTCAAAGGCCAGCCGCATTGCGCCGCGCTCGGTTGGCGCGGGCAGGGGCTTGGCGGGCGAGGTGACACGCGGCGCGATCTGCAAGAGCTGCACCACCCGGTCGAGCGAGGCGCGCGTGCTTTGCCAGGCACCCGAGATGGCGCCCAGCCGGCGCAGCGGGTCGAAGACCGCGGCCATGGCAATGAAGAAGGTCATGAACTCGCCCACGGTCTTCTCGCCGCCGATGATCTCATAGCCGCCATAGGTCAGCACGCCGGCCAGCCCGATCGCCGCCACAAGGTCGATCAGTGCCGGGATTGCCGCCGATCCGGTCTCGGCCCGGACCTGTTGCTTGACATAGCGTTGCTGGGCCTGGGTGTAGCGGTCGGCCTCGCGCGCCTCGATGCCATTGATCTGGATCGTTGCGACGCCGTGGAAGATTTCATCGAGCCGCGTCGCATTGTCGGCGGCGGCGACGCGGGCCTTGCGGCTGGTGCGCCGCACCAGCTTTTGCAGCGCCATGATCGGCAGCAGCAGCAGCGGCACGCCCGCCACGGCCACCAGCGTCCACATCGGGTCGATCCACAACACCACCGCCAGCACCGAGATCAGCGCGGACAGATCGCGCCCCAGCGCCGCGATGACCTGGCTGGCAAGGTTGCGGATCGCGCCGCTGTCGCCGCGGGTGCGCTCGATCAGGCTGCCCGGTGGGTGGATCGTGTAGAAGGACTGGTCGAGCGTCAGCAGGTGCCGCAGGACATTGCCCTGCATCGCCTGCACGATGCGCTCTCCCAGCCGCGCCATGATGGCCTTGTGCGCCAGGCTGGTCAGCGCCCGCAGCACGAAGACGCCGCCGACCATCAGCGCGACCCAGATCACCGCCTCGGACGAGCCGCCGACGAAGACCCGGTCGAACATCGGCTTCACCAGATAGGACAGTGCCCCCACGGTCGCGCCTTCGACCGACATCAGCAGCATGGCGACCGCAAACCACCAGCGCCAGGGCCGCAGGTAATCGCGCCACAGCCAGCGGATCAGTTGCGGGCCGGTCATGGCCGGTCCTCGGGGTCGGCCTCGATCTTCACGTCGGGGGCCGCGAGGTCGGGCGGCAGGGGGGCTGCGGCTTCCGGCGCGCTGGCCAGCACAGCTTCGGCTGCCGCCGCCACCCCGGGGGCAGGGATGCCCTTGCGCGCCGCCAGCCAGTCCTTGAAGGACCGCGTCACCGCCTTGGGGTCATATTCCGTGCGCACCCAGTCCATCAGGCTGATGCCGGTCTGGCGGTGCGCCTCGTCATAGACGCGCAGGAAATGGTCCAGCACCCCGGTGGGCGTGGTCTTGAGGTGCAAGAAGCGCCAGTCGAGCTGCCGGGCCGCCTCGGCCACCGGGCGGTTCTCGATCATCATCAGGTAGAGCGCCGAGGCAAATCCGGCGCGGTCCGAGCCGGATTTGCAATGCATCAGCAGGGGGCGGTCGAGGGTGCGGAACAGATGCTCCAGCTCGATCAGCGTCTCGGCGCTGGGCAGGCGCTTGGCGTAGAGCCGGATGCTGACAAGGGTGATCCCCTCGCGCAGCGCCGCCTCGCGCTCCAGCAGGTTGAAGCTGAGGGGAACATCGCCGCGCAGGCTGAGCACGGTGTGGATGCCGCGGGCCTTGAGGCGCTTCATTCGTGCGGGCGAGGGCTGGTTGGAGCGGTAGACGCCCTCCGCGACCTTGGCGGCATTGGTCCAGAACACGCGCAGGAAGGCATGATCGAACAGCTGGAAATGCAGCAGATGCCGACGGCGGCCTTCGGGCGCGTCAAGGCCGGGGCCGGCCGGATCGCTCAGCCGGGCTTCAAAGCGCTTGTGCAGGGTCTTCAGCCGGCTGAACATCGCGTCTCCGGATCGGGCAGGGGCGGGGCGGGACGGGCCCCGTCATTTGGTCCGCGGGTCTAGCCCGAAAGCCGCGGCGAGGCAAGCAAAGGGGGGGTGGACTGTCTGGGGTGGAGCAGTCCCGCCGGTTGCCCGACGGCGCAAGCCGGAGGGCAAGGGGTGAGGACATAGGCCCGAACGGCTCCAAATTCTGCAAGGGACCGTTGCGCCAGCATTCCACAGGAGGCCCGGCACGGGGTTGATAAGCGATCAGAAAACACCAGCGCGGCCCCTCCGCCCCCGATTGACGCCGCCGCCGCGCCGCCCTACCCATGGCGGGTCTTCCATTCCCCGGAGCCTGTTCCATGAGCCTCGCGCAGGGTCGCCCCTATCTTGCCATTCCCGGCCCTTCCACGATGCCCGACCGGGTGCTGAACGCCATGCACCGCGCCGCGCCCAATATCTATGAAGGCGCGCTGGTCGAGATGACGCGGGGGATCTACCCCGACCTGAGGCGCGTGGCGGATACAAAGGCCCATGTGGCGATCTACATCGCCAATGGCCATGGCGCCTGGGAGGCGGCGAATGCCAACCTCTTCTCGCGCGGGGACAAGGCGCTGGTCGCTGCCACCGGGCGCTTTGGCATCGGCTGGGCCGACTCCGCGCGCCGCGTGGGCGTGGATGTCGAGGTGATCGACTTCGGCCGCGCCTCCCCCGCCGATCCGGCCCGCATCGCCGAAGCGCTGGCGGCGGACACCGCCCACACTATCCGCGCGGTGCTGGTCACCCATGTCGATACCGCCACCAGCGTGTGCAATGACATCCCGGCGATCCGCGCCGCCATCGACGCGGTGGGCCACCCGGCGCTGCTGGCGGTGGATTGCATCGCCTCGCTGGGGTGCGACGAGTTCCACATGGATGCCTGGGGCGTCGATGTGATGGTCGCGGCCAGCCAGAAGGGGCTGATGGTGCCGCCGGGGCTTGGCTTTGTGTGGTTCTCGGACAAGGCGCTGGCGGCCTCGCAGCAGTCCGATCTGGTGACGCCCTACTGGGACTGGAAGCCGCGCGCGGTGGGGGCCGAATATTACCAGTTCTTCTGCGGCACCGCGCCGACGCATCACCTGTTCGGGCTGCGGGAATCGCTGACGATGATCCTCGACGAAGAGGGCCTGCCCCATGTCTGGGCGCGGCACGAGAGGTTGGCCCGCGCGGTCTGGGCGGCGTTCGAGGCCTGGGGCCGCGGCGGCGATATCGCGCTGAACATCGCCGACCCGGCCCGGCGCGGCCATTCCGTCACCGCGGCCCGCATTGGCGGCGGCGGGGCCGGGCGCCTGCGCAAATGGCTGGAGACCGAGGCGGGGGTCACCCTTGGCATCGGCCTTGGCATGGCGCTGCCCACGGATCCGGCCTATCAGGATTACCTGCGCGTCGCGCATATGGGCCATGTCAATGCGCATATGACCCTCGGCGTGCTGGCCACGATGGAGGCCGGGATGCGCGCCCTTGGCATCCCGCATGGCCCGGGCGGCGTCGAGGCCGCCGCGGCGGTAGTCGCGGGCGTCTGACTCCCCGCCTTTGCCTTGTCTCAAATATCCTGCGGGGGTGCGGGGGCGCAAAGGCCCCGCGGCTTACCCCAAGCGCAGCGCTTTACTGGCCGTGCGCCTTGAGCCACTCCGTCATCCAGGCGATCTCACCCTCCTGCGCCGCGATCACCTCTTCGGCGAGCTTGCGCACCTCGGGGTCGCTGCCATGCTCCAGCACCACGCG
This sequence comes from Frigidibacter sp., assembly GCF_030695035.1. GTDB lineage: Bacteria > Pseudomonadota > Alphaproteobacteria > Rhodobacterales > Rhodobacteraceae > Frigidibacter. The sequence continues at coordinate 160,849 of NZ_JAUYTT010000010.1, forward strand.
GGCCATGTCGATGGCGCCCTGGTGATGGGGGATCATGCCGCGGATGAAATCGACATCGGCATCGCCGCTGGGGGCGACTGCCATCCCCTCATGCATCTTCGCATTCGCCGCGGCATAGCCTGCATCCCAGGGCGCCGGTCCAGCCTCGGTTTGTGTAGCGGCGGGGGCCCCGTGGTTGCTGTGATCCATCGTCTGGGCATAGGCGCCGAAGGCCAGCGCGAAGGCCAGCGGGCTGAGGCGTGCGGCGCGCAGAAGGGTACGGGCGGTATTTTGGCGTGTCATCGGACTGTCCTCACTGTTGCCCGGGCGAGAGTGCCCCGGCGCTGCGCATCCCGTCCACTCACCAATGGGTGAGGCTCAGCGGAGAGCCGCCTGCGCCTCGGCCAGCGCATCGGGAAGCGCCGCGGCAAAGGCGGCCAGATCGGCCTCGGTGCCGCAGCTGACACGGATGCAGCGGTCATGCGGGGCGGTAAAGGGCATCCGCACGAAGATGTCGCGGGCGATCAGCCCGGACAGCACGGCGCGGGCGAAGGCGCCGCCCGCGCCGCAATCCATCGTCACGAAGTTGGTGGCGGAGGGCAGGGGCACCAGCCCATTCGCGCGGGCGATGGCGGCGAGGCCGTCGCGTGCGGTGGCGACCTGAGCTTGCACCTGCGCCAGCCAGTCCTGATCCGCCAGCGCCGCCAAAGCGCCGGCCTGCGCGATGCGGCCCATGCCGAAATGGTTGCGCACCCGGTCGAAGGCGGCGATCAGTGGCGCGGCGCCGATGGCATAGCCCACCCGTGCCCCGGCCATGCCATAGCCCTTGGAGAAGGTGCGCATCCGGATCACCCGCGGATCCTCGGGCGCGATCATGGGCGCGGTGCCCCCCGGGGCCAGTTCGAGATAGGCCTCGTCGAGCACCATCAGGCAGCCGTCGGGCAGGCGCTCCACCATCCGCTCGAGCGTGGCGGCGGGGTGGTGCGAGCCCATCGGGTTATCGGGGTTGGCGATGTACAGGAGCCGCGCGCGGGTCTCAGTAGCGCGGGCCAGCAGTGCCTCGGGGTCCTCATGGTTGCCGTGATAGGGCACCTTATGCAGCGCGCCGCCGAACCCCGCGACATGGAAGTTGAAGGTGGGATAGGCCCCGTCGGAGGTGACGACGGCATCGCCGGGCGCGATCAGCATCCGCACGAGGTATCCCAGAAGGCCGTCGATGCCCTCGCCCACCATCACATGCGCCGGCGTGGTGCCGTGATGGGCAGCGAGCGCGGCGCGCAGGTCGTGGTTCTCGGGGTCGCCATACATCCACACATCACGGGCCGCTGCCGCCATGGCGTCTATCGCGCGGGGCGAGGGGCCGAACACGCTCTCATTCGCGCCGAGACGGGCGGCGAAGCGGCGGCCGCGGGCGCGCTCCTGGGTCTCGGGCCCGACGAAGGGCACGGTGGCGGGCAGCGAGGCCACGAGGGGCGTGAAGCGGGGCGGGGTGGGGCGCGGTGCGGTCATGGCGGGCATCAGAAGCCGAAATCGCGGGGCCCGGCAAGGGGGCGGTTTGGTGGATGTTGGAGGCTCGGCCGGGGCCGGGGGACTTTGCGTCCCCCACGCCCTTCGGGCTCCCCCTGCAGGATATTTGGAAAAAGCAAAGGGGGAAGGGGTGCCGCGGCGGGGGTTGCGCTTACGCGGGCTTCGGCGTGATAAATGGCGGAGGAGGCGGGAACGAACCGGCCGGGCCGGGCATTGACGGGCGGCCGCGCCCCGCGCTTCGCCCCGACTTGCCGCTGCCCGAGGAGCAGGACCATCGCACGCCATCCGACCTTCGCCCCGCTGGGGATCCCGACCTTCCGCCGGCTCTGGGTCAGCTCGCAGGTGTCGAACCTAGGCGGGCTCATCCAGGCGGTGGGGGCGGGCTGGCTGATGACCTCGCTGACCACCTCGCACGGGATGGTGGCGCTGGTGCAGGCGTCGAACACGCTGCCGATCATGGTGTTTTCGCTGGTCGCGGGGGCGCTGGCCGACAGTTTCGACCGCCGCCGCATCCTGATCGCGGCGCAGGTGTTCATGCTGACGGTGTCGGTGGCGCTGGCGCTGACGGCCTGGCTGGGGGTGCTGTCGCCCTGGGGGCTCTTGGCCTTTACCTTCCTGCTGGGCAGCGGGGTCGCGCTTTACAACCCGTCCTGGCAGGCCTCGATGGGCGATATCGTGCCGCGCAGCGATCTTTCGGCGGCGGTGAGCCTGAACAGCATGGGCTTCAACCTGATGCGCAGCGTCGGCCCGGCGCTTGGCGGCGCGCTGGTGGCGCTGGCGGGGGCGGCGGCGGCCTTCGGGGTGAATGCGCTGAGCTATCTGCCGACGATCTGGTCGCTGATCCGCTGGCAGCCCGAGAGGCAGCCGGCGCGGCTGCCGCGCGAGCCGCTGGGGCAGGCGCTAGGCGCCGGGCTGCGCTATGTGTCGATGTCGCCGAACCTGATGCGGGTGATGGGACGCTCGGCGCTGTTCGGCTTTGCGGCCTCCTCGGTGCTGGCGCTGTTGCCGACGGTGGCGCGGGACATGCTGGGGGGCACGGCGCTGACCTATGGGATGCTGCTGGGGTTCTTCGGGCTTGGGGCGATTGGCGGGGTGGCGGTGAACAGCAAGGTCCGCGCGCGCTTTGCCAATGAGAAGGTGGTGGTGGGGGCCTTTGCCGGCTTTGCCATCGGCGTGGCGGGGCTGGCCTTTGCCACCCATCTGGTGCTTGCCGGTGCGGCGCTGATGGTGGCGGGGGCCTGCTGGGTGCTGGCGCTGTCGCTGTTCAACGTGTCGGTGCAGCTGTCGACGCCCCGCTGGGTGGTGGGGCGGGCGCTGTCCTTTTACCAGACCTCGGTCTTTGGCGGCATGGCGGCGGGAAGCTGGTGCTGGGGGCTGCTGGCCGATGCGCGCGGCCCCGATCAGGCGCTGCTGGCCGCCTCGGCCTTGCTGCTGCTGGGGGCGGCTGCGGGGCGCTGGCTGCCGCTGGCAGAGTTCGGGGCGCTGGACCTTGATCCCCTTGGCCTCTTCCGCGAGCCGCAACTGCGGCTGGACCTGCGCGGGCGCAGCGGGCCGATCATGGTGATGGTCGATTACCAGATCGCCCCCGAGGATACCGGTGCGTTCCTGGCCCTGATGCAGATCCGCCGCCGGATCCGCATCCGCGACGGGGCCCGGCAATGGGCGCTACTGCGTGATCTGGAAAGCCCCGATACCTGGACCGAGTCCTATCATGTGCCGACCTGGGTGGATTACCTGCGCCATAACGAGCGCCGCACCAAGGCCGACCTCGACAGCTATCAAGCGCTGCTTGCACTGCATCGCGGGCCAGAGCGGCCGCGGGTGCACCGGCTGATCGAACGGCAGACGGTGCCGCTCTACGACGACATGGCGCTGAAGCCGCCGCCCGACATCCACCATTGATGCCGGGCGGCTGACCTGTCAGCCCATGTCGGCGAGGCGGGAGAGGGCGGCGCGGATCTTGCCGGCCTCTTCATCGCCAAGTGCCAGCTTCTCGCGGTTTTCCTCGACAATCTCTTCGGGCGCGCTTTCCACGAATTTGGGATTGTTCAGGCGGCCGCGCAGACCGTTCAGGTCTTTCTCCAGCTTCTCCAGCGCCTTGGTCAGGCGGGCCTTCTCTTCTGCCACGTCGATGACGCCATCCAGCGGCAGGGCGAAGGTCGCGCCCTCGGCGGCGATGGTGATCGCGCCTTTGGGGGCGGGCGCCTCGGTCAGGCTGTCGATGCGGGCGAGGCGCTGGATCAGCGCCTCGTTCCGCGCCCAGGCGGTGCGGGCGGCGGCGTCAGCCTCCACCAGCACCATCGGCAACTTGAGGCCCACCGGCACATGCATCTGGCTGCGGGCCGAGCGGATTTCCTCGATCAGCGCGATGACCCAGGTCATCTCGCGGTCGGCGGCAGGGTCGAGCAGGTCGGCGGCGCGGTAGGTGGGCCAGTCGGCATGCACCAGCGGCTTGGCGCGGCCGATGGGCGGGGCGGTCAGCGCCCACAGCTCTTCGGTCAGGAAGGGCATGATCGGGTGGCAGAGCGTGTAGCACTGGTCCAGCACCCAGGCCATCGTGTCGCGGGTTTCCTCGGCATCGGTCCCATCGAACAAGGGCTTGGCAAATTCGACATACCAGTCGCAGACCTTGCCCCAGACGAAGGCATAGAGCGCGTTGGCGGCGTCGTTGAAGCGGTAGCCCGCCAGCGCCTCGTCCACCGCCTCGCGCACGCGGGCGGTTTCGCCGATGATCCAGCGGTTCACGGTGTGCTTGGGCTGGGGGATGCCGGTCGGACGCGGGCCGATGAACACGCCGTTCATCTCGGCAAAGCGGGTGGCGTTCCAGATCTTGGTGGTGAAGTTCCGGTAGCCGGCGATACGCGCGGTGGACAGCTTCAGATCGCGCCCCATGGCCGCCATCGCGGTCACGGTGAAGCGCACGGCATCGGCGCCGTATTCGTCGATCAACTCCAGCGGGTCGAGCACGTTGCCGAGCGATTTCGACATCTTCTTGCCCTTCTCGTCGCGGACGAGGGCATGGACATAGACGGTGCTGAACGGCACCTGACCCACCACGGCGAGCTGCATCATCATCATCCGGGCGACCCAGAAGAAGATGATGTCGAAGCCGGTGACGAGGGTGGAGGTGGGGAAGTAGCGCTCCAGTTCCGGCGTCTGCTCGGGCCAGCCGAGCGTGCCGATGGGCCAGAGGCCGGAGGAGAACCAGGTGTCGAGCACGTCGGGATCGCGCCAGACCGGATAGACCAGATGCGTCGGATCCTGGCTGAGGTTGTACTCGGCAAGGCTGCTGGCCAGCGCCTCGATGGCGGCGTGCTGGTCGGCCACCTCGATCACGCGGGCGGCGTGGAGGGGGGCGGGCAGGGCGGCAAGGTCGGCCTTGAACTCTTCGGACACGGTGTCCAGATCGGCGGCGCAATGGTGGCGCGGATCGCCGTGGTTGAAGCTGCCTTCGTTGAGCAGGCGGAAGATCTCCACCTCGTCCAGTGCATTGTCGCCCTCGTCATCGGCAAAGCCGGTCTGGAACAGGTCGAGCCCGTACCAGACCGGGATCTGGTGGCCCCACCACAGCTGGCGGCTGATGCACCAGGGTTCGATGTTTTCCAGCCAGTGGAAATACACCTTCTCATGCTGTTCGGGCAGAATCACGGTGCGGCCATCGCGCACGGCGTCAATCGCGGGCTGCACGATCTTGGCGGTGTCGACGAACCACTGGTCGGTCAGCATCGGTTCGATGACCACCTTCGAGCGGTCGCCGAAGGGCTGCATGATCGGCTTGTTCTCGACATAAGGCACCGGGTTGCCCTCATCATCCGCGACCATGACCGCGAGGCCCTGTTCGGTGATGTCGGCAACCACGGCGGCGCGGGCGTCGAAACGGTCCATGCCGCGATACTTTTCAGGGACAAGGTTGACCGGGCCAAGCTCTGTCTGCGCCGCCAGCGACGGATCGGCGGCGAGGGCGCGGGCGATTTCCACGGCTTCGGCATAGGGCAGGCCATCGTCGCGCATCCGGCCCTTGGTATCGAGCAGCGGGTAGAGCGGGATATTGTTGCGCTGCGCCACGGCATAGTCGTTGAAGTCATGCGCGCCCGTGATCTTGACCGCGCCCGAGCCGAAGGCGGGGTCGGGGTAGTCATCGGTGATGATCGGGATCAGGCGGTCACACAGCGGCAGATGGACCAGCTTGCCGACGATGGGCGCATAGCGCGCATCCGACGGGTGAACCGCCACCGCGCCGTCGCCCAGCATGGTTTCGGGCCGGGTGGTGGCGATGGAGATGTAATCGCGCACCTCGCGCAGCGTCACTTCGCCCTCGGCGTCACGTTCGACATATTCATAGGTCTCGCCGCCCGCGAGGCGGTATTTGAAGTGCCACATATGGCCCTTCACCTCGGTATTCTCGACTTCGAGATCCGAGATGGCCGTCTCGAAATGCGGATCCCAGTTCACCAGCCGCTTGCCGCGATAGATCAGGCCCTTGTGGTAGAGGTCCACGAACACCTTGATGACGGCCTGCTGGAAATGCGCGTCCATGGTGAAGGCGTTGCGGTCCCAGTCGCAGGAGGCGCCGAGGCGTTTGAGCTGGTTGATGATGGTACCGCCCGACTGCTCTTTCCACTCCCAGACCTTTTCAAGGAACGCCTCGCGGCCCATCTCGCGGCGGCCGGGCTGCTGGGATTTCGCCAGCTCGCGTTCCACGACCATCTGCGTGGCGATGCCGGCATGGTCCTGCCCGGGCTGCCACAGCGTGTCGAAGCCGCGCATCCGGTGCCAGCGCACGAGGATGTCTTGCAACGTGTTGTTGAAGGCATGGCCCATATGCAGGCTGCCGGTCACGTTCGGCGGCGGGATCATGATGCAGAACGACTCTGCGCCCGGCTTGGCATTGGCCCCGGCGCGGAAGGCGCCCGCCTGCTCCCATTCCGCATAAAGCCGCGGCTCGGCCTCGGCGGCATTGAACGTCTTTTCCATCGGCATTGGCTGCACCCCGTCTAGCTTGACGTGGTGTGTAACCGTCCAACGCCGCAAGGGGAAGGCCAGAGCAGCGGGCGGCCTTGCAAGGCCTGCCGTGCGCTTGGGTTCACAGGTGGCCCGAGACCAGCATGATGGGCGTATAGATCAGCCAGGCCCAGCTCAGCGCCCCGCCGATTGCCGCCGGAACCAGCCACCAGCCCGAGGGCAGGTTGCGGTCCGTACTGTGTGCCGGAGACGATGCTGGCCGGCCAATCTGCGAGGTCTGTTTCGCCAGCCCGTAGGCCAACCCATAGCCTGCCTGCCCGTGCCGCGCCCACATCGTTGCCCCCGCCGGGCCGATGACAGGACCCGCCGCAGAAGACGGTTCTGCTTTGATGAACTTCATGATGATTCTCCCCTAAGGGTCAGCCTGCCGAAAAAGCGCCGCCGAGTCATGCGTTCCATTCAGGATTGCAACAGAAATATGTCGATCTGCAATTCCGTTGCGGAAGGCTCAGACGGCGCGGTCCATCTTTGTTGACAGGTGGATCAGGCTTTCCGACGATTTTACCCCGCTCATTTCCCCGATCTGGTCCAGCACCGCGTCCAGAACCGCCGTCGAGGGCGCGGCGATCTGCAGCAGCAGATCGACCCGGCCGGAGGTGGTATGCACCCGCTCGATCTCGGGGATCGCCTTCAGCCGTGTCAGGATCGCCGGCTGCGCCCGCGGCTCTATCGTCAGCAGCACGGTGGCGCGGATCCGGCCCTGCCGTGCGGCCTCGCCCAGCTTGACGGTATATCCGGCGATGATGCCGCTGGTCTCCAGCCGCTCCAGCCGCGCCTGGATGGTCGAGCGGGCGACCTTCAGCCGCCGCGCCAGAGTGGCCACGGAAATCCGCGCATCGGCGCTGAGCAGCCCCAGAATGCTGCGATCGAGGTCATCCACGAGACTTTCCTTCACTTTGCCCGAACGATGTGGCATTGTAACGACGATGCACCGCAAATCTACTCTTTTGATCGGTGAAACTGTGCCCCATATCGCGCAGACTTCGTTTTCAGGAAAAGGGCGGCTCATACGCACCTGGCCTGGTTTGGTTGAACGCGTAAGCGTCCCGAACTGGTATTCCAGGGCAGGGGAAGGCTGCGCTCTGTTGGCATAGAAAGGGACACGCTGATGGGGCTCTCGAAAACGATCTGGGCGAATCCGTCCGAACTTCTTCGCGCACAAAAACCGGAAAATCCGGTCATGTTCTTCGCACCGACGGTCCTGCAAGCGACCGCGCGGCGCTTCATCGCGGGCTTTCCCGGGCTGGTGACCTATGCGGTCAAGTCCAACCCCGATGAGATGGTGGTGCAGAACCTCGTTGCGGCCGGGATCCGGGGTTTTGACGTGGCTTCTCCGCATGAGATCGACATGATCCGCCGGCTCGCGCCGACGGCTGCGCTGCATTACAACAATCCGGTGCGGGCGCGGGCCGAGATTGCCCATGCGGTAGGCGCGGACGTGAAATCCTGGTCGGTGGACAGCCATTCCGAGCTGGCCAAGCTGATCGAGATGGTCCCGGCCGCGGGCTGCGAGATTTCGGTGCGCTACAAGCTGCCGGTCGCGGGTGCCGCCTACAACTTCGGTGCCAAGTTCGGCGCCACGGTCGAGGTTGCGGCCGAGCTGCTGGCAAAGGTCGCCGAGGCGGGCTTCATCCCGTCGCTGACCTTCCACCCGGGCACGCAATGCACCGATCCGATGGCCTGGGATGCCTATATCCGGGCGGGTGCCGAAATCTGTGCGCAGGCCGGCGTCAAGGCGGTGCGGCTGAATGTCGGCGGCGGCTTCCCGTCGCACCGGCTGAACGAGGTGACGCCGCAGCTGGAAGCCACCTTCGCGCTGATCGACCGCGTGGCGACCGAGGCTTTCGGTGCCGACCGTCCGGCGCTGATCTGCGAGCCGGGCCGCGGGCTGGTGGCCGATGCCTTCACGCTGGCGGCCAAGGTCAAGGCCGTGCGCGACGATGCGCATGTGTTCATCAACGACGGCGTCTATGGCGCGCTGACCGAGCTGCCGATGATCGGCGTGATCGACCGCACCGAGGTGATCTCGACCGAGGGCATGAAGCGCGATGGCCTGACCCGCGAGCGTATCGTCTTCGGCCCCACCTGCGATTCGGTGGACCGTCTGCCGGGCGAGCTGTCGCTGCCCTGCGACCTGCAGGAAGGCGACTACCTCGTGTTTCACGGCATGGGTGCCTATTCGACCGCGACCAACACCCGCTTCAACGGGTTTGGCGACGTGCTGCTGGCGACGACGCTGTCGCTGCGCTGAGCAAGGCTGCAAGACCAGACAAAGGCGGGCGCGCAATCGCCCGCCTTTGTCATGTTTGTCGCCGCGCGTCACAGTCCGCCTTTGCACCGCCTTTGTGCGGTCAGGCACGGAACTTACATCTTCTTCCGCGACTATATCCTTGATTGGCCGGGGCGGGGTCGGCACCCTTGTGCCATCCTTGCTGTGGCGGCTGCGGTGCCGATGAGGGAGGCGAAGGATCAAGGTGAAATGGCTTCGTGACGGGCTTCTCAATCTCTTCGGTCTTGGCGCTCGCGTCGAGAGCACCGGCCCCGCTGCGCCAAGCGGCCCCGTCCGTCCGCGCTATGACCATGTGATCCTGCTTGACGGCACCATGTCCTCGCTCGATCCGGGGGACGAGACCAATGTCGGCCTGATCTGGAAGCTGCTGCGCGACATGCCGCGCGATGCCGCCCGCGCCGATCAGCAGATGATGTATTACGAGGCTGGCGTGCAATGGTGCACCTGGCGGGATATCGGCGATGTGGCGTTGGGGCGCGGCATCGACCGGCAGATCCGCCGCGCCTATGGCTGGCTGGCCACGCGCTATCGCCCGGGCGACCGGATCTTCCTGATCGGCTATTCCCGCGGCGCCTATGCGGTGCGCTCGCTGGCCGGGGTCATCGACCGCGTCGGCCTGCTGCGCCATGACGAGGCGACGGAGCGGAATATCCGCCAGGCCTTTCGCCATTATGAACTGTCGGCGGGCAGCCCTGCCTCGCGCACCTTCGCCGAGTTGTATTGCCATCCCGCCGCCGAGATCGAGATGGTCGGCGCTTTCGACACGGTGAAGGCGCTGGGGCTACGGCTGCCGCTGCTGTGGATGCTGACGGAACCGCAGCACGCCTTCCACAACCACCGGCTTGGCCCGGCGATCCGCCACGGCTTTCATGCCTTGGCGCTGGACGAGACCCGCGCGGTGTTCGCGCCGGTGCTGTGGGACTGCCCCGAGGGCTGGACCGGGCGGGTGGAGCAGGTGTGGTTCCGCGGCGCCCATGGCGATATCGGCGGCCAGCTGGGCGGGTTTCACAAGGCGCGGGGGCTGTCGAACATCCCGCTGGTCTGGATGCTGTCCGAGGCAGAGCGCTGCGGGCTGACGCTGCCCGAGGGCTGGCGCGAGCGCTTTGCAACCGATCCCGAGGCCCCTAGCGTCGGCTGCTGGCGCGGGCTGGGCAAGATGTTCATGCTGCGGGGGCTGCGCAAGGTCGGCAGCGATCCATCAGAGCGGCTGCACCCGACCGCGCAACTGTCACCCCGGGCGCGCCGGCTGCGGCTGCCGGGCGGTGTCACGCCCTTGGCGCATTAGCGCCTTACAGGTCCATGATCAGGCAGGTGGTCTGGCCGGTGGCGTAGAGCCGGCCGTCCTGCGCCCCGCGGATCTCGCCCCGGGCGACGGCCGTGGTCCGGCCGGAATGCATGATCTCGGCGGTGCAGATCACCTCGGTCCCGGGGGCCAGCGCCCGGGTCAGGTTCACGCCATAGTCGAGCGTCGTGTACCAGCGGCCCTGCGGCACCACGCTTAGCACCGCGCAGCCAAGCGCGCTGTCGAGAAGCACGCCGAACCAGCCGCCATGCACCGCGCCGAAAGGGTTGCAGTGATGCGGTTCGGCTTGGCCGCGGAAGCTGACGCGGCCGGGCTCGATGGTGCCCAGCCGGATGTTGGTGGTGGTGGCCATCGGGGCCGCGTCGATTTCGCCTCGCGCCATCGCGCGTAGAAGGTCGATGCCTGACATGTCGGCCAGCAGCGGGCGGGCGGATGCGGGGGCTGGGGTCTGGTCGGCCATGCGGGTCTCCGGGAGATTGGCCGGCAGGATGCCGCGGCGAGGGGGTGGGGTCCAGCCCCGTGTGCTGCGGGACTGTTCACCCGGAGCCAGCGGCAGCACGAGACCGTATGAGGACAGCGCCCGACCTGGCGGGCGAGAAGCGCCCGCCGAGGGGTGATGAGCGGCAAGAAATCCTCCAGTGGAGGATTTCCGCGAAGAACGCCCGGCCCGTGGCCGGGCCGGGAGGGCGGGCGCTGGCCGGGCCCTTTGGGGGCCCGTCCGGTGGAGTGGAGACGTCACAGCGTGGCGAAGGCGATGGCCTTCGCCAAGGCGGATGGCGTGTCAGACACGAAATCCGCTCGGTCCGCCGAGCAGCCTTTCAAACAAAGACGCTCCCGACAGACCCGTCTTCGCCCCCCTCAGGCCACCTTCTCGAGGCTGACCTCCGGCACCACCCCAAGCGCATGGCACACGTCGCGGGTCAGCTGCGGGCGGTTCAGTGTGTAGAAATGCAGGTCCTCCACCCCCTCGCGCAGCAGCGTGTCGCACAGCTCGGTGCAGATCGCGGTCGACAGCAGCGCCTCTCGGCCGTCGCGTTTGGCGGTGGTGAAGGCCTCGTCGAGCCAGGCCGGCACCTGCGTGCCGCAGCGGGCGGCGAAGCGCTTGGTGCCCTCCCAGTTCTCGATCGGCAGGATGCCGGGAAGGATCGGGGCGTTGATCCCGGCGGCGGCGCAGGCATCGCGGAAGCGCAGGAAGGTCTCCGCCTCGAAGAAGAACTGGGTGATGGCGCTGCTGGCCCCCGCGTCGATCTTGCACTTGAGCCAGGCGACATCGGCGGCGGTGTTGGCTGCCTCGGGATGCGGCTCGGGATAGGCACCGACGCGCAGGGTGAAGCGGCCAGTCTCCGCAAGCGCCGCGATCAGTTCGACCGAATCGGCAAAGCCTTCGGGATGCGGGGTGAAGCGGGCCTGGCCCTTGGGCGCGTCGCCGCGCAATGCGACGATCTCGGTAACCCCGGCATCGGCGTAGGATTGCGCGATTTCCAGCGTCTCGGCGCGGGTGGCATCGACGCAGGTCAGATGCGCCGCGACGTTCAGCCCGTAGTTCTTGCCAATGGTCGTCACTGCCTCATGCGTCAGCTTGCGGGTGGTGCCGCCGGCACCGTAAGTCACGGACACGAAAGAGGGTTTCAGGGGGGCCAGCACCTGCACCGTCTCCCACAGCCGGAACGAGGCGTCGAGCGATTGCGGCGGGAAGAATTCGAACGAGATGCGCGGCGAGGTCATGATGCGGAGTCCTTTTGTTAGGCCCCTTGTGCCATGATCCCCAAAGTGAGACAAATTCATAATCCTAATGATAAACATGAGTTTGTTTGCACTATGCACCTGGAGCTTCGACACCTGCGCTCGCTGAAGGCGATCCATGACACCGGCGGGCTGGCCCGGGCGGCCGATACGCTGAACATCACCCAGTCGGCCCTCAGCCATCAGGTGAAGGGGATCGAGGATCAGGCGGGGGTGGAGCTGTTCGTGCGCCGCTCCAAGCCGCTGAAGCTGTCGGCGGCGGGGCTGCGGATGCTGCGCGCGGCCGAACGGATCCTGCCCGAGATCGAGGCGCTGGAGGAGGAGTTCCGCGGGCTGCGCTCCGGCCGGGCCGGGCGGCTGCACATCGCCATCGAATGCCATGCCTGTTTCGACTGGCTGTTCCCGGTGCTGGAACAGTTCCGCCGCGCCTGGCCCGAGGTGGATGTCGACATCCGCCCCGGCCTCGCCTTCGGCGCGCTGCCGGCGCTGATGCGCGAAGAGGTGGATCTGGTGATCTCCTCGGACCCCGAGGACTTGCCGGGGGCGGTGTTCCATCCGCTGTTCGACTATTCACCCACTTTCATAGCTTCGGCCCAGAACCCCTTGGCCGAAAAGCCTTTCGTGGTGGCCGAGGATTTCCGCGACCAGACGCTGATCACCTATCCGGTGGACCGCGGCCGGCTGGACGTGTTTGCGCAGCTGCTGACGCCGGCGAAGGTGGAGCCGCGCGCCGTGCGGCAGGTGGAGCTGACGGCGGTGATCCTGATGCTGGTCGCCTCGAACCGCGGGGTGGCGGTACTGCCCGACTGGGTGCTGCGCGAGGCGAAGTATCAGCCGGATTATGTGACGCGGCCGGTGACGGAGGCCGGGCTGACCAAACGGCTCTATGCGGCGACGCGGGCGGTGGATGCGACGCAGCCCTTCATGGCGCATGTGCTGCGGTTGGCGCGGACGGAGCCGTTGAAGCTGCAGCGGGGGTGACCCGGCCGGTGTGCTTGTGGCCGGCGCCGGGGGGCCGTCTGCCCCCCGGAACCCCCCGAGGATATTTCTGCCAGCAAGAAGGGGAAGAGGGGGCAGGCTCTGGCCCGCTGTGACGGGTACAATTGCGCGGGTGACGGGGGCGAGGCGGAGGTTTAAGCCTTGCGGGCGCTGCGAACCCGCGAGAGATGCCGATGACTGCTGCCTCCCCCTCTGCTCCCCCCTTGCCGAAGCCCGGTACGGCGGGGGCCACGGTGTTCCCGATCCTGTTGGCGATCAGCCTGTGCCACATGCTCAACGATGTGATGCAGTCGCTGCTGGCCGCGCTCTATCCGATGCTGAAGGACGATTTCGCGCTGGATTACTGGCAGATCGGGCTGCTGACGATGGCGTTTCAGGTGACGGCCTCGCTGCTGCAGCCGGCCATCGGGATCTATACCGACAAGCACCCGCAGCCCTGGTCGCTGCCGGTGGCGATGGGCTCGACCTTCTGCGGCCTGCTGCTGCTGGCCTTCGCGCCCAGCTATCCGCTGCTGATCTGCGGGGCGGCGTTGATCGGGATCGGCTCGGCGATCTTCCACCCCGAATCCTCGCGCGTGGCGCGGATGGCCTCGGGTGGCCGCTTCGGGATGGCGCAGTCGGTGTTTCAGGTGGGTGGCAATTTTGGCACGTCGCTGGGGCCGCTGCTGGCCGCGTTTATCGTGGTGCCGCTTGGCCGACCAAGCGTGGCGCTGTTTTGCGTGCTGGCGGCGGCCGGGATGATCATCCTTGGCCGCGTCGGGCGCTGGTATGGCCGGACGCTGGCGGCGGCGAGCCGGCGCGCGGCGGACCGGACGCTGCCGCTGCCGCGCAACACGGTGATCCTGGCACTGGTGGTGCTGGCCTTCCTGACCTTTACCAAGAACATCTACATGGCCAGCATTTCCAGCTATTACACCTTCTACCTGATCGAGAGTTTCGGGATCGGCACGCAAGCCTCGCAGCTGATGCTGTTCCTGTTTCTGGGCGCCGCGGCGGCAGGAACCATCCTGGGCGGCCCGGCGGCCGACCGGTTCGGCCCGATGCCGGTGATCTGGGTGTCGATCCTGGGCGTGCTGCCCTTCACGCTGGCGCTGCCGCATGTCGGGCTGGTCGGCAGCGGCGTGCTGTCGGTGTTCATCGGGCTGATCCTTGCCTCGGCCTTCTCGGCCATCGTGGTCTTTGCGCAGGAGCTGGTGCCGGGCCGGGTGGGGATGGTGGCGGGGATCTTCTTCGGCTTCGCCTTCGGCATGGGCGGCATTGCCGCCGCGGTGCTGGGGGTGCTGGCCGACAGCCACGGCATCCGCTTTGTCTACCTGATCTGCTCGGGGCTGCCGGCGCTGGGGGTGATGACCATTCTTCTGCCGCGGCGGAGTGCCTTTGTGCGGGCGGGATGAGGACAGAGCCCCTTTCCTTTCGGCCCGCCGGCTTGTATAGGACCGCGCTTGAACAAAGGAGCCTTCCGGCATGCAGGGCAGCGCAAATCTCAACCTGATGATCAAGGCCGCCCGCAAGGCAGGCCGCAGCCTGGTGAAGGACTTCCGCGAGGTCGAGAACCTGCAGGTCTCGGCCAAGGGCCCGGGCGACTTCGTCACCAAGGCCGATCGCGAGGCCGAACGGATCATCAAGGAAGAGCTGCGCGGCGCGCGCCCCTCCTATGGCTGGGTGGGCGAGGAGACCGGCGAAGAGGCGGGCGAGGACCCGACCCGGCGCTGGCTGGTCGACCCCTTGGACGGAACCACCAACTTCCTGCACGGCCTGCCGCATTGGTGCGTGTCGATCGCGCTGGAGCATAAGGGCGAGATCGTGTCTGCCGTGGTCTTCGACCCGGCCAAGGACGAGATGTACCGCGCCGAGAAGGGCCAGGGCGCCTGGATGAACGAAAGCCGGATCCGGGTTTCGGGCCGCCGGCACATGATCGAGGCGATCTTTGCCACCGGCGTGCCGTTTGGCGGCCGCGCGACCCTGCCCGCCACGCTGCAAGACCTCGCCCGGCTGATGCCGGTCTGCGCCGGGGTGCGTCGCTGGGGCGCCGCGGCGCTGGACCTCGCCTATGTGGCGGCGGGCCGCTACGATGGCTATTGGGAGCGCGGGCTGAATTCCTGGGACATGGCGGCGGGGCTGCTGCTGGTCAAGGAAGCTGGCGGCTTTGTCGGGCCGGTGCGCGAGGGGCGCGACATGCTGGAGTCCGGCTCGATCATCGCCGGCAATGGCGAGCTTTACGAGCCGCTGTGCAAGATCCTGCGCGAGCCTGCTTAAGGCCGCGCATCCGACGGGTGGTTGACCCCGTCGCTCCACTCCACATCGCCCAGATCGCGCGGGTTCAGGCCCTCGAGGCAGGCCACGTTCACCCCCAGCTCATTGGGGTTGGACCGGCGGCGGTGGTAGATGTAGATCCCGCAGACCGCGCAGAAATGGTGCTGCGCCGTGTTGGTGCCGAACTGGTAGAGCGTCAGCTTGTCCTGCCCTGTCAATATCTTCACCCCATCCGGCAGCGTGGTCACGGCGATGGCGCCGCGGCGGCGGCAGAAGGAGCAATCGCAGCGGCGGGCGGTGGCGAGCCCCTCTGGCACCAGCGTCACCGTGAACTGGATGGCGCCGCAATGGCAGCTGGCGGGGTGGTTGGCTCGGATCTGGGGAAGGGTCATCTGCGGCGCCTGACTGTTGGGATACGGGAGGGGGCGTAGGTGGTGCCGGGATGCGGCGGCAAGCCGTGGGTGCGCGACCAGAAGCCGGGGCCGCCGCGGCGCAGCCAGAGCGGCAGGGCCAGCGCGAGGCCGGCCACGAAACCCCCCGCATGGGCCCAGTAGGCGACGCCGCCGGTGGAGGCGTCGGTGACGGAGCCGTTGAAGAGCTGGAGGGCGAACCAGAGGCCGAGCATGACCCATGCCGGGACGGGGAAGACCCTGAAGAAGATGATGAAAATCACCAGCACATCGACGCGGGCGCGCGGGAACATCAAGAGGTAGCCGCCCATGACGCCGGCGATGGCTCCGGACGCGCCGACGGTGGGGATGTAGCTGTAGGGGTCCGCCATCAGATGCGCCAGCGCCGCCGCGATGCCGCAGGCGAGGTAGAATCCGAGGAAGCGGGCATGGCCCATCTCATCCTCGAGATTGTCGCCAAAGATCCATAGAAACAGCATGTTACCGGCCAGATGCATCAGCCCGCCATGCAGGAACATCGAGGTCACCACCCCGTGCCAGCTGTGCCCCTCGGTCACGAATCCGGGGATCATCGCCCAGTTGGCCCAGAAGGTGAGCAGTGCCTGTTCGTCGGAAAACAGCGGCCAGGAATAGAGGAACACCGCCACATTCGCCGCAATCAGCGCCCAGGTGACGTAAGCCGGATTGCGGGAGGGGTTGTGGTCTCGGATCGGGAACATGGGGGGAGGGTGGCGGGTCCGGACGGCCGCGTCAAGGTCGGGGAGGGGGGCTGGAAAGCGTATGGAAAGGATATGGGAGGCGTATGGGTGTTGGGGGAAGTCAACGTAAGGGAGGCGGAAAATGTCGACCTTGGAGGTAAGCTCCCGCACTCGGGAACCTGCGGCGCTGCCTTAGGAGGAGGTTTACCTCACTGGTGAGGTTGCGCATCGCATCGGCGGAAAGGTTGTCATACTTGTTGGCTAAGGTACAAAGCACTGTCCGAACGTCTTCATCGGATAGGGCACTATTGATGGTGCCCTCAATGACTGTCTTGTCGATCAAGCGAGACAGCATTGAGGTGGGGCGTTTGATCACTCTGCCCATATCAACTGCCGACTTCTGCAGGTGCTTGAATCTGGCTCGCTCGTGTATGTAGGTGTCATAAGCAATCTTCTGGTGGGATAGCCTGCTCTCAACAAGATTCTCGTGAAACTTTATAAGCCTGGCAACATCTTTGGCGACGGCTCTCGTTACCTCTATAACGTCAAGATCGGGACTGGTCTGAAGAAATGACTTCGCATCAGATTTCCAGTCAAACCCAGAGTACAAGAGTGCATTTGCATCCATTACTAGGTTGACTGTCCGCGTTTCATTTATATGAATGACCGTCCTGGGATTCTCCAAGAGATAGTGGAGTACGTAGTTTCTTAAGTCTCCCGTGACGCTGTGCTTGCCCCAGTTGCTCTTCGTGATCCGCCGAATTGCGCGATGGTAGGGTGCGCTAGTTTTTGGTATGCCTGCCTCGGATTTTATGCGTCGGCAAATATCCACGTAAAGGCTATAGAGCGCTAGAAAGTTAAGGAGATGAGAGGTGGACTTTGACTGCTCGCGTTCATAGGTGCCTGATGGTACTTCGGCAATCTCCATTGCGGACGCCATGCCGGCCATGGCCGAGTTCATTCCGAGACATGCTTCAAGCATCGCTACATGTATTTGTTTTAGGTTCTCAAGCGCCATATGCACCTTATGAAAAGGGCAGAAACGAATTGTAAATCTCCATGCCTCTTCGCTGAGGTGTGACACGTATTGTGAGAATGCCTCTGGCTCATTGGTTTCGCATCGCGACACATACTCTGCGACCGTGAAGGCTCGCTGCAATTCTGCGAGTTGATCGCTCCTGATATTCCACCGAAAAAAATGGTATCCAGGGAATGATCTGCAAATATTTATGTCGCGAGAATATATGCCCTGCGCTGGGCGGGACAATATATCTCGCATGTTAAAACGGTGTCGATGCAAGAAGCTAGAAAGGTTTTCTTGCGGCACAAATAATCCCTGACATCTGTCTTCAGCCGCCGAGCTGAGGGTTGTCAAAAAGGTAGGCTGCCGGCTCGCAAGGTTGGTGCGGCAACTAGATGGGTCATTACGATGCTATCGTGCCCTATCAACAAGCCTCCGGCAAGCCTCCCCCCTCACCCCGCCTGCACCAGCAGCTCCGCATTCCCCCCCGAGGCCGTCGTGTCGATGCACACATGCCGCTCCAGCAGCGCATGGGCCCGGTCGGGGGCGGAGGTGATCAGCGGCAGGATCGGGCCGGGGCGGGTGGCGAGGGCTTCCGTCATGGCTCGGGACTGCGTGTCCGGGCCCCAGTAGAGCACGCCGGAGAAGCCTTGCAGCCGGGTCAGGGCCTCGGGCGGGATGCCGGGGGCCTCGACCGCCGTGCCGCCAAGGGCGCGGATGGCGGCGGCTTGCGCGGCGGCGGCCTCGGTCCCCGGGCCGGCGCAGAGCAGGGGCGCGCGGGGGTGGAGCGAGAGGCGGTTGGACTCGCCGGTGGGGCCGGGGAGGGCGTGGGTCTCGACCGCGGCGGCCGGGGCGGCGGCGGCGGTCAGGCGGGCCTGCAGGGCGGGCTCGGCTTCGGGGGCGGCGGGCTCGGCGGCGACCTCGATCCGGGGCGCGGCGGTGAAGCGGGGCAGGTAGTCCGGCCCGCCGGCCTTGGGCCCGGTGCCCGACATCCCCTCGCCGCCAAAGGGCTGGCTGCCGACCACGGCGCCGATCTGGTTGCGGTTGACATAGAGGTTGCCGACCTGCAGCGCCGCCGTCACCTCTTGCACGCGCCCGTCGATGCGGCTGTGGATGCCGAAGGTGAGGCCGTAGCCGCTGGCGTTGATGGCGGCGACGACCTTTGGCAGGTCTGTGGCGCGGAAGGTTACGACGTGGAGGATGGGGCCGAAGATCTCCTCCTGCATGTCCGCGATGCCGCCGATGCGCAGGATCGCGGGGGCGGCGAAGGTGCCGGAGGCGGGGGTGGCGAGTTCCTTGATGAGGCGGCCTTCGCTGCGGGCGCGTGCGACATGGGCGCGGATCTTGTCCAGCGCGGCGGTGTCGATGACCGGGCCGATATCGGTGGCGAGGTGCCAAGGGTCGCCGAGGACCAGCTCGTCCATCGCGCCGGACAGCATGTGGAGCAGGGGGGCGGCGATGTCCTCCTGCACATAGAGGCAGCGCAGGGCCGAGCAGCGCTGTCCCGCCGACTGGAAGGCCGAGGCGACGATGTCGCGCACCGCCTGTTCGGGGAGGGCGGTGGAGTCGACGATCATGGCGTTGAGGCCGCCGGTTTCGGCGATCAGCGGCGTGCCGGGGGCGGTGGCGCTGGCCATGGCCGAACGGATGGCGCGGGCGGTGGCGGTGGAGCCGGTGAAGACGGTGCCGGCGATGCGCGCGTCGGCGGTGAGGGCGGCGCCGATGCTGGCGCCGGGGCCGGGCAGCAGTTGCAGGGCGGTGCGGGGCACGCCGGCCTGGTGGAGGAGGCGGGTGGCAAGATGGGCGATCAGCGGCGTCTGCTCGGCCGGTTTTGCGAGGACAGCATTGCCGGCGGCGAGGGCGGCGGCGATCTGGCCGGTGAAGATGGCGAGCGGGAAGTTCCAGGGGCTGATGCAGGTGATGGTGCCGCGGGCGGGGGCGGTGAGGGTTGCGCCCTGGGCGGCGTAGTAGCGCAGGAAGTCCACCGCCTCGCGCAGTTCGGCGACGGCATCGGGCAGGGTCTTGCCGGCCTCGCGGGCGAGGAGGGCGAAGATTTCGCCGAAGTGGTCTTCGTAGAGGGCGGCGGCGCGGGTGAGGATTTCAGCGCGGGTCTGGGCGGGGGCGTCCCATGCCGTCGCAGCGGAGAGGGCGGTTTCTGCGTCGGCCCTTGTGGCGAGGGCGGCGTGGCCGATGAGCGCGCCGGTGGCGGGGCTGTGGAGCGGCTCGGCTTGCGCGGCGGCGAGGGGGCCGGCGATCAGCGGGGCGGCGGTGGGGGTGGCAGTGGCGAAGGGCGCGCGGGCGGCCTCGATGGCGGCGAGGGTGGCGGCGTCGGTCAGGTCGAAGCCGCGGCTGTTGGTGCGATCCGGGAACAGGGCGGGGCCGGGGCGGAGGACCGGGTTGGCGGCGTTGGGCAGCATCGCCTCCACCGCCACGAAGGGGCAGGCGGCAACGGTTTCGGGCGGCACCTCGGCATCGACGATCTGGTGGACGAAGGAGGAGTTGGCGCCATTCTCCAGCAGCCGCCGCACGAGGTAGGCCAGCAGGTCACGGTGCGCGCCGACGGGGGCGTAGATCCGGCATCGGGTGCCCTCGCCGCGGTGGACGATGTCGTGCAGCCGCTCACCCATGCCATGCAGGCGCTGGAACTCATAGGCCGCGGGGTCGGTGGCCATCTCGAGGATCGCGGCGACGGTATGGGCGTTGTGGGTGGCGAATTGCGGATAGATGCGGTCCGTCATCGCCAAGAGCTTGGCAGCGTTCGAGATATAGCTGACATCGGTGGCTTGCTTGCGGGTGAAGACCGGGAAGTCGGTCAGGCCCAGAACCTGCGCGCGCTTCACCTCGGCGTCCCAATAGGCGCCCTTGACCAGCCGCACCATGATGCGCCGGTCGTATTTGAGGGCCAGCGCATGCAGCCAGTCCAGCGTGGCGCTGGCGCGGCGGCCGTAAGCCTGCACCACCACGCCGAACCCGTCCCAGCCGGCCAGCGCAGGATCGGCCAGCACCGCCTCGATCACCTTCAGCGACAGGGTCAGGCGGTCGGCTTCCTCGGCGTCGATGTTGAAGCCCATGCCGGCGCGGGCGGCCTCGCGGGCCAGCGCCTGCACTACAGGCACAAGTTCGGCCATGACGCGATGTTCCTGCGCGACCTCGTAACGCGGATGCAGGGCCGAGAGCTTGACCGAGATGCCGGGATTGGCGCGCACATCGGCGGTGCGGCAGGCGGCGGCGATGGCTGCGATGGCGGCGGCGTAGCTTTTGGCATAGCGAGTCGCATCCTCGCCGGTCTTCGCGGCCTCGCCCAGCATGTCATAGCTGTAGGTGTAGCCCTGCTCTTCCAGCTTTTCGGCGCGGGTCATCGCCGACTTGATGCTTTCCCCCAGCACGAACTGGCGGCCCATCTCTTTCATCGCGCGGGCGACGGCGGCGCGGATCACCGGCTCTCCCAGACGGCGGATCGCGGCGCGCAGATGGCCGGTGACGCCCGGCTCCCGCTCATCCAGCACGCGGCCGGTCAGCATCAGCGCCCAGGTCGAGGCATTGACGAGGGTGGAGGCGGAGCCGCCGAGGTGGCGCGACCAATCGGAGGGCGCGATCTTGTCCTCGATCAGCGCGTCCATCGTATCGGCATCGGGCACACGCAGCAGCGCCTCGGCCAGGCACATCAGCGCGATGCCTTCGTCGGTCGAGAGGCCATATTCGGCCAGGAACACCTCCATCAGCCCGGGGCGGGCATCGGCACGGATGGCGCGGACCAGATCGGCCCCGCGGGCGGCGATGCGGGCGCGGGTGGCCCCGTCCAGCCCGGCACTGGCGATCAGCCCCGCCAGCAGCGGCCCCTCGGCTGCGAGGGTGCCAGAGTCGAGGCGGTGCCAGATGTCCTGCATGGGGGGATCCTGTGGGGCGAGAGGGGAGGTTGCAATCGCGGCATTCTACCGGCAAGTCTGAAGGCGGTTCGCCTGTAGATCTCGATAAGGCGGGCGGTTCGCCTGATTTGTGGGAATTTGACATGTCCAATGACCTTCCTGCCCTCGACCGTTTCGACGCGGCGATTCTGCGAGAGCTGGCGGCGGACGGGCGCATCGCCCATGCAGAGCTTGCGCGGCGCGTCGGGCTGACGAAATCGCCCGTGCAGGCGCGGGTGAAACGGCTGGAGCAGGCGGGCTATATCGCGGGCTACCGGGCGCTGCTGAACCCGATCCGCATGGGGCTGGCGCATGTCGCCTTTGTCGAGGTGCGGCTATCCGATACGCGCGAGGCTGCCTTGCAGGGCTTCAACCGGGCAGTGCGCGGGGTGCCGGAGATCGAGGAATGCCACATGATCGCGGGCGGCTTCGATTACCTGCTGAAGGTGCGGACCGGGGACATCTCCGATTATCGCCGGGTGATGGCGGAGCGGATTTCCACCCTGCCGCATGTCGCCTCGACCTCGACCTATGTGGCGATGGAGACGGTGAAGGAGGTCGGGCTGGGTTAGACCCGTCCTAGAATCTGGCCGTCAGCAGCACCCGGTCGCCGCCGATCAGTTGCAGCGCGCCATCGGGGGTGAAATCGAAGCGGTCGGTTTCCTGCAAGGCCGACAGGAAATCCGCCTCCATCCGCGTCAGCGCCGGGGGGCAGGCCATGCGGGTCAGCGCGGCGGGGCCGAAGCGGAGGCCTTCGGCTGACAGTTCGGCGCTGCCGGTGAAGCTGTTGCAGCCGGTGCGGCCGGTGACGCGGCCAAGCGGGAGGAAGGTGAGCATCGCGGCGGCATTGTCGGGGATGCCGCGGCCGCCGATATCCTCGACCTGCCATGTGACGCCGGCCAGCAGCGCAAAGGGATCGCCGCCGCAGCCGGGCAGCGCGGCATCGCCTGTCACGATGGTGACCGTGGCAGGGTAGGGCATCCCGGTGGCGCCGTCGCGGCAGAGCTGATCGGCGACGGTGAAGGTGAAGCCCTCCAGCGCGTAGCGTCGGACCGGGCCGGTGCTGGCGTCCGGCGCGGGCAGGTCGCCGGTCAGCGTCGTGGCGCCGTAATCGCCGGTATAGGTGACGGTGCCGGCCTCGATGATCAGCGCCCAGCCGGGTTCATTGCCGGTGGCGCGGAAGGGGACGAGCCCCGGAAGCTCTGGGTGGCAGGCCGGCAGCGGCGTGCCGCGCAGGCTGACCATCAGGGAGTTGCCGTGAACGGTGGCGAAGGTGCCGGGATCGGCGGCGTCGGTGAAGGTGCCTGCCTCGCCGGGCGCAAGGTCAAAGTAAGTGGCGCCGATGCGCAGGCGGGCGCCCTCGGCGGTATAGCCAAGCTCCAGCCCCGCCTCGCCGCAGCGGAAACGGGTGGCAAAGCCCATCGGCCGATGCGGGCGCAGGCGCAGGGTGCCAAGCTCGGCGGGGCCTGTGCCTGCGGGGATGGCCAGCGGCTCGCTGACCCAGAGCGGGGCGCCACGCGCCAGAACCGCCGCCTGCAAGGTCAGGGCATCGCCCGGCGCGGTGAGGGTGAAGGGCAGCGGCACCTGCGCGCCCTGCAGCGGCTGGCGCCGCTCGGCCACCACGGCGCCCGAGGCGTCGGTGAGGTCCAGCGCCAGCTCGGCGCCCTCGGGCAGGGCGATGCGCTGCGGATAGCTGGCACTGCCGGTCAGGATGCGCTCGGCGAGGGCCGGGGCGGCGGCCAAGAGGGCGGCGAGGGCGAGGGCAAGGCGCATTATGGGTGGGCTCATCGGGCAAGGCGGGTTGCCGCAGGCATAGCGCGGGTTGGGGGCGGGGGCCAGCGGGGGGGGGGACGTGTCTCGAACTGGATTGTCCGTTCTGGGCCTTTTGGGAGTGCGGACCGCTGTGCTCGGGCGGGAATAGGCGAGGCACTGCCTCGGCCCCGCCCGTGCGCGACCTTTCCCCCAGAGCCGCTGGCAGCACGCGACCGAATGAGGCCAGCGCCCGACCTGGCGGGCGAGAAGCGCCCGCCGAGGGCGGGGCGGGCGCTGGCCGGGCCCTTTGGGGCCCGTCCGGTGTGGGGTGAGAGGGCGGTGCGTGGCGAAGGCGATGGCCTTCGCCAAGGCAGGCGATGCAGCCGGGTCGACAAGCGCCAGCTTCGTCCCGCTGAGCAGACGTTCAACCCAGACCCCTCCTCCACCCACCTTCCCTTCGCCCATCCCCCCCGCTATGGTCCGCGCCAGAGCCGGGATCTGTGCCTGGCTTTGGCGGCCCGCGTGGTGGAATGGTAGACACAGGGGACTTAAAATCCCTCGGCCCTGGCCTTGCCGGTTCGAGTCCGGCCGCGGGCACCAGCTGCCTCGATCCGGCGCTGAAAGCCGTGCCCACACAGGCCGCAGCGGCCAAGCGGGCCCCCGCCGGCCACTCTGAAATCAGTTGCTTTTGGGCCGGTTCGGGCCCATATTGGGGCGGCTACGTTATCTCTATCGATCCCTGTCTCGCTTCATCGGCTGCAGTCCTATCGATTTTGAACTGACAGAGCCGGGCCGTCGCAATGGTGCGGGCGGCATATGTGAAGGAGACATCACGATGGCCACCGGCAGCGTGAAATGGTTCAACACCACCAAGGGTTTCGGCTTCATCGCCCCGGACGGCGGGAAAAAGGACATTTTCGTCCATATCTCGGCGGTCGAGCGTGCGGGCATCCGTCAGCTCAATGACGGTCAGAAAGTGACCTTCGACATCGAAACCGGCCGTGACGGCCGCGAATCCGCGACCAACCTCGCGCTGGCCTGATCGGTTCGATCAACTGGCGCAGGCAGCGGCAGGGCTTCGGCCCGCAATGTGTGCAGATCTGAACGGGGAGGGCTTGGGCCCTCCCCGTTTGCATATCCGGTGGGCGGCAGGGTGCCGCCGCAGGCGATGCGAGGTTGCCATGCGGCAGTGCAGCATGGCACAATGAGGGCGACTGCGGCTTTGATGCGCCGCCCAACCAGGACAGGCGCGACCATGAGCAGCCAGGAAGACTTCCACGACACGACCACCTCGTTCAGCGCCTCCCTGCGCGCGACCATCGACGGGATCGCCGGAGAGACCATCACCCTGCGCCGGCTGATCGAGGCCATTGGCGAGCAGGGGCTGCTGCTTCTGTGCGGGATCGCCTCGCTGCCCTTCCTGCTGCCGGTGTCGATTCCGGGCGTCAGCACGGTGTTCGGCGCGGCCATCGTGCTGGCGGCGTTGGCGATCACGTTAAACCGGCTGCCCTGGCTGCCGCGGCGGGTGCTGGACCGGGAAATGCCCTCGGAAAAGCTGCGCGCGGCGCTGCGGCGCGGGCTGGATCTGGTCGGCAAGGTGGAGCGCTTCGTGCGCCCGCGGCTGACAGGGCTGACGCGGGCCGGCATGGTGTCGCGCTTCAACGGGCTGATGCTGATGCTGGCGGGAATCTTGTTGATGGCGCCGCTGGGGCTGGTGCCGTTTTCCAACACGCTGCCGGCGATTGCGGTGCTGCTGCTCGCGATGGGAATGATGCAGCGCGACGGGGTGATGGTGCTGGCCGGTTATGGCTTCATCGTGCTGACCGTCGTGTATTTCGTGGTGCTGGCGTTGCTGGCGGTGCGCGCCGGGCAGGGGCTGGGTGCCGTTCTTGGCGGCTGAACCTTGTCACGCTGCTGTGAGGGCAGGGCCATACCGACGCCCCGCAATCTGCGCTAGGATGGGCGGATGACCCCTAATTCCTCCGACCTCGCCCGCCCCGGACGCGCGCCCTTCGTGCGCGATGGCTACAGCCGTGCCGAGCGGCTGAGCGATGCGGTGATGCATGTCTCCGGCCTCACCGCCGCGCTGATGGCGGTGCCGGTGCTGGTGACGCTGACCGTGGTGCTGCGCGGCGATGCCACGGCGATCTTTGCCACCTCGATCTACGGGGTGACGCTGGTGGCGATGATCCTGTTCTCGGGGCTTTACAACATGGTGCCCCATGGCAGCTGGACGCCGGTGCTGCGCCGGCTGGACCATTCCGCGATCTACCTGAAGATCGCCGGCACCTACACGCCGTTCACGATGCTGGCGGGCGGGCAGGGCTATCTGCTGGCGGGCCTTTGGGGCGCGGCGGTGGCGGGGACCGGGCTGAAGATGGTCTCGCCCGAGCGGTTCCGCTGGGTGGCTTTGGGGCTCTATCTGGGGATGGGCTGGGTCGGCGCCGTGGCTGGCTGGGGCGTCTTCGCCACCGTCTCGGCCCCCGTGCTGGCGCTGATCGTGATCGGCGGGCTGATCTATACGGTCGGGGTCGGCTTTTACCTCTATGAAGGCCTGCCGTTCCACAACACGATCTGGCACGGCTTTGTGCTGGTGGCGAGCATGGTGTTCTACGCCGCCGTCACGATGCATGTGTTGGTTCCGGCGGCCTGAGCCGCCGACGCGGGGCATGTCTTGGCGCCGGCGGCTCAGGCGTTCTTAGCTGCGCACGCCCGAAAACCGCTTCTCCCAGTCCTCCCGCTCTTCGTCGGTGATCTTGCGGAACAGGTTGTCGGGCGTGGTGAAGGCATGGCCCGCAGGTAGGGTTTCCAGCGCCGCGGCCACATTGCCGGGCCAGCTGCGGTCGGTGGTGCCCATGGCTTCCAGCATCACCGCGGCGGCGTCGGGGATGAAGGGTTCGGACAGCACTGCGTAAAGCCGCACGAGGTTCAGCGACAGCCGCACCATCGCCGCCGCCCGCTCCGGTTCAGTCTTGACCACGGTCCAGGGCGCGGCCGATTGCAGGTATTCGTTGCCGGCGGCCCAGATGGCGCGCAGCTCGGCCGCGGCCTTGCGCACTTCCATTGCTTCCATGTGCGACTCGTAAGCTCGCACGCGGATCTCCAGCTCGGCGACCAGTGCCGCAGCGCGCTCGCCGGTCTCGCCGCCCTCGGGCACCACCTCGCCGTATTTCGAGCGGCAGAACTTGGTGATGCGGCTGACGAAATTGCCCAGAACGTCGGCGAGATCCTTGTTCACCGAGGCCTGGAAATTCTCCCAGGTGAACTCGCTGTCGCTGCTTTCGGGGGCGTGGCTCAGCAGCCACCAGCGCCAATAGTCCGGCGGCAGGATCGACAGCGCCTGATCCATGAACACGCCGCGGCCCTGGCTGGTCGAGAACTGGCCGCCATCATAGTTCAGGTAGTTGAAGGACTTGATGTAATCGACCAGCTTCCACGGCTCGCGCGAACCCATGATCGTGGCGGGGAAGCTGAGCGTGTGGAAGGGCACGTTGTCCTTGCCCATGAATTGCACATAGCGAACATCTTCGGCGCCCTTGTCGGTGCGCCACCAGCGTTCCCAGTCCTTATCCGACTTGTCCGTTGCATCGGCCCATTCGGCGGTCGCGGCGATATATTCGATGGGTGCGTCGAACCAGACGTAGAAGACCTTGCCCTCCATCCCCGGCCATTCGGCGTCGCCCTTCTTGACCGGCACGCCCCAATGCAGGTCGCGGGTGATGCCGCGGTCCTGCAGGCCGTCGCCGTCATGCAGCCATTTGCGGGCGATGGAGGTGGTCAGCAGCGGCCAGTCGGTCTGCGCGTCGATCCAGGCATCGATCTCGCCCTTCAGCAGCGACTGGCGCAGGTAGAGATGCTTGGTCTCGCGCACTTCCAGATCGGTGGAGCCGGAGATGGCTGAGCGCGGGTTGATCAGGTCGGTCGGGTCCAGCTGCTTGGTGCAGTTCTCGCACTGGTCGCCGCGGGCGCGGTCGTATCCGCAGTTCGGGCAGGTGCCCTCGATATAGCGGTCGGGCAGGAAGCGGCCATCGGCGATGGAATAGACCTGCTTTTCCGAATGCTCCTCGATGAAGCCATTCTCGGCCAGCTTGCCGGCGAAATGCTGGGTCAGCGCCCGGTTGCGGGCGCTGGAGGAGCGGCCGTAATGGTCGAAGGACAGCCGGAAGCCGCGGGCGAGGTCGGCCTGCACCTCATGCATCCGGGCGCAATAGGCGTCCACCGCCTCGCCGGTCTTGGCGGCGGCGAGCTCGGCCGGTGTGCCATGTTCGTCGGTGGCGCAGATGAACATCACCTCATGATCGCGGGCGCGCATGTAGCGGGCATAGAGGTCGGCCGGCAGCTGGCTGCCGACGAGGTTGCCCAGATGCTTGATGCCGTTGATGTAGGGCAGTGCCGAGGTGATCAGAATCCGTGCCATTGCCGCGCCTATCCTTTGGTGTCGCTGCGCGATTTACAGGCGTTGCGCGGGAAGGGCCAGAGGGTTGCGCGGCAAAGGGCCACGGCACACGCGCTGCAGGGGGCCGATTGCGACCATGTGATGTCGCAGGCGGGCGGGGAATTTTCGCAGGCCCGTTGAAAACTCCGCCACAACCGGGTTCACTGGGCCGGAGCAATGGGGGCAGACATGCGCTATTCCGGGCTGAAGGTGATTGCCGAAGGGCTGCGGGGCAACCGCGGCTGGAAGCCGGTCTGGCGCGAGCCCGATCCGAAGCCCGAATATGACATGCTGATCATCGGCGGCGGCGGGCATGGGCTGTCGACGGCCTATTACCTCGCCAGGAACCACGGCATCCGCAACATCGCGGTGCTGGAGAAGGGCTATCTGGGCGGCGGCAATATCGGGCGCAACACCACCATCGTGCGGGCCAACTACTTCCTGCCGGGCAATTCCGAATTCTACAGCCACTCGCTGAAGCTGTGGGAGGGGCTGGAGGCGGAGCTGAACTACAACGTGATGCACAGCCAGCGCGGGCTGATCAACCTCTTCCACTCCGACGGGCAGCGCGACGCCTTCGCCCGGCGCGGCAATGCGATGATCACCCAAGGGGACGATGCCGAGCTGCTGGACCGCGACGGGGTGCGGGCCTTGCTGCCCTATCTCGATTTCGACAACACCCGCTTCCCGGTCTATGGCGGGCTGCTGCACCGGCGCGGCGGCACCGCCCGGCATGATGCGGTGGCCTGGGGCTATGCGCGCGGGGCGGACCGGCGGGGCGTGGACCTGATCCAGAACTGCGAGGTGACGGGGATCGACATCTCTGCCGGGCGCGTCACCGGCGTGCAAACCACCCGCGGCGCGATCCGGGCCAAGAAGGTGGGGATCGTCGTTGCCGGGCGCTCCAGCCAGGTGGCGGCGATGGCCGGGCTGCGGCTGCCGATCGAGAGCCATATCCTGCAGGCCTTCGTGACCGAGGGGCTGAAGCCGGTAATCGACCACGTCATCAGCTTCGGCATGGGGCATTTCTACATCAGCCAGTCGGACAAGGGGGGCCTCGTCTTCGGCGGCGATCTCGATTTCTACGCAAGCTATGCCGCGCGGGGCAACCTGCCGATGGTGGAGCATGTGATGGAGGCAGGGATGACGCTGATGCCCATGATCGGCCGGGCGAAGGTTCTGCGCAGCTGGGGCGGGATCATGGACATGTCGCCCGATGGCAGCCCGGTCATCGACCGCACGCCGGTCGAGGGGCTCTATATCGACTGCGGCTGGAACTATGGCGGGTTCAAGGCGGTGCCGGCATCCGGCTGGTGCATGGCGCATCTGATGGCGACCGATCACCCGCATGAGGTGGCGCGGCGCTTCCGGCTGGACCGCTTTGCCACAGGGCACCTGCTGGACGAAGAAGGCACCGGCAGCCAGCACAACCTGCATTGAGGGACTGACCAGATGCGCATCACCTGCCCCCTCTGCGGCGACCGCGACCGGCGCGAGTTCACCTATTACGGCGCCGCCGACTATCTGGACCGTCCCGGCATGGAGGCCCCGGCCGAGGAGTGGGACGCCTACCTGCACCTGCGCGACAACCCCGCCGGGGCGCTGCGCGACCTGTGGTATCACGAGATGGGCTGCGCCGCCTGGCTGGTGGTGAACCGCGATACCGTCAGCCACGCAGTGCTGTCGGTGCGGCTGGTGACCGATGCGCAGGCCGAGGGGGGCAAGGCATGAGGATCGATGGCAAGGGGCTGATCGACCGCTCCACCCCGCTGGGGTTCCGCTTTGACGGGCGCGAGTTCGTGGGGTTCGAGGGCGATACGCTGGCTTCGGCGCTGATGGCCTCGGGCGTGCGGATGGTCGGGCGCAGCTTCAAGTATCACCGCCCGCGCGGGATCTGGTCGGCGGGCAGCGAAGAGCCGAATGCGCTGGTGACGGTGGGGCAGGGCGCGGACCGCACGCCCAATACCCGCGCGACGGTGCAGGAGGTGTTCGCGGGGCTGGAGGCGAGCAGCCAGAACCGCTGGCCGAGCCTGAACTTCGACATGCTGGCGGTGAACGACCTGTTTGCACCCTTCCTGGGGGCGGGGTTCTACTACAAGACCTTCATGTGGCCCCGGGCCTTCTGGGAGCGGGTCTATGAGCCTGCGATCCGCCGCGCGGCGGGGCTGGGGGCGCTGTCCGGGGAGAGCGACACGGCGCATTCCGAAAAGGCCTTTGCCTATTGCGATCTGCTGGTGATCGGCGCGGGGCCTGCGGGCCTGATGGCGGCGCTGGCGGCCGCCCGGGCCGGGGCCGACGTGATCCTGGCCGATGAGGATGCGCGGATGGGCGGGCGGCTGCTGGCCGAGACGCAGGAAGTGGATGGCAAGCCCGGCCCGGTCTGGGTGGCCGAGGTGCTGGCGGAACTGGCCTTGCTGAAGGTGCGGCTGATGCCGCGCACCACGGTGACCGGCGCCTATGACGGCGGCACCTTTGGCGCGCTGGAGCGGGTGGGGCTGCATCTGGCGCAGCGCCCCGAAGCGCTGCCGCGAGAGTGCTTCTGGCGGATCGTGGCCAGGCGCTCGATCCTGGCGACGGGCGCGCTGGAGCGGGGCATCGCCTTCCCGGCCAATGACCGGCCGGGGATCATGGCGGCGGGGGCGGTGCGTGCCTATGTCAACCGCTGGGGCGTCGCGCCGGGGCGGCGGGTCGCGGTGTTCGGCAACAATGACAATGCCCACCAGACCGCGCGCGATCTGGTCGCGGCGGGGGTGGAGGTCGCGGCGCTGATCGACGTGCGGCCGGGCGTTCGGGTGGCGGGAGAGTTCCCGGTGCTTGCCGGGGCGCGGGTGATCGCCACCCGTGGTCGCCGCGGCCTGCGGGAGATCACGGTGCAGACCGATACCGGGCCAGAGCGGATCGCGGCCGATTGCCTTGCCGTCTCAGGCGGCTGGAACCCGGCGCTGCATCTGACCTGCCATATGGGCGGGCGGCCGTTCTGGCGTGAAGAGATCGCCGCCTTCGTGCCGCCGGTTCCGGGCAAACCGGGATCGGTGCCGGGGATGGTGGCTTGCGGGGCCGCGGCGGGCGAGTTCTCCACTTCTGCCGCCTTGGCCGGGGGGCTGGCCGCTGCGCGCGAGGTGGTCGAGGGCCTCGGCCTGACTCCGGTCGATCATCCGCTGCCGGTGGCCGAGGATGGCGGCTACGTCATCCGCCCCTATTGGGAGGTGCCGGGAGAGCGAAACCGCGCCTGGCTCGACCTTGCCAATGACGTGACCAGCAAGGATGTGCGGCTGGCGGCCAAGGAGGGCTTTGCCAGCGTCGAGCATATGAAGCGCTACACCACGCAAGGGATGGCGCCGGATCAGGGCAAGACCTCCAGCGTGGCGGCGCTGGCGGTGCTGGCCGATGCGACCGGGCGCAGCATCCCGGGCACCGGCACCACCACATTCCGGCCGCCCTATACCCCCGTCTCCATCGCCGCGATGGGCGCGGGCGGGCGGGCCGAGGGGTTCGCGCCGCAGCGCCTGACCACCTCGGACAAGGCCAGCCGCGACCGCGGCGCGCCGATGATCGAGGCGGGGCTGTGGTATCGCCCCAGCTATTTCCCCCGCCCCGGCGAGGCGACGTGGCGCGAGTCTTGTGACCGCGAGGTGCTGGCGGTGCGGGCCAAGGTGGGCGTCTGCGACGTATCCACCCTTGGCAAGATCGACGTGCAAGGCGCTGATGCGGCTCGGTTTCTGGATTTCGTCTATACCAATGCCATGTCGACGCTGGCGGTGGGCCGCACCCGCTATGGCCTGATGCTGCGCGAGGATGGGATGGTGCTGGACGATGGCACCTGCGCGCGGCTGGGGGCGCAGCACTTCGTGGTGACGACCACCACCGCGGCCGCCGGGCTGGTGATGCGGCACATGGAGTTCGTGGCGCAGGCCTTCTGCGGCGACTGGGACGTGCGGCTGATCTCGGTCACCGAAAGCTGGGCGCAGTTCGCGGTGGCGGGGCCGCTGTCGCGGCGGTTGCTGGACGGCATTCTGGCCGGGCCGCTGGATGACGCGAGTTTCCCGTTCATGGGTTGCGGGGCGGTTACCGTGCACGGCGTCGCGGGCCGCCTGTTCCGCATCAGCTTTTCGGGCGAGCATGCCTATGAAATCGCGGTGCCCGCCCGCTTTGGCGATGCGCTGTGGCGCGATCTGGTGGCACGGGCCGAGGCGATGGGGGGCTGCGCCTATGGGATGGAGGCGCTGAATGTGCTGCGGATCGAGAAGGGGTTCATCACCCATGCAGAGATCCACGGCCGCGTCACCGCCTTCGATATCGGCCTGCAGGGGATGCTGAGCAGCAAGAAGGATTTCATCGGCCGTGCCGCCGCGCAGCGCCCCGGCCTGACCGGCCGGGCACGTGAGCAGCTGGTGGGCCTGCGCCCGGTCGATCCGGGGCGGATGCTGACCGCGGGGGCGCATCTGTTTCCGCCGGGGGCGGACCTGACGCCCGCGAACGATCAGGGCTATGTCACCTCGGCCTGCTGGTCGCCGGTGCTGAAGGGCGCGCTTGGCCTTGGCTTCCTGCAGGACGGCCGGGCGCGCACGGGTGAGATGGTGCGGCTGGTCGATCACCTCCGCGATGTCGATCTGCTGTGCGAAGTGGCGCATCCGGTGTTCCTTGATCCCGAAGGAGGGCGCGCGCGTGGCTAGCCTCATCGACAAATCCCCCTGCGAGGATCTGCTGCCGGTTATCAGTCCGGGCATCACCCCCGGCGCGCAGCTGACCGAGGCGCAGCCCGGCCCCGTCACCTCCGTCGCGCCGTTCAAGGGCCGGCAGGCGGCCACGGCGCGGGCGCTGGCGGCGGACGGGCTTGGCTGGCCCGAGGTGGGCCGGGCGGTGGTGGCGCCTGCGGGCCGGTGCCTTTGGGCCGGGCGGGGCGTGGCCTTTGTCACCGGCCTCGTGCCGCAGGGGCTGGAGGATCTGGCGGCTCTGACCGATCAGTCCGATGGCTGGGCGGTGCTGCGGCTGGAGGGGGCGCAGGCGGAGGCGGTGCTGGCGCGGCTCTGCCCGCTCGACCTGCGGCTGGCGGAGTTTGCGCCGGGGCATGTCGCGCGCGCGCCGCTGGGGCACATGATGGCGATCTTGCACCGCAGCGGGGCCGAAGCCTTTGAAATCTGGGTGTTCCGGTCGATGGCTGGCACCGCGGTGCATGAGCTGGCGGTGGCGATGCAGGCGGTGGCCGCGCGCGGCTGACCCGTCACCCATCTTGACAACGATCTGGACTTGTGTGCGCACCGGCCCGATATAGGAAGGCATGAGTCTTCCCCCGGGTTTCCTTGATGAGTTGCGCACCCGCACGACGCTGTCCCGCGTCGTCGGCCGCAAGGTCATGTGGGACAACCGCAAGTCCAATCAGGCCAAGGGCGACTGGTGGGCGCCGTGCCCCTTCCATCAGGAAAAATCGGCCAGCTTCCATGTCGATGACCGCAAGGGGTACTATTACTGCTTCGGTTGCCACGCGAAGGGCGACGCGCTGAGCTTCCTGCGCGAGACCGAGAATATGGGCTTCATGGAGGCGGTGGAGGCGCTGGCGCGCGAGGCGGGGATGACGATGCCCGCGCGCGATCCGCAGGCCGCGCAACGGGCCGACCGCCGCACCCAGCTGGCCGAGGTGATGGACGAGGCGGTGAAGTGGTACCGGCTGCAACTGCGCACCGGGGCCGCGGCAGCGGCGCGCGACTATCTGGCGAAGCGCAAGCTGGGCGAGGCTGGGCAGGAGCGGTTCGGGATCGGCTTTGCGCCCGACACGCGGCAGGGGCTGTTCCAGGCGCTGACGGCCAAGGGCATCGCGACGGACCTGCTGGTCGATGCCGGGCTCTGTGCCAAGCCCGACGATGGCGGCGCGCCCTATGACCGGTTCCGCGGCCGGATCATCTTTCCGATCCGCGATGCGCGCGGCCGCGCGATCAGCCTTGGCGGGCGGGCGATGGACCCGAATGCCCGGGCCAAATACCTCAACGGGCCCGAGACGGAGCTGTTCGACAAGGGCCGAAACCTCTACAACCACGGCCCGGCGCGCGAGGCGGTGGCCAAGGGCGCGCCGCTGGTGGTGGCCGAGGGCTACATGGACGTGATCGCGCTGGCCGAGGCCGGCTTTGGCGGCGCGGTGGCGCCGCTTGGCACCGCGATCACCGAGACGCAGCTGCAGATGCTGTGGCGCATCTCCTCCGAGCCCATCGTGGCGCTGGACGGCGACAAGGCCGGCATCCGCGCCGCGCAGCGGGTCATGGACCTCGCGCTGCCGCTGCTGGAGGCGGGGCAGGGGCTGCGCTTCGTGATATTGCCCGAGGGGCAGGACCCCGATGACCTGATCCGCGCCCAGGGTGCCGGCGCGATGCAGAAGCTGCTGGAGGGCGCGCGCCCGATGGTGGACCTGCTCTGGCAGCGCGAGACCGAAGGGCGCAGCTTCGACAGCCCCGAACGGCGCGCGGCGTTGGAGAAGACCTTCAACGAGGTGACGCACAAGATCCGCGATACCTCGATCCGCTCGCATTACGAGCAGGAGTTGAAGCGCCTGCAACGCGACCTGTTCGGCACCAACTGGCAGCGCCCGCCAAAGGCGTGGCAGGCGGCCGGCCCGGGCGGCCAAGCGCGATTCGGCGGCAAGTTCGTGCCCTTCGAGGTAGGCGCCTATTCGGTGACGCGGGCGACGGTGTTGGCCTCTGCCGGGCAGTCCGACCCCGAGGATCTGCTGCGCGAGGCGATGATCCTGGCGATCTGCGCCACGCATCCGGCCTGCATCACCCGCTTCGAAAGCCAGCTGGAAACCGTGCAGTTCAGCGGCGAGGGGCATGATGCGCTGCGGCTGTTGCTGCTGAATCTGAGCCACGATGCGGGCCCCGATTTCCGTGAACGACTTATGACAGAAGCGGGCGATGCGGTTGAAAAGCTGCTTTCGCTGCCCCATGTGTCCATCGCCCCGCCCGTTCGCAATGCAGGCGACCCCGACCTCGCCCTGATGTGCCTGGCCGAGGAGCTGGCGAAACTGGAAGCAAGGCGCGGTGCGCGGGCCGAGATCGAGGATGCGATGGAGGACCTCGCAGGGCTCGCCGACGAAGGCGTGACCTGGCGGCTGACCCAGGCGGCCAGCGCCCGCCACCGCGCCGAGAGATCGAATCTGGACGATGCGAAGGACATGGGCGAGGACCGGGCGGCGCTGTCAGCGCATCTGCAAAGCCTGATCGACAAGGAAATCTGGCGAAAGAACCGCAGCTGACCGCTTCGCCGCTTATGTGACTGCCCCTGTGACTCGCTCACTTGATTCGCTAAGAGAGTCGGACATGATTCGTGGATCGCGCCGCGAATCGCCAGTTTTGCTGATGTCCGCCGTGACGATGCCCCGCGCCGACGCCTATGAGGAGCCCCCATGGCCGCAAAAGACACCGACGACGTGAAGCCCGACGAGCAGGACGGCGATCATTCGCTCGACATGAGCCAGGCTGCCGTCAAACGGATGATCGCGGACGCGCGTGAGCGCGGCTACATCACATATGACCAGCTGAACGCGGTGCTGCCGCCGGAACAGGCATCCTCGGAGCAGATCGAGGACGTCATGTCGATGCTGTCCGAGATGGGCATCAACGTCATCGAGAATGACGAGGCCGAAGAGGGCGAGACCGGCGGCGCGGTTGTCGACGCTTCCTCGGGCTCGCGCGAGCTTGCCGTTTCCACCACCAATGCCGAAGCGCTGGACCGTACCGATGACCCGGTGCGCATGTATCTGCGCGAGATGGGCTCGGTTGAACTGCTCAGCCGCGAGGGCGAGATCGCCATCGCCAAGCGGATCGAGGCCGGCCGCAACACGATGATCGCGGGCCTGTGCGAAAGCCCGCTGACCTTCCAGGCGATCACCATCTGGCGCGACGAGCTTCTGTCGGAAGATATCCTCCTGCGCGACGTGATCGACCTCGAGGCCACCTTCGGCCGCTCGCTCGACGGCGAGGAAGATCTGGACGAGCCGGTGGTGGGCGAGGTCGATATCTCTGCTGCCCCGAAGAAGCCCGCCAGCGACGAGCCCGAGCTCGATGCCGACGGCAACCCGATCCTGCAGGCCGAAGATGACGACGAGGATGACGAAGCCTCGGCGATGTCGCTGGCAGCGATGGAAGCGGCGCTGAAGCCCAAGGTTCTGGAAACGCTGGAAGTCATCGCGCGCGACTACACCACGCTGGCCGAGATGCAGGACCTGCGGATGTCGGCCACGCTGAACGAGGACGGCACCTTCTCGGCCGCAGAGGAAGCCGCCTATCAGAAGCTGCGGTCGGAAATCGTGCTGCTGGTCAACGCCCTGCACCTGCACAACAACCGGATCGAAGCGCTGATCGACCAGCTTTACGGCATCAACCGCAAGATCATGTCCATCGACTCGGCCATGGTGAAGCTGGCCGATGCCGCGCGGATCAACCGCCGCGAATTCATCGACGAGTATCGCGGATACGAGCTGGACCCGGTCTGGCTCGACCGGATGGCGGCCAAGGCTGGCCGCGGCTGGCAATCGCTGATCGAGAAGAGCCGTGACAAGGTCGAGGATCTGCGTGCCGATATGGCCCAGGTCGGCCAATATGTCGGCGTCGACATCACCGAATTCCGCCGGATCGTGAACCAGGTCCAGAAGGGCGAGAAGGAGGCGCGGCAGGCCAAGAAGGAAATGGTCGAGGCCAACCTGCGTCTGGTCATCTCCATCGCCAAGAAATACACGAACCGCGGGCTGCAATTCCTTGATCTTATTCAGGAAGGCAATATCGGCCTGATGAAGGCCGTCGACAAGTTCGAGTATCGCCGCGGCTACAAGTTCTCGACCTATGCCACCTGGTGGATCCGTCAGGCGATCACCCGCTCCATCGCCGATCAGGCGCGCACCATCCGTATCCCGGTGCACATGATCGAGACGATCAACAAGCTGGTCCGCACCGGCCGCCAGATGCTGCACGAGATCGGCCGCGAGCCGACGCCCGAAGAGCTGGCCGAAAAGCTGCAGATGCCGCTGGAAAAGGTCCGCAAGGTGATGAAGATCGCCAAGGAACCGATTTCGCTGGAAACGCCCATCGGCGACGAGGAAGACAGCCAGCTTGGCGACTTCATCGAGGACAAGAACGCGATCCTGCCGCTGGATTCTGCCATTCAGGAGAACCTGAAGGAAACCACGACCCGGGTTCTGGCCAGCCTCACCCCCCGCGAGGAACGGGTTCTGCGGATGCGCTTTGGCATCGGCATGAACACCGACCACACGCTGGAAGAGGTCGGCCAGCAGTTCTCGGTGACGCGGGAACGGATCCGCCAGATCGAGGCGAAGGCGCTGCGCAAGCTGAAG
The DNA here is from genome assembly GCF_030695035.1 of Frigidibacter sp. Lineage (GTDB taxonomy): Bacteria > Pseudomonadota > Alphaproteobacteria > Rhodobacterales > Rhodobacteraceae > Frigidibacter. The sequence goes on from NZ_JAUYTT010000010.1 coordinate 197,520, forward strand.
CACCCGAGCCGGAGCCGGAAGCTGCGGAGTTTCCTGGATCAGTGAGTGCAGTAGCGCGACCGCCCATCACCAAAGTTGGTGCCTTGGAAAGGCAAATCGAAGCCGCGGTTTTTCTGATATTAAAGGGGTTTCCCCCAGAGCCAATTCATACGCTGATTGGTGCATGTAGGGGGATTTTGGATGGGCTGCACAAGAACACACCCAACAAGTTCTTGGCAGAGTGGAACGAAAAGATTCTCTCGCGGGTTGTGCCAGGCCGCGAGAGAGATTGGCTATTCTACCAGAACAGAGTCGCCAACTTCCTCAAGCATGCTGATAGAGACCCGGAAGGCGTTATCGAGGGTGTAAATTTGGTCGCTCTGAATGATATTGAGCTCCAGATCTGTATACTGGCGTACTGGGAAGTAAAGCGACCCTTGCATGTCCGCATTGCTATCGGCCTTTTTTATTGCGGGCTTCAGAATGAGAAGTGGTTCAATTTTTCCGGTTTCTTATCGGACGTTGGGTTGGATCCAAATATGCTCGATAAGTATCGCGGCCAGAATCTTGAAGATCGTAACCGGTTGATGCTGGACGCGTTCGAAATGTCTGTTGCCAATGATAGAGGGTGGGGTTGACTGACGACCGTCTAGCGCCTCCTTGACTTCCTGTACGCAATCGCGTACACCCCTCCCATGAAAACCCTCTCCTCCACCGATCTTCGCGCCAATCTGTCCACCGTCATGGACCGCGTGAACGACGACCATGAGCCGGTCATCGTCACCCGCGCCACCGGCAAGCCCGTGGTCATGGTCAGCCTTGAGGACTGGGCGAGCATGGATGAGACGGCCTATCTTCTGACCAGCCCGGAAAACGCCCGGCGCTTGCGCGAAGGGGTGGCGGCTCTGAACCGGGGCGAGGCCGGCCCGCGTGACCTGATCGACGAATGACCCTGACCTTCTGGGACAAGGCCTGGGACGATTACCTTTATTGGCAGGCCACCGACAAGGCGACGCTCCGCAAGATCAATGCGCTGATCAAGGAATGCCTGCGCCACCCGTTCGAGGGCACCGGCAAGCCCGAACCGCTGAAGGGTGATCTTGCGGGCTTCTGGTCGCGGCGGATCGACCGTGAACACCGGCTGGTCTATCGCGCCACGGCCGGGACGCTGGAAATCCTGCAATGCCGCTATCACTACGGCGCTTGAGTCTTCGCGGCCACACCCCGCCCCCTGCATCTTGTGGCCACCGAAACCCTCTACCCAACGAATCGCGTCCCCCCTATAGTGCTGGAAACAATATCGTCAGCACGACGAGGGAGAGATGCCATGCGCTGCCCGTTTTGCGGCAATGTCGATACCCAGGTGAAAGACAGCCGCCCGGCCGAGGACCATGTCGCCATTCGGCGGCGGCGGTTCTGCCCGGCCTGCGGGGGGCGCTTCACCACCTATGAACGGGTCCAGCTGCGCGACCTCGTGGTCATCAAGACCAGCGGCAAGCGCGAGGAATTCGATCGGACCAAGCTGGAACGCTCGATCCGCATCGCCATGCAGAAGCGTCCGATCGATCCCGAGCGGATCGACCAGATGATTTCCGGCATCGTGCGGCGGCTCGAAAGCCTCGGTGAGACCGACATCCCCTCCAAGGCCATCGGCGAGATCGTGATGGAGACGCTGGCGCGGATCGACACCGTTGCCTATGTGCGCTTTGCCAGCGTTTACAAGAACTTCCAGGCCGCGGACGATTTCGACAAGTTCGTTTCCGAACTGCGCCCCACCGGCGCTGCGGAAGAGTGACAGCCGAAGACGACCGCCGCTTCATGGCGCTGGCGATCGCGCTCGGCGCGCGGGGGCTGGGGCGGGTCTGGCCAAACCCTGCAGTCGGCTGCGTGATCGTGCAGGGCGGCCGCATCCTCGGCCGCGGCTGGACGCAAGAGGGCGGGCGCCCCCATGCGGAAACCGTCGCTTTGGCGCAGGCCGGCGCGGCCGCCCGCGGTGCCACCGCCTATGTCAGCCTCGAGCCCTGTTCACACCACGGCAGGACCCCGCCCTGCGCCGATGCACTGGTCTCGGCGGGCATCGCCCGGGTGGTGTCGGCGCTGGAAGATCCAGATCCGCGCGTCGCGGGCCGCGGCCATGCCCGGCTGCGCGCGGCGGGGATCGAGGTCACGACCGGCGTGATGGCGGCAGAGGCGGCTGCGCTGCAGGCCGGGTTCCTCAGCCGCATCCGCCTTGGGCGGCCGATGGTCACGCTGAAGCTCGCCACAAGTTTTGACGGCCGCATCGCCACCGCCTCGGGCGAAAGCCGCTGGATCACCGGGCCGGAGGCGCGGCATCTGGTTCATGCGATGCGCGCCCGGCATGATGCGGTGCTGGTCGGCGGCGGCACCTTGCGCGCCGATGATCCCATGCTGACGGTGCGCGGGATGGGCACGGTCCGGCAGCCGGTGCGGATCGTGGCTTCGGCCGGGCTGAACCTGCCGCTGGGGCGGCTGGCGGCTTCGGCGCGCGACATTCCGGTGTGGCTGCTGCATGGCGAGGGCGCGCCTAGGGAGGCGCGGGCCGCGTGGGAATCGGCTGGCGCGCGACTGCTGCAGGTGGCGCAAAGCGGCGCGGGCCTTGATCCCGCGGCTATGCTGCTGGCCCTGGGGCAACAGGGCCTGACCCGGGTCTTCTGCGAGGGCGGCGGCCGGCTTGCCGCGTCGCTGCTGGCGGCGGGGCTGGTGGATGAGGTGATCGGCTTCACTGCCGGGCTGGCACTGGGGGCGGGGGGGCTGCCATCACTCGGGGCGCTGCCGGAGGGCGCATTGGCCGAGGCCCCCCGGTTCACGTTGATCGAGACGCGCGCGGTGGGCGGAGATGTCTTGCACCGCTGGCGGCGGGTCTAACGCCAGAACCTTGACTGCGAGGCGAAGGCCCCCTGCAGCTTCGCCAGTGCCCGGTTGGCGGCGCCCGGATGCGGCACGGTGCCGCTTGCCAGCCGCTCGGCCACCACCTCGGGCGGGCAGGGCAGGCCGGTCACCGGATCGGTGTAGCGCGGATAGGCAATCAGCGCGGCATGGGCGAGCTGCAGCAGCGTTACCCGCGTCTGCCGACGGGCGGGGACCGGGCCAAGATCGGTCGTCAGACCCCAACCGGCATAGAAGGGCGCGCCGAGGCAGGTAACGAGCAGTCCCCGCAGCAGCGCCTCGAACCCCAGCAGCGAGGTCATGGTCCAGACCTCGGCCACCTCCGCCAGCAGCGCGGCGGGATCGCCACGCCGGACCACCGCATCGGCTAGGTCCCGCAGGTCGGCCTCCGCCACCGCGCCGGGGCGCAGACCGGCCTCGACATCGGGATGTGGCTTGAAAATAACCACAGCGCCCGGGTTCTTGGCCCGCACAAGTTGCAAAAGGTCAAGGTTGTGCCGTACCTCTCCGCCCCCGCGGAGGATCGAGGCGTCATCCTCCACCTGCCCCGGCACCAGAATCCGGTGCCCCTCGGGCAGGGGGGGCAGCGCGCCGCCTAGGTTGTATTTCGTCACCCCTGCCCGGATCAGGCCCGCCACCAGATCCTCGGCCCGGCGCAGGCCGCCGGGGGGAGGGGGCGCGGCGATCAGTCGTTCCAGCAGGCTCTCGCGGCTGGGATCGTAATAGATCCCCAGCGGGTCGGTCACCAGCGAGAGCGGCGGCACCAGCTCGGCGCCAAGCCCGCGCGAGCGCAGGAAGCCGTCCTCGACGCGGGCGAGGCGCAGACACTCGGCTGCCTCGACCAACGCCGGCGTCTCCTTGCCGGCCCAGACCAGCAGACCGCGGCCGGACTGCCGGGCCTTGGCCGCGGCGCGCGCTGGGTCGTTCTCGAAGACCAGCCGCACCTCGCGCCCGAACACCTTTTGCAGCGGTGCGCGCTTCCACAGCCTCATGCCCACCGCGACATGGCCATGCCGGTCTTCGCGGAAGGCGCGCGTTTCGGCCTCCATCTGATCCACCGCCTGCTCGAAACTGCACAGCTTGCCGCGGCAGGGGTCATACCAGACCGGCGCGAGGACCATCGCGGCCGCGAACAACTGTACCTTGGTCAGCTTGCGCTGGCGGCGGGGAACGGGGTTTTCGTCCCCGGTCAGGCCCCAGCCTGCATAGAAGGGCTGCCCGAACACCCGCGGCCGGTGCCCGGCCAGGATCGCCTCGAACCCCATCTGCGAGGAAACGGTATAGACCGCCACCGCCCCCTCCAGCAGCGCCCAGGGCGAGACGGGATCTGTCAGCAGGGTGATGCGGCCCCCCGCATCCTCCGGCCCGTAATGCCCCGGCCGGTGGCCGGCATGGGTCTCGGGGTGCGACTTGATGACGATCCGCGCCCCGGGATGTTCCTCCTGCGCGAAGACCAGCATCTCGCGGAACACAGACTCCCGCGCTCCGCCCAAGCGGATCGAGGCATCGCCGCGCGTCTGGTCGATGACAAGCACATAGCCGGGATCTGGTGGCGGCAGCGCAGGGTCAAAATTGTTGTATTTCGACAAGTTTAGGGCTTTCAGCCGCCCCATCCCATCCCTTGCGCGTTGCAAAAGATGTGCATCATCGAGCGGATGCCGGGCCAGCATCACCTCGAGCGCCGAGGGTGCGGCGCTGGCATAATGCGCGCCGCCGGTCTCGTCGATCAGCAGACCCAAGGGCGGCTCACACCGGCTGCGCCCGGGGTGGACCGACCGCAGGAAGGCGTCCTCGATCCGCACCAGCGGCACTCCACGCCGGGTCGCCACCGCCTCGCCTCGCGCCGCCGTCGGGCTGTGGCCCCAGACCGCCACTGCGTCGCCGGAGCTGGGGCCGGGCAGGCCAAGCGACAGTCGCCAGCCCGCCGCCGCCAGCATGTGCCGCAGCCGGCCCTGGGTCAGAAACCCACTGCTGTAGAAGAAAAGCCGCCGGGGATCGCTCCCGGCGGCTTGTGGTTCGGAAAGGCTCATCGCGGGCGCCGCTATTCGCCCAGTGCCGCGACCGAATTGGCAGAGTTCGCGGTGCCGGTCAGCGCGCCAAGGGTCTTGGTCCATTGGACGAACGGCGCCTCGGTCACATAGACCGTGTCCTGATCGCGGATCACGAAATCCCGCGCCTCGAACATGCCGGTCGGTGCGGTCAGGTCCAGCACATAGACCATGCGCTGATCGCCGCGCAGGTCACTGCGGCCAAGCACCATGTTGGCAATCTCGGCCTTCTCGTTGCGGAACACGAAGACGCCGGTCGGGTCGGCAAGGCTGGTGTTCAGCCCGCCCACCTGCGCAATCGCCTCGATGGCGGAAATGGTCTGCGTGTCGAACTTGACCCGGTTCTGCCCGCCGGTCGCGCCAAGCGCGGTGAAAGAACGGTCGTCCTGTTCCACCACGATGGTATCGCCGGGGCGCAGTGCGATATCCAGCTGCGGGTTCTCCCACAGGTCGGTCAGCCAGATGGTGCCAGTCTGCTTGCCGCGGGTGACGGTGACCTTGGCGGTCTCGGGCTCGATGGCAATGCCGCCGGCGCGGGCCAGCATCGCCGACAGCGTCCGCGTCGGCCGCTCGATCGGATAGACACCCTGGCCGCCGATGGCACCCATCAGCGTGACGGTCGAGCCATCCCCGGCGATCCGGGTGACAGAGACCTGCGGATCGGGCGTCTGCGCATCCAGCTTTTCGGTGATGATCCGGCGCAGCGCCTCGGGCGAGTTGCCCGCGGCCTTGATGCGGCCAGCATAGGGCACGAAGATGAACCCCGCGCCATCGACCTGAACCTCGCTCAACTGCGTTGCCGGCGCGCCGGCAACGGCCAGAAGCCCGTCATCGACGTTCTCCCAGATCGTCAGCCCCAGCACGTCGCCAGCGCGGATATCGTCGGACCCGACGATCCCTGCATTCAGGAAGGCAGAGGAGAAGCCAAGCGACGGCACCACTGCCGTGGCGCGCGTGACCCGGTCATTGACGGACACAATGAAGGCATTGCCCTGCCGTTCCACCGATCCTGCATAGATTTCGCGTTTGTTCGGGCCGGAGCGCGGCAGGCCGCAGCCCGCTACGGTCGCCGCGATGACGAACAGGGCCAGCACTCTGGCCCCGCGGCTTGCCTTGATTGTCACTGCTCTCGCTCCTTATGACGGAACTTGCCTCGTCTTTTTCCAGCAACCTTACGGAAAACCGTCCCAAAAAGCCAGCAACCTTATTGCACGACCCGCAATTGTTGCCGTGGGGACGCGGCGCCCGAAATCAGCGCGTCATAGGGGTCTTCGGGGATCAGCATCATGTCCACCACCTGCCGCAGGGCGTGGCGCCGGCCGCGGGCGGAATAGAAGCCGCCCGGCACTTGAGAGGTTTCCAGAAGGTAGTGCCGGTAGTCGCGATAGGCGCGCCCGTCGGGGCGGCGGGGGCGGGCGAAGAACTCGGGCAGCGGCTGGGTGGAGACGAACTCGGGCTTGGAATAGACCGCGGCGCCGAACACCTTCAGCGGCAGCCCGCGCCACAGTACCTGTTGCGCGGCGGTGGAATTCACCGTGACGGCAGAGCGCGCCTGATTGAGCAGGCCTGCCAGCTTGCCGCCGCGCACGAAATGCACCCGGCCGGTCACGCCGTACTTCTGCGCCAGCCGGCGGATATCGGCGACCATGCTGCTGCGCCCATCCTCCAGCGGGTGCGCCTTGAACACCAGATGGTGGTGCCGCGGCGCGCCCTTGGCAAAGCCCTGCAGGCAGGTGTCGATGAACTCGGTCATGTTCGCGAAGGGCCCATGCATCCGGAAGCTGGCATCATGTTCCAGCTGCATCAGCACCAGATGATAGGGAAATCCGCCAAGCCGGATGCGCTGGCTGGCGGCGAAGCGCTCCAACCCGTGCAGCGGCATCAGCACCAGCCGTTTGAGGTGCAAGGCAAATTCGCGCGCGACACCGATGCCCCGATGCGGGCGGAAGCCGGCATAGCGGCGGTTCAGGAACATGACGTAGAAATGGTAGAGCGCGCCGTAGAACACATGGTGGCGCATGTCGCCCCAGCGGGCGGGGGCGTCGGGCATCTCCATCTCGGACTGCTCCAGCGCCTTGCGCATGGCGGCGATGGGCATCTCCATCAGCCGGGAATGGCCATTGGAGCCGCCGCGCTCATAGGTGATCCAGTAGGGGCGCAGATAGCCCTCCTCGAACACATGCACCGTCAGGCCGAGGCTGCGGGCGATCTGCACCGCCTCGGCATGGATGGGGCGGGTGTCGCCATAGAGCACGAGGTCGGTGATGCCCTTCTTTGCCAGAATGCCGCGCAGCGCGGCGGGCCAGTCCTCGGCCGGGCCGGGATAGGGCAGCAGGGTCGAGCGGTCGCGCCAGAACCGATCATCGCCGCGGTTGAAGGAAACGCGCCAGGTGGCGGCGCCAGCCGCGCGCAGCATCGCGCCCAGACGGTCGAAGAAGGGGCCATGCGGGCCCTGCAGGAACAGGAAGTTGCGCGAGGCGGCAGAGGCGGTCATGCGCGCCCTTGGTGGTTGGTCAGCACTCCGGGTCCGATCATGACGACACCTCAAACAAGGGACGGCGCAGGCTTGCCGCCCCACGGGTCCGTGAAAGCATAGCGCGCCCGCAAAGTCGAGCGCGGCCCTTTGTGGGGCGTTGAGGATGTCTGCGAGGCAAAGCGGGCGATTTGGGGGCGGGAAAGGGTCGTTTTCGGGCTCAATAGCTTCCCACGAGAGCCCCCCTTGCCCGGAATCAAGGCGCTTTAGCGCCGCCGGGCAGCGCCCGCCTCCCGGCCCGGCCACGGGCCGGGCGTTCTTCGCGGAAATCCTCCACTGGAGGATTTCTTGTCGCTCATCACCCCCCTCGGGCGGGCGCTACTCAACGGCTCCGCCCAGAACCACGTGGAGTTACGCCGCACCATAAATTACCTAGAATAGCCGTTGCAGCGCCCACCCGGCGGACGGGCGCTGCCCTCTGACAATGCTCAGCATCCGCCTTCACCCTTGCCGGAACCCCGCCGCAGGCTTACTTCGGAAGCCGCAAGCAAGAAGGATCCCCAGCGTGTTCACCGGCATCATCACCGACATCGGCGAAATCCTCGATCTGCGGCAGGAGGGCGACCTGCGGGCCCGGATCGGCACCAGCTATGATCCGGCCGGGATCGACATCGGCGCCTCCATCGCCTGCGACGGGGTTTGCCTGACGGTGATCGCCACCGGCACTGCCGAAACACGCCACTGGTTCGAGGTGCAGATCTCGGCCGAGACGGTGGACAAGACCAACCTCGGCCCCAATGTCTGGCGCCCGGGTCGGCGCATCAACCTGGAACGGGCGTTGAAGGTGGGCGACGAGCTTGGCGGCCATATCGTCTCGGGCCATGTCGATGGCGTCGCCGAGATCACCGCGATGCGGGAGGAGGGGGACAGCACAAGGCTGACCTTCCGCGTGCCCGCCGCGCTGGCGGGGTTCATTGCGCCCAAGGGCTCGGTCGCGCTGAATGGCACTTCGCTGACCGTCAACGAGGTGGAGGGCGACAGCTTCGGCGTGAACCTGATCCCGCATACCAAGACCGCGACCACCTGGGGCGATGCCAAGGTCGGCGATGCGGTGAACCTCGAGATCGACACGCTGGCCCGCTATGTGGCGCGGATGACGGAGTGGTCGGCGAGCCTCAAGGCATGAGCGGCATCGGCCATAACCTCGGCCCGGCCTTGCCGACAACCGGCAAGGGCTGGCAGGTGCATTGCTGGCGCAAGGCCCGCACGGACCTGCTGCCGCAATTGCCGCTGGAGGTGATCCGGCTGCGGGTGCGGCGCGCCAAGGAGATCGGGCTCGACTACACCAGCTATGCCACCGTCCGCGCGACGACGGGGCATGACATCGTCGCCTTCCTCTACTCCTCGAACGCGCTGCACCTGTTCCGCGCCGATCAGGCGCTGGCGGCAGACCGTGCGGCGAAGCTCGCGGCGCAGATCGGCGTTCAGCGCCAGATCGCCGCGCAGCCGCCGCTGGACCCGGCCGCCACTCTCGTCGGCCTCGCCGGGCAGGGGCTGCGCTTTGACGGTGCCGGCCGCGCCCCGGGCCTGTTGACCTTCCCCGCCCTGCGCGAGGCGGTGCGCGGCCTTCTGGGCGGTGTGCCGGGCGACCGGGTGCTGCTGGTCGGCGACACGGCGGTGGAGCGCGAATGGTGCGCGGCGGGGCGGCTGGCCGGCTACATGCCCGCGGAGCGCTTCTTCGCCTGAGCCCGGGGCTGCGCAATGCCGCACAGGCCCCCCGCACCCTTGCGCTGGCAAAGCCGCGCGCCCTGCGCTATCAGGCGAAAGCCCGGGGAGTGCTGCGATGACCGATACCAAGACCGACTACAGCGATGCCATCTCGACCGTTGAAGAGATCATCGAGGATGCCCGCAACGGGCGCATGTTCATCCTCGTCGATCACGAGGACCGCGAGAATGAGGGCGATCTGGTGATTCCGGCCCAGATGGCCACGCCCGAGGCTATCAACTTCATGGCGACGCATGGTCGCGGGCTGATCTGCCTGTCGCTGCCGGGGTCCCGGATCGATGCGCTCGGCCTGCCGCTGATGAGCCCCAAGAACTCCAGCCGCCACGAGACCGCCTTTACCATGTCGATCGAGGCGCGCGAGGGCGTGACCACCGGCATCTCGGCGCATGACCGCGCCCGCACCGTCGCCGTCGCCATCGACCCGACCCGCGGTGCAGCCGATATCGCCAGCCCCGGCCACGTCTTCCCGCTGCGCGCCCGCGATGGCGGAGTGCTGGTGCGCGCTGGCCATACCGAGGCGGCGGTGGATGTCAGCCGCCTTGCCGGGCTCAACCCCTCGGGCGTGATCTGCGAGATCATGAATGACGATGGCACCATGGCGCGGCTGCCCGATCTGGTGGCGTTTGCGCAACGGCACAACCTGAAGATCGGCACGATTTCCGACCTGATCGCCTATCGCCGCCGCCATGACAATCTGGTCACGGAACGCGCGGTCAAGCCGGTGACCTCGGTCCATGGCGGCGACTGGCTGATGCGGATCTTCACCGATGAGACGCAAGGCGCCGAACATGTCGTGCTGTCCAAGGGCGATATCTCGGGCGACGCACCGGTGCTGGCGCGGGTCCATGCGCTGAACCCGCTGGAAGATGTGCTTGGCATCGGCGGCGGCCAGTCGGGCGAGCTGCAGGGCGCGATGCGCGTGATCGCCGCCGAGGGCCGCGGCGTCGTGGTGCTGCTGCGCGACACCACGATGAAGCTGGTGATGGAGGGCGAGGCCTCGCCGCAGACGCTGCGGCAATACGGGCTTGGCGCGCAGATCCTGTCCTCGCTGGGGCTGTCGAAGCTGATCCTCGTCACCAACTCGGCCGCGCCGCGGGTGGTGGGGCTGGAGGCTTACGGGCTCGAAATCGCGGGCACCCGCCCGATCACGGAGTAACGCCGATGGCCGGTTCTGAGACTCATTACACCCTGCCGCTGCCGGTCTTCGACCGCGCGGTGAAACTGCTGGTCGTGGTCGCGCCCTATTACAAGGACATCGCCGACGATCTGGTCGCGGGCGCCTGCGCCGTGGCGCATGATGCCGGGGCCGATATCGACGTGATCGAGGTGCCCGGCGCGCTGGAGATCCCCTCGGCCATCGCGATGGCGGGGCGGATGACCGATTATGACGGATTCGTCGCCCTTGGCTGCGTGATCCGGGGTGAGACGACGCATTACGATACTGTGTGCAACGACAGCTCGCGCGGGCTGATGATGCTGGGCCTGCAGGGCGCCTGCGTCGGCAATGGCATCCTGACGGTGGAGAACCGCGAGCAGGCCGTGGTCCGCGCCGATCCGGCCGGGCAGAACAAGGGCGGCGGCGCCGCAGCGGCGGCCTTGCATCTTGTCGCGCTTTCCCGCAAATGGGCCCGCCAGACGAAGGGCATGGGCTTTCGCCCCGCCGCGTCGGAACAGACCTGACCCATAGGCAACCAGATGACTGAAGAGACCCCGCGCAAGCGCAGCCAGGATGAAAAGCGGCAGATGAAATCCGCCGCCCGGCTTTATGCCGTGCAAGCGCTGTTCCAGATGGAAGCGGCGGGGCAGCCGGTCGACAAGGTGCGGCTGGAGTTCGAGACGCATCGTTTCGGCGCGGTCTACGAAGGCGACGAGATGGCCGAGGGTGACCCGAACCTGTTCCGCCGCCTGCTGGAAGATGCCGTGCAATGGCAGGCCAAGATCGACCAGATGACCGACCGGGCGCTGATGGCAACCTGGCCGATCGCCCGCATCGACCCGACCCTGCGCGCCCTGTTCCGTGCCGCGGGGGCAGAGCTGATGACGCCCGCCACCCCGCCCAAGGTGGTGATCAACGAATTCGTCGATGTGGCCCGCGCTTTCTTCCCCGAGGGGAAAGAGGCGAAATTCGTCAACGCCGTGCTGGACCACATGGCGCGTGAGGCGCGGCCAGACGCGTTCTGACCTCGTTTTCTGAGCGGGCTTGCCGGTGCCCCGATCCTAACATGGATCAGTCTGGCTGCGGCGCATTGGCCGATGTGATTCGCTGCAGCACGCGCTATCGTGGCGAATGATCCCTCGTCAGGCGGACCCCTCCATGCCCAAACTCGTGCGCCTCTATATCCGCAACGTCGCCCTCGGGCTGCTGCTGTCGCTGGTCTTCGTCGGCGCGCTCTTGTGGTTCAACATCGGCAACCTCTGGCATCTGGTCACCTCGACCCGAGAAGGGCCGATTGCCGTGGTCATGCTGGTGATGTTCAACGCGGTGGTCTTTTCGGGCGTGCAGTTCGGCATCGCGGTGATGCGGATGGCCGAGCCCGAAGATCGCGGCACCGGCGGGCGCAAGATGCCCGAGCCGGTGGCGCAGCCCACGGGCACCTTGATCCCGGTGACCGTAGGCGCCCGCGCCCCGCATCGCAGCCGCGGCGCCTGACCGCACCTTGCATCTGCAGCACCCCGGCTGCAGTATCGCGGCGCTCGCCGTCGTGCATGTGATCCCCTGACCGCGACCGCAGGCCAAAGCCACCGCGCATGATCAGGGAACGGGGACCGCCTGCATGACCTCTGCACTTCCACCCGCCCTGCCGATCCGCAACCGGCGGGTGCGGTGGAAAACCGGGCGGCGCATCTTGCAGCCGGTCCGCTCGGCCCGCGTGCTGGTCGCGCATCGGCGGTCACAGGGCAATGACCTGGTTCTGGCGACAGTTCTGGCGGCCATTGCCGGGGCGGCGAACGCGGGCGGGTTCTTTGCGCTCGGCCAATACACCTCTCACATGACCGGCTATCTGTCGCAGCTGGCCGACAACGTTGCGCTGCTGAACCTGAAGGTCATCTTCGTCAGCATCCTCGCCATTTCCGCCTTCACCGCCGGCGCCGGCTTCAGCACCATCCTGATCCACTGGGCGCGCAGCCATGCAGGCCGCCAGCAATATGCCTGGCCGCTGGTGATCCAGGGCAGCTTCATGGCCTGCTTCGCCTGGGGCGGGATCTTCAGCAGCGAGGCCGGGCGGCTCTTCTCGCTCGCCTGCCTGTGCTTCATCATGGGGATGCAGAATGCGACGATCACCAAGATCTCGGGCGCGCGCATCCGCACCACCCATGCCACCGGGATGGTGACAGATATCGGAATCGAGCTGGGGCGAGCCGCGTATGGCCTCGCGCTGCCGCGCTCCGGCATCCGGGTTGACGGGCCAAAACTGCACATCCTCCTTCAGCTCGTCGCGGCGTTCTTGCTGGGTGGCATCACCGGCGCCATCGGCTATGGTCAGGCGGGGTTCTTCTTCTCGCTGCCGCTGGCTGTTGTCCTACTGGCCCTTGGCTTGCCCGGCCTTGTCAGGCCGACTCGGAAGCAGCCGTAACGCGTACCCCGAAGCCCCCTCACGCCCCGCTCATTTCTGCGTGTGCGAAGGAACCGGCGGATCGGCGCCCGTTCGGGGGGAACCCCTTGGCGGCATGTCGCCTGCGCCGGTTTGCTAGCGGTAAACCTTGAGATTTCAAGACTCTGCATCTGGCTATGTAACGCTCATAAGTCCCCGCAGACGGCGCGGCCACACAGGTGACGGCGTCGTGTGACTGCGGCGGTCCACCCCCGCCCGCACATGTGACAGTGAAAAGGATCGCACCCATGAAAACCATTCTGACCATGGCGTCTGCCTCGACCCTTGCGCTGCTGATCGGGACCTCTGCGATCTACGCGCAGGGTACCCTTGTCGGCACCGAGGCTCTGGACGACCGGATTGACGACATCTCGGAAGACGCCCAGGACGATCTGGAAGAAGCGCGCGACGACGCCCGCTTCGGCCCCGAGCAGTTCCAGCCGGGCTGGTCGGGCAGCGTTGCCATGACCTATGCCGGCTCCTCGGGCAACACCGAGACCCAGGATCTCGCGCTGGCAGGCCGCCTGCGCTATGGCCAGGGCCAGTGGACCCATACCGTCGGCTTCGGCGTCGAATATGGCGAGGATGACGGCGACGAGACCAAGAAAGAGTTCTTCACGGTCTATGACGCCAACTATTCGCTGACCGACCGCTTCTACGTCTTCGGTCTGGCCCGCGCGCAATTCGACGAATATGCCGCCTTCGAAACCGACGCCTTCCTCGGCTTCGGTCCGGGCTACCGGATCATCAACACGCCGCAGACCGCCTGGCGTGTGCAGGCCGGCCCGGGTATCCGCTATGTCGAAGACCAACTCGGTGAAGACGATACCGAAGCGGCGATGATCGCCTCCTCGCGTCTCTACCACGCGTTCAACGAGACGGTGTACCTGACCAACGACACCGACATCCTGGCGTCGGATGCCAACACGCTGGTCAGCAACGATCTTGGCCTGAACTTCGCCATGACCGACCAGCTGTCGACCCGCGTGAGCTACCGGACCGACTACAATGACGAGGCTATCGAAGGCACCAAGAAGACCGACAACCGCCTCGGCGTGTCGCTCGTCATGGGCTTCTGATCAGCCGCTTTTGCTGAGAGCTTGAAGGGGGGCGGGGAAACCTGCCCCTTTTTCACGTGCGGGGGGCGTTGGCCTTTGAGGAAAGGTGTGGCGGGATCCGCGGCAGCCGTGAAGGCTTAATTTCCCGAGAGCCTGGTTTTACCAGGTGGGCGCCAGATACCGAGACCAGGATCCCGGCAGAGCCAGCTCCCTCGGAGATGCTTATCGGCCACTGGAAAAGTGCCTCGCACGAGAGGGGCAGAACCCGCCACATCCTTGACATAGGCGCGCGATGGCGCCCGCGCAAGGCTTTGCGCAAATCAGCGGGGATGCAAGGCTTGCGCGGTGTTCCCCTTTGGTTCATGGTTGGTAAATGACCGACCTTCCGTTCCCCCTGATGCCCGGCCAGACCCTCGCCCGTGGGGTCTGCCGGCATCTGCTGTCGCATGGCTTCGTGACGGTGGAGGAACTGGTGCCGGCCCCCGGCCTGCGCGTCGATGTGATGGCGCTTGGGCCGAGGGGTGAGGTCTGGATCGTCGAATGCAAATCCGGTCGCGCCGATTACATGACGGATCGGAAATGGCAGGGCTATCTCGATTGGGCCGACCGCTTCTTCTGGGCGGTGGATGCCGATTTCCCGACCGACCTGTTGCCAGAGGGCACGGGACTTATCCTCGCCGACGGCTATGACGCGGAAATCCTGCGCATGGCCCCCGGAACAAGGCTGGCAGGGGCGCGGCGCAAGGCGGTGCTGCAGACCTTCGCCCGCCACGCGGCCGCGCGGCTGCAGGCGCTGCGCGATCCCGGGCTGCGGCTTGGCGGGCGGCTGCCTATTTAGGGCTCAGCGCCGGCCCTTGCCCTTGGGCGCGCTGCTGCCGCCCATCTGCCGGGCCGCCTCGGCCGCGGCGCGCAGCTCTTCGGCAATTTCGTCGGCCTCATCCGGGTCGAAATCCAGCGGCAGATCGACGCCCTCCCCCTCGACATAGATCCGCACCATGCCAAGCGTGGTCGGCCCGATCTGCAGGTTTGCGGCAACTTCGCTTTGTTTGTCGATCCCCATCGGGTCCTCCGTCGGTACGCGGCAATCCCCGGCAGCTAGCGCGTTTGCCCCCCGGATGACAAGGCCCCCCGGGCCGCCTATGGCGCGCCCGCCCGGATCTGGTCCATCCGCGACAGCAGCCCCGCGCGGGAAATCTCGCCGACATGCAGGTGATGCAACTGGCCCGCGACATCGAAGAACAGCGTCGCGGGCAGGCCGGGGATGCCGAACCCTGCCTGCATCGCCTGCCCGGGGTCGAGCCACATGCCGCCCTCTGGCAGGCCGTCGCGGGTCAGGAAGCGGCGGATCACCGCCTCGCCCTCGCCTTGGTTCAGGAACACCATCTGCACGCCGGTCTCATTGGCGGCAACCTCGGTCATCATCGGCATCTCGCGCCGGCAAGGCGGGCACCAGCTGGCCCAGAGGTTCACGACCACCGGCTGCCCCGGCACGAAGCCCGCAGGGGCGCCGTCCAGCGCGGCGAAGGTGGCCTCGGGCAGCTGGCTGGCGGCAGGGTCCGGCGACAGCAGCCGGGCGGTGTTCCACGCGGCCCCAGCCAGCAGCGCGGCCACCAGCAGCGGCGCCGCCTGACCGGGCAGGCGGCGCAGGTCGAGCGCCAGCAGCAGCGCCGCCACCGCCACCCCGGCAAGGGACAGATAGCCGCCCTGCCAGACATAAAGCACGCTGACAGGGTCGCTCAGGAACACCGGCAGGTTGGCAAGCACGAAGGCCAGCCGCGCCGCGATCACCCCCAGCACAACCGCCCGCGTGGCGCGGCGGTCGGCCAGCGGCCCGTGGCGGCGGGTCAGCAAGGCCGCCGCCAGCAGGAACACGAAGATGCCGATTCCGGCCGAGAACCGCTCGGCTGACAGCACGAAGGGGCCAAGCGCGATCATGGCGCCGCCCCGGCGCTGCGCAGCATGTCGGCGGCCTTGATGTCGCCGATCAGCCTTGTGCCCGGCGCCTCGGCCCCGCCCCTGTCCAGAAACACCATCGTCGGCGGGCCGACCGACTGCAGGCGGTCCAGCATCGCCTGCGCCTCGGGGCCGAAGTCACTGACGTCGGCCTTGATCAGGGCGCGCCCCTCCAGCGCCGCCTGCACCGCCGGATCGGCCAGCACATCGCGCTCGATCACCCGGCAGGTCACGCACCAGTCGGCGGTGACATAGACCAGCGCGGGCGCGTTTGCCTGTGCAAGCGCCCGGTCAATTCCGGCGCTGCCGGTCGCGGTGGTGAAGGTCAGCGCCTCGGCTGTTGGCGCGCCCCCCACCAGCGGCGCCAAGGGGCGCAGCGGATCGCTGCCGCCCGCCGCCGCGCCAAAGCCAAGCGCCGCGCCGGCAACGATGGCGGTGAGGCCCGCAACCTTCGCCAGCCGCTGCCGCAGCCGTGGCCCGGCAGCATCCACACCGCCAAGCGCCACCCCAAGCCCCAGCGCCAGCAGCGCCCAGAGCGCCAGAACCACTGGCCCCGGCAGGATCCGCCCCAGCAACCACACCGCCATGCCCAGGAAGACGAACCCGAAGGCCCGCCGAACCGCCTCCATCCACGCCCCGGCGCGGGGCAGGGCGCGGGCGCCAAGCGTCCCCGCCACCAGCAAGGGCGCGCCCTGCCCAAGCCCCAGCGCGAACAGCGCCGCCGCACCCAGGGCTGCATCGCCGGTCTGCGCGATGTACAGCAGCGCCCCCGCCAGCGGCGCGGTCACGCAGGGCCCGACGATCAGCGCCGAGGTGAAGCCAAGCCCCGCCGCCCCCGCCAGCGACCCGCGGCGCCCGGTGCCGGGCCGCGTCAGCGCCGCGGTCAGCCGGGCAGGCATCGACAGTTCGAACAGGCCAAAGCTCGACAGCGCCAGCACCCCGAACAGCGCCGCCACCGCGATCAGCGCCGCGGGCGATTGCAGCACCATCTGCAGGTTCTGCCCCGACAGCGCCGCCGCCACGCCAAGCGCACCAAAGGCCAGCGCCATCGCCAGCACATAGACGCCCGACAGCACCGCGCCCCGCAGCGGCGTCAGCCGCTCGCCCTGCCGCGACAGCAGGCCCAGCAGGATCGGCGCCATCGGCAGCACGCAGGGCGTGAAGGCCAGCAGCAGGCCAAAGCCGAAGAAGCTGGCGATGACCAGCGCCGCGCCGCCCCTTGCCGCGATGCCGTCCACCAGCCCCGGCGATTCCGCCATCTGCATCCCCTGCGCAGGCTCGGCCGCGGCGCCATCCGCGGCAATCGTCCGGGTGATCGGCGCATAGCAGATGCCGCCATCCTGGCAGCCCTGCCAGGTCAGCGTCACCGGAAAGGCCGCGGCGGGCAGCGCGGCAGAGACGGCATCGTAATAGACCTCCATCGCGCCGAAGCCCGGATCGTCCTTCGCCGTGCCGGGCGGCAGGTCCAAGGGCAGCCCGGTGCCATCCGCCGCCGTGGCTCGGAAGAACTCGCGGTACAGGTAATGCCCCGGCATCACCTGCCAAGTCAGCCGCACCGCATCGCCTTCCGACGCCACCGTTAGCAAAAACGCCTCATCGGCACCCATCGGCTGGCCCGCGCTGGAAAAGCTGGTGAGCGGGCCAAGGCTCTCTTGCGCGAGGGCCGGGCGCAGGCCGGAGGCCAGCGCCAGCATCACGGCCAGCGCGGCAAGGATCGGCAGAAGGGCGCGAAGGGCGGGGCGGGGGGCGGGGCATGTCATCATTCCGCCGCTCTCGCCCCCCGTGCTTAAGCCGGCCTTAACGCCTGCGCCCTATTCCGCCGCCATCGCCGGCTGCGGAATGTAGTTCAGCACCGGCGCCAGCCAGCGCTCCGCCTCGGCCACGTCCATGCCCTTGCGCAGCGCATAATCCACCACCTGATCGTGCTCGACCTTCGCCACCCCGAAGTAATAGCTCTCCGGATGCCCCAGATAGAGGCCGGACACTGACGATCCCGGCCACATCGCAAAGCTTTCCGTCAGCCGCACGCCTGTCGCCGCCTCGGCATCCAGCAGATCGAAGACGGTGGTCTTCTCGGTATGGTCGGGCTGCGCCGGGTAGCCCGGGGCAGGGCGGATGCCGCGGTAAGGCTCGCCGATCAGCGCGTCGGGCGCAAACTCCTCCTCGGGCGCATAGCCCCAGAACTCTCGCCGCACCTTTTCGTGCATCCGCTCGGCAAAAGCCTCGGCAAAGCGGTCGGCCAGCGCCTTCACGAGAATGGCTGAGTAATCGTCATTCGCCCGCTCGAAGCGCTGCGCGATGGCGACCTCCTCGATCCCTGACGTCACCACGAAGGCCCCGACGTAGTCGGGCACCGAGCCAACCGGCGCTACGAAGTCCGACAGCGCCACATTGGGCCGCCCGTCGCGTTTGGCAACCTGCTGGCGCAGGGTGTGCAGGGTGGCACGCTCCACCTGCCGGTCCTCGCCGGTGAACAGGCGGATGTCATCGCCCACCGCATTCGCCGGCCAGAAGCCCACCACGGCGCGGGGCTGGAACCAGCGTTCCGCGATGATGCGTCGCAGCATTCCCTGCGCATCCTCGAACAGCTGGCGGGCGGCGGCGCCCTGCGCCTCATCCTCCAGGATCCGCGGATAGACGCCCTTCAGCTCCCATGTCTGGAAGAACGGCGTCCAGTCGATATAGCGCGCCAGCTCTGCCAGATCCCAGTCGTCAAAGCTTCGGGTGCCCAGGAAGGACGGCGCGGGCACCTTGTAGCCGCTCCAGTCCAGCTTCAGCGCATTGGCCCGCGCGGCCGCCAACGGCAGTCGCTTCTTGTCGGCTTCATTGCGGGCATGGCGGTCCGCGACCTGCCGGTATTCGGCGCGCACATCGGCCACATAGCCGTCCTTCTGCTGCGGCGACAGCAGCGCCGAGACGACACCCACCGCCCGGCTGGCATCGGTCACATAGACCGCCTGACCCTTGCCATAGCGCGGGTGGATCTTCACCGCGGTATGCACCCGGCTGGTCGTCGCCCCGCCGATCAGCAGCGGAATGTCGAAGCCCTCGCGCTCCATCTCGGCCGCCACATGCGCCATCTCGTCAAGCGAGGGGGTGATGAGGCCGGAAAGCCCGATGATATCCACCTTCTCGGCCCGGGCCGTCTCAAGGATCTTCGCCGCGGACACCATCACGCCCAGATCGATGATCTCGTAATTGTTGCAGGCCAGCACGACGCCGACGATGTTCTTGCCGATGTCATGCACATCGCCCTTCACCGTCGCCATCAGCACCTTGCCGGCGCTCTCGCGCCCCTCGCCCCCCGACAGGCGCTTTTCCTCGTCCATGTAGGGCAGCAGCACCGCCACCGCCTGCTTCATCACCCGCGCCGATTTCACCACCTGCGGCAGGAACATCTTGCCCGCGCCGAAGAGGTCGCCCACCACGTTCATCCCCGCCATCAGCGGGCCCTCGATCACATGCAGCGGGCGCGCGGCCACAAGCCGCGCCTCTTCGGTATCGGCCTCGATGAATTCGGTGATGCCGTTGACCAGCGCATGTTCCAGCCGCTTTTCCACCGGCCATTCCCGCCAGAGCAGATCGCGCTCCTTCGCCTCGCGCGCGCCGGTGCCCTTGAAGCGCTCGGCGATCTCCAGCAGCCGTTCGGTCGCGGACCCGCCCGCCTTGGGCTGGCGGTTCAGCACTACATCCTCGCAGGCCTCGCGCAGCTCGGCATCGATGCTGTCCAGCACCGCCAGCTGACCGGCATTGACGATGCCCATGTCCATCCCGACCTGGATGGCGTGGTAGAGGAACACCGCATGCATCGCCTCGCGCACGGGTTCATTGCCGCGGAAGCTGAAGGAAAGGTTCGACACGCCGCCCGAGATATGGACATGGGGCAGGGTGCCCGTGATCCGCCGCGTGGCCTCGATGAAATCGACGCCGTAATTGTCATGCTCCTCGATCCCCGTCGCCACGGCAAAGACGTTGGGGTCGAAGATGATATCCTCGGGCGGGAAGCCTACCGCTTCGGTCAGCAGCTTGTAGGCGCGGGTGCAGATTTCCACCTTCCGTACCTCGGTATCGGCCTGGCCCTGCTCGTCGAAGGCCATCACCACCACGGCGGCGCCGTAGGCCCGGCAGAGGCGCGCGTGATGCAGGAAGGCTTCCTCGCCCTCCTTCATGCTGATCGAGTTGACGATGGGCTTGCCCTGCACGCATTTCAGCCCCGCCTCGATCACCTCCCATTTGGAGCTGTCGATCATCACCGGCACCCGGGCGATATCCGGCTCTGCGGCAATCAGGTTCAGGTAATCGACCATCGCCTGTTTGGAGTCGATCAGCCCCTCGTCCATGTTCACGTCGATGATCTGCGCGCCGTTTTCGACCTGGTCGCGCGCCACATCCAGCGCGGCGGCATAATCGCCTGCCGTAATCAGCTTGCGGAACTTGGCCGAACCAGTGACGTTCGTGCGCTCGCCCACGTTCACAAAGGGGATGTCGGGCGTCAGCACGAAGGGCTCCAGCCCCGACAGCCGCATCATCGGCGCCTGCTCGGGAATGGCGCGCGGCGGGTATTTCGCCACCGCCGCCGCAATGGCGCGGATATGGTCCGGGGTAGAGCCGCAGCAGCCGCCCACCACGTTCAGCAGGCCATCGCGGGCAAATTCCTCGATCTGCGCCGCCATCGCCTCGGGGCTTTCGTCATACTGGCCGAACTCGTTGGGCAGCCCGGCATTGGGATAGGCGCAGGTGAAGGTATCGGCCACGCCCGAGATTTCGGCCAGATGCCCGCGCATCGCCGCCGCCCCAAGCGCGCAGTTGAGGCCGATGGTGAAGGGCGCGGCATGGCGGACGGAGTGCCAGAAGGCGGTCGGCGTCTGCCCGGAAAGGGTGCGGCCCGAAAGGTCGGTGATCGTGCCGGAAATCATCACCGGCAGCCGCACACCCGTTTCGACGAACACCTCCTCGCAGGCAAAGATCGCCGCCTTGGCGTTCAGCGTGTCGAAGATCGTCTCGATCAGCAGCAGGTCGGCGCCGCCCTTCATCAGGCCGCGGATCTGCTCGCCATAGGCAATGCGCAAATCGTCAAACGAAACAGCGCGGTAGCCGGGGTTGTTCACGTCGGGCGAGATCGACGCGGTCCGGTTCGTCGGCCCCAAGGCGCCGGCCACAAACCGCTCGCGCCCGTCAACCGCCGTGGCCCGGTCCAGCGCCTGCCGCACCAGCCGCGCGCCCTGCACGTTCAGGTCATGCACCGCATGTTCCATGCCGTAATCGGCCTGCGCGATGCTGGTGGACGAAAAGGTGTTGGTCTCGACGATATCCGCCCCCGCCATCGCATAGCGATAGTGGATCTCCTCGATCGCCTCGGGCTGGGTCAGGATCAGCAGGTCATTGTTGCCCTGCTGAGGATGGTCGCTATGGTGATGGCAGGCGCAACCCGACCCGTGCCCGGTAAACGCCGCCTCATCGAGCCCCAGGTTCTGGATCTGCGTGCCCATCGCCCCGTCGAGGATCAGGATCCGTTCCCGCGCGGCAGCCTCCAGCCGGCGGAACACGTCGGAACGGGTGGGGATCTGGGTCTCGGTCATCTGGGCACGTCTCCTGCGGCCCCGCCGAAACCCGGCGCGGCCAATCCCGCCTTCTAGACCAATGGGCAGCATTAGTGAAATTCATGTTGGTCATGTTGATTATGCATCGATCTCATGTTCGTCACCCTGCATACAGCCGCAAGCGCCCCGCCGGCCCTTGCAACCCCCCGCCGCTGAAGGCTTTATGCCCGCAACCCGCGCATCAGGAGACCCATCATGCAGCCGCTTCGGGGCATCGCCCTCAAGATCTGTGCCGTCATCGTGTTCATGGCGATGGCCTCGCTGGTCAAGCTGGTCTCGGTAGAGATCCCGCCGGGCGAGACGGTGTTCTTCCGCTCTGCCTTCGCGCTGCCGGTGATCCTGGTCTGGCTGGCCGTCACCGGCGATCTGCGCGCCGGCGTCGCCACCTCCAATCCGCTCGGGCATTTCTGGCGCGGGCTGATGGGCACCGGCGCCATGGCCTGCGGCTTTGCCGGGCTCGGCCTGCTGCCGCTGCCCGAGGTCACGGCCATCGGCTACGCCGCGCCGCTGCTGACGGTGATCTTCGCCGCGATGTTCCTGGGCGAGCAGATCCGCGCCTTCCGCATCATCGCGGTCGGTTTGGGGCTGGTCGGCGTGATGATCGTGCTCTCGCCGCGTCTGACCGCCCTGCGCAGCGGCGATGTGGTGGCGACAGAGGCGTTCGGCGCGATGGTGGTGTTGATCGGCGCCGTCTTCACCGCGCTGGCGCAGGTCTTCGTACGCAAGCTGGTGGCCGAGGAGCGCACGACCGCCATCGTCTTCTGGTTCTCGGTCAACTCTGCCCTGCTGTCGCTGATCTCGCTGCCCTGGGGCTGGGTCATCCCCGCGCCCGGCACACTGGTGCTGCTGATCCTGACGGGGCTTCTGGGCGGGGTGGGGCAGGTGCTGCTCACCTCCTCCTACCGCTATGCCGATGCCTCGGTGATCGCGCCCTTCGAGTATTTCTCGATGATCCTGGCGCTGCTGGTCGGCTATTTCGCCTTTGGCGAGACGCCGACGCTGGTGGTGCTGTTCGGGGCCGCGCTGGTCGTCTCCGCCGGCATCATCATCATCTGGCGCGAACGGCAACTGGGGCTGGAGCGGGCGCGGCAACGCCGGTCGATGACGCCGCAGGGGTAGGGGTCAGGCGCCCCGCGCCCTGTCCGCCGTATCCATCCAGATCGTCACCGGCCCGTCATTGACCAACGCCACCTGCATGTCGGCGCCGAACTCGCCATTGGCGACGGTGAAGCCAAGCGCGCGCAGGTCGCTGGAGAATTGCTCGTAGAGCCTGCGGCCCTCCTCGGGCGGGGCGGCAGTGGAAAAGCCGGGGCGGTTGCCGCGCGAGGTGTCGGCGGCCAGGGTGAACTGGCTGACGACCAGCGCGGCGCCCCCGGCCTCGGCCAGCGCGAGGTTCATCTTGCCGGACTCGTCCTTGAAGATCCGCAGCTTGGCGATGCGGGCGGCCAGCGCGGCGGCCTCGGCCTCGCCATCGCCCTGCATGGCGCAGACGAGGATCAGCAGGCCCGGCCCGATCTCGCCGGTCACACGGCCGCCCACGCTCACCCGAGCCTCGCTGACCCGCTGGATCAGGGCGCGCATCAGCCAGCGGCCCGCGGCAGCTCATCCGCGAAGGGCGGGTTGGCCCCGGCGCGCGAGACGGTGACGGCGGCGGCGCGGTTGCCAAGGTCCAGCGCGGCGCGCAGCGTGTCCGCACCAAGCGCGGCGACGCCAGCCTTGGTCAGCGCCCCGGCCTGGTGCAGCGCGGCAAGGATGCCTGCGTTGAACGTGTCGCCCGCGCCCACGGTATCGGCCACCGTCACCTTGAGGCCCGGCGCGAAGATGGCCTGATCCGCGGTGAAGGCATGCGCCCCCGCGGCACCCTCGGTCACGAACACCGCCTTGGGCCCCGCCTCCAGCAGCCAAGCCGCCAGCGCCGGGATCTCGCCCGGCCCGGCCAGCCAGCGCAGATCCTCATCCGACAGTTTCACGATATCGGCGGCGGCGATCATCCGGGCGATGCGGGCGCGGTAGGCGGGCTCATCGCTGATGAACGAGGGGCGGATATTGGGGTCGATCATCGCCACGCGGGCAGGCGCCTCGCGCAGGAACAGCGCCTCATAGGCGGCGCCGCCCGGCTCTACCATCAGGCTGATCCCGCCGCAGAAGATGGCTGTCACCGCATCCGGCAGCGCGGGCATCTCCTCCGCTGTCAGCATCCGCCCGGCGGTGTTCTCGTCATAGAAGGCATAGCTCGCCTGACCGTTCACCAGCCGCACGAAGGCCAGCGTCGTCGGCAGGTCGCTGCGGATGGCCAGCGAGGTGTCCACGCCCGAGGCAGCCAAGGAGGCCTCCAGCATCTGCCCGAAGAGGTCGGTCGACAGGCCCGACAGGAACCCCGCCGGCGCGCCAAGGCGGCCAAGGGCGATGGCGGTGTTGAACACCGCGCCGCCGGGATAGGGCGCGAAGGCCGGCTCGCCCGCGGCGCTTGTCCGCGGCAGCATGTCGATCAGCGCCTCGCCGCAGCTCAGGATCATGGTCGCCTCCGTGGGTGTGATAGCGGTAACGCCGCCGTGTCATAGCGCCTTTGCCGGGGCTGCGACAAGCCCGGCTCAGTTTTGCGACAGCAGCGCAATCGCCCCCGCCACCAGCAGCGCCAGCAGCACCGCGAAGGCGATCTTCCAGGGCGAGTAGGGCCGCTCGCCCTGCACCTTGCCGGTCTGGCCATTGACGACGAAGCGGAAGCTGCGGCCGCGATACTTATAGGCGGCGGTCCAGACCGGCAGCAGGACATGCTTGAACGTCTCATTGTAATGCGTTGTGTTGATTGCGGAAACCCGCTGCTCATCTCCGCCGATATCGGCCCGCACATCGCCGTGGATCACCCCCGCCATGATCTCGCGCGCGACCCCGTGACCCTCGGGCAGCGTGACCGTATAGCCCTCGGCCAGAAAGCCCGACAGGTAGTCCTCGCGGTAGGGCACCAGCGCGCCGAGGTCCCAGGGTTGCAGCGCATCGGTATGGCTGCGCGGCAGGCTTTTCGCGGCCAGCACCAGAAGATCATCGAACTTCCGCGCGACGGCGCCAGAGGCGGCGCGCCAGCGGGTGTGGCGCACCTGCTCGGTCCGCTGCTGCGACTTGCCGTTGACGGTGACTGTGCGGGTGCGCGTCTCGTAGTAGTAGTCGCCGCGCTGGCCGGTATAGCGGCTGCGGGTATCGGCGTCGAAGGTCCAGAACGGGGTGTAAATGCCCTGAATGCGCCGCCCCTTGCGCGCATAGTCGCCAAGGCCAGAGGGCGCGAACCAGCGCGCCTTGAGCCAGCGGCCAAGCGCCTCGCGCGCGGCTTCCTCGGTCACCGCGAAGGGGATCAAGCCCTGGGGCTTGATGCTGCGGCTGGTGCCGGTATCCACCACCACCGGCGTCGCGCAGAACGGGCATTCGGCGGCGTGGCGTTCGCCCGTGAACTCCACCACCGCGCCGCAATTGGGGCAATGGGTGGTGCGATGCTCGGCCACCGCCTCGCGCGGCAGGTCGGCCGACAGCCCGTCCTGCAGGTCCAGCTCCACAAGGCCGGTGCGGGACAGCTTGTCCTCGGCCTCGGGCACCTCCTGCGCATGGCCGCAATGGGCGCAGACCATGCGGGTCTGCCCGGGGGCATAGCGCAGGTCGGCGCCGCATTGCTCGCAGGGGTAGTGGTGTTCGCGGGCTGGCAAGATGTCAGGCTCCCGGCAGCGGCAGGGGCGGCGGCACCTCGGCGAAGACCGGCGCCAGCGCGGCGACCTCGCCCGCAGGCTCCCATCCGGCCATGCCCGCCGACCAGACCAGCGTCGCGCGGGTCAGCGCGCCCGAGGCGGCCATGCCGCGCAGCGCGTCCATCCCGAACGGGCCCTTGCTGGCCCCGTCCTCCACCAGATGGAACTGCGCGCCGCCCGGCACCGGGGGCGGCACCGCCCCTTGCCCGGCCTGCGCGACCGCACCCTTCGGCGCGCCCCACGGCCCCGCGGCCGCCGCCATCTGGCTGCCCATCGCCATGCCAAGCCCGGCGCCGATCCCCGCGCCCATGCCGGAGTCCGGCGTACCCGCCGCCACGCCCATGGCTTCCGCCGCCGAGAATTGCGCGTAGCGGCTGAGGTCCCCGACGATCCCCATCGAAGTGCGCTTGTCCAGCGCCTGCTCCACCGCCTCGGGCAGCGAGATATTCTCGACATAAAGCTCGGGGATCGACAGGCCATAGCCCGCGATGGTCGGCGAGATCGCGGTAGTGACGATACGCGAGAAGTCGGCGGTGTTCCCGGCCATGTCCAGCACCGGGATGCCGCTGGTCGTCACCACGCGCGAGAATTCCTGCACGATCACGTTGCGGATATGCTCGGAGACCTCGTCGGCGGTGAACTCGCCATCGGTGCCGACGATTTCCTTCAGGAACAGCCCTGGATCGGTGACGCGCATCGAATAGCTGCCAAAGGCCCGCAGCCGCAGCGGCCCGAACTCGGGGTCCCGCGCCATCACCGGGTTCTTGGTGCCCCATTTCAGCCCGTTGAAGCGCACGGTCGAGACGAAATAGATCTCGGATTTGAACGGCGACTGGAAGGCATGGTCCCAGTGCTGAAGGGTTGTCATCACCGGCATGTTGTTGGTTTCAAGCTGGTAGAGGCCCGGCCCGAACACATCGGCCAGCTGGCCTTCATGCACGAACACCGCTGCCTGCCCCTCGCGCACCGTCAGCTTGGCGCCATACTTGATCGCATGGCCCTCGCGTTCAAAGCGCCAGACCATCGTGTCGCGGGTGTCATCCGTCCAGTGGATGACGTCGATGAACTCGCCCCGCAGAAAATCGAAAATGCTCATACCTGTTCCTCCACAAGGGTCGGCTCAGCTTTCGCCGCCGATCAGTTCATAGGCCATTGTCTCCACGATCGGCCGCGCCTCTTGCGGGGTCATCCCCGGGCGCAGGCGCTTGTCGTAGAGCATCTTCAGAAGCAATTCGTCATGCCGGGTCAGCAGCGCGAATTCCTCGTCATCGTTGAAGATCGAGGGCCGCGCCGAGGGGCTGTCATTCGCCAGACCCAGCCCCTGCGCCACTTCCTCGTGAATGCAGGACAGGCGCATGCGGTCCGGATGTTCGGCCCGGATCACCGCCACGGCGCGGGTATAGGTGCTGCTCTGGCCTTGCGAGAAGGCGAAGACCACGCAGAAGGTCGAGGCAGGCAGGTCGAGGATCGTCGCGATGGACACCGGGTCGATCCCCGGGACCAGCTGCGCCAGCCGGCTGCCATAGCCGCGCCGCTCATCCTCGTTCAGGATCAGCACATGGTAATTGGCGCTGGCGCCACTTGCCATGCTGATCGGGTGGTCGCTGGCGCGCGACAGCTGCGCGGCATAGGCCTGCAGCGACGCGCGGTCGGCGGCGCGCTGCGCCTCGGGCACGGCCACCCCGAACTCTACCGCAATCCGCACCGGCTGCTCCCAGCGGCGCAGCCGGCTGGCGGTATTCTGCGCCACGAAGGTGCCATTGCGCATGACATATTCGTCGTAAAGCGCGATACGGATGAAGTTCTCGGCCAGCTGCCGGTCGTTGAACGGCGTGTCGGGTCCGCCGCCATCGCTGCGCATCAACCCGCGCGACAGCAGCGTCGCCTCGACCCGCGCCAGCCGCGCCCGCATCGCCGCACTGGCGGGCGAGGGCGCCGCCACCGCCGGGGCCGCGCGTTCAGGCCGCGTCGGCGGCACCGGCGCCGAGACCGGCGCCGCAGTCTCGCAAGCCGTCAGCAGCCCTGCCATCAGCAGGGCCGCTGCCGCACGCAGCCTCGGGCGCTGGCGAAGGCGGCGCGCCATCGGTCAGACAGAAGTGCCGATATTGGCGCCGGTGCCGGTCTTGCGGGCACTGGCCGAGGCGAGGGTGTCGCGCAGTTCCGCCTCCATCTTCTGCAGCTCGGTCTCGGCGCTGGCGCGGCGGGCCTTGCCTTCATCGGCAATGCGCAGGCTGTCCTCGATGGTGGCGATCAGCTCGGCATTGGCGATCTTCACCGCCTCGATGTCGAACACGCCGCGCTCCATCTCGGTGCGCACGGTGGCGTTTGCGGTGCGCAGGTTCTTGGCATTGGCCGTCAGCAGCTCGTTGGTCAGGTCATTGGCCTCGCGCACCGCAGCCGCGGCCTCGGTGGAGCGCTGGATGGTCACCGCCTGCGCCAGCTGCGTCTCCCACAGCGGCACGGTGTTGACCAAGGTGGAGTTGATCTTGGTCACCAGGCTCTTGTCATTCTCCTGCACCAGCCGGATCGAGGGCAGGGATTGCATCGTCACCTGCCGCGTCAGCTTCAGGTCATGCACCCGGCGTTCCAGATCGTCGCGGGCGGCGCGGATGTCGCGCAGCTCTTGCGCGGCCATCACCTGCTCAGCCTCGGGCGCGGCGGCGACTTCGGCTTCCTTGGCCGGGATCACGGTGCCGTCGATCTCGCGCAGCTTCTCGGTCCCGGCAGCGATGTAGACCGCCAGCTGGTCATAGAAGGCGAGGGTCTTTTCATAGAGCATGTCCAGCGACTTGATGTCCTTCAGCAGCTTGTGCTCATGCCCCAGCAGGGTGCCCGTGATCTTGTCGATCTGGCCCTGCACATCCTCGAACCGGGCCACGAAATTGGCAAAGGGCGCGCCGCGACCCAGCAGCTTTTCCCACCAGCTGGCCTTGCGGCGCACGTCGAGCTCGGACACCGAGAAGCCGCGGATGGTGCTGACGATGTCGCGCAGGCTATCGCCCGCCGGGCCGACATCCTTGTTCTTCACATCGGCCAGCATCGCCTGGCTGATCTGCTGCAGTTCCGCCTGCGCGGCAGACCCGAAGTTCACGATCGAACCGCTATCGGCCAGATTGATCTCGCCCATCGCCTTGCGGATATTGTCGGCGACCGGCGGCGGCGCCTCTTGCAGCGCCACGATGGCGGTGCCGGGCTGCGGCAGGATGGTGGCGGTCAGCGCCTCGACCTCGGCAAGGTCGGCGGCGGCTTGCTGGCGGGTGGTGTCGGTCATGCGGATCGTCCCTTTTACCCTGGTGCCTGTCAGGGCACCCTTGTCTCTGTCACTTGTCGTCGCGCAGAAGCCCCTCGCGGGCCAGCCTGTCGCGCAGCACGTCGATCTCGACCGTCAGGTCGCTGCGGTCGTCCAGCAGCAGCGTCTGGCTGCGGGCGGCGAAATTCGCCTCCAGCTCATCCAGGAACGCCTCATATTGCACGCGTGCGTCAGTATCACGGCTGCGCAGCCACAGATCGGTGAACTTCACCGTCGCATTGCGCGCACCCTCCAGATAGACGCCCAGCCAACGCCGCGCCGCGGTCAGGTCGCGCGGATCGTTCTCGACCCGGGCGAACATCTCGCGCACGGTGGTTTCAAAACGGGCGACGCGGGCGATCAGCGCCCGGTCGCCGGTGCGAAGGATCGCCTCGCGCATCGCGGTCAGATGCCGCTCGCCTTCATCCAGCACCCGCGCCACCCGGCCTGACTGAAAGGCATCGACGCCCGCCGCCAGCTTGTCGCGCAGCGGATCGGCGCCGAAGGCCAGCACATGCAGCACCGCCGCAACCACGCCGAAGATCGCCGGGGCCAGCACCGCGCCAGCATCGGCGGGCGCGCCGGGCGAGATTGTGGCCAGCGCGACGCCCGTGCCGCTCAGCACCGCGCCGAACAGCTTGCGCGGGATCGCCGGGCGCCTTGCGGTGGCGCGCGCATCGAAGGCCGCCTGCGCCCGCACCCCTTCCGAGGTCAGCCAGGCGCCGCCCCACAGCACCGCCAGCGCCGTGAGGTCCGTCGCCAGCTCCAGCGCGCCGCCGGAGAATGCGGTGAACAGCAGGGGGACGGGGGCCAGGAACAGCAGGTTGCGCCGCGCCCGCATCGGGTCTGGCCCGCGCGCGCGGCGAAGTTCGGGAGTGTCGGGTTCGGGGCGCGGCCTTGCCTCGCCGCCCGGCGAGTAGCGTCCGCCAAAGCGCTGCGCCATCAGAGCCCCTCCAGCCAACCCGCCGAAGTGCCGGCGATCAGCACGAACAGCGCCGCATAGGCCAGCTTCGGCACGGCGCCGGTGCCCTGCACCTGACCGGGCGCGGCGGGCTCGGAGCTGCGCGCGAGCCCTGCGGCAAACCGCCCGACCCACAGCACGGCTGCCACCAGCACGGCAGCCAGCACGACGACAAGGACAAGTCTCTGCATCGGCACCCCGATCCGGCCAGTATTTCTTGGCGCTTTCGCTCACGCGGCGAAGGCCTCCGCAGGCATCATATGAGATGCCCGGCGCGGGGGCCAGCACCAAGGCAAACGGCCGGAGCGTTCCCGCCCGGCCGTTGCTGCAGTGCTTATAAGGCGTCCGTCACCGAGGCCCGCGCGGCCCTTTGGGCGCCCCGCCCTGGCCGCCACCCGCCCGAGGCTTGCCCCCGAACCCGCCGGGCTTGCCACCCGGCTTGCCCGCAAAGCTGCGCGCCTTGTCGCCGTCCGTGCGGGGCTTGCCGGCATAGGCCGGTTTGTCGCCATAGGTCCGCGGCTTGTCGCCGTCGGTCCGGGGTTTGCCTGCGTAGGCCGGCTTGTCGCCATAGGTCCGCGGCTTGTCACCGTCCGCGCGCGGCTTGCCTGCATAGGCCGGCTTATCGCCGTAGGTCCGGCGCTCGCCGCCACCCTCGGCGCGAGGCTTGCCGCCATAAGCGGGTTTGTCGCCATCAGCGCGCGGCTTGCCAGCGTAAGCCGGCTTGTCGCTATAGCTCCGACGCTCGCCACCGGCACCCTCGGCGCGCGGCTTCCCGCCGTAAGCGGGTTTGTCGCCATAGGTCCGCGGCTTGTCACCATCCGTGCGAGGCTTGCCCGCATAGGCCGGCTTGTCCCCGTAGCTGCGACGCTCGCCACCGGCACCCTCGGCCCGCGGCTTCCCGCCGTAAGCGGGTTTGTCGCCATAGGTCCGCGGCTTGTCGCCATCGGCACGAGGCTTGCCAGCGTAAGCCGGCTTGTCGCCATAGCTCCGGCGTTCGCCATCAGCGCCCTCGGCCCGGGGCTTCCCGCCATAAGCCGGTTTGTCCCCATACGAGCGCGGCTTGTCGCCATCCGCGCGAGGCTTGCCAGCGTAAGCCGGCTTGTCGCCATAGGCAGGTTTGTCCCCGAAGCTCCGCGGCTTGTCACCATAACTCCGGCGTTCCCCGCCAGCACCCTCCGCGCGAGGCTTCGCACCGTAGGCCGGCTTGTCACCAAAGCTCCGCGGCTTGTCGCCGAAACTGCGACGCTCCCCGCCCGCACCTTCCGCCCGAGGCTTCGCGCCGTAAGCGGGCTTGTCCCCGTAGGCAGGCTTGTCACCGAAGCTCCGCGGCTTGTCCCCAAAGCTCCGCCGCTCACCGCCCTCGGCCCCGTCCCGCGATCCGGCAAAGCGTGGCTTGTCGCCATATCGGCGCTCGCCGCCACCCTCGCGGCTGACGCGGGCCGGGCGGGCGCCGCCGCCGGTGCGCGCACCCCCACGGGCCTCGTTGCGGGCGGCCTGCTTGGCCTCCTCGCGCTCTTCCGCGCCGGGCAGCAGCGGGCCGAGCTGGTCGCGCATCACCTTGGCCTTCACCTCGGTCACGTCGCCGGGGTTCATGTCGTTCAGCCGGAACGGGCCATAGCTGACGCGGATCAGCCGGTTCACCGTCAGCCCCACCACCGTCATCGCCCGCCGGATCTCGCGGTTCTTGCCCTCGCGGATGCCGACGGTCAGCCAGGCATTGGCGCCCTGCTGGCGGTCCAGCTCCACTTCCATCGGCAGGAACTCGTCGCCCTCGATGGTCAGGCCACGGCGCAGCGGATCGAAGGTGGCATTGTTCGGCTGGCCATTCACCCGCACGCGGTACTTGCGCAGCCAGCCGGTCTCCGGCAGCTCCAGCGCCCGCTTGAGGTCACCATCATTGGTCAGCAGCAGCAGCCCTTCGGAATTGAGGTCGAGCCGCCCGACACTCATCACCCGCGGCATCCCCTCGGGCATGGTGTCGAACACGGTCTGGCGGCCCTTCTCGTCCTTCTCGGTGGTGACGAGGCCGAGCGGCTTGTAATAGAGCCAGAGCCGCGTCGGCTGCTTCTCGTCGATGGGCTTGTTGTCCAGCGTCACCCGGTCATTCGGGCCGACATCCAGCGCCGGGCTGTCGATGACCTTGCCATTCACGGCCACGCGGCCGGCGACGATCATCTTTTCCGCATCGCGGCGCGAGGCGATGCCGACGCGCGCCATCAGCTTGGCAATGCGCTCGCCGTTGGAGGCGTCGGGTTTTCCGGTGTCGGACATGGGTCTCTCCTTGAGAATGCGGCGACATCTCGTCGCGACTGCAAAGTGCAAGCGGCCCCTCTACAGCAAAGCGGCCGCCAAGAAAAGCGTCTTGCACAGGAGGCTTGCACGCGGGCCGGGGCCGGGGCATCAAGCAAGGATGACCCCATTCCGCAGCCATATGGACGCCGCCCTTGCCGAGGCCCGGGCCGCGGGTGCGCGCGGCGAGGTGCCCGTGGGCGCGGTGGTGGTCTCGCCCGAGGGCCGCATCGTCGCCGCCGCCGGCAACCGCACCCGTGAGACCTCGGACCCCACCGCCCATGCCGAAATTCTCGCCCTCCGCGCCGCCTGCGCCGCTTTGGGCTCCGAACGCCTCCCGGGCCATGACCTCTACGTCACGCTGGAGCCTTGCCCGATGTGCGCCGCCGCCATCGGCTTCGCCCGCATCGCGCGGCTCTATTACGGTGCCGCAGACCCCAAATCCGGCGGCGTCGCCCAAGGTGCCCGGGTCTTCGCCCACCCGCAATGCCACCATGCGCCCGAGGTCTATGACGGCATCGGAGGCGAGGATGCGGAACGGCTGCTGAAGGACTTCTTCGCCGGGCGAAGGGGAGGGGGCGCTGCCCCCTCTTGAGCCTGCGGCTCAATTCACCCCCGGGATACTTGGACCAGAACGAATAGCAGACTCTCCCATATTCGTTTTGGCCCAAATATCCCGGGGGTGCGGGGGCTGGCCCCCGCTGCCTTGATCTGTGCGGGGGCTGGCCCCCGCTGGCGCACCGCCTACAGCGTGATCGCCACCAGCACCTCCGGCTCGATCACGTCCACCCCCGGCAGCGCCGCGGCCAGGGGTGCGGCGGACTGCGCCAGCAGCGGGAAGGTGCGGTAGTGGCAGGGGATCACGGTCTTGAAGTCGAAGAACTTCTTCGCCGCATAGGCCGCGCGGTGCATGTCCATCGTGTAATGCCCGCCGCAGGACAGGATGCCGATATCGGGCGCGTGCAGGTCGTTGAACACGGCCATGTCGGCCATCACATCGGTATCGCCCGAGACATAGATCACATGGCCCTCGCCGGCGATCATGTAGCCCGACTCGGTGCCCGCATAGACCGGGCCAGCGTCCGAGGATACCGAGGAGGAATGCGTGGCATGGACCATCGTCACCTTGGCCCCGGCCAGATCGACGGTGCCGCCCTTGTTGAACTCGATGCCCTTTTTCGCCTTTAGCAGGCCCACCAGCTCGGGGATGCCCACCACCGGAATATCCAGCTCTGCCGCGATGGCGGCGGCGTCGCCGGCATGATCGCCATGGCCGTGGGTCAGCAGCACATGGGTCGCGCCCGCCAGCGCTTCGGCGCGGCGATCCGCGGGGAACATCGGGTTGCCGGTCAGCCAGGGGTCCAGCAGCAGCACCGCCCCCTCGATCTGGATGCGAAAGCCCGAATGGCCAAGCCAGGTGATCTGCATTTGCACTGCTCCGTGTTGCGTCTACCTTTGCCAAGGTAGGCGCCAGGCGGCGGATTGGAATAGGCAAGGCGGAGGCAGGCATGAACTGGACCGAGGCGATCGACGCCTATTGCGAGCGCACGGGGCCTGAATATTGGTCCGAGCCGGTGAACGCGCTCACCAACCTCGCCTTCATCCTTGCGGCGGCGATCATGTGGCGGCGCTGTCAGGGCCCCGGCATGGCGATTGGCCGGGCGATGTGCGCGGTGCTGGCAGTGATCGGCATCGGCTCGTGGCTGTTCCACACCCATGCCACCGCCTGGGCCAGCACCGCCGATGTGCTGCCGATCCTTGGCTTCATCCTGCTCTATGTCTTCGCCGCCAGCCGGGATTTCCTTGGGTTCAAACCCTGGCAGGCCGGGCTGGCAACCGCCGCCTTCATTCCCTACGCCGCCTTGACCGTCCCGCTCTGGCAAAAAGTGCCCGGCCTCGGCTCCTCCTCCGGCTATGCGCCCGTCCCGGTGCTGATCCTGCTCTTCGCCCTCCTCATGCGCCACCGCGATCCCGCCACAGCCCGCGGCCTCGCGCTTGGCGCGGGCATCCTCATCGTCTCGCTCACCTTCCGCACCATCGACGAGCCCCTCTGCGCCGCGATCCCGCTTGGCACGCATTTCATGTGGCACATCCTCAACGGTCTCATGCTGGGCTGGATGATCGAGGTCTGGCGCCGTCACCGTGCGCGGCGGATGCTTGCAGCGGGGGCCGTGCCCGCGTAAACCCGGCACGGCACAGCATCCGGCGCAAGGGAGACACCCCCATGTCCATCGACATCGACACCGCAAGGCGGGTGGCGCATCTGGCGCGCATCGCCGTGAAGGAACAGGACCTGCCCGCGCTTGCGGGCGAGCTTTCGGGCATCCTCACCTTCATGGAACAGCTGAACGAGGTCGATGTGACCGGGATCGAACCGATGACCTCTGTCACCCCGATGCGGCTCAAGCGCCGCGCCGATGTGGTGACCGATGGTGGCCAGCCCGGAGCCGTGCTCTCCAACGCCCCCGATGCCCGCGAGGGCTTCTTTGCCGTGCCGAAGGTGATGGAATGACCGCGCTGAACCAGTTGACCATCGCAGAGGCCCGCGACGCGCTGCGCAAGGGTGAGACGACCTCGCTCGCCCTCACCGAGGCCTGCCTTGCCGCCATCGAGGGCGCCGGCGCGCTGAACGCCTTTGTCCACCACACGCCCGAGATTGCCCGCGAGCAGGCGAAGGCCGCCGATGCGCGGCTGGCTGCAGGCGAGGCGCCCGCGATGTGCGGCATCCCGCTGGGGATCAAGGACCTGTTCTGCACGAAGGGCGTGCCCTCGCAGGCCGCGTCCAACATCCTCAAGGGCTTCCGTCCCGAGTATGAATCCACCGTCACGTCCCAGCTGTTCGGCGCGGGCGCGGTGATGCTGGGCAAGCTGAACATGGACGAGTTTGCCATGGGCAGCTCCAACGAATCCTCCTGCTACGGCAATGCCGTGAACCCCTGGCGCCGCGGCAATGACACGGCCGAGCTGACCCCCGGCGGATCGTCGGGCGGGTCCGCCGCCGCCGTCGCCGCTGACCTCTGCCTTGCCGCCACCGGCACCGATACCGGCGGATCGATCCGCCAGCCCGCCGCCTTCACCGGCATCGTCGGCATCAAGCCGACCTATGGCCGCGTCAGCCGCTGGGGCATCGTCGCCTTTGCCTCCAGCCTCGATCAGGCCGGGCCGATGACCAAGACCGTGCGCGATGCTGCGATCATGCTGGGCGCGATGGCTGGGCCCGATGCCAAGGACAGCACCTGCTCCGACCTGCCGGTGCCCGACTTCGAGGCGGCGCTGACCGGCGACATCCGCGGCAAGAAGATCGGCATCCCGCGCGAATACCGCATGGACGGGATGCCCGCCGAGATCGAGAAGCTCTGGTCCGACGGCGCCGCGATGCTGAAGGATGCGGGCGCCGAGATCGTGGATATCTCCCTGCCGCATACCAAATACGCGCTGCCCGCCTATTACGTCGTCGCCCCTGCCGAAGCCTCCAGCAACCTCGCCCGCTATGACGGGGTGCGCTATGGCCACCGCGCCAGGCTGGGGCAGGGCGATGGCATCACCGAGATGTATGAAAAGACCCGCGCCGAGGGCTTTGGCAAAGAGGTGCAGCGCCGGGTGATGATCGGCACCTATGTGCTGTCGGCGGGCTTCTACGACGCCTATTTCAACCGCGCCCGCAAGGTCCGCACCCTGATCAAGCGCGACTTCGAGCTGGCCTTCGCGGGTGGCATCGACGCGATCCTGACGCCCGCCACGCCGTCCAGCGCCTTTGGCCTTGGCGAGATGGCCGATGCCGATCCGGTGGCGATGTATCTGCTCGACGTGTTCACCGTCACCGTCAACCTCGCCGGCCTGCCGGGCATCGCGGTGCCGACCGGGCTTGACGGGCGCGGGTTGCCGCTGGGGCTGCAGCTGATCGGCCGGCCGTGGGAGGAGGGCGACCTTCTCAATCACGCCTATGTGCTGGAGCGTGCGGCGGGCTTCGTTTCCAAACCGGCGAAATGGTGGTAAGCGGCGCGATTGCCAGAATACGGGGATTAGCGATGACCAAGGGCTGTTCACTGCGGATCTTGTCACCAGCCTTGCTGCTGGCCCTCGCCGCCTGCGCGCCGACCATGCCCGACAGCGGCGCCGGCGTCGGGTTTGACGATTACGGCACCTACATGCGCAACAACTCGGGCCAGGCGGCCCCGCAGGGCAGCTATGGTGCCGCCACTGCCCCCGCATCGGCGATCACCGGC
The DNA here is from genome assembly GCF_030695035.1 of Frigidibacter sp. Classification (GTDB taxonomy): domain Bacteria; phylum Pseudomonadota; class Alphaproteobacteria; order Rhodobacterales; family Rhodobacteraceae; genus Frigidibacter. Next base: position 233,415 of record NZ_JAUYTT010000010.1, read on the forward strand.
GGCGCGATCAGCTCCGCGCCGCTTGGCTCCACGGCCCCGACCGGCGACGCCGCGATCGGCTCCGCCGCCATTGCCGCGCTGAACGCGACCTCGCCGACCGGCACGACCGTGACGCCCTACCAGCCGGTGCCGACCGCCCCTGTGCCCTATCAGCCCGTCCCGACGACACCCTATCAGCCGGTGCCCACAACTGCTGTGCCGGTTCCTGCCGCCCCCGTCGGAGGCGCCCCGCGCATCTCGGATGAGAACGACTTCTCCGCCGTCGCCTCACGCGAGACCATCGAATCCGACCGCGCGCGGATCGAGGCGAATGCCGCGCAATACCAGCAGGTCCAGCCCACCGCCCTGCCGACCCGGACCGAGACCGGCCCCAATATCGTCGAATATGCCCTGAATGCCAGCAACCCGCCGGGGCAGAAGGTCTATACCCGCCTCGGCCTGCACCTGTCGAACTATGAGAAGAACTGCGCGCAGTTCCCCTCGCAGGATCTGGCGCAGATGGAATTCCTGCGCCGCGGCGGCCCGCAGCGCGACCCGGGCAACCTCGACCCCGATGGCGACGGCTATGCCTGCCGCTGGGACCCGACCCCGTTCCAGAAGGCGCGCGGCTGATCCTGTGACCACGGTTGGCGCGCTTGGATTCCCCTCGCCGAATTTCGGCGACCGGCGCGGCGGGCTGCGGCCCAGCTTGATCGTGCTCCACTACACCGCGATGGCGACCTGCGCCGCCGCCCGCGAGCGCCTGTGTGACCCCTCCGCCGAAGTCTCCGCCCATTGGCTGATTGCCGAGGATGGCAGCGCCGAGGCACTGGTCCCCGAACCCGCCCGCGCCTGGCACGCCGGGGCCGGCAGCTGGGGCGGGCGGGGCGACGTGAACTCCGCCTCCATCGGCATCGAACTGGCGAACCCCGGCGACCGGCCGTTCCCCGAGCCGCAGATGGCGGCGCTGGAACGGCTGCTGGCCGGGGTGATGGCCCGCTGGACGATTCCCCCCGCCGGCATCATCGCCCATTCCGACATGGCCCCCGGCCGCAAGTCCGACCCCGGCCCCCGCTTCGACTGGCGCCGCCTCGCTCTGGCGGGGCTGTCGGTCTGGCCGCAGGCTGGCGGGGCAGAGGCGGGCGAGGCCGCCTTCCACGCGAGCCTCACCCGCTTCGGCTACCCGGCCGAGGTGCCGCCGGAGGCGCTGCTGGACGCCTTCCGCCTGCGCTTCCGCCCCTGGGCCACGGGGCCGCTGGACGCCACCGACTGCGCGCTCGCGGCCGATCTTGCGCGGCGCTGGCCTGCGGCGGGGTAGCGCGGGGCCCCCACCAGACTTCAGGCAGCCTCGGCAAGGCGGGTTGCCGTTTGCCAGGCCTCGGCCCGCGTCGCAGCGAAGTCGGCATTCAGCACGGTCGGCTGAATGCGCAGATGCTCGACATCCGTGATGCCGATGAAGGTCAGCCAGTCCTGCAGATAGGGCGTCGAGAAATCAGACCCGAAATTCGCCCCGATCCCCTCATGCCAGACGCCGCTGGCATGGATGACAACCGCCTTCCGGCCCGTCATCAGGCCGGTATAGCCGGTCCCGGGATCGAAACCAAAGCTCCAGCCGGGTTGCGTGACCAGATCTATGAACTGCTTGAGAACATAGGGGATGCCATTGTTCCAGACCGGCACGTTGAACACATGGATGTCGGCTGCGGCGAAACGGTCGAACACTGTCCGGATCGCGGCCCAGGCCGCAGTTTCGGCCTCGGTCTGCGCCCGGCCGGAAAACAGCGCCATTTTCGCCCCGGTCGCAAGGGGGCCGAAGGCTGGCAGGTCGTCCTGGAACAGGTCCAGCCGGTCAACCTCGACACTGCGCCCCCTGGCCAGTTCGGAAATGAAATGTCCGGCCAATGCCAGCGACTGGCTGTCCTCGCCGCGCGGCGAGGCGTTGATATGCAGAAGTTTCAAGCGATGTCCATTCGGAGGGGCCGGGACGGACGCACGAAGCGGCCGCAACGGGCGTGGATTGTCGGGATCAGGCCGTAGATGATGACGGCGACCATGATGGGCGCGACCACAAGATTGCGTTGCCAGATCGGCCAGCCCGTAGTCAGCGGGACGGTGAGATAGGTGATGGCAGTGATCAGCGGATAGACCCCGATCAGCACGAGCAGGGCAAAGCGCGGGCGGGAAAAGGGGGCATCTGCCATGGCTGGCATCCTTTCTGGAAGCGTATACGAAACGTATCGTTCATATTGATGTTATGGAACGCCCCGTTCCGTTTTGTCAACAAGGATGCTAGGCTGCCCCCATGATGCCCGAACCGCCCCCTCCCAACGCCCGCCGCTCCATCGGGGCGCAGCGCAACCCCGCCAGCGCTGAGGCGATCCTGTCCGCCGCCGAGGCGCTGCTGTCCGAAGAAGGCTACGGCGGCTTTTCCATCGAGAAGGTGGCCCGCCGGGCACGGGCCGGAAAGCCCACCATCTACAAGTGGTGGCCCAGCAAGGCCGCCCTGCTTCTCGACGTCTACCAGCGGCAAAAGTCCATCGAGATGCCCGATACCGGACGGCTGGAAGACGACATCATCCAGTTCATCGACGCTATTCTGACGCATTGGCGCGAGACACCCGCCGGCACGATCTTCCGCTCGGTCGTCGCCGAGGCGCAATCGGATGAGACGGCGGGCGCCGCCCTGAGCGATTTTGCGACAGAGCGGGAGGCCGATACCGGCTTCCTGATCTGGCGGGGCCTTGAACGCCGCGAGGTCCGCGACGACATCCGCCCCGCCGAGGCCGCCCGGTGGATCGTGGCCTACCTGTGGTATCGGCTTCTGACCGGCCAACTCGCCGCGCCCGGAATGACCCGGGCCGATGTCCGTATCCTTGTCGGCGGGCTGGAGCGGCGGCCCTGAGGCCCCCTACTGAACCCGCACCTCGCCCCCATGCAGGAAACACGCCTTCGAGAACAGCCCCGCCGGGATCGGGTTCGGCAGGCGGAGATCGCCAAGCCCCGGCACCGCCGCGCGCTCCGGGTCGAACGCGCGGTCGATCTGCGAGATGAACCCCAGAATCACCCCCGTGCTGCGCGCAAAGGCCTGCAGCACCGCCATCTGCTCGGCCAGCGCCGGCTTGCTGCGCTGCTGGTCGAGGATCTGCAGGTAATCGACCACCGCCACCGTCCCCCGCGGCGCGCCCGCCAGATGCCGCGCGATGAACCCGGCGCTGATCTCGTCCGAGGTCACGATCTCCGGCACCCTTCCAAGCCCCGGAGCCAAGGCTTCGAAGCGTTCGGCCGCCTGCCGGTCGGTATATTCCAGCGTGAAGAACACAGCGCGCCGGCCCTCGCGCAGCGCATCGAGGAGCAGCTGCAGCCCCAGCACGGTCTTGCCCTGCCCGGGCCGCGCGCCGATCAGCAGCAAGTCGCCCTCGGCCAGCCCGGCCAGCAACGCCGAGGCCGGCGTCACGCCCGCCAGCCCTTTGGCCACACGGCTCGCCAGCAGGCTCCAAGACGCCAGACCCTCGGCCCGCGCGATGCGGTCCTGCGCCTCATGAAGCGGGATATTCTCTTGCCGGGACAGCAGCCTGGCCCGGCGTTTCAATTGATAGATCGGTGCGGAGAGCCGCATGAGGGAACCTTCCTTCCAAGCCGGATTCGCAACCCCTCCTTATGCGAGCGCTCGAACAGATGGTTCGATGATCCTCGTCACCCCGTATGTGCGATACTTCCCCGGCGGAGGGGGGAGGCGCGGGCCAAGCCTGTGCCCGAAAGCTAGCGCAGGTGCAGGGGCCGGGCAAGGGCTGGCGGTGCCTTGGCTTGAGTGTCCGCTTGGCGGGGGCAATTGCTGTCATACGTTCTTTGTGTTCCATAGAACTGGTTTACACCTCAAGGGTCAGCGGCAGAACCTTATGACAACGCAACACAAAGCCCTCGGCATCCCGCTTCCTCAGGCAGATTGGCCGCTTCCGGTCTGGACCGCGCGCTCTGGTCGTTATGTCGATCTGGTGCCGCTGTCCGTGGACCACGCAGACCTTCTGTGGCCCGCTGTCGTTGCAGCGCCCGAAAGCTTCACCTACCTGAGGTATGGCCCCTTCACCCACCCTGCGGGCCTACGCGCGCTGCTCGGCGATCTTTCGCAGCGATCCGAGCAACCGTTTTGGGTGGTGATCCCGAAGGGCGGTGTCCCTCAAGGCTGGCTGTCTATATGTGATGTTTTTCCAAAGGATGGCAGCATCGAGATCGGCAGCATCTGGTTTTCTCCCGAGCTGCAGGGAACACGCGCAGCGCGCGAGGCCATTTTCCTGCTGATGTGCCACGCCATGGACGATCTGGGATATGAGCGTCTTGTTTGGAGATGTCAGGCCCAGAATACCAAGTCATTCAGGGCCGCCAAGAATCTCGGATTCACATACGAAGGAACATGGAGAAGGGCTGCGGTTGTCGATGGCTGGCAACGGGACGTGGCATGGTTCTCAATTTTGAAAGATGAATGGCCTCACCATAGGCTTGCCATGCACAACTGGCTCGTGGCTGACAACTTCGATGCTTCGGGTAGGCAGATCACACGGCTGGGAAATGGCCCGGTTGCAACTTGAATGACCGCTCTGGCCTCGGTGCCGTAATCCCGACCGAGACAGGCCCGCAAGACCCAAGGCCACAAAGTCGCCCCGAGGCCGGAATGCACCCCACTCCGAATCCTTTACAAAACCGGAATTGCCGTTCTATCTGCCCGCATGACCGTAACCAGCCCCCCAACCACCCCCCCAACCCTCGCCCACGCCCGTGCCCTTGCCGCCCTTGGCCATGATGCCCGCCTGTCGATCTTCCGCCTTCTGGTGCGGGCGGGGGAGGGCGGCCTTCGGGTCAGCGATATCGGCGAGCATCTTGGCCTCGCCCCCTCGACGCTGGCCCATCACCTCTCGGCGCTGGTCGATGCCGGGCTGGTCCTGCAGGACAGGCAGGGGCGCGAGGTGTTCAACCGGGTGGACTTTCCGGCCATGAACCGGCTGCTGGCCTTCCTGACCTCCGAATGCTGCTCCGGCGTCACGGTGCCGCCGGCGGAGGATGCGCCATGATCCTGCCCGTCCCGCCCAAGGCCCCGACCTCATGCGCCTGACCCTCCCGCTCGTCAGCGCCCTCGGGGCCACGCAGGTCATCGGCTATGGCTCGATCTACTACGCCTTCCCGATCCTCGCCCCGGCGGTCGCGCAAGAGTTCGCGGTGGGCGAGCCGCTGCTGTTCGGCCTCCTCTCGGCGGGCCTGCTGCTGGGCGGGCTCGCCGCGCCCAGCCTCGGCGGGCTCATCGACCGCATCGGCGCGGGGCGGGTGATGACGGCGGGCAGCCTGATCATGGCGCTGCTGCTGGCCCTGCTGGCCGCTGCGCCCAACATCTATGTCTTCGGCGGGTTGACGCTGCTGATCGAGCTGTTCAGCTTCGCCGTCCTCTATGACGCGGCCTTCGCCCTGCTGGCGCAAAAGCGCCCCGGCGACACCCGCAAGGCCATCACCCGGCTGACGCTGATCGCCGGCTTCGCCTCCACGATCTTCTGGCCGCTCAGCGGATTTCTGGTGGAGGCGGTCGGCTGGCGCGGGACCCAAGCGATCTTCGCCGCCTCCCATCTCCTCTGCGCGGCCCTGCATTGGGGGCTGGGCGCGCTGCCCGTGACCGAGACGAGGCTGCCAAAGGCCGAGGCTGGCCCGGACACGCAACCTGCTCTTCCGGTCATGACGGCCTCTGTCGCCCGCCGCGCCTTCCAGCTTCTCGCGCTTGGCTTCGCGCTGACCGGCATGGCGATCTCGGCCATCACCGTGCATCTGGTCGAGATCCTCCGCTCGCTGGACCTTGGCGAGATGGCCTATCTGGCCGCGATGGTCATGGGCCCGTCGCAGGTGGCCGTCCGCGTGATGGATGCGACCGTCTGGCGCAACCGGCACCCGCTGTTCATCGCGCTCCTCTCCGCCTCGGGCATCGCCACCGCCATCGCGCTCCTGCTGCTGCCCGGCCTGGTGCCGGCGCTGGCCCAACCCCTGGCCTTCGCCTTCGCCGCAATCCTCGGGGCGGGGGCGGGCCTCTCCAGCATCGTGCGCGGCGCGGTCCCGGTCGCGCTGTTCGGTGCCTCCGGCCTTGGCCTGCGGCTGGGCCGGCTGGCCGCGATCCGCAACCTGCTGGGGGCCTCCGCCCCCTTCCTCTTCGCCTGGGCCGCCGCGCACTCCATGTCCCTCGCCGTGGCGGCGGCGCTGGCCCTGTCGCTGGCCGGGCTGGCGGCCCTCCTGCTGCTGCACCGCACTCTCCGGCGGATCGGCATCGTGCCGCCGATCCGGTCACGGCCGGTCCAGATGGAACTGTCTGCCTAGGGGGCAAGCTGCCGGACGCGGGGAGCCTGCTCAAGGCGTACCAAATACTGCGGGTGGCTGGCGCATCACCCCTGGCCCCTGTGCCGGCTCGCGTCCCAAGGCCAGCGCCCGGCCGACGGTCAGGTCTATACCCGGCCTCGGCTGGGCGTCCGAACCGCCTGCCGCTTGCGCACCCTCACCCGCGCCCGGTGCGCAGAGCCGACGCGCAGCAGCTTCAGAAAACTCGGGCACTCCATATGCGAGGCCGCGGGGCAGTCGGCGACATGGCGCATCATGGTGGCCAGGGCCATCATCCCCCGCGCCTCGCTGTCCAAGGCCAATGCGCGCTGGTGCAGATCCTCGCGCGGGATGTCGGGGGTGGCCTTGCGCCCGAATAGGGCCCCGATCTCGCCAAGCGACAGCCCGGCGGCTCGCCCCATGTCGATCAAGGCCAGCCGCTGGATCACTTCGGGCTCATATTGGCGGCGCAGACCATGTCGCCCCGCCGAGGTGATCAGGCGCAGCGACTCGTAATATCTCAGCGTCGAAGCGGGCAGGCCGCTCGACGCCACCACCTCGGAAATATCGAGAAGTTTCACCCTTGACCTCAAGTTGGCTTCAAGTCGTAGCCTGCCTGCCCGTGACAGATCATGCAAGAGGACAAGGCCCATGCACCCCACAAACACCCCTGCAGACCCAGCGGTCTGGCGCGATCCGCGCGCCATTGCCCTGATGATTGCCGCATCGCTGACGGTGATGACGGCGGCCACGATCAGCCCGGCCCTGCCGGGGCTGGAACGTCAGTTTCCCCAGACCGAAGCCAATGCCTTTCTGGTGCGGATGCTCGTCTCCGCGCCCTCGCTGGCGGTGGTCTTCATCGCCCCGTGGTGCGGCATGATTGCCGATCGGGTGGGCCGGCGGCGCATGTTGCTGGCGGGGCTGGTTCTGTTCATCCTCGCCGGAAGCGCCGGGCTGGTCTTGCCCACGCTGCCCTCGATCCTTGTCAGCCGGCTCGGTCTGGGAGTGGCGCTGGCGATGATCATGACGGCGCAATCGGCGCTGCTGGGCGACTATTTCTCGGGCGGGGCGCTGCAACGGGTGTCCAGCGCCCAGGTCTCTGCCCGCAATCTGGGCGGGCTGGTCTTCATCTTCTCCGCAGGCCTGCTGGCGACAATCGGGCCAAGGCTTCCCTTCGCCATCTACGCCCTGCCGCTGCTGGTCCTTCCCTATATCTGGCGGGTGATCGTCGAGCCGCCCCGCCAGTTCCCGTCCGCACAAGGTTATGCCGTGCCAGTCGCCGGGGCGTCTCAGCGGCGGGTGCTCGTGCTTGCCGGTGGTCAGATGGCGGTGACAATGCTGTTCTTCGTCATGCCGACGCAGCTGCCGTTCTTTCTGTCGGCAAGCGGCTATACCTCGCCGGCCATGACCGGGACGGCCCTGGGAACGCTGATGCTGGCCGGCGGCGTGACCGCGCTGTTCTATCCACGGATCCGCGCGCGCATCGGCAATGGCGGAAACTGGGCCGTTGGCTTCAGCCTGATGGCTGCGGGGTTTGCCATTCTTGTCGGGGGCCCTGCGCAAGCCGCGGTCTTCCTCGGCTGCGCCGCGATTGGCGCCGGCTACGCATTGACCATCCCGGGGTTTGTCGTGCTCTCGCTGGCCGCAACCCCGCCTGGGCGCCGGGGCAGGACCGGTGCCTTGCTGACCGGATCGGTGTTCCTCGGACAGGTGCTGTCGCCAGTCCTCAGCACCCCCGCCCTCGCGGAGTGGGGATGGCGCAGCAGCGGCCTCGGGCTTGCGTCGATCCTTGGAGGCGCCGCGGCGATCTTCGGCATCGTGGCGGTGTTCCCGGCCTTGCGTGCCCGGCGCTAGCGATCCCCCAAATCGTATGTATACCTCCCATATCGTTTCTGCATGGGTTCTGTATGCCTTCCACATGCCCCGCTCACGCCGCCGCCCATTGACGGCGGGGCAGGGGGCGCATAGCAGTCTCCCCGCGCGGATGGCCGGATGACCGCGTGCGCAACAGGGTCCGCAAGGAAACCGGGGCGTGCGAGGAAAGTCCGGACTCCATGAAGCAATGGTGCCGGGTAACGCCCGGCCGGGGTAACCCGAGGGAAAGCGCCACAGAGAAGAAACCGCCTGCGGACAAGGGGTTACACCCGCGCCACGCAGGCAAGGGTGAAACGGTGGGGTAAGAGCCCACCGCGGACCTGGCAACAGGGACGGCACGGCAAGCCCCACCAGGAGCAATGCCGAATAGGGGCCTCGCGCGGGGCAGGCCGGGCAACCGGCCGCCGCAGGGACGCTTCAGCCCGAGAGGCCCGGGTTGGCAGCTAGATCCCCTTCGTAAGAGGGGGGCCAGAGGAATGGTCATCGGACGGAGCGTTCGTGCAAGCGGAGCTCCCGCACAGAATCCGGCTTACAGGCCATCCGCGCAAATACATGGCCAAACGATTGGCGAGACGGGGAAATTTCTGCTTTGGAGCTGGCCGAGGGACCCCGACCTTGCCGGCAAAGCGCAAAAACGCCGCCCCCACCTCCCTATACCGGATAATGCGGTTGACTCCGCGGTGCGGGCGGTTAAAAGGCGGGCTTCAAGGAATTCACGGGGCGCGGGCGAGAGACTGCATACCGCCCGGCTGCAGGAGACACGACAATGGCGAAGCCGACGACGATCAAGATCCGTCTGAACTCGACGGCGGGCACCGGGCACTTCTATGTGACCAAGAAGAATGCCCGCACCATGACCGAAAAGATGGTCGTGCGTAAATACGATCCCGTCAAGCGGGAGCATGTCGAATACAAGGAAGGCAAGATCAAGTAAGATCTTCTTTTCCGTTTCGGATCAAGGCCGTGCCCCAGGGCGCGGCCTTTTGCTTTGCGCCCAGTTTGCACCCTGGAGAGAGGCCATGCAACGGATCATGATCGTCGGCCAGCCCGGTTCCGGCAAGTCGACCCTGGCGCGGGATATGGGCCGGAAGACCGGCCTGCCGGTCGTCCATATCGACCACATCCATTGGCAACCCGGCTGGATCGAACGCTCCCGCGACGACAAGACCCGCCTCTGCCACGAGGTCGAGGCGCGCGAGGCGTGGATCTTCGAGGGCGGCCATTCGGCGACATGGGGCAACCGCCTCGCCCGCGCGGATATGCTGATCTGGCTCGACCTGCCGCTGCCCCTGCGCCTGTGGCGGGTAGTGAAGCGCACCGTGGTCTGGAACGGCCGCAATCGCCCCGACCTACCAGAGGGCTGCCCCGAAGGCTTCCACCGCGAGACGCTGCCCTTCTGGCGCTTCATCTGGCGCACCCGCCACAGTGCGCGGACGAACATCCAGCGCCTCTGGGACAGCGCGCCCGAGGCCAAGGCCAAGGTGCGGCTCACCTCGCCAGGGCAGGTGCGGGGCTTCGTGGCTGGGTTCCGACCGTGAAGCGCCAAACCGCAGGATCCGGGTCGCCCATGCGCAGGTATCGGGTCGAGAGGGCGCGGGCCGCCGGCTAGGCCCGAGGCATCGTCAGCGAAAGGAAACGCGATGCTTCTTGAAAACAAGGTCCATATCATCACCGGCGCCTCCAGCGGTATCGGTGCCGCAGCCGCCCGGCTCTTTGCCCGCGAAGGCGCTCGTCTGGTGCTGGGGGCACGGCGACAGCATGAACTCGGCATGGTGACGGACGAGATCAACCGGGCCGGCGGGCGGGCCGTCGCGCTGGCCGGCGACGTGACGGATGCAGGCTTTGCCACCGATCTGGTCGCCCTCGCCCGGTCGGAATTCGGCGGGCTGGACGGCGCGTTCAACAATGCCGGCCGCATGGGAAGCGGCAGCAAGCTTGCCGAGACCGAGCCCGCAGAATGGGTGGCGGTGCTGGCGACCAACCTGACTGCGGCCTATCTCGCCGCCCGCGCGCAGATCCCGGCGCTGGAGGAGCGGGGCGGCGGGTCGCTGATCTTTACCGGATCCTTCATTGGCCATAGCGCGACCCTGCCGGGCATGGGCCCCTATGCGGCCTCGAAGGCCGGGCTGATCGGTCTCGTCCAGTCGATTGCCGTCGAATATGGCCCTGCCGGGATCCGGGCGAACGCGCTGCTGCCCGGCGGCACGATGACGGCGATGGCGATGGATGCGGCGACGAACCCGGACACCGCCGCGTTCATCTCCAACCTCCATGCGCTCAAACGGATGGCCCGCCCGGAAGAGATCGCCTCTGCGGCGCTGTTCCTCGCATCGGGGCTCGCCAGCTTCGTGACCGGATCGGCCATGCTGGCGGATGGCGGCAATTCGATCTGCAAGGTCTGAGCACGGCTGTGCTCATGCAAAGGGGCCGGTGGTTTCCCACCGGCCCCTGAATATCGTCTGCGTCCTTCGTTACTCGCGGTTGCCGAGGAACGACAGCAGGAACATGAACAGGTTCAGGAAGTCGAGATACAGGGTCAGCGCGCCCAGGATCGCCGATTTCGCCAGCCAGTCGGCATCGCCCATCTGCGCATGCTCGATATAGTCGTTCTTGATGCGCTGCGTATCAAAGGCGGTCAGGCCCGCGAAGATCAGCACACCGATCACCGAGATCGCGAAGGCCATCGCCGAGGAGGCGAGGAAGATGTTCACGATCGAGGCGACGATCAGGCCGATCAGACCCATCACCAGGAAGGCACCCATCGCCGACAGGTCACGCTTGGTGGTGTAGCCATAAAGCGACAGGCCCGCGAAGGCGATGGCGGTGATCAGGAAGGTCTGCGCGATCGACACGCCGGTATAGACGGCGAAGATGTAGCTGATCGACAGGCCCATCAGCGCGGCAAAGCCAAAGAACACCAGCTGCGCGGTCGCGGCCGACATCTTGCCGATCATCGCGCTGAAGGCGAAGACCACGGCCAGCGGCGCGAACATCACCACCCATTTCAGCGGGGTGCCGAAGATCGAGGCGAGCAGCGCGTCATTGCTGCCGACGAAATAAGCGACCAGACCGGTGACGGCGAGGCCGATGGACATCAGCCCATAGACCTTGTTCATATGGGCCTTGAGCCCCGCATCGATGTGAACCGCTCCGGCGCCCACCCGGCCGGCGCGGATCGTGTTGTAGTCAGCCATTGAAGCCTCCGTTACGTTTCCCTGATGCAGGCCTGCCCGAGGGCAGACCCACCTGCAGCCAATATCGGGCACAAGGGGCTTTCGTTCAAGGGTCAAGCCCCGGAAACTCATCACGATCCGTCATGCCGGTCAAAGGCGCCAGTGTTGCGGCACGTCCCAGATCGGGCGGCTGGCCTCGGCGCGGGCGGACAGGTGGTCCTGCCCGATGTCGCGCAGCAGCGCATCATCGAGCCGCAGCAGCGCCCGGCGCTGGCGGCGGGCCGCGGCCATCAGGCGCAGCGCCTTGAGCAGGCTGCCGAGCTTCGGGACAAATCGCGCCAGGGTCTGGCGGGTGCGGAACAGGGCGAACATCATAGCCTCCGTGTGATGTCAGGGTGCTGAATGATCAGCGGGCTTGATCATGTTCGCAGTCTATGCTTGATATTGAAAATGAATGATTGACGGCTTCTTCATCACGGATCCTGATATGCCCCGCAACCTCGACCTCACCTCGCTGCGCTCCTTCGTTTCCATCGTCGATGCGGGCGGGGTGACCCGCGCTGCAGGGCTGATGAACCTCACGCAATCAGCGGTCTCGATGCAGATCAAGCGGCTGGAAGAGGGGCTGGGGCTTGGCCTTTTCTCCCGCACCGCCCGCAAGCTGGCACTGACGTCCGAGGGCGAGCAGTTGCTGGGATATGCGCGCAAGATGCTGGCGCTGAATGACGAGGCGCTCGCCCGGCTGACGGCGGATGATTTCACCGGCGAGATCCGGCTGGGGGTGCCGCATGACATCGTGTTCCCGGCGATCCCCGGCATCCTCAAGCGGCTGGCCTCCGATTATCCACGGGTGAAGGTCACGCTCGATTCGGGCTTCACCCGGCGGCTGAAGGAGGGCTTTGCCCGCGGCGAGGCCGACCTGATCGTCACCACCGAGGATCAACCGGGCGAGGGGGCAGAGCGGCTGGCGGAGCGCGAGCTGGTCTGGATCGGCGCGCCGGATGGCACCGCCTGGCAGCGCCGCCCGCTGCGGCTGGCCTTCGAGGAGGCCTGCATCTTCCGCCCGCGCGCCATTGCCGCGCTGGATGCGGCGGGCATCCCGTGGGAGATGGGCTTCTCGGGCCAGTCCGAACATGTGATGGAAACCACCACCGCCGCCGATCTGGCGGTGACGGTGCGGATGCGCGGCGGGGTGCCGCCCGGCTGCGAAGTGATCGAGGCGGGCAACGCGCTGCCTGGGCTCGGCGCGACCCAGCTGTTCCTCTACGATGCCGGCATCCAGAAAGGCGCGGTGACCGAGCGGCTGAAGGACGAGCTGCGTATGGCCTATGGTTGCTGCGACTGACCGCGGTCAGTCCCCCACCGTCACTCCATCGTCACCACGACCTTGCCGGTGGATTTGCGCCCCGACAGCAGCGCCAGTGCCTCCTCGGCACGGTCCAGCGGCAGCACATGGCTGACATGCGGCTTGATCTTGCCCTCGGCATGCCAGCGCATCAGCTCGGCTAGGCTGTCATTAAGCGCCTCTGGGGCAAAGCCAAGATAGGCGCCCCAGTAGAAGCCCATCACCGAGACATTCTTGACCAGCAGGTGATTGGCCGGGATCTGCGGCACCGTGCCGCTGGCGAAGCCGATAGCGAGGATCCGCCCCTCGGGCCGCATGGCGCGAAAGAGGGCGGTGAAGGCATCACCGCCCACTGCATCATAGAGCACATCCGCCCCGCCAAGCGCCTTCACCTCGGCCCTGAGGTCAGCGCTGTCGCTGTCGAGGCAGACCGTGGCCCCCGCCGCCGCAGCCGCCGCCAACTTGTCCGCCCCGCGCGCCACCGCCACCACCCGCGCGCCCATCAGCGCCCCGACCTCCACCGCCGTCAGGCCGACGCCGCCGGCGGCGCCGGTCACCACCAGCGTCTCCCCTGCTTGCAGGCGGGCGCGGCGGGTCAGCGCCAGATGGCTGGTGCCATAGGCGACCTGCAGGGCAGCGGCATCCACGAAGCTCATCGTATCGGGCAGCGGCAGGCAACGCGCGGCGGGGAAGCAGCCATACTCCGCCAGCCCGCCATGCCCGGCAAACACCGCGACGCGGGCGCCGATGGCGGGGGAGGTTACGCCAGGCCCAAGGGCCTCCACCGTGCCGGCCAGCTCCATGCCAAGCGTGGCGGGCAGAGGCGGCGCCTCCTGATAGCTGCCCTTGATCATCAGCGTATCGGCGAAGTTGAGCCCGCAGGCAGCGATCCGCACCAGAACCTCGCCCGGGGCAGGGCGGGGGGCTTCGATCTGCATCAGGCGCGGCGGGGTGCCGGTGGCTTCAAGACGGTAGGCGCGCATGGGATCCCTCTGGCGGCAGCGATGGGCTGCGCAACGCTAGCGATGCTGCAGCCCCCGCGCCAGTCCCTGGGACTTTCGGCAGGCGCAAAACGCGATGCAGAGTGCCAAGCTGTGCCCAATCTGCTTTGCAAAATGCAATGCAGGATGCAAAATTGCGAGAAAACATCCTCGGAATTGACCAATTGCGCAGCCCCGCTTGCGGCCGGCCGAAAACTTGCTGCGGTTCCCCGACCATTTGGGCAAGTGTCACCCACAACTTAACCGTGTGCCTCTTGCGACTGGTCGCGCGGGAAAAATTTATCGCGGCACTGCAGCGTTGGCACAGTTATTGCTTATAAATGGGCAGCAGAGAGGGAGAATATCCATGAAGCATCCCGTGGACGTCCATGTCGGCAAGCGCATCCGTCATCGTCGCTGGACGATCGGCATCACCCAGCAGCAGCTGGCCGAAAAGGTCGGCATCAAGTTCCAGCAGATCCAGAAGTATGAAACCGGGATGAACCGGGTCTCTGCCTCGCGGCTCTGGGACATCTCGGAAGTGCTGGGAGTGCCGGTGGCATTCTTCTTCGAGGGGCTGGACGGCAAGACGGCCGTCGATGCGGTCGAGGGCGATATCCTGGCCGACAAGGAAGCGCTGCAGCTCGTCCGCTCTTACTACGCCATCCCCGAGGCGCAGCGTCGCCGGCTGTTCGATCTAGCCCGGGTGCTGTCCGACGCGGCCTGACTGAACCGGTGACCGCGCCGCCTGCTGTCCGGCGGCTTGACGCCGCCCCCGCCCCCCGGCTACCGCTGGCGGGGGCAGCCAGGGGCGCGCGATGACCGATCAAGCCAAGACAGAACTGACCGCTGAGGACCGGGCGTCGCTGATCGCGGCGCTCCACGCAGCCGCCGATGCCGCGCGGGTGGAGACGCTCGCGCATTTCCGGGCCGAGGGGCTGGAGGCCGACAACAAGGAAACGGAGCGCTTCGATCCGGTCACGGTCGCAGACCGCGCTGCCGAACGCGCGATGACCGAGGTTCTGGCCCGGATGCGCCCCCACGACGCCATCCTCGGCGAGGAATACGGCGCAACCCCCGGCACCAGCGGGCTGACCTGGGTGCTGGACCCCATCGACGGCACCCGCGGCTACCTGTCGGGCACGCCGACCTGGGGCGTGCTGGTGGGGGTGTCGGATGCCACCGGCCCGATCCTCGGCGCCATCGACCAGCCCTATATCGGCGAGCGCTTCGTGGGCGGGCTTGGCCTGTCCGAGATGACCGGCCCGCACGGCCCCCGCACCCTGCGCTGCCGCAAGGCCCGGCCACTGGCCGAGGCCATCGTCTTCACCACCTTCCCCGAGGTCGGTACCGAGGCCGATGCCGCCGCCTTCCGCAGGGTGGCCAGCCGCGCCCGGCTGACCCGCTATGGCATGGATTGCTACGCCTATGCGCTGATCGCCTCGGGCCAGATCGACCTGGTGATCGAGGCGGGGCTGCAACCCTATGACGTGCAGGCGCCGATTGCCGTGGTCACGGCGGCGGGGGGCGTGGTGACCGACTGGCAGGGCGGGCCGGCGCATCATGGCGGGCGGATGCTGGCTGCGGCGAATGCCGAGATCCATGCCGAGGCGCTGGCGCTGCTGAACGGGTGAGGGCTCAGCGCTGTTCTCGGAGGAATGTCCGTTCATCGGACAAATCTGCCGTTCCTTGACCCAAGTCACTGACTGGGGAGCGATGGACCGTTCTCGCGAGGCATGTTTCGAACAAGTTCGAAACACCCCTGTCCCTCGTTTTCCTTGGAACAGCGGTGATGTTTATTGCAATGGTTCTTGCCGCCCCCGTGGCAGGGCGGCGGCGGGTGTCATTCGGCTTGAAGAGGTTGAAGCAGCTCGATCACGTTCCCCCAAGGATCCGCAATGAATGCGACACGCACCATCCATTCGTGATTGTCGGTGGGATCGAGGGTGATGCGAACATCCCGGTTCCTTAGTTCGACCACCGCCAGATCGACGTCGTCGACCCAGATCCCCAAGTGATGCCATCCGTTCAACAGAAAGCTGTCAAATAGCTCGCCGTCACCCGGTCGTTCAACAGCACCATCGCCCGAAACTAATTCCAGTCGAAACGCTTCGGCGCTCTCCATCGCCATTTCTGTGAATGTCATGCCATTCAGATCAAAGGCGCGAACCACCTGCATCCCCAGTTTGTCCCGATACCAGGCGATGCCAGATTCGCGGTCCCTGATACGTAGGGCAACGTGTGCGACACGCGCCTTTGAGAGCGCGGAGGCCCGGATGGGGGCTGTTGCTGTGTTAAGCATGGTAAATTCCTATTTCAGATTGGTGGTGTTGTTTTCGCCGGCGAGACGCCGTCTCAAGATTTGCAGGAGATCGACGGTATCGATGATCCTCGAAACCTGCAGATCAGCGGCGAGATTGTCTGCCCAAGCCTGCTGACGCGCCATTGCCTGTTCATACGCGCCTAGCCCATGCCCGGTCATCGCAACGAGCTTTGCTCTGCTGTGGTGCGGGTTCGGGTCTAGCCTGACCAAACCACCCGCATGCATATCGTCCACCACCCGCTGTACGGCTTGACGCGTCAGTCCCATGTCTCGCGCGATATGAGCGACCGGCAACGAGACGGGAGAGCGGGATATGGCCCCAAGCACCTGCCAGCGCGCACTCGTCAAGCCCAGGTCGCCGACCAGTGCGTCACCCGATTGGATGAGGTCGCCGTTCAATCTGAAGATCTCTATTATGAGATCAGTCAACGAACTGCGGAGTTCGATTTTTTCAGGGCTGGAAGACGGGCGTTCAAAGGGCATATTCAACATCGCTAATGTAGACAGCATATTGTCATTACGACAGCGCATTGTCATTGTCAACATGTCGGTGGATTTATTTGAGACTTCAAAACTCAGTAGAGGCTCCTGGCGTTGATACTGCCCTGCAGTCGTGAGGCCGCTTTGGGCTCGAAGCTGCCCGCACAGCCGCCTCGCCACCCCCAAGAATCCCCTAGCCCCCACACCCCTCGCCTTGCTATCTTCCCCCAGTCGCGCGAGTCCTTCCCCCTTCTGTCGCGCGGCCGGCGTTTCACCGAAGGGATGCGAGGAAACGCCATGCCCGAGATCCTGATCCGCAACGCGGACGCCATCCTCACCATGAACGACACCCGCGCCGAGCTTGCCGGGGCCGATGTGCTGATCCGCGGCGGGGTGATCGCCGCCGTCGGCCACGGCCTCGCGACGACCGGAGAGGTGGTTCTGGCCCGCGGCTGCGTGGTCACGCCCGGCCTCGTGAATACCCATCACCACCTCTATCAGACCCTCACCCGCGCTGTGCCGGGCGGGCAGGACGCGCTGCTGTTCGGCTGGCTGAAGACGCTCTACCCGATCTGGGCGCGCTTCGGGCCGGAGGAGGTGTTTTCCTCGGCGCAGGTCGGGCTGGCGGAACTGGCGCTGTCGGGCTGCACGCTGACCTCGGACCATCTCTACCTCTACCCGAACGGGGTGAGGCTGGAGGATACCATCGCCGCCGCGGCCGAGGTCGGCCTGCGCTTCCACCCCACGCGCGGCGCGATGAGCATCGGGACAAGCGCCGGGGGCCTGCCCCCCGACAGCCTGGTGGAGCGGGAGGATGCGATCCTCGAGGACTGCATCCGCGTCATCGACGCCTTCCACGATGCGGCCGAAGGCTCCATGTGCCGCGTCGGCGTCGCGCCCTGCTCGCCCTTCTCGGTCAGCCGCGACCTGATGCGGGATGCAGCGCTTCTGGCCCGTGACAAGGGGGTGATGCTGCACACCCATCTGGCAGAAAATGCCGAGGATGTAGCCTATTCGCTGGCCAAGTTCGGTTGCCTGCCCGGACAGTATGCCGAGGGTCTGGGCTGGACCGGCCCCGATGTATGGCACGCGCATTGCGTGAAGCTCGGCCCGCAAGAGATTGACCTCTTTGCCCAAACCCGCACCGGGGTCGCGCATTGCCCCTGTTCAAACTGCCGGCTGGGATCAGGGATCGCGCCGGTGCGGGCGATGCGCGATGCGGGGGTGCGGGTCGGGCTGGGGGTGGATGGCTCCGCCTCCAACGACGCCGGCAATCTGGTGGCCGAGGCACGGCTGGCGATGCTGCTGCAGCGGGTCGCCAACGGTGCCGATGCGATGAGCGCGCGCGAGGCGCTGGAGATTGCCACGCTTGGCGGGGCTGAGGTGCTGGGGCGGCCGGATGTCGGCGCGCTGGTGCCGGGCAAGCGCGCCGACATCGCGGTCTGGGATGTGTCGGGGGTGGAGAGTGCCGGAAGCTGGGACCCGGCGGCGCTGCTGCTGGCGGGGCCGACCCGGGTGCGGCACCTGTTCGTGGAAGGGCGGCAGGTGGTGCGCGATGGGCAGGTGATGACCATCGACCTGCCGGAGGTGGTCGCCCGGCAGAACCGGCTGGCGGCGCGTCTGCGGGGGTGAGGGCGGAGAGCCGCACAAGCTGGGGCAGGGGCCCGAAAGCCGGAAACATCCCGGCGGGCGGGGCGTTGTTGGGTCTCTCGCGCCGATTGCGTGCGCGGAGGACGACCAAGCCGAAAGGATCCCGCCATGACAGATGCCCCCAAGATCGCCCCGAAATCCGACACGCCGAACACCCAGTATGAGATGCGCGACCCCCGCAGCCTCTATCCCAAGCCGCCTTTCGACACGCCGATGGTCCCCGAACCTGGCCTGACCAGCAACATGACCCCGCGGCCCGATCACGGTGAGACCTCGTACAAGGGCCTCGGCCGGATGCAGGGCCGCCGCGCGCTGATCACCGGCGGGGACAGCGGCATCGGCCGCGCCGTCGCCATCGCCTATGCCCGCGAGGGCGCGCATGTTGTCATCAACCACCTGCCCGCCGAGCAATCCGATGCCGACAGCCTGCTGGAAGAGCTGCACGCCGAGGGGTTGAAGATCGACGCCATCCCCGGCGATCTGATGGACGAGGCCTTCTGCAAGGCACTTGTCGCTGACGCCGCCGGGCTGATGGGCGGCCTCGACGTGCTGGTGAACAATGCCGGCAAGCAGGTGACGCAGGCCAGCATCCAGGATCTGACGACCGAACAGTTCGATGCCACCTACAAGACCAATGTCTATGCGATGTTCTGGCTGTCGAAGGCGGCGCTGCGGCGGATGAAGCCGGGGGCGACGATCATCAACGTCACCTCGATCCAAGGGTATGATCCTTCCCCGAACCTTCTCGACTATGCCTCCACCAAGTTCGCCATCCTCGGCTTCACCAAGGCGCTGGCGGGGCAGGTGGCCAAGGACGGCATCCGGGTGAACGCCGTGGCACCGGGCCCGTTCTGGACGCCGCTGCAACCCTCGCAGGGCCAGCCGGCCGAGAAGCTGGCGAAGTTCGGCGAGCAAACCCCGCTTGGCCGCCCCGGCCAGCCGGCCGAGATTGCGGCAAGCTTCGTGTTCCTTGCCACACAGGAATCCGGCTACATGACCGGCGAGACCATTGGCGTTACCGGCGGCAATCCGATCCACTGACCGCAAATCATTGGCAGAGCGGCGGAACCTCGCCGGGTGTCGGGCGTTGGTCACCGAATTGTGCAGTCTCGCGGCGATCCATCCGCGGTATGTGCGATCAGATACAGAGTTCCGGGAGATGGACCAATGACCAAGAAACTTATGATGATCCTTTGCGCAGGCACGCTTTCGCTGTCCGCTTGCACTGGCTACACGCCGAACCAGAATGCCGCCATTGGCGGTCTGACCGGTGCGGCGGCTGGCCTTGCGGCGGCTGACCTTGCAGATGGCAGCGACACCGTGAAGGTTGCGGCGGCCCTCGGCGGCGGCGCTGCTGGCGCGGCCATCGGCTCCAACGTCGGCGCGCGGAAGTGCACCTATACCAACGGCGCCCCGGCGCCTTGCCCGACGCGCTACTGATCGGGCTGCGGGGGCGGCTGCCGCCCCCGCGTCTTGACCAAACCCGTATTATCGGGGCCGGCTTCCGCAGGGGAGCCGGCCTTTTTCGTTAGGGCCTTCGCGCAGGCATGTGGCTCGTGCCGGCTGCACCGCCATCCTCGCCGCGGTGCCGCCCATTCCCTACCCCATGCCACCGCCACCCACACCGCCGGGCCCGCGCCCGCTGTCATCAAAAATTCACAGCCGCTTTCCCAATTTCACATGCCTTTCCGCTACAGTTCCATTATTCACGAATTATGGAAATAAAAGCCGCCTCCGAATCGCTCGCCGTTCTTGGTCACGAAGGCCGCCTGTCGGTGCTTCGCCTGCTGATGCGGCGGATGCCGCAAGGCGCGCGGCCGGGCGAGATGGCAGAGGCGCTTGGGATGAAACCGAACACGCTGTCGGCCTATCTCTCGGCGCTGGAGGCGGCTGGTCTGATCGCCGCCGAACGGCAGGGCCGGGCCATCACCTATACGGCCTGCCTGCCGGGCATCGGCGGGCTGATCGACTACCTTTATGCCGACTGCTGCCGCGGTCGGCCCGATATCTGCACTCCCGCCGCGTTTCGCGCCGGGGTTTCGTTGGAGGAACGAATGGAAGACCGGGTTTACAACGCACTTTTCATCTGCTCGGGCAATTCCGCCCGCTCGATCTTTGCCGAGTCGCTGCTGCGCGATGTGGGGAAGGGGCGCTTCAATGCGTTTTCCGCTGGCACCAAGCCGCATTCCGAGCTGAACCCCTACGCGCTCGAAGTGCTGGAGCGGGCGGGGCATGACGTGTCTGGCATGCGCTCCAAGCATGTGTCCGAATTTCAGGAGCCGGGCTCGCCGGTGATGGATTTCGTCTTCACCGTCTGCGACACGGCGGCGAACGAGGAATGCCCGCCCTGGCCGGGCCAGCCGATCACCGCGCATTGGGGCGTGGCCGACCCGGTGAAGGCGACCGGCACCGATGCCGAAAAGGCGCTGGCCTTCTCGCGCGCCTATGCCGAGCTGCGCCGCCGGATCATCGCCTTCGCGGCGTTGCAGATCGGCGAGCTGGAAAAGGTCGCGCTGCAGCGCAAGCTGGACGACATCGGCCGCGACGCATGAGCATGGGCGGGGCCTCTCGCCCCGCCGCAACTGACCTTGGCACCTGCGAGCGGCCGCGCCGCTCCGGGTCGCCCCGGGCATGGCTCCCGTCGGGAGACGCTGGTGCTGCCGGCGATGAATGACAAGACGCGGCAGGCTCGCGCCAGATGAGGGGAATACACCGATGACGAAGATCGCAATCAACGGCCTTGGCCGGATGGGCAAGCTGGTGCTGCGCCGGCTGGTGGATATGGGCCATGCCGGCAAGATCGTGCTGCTGAACGATCCGGTCGGCACCCCCGCCGACCATGCGCTGCTGCTGGAGTTCGACAGCATCCACCGCCGCTGGCCGGTGCCGATCAGCCATGATGACGCGGGACTGATCGTGGATGGCCAGCCGATGCGGCTGACCGCGGTGAAGCGGATCGAGGAGCTGCCGCTGGCGGAGCTTGGCGTCGATCTGGTCATCGACTGCACCGGCATCTTCAAGACCGGCGAGAAGGTGGCCCCCTATTATGCGGCGGGCGTGAAGAAGGTCGTCGTCTCGGCCCCCGTCAAGGATGGCGGCGCGCTGAACATCGTCTATGGCGTGAACCATGATCTTTACGATCCCGCGCAGCATCACCTGATCACGGCGGCAAGCTGCACCACCAACTGCCTCGCCCCGGTTGTGAAGGTGATCCATGAGGCGATCGGCATTCAGCACGGGTCCATCACCACGATCCATGACGTGACCAACACCCAGACCATCGTCGACCGCCCGGCCAAGGACCTGCGCCGCGCGCGGTCCGCCTTGGCGAACCTGATCCCCACCACCACCGGATCGGCGACCGCGATCACCCTGATCTACCCCGACCTCAAGGGCCGGCTCAACGGCCATGCGGTGCGGGTGCCGCTGCTGAACGCCTCGCTGACCGATTGCGTGTTCGAGATGAAGCGGGCGGTGACGGTGGAGGAAGTGAACGGCCTCTTCAAGGCCGCCGCCGAGGGGCCGCTGGCGGGGATTCTGGGGTATGAGGAACGGCCGCTGGTGTCGACCGATTACACCGACGATCCGCGCTCGGCGATCATCGACGCGCTGTCGACCATGGTGATCAACGGCACCCAGCTGAAGGTCTATGCCTGGTATGACAATGAATGGGGCTATTGCTGCCGGCTGGCGGATGTGGCGCTGATGGTGGCGGGGGAATGACCGCGCCCACCGCTGCCCCGCGGCCCGAGGGGCTGGCCGCCTATGCCGCCGTCACCGCGGCCTACTGGGCGTTCATGCTGTCCGATGGTGCGCTGCGGATGTTGGTGCTGCTGCATTTCAACGCGCTCGGCTTCTCGCCGATCCAGCTGGCCTACCTGTTCCTGCTGTATGAGCTGGCGGGGATCGTCACCAACATGTCGGCGGGCTGGATCGCGGCGCGGTTCGGGCTGACCTCGACGCTGTATGCGGGGCTGGGGCTGCAGATCCTCGCGCTGGCGGCGCTGGCGCAGCTGGATCCCAGCTGGACGGTCGGGGCCTCGGTCGCCTTCGTGATGGCGGTGCAGGGGGCTTCGGGGGTTGCCAAGGATCTGGCGAAGATGTCGTCGAAAAGTGCGGTCAAGGTGCTGGCGCCGGAGGGGGATGGCACCCTCTTCCGCTGGGTGGCGGTGCTGACCGGGTCGAAGAACGCGGTCAAGGGCGCGGGCTTCTTCCTGGGCGCGGTACTGCTGGCGCTGGCTGGGTTCCAGACGGCAGTCTGGGCGATGGCGGGGGTGCTGGCGGTGATCTTGCTGGCGGTGGCGCTGTTCATGCCCTCGGGCCTGCCGAAGGGCAAGAAGGGCACCAAGCTGCGGCAGATCTTCTCGGGCGACCGGCGCATCAACCTGCTGTCGGGGGCGCGGATGTTTCTGTTCGGCGCGCGCGACGTGTGGTTCGTCGTCGGCATCCCGGTCTATTTCCAGTCGGTGCTGTCGGATGGCACGCCTGCGGGGGCGCGGGCGGCATTCTTCGTGATCGGCGGCTTCATGGCGGCCTGGATCATCTGTTATGGCGCAGTGCAGGCCGCCGCACCAAAGATCGTGCGGGCGCAGGGGCGCCCGGCGGGCGAGATCACCCGCATCGCCGCCCGCTGGGTCGCGCTGCTGACGGTGATCCCCTTCGCGCTGGCGGGCGCCGCGCTGCTGGCCGATGGGCCGAGCACTTGGCTGACCGTCACGCTGATCGTCGGGCTTCTGGCCTTCGGGTTTGTGTTTGCGATCAACTCCTCGGTCCATTCCTACCTGATCCTCGCCTTCACCAGTGCCGAGCGGGTGACGATGGATGTGGGGTTCTACTACATGGCCAATGCGGCGGGGCGGTTGACCGGCACGCTGCTGTCCGGCGTCAGCTATCAGCTGGGCGGGCTGCCGCTGTGCCTTGCCACGGCGGGTGTGATGGCCGGGGCAAGCTGGCTGGTGGTGCGGCGGATCGAGCCGCGGGCGGCGGTGGCCGCCTGACCGGCGGCGCGTTTTCGGGCGCAAACCGCCGCGCCACTCCACAACTGCCTGTTTCTTGGGCGCCCCACCGTGGCTCCGGCCCGTCCGGCTGGCAGAGGCGCTTTGGAAACAGGGGGTTGCGTGGCAGGTGACAAAGGCGCTGGAAGCCCGGCCCGCTTCCGTGCAACCCTGCCCGGGAAACAGCGTTGCGGGATCTCATGTCGATCAAGGCCAGCATCTACCACCTGACCCATTACAAATATGACCGCCCGGTGATTCTGGGGCCGCAGGTGATCCGCCTGCGCCCGGCGCCGCATAGCCGGACGCGGGTGATTTCGCATTCGCTACGCGTCGGCCCGCAGCCGCATTTCGTGAACCACCAGCAAGACCCATATGGCAACTGGTTGTCACGATTCGTGTTTCCCGAGCCGGTGACCGAGTTCAAGATCGAGGTTGATCTGGTCGCCGACATGTCGGTCTACAACCCATTCGACTTCTTCGTCGAGGAAGCGGCCGAGACCTGGCCCTTCGACTATCCCGAGGACCTGCGGGAGGATCTGTCGATCTACCGCAAGACGGAGGCCCCCGGCCCGCTGCTGCAGGCGTTCCTCGACTCTGTGCCGCGGGACCGGGTCCGCACGGTGGATTTCATCGTCGGCCTCAACGCCAAGGTCGCGCGCGAGATCGGCTATGTGATCCGCATGGAGCCGGGCGTGCAGACGCCCGAGGAGACGCTGCAAAAGGCGCTGGCCTCGTGCCGTGATTCCAGCTGGCTGCTGGTCCATGCGCTGCGGCATCTGGGGCTCGCCGCCCGCTTCGTGTCGGGCTACCTGATCCAGCTTGCGCCGGACCTCAAGGCGCTGGACGGGCCGTCGGGCACCGAGGTGGATTTCACCGACCTGCACGCCTGGGTCGAATGCTACCTGCCGGGCGCTGGCTGGATCGGGCTTGACCCGACCTCGGGCCTGCTGACCGGCGAGAGCCATATCCCGCTGGCCGCGACCCCGCATTACAGCAATGCCGCGCCGATTTCCGGCCTTGCCAGCTTTGCCGAGGTGGAGTTCGGCTTCGACATGAAGGTGACGCGGGTGGCGGAACATCCGCGCATCACCAAGCCGTTTTCGGATGAGAGCTGGGACGCGCTGAACGCCCTTGGCCGCAAGGTCGATGAGCATCTGGCGGCGGGCGATGTGCGCCTGACCATGGGCGGCGAGCCCACCTTCGTGTCCATCGACGATTTCGAGGCCGAGGAGTGGAACACCGCCGCCGTCGGCCCGACCAAACGCATGTTCGCCGACCGGCTGATCCGGCGCCTGCGCAACCGCTTCGCGCCGGGCGGCTTCCTGCATTACGGGCAAGGCAAGTGGTATCCGGGCGAAACCCTGCCGCGCTGGACCTTCTCGCTCTACTGGCGGGCCGATGGCCAGCCGGTCTGGGAAGACCCCGAGTTGATCGCGGATGAGGGCGCGCAGGCAGGCGCGACCCCGCTGCAGGCGCAGGAATTCCTGCGCGAGATCGCGGCAGAGCTGGAGGTGGAGGAAGATTGCATCCTGCCCGCCTATGAAGACCCCGCGACATGGCTGGTGAAAGAAGCGAACCTTCCGCCCAACGTCACACCCGAGAACAGCAAGCTGAAGGACGCCGAGGAACGGCACCGCATCGCCGCGGTGTTCGACCGGGGGCTGACCGTGCCTTCGGGCTTCATCCTGCCGATCCAGAGCTGGCAGGGCCGCGCCTCGGGCCGCCGCTGGCGCACCGAGAAGTGGCGTCTGCGCCGCGGCTACATGTTCCTGGTGCCGGGAGACAGCCCGGTCGGCTATCGCCTGCCGCTGGATTCGCTGCCCTGGGTTCCGGCCTCGCAATATCCCTATATCAACCCGGTGGACCCGACCGTCGAACGCGGCCCGCTGCCGCCCGTGACCCCGGTCGATCCCACCCGCCGCTCGCAGCCGATGTCGAGCTTCATTCCCAGCGGCCCGGGCTGGCAGGGATCGCAGGGCAGCCCGGTGATGGAGGTGGATGGCTTCATCCGCACCGCGCTGTCGGTGGAACCGCGCGACGGGCGGCTGTGCGTGTTCATGCCGCCGGTGGTGTCGATCGAGGATTACCTCGACCTTCTGCGCGCGGCCGAGGCGGCGGCGAAACGGCTCGGCCTCAAAGTGCATATCGAAGGCTATGCCCCGCCACACGATCCGCGGCTGAACGTGATCCGCGTCGCCCCCGATCCGGGCGTGATCGAGGTGAACATCCATCCCGCCCATAACTGGGGCGATTGCGTCGCCACCACCGAGGCGGTGTATGAGGAGGCGCGGCAAAGCCGGCTTGGCGCCGACAAGTTCATGATCGACGGCAAGCATACCGGCACCGGCGGCGGCAACCATGTGGTCGTCGGCGGCAATACCCCGAACGACAGCCCGTTCCTGCGCCGGCCCGACCTGCTGCGCAGCCTGATCCTGCATTGGAACCGGCACCCCTCGCTGTCCTACCTGTTCTCGGGCCTGTTCATCGGCCCGACCAGCCAGGCCCCGCGGATCGACGAGGCGCGGCATGATGCGCTTTATGAGCTGGAGATCGCCCTCGCGCAGATCCCCGCGCCGTGGCAGGGGCAGCCGCCGCTGCCCTGGCTGACCGACCGGCTGCTGCGCAACATCCTGACCGATGTCACTGGCAACACCCACCGGGCCGAGATCTGCATCGACAAGATGTTCTCGCCCGATGGGCCCACCGGGCGGCTGGGTCTGGTGGAGTTCCGCGGCTTCGAGATGCCGCCGAACGCCAAGATGAGCCTGGCGCAGCAACTGCTGATCCGCGCGCTGATCGCCCGGTTCTGGGAGGCGCCCGCCTCTGGCACCCTCACCCGCTGGGGCACGCAGCTGGCCGACCGCTTCATGCTGCCGCATTTCCTGTGGGTCGATTTCCTCGATGTGCTGGCCGATCTGCGGCGGCACGGCTTCGATCTCGACCCCGCATGGTTCAAGGCGCAGGCCGAATTCCGCTTCCCCTTCTGCGGCGAAGCGGAATATGAGGGTGTCCACCTGGAACTGCGGCAGGCGCTGGAGCCCTGGCATGTGCTGGGAGAGACGGGCGCCATCGGGGGCACTGTGCGCTATACCGACAGTTCGGTCGAACGGATGCAGGTCAAGCTGACCGCTGCGGACCCGGGGCGCTATACCGTCACCTGCAACCGGCGCAAGATGCCGCTGCGGCCCACGGAAACGGCGGGCGTGTCGGTGGCGGGCGTGCGGTTCAAGGCCTGGCAACCGGCGGCGGCGATGCATCCGGTGGTGCCGGTCCATGCCCCGCTGACCTTCGACGTGTTCGACACCTGGTCGGGCCATGCGCTTGGCGGCTGCATCTATCACGTCGCCCATCCGGGCGGGCGCAGCTACGACACCTTCCCCGTCAACGGCAACGAGGCCGAGGCGCGGCGCCTGGCGCGGTTCGAGCCGAACGGGCACACGCCCGCCGGCTACTGGCCCGCCGATGAGGTGCCGCACCCCGAGTTCCCGATGACGCTGGACCTGCGCCGGTTGGCCGGGCTCTAGGCATGACAGGCCGCGTCGCTACGCCGCCGTCCGACCCCGTGGCCGCGCTGTTGCGCGGCTACGAGCGTTATGCGGGGGTCGCGGATGAGCTGGTGGATGCCAAGGGCGAGATGCGCCCGGTCTGGCGGCCCTTCGTGCAGCATCTGGGCCGCCTCTCGCGCGACACGGTGGCGGCGCGCTTTGCCCGAGGCGATCAGTATCTGCGCGATGCGGGGGTGTTCTACCGGCTCTATGCCGAGAGCGGATCGGATGAGCGGTCCTGGCCGCTGAGCCACGTCCCGGTGATCGTGCATGAGACGGAATGGGACGAGATTTCCGCCGGCCTGATCCAGCGCGCCGAGCTGCTGGAGAAGGTGGCGGCTGACCTTTACGGGCCCAACAAGCTGGTGGCGGGCGGGCATCTGCCGGCGCAGCTGGTGGCGCAGAACCCCGAATGGCTGCGCCCGATGGTGGGCGTGGTGCCCAAGGGCGGGCATTTCCTGCATTTCCTCGCCTTCGAGATCGGCCGCAGCCCCGACGGGTCGTGGTTCGTGCTGGGGGACCGCACGCAGGCCCCCTCGGGCGCCGGTTTCGCGCTGGAAAACCGCGTGGCGACCAGCCGGGTGTTCACCGACTTTTTTGCGGGTGCCAATGTCCACCGGCTCGCCGCCTTCTTCCGCGGCTTCCGCGATGCGATGAACGGGCTGCGCAAGGATGAGAGCACGCGCGTCGGCATCCTCAGCCCCGGGCCGATGAACGACACCTATTTCGAGCATACCTATATCGCCCGCTACCTCGGCTTCATGCTGCTGGAGGGCGAGGATCTGGTGGTGCAGGACGGCGCCGTGATGGTCCGCACCGTGGCGGGCCTGAAGCCGGTCGATGTGCTGTGGCGCCGGCTCGATGCGCGCTTTGCCGACCCGCTGGAGCTGGATCCCTCCTCCCGCATCGGCACGCCCGGCATGGTCGGCGCGCTGCGCGCCGGGCAGGTGGCGATGGTCAACGCGCTTGGCTCTGGCCTGCTGGAAACCCGCGCCTTCCTCGCCTTCCTGCCCCGCATCTGCGAGGTGCTGATGGGCGAGCGGCTGAAGCTGCCGAACATCGCCACCTGGTGGTGCGGGCAGTCGGCCGAACGCGCCTATGTGCTGGCCAATGCCGAGCGGATGCTGATCGGCCCGGCGCTGTCGAACCGCCTGCCGTTCGAGGCGGATGGCGCCACCGTGCAGGGCCGCGCCTTCCGCCCCGGCGCCCATGCCGCCGTCAGCGACTGGATCGCCGCCGAGGGGCCGGCGCTGGTGGGGCAAGAGGCGGTGACGCTGTCCACGACGCCCGCCTATGTTGACGGCCGCCTGCGCCCGCTGCCGATGAGCCTGCGCGCCTTTGTCGTGCGCACGCCTGATGGCTGGCAGGTGATGCCCGGCGGCTATGCAAGGATCGGACGCACCAAGGATGCCAGCGCCATTGCCATGCAGCGCGGCGGGTCGGTCGCGGATGTGTGGATCGTGTCCGACAAGCCGGTCGAGGCCGACACGATGGTCGCCGCGCCGGAGACGTTCCGCCGGTCGGAACTTGGCGTGCTGCCGAGCCGGGCGGCCGACAACCTCTACTGGCTCGGCCGCTATGTGGAACGGGTGGAAACCGCGGTGCGGCTGCTGCGCGCCTGGCATCTGCGGCTTGCCGAAAGCGGCACCGCAGACCGGCCGCTGCTGAAGAGCCTTGGCAAATACCTTGCCGCGCATGGCTTCGATCCGGTGCAGCCGATCGCCGAGGCGCTGGCGGAACGGGTGGACGATGCCCGCAGCTGCGCCGGCAAGGTCCGCGACCGTTTCTCCACCGATGGCTGGATGGCGCTGTCCGATCTCGCCGCCGCCGCCTCTGCCATGCCGGGGCCGGACCATGCGGGCGATGACACCGCCCGCGCGCTTGGCCAGTTCCTGCGCCAGATCGCCGGCTTCTCGGGGCTGGTGCATGAGAACATGTACCGCTTCACCGGCTGGCGCTTCCTGACTCTTGGCCGCGCGCTCGAACGGGCGAACTCCATGTGCTGGACGCTGGCGACCTTCGCCGATGCCAAGGCGCCCGAGGGCGCGCTGGATCTGGCGGTGGAGGTTGGCGACAGCCTGATGTCGCATCGCCGCCGCTACACCGTCGCCACCAACCGCGCCACGGTGATCGACCTTCTGGCGCTGGACGACCGCAACCCCCGCGCGATCTTTTTCCAGCTCAGCGAGATCCGCAACCAGATCGCCAAGCTGCCGGGTAGCGATGCCGCCGGCCCGATGCCGCAGCTTCCGCGCCGGGTGCTGGAGCTGCATACCGGGCTCGCGGTGCTGTCACCTGACGAATTGACCACCGACGGGCTGCTGAAACTGCGCGGGGCGACGGCTGGTCTTTCAGGGCTGATCGCCGACACATATTTCGGCTAAGAAGGCGCGCGGACTCCTCCGCACGGATCCAAGGCGGCCCCCATGCTCTATGACATCACCGCCAGCATCGACTATGCCTATAACCAGCCCTCGGGCCTCGGCCGCACCCTGCTGCGGCTGCTGCCGGTCACGGTGCCGGGCGCCCAGAAGCTGATCGCCGGGGCGCTGACCACCGCGCCTGCCGCGGCAGAGCGCATCGACCGGCTGGATTTCTTCGGCAACCCGGTGACGGAGGTGGCCTTCCGCGAGGCGACCCGCAGCGCCAGCTTCCGCATCCAGGCGCGGGTGGAGCGGATCGCGCAGGCGCCCTCGCTGGACCTGTCGCCGCCGCTGAAGCGTCTGGCGGAGGAGCTCTACGACTACGACGACCTCGGCCCCGCCGCCCCCCACCACTTCCTTGGTCCTTCGGAGCGGGTGCGCCCCTCGGCCGCGATGACCGCCTATGCCCGCGACCATCTGGCCAAGGGCGAGACCACGCTGGCCGTGGTGCAGGCGCTTGGCGGCGCGCTCTACCAAGACATGCGCTTTGACGCGAGTGCCACCACCGTCGATACCGACCCGTCCGAGGCCTTTGCGGCGCGCCACGGCGTGTGCCAGGATTTCAGCCATATCATGATTGCCTGCCTGCGCGGCATCGGCATCCCCGCCGGCTATGTCAGCGGCTACCTGCGCACCAGCCCGCCCAAGGGCGAGGCGCGGCTGGCGGGCGCCGATGCCATGCACGCCTGGGTCCGCGCCTGGTGCGGGGTCGAGGGCGGCTGGGTGGAGTTCGACCCGACCAATGACCTGATGGTGGGCAGCGATCATATCGTGGTCGCCGTCGGCCGCGACTATGATGACGTCGCCCCCGTCAAGGGCGTGCTGCGTACCGCCGGCCGTAGCGCCAGCGGCCACAGCGTCGATGTCATCCCGCTTGGCTGAGGTTGGCAGCTTGGCTGAACCGGGAGGCGCTTGCGTGGCGGCGGTAAAACTGCGCGAACCCTTCGGCAATGCGGGGGCCGTCTAGCGCGCCCGGCAGTGACGCCCGCGCTTCTGCCGTAACGGCGGGTGGAACCATGCCGCCATCGGGGCCATCGAAGGTACCCGTGACATGCGCCGGCAAGAACTCCGGATGGAACTGCACCGACAGCGCCGGGAACGGGTAGGTGAGCCCGCCGAACTTGGACAGCGCGTTGGCCGCCAGCACATCCGCCCCCGGCGGCAGCGCCACCACCTGATCCTGATGGAACGAGATGCTGGCGAAGGGCTCCGGCCCCCACAGCGCCGCCCCGGCCGCGGTGGGGCGATGGTCGTGCCGGCCGATCACCCAGCCCGCCGCCGATTTCTCCACCCGCCCGCCATAGGCCGCCGCCATGATCTGATGGCCGAAGCAGACGCCCGTCACTGGAACTTGCCGGTCGCGCAGCGCGTGCAGCAAGGCCACCAGCGGCCCCATCCAGTCCAGCCGGTCATAGACCCCGGCGCGCGATCCGGTCACGAGGAAGCCGTCATGCGCCGCGGGATCGGGGAGCGGGCCCGGCGCGGTCACGTCATGCACGGTGAACACCGCCTCGGGCAGGGCAGGCGCCAGCCAGTCGCGGAACATGTCCGCATAGGTCCCGTGCCGCGCTGCAAAGCCGGCATCCGGCCGGTCGGCTTCCAATATGCAGATCCGCATCGTTCCCTCATCCATGATCCGCCGATTGGCCTCGCCGCGGCGCGCGCTGTCAAGCCGCCGCCCGAGTCTGCCGAAATGCGCTATGGCATGGTCCCGAAACTGCAATTTCAAACCGCAGCACCGGCCCCCATTGTTATGCTCGAAGCAATTGATGATTTGGGAGAGCCGAGATGGCCACCAGTGATGCCCCCCTCGAGATCGGCCATGTCGCGCTGACCGTGCGTGACCTTCCCGCTGTCGGCGCCTTCTACCAACGCGCCCTCGGCCTTGCGCCCCTGTCGCAGGACGGCGCAACCCTCCGCCTTGGCGCGGGGGGCCGCCTGCTGCTGGAGCTGCGCCGCGACCCCGCCGCCCGCCCCAGCTCGCCGCGCGAGGCCGGCCTCTACCACACCGCCTTCCTTGTCCCCACCCGCGCCGATCTGGGCCGCTGGCTGGCGCATGTCGCCGAGACCCGCGTGCCGCTCGATGGCGCCTCGGACCATCTGGTCAGCGAGGCGATCTACCTCGCCGACCCCGAGGGCAATGGCATCGAGGTCTATGTCGACCGCCCCCGCGCCGCATGGCCGATGACGGCTACCGGTCTGCAGATGGCCAGCGACCCGCTGGACTATCCGGGCATTCTGGCGGCCGGGGCTGGCAGCCACTGGGCGGGGATGCCCGAGGGCTCCGCCATCGGCCATGTGCATCTGCGCGTCGGCGCCATGGAGGGGACGGAGGCGTTCTACGGCCAGACGCTGGGAATGGCGCTGACCACGCGCTTCCCGAGCGCGAACTTCTTCGGATCTGGTGGCTATCATCACCATATCGGCACCAATATCTGGCAAAGCCGCGGGGCCGGGCGCCGTGCGCCGGGCGGCAGCGGGCTGGCCGAGGTGGTGATGCGCGCGGATCCGGCAGAGCTGGCGGCCATCGCGGGCCGGGCTGGAATGGCGGCGGGTACTCTGGCGCTGCAAGACCCTTGGGGCACCGCGATCACCATTGCGGCGAAGTAGCGCTCAGGCCAGCTTGTTCAGCAGGTCCAGGAACCGCGCCTGCTCCGCCGGGGTCAGCGGGGCAAGCGTACGGCGCGACACCTCCAGCGCCGTGTCGCGTGTGGCGGCGAAGGTGGCGGCGCCCGCCTCGGTCAGGCTCACGGTCAGGCGGCGGCGGTCGCCCGGGTCGGGCGCTGTGGCGACCAGCCCCTGCCGCGCCAGGCGGTCCACCACGCCCTTGATGGTGGCGCCGTCCATCGCCGTGACGCGGCCAAGGTGGTTCTGCGACAGCGGACCCAGCTCATGCAGCCGCACCAGCACGGTGAATTGCATGGTCGTCAGCCCTGGGATCGCTTCGGCAAAGATCGCAAGGTGACGCTGGTTCGCGCGGCGCAGCACGAATCCCACCTGATCTTCCAGCACATAGGTTTTTTCTGGGCTTTCCACGGGCCCCGGGATACAGGCCACGCTCGCGCCACGCAAGGTTGTTGACAGGGGACAAGGCACGCCGCAATCTTGTTTCTACACATACGAATTGCCCCCTGCGCAGCACGCCTTCCACCCAAAGGGACCGGGCCGGCCATGACGGAAGCCACCAGCGACTACGCCCGCCCGACCGCGCTGCCCGAGGCGCTGGCGCTGCTGGCGGCCGGCCCGCTCACCGTGCTGGCGGGCGGCACCGACCTTTACCCCGCGACTCAGGCGCAGCGGCTGGCCGGGCCGCTGCTGGACATCACCGCGCTTGAGGGGCTGGCGGGTGTTACCGTGGGGCCGGAAGGCCTGCGCATCGGCGCTGCGACCACATGGACCGAGCTGGCCGAGACCGACCTGCCCCCGGCGCTGGCGGCCCTGCAACAGGCGGCACGGCTGGTCGGCGGGCGGCAAATCCAGAATGCCGGCACAATCGGCGGCAACCTCTGCAACGCCTCGCCCGCCGCCGACGGAGTGCCGCCGCTGCTGGTGCTGGGGGCGGAGGTGGAACTGGCCTCGGTCCGCGGTGTCCGGCGGCTGCCCTTGGCGGAGTTTGTGCTGGGGGTGCGGAAAACGGCACGGACGCCTGATGAACTGCTGACGGCGGTGCATATTCCGGCCGCGGCTTTGGCGGGCACCTCGGCCTTCGTCAAGCTGGGCGCGCGAGCCTATTTGGTGATCTCGATCGCGATGGTCGCGGTGCGGATTGTGGCGGAGCGAGGCCGCGTGGTTGAGGCCGTGCTGGCGGTCGGGGCCTGTAGCGCTGTCGCCCGCCGCTTGCCGCAGGTGGAGGCGGCGCTGGTCGGTGCTCCGCTATCCGAGGTGGCCACGCGGATTACCGCCGCCGAGGTCGGCGCCGCCCTCTCGCCCATCGCCGACATCCGCGGCACCGCCGACTACCGCCTCGAGGCCGCCTGCGTGCTGCTGCGCCGGGCGGTGGCGCAGGCGCTGCCGGTGGAGGAGGTCGCATGAACCAGCCAGGCCGCTTCGCCACCATCACCGTCAACGGCCGCGCGATTGCCGCTACCGGCGATCCCGCCCGCCGCCTGTCGGATTTCCTGCGCGAGGAGGCGGGGCTGCGCGGCACCAAATCGGGATGCGATGCGGGCGATTGCGGGGCTTGCACGGTGATCGTCGATGGCGCCGCGGTCTGCGCCTGCCTGATGCCGATGGGGCGACTGGCGGGCGCCCGGGTGACCACCGTCGAGGGGCTGGCCGATGCGCCGGGCGAGGCGGGGCAGGGCGCGCTCTCGCGCCTGCAAGCGGCCTTCCTGCGCCACGGCGCCGCGCAATGCGGGATCTGTACGCCCGGGATGCTGACCGCCGCCGCCGCGCTGCTGGCCGAATACCCGCGCCCGACCGAGGCCGAGGCAGAGGTGGCGCTTGGCGGGGTGCTCTGCCGCTGCACCGGCTATCGCAAGATCCTCGCCGCCGTCTGTGATGCCTGGCGCGTCGATGTGCCCGAGGCCGCGCTGCCCGCCGGCGCTGCCGTGGGCGCGCGAGTTCGGCGGCTGGACGGGGCGCCGAAGGTGACGGGTGCGGACCGGTTCGGCGCAGATGAATGGCCCGAAGGCGCGCTGCTGCTGAAGGCGGTCCGCTCGCCCCACTTCCACGCGGCCTTTCACTTTGGCGATCTTTCGGGCTGGCAGGCCGTGCGCTCGGGAGTGGCCGCGATCTTCACCGCCGCCGACATCCCCGGCCGCAACCGCTTTGGCGTGATCCCGGCCTTTGCCGATCAGCCGGCGCTGGCCGAGGGCACCGCAAGGCTGCGCGGCGAGGCGGTGGCTCTGGTCGCCTTCGAGCCGGGGGCGGAGCCGGATCTGACCGACTTCCCCGTGACTTGGCAGGCACTCCCGCACCTCCTCGATCCCGCCGAGGCCGAGGCCACAGGCGCTCCCTTGGTCCACGCGGGCCGCCCCGGCAACCACCTTGTCGCGGGCCTTGTCCGCCGCGGAGACGCCGCCGCCGCACTGGCCGCCTCGGTGCATCTGGCGACGGGCAGCATCGAGACCGCCTTCGTCGAACATGCCTATATCGAACCTGAAGCCGGCTCTGCCTGGATGGAGGGCGAGGTGCTGTGCATCCGCGCCTGCACCCAGGCCCCGGTGATGGACCGCGACGACACCGCGGCGATCCTCGGCCTGCCGCCCGAGCGGGTGCGGATCCTGCCGACGGCGGTGGGAGGCGGCTTCGGGTCCAAGCTCGACGTCTCGCTGCAGCCGCTGCTGGGGCTGGCGGTGCTGAAGACCGGGCGGCCGTGCCGGATGGTCTATTCCCGCGCCGAAAGCATGACCTCGACCACGAAGCGCCACCCGGCGCGGATCACGGCGCAGATCGGCTGCGATGCGGAAGGCCGGGTCACCGCCCTGACCTTCGATGGCCTCTTCGACACCGGCGCCTATGCCAGCTGGGGGCCGACGGTGGCGAACCGGGTGCCGGTCCATGCCACCGGCCCCTACCGCACCCCTGCGGTGCTGGCCCGTGCCCGCGCCATCCACACCAACGGCCCCAGTGGCGGTGCCTTCCGCGGCTTCGGCGTGCCGCAGGCGGCACTGGCGCAGGAGACGCTCTATGACCAGCTGGCGGATGCGGCGGGCATCGACCGGCTGGAGCTCCGCCTGCGCAACGCCTTCCGCGACGGCGATGCCACCGCCACGGGGCAGGTGCTGCAAGGCACCGGCATCCATGAGTGCCTGACCGCGCTGGCCCCGCACTGGACCCGCGCGCTGGCGGATGCCGCCGCCGCCAATGCCAAGTCTAGCCACCTGCGCTGGGGCGTCGGCGTCGCCTCCTGCTGGTATGGCTGCGGCAACACCTCGCTGCCCAACCCCTCCACCATCCGGCTGGGGCTGACGCCCGAGGGCACGCTGGTGCTGCATCAGGGCGCCATGGATATCGGGCAGGGCGCCAACACCGTCATCACCCAGATCTGCGCCGATGCGCTTGGCCTGCCGGTGGGGAGCTTCACCCTCGTCGGCCCTGATACCTTCCTGACGCCCGATGCCGGCAAGACCTCTGCCTCGCGCCAGACCTATGTGTCGGGCCGGGCGGCGCAGGCGGCGGGCGCGGCCCTGCGTGCGCAGATCCTGCGGCTGGCCGGGCTGAACGGTGCGGTGCGCCTGCGGCTGGAGGGGGCGGAACTGGTGGTGGAGGGCGAAACCTCACACCGCATCGACCTTGCCGCGCTGGCCGCAAACCCACACGGCTACGCGCTGATGGCCGAGGAGACCTATGACCCGCCCACCGCGCCGCTGGATGCCGACGGGCAGGGCACGCCCTATGCCGTCTATGGCTACGGTGCGCAGATCGCAGAGCTGGAGGTGGACACCGAGCTGGGGACGGTGCGCCTGCTGAAGATCACCGCCGCGCATGATCTTGGCCGGGTCATCAACCCCACGCTGGCCGAGGGCCAGATCGAGGGCGGCATCGCCCAGGGCATCGGCCTTGCGCTGATGGAGGAGTACCTGCCGGGGCGGACCGAGAACCTGCATGACTACCTGATCCCCACCTTCGGCGACGTGCCCCCCATCGAGAGCCTGCTGATCGAGCGGGCGGACCCCGAGGGCCCCTTCGGCGCCAAGGGCCTTGGCGAGCATGTGCTGATCCCGACCGCGCCCGCGATCCTGAACGCGGTGCGCCATGCGACCGGCGTCACCGTCACCCGCGTGCCGCTGCTGCCGCACCGCCTGCGCGCCGCGATCCTTGCCAAGGGAACGCCATGACCGACCGTCCTGAAGTCCCCAAGATCCGCTGCGATGCCTGCCCGGTGATGTGCTACATCGCCCCCGGCCAGACCGGCGCCTGCGACCGCTATGGCAATGTCGCGGGCCGGATTCTGCGCACCGATCCGGTGACGCTGCTGTCGCGCAGCGTGGCGGCGGGCGGGGCGGTGGTGCCCTTCGCGGGCGCGGATTGGCAGGACGGGATGCTGCCCGAGGATGCCTTCGTCACCGGCATCGGATCGGGCACCACCTACCCCGATTACAAGCCCGCGCCCTTCATCGTCTCCTCGCAGATCGAGGGGGCCGATATGGTGACGGTGGTCACCGAGGCGATCTTTTCCTATTGCGGCGTCAAGGTGAAGATCGACACCGACCGCCACCTTGGCAGCGAAGGCGCAGTGGTGCGGGCGGGGGGCGAGGCCGTCGGCCATGTCACCACCGCCGAATATGGCAGCCAGATGCTGTCGCTTGGCGGGGTCAGCCACCTGACCGGGCATTCCAAGGCCGAGGGGCGGGCGACCTCTGCCGCGCTGCTGGCGCTGTGCAACCGCGCTGCGGTGGAACTGGCCATCGACGGCGGGTCCAGCGTCGTGGTGCAGGCGGGCCACGCGCCGATTGTCGACGGAGTGCCGGAGCGGCGGATGCGGGTCGGCTGCGGGTCGGCCACCATTGGCATGTTCGCAGATCAGTGGCTGGGGCTGGTGGATGAGGTGGTGGTGGTCGATGACCATATCACCGGCGTCGTGTCCGAGCATCAGGCGGGCAAGGTGATTGGCTGGCCCGAGACCGGCATCAAGATCCTCGGCCAGCGATCGACTCCGGGGCGGTATTTCCGGGTGTCGGAGCCGGGGCTGGGATGGGGCGGCACGCGGCTGACCGACCCCCTTGCGATCCTTGGCCCGTGGAATGCCAAGAAGGGCGCGCGGCCGGGGCTGCGGCTGCTGATGGTCTCCACCACTGGCGAGGATTGCGGGTATTACGTGCTGGATGAGGCGCTGCAGCCGGTACAGCAGCCGCTGCCCGAGGAGCTGAAACCCTCGGTCGCGCTGATCGACGAGAATTGCGAGCCGTCGCTGTGTACCGTGCTGTTCGTCGGCGGGGCGGGCGGCAGCCTGCGCGCCGGGGTCACGCGCAACCCGGTGCGGCTGACGCGGTCGGTGCAGGCGGGGGAGACGCGGCTGACGGTGGGCGGGGCGGGGGTGTTCCTCTGGCCCGGCGGCGGGATCACCTTCATGGTCGATGTGACGCGGCTGCCGGAGGGGGCGTTCGGCCAGGTGCCGACCCCGGCGCTGGTGGCGCCCCTGGAGTTCACCCTGCCGCGCGCGGCCTATCTGGCGCTTGGCGGGCATGGCGGCGCGATCCGGCCCTTGGCCGAGATCGGGGTGGAGGGCGGGGAGTATGTGATCGCGGCACGGGTAGAGCCCTGGCCGGGGGCGGCGGAGTGAGCGCTTGGTCCGCCCTGCTGCCCGATGGCCGCCTGCATCTGCAGCACGGCCCCATCGACCTGATCGTGGAGGCCTTCGGCGCGCCGGAGGCGGTGCGGGCGGCCTATGCCCGCGCCACGGCCCGGTTCGAGGGGGTGCTGCCGGCGCTGGTTGCAGAACTGCCGGCCTTGCGCAGCAACACACCCGGCGTGCTGCGCGGCCGCGTGGCGCAGGCGATGGCCGATGCGGTTGCGCCCTTCCGCCCGGACTTCATCACCCCGATGGCCGCGGTGGCGGGGGCGGTGGCCGATTCTGTCTGCGCAGCGCTGGTGGCGGGGGGCGGGCTCAGCCGCGCCTATGTCAACAACGGCGGCGACATCGCGCTGTGGCTGGCGCCGGGGCAGGGCCTGACCGCTGCCATCGCCGCCCGCCCCGGCGCGCCGGACCGGCTGCGCATCGCCCACGCCGATCCCGTGCGCGGCATCGCCACTTCGGGCCGGGACGGGCGCTCCCTGTCGCTCGGCATCGCCGACGCGGTGACGGTGCTGGCCGCGACTGCCGCCGCCGCCGATGCCGCCGCGACGATGATAGCCAATGCGGTGGATCT
Organism: Frigidibacter sp.; assembly: GCF_030695035.1. Lineage (GTDB taxonomy): Bacteria > Pseudomonadota > Alphaproteobacteria > Rhodobacterales > Rhodobacteraceae > Frigidibacter. The sequence goes on from NZ_JAUYTT010000010.1 coordinate 271,337, forward strand.
ACCCGGCCATCCCGCCATCAGCCGCCGCCCGGCTTGCGAGGTCAGCCATGACAGCGACCTTGGCGACCGCCTCGTCACCTGCGCCGTCGCCCCTCTGCCCGCCGAAGACATCGCCACCGCCCTCGACCGCGGCGCAACCTTCGCAAGCGCCCTGCAGGCCCGCGGGCTGATTGCCGGGGCGGCGCTTTTCCTGCAGGGTGCCGCGCAAGTCACCGGCCCCTTGCTGCAACAACCCGTGGAGCCCCGCCTTGCCCCAGTTTGAGATCCGCAAGACCGCCCTGATCGTGGAAGACATCCACCATGACGGCGGCCCCGCGCCCGAGCAGCCGCGCCGCCGCGCCGCGATGCTGGCGCTGGTGCGCAACCCCTTCGCGGGCCGCCATGAGCCCGATCTGCAACCGGCGATGGAGGATCTCAAGCCCCTCGGCCTTGCGATGAGCCACCGCCTGATCGCGGCACTGGACGGGCCGGAGGGCATCGACGGCTATGGCAAGGGCGCGCTGGTCGGCGCGAGCGGCGAGGCGGAGCATGGCGCGCTGTGGCACGTCCCCGGCGGCTATGCGATGCGCGAGCTTCTGGGCGAATCGCGGGCCATTGTGCCCTCGGCGATGAAGGTTGGCGCGATGGGGGCGACGCTGGATGTGCCCTTGGGCCATATCAACGCCGCCTATGTCCGCAGCCATTTCGATGCCTTCACCGTGTCGATGCCCGACGGCCCCCGCGCCGATGAGATCCTGTTCGTGCTGGCGATGGCCCGCGGCGGGCGGGTGCATTCGCGGATGGGCGGGCTCGAGGTCTGGCAGGTCACCGGAACGGACGGGCTGCGCTGATGCGTCAGCTGCCCGCCGCGGCGGCGCTGGCGCTGCTGCCGGGTGCAGCGCTGGCCCATGCGTCGGAGCGGATGGTGATCCTGACGCTGCCGACCGGCTGGTACATCCTTGGCGCCGCGGTTGCCGTGGCGCTGACCGGGGCGCTGGCGCTGCTGGGGCGGCTTCCGGCCTTCACGGCGCGGCAGCTGTGGGAGCGGCGGGTGATCGTGCCGCGCCCCGCCGTCAGCTGGATCGCCGCGCTGGTCTGGGCGGCGCTGGTGGTCACCGGCCTCCTTGGCAGCCGCGACCCGATGGCGAACCCTTTGCCGCTGGTGGTCTGGACGGTGATGTGGGTGGCGCTGACGCTGGCTTGCGTGATCTTCGGCGACCTGTGGCGCGGGATCGACCCTTGGACCGGCCCGGTGCGCAGCGCCCGCCGCCTGCTGGGGCGGACCGGCAGCATAGGCCTTGTGCGGCTTGGCTACCTGCCCGCGGTGCTGTTCTACCTGGCCTTCGCCTGGTTCGAGATCGTGTCGCTGAGCCCCGCCGACCCCGCCGTTCTGGCGCGGGTGGTGGCGGGGTACTGGCTGCTGGTCTTCGTGCTGGCGGTGGCCGAGGGCGAGGACTGGCTGGAGCGGGGCGAGGCCTTCACGGTCTATTTCGGCTTTATTTCCAAGATCGCGCCGCTCTGGCACGAAACCCAAGGCACCACGGTGCGCCGCTTCTGCGGTCTGCCTGGCGCGCAGGTGCTGCGGATGGCGCCGCTGCCGCCGACCGCCATCGCCTTCGTGACGCTGGTGCTGGCCGGCGTCACCTTCGACGGGCTGGCCGAGACCTTCTGGTGGCTGGCCCTGATCGGCATCAACCCGCTGGAGTTTCCGGGCCGCTCTGCCGTGACCGGGGTCAACACCGCCGGGCTGCTGGCCCTCTGGGCCCTGACCGGCGCCACCATCCTTGCGGCGCTGGCACTTGGCCTGCGGCTGGTCCGAATTTCACAGACGGGCGCGCCTTTGGCAAGGTTCGGCGCGCTGGCGGGCCCGGTGCTGCTGTCCTTCCTGCCGATCGCCGCGGGCTATCACGTTGCGCATTATTTCATCGCGCTGCTGACGCAAGGCCAATACGTCCTTGCCGCGCTGAACGACCCCCTGCACCGGGACTGGGCGCTTCTGGGCCTGCCCAAGCATTGGGTGTCCTTCGGGTTTCTGTCGGATGCAGCCTCGGTCCACGCCATCTGGGCGGTGCAGTTCGTGGTGATCCTCGGCGCGCATGTGCTGGCCGTGGTGCTGTCGATGCGGCTGTCGGACGCCCCCCCGCGCCTCTCTGGCTGGTCACATCTGCCGGTCACAGTGCTGATGGTGCTTTACACGGTGCTTGGTCTCTGGCTGCTATCGACCCCGACGGGCGCCTGACAAAAGGGCGGTTCGGCATCCATCGAGGCGTGCAGAAATGCGTGGACTTTTCATTTGCACACTCACATTATTTTCCCAAGGCCCGGCGCGCAAGATCAGGGCCAAGCCCCCAACAGCGGAGATCTTCCCATGACTTCCAGACTGATCGGACTGACCCCGTCCCGGCGCACGGTGCTTGGCGGGCTTGCGGCCTCGGGCGCGGCGCTGGCGCTGCCGGCCCGCTTTGCCAGCGCCCAAAGCGCGGCCCCCATCAAGCTGGGCTTCCAGCTGCACCGCACCGGCATCGGCGCCGCCTATGGTCGCTGGTATGAGCGTACGGCGCAGGCGGCGCTGACGCTGGTGAACGAGGCTGGCGGCATCAATGGCCGGCCCGTAGAGATCCTGTTCGAGGATGACGGCACCGACCCCAAGCGCGGCGCCGAGGTGATGGAGAAATTCGCCAGCCAGTCGAATTGCGATGCCGTATTCGGCGCGCTGTTCAGCCATGTCGTCGTCGGCACCGCGCCCCGCGCGGGCGAGCTGAAGATGCCTTACCTTGTCTGCTCCGAAGGCCACCACGTCGCCTCGGGCAAGCTGAACCGCTGGACGCTGCAACCCGGCATCACCGATGTGAAATCGCAGGTGCAGGCGATGGCGCCGTGGATTTCCTCCACGCTTGGCAAGAAGGTCACGATGATCTTCCCGGACTATGCCTTCGGTCATGACCACCGCGACGCCTTCGTGCCGGCGATTCAGGCCGCGGGCGGCGAGGTGATCGAGCAGATCGCCATCCCGCCGACCGAGACCAGCTTCACCCGCTACCTGCCGCGGATCCCGTCCGATACCGAGGTGATCTATCACGTCATGGTCGGCCCCGCGGTGCTGACCTTCGTCAAGGAACTGGGCGAGTTCTACGGCTCTGGCGACCGGCCGCAGATCTTCGGCTTCATCGACTCGCTGGAAGCGGTGAACATCGCCTCGCCGGGGCTGGAATTCCTCGAGGGCACGCATTTCTGGGAAGGCCATTGCCGCTACCTTCAGGCCGATGCGGGTGAGCATGAGGCGACCTATCGCGCCGCGGTGGGTGTGGATGACACCGGCGCCTCGGTGGCCGATGCCAAGGACATCTCGACCTACGCCCACATGTTCTCGGTCTGGGAGACGCTGTTCATCCTGAAGGCGGGGATGGAGGCGGCGGGTTATCAGGGCCCGGCCGACCGGCAGAAGCTGGTCGAGGCGATCGAGGCGATGACCGATATGCCCTACAGCATCGAGCATCCGCAGGGCGCGAAAACCTTCAACGGCAAGACCCATCAGGTGTTCGGGCTGCAATACATCTCGAAGGTCGAGGGCGGCAAGCTGGTGAAGGTGCACACCACCTCGCCCGAGGACGGGATGTATCCCGACGAGGCCGACTACACCGCGATGTCGTTTTAAGGTGAGCTGATCTGGGGCAGGGCGGGGGCCGCGCGCCCTCGCCCCGCAGAGCGGCGTCCTCCAGAAGGGGCATTTCGTGGATTTCGGACCTTTCCTGCTTCTGGCCCTGATGGAGGGGCTGGTGACGGCCGCGGTGCTGGCGCTGACGGCGGTCGGCCTCGCGCTGGTCTTCGGCGTGATGCGCGTGGTGAACGTCGCGCATGGCGAGTTCTTCATGCTGGGCGCTGTCGCCGCGTGGTTCGTCACCACCTGGATCCCCGGCCCGCCCGCGGTGGGTTTCATCGCCGCACTGGTGCTGTGTCCGCTGCTGGTCGCCTCGGTCGCGGCGCTGGCCGATACGCTGGTGCTGAAGCGGTTGAACTACGATCCCGACGCCACCATCGTCGCCACCATCGGCCTGCTCTATATCCTGCAGCAGGCGGCGCTGAGCCTTTATGGCCCCGATGCCCGCCCGGTGGAGGCGCCCTTCACCCTGCGCGTGCAATTCCCGTGGTTCGGCTATTCGGGCTACAAGCTGGCGGTGATCGTGGCGGCGGCGTTGCTGCTTGCCGGGGTCTGGCTGCTGCTGGCGCGCACCAAGATCGGCCTTGTGATGCGCGCCACCCAGATCGACCGGGAAACCGCCCGCGCCTTCGGCATCAATGTGGACCGGGTCTATGCCGGGGTCTTCGCGCTTGGCGCAGGCCTCGCGGCGGTGGCGGCGGTGCTGATCGTGCCGATCCAGCAGGCGCATTACCTGATGGGGCATGATCCGCTGCTGCTGTCCTTCATCGTGGTCATCATCGGCGGGCTTGGCAGCCTGCGCGGCACCTTGGTCGCGGCGCTGCTGATCGGGCTTTCGGACGGGGTGATCTCTGTCTTCTTCTCGCCCACGCTGGCCAAGATCCTTGCCACGCTGTTCGTGGCGCTGGTGCTGGTCTTCCGCCCGCAGGGCCTGATGGGAAGGCGCGCAGCATGACCGGCAACGCGTTCAAGGTCTGGGCCCTGCATCTGGGGGTGCTGGCGGCGCTGCTGGCGGCGCAGTTCGTGCTGCCGGCCTATCACAACGGCAACCTCGCCCGGATTATGGTGCTGGCGGTCTATGCGATGGGGTTCAACATCGCCTTTGGCTATACGGGGCTGCTGAGCCTCGGCCACGCGCTGTTCTTCGGAGCGGGGCTTTACGGGATGGGAATGCTGGTCGCGCTGGCCGGTTGGGGCGCCGGGGCGGCGCTGACCGCCGGCATCGCCGCGGGCGGGGCGATGGCGCTGGCCGTGGGCCTGCTGGCGCTGCGCACCGCGGGCGTGTCCTTCATGATCGTCACGCTGATGTTCGCGCAGGCCGGCTACCTGACCATCCTCTACTACACCCCCTATACCCGCGGCGAGGAAGGCATCGTCATCGACCGCGCCGCAAGGGTGCTGCTGGGGTTCGACCTGTCGGACGATGGGGTGCGCTACTTCGCCGCCTTCGCCCTCTTCGCCGCCGCGCTGCTGGTCAAGCTGGCGCTGGTCCGCTCGCCCTTCGGCCGCGTCATGGTGGCGATGCGCGAGAATGAAGAGCGCAGCCGGATGCTGGGCTACGATCCCTTCCGCATCAAGTTGGCGGCGCTGGTGCTGTCTGGCATCTATGCAGGCGCGGCGGGGGCGGCCTATGGGCTGCTGTTCGGCTATGTCGGGGCCAGCTTCGCCTCGATCCAGTATTCGATCCTGCCCCTCCTGTATGTCCTCCTCGGCGGGGCGGGCACCGTGCTCGGGCCGTTCCTCGGCGCGGCGCTGATGTTCTACCTGATCGACCTCGCCAGCGGCATCACCACCGCGCATCTGCTGGTGGTGGGGGTCGCGCTGCTGGTGCTGGTGCTGTTCGCGCCCAAGGGCATTCTGGGCGCGCTGCGAGACAGGGGGCTGAAATGGCTGCCGTAACCTTGCTGGAAGCCCGCGCCCTGACCCGGCATTTCGGCGGCCTGCGCGCCGTGGACGGGGTGGATTTCGATCTGGCGCAGGGCGAGATCCACGCCCTGATCGGCCCCAATGGCGCGGGCAAGACCACCTTCGTCAGCCTGCTCTGCGGCCGGGTGCCGGTGCAGTCTGGCAGCATCCGCTTTGCCGGGCAGGACATTACCCGCCTGCCGGCGCACGCCCGCGTCCGCGCCGGCATCGCCTATACCTTCCAGATCACCGCGATCTATGCGCGGCTGAGCGTCCTCGACAACATCGCGCTGGCCGTGCAGTCGCGGGGGGCCTCCCACCTCGCGGCGGAATCCATGGCCGCGCTCGACCGCGTCGGCCTTGCCTCCCGCGCAGACATGCTGGCGGGCGAGCTCTCCTACGGCCACCAGCGCCTGCTGGAGGTGGCCATGGGCCTCGCCCTGCGCCCGCGCCTCCTGATCCTCGACGAGCCGACGCAGGGGCTGGCGAACTCCGAGATCGACGCCTTCAAGGATCTGGTCCGCGGCGTGGTGCCGGACATGACCGTGCTGCTGATCGAGCACAACATGGATGTGGTGATGGACCTTGCGCAGCGGATCACCGTGCTGAACTTCGGGCAGGTTCTGGCGACCGGCACGCCGGACGAAATCCGCGCCAACCCGGCGGTGCAATCCGCCTATCTGGGGGGCTGAATGCTGCAGGTGCGCGAACTCGAGGCCGGTTACGGCGCGGTGACGGTGCTGCGGGGGCTGACCCTGCAGGCGGCGCCGGGCGAGGTGCTCTGCGTGATGGGCCGCAACGGTGCGGGCAAATCCACGCTGATGAAGGCGATCATGGGGCTGGTGCCTGCGAATGCCGGCGAGATCACGCTGGACGGCTCACGCGTCAGCGGTCTGCCCGCGCATGAGGTGCCGCGGCTGGGGATCGGCTATGTCCCGCAGGGGCGGCGGCTCTTTGGCGATCTGACGGTGGCCGAAAATATCGAGATCGGGCTGATGACCCGCCGCCACGGCGCCGCCACCCGCGAGCGGGTGCTCGACCTCTTCCCGCGCCTGCGCGAACGCATGGGGCAGGTCTCGCGCACCCTGTCGGGCGGTGAGCAGCAGATGCTCGCCATCGCCCGCGCGCTGTGTATCGAGCCCAAGGTGCTGCTGCTGGACGAGCCGACCGAGGGGCTGCAACCCTCGATGATCGCGCTGATCCGCGAGACGGTGGTGGCGCTGAAGGCGACGGGCGTCGCGACGGTGCTGGTGGAACAGCGCGTCGATGCGGTGCTGTCGGTCGCCGACCGCGTGGCCTTCGTCGACCACGGCCGCGTCGCCGAGGTGGTTCCGGCGGCGGGGATGACGCACAATTCGCCCGAATTCCTGAAATACGTTGGGATCTGAGCCATGGCCAAAGGGGAACTGGAGACCACCCCGCGCGGCCTCGTCGCCGGCGTCGATGTCGGCGGCACCTTCACCGACCTCGTGATCTTCGATCCTGCCACCGGCACCGTCCGGCTGGCCAAGGTGCCGACGACGCTCGACAATCAGGCTTTCGGGGTGCTCGCGGCCTTTGCGGCGGCGGATCAGGATCTGACCGGCCTCGACCTCATCGTGCATGGCACCACCACCACCACCAATGCCGTGCTGGAACGCAAGCTGGCCCGCACCGGCATCGTCACCACCATGGGCTTCCGCGACGTGCTGGAGCTTGGCCGCCGCACCCGCCCGCAGCCCTATGGCATGACCGGGCGCTTCGCGCCGATCATCCCGCGCGACCTGCGGGCCGAGGTGCCCGAGCGGATGGACGCCCGGGGGCAGGTGCTGACGCCGCTGGATGAACCCGCCTTGCGCGCCGCCCTCGCGGACCTGCTGGCGAAGGGTTGCGAGGCGCTGGTCATCCATTTCCTGCATTCCTATGCCAACCCCGCGCATGAGCTGCGGGCGGCGGAGATCGCGGCTGAGGTCTGGCCCAATACCCACATCACCATCGGCCACCGCCTCCTCTCCGAAAGCCGCGAATATGAACGCGGGGTGACGGCCGCCGTCAACGCCGCCGTGCAGCCGCTGCTGGAGCGCTACATCGCCCGGCTTCAGACGGAGCTGAGCGCCCGCGGCTACACCCGCGAGCTCTTGGTGATGAACGGCAACGGCGGCATGGTCTCGTCCCGGCTGGTGGCGCGCGAGGCGGTGAAGACGGTGATGTCCGGCCCCGCCTCTGGCGTGATGGCGGCGGTCTATACCGGGCGGCGGGCGGGGATGCCGAACCTCGTGACCTATGACATGGGCGGCACCTCCACCGATGTGGCGCTGATCCGCGGCGGCCGCGCGCCTGTGTCGAACGAGATCGAGATCGAATATGCAATGCCGATCCATGTGCCGATGGTCGATGTGCGCACCGTCGGGGCAGGGGGCGGCTCGCTGGCCCGGGTCGATGCGGCCGGGATGCTGCGCGTCGGCCCCGAAAGCGCCGGCAGCACGCCGGGGCCGATCTGCTATGGCCGCGGCGGCACGCAAGTGACCATCTCCGACGCCAACCTGCTGCTGGGGCGGCTGCCACCCGAGCGGTTCGGGGGTGAGCTGCGGGCCGCCGTGCGCGAGGCCTTCGCGCAGCAGATCGGCGCGCCCCTTGGCCTGACGCCCGAGGCAGCGGCGATGGCGGTGCTGCGGCTTGGCAATACCCATATGGCCGGCGCGATCCGCATGGTCTCCATCTCCATGGGCGCCGACCCGCGCGACTTCGCGCTCTTCGCCTTCGGCGGCGCCGGCCCGCTGCACGCCGCGGCGCTGGCGCGGGAACTGGCGATCCCGCAGGTTCTGGTGCCCGCCCGCCCCGGCATCACCAACGCGCTTGGCTGCGTGGTGGCCGACCTGCGCCATGACTTCGTGCGTACCCTCAACCGCCCTCTGGACCTCGCGGATATGGCCACCGTCCACGCCATCTTCGCCGCGCAAGAGGCCGAGGGCCGCGCCCTGATCGGGGCCGAGCGCATCGCCCTGACCGGCATCACGGCCGAATACAGCGTAGATATGCAGTTCGTCGGCCAGACCCACCTGCTGCGGGTGCCGCTGCCAAGCGGCCAGCCCACCCGGGCCGAACTGCAAGCCGCCTTCGAGCGCGCCTATCACGCCCGCTTCCGCGTCGATCTGGACAGCATCCCCGCCAACCTCGTGAACCTCAACACCTCCGTCATCGGCGCCCGCCCCGAGATCGACCTCGCCGCCCTGATCGACCCCGCCGGCCGCCGCGCCACCCTCTCGGAAGCCCGGACTGGCACCCGCCCGGTCTGGTTCGAAGGCTGGACCGACACGCCGGTCTATTGGCGCGACCACCTGCCGGCGGACCTGAACCTCACCGGCCCGGCGATCATCGAACAGATGGACACGACGCTGGTTCTCGACCCGAGGGACCATGCGAGGATGGATGCGGACGGCAACCTGATCGTCACGGTAAGGAGCGCCTGACATGCCCGCTTTGCCTTTTCCAAATATCCTCGGGGGGCTCCGGGGGGCAGACAGCCCCCCGGCTTCGCTCGCCAGAGGCGCAACCCCATGAGCCTCGACCCCGTCACCCTCGCCGTCATCCAGGCCGGCCTCCAGCAGGTCTGCGACGAGATGGACCTCAGCTTTTCCCGCGCCGCCTTCTCGCCGGTGATCGCCGAAGCCGATGACCGCTCCGACGGCATCTATGACGCCAGCGACGGCTCCCTGATCGCGCAAGGCGCGCGGGGGCTGCCGGTCTTCGTTGGCACCATGCAATTCTCCACCCGCCACCTGATCCAACGCATTGCCAGCGGCGAGACGCTGCCGCCGGAGCCGGGTGACATCTACATCGTCAACGACCCTTACCTTGGCGGCACCCATCTGATGGATGTGCGCTTCGCCATGCCCTTCTACCGGGACGGCCAGATCTTCTGCTGGCTCTCCAACACCGGCCACTGGCCCGATACCGGCGGCGCGGTGCCCGGTGGCTTCAGCGCCAGCGCCACCAGCGCGGAGCAAGAAGGGCTGCGCCTGCCGCCCGTCAAGCTGTTCAAGCGCGGGGTGATGGACCCCGAGCTGTGGCAGGTGATCTGCTCCAATATCCGCGTCTCGGGCCAGCGCATCGGCGATGTGAAGGCACAGGCCTCGGCGCTGCTGGTGGGGGCGGAACGGCTGACGACGATCCTCGACCGCTATGGCGACGGCGATGTGCGCGAGGCGATTGCCCGGGTGCGCGCGCTGGCGGCGCGGCAGATGCGCGCCAGCATCGCGCAGATCCCCGAGGGGCGCCTGACCGCCAGTGCCTTCATCGACAGCGACGGCGTGGTGAATGAGCCCCTGACAATCGCGCTGACCGTCACCCGCAGCGGCGCGCCGGGCGAGGAAACGCTGACCTTCGACTTCACCGGCTCCTCGCTGCCCTGCGCCGGGCCGATGAACTCGGTCCGCGCCACCACGCTGTCGTCAGTCTACCTCGCCATGCGCCACATCTTCCCCGATGTGCCGATGTCGGCGGGCGCGTTCGAGCCGCTGGAGGTCATCGGCATCGAGGGCACTTTCCTCGATGCCCATTACCCCCGCCCGGTCTCTGGTTGCGCCGCCGAGGTCAGCCAGCGCATTGCCGAGGCTGTGTTCGCCGCGCTGGTGCAGGGGATCCCGGACCTCGTCACCGCATCCCCCGCCGGCACCTCGGGCAATTTCGGGCTGGGGGGGCACGACCCCGACAAGGGCCGCGACTATGTGATGTACCAGATCTCGGGTGGCGGCTATGGCGGCAATGCCGGGCATGACGGGCTGGCCAATGGCTGCTCCACCATCGGCATCTCCAAGGCCCCGCCGGTGGAGATCATGGAGCAGACCTATCCGGTGCTCTACCGCCGCTATGCGCTGCATGAGGGCTCGGGCGGGGCCGGGCAGCAGCGGGGTGGCTTTGGGCTCGACTATGAGATCGAGCTTCTGCGCGGCACTGCCCGCGCCAGTTTCGTGATGGACCACGGCCGCACCGGCCCGCAGGGGGCGCTTGGCGGGCAGGATGGCGCGGTGAACCGGGTGGAGGTGATCCGCGGCGGCGTGGTGGCGGTGCCCGAGCATCTGTCCAAGGCGCAGGACATCCCCTTGCAGCCCGGCGACCGGGTCCGCGTCCGCACCCCCGGCGGTGGCGGCTATGGCGATCCGGCCCTGCGCGATCCGGGGGCGGTGGCCGAGGATGTACGCCTTGGCCGCTACACTCCCGATCAGGCCCGCGCACTGTTTCCAGGATGGAGGGGCTAATGCTGGAAGGGCTGCGGGTCATCGAGTTCGAGGGGCTGGGGCCGGGCCCCTTCGCCGCGATGCTGCTGGCCGATCTGGGGGCCGAGGTCATCACCATCCACCGCCCCGGCCCGGGCGCGCCGGGGCTGCTGGACCGCGGCAAGCGCTCCATCACGCTCGACCTCAAGGCCCCGGATGATATCGCCATCGCCCGCGCCCTGATCGCCTCGGCCGAGGCGCTGATCGAGGGGCTGCGGCCGGGGGTGATGGAGCGGCTGGGGCTGGGGCCCAAGGACTGCCACGCGCTGAACTCGGCGCTGGTTTACGCGCGCATGACCGGCTGGGGCCAGACCGGACCGCTGGCGCCAGTGGCGGGGCATGACCTCAACTACCTCGCCCGCTCTGGCGCGCTGTGGTTTGCGGGGCTGCCCGGGGACGCGCCGATGCCGCCGCCGGCGCTGGTCGGCGATATCGGCGGCGGGGCGATGTATCTGGCCGTCGGCCTGCTGGCCGGGGTGATGCGGGCGCGCATGACCGGGCAGGGGACCACCGTCGATGCCGCCATCGTCGATGGCTCGGCCCATATGCTGGCGCTGCTGCTGTCGCTGCGCCCTCCCACCGCGCAGGGATTTGCCCGCGGCACCGGTCCGCTGGACGGCCCGCACTGGTCGCGCAGTTATGGCACCGCCGATGGCGGCCATGTCGCGGTGCAGGCCTACGAGCCGAAATTCTACGCGCTGCTGCTGGAGGGGCTGGGGCTGGCGGGCGACCCCGCGATGGCCGCGCAGCACGACCCTGAGCAATGGCCGGCCCAGACCGCCCGGCTGGCTGCGATCTTCGCGGCCCATCCCCGCGCCCACTGGGAAACGCTCTTCGGCGCCAGCGATGCCTGCGTGGCCCCGGTGCTGTCCCCGGACGAGGCCGCCGCCGATCCGCATATGGCCGAGCGCGGCACGTGGCAGGAGACGGGGGGCACCCTGCAACCCTCCCCCGCGCCCCGCTTCGACGGCCATCGCGCGGACCTGAACCCGCTCCCCGCCCGCGACCAGCACCGGACGGAGATCCTCACTGACCTCCGCCAGCGCGGCCTGCTGCCCTGACGCTTTTCCACCTTCCCGCCTCGCCCGCTTCCGGGCAGGATCGCCGCAGCGCGCAGCGGCGACAGCCAAGGAGAGACCAAGAATGAAGGTGTTTTTCAGCGAGGATCACCGCCTGCATTTCCCGCAGGCCGAGCTGAGCGGGGGCCAGTTCGTCACCCCCTATGAGCGGCCAAGCCGGGCGGAATACGTCTATCAGCGGCTCAAGCAGCAGGGCCTGCGCGACATCGCCGATCCGGGTGCCTGCGACATGGCCCCGGTGCGGGCGATGATGGACCCGGGCTTCCTTGCCTTCCTCGAAACCGCCTGGGACCAGTGGAAGGCCGCGGGCTGCGCGGGTGAGGTGATCCCGGCGGCGATCCCGGCGCGGCGGATGCAGATGGCGCGGCCGCCCCGCAATATCGACGGGCTGGCGGGCTACTACTGCCTCGCGCAGGAGACCGCGATCACCGGCGGCACCTGGGGCGCGGCGCTGTCGTCGATGGCTTCGGCGCAGGCGGCGCAGCGCCATGTGGCGGCGGGCGCGCGGTCGGCCTTCGCGCTCTGCCGTCCGCCCGGGCACCATGCGACGGCGGACATGTATGGCGGGTATTGCTTCCTCAACAACGCCGCCGTGGTCGCCCAGATGTTCCGCGATCAGGGCGCGGGCCGGGTCGCGGTGCTGGACATCGACTTCCACCACGGCAACGGTACGCAGGACATCTTCTATGGCCGAGGCGACGTGTTCTTCGCCTCGGTCCACGGCGCGCCGGAGGATGCCTTTCCCTACTTCCTCGGCTTCGCGGATGAGACCGGCGCGGGCGCGGGCGAGGGCACCACGGCCAACTACCCGCTGCCGCCCGGCACCGGCTATGACCGCTGGTCCGGGGCGCTGGACGATGCCATTGCCCGCATCAAGGCGTGGGGGGCAGAGGCGCTGGTGGTCTCGCTGGGGGTCGATGCCTACAAGGACGACCCGATCAGCTTCTTCAAGCTCGACAGCCCCGACTTCGCCGATGCCGGCCGCCGGATCGAGACGCTCGGCCTGCCGACGGTGTTCTGCATGGAGGGTGGCTATGCGATCGAGGCGGTGGGGATCAACACGGTGAACGTGCTGGAAGGTTTCCTCGGCGCCTGATTGCTGGCCGCCTCGCGCCCGCAGGCGGCGCTTTGTGCAGACAAAGCGTCGCTTCCCAGCATTTCACTTGCCAGAACCGCGGGCGGTCTTGTATCCGGGAAGGGTCAGGATCGGGAGAATCCGGGGCACCCCGCAAGGGGCACTCCGGTGCCGAAGGAGCAACCGCCCCGGTAAACTCTCAGGCGCAAGGGACCGTTCTGGCACAAGGACTCTGGAGAGAGGCGCGAGGGCAACCCCGCGCCCGCCGAAGGGATAACGATCTCAGGCGCAAGGACAGAGGGGGCATCGGAACGACGGGACGATTCCGTCGGGCGATGCCAGGGCGTTTCCCCGGCCAAAGGCAAGGAGGGCGGCAATGGCCGACCTGAACCGCACGGCACTTCACGCCCTGCATCTGCGGCTTGGCGCGAAAATGGTGCCGTTCGCCGGCTATGACATGCCGGTCCAATATCCCGCAGGGGTGCTCAAGGAGCATCTGCATACCCGCAGCGTGGCGGGCCTGTTCGATGTCGGCCATATGGGGCAGGTGCTGGTCACCGCCATCAGCGGCCGGCAGGCGGATGCGGCGCTGGCGCTGGAACGGTTGGTGCCGGTCGATCTGGCCGGGCTGGCCGAGGGGCGGCAGCGCTATGGCTTCCTGACGAATGAGGCGGGCGGGATCATCGACGATCTGATGATCGCCAACCGCGGGGATCACTTCCTCATCGTCGTCAACGCCTCTCGCAAGACCGAAGACCTTGCCGCCCTGCGCGCCGGCCTGCCCGATTGCGACGTGGCCGAGGTGCCCGGCCGCGGGCTGATCGCGCTGCAAGGCCCGGGGGCCGAGGCGGCGCTGGCGCGGCTGGTGCCCGATGCGCCCGAATTTGCCTTCATGGATGTGGGCATCCGGCTGTGGCAGGGGGTGGAGCTGTGGATCTCGCGCTCCGGCTATACCGGCGAGGACGGGTTTGAAATCTCGGTGCCGGACGCGTTTGCCGAGGCCCTGGCCGAACGGCTGCTGGAGATGCCAGAGGTCGCGCCCATCGGCCTTGGCGCGCGCGACAGCTTGCGGCTGGAGGCGGGGCTGTGCCTCTATGGCCATGATATTGATGAGGAAACCAGCCCGGTGGAGGCTGGCCTCTCCTGGGCGATCCAGAAGATCCGCCGCACCGGCGGCGCCCGTGCCGGCGGCTTCCCCGGTGCCGGGCGGATCCTGCGCGAACTGGCCGAAGGGCCGGCCCGCAAACGCCGCGGCCTGCGCCCCGAGGGCCGTGCCCCGATGCGCGAGGGCGTGGAGATCTATGCGGGTGAAGAGGGTGGCGCGCCCATCGGCCGCGTCACCTCGGGCGGCTTCGGCCCCAGCATCGAGGCACCGATGGCGATGGCCTACCTGCCGCCCGACCTGCCCGAAGGCTCCACTGTCTATGGCGATGTGCGCGGCAAACGCCTGCCCGCGCGCATCGTCCCCATGCCCTTCCGTCCCGCCACCTTCAAACGCTAAGTCAAGGATTGCACAGATGAAATTCACCGAAGATCACGAATGGCTGCGCGTCGAGGGCGATCTGGTCATCGTCGGCATCACCGAACATGCCTCGGAACAACTGGGCGATGTGGTGTTCGTGGACCTGCCCGCGGCGGGCCGCAGCGTCAACACCGGCGATGAGGTGGTGGTGATCGAGAGCGTCAAGGCCGCCTCCGACATCCTTGCGCCGCTGGAGGGCGAGATTGTCGCGGTCAATGACGCGCTGGCGGACACCCCGGCGCTGGTCAACGAGGACCCGCTGGGGGCCGGCTGGTTCTTCAAGATGAAGGTCGCGGACCTGTCGGCGCTGGATGGCTTCATGGATGAGGCCGCCTACAAGGCCCTGATCGGCTGAGGAAAATCATGACCTGGACCCCGACCGACTACGACCCCTACGACTTTGCCAACCGCCGCCATATCGGCCCCTCGCCCGATGAGATGCGGCTGATGCTGCAAGCCGTCGGCGCCCCGGATCTGGACGCGCTGATCGCCGAAACCGTGCCCGCCAGCATCCGCCAGGGCACGGAACTGGACTGGGCCCCGCTGGCCGAGCATGAGCTGCTGGCCAGGATGCGCGGCGTTGCGGCGAAGAACCGGGTGATGGCCAGCCTGATCGGGCAGGGCTATCACGGCACCGTCACCCCGCCGGTGATCCAGCGCAATATCCTGGAAAATCCTGCCTGGTATACGGCTTACACCCCCTACCAGCCCGAGATTGCGCAGGGGCGGCTGGAGGCGCTGCTGAACTATCAGACGATGGTGGCGGACCTCACGGGCCTGCCCATCGCCAATGCCAGCCTGCTGGACGAGGCGACGGCAGCGGCCGAGGCGATGGCGATGGCCGAGCGGGTGGCCACGTCGAAGGCGCGGGCCTTCTTTGTCGATGAGGCCTGCCATCCGCAGACCATCGCGGTGATCCAGACCCGAGCGCAGCCGCTGGGGATCGAGGTGCTGGCGGGGCCGGCGGATTCTCTTGAGAGTTCAAGGGTTTTCGGGGCGATCTTCCAGTATCCCGGCACCTATGGCGAGGTGCGGGACTTCACCGCCGAAATCGAGGCGCTGCACGGAGCCGGGGCCATCGCCGTGGTGGCGACCGACCTGCTGGCGCTGTGCCTGCTGAAGGAGCCGGGGGCGATGGGGGCCGACATCGCCGTCGGCTCCTCGCAGCGCTTTGGCGTGCCGATGGGCTTTGGCGGGCCGCACGCGGCGTTCTTCTCCTGCCGCGATGCGTTCAAGCGGTCGATGCCCGGGCGGATCGTCGGCGTCTCCATCGACGCCAAGGGCAACAAGGCCTACCGGCTGGCGCTGCAGACGCGCGAGCAGCATATCCGGCGCGAGAAAGCCACCTCCAACGTCTGCACCGCGCAGGCGCTGCTGGCGGTGATGGCGAGCTTTTATGCGGTGTTCCACGGGCCGCGGGGTTTGCGGGCAATTGCAGAAAAACTGCATTTGAGGACCGTCGGTCTGGCCGATGCCTTGCGCAAGGAAGGCGCAAAAGTGCAACCGGGGGCGTTTTTCGACACGATCACGGTAGAGGTCGGCGTGGGGCAGGCGGGTATCCTTGCAGCCGCCGAACAGCGCGGGATCAACCTGCGCAAGGTGGGGCGTGACCGGGTCGGGATCTCGCTCGACGAGACCACCGATGACGGGGTGATCGCGCGGTTGCTGGATGCCTTTGGCATCAGCGAGCCCGCCAGCATTGCCACGCAGCCGGGGGTGCCCGAGGCGCTGCTGCGGCAGTCGGATTACCTGACCCATCCGGTCTTTCACATGAACCGCGCGGAAAGCGAGATGATGCGCTACATGCGGCGGTTGTCGGACCGGGATCTGGCGCTGGACCGGGCGATGATCCCGCTGGGGTCCTGCACCATGAAGCTGAACGCGGCGGCGGAGATGATGCCGGTCACCTGGCCGGAGTTCGGATCGCTGCACCCGTTCGCGCCGGCGCATCAGGCGGCGGGCTATGCCGAAGTGATCGAGGATCTGTCGGAAAAGCTTTGCGAGATAACGGGTTACGATGCGTTCTCGATGCAGCCCAATTCCGGCGCGCAGGGGGAATATGCGGGGCTGCTGACCATCGCCGCCTTCCACCGGGCGCGAGGGGAAAGCCGCGACATCTGCCTGATCCCGGTTTCGGCGCATGGTACCAACCCGGCTTCGGCGCAGATGGCGGGGATGAAGGTGGTGGTGGTGAAATCCGCCCCCAACGGCGACATCGACTTGGAGGATTTCCGGGCCAAGGCCGAGGCGGCGGGAGGGCGGCTGGCGGCCTGCATGATTACCTATCCCTCTACCCATGGTGTGTTCGAGGAGACGGTGCGCGAAGTGTGCCAGATCACCCATGAGTTCGGCGGGCAGGTCTATATCGACGGCGCGAACATGAACGCCATGGTCGGGTTGGTGAAACCGGGCAGCATCGGCGGGGATGTCAGCCACCTGAACCTGCACAAGACCTTCGCTATCCCTCATGGCGGCGGCGGGCCGGGGATGGGGCCGATTGGGGTAAAATCCCACCTTGCGCCCTATCTGCCGGGGCATCCCGAGACTGGCGGCGGCGAGGGGCCAGTGAGTGCGGCGCCTTATGGTTCCGCATCTATCCTGCTGATTTCATGGGCCTATTGCCTAATGATGGGCGGGGCGGGCCTCACGCAGGCGACCAAGGTGGCGATCCTGAATGCCAACTACATCGCGGCGCGGCTGAAGGGGGCTTACCCGGTGCTGTTCATGGGCAACCGGGGGCGGGTGGCGCATGAGTGCATTCTGGACCCGCGGGCCTTTGCCGAGGTGGGGATCACTGTCGACGATATCGCCAAGCGCTTGATCGACAACGGTTTTCACGCGCCGACGATGAGCTGGCCGGTCGCCGGCACGCTGATGGTGGAGCCGACGGAGAGCGAGACCAAGGCGGAACTCGACCGCTTCATCACCGCGATGCTGGCGATCCGGGCCGAGATCGCTGATGTGGCGGAGGGGCGAATTTCCAAGGATAACAACCCCTTGAAGCACGCTCCTCACACGGTCGAGGACCTCGTGGCCGATTGGGACCGCCCCTATAGCCGCGAGCAGGGGTGCTTTCCGCCCGCCAGCTTCCGGGTGGACAAGTATTGGCCGCCGGTGGGGCGGGTGGACAACGTCTGGGGCGACCGCAACCTGACCTGCACCTGCCCGCCGGTGGAGAGCTATGCCGAGGCGGCGGAGTAGGCTTTGGGCGCATATGGAACCCATGCAGAACCCATACATATGTCATATGTAAACTGAATCTGTCGGGAACCCCTGCGCTGACGGCCCCGTGAGCGGGCGCGCAAGCGGCTTGTGCGGCGGGCCGGGCAGGGGTAGCACATTGGCAATGGGGGCGCGCTGCGGGCATTCCGCGGCCCGCCCCGGCAGGACATGTCGAAAGGACAAGCGATGGCCAAGGGCAACAACCAGAAGAGCAACAAGGAAGTGAAGAAGCCGAAGAAGGAGAAGCCGAAGACGGCGATCGTTCTCGACTCGACCGGCAAGCCGCCGATGTTCTCGGCGGCCGCAGCGGCGGCGAAGAAGAAGTAAGCTGAGGGGGCGGCCCTTGGGGTCGCCCCTCTTGCGGTGCCGCCCGGCGATGCCGATATATGGCGATGCCGATATATGCGGCATCGTGAATATCTGGAGGGCGGCGATGACCGGATCCCTGAAGCTGACATGCCATGCCTGCGGGCAGGCGAACCGGGTGCCGGCAGAGCGGCTGGGGGCTGCGCCGAAATGCGGCATCTGCGGCGCGGCGCTGGTCACCGGCAAGGTGGCGGAGCTCGACCCCGAGATCCTGCGCAAGTCGGCGGGCGACGATCTGCCGCTGTTGGTGGATTTCTGGGCGCCCTGGTGCGGGCCCTGCCGGCAGATGGCCCCCGAATTCGCCAAGGCCGCGCAGGCGCTGGCCCCCGGGGTGCGGCTGGCCAAGATCGACACCGAGGCGCATCCTGCCGCCTCGGGGCGCTACGCCATCCGCGGCATCCCGGCGCTGATCCTGTTCCACCGGGGGCGCGAGGTCGCGCGGCTGGCCGGGGCGCGGCCGGCGGCCGACATCGTGGCCTTCGTGCGCGGCAAGGTGGCGGCGCCGGCGCGGTGACGAAAAAGCCTGGGCAGGCCCGGCGGCGCGCTTGACAAGGGGGCGCCGAAGGGGCACATACCCGGCCCGTGGGGGCAGTAGCTCAGTTGGGAGAGCGCGTCGTTCGCAATGACGAGGTCGTCGGTTCGATCCCGATCTGCTCCACCATTATTGCAGGTGACTACTGAATTATTGGTTCAGTGGCGTAGGCTGCAAGTGCGGTTCAACTTTTTGATCTGCGCGGAGCAAGCATTCCGAACAGGCGAATCAGAATCAAACCCACTGGTTTGTTGTGTCAGATTTTGCGCTGTCAGATCTCAGCTAGTGTGACCTTGTGTGGAGCGTATGTATCGCTAGCGCGCGGAGGTTCTCGTTGCGCTTTGCTACTCAGTCTGCTACCTTTGTTCACCAAAGGTTCTGTGGGTGCTGTCGAGATATGATCGAGATTTCCAAAGAAGAAGTGTTTAGGACCTTGAGCGATGGTCAAACACATCGAAAACAGTTCAGCAGCCATTCTGGCGTTCAAAAAGGCAAAGCTAGCCCAACGTTTTCCGTTCCGTTTGACAATGGTCTTGTTGGACACTTTCTAGAAGGGACCGGGAGGCCACTCAAGTACAATCCTAGCTACAATCAACATTATTGCTTCCTGAGAAGTCAGGCAGATATCGACGATGTAGAGGCTTGGGAGAAGCGGCAGGGGACTAGGGTCTTTGTGCGCAACTGCCTAAGCTCAACGGTGGCGTTGGACTACAATTTCGAGGACAATTTAAACGGAAAGAAAACGCTCGTTGGCGAACACGAGGAGCTTGCGAAGCACCATCAGGATGCGAATTCCATAGCGTACTTGGCCGAGAAAGCAGCTGAAACCATCAACTCCATATCGTACCTCTCGAGTGCTGATTACTTGTGCGCGATACCGGCGATGGCCGAAAAACAATTTGATTTGCCAGCCAAGCTTTCAGTGGCAATATCTCAGCTTGTTGGGAAATATGATATTACCCCACATTTTCAAGTTAAAAACAAGCGAAAGTCCCTCAAGGATTGCTCGCTTGATGAGAAATGGGATGCATGGGAGGAAGCGAGCGTGGTCCTCAGCGATTTCGACTTGTCGGGGCGGTCGGTGATACTGATTGATGACAAGTATCAATCCGGGATAACTGTCCAATTCTTTGGGAGAGTGCTTCAAGCGTATGGGTGCAATTCAGCGCACGGATTGTGCATGGTGAAGACGCTCAGAGACACGGACAATGTTCCAGTTGTTGAATAGAGATCACCATATAATTTCCAGAGGGGATGAGCTTTATCCCGATACTCTCGTTGGGGCGCTTGGTTCCGGCGCACCCAAGAGACTCCACTGCCTCGGAAATCTTGACCTTTTCAATGGCCCAGGCCTTGGGTTCTGTGGTTCCAGGAAAGCCTCCCCGCAAGGGCTTGCTGTAGCCCAAGATTGCGCCGCGCAAGCGGCTGAAATGGACATAAACGTGGTGTCCGGCAACGCGGCTGGAGTTGATTTTGAGGCGCACTACCGTGCTCTCGAGAGTGGTGGGCGCACAATTTTGGTGTTGCCGGAGGGCATATGCAATTTCCGAGTTAGGAAAGCACTTAATTCGGTTTGGGATTGGGACAGGGTGCTCGTTGTCAGCCAGTTTGAGCCCGAGGATACTTGGCAAGCCTTCCGTGCCATGGCGAGGAACAAGATCATTATCGGCCTAAGTGGAGCGATGATTGTTATTGAGGCGGGAGAGCGCGGCGGCACACTTGCAGCTGGGCGCTCCGCTATTGACATGGGTGTTCCCTTGTTTGTTGCGCGGTATGAAACCGTTTCAGAGGATGCCAAAGGAAATGAGGTGTTACTAGATATGGGGGGGACGCCCCTCAATCGCTCAAAGTCCACGATGCGCGCGAACATGTCGAAAGTGAGAAACGCAATTTTCGATCCAGCAGGATTTCTCGAAGGCCGCAGGCTTATCTAGCGTTCAGATACTAACGTGGTTGATTTTTGGTCTCGCGCGGCAGCAGCACAATAGCTGTGCGAAAGCGTTCGCCGATGTTTGAGCCACTCGGGACTTCCCCCCGCCCCGCGCTTCTGGCACCAAGTCCCCAGCACTCCCCCTTCAGCGTGGCGACGATGACCGACCAGAGCAGCCCGACCGACTCCATCACCCTCACCCGCGAGAGCCCGCTTGGGCCGGATCTGGCGCTGCTGATGCGACGGCATACCGAGGCGATGCATGCGGATACGCCGCCCGAGAGCATTCACATGATGGATGCTGCGGCGCTGGACGCGCCGGGGATTTCGTTTTTCGTGATGCGGGAGGATGGGGCGGCGGTGGGGATGGGGGCGTTCAAGCGGCTGTCCGACCGCTCGCATGCCGAGATCAAGTCGATGCATGTGCTGGAGGAGCTGCGCGGGCGCGGGCTGGCGCGGCGGTTGCTGGAGCATCTGGTGGCGGAGGCGATGGCGGCGGGGGTGAGGCGGCTGAGCCTTGAGACCGGGAGCCAGCCGAGCTTTGCCGCGGCGCGGATGCTCTATGCGCGGGCGGGGTTTGTGGAATGCCCGCCGTTCGAGGGGTATGGGCTGGACCCGAACAGCGTGTTCATGACGCGGGGGTTGTAGAGCGTTTGGGTCGGGCGGGAAAGGGCGAGGCACTGCCTCGACCCCGCCCGTGCGGGACGTGTCCATAGGAGCCGCTGGCAGCGAGAGACCGACTGAGGCCAGCGCCCGACCTGGCGGGCGAGAAGCGCCCGCCGGGGGCGGGGCGGGCGCTGGCCGGGCCTTTGAGGCCCGTCCGGGTGGGTTGAGAGGGCAGCGCGTGGCGAAGGCGATGGCCTTCGCCATGGGGAGGGTGAAGGGCGAAGGCTTCGATCTGCCAGAGATGACCGTCCTCTCCATCGCCCGCCCCTTGATCCGCGGGCGCAGATGCCGCAAAAGGCCGGGAGTGGCCCCGTAGCTCAACTGGATAGAGCACGGACCTTCTAAGTCTGGGGTTGAGGGTTCAAGTCCTTCCGGGGTCGCCATCCGCCATTGCCTGCACCGAGGGGATGCGGGCGAGATTGCCTTCGAGGCAGTCGGCCAGCGCCTTGACGCGGGCGGCGACCTCATCCCCCAGCGGCGTCAGGTCGTACTCCACATGCGGCGGCACCACCGGATGGGCGGTGCGGCGGACCATGCCATCCTCCTCCAGCAGGCGCAGGGACTGGGCCAGCATCCTCTCCGACACGCCGCCGATGCGCCGGCGCAGGGCGCTGAACCGCAAAGTGCCGCCTTGCAGCGCGATCAGGATCAGCACGCCCCAGCGGCTGGTGACGTGGTTCAGCACGCGGCGCGAGGGGCAGTTCTCGTTCATCACGTCGGGCTGCAGGTCCTTGGGCATGGGCGGTCCTTCGGCAAACATGCACTAACAAAAATGTTGGTACTTCCCTTTCGTACGTATGCCGCTATCTGGGATCTGTCAACATGAAGGAGATCCCCATGACCATTGCCATCACCGGCGCCAGCGGCCAGCTTGGCCGGCTTGCCATTGCCCATCTGAAGACCCTGACCGACCCTGCGGGCATCGTGGCGCTGGCGCGCGATCCTGCGAAAGTGGCCGATCTGGGCGTTGCCGCCCGCGCTTTCGACTACACGCAGCCGGAGACGATGGGGCCGGCGCTGGAGGGGGTGCAGACGCTGGTGCTGATCTCGTCCAGCGATTTCAATGACCGGGTGGGGCAGCACCGCAATGTCATCGAGGCGGCGAAGGCCGCGGGGGTGGGGCGGATCCTTTATACCTCGCTGCTGAAGGCGGACAGCTCGCCCTTGCTGCTTGCGGCGGATCACCGCGAGACGGAGGCGATGATTGCGGGCTCGGGCCTGCCGGCGGCGATCTTGCGCAATGGCTGGTATACCGAGAACTGGACGGGCAATCTGGGCGGGGCGATTGCCGCGGGCGCTCTGATCGGCGCGGCAGGGACGGCGCGGTTCACGCCGGCGGTGCGGAGCGATTATGCCGAGGCGCTGGCCGTCGTAGCGGCCGACGCGGGCCGCGTTGGGGTGCTGGAGCTGGCCGGGGAGGAGGTGATCACGCTGGCCGATCTGGCAGCGGAGGTGTCGCGGCAGACCGGCAAGGCGCTGCCCTATAACGACCTGCCGGCGGAGGTGTATCAGGGGCTGCTGGAGAGCTTTGGCTTGCCGGCGGGCTTTGCCGGGGTGCTGGTCGATGTGGATGTGAAGGCGACGGGGGGCTGGCTGGCGGATGACAGCGGCACGCTGGCGAAGCTGCTGGGCCGCCCGACGGTGCGGCTGGCCGAGGCGGTGGCTGCGGCGCTGGCCTGAGGCGAGGGGGCCGGTCCTTAAATGGGCTGGCCCCACGCAAATAAGACCGCTGTTCCGCGCCGTGCTGTGAGAGGATGCAGATGTTCGCCGCCGGTTTCGGCAGGAGGGGCGGGGGTCCCGTGCGGTTGGGCGGGCCGGAATGCCGTTCGTCCTGTCGCGCGCCGCCCCTGTGCGCGGGCCCTTGCCTCGCGGCGCAAAGGCGCCGACATCGGGGGCAACAGGAAAGGGTTCTCCCATGAAGACTTTTGCAGTTTCCGCCGTGCTCGCCCTCGGGCTCTCCACCGCCGCGATGGCACAGGACTTCGGCCCGCTGGTATCGGCGGCCGAGGTTCAGGCCCTCTCCGCGGGCGAGGCGGCGCCGCTGGTGCTGGATATCCGCGGCGCGGCCTATGATCAGGGCCATATCGCCGGGGCGGTGTCTGCGCCCTATGAGCGTTTCCGCGGGCCGAAGGAGAATCCGGGTGCGCTGGTACCCGAGGATCAGCTGGAGGCCACGCTGCAGGAGCTTGGCGTGACGCTGGAGCGACCGGTGATCGTGGTGCATCAGGGCAAGGATGACAGCGATTTTGGCGCCGCGGCGCGGGTCTACTGGACGCTGAAATCCTCGGGCGTGAGCCAGCTGGCGATCCTGAATGGCGGGATGGCGGCCTGGAGCACCGAGGGGTTGCCGCTGGAGACCAAGGCGACGGTGCCTACCCCGTCTGACATCGACATCACCTTTTCGGACCGTTGGCTGGCGACCACCGATGACGTCAGCGCCATCGTCAATGGCGAGCGGACGGCGCGGCTGGTCGATGCGCGGCCGGTGGGTTTCTTCACCGGCCAGACCTCGCACCCCGCGATGTCGCGCCCGGGCACCCTGCCGGGAGCGGAGAGCGTCGAGCATACCGTGTGGTTCGACGGCAGCGCCGAGGTGATCAATGCGCCGGCGGCGAATGAGGTGCTGGCGCGGCTGGGGATCGGGCGGGATGAGGAGGTCGTGGCCTTCTGCAACACCGGCCATTGGGCGGCGACCGAATGGTTCGCGCTGTCGGAACTGGCGGGCGTCGAGGGCGCGAAGCTGTATCCGGAGTCGATGGTCGGCTGGTCGCAGACCGGGCAGGACATGGACAATACCCCGGGTCTGGTGCGCAACCTGCTGAACCAGCTGCGGGGCAACTGATGACGGTTGCGGCGGCAGAGCCCTCGGGCAGCTGGGCGGCGCGGCGGGGGCTGATCGTGCTGGCCGCGCTGGGGTTGGTGCTGGCGGTGGCGCTGTTTGCGGGCGCGCGCTATGGGCTGCTGCTGGCCATCGGACTGGGCTTTGGCCTTGTGCTGGAGGGGCTGCGCTTCGGCTTTGCCGGGCCGTGGCGCGCGATGATCCTGCGGCGCGATCCGTCGGGGATTCTGGCGCAGCTGCTGGCGATTGCCGTGGTGGCGGTGGTCGCGTTTCCGCTGCTGGCCGGGTCGTCGGGTGAGCTGGCGGGCGCCGCCGCCCCGATTGGCTGGGCGATGGCGGGCGGGGCCTTTGTCTTTGGCGCCTGTATGCAGGTGGTGCTGGGATGCGGGTCCGGCACGCTGGTCAATGCCGGCAGCGGCAATCCGGTGGCGCTGGTGGCGCTGCCATTCTTCGCCATCGGCAGCTTTCTGGGCGCCTATGGGCTGATCTGGTGGACGGATCTTGGCGCGCTGCCGGTCCTGACGCTGACCGGCACTTCGGGCCTTGCAGTGACGCTGGTGCTGCTGGCGCTGGTGGCGGGGCTGTTGCTGCTGTTGGCGGCGCCGGGCACGCGGCATGTGCCGCGGCGGCTGGTGATTGCGGCGCTGCTGCTGGCGGGGCTGGCGATTGGCAACCTCGTGGTGGCTGGGCAGCCCTGGGGCGTGGTCTACGGGCTGGGGCTGTGGGGCGCGAAGGGGGCGGTTGCGCTTGGCGCGGACCTGTCCGGCTCTGCCTTCTGGGCGGCGCCGGGGAATGCCGGGCGGTTGCAGGCGAGCGTTTTGACCGACGTGACCTCGCTGACCAATATCGGCATCATCACCGGGGCCTTTCTGGTGGCCTGCTGGCGGCGGGGCGGGCTGTCGCAGCCCTTGCCGAAGCTGCCGGCGCGGGCCTGGGCGGCGACCATCGTCGCCGGGCTGCTGCTGGGATATTCGGCGCGGCTGGCCTTCGGTTGCAATGTGGGCGCGTTCTTCAGCGGCATTTCCACCGGCAGCCTGCATGGCTGGGTCTGGTTCGCGATGGCCTTTGCCGGGGCCTTTGTCGGCGTGCGGCTGCGGCCGATCCTTGGACTGGAGCCGCGGACATGACCCGCCGTTTCACCGCGCCGCTGGCGATTGCACTGATCGGGCTGCTGATCCTGTTCGACAGCGCGACCGCCGAGCTGAACCCCTACAAGGCGCCGCCGCTGCTGGCGCTTGGGTCCGGGGCCGTCGCCTCGGGCGGGTTTTGCGGGGCGATGCCGGAGTAGGTTCAGCCGGGCGCCTCGGCGAGGGGCGCCGGGGCGCTGGCGGACGCGAAGTCCCGCACCAGCGCCAGCCATTGCACGATGACCGAGATCGCTGCGGGTTCGTCAAGGAAGGGGATGTGGCCGCGCCAGGGCACCTCGGCGAACAGCATGTCTGGGCGACGGCGGCGCATTTCGGCGGCGGTGGCGCGGGCAAGCACGTCCGAGGCCTCGCCGCGGATCAGCGCCAGCGGCAGGCCGGCGCAGGCATCGAAAAGCGGCCAGAGCTCGGGCAGCGGTTGCGCCATTGCCGCCTCGAACGAGGCGCGCAGGGCGGGGTCATAGGTCAGCCCGACGCGGCCATCGAGCTGCACGTAATGGCGCACGGTTTCCTCGTGCCATCGCAGGGGCGGTACCCGGTCGAAGCCGGGCATTGCCGATTGGGTGCGGTCGGCGACCTCTTCCAGCGTGGGGACGGTGGGTTCGACGCCGATATAGGTGCCGATGCGCACCAGCCCGTCGCGTTCGACCACCGGGCCGACATCGTTCATGCAGAGGCCCAGAAGGCGGTCGCGGGCGGTCGCGGCGATGACCAGCCCCAGGAAACCGCCGCGGGAGGA
Organism: Frigidibacter sp.; assembly: GCF_030695035.1. Classification (GTDB taxonomy): domain Bacteria; phylum Pseudomonadota; class Alphaproteobacteria; order Rhodobacterales; family Rhodobacteraceae; genus Frigidibacter. Next base: position 297,249 of record NZ_JAUYTT010000010.1, read on the forward strand.
GCCGATGACGGCCGCGCGGTCTATGCCCAGATGATCCAGCAGCGCCAGGGCGTCCTTTGCCTCCTGTCCGACCGAGTAGGTCTCAGGTGGCGCCCAGTCCGACCGGCCGCGGCCGCGGCTGTCGAGCCGGATCAGGCGGGTTCCTTCGGGCAGGTAGCGGGCGAGATAGTCGAAATCGCGGCCATCGCGGGTCAGGCCGGCCAGCGCCAGCAGCGGCAGGCCCGTGCCCTCATCGCGGTACGCAAGACGGGTGCCGTCTTCGGCCTCGAACCGTTCCATGCAAGGTCTCCTCCCTCGTCACCCCGCCTCCACGCGGGTCGCCTGCATACGCGCTGCGGGCAGGTGATTGACGCCCGGCTTCCCCCTTCCGTCAAGGACGCGGAGCGTCGCAGGGGGTCAGATCAGCATCATCTCCGGCACATCGCCCTGGATGATGAGGGTGGCCTCGGTGGCGGCGATGATCTCATCGAGGGTGACCCCCGGCGCGTGTTCGCGCAGGACAAGGCCCGCATCGGTGGGCTCGATCACCGCGAGGTCGGTGACGATCAGGTCCACCCGGCGCAGGGCGGTCAGCGGCAGGGTCAGTTTCGGCACGATCTTGGACTGGCCCTTGGCGGCGTGCTGCATGGCAACGATCACCCGCGCGGCGCCGGTGACAAGGTCCATCGCGCCGCCCATGCCCGGCACCATCTTGCCCGGCACCTTCCAGTTTGCCAGATGCCCGGCCTCATCGACCTGCAGCCCGCCAAGCACGGTCATGTCGAGATGCCCGCCGCGGATCAGGCCAAAGCTCATGGCGCTGTCGATGCTGGCCGCCCCCGGCACGGCAGTGACGAAACCGCCGCCCGCATCGGTCAGGTGGCGATCCTCCATGCCTTCGGGCGGGCGCGCGCCAAGGCCGATCACCCCGTTCTCGGCCTGAAAGAACACGCCGAGGCCGGCGGGCACGAAATTCGCCACCATCGAGGGCAGCCCGATCCCGAGATTGACCAGCGAGCCCGGCCGGACTTCCCGCGCCACCCGGCGGGCGATGAGTTCCTTGGCGTCCATGTCGGCCCTCCTCAGCTTGCGCGGATCAGTAGATGATCGACCAGAACGCCGGGCGTCTTGACCGCATCGGGCGGGATCACCCCCACCGGCACGATGCTGTCAGCCTCGGCGATCACGGTGCGGCCCGCCAGCGCGATGATCGGATTGAAGTTATGCGCGGTCAGCATGTAGCTGAGATTGCCGACGTAATCGGCCTGCCAGGCGCCGATCAGCGCGAAATCGGCCTTGAGCGGGGTTTCGACGAGGAAGCGTTTCCCCTCCACCGTCACCACCTGCTTGCCATCCTCGACCTCGGTGCCAAGGCCCGTGGGCGTCAGCACGCCGCCAAGGCCCATGCCGCCGGCGCGGATGCGCTCGATCAGGGTGCCTTGCGGCACCAGCTCGCAGGTGATCTCGCCCGAGATCATCTTGGCCTGGGTTTCGGGGTTGAGCCCGATATGGCTGGCGATGATGTGGCGGACGAGGCCGGCGCTGACCAGCTTGCCGATGCCCTTGCCGGGCATGGCGGTGTCATTGGCGATGATCGTCAGCCCGCCGACGCCGCGGGCGACGATGGCGTCGATCATCCGTTCGGGCGAGCCCACGGCCATGAAGCCACCGATCATCAGGCTGGCGCCTTCGGGGATCATCTCGGCCGCAGCCGCCGGTTTCAACGCGCCTTTCATGCCGCTTCCTTTGTCAGGCCCACCGCCGCACGCGCGGCACGGGCGATCACCAGTTCCTCATTGGTGGGGATCACCAGCACCGAGGTACGGGCGAGGTCCGACGAGATGACGCGGTCATTGCCTGCGTTCTTGGCGTGGTCGATCTCGATCCCCATCCAGCCGAGCCGCTCGCAGATGCGGGCGCGGATCAGGCGGGAGTTCTCGCCGATGCCGCCGCAGAAGATCAGCGCGTCGATGCCGCCAAGCGCGGCGGCAAGGGCGCCGACCTCGCGCTGGCAGCGGAAGACGAAATAGTCGATGGCCTCGGCCGCGTGGGGCGTGTTCGCAGCCTCAAGCGTGCGCATGTCGTTGGAGAGGCCGGAGAGGCCGAGAAGCCCGGATTGCTTGTAGAGAAGGTCCGAGATCTGCGCGGCGGTCATGCCCTTCTGGTCCATGAGGTAGAGGAGCACGCCCGGGTCCACCTGCCCGCTGCGGGTGCCCATCGGCAGCCCGTCCAGCGCCGAAAAGCCCATGGTCGAGGCGACGGAGCGGCCGTTCTGGATGCCGCACATGCTGGCGCCATTGCCCAGATGCGCGACGACCACGCGGCCTTCGGCCAGATGCGGGGCAGAGCTGGCCAGCTCGCCGGCGATATAGTCGTAGCTGAGGCCGTGGAAGCCGTAGCGGCGCACGCCTTCATCGTAGAGCGCGCGGGGCAGGGCGAAGGTGTCGTTCACGAAGGGGTGGCTGCGGTGGAAGGCGGTGTCGAAACAGGCCACCTGCGGCACGCCGGGGAAGGCGGCAATCGCGGCACGGATGCCGGCGAGGTTGTGGGGCTGGTGCAGGGGGGCGAAGGGGGCGAGGCGCTCCAGATCGTTCAGCACCGCGTCATCCACCGTTACCGGCGCGGCGCGGTCGGCCCCGCCGTGGACGACGCGGTGGCCGATGGCCAGAAGGTCGAGGTCCGGCCATTCGGCGCGGAAGCTGGCGATGACGGCGGCCATGGCGCCGGCATGGGTGGTCAGGTCGCCCGCGGCCTCGATGGTGGCGCCCGCGGCGTCCTTGAGCTTCAGCACCCCATCCGGCCCGACCTTGTCGGCAAGGCCGGTGGCGAGCGGCGCATCGCCGTTCGCCGGGAACAGCGCGACCTTCAGCGAGGAGGAGCCGGCATTCAGCGTCAGCACCGCCCGGGTCATTTTGCGGTTCCGGCGAAGTGGTGGATGGCGGCGACAGCGCAGGAGGCGAGGCGCGACATCGGGCTGTCGGAGCGGGAGTTGAGGATCACCGGCACCTTGGCGCCAAGCACCAGCCCGGCGCCCTCGGCATGGCTGATGAAGGAAAGCTGCTTGGCCAGCATGTTGCCGGAATCGATACCCGGCACCACGAGGATATTCGCCCGCCCCGCGACATTGCCCTTCAGCCCCTTGGTGCGAGCCGCGGCCATGTCCACCGCATTGTCCATCGCCAGCGGGCCTTCGACCTGGCCGCCCTTGATCTGGCCGCGGTCGGCCATCTTCGACAGCAGCGCCGCGTCGATGGAAGACTGGATCGCCGGGTTCACGGTTTCCACCGCCGAGAGTACGCCGACGCGCGGGTCCATCCCCAGCGAGAGGGCGAGGTCGATGGCGTTCTGGCAGATGTCGACCTTGGTGGCGAGGTCGGGGGCGATGTTGATCGCGGCATCGGTCACGAACAGCGGTTCGGGCTGGCCGGGCACGTCCATCACGAAGACATGGGTGAAGCGGCGGCCGACGCGCAGGCCGGTCGCCTTGTCGAGCATCGCCTTCAGCAGGTTATCGGTGTGCAGATGGCCCTTCATGACGGCGGCCGCGCGCCCCTCATGCACAAGCGCGCAGGCGAGGGCCGCAGCGGCGGCATCAGAAGGCACGTCGATGACCTCGATGCCGGTCAGGTCGGCCTCGATCTCGGCGGCGGCTTTGCGGATGGCGGCCTCATTGCCGATCAGGATCGGCGCGATGATGCTTTCCTTGGCGGCCAGTAGCGCGCCGCCAAGCGAGTTCGCCTCATCGGGGCAGACCACGGCGGTGGGCAGCGCCGGCAGTGGGCGGGCGCGTTCCAGCAGCAGCTCGAAATGCCGGTGGCGCTGGACGACGAGGCCGGGGATCTCGAGGTTGTCTTGGTCGAATTTTTCTGTCGGGGCAAGGACTTCCGCCTCGCCGGAGAGGATGATCGCACCGTCCGATGTGCGGCGCACCTCGGTCTTCAGGTGGACGACCCCGTCCGCCTTTGACAGCACCTCGGCCCGCACCAGCACCTCCTCGCCGGCATGGGCGCGGGCGTGGAAATCCAGCACCTGGCGGCGGTAGAGCGTGCCGGGGCCGGGCAGCTGGGTTCCGAGCACCGCCGAGAGCAGCGAGGCCACGAACATGCCGGGTGCGACACGTTCGTTATGGCCATCGCCGTCAAGGTCGCTGTCCTGCAGATGCATCGGGTTGGTATTGCCCGAGGATACGGCGAAGACATAGAGGTCGTCTTGGGTGATCAGGCGCCGCAACTCGGCGCTGTCGCCGGGCTGGATCTCGTCGAAGGTACGGTTGGTCAGGCGCATCTGGGTCCTTTGTAGGTTCAGGCCTTTGTCGGATCAGGCCTTTGTCGGCTCAGGCTGGGCCGCGCGGTTGCGCCGCCGGGGTTCGGAGGCGGCGGGCGCCTCGTCGGTGGCTGGCGCTGCTTCTAGCACGGGGGCCTCGTCCGTCACAGTCTCGGCCGGGGACTCGATTGCCTCAGGTATATCGGCCGCCGAAATCGCCTCGGGCACCGCCTCGGCCGCCGGTTCGGCGATGACGCCGGCCTCGACCATCGGCGAGGGTACAACCACGACTTGCAGCGGGGCGGCTTCTTCGGCGGCCTCTTCCGGCGCGGCCTTGGCCGACAACGGGTCTTCGGTCACGTTCTGGGTGAGCACGGGCACGCCCAGAACCTCGTGGAAGCGTTGCAGCATGGTCAGCGTGCGCGGCGACATCTCGTCAATCGCGCCGGGGATGAACTGCACGACCTGCAGCGCCAGCGCGCGTTCCTCGGGGTCCCGCAGCAGCAGCGGCAGCGTGTCGATGGCGCTTTCCGGCTCGAAGGTGGCGATCAAGGTCTGCTGATGGATGATCATCGCGCGATGTTCGGCGCCGAGGCTGCGGAAGGGCTCGTCCTGGGTCAGCACCTTGGCCGAGCGTTCCAGCCGGTCGCGGCGCACCTGGCCGCGGTTTTCGGCCAGCAGCACCAGCATCCGGATCACCGCTTCAGGGAAGCCTCCCTGTTCGATGGTCATCAGCGCGGCCGAAACCTCAGGCAGGCCGCGGAGCTCGCCTTCGGATTTCAGGGTGCGGCGGGTTTCGTGGGTGCGCCCGAAGGCGCGGGCCCAGGGCGTGCCCCAGAGCGAGAAGAAGGTCAGCTCGAACTGCATGTCGCGGGTGTCGCGCAGGAAGTCGATGGCATTCTCGGTCGCCTGCACCCAGAAGGCCTCGGCGGCGAGGAAGGGGTTGGTGGCGGAGGCCTTGTTACGGACAGTGCGGACCTTTTCGGCGGCGGTCTCGACCGTGTGCATCGCCGGGTTGCGGCTGGACATCAGCGCGCGGGTCAGGCGCTGCGGATGCAGGGCGCGGCTCATCTCGGCGCCGGTTTCGGTGACCATCGCGCGGACCACTGGGCGCAGGACGGTGTCATAGAGCTGTGCCTGCACTTCGGCGGCGCGGGCGACGGCGGCGAAGGGGCGCTCATCCGACACGGTATCGTCGAGCGCGCGGATGTCATCCAGCGTGCGTTCGGCAAAGCCGACGGTGAAGGTCTTGTGGCCGTCCTTCTCGGTCACATCCTCGATCAGCATCTCATAGAGCCCCGGGGCCAGCGCCTCGATGGTCTTGAGGGTGGAGGCAACCTCGGAATGCTCGCGATTGGCGATGCTGGAGGACACGAAGATCCCCAGATGGCCGACCTGATCATGCACCATATAGACGATGCGCTGGCCGCGGATGCGGATTTCGCTGACGTCGGAATATGTCTCGGCAATCCAGTTCAGCGCCTGCTGCGGCGGGGTGATGTTGTCGCCGTGGCTGGCGAAAACCACTATGGGCGCGCGGATCGCCTTGAGGTCGATGGGCCGGCCGGGTTCGATCCGGGCCTCGTTCTTGACCAGACGGTTGCCGACGAAGAGCTGCTCCACGATCCAGCGGATTTCGGCCTCGTTCAGCAAGAAGAAGCCGCCCCACCATTTCTCGAACTCAAGGAACACCTCGTCGCCCTTGTCGATGTCGCGGAAGAGGTCGGTGTATTTGCGGAACAGGGTGCGCGAGGGGTTCATCATCTCGAAGTTCTGCACCAGATGCGCGCCGTCGAAGATGCCGCCGCCAAGGTCGGACAGCATCATCGGGATCCAGGTGCCGCCAAGCACGCCGGCATTGTAGCGCATCGGGTTCTCGCCGACCTTACCGGCCCAGGGCGCGACCGGGGCGCCGTTGATGACGATGGGGCCGGTCAGGTCCGGGTTGGTGGCGGCCAGCAGCAGCGTGGCCCAGCCACCCTGGCAGTTGCCGGTGATGACGGGGCGAGACGCCTCGGGGTGGCGGCGCATCACCTCGCGCACGAAGGCGGCTTCGGAGCGGGTGACGTAGGAGAGGAACTGGCCCGGCTCGGGCTCGCGCCGGAAGGCGACGAAATAGACCGGGTGGCCTTCGCGCAGGGCGACGCCGACCTGGCTGTCGGCCTTGAAGCCGCCGATGCCGGGGCCGTGGCCGGCGCGCGGGTCGATGATGATATAGGGGCGGCGGGCATCGTTCACCGTAACGCCCTCGGGCGGGGTGATCTTCAGCAGGATGTAGTTGGACGGGTAGGGAAGATCCTTGCCGTCCATGATGATTTCGTAATCATAGATCAGTACCGGCGGGCAGCCCGCGGCCTCATGCTCCAGGAAGATGTCGCCGCGTTTGCGCAGCGTGTCCATCGTCAGGATCATCCGCTCGCCTGCGTCGCGCAGGTATTCGGCGAGGTTGTTGCCGATCCGGCCCTCGGACTGGGCGCGGCGCAGATCCTCGATCAGGCTGCCGGCCTTTTCCATCGTCTCTTCGGCGCGGCGGGAATGGGTTTCCTTGATCCGGGCCGACTGGCGCGAGGCGGCGGTATTCAGGATCTCAAGCGTTTCCGACCCGGCGCCGATCTCGGCCTCGGCCTTTTCCATGGCGCCGAGCAGGGCGGTCAGCATGTCGGCCTCGGGGCGGGGCATCCGCGGCTGTTGCGCGGGATCGAACAGATCAAAGACATTGGCCATGGGTAGAACCCCCTTCAGGCGGTGATCGAGAAGCCGCCGTCGATGTCATGGACACCGCCGGTCAGATTGCGGGCTTCGGGCGAGGCAAGGAAGGCGGCCATCGCCCCCACATCCTCGATGGAGGCGAGTTGATGCGTGGGCGCGCGGTCGGATGCGGCGGCCAGAAGCTCGTCGAAATGGTCGATGCCGCTGGCGGCGCGGGTCTTGAGCGGCCCGGGTGAGAGCGCATGGACGCGGATGCCCTTTTCGCCAAGCTCGGCGGCCGCATAGCGCACGGCACTTTCCAGCGCCGCCTTGACCGGGCCCATCATGTTGTAATGCCGCACGACGCGGGAGGAGCCGAAGAAGCTGACCGACAGGCAGCAGCCGCCATCCGGCATCAGGGGCTCGGCGAGGCGGATCATGCGCAGGAAGGAGTGGACCGAGATGTCCATCGCGAGGCCAAACCCCTCGGCCGAGCAATCGACGACGCGGCCATGCAGATCCTCGCGCGGGGCGAAGGCGATGGAATGGAGAACGGTGTCGAGCCGGCCCCATTTGCGGGTGATTTCGGCGAAGACTGCTTCGAGTTGCCCCGGTTGGGCCACATCGAGCGGCATCATGATCTCGGCGCCCAGTTCCTCGGCCAGCGGGCGCACATAGCCCTCGGCCTTGTCGTTCAGCCAGGTGATCGCGAGATCAGCGCCCTGCGCCTTCAGCGCCTCAGCGCAGCCCCAGGCGATCGAATGTTCATTGGCGATCCCGACCACCAGTGCCTTGTGTCCGTGCAACGAAAACATACGTGCGACCCCCAACTCAGCTTGCCAGCTGACACTCATCTCATTCCACCTATCGTCTGTGGCGTTGATATGATGTTTCTGCGACTGCGCCGCGACGTAATGTCGCATATGACGCCGGGTGGTGTGGCGAGTGCACCTCTGCCCCGACACGCGGATTTTCAATCCCAAAACGGCTGTGGGATTTCCGGCGGTTGCGGGCGATTTCTCTGTCAAACCTACCACGAAAAATCAGGCACTTAGCGGGCGATTGTCAAACCATTTTGGGCCCCGGAAGGGGCGTGAAATGGCCGGTCCGGGGCCGGTTGGGCAGGTCAGCGGCCGTCCCCAGATCGGTCGCCGGATAGCCTGCGCCGGCCGCCCCGTCGCCCTCCTTCCGGGGGTGTGGCCGTGAGCTGGAAGATCGCCAACCTCTGCGCCGAGAGGGTCTTCGGCAGCGCGGCCCGCAAGCAGATCATCATGTTCCTGGCGGACAAGGCCAGCGACGATGGCTCGGGCATCTGGTGCTCCAAGGGCACGATCCAGCGGCATACCGAGCTGGGTGAAAGCACCGTGAAGCGGACGATCAGCGACTTCCTGCGGGAGGGCATCCTGGTCGAGACCGGGCGGCGGCCCTGCAAGAACGGGTTCACCGTGATCTACCGGATCGTGCTGGCCCGGGTGATGACGCTGGAGTCCTCGGCTGAACCCGATGAGGGGACGGGGGTCACAGTGGACCCCGTCCAGCCTGAACCCGGTACGGGGTCCACCATGGACGGGGTAGAGGGTCCACGGTGGACCCCAAACCACCCTCAAACCATCCCTAAACCACCTACGCGCAAGCGCGTGGAGGCGGAGGCGGATGAGAGATTCGAGAAGATCTGGGCCGCCTATCCGAAGGACCGCCAGCGCGGGAAGGCGGCCTGTCTTGAGCGGATTGCCGATGCGGTGGGTGAGGGGGTGGATCCCGACGACTTGCTGCGCGCCGTGCAGGCCTACGCCACCGAGAGCGCGGGCTTTACCCGGTCCAAGGTCTGCTTCTCGGACAACTGGTTCCAGCTGCGGCGCTGGCAGGGCGCCATCGAGAGGCAGCAGGCCGAGCGCGAGGCGGCGGAGGCGGCCATGGCGGAGCACCATGCTCGGCTGGCGGCTTGGATCCGCGAGCGGAGCCCGATGTGCAAGCACATCACCGCAGGGCAGGTCGCAGCGCTGACGGCGGCCAATCTGGTCACCGAGGGGCAGTTGCGCGCCGTGGGGCTGGCGGTGTGAGCGGCGGGGCTGATGGCATGCGCGGAGCGGCCGATGGCGAAGGCACCGCGTCTGTCGCAGGATGCCCGCCGCGGAGTGCATCGCGCGTCACGTCCGCTGCACCGCGTCCATTGCACCACGCCCTCCGTCCCCCGCATCGCGTTCTCTGCATCGCGCTCCGTGTGGCGTGCCGTCTGTCCTCTGCATCGCGTTGCCGCAGCCTGCGTCCTGCCTTCTCCCTCGTCCAGATACCGCCACCTCCGATGGCGCACCCAGCCTTCGAAAATGAGTCCAAGCCCCTGTCCCGCCTCCGCTGACGCTGGGAGGCGGGGGGCTTGGACGAAGTTGGCAAGAAATAGGAACGTAAACTTCACATGCGCCACCATCGCAAACTGACCGACGACGAGCGCCGCCAGATCATCGAAGCGCGCGCTGGTGGCATGCCTGCCTCCACCCTAGCCCGCCGCTTCGTGGTCTCGCCACGGACGATCTACAACACGTTGAGCAAGGCTGAAGGCGTGCATCCCAGAACCAAAACCGTCAGTGCGCGCGTCAGCGAGCGCGAGCTGGCGGGTTTCATGGCCGCGTTGGCCGCACGCGGTATCATCGACCGCCCCGCGGCCCTGCGACGCCTGATGGAGGCCGCAGATAAGATCCTGACGCCCGCAGACCCGGCAATGATCGACAAGCTGCAGTGCTGGGGCGTCGAGATTCAGACCCACGGCGCCGCGATCAACCAGATCGCCCGCAAGCTGAACGAGGCCAAGCTGCAAGGCCGCCCCATGCCTTACACCGCCGAGGACGCGGCCAAGATGCGCGCGATGGCGACGATGCTTTTCGAATTCATGGAGCAGTTCCAGACCCTCTTGGACGCAAGGCGGGCAGCAATGACGCGAGAGGTCGACAAGGCGCTAGCGGGGTTGGCGAAGCCAAGGGCGTCCAATACGTCTGACCCCTTGTTGTGATCTGCAAATGAGACAGGAGCGCTCTTTTGTCTTACTTGTGAGACAAACGGTATCAATTGCCTTGCGAAGGTGAACCTCCGCCAGCATCTTTCCTGTATCGCAGATGGTACAGGAAACCCCTTTATGCGTGAGATGTAGCACAATGATCGCCGACACAGGAAAGGTCGCACGCACCAAGGGGGGCGTCGTTCACCCCTCCATCGCCCGCGGCATCGCCGGGCTTGGACGGGACATCTCGCGTGCGCGTCGTGCGCGCCGGATTTCTACGACCGACATGGCCGCACGCATGGGGGTTGGACGCAGCACGCTGCACCGTCTGGAGCAAGGCGATCCGGGCGTGTCGCTGAACACGCTGGCGATGGCGCTGTCGGTTTTGGGGCTCTTCGACCGGCTTGCCGATCTCGTCGACCCAGCCGCTGACGACATCGGGTTGATGCTGGCGGAGAAGACGCTGCCCAAGAATATCGTTTCGCGACGGCGGTCGTCGCAATCGACCCAAACCCCAGGCGCGGCTTCGGGTGAGGCAGACGACGTGCCGGAGGGATGGTAATGGGGGCGCGGAGCATCGATATGCGCATCGGGGCCCGTGCGCCCGGCGCGGAGCCCCTCTCGGCCGACAGGTGGACTGGATGTGGCCGGTTTGGGGAACTGGGACGTGGGCAGCGGGGGAACGGTTCAGCAGCGCCGTGCCATAGCCGGCCAGATGGATGATCTCTTGCCGGGTGGTGATGGCCACGGCGAGGCCGGGAAGACCGTGATCCGCGATGCCGGTGTTTAGGCAATGAGCCTGACGCATCAGCCTCCCGCATCCGCGGGAGGAATGTTGGCCATTACGCCGCGTCCTCGGCCTGCATCGCGCCGAGAAGCTTGAGACGTCCCAGATAGCCCCCCATGATCGACCGCCCGAGCTCCTCGGGGAAATCGGCGGGCATCGCCGCCATTGTGGTCGCCAAGGCATCTGCGGACTGCTCCAGCAGCTCATCGACCAGGTTCTCGATGATGTTCACCGGCATCTTGCAGTTGCGCGCAGTCTCTCGGAAGTGCCGCAGCGCGATCTGGCTCACGATGTAATGGTTATTGCTACCCACAGCCATCGCCACGCGCACCTTCCTGTCCGGGATCTGCCCCGCGTCGAACAAAGGCTGGATCGACATGACATCGTAGAGCGGCGTCAGGCGGTAGCGCGCTTGGGGAAGCAACCGAAGGCTGAAGTTCTTCGCATGTCCGTCGGAGGCCGCCAGAAGCCAGAAGACGATCATGACCTTCATCATGAGGCGCCGATCTTCCTGAGCAACCATGCTCCCGAGGAGGAGATCCATGATGTCCTCGAAGCCAGGTCCGCCGTCCTTCTGATACTTCCTCGACGAGGGCACCGACAGCGCTTGGCACAGGTCCTCCTGCGGCAGCCGCAGGATCGGCCTGCCTTCCCCATGTTCCGGAACAAGACGATCAAAGCGCTCGACGACGAGGGCTCTCTCCCCGGCGAACTCCATGATCTCGGTTCTGGCCGCCTCCATGCCGAGGTGGCGCAGGAAGGTCATGCAGAAGTGCTCATTCTCCACGCTGAGGCTGAGATCCACCCCGTCCGGCCGCATGCCGATTGGCTTTTTCAGGATGTGCGTCGTCGGTGTTGTGCCATGCGGCAGGTGCCAGGCCCCATCGCGCCGAAGCAATGCCGTCTTCTCCTGGGCACCGGCAATCGAGATCCTGAACTCCTCGTCTTCGTCATCCATTCCGAGCGGGGCCGTTGCCAGATTGCGAAGAATGTCGGCGATGCGCGCGTCCGAGATCGGTTCGCTTTCCAGCGTCAGGGCGCCCGGCGCCGTGCCCTTCGGCAGGAACTGCATCGCGCCGATGCAGTCACGGCCGATGACCGAGAGAATGCTGTAGGCGTCCTTTCCTGCCGCGCCCGTCTTCGCGGCGATCTGCTCGCGGATATCAAGGTTGTCAGGGAGCAGGTTCTCGATCACGAAAAGGACCGGGTCGCCCCGGTATGTCTCGTCCGAAAGCGGCAGCGACAGCGAAATCGGCAGCGCGTTGTGGCGGCTTAGCCAGTCCGGAGCATATCGGAAGCTGAGTGCGCCCGCGCGTGTCCGGGCCAGATGGCCGACCACCGTGCCATTCAGCACGACGTCAATCGCTGGATTTGCGAGCTTCCTTGCCATCACCACAGCCCGTCATAGCTGTCCGGACCGGCCGGGTCCGCGGTCGGTTCCGATCGAGGCCTGATGACCAATTCCAGATCGAGCGCTGCCAGAATCAGCGCGAGCGTTTTGAGCGACACACCTTCTTCGCCGGCCTCGATGGCAGACACCGTTGCTTGCCGGATGCCCGCGCGGTCCGCGACACCCTGTTGCGAGAGCTTCAGCTCCCTGCGATAGCGACGAAGCACGGCGCCAATTTCCGCGGGACGGCGCCCCGCACGCCCGGAACTGCTTTCGCCCGAAGAAGGCACTGCTTTTTTCATTGCCGTCGGCCTCTTCTCGCCTTCGAGGACAGGTGGGTGGTATACGCACTGGCGTATCGGCGATAGTTATACGCGTTAGCGTATTATGTCAAGTTATACGTCTTGGCGTATAGGTGAATTTCATGCGCGACCGAGTATAGAAGTGAACTACACCAACGTTCCGGTGACGCTTGATAACTGACGGGCGGAGCGCAGTCGCCCCTACGACACCTTGCCGCTCTCTCCGTTCAGATGAATGGACATGGTTGACCGATTCATACCTCGCAACAGAACCTACTCCAAAACAACGCGCCGAGCTCTCGCCATGCTGGGCAAGCTGATCCGCATTGGCAGGTCGGAGCGCCGCCTGACGGCCCAGGACTTGGCCGACCGTGCTGACATCAGCCGCACAACGCTCCACAACATCGAGAAGGGGGCACCCGGCGCCGAGATCGGCATTGTCTTCGAGGTGGCATCTCTCATCGGCGTGCGGCTGTTCGATCCCGACGAGCGCACGCTCGCCCTGCACAGCGCGCACCTCGATGAGAAGCTGACGCTGCTGCCGCAAAGCGTCCGCCCCGCCCGCAACGAGGTCGATGATGACTTCTAGGGAGGGGGCCGCACGGGAGGCCTATGTCTGGATCTGGCTGCCAGGAGCAACGAGCCCTTCGTCGCTGGGCGGTTGTGGCAGCAGGGCGACCGCCCGCATTTCACCTATGGTGCCAGCTACCGGCGGCGCAGGGATGCTGTCCCGATCTACTACCCGGAGCTCCCCCTGCGCAAGGGAGTGATCGAACCGATTGCCGTGCTGTCCATGACGAGCTCCATCCGGGACGGGTCCCCCGATGCCTGGAGGCGGCGCGTCATCATCAACAGGCTGACGGGCCGGAAACCCGATGCAGCCGGCGTGCCGGATCTCAGCGAGCTGACCTTCCTGCTGAAGTCGGGCTCTGACCGGATCGGCGCGCTGGATTTTTGGGCCTCGGCGATGGTCAATGATCCGCGGCAAAGCAACCACTGACGCCTGCCTACGATATCTGCCCGCAAGGGCGGACCGGGAACGAGGCGTCGCAAGCCATGCTGATCAAGGGAGAGGCTCGGGCGAGTACGCTGGCAATGTGCTGGACCTGTTCTCCAGGCGCGTCGTCGGCTGGTCGATGAAGGCGGACCGGGATGCCACGCTGGTCATGGATGCCCTGATGATGGCCGTGTGGCGGCGCGGAAAAGCGGATGCGCTGCTCCACCATTCGGACCAGGGATCGCAATACACCAGCGAGCAGTTCCAGCGCCTGCTCCTCGACAACGGCATCACCTGCTCCATGAGCCGGGCCGGCAACGTCTGGGACAACTCGGCGATGGAGAGCTTCTTCTCATCGCTGAAGACCGAACGAACGGCCCGCAAGGTCTACCGCACCCGCGATGCAGCCCGTGCCGACGTGTTCGACTACATCGAGCGCTTCTACAATCCGCGGCGACGCCACTCGAAGCTGGGCTATCTTAGCCCCATGGCGTTCGAGGACCGCGCCATGCAAACCTAACCCCGTGTCCACGGAACCGGCAGCAGCCCAGGGCGGCAGTTTCTGAATGGCTACTGCTTGGAGGGGGTGGAAGGGCATGGCGATTTGGCGGAAGCGTTTCAGGCGGCGCGCGAAACGGTGAAGGCGGCACTAGAAGGTTGAACAACTTGCACGAAAGGGGCTGTAAGCCGCAGGCGATAACTCAACATAAACTAGAGGAACAGTCGGGGTGAGATCAGTGTCGCAACACTAACCATCCATCTTGCGTGGTGATGCCTCTACACCCATAGTTCATGCGATTCTACAAGCGACGGGGTTGGATAGATGTTTAAGATTGAAGGACTAGATGAGTTGCAACTAGACTTGCAAAGGGCACAGGACGCGCTGAGCGAGCTGGATGGCGAGTTTGGGATTGTTTCTTTCAATCCGGACGATCCATCAAGCATTGATCTTGCAGTAACGTCAATGGAAAATTTGATTGATAGAAAGGTCGCCGGTTTCGAGGATAACGACCTTGTTGCATCTCTTGTTGAGGAAATGAAAGAAGAATATCGGCGGATAATTCTAGAGAAAGCGGCCGAATTCAGAATTAAGGGCGATAAATGATTGCTTCCCAAGGCCTATTTAGGCAAATAAACAACACGTTGCTCGACTTGCAGCAGTCAGACCTCCAGTCGTATCCCGCGCAAGTCAAGAGACTTGGCAGGCTCCTTCAGAACGAGGAACTTCAACCATTTAACTCAGCCTTGACAGAAAAAGTCAATCTTGACGAATTCATTGCGTCTAGCGAGCGCACGCAAGGCGGAATGGTTGGTAGCGCCGAGCTTGTCTGGCCTGAGGATGATAAACAAATTCTTGGATTAAGGCTTCTGCTTATTGTTAAGTTCAGCGAGAATCCGGAGTATATGGCGGAATTTGGCTACACGTTCTTTTGGACCGGCAGCAAAAAGATAATGAGTGGTGTACACGCAGTAATCAGCCAGATAATAATTCCGTTCTTCCGCGACTTCAAGGACTATGTTGAAGGCGACGGAAGGCTAAACCCCACACTGATTCTACCAATGTCAAATAAGGTCTTTATTGTTCACGGGCATGATGGCGAAGCTCGCGAGGCTGTGGCCAGATTCTTGAGCAATCTTGGATTTGAACCAGTAATCTTGAACGAGCAAGCCAACCAGGGTCGAACAATTATCGAGAAAGTCGAGGCAAATGCCGATGTTGGATTTGCAGTGGTCCTGCTAACACCTGACGACTTTGGGCGCGCCAAGAGTGCTGATGATTTAGAGCCGAGAGCCCGTCAGAACGTCCTGCTTGAGCTCGGATACTTCATGGCGAAGCTAGGAAGGGACAAGGTCTGCGCCCTCCGCCGCGGTGAAGTCTCCATCCCGAGCGACTTTGCGGGTGTTGTCTGGGAGGAAATGGATGTGGCTGGTGGCTGGCGGCAGAAGCTGGGGCGCGAACTTCAAGCAGCAGGCCATCCTGTTGACTGGAACAAGTTGATGCGCTGACCTAGGCTAGCGGCAGAAAAATATCCGCCAAGTCGCCTCTAAAATAGCTACGAATGGGTCGCATTGAGAAATTCGACCCATTCTGGAAATTTGACACTATAAGGTACAACACTGCTGTATTTCGAAGCAAGTATTGACTGTGGTGCTGCGTATTGTCAGTTAGAAACCACTCGCGCCCGCAACATAGACTAGTTTGCATCCTTACGCGCGCCCCATTGGGTGTGCTCACGGGAAAAGGCAAGTTCAGCTTCGTTTACGAAGTCCGAGAACTCGGCTTCCGTCATAACGGTCTCGGCGTTGCCTTTGATGATGCCAATTTCGTGTGCAGCTAGATTGTAGCTGGCAGTCAATTCACTGTGGCGCTTCATCTGAATCCACCCCAACACAGATGTGACCAAAACGATCAAAGGATCAAAGAACCGCGATAGCCAGCCATAACCAAACTCGTCAGCATACAGTGACAGCGCCGCGGCTATATAGATAAGTATAGTGATCAGGACCCAAATGCGAAGCACCCGTCGATTCCACGCGGACTTCTTCGTATACCAGCGCCGCTGATCGTCGACACGTTGCTCAACATAGTATGCAATCCGCTCAGTCAATCCGAACGCGCGAACTTTAAGCATCGAAGCCGAGACCTGCTCCGACTCGGGCGTGATTAACTCTCGGGCGATGGCCTGATTTGACTGCAGAATACCCCGGAGCTGGTTTCGGAAAGCGGCTTTTGGCACCGCGATTAAATCCGCGTCGCCAAACGGGTGAGCCCTCATGCAAAATCGCCAAGTCAAGGTTTTAACGGACTCAGACAGTGCCCGGCAGCGATACCAATCCTGATCGAGTTTCACCACCACCTTGTAGACAAAAAGTCCAGCGAGTACCATTAGCAGCAGCGTAACTGCAAGCCTACTATGCTTAAACACATCCTTGTTGGCCAGCGAGAGGCTGACCAAAAACAGCAGGAAGTACTCGGTCCGGATTGTCCAGAGAAAACCGCTCTGAGCTCTAGCCGAGGCGCAATCCGCACTGGTGTAGAGCGCCGGATATTCAAGTTTCGACCCGCTCATGATATTTGCCTAATGCCAGAAACAATTGACTCGGTGTTCCAGTTGACGACGAGGTCCGCAGCATTGACCACAGCTTGCGGCATGACTTTCGCGGAACGTGGGCGGACGCCAAGAATCGGCTTACCAACGTTCTTAGCGAATTCCATCTCGAACTGAATCCAATCGCTATAGTTGGTCCACATGCCGCCAATTATGATCACGCACTGAACCGGACGAATCTGGTTTCGAAGTTGCTCGGCCAGCCCAGCAGAACTGAGTCCGGAAAATGCCTTACTCTCCGGAACGGAGTAGTTCGTCCACTCGAAGTAGGGGCGATTGTTCAGCAGACTGGTCATCGAATTATAGCGTTCACCGTAAGACCAAGAATGGCTAATAAAAAGGCGCTTCGGCATTTGTTGTCGACCTGATTGAGGTGTCAAAGCTAGCACATAGCACGTGACAACATAAAGGGGAACGGTGAACAGCTGCAGGATTCCAAGAACCTCTAGCTTGTGGGCTAGCCACATGATTCATTCGCTTCGAGCAGGGGAGGCGTTCAACATGCGCACTTCTTAAGGTGGCCAAATCACCCAGTTACCGGACGCTGGCCTGGGGATACGTTAAACACGGACGAATGGCCATTATCCTAGGTTGCTACGATAGCCACTCCGCAGCATCATCTGTCTTGTTTCCCCGCCGGACAGGGCCGGTGCTCTTCGGGCGCCAACCATTGAAGCGAGTCGGCCTGTTGCGTCGCTGTGTCCCGATTGGTGGCTTCGAGGAATGATCTGGGGCGTCTAGACCGCCTCAAGATTGCCGGTAGGCCGAAGCGAAGCAGCTGACTTCGGAACCAGGCGCTTACGCGCGGAGCGAAAATCGGCTATCTTAGTTCTCTCGAGAGATCCGACCAATTGACCAACTTGATCCCGTGCTTTTTTACCCAATCAGGAGCTGACATCGGCGCCTTTCCGCGAGGGTGCACGCCCACCACTTTCTTCCCCTGACGCAGACTTTCTTCGACCTCCCATTTCACCCATTTACTTTGCCGCGTGCTATCGGAGACGTAAACCACGCAAACGGAAGATCGAGCGATGCGTTCGCTGATCTTCTCCTTAATGTACGCCGCCCGGTCGCTATTGTAGGGGTCTCGAACTGAGTGGTCATTAAATTCAATGTCACTATTCTCATTCTTAGCATGGGCACGTAGAAGATTCACCTCAGTCATATCTTCGGTCGCAAAGCTTATGAAGACGTTTCGCTTGCCACCCTTCAGTGCCTCTTTTGCCCTTTCTTCGAGACCACGTATATCGCCGAGACGGCTCCAGCGACCACTATTCCCGCCGCCCATTCTATATTCTCCTCAAACTGAACTCGTTACAGGATATGCAGTTCCCGCAGGGTGCTTCTCCCCCGACATGGCAAGAATACGTCCCCTCCACCCCCTTGATCTCCGCGAGCGCAACGACTTCATCTTTGTGGAACGAAGCCAGCGGTGCAAGAACGCGGATCCTTCGTCCCATGATCCGCGAAATTATGTTCTCAGCCTCTGACAGGAAGCCTGAAGTTTGGTCAGGAAACAACGCTGTTTCTTCGTGGAGAAGGCCAATGGAGACAGCGTCTGCTCCAACCTTGTAGGCGTACGCGGCTGCAACGAGCAAGAACAACATGTTTCTACCCGGCGTAAACGCGTCCTCAATAACTCTCTGATTTGGGTCGGTCAAACCTGAGCGTATTAGTGCGCCAAATCCGGGAAGATCTGCGATCTGCAAATTATTAAGGCCAAGCTTGGCCATCGATCGCCTGCAAGCGGCAAGTTCCGCCTCAAGTGCTCTCTGTCCATAGTTGACAAAAAGAGGATAGATATGCAATCCCTCCTCTCTTGCAAGATGAGCGATCAAGGTCGAATCAAGGCCGCCGGATACGAGAGTTACAACACTCATTTTTGCGCCACCTCGCTGCTTTCGGATTTATACATTCTCATCACGATCCAGATCGCCCAATCCATAAGGCCTACGGCCATGCCCAAGTCGCGTGAATACAACTTCAAGGCTATTTCTCGAGCGGAGTAGCCTTCTAAGTTTGAAAGCCCACCCGCTCCACGGGGGGCTGAGATGCCAATTTCATTCATGTAATCTATTACATGCCGATCGATAATCGCGAGGTCGTAAGTCATACCTGTGTTCCGAAGGAACATGCTGGCCTGTTTGGGCCCCACTCCCGGCGCGTTTCTGACAAGCCAGCGGCGCGCATCTTCTGCACAAGAGAAACCGTCGAGCAGAGCTGTCAAACTATCTGCGGATGAGTGGACGGCTGCGTGGGTCGAAGCCAACTGTTGCGACTTCGATCTGGGAAATCGGTAGCGCTGAACTCGATGATCAACTTGAAGGGGTGACCCAAGGATAGTCTCCAGAGCGTGCACCGAAGCCCCCTTCTGAAGCAGGACCGCGTTGCGCTCTAATGCCTCTGCCGCAGCGACGGCTAATGGATACCGTACTTGACTACTTAGTATGCAGCAGGAAAGTTCTTTCCAGAGAGATTCTTCGTCTGCAAAATCAAGAGAAGAAGTAGCCCTGCGAAAAATTTCTGGATAGATCGACACCACGGCTTGTTCCAAGCGGGACGCATTTATCATCGAACGAATATCCCCGGCAGCGCAACTGAAATCTGGTTTGTGGCACCGTCTCCCATTATTTTCATAATGAACGCTTCCATGCGATTGGTGTGAGCGTAGTCGCGTAAATCTTTAGCGTACCGTCGGTAGTATTCGAGATTGTGGAACGCAACTTTTCCGGTGTACCCAATGTCTTTACTTTCAAGAGCCTTCAGGGCGACGGCCGATTCCGAAAGCTCTGTCTGGAATGTAAAGAAGTCAAAATGCTGGTAGTGATTAAGCCGATGCATCTGGTGATCGAACGCCATCCGACACCACTCCAGTCCGTCAAAGCTATCGGCACCAGCCGCGGCTAGGAGCGCGATGCTCCATGGGTTTCCCGTTCCAAGAACATGTAAGGGTTGATAGAATGGCAGATTGTCAAGAGATCGCCTAATCTTTCGTACTGTATCGGCTCGTTCAATCAGCCCGCGCCCCAATTCTCGTTCTGCAACAGCGATGAGCGGTGGCTGCAACTCGCTGGCCACCAGCTTCACCACCTCCGGTAACTGCCGCGAGTCGTATCCGGCAGGTTCCCTAAAGGTGTGCACGATCGGTAGCACCATCGAACCGGTCGCCTTGCTGTCGCGGTTGACCGCATCAACGACCTCGGTCACAGCATCTTTCAAACTCTGCGATGGCCGCATGACGTCGAAACAATATGCCCAATCGTGTGGTATTCCTTGTAGTGCTTCGTGAAATTTTTGAGGTGTCCAGTTCCTGCTGCGCCGCCGTGACGCTTCATAGTTCCCGGAATCGACAATCACGACCCCACCCGCCTCTCGGATTGCGTTTAATTCGGATGCTGCCGCCTTGGGCCTCCTCTTCGCCCAAAGGTCATACGCTGAAACTAAAACAGCCGGAGCTCCGAATACACGCAATACCTTGATTGCTTCCAGAGGCACTAATTGGGTTTCGTGCGAAGACACCGATAGAAAAACTGCAGGTAAGGAAAGCGATGTCCTCAACACCTCCATGGGGCGTGAAGGGGGGACGCGCCTAGGCACGACAGAGCTAATTTTTCTTATGATCTTCTGAAAGTCTGCATGCGCCTCGGTTTCGTCCCACTCAGCCAAGCTCACGCGGCTCAGGCCGCCATAGGGATAAGGAGGACTACTGGCATCTAGCATCACGGGGAGCAAGGTAACTCCGGCTTCCTTTGCTAAACGCATCTCATCGATGACTGTTTCTTTCTTTATAGCGTGTGCTGATAGCACCGCGACAACAAACTTGGTACAGGACATCTTCTCTTGAATTACGGTTGAGAAGTCTCCGACCAGCGTGTCGTCCCACCAGATAGTCCAGTGACTTGACAGAAACTCAACGATTATTCTCGTAGCTTCGCCGTCTTCGCTCGAGTGGATAACGTAGACGTCAGACATGGAACGCGTCTTTTCCCCAGGCACTACAAGATCCTCTTCGGCAATGGATTACAAGCACCCGTCTTCCATGTATCACAACACGGGACTTTGCATACATGCTTTATAAATGGAAGACGTGAAATCGTCAGTTATTTGCTCATGGTGGGTAAAGGCCGGCTTCAAGCGATGTTCTTCATCTAGGAAAATGATCCCTGGTAAAGTTGTGTCCAGCACGGTCAGACACTGGTCCGGAAATCCATCTACGATAACAAGGCTAACAGTGCCCACCCGTTTCCCAGCCGCAGCCAAAGTGCCGCTCCCTATAGAAGCCTCGAGTCCGAGGCTTCTGATGCAGTATAGTGCCTCCTGCCGAGTATATAGGCGACCTAGGGTGTCGGCGGAACCGTAGACCTCGATCAACGACGCCCTACATTCTTGAATGGGCTTTCTATCTCGTAGCCCCATCGAATTGATCGGGACTGTAGGATTCTCACAGTAGCTGGCCACTGCGCGAGACGCTAGGTCCGCAGCTTGATTTGCATCCTGCCTCTTTTCGGCCCAGAAGTAAGAAAACGCGGCCGAGAAGACGTCCCCGGTCCCAATTTTAAAAATCCGTTCGGATTGATAAGCTGGCACATAAAATGGAGTTTCTGAAGTCTGATAAACGTTGGCGCCAAATATGCCCCGCTTGACAACGATTACTTGTGCTTCATTTGCCTTCAAAAGCCGGCTTGCTCCCTCGTCTAGATCATCTGAGGCAGAGTAGGCCTTAAACTCATTTTCGTTCATTACGAGTGCCAGATTCTCAGCGGTCGAACCATTCTCATGAAATTTTTCGGGCCCGCGGGGCGACTGTGGATCGTAGACGACATGTGAACCATGAACGCACGCAGATCCCTCAAGATAGCTAAATCTGAGTATATTATCCGCCGATAGGAGCAGTGCGCGTTGTTTTCTTATTCTCTGGTGGGCAGGCTCGACAAGGGGGTCTGATAGCGGGTGAAAGTATGAAAACACTACATCATGATGGCGCGGAAGAATTTCTGTCGAAACTCTATAGGAAGCGAGGCGAGACGTTAGATTTTCGCCGTTGTTTTTTAGATACCCATGCAAAGTGACTTTTTCTGACATTTCGCTGATTGCAATTGCGGCGCGGAGCCCGGATCCCCAGAGTCCGCTCCAGCTTGGAGTTTCGCAAGTTTCCAGATATATGCCGCCGGCAACGTGCATGCCCGGCCCCTCCGTGGAGATACTTGCAACGTAGTCATGTAACTCTTATCCGTCAAATGGCTTGCGGTGCAAGTCTTCTCTCAACGTCTTGGTCGCGGCGCCGCCCGAGCAAATCTTCTTGCAGAGCGCAAGGTTTGGGCAGGTGCGAGGATCCGTCCCTCGGGCGGGATGACCGCCGATGAAGGACAACCCGATTCAACTTGGGGCAGGTCTTGGCCTAGGGGCTAGCGAAGCTGATCAGCTACGTGAGCCAATCAAGAAACTTAGCCATCTTCGTACTGAGGAATTTGGCAAGTTTCCTGAGGTGCCAGGCCGATTCTAATGTTCTGGTTGTTTCCACTTCTCGATATGACAGATCGTTCTGCCAGTCGTGCTGGCACTGCACGTTGATCCCAGCTCGGAAAGGGATCTTGGTTGGAGATTTGAGCATTTTGCTCTGAATTGTGTTCCGATCGACGGCCCCCTCGCTCAGGGTCCGCCACGGTGCCGATGGCCGAGCGTGGTGACGTTCTGGAGCGGGGCCTGCATTAAGTGCGGCGGGGCGAAGGGGCTCCCCGGTGCGGCGAATAGCATACTTGACAGTTCACCCATTCCCCCCGATTCTGTTCTGACTCTAACGGGATTATGTTCAGATGACTGTAGATGAGCGGCCGATCTGCTTTATTGTGATGGGGTTCGGGAAAAAGACCGACTATGAGCTCGGCATGACCTTTGACTTGGATGCAACTTATAGAGCGATAATTGAACCTGCGGTAAAGTCGGCCGGCCTGAGGCCGATTAGAGCAGATGAGATTCTTCACTCGGCGGTTATTGATTTTAAGATGTATGATATGCTGCTACGCGCCGATGTGGTAGTGGCTGACATTTCTACAGGCAACGCAAATGCGCTTTACGAACTCGGGGTTCGTCACGCATTGCGTCCAAACACCACGGTCGTAATGAAGGAGGATCGTGGCAGGCTTCACTTCGACCTTAATCACATAAATACTTTTCATTATCGCCACTTGGGTGAGGACATTGGTTTCACCGAGGCAAATCGCGCCCGGGAAGCCTTGTCGGCGCTCTTAGTTGCTGCCAGAGAATCTCAGGAACCTGATAGTCCCGTCTATACCTTTCTGCCACGCTTGCAACGCCCACGCTTAAGTGAGGAAGAATACCAGGAAATAATCGAGCAGGCCGAGGAGGCGCAGGAGAGAATGAGCGACTATCTCGAAAGAGGGGAAAGTGCGTTCGAGTCCAGCGAGATGGACGTGGCAGTCGCGGCCTATTCTGGCGCCAACAAATTGAAGCCGGGTGAGCCCTACATAGTTCAGCGATTGGCGTTGGCCACTTACAAATGCGAGATCCCATCAAAACTCGAGGCTTTGATGAAGGCTCGGGAACTCATTTCTGAGCTCGATCCAGACAACTCGAATGACCCAGAGACCTTAGGTTTGGCTGGAGCTATTCGAAAACGCCTCTGGATAGAGACAGGTGATTTGGTCCAGTTGAACTATGCCATTAAGTACTATGGCCGAGGCTTCGACGTACGGCGCGACTACTACAACGGTCAAAACTTGGCGGATTGCTATATTTCTCGTAGTTCGCTTCAGTCTGACGTTGCGGAAGTGCAGTACGACTCAATGAGCGCGACCAAAGTTTGGAGTGCCGTTATCCAAATTATTGAAGAACTAATGAAGGAGCCCGATTTCGATGAGCGTGCAGACCGTCAGTGGATTCTTGCGACCATGGCGCATTGCCTCAAAGCTGTTGGCAGAACTCGGGATGGTGATGAATACGAAAGGATGTATCGGGATGCCGGTGCTCCTGACTGGGAGGTCAAATCTTTCGATGATGGGCTGCGGCTTATTGAAGAGCTATAGTTGTTAAGGCCAAGGATGACTTTCTCGCATCGCTAACTATTCAGCTTACTTCCAAAAGCCAGTCAGTCTCGGGAACCGATTTGAGCGGGGCAGGGGCACGATGCGGGTCGCTCTATGAGTGACTTCTTCCGATTTTCTTTTGTTCGGGGTGCTGCGTGGCCATTCGTCTGGTTGTTTCCTTACCCCCGCACTGCACTCCCCGCATCCGCCGCCGAAAATACCCCTCCACCCCCACCGCCAGCGCAAACGCCGGCGCACCCAGAACCACTACCACCCCCGACAGCCCAGCCACGGCAACCACCGGCGCGCGCCCCTCCGCTCCAAACACCCACATCAGCCCCCAGCTCGCCAAATAGGCCAGCGAGCAGACCCCCATCGCCCGCATCACCGGTTGCGTATACCGCCCCACCTCCGCCTGCATCCGTTCCGTCGTCGCCATCTGATGGCGCTGCCACGCCTCGGTTTGCTTCAGCTCCATCGTCATTCCCTCAAAAGTTCGATCCAGGTGTGGACATCGTCCATCGCGATTTCCTTCCCTTCTAGGAAGGACCGGTACCAGCGGGCCGCGATCGCCCCGCGCTTCTCGCTCCGCAGCTTCGTGCCGCTCTCCGACAGGTGCTTGTCCAGCGCGATCTCGAAGGCCTCCAGCGCGGCCAGGTCGTGTTTCATCCGAACCGCCTCGACGCCGAGCAGGATCCAGTTCAGGTCCACGTCGTACTTGCGGTGTAGCTCCACCAGCGCCTCGACCGGGATCGACCGCTTGCCGAGCTCATAGCTCTGGTAGGCGCGCAGCGACATGCCAAGCGCCTCGGACATTTTGGCCTGCGACAGCCCCAGTTCGTTGCGCGCAATGGCGATGCGCGCGCCGAGGGCGCTCAGGTAGTCGTAGGGTCGAGACACTATTCTTGCCATCGAGTCACTTGTCATTGCGCACGTAAAGATGATAAGCGCACGTTTGAGCGTTATTCGTGCCAGTTCACTATCGGACCATGGCGGCGCGGGGCTTTCAACAGGATTCATGGACCGTCAGGGAAGGATCAGGCTTTGGCACAGGAAAAGCTACTGTCGCCCAAGGAACTCGGCGACATCGTCGGGCTCAGCACGGCGCAGGTTCGCGCGTTGATGAACGACGGGCGGCTCGAATTCGTCGAGATTTCATCGAAGACGAAGATGCTGACCATGAGCGGCTGGGACCGGTTCCAACGCCGCGCGACGCGGGTCAGGGCTCGGGAGAGTGAGAGGTCGGGTGTGGCTTCGGGTGCCAACTGACGAAGGGGAGAGATCCGATGGCCACGACCAATCTCAACATCAGTGTGATCGACAAGCGCATGCTGAAGCAGGCCGAGGCGGCCAGCTATACCGGCCTTCCGGTAAAGCACTTCAAGGCGGCCTGTCCGGTGCGGCCCGTGCAACTGGCGCAGGGCTCGCTGCTCTGGGACCGCCGCGATATCGATCAGTGGATCGACACGGTGAAGTCCGGCGAGGTGATGGAGACGCGGGACGACATCCTGGGCCGGCTGTGATGACCCAGGTGCGCGTCAAAGGGTTCAAGGTCTTCAAGGACCGTCACGGGCGGATGCGCTGCTACCACCGCATCACCGGCCACAAGGTCGATCTGCAGAAGGCACCGCTGGGGTCGGCCGAATTCTTCGCTGAGTGCGAAACCATCCGCACCATTGCCGAAGCGCAGAAGGCCAAGGCCCCGAAGGCCGGCACGCTCGGCGGGCTGATCCTGTCCTACTTCCAGACCGAGCACTTCCAGAACCTCGCCGAGGCGACTCGCCGCGACTACCGCAAATGCGCAGATTTTCTGGAGCCGATCCGGCACACTCCGGTCCATGTGCTCGACACGCCGCTGGTATCGGGCATCCATGACAAGGCCGCCGCGAAGATCGGCTGGCGGCGGGCCAACATGGTGCGCACGCTACTCAGCGAGGTGTTCCGCTACAACATCCCCAAGGGCCTGATCACCGCGAACTACGCCAAGGATGTGATCCCCAAGCGCCGCCCGCGCGACCGTGCCTATGCCAACCGGCCCTGGAGCATCGAGGAGCGCGACATGGTTCTGCCCCGGGCTAAGCCGCATGTGCGCGTCGCGCTGGCCTTGATGATGAACACCGGGCTCGATCCCTCCGACGCGTTGAAGCTGCGCAAGGATCAGATCGACGGCGACACCATCTGGGGCGTGCGCGGCAAGACAGGGGAGGAGGTGGCGATTCCGGTCAGCCGGGCCTTGCAGAGTGCGCTCGACAGCATCCCGGAGCATGAGGCCGAGACCATGCTGTGCAACTCCCGCGGCGAGCCCTGGACCTATAACGGGTTCTCGACCGTCTGGCACCGCTTCAAGGTGGATCTGGAGGAGGAGGGGCTGATCGAACCCGGCCTGACCCTCAAGGGGCTGCGCCACACGGTTGCGACCACCTTGCGGGAAGCGGGCCTTGATGAACGGCGCATCGCCGACCTGCTGGGGCAGAAAACCCTGTCGATGGCGCGGCATTATTCCCGCTCTGCAAACCTCGCTGCGAAGAACCGCGAGACGATGGCGACGCTCGAAACCGAGAATGCGCGGCGGGCGCAGATTGTCAAACCTTCCGCGAAAAGCGGCAAACCCAAGCCGAAACAGGCGACGGAGGCAGTGCAGAAATGAATGAATTCAGGAGCTTAAGTGGTGCCCGGAGACGGATTCGAACCGCCGACACGCGGATTTTCAATCCGCTGCTCTACCAACTGAGCTATCCGGGCGCTGGTATATCCCGGGGCGATCCTTGCGGATCGGCCGGGGCGTTACCGCCTTGGTGGCGCGGTATTAGGGGAAGGGGCGGGGGCTGTCCAGTGGGTTCTGCGCAAAATTCGGGGGCTTGGTGCGGTTTTGGCCTGCGGCCCCAAGGAGGCTTTAACCGGACCCACTGAGGTTTCCCTCCGCGACCCCGGGCGCGCTCAGTGGGGCTTGCGCCGGGGCGGCTCGTCCGCATCGTCTTCCGGCAGTTTCAGCGCCGCCTCGTCCTCCTCCAGCGCCTCGCCGGGGATGACGTAGCTGCCGGTCAGCCAGCGGCCGAGGTCGATATCGGCGCAGCGGCGCGAGCAGAAGGGGCGGTAGCCGGCATCGGTGGTCTTGCCGCAGATCGGGCAGCTCATGCGCGGGTCTCCTTCATCACCTCGGCCAGCACCTCGGTCAGCGGCTGGCGCGCGCGCTTGCGCTGCAGCTCGTAGAGGCCAAGCGGGGTCCAGCCGGCGAGGCTGGTTTCGGCCCCCTCGGCGCGGAAGGCGGCACGCAGTTGCTGTTCCAGCGTGGCGCGGTCCTTCTTCGGCATCGGCGCGAAATCCACAGCGATCTGGCCGCCAAACCCGCGCAGGCGCAGCTGGCGGGGCAGGTCGCGGGCGGCGGCGATATTGGCCTTGAGGCCGGCAGCGGGAGAGGTGTCGGTGCCGGTGTTGACGTCCACTGCCACCAGCGCACGGGTGGGTTCCACCGCCATCGACCCGCCGCCGGGCAGCGGCACCACCGGGTCCAGCAGCTCAAGCGCCATGTCTTCGACGCCGTGATCGGCAAAGGCGCGCTCGCCCTCGGCCACCTCATCCGGCGCGGGGTCGGCCCAATCGCGCCAGGCGGTTTCATGGGGGCCCGCGGCATCGACCAGCAGCTCGGGGCCGCCCGTCAGATCCTCGCTGACCGCCTCGGCCAGAGCGCGGGTGGCGGCGATGTCTTCGGCCAGTTCGGCCTCTTCCATGCCTTCCGCGGCAGAGCGGACGATCAGCCCGAACTCGCAGCCCGCCATCGCGGCGGCGGCAACCGCCTCCAGCCGCGTCCGCTCCTCCTCATCGCGCACCCGGCGCGAGAGGTTGAGGCCGGGTACACCGGGGGTGACGATGGCAAGGCGCGACTTGAACAGCAGCCGCAGGCTGACCGGCAGCGCCTTGCCGGGCTCGGCATGGCTCGAGACCTGCACCAGCAGGGTCTGGCCGGGGGCGAGGCCACCGGTTTCGCGAAGAAAGCCCTTCAAGCCATTGGGGAGCTTCACGAAAACCCCGCCCTGACCCTTCATCTGCCGGTCCACCACGGCCCGGAAGATCGCGCCGACGCCCGGGGGCGCGGCCTCGCCCGGCTCGATCAGCAGGTCTTCCAGCCGGCCATCGACCAACAGCGCCGCGGCCTCGCGGCCGCGGAGGCTGCCCAGAACGACAACCCGGCCCTTCATGCGCGCCCCCAGACCGGATAGCCGGCGGCGGCCAGCAGATGCGCGGTTTCGGTGACGGGCAGGCCCATCACCGCCGAATAGCTGCCCTGGATCCATGGGAAGAACGCGCCGGCGGGCCCTTGAATGCCATAAGCACCGGCCTTGCCCTGCCAGTCGCCGGTGGCGAGATAGCCGTTCAGTTCGGTATCGGATATCGGTTTCATCTTCACCACAGTCTCTACCAGTCGCTCCCAAACCTGCGCGCCGCGCCGCACCGCCACCGCGGTCAGCACCCGGTGGCGCCGGCCCGACATGGCGAGCAGGAACTCTGCCGCCTCGCCTGCGTCGCGTGGCTTGCCAAGGATGCGGCGGCCAAGCGCGACGGTCGTGTCGGCACATAGCACGATATCATCGGCGCCCGCCTGAACGGCCAGCACCTTCTCGCGGGCGATGCGCTCGCAATAGGGGCGGGGCAGCTCGCCCCGGCGCGGATCTTCGTCGATGTCAGGGGCTCGCACCGCGTCGGGCGTAAGCCCAAGTTGCGCCAGAATTTCCTTCCGGCGCGGGCTGGCCGATCCCAGGATCAGCAGCGGCCCGGTCTTACTTGAAGCGGTAATTGATCCGCCCCTTGGTCAGGTCGTAGGGGGTCATCTCGACCTGTACTTTGTCGCCTGCGAGAACGCGGATGCGGTTCTTGCGCATCTTGCCTGCCGTATGTGCGATGATCTCATGGCCGTTTTCCAGCTCGACCCTGAATGTCGCGTTCGGCAGGAGTTCCTTCACGACGCCGGGGAATTCGAGCAGTTCTTCCTTGGCCATGGTCACTCCGTCTTGAAACACCCGCCTGTTCGGCGGGCGCCGCTTAAATGCTCCTGTCGGGGCAACAATTCAAGGCTTATTGCGGTTCCCGGCCCGCGAATGTGACATGGGCGGCGGCGGCGGCCTGTTCCGGCCAATGGGCGAAGGGCATCACGCCGCCATCGGCGCGGCTGCGGCGGACGAGGTCGAGCGAGATGTCGGCATAGACCCAGCCGGGGGTGTTCAGCGCGCCTTCGGCGAGGATGCCGGTCTCGGGCCAGCCCCTGTCGGGCGGGCCGTAAATGCTTGCGCGGCCTATGTTTTCATCGACCGGGGGGCACCATGCGGCAGGGCCGACGGTGGGGGCGTGGACGACGACGCATTGGTTTTCCAGCGCCCGGGCCATGGAGCCCACGCGGACGCGGGTGAAGCCGGCGAGGGTGTCGGTGCAGGAGGGGGAGAGGAGGATTTCCACGCCCGCTTCGGCAAGGGCGCGCGCCAGCAGAGGAAATTCGCTGTCGTAGCAGATGGTTACGCCGATGCGGCCAAGCGCCGTGTCAAAAACCGTGAGGCTGGCCCCGGCCACCACATCCCAATCCTCACGCTCGAAGCGGGTCATCATCACCTTGTCCTGATGGCCGATCAGGCCATCCGGGCCGAAGAGGCTGGCGCGGTTGACGGGGCGCGAGGCAGCACTTGGGTAATATGGTTTCGATGCAGAAAGTATATGTATGTCATACATACGCGCGAGCCGGTCATGCAGCGCATCCGCCGCCGGCCCGTGCTGCGCGACCATACGGATGGCGGCCTCCAGATCCGCCGCGACCTCGGCCCCGCCAAGGCTCGCCAGCTCCATCGCGCCGTATTCGGGGAAGACCAGAAGCTCGGCGCCTTGCCCTGCAGCCTCGGCCACCCAACGGGTCAGCTTGTCCTCATAGCCCTGCCAGGTGTCGAACCAGTCCAGCGGGTAGGCGGCGGCGGCGATCTTCATGGCGGTGTCCTTTGCGGAAGGGCAGGGGAGTCAGAGATCCCGGATCCAGAATTGCAGGGGCTTGCGGCTGTCATAGGTGTCGCCGACATCCGTCCAGTCGAACTGCGCGACGACGCCGGACAGCGGGGCATAACCACGGCCGCGCCAGAAGCTGTCGAGGGTGCGATAGTCTGCTGGGCGGGCCGGATGATCTTCGGGCCGCAGCACCGAGCAGAAGGCGGATTTGGCGCGGCCGAGGGCGCGGGCATGGGTCTCGCGCGCGTCGAAGAAGGCATGACCGAGGCCGCGGCCACGATAGGCCGGCAGCAGCACCGATTCCGCGCAGTAGAAGATGTCCTCCAGCGCCAGCCCGGTGCCCGAGAAGGCGGCGGAGAACTCGCCCGCGTGATCCTCCATCGGAGCGCCGGTAGAAGCGCCGATCAGGGCATTGCCATCGAACGCGCCCACCAGAACGGAATTGGCCGAGGTCTGGTAATTCCGCAGGTAGCGCCGTTCGTATTCCAGCGTGCCTTCATAGAGATAGGGCCAGTCGCGGAACACCGCCATGCGCAGCCCGGCGACATCGTCCAGCGCGGCATCCAGCGCCGCGCCCGTCAGCACTCTGACTTGCACGTCGCTGGTTTGCACATCCCCGCTCATCCCGCCGAGACCTGCTTCACCCAGTCCGACAGGTTGTAATAGGTGGTCACGCGGGTGATGAGCCCACCCCGCAACGCAAAGAAGGTGCCGGCGGGCAGGATGTAGCGCTGGCCCTTGGCCTCTGGCAGGCCCGGGTCGGTCTGCAGATATTCGCCGTTCACGGTGAACTCGGCGGCGGCGCGGGTGCCGTCCTGGCCAGAGAAAATCACGATATCGGTCAGCGTCTCGCGGTAGCTGACGCCCATATGGCCGCAGAACTCCGCAAACAGCTCCTTGCCGCGGCGGATGCCGCCTTCGTTGACATGGTGCTCCACATCATCGGCCAGCAGCGCCAGCATCCCTTGCGCATCGCCGGCATTGAAGGCGCGGTAATAGGCGGCGATCACGGCGCCTGCATCGATGGTCATGTCCCTGTCTCCCTTGTGGTCGGCTGTTCGGCAGCGGGGCCGAAGCGGCCCAGAATGCGCTCGTGGATCTGGTCGCGGGTCTGGCGATAGGCGGCCAGCTTGCCCTCGCGGCCCTCGGCAAGGCCGGTCGGGTCGAGGATCGGCCAGTATTCGACATCGAGGTGGAAGAAGCGCGTCAGGTCCAGCGCCCGGCGCTGGCTGGCCGGGGAAAGGGCCACCACCAGATCGAAGCCCGACAGGTCATCGCCCCAGTCCTGCATCTGGTCGAAGCTGCGGGTGCGGTGGCGTTCCAGCTCTACCCCGATCTCGTGGCAGACGGCGACGGCGAAGCCATCCACCTCCAGATCGCTTTTGACGCCAACCGACTGCACATAGACCTTGTCGCCGAACAGCTTCTTCATCAGCCCTTCGGCCATCGGCGAGCGCACGGCATTGTGGTCGCAGCAGAACAGCACAGAGGTGGGCAGCGGTCTGGCCAAATCAGCTCCCGGTATTGAGGACGCAGATCAGGGTAAACAGGCGCCGGGCGGTGTCGATGTCCAGCTCTGCCTTGCCCTCCAGCCGTTCTTGCAAGATCCGCGCGCCCTCGTTGTGGATGCCGCGGCGGGCCATGTCGATGGCCTCGATCTGGCTGGGGGGCAGGCGCTTGACCGCCTCGAAATAGCTGGCGCAGATCTGGAAGTAGTCCTTCACCGCCTGCCGGAAGGGGCCCATCGAGAGGTGGAATTCGGCGGCCTTGGCACCCGCCTCGGTGGTGGTGTCGAAGACCAGCCGGCCTTCACGCATGGCAAGGGCCAGCACGAAGGGGCCTTCAGGGGCCGGGATGCCGGGGCGACCGGGCAGGATGAAGCTGTTGTCTTCCAGCAGATCGAAGATCGCCACCCGGCGTTCCTGCTCGATCTCCGGCGTCGGCGCCGGCAGGCCCGAATCGTCGATCTCTATGCGGCAGATGCGGGTCATTGCGCGCCCCCATTCAGCCGGTCCAGCCGCGCGCGGACCGACAGGCCATGCGCCTGAAGGCTTTCCGAGGTGGCGAGGCGTTCGGCGGCGGGGCCGATGGCGGCCAGCGCGCCGGGGGTCATCTTGGCAAGGGTGGTGCGCTTGACGAAATCCATGACCGACAACCCGCTGGAGAACCGCGCCGAGCGTGCGGTGGGCAGCACATGGTTCGGCCCGCCCACGTAATCACCGATCGCTTCGGGCGTCCAGTTCCCCAAGAAGATGGCGCCGGCATGGGTGATGCGGGTGGCCAGCGCGTCGGGATCGGCCACGCAAAGCTCGAGGTGTTCGGGGGCGATGCGGTTGGAAAGCTGGGCGGCTTCCTCAAGGTCCTGGGTGATGATGATCGCGCCGTTGTTCAGCCAGCTGGCCCCGGCGATGGCGCGGCGTTCCAGCGTTTCAAGGCGGCTGTCCACGGCGGCGGCGACGGCGCGGCCGAAGGCGGCGTCATCGGTGATGAGGATCGACTGGGCGCTTTCGTCATGCTCGGCCTGGCTGAGAAGGTCGAGGGCGATCCAGTCGGGGTCATTGTCGGCATCGGCGATGACGAGGATTTCCGAGGGGCCGGCGATCATGTCGATGCCGACGCGGCCGAAGACCCGGCGCTTGGCGGCGGCGACATAGGCATTGCCGGGGCCGGTGATCTTGTCGACGGGCGCGATGGTTTCGGTGCCATAGGCGAGGGCGGCAATCGCCTGCGCGCCGCCGACGCGGTAGATGGTGTCCACCCCGGCGATGCGGGCGGCGAGCAGCACCAGCGGGTTCACCACGCCGCCGGGGGTGGGGCAGCAGATCACCAGCCGCTCGACGCCTGCCACGCGGGCGGGGACAGCGTTCATCAGCACCGAGGACGGGTAGGATGCGAGGCCGCCGGGGACATAGAGGCCCGCCGCCGAAACGGGCGTCCAGCGCCAGCCGAGGGTGGCGCCATGCTCGTCCTGCCAGCTGGCATCCTCGGGCAGCTGGCGGGCGTGGTAGGCGCGGATACGCTCGGCCGCCAGTTCCAGCGCGGCGCGGTCCTCGGGGGAGACCTTGGCGCATTCCGCCTCGATCTCGGCTGTCGTGAAGGCGAGGGTCGCAGGGGTCAGGTCGAGCCGGTCGAACCTGGAAGTCAGCTCGATCAGCGCTGCATCGCCGCGGGCGCGGACATCGGCGATGATGGCGGCCACCGCGTCATCGACATCGGGCGCATCCTCGCGCTTGAGGCCGAGGAGCGCGGCGAAGGCGGGCTCAAAACCGTCATCGGCGGTGGTCAGGAACTGGGGCATCGGGCACTCCTGCGGCTGTCGGCCTATCGCTTACAGGGGCGGGGGGCGAGCCTCAAGCCTAGTCAGGGTGGCCGGGAGCCTTGCGCGAGGGGGCGATGTAGGGGCGCGTCACATCGCGCAGGCTGAGGTCGAGGCATTCGACCTCGGCCGCGATGGCGCCGTCGCCGGCCAGCACCAGCACCAGCCGGCCGGTGCCGTCTTCCGCGGGCTGCCAGTCCAGCGACAGGATCGACAGTACGGTATCGGCATCGCCGCGGGTGATCCCCTGCGAGACGACGCGCTGCACATCACCGATGACCAGCAAGGAGCGCACCCGTTCATAGGGCCGCCCCTCGCGCTCTGCCGCCTCGCGGTCTTCCCAGCGGAAGCGGTTGACCAGCAGCGCCAGCTTGCGCGCGGTGCGGTCCCAGCGGATTTCCGAGGCGGGCAGCACCGCGTCCTGCAGCAGGGCCGAGATCACCGGCAGATCCTCGGGCGATTGCGCCAGCAGGGTCAGCGCGGTCTCGCCGCCGTCTTCAAAGCGTGCATCGGTCATGTCGCTGCTTCCCTCAATCGCCCTGCACCCGTTCGATGGTGGCGCCGCAGGCCCGCAGTTTCTCCTCCACCCGCTCATAGCCGCGGTCGAGGTGATAGACGCGGCTGACCACGGTTTCGCCCTGCGCCGCCAGCGCGGCCAGGATCAGGCTGACGCTGGCGCGTAGGTCGGTCGCCATCACCGGCGCGCCCTTGAGCCGGTCCACCCCGGTGACGGTGGCAGTACCGCCATGCACCTCGATCCGCGCGCCCATCCGCATCAGCTCGGGCGCGTGCATGAAGCGGTTCTCGAAGATCCTCTCCTCCAGCACGCTGGTTCCTTCGGCCGTACACAGCAGCGCCATCATCTGCGCCTGAAGGTCAGTCGGGAAACCGGGGAAAGGTTCCGTCACCACATCCACCGCGTTCACCCGGCCATTGCGGCGGGTGACCTTGAGCCCGTCGGGCGTTTCCTCGACCGCGATGCCAGCCGCATCCAGCCGCTCGGCGAAGGCGCCGATCAGCTCCATCCGCCCGCCAAGGCATTCGACCGACCCGCCAGTGATCGCCGGGGCCAGCATGTAGGTGCCAAGCTCGATCCGGTCCACGACCACCGGATGCGTGGCGCCGCCCAGCCGGTCGACGCCCTGAATGGTGATGGTGTGGGTGCCTTCGCCTTCGATCTGCGCGCCCATGCGGCGCAGGCAGCGGGCGAGATCGACAATCTCCGGCTCGCGTGCGGCGTTGTTGAGCACCGTGGTGCCGCGGGCGAGGGTGGCGGCCAGCAGCGCGTTTTCCGTGGCGCCGACCGAGACGAAGGGGAAGTCGATGACCGCGCCGCGCAGCCCGCCCATTGGCGCCCGCGCATGGATATAGCCTTCACGCAGCTCCAGCTCCGCCCCCATCGCCTCCAGCGCCTTCAGGTGCAGATCCACGGGCCGGGCGCCGATGGCGCAGCCGCCGGGGAGCGAGACCACAGCCTGACCGTGCCGCGCCAGCATGGGCCCGAGCACGAGGATCGAGGCGCGCATCTTGCGCACGATGTCATAATCGGCATGGAGGTTCGACAGGTCATGGCTCGACAGCGCCAGCACCTGTCCGCCCTGCAGGCTGGCCGCCTCTGCCCCCAGCGATTGCAGCAGCGCGGTCATGGTGCGGATATCCGACAGCCGCGGCGCATTGGTCAGCGTCAGCGGCTCATCCGTCAGGATCGTCGCCGGCATCAGCGTCAGGCAGGCATTCTTGGCCCCGGCAATCGGGATTCGCCCGTTGAGTTCCGTGCCGCCCACCACCCGTATCGAATCCATCTGCCTGCCTCGCGTTGCGTCTTGTTGATTGTGCGGGGGAGGGCGCTGCCGCCCGTGCCCCGGTCCTGTCTGGTCCGCGCTGTGCGGCGGGTCCTGGCCTTGCCCGGGCTTCCCCGTATCGTGCCGGGGGGGTGCCCGCGCTCCTATCCTTCGCCTGCGCCGCTGTCGACATCGCTTTGCGGGCTGCCTTCGGGCGCGACGCCCTCGTCGGCCGAGGCACGCGCCTTCGCCTGCCCCTTGCGCCGTCCGAGGTTGGCCTTCAGCGCCGCCTTCAGCCGGGCTGCACGCTCGTCTGCCGCCGTTCCGCCCGGCTTTTTGCTCACTTTGCGTTCCATCCCCGCCTCTGTAACGCGGATGGCGAAAAGGGTCCAGATTGCGCTTGCGCTGCCCGGGCTTTGCGTCTAAATCCGCGCCCACACCGGCCGAAACGCAGATGCGCAAGCAGACGTGATTGGCCACGGCGCTGTGGTAGCTCAGTGGTAGAGCACACCCTTGGTAAGGGTGAGGTCGAGAGTTCAATCCTCTCTCACAGCACCATCCTAACCCCTTGATTGCAAAGAAGACCCTAGTCAGGGGTGGTGCCATTATCTGCGCCAGAACGGGGGTCATTCGCCGACTTTCTGCAGCCAACGTGACAGATCAATCTCCGGGGCGACGTGCTCCTGCTGTGCGGTCAACGGGGGCGCGGGCTACCCCCACAGGTGTGCCGGGAGCCCTCGTCGCGCCCCACCGCCATGAAGACGCTCTTCATGGCGGTGGGCGCCCGAAACCATCTTCCGGTTCGGGCCGCAGACATCACGCGTCGATCTTGGCAAATTCGTGCTCCACCCCACGCCTTGGCTTGTCGCTGCGATTGAGCCCGAGGAACAGCACGATGTTCTTGGCCACATAGAGCGTGGACCAGGTGCCGATGATCACGCCGAACAGCATGGCGAAGACAAAGCCGCGGATCACGTCGCCGCCGAAGACCAGCAGCACCACGAGGGCGATCAGCGTGGTCATCGCTGTCATCAGCGTGCGGCTCAGCGTCTCGTTGGCCGACAGGTTCATCAGGTCGCGCAGTGGCGTCGTCTTGAACTTGGCAAGGTTCTCGCGCAGCCGGTCGAAGATCACCACCGTGTCGTTGACAGAATAGCCAAGGATGGTCAGCAGCGCCGCCACGATGGTCAGGTCGAACTTCAGCCCGAACAGCGCGAAGATGCCGACGGTGACGATGACGTCATGGACCAGCGCCGCGACGGTGCCGACTGCGAACTGCCATTCGAAGCGCATCCAGACATAGACGAGGATGCCCGCCGCCGCCGCCCCGACCGAGGCGAGCGCCAGCCAGATCAACTCGGCCGAGACCTTCGGTCCGACTGATTCAACTGCCGTGAAACCCACCGCCGGATCGACGGCCTTCAGCGCCGCCTCCACGCTCGCCACCACCTCGGGGGCCAGCGCTTCGGTGCCCTGCTGCGCCTCGATGCGGATGGTCGCCACATGCTGGTCGGCGCGGAAGGACGGGTCGAACACCTCGGTGATCGAGACATCGCCGAGGCCCATGTCCGACAGCGCCGCCCGGTAGCCGCCGATATCGAGGGATTGCGTCGTCTCGGCCCGGATCGTCGTGCCGCCCTTGAAGTCGATCCCGAAGTTGAGCCCGAGGGTCGCCACCAGCAGCAGCGAGGCGATGACCGCCACAACCGACGCCCCGAAGGTCAGCCACTGGGCGCGGAAGAAGTCGATGGTCGTCTTCTCTGGCGCCAGCCGGATCCATCCCTTCACCGCGAGGGTCTTGGGGCGTTTCCAGCGCAGCCATGTCTCGATGATCAGCCGCGTCACATAGACGGCGGTGAACATCGAGGTCAGGATGCCAAGCCCCAGCGTTACCGCAAAGCCGCGCACCGCGCCGGAGCCGACCGCGAACATGATCACCGCGGTCAGCAGGCCAGTGATGTTGCTGTCCATGATCGCCGACAGGGCCTTGTCGAACCCGATCTGGACGGCGCGGCCGGGGGTGCGGCCCTGCCGCAACTCCTCGCGGATCCGCTCGAAGATCAGCACGTTGGCATCGACCGCCATGCCCATCGTCAGCACGATCCCGGCAATGCCGGGCAGCGTCAGCGTCGCCCCCAGCACCGACAGGAAGGCCAGCAGCAGCCCCATGTTCAGCGCCAGCGCGAGGTTTGCCATCAGGCCAAAGCCGCCATAGCAGGCGATCATGAAGGTCACGACGGCGACCATACCGATCACCGCGGCCCGCTGGCCCGCCTCAATGCTGTCCTGCCCCAGCTCGGGGCCGATGGTGCGCTCTTCGAGGAAGGTCATCTTGGCAGGCAGGGCACCGGCGCGCAGCAGCACGGCCAGTTCGGTGCTTTCCTCGACCGTGAAGCTGCCGGTGATGATCCCCGATCCGCCCGGAATGTGGCTCTGGATCACCGGGGCCGAGAGCACCTCACCGTCGAGCACGATGGCAAAGGGGCTGCCGATATTCTCGCCGGTGAAGTCGCCGAAGGCCCGCGCGCCCGCCGGATCGAACCGGAAGTTTACTGCGGGGCGGCCGTTCTGGTCAAAGGCTGGCTGCGCATCGACAAGGTTCTCGCCGCGTACCACGGGCGTGCGGTTCAGCTCGTAGAACAGCCCCGGCTGGTCGGCTGCCGGCAGGATCATCTCCCCCGCGCCCGCCGTTTGGCCTTCGGCCGCCTGCCCCAGCACCGCGTTGAAGGTCAGTTCCGCCGTCGTCCCGATCAGCGATTTCAGTTCCGCCGCCGACCCGATGCCCGGCACCTGGATCAAGATGCGATCCGTGCCTTGCCGCATGATGGTCGGCTCGCGCGTGCCGACCTCATCCACCCGCCGCCGGACGATCTCCAGCGACTGCTGGATCGTGCGCTGGTCCAGCGCCTGCCGCTCTGCCTCGGACAGCGTCACCACCAGCGTGGTCCCGTCGCCTCGCAGCTCGATGTCGGTCTGGCCGGCGCCGGTCAGCGACACCACCGGCGTCGCCAAGGCCCGGGCGGCGGCCAGCGCTGCCTGCATCCCGTCCGGGTTGCCGATCCGCACCCGCAGCTCGCCGGGGGCACT
Organism: Frigidibacter sp.; assembly: GCF_030695035.1. Lineage (GTDB taxonomy): Bacteria > Pseudomonadota > Alphaproteobacteria > Rhodobacterales > Rhodobacteraceae > Frigidibacter. Next base: position 334,963 of record NZ_JAUYTT010000010.1, read on the forward strand.
GTCCTGCCGCTGCACGGTGCCGACCTGACCCCGCAGCCCGCGCAGTGCATCGCGCAGCTCGGGCCACAGCGCCTCCATCCGCGCCGCATGGACGTCCTCCACATGCACCTCTGCCAGCAGATGCGCGCCGCCGCGCAGATCGAGGCCCAGGTTGACGAGGCTGGAGGGCATCCAGGCGGGCCAGCCGTCGAGATCCGCCTGCGCTCCCGGCGGCAGGGTGCCGGTTTCGGCGATGACCGCCGCGGCATCGTTGTGGCGTTCCACCTGCGGGTAGAAGGCATTGGGAAGGGCAAAGAGGATGCCCCAGAGACAGACTCCCCAGATGAGGAGGCGCTTCCACAGAAGAGTATTTGTCATGACCTGTCCTGAACCCGGAGGCCCGCCGCAAGGGCGCAAGACACACCGGAGACGTTGAAACCGAAGGGCCGCCACAGCTTGCGAACCGCCCTCAAGGACGGTCCGGCAGAATGGCTGTGGTGGGGATGGATCGCGGCGCGGGCTGCGCGCACGGTTCGAAACTCGGGGTCAGGTCAGCGGGGGTGCCCGGGGCTCGGGGCGGTGCCGGGGCTGCAGGCAGCGCGACGCAATCGGCGGGCAGGCCGGTTCATTCGCCGCGGTGCCGACCGGGAAACCCGGCGCCTCGGCGATCAGAGCAAGAAGATCGGGGTCCGGCCCGCTTCGGACCTCCGAAGGGCGATGCGCCTTGCTGGCGGCGACGGGCGTCGCGACGTGGTCGTGGCCTCGGGCTTCGGCCAAGCTGGCCGCCCCGGACTGAACCGGAATGCCTGCCGGACGTTGCCCCGATGCCGCCCAGACCATGAACAGCGACAGCACCACCGTCCAGGCGAACGCAGCCTGACGTAGCTTCCCGGGAGGCGTGGCGCGCGTGGTCATAGCGCGCTTCTCTCATGTATCATCGGGCGTGACAATATGGGCGAATCCGCCGCTGAGGGACATGATCCAAGTCCGCCGATCAGCCAGTGTAAAGCCATCCGACAGGGCTGGGACGCCCGGTCAGGCAGCAGCGCAAACACGGCACTGGATGGTTCGGCGCCGTTATTCTGGGAGCCTCTGGCCGATCATGCGCCGAGGATCGGCGGGATCGCCAGAACATCCACCGAGGACGCCGTCAGCACATGTTCGGTGACGCTGCCGATCAGCAGCTTGGTCAGGCCGGTCCGGCCGTGGGTTGAGAGAACGATCAGGTCGGCCGCCTCTGCCTCCGCCACCTTCAGGATCTCATGCTGCGCCGCCGTCGTCTTGTGGCGGACGATCTGCCGGACATCGCCAAGGCCCGAGGCCGACACGAACCCTGCAAGCGCAAGCGCCGCCTGCCGGGTCTCATCCGCGAGGTAAACCTCCTGCCCGTCCTTCGGCATTGCATGGCTGAAGGCCAGCCGCAGCGCCGGCGCATCGAACACATGCAGCAGCGTGCTCCGCGCCGCTCCCACGATCTCCAGCGCCGCAAGCCGCCGCAGTGCGTCGCGGGAGGCGTCCGACAGGTCGGTCGTCTGCAACACATGCCGATAGGGGCCCGCAGGCGCCGCATTCACCATCAGCACCGGGCAATGCACCAGCCGGATCGTCCGCTCTGCCGTGGTGCCGATGAAGACGTCCCGCAGGATCTGCCGCCGATGCGGACCGATCACCAGAAGGTCCGGGGCCAGATCCGCCGCCGCCGCCGCCACACCTGCAAAGGGCGAGGCCAGGATCACCCGGGTCTCGCACTCCACCCCATCGACATCGCGCAGAGTTGCGGCCATCTGGCGCAGCAGCCTGCCCGCCTCCTCCTGCTCGGCCTCGACGATCCGCCGCGGCTGGTCGTCATCGACGACATGAATCAGCGCAAGGCTGGCGCCGAACTGCCGTGCCAGCAGGGTTGCGCGCCGCAGCGCCCGGTCAGAGCGTTCCGAGAAGTCGGTGGCCAGCAAGATCTTCTTCATCGCATTCCCTTCCGTCCGCGCCATCCCCCGGCAGGGGCCGGGCAAAACCCCGCCCATCAACCTGTCCGAGGGACTTTACTTACGCTATGACAGGTTACAGGCAGTCAAACCCCATGAAAAGGCATTCGGAATGGTCTTGAGGCAGTATCGACCCGCGCGCGCCTGCGCAGCAGCGTCCAGCTGGGCGGCCACGAGCTGATGGACCTGATCGTCCAGTCCCCCTTTACCGAGATCGCGGCGCTGCTGGTAATGGCCGCCGCCATCGGTTTCCTCGGCATCATCCTGCGCCAGCCGCTTATTGTCAGCTTCATCGCGGTCGGCCTGATCGCAGGCCCCTCGGTGCTGGACATGGTGCATTCCGACGAGCAGATCAGCCTGCTGTCGGAACTGGGCATCGCCGTGCTGCTGTTCCTCGTCGGCATCAAGCTCGATGTGAAGCTGATCCGCTCGCTTGGCGCGGTCTCGCTGCTCACCGGGCTGGGGCAGGTCGCCTTCACCTCGATCTTCGGCTTCCTGATCGGCCTCGCGCTCGGGCTCGGCGCCGTCACCAGCCTCTATGTGGCGGTCGCGCTGACCTTCTCCTCGACCATCATCATCGTGAAACTGCTCTCGGACAAACGCGAGATCGACAGCCTGCATGGCCAGATCGCCCTTGGCTTCCTGATCGTGCAGGACCTTGTCGTGGTGCTGGCGATGATCGTGCTCTCGGCCATCGGCATCGGGTCGGCCGAAGACGGGCATGGCGGCGGGTCGGTGACGACGGTTCTGCTCTCGGGCGTGGCGATGGTGGCGCTGGTCGTCCTGTTCGTGCGCTATGTCGCCAACCCGCTGACAGAGCGTCTGGCCCGCGCGCCAGAGCTTCTGGTGATCTTCGCCATCGCCATGGCGGCGATGTTCGCGGCCATTGGCGATATCGTCGGGCTCGGCAAGGAGGTGGGCGGCCTGCTGGCCGGCGTCGCCCTCGCGTCGACACCCTACCGCGAGACCATTGCGGCGCGTCTGGCCCCGCTGCGCGACTTCCTGCTGCTGTTCTTCTTCATCGCCCTCGGCTCGGCGCTGGACCTGTCGCTTCTGGGCAGCCACGTCACCGGCGCCATCGTCTTCTCGATCTTCGTGCTGATCGGTAACCCGCTGATCGTCCTCGCCATCATGGGGGCGATGGGCTACCGCAAGCGCACCGGCTTTCTGGCCGGCCTGACCGTCGCGCAGATCAGTGAGTTCTCGTTGATCTTCGTCGCCATGGGCGTCTCGCTTGGCCATGTGCAAGAGGATGCGCTCGGCCTCGTCACCATGGTCGGCCTCGTGACCATCGCCGCCTCCACCTACATGATCACCTATTCGCACCAGCTCTACGCCCTGTTCGAGCGGTTTCTGGGCGTGTTCGAGCGCAGGGGCACCCCGCGTGAGCCCTCCGAGGCGGGCGCGCACCGCGATGACGGGCCCAAGGTCATCATCTTCGGTCTGGGTCGCTTTGGTACCGCCATCGGGATGCGCCTGCACAAGCGCGGCATCAAGGTGCTGGGGGTGGACTTCAACCCGCTGGCCGTGCGGCGCTGGCGCGAGCTTGGCCTTGAGACAGAGTTCGGGGACGCGACCGATCCCGAGTTCATCGCCGAACTTCCTCTGCCGCGGGCAGAATGGATCGTCTCCACCGTGCCGATCCATCCCACCGGCCTCAGCCATGAGGATACCCGCACCACCCTGATCCAGCTGACCCGCAGCTCTGGCTTCCGCGGACGGATCGCCGTCGCCTCGCATCACCCGCGCGACACCGAAGAGCTGTTTGGCTCGGGCGCCGATCTGGTGCTGGAGCCGTTCCAGGACGCCGCCGACCGCGCGGTCGACCTGCTCTGCGGTGCCGCGGAAGAGGAAAGGACCGAGATCCCCGCGATCGATACCGAGGAGCATCAGGCGTCATAGAGGCCCAAGGTGGACGGCGGTGGACCGGACACGAAGCCAGCAAGTCGGGATCCGCGCCCCGGATCGCAGCGACCGCGAACCGGGATGCGTGCAATGTCCGGCGGCGCGCCGACCCGCGCGGGTAATCGTGCCCGGTGGGGCCGCCTGCCGTTGGTGGCGTTGGCACGAGTTGCATCGAGCTGCGGATGCTGTTGCTGGACGAGCCCTTTGGCGCGCTGGATGCCAAGGTCCGCAAGGAGCCGCGCGACATCCATGACGAGGCTGGGCTGACGACGGTCTTTGTGACCCCATGACCAGGACGAGGCGATGCAACTGGCCGATCTCGTGGTGGTGATATCGATGGGCAGGATCAAGCAGATCGGCAAGCCGCAGGACATCCGCGCGAGGCCGGCATCGGCCTTCGTGCGGAGTTTGTCACCGCCTGAGCCGCGGCGACACGCGGGCTGCGCAAGCCGGCGGCGGCGCTGCGGGCTGCGCATCCAGCAGCCATTCCCCTTGCACGGGGCCCTTGCATTCGATCAGCGCAGCCGCTAAATGCGCCCGCAGTGCCGCCTTAGCTCAGTTGGTTAGAGCACCAGATTGTGGATCTGGGGGTCACCCGTTCGAGCCGGGTAGGCGGTACCATTCCTTAGACACCGATGTTTTGGACTGCTGCGGCGTCTGCCGACCTGTCGGTCAGGTTTTTCCGACTTGCCCGCCGTGGCCGCGCATGAACGTGGGCCGCGCGGCCCTTGATTTGCAGCGTGACGATGCCCAGATGACCGCGTTGGCCCAGACCGTTTCCCCGTGGCATTTTTGCGTGGGACGGCAAGGTTTTGCGCATTGCAGCATGAAGGTGCTGCACCTGCGAAGGGACTGCGCTATGAGTGGTCGAACGGGGTGTGAAACAAGGTTGCGATTCGGGCCGGGCGAGGCTCGGCGCTGCAGGAAAGCCAGGCCGGCCAAGGCGCCGGAGACAACAGTCAGAACGGTTAGGTTCCGCCGTTGACGGGAACCAGCATTACGATCGTCAGACAGAATGAGAACAAGAAACGACACCCCCTCCCTTACAATGACCCGGCGCGGACTGTTTGGTTCGGCCGCATGTAGCGCCTTCATGATCGTTGCCGGCCAGCCGGGCTGGGCTCAGGAGGCTGCGCCGGCCGAAGCGCCGGCGGCCGAGCCTGTGCCTGCTGCGCCGCCACCTCCGCCGCCCTTCTCCTATGACCTGCTGACCGAGTCGATGCGCGAGCGGGCTCTGCACGACCCCGAGCCGGTGCCGCCGCTGGAAGGCTTCCTGGCCGACCTTGGCTATGACGAATATCGCCAGATCAACTTTCTGCCGGACCGCGCCCGTTGGGCGGTGCCGGGCAGTCAGTTCCGGGTGCAGGCCTATCACATGGGCTGGCTCTTCGCCGAGCCGGTGCGGATATTCGACGTGGTCGATGGCACCGCGCAGGAGGTCGTTTTCTCGACTGACGATTTCGAATACCGGCACGAACTCGGCGAACGGGTGCCCCATCACTTCAACCTGCCCGGCGTGGCGGGCTTCCGGATGCACTATCCGCTGAACCGCGCCGATGTACTGGACGAACTGGTGTCCTTTGTCGGTGCCAGCTATTTCCGCGCGCTTGGCCGGGGCAACAGCTATGGCCTTTCGGCCCGCGGTCTGGCCATCAATACCGGCCTGCCGGGGGGCGAGGAGTTTCCGCGCTTCACCGCGTTCTATCTGGAACGCCCTCTGGAGGGCGCGCAGCAGGTTGTGGTGAATGCGGCGCTGGAAAGCCCCAGCGTCACCGGCGCCTACCGCTTCGTCATCACCCCCGGGTCGGACACGGTGATGGAGGTGACGGCGCGGCTGTTCTTCCGCGCCGATGTGGCGCAGCTGGGTGTGGCACCGCTGACTTCGATGTTCCTCTATGCCGCGAACAACCGCGAGGCCTTTGCCGATTACCGCCCCAAAGTGCATGACAGCGACGGGCTGATGATCACCCGGCCGAATGGCGAGGTGCTGTGGCGCGCGCTGAACAACCCGCCGCGGCTGTCGGTCTCGGTTCTGGCCGAGCCTGCTATGAACAGCTTCGGGCTTTATCAGCGCGACCGTGATTTCGAGCATTATCAGGATGCCGAGGCGCGCTATGAGAAGCGGCCCTCGCTGGCGGTGGAGCCGCTTGGCGACTGGGGTGCTGGATCGGTGCGGCTGGTCGAGATCCCGTCGGACCTTGAGGTCAACGACAATATCGTCGCCTTCTGGGCGCCGGATGAGGCCATTCGCGCCGGCGAAATGCGGGAGTTCCGCTACCGCCTGCACTGGGGCGCGCTGACGCCCGATCCGAACGGCGATCTGGCCTGGGTGGCGGATACCCGCGCAGGCAGCGGCGGTGTTTCGGGCGCCGAGGCGGAACCGGGGACGCGGAAGTTTGTTGTGGACTTCGAAGGCGGCGTGCTGGGACAGCTTCCCGCAGATGCCGAAGTCGCGCCCGTGGTCAACATCATGGGCGGCGAGGCCTTGACCACGGTGCTGTCGAAGATCGACGGAACCCGGATCTGGCGTCTTGTCGTGGATGTCCGCGGCCGGCCCGGAACTGTAACAGAGATGGTTGCCCATGTTGCTGGGTATGACCGCAAATTGACCGAAACCTGGCTGTATCAATGGGTGCAGGAATGAGCTTTGAGAAGGGCGACATGCTAATGCAGGACGCCGATCACGTCGGAACCACTATCGGGGCGCTGCCGACTGCCCCCCTTGCCATGCCCCGTCAGGTGCTGGAACGGTCAAGCACGCTCTGGTCGCGGCTGATGGCCGTGTTCGGGGCCGGGATCCGAACCCGCAGGCTTGGAAGCTAAGCCTTGTCGCCCCGGCAGACGAGCCTGCCCCGGACTTGGGCTGCGCGCAGCCTTGCGCTGGTGCTGGCCATTGGCCTTGGCTTTGCCGCGGGCGCACTCTTCTTGCAATACGGCTCGGGTGACGGGCTGCAGGCGATGGACTGGTTGCGCAGCGGGTTGATCCTGCTGTCCACCTTCTGGCTGTCCTGGGGCGCCTGTCAGGGCCTGCTGGGGCTGTTCTCGCGCAGCAGCCCGACGGTCATTCCCGCCTTGGCGGAGGACGTGCCCGTAATCCGCGGGCGCACGGCCATTCTGGTCCCGGTCTATAATGAAGAGCCGGCCCCGGTGCTGGCGCGGGTGGCGGCGATGGATGCCTCGCTCGCCGCGCTTGGGCTGACCGAGAAGTTCGACTTCGCCATCCTCTCCGACACCCGCAATGACGAGATCGCCGCGGCAGAGCGCCGCTGGTTCCTGCGGCTGATCGCCGAGCGGGGGGGCGAGGGGCGGATGTTCTACCGCCGCCGCGCGGTGAACACCGGCAAGAAGGCAGGCAATATCGAGGATTTCATCGAGCGGTCGGGCGCAGCCTATGAGTTTGCGCTGATCCTAGATGCCGACAGCCTGATGGAGGGCGGCACCATCGCCGAGATGGTGCGGCGGATGGAGGCGGACCCGAAGCTGGGCCTGCTGCAATCGCTGCCCAAGGTCATCGAGGCGAACTCGCGTTTTGGCCGCGCCATGCAGTTCTCGGCCAGCTTCTACTCGCCGATCTTCGCCCGCGGGCTGGCCACGCTGCAAGGCTATACCGGCCCGTTCTGGGGCCATAACGCGATGGTGCGGGTGGAGGCCTTTGCCCAAAGCTGCGGCCTGCCGGTGCTGGCGGGCGATCCGCCCTTTGGCGGGCACATCATGAGCCATGACTATGTCGAGGCGGCGCTGTTGGCGCGGGCTGGCTGGACGGTGCGGGTGGATGTCGATCTGGAGGGCTCGTTCGAGGAGGGGCCAGAGAACATCATCGACTATGCCAAGCGCGACCGCCGCTGGTGCCAGGGCAACCTGCAGCACGCGCGACTGCTGATGGCGCCGGAGCTGAAGCCGTGGAGCCGCTTCGTGTTCCTGCAGGGCATCCTTGCCTATATCGCGCCGCTGTTCTGGCTGGGCTTCATCACCGCCTCGATCGCCGCCATCGTGCTGGCACCGGAGCTGGACTATTTCCCCACCCCCTATGAACAGCTGTTCCCGACCTTCCCGCATAATGACACCGCCAAGGCAGTGGAGCTTGCCATCGGCATCTTCGGCCTGCTGCTGCTGCCCAAGCTGCTGATCGCCGCCCATGCCGCATGGACCGGTCGCGCCCGCGGCTTTGGCGGCGGCTGGACCGGTCTGCGGTCCACGTTGACCGAGCTGCTGTTTTCCAGCGTGATCGCGCCGGTGATGCTGATGTATCAGACCCGCTCGGTGGCGCAGGTGATGTTCGGGCTCGACAGCGGCTGGCCGACCAACAACCGCGGCGATGGCACGCTTGGCATTTCCGAGGCCTGGGCCAACAGCCGCTGGATCGCGCTGACGGGCCTTGCCGGGCTGCTGTTCGTCTGGTGGCTGACGCCGGTGCTGGTGGCCTGGCTGCTGCCGGTGGGCCTGCCGATGCTGTTCGCGCCGCAACTGATCGCCTGGTCCTCGCAGCGTAGTGGGCCGGCCCGCACGGGCGGGGCGCGGCTGTTCACGGTGCCGGCCGAGATCGCGCCAAGCCCGGTGATCCTGGCCTGGAAGCACATCCTCGCCGTCTGGACCGGAACGGCCGGGGCCGAGGTGCCAACCACCGGACCAGCGCCCGAGCCCGCCACCGCCTATGCCTGATCCCATGCCGTCCGTGCGCGATGCGCGGCTTGACGTGCTGCGCGGGCTGGCGCTGGTGATGATCTTCATCAACCACGTCCCGAACACCGCCTGGGAGGGCTGGACCAGCCGCAACTTCGGCTTCTCCGATGCTGCCGAGGGGTTCGTGTTCATGTCCGGCCTCGCCGCCGGGCTGGCCTATTCGGGCGGCTTCCGGCGCGCGCCGTTCTGGCCGGCGATCACAAGGGTCTGGGGCCGGGCCTGGACGCTGATCCTGGTGCATATGACGGTGACGGTGATAGCCCTCGGGATCACGGGCGCGGCGGTGAAGTTGTGGGGCCTGCCCGAGATGGCCGAGATCAACAACGTGCCGCCGCTGCTGGCCGATCCCTTGGCGGGGTTTCTGGGGCTGGCGCTGCTGTCGCATCAGCTGGGCTACATGAACATCCTGCCGCTTTATGCCGTGCTGCTGGCGGCGACCCCGGCGCTGCTCTGGGCCGCGCTGCGCGCGCCCTTGGCGCTCGTCGCAGTCTCGGCGGCGGTCTGGCTGGTGGCGGGCAGCCTGCGCATCGCGCCGCCAACCTATCCGACCGAGTCGATCTGGTTCTTCAATCCGCTGTCCTGGCAGCTGCTGTTCGTGCTTGGGCTTACTTCCGGCACGGCGATGAAGCGTGGCCAGCGCCTGGTTCCGGTGCGGCGCTGGCTGGTGGCGCTGTCGGCTGCTGTCGTGCTTGGCATCATGGTCTGGGCGATCTGGGACGATCTGGGCGCGCGGCTGAATACGGGCATGTTCGCGCTGCGCGATACATGGCTGCCGGATTTCTTGTTCGACTATGACAAGACCTTTGTCTCCGGCCCCCGCCTGCTGCATTTCCTTGCGCTGGCCTATCTGCTCTCGGCCCTGCCCATCGTCCGCCGCGCCTGTGCGCACCGGGTTGCCTGGCCCTTGGCGGTGCTGGGGCGGCACGGGCTGACGGTGTTCGCGCTTGGCACGGTGCTGGCCTTTTCGGGGCAGGCGGTGAAACTCGCCGGCCTGCGCGTGGGACTGGAGCGGGATCTGGCGCTGGACACCGCGATCCTGACTGCGGGCCTCGGGCTGCAACTCGCGGTGGCGATGGTGCGCGAGCGGGCGGCAGAGCGGCGGCGGTGAGAGGCGCGGCAACTTATCCCGTGCAATCGCTGGCGCCCCTGTTATGCTGCGCTGCAGCGTAAAGGGTGGGAGAGCCGATGGCTGGCAAGGTGATAGCGGTGGCGCAGCAGAAGGGCGGATCGGGCAAAACCACGATCGCCGTCAATCTGGCAGTGGCCTTCATGCAGCAGGGCGCGAAGGTGTCCTTGCTCGATACCGATCCGCAGGGCAGCCTCGGCCGCTGGTTCATGGCGCGGCGCGAGCGGCTTGGCGATCCTGGCATGGAGTTTTCCACCTCTTCGGCCTGGGGTGTCGGCTATGAATGCGAAAAGCTGCGCCGCGATGCCGATTTCATCCTTGTCGACACGCCGCCCAAGGTCGATGCCGACCTGCGCCCGACGCTGCGCGAGGCCGACCTGATCCTGATCCCCGTCGCCTCCAGCCATGTCGACCTGTGGGCCACCGAGGGTGTGCTGGATCTGGCGCGGCGCGAGAGAAAGCGCACGACCGTGGTGCTGAACCGCGCCAAGGCCGGCACCCGTCTGGGCGAGGAGGTGGCCGAAGCCGCCGCCGCGCTGGAGGCCGAGCTGGCCGAGACACGGTTGGCGAACCGTATCGTCTATGCCGAAACGCTGGGGGTGGGGCTGGGGGTGCTGGAATCGCCGCGCCGCGGGCCGGCCTGTGACGAGATCCGCCGTCTGGCCGCCGAGGTGCAGGCGCTGCTGGCCTGAAGCGCCCTTATCCGGGCGCGGTCATTCGGCCTTGTTGCCGGGGCCGAACAGCATCCACCACGCATAGCCCGCCGCCCCGCCGAACAGCAGCGCCCATCCGGGATTGCCGCCGTAAAGCTCGAACGCCGCCCAGAGTGCGGGCGCGATCACCACGGCGCGCCGGCGCCAGAGCGGGCGGAAGAACGGGTCGGCGGGGTCGAGGAATTTCATCTTACTCGCTTTCGGCTGCTTCCGGCTCGGGGAATGGCCCCGCGAGTTCCGCGGCGCTGCTTTGCTTGTCGAAGACACAGGCATAGCGTTCCGAGGCGCCTTCGGGCAAGGCCAGCGTGATCAGCGCGACGCCGTAGCTGGCCGATCCGAAGGGCTCCACCTCGACCGTCGGCTCGCCCGGGCCGATGATCAGCGCGCGGCAGGCGCTGTCCACCTCGGCGCGGAAGGCCTCCCAGGCATCATCCGAGCTTGCGGCGGCGGGCAGGGCGAGCAGCGTGATCACGGCGGCGGTCATGAGGCGGAGCATCGGAATTTCCTTTCGAGCCGGTCGCACAGGGATGCACGACTCGGGCCAAACTGCCACAGTGGTCGCCAGAGGAGGAGCCAAGATGACCACAATTTCCCGCGAGACCACCTGCCAGACGGTGCTGACCACCTTCGAGATGACGCCGGGCACCTGCGGCGACCTGCAAGAGGCGCTGGCCGCCGCCTATGCCGAGTTCATCCGCCACCAGCCCGGCTTCATCTCGGGTGCCATCCATGTCAACGACGCGCAGACGCGGATTGCCAGCTACAGCCAGTGGCAAAGACGCGAGGATTTCCAGGCAATGCTGCGCACAGCAGAAATGCGGGAACGCAACCGGGCCATTGCGGCGTTGTGTTCAAGATTCGAGCCGGTGATGTATGAGGTGGCAGAGGTGTTCTGACACGGGCCGGCTCGACATTTGAGGGAAAGGAACACGGCATGGAAGGTTTCGTGGAAGCACTGGGCTGGGTGGCATTGGTGCTGCTGGTGGTGGTCGGGCTGATGGCCGGCTGGGGCGCCAGTGCGCTGTCGGGCGGGCGTCACATGGGCCGGTATCTGCTGGTCGGCGTGGTGACGGCGCTGGCGGTGCCGCTGCTGGTGGTCGCTGCAGGGATCGGCGCGCTGGCCGCATCGGGCATCGTGATGGTGCTGCTGGTCGCGGCTGTCGGCTCGGTCGTGGTGCTGGCGCTGGTGCGGCTGCTGTTCGACTGAGGGCGGGGCAGGGGGCGCCGGGTGGCGCCCCTCCGGCCTACGGCGTGCAAGGCTGGAACTCTTTGTCCTGCTTCAGAACTCCAGCCAGGTGCCCAGCTTCAGCGCTGTGTCGCCTTCGCCCTGAACCGGCGCCGACACACCCAGCAGCAGCTTGCCGCGCCGGCCGACTTCGCGCACCGCCGAGGCGGTGAGCCGGGCGGTGGTCTCGCCGTCCACCACCCGCTCCATCTGCAGCTGCCCCATCACGATCAGCCCGGGCCGGGCCGTTGCACCAAGCGTCAGGTCCAGCTTGGCGCTGGCGGTGGTCAGCAGCGTGCCGTCCACGTCCAGCACCAGTGTCGGCGGCCAGTCCTGGGACAGGCCCACACCCATGCGCAGCTGCGGCTCCACCGCCAACCAGCCTGGGCCGAGCGGGGTACCAAGGCTGCGGCCCCACGCGCCGCCCATCATGCCATAGGCCTGCGGCGCATCGCCGGTCTCAACGCCGATCCCACTGGAAAAGGCTAGCCGCCCGGGGCCGTCCTGCCTGCCGACGGCGCGCTGGAGGAAGATCAGTCCGGTCTGCTTGCCTTCCCCGTTGCCCAGATCGAGCCCCAGCGTCCAGCGCGGGGTAAGCCCGTATTCCGCATAAAGCGCGGTCCAGCCCGCGCCGTCCTTGCCGGTTTCCCCCGCCGTCTCATGCGAGAAGGACAGGAACAGATCGCCTTTCGCGCGCGGCCAGGGGCCGGCGGCTGCGGCGATGGGGGACAGGCAGAGCGCCCCCAGCAGGAGCAGGAGACACAAGCGCACGAGCGTAGACCGCAGCCTCGGCAGGCGCAGCACGGACCGGTGCGGGGGAAGATGCAGGACCATCGGCTGCCTCCTGTCCCCGCAAGACTGCAGGAGGCGTGGTTAACAATGCGTTAAGGCCCGGCATCGGCATCGGCGGGGCGGCGGGTTGCACGCCCGGAGAATCTTGCGCGAGAAATATTCGAAAAGGTCAATGCATCACACTTAGAAAGCCACAACAGAGCGCAGCAGATTGCATAAATGCAAGCCGAGCGGGCTGCCTACCGCCCCCGCCGTGCCTTGCCGCCGCGCATCCCGCCCCGTCCGCCGGTGCTGCGGCCCGATCCCTTCACCGCCGCCTCTGCCGCTTCCTCCACCACCGACTGCCGCGCCAGCGGATCATCGGCAATCGCCAGCTCCACCGCTTCCAGCCGCTTCACCTCGTCGCGCAGCCGTGCCGCCTCCTCGAACTCGAGGTTCTCGGCCGCCTTGCGCATCGCCACCCGCATCGCATCCAGATGCGCGGCCAGATTGCCGCCCACCATCGCCTTGCCGATCTTGGCGGTGACGCGCGACTGGTCGGTATCGCCCTGCCACAGGCCCGAGAGCACATCATCGACATTCTTGCGGATCGTGGTCGGGGTGATGCCATGCTCCTCGTTATAGGCGACCTGCTTGGCGCGGCGGCGGTCAGTCTCGCGCATCGCGCGTTCCATGCTGCCGGTGATCCGGTCGGCATACATGATCACCCGGCCTTCGGAGTTTCGCGCCGCCCGGCCGATGGTCTGGATCAGCGAGGTTTCCGACCGCAGGAAGCCTTCCTTATCCGCATCCAGAATCGCCACCAGCCCGCATTCGGGGATATCCAGCCCCTCGCGCAGCAGGTTGATGCCGATGAGCACGTCGAACGCCCCCAGCCGCAGGTCGCGCAGGATCTCGATCCGCTCGATGGTGTCGATGTCGCTGTGCATGTAGCGCACCCGGATGCCCTGTTCGTGCATGTATTCGGTCAGATCCTCGGACATGCGCTTGGTCAGCGTCGTCACCAGCGTGCGGAACCCGGCCTGCGAGACCTTGCGCACCTCGTCCAGGAGGTCATCGACCTGCATGGAGACCGGGCGGATTTCGACCATCGGGTCGATCAGGCCGGTGGGGCGGATCACCTGTTCGGTGAAGGTGCCGCCGGTCTGCTCCAGCTCCCAGGCGGCAGGCGTGGCCGACACGAACACCGATTGCGGGCGCATCGCGTCCCATTCCTCGAATTTCAGCGGGCGGTTGTCCATGCAGGAGGGCAGGCGGAAGCCATGCTCGGCCAGCGTGAACTTGCGCCGGTAGTCGCCCTTGTACATCGCGCCGATCTGCGGGACCGAGACGTGGGATTCGTCCGCGAAGACGATGGCATTGTCGGGGATGAATTCGAACAGCGTCGGCGGCGGTTCACCGGGCGCGCGCCCCGTGAGGTAGCGGCTGTAATTCTCGATGCCGTTGCACACGCCCGTCGCCTCGAGCATCTCAAGATCGAAGGTGCAGCGCTGCTCCAGCCTCTGCGCCTCGAGCAGTTTCCCCTCGTCGTTCAGCTGCGCCAGCCGCAGGGTCAGTTCCTTGCGGATGCCCTTGGTGGCCTGCTGCATGGTCGGGCGCGGGGTGACGTAGTGGCTGTTGGCATAGATGCGGATCTGCTTGAAACTGTCGGTCTTGGCGCCGGTCAGCGGGTCAAACTCGGTGATCGCCTCCAGCTCTTCGCCGAAGAAGGAAAACCGCCAGGCCCGGTCCTCAAGGTGGGCGGGCCAGACCTCGACACTGTCGCCGCGCACCCGGAAGGCACCGCGGGCGAAGGCGGCATCGAGGCGCTTGTATTGCTGGGCCACCAGCTCCTGAATGAAGGCGCGCTGTTCGTAGATCTGCCCGACGACCATGTCCTGCGTCATCGCCGAATAGGTCTCGACCGAGCCGATGCCGTAGATGCAGCTGACCGAGGCGACGATGATCACGTCATCCCGCTCCAGCAGCGCCCGGGTCGCCGAGTGGCGCATCCGGTCGATCTGCTCGTTGATCTGGGATTCCTTCTCGATATAGGTATCCGACCGCGCGACATAGGCTTCGGGCTGGTAGTAGTCATAGTAGCTGACGAAGTATTCGACGGCATTCTCGGGGAAGAAACCCTTGAACTCGCCGTAGAGCTGCGCTGCCAGCGTCTTGTTGGGGGCAAGGATGATCGCGGGGCGCTGCGTCTCCTCGATAATCTTGGCCATGGTGAAGGTCTTGCCGGTGCCGGTGGCCCCCAGCAGCACCTGGTCGCGCTCGCCCGACCGCACGCCCTCGGCCAGTTCCGCGATGGCCATGGGCTGGTCGCCCGCCGGCTGGAACGGGCTGTGCATGACGAAGCGGCGGCCGCCCTCCAGCTTGGGGCGGGTCAGCACATCGGGGCGGTGCATCGGCATGTTCATGTTGTTGTGGGGCATGGCGAGACCTGTTGCTGCGGCCGTCCTAATTTGATCTGTTTTTGTTCCGGTTCAAGCGCTGATCGCCCGGGAAGGGGCGTTTTGGGGCACGAGTTTCGGGCAGGTTACCGGATTGCCCCGCATTTTCAGCACTTGGGCCCGGCGGGGCCCCGCGAATCCGTTGCGCGGCGGGGCCGATGGTCCTACTTTGTTCCTGCAAGCAGCAATAAGGCTGCCGACCGGGTGCACCACCCACCCACCCCTCGCTCCCACGCCCGGTCGGCAGTCGCTCTCCTGCGCTCGCAGGCGCTTCGCCGCACCCGCATTGTGCTTGCAGAGCCGCCCGGTTTTGCCGATAACAGCCCTGTCTCAGAAGGAGGGTTCAGCCATGCGAGTGCGTATCTACCAGCCAGCCAGAACCGCCATGCAGTCCGGTGCCGCGAAGACCAAGACCTGGGTGCTCGACTACGCCCCTGCCGCCGCGCGCGAGATCGACCCGCTGATGGGTTGGACCAGCTCTGACGACACCCAAAGCCAGGTGCGCCTGCGCTTCGACACCCGCGAAGCCGCCGAGGATTATGCGCGCGAGCATGGGCTGTCGTATGACGTGCTGGAACCCCACCGCCGCAAGCAGAACATCCGTGTGCGAGGCTATGGCGAGAATTTTGCCACCGACCGCCGGGGCGCCTGGACGCACTGAAGCTTGTAGCTCGGGGCATAGTTGCTGCCGAGTTGGCTAGCGTTTGCCAGAGTGCTGCCTTGGGGACGTAGGGGAGACCGCGGCCCAGCAAGGTGCCCGCGGTGCCTTTGGATGGATGCACGGGGCCGTAACCGCCGACATGCCGCTCGGCCTTGACCCCGATCCGATGAGCCCTGCGCCGCTGCGCGAGTCGGGCACCCGTTCGGCACGATCAAGGCCTCCGGCGGCCGATGGACGAATCCGCAGCCTGACATTGCCTCCCTGCGGCTTAAAAGTCAGGCTGCGGCTTCAGGTCAGCGCGTTTTCCAGTCCAAGGGGCGCGTGCGCTCCAGCTCATCCGTGATCGGCGTGAATTCGAGATCGTCGCCTGGGGGAAGGTGGAATGGTCCGTTGGTCCAGTCGGCAGCTTTCCACGCCTCCTTCGCCTGCTCGATCCGGTCTTTCGAGGAGGACACGAAATTCCACCACATATACCTCTTTTCGTTCAGGGTAGCGCCGCCGAGGGCCATCAGCCGCGCGCCCTGTTCGCCGGCAGTGACGGTAATCTTGTCGCCGGGGCGAAAGACCAGCATGCGGCCGGCCTCGAACCTGTCGCCGGCGACGTCGATCTGGCCCTGCGTGATATAGATCCCCCGGTCCTCGTGATCGTCGGGCAGCGGAAAGCGCGCACCCGGCTGCAGGACGACATCCAGATAGAAGGTCTCGGACGGCATCGTCACCGGGCTTTGCTCGCCATAGGCCGTGCCGAGGACCAGGCGGGCCTCGGCGCCTCCGTCGCGCAGGACCGGCAGCGCGGCCTCCTTGTGATGGTGAAATTCGGGGGCCTTGTCTTCCTGATCCTCGGGCAATGCGATCCAGGTCTGGATCCCGAACAGCTTGTGGCGCGTGGCGCGGGTCGCCGCGCTTGTGCGTTCCGAATGCGTCACGCCGCGCCCAGCGACCATCCAGTTCACCTCGCCGGGATAGATCATCTGCCGGGTGCCCAGGCTGTCGCGATGCTCGAACTCGCCCTGATAGAGATAGGTGACCGTTCCGAGGCCGATATGAGGGTGGGGGCGCACGTCGATGCCACCCTCGGTGATGAACTCTGCCGGGCCCATCTGGTCGAAGAAGATGAAGGGGCCGACCATCTGCCGGTCCGGCGCCGGCAGGGCGCGCCGCACTTCGAACCCGCCAAGATCGCGGGCGCGGGGGATGATCAGCGTTTCCAGCGCATCGGTGCCGGTCGCGGGGCATTCGGGGTTTTGCGTGGGGTTCCAGCTCATGTTGTGTCCTTCGTCTGTGATGCGGCGCCTTGGCCGGGGGCGATGTAATGGCGGACGATCGGGCCGTCCGGGTGCAGGTGCAGACGGCGCAGGCCGGTATGGGCGTCCATGTCGGAACGGGTCACCCGGTCATGCTGCTCCAGATGCTCAGTCCAGCTTGGGAGGTGGAAGGTTTCGAGCCAGATCTCCGGGTCCTCGACGCTCTGGTGCAGATGCCAGGCGGTGGCACCATTGCGCATCCGCTCTGTCCCGGCGGCCGTGAGCGCGCCGACAAAGGTCGCGCGGTCCTGCTCGGCGATCCGGTATTCCACGGTCACCATCGCGGCCTGATCGTCCTGCTGACCCTCGGCCGGGACAGGCGCCTGGGGCCAGGCGGCGGCGGGGCGGTAATCCAGCGCCTCGCCCTGACCGATGGCAAAGCGCCGGGTCGCCAGCAGCCCCACGCCAAGCCCCGCTGCCGCGATCAAAAGCGCGAGGCGGATCGAACTGGCCTGTGCGATCTGCCCCCATAGGAACGAGCCGAAGGACATCGAGCCGGAAAAGACCATGAGGAACACGGCGAGCCCGCGGGCCCGCACCCAATCGGGCAGGGCGGTCTGCGCGGAAACGTTGAACGAGGTCAGGACGGCGATCCAGCTGATCCCGCCCAGAAATGCCGCCGCCATCAGCATGACGGGGATCTGCGCGCCCGCCATGATCAGCAGCGCAAGCACCGTACCACCCGTTCCGATGCGCACGACGATATTCGCATCGAACGTCCGCTGAAGCCGGGGCAGCGCCAGTGCGCCCGTGACAGCGCCGGCGCCGATCAGCGCCATGAGGATCCCGTAGAGCTGTGCGCCGCCGCCCTCCGCCCCGCGTGCGATCAGCGGCAGCAGCGACCAATAGGCCGAGGCTGACAGGAAGAACGCGGCCGCACGGATGACGGTCGCCAGCATCGCGGCATTGTGGCGGACATGGCGCAGGCCCGTGGCCATGTCTGCGCCCAGGCTGCCGTGACGGCGGCGCGGGGGCGGGGTATCAGGGTGCCAGACCATCAGGGCTGCCAGAATGACGATGAAGCTGAGGGCGTTCACCGCAAAGGGCGCGGCCAGCCCCACGCTGGCGATCAGGACGCCCGCCACGGCCGGCCCGATGGCCCGGCTGATATTGATGCCCATCGAGTTCAGCGCGATGGCGGGCCTCAGCGCCTCGCGCGGAACAAGCTGTGGCACCACTGCCTGCATGGCCGGTCCGGCAAAGGCCGCACCGGTGCCGATGGCGAGGGTGAACAGGATCAGCAGGGCAGGCGTCATCGCCCCAAGCCAGACCAGGGCCGCAAGGATCGTCACGACGCCGGCAAGGATGATGTTGATCACGATCAGCATCCGTCGCTTGTTCATCCGGTCCGCCAAGGCCCCTGCCAGCAGCGCAAAGCAGAACACCGGCAGCGTGGTCGCGGCCTGCACAAGCGTCACGACGGCCGGGCTGGGATTCATCGTCGTCATCAGCCAGCCCGCGCCGACATCGTGCATCCATGTGCCGGTATTCGAGATCAGCGTCGCGGTCCATAAAAGCGAAAAGGCACCGTAGGAGAAGGGGGCAAAGGCACCGACTGCGGGCTTGGCGGCGCTGAGGGGCTTACCACTGGATGACATCGGCCGGTTCCTCGCATGGGCGTTGGGCATGGACGTGCCACGGCACGATTTCGGGACAGGTGGTGAGAGGTTGGATCATCATGCCTCCCTGTCAGACTGCGAAGCACGAACATCCAAGCGCGCCCCAGAAGGCGCGCTTGTCGCGGACGGGGATCGGGTTCGCCCAGGCAATGCCATGCGCATGGCCGTGAAGGCCGCAGCCGCTGGCGCAGCCGTCATGGCAGGCCCGCATCGCCATCTGGGCCGGGGCGCCGGGCGCAGCGCGTTCCGCCGGGCTGGCGAGCACGGCATTGACCGACCAGCCGGGGCTGGCGGGGGGCAGGGGCGGGTTCAGGCCGGCGAACTCGGCATCCGCAAAGACGATGCGCCCCCCGACAATGGTCAGGGCCGAGGTGATCCCACGCAGGCTGTCATCCGGCACCGCCATCATGTCGTCGGACAGCACCGCCAGATCGGCATACATCCCGGGGCTGAGGCGGCCCTTGACCTCCTGCTCGCCCGAAAACCATGCCGAGCCGGTGGTCCAGATCGCCAGAGCCTCTTCGCGGGTCAGCAGGTTGTCCTCGCCGTAAAGCGGCAGGCCGCCCACCGTCCGGCCCGTCGTCAGCCAGTGCAGCGCCACCCAAGGGTCATAGCTGGCCACCCGCGTGGCATCGGTGCCACCCCCGACCGGCAGCCCGCTTTGCAGCATCGCGCGGATCGGCGGCGTCGCCTTTGCGGCCTCTGCCCCGTAGCGATCGACGAAGTATTCGCCCTGAAAGGCCATGCGGTGCTGGGTGGCGATGCCGCCGCCAAGCGCCCTGATGCGGTCGATGTTGCGCGGGCTGATCGTTTCGGCGTGGTCGATGATGAAACGGGTCTTGAAGGGCACCCGGCCCGTCACCCGCTCGAACACCGTCAGGAAGCGGTCGATGGTCTCGTCATAGGTCGCGTGGATCCGGAAGGGCCATTCGTTCGTCGCCAGCAGCTCGAGGATGCGCTCCAGCTCGTCCTCCATCACCGGCACAGGGTCGGGCCGCGGTTCGAGGAAGTTCTCGAAATCCGCCGCGGACCAGGCCAGGTTCTCGCCCGCGCCGTTCATCCGCAGCCAGTCGTCGCCCGCACCGGGATGGGTCATGCCGATCCAGCGTTCATAATCGGACAACTCGCGCCCTGGCGTCTGCGCGAACAGGTTGTAGGCGATGCGCAGGGTCATCTGGCCGTCGCGGTGCAGGCGCTGGACCACGTCGTAATCGTCGGGATAGGCCTGCCCGCCGCCGCCCGCGTCGATGACCGAGGTGATGCCCAGCCGGTTCAACTCGCGCATGAAATGGCGGGTGGAGTTCAGTTGATCCTCGACCGGCAGCTTGGGGCCCCGCGCCAGCGTGGAATAAAGGATCAGCGCCGATGGCTTGGCCAGCAGCATTCCGGTGGGGTTGCCCCTGGCATCCCGCTCGATCACGCCGCCCGGCGGGTTCGGCGTGTCGGCGTTGATCCCCAGCACCAGCAGCGCCGCGCGGTTCAGCAGCGCCCGGGCGTATAGGTGGAGGATGAAAACCGGCGTGTCCGGCGCTGCCGCGTTGATCTCGTCCAGCGTCGGCATCCGGCGTTCGGCAAACTGGAACTCGGACCAGCCGCCGACCACCCGCACCCATTGCGGCGCAGGCGTGTTCGCCGCCTGCCGGCGCAGCATCGCCAGCGCATCGGACAGCGAGGGCACGTTTTCCCATCGCAACTCGATGTTATAGCTCAGCCCGCCTCGGATCAGATGGGTGTGGCTGTCGTTGAGCCCCGGAATGACCCGTCTTCCGTTCAGCGCGACCACCTTTGTCGCATCGCCGGTCCAGCGCATGACATGGGCGTCATCCCCCACAGCCACGATCAGGCCATCACGGATTGCCAGCCCCGTGGCATCCGGCGTCTCGCGGTCCAGAGAGGTGACGCGGCCGCCGATCAGGACAAGATCGGCCAGCCTATCCGTTGCGCGAGGGTCCGCGCCGGTCACTTGTCACCTTTCGAGGTGGCGCGCGGGCCGGTGTGGCGGCTGCGATGCGGGGCCTTGTGGACCATGGTATAGGCGTAATCGACGCCCATCCCGTAGGCGCCAGAATGCTCCTGCACCAAGGCCATGACCGCATCATAGGTGCCCCGGCGCGCCCAGTCGCGCTGCCATTCCAGCAGCACCTGCTGCCATGTGACCGGCACGACACCGACCTGCATCATCCGCTGCATCGCGCGGTCATGCGCCTCGAGGCTGGTGCCGCCCGAGGCATCGCTGACCATGTAGATCTCGAAATCCGTATCGGCCAGACAGGACAGCGCGAAGGTCGTGTTGCAGACCTCGGTCCACAGCCCCGCGACGACGATCTTGGTTGCCCCCTTGGCGGCATTGGCGCGCAGGGCGTCGCGCACATTCGCATCGTCCCACGAATTCACCGAGGTCCGTTCCAGCAGGGGCGCATCGGGGAAGACGTCCAGCAGTTCGGGATAGGTGTTGCCGGAAAAGCTGTCGGTCTCGACGGTGGTGATCGTCGTGGGGATACCGAAGATCGCCGCGGCCTTGGCCAGACCCACGGTATTGTTCTTCAGGGTCTGGCGGTCGATCGACTGCACGCCAAACGCCATTTGCGGTTGATGGTCGATGAAGATCAGCTGGCTGTTCTGCGGGGTCAGGACGTCGAGCTTGGACATCAGGGCTCTCCTCGGGAATGAAGGGGCGCGGTCAACAGCGCGCGCAGGGCGATCAGTTCGGGCTGGCGCAGGTCATGGCCGCCCTCGTGGATGCTGGTGGTGACGGAGGCGCCTTGCGCGCCGAACCAGTCGATCAGGCGTTCGGTCAACGGCCAGGGGCAGATCGGATCGCGCCGTCCTGCGGTGATCAGCACGGGCGTTCCTGCCAGCCCCGGGGCTGGCTGCGGCTGCCAGGGGATCAGCGGATGCAGCAGGCCGATCCGGTCGAACAGGTCGGGATGGGCCATTGCCACCGCGGCCAGGATGTTCGCGCCGTTGGAATAGCCAAAGCCGAAGACCGGCGTGCCGGGATTGGCGGCTCGGTGGGCGCCCACGAAGGCCGCCATCTTCTGCGTCCGCTCGCCAAGGTCGTCCATGTCATAGACGCCTTCGCCCCTGCGCCGGAAGAACCGCGCCGCGCCGTGTTCCAGAACATCGCCCCGGGGCGAGACGATGCCCGCCCCAGGCACAAGCTGACCGGCCAGGTCGAAAAACTGATGCTCATCCCCGCCCGTGCCGTGAAAGGCAAGGATCAGGGGTGCCCCCGGGCCGGGGGCACGCGTTCGCGCGGTGTAGGAGGAGGTCGACATGGCAGACCCCCTCAATCCGTGATCACTGGCAGGTTGGCTTGGATCCGGTCGCGCAGCGGTTGATAGCGGGTGGGCAGCTGCAGGGACTGGCCCAGATGCCGGCTGTCCTCATCCCGATCAAAGCCGGGCTCGTTGGTGGCCACCTCGAACAGGACGCCGCCGGGCGTACGGAAATAGATCGCCCAGAAGTAATCCCGGTCGATCACCGGCGTGACCTGATAGCCGGTGTCCAGCAGCGCCTTGCGCACCTCGGCCTGTGCGGCGCGATCCTCGACCGCAAAGGCGATATGGTGGACGGACCCCGCCCCCTGCCGGGCCGCCCGGCCACCCGGCAGCGCCTCGAGGTCGATCACATCCGCCGCATTGCCGCCCTCGATCCGGTACCGGGTGACGTTGCCCGCCGTCTCATCCTTGCGATAGCCCATGAACTGCAGCAGCTCGCCCGTGGCAGCCGCGTCGCGCAGGCGCATCCGGGCGCCGTGGAACCCCAGCACGCCGGCATGTTCCGGCACATCGCTGCCCGTCCAGGGGGTCCGTCCGCGCGGGTCGGCCTCGACCAGCGCATAGCTGTCACCATCCGGGCCCTCGAAGCCAAGCCGCGTCTCGCCCAGAAAGCTGTCGTCGCGCAGCCCGGTAACACCGTGGGTCGAAAGCCGGTCCTTCCAGAAGGGCAGCGACCCCTTGGGCACGGCAAATTCGGTCATGCCTACCTCGCCGATGCCCCGAGCGCCGCGCGGCATTTGCGCAAAGGGAAAGGACGTCATCACAGAGCCGGGCGTCCCGATCTCGTCGCCGTAGTAAAGGTGATAGACCTCGGGCGCGTCAAAGTTCACCGTCTTCTTGACCCTGCGCAGGCCCAGAGTGCGGGTGAAGAAGCTGTTATTGTCATTGGCATCCGCCGCCATCGAGGTGACGTGGTGCAATCCCTTGATCTGGTCGATCATCTGAAACTCCTCGGGCCGGTCCGTGCGGCCCCGTTGACTGATATTGACCCCAAGATAATCGGTCCCATCATTGTCCGAAACAGAAACGTATCTTCATTTACTGTTGCCGATAGTGTAATGATCGGCGGATGCAGGACATCAATTCCTTTCGCGTCTTTCTGGAGGTCGAGGCCCAACGCAGCTTTGCCGGTGCTGCGCGCGTCCTGCGGATGACCCCCGCCTCGGTCACCCGGATCGTCGCCCGGCTGGAGACGGATCTGGGTCAGCAGCTGCTTGTCCGCACCACCCGGCAGGTGTCGCTGACCAATGCCGGGGCGGTCGTCGCGGCCCGCCTTCGTCCTATCGTCGAAGAGTTCGATCGGGCCACCCATGACATCACGCGCGCCGCCCGCCCCGATCGCGGCAGGCTTGCCATCAATGCGCCTATGTCGTTCGGCCTGCGTGTGATGCCCCGGATGATCCACAGCTTCCGGCTGGCCTATCCCCATATCCAGATCGACCTGCAGATGACCGACGCGCTGGTCGATATCGTGGATGCCAGCTGTGATCTGGCGATCCGCATCGCCCGCCCGCCCGCCGTCAAATCCGCGATCTGGCGCAAGATCTGCGAGGTGCCGCGCCAGCTGGTCGCGGCCCCCGCGCTGTTCGACCGTGTCGCCCGCCCCGGAACGCCGGATGATCTGGACCCGGATCACTGCCTGTCCTACAGCACTGGCGGCTCTGCCGAGGTCTGGCGCTTGGCCAAGGGCGCACGCACGCGCAGTCTTCCCGCCGGAACCAGCGTCTGCACCAATAATGGAGAGGTTCTCTACAGCCTCGCGGCAGCGGGCGACGGCATCGTCAACCTGCCGGTCTTTCTGGTGAAGGACGGTCTTGCCAAAGGCGAGGTGGTGCCCGTCCTGACGGACTGGCAGATCACCCCATTGTATCTCATGCTCTATTATCCGCCCTATGAGAGGCTGCCGCCGCTGGTCTCGACCTTCACGGATTTCTTCGAGGCCTGGGTCCACGACCTCGACGGCTTCGATTTTCCGACCACCCCCGGCTGAGGGACGGCCGGCGAGCGGGCGGCGAAGGGTGGGCAGGGGCTGGCCGCGGGTCATCAGGCCGTCTGCCCCGACAGGGCGGTGTGGATCTGCGCGACCACGGCCGCGCCTTCGCCGACCGCGGCGGCGACCCGCTTGGTCGGTCCGGCACGGACATCCCCCGATTGCAAAGACCCCTGTCATGCTGGTCTCCTAGCGGCAGGGAATCCCCTCCGGTGACGATACTGGCCTGCGCCGTGGCTTGTGATCGTGGCCTCGCCGTTCAGGCCATCGCGGCGCACCATCTCGATCGTGCCGTCCAGCACCAGCCCCATCGGCGCGTCGCGGAGGCTGATGTCATGGATCGTCTCACCCGGGGCGAAGCGCACCGGCGGCCCGCTGGCAAAGCGACGCGCGGCATCCATCTGGGCCGGGGTCAGGGTCGGAAACTTCTGGTGGTTCCGGCTGTCGTCGATGGCCATCCTGCGCTCCTTGCCAGTCGAGGCGGGACACGTGATCAGGCGCCCGATGCCCCAACATGTTGGGGGCAGGGGCCTGCGGCAATCATACGCAGGTTTAGGGTCGGCGGTCTGACAGCCGGCCACGGGTCAAGCGCGGTCCGGGAACACGTCCGCCAGCAGGGTCGCTGGCCTTTTGCGCCAGGCTCTGGCCGGCCCACGAACCGCGCCCCCGACATGCCGAGGCGACGGGGCCACAGCCGCACCAGCCTCGGGCACCCTTGCCGTTTTGCAGACTTCCCTCATCCCCCATTTCCATGCCATGCCATGCCCCATGTGGACCCGGCTCGCCTTCCCCATTCTTGCCCTTGCTGTCGCGGTGATCGTCGCCGTGACCAGCATCGCCTCGGCCGGGATGATGGCGCCGGACCGGGAAGATGCCGCGATCACCGCCTTTGAACTGGCGCATGGCGCCAGCCTTGGCGATCTGTGCGGCGGGGATCTGCCGCAGGATCACGGTTGCCCGTTCTGCCATGCGCTGCCCGAGGCGCCGACCGTCGGCCATGATGGCATCGCGTTTCTGCTGGCCCCGCAGGATGGCTGGCGGCGGATGCGCGATCTGCACCGCGCCGCGCAGACGCGCAACCTGCACCATTCCCCAAGGGGGCCTCCGGTCTTCGGCTGACGGCATCTTGCCGCGCCCGACCGAAGCATCGCCGGCGGCATACCCGCCCGGCTCCCCTTGTCGCCCGGCCGCAAGATGCGGCGGGCCTGTGGAATGGACCCATGACTCAAGCATCCCCCCGCGCGGCGAGTGCCGCGCTCTACAGTGCCATCTGGCGCTGGCACTTCATTGCCGGCCTCGTGATCCTGCCTTTCATTCTGATCCTCGCCGTCACCGGTGGGATCTACCTGTTCAAGGATGAGATCAACGACGCCGCCTACAACCGCCTGCGCTTTGTGCAGCCTGCGGCGACTGCCCCGCTTCTGGCCTCGCAGATCACCGCCGCCGCGCTGGAGGCGAACCCCGGCACGCTCAAGGCCTATACCCCCGCCGCGGCTGCGGATCGCAGCACCGAGGTGGATATTCTGGGCGCGGACGGGTTGAAGAACACTGTCTATGTCGATCCCTATACCGGCGCCGTGCAGGGCAGCCTTTGGGATGGCGGCGCGGCGGGCAGCCCTGCGATGTATGTGGTGCGCAAGCTGCATTCGCTGGAATATATCGGCTGGGTTGGCAACCGGCTGATCGAGATGGCGGCGGGCTGGATGGTGCTGCTGGTCGCCACCGGCGTTTACCTGTGGTGGCCGCGGGGAAAGAAAGTCGGCACCGTCAGCATCAAGGCAACCCGCGGGCGACCGTGGTGGCGCGATCTGCATGCGGTCACCGGGATCTATACCGCGTCCTTCATCGTATTTCTGGCGATGACCGGGCTGCCCTGGTCGAGCGTCTGGGGCGGCAAGTTCTATGACTACGCCTATGCGCTCGGCCTCGGGATGCCGGATGGCTACTGGTCGGGTAAGCCCGTCTCCACCGTGCCGGTTTCTGCCGTCATCGACCGCGCGCCCTGGATCATGGAGCAGCAGCCGGTGCCGGTGTCGACCGCGGCGGCGGGTGTGCCGCAGGCGCTCGATAACGTTGTGGCACGCGTGGAGGCGCTCGGCATCGTTCCGGGCTACGCGGTGGTGATGCCGAATGGGCCGGAGGGCGTGTTCACCGCTTCGGTCTATCCGGACGACATCACCCATGAGCGGGTGATCCATCTCGACCAGTATAGCGGCGACGTCCTGTATGACGCGGGCCTTGCCGATCTGGGCACCTTCGGGCGGTGGGCGGAATGGGGGATCAGCGTGCATATGGGGCAGGAGTTCGGGCTGGTGAACCAGATCGTCCTGCTGCTGGCCTGCGCGGCGATGGTCATGCTCTGTGTCTCTGCCGCGGCAATGTGGTGGAAGCGCCGCCCCTCCGGCGCGCTCGGGGTGCCGCAAGTGCCGGCCGATTGGCGGATTCCGCGGACGTTGCTGCTGATGGCGGTGGCGGCGGGGGTCTTCTTCCCGCTGGTCGGGCTGTCGATGCTGCTGCTGGCGGCGGTGGAGCTGGCAGTGTTTCTTGCGGGCCGGCGGCTGCGCACGGCCTGAAAACGGAGCGCCCGGCACGGACCGGGCGCTTCCCCTTCTGTCTCAACGCGCCCCGGCGGCCCAGGCCCGCCAGCCGCGGGCGAGGGACGTAGCACAGCAGCGTCACCGCCGCGAGGGCGCCGTCGATGACCACAACCGCAAGCCGATTGTCCGAGGGCATCGGGCCGAACTCGAAGGCGGCGTTGGCGAAGGCCCCGATCGTCGCCAACGCCAGCACGAACACGAGCAAGCGCCGGGATCCGGTCGCTGCGTGCGGTGTGAAAGTTGGCGGTCGGCATGGTCTTCTATCTTCCCAAAGTCGGGATCAAGGCTCAGATCTCCAGATCGTCGATCCAGCTGCCATGCACGCCTGCGGGCACCAGACCGGCAGTTCGACGGCGGCGATGGGGCCGGCCTCGATACGGGTGGCGTTGAGGATCCACAGCTCGGCGCTGCGCAGGTCGCTGACATAGGTCAGCAGCGAGCCATGATCCTCTGCCGTGCCGGAGCAGCAGGCACGAAGCAGGGCTCGCCCGCCATCACGCCCTGCGGCAGGGCCATCAGCTGGCGCGCGCCGCTGCGGATGTCGTATTTCACGAGCCCTCAGCCGCGCTGGCCTGCGCCGGGGAAGCTGCAGGCATAGACAAACCGGCTCTCGCGCCCGGTATGGGCAAGGCTGATGGAGGGGAACTCCACCGTCAGGTCATCGAGCAGCACCACCTTCGCGGTGCCCGCATTCGGGTCGATGCGCCATTGGCCGCATACACAACTACCGGCGGGCGGCGCGCCATGGGCCGAGACGCCGTTGTTGAAATCCAGCGCCTTGCCCCAGGCTGGGCGGTCGAAATAGGGCCGCTCAAGGATGATCTGCCCCGCGGCATCCTCCCAGGCATTGGCGAATGCAGCGCGTAATAGGGCGGAACGTCGATCCAGCGCACACCGCCCTTCGTGCGGTCGCGGGGCATCACGCCGATGCGGGCGGGGTAGCTGTCCTGCCAGTCATAGGGGAACGGCTGGTCCAGCCCGAGGTCGAGCAGGGCCGAGGCGTCGAACCATCGAGGTGGCGACGGTGCTGGCGGCAAGGCCGCTGGCCATGCGCAGGATATCGCTTCCGCTGGGGGTCATGTCAGGTATCCAAGGCAAGAGGTTGGGCACGACGACGCTCGACCTTGGCCAGCAGGGTCAGGCTGGCGGTCAGCAGCAGGGCGCCGTTCAGGGGGTGAAGCGCGAGCAGTGGCCCGGCCCCGGCCGCCAGCGCGATCTGGGCAAGGTAGAGGAGGGCGGTCAGGCCCGCCCACCAGCCGAAGCCACGCAGGCGGGGGAGGAAGAGCGCCCCGCCAAGAAGCGCGAAGACGGGCAGCGACAGCGCCCCGCCAACCGCGCCGTGCAGCCCCCACATCCCGCCATCGCGGAAGAGGGCGATGCCCGCGCTGAGGAACTGGGCAAGGAGCCCGAGGGGCAGGAGCCGGGCGGAGAGGGTGAACCAGACGGGGGTGCCGCGGCCAAGATCGGTGAAGGTGTCATGCATCTTCTCCATGGTTCAGGCGGCCCGTTTCACGGGTGTGGCGATCCAGCGGGCGAGCGTTTCGGCATAGTCCGCCGCCGCCGCCTCCAGCTCCTCTGGCGACAGGTCCATGGCGCGGTAGAGCACGAAGGGCTCGGCCCAGGGCAGGCCGCAACGATTGGCGGTTGCGCGCAGCGGAGCGAGCATGTCGGTCATCGCGAACATATTGGCGCCGCCGGGCCGGTAGGCCTCGGGGACGTTCCCTGCGGTGGTGGCAACCATCAGCGGTGTGCCCTCCAGCAGGCGGCCCTCGGTTTCGTACTGGATGTAGAACATCCGCGTCAGCACGGCGTCTTGCCAAGCGCGCAGCAGCGGCGGCGTCGAATACCACTGCAGCGGGAATTGCAGCACGATCCGGTCGGCGGTCAGCAGCCGCGCAACCTCGGCGGCGCCGTCGCCATACTGCCCATCCGGGTTTTCCGCCTGCATGTCGATCACCTCGACACCCGGTAGGGCGGCGGCGGCGCGGGCGAGGGCGGCATTGGCCTTCGAGCGGGCGGGGTCGGGGTGGAACATGTAAACCAGAGTGCGTGTCATCGTCGTCTCCTGCGGTTGCTATGCAGGAACTGTGCGGCATGCCAATAAATCACTCCAATCGATAAATGATTTAGTCTATTATCTGTTCCATGAATTTACGCTCGTTCGACCTCAACCTGCTGGTGATCCTCGACGCGCTGCTGGACGAGGCGCATGTCAGCCGTGCAGCAGATCGGCTGAACCTGTCGCAGCCGGCCGCCTCGGCGGCGCTGCAGCGCTGCCGGCACCTGTTCGGGGACGCCTTGCTGGAGCGGGGGCGCGGCACCATGCGCCTGACGCCGAAGGCGGAATCGTTGCGGGCGCCGCTGAAATCCCTGCTGGCGGGGGTGACCGATCTTGTCGATCCGGTGGACCCGCCCCTGACCGAGCTGCAACAGGTGCTGCGGATTTCGATGACCGATTTCCCGGCGCTGCTGGTGATCGGCCCGCTGCAGCAGGCGCTCGCCACTTCCGCCCCCGGCATCGATCTGGTGTTCCAACCCTGGCACGGGGCCGAAGCTGCCCGCGCCGCCCTGATCGCGGGGGTCACCGACATCGCCGTGTCGGTCCTGCCGGGTGAGGCGGGCGAGCTGGAGGTGACCAACCTGCTCGATGAGCATTACGTGACCTCCCTGCGCCCCGGTCATCCGGCCATCCCCGGCTTCGATCTGGACCGCTGGCTTGCCTACCCGCATATCCTTGTCTCGGGCCGCGGCGAGACCCGCAGCCCGCTGGATGCCGACCTTGTCCGCATGGGGCGCGCCCGCCGCGTCGGGCTGGTGGTGCCCAGCTTCGGCATGGTGCCGGACCTGCTGCGCGGGTCGGACATGATCGCCATGCTGCCCTCGCGCATGATGCCGGTGGCGCCGGATCTGGTCAGCCTGCCGGTGCCGATCCCGGTGGCGGGGTTTCCGCTGCATCTGGCCTGGCACCGGCGCCGGGCCAAGGATGCTGGCCTCCAGCATGTGGCGGGGCTGCTGGCGGGGATGCTGGCATAGGCTCCGCCGGTCCCGAGGGATTTGGGCTGCGGGGATCGGGTACGTGGCCAGAAGCGCATATTTATCATTTTGACAGATCCGTCACTTACACCTTGTGCTTTGTAGTCTCTTGCGTCCCTGTGCCGTATTGTCAGCCCATCCACATGATCTCACTGTCAGGCGCATGAACATGCTGTCCCACTCGCCCGACCACCGAACCCGCACGGCCGAGCGTCGGCGTGACGCGATGCGCCGACGGCTGGTCGAAAGCGCGATGCTGGTCTTTGCCGCGAAGGGGACGGAGACCGTCGTCATCGACGATGTGATCATGGTCGCCGGGGTGTCGCGTGGAACCTTCTACAAATACTTCCCCTCGACCCTCGATCTGATGGTGGCGATCAGCCAGGAACTGGCGAACGAGCTGATGGCGCAGGTCGAACGCGTGGTCGCCCCTATTCCCGACCCGGTCGAGCGGGTGGCCCTTGGTCTGCGGCTGTTCATCGAGACGGCCCGGGCTTTTCCGCTGTTTGCGGGCTTCATCCGCGCCACCGGGGTGCAGGCCACGGGGCCGGCGGCGCTGATCTACAACTACCTGCCGGACCATCTGAACGAGGGCATCGCCAAGGGGCGCTTTCTGGATCTTCCGCTGGAGATACACCTCGACCTGATTACCGGCACGGTTCTGCTCTGCGTGCTGCGCCAACTCCCGGTCCCGACCGAGACGGCACATGTGCGGCAGGTCGTTGCCTCTATGCTGCGGGCACTTGGCCTGCCCGCGCCTGAGGCCCGGGCCATTGCGGATCTGGATCCGCCGCCGCTGCATCTGCCCGAAGACAGCCTGCTGGTGCGCACGCAGCGCCGCCTTGAGGCGGGATCGGATGACACCTGCCGGAGAGCCAGATAATGAAGCCCAAGCTGATCGCGGCCCTGCTTGCCCTGTCGCTCTTGCCCGGGATCGCCCTGGCCAAGACGCCGTTCGAGGCGCTGATTGCCCGCTTCAAGGGTGGCGACACCTATGAAGGCTTCGCCAGTTCAAACGGCCGGCTTGAGGCGCAGACCGTGGCGGTGGCGGCAAAATATGCGGGCCGCGTGACCGAGGTTCTGGTTGCCGAGGGCGATCTGATCGAGGCGGGCACCGTCATTGCCAGGCTGGATGACCGCGATATCGCGGCGCAGCTGGTTGGTGCGAAGGCGGCCGTCTTGCGCGCCCGCGCGGCATTGCAGGTCGCCGAGGCGGGGGTCATGCAGGCGCAAAGCGCGCTGGATGTCGCCGGGACCAACCACAAGCGCATCACCACGCTGACCGCCGACGGCTATGCCGCGCAGTCGGTGCTGGATGACGCGACCAACGCGCTGACCTCGGCCGAGGCGTCACTTGCGATGGCCAAGGCGCAGGTGGCCGATGCCGATGCGCTGATCGAGGTGTCGAATGCCTCGGTGGTGCAGCTGGAGGTCGCGCTGGACGACCTGACCATCCGCGCGCCGATCAAGGGGCGCGTCCTCTACCGGCTGCGCGAACCCGGAGAGGTGGTGGCGGCGGGCGCCTCGATCGTCACGCTGCTTGATCTGACCGATGTCTGGATGAACCTCTATCTTCCGGCGGATGCGGTGGGCCGACTGATGCTGAACGATGAGGCGCGGCTGATCCTCGACCCGGTGCCGCAATTCGTGGTGCCCGCACGGGTTACCTTCGTCTCGCCCGAGACGCAGTTCACGCCGCGGTCGGTCGAGACCGAGGCGGAACGGCAGGATCTGGTGTTCCGGGTGAAGCTGACCATCCCGCGCGAGCTGCTGGAGACGTTCGAGGATTACGTGAAATCCGGGGTGCGGGGCATCGGCTTCGTGCGGACCGAGCCTTCGGCGGAATGGCCGGCCGAGCTGTCCGTAAAGCTGCCGGAGTAAGGCGGTGGAACCGGCCGCCCGATTGACGGGTGTCAGCCACGACTATGGGCGCACCCGGGCGCTGGACGATGTAGCGCTGGATATTCCCGCCGGCTGCATGGCCGGGCTGATCGGGCCGGACGGGGTGGGCAAGTCCACGCTGCTGGCGCTGGTGGCGGGAGTGCGGCGGCTGCAAAAGGGCCGCATCACGGTTCTGGGCGGCGACATGGCAACGGCGCGCAGCCGCCGCGCCAATGCCCCCCGCATCGCCTATATGCCGCAAGGGCTGGGGCGGAACCTCTACCCGACGCTGACGGTGCGCGAGAACCTTGATTTCTTCGGGCTGCTGTTCGGGCAGGGGGCTGCGGAACGCAACGCCCGCATCGCCATGCTGCTGAAGGCCACCGGGCTCGACCCGTTCCCGGACCGGCCGGCGGGCAAGCTGTCGGGCGGCATGAAGCAAAAGCTCTCGCTCTGTTCGGCGCTGATCCACGATCCCGACCTGCTGATTCTGGATGAGCCCACGACCGGCGTCGATCCGCTGTCGCGCGGCCAGTTCTGGGATCTGATCGACCATATCCGCACCGAGCGGCCGGGGATGAGCGTGCTGACCGCCACCGCCTATATGGAAGAGGCCGACCGCTTCGACTGGCTGGCGGCGATGGATGCGGGCCGTGTCATCACCAGCGGCACCCCGGCAGAGCTTCGCGCCAAAGGCGGTGGCACCACGCTCGAGGCGGCCTTTGTCAATTTCCTGCCCGAAGACCGGCGCGGCGATACCACCCCCGTCATCCTGCCGCCGCGGGTCGAGGGTGAGGGCGCGGTTCCTGCGATCGAAGCCACCGACCTGACCAAGCGGTTTGGCGCATTCATCGCGGTGGATGATGTCAGCTTCACCATCCCGGCCGGTGAAATCTTCGGATTTCTGGGCTCCAACGGCTGCGGCAAATCCACGACGATGAAGATGCTGACCGGCCTGCTGACCCCCACCGAAGGCATGACAAAGCTGTTCGGCGAACCGATGACTGCGGGTGACATGGAAAGCCGCCTGCGGATTGGCTACATGTCGCAGAGCTTCTCGCTCTATGGCGAATTGACGGTGCGGCAGAACCTTGTGCTGCACGCCCGCCTTTACGCCTTGCCACGCGCGGATCATGCGCCCCGCATCGCCGAGGTACTGCGCGACTTCGACCTTGATCACGTTGCCGATGCCCTGCCCGAAGACCTGCCGCTTGGGATCCGTCAGCGGCTGCAGCTGGCGGTGGCGGTGCTGCACCGGCCGCGGATCCTGATCCTCGACGAGCCGACCTCGGGCGTCGATCCGGTGGCGCGCGATGTGTTCTGGCGGATGCTGATCAAGCTGTCGCGCGATGACGGGGTGACCATCTTCATCTCGACCCATTTCATGAACGAGGCAGAGCGCTGCGACCGCATCTCGCTGATGCATGCCGGCAAGGTGCTGGAGGTCGGCGCCCCCGCCGAGATCGTCGCGCGCCACGGCGCGCCCTCGCTGGAGGCGGCGTTCATCGAGGTCCTGGCGACAGAGCTTGGCGATGCCGCAAGACCGCTGACGACGGGGTCCATGCAGATGCCGTCGACCCCGCCTTCGCGCCTTGCGGGCGTGGTGCGCGCCCGCGCCTATGCCTGGCGTGAGACGCTGGAGCTGATCCGCGATCCGATCCGGCTGTTCTTCGCGCTTGCCGGGCCGGTGATCTTGTTCATCACGATGGGCTACGGGATTTCCTTTGACGTCGACAAGCTCAGCATCGGGGTTCTGGATCAGGATCAGAGCGCCGAAAGCCAGCGTCTGGTCGAAGGCTTCACCTCGGTGCGCCAGTTCGCCGCCGCGCCCCCGGCCGCTGGCCCCGAAGAGCTTGCGGCGCTGATGGGCCGGGGACGGATCACGCTGGCGCTGGACATCCCCGAAGGCTTTGGCCGCAGGCTGGCAGGGGGCGAGGTGCCGGAAATCTCGATCTGGGTCGATGGCGCCATGCCGTTCCGGGCCGAGACGGCCCGCAGCTATGCGCTGGGGGTGCTGGACCGGGGCCAGGGCGACGGTGCCGCCAGCGCGGATCCTGTCAGCTTCGAGACGCGGTTCCTGTTCAATCAGGCGTTTAAAAGTGCCAATGCGATGGTGCCCTCGATCCTCATGCTGGTATTGATGCTGATCCCGGCGATCATGGCCGCGATCAGCGTGGTGCGCGAGAAAGAGACGGGCACCATCGCCAATTTTCGCTCGACCCCGGTGACGCGGCCCGAATTTCTGATCGGCAAGCAGATCCCCTATATCGTCCTCGCTTGGGGCAGCTTCTGGATGCTGTTTCTGCTGGGCCGCGGGCTGTTCGGCGTGCCCTTCACCGGGTCGCTCTGGGCTTTTGGCCTTGTTGCGCTGGTCTATGTCACGGCGACGACCGGGTTCGGGCAGCTGATCTCCTCATTCACGGCGACGCAGGTTGCGGCGGTGTTCGGTACGGCGATCATTGCGATCATCCCGACGGTGAACTTCTCGGGCCTGATCATGCCGACCTCGACGCTGGCGCCCGCCGGACGGGCCATCGGGCAGGCCTTTCCCGGCGCGTGGTTTCAGCCGGTCAGCGTGGGGTCTTTCGTCAAGGGCTTCGGCGCGGTCGATCTGCTGGTGCCGGCGCTGGTGCTGGCCGGGTTCGCCCTGGTCTATCTGGGTCTGGCTGTCGCCGGCCTGCGCAAGCAGGAGGCGTAGATGCAAAGCCTGAAGAACATCGCGGCGCTGACGGTCAAGGAGTTGCGGGCGCTGGCGCGCGACCGGATCATGCTGTCGCTGATCCTCTACGTCTTCACGGCGGCGGTCTGGATGGTGTCAGACGCCGCTTCGACCGAGGTGCGCAACCTGTCGGTGGGCATCGTCGATGAGGATCAAAGCCAGCTCTCGGCGCGTATCACCGATGCGGTCCAGCAGCCGATGTTCGCCGCCCCCGTCGCCCTGACGCCGGCCGAGGCTGCGCAGGGGCAGAAGGCGGGCGATTACGTGCTGGTGCTGTCGATCCCGCCGGGCCTTGAGCGCGATCTGCTGACGGGGAATGCGGTCAGCCTGATGCTGCTGGTCGATGCGACGGCCGTGGCCCATGCCGGCAATGGCGCCTCCTTCCTGCGCCAGGCGGTGCAATCCGAGATCGCGGCCTGGGCCGGGTCAGAGACAGCCAGCGCCGCGCAGGTGGATGTGGTGTTCCGCAACCTTTACAATGCCAACCTGACCTCGCGCTGGTTCACCGCCGTGATGCAGCTGATGAACAACGTGACGATCCTGATGCTGATCCTGGCCGGCTCCTCGCTGATCCGCGAGCGCGAGCATGGCACCATCGAGCATGTTCTGGTCATGCCTGTGCGCCCGCATGAAATTGCCCTGTCGAAGATCTTCGCCAACGGCGCCGTGATCCTGCTCGCCCAGATGCTGAGCCTGACGCTGGTGGTCGAGGGGCTGATGGGCATTCCCGTCGCAGGCTCGCTGGCAGTCTATCTGGTGGGGGCGCTGCTCTATGTGCTGGCGGTGGGCTGCATCGGCCTTTTGCTGGGCACCGTCGCGCAGAACATGGGCCAGTTCGGCCTGCTGGCGATTCCGGTGATCGTGGTGATGTTCCTGCTGTCGGGGGGCATGACGCCGATGGAATCGATGCCGGGCTGGCTGCAGATGGTCATCCGCCTGATCAGCCCCGCCCCGCATTTCGTGAGCTTTGCGCAATCGGTGCTGTATCGGGGGGCGGGGCTGGCGACCGTCTGGCCCCAGATCGCTGCCATCGCCTGCGTGGCCGCGGTCGCCTTCGCGCTGGTGCTGTGGCGGTTCCGCAAGCTGCTGGCGGGCTGACGGTCGCCTGTGGCGCGGGCGCTATGTCAGCCCTCCCAGCCTGCCAGCCCTTATGGCGTGATCAGGTATTTCGCCCCCGTGGACTTGCGCATGTAGGCGGCCACCGTTTCCGGCTCCAGCGCCTGCTCGAGCGTGATGCGGGCGGTGTAGGGACTGGCGAAGGTCGTGTCCATTTCATCGACGACCCGCTTGCGCATCGCCTGCACCGTGGCGGGGTCGAGCCGCTGCAGCGCATGGAACAGCAGCCAGCCGCCGATGCTCCAGCTGAAGCCGAAGCCGCGGCGCAAGGTGGTGGGGCCTGTGTCGAGCGCCCCGTAGATGTAGCCCTGCTTCAGCACCGCCGAGCCATAGCGATCATAGCTGGCCATGCTGCGCGCCGCGACCGCCTCCATCGCGTTGAGGATGGTGCTGGTCATCTCGCCACCGCCGATGGCGTCGAAGCAGAGGGTGGCGCCGGTCGCGGCGATGGCCTCGGTCAGGTCTTCGCGGAAGGTCTCGGTGCTGCTGTCGATGACATGCTCTGCCCCGATACCGCGCAGCAGGGCGACCTGCTCGGGGCTGCGGACGATGTTCACAAGGCCGATGCCGTCCGCCATGCAGATCCGCACCAGCATCTGCCCGAGGTTGGAGGCGGCGGGAGCGTGGACGATTGCCGAATGCCCCTCGGCCCGCATGGTTTCGGTAAAGCCAAGCGCGGTCAGCGGGTTGACGAAGAGCGCGGCCCCCGTTTCGGCCGAGGCGCCCTCGGGCAGGGGTAGGCAATCCTTGGCCGCGATCAGGCGCAGGCGGGCATACATGGCGCCGCCGAGCATGGCGACCCGGCGGCCGACAAGCTGCTGCTGGTCCGGCCCCGCCGCGATGACGGTGCCGGCGCCCTCATTGCCCGCGGCAAGGGACTGGCCGATCCGCGCCCGCATCATGGGCATGGCGCGCTCCGGGATGCGCGCGGTCAGCGCCGCGCCGTCCTTCGCCAGCGTCGTCATGTCGGCCGGCCCGAACATCAGCCCCAGATCCGAGGGGTTGATCGGCGCTGCCTCGATGCGCACCAGAAGCTGTCCCGGCCCGGGCTCGGGCAGGGTGACGGGCTCCAGATGCAGCCGCAGCGTGCCACCCTCGCTGACGGTCGATCTCAGTTCCAGGCTGTCCATGGGCTCTCCGATCCGGGTTGGCGCGATCCTCCCCCAGCGAGGGGCCGGGCGCAACCGCAGCCCCGTCACCCCAGCCGTTTGCCGCCGATCCACACCCCGGCGACGGCGCGGTCGTCGCCCATCATGATCGTGGGGAACAGCGCCTCCCACAGATCGGCCGCGCGCCCCGACCTTTGAGCGATTGCAGGCGTGGAGCCTAGGTCGATAGCCACCAGATCCGCCTCCATTCCCACCGCAAGATTGCCGACCTTTTCCTCGATCCGGAGCGCGCGGGCGGACCCCACCGTCGCCAGCCACCACAGCTGCGAGGGGTGCAGCGCCGTGCCGCGCAGCTGGGCCAGCTCATAGGCCGCGGCCATGGTGCGCAGCATCGAGAAGGACGACCCGCCCCCTGTATCGGTCGCCAGCCCGATCCGCAGCCCCGATGCCACCAGCCCGGCCATGTCGAAGATGCCGGAGCCGATGAAGGTGTTCGAGGTTGGGCAATGCACGAGGCTCGCGCCTGCCTCTCGCAGCCGGTCCCGCTCGCGCGCTGTCAGGTGGATGGCATGGCCATAGACCGCGCCTTCGCCGAGCAGGCCCTGCGCCTCGTAGGTGTCGAGGTAGTCGCGGGCCTGCGGGAAGAGGGATTTGACCCACTCGATCTCATCGGTCTGTTCGCTCAGATGCGTCTGCATCAGGCAGTCCGGGTGCTCGCGCCAGAGCTGCCCCAGCATCATCAGCTGCTCGGGCGTCGAGGTCGGCGAGAAGCGGGGGGTGATGACATAGGAGAGGCGGTCGACCCCGTGCCACCGCTCCAGCAGGCGGCGGCTGTCGTCATAGGCCGATTGTGGGGTGTCGCGGAGGCCGTCCGGCGCGTTGCGGTCCATGCAGGTCTTGCCGGCCAGCGCGCGCATGCCCCGGGACTGTGCGGCGGCGAAGAAGGCATCGACGCTGGCGGGATGGATGGTGGCGTAGCTGCACATCGAGGTGGTGCCATGCGCCAGCGCCAGATCGAAGTAGCGCTCGGCGACCTCGGTGGAATAGGCGGGATCGGCGAAGCGCATCTCCTCGGGGAAGGTATAGCTGTTCAGCCAGTCGATCAGCCGCTTGCCCCAGCTGGCGATGATCCCGGTCTGCGGGTAATGCACATGCGCGTCGATGAACCCGGCCGAGAGGAGGGCGTTGCCCATGTCGGTGACGGCGGCCTGCGGATGGGCGGCGCGGAGGGTTTCGGCCTCGCCCATCTCCGCGATACGCCCTTGGCGGATCAGCACGGCGCCGCGAGTGGAGTGGCGGGCGGCGGTTGGCCCTTCGACGAAGGGGTCGCCGGCAAAGGCAAGCGTCTGTCCGATCACCAGCTGATCCATCATGGCCTCCTTGCTGCCGGGGTTAGTTGACTTCCAGCAGATCGGGCGGGCGCAGGCAACAGGGGATGCGGGGGGCTGGGGGTGATCTGGGAGGTGCTCGCCCTGGATGCAGCGCTCGGATGGCAGACCATCCGTTCGGGCGGGAACAGGCGAGGCACTGCCTCGCCGCCGCCCGTGCGGGGCCCTTCCCCCGGAGCCGCCGGCCGCGCGAGACCGAATGAGGCCAGCGCCCGCCAGGGGCGGGGCGGGCGCTGGCCGGGCCCTTTGGGGGCCCGTCCGGTGCAGGATGCTATGGCGCGGCGTGGCGAAAGCGATGGCCTTCGCCAAGGATAGGGGCGTGAACGGCGCCGACAGGGCCGGACCTTCGCCCCAAAGCATCCCCGCCCATACTGGCCCTTACCCACTGGCTCGGCTAAGCTACGCGCAAATCAGGCGGGGGCGGCATGGCGGATAATTCGGTCGAGGAAATCGAACGCGAGGAAGAGGACTATGGCCTGGACGCGGCCCTGGTCGGACAGATCCTTGATGCAGTAGACGCGCATGACACGGCGCGCCTCGAGATTCTGACCGAACCGCTGCACGCCGCCGACATCGCCGACCTTCTGGAGCAGATCGGCCCCGCCGAACGGCGCGACCTTCTGCGGCTCTGGCCCCGCGGCATCGACGGCGAGGTGCTGTCCGAGATCGACGAGTCGATCCGCGAGGAGGTGATCGAGTACCTGCCGCGCGAGATGCTGGCCGAGGCGGTGCGCGAGCTCGACTCGGACGATGTGGTCGACCTCATCGAAGACCTCGAGCAGGCTCAGCAGGAGATCATCCTCGGCGCGCTCGACAAGTCGGACCGCGCCGCCGTCGAACAGTCGATGGCCTATCCGGAATATTCCGCTGGCCGCCTGATGCAGCGCGAGGTGGTCGCCGCCCCGCAGTTCTGGACCGTCGGCCAGGCCATCGATCATTTTCGGCGCGAAGCCGACGACCTGCCCGAACTGTTCTTCGACGTCTATGTGGTCGATCCGTCCTACAAGCCGGTGGGCGCGGTGCCGATTAGCACCCTGCTGCGCAGCCGTCGCGACGTGCCCCTGGCCCAGATCATGGAGTCGCTGTCCGAAATCCCGGTCGATATGGACCAGGAGGAGGTGGCCTACATCTTCGACAAGTACCACCTGATCTCCGCCCCGGTGGTCGAGCCGGGGGGCCGCCTTGTCGGCCAGATCACCGTCGATGACATTGTCGGCGTCATCCATGAGGAAAGCCGCGAGGACATTCTGGCCCTGGCTGGCGTCTCTGACAGCGGCCGGCACGGCGGGGTCTGGGACATGGTCGCCTCGCGCCTGCCCTGGCTGCTGCTCAATACCCTCACCGCGGCCCTGGCGGTCAGCGTCATCCAGGGGTTTGAGGCGCAGATCGCCGAGGTCGTCACCCTGGCGGTGCTGATGCCGATCGTCGCCTCCCTGGGCGGCAATGGCGCGACCCAGACCCTGACCGTGGCTGTGCGCGCCCTGGCCAGCCGCGAACTGTCTGCGGTCAACGCCGTACGCACGGTGAGCCGTGAGATGATCGTCGGCGTCGTCAATGGCGTCGTCCTGGCTGTGGTCACCGGCGTGGCCATCTATCTGATCTTCGGCGACCTCCGCCTCTGCGTCGCCTTCGCCGCAGCGATCGTCATCAACATGTTCGTCGCCGCGGCGGCAGGCGCCCTCGTGCCCCTAGCCCTGGAGCGGATGGGCCGGGACCCTGCGGTCTCATCTGCTGTCTTTGTGACCTTCGTCACCGACTTCACAGGATTTTTCGCCTTCCTGGGGATCGCCGCCCTGATCCTGTTGTAAGCGGCCCCTATCTTGCGGGTTGAGGCCCAGACCCCGTGTTTGTGTCTC
>NZ_JAUYTT010000020.1 GCF_030695035.1 Frigidibacter sp.
CTCTCAATATACGATGTCAATAACTACACCACACCCGCAAGCACTCAATGCCCGCGGGCACGGACGCGGGATGGAGCAGCCCGGTAGCTCGTCAGGCTCATAACCTGAAGGTCGTAGGTTCAAATCCTACTCCCGCAACCATAAATTCTACACTTTGCACAACCGTCTGTTCGCAGGCGGTTTTTTGCTGTCCGGAAACCCGCTCCGCTCCCACCGACAACGCCATGATCGCCGCAAGCGAGCTCTGAAGGTCGATCCGCGGGACCATGCGCTTGCCGGGGCTGGGCTCGCGACGATATGACGTGCCTACGAACTTAACGCACCTCCCGAGTGTCTTGTCGGTGGTCGTCTGCAAGGAGGCCGCTTTCGCCTCTGCACAGATGAGCTGGTCTTTCGGGGCAAGCGAGGGGACATCCGCTGCCCGGATACGAAACGGCAGGGATCACTGGCTCAGGAGGGGCGAAAGCCGAGATCGGACGATAGCCGTTGGGTGAAATTCAACGTCGCGCGGACCAGCGGCCCGTCGGGGCTCAGGTCGATCTGCTGCGTCGGCCCGATCACCGTCACCGCAAGCTTCATCTCGCCCGAGAAGTCGAATACCGGGGCTGTGACGGCGCTGACGCCGGGGATGGGCAGGTCGAGCGTGGTTTCGTAACCCCGCGCACGAACCCGCGCGATATCGGCGCGGAACCTCGCCTCGTCGAAGGCGAAGCGCGCCTCGGCGCTGGCCCGTTCGGCCAGTTCGCGGCGGATCAGCGGGTCGGTCATCGGGGCGGGCAGGAAGGCCACAAACAGCCGTCCCGTCGCGGTCGCGGTCAGAGCGAAACCGCCCCCCGCGCGCACGTTGGCATGGATGCGGGCGATGGTCTCACGCACATGGACGATGGTGGCGCCATGCAGGCCCCAGACCGTCAGCGCCACCATCATGCCCGTCTCCTCGGCAAGGCTGCTGATGCGCAGGATCGCCTCGTGATAGGCGTCCTGTGCGCGCAGGCGGCTGAGCCCCAGCTCCAACGCAAAGGGTCCCAGACCGTAAAGCCCGCTCTCGGTCTGCTCGACCATGCGAAGCGAGCGCAGGCTGACAAGGTAGGGGTGCAGTTGTGCCGGCGCGACTTCGATCGCCTCGGCAAGGTCGCGTAGCTTCATCGGTCCGCTGGCCTCGGCCATCACCCGCAAGATTGCGCCCGCCGTCTCGATCGACCGGATGCCGCGCTGGGCCTTTGCCGGCCTGCCGCCCTCGGTGTCGTCGTCACTCGCCACGCTGCTTCCCCCGTCCATCCGTGTCGTCAGTCCCTATCGTCTCCGGGCGTCTCGGGCAATGTAGGCGCGCGCCGCCACAGGTCGAGCGAGATGACCATACCCAGAGAGGCGACGGCGACACCCGCCCATTGCACGGCATTCGGCCATTGCCCGACCAGCGGTATCGCCAGCACCACCGCGCAGGAGGGCACCAGGGCCGAGAACAGCGCCGCACGTCCGGCCCCCAGCCGCAGCACGGCGGCCGCGAAGATCACGAAAGCGAGGCAG
Source organism: Frigidibacter sp. (assembly GCF_030695035.1). Classification (GTDB taxonomy): domain Bacteria; phylum Pseudomonadota; class Alphaproteobacteria; order Rhodobacterales; family Rhodobacteraceae; genus Frigidibacter. Next base: position 1,528 of record NZ_JAUYTT010000020.1, read on the forward strand.
CCGCCTATCGCACCCTGATAGACGAACTGCTCGACCCACAGCGCCGGTGCCAGATCGGGCAGGCCCCAGACCCATAGGTAGACCGGGGCATAGGCCAGTGTCGCCAGCGCGGCAATTGCTGCGCTGGTCTCGATGGGCGGCAGTTGCCAGCGGCCCATAGTGAAGACGTAGGTGCCCCACAGCGACCCCGAGGTGACGAAGAACAGATCGCCCGCCAGCACCGAGATACCGCTGCCGCGTGGGGCTGGGGCATCGGTCACGATGATCAGCAGTCCGGTAATCAGCACTGCAATCCCGATCTTGCGGTTCCAGCCCATTCGGCGGCCAGTAGCCCAGCGGTCCAGCAGGTTGGCCACCAGCATCGACATTCCCGGCCCGATCACCACCGCATGCGACAGCGGCGCGCGCTGGAACCCCTCATTGAAGGCCAGCGCGAACAGGGGCCCGACCAGCAGCGTCAGGATCGCCACTTGCCACAGCGGTGGCAGCCGGCGGCGCGCGAGCACCAGCAGCGGCGCCATCAGCAGCGCCGCCCCGCCATAGCGCAGAAAGGTCAGGTCGGCGGGGCGAAACCCGCTGGCCTGACCGATCTCGGCACCGACATTGTAGATCCCCCAGCTCAGCGCCGCGAGGAACCCCAGCGCGATGCCCTGCCGGGTGCGATCACTCATTGGCCCCGGCGATATGCCGGGCGGCGATATAGCCGAAGGTGATCGCCGGACCCAAGGTGATGCCGCCGCCCGGATAGTTGCCGCCCATGATCGAGGCCGCGTCGTTACCGACGGAATAGAGCCCCTGCAGCGGCCGGCCGTCTTCGTCCAGCACCTGCGCGTTGCTGTTGGTCTTCAGCCCGGCAAAGGTGCCCAGGTCGCCGACATAGAGGCGCACGGCGTAGAAGGGGGCGTCCTTGATCGGCGCAAGGCAGGGGTTCGGCCCGTGCTCGGGGTCGCCCAGGGACCGGTTGTAGCTGGTCGTGCCCTTGCCAAAGGCCGGGTCCTCGCCGCGCGCGGCGGGACCGTTGAACTCAGCCACGGTCCGCTCCAGCTGCGCCGCGTCCGCACCCATCTGCGCCGCAAGCTCGGAGAGAGTCCGGCCGCGCAAAAGGTAGCCGTTCCTGATCAAGGCCTTGTAGGGCACAGGCGCGGGCTTGGCATAGCCAAGACCGTATTTTCGGAAGGCGCGGTGATCGATCACGAACCACGCTGCGGGTTCCGTTCCCTCGCCCTCTTCGGCGCGGCAGCGCGCCACCATGGCCTGGCAGAAGTCGTGGTAGGAATTGGACTCGTTGACAAAGCGCTTGCCCGACCGCGTCACCGCGATAACTCCGGGCTTCGAGCGGTCGACGAAATGCGGGAAGGTCCCCAGCGTCCCGTTGGGCTTCACCGGGCGCGAGATCGGAACCCAGGCGGCGGCATGGGGTAGCGAGGTATCGACCACCGCGCCGACCGACTCGCCCAGCCGCAGGCCATCGCCGGTATTGCCCGGAGGGGCGGGGCTGACATGCTCATATCCGGTGGGCGCATGGGGCATCAGCTGTTTGCGCCGCAGCACGTCCTGCGGGAAACCGCCCGCTGCCAGGACCACGCCCTTGCGCGCGATCACCTCGACCGGGCCGTCGCGCCGGTCGATCCGGGCGCCGATCACCCTGCCGCTGTCATCGCGGATCAGGGCGCGCACCGGCGCGTGGGTCCAGAGCTCAACACCCTTGTCGAAGGCCGATTTCGCCAGCCGGCCGGCCAGCGCATTGCCGTTCATCAGCCGCATCGGCCGGCCGTGAAGCGCCATGTCACGCAGGAACTTGAGAAACAGCTTGCCGACATAGAAGGCCGACACCGGCGAGCGCATCACGTTGAAGAAATGCAGCAGCTCCTTGCCCGATCCGATCATCATGCCAAGAAAGGTGATCTCCTGCAGCGGCGGGCGCAGGCGGCGAATCTCTATCCCAAGCTCGCGCCCGTCGAAGGGCCGCGCGATGATCGAGCGTCCGCCGTCCATGCCGCCCGGTGCATCGGGGTGATAGTCGGCGAAGAACGGCCCGAGGTCGAATTGCAGCGCGGTGTTCTCCTCGAAGAACTGCACCGCCTTGGGGCCCGCTTCAAGGAAGGCATCCACGCGGTCCGCGTCGAAATGCGCCCCGGCCTCGTGCTGCAGATAGATGCGCGCCTTGGCGGCATCATCCTCGATCCCGGCGCGCAACTCTGGCCCGTTGCCGGGGATCCACATCCATCCGCCCGACCGCGCCGTGGTGCCGCCGAACACCGGCTCCTTCTCGACGACCAGCACCTTGAGCCGCCGGTGGGCGGCGGCCACGGCGGTCGACAGCCCGCCCGCGCCCGAGCCGACCACCAGAACATCAACTTCTTGTCGGTTCATCAGTCTTCTTCCTTGTTATGCGGCCAGATAGCCGCCGTCGACGGGAAGCAGGGCTCCCGTCACATAGCTCGATGCCGCCGAGGTGAGGAACAGGACCGGCCCCACCAGCTCTTCGGGGCGGCCGGGGCGGCGCAGAGGGGTGTGCGCCATGAAGCGGCCGAGCGTGTCGGGATCGGCGCGCGTGACCGCGGTCATCGGCGTCTCGATCACGCCCGGGGCGATGGCGTTGACGCGGATACCGTCGGGGGCAAGATCATGCGCCAGCACCTTGGTCAGTTGCAGCACTGCCCCCTTGGACGCCGCATAGGCCGCAAGGCCCGGGCCGGCCGTCACCGACATGATCGACCCAAGGTTGACGATGCGGCCCTGCGTCGCGCGCAGCTGCGGCAGGAAGGCCCGGATCATTTGCATCGTCCCGGTCGCGTTGACGGCGATCACGGCATCCCAATCCTGCGCGAAGCTGTCGGCATCGGGCAGGGTGCGGCGGATGATCCCCGCATTGTTCACCAGAACCGAGGCCTGTCCGAGCAGCGCCGCCACCTGCTGCGCAGCCTCGGCGCAGCTGTCGGCCTTCGTCACGTCCAGTGTGATCCCGAGGGCCGAGCCGCCGGCCGCGCCGATCTCTTCGGCCAGCGCCGCCACCAGATCACCCTGCAGGTCGCAGCACGCCACCCGTGCTCCGGCGGCAGCCAGCCCGAGCGCAATCGCGCGGCCATTGCCCTGCGCGGCGCCTGTGACCACGGCGACCGCGCCTTCCAAACCAAGCGATAGAGCCTGCATCGCTGTCCTCCCATTGATGCATGCGCGCGCAGCACCTCCCAAGTGCCCGCCGCCTATTTCGTCTGGCATAAAATTTGTCGGTTGCAAATAGATTTGTTGATGACTAACAAAATGCGAGGCGAGGATACAGCTTTCCACGCTCAAGGGGAGGAGCCGTCAGTTTTGGCGGGGTTTAGGGAGGAGAAGACATGAGGAATTTCAATCGGTTGCCTATGTGCGCCGTGGCTGCGCTGGCCATTGCGACGGGCGCGGCGGCGCAAGCGCAGACCTATGACCTACAGAGCGTCTTCGGGCTAAACGTGCCCTCCATCGGCCCGAGCCCTCAGCTCTGGGCCGACCGGGTCAACGAAATGACCGATGGCGCGGTGACGATCAACGTGCATGGCGCAGGCGACTTCGTGCCACCCTTCGAAGTCTTCGGTGCGGTCAGTTCCGGCGCGCTGCCGATGGGCTTTGACTGGATCGGATACTGGGCGCAGCAGATCCCGGTGGCGAACCTCGTCGGGTCCATGCCCTTCGGTCCCACGCCCGAGGTCGCACTGGGCTGGATGTTCGAGGGTGGCGGTCTGGAGATCATCCAGCGTGCCTATGACCCGTTCAACGTCAAGGTCCTGCCCTGCCATCTGGTGGGCGCCGAGGCCGGCGGCTGGTTCAACCGCGAGATCAACACCGCGGCCGACCTGCAGGGCCTGAACATGCGCATCGCGGGCCTTGGCGGCATGGCGATGGCGCGTCTTGGCGCGAACACGCAGCTGGTGCCGGCGGGCGAGATCTTCCTGTCGCTGGAAACGGGGCGCATCGACGCCGCCGAATTCTCGGCGCCGCAACTCGATGTGGGCTTCGGCTTTCAGCGCGTGACGAAATACTACTACTTCCCGGGGTGGCACCAGCCGTCGAGCTGGGACAGCATCATCATCAACATGGATGTCTGGAACAGCTTCGACGAGCGCACCCAGGACATCATGACCGAGGCTTGTCAGGCCAACATCGCCTTCAACCTGGGTGACCAGATCAACAGCCAGGCCGAGGCCATCGCCACCATCCGCGACGCCGGCACCGACGTGCGCCGCTTCCCAGATGAGGTGCTGCTGGCATTGCGCGATGCGTCGGACGCCGTGCTGGACGAACAGGCACTGCAGGACCCGATCTTCGCCGAGGCCCTGGAATCGCTGCGCGCCTACATGACCAGCGTCGGCGAATGGAGCTCGCTGCAGGCCCTTCCGGCCCGCTGATCGGCATGATCTGATTGCAAAGAACCCGGACGGCGGCCGCGTGCCGCCTCCGGCATCCTGGCCTTGGGGGGAGAGACCATGCCGGCAATCCTGAAACGAGCGATGACACTACTCTGCCTTCCGGCGGTGTGGGTCAGCTGGCTGATACTGCCGCTGATCCTGACCATCCTGCTGTCGGTCATCCTGGCCAAGATGGGCCAGAACACCCTGATCGGCTGGGACGGAACGATCCCGGTGCTGGGGCGGGCGCTGACCGTCAACAGCCTCTTCGATATCCAGTGGTATATCTTCGCCTTGCTGGTGTTGTTCGGGGGGATCTGGGCTCTGCACGATAACCGGCATGTTTCGGTCGATTTCCTGTCGCTGCTGATGAGCCCCCGCCAGCGGCTCTGGGTGCGCATGCTCGGGGACCTCGTGTTCCTGGTGCCGTTCTGCGCCATCATCGCCTGGTATGGCGCCGACTTTGCCGAGGTCGCGTTCCGCACTGCCGAAGGCTCGACTCAGGGCGGGCTGAACAGCCGCTGGCTGATCAAGATGATGCTGCCGCTTTCCTTTGCCATGCTGGGGCTGCTGGGACTGATCCGCGCGATCGGCACCGCAATCCAGCTCTACTGCGGCGACCTTACCGAGGATATCCAATGATCGAACATCTTGGCCCCGAGCTGATGCTTCTGGGCCTGATCGCCGGCATCTTCACCGGCTATCCCGTCGCCTTCGTGCTGGCCGGAATCGGCATCAGCTTTGCCCTGCTCAACGGTGTGCCGATGCTGTTCCTGTCGATGGGCGTTCAGCGCATCTACTCGGGCACGCTGACCAACTGGCTGCTGGTGGCGATCCCGCTTTTCGTCTTCATGGGCCTGATGCTGGAACGCTCGGGCATCGCCGAGCGCCTGATGCGCTCGCTCGCCGCGCTGTTCCAGCGCACGCCGGGCGGATATGCGTTCTCGGTCATGATCATCGGCGTGATCATGGCCGCCTCGACCGGCATCATCGGCGCTTCGGTGGTGATGATGGGGATGATGTCGCTGCCCGCGATGCGCGAGGCGAAATATGACATGAAGCTGGCCTCGGGGCTGATCGCCTCGTCGGGGACGCTGGGAATCTTGCTGCCGCCATCGATCATGCTGATCATTCTGGGGGACCAGATGCGCGTGTCGGTGGGTGATCTCTTCATGGCGGCCATCGTGCCAGGGCTGGTGCTGTCGGGGATGTATTTCCTCTATCTCGGCTCCGTGGCGGTATTCGCGCCCCATCGCGTTCCCGCACCCGAGCGTATCGAGACACGCAGCCTCGCAGAAACCGTTCAGTCGCTGCTGCGCGATCTGGTGGCACCGATGCTGCTGATCCTGTCGGTGCTGGGCACGATCGTTGCCGGCATCGCCACTCCCACGGAATCCGCGGCAATCGGGGCCGCCGGGGCGCTGATCCTCGCACTGCTCTCGCGCAAGCTGACCCGGCGGGCGATGACAGGGGCGCTCTATGAGACCACCAAGACCACCGCGATGATCGTCTTCGTGATGATCGGCGCCTCGATCTTCTCGGTGGTGTTCCGGCGGCTTGGCGGGGATGCGATGATCCTTGACCTGTTCAACATCGAAGAGACCAGCCCCTATGTCGTGCTTTCGATCATCATGGTGCTGGTGTTCATCCTCGGCTTCATTCTCGACTGGGTCGAGATCACCGCTGTCGTGGTGCCCATCGTCGCCCCCATTGTCGCGCAGCTGGATTTCGGCCTGCCCGCGGATCAGGTGATGATCTGGTTCGGCATCGCGCTGGCGGTGAACCTGCAGACCAGTTTTCTGACACCGCCCTTCGGCTATGCGCTGTTCTACCTGCGCGGCATCGCGCCCGAACTGCCGATCACGACGATCTATCGCGGCGTGCTTCCCTTCGTCTTCATCCAAATCACTGCGTTGCTGCTGGTGATCCTTTTCCCGGCCATCGCGCTGTGGCTTCCCATGGCCATGCGCTGAGCTGATTTCAGACTGGAGTATCCACATGACCAAGGCCTTCGCCTCACAGGGCGACATGAGCGACAAGAAGATCTCCTTCACGCAGCTGGGCGAGGGGCTCTACGCCTTCACCGCCGAGGGGGACCCCAATACCGGCGTCATCATCGGGGATGACAGCGTGATGATCGTCGAGGCGCAGGCGACGCCGCGGCTGGCGCGCAAGGTGATCGAATGCGTGCGCTCGGTCACTGACAAGCCGATCAGCCATCTGGTGCTGACACATTACCATGCCGTGCGCGTTCTGGGCGCCAGTGCCTATGGCGCGCGTGAGATCATCATGTCGGACGCGGCGCGGGCGATGGTGGTGGAGCGCGGGCAGGAGGATTGGGACAGTGAGTTCGGCCGCTTCCCGCGGCTGTTCCAGGGCCATGAAGAAATCCCCGGCCTGACCTGGCCCACCACCACCTTCAGCGAGTCCATGACCGTCTATCTGGGCAATCGCCGGGTGGACATCCTGCATCTTGGCCGCGCGCATACGGCTGGGGACGCCGTGGTCTGGGTGCCCGATGAGGAGGTGATGTTCACGGGCGACATCGTCGAATATCACTCGGCCTGCTATTGCGGCGACGGGCATTTCGGGGATTGGGAGGACACGCTGATGAACATCGCCGCCTATGAGCCGAGGGCCATCGCGCCGGGGCGGGGCGATGCGCTGATGGGGGAGGACATGGTCGCGGCGGCCATCGCCAACACTGCAGATTTCGTGCGCTCGACCTACAAGCCGGTCGCGCGGGTCGTGGCGCGGGGCGGCAGTCTCAAGCAAGCGTGGGACGCGGTGCGGGCCGAATGCGACCCCAAGTTCACCAGCTACGCGATCTACGAGCACTGCCTGCCCTTCAACGTCGGCCGCGCCTATGACGAGGCGCGGGGGATCGACACCCCCCGCATCTGGACCGCAGAGCGTGACCTGCAGATGTGGGCTGACCTGCAAGGGTGAAGAATGGGCGCTGCCCCTGATTGCCAGGCAAGCGCCGGGGCGCGGTGAGGGACGCGAGGGCGCCAAGACGGGTTGCTTGACCGGCTGCCCGTCACTACATCGCACAAAGGGCCCCGGCTGGCTGGCCGGGGCCCTTCCTTGACCTCAGGCGATGGCGAAGTAGTTCTTCACGAAGCGGTCCGAGGTCACATCCCACAGAACGGGTGTCCCCTTCCGCACGAACCAGGCATCCCCAACGCCGTAGCTGGTCGTGGTGCCGGTCGCCTCGTCGGTCAGGGTCACGGTGCCTTCGACGACCACCGCATGTTCGTCGAACGGATAGGTCATGCGGAACTTGCCGCGTGTGACGCCGAAATAGGCGCAGGACACCGGGTCGGTCGGGGCGCCGTGGACAATGTGGCCCATGGCCTGCACATCGCCTTCGATGATCTCGGAGCCGAGGTTCGTGACGCTGCCCCAGCTGTCCAACGGGGGGATGGTGCGGTCGATCTTGGTGAGCATAGGGAGTCTCCTTGGGAGGTGAAGGTCAGCGGCGGCCGTTGAAGTAGCCCGACAGCTGATGCCAGGTCTTGGCGGCAGTGGTGACGGCGGCGCGGGCGGTGTCGGTGCCCGGGATCGAGACATGCGGGATCTGCGCCATCAGGTCGTAGCGGGCGGAGCCCTCGCTCATCCCCTCGGCCAGCACCTTGCAGACGATGTGGCTGGGTGTGACGCCAAAGCCGGAATAGCCCTGGACGTAGAAGGCATTGGCGCGGCCGGGCAGGGTGCCGATCTGCGGGAAGAGGTTGGCCGAACAGGCCATCGGCCCGCCCCAGGCCATGTCGATCCTGACATCGGCAAGATAGGGGAATGTCTTCAGCATCAGCTGCCGGTTCCACGCGGTCATGTCCTGCGGGATGTAGTCGGCCATCCGTGTCGCCGAGCCGAACAGCAGCCGATTCTCGCGAGTGACGCGGTAATAGTCGATGATCGGGCGGATGTCGGAATAGGCGCCACGGATCGGGCTGATCCGGTCGATCAACTCGTCCGGCAGGGGCGCGGTCGCCATCTGGAACGAGTAGGTGTTGACCGTCTTGGACGCTATCGCGGGTTCCAGCCGGTTGAGGAAGGCATCGCAGGCCCAGAGCAGCTTGGAGGCCGTCACTCGCCCCGCATTGGTGCGGACGGTGATGCGCGGGCCGTAATCTACCGACACCGCAGCCGAATTCTCGAAGATGCGCGCGCCGTGGCCCGCCAGTGCCTTCGCCTCTCCCAGTAGCAGGTTCAGCGAGTGGACATGCCCGCCTCCCATATGCTTGATCGCGCCCGCATAGACGTCAGATCCGACGATCTGGCGCACGTCGCGCCCTTCCAGCAGCTCGATCTCTTGCTCGGGATCGGCGCTGCGGAACTCGTCCAGCCAGCCGCGCAGGGTTTGCACCTGACGCCGGTTATAGGCCATGTAGCCGTAACCGTTGCAGAAATCGGCGTCGATGCCGTAGCGGGCGATCCGCTCGCGGATGATGCCTGCGCCCATATTGGCGATCTTGAACAGCGTCTGCAGCCCTTCGGGGCCGACATGCTTCCTGACCGCGTTCAGATCGTGGCCGATGCCGGCCATCACCTGCCCGCCATTGCGCCCTGTGCCACCATAGCCCAGATGGCGTCCCTCCAGCACGACGATATTGGTGATGCCCCGCTCGGCCAGTTCCAGCGCCGTGTTGATGCCGGAAAAGCCGCCGCCGATCACCACCACGTCGCAATCGATATCCTGGGTCAGGCGGGGGAAGCTGAGGTCATATTTGCGCGTCGCGGTGTAGTAGTTCAGCGCGTCCAGCTTTTGCATGCGGATCGGGTTGATCAGGCTCATGGGTCAGACCTCCGTCACGGCGGCGCCAAGCGCATCGTAGAGCGCGGGTCGGCGTGATCTGAGATAGATGGCATAGCCGGCGCCGATCAGGCCAAAGACCAGCACCAGCCACGGGAAGGTCCAGATCACCGGGCTGTCGCCCGCCAGCAGCGGCAGGTTCAGGATGACCAGCACCAGTCCGATGCCAAGGCCAAGGATCGACAGGGCAGGGGCGATCAGGCGGGTCCAGGCGCCATAGCCCATTGGGTTGCGGCCGAACCAGGCGATGATGGCAAAGCAGACGAGGGTCTGCACCGACAGGATGCCGATGACCGCGATGGCCGAGGTCCATGAAAAGATCGCTGCATAGGGGTCAAGCCCCGACACCACCGCCGCGATCAGCAGCACGGCTGCGATAACGCTTTGCGCCCGCCCCGCAACATGCGGAGAGCCGTGGCGGTCATGGACGTTGCCCAGAAAGCGGGGCAGCACGCCCTCGCGCCCAAGGGCAAAGAAATAGCGGTTGACCGTATTGTGGAAAGCCAGCGCCGAGGCGAACAGGCTCACGATCAGCAGGATCTCGATGGCGGTCACCGACCACGGGCCCAGAACCTCGGCGGCGGCGGTGAAGAAATAGCTCTCCAGCCCTGCCTGCGCTGCGGCCTGCGCGTTGGCTGGGCCATAGAACTGGGTGATCGACCAGGTCGAGAAGGCGTAGAAGCCGGCAATCAAGGCCACTGCCGCGAAAGTGGCGCGCGGGATGGTGCGTTCAGGGTGGCGGGCCTCTTCGCTGAAGATCGCGGTCGCCTCGAACCCCATGAAGGAGCCGACGACGAAGACCAGTGCCGCGCCAAGACCGGGGCTGAAGACGGTTGCCGGGGCGAAGGAGGTCAGGGTGATCCCCTCTGGCCCGCCGCCGCCCATCAGGATGCCGACATTCAGCGCAAAGAGGATCGCGATCTCGGCCAGCATGCACAGGCCCAGAAGGTGACCCGAGAACGAGATGTTGCGCGCGCCGCAGAGCCAGATCAGCACCATGACGGCCAGCACCGGCGCCCACCATGCGATCTGGATACCGAGGCCGGCCAGCGCGCCGGACACGAAGATGCCGAACAGCGTGTAGACCGCCAGCTGGATCATCTTGTAGGTCAGCAGCGCGATCGAGGCCGCAGCAACCCCGGCCGGGCGTCCCAACCCCTTGGCGATATAGGTGTAGAAGCCACCGGCCGATCCTGCGCTGCGGCTCATGGCGGTGAAGCCCACCGAGAAGATCAGATACATCAGGCCGGCCAGCAGATAGACGCCCGGCACCCCGGCGCCGTTGCCGAAGGCGAAGGCGGCAGGCGAGGCGCCGACTACGGACGCAAGCGGCGCCGCCGCCGCGACGACGAAGAAAACGATATGCGTGGTGCCGACGGAATTGCGGGCAAGGCCCGCGGGAAGGCTCGCGCCCCCCGAAGCTGTCTGTGACATTGTCATTTCCCTGTTGGTGCGGGGCGATCTGACGCCGCCCTGTTCATTTCAACTGCAACGGATGCTATGGGATCGGAAGACCTCACCGAATTGCGAATTGCGCCAATGATTCGATATATTGCGCCAGAATCGGAAGTGCCGCGCGGGCCGGTGCCGTTGATCCGTGCCTCGACACTCAGCCCGGTCCTTCGGATGCTGGATCGCGGCGCCCTTCCTGCGGCGCCTCTGCTGGCACGGCACAAGCTGACCCGCGCGCAGTTGTCGGACCCCTATTCCCAAATCCCGCTGCATCACTACGTGGCGTTTCTGGAGGAAGCGGCGGTCACGGCGGGGGATCCGGCCTTCGGCGCGCGCGCGGGCACCAGCTTCAGCGCCACCGATCTGGGGCCGGTCGGCCTGATCTTCGCCAGCTCGGCTACCCTCAAGCGCGGGCTGACGCGGCTGGCCGAGATGCTGAACGCCTGGCAGGACGGCACCTCGATCCGGGTCGAGGTGCAGGACACCTATCTGGTCTGGACCTACCGGCTGGAGGACCCGACCCTCTGGCCGCGGCGGCAGGACGCGGAATACACGCTGTCGGCCACCATCGCGCTGGCTCGGGGGGCGTTCGGCGCGGCGGGGCGCCCGGTGGACCTGCATCTGGAGCATGATGCGCTGCCCGAGGCGGCAGCCCTTGCCCGCGCCTTTGGCACCGCGCCCAGCTTCGGGCGGATGGCCAACCGGCTGCTGTTCGACCTCAAGGCCGCCGAACGTGTGCAGCGGGCCGAGGATAGCGGGCTGATGGCGATCCTGTCCCGGCATCTGGCCGACCTCGCCCCGCCAACGGACGCCGCCGATCTGGCGCAGCAGGTGCGCCGGCTGATCCGCCTGAACCTTGGCCAGCGCCCGGTGACGGTGACCCTGCTGGCCGATGTGCTGCACATGTCGCCCCGCAGCTTGCAGCGCCATCTGTCGGACCTTGGCCTGTCGTTCCGGGCGCTGGTCCAGGAGGCGCGGCTGGAGATGGGCAGCGCCCGCCTGCGCGACCGGAACGCGTCGCACAGCGAGATCGCGCGGCAGTTGGGCTATGCCGACAGCACCGCCTTCTGGCGTGCGTTCAAGCGCGGGACCGGCAAACCGCCCTCGCGGCACCGCGAGGATTGACAGGTCCATCTGGCGCCGATACTGGCCCACAGCATGGAACCGACAAGCCGCCCCCTGCAAAGCTGCTATTACCCGCTGCCCTGAGCAGCGGACGGCCTTCCCATGTCACCGCTGCGCCCGCCAGCGGTCGCATATCGGAGACATCCCCCGGACCCTGGCGCCTCCTCCCCTCAAGGAAATCGCCATGTCCCGCCCAATGCTTCCCTCGGTCCTCATCATCGGCTTCGGTGCCTTCGGGCGGCTGCTGGCCACCCATCTGGCATCCCACCTGACGGTCGCGGTCTGCGATCCGGCGGCGGACCCCGGCAGCACCGGTCTGCCGGTCGTGCAGCTATCCGGCGCTGGCGCCTTCGACATCGTGGTGCTGGCGGTGCCGGTTCCGGCCTTCGCTGGGTGCCTGCGCCAGATCGCGCCGCATCTGCGCCCCGGCCAGATCGTGATCGACACCTGCTCGATCAAGCAGGAACCGGCGCGGCTGATGCAGGAGCTTCTGCCGCCGCATGTGCAACTGCTGGGATGCCATCCGATGTTCGGCCCGCAAAGCGCGCGTCCCGGGCTGGCGGGCCAGCGCGTGGTGCTGTGCCCGCTGCGCGGCAGCGGTTGGTGGCGGATCGCGGCGTTCCTGCGCCATCGGCTGCGGCTGCAGATCGTGCTGTCCTCGCCCGAGGAGCATGACCGCCACGCGGCCCTGACCCAAGGGCTGACGCATCTGCTGGCCCATGCGATGCGCGAGCTTGCCCCGCATCCCAAGATCCGCACCCGCAGCTTTGATCTGATCATGGAGGGGCTTGGCATGGTTGGACAGGATGCGCCCGAGGTCTTTGACGCGGTGACGCGCGGCAACCCGCATATGCCGGCGCTGCGGCAAAGGCTCGCTCAACTGCTGTCCCAAGACTGAAAGGCAGTCCCGCGCGGGTCAGTCGCCGGGCTGGCCCGGTCCCAACTGGCGCAGGGCGCGGGCGAGGGCGGGGCCATCCGCTCCAAGCTCGCTGAGGATCTGCGCCTGAAAGCTGCCGGCAACGCGGCTGAGCCGCTGCATCAAGGCGCGGCCGTCCTCGGTCAGCTGCAGCACGATCAGGCGACGATCGTGCGGGTCACCCTCCTTTTGCACCAACCCGGCAAGCTCCAGCCGCGAGGCTGCGCGGCTGACCACCGATTTGTCCAGATGCACGAGGTTGTGGATGTCGCGGACGCTGGCCGCGCCCGAATGGTCCAGATGCGCCAGCACCCGCCATTCCGGGATCGTCAGCCCCGCCTCGGCGGCATAGAGCGCGCTGAACCTTGCGCTGGTCCGGTGCGCCGCGACAGACAGCAGATAGGGCAGGAACGTGTCGAGGTGAAAGGGCATCGGGGCCTCCTGTGCGAAACGTCGCTGAAAACCATTGCTGATGCAACGGTATTGACATCGTTGCGCCAGCAACGATACGGTCATTGCAATCGCAACGAATCTGACGGAGGATTGCCGTGACGACTGATGACCTGCCGCAAGGCATGACCCGCGCCGCCTCGATGGGCCCGCACATGGGCTACATGCCCGGCTTCGGCAATGACTTCGAAACCGAAGCGCTGCCGGGTGCCCTGCCGCAGGGCCAGAACAGCCCGCAGAAGTGCAACTACGGCCTCTATGCCGAGCAGCTGTCGGGCACGGCCTTCACCGCGCCGCGCGGCCAGAATGAGCGGACATGGTGCTATCGCATCCGCCCTTCGGTCCACCATACGGGCCGCTTCACGCCCATCGACCTGCCGCATTGGAAGACCGCGCCGCATGTGCTGCCAGGCGTGACCAGCCTGGGGCAGTATCGGTGGGACCCGATCCCGGTGCCAGACCAGCCGCTGACCTGGCTGACGGGCATGCGGACGATGACCACGGCGGGCGATGTCAATATCCAGGTCGGCATGGCCACCCATGTCTATCTGGTCACGCAATCCATGCAGGACGAGTATTTCTTTTCCGCCGACAGCGAGCTGCTGGTGGTCCCGCAAGAAGGCCGGCTGCGGTTTTGCACCGAGCTGGGGGTGATCGACCTCGAGCCGAAAGAGATCGCCATCCTTCCGCGCGGCCTCGTCTACCGTGTCGAGCTGCTGGAGGGCCCGGCCCGTGGTTTCGTCTGCGAAAACTACGGCCAGAAGTTCGACCTGCCCGGCCGCGGCCCCATCGGCGCCAACTGCCTCGCCAACCCACGCGACTTCAAATGCCCCGTGGCCGCCTTTGAGGACCGCGAGGTGCCAAGCCGCGTGGTGATCAAATGGTGCGGCCAGTTCCATGAGAGCCATATCGGCCACAGCCCGCTGGATGTGGTCGCCTGGCACGGCAATTACTGCGCCTACAAATATGACCTGCGGACCTATTCCCCCGTCGGCGCGATCCTGTTCGACCACCCGGACCCGTCGATCTTTACCGTGCTGACCGCGGCCTCTGGGCAGGAGGGGACCGCGAATATCGACTTCGTGCTGTTCCGTGAGCGCTGGATGGTGGCAGAGCACAGCTTCCGGCCGCCGTGGTATCACAAGAACATCATGTCCGAGCTGATGGGCAATATCTACGGCGTCTATGACGCCAAGCCCCAAGGGTTCGCGCCGGGCGGGATCAGCCTGCACAATTGCATGTTGCCCCACGGTCCGGACCGCGACGCCTTCGAAGGTGCCAGCAATGCGGAGCTGGGCCCCGAAAAGCTCGACAACACCATGTCCTTCATGTTCGAGACTCGGTTCCCCCAGCACCTGACCGAATTCGCCGCCCGCGAGGCGCCGATGCAGCAGGAATATATCGAGGTCTGGGACCAGCTGCAGAAGAAGTTCGACGGCACGCCGGGGGTGAAATGAGGGGGGCGGGTTCGCCCGCCACCCGATTATCGTTGCAGGCGTAACAATATCTGCTATTCGTTTCACTTGAAACGTTCCGCTGCCCCACTTCTGCACAAGACAAGCGAGACTTCCGATGACGCATCAGATCCCGCGCAGCCAGGTGGCTGCCGCGAACTACCCTTCGTGCGATTTTCCGCTCCAGAACCTGCCTTATGGCGTGTTTTCGAGTGACGGGGCGGGGCCGCGCTGCGGAGTCGCGATCGGGGACAAGGTGCTGGACCTTGCCGCCTGCGAGGCGCTGGGCCTGATCGACGCGGGCGGCACTTTTGCAGCACCGCAGATGAACGACTTCATCGCGCGGGGCCGGGCCGAATGGGACCGCGCCCGTGCCCGGCTGACCGAATTGCTGGCCGAAGATGGGCCGCGCGACCTTCCCCTGCTGGCGATGGCGGCGGTGGCTTTGCATCTGCCGATCCGGGTCACCGAGTTCACTGATTTCTATGCCTCCAAGAACCATGCTTTCAACGTAGGTGTGCTGTTCCGCGGGCCGGAGAACGCGCTGCCCGCGCAATGGACGCATATGCCCATCGGCTATAACGGGCGCGCGTCGTCGGTGGTCGTCTCGGGCACCGACATCCGGCGCCCGATGGGGCAGGTCAAGGGCGAGGCCGGTCCCGAATGGACCGCCTGCCGCCGTCTGGATCTGGAGCTGGAGCTGGGCGCCATCGTCGGGGCGGACAGCACCATGGGCCAGCGGATCGGGGTCGATCAGGCTGAAGACATGATCTTTGGCTATGTGCTGCTGAACGACTGGTCGGCGCGCGATATTCAAGCGTGGGAGTACCAGCCGCTGGGGCCGTTCCAGGCCAAGGCGCTTGGCACCACGATCAGCCCCTGGATCGTGACGCAGGCGGCGCTGGAGCCGTTCCGCAGCGCAGGCGCCCCCCGCGACAACGATCTGCTGCCCTATCTGCGTGAGGATCGCCCCGGGTTCTACGACCTGACCCTGGGGTGGACGATGAACGGCCAGCAGATGGCCCGCACGAACTACACCGTCATGTATTGGTCCAGCGCCCAGCAACTGGCCCACCATACTGTCTCTGGCTGCCCGATGCGGGTGGGCGATCTGCTGGGGACGGGCACGATTTCCGGCCCCGCGCCCGACCAGACCGGCGCCCTGCTGGAGATGACGCAGGGCGGCAAGGTGCCGGTCACCGTGAACGGCGCACCCCGCACCTTCATCGAGGACGGGGACGAGGTCGGGCTGTTCGGCTTTGCCCAAGGCGAGGGGTTCCGCGTTGGCTTTGGCCCCTGCACGGGGCGCATCCTGCCCGCCCAGCCATGACGGTGCGGCTGCATGATTACTGGAGGTCTTCGGCCTCGTGGCGGGTGCGAATCGCGCTGGCGCTGAAGGGCATCGCCTATGACCGTGTGCCCGTCGATTTGGTGGCGGGCGATCAGCGCGGCCCGGATCATCTGGCGCTCAATCCGCAGGGGCTGGTGCCGGTGCTGGAGATCGACGGGCTGCGTCTGACCCAATCGCTGGCGATCCTCGAATATCTCGACGACACCCGCCCGTTGCCGCCGCTGCTGCCGGAAGGTCCTGTCGCGCGGGCGCAGGCCCGTGCGGTGGCGCTGGCGATTGCCTGCGAGATCCATCCGGTGTCGAACCTGGCCGTGCTGGCGCGGGTCGAGGATCTGGCCGGGGCCGAGGCCCGCGCCGCGTGGAACCGTGACAACATCACCCGGGGCCTGATTGCGGTCGAGGCGATGCTGACGACCACCCCCGGCCCCTTCTGCCACGGGGGCGCGCCCGGCATGGCCGACTGCGTCCTGATCCCGCAGCTTTTCAACGCCGCGCGGTGGGGGGTGGCAACCGACCACCTGCCGCGCATCACGGCCATTTCCGCAGCCTGTGCCGACCACCCTGCCTTTGCGGCGGCGCATGCAGACAATTTCAACCCCTCGCGGGAGGCGAGGGTCATGGAGGACCAAAGATGAAGACCCTGACACTTTCGCTGGCAAGCCTGCTGCTGGGCGCGGCCCCCGCCCTGGCCGAAGAACTGATCCTGTCGTCCTGGCTGCCGCCGCGCCATCCGATCGTGGTGAACGCCATCGAGCCCTGGGCCGAAGAGGTCGCCGAGGTCACCGAAGGCCGCGTCACCGTGCGGATCATGGCGCGCCCACTCGGCACCCCGCCGGCGCATTTCGACATGGCCCGCGACGGCGTGGCCGACATCACCTATGGCCTGCACTCCTTCACCGAGGATGACCGTTTCGACCGCGCGAAGCTGGGGCAGTTCAGCTTCCTGGGCGACGACGCCATCACCAACTCGCAGGCCTATTGGGACATCTATAGCGGCCAGCTGGACGCGTCCGCCGAACATGCAGGCACCCATCTGTTGGGCCTGTTCATGCATGGCCCCGGCCTTCTGCACAACAACCAGCGCCGGATCGAGACGCCAGCCGACATGGCCGGCATGAAGATCCGCGTGCCGGGCGGCTATGCGGGGGAGCTGGTCGCGGCCCTTGGTGCGGCGCCGTTGTTCATGTCCTCGCCCGAGGTCTATGAGCGGCTGTCGCGCGGCGTGATCGACGGGGTGGCCTTCACCTATGAGGCGATGACGGCCTTCAACCTGACCGACCACATCAAGTATTCGATGACGGTTCCGGGCGGGATCTACAACACCACCTGGTTCCTGGTGATGAACGAGGGCAAGTGGGACGGACTGTCGGATGCGGACCGTGCCGCCATCGACGCCATCTCGGGCCCGGCCTTTGCCGAGCGGGTGGGCAAGGCCTGGAACGATGCCGACATTGCCGCCAAGGAAGAAGTCGGTGGCAAGGTCGAGTTCCACGAGGCCAGCCCCGAGGTCGTGACCGCCCTGCGCGAGGCCGCATCCGCGCTGGAAGCGCAATGGGCCGAGAGCCTGGGCGAGTTTGACGGGCTCGCCGCGCTGGCCGAGTTCCGCAAGCGCACCGGGGTCACCCTCGAATGACGCATTCCGACGCCCCCCCCCCGGACATGATCCCCGGGCGCACCCCGCATGTTCAGGCCGCATGGTATCGCCTGCTGGCGGCGATGGCGGCCCTGCTGATCCTGTCGCTGATTGCGGTGACCTGCATCGACGTGGTGGGCCGCTACCTGATGAACCGCCCTTTCGGGGGCGCATTCGAGCTGACGCAGATGCTGCTGGCGGCGCTGGTCTTCGTGGCGCTGCCGCTGACCACGGCGGATGGCGGCCATGTCGAGGTTGACCTGGCGCTGCACCTGCTGCCGCCTGCGGCGCAGGTGGTTCTGGGCTGGCTTGCGGGGCTGGTCTCGGCAGTGGTGCTGGGAGTGTTCGCTTGGCGGCTGGTGCTGATCGGCCTGCAGCAGCTGCATGAGGGCACGCGCAGCGCGTCCCTCGCGCTGCCAATGGCCCCGCTGGCCTTTCTGGCGGCCGCCAGCTGTGCGGTGTCGGCCATTGCCGTCCTAATGCGGAGGGGCCGCGGATGACGCTGTCGCTGATTGCCATCGCCGTCCTGCTGGTCCTGATGCTGGCCCGCGTGCCTATCGCCTTTGCCATGGCGCTGGTAGGGGGCGTGGGATTTGCCATCATGCGCGGATGGGGCCCTGCCGGTTCGATGGTCGGCAATGCGGTGTTCGAGACCGGGCTGAACTATTCGCTGTCGGTGGTGCCGCTGTTCATCTTCATGGGCAATGTGCTGGCCGGATCGGGCATCGCGCAGGGGCTGTTCGCGGCCGCCAACCGGGTGTTCGGCAAGATGCGGGGCGGGCTCGCCATGGCCAGCGTGCTGTCCTGCGGCGGGTTCTCGGCGGTCAGCGGTTCGTCCCTCGCCACGGCCGCAACCATGGCCAAGGTCGCCATGCCGTCGATGCGGGCCTTCGGCTATGCCGACAGCCTAGCGGCGGGGTCGATTGCGGCGGGCGGCACGCTTGGTATTCTGATCCCGCCTTCGGTCGTGCTGATCATCTTCGGCCTGCTGACCGAGGCCGATATCGGCAAGCTGTTCCTGGCGGGCATCCTGCCCGGGATGCTGGGGATCGTCGGTTATCTGGTGGCGGTGCTGGTTGCCGTGCGGCTGAACCCCGGCCTTGCGCCGCAAAGCGTTGCGCCCGCGCCGCTGACCCGGCGCGATGCCGTCAGCGTGGCGGCGGTGCTGGCGCTGTTCGCCTTCATCATGATCGGCATCTATGGCGGCTTCTTCACCCCCATCGAAGCCGCCGGGATGGGTGCGGCCTTCGCCCTGCTGATCGCCGCCGCAACCGGCGGCCTGTCGCGCCTCAAGCTGTGGCGGGCGTTTCTGGACAGCGCCACCGCCTCGGCGATGATCTTCGTCATCATCATCGGGGCCGAGATCTTCGGCAACTTCATCACCTTCGCCGGCCTGCCTGACACGCTCGCGTCAGCTATCGGCGACATGGGCCTGTCGCCCTGGCTGGTGCTGATCCTGATCGTGCTGGTCTACATGGTTCTGGGCTGTTTTCTGGAAAGCCTGTCGATGATCCTGCTGACCGTGCCGGTCTTCTACCCGCTGGTGATGAATCTCGACTTCGGGCTGGCCAGCCTGCAAGACCCCGAGGCGGTGCTGATCTGGTTCGCCATCATCGTGGTGGTGGTGACCGAGATCAGCCTGATCACGCCGCCGGTGGGCATGAACGTCTTCGTGCTGCGCACGGTTCTGCCCGACGTGCCGCTGGGGACGATCTTTCGCGGCGTCGTGCCGTTCTGGATCGCCGATATCGTCCGGCTGGCGGTGATCATCGCGTTGCCGGTGCTGTCCCTGTATCTGACCTGATGACCAAAGGGGGGGGCTGCAGGGGAACCACCCTGCGGCCCCCCGCCCTGTTCCCCTCGCGCCTCTGACGCGATAAGACCCATCAGGCCCGCCCGCCCAAGGTGCGAAAATGCATATCGAAACGTTTTTCCCCTATCAGCTTGCCATCACGGCCGCGGCCTTCTCGCGGCAGCTCGTCAAGGTCTATGGCCGCGATCACGGCCTCTCGCGTGAGGAGTGGCGGTTGCTGTTCCTGCTGGCCGATGCCGGCGGGCTCGACTCGCTGCAGATCGCGCAGCGCACCTCGCTGGACAAGGTGCAGGTCAGCCGCGCCGCAACCCGGCTGGAGGAGAAGGGCCTGATCACGCGCGAGGTGTCGGGAAGTGACCGGCGGCTGCGCAACTATGCCGTGACGCCCGAGGGGCGCAGCCTGTTCGCGCTGGCCTTTGCGGGGGTCGAGAAGCGCGCTGCCGAAATACTGGGGGCACTGTCGCCCGAGGATCACGCCGCGCTGCTGCAAGGCATCGCCGCGCTTGGCCGGGCCATCGAAGAGACGGCCAAGACCCCGGACCCGGCGCCCTGACCTAACCCATCACTGCCGCCAGCAGATCGGCCGAGCGCGACACCCCCAGCTTCAGATACGCGCGCTGGCGATAGGTCAGCACCGACGATTGCGCGATCCGCAGATCCTCGGCAATCGCCCGCGCCGGGTGGCCCGCCATGGAGCGGGCACAGACGGCGCGTTCGCGCGGGGTCAGCACCGGATGCGCGTCGGCCAGCCGCCGCTCGATCCGTGGGATGATATCGGCATCGGACGGGGTCGCCGTAATTTGCCGCAGCCCGGTGATCGCCAGCTGCGCCAGCCCGCCCAGTTGGGCCATGTCGACATGCTCGCCAGACCGGCGGTGGTAGAAGGTGACCATCAGGCAGTCCCCGCCGAACCGCCAGCCAAAGCAGATCTTCTCGGCAAAGCGCGGCTTCTCGAAGCACAGCTTTCGATAGGGCGAAAGCATGATGGCATCCGCCGGGATGCGGCAGGCAAACCCGCTGCCCGGACGCGCCGCGCGCCGGGCGTCCTGCGCCGGGTCGCTGCGGTGAAAGCGGCTGGAATAGGCATGGGCGCGGTCCGATGCATCGTCGAGGTCACTGCCCGAGGCCAGCGTCTGCGGCACATCCCCCACGACGCGGCAGGCGAACAGCTCATCCACGCCCGCGACCGATTGCGCCAGATCCAGCAGGCGTTCGGCAAACAGCCCGCCGTCGCGCGCCTCCATCAGCGCGCCGGCACGGTCGGGGTCGATCAGGCCGGACAGCATGACGATTCCTCCCTCTGTCCCCTGATCTGATGACATACAGAGGTAGATCGTTGCAATAGAAATGATTTCGACCTGATGTTCACCGGGAGAGAGATCATGGCGAAACCCTTCGCATCCGCAGCCGATACCGACATCAAGACCGACACCTTGGAAACCCTGGGCGAGGGCGTTTATGCGCTCACCGCCGAGGGCGATCCCAATGTCGGCGCCGTCGAGGGCGAGGATTTCGTCGTCGCCATCGAGAGCCGCGCTACCCCCGCCGCCACGCGCGAATGGCTGAAGATCCTGCGCCAGCAGACCGACAAGCCGGTGCGGTATCTGGTGCTGACCCATTACCACGCCGTCCGTGTGCTGGGGGCCAGCGCCTTTGACGCCGGCGATATCCTGATGTCCGAGGCCAGCCGCGATCTGGTGGCCGAACGGGGCGAGCAGGACTGGAAGAGCGAGTTCGGCCGGATGCCGCGCCTGGCCAAGAATGCCGAAGAGGTGCCGGGCCTGACCTGGCCGACCATCACCTTCAAGGACAGCTACGATATCGAGCTTGGCGGCGACCGCGGCCGGCTGGAGCTGCGCTTTGTCGGCCGCGGCCATACCGGAGGCGATGTCGCCGTCTGGCACGACAAGACGCGCACGCTGTTCGCCGGCGATCTGGTCGAGTCCAAGGCCGCGCTTTACACCGGCGACGCCTATCACTTCGACTGGGCGGGAAAGACGCTGGACAACGTCAAGGCCTACCGCGCCGACAACCTGGTCGGCGGGCGCGGCGCCGTCTCGCGCGGCGTGGCCGAGACGGATGCCGCGGTCGAACAGACCCGCAAGTTCCTGAACGGAATGATCGAGAATGTCGGCCGCGTCCACAAGGCGGGCGGCACCCTGCGCGCGGCGTTCGAGGCGACACGCGATGCGCTGGCCCCCGAATTCGGCGCCTGGCCGATCTTCGAGCATTGCCTCCCCTTCGACGTGCAGCGCCTGTGGGATGAGTTCGACGGCATCGAACATCCCCGCATCTGGACCGCCGAGCGCGACCGCGAGGTCTGGGCCAAGCTGCAGGACTGATCGGGGGCAGGGGAGGAGATCATGGCAAATATCGCGGGCATTCCCGTCTACAAGGAGATCGGGGCCACGCCGGCGCCCGGAACGGCGCAGGACCGCGCGCCGGTGGTGGTGATCGGCGCAGGCCCGGTGGGCCTCGCCATGGCGCTGGATCTGGGGCGGCGCGGGCATGCGGTCACCGTGCTCAACCGGCTGGATTTCGTCGCGCATTGTTCCAAGGCGATCTGCTTTTCCAAGCGGTCGCTGGACATCCTGGACCGGCTTGGGGTCCGCGACCCGGCGGTCGAGAAGGGCGTGACCTGGAACCTCGGCAAGGTGTTCTGGGGCGGCGAGCCGGACCCCGTCTACCAGTTCGACATGCTGCCGGTGAAGGGTCAGAAGAATCCCGGCTTCATCAACATTCAGCAATATTACATCGAGGATTACCTGCTGGAGGGCTGCCGCGCCCATCCCAATATCGACATCCGCTGGGGCCACCGCCTGACCTCGGTCACGCCGCTGCAGGGCGGAGTCGAGGTGGAGGTGCAGACGGATACGGGCGCCTACACCCTGCACGCCGACTGGCTGATCGCCTGCGACGGCGCGCGGTCCACCGTGCGCGATCAGATGGGGCTGGATTTCGAGGGGCGGGTGTTCGAGGACAACTTCCTGATCGCCGATATCCGTATGACGCATGAGATGCCGTCCGAGCGCTGGTTCTGGTTCGATCCGCCCTTCAACCCGGGCCGCTCGGCACTGATGCACAAGCAGCCTGACAATGTCTGGAGGCTGGATTTCCAGCTGGGCTGGAATGTCGACCGCGAGGCAGCGGTGCGCCCCGAGAATGTGGATCCTTTCATCCGCGCCATGCTGGGCGAGGATGTCCAGTACGAGCGCGAATGGTATTCCGTATATACTTTCCAGTGCCGCCGCATGGCGCGCTTCGTGCATGGAAGGGTGGTCTTTGCGGGCGATGCCGCCCATCTGGTCTCGCCCTTCGGGGCACGCGGCTGCAATGGCGGGCTGGCCGATATCGACAATCTGGGATGGAAGCTGGACCTTGTCCTGACCGGGCAGGCGGATGCCTCGCTGATCGAGACCTATAATGACGAGGCAATTGTCACGGCGGATGAGAACATCCTGAACTCGACCCGCTCCACCGATTTCCTGACGCCCAAGTCGCCTGCCAGTCAGGCCCTGCGCGACGCGGTGCTGGAGCTGGCGCGCGACCACGCCTTTGCCCGGCCCTTCGTGAACTCGGGCCGGCTGTCCACGCCGGTCAGCTATCCCGTCAGCAGCCTCTCGACCCCGGATCAAGATACGTGGTCGGGCGGGGTGGCCCCCGGCAGCCCGATGCTGGACGCCCAGCATGAAGGCGGCTGGCTGCTTGAGACACTGGGCGATGACTTTGCGCTGCTGGCCCATGCCTGGGATGGCGATCCCCCCGCCGGGTTGCGGGTGCTGCAGTTGGACGACGCGGCGGCCGCGCGGCTGGCGATGCCGCGCGGATCGGCATGTCTGGTGCGCCCGGATCAATATGTGGCCGCGCGCTGGCATCAGCCGACCGTGGCTGCCGTGCAATCCGCCCTGTCACGCGCAAAGGGGGCCACGCCATGCCCGCACTGAACCTGACGCCAAATCTCAGCCAGCATGACGATCTTTATGATCAGCTGATCCAGATGCACGAGGGACTCAGCGATGCCGAAAGCCTGCGCCTGTGGTCGCGGCTGGCGCTGATCCTGATCAATCACATCGGCGACCGGCAGGTGACCGAGGAGGCAATCGCCGCTGCGCGGCCGCTCTGAATCAAATTTCTGGGAGGACAAGATGACCATTTCGACGACCGGGAGGCCCGCAGGCTTCGCCGTCCACAACCCCGCCACCGGGGCCGTGATCGGCGACGCCCCCAACATGACCGCTGCCGATCTGGACCGCGCGGTGGCAAGGGCCCGCGCAGCGCAGCCGGGTTGGGCCGCGGCCCCCGATGACCAGCGCGCCGAGGCTTGCCGCGCCCTTGCGGCGCTGCTGACCGATCACTCCGAAGAATTGGCGCGCCTTCTGACGCAAGAGCAGGGCAAGCCGCTGAACGGCCTTGGCTCGCGGTGGGAAATTGGCGGTGCCGCCGCATGGGCGGGTTATACGGCCGGGCTCTCCTTGCCCCCCAAGGTCTTGCAGGATGATGCGACCGCCCGTGTCGAGTTGCACCGCAAGCCCGTGGGCGTCGTCGGGTCGATCACGCCCTGGAATTTCCCGGTGATGATCGCGATCTGGCACATTGTCCCCGCGCTGCGCGTCGGCAATACGGTCGTCATGAAACCCTCGCCGCTGACACCGCTGGCGGCCTTGCGATTTGTGGAGCTGGCTTCGGCGGTTCTTCCTGCGGGCGTGCTGACCATCGTCACCGGCGATGACCGCGCCGTCAATCTGGGCGCCGAGATGACCAGCCATCCCGGCATCGACAAGATCGTCTTCACCGGGTCCACCGCCACGGGCCGGCAGGTCATGCGTTCGGCCGCAGGCACGCTCAAGCGGCTGACGCTCGAACTGGGGGGCAATGACGCGGGCATCGTGCTGCCAGATGCCGATCCGGGCCTGATCGCCGAGGGCCTGTTCTGGGGCGCGTTCATCAACAACGGCCAGACCTGCGCAGCGCTCAAGCGGCTTTATGTCCATGACGACATCCACGATCAGGTGTGTGATGCGCTGGTCGAATATACCCGCAACATCCCGGTGGGTGACGGGATGGACGAGGCGTCGATCCTTGGGCCGGTCCAGAACAGGATGCAGTTCGATATCGTGTCCGGTCTTGTGGCCAGCGCGGCAGACCGCGGGCAGGTTCTGTTGGGCGGCCAGCCGGGCGAGGGGCTGTTCTTCCCGCCGACCCTCATCGCAGGCCTTGCCAACGGCGATCCGCTTGTCGATCGCGAGCAGTTCGGGCCCGCCCTGCCGATCATCCGCTACACCGACGTCGCGGGTGCAGTGGCGGCTGCGAATGACAACCCCAACGGCCTCGGGGGGTCGATCTGGAGCTCTGACCTCGATGCGGCACGGGCGATCGCCCTGCAGCTCGAATGCGGGTCGGCCTGGATCAACAAGCACGGCGCGGTTCAGCCCAATGCACCCTTCGGCGGGGTCAAGTCATCGGGCATGGGTGTTCAATTCGCCGAGGAGGGCCTGGCCGAGAACACGGTAGCGCAGGTCGTATTCAGTTGAGAGCCGCCCCTGCGGCGGCGTTAGGGACGCCGCCGCGAGGCAGGGCCGGGTCGTGTTGTCCCCGCGCCGGAGGCTCAAGCGCGGGACCGGAACAATCATGCCGTCGCGCGCGCGGGATGATAGACCTGTGGGGCCGGCCCGCTTCGCCGAATGTCCATGATGCGCGATAGGGTGGTCGGCAGCGCGTCACAGATCGGCTCGGCGCGATACACCCCGCGATGCGCTGCGATGATCGACACCGCCACTTCGCCTTAGTTCATGGCGCCACATCAACGTTGAACGAGGCCCCCATGCGGGGCCCCTTTTTGCTTCATTTGCGACTAGAGTCCGCCCCAAGGAAGGGGCGGATGATGAAGCTAATAACTGTAACCACCCGTCGTAGGCCGCGGACAGGTGGCAGCGCTCAGGGAGTGGCCTTGGGGGCTTTGGGTTTGCCGGGCTGGGGAGCCCATTTCTGACCAAGCTGGTCAAGGCGTTCGACGATCCTGTCGATCTTGGCATCTTCAGGATCAAAGAATCTACCTGACCAGTTGACCATGCCGTCGTGCTGCTCGTGATCCGGAGGCGAGGGCTTCGAGGAACTCTTCGTAGCCGGGGGTGCCACCGACGTCCTCGGGCGGGCAGGCATCCGCTGGCCTTCAGAAGCCGTGGATAGGTCGCGCCCGGTGCGGCCTCGTTGACCCGCTCGATCCGGATGCTGTAGTCCCTGTCATCGCCGAAGTCCGGAGCACAATTCTCTCAGACAAGCCTTGGCGATGACAGCGCTACTGCACCTGCTCGCCTGTTGGGGCTTCGGGTCAGGACCTACTGATTTGCGGGCGCGGGTCGATGACCTAGGTGTGCTGTTCCCCCAGGTCGCGCTTTGGTTGCCACGGGTGCTTTACGGCTGAGGCGCCAGCCCGGCGCCTCGTGTCAGAACGCTGTGCGGTAAATTGCGAGGATCTCGGCCTCGGACAGGTCGATCGGGTTCCAGTCCAGCAGGCGGCGGATTGCATGCGCATCGCGGGCCATGTTCGGCAGATCCTCCTCGGGCACACCGTAAGCCGACAGCCGCATGTCGAGGCCAAGGCCCTCGCAAAACGCGGTCGCGGCGGCGCGCACGGCATCCACGCCCTCGGCGGGGCATCCAAGCGCGGCGCAGATCGCGCGGGTCTTCTCGGGCGCCGCCGCGGCATTGGCGGCGAGCGTATGCGGGAAGATCAGCGCATTGGCGATGCCATGCGGCAGCTTGTGGCGGGTGCCAAGCGGGTAGGCGACGGCATGGCCCGAGGTGGTGTTGACCGGGCCAAGGCAGACTCCGCCATAGAAGGCGGCCAGCGCCAGCCCGGCGCGCGCCTCGAGATCCTCGCCGTTCTCGACCGCGCGGCGCAGGTATTTGCCGACGAGTTCGATGCCCTGCAGGGCATAGGCGTCGATCAGCGGATGGGCGCGGCGCGAGGTATAGGCCTCGACGCAATGGGCCATCGCATCCACCCCGGTGGCGGCGGTGACATGCGGCGGGACGGAGACCGTCAGCGCCGGGTCGATGATCGCCAGATCGGCCAGCATGTGGACGCTCTCGGTGGCGACCTTGGCCATGGTCGCGGGATCGGTCACCAGTGCGCGGGTGCCGACCTCGGACCCGGTGCCTGCCGTCGTCGGGATCTGCACCAGGCCCAGCTTGCGGGCGGGGGCCCGGTTTGGGCCCGAAATGTCGTGCAGACCTAGGTCGGTGCCCGCCAGCACTGCGACCAGCTTGGCCAGATCCATCGCCGAGCCGCCGCCAAAGCCGATCACCACATCGGCGGCACCTGCAGCGGCAACCGCTTGGGATAGGTTGGTCAGGTCCGGTTCCGGCACCACCTCACCGAACAGCGTGACCTCGCCGAGCCCCAGCCGGTCGATCCGCGCGGCGTTCACGGGATCCGCCACGACGAAGGGCGCGCGGTAGCCTTGCTGGGCGATCCAGCCTGCGAGGCTGTCGAGCGTGCCGACCCCGAACCGTACAACCGGAGGGCGCTGAATTTCGATAGCTTTATCAATGGCCTGCATGGTGTTCTCCGCTTCGGATCATCTGGAATCGCGCTGCTGGGGGCGCGGGAGCCGTTGGCTGCTGCAGGTTTCCTAGACCGTTGTAAAGCCACTTGTCAAATCCGAAACTGACGCTTCGACGGCAGAATATCGGGGCGGGCAGTTAAGAAGTTACCTTAAGAAATGTCGTCAAGCCATTGATTAAAAAGATATTATGCAGAATTGCAAGTGGGGTCCAATCAGGTAGAATGTGCGGAGGCTTGGTCGGACCGTATTAATTTCCGGCGATGCCATTGACAACTTTGCAACTTGACGGCATGTTCGGCAAAGTTTCGGCCATAGGGAGGTGGGAATGACGGATCTACGCGAGAGCAAGGCCGATATCTGGATTGGCGGCGGGCTGCTGGCCTTCTGCGCCTTTGCCGCATGGCGGACGCTGCGCATCAAGCAGGGCTTTACCACCTCGATCGCCGGGCCATCCTTCGTTCCCTGGATCATGGTCGGCGCCACCGCGGTGCTGGCCGCCTTCCTGATCCTTCGCGCGTTGCGCCGCCAACGGGCGGCAGGGGCCGATGGGGTTGCTGTGATTGCGATGCCTGATCGGCGCACCCTTCTGCGCCTCGGGGTCTTCGCGCTGCTGCTTGCCGCCTATTCCGCCGCCTTCTTCCCTATCGGCTACCTTCCGGCCACGCTGGTGACCTTCGTGCTGGGGCTGCTGCTGATCGGCGAACGCAAGCCCTGGCTGTTGATCGGCTTTCCGGTCGTGATGACCGGCGCGGTCTATCTCGCCTTCACCGAATTACTGTCCGTCTGGCTGCCGTAAGGCCGGGCACTGTCACATGGGAGGACCATACATGACAAAATCTCGTATCGCCGCTGCCGCCGCCCTGGCCGCAACCCTTGCCACCCCGGCGCTGGCCGACTTTCCCCAGCGCCCGCTGCAGGTGATCGTGCCTTATGCCGCAGGCGGTTCCACCGACCTCGGGCTGCGGATCCTCGCGGAAGCCATCGAGCGGCTCTATGACGGCTCCACCGTCGTGGTGCGCAACCAGCCGGGCGGCGGGGGCGGCATCGGCACCTCGGCCGTGGTCCATGCGCGGCCGGACGGCTACACCGTCGGCGCCGGCGCGCAGGGGCCGATCGCGATCCTGCCGCATGTCGGCGGCGCGGAATATACCCCGGACGATCTGGAATATATCGGCATCTTCGCCCGCTCGCTGCAACTGCTGGTGGCCTGCAAGGATGCGCCCTTCACCGATTATGACAGCTTCATCGGCTCTGCTGCGGACAAGGCACCGCAGATCGGCAATTCGGGAGCGGGCGGCGCGAACCACATCTCGGCCGAGGCCTTTGCGATGGCAGCCGGGATCAAGGTTGAATCCG
Organism: Frigidibacter sp.; assembly: GCF_030695035.1. GTDB lineage: Bacteria > Pseudomonadota > Alphaproteobacteria > Rhodobacterales > Rhodobacteraceae > Frigidibacter. Next base: position 29,847 of record NZ_JAUYTT010000020.1, read on the forward strand.
TGCCCTTCGGCGGTTCGTCCGAGGCGCGCACCGCCTGCATCGGCGGCCATATCGACGCGATGGTGGCCTCGCCCGCCGAAGCGCTTGGCGCGGCGGAATCGGGGCAGATGATCCCGCTGTTCGTGATGGAGGACGAGCGCATCGACCTGTTCCCCGATACGCCGACGGCGGTGGAGAAGGGCGTGGATTTCACCTGGTCGTCCTACAAGGGCATCATCGCGCCCAAGGGCATCCCCGAGGCAGAGCTGGCCTGGCTGCGTGAAGCGGTGGCAGCGGTTGCCGCCGACCCGGAGTTCATCGAGACCATGACCGAAATGGGCGAGCTTGTTGCCTATGAGGATGGCCCGGCCTTCGAGGCGATGGTGACGAAGGATGCCGAGATTTCCCGCTCGGTTCTGGAGAACCTCGGGCTTCTGGGCATGAACAACTGATCACGCCGCGCCCCTGTTGATACCAGCCAGAGCGGCGCGCCGCTCTGGCCTTGTCCCCGTCACGCCTCGCGCGAAAGTCTGGCCTCATGGAAACGCTCTCTTACCTCGCCCCGCTGTTTCAGCTCGATGTCATGTGGACCATCGCCCTTGGCACATTGGGCGGCCTGATCATCGGCGCGCTGCCGGGGCTGACCGCGACCATGGGCGTGGCGCTGCTGATCCCGCTGACCTTCGGCATGACCCCGGTGATGGGGCTGAACATGCTGATCGGCATCTATATCGGCGGCATCTATGGCGGCTGCGTCTCGTCGATCCTGCTGCGCACGCCGGGAACGCCGGCCTCCGCCGCGACGGTGCTTGACGGCTATCCGATGGCGCAGCGCGGCGAGGCGGGCAAGGCGCTTGGCATGGCCACCATCGCCTCGACCATCGGCGGGCTGGTCTCGGCCGTGGTGCTGGCGACACTGGCGCCGCAGCTTGCCGGCGTCGCGCTGCAATTCGGGGCGCCGGAATATTTCGCGCTGGCGCTATTCGGGCTGACGATCATCGCCTCGCTGTCCGGCGACATCCTGAAGGGCGCGATTTCCGGCATCCTCGGCATCCTCATCTCCACCGTCGGCGCCGATCCGATTTCGGGTGTGATGCGCTACACTTTCGGCGTTCAGGGCTTTGCCTCGGGCTTTGCCTTCACGCCCGCGTTGATCGGCCTGTTCGCCCTGTCCGAGGTCTTCACCCAGATCGAGCGCATCGGGCTGCGAGAGCCCGCGATCACGCTGGTCAAGAACCGCTGGCCCTCGCGCGCCGACATGCACGAAAGCCGCGGGGCGCTGGTGCGCGGGTCGATCATAGGCACGATCATCGGCATCATTCCGGGTACGGGATCGGGCACCGCATCCTGGATCGCCTATAACGAGGCGCGGCGCACCTCGAAGACGCCCGAGAAATTCGGCACCGGCCACATGCCGGGCATCGCCGCCACCGAGAGCGCCAACAATGCCGTCTGCGCTGCCGCCCTGATCCCGCTGCTGGCGCTTGGGATCCCGGGGGATGTGGTGACCGCTGTGCTGATGGGCGGGCTGATGATCCAGGGCCTGGCGCCCGGGCCGCTGCTGTTCCAGACCAATCCCGAGATCGTCGTCGGCATCTTTGGCGGCACCTTCATGGCGACGATCTTCATGTTCATCTTCGGGATGGCGCTGATCCCGGTCTTCTCGCGCATCCTCAAGGTTCCGCGTCGGCTGCTGACCATGTCGATCGTGATCTTCTGCTTCATCGGGGCCTTCTCGATCAACCTCAACCCGGTGGACCTTTACACGATGGTCGGCTTTGGCGTGCTGGGGTGGGGGATGCAGAAGTTCGGCTTCTCGCAGGCCGCGCTGTGCATCGCGCTGATCCTCGGCCCGATGATGGAGGCCAACTTCCGCCGCGGGATGCTGCAGGCGGGCGATGACCTGATCGCGATGCTGTCGGGCCCGATCACCCTGCTGTTCCTTGCCCTTACCGCGCTGTCGCTGTGCTGGCCGATGATCGCGGCGCGCCGCGCGGCCCGCCGCACCCAAACGAACTGACGGAGCCTTCCCATGACCAGAAACGCCCATGTCGCCCTTGTGACCTGTTTTCACGAGGATGAGACGATCAACTACGCTGCCACCCGCGCGCAGGTGCGCCGGCAGGTGGCGGCCGGCAATGACCTGATGGTCTGCGGCACCAATGGCGACTTCTCGGCGCTGATGCATGACGAGAAGATCCGCCTGGTCGAAGAGGTGATGGACGAAGTTGCCGGCCGGGTGAAGGTGATTGCCAATGTCGGCTGCCCGGCGACGTTCGAGACGCTGCAGCTGGCACGCGCCGTCGACGGGCTGGGGCTCCACGGGATCGCGGTGATCACGCCCTATTTCATCGCCTGCACGCAGGACGGGCTGATCCGGCATTTCACCACCATCGCCGATGCGGTGAAGACGCCGGTCTATCTCTACGACATCCCCGCCCGCACCCAGAACCATATCGAACCGGCCACGGCCCGGGTGCTGGCGCAGCATCCCAATATCGCCGGGATCAAGGATTCGGGCGGATCGACCGAAACCGTGCTGGAATATCTGGCGGTGGCGCAGGAGGTGGAGGGGTTTGAGGTCTATTGTGCGCCCGACCATTTGGTGCTGTGGGGGTTGGAGCAAGGCTGCGCCGGCGTCGTGTCGGGCCTTGGCAATGTCGCGCCCGAGACGCTGGCGGCGATCATCACCGGCTTCAATGCCGGGGATATCGAGGCGGCGAAGGCGGCGCAGGAGAATTTCGCCGGGCTGCGCAAGGATCTCTACGCGCTTGGCTTCCCGCCGGCGCTGGTCAAACGCGCACTCTACATGAATGACCCGTCCGTCGGCCTGTCGCGCCAGCCGGCGCTGCTGCCCGATGCGGGCCAGGACAAGGCCATCGTGGCGATCCTCGAGGCGCGGGGGCTGCGGGCATGACCGTTATCCTGACAACCTCACCCGGCTTCGGCAAGCACGGGCGCGTCCCGGAACTGATTGCCGAAAAAGGTTGGGAGCTTGTGCGCTGCACCGACACCTCGCTGCCGGACGGTGGCGTTTCGGCCCATATCGCGCGGGCCGATTACCTTGTGGTCGGGCTGATCCCGGTGACGGCGGAGACGCTGGCCGGGGCAGGGCGGTTGCGCGGCGTTCTCAAGCACGGCGTGGGCGTGGACAATATCGACATTGCCGCCTGCACCGCGGCGGGCCTGCCGGTATGCAACACGCCCGCCGCCAATGCCGATGCGGTGGCGGAACTCGCCGTGGGGCTGATGTTCGGGATGGCGCGGTTCATTCCGCAGGGTCATGCCTCCGTCACCTCGGGCGGCTGGGAACGCCGGGTCGGCTCGCAGCTTGGCGGCAAGACCCTTGGCATCGTCGGGCTTGGCAATATCGGCAAGCGGCTGGCCAAGCTGGCGCAGGGGCTGGGGATGACGGTGGTCGCCACGGACAAGTACCCCGACACGGCCTATGCTGCGGCACAGGGGATTGAGGTGCTGGACCTTGGCGCACTGCTGGCGCGGTCGGACTACGTCTCGCTGCATGTCTTCGGCGGCAAGGACAATGCGGCGCTGGTGGGCTCCGATGCGCTGGCGCAGATGAAGCGCGGCGCGCGGCTGATCAACCTGGCCCGCGGCGAGGTGGTGGATCTTGATGCTGTCGCCGCAGCGCTGGCCAGCGGCCAGCTTGGCGGCGTGGCCATCGACGCCTATGTGACCGAACCGCCCGCGACCGATCATCCGGTGTTTTCCCACTCCAACGCGATCTTCACCCCGCATTCGGGTGCGGATACGGCGGAAGCGGTCGAGAATGTCGGGCTGATGGTGATCGAGGATATCGAGACGCTGGCCCAGGGCAAGACCCCCGCGCGCTGCCTGAATGCCAAGGATCTTTGACCTTATCGGGGAGGCGCCCGGCGCAGGATCCCCAAGGAGACCGACATGACCGACAAACCCGTCATCATCACCATGGGTGACCCTTCCGGGGTTGGCGCCGAAGTGACCGTCAAGGCCATGGCGGCCCTCGGCCCGCAGGACCGCGCCCGCTATGCGGTGATCGGCGACCGGCCGACGCTGGAACGCGCGCTGGTGGCCTGCGGACTGGACCTTGTACTGGCGAACTACGGCGAGGCCGCGCCGGAGGGGGCGCTGAAGGTCGTCCATGTTCCCGTCAACGGGCTGCCGGGAGCATTCGGCGTGCTGTCCCCCGCCTGCGGCGACGCCTCGTTCCGCTATATCGAAAAGGCGGTCGAGATGACGATGGGCGGCGCGGCGCTTGGCATCGTCACCGCGCCCATCAACAAGGAGGCGCTGAACGCCGCGGGCCATCACTATGACGGCCATACCGGGATGCTGGCGCATCTGTCCGGTTCAAAATCCAGCTGGATGCTGCTGGCCTCGCCCACACTGAACGTGCTGCATGTCTCCACACATGTCTCGCTGAAGGATGCCATCGGCCGCGCCACGCCGGAACGGGTGCGCGACACCATCCGGACCGGGCACACCCACCTGCGGCGAATGGGCATCGAGAACCCGCGCATCGCGGTGGCCGGCATCAACCCGCATTGCGGCGAGAACGGGCTGTTTGGGCGCGAGGATGACGACCAGATTGCCCCCGGCGTGAAGCTGGCACAGGACGAGGGCATCAATGTGCAGGGGCCGATTTCGGCCGATACGGTCTATTACCGCGCCCATAGCGGCGCCTTCGATCTGGTGATCGCCCAGTATCACGATCAGGGCCACATTCCGATCAAGCTGATCGCTTTCGATACCGCCGTGAACGTGTCGCTTGGCCTGCCCATCGACCGCTGCTCGGTCGATCATGGCACGGCGTTCGACATCGCCGGCACGGGCAAGGCCAACCATGTAAACATGCTGGCCGCGCTGGACTATGCCGGCAAGCTCGCCGCCAGCAAGCGCTGACCCGCCCAAGGGGCGCCCACGGGCGCCCCTCGTCAGTTTTTCATGCTCAGGTCCAGCAGTCCGCTGCCGAACAGCCGGTCGCGCGATTGTTCAAGGTGGCCGCGCATCAGCGTTTCGGCTGCGGTTGCCTTGCCATCGCGGATCGCGTCGAAGATCGCCGTATGCTCTGCCAGGACCGCCTCCAGCGCCTTGGCGCCATCGGTCATCAGCGACTCGCCATGCATCTTCATGCCGACATAGATATGCTCGCGCAGGGCCCGCATCGAGGCCTCGTAATACTGGTTATTCGCGGCGCGAGTGATGGCCAGGTGAAAGGCGAAGTCGGCATCCTCGCGATGCTCGCGGCTGCCGGTCGCCATCCGCATCATCCCCAGCGCCTCGGAAATCTCATCGAGCGCCGCATGGTTGCGCCGGTCAGAGGCCAGCCCGGCCGCCGCCGTTTCGATGGTGATGCGGAACTCATAGCAGCGCTGGACATCGGCCAGCGTTTCCACCCGCGCAAACCCAACCGGATGCGAGATCGAGGCGCGCACGAAATTTCCGGCCCCCTGCCGCGAATAGATCACGCCCTCGGCCCGCAGCTTTTCCAGCGCTGCCCGCAGGATCGGGCGCGATACGCCGAACTCTTCGGACAGCGCGTGTTCCGATGGCAGCTTCTGGTTGATCCGGTAGTCGCCGTTGGAGATCCGGCTGAACAGCGAGTGATACACCCGGTCGGCCAGCGTGCGCTTGGGTTTATCGACGGGGGCGTAGCTGGCTGGCACAGGGCATCACTTTCAACAGGGGTCCAGGGTGGAGCATAGGAGCATTTTCGCAAGGCTCTCAAGCGTATCGGGCGCGCCGAAGCCGCCGGACTTGGTCAGAATCTGCAGTCCGGGCACCCCGTCGAGCATCGTCGAGACCGGAACCCCCGGCAGGGCCTCGCCGCTCACCAACAGCAGCCCGGTGCCAAGGTTGCGCAAGATCGCCGCGGCGCTTTCGCCGCCGCAGGCCAGCAGTGTGGCGGGCGGCGCCTCGCGCACCCAGCGGGCGACGCCTTCGGCAAAGCGGGCGCTGGCCTCTGCCGGGCAGATCGGCTCGGCGCCAGGTATCATCTGGACGATTCTAAGGTGCCCCGGCGGAGCCTCTGGAACCTGGCCATTGGGTGCTGCGACCGGGTCGAGCGCAGCGAGCTGTGCCAGCGTCACCGGATCGCGCGAGCCTATGGCGAAGAGCGCGGGGGCGTGAAGGCGCACGGGCTGCGGTTCCGGCGCATCCGGCACCAGCCGGCGGGCCAACGCCTCTGCCAGCCCTGCAGCGCCGATGAACAGAGTGTCTTCAAGTCCGGTGCGCGCCAGTGCCGTGTCGATCTCGGCATCGGAGCCGGCATCAAGCACATGCGCCTGCGGCAGGCGAAGGCGCGTCGCGACCGACAGGGGTTCTGTCACCCCCGCCCCGATCAGCGCACCGTTCTTTACAAGTCGGCCAAGGCGCGGGATGGCGGGGCAGGCCAGCGCCGCAGGCCGCAGCGGCGCCAGCCGCGCCACCTCGGCGGCCAGGTTGCCCTTCAGTCTGCTGTCGATCTTCTTGAATAGCAGCGCAGTCTGCCAGCCAGGGGCTGCGGCAAGCGCGCCCAGCACCTGCCCGATCCGAGCAACCGCCTGATCCCTGTCTATTTCCCGACTGTTGGTCGTCACTGCCAGGATGTCCGGATCATGCACCAGTGCGACGGACACATCGGCGGGGGACAACGCGCAGACGACCCGCAATCCGCGCGCAGCAAAGGCCGCGGAGCTGTCAAGCGCGCCGGTCAGATCGTCGGCAATCAAAAGTGTTTTCATAGGACCCGAGGTGTTGCACAGGCATGGAATATAGCAACCTCATAACTTGGTTTACAAGATGATGGCTGCCTCGCGGCTTTATCCTGCGTGAGATTTGCCCACCACAGGCCGGGCACGGCGTGACAGCTCTTCGCGGTCCTCATCGCGGGCTTGTAACGCGATATGCTGGCTAAAACCGCCGCGGCGAAGTCGGCTCGCCCCCGGCTAGCGCTGGTTCTGGTTCAATCAGCTGATCAGGTGTTGATAGGCCTGGATCGCCAGCCTGAGCCGCACCATACGCGAGTCCGCCACTGCATTCATTGCGAAACGACCTGCGGGCGCGGGGAAGCCAGAGCCGGGGGACGGGGCGGAATGTCGCCCGCCCCGGTCAGGCACTCGGGCGGGCCAGCCCGGTCACTCCATCGTCAGGACGGTCTTGCCCCAGCCGTTTTCCTCGGTCGCGTAGAAATCACCCCGGGTCAGCACCGCGCCGAGGATGTGCTGCGGCATGAATTCCGCCAGCGGATCTGCGGGCAGGCTGGCAAGTACCACGCGGGCGGTGCCGGTGCGGCTGCTTTTCAGCTGGAAATCGGGCGATGTGTCTCGCTTGATCACCCGCCGGCTGAGCACCTTGCCATCGGGACCGGGCTGCACATGCAGGTGGAAATGTGGGGCGGTCCTGACAGTCTGAAACTCGTGTGGTTGCGAAAGATCCGCCTCGATCCGAAGGATCTCGGTGCCACGGCGGACCACACTTGCTGTGGCAGTATCGCCCTCGGTCTTCAGGCTGATCTCGGCATATTTCTTGGGATACCCCCAAAGATCGCGCCCGGCGGCGATGGCTGCGTCATTATCCTCATATTCAAAGAGATATGTGGCGCCGGGCTGGCCCTGAAAGGTCATCGGCACGATGATGCCCGCATCCATGAACTGGGCCTTGCGGCAATTGGTGAAATCCGACGCATAGACGACGACGATATCGCCGCGCGGTTCGAACGGCGTGGGTGCCAGATAGCGCTTCAGTAGCGCCGGATCGACACGGCAGAATACGCTGAGCGTGGCATTGTCAGGGCAGTCATAGGGAACGAAAGGATCTGGGATCAGCGGCGCCTGAACCGGCATGTTGTTCCCGTTCTGCACGTCATAGGCCATGATGGATCTCTCGGCTGGGGGTCAGAAGAGCTCTGACCAGTCTTCGTGTGATGCCATGATCTTGGTAAGCAACCGATCCAATGTGGCCCGATCCGCTTTCGTGAGGCTCGCCAGCATCTGCGCCTCGCGCTCCTCGAACAGCCGCCGGGTATCTTGATAAAGTCGGTACCCCTCGGGGCGCAGCGACAACACACCCTTGCGGCCGTCATCGGGATCATCCCGCACCGCGATCAGTCCGCGTTGCAGCAGGCGCGAAATGGCGCGGCTGACGCTGTTCTTGGGCCGACCCATCACCAGGCAGATATCGGTCTGCGACAGTTCGGGAAAATGCGCGAGGCAAAACAGCGTGTTGATCTCGTCTCGCAACAGGCCGAACTGCTTCTGGATGACCAGATAGATAGGGCCGTTGAAAAAATTACCCACGAGGCTGATGCGATAGGCATCGCGGGCCACCCCCGGTGCCGCCATCATGGGTTCCAGCAACTCCAGAAATCTGCTGGAGCCGCGGGTCGCGGCTCCCCTTGGGTCTGCCTTGCGCGATTTCTTGGCGGTGGTCATGCGGCGGGTCACTCCTGACACGGGGGCGGCGAAGGGAATCGCGGCGCCACGCCGCGCGACCGGCGTCAAGACTGCTTGACGGGTTGCTTCATTTCAAGTCCCAAATGGAACTATAATTGCGAAACCTCGCCGGGGCGCTCGCGACTGCTGGCCCGGCCTGCGCTCAATGCGCGAGGATCTTGGCCAGAAAACCGCGTGTCCTCTCGTTCCGCGGGTTGGTGAAGAAGGCCTCGGGCGTATTTTCCTCTACGATCTCGCCATTGCTCATGAAGATCACCCGGTCAGCCACCTGACGGGCAAAGCCCATTTCATGTGTCACACAGACCATCGTCATGCCATCCATCGCCAGTTCGCGCATCACATCGAGCACCTCGTTGATCATCTCGGGATCGAGCGCCGAAGTCGGCTCGTCGAACAGCAAAATCTCGGGTCGCATACAAAGCGCGCGGGCAATGGCTACGCGCTGCTGCTGGCCGCCGGACAATTCGCTCGGGAAGGCATCGGCCTTTTCGGGGATCCGCACGCGTTCGAGATATTCCCTGGCGACCCTCTCGGCCTCGGCGCGCGAAAATCTGCGCACCAGCATCGGCGCGAGGGTACAGTTTTCCAGCACGGTCAGATGGGGGAACAGGTTGAAATGCTGAAAGACCATGCCCACCTCGCGACGGATCAAGTCGATACTGCCCACATCCTCGTTCAGCTCGGTGCCCAGAACGTTGATCGAGCCGTCCTGATGGTCCTCTAGCCGGTTGATGCAGCGGATCAGCGTGGATTTACCAGAGCCGGAGGGCCCGCAGATCACGATGCGTTCGCCCTTTCGCACCGTCAGGTTGATGTCGCGCAGCACCTGGAAAGAGCCGTAGAACTTGTTCATCCGGCGGATCTGGATGGCGGTATCGGTCATTTTGGCGGACCCTTTCAGCTGGACCCTACCCGCAGGCGGCGTTCCAGATAGCGGCCATAGCGGGACAGGCTGAAGACGAAAACCCCGTAGATCAAAGCGATGAAGGCATAGACCTCGACATAGGCGAAGGACCATTCGCCCGTGCCATAGGCGGCATTGCCCGAAGCCATGAGGTCGAAGAAGCCGATGATTACGATCAGCGATGTCTCCATCAGCGTGATCACCAGCTGGTTGATCGTGGGAGGCAGCGCATTGCGGAAGGCCTGCGGCAGCACGACCCGGGTGATGCGGTGAAAGTAGCCCATGCCCAGAGCCTTGGCAGCCTCTTCCTGACCGCGGGGCAGGGCTTGGATGCCCGATCTCAGCACCTCGGCCTGGTAGGCGGCGAAGAACAGGGCGAAGCCGGCGATTACCCGCCAGATCTTGTCGCCCTGCAACCAGCCCGGCAGCACAAAGGGCAGGATCAGCGCGGCGGTGAACAGGATCGTCACCAGCGGCAGTGCACGCACCCCATCGATCAGGATGATCGCGGTGCCCCGGATGACAGGCAGGTCGGACCGCCGCATCAGCGCAAGGCATATTGACAGCGGCATGCCGACGATCACCACGGCCACGAAGAAGAACAGCGTCAGGGCAAGCCCGCCCCATTGCGCGGGCGGCACCGAGCTGAGGCCGAAAACCCCCCCGTGCATGAAGACCATGAACAGCGCAAAAGCAGCAATCCACAGCAGCGCCTGGCGGATCACGCTCCAGAACAGTGGCAGGCAGGACAGCCCACCCGCAAGGATCAGAGCAGCCGTTGCCACGGCGGCGCGCCATTGTTCGGCATAGGGAAATACCCCGAACAGGATGAGCCGCCAGCGCGCCTCGATCACCGCCCAGCAGGCGCCGGATGCGTCCCGGCAGGGTTGCGATAGGCCATCGGGCGATGTCCAGACGGCGCTCAGCACGGCCCAGTCGAGCAGCTTCCAGCCCACGAACAGCGCCAGCAGCAGGCTGGCAGCGGTGACCGCGATGTCCAGCGGGGTGCGCAGGAAACGATGGCGCAGCTGCTCCAGCCGGCTGTTGCGGGGGATCGGATGGGTCATGTCGGTCATATCTCCCTCTCAACCCCGCAACTACGTGCCCTTCAGCGCAATCGCCTTGTTCAAACGGTTGAGTAGGAAGGAAATCATGTTGTTCATCACGAGGAAGCCCAGCATCAGGATACCGATGAGTTCCAGTGTCTGGCCGCTCTGGGTGATCGAGATCGAGATCACATAGAAAAGGTCCGAATAGCCCACGGCGATGCCGAGCGTGGTGGCCTTGAACATCCAGACGCATTGATTGGTCAGGGTGGGCAGCACGGCCCGAAAGGCCATCGGCAGATGCACACGGGTAAAGACATGCAGCGGGCGCAGACCGAGGGCGGCGGCGGCCTCCAGCTGTCCGCGCGGTACGGCCTGAAAGCCGGCACGCAGGATCTCAGAGACATAGGCCCCCCCATAGATGGCGATGGCGATGGCCAGCGCCGTCAGTTCGGGTGGCAGGGCAAAGCCCCCGCGGAAGTTCAGCCCGCGCAGTTCGGGGACCGAGATCAGGGGCATATCCGGAACCCGGCCCGCGTTCAGCGCCAGCGCGCAAGCGAGCAACGTCAGCCCAATGATGACAAGGCGGCCAGTGCGCCTGCGGCTGTCGCTGATGCGGCGGAAGCGGTGGTCGATCATGAACCAGGCAAAGGCGATCGCCCCCAGTAGCAGACAGCCAAGCACCAAGGCGACCGCCTCGCCGGTAACCGACAGGCCGGGCATGAAAATGCCGCGCCCTGTCAGGAACAGGCCAGGCAAAGGTTCGTGGGCATTGCGCGGCGCAGGCAGATGCGTGACTAACGCATACCAGAAAAGCGCCTGCAGGATCAGTGGGATGCTGCGGAACAGCTCCACATAACCCTGCGCCACGAGGTTCAACGATCCGTTGCGCGAGATCGCCATGGCCGCGACTACGAGGCCCACGATATGGGCCAGAATGATGCCCAGAATGCCGAGGATTGCCGTATTCACCAGCCCCACGAGGATCAGCTGGCGGTAGGTGGAATTCGCGTCATATTGCAGGACGGAAAAGCCGATATTGACGCCGGTCGTGCGATCCAGAAAGCCGAAGCCGGAGCGCATGCCATTGGTGGCAATGGTGTCTTGGGCGGTGGTCACCGCGCTGACAAGGATCACCATCACGGCCAGAACGAACAGGACCTGGAGCGTGGCGCTTCGGAACTTTCGATTTCGCAAGAGACTTGGCAAGGTCTGACTACCTCGTGAATATCGGCGCGTCGGTCGGGGCAGGGCGCTGGCCTCAGTCGATGACGAGGGGGTAGTTGATCCCACCGTCGCGCAGCAGCGCATTCACGCCGCGCGGCAGCTTGTAGACAGAGCCTTCACCCACATTGCGATCCCAGATTTCGGCATAGTTGCCGATCACCTTGATGATGTTGTAGCCAAAGTCATCTTCCAGCCCCAGAACTGTGCCAAAGCCCGGCGTCGCGCCCAGCATCTTGGCCACTTCGGGGGTAGGGGGATTGGCTTTCATCTCATCGACATTGGCACTGGTGATGCCGTATTCTTCTGCAGCGACCAGCACCGACAGCGTCCAGTTGGCGATATCGACCCAGTTGTCGTCGCCCTGACGCATGGCGATCGCCAGCGGCTCTGCCGCGACCGGGGCGGGGATGATGGCGTAGTCATCGGGATTGGGCAGTTCCAGCGCCTTGAAAACCGCAAGCTGCAGATCCCACTCCAGGATCGCATCGCAACGCCCGGCCATGAAGGCGGCCTTCATCTCTTCGGTTTTCTCGAAGGGCACCATTCCGATCTCATAGCCCATCGAGGCGGCATGCGAGACGGCGTAGCGCTCATAGGTGGTGCCGGATTGCAGGCAGAGCGTGCCGCCGTCCAGATCCTGCGGCGTTTTGGCCCCCAGTTCTACCGGTGCCATGTAATTGACCGAGCCCAGCATGTAGGGGCGGCTGAATTGCAGGCCGATTTCGGTATCGCGGTTCAGGGTCCAGCCGGTGGATTTGATCACCGCATCCACCTCTCCCGACTGGATCGAGGGCCAGCGCTGCGCCCAGCTTGTCGGCACGATGTCCAGATGCGACTCATGGGTGCCAAAGATCGCCGTGGCGAGCGCGCGGCAGAGATCCACATCAAAGCCCGCCCAGTTGCCGCGATCATCCAGCTCGGTCATGCCGGGGTAAGATCCGTTGTGGCCGGTGCAGATCAGCTTGCCGCGTTCCTTCACGGTTTTCAGCGTAGCGCCCGATTCAGCCAGTGCCCCGGTTGCCGTGGCCGCAATGGCGATGGCGGCGAGGGAAAGATATGTGTTCAGTTTCATTCCTCTTCTCCTGTTGGTCCCGCGTTTGTCGCGGGTTTCACTGTTTGGGCTGGAGTCAGATCCGGCGGCGTGCCGCTTGATCGGGGTGATTGGGCAGGCCTGTGGGGGCCCTGGCATGCGGGGCCGGACAACGATCCGATTCGATCATCCTTGAACCTGATACTGTTCCATTCGGGACGAAATAGACAAGTCCCGAATGGAACCGTCGTCCTGTGCCGGTCGCTGCATTCCTCGCCTGTGCGGGCAGTTTTCCATGCGTCCGAAAGGCCCCGCAGGACGTCGGAAGTCCCCACGATGCGCCGTGGCAGGGGCTCGTGAGGAAACCGGCCCCGCGCGGCTTTTTTCTGCTACTCGGTGACGAAAGGTTGGGATAGGCAGGGCGGGCTTTGGCCAAGAACCGGACACCGAAGATATGAGCGACACGATCCCCCGGAATGCCGGGCCACACCCCGTAGAGGACGATCATGCTCCCTATGCCAGCCGGGTGGGGCAGAGGATCCGCTGGTATCGCGAATTGCGTGGTCTGTCGCTGTCGGAACTGTCGCGCAGGGCGGGTGTCGCCAAAGGCACGCTCTCTGCGCTGGAAGGTGGTCAGGGCAATCCGACCATCATGACGCTGGTGGCTCTGGGCCGTGTGCTGGATCTGACTCCCAGCGATTTCCTTTCGCCCGGGGGCAGAAGCGACGATCCCGGCCCCACCACCGCCGCCCTCAGCGGTCCCTATGTCGTGATGCGCTTTCTGTCGCGGCGCGAGGGTGATGCGGTTTGGGAGGTGTTCGAGGCGACGCTGCCGCAGGGCGATGCGCCATTCCATTCCGAAACCCATGACGGGATCGAGCATATCTTTTTGCTGGAGGGCGAGGCCCTGATCGGCCCCAGCGGCTCCCCCAGCCTGCTGACCAAGGGCGAGAGCCTGCGTTTCCCCGGGAACGAGCCGCATCTCTACCACTCGCCCGGGGGCGAGACGCGGATGCTGCTGATCATGGAATATCCCAAGGGCGCCGGTCCGGTCCATTAGACGATCACCCAGCCGCCATCGACATTCATTGTATGTCCGGTCATGTAGGATGCCGCATCAGAGGCAAGAAAGACCACTGCCGATGCGATCTCATGGGGCTGGCCCACGCGTTTCATCGGGATCTTGTATTCATAGAGGCCGGACATATAGGCCGCGTCCTGAACATAGCGGCGGGTCATCTCGGTTTCGATATAGCCAGGGGCCACGGCGTTCACGCGGATGCCATGCGGGGCCAGATCTACCGCGAAATTCTTGGTGATCTGGATGACTGCCGCCTTGGTCCCGTCATAAGCCGAAGCGCCCGGCCCATCGACAACCATGCCGCCGATCGAGGCAAGATTGACGATCGCACCGCGGCGGCCCGTGTCGATCATCATGCGCCCGAATATCTGACTTAGCCGAAAGACTGCGCGAAAGTTCACTGCAGACGTGATGTCGAAATCCGCCATCGGATAGTCCAGCGCTGGGGCAGGGCGCGAGATCCCGGCGTTGTTCACCAGTATGTCGATGCCGCCGAGGTCTTCGCGGCAAAGTGTCGCAAAGGTGGTCACCTCGTCTTCCGATGTCACATCCAGCCGGTGGGCCGTGATCCGGTCGCGCAGCGGATCATCCGCAAAGGCCGCGCGCACTGCCTCGGGATCCAGATCGACAGCCAGCACCCGGGCACCAGCCTCGGCAAGCGCGTGTACCTGCGCGGCACCGAGCCCCCGGGCCGCGCCGGTCACCACCGCGATCCTGCCGTCCAGTCCGAAGCGCGACATGATCTTCCTTCCCTTTCCGGTTCCGCGCCTTCGGCGCTGTGATGAAACGGACCGGCGGCGGACCGCCGGCCAGTAGGGAGTTAAAGATCGACGAGGATCTCACCGTACCCCAGGACGAAGCTGTAGCTGCTCAGTTCACCGCCCAGCACCTCGATCACGCCCAGATCCGCCATCGGATCCTGGGCCGAGCTTTCCAGATGCAGTTCGACCTTGCCGGTCACCCGGTCATGCAATGTGAAATCGGTCACGGCATTGCGGATCACCTGACGGCAGCCCTTCGAGACACCATCGGCCGGGGGTACCAGTTTCAGCTGGAAGCGCGGTTGCAGGACCGGCTTGTCGAAACCTGCTTCGGCTGGGGTGAAATCCACAGCGATGATCCGGGCGCCCCGCCGCACGACGCTGCCGGATACCTTGCCGTCTGCGGCAAAGGTCATTGGCACATCGGCTATCTTTTTCGGATAGCCCCAGATCTCGCGTCCGGCGGCCATGGAGTCGTCGGTCTCGACATATTCAAAGGCCACATGCCCGCCCGTCTGCCCGTCATAGCTGACCGGAATGACGATCCCGCCCTCGTTATACCGCCCCAGCGGGCCGGCATCGGGGGATTCCATCACGAAGACCTCGCAAATCTCCCCGGCAAGGGAGAACTCGTCGGGGAGGAACAGCGCCAGCTTTGCCGGATCACACTTGCAGAATGCGGAGATCTTGCGGACATTGCGGTATTGATAGGGCGGATCCTGAAACAGGGGCGCCGCATTCGGGATGGTATAGGCTTTGGTCACGGTATAGGTCCGTTTGCTATGATCGTTCATTTTAATGAACGACTCTTTCCCGAGTCTGTCAACATAATTTCAGGGGCGCCAGAGAGGCGGCGCGTGGCCATCACCAGGCGGGCCCGTGCGACACCAGCCGCGCAGGGCAGGACTGACTATCCCTTGTGAAAACAGGCGAAGGACCGACGCGGCGCCGTACCCCGACCAAACGTCATTGGACATAGCCTCGCCGGCGGACGCGTGAGAGAGCCAGTGCCTTCGCGGTAAGGAAGCCGCGTAGGGCAAGTGGCATGCTTGTCGCTGCCTTAGGACTGGCCCGCAGCTTGTTGAGCAACGGCGGCTCGGCCAAAGAGCGGTGGCAAGTCAGATGCAGCGCGAATATGGTGGCTTAACCGAAGCAAAAACAGCGCCCTGCGGACAATCGTCTTGGTATGCAAGACCTGAGGATGAAATGGCCGACGATCTAGATCCACAAGCAGGATTCCCTGCTGAAATCGATCTGGACCGGCGTCTCTATGTTCAAGCGGTCGAGCGCAACATGACGATCTTGCAGTCCTTCGATGGGGGGCGACGTCTGTTGACCCTGTCCGAGATCGCCGAACGCAGCGGGATCGGGCGAAGCGCCGTACAACGCATCGTCTACACCCTGGCGCATTTGGGATTCTTGCGCCGCGACGACTCGACCCAGCAGTTCGGGCTGTCGTCGCAGATGCTGCAGATCTGCGAAGGGCTTTTCGGAAGCGCGAATGCCGGGCCGGAAATTCTGTCTGCCTTGCAGGTGTTGGCGAGTGAAACCGGCGAGTCCGCCGCCTGGGTCGGGCGCGAAGCCGACGAGATCGTCATCCTGCAATCGGTGCGGAGCCGCCATTACAGCCATGTCAGCCTGCCGATCGGAAAGCGCTTCGGCGTGGTGACCGCGGCCTCTGGCCAAGTCTTCCTGGCATATGAGGATCCCAAGGAGGCCGAAGCGATTTTCGCCCGGACAGGCGGCAACGCCCGGGAACGGCTGAACATCAGGGATTTCGCGGCCTATTCGCAGCTGCTGGATCTGGTGAAATCCCGTGGCTACGCCCTGACGGAAAAGGCCGAGGATCTTTACAGCGTATCCATGTCGGTCGGCGTCATCGGCGCTGACGGGCGCCCCGTCGGCGCGGTCAACGTCTCGGCGCTGCAAAGCAGGCTGCCCAAGGCGGAGGCCGAGGCGCGGCTGCTGGCGCCCATGCGAGCGGCGGCCGCCCGGATTGGCCGGGCGCTCGGGCTTTAGCTCAGCCCAGAAGCAGTTCGCTAGCGCTCCGGCTCGCCTCGAGCAGGGGGGGCACGACCAGCTTCTGCGCCTCGTCCGGGGTCATCCGGTCGCGCAGGATCGACACGTTGATCACTGCGATGATGTTGCCCCTGACGTCCTTGACAGGCGCCGCCACCGACAGGCTGCCTCGGTCAAGCTCGGCTTCGGCCATGGCCCAGCCTCGTGCCAACGCCTCCAAACCCACTTGCGAGGGCGCCGTCTGGCCCAGAAGAAACAGCCCGGCGCAGGACCCCGCAAGGCCGATCCGCGTGCCGACCGGAAGCACGATGGCGGTTCTGTTCGGGCTGGGAACGGTGCCGATGACGACGGCCGCAGCGCCGTCACGCTCCAGCCACGACACCGTCTCGCCGGTCTTCTCGGTCAGGCGCGAGAGAAGGTGAAAGGACCGCTCCAGCGCCGAATTGGCCGACAGGATGCTGCGCACGAACAGGAAGGCGCGGTTCGACAGCTGGTAGCGCAAGGTCTTGGGATCGCGCTTGAGGTATTGCAGCACCTCGAGCGTGTGGACAAACCGCTGCGTGGCACTGCGCCCCAGCCCCGTGCGTTCGGTCAGCTGCTGAAGCGTCATGGCAGGCTCGCCCGCATTGAAGGCCTCGAGAACCACCATCGCCTTGCGAACCGACTGGATGAACAGCCGGGGATCAGCCCCGGCAGGGTCGCGGTCGGTATCGACCACGGGTGGCTTGGTCATGGCGGATTGTCCCTTGGCGGAAGTACGGCTCTGGACGGCTTATCAATTCCCGCTGAACTTCGGCAGTCTTTTTGCCTTGAAGGCCGCGGTTCCCTCGCGCCGGTCCGCGCTTTGCTCTGCTTGATGAGAGAGCTGCTCGACCTCGCTTCGCACGAGGTCCAGCGTGCCGTTGGCGACAGCGTTCAGCGCCAGCTTCGAGGCCCGGACCGAGAGGGGGGCGCTGTGGGCAAAGTCCTTCGCAAGCTCGCGGGCCGCCCCCAACCCGCTGCTTTCGCCAGACCCCATTGCCAACCCCGCAGCGACGGCGCGAGCAGCGTCGATCTTCTGGCCGGCATAGAGCATGTAGCGCGCGAAGCTGTCGCCGACGATATGGGCCAGAAGCGCGGTGCTGTCTGCGGGATAGACCAGACCCAGCCGGGCCGGCGGAACCGCGAACGAGGCACCCTGGCCCGCAACCCGGAAGTCGGCGCGCAGGGCGAGGGTGCAGCCGCCGCCGATGCAGGGCCCGTCGATGGCTGCGATGACAGGGAAGGGGACAGCGCTGATCGCGGCGTAGCAGCGCATGATCGTGTCCCAGTAGTCCCGCCGCGCGGCTGGATCGTCCTGCACGGCCGCGAAGGCAGGGATGTCATCCCCGGCGCAAAAGGCACCCGGGACGCCCGTCACGATCAGGCAGCGCAGGGTCTTGTCGGCAGCCAGGCGCGTGAGCGCCGCGCCAAGCGCGTGCCATCCAGCGCGGTCCAGCGCATTGCGCTTGTGCGGACGATCGATGACCACCGTGGCGACCACACCGCCATCTTGATCGACCCTGACATAGTCGCAGCCGTCGACCGCCGCGCTCATGCCTTGGCCTTGCTCTTGGAGATGACGCGGCCCGAGGCTTCGAGGTCCCAGACATCCTCAACGGACCGGGACAGCTCTTTCTTGCGGATCCGCTGCGTCGGTGTCTTGGGGAATTCGCCGATCTGTTCGATATAGCGGGGCACCTGATAATAGGGCATCCGCGCCTCGCAGAAGTCGATCAGCTCCATCTGGTCAAGGCTGGCGCCATCGACCAGACGCACCACGATCTTCAGGTCGTCCTCGCCAAGCTCGCTCGGCACGCCGATCAGGGCGCATTCCGCAATGCTTGGGTGCTTGCTGACGACCTGCTCCACCTCCCAGGCAGAGATGTTGATGCCCCGGCGGCGCAGCATCTCTTTCTTGCGGCCGGCGTAAAAGAAGAACCCGTCCTCATCCCGGCGCGCCAGATCGCCGGTCAGCAGCCAGCCGCCCCGCTGCGTCTCGGCCGTCGTGGCCTCGTTGCGGTAGTAGCCGATGAACCCCAGCTCGGGCTGGTTGGCGCGTGCCACGATCTCACCGACCTCGCCCGCGGGAACCTCGGCCCCGGCATCATCGACGACCTTGATGTCATAGAGCGACAGCGGCAGTCCGCAGGACCCGACGCGGCGGTCCACGTTGATCATCACGAAGGTGATCAACTCGGACAGGCCATAGCCTTCGCGCAGGGTGACGCCAAAGCGCTCTTCGACGTCCTTCCAGATCTCGGGCGGGCATCCGCCGCCCCAGGCGATGCGCACGGCATGGTCGCGGTCACGGTCACTGGGGGGCTGCTTCAGCAGCAGGGGCAACACGCCGCCGAGATAGTGGATATGGGTGACCCCGTGCTGGCGCACGTCGTTCCAGAAGTTCGAGGCGCTGAAGCGTTCCACCATCGCCAGGGTGATCTTGCCCAGAACCGCCGCGATGACGACGGCGACCCCGGCGCCGTGGTGCAACGGTTCCCACAGCAAGAACACATCGCCGGGGCGCGCGGAGGTGACCTTCAGCACCGCCAAGGGGCCGGCGCGCAGGGTCCGGTCGGATTTCAGCACGCCCTTGGGGGCGCCGGTCGTGCCCGAGCTTGGGGTGAGGGCAAGGATATCGTCCGGGCCGAAGGCCACGGTCGGTTCTGCCTCGCTTGCCGCCGCCACGAGGGTCTCGAAGCTGTCCTCGCCCGGGGCGCCGCGCCAGAGGAGTTTGGGGGCGGAGACCTCTGCAAAGACCTCGTCCAATTGCTCGCGATAGGGCTCGTCCGCGATCAGCGCCGACAGGTCATAGGCGGTGAAGTAATGGGCCAGCGAAGGGCCCTTGGCATGCACGTTGACCGGCACCCGCACCAGCCCCGCCTTCATGGTGGCGAAGATCGCGATGATATGGTCGGGATGGCTGGGCAGCATCAGGCCCACCCGGTCCCCGGGGCGCAGCCCGCTGGCAAGAAGCGCATTCGCAACGCGGTTCGCCGAGGCGTTGATCTGGGCGATGGTATAGGTCTCGTCGCGAAACTTCAGAAACGGGGCCTCCGGTTCTTCCGCGGCCCGGCGGGCAAGGGTGTCGCGAAACAGGACAGAGTCAACGAGGTCCATCGGTACGGAGTTGCGCATCGCCAATCTTTCGTTCGTAGAGGGCGCCATCGGGCACCGCAGGGCTCAATCAGGCGCCCGGCCCGGACAGGAGTGTCGGGGCCGGGCGGAAGCTCAGTAGGGGCAGTCTTGGCGCGTCACTCGGCTTCGATCTGGGCGACCAATTCAGCCCAGAGGTCGATTTCCGCAACATAGGCCGCATCCGGATCTTCGCTGACCAGCGCGTTCGGGATGATGCCGCGGTCGAGCATCATCTGCGAAAACTCGGGGCTTGCCACCATCGCCGCGAGGTTCTCGCGCAGCGCGGCGAGGATGCCGGCATCTATCCCGGCAGGCGCCAGCAGGCCGTAGACGGATGCGACAGCGAACCCCTCGAGCCCAGCTTCGGCGGCAGTCGGCACATCCGGCAGGTTCTGGACCCGCTCCTCAACGGCAACGGCCAGGGCCTTGATGGTGCCCGCCTCAATCTGCGGCTGCGCGGTCGGCAGGGTGGCGATCATCAGCGGGACGCGGCCCGCTGCGACGTCGGTCATGGCCGGTGCGCCGCCGGTATAGGGGATGTGCCGCAGCTCGATCCCCGCCGCCTGCGCAAAGGCCAGCGCGCCCAGGTGTTCGGTCGACCCGACGCCCGAGGACGCATAGGCCAGCGGCTGTTCCTGGGTTTTTGCATACTCGATCAGCTCGGCAACCGTTGTCGCGGGAACCGAGGCACTGGCGACCAGAACCAGCGGCACCTGACCGACGAGGCCGACCGGCTGCAGATCGGCCTTCAGGTCATAACCCCCGACGCCGGGTTCCATCGCTGCGGTGATCGCGTTGCTGGTCACCGAGGTGAAGAGGAACGTGTAGCCGTCGGGCGCGGCGTTCTTCACGAACTGGATGCCGATGGCGGCCGAGGCGCCGGGGCGGTTTTCGACCACGAAGTTCTGGCCGAACAGCTTCGACAGGCCCTCTGCCGAGACCCGGCCGACATAGTCGACGGCGCCGCCGGCATTGTAGGGCACGACGATCCGCGAGGGCTTGGACGGGTAGTCCTGCGCGCTGACAGGGGCGGTGGTGGTGATCAGGGCCATGGCCGTGACGGCAAGGCCGCTTAGCAGTTTATAGAGCATGTTCAGTCCTCACTATTGGATTGCAATTATTGTAATTATTTTTTTGATGGTGAGAAAGTTGGATGCTACTGTCAAGCGGCAAGCGAAGATTGCGCGACGCGTTGCCGCAGTCAGACTTTCGCAGAGAATAATAATCTGTTTTCCAGCAAGGGGATGAAGGTCGTGATGGCTGATTTGCCAGAGAAATTCCGGTCCCGGGACTCGGTCGCGGGCTTGGGTATTGCCGCCATCGGCGGCGTCTTTGCCCTCGGAGCGCTGCGATTCGGGACAGGCACGCTGACCGAGATGGGGGCAGGCTTTTTTCCCTTCGCCGCAGGACTGATCGCAATTCTTCTGGGGTTTGCGGTTTTTGTGAGCGCTTGGCGAAAACCCCCTGTCCCGATCACGCGCCCGGCCGTGCGGGCCGTGCTGTTCGTGACGGCCAGCGTCGTGGTCTTCGCGCTGACGATCGATCGCCTGGGCTTGCTGCCCGCGATTGTGCTGTGCGGCATCATCAGCGCCCTCGCGGATCGCAGCACCAGGCTGCACGAGGCTGCGCTGCTCGCGGTCTCACTCGCCATCGGCATCTGGCTGGTCTTCGTCCAACTGCTGGGGATGCCCATTCCAGCTGTAGCGGGGGTCTGAGATGGAAATACTGGCCAATCTCGGGTCCGGCTTTGTGCAAGCGCTGACCCTGACGAACCTGTTCTATTGCTTCATCGGCGTGACCGTCGGCACCTTCGTGGGCGTGTTGCCCGGCATCGGCTCGATGATCGCGATCTCGCTGTTGCTGCCGATGACCTTCTATCTGCCCGCAGATGCGGCGCTGGTCATGCTGGCGGGCATCTATTACGGCGGCGAGTATGGCGGATCGATTGCCTCGATCATGATCAACCTGCCGGGATCGGCCTCCAGCGCCGTCACCACGCTGGATGGCTACCAGATGACGCTGAAGGGCCGTTCGGCGCAGGCGCTGTTCCTGACGGCCATCGCCTCCTTCATCGGCGGATCCATCGGGATCGTCATCCTCGCGGTCTTCTCGCCGCTCCTCGCCGATCTTTCGCTGCGCTTCGGCCCGGCCGATTACTTTTCGGTGATGGTCCTCGGACTGATCGCGGCCACCTGCATCACCCAAGGGTCGGTGGTGAAAAGCTGCGGCGCGGTGGTCGTGGGCGTGCTGCTGGGAACGGTTGGGACCGATGTGAACACCGGCATCCAGCGCTTCACCTTCGGCAGCTTCGATCTTTATGACGGGATCAGCGTCGTCATCATCGCAATGGGCCTGTTCGGGCTGCCCGAGATCATCGCCAATATCGGCCAGCCGCGGCACGGCCCGGCGAAAACCTCCGTCAGGCTGCGCGACATGCGCCCCACGCGCGAGGATGTGAGGCAAAGCGCCGGTCCGGTTGCCCGCGGCGGCCTGCTTGGCTCGTTGCTGGGGGCGCTTCCCGCCACGGGCCCCACTATCGCGGCCTTTCTGGCCTATGCGCTGGAAAAGCGGGTCAGCCGCCATCCCGAACGCTTTGGCACCGGCATCGTCGAAGGCGTCACCGGCCCGGAAGCGGCGAACAACGCCGCCGCGCAGACGGCGTTCATTCCAACCCTGACACTCGGCATTCCGGGTAGCGCGACGATGGCGCTGATCCTTGGTGCGCTGATGATCCACGGCATTCCGCCGGGGCCGCGGCTGATGACGGAACATGCCGACCTGTTCTGGGCGCTGGTCGCCAGCTTCTGGATCGGCAATCTTCTGCTTCTGGTGCTGAACATCCCGCTGGTGGGGGTCTGGATCAAGCTGCTCAGCATTCCCTACCGTTTCCTGTTTCCCGCGGTGGTGTGCCTGACCTGTGTGGGGGTCTACAGCCTGAAGCTCTCCAGCTTCGATGTCTTCATGGTGCTTGGCATCTGTGGCCTTGGATATGCGATGCGGTTGCTGCAGATTGATGCAGCACCCTTGTTGATGGGGCTGATCCTTGGCCCGATGATGGAGGAATACTTCCGCCGCGCTGTGCTGCTGTCGATGGGCGATCTGACGGTGTTCCTGACCGAACCCATCAGTGCTGGCGTCATCCTGACCACCGTGGTGCTGTTGATCTGGTCGGCGACCAAAGGAAAGCAACTCGCCAGGAAGCTCGAGCAGGGGGATTGACGCAAGTGGGGCAGGGGCTCGCCCTGCCCCGGCTAGGGGGCCACGCGATCCGTGATCCAGCTCAGGAATGCGCTGCAGGCCGGGTCCGAGGCGCGGTCATTCGGCAGCACCACGTAATAGGCAGCGTCCGTTCTCAGCGGGGCATCGCGGACGATCTGCAAGGCGGCCTCCCGCAACTCGCGCTCGACCAGATAAGTCGGCACCAGCGCGACTCCCAGCCCGGCCATCGCCGCCTCGATCAGCAGCGTGAACTGGTCGAACCTGTGGCCGCGCAGCCCGTCGGTCGTGGTCTCGCCATTCGCGGCAAGCCATTCGACCCACAGCATCGGGCGCGAATCCATATGCAGCAGGGGCGCCGTCAGGATCGGGTCGGCGTGCTCCCGGGCCAGCGTCGGCGAGGCCACGGGCACTACCGTCTCGCCGCACAGATAGGTGCAGCTGGCGCGGGGCCAGACCGGCTGCCCATAGTGGATCGCGACGTTGACGCCCGCCTCGTTCAGGTCGAACGGCTCCGCCCGGCAGGTGACCGTGACCTGCAGGCCGGGGTGCTGCGCCAGAAAATCGGTGAGGCGCGGCACCAGCCAGCGGCTGCCGAAGGTCGGCAGGGTGGCGATGGAGATCTGCCCGGTCACGTCGCGCGAGCCTGCGGCGCGCAGGGCCAGCATCTCGACCTGCGATAGCAGCCGCGCGGCATCGGGCAGCAGGCGCGTGCCGGCGTTCGACAGCACCACGCGCTGGCGCACGCGTTCGAACAGCGCGACACCCAGCTGCGCCTCCAGATCCTTGATCTGCCGGCTGACGGCGCTTTGCGTCAGGCTCAGCTCTTCGGCGGCGCGGGTAAAGCTGCCGTGGCGCGCCGCGGCCTCGAAGGATTGCAGTGACAGGATGCCGGGGACACGGCTACGGCTCAACTTCATTCCGGATCCACATCAAGTCAGTCCAAATCAGCGCGTTTCTTGGGATATGGGGTACGCTATCTGGATGACTACAGCAATCATCAAGCTTGCAGGTATCATGTCCACCACCCCCTCCCCGCTTTCGCCCGATCAGATCCGCGCCCGGTTTTCCTCGGCCATGTCGGCGATGTACCGCGACGAGGTTCCTGCCTATGGCACCCTTCTGTCGCTTGTGGCCGAGGTGAATGGCGACGTGCTGGCGCGCGATGCCGGCCTTGCCGCCGATCTTGCCGCGACGGATCAGCTTCAGCGCATTTCCGAGGAACGCCATGGCGCGATCCGGCTTGGCACGGCCGCCGAGCTTGCCACGATGCGCCGGCTGTTCGCGGTGATGGGCATGTATCCGGTCGGTTACTATGACCTCAGCGAGGCGGGCGTTCCGGTGCATTCCACCGCCTTCCGCCCGGTGGGCGAGGCGGCGCTGCGCCACAATCCCTTCCGCGTGTTCACCTCGCTCCTGCGTCTGGATCTGATCGCCGACCCGGCGCTGCGGGCCGAGGCGGCAGAGATCCTCGCGCGCCGCAGCATCTTCACCCCCGCCTGCCTTTCGCTGATCGAGAAGGCCGAGGCCGAGGGTGGCCTGTCAGAGGAGGATGCAGACCGTTTCGTGGCCGAGGCGACCAAGACCTTCCGCTGGCACCCCGATGCTCTGGTCTCGGCGGATCTCTACCACCGGCTGCACGATGCGCACCGGCTGGTCGCGGATGTCGTGTCCTTCAAGGGGCCGCATATCAACCACCTCACGCCCCGCACGCTGGATATCGACGCGGTGCAGGAGGGGATGCCGGCGGTCGGCATCACGCCCAAGGCGGTGATCGAGGGGCCGCCGCGGCGCAAATGCCCGATCCTTCTGCGCCAGACCTCGTTCAAGGCGCTTCAGGAGGCGGTGACATTCCCCGGTGAGACGGCGGTCAGCGGCTCGCACACCGCCCGTTTCGGCGAGATCGAGGCGCGGGGCATCGCGCTGACCCCGAAGGGCCGGGCGCTTTACGACAAGCTGCTGGACGAGGTGCGCGCGCGCATCGTTCCCGCTGCGGATGGATCGAATGCGGCAGAGTATAATGCCGTGCTGGCAGAGGTGTTCACCGCCTTCCCCGACAGCTGGGACGCGATCCGCGCGCAGGGCCTTGGCTATTTCGAATGGTCCACCACGGGCAAGCCCGCCGCCCCGGGCGATGCCGAGGCGCTGCTGGCCGCGGGGGCGCTGCGCTGCGATCCAATCGTCTACGAGGATTTCCTGCCGGTCTCGGCGGCGGGCATCTTCCAGTCGAACCTCGGCGATTCCGGCGTGCAGGAGTTTGCCGCGAGCCCGAACCAGCGGATGTTCGAGGCGGATCTGGGGGCGGCCGTTCTGGACGAGTTCGCCCATTACGCGGGCATCGAGGCGGCCTCGCTGAAGGCCAGCCTGCAAGCGCTCGGCCGCGCATGACCGGGCTGGACGAGATCCGGGCCGTCCTTGGCGCAGCGGCAGTTCTGACCGAACCGGCGGACCGGGCGCGGTACGAGCAGGGCGCGCGCTATGACAGTGGCACCTGTCTGGCGGTCCTGCGCCCGGCTGACACTGAAGAAGTGGCAGCCTGTGTCACCATCGCGGCGCGGCACGGGATGCGGATCGTGCCGCAGGGCGCGAACACAGGCCTCGTCGGCGGCTCCACCCCCGATGGCAGCGGCACCGAGCTGGTGCTCAGCCTCGAGCGGCTGAAGGGCTTCGCGCTCGACATCGACAACGCCTCGGCACTGGTCGGCGCGGGGCTGCTGCTGTCGGAGCTGAACGACAGGCTTGCCGGCGACGGGCTGTTCTTTCCCATCGACCTTGGCGCCGATCCTTCGGTCGGCGGCATGATCGCCACCAATACCGGCGGCGCGCGGTTCCTGCGCCACGGCGATGTGCGCGCGAATGTCATGGGCCTGACCGCCGTGCTGCCGGACGGGCAGGTGCTGCGGCTTGGCGCGGGGCTGCGCAAGGACAATACCGGGCCGGACTGGAAGCACTTGCTGATCGGCACCAGCGGCGCCTTTGGCATCGTGACCGAGGCAGAGCTGCGCCTGTCCCCCGTGCCGCGCGAAACCGCGGTGGCGCTGTTGGTGCCGACCGGGCCCGAGGCGGTGCTGCCGCTGCTGCGCGAGGCTGAACGCCGCTTCGGCACGCGGCTCAGCGCCTTCGAGGGCATGTCGCGCGAGGCTGTGGCCGCGGCGCTGGCGCATGTGCCCTCGCTGCGCGACCCCTTCGCGCCCGGCCCAGTGCCGGACTACACCATCTTGATCGAGATCGCGCGGACCTCGGCCCCCGCCCCTGGCGAACCGGGGCTGGACGACCTGCTGCAAACGGTGCTGTCCGACCTGATCGAGGCAGAGCCGGACCTGCTGGCTGATGCGCGCTTCGGCCGCCCCGAACATGGCTGGGCGCTGCGCCATGCGCTGTCGGAAGGCGTCAAGGCCGCGGGCCGGCTGATTGCCTTCGATCTGGGCTTCCGGCGCGGCGATACGATGCGGTTCTGCGCCCAGATGCGGGCAGAGCTGGCCCGCACCCATCCCGAGGTGTCCGTCTGCGACTTCGGCCATATCGGCGACGGCGGCGTTCACTTTAACCTTGTCGTGCCGCCCGGCAGCGCCTGCGCAACCGACCCCGCCGCCGAAGCCGCCCTGCGCGCGCGCATCGTCGAGGTGGCGGTGCGCGACTTCGGCGGCAGTTTCAGCGCCGAGCATGCCATCGGCCGCCGCAACCAGAAATTCCACGACACATACGCCGACCCTGCGCTACGCAGGTTGTCGAAAGCCATTCTTGAAACCCTCGGGGGTGCCCGCCTTGGCGCCGCCCGTTTCGACTGAGGACATGACATGACCGATACCATCGCCAAGGACTGCGCCGACCTTCTGACCCGTCTCGGGGTCGATGCCAAACTCTACACTGGCGGCACGCTGCACAGCTTCTCGCCCGTTACGGGTGAGCGGACGGCCGAGCTGCCAGAGCAGGATGCGGCGGCAGTCGGCGCCACCATCGGCCGCGCTGCTGCGGCCTTCCGGGCATGGCGCGACGTGCCCGCCCCGCGCCGGGGCGAGCTGGTGCGGTTGCTGGGCGAAGAGCTGCGCGCCTCCAAGGCCGATCTGGGCCGGCTCGTGTCGATCGAGGCGGGCAAGAGCCCGTCCGAAGGCGCGGGCGAGGTGCAGGAGATGATCGACATCTGCGACTTCGCCGTGGGCCTGTCGCGGCAACTGTACGGTCTGACCATCGCGACGGAACGGCCCGGGCACCGGATGATGGAAACCTGGCACCCGCTGGGGGTGGTCGGCGTCATCTCGGCCTTCAACTTCCCGGTCGCGGTCTGGTCCTGGAACACCGCGCTGGCGCTGGTCTGCGGCAATCCGGTCGTGTGGAAGCCCTCGGAAAAGACTCCGCTGACCGCGCTTGCCTCGCAGGCGATACTGGACCGCGCTCTGGCCCGGTTCGGCGACGCGCCCGCGCATCTGGCGCAGGTGATCATCGGCGGGCGCGAGGCTGGCGAGACGCTGGTGGATGACCCGCGCGTGGCGGTTGTCTCGGCCACCGGCTCCACCCGCATGGGCCGGCAGGTCGGCCCGAAGGTCGCGGCGCGGTTCGGGCGCTCGATCCTTGAACTCGGCGGCAACAATGCCGGGATCGTCTGCCCCTCGGCCGATCTGGATATGGCGCTGCGGGCGATTGCCTTTGGCGCGATGGGCACAGCGGGCCAGCGCTGCACGACGATGCGGCGGCTGTTCGTGCATGACTCTGTCTATGACGCGCTGGTGCCGCGGCTGATCAAGGCTTACGGCTCGGTTTCGGTGGGCAACCCGCTGACGACGCAGGCGCTGGTGGGCCCGCTGGTCGACAAGGCCGCCTTTGACGCCATGCAATCGGCGCTGGCCGCGGCGAAATCCGCTGGCGGCACCGTCCATGGCGGCGCCCGGGTGACCGAGGCCGGCCCCGAGGCGGCGTTCTACGTGAAGCCGGCACTGGTCGAGATGCCCTCGCAGACCGGGCCGGTGTTCGAGGAAACCTTCGCGCCGATCCTCTATGTGATGCGCTACACCGACCTGCCGGCGGTGATCGAGGATCACAACGCAGTCGGCGCGGGCCTGTCGTCGTCGATCTTCACCACCGACCTGCGCGAGAGCGAGCTGTTCCTGTCGGCCGCCGGCTCCGATTGCGGCATCGCCAACGTCAACATCGGCACCTCGGGCGCTGAAATCGGCGGGGCCTTTGGCGGCGAGAAGGAAACCGGGGGCGGGCGCGAAAGCGGCTCGGATGCGTGGAAGGGCTATATGCGCCGCGCCACCAACACCATCAACTACTCCCGCGCGCTCCCCTTGGCGCAGGGCGTGGTCTTCGATATCTGAGAGAGCGACATGACCAGTACCTTCCAGCCTGCGGGCCGGATCGCGGATCTCGGCGTGTCCGAGATCCTTGCGATCACTGCCCGTGCAGCGGCGCTGAAGCGTGAGGGGCGCCCCGTCATCATCCTTGGCACGGGCGAGCCGGATTTCGACACCCCAAGCCACATCAAGGACGCGGCAATCGCCGCGATCCGCAGGGGTGAGACGAAGTACACCAACCTTGACGGCTCGCCCGAGATGAAACGGGCGATCCGCGACAAGTTCGCGCGCGAGAACGGCCTGAGCTTCGCCCAGAATGAGGTGACGGCCGGGGCGGGCGCCAAGCAGATGCTGTACAACGCCATGATGGCCAGCCTGAACGACGGCGATGAGGTCATCATCCCGACGCCTTGCTGGACCAGCTATTTCGACATCGTCCAGATTGCGGGCGGCGTTCCCGTGGCCATTCCCTGCCCCGGGGAGGCCGGCTTCCGCCTGTCGGCCGAGGCGCTGGAGGCGGCGATCACGCCCCGCACGAAATGGCTGCTGCTGAACTCTCCCTCGAACCCGACCGGGGCGGCCTATGCCGAGGAGCATTACCGCCCGCTGCTGGAGGTTCTGCACCGGCACCCGCATGTCTGGCTGATGGTCGATGACATGTATGAACACATCATCTACGACGATTTCCGCTTCGTGACACCGCTGGCGCTCGACCCGTCGCTGAAGGACCGTTGCCTGACGATCAACGGCGTCAGCAAGGCCTATGCGATGACCGGCTGGCGGCTGGGATATGCGGGCGGCCCGGCGGGTCTGATCGCAGGGATGGCCGTGGTGCAAAGCCAGTCCACGTCCTGTCCCTGCTCGGTGACGCAGGCGGCCTCCATCGCCGCGCTGGACGGCCCGCAGGACTTCCTGAAGGACCGCGCCGCCAGCTTTGCCCGGCGCCGCGATCTGGTGGTCGATGCGCTGAACCGGATCGACGGGATCACCTGCCGCCGGCCCGAGGGGGCCTTCTACACCTATGCAAGCTGCGAGGGGATGCTGGGCCGCGTCACCCCGGGTGGCGCAAGGCTGCGCGATGACCGCGACTTCTGCGCCTGGCTACTGGAGGCGGCGAATGTTGCGGTGGTGCCGGGATCGGCCTTCGGCCTGTCGCCCTATTTCCGCATTTCCTATGCCACGTCAGAGGCGGAGCTGACCGAGGCGATGGCCCGCATCACCGCCGCCTGCGCCCTGCTTCAGGGGGCAGAAGCCCTCGCACCAGCCGAGTCCTGACGGGCCCGGCTGGCCTATTCGGCATAGACCCACAGCACGACGGCATCGTCTTCGCCTTCCGAGGTCCACAGATGGCGGGCCGAGGCGTCGTAGTAGATGCTGTCCCCGGCGGTCAGACGGGTGGGAACATAGCTTTGGCTGTGGATGACCAGCGTGCCGCTGAGCACCGTCAGGAAGATCTCGGCATCATAGCTGGCCCATTCCTCATAGACGGTCAGATCCCGCGCGCGGACCCTGGTGCGGATTGGGGTCATCTTGCGGTTGGTCAGGTCGCTGCACAGAATCATGTTGTCACAGGTCGAGGTCGCGGAGACGCGCCCCTCTGCCCCGCGCGCGATGCTGCGCCTTGCCACGCCCACGACGGGGCGGGGCGCTTCGAGCAGTTGGCTGAGGGTCAGCCCCATGCCGCGCGCGATCTTGGTCAGGGTCGTTACGGTCGGCGACAGGTCCTGCCGCTCGATCTTGGACAGGGTCGAAAAGGCCACGCCGGTCCGGCGCGCGGTTTCCTGAAGCGTCCAGCCGTTTCTGGCGCGCAGCCGCGCGATCCGGGTGCCGACATCGACCGTCTCGTCGCTGGAGGGCCCGTCTTCGGGCTCTGGTCGCAAGGTGGCGGCGTTGAATTCCATCTGGGCGATCCCCGCGGCGGCTTTGGTGATCCCTGAATAAGCGTGATGCCGGGGCCGCGCAATCATGCATCATAGTGCGCTTGATTTTCGTTTACGAAAATTATTAGAGTGGGTGGACCAAGAATGACTGGACCCCACATGCTGACCGATGACCTGCACGGAATTTTCCCCGCCCTGCCGACGCCGCTGACTCCCGCAGGCCGGCCCGATCTGGCGGCGTTGACCGACCTTGTCGAGCGCAACATCGCTGCCGGCGTCACGGGTCTCGTCCCGATGGGCGGCACGGGTGAGTTCACCGCGCTGTCGGACGAGGACCGCATCGCGGTTGTCCGCCGCACGGTCGAGGCGGCCAGGGGCGCGCTGCCGGTCGTGCCGGGTGTGCTGTCCACGGGTTTTGCCGATGCCGTGACGATGGGGCAGGCGTTCCGCGCGGCAGGGGCCGACGCGATCATGCTGGTCACCCCCTTCTATGTGGTGCCGACACAAGAGGGCGTGGCGGAGTATTTCCGCGCCTATCGCAAGGCGGTCGATGCCCCGCTGGTGTATTACGACATCCCGGGCCGGACGGGCTTTTATACGCAGATCGACATGATCGCGGGGCTGGCGGATGATGGCGTCATTATCGGCGCCAAAATCTGCAACACCGATGCGCATTACTTCAACCGTCTGGCGGAGCGGGTCGCGGACAAGATCTCGCTGATGTCGGGCGACGATATGCTCTACGCGATCCACCTGATGCATGGCGCGCGGGGCGGGGTGCTGGCGAGCGCGCCGCTGCTGCCGGGCTACTGGGTGCGCCTGCACGGCACCCTTGCGCGGGGCGAGTTCGCAGAAGGCATCGCGCTGCACCGCAAGCTGCTGCCGGTCTTCGCGGCGCTGTTCAACGAGACCAACCCTGGCCCGCTCAAGGCGATGCTGGCCGCCATGGGGCAGCCGGTCGGGGATGTCGCCTTGCCGCTGCGCGCACCCGGGGCCGCGACCCGCGCGCTGATGGATACGGCGCTGAAGGCGATCCGCGAAGAGCAGCTGGCGTAATGGCCAGGTGACCCGCCCCGGCAAGGGGCGGGCGCTCTACAGAACCGCACCGGGGTTCATCCGCCCTTCCGGGTCGAACAGCCCGCGGATGTCATGCATCATCTGCAGGCGAACCGGATCGGCCCGCTGCGCCAGCTCCTGCCGCAGCTTGCGCCCGATGCCATGCTCGGCCGAGAACGTGCCGCCAAGCGCGCCGACCTCGTCATGCACCAGTTTCATGACCTGCCGGGTCGCGGCGTCCGGATCGGGGAACCGGGCCCATTCGTCATGCGTGAAATGCACGATGAAATGCACATTCCCGTCGCCGATATGCGACACGATCAGGATCTTCGCACCCGGATAGGCGCCCTGCACGGCCCCCCGGCACCGCGCGATCATCCCGGCCAGGCGCGAGGGGCGAACCGCAACGTCATGCGACAGGCTGTGACCGTGGATCTTGTTGGCCTCTGACACCGAATGGCGGATATGCCAGATGCCGGCGGCCTGCGCGTCGGACTGCGCAATGGCCCCATCGATGACAAGGCCGTCCTCGAACCGCTCTGCCAGCCAGTCCTCCAGCCTGCCGCGCAGATCGGCCCCGGGATCTGTCTGGCCAAGCTCGACCAGCAAGGACCATTCGGGGCGCGAGTCCAGCGGGTGCCGTGTGCGCGGAATATGCTGCAGCACCAGATCGACCTGTGTGCCCGACAGCAGTTCCGCCGCCTGCAACCCCGTGTCGAACGCGTCCTGCAAGCCGCTGAGGATCGGGGCCACGGCCTCCAGCCCGGACAGCGCGATCCAGGCATGGGCCGAGGCGTGCAGCACCGGATGCATCCGCAGCGCCGCGCCGGTGACGATGCCCAAGGTGCCCTCGGCCCCGATGAAAAGGTTCTTCAGGTCATATCCGGTGTTGTTCTTGCGCAGGGCCTGAAGGTCGCTGAAAATCCGCCCGTCCGGCAGCACGACCTCGATCCCGCAGACCAGCTCGCGCATGGGGCCGTAGCGCAGGGCGCTGGTGCCGCCGGCATTGGTGGAGACGAGCCCGCCGATCTGGGCCGTGCCCTCGCTGCCAAGGTTCAGCGGCACCCGGCGGCCCACCTCCAGCGCGGCGGCATGAACCGCCGACAGCGTCGCCCCCGCATCGACCAGCATCACGCCCGAGGGTTTGTCGATCTCGCGGATCGCCGCCATGCGCCGCATCGCCACCACGATTGCGCTGCCGTCGCCCGAAGGCTGCGCCCCCTGCGACAGTCCGGTATTGCCACCTTGCGGCACGACGGGGCGCCCCGCGCGTGCGGCAAGGGCCATGACCTCGGCGACCTGCGCCGTGCTCGCCGGCAGCACGACCGCCGCAGCGCTGCCGCTGCCATAGCCGCGCCAGTCCTGCAGGAAGGGCGCCATGCTGGCCGGATCGTGCAGAACATGGCCCGGCCCGGTGATCGCCCTCAGTGCCGCGATAAGGTCTTCTTGCTGCATGGGAGGGCCTTCCTGATCACCGCGCCTTGTCGCAAGGTGCAAGAAGTTTCATTATAATACAATACAAGCTACCGAAAATTCAGGTCGGAATCGCTTGCGACATCGAACGCGTCGCGGCGACCAATGCCGGCACAAAGCGCTGGACCATGGCATCCGCCTGATAGCGGAACCGCGAGGCGCCAAGGCTGACCGCCGCCATGACATTCCCGTCCGCCAGCAGGATCGGCGCCGCGATGGAGATGTCGCCGGGGTAGATCTGCTCTTCGACCATGGCAAAACCATGCTCGCGGACAAAGCGGATGCGGGTCCAGATCCCCTCGCGGTCATAGATGGTCTTGGCGGTGTAGGCGCGCAGGT
Source organism: Frigidibacter sp. (assembly GCF_030695035.1). GTDB lineage: Bacteria > Pseudomonadota > Alphaproteobacteria > Rhodobacterales > Rhodobacteraceae > Frigidibacter. Next base: position 62,734 of record NZ_JAUYTT010000020.1, read on the forward strand.
GAGACCGGTCCAGAACCTCCTCGATCTTCGCATCCTCCAGCATCGACAGCAGCGCGAGGCCGCCCGCGCTGCAATAGGCCGGTAGCCGGCTTCCGACGATGACATCGGTGTCGAGCACGTTGGGCGACAGGTAGCGCGAGAGGTAGATGATCTCTGTATCATCAAGAACCGTCAGGGAAATCGTCTCCTCTGTCGTGCGGTTCAGGTGCGACAGGTAGGGATGGGCGCGCAGCACGACCGGGCTTGACCGCGTGTACTGATAGGCCAGGTTCAGGGTCTTGGGCGTCAGCTCATAGGCCTTGGTGCGGCCGTCCTTGCGCAGGTAGCCAAGGCGCGACAGCGTGTGGGTGAATCGCTGCGTGGCCGACCTGTCCAGCCCGGCCTTGTCGGCAAGTTGGGTCAGCGTCTGGCGCGGATTGGCCGCGTCAAAGGTGGCAAGGATGCGAAAGGCCTTCTCGACCGCCCGAACCATCAGCGGATCGTCCTTCTCATCTGACATCTGCGCCCTCTTCCTTTCCGGGTATGCCCAACTGCACATTGACATTCTGCGCACCTAACCCTCTACTGTCAATAATACTTATCGTAATGCGATAACTTATCTGAAGGACGGAGCATCAGGTGTTCGACTGGGAAGGTTACGGATTTCTGCATCTGGTGGCGGGCTGCGTCCGGGACGAGCCGGACAGGATATATGCATCGGAATTTACCGCGGATGGCCTGATCACCCACCGTCTGGCCGACATCATGGCCCGCGCGGACCGGATTGCGGCAGGTCTTGCTGCGCGCGGCATCCGGAAGGGCGACCGCGTCGCCTGCATGATGGACACGCATAGCGACTACCTCTGCGCCGTGCTGGCCATCGCGCGGCTTGGGGCGATCTGGGTTCCGGTCGGCACGCGGCTGCTGCCGGCCAATCTGGACTACATCTTTGCCGAGGCGGGCGTGCAGCTTGCGCTGGCCGAGACGGGTCTGGCGGATGTGGTGGCAAAGGCGGGGCATCCGGGTGTACCGGTCGTCCTGCGCGACGGCGATCTGGCAGCCTCGCTGGGGGCCGATGCTGCGCCGCCCAAGGTGGACGTCGATCCGTCGGATATCCTGATGATCAGCTTCACCTCCGGCACCACGGGGCGGCCCAAATCCGTGCCCGTGACCCATGCGATGATGCGCTTCGCGGCCGAGGCGGCGGCGCGCTCCTCGCAATCCGAAGCCGGCGATGTGCTCTATGTCTGGGAGCCGTTCCACCATATCGGCGGGGCACAGCTGATCATGCTGCCGCTGATCCGCGACGTGACGCTGGCACTGACCCCGCGGCTGACGGTGTCGGGCTTCTGGGATCAGGTGCGGGCTTGCGGCGCGACCCGCATCCACCATCTGGGCGGCATCTTGCAGATGCTGCTGAAGCAGCCCGCCAGCCCGCGCGACAAGGATCACAAGGTCACCGTCGCCTGGGGCGGGGGCTGCACGGCGGATGTCTGGACGGCGTTCTCGGACCGGTTCGGCGTGCGCATCGTCGAGGGCTACGGCATGACCGAAGCCTCCAGTCTGACCACGGTCAACACCGAAGGGCTGCCCGGTTATATCGGCCGCGCCCTGCCGTGGTTCGACGTGAAGATCCTGGCCGAGGATGGCAGCGAATGCCCGCCCGGCACCCGCGGCGAGATCGTGGTGGAGCCGATCGGGACGGGGAGGGCGGCGCTGTTCACCGGCTACCTCAACTCGGAAGCCGCCACGCGCGATGCGCTGCGCGGCGGGCGCCTGCATACCGGCGACCAAGGCGAGATGGATGCCGAGGGCCGCTTCAAGTTTCACGGCCGGCTGAAGGACACGATCCGCGTGCGCGGCGAGAATGTCTCGGCCTGGGAGGTGGAGCATGTGGTGGAGCAGCATGACGCTGTCGCCGCCTGCGCGGTGATCCCCGTCAAGGCCGAGGTGGGCGAGGCCGATATCAAGTTGTTCATCCAACTGGCCCCCGAAACCGAAGTGACCGCAGCCGATATCTTCACATGGGCTCGCACCCGCCTCGCGCCCCATCAACTGCCGCGTCACATCGCCTTTACCCAAGAATTCGAGCGAACCCCAAGCCAGCGGATCATGAAGCATTTGCTCGATGCATCGCCCTCGGGCGACTGGACCCGCCCCTGAAAGGACCAAAGATGACCGACCATATCCTTGAAGTGATGGAGGGCTCTGTCCTCGTCATCACGCTGAACAAGCCTGCCAAGCTGAACGCCTGGGACAAGCCCATGCGCGACGATCTGGTGACCGCGATCCTGCGCGCATCGAAGAACCCCGAGGTCGAGGCGGTGATCCTGACCGGCGCGGGCGACCGGGCCTTTTGCGCCGGGCAGGACCTGAACGAAGGCAAGAGCTTTGATGCCGACCGGGCCGAGCTGTGGATCGAGGAGTGGCGCACGCTTTACAATGCGATCCGCCGGTTCGAAAAGCCGTTCGTCGCCGCCCTGAACGGGATCGCTGCCGGTTCCGCGTTCCAGGTGTCGCTGCTGGCCGACTTCCGCATCGGCCATGCGATGTCTCGCATGGGTCAGCCCGAGATCAACAACGGCATCGCCAGCGCCACCGGCTTCTGGATCCTGCGCGAGATGCTGGGCCTTGCGCGCGCCATCGACCTTGTGATGACCGGCCGCATCATGGAGGCCGAAGAGTGCCACCGCCTTGGCCTGATCAATCATATCGTGGCGCAGGATCAGGTCATGGCCCGGTCGCTGGAGCTGGCGCGGGATCTCGCGGCCAAGCCCAAGCGCGCCTATGCCTTCAACAAGCAGCGCATCTGCGCGGCGACCCAGTCCGGCTTCGATGAGACCTTCGAGCTTGCCCGCCAGATCCACCGCAAGGCCTTCGAGCTTGGCGAGACACAGGCGCAGATGGCCAAGTTCCTCGACCGCAAATGAAAAAAGGCGCCGGAGAAATCCGGCGCCTTTCCCGTTACGCTGCCTGCGCTGATCAGAACTCGATGCCTTCGGGAATGGCCGAGGTGTCCATCCCGGCAGCCTGGAAGCCGGTGATCAGCAGCGGCACGATGGAGCGGTCGGCGCGCTTCTCTTCACCCCAAGCCTGGATGAAATCCCGCAGGCGGCCATCGCCGTCCTTGCGCAGGCCGGCCGCTGCCGGGATGCCGCGGGCGGGGGTCGGCACGGTGTACCCCGAGAACACGCCCGGCGCGGTCGAGAAGGTCTGCAGGCAGATCGGCAGCTCTTGCAGCAGGTAGTCGGCGCGGCCCGATTGCACCGCCATCACCGCCTCGCTCATTTCCTTCAGCGTCATGACCTTGGCTTCCGGCAGCTCGTCCTTGATGAACTGGGTCTGCGCGGTGCCGGTGACCATGGCAAAGGTCACGTCGGCAGAGTTGTACTCGTCCCAGGTCGCCTTGGTCTCGGCGCCGGTGCCGGCGATGACGCAATCGGTCATCCGGTACAGCGGGCCGGCCATGTCCAGCGCCTTTTTGCGTTCCTCGGTCGCGGTCATGCCGGGGAAGATGTCGATCCGGCCGGCCTGAAGGTCCAGCACGACGCCCTGCCATGTGGTCTCGTGCCATTTCACGGTCAGCGGCTTGCCCATCTCTTCGGACAGGTCGGCGACCATCTGGCGGCAGACGTTCGGCCCGTAGCCTTCATATTCCAGCTCGCTGCCCGTGTAGAACGAGGTCGGCTTGTAGGCATGGATGCCCCCGCACACGACTTCGCCGGTGCGTTCGATCTTGTCCCACAGCGCCTCGCTGAAGGCGGGGGTTGCGGCAGTGAGTGCCAGCGTGGCGATGGCGGCGAATTTCAGCGTCATGTCAGTCTCCCGTCTGGATGGCACGGCGTTGGTCCTCGCCGCTTGACTCAAAGCCTGTTCGCAAGCGGACCTTGGGGCAAGAATATTCTGCAAAAGAGACCAGAAATATTTACATTCAGCCGAAATACGGCCAGTTTCTGGACATATGTTATCGTATTTCGATAACATATTAGGGATATGGCGATGATGTGGCGGTTTTCTTATCTTAACAGTGGCGTTTCGGGATTGCTTGGCTAGGCTGCATCCATCGGTCCTGCGGCACCCTGCCAGACCAACAGCTGTGGAGGTTCAGGATGTATGAGTTTGATTGGTCGGTGGTGCTCGACGCCGAGATGTGGCTGCGCGCAGCGGGCGTGACGATCGCCTATGCTTTCGTCACCGCCGTCGTCGGCCTGCTGCTGGGGGTCGTCCTCGGACTGGTTCTGGTGGCGCGGATCCCGGTGCTGAACATCATCGTCAACCTCTACATCCACGTCTTCCGCTGCACGCCGCTTCTGGTTCAGATCGTGTGGTTCTTCTACGCGCTGCCGATGGTGACCGGCTACACCCTGCCGGACTGGTTTGCGGCCGGGCTGGGGCTGACGCTCTACATGGCGGCCTTCGCGGCCGAGATTTTCCGCGCCGGCGTGATCTCCATCGAGAAGGGGCAGTGGGAGGCGTCGACGGTGCTTGGCTTCGGCTACTTCACCAAGATGCGCTATATCATCTTGCCGCAGGCAACGCGCCGGATGATCCCGCCGATCGTCAGCCAGACGATCCTGCAGCTGAAGAACACCTCGCTGCTGTCGGTCGTGGCGGTGCCCGACATCATGTATGCGGCTGGCGGGCTGACCATGTCGACCTACCGCCCGCTGGAGGTCTATACCTTCGCCGCGCTGCTGTACCTTGTGATCCTGACGCCGGTGACGCTGCTGGCGAACCGCTTCGAAATCAAACACTGACGGGGGCGGACATGATCAAGATCCGGAATCTGCGCAAGAACTTCGGCACGCTGGAAGTGCTGCGGGGCATCGATCTGGATGTGTCGGCTGGCGATGTGGCGGTGCTGATCGGCCCGTCGGGCTGCGGAAAATCCACCCTGCTGCGCTGCCTCAACCTGCTGGAAGAGCCGACCGCGGGCAGGTTGGAGATTGCCGGCCGCAGCCTCGAGTTCGACGGCAAGGCCCGCATCCGCGAGCGTCAGCGGGCAGAGTTCCGGGCGGCGACCGGCATGGTGTTTCAAAGCTTCAACCTGTTCCCGCATATGACGGTGCTGGAAAACGTGATGTCGGGGCCGCTGTTCAACGGCATCTTGGGCAAGAAGGACGCGCGCGATCTGGCGGCGTCGTTGCTGGACCGGGTCGGGCTCGGCCACCGGCTGGGCCTTTATCCGCGGCAGATCTCGGGCGGTCAGTCGCAGCGCGTGGCCATCGCCCGCGCCTTGGCGCTGGACCCCAAGGTTATGCTGTTCGACGAGCCGACATCGGCGCTGGACCCCGAACTTGTCGGCGAGGTGCTGGATGTGATGCAATCGCTCGCCCGCGACGGCACGACCATGATCGTCGTGACGCATGAGATGAGCTTTGCGCGCAACGTCGCCAATCGCGTCGTGTTCCTCGATGGCGGCGTCATCGTGGAAAACGGCCCGCCCGAGCAGGTTCTGGGCGCGCCGAAGGCAGAGCGTCTGCGTACCTTCCTGTCCAAGGTGGAGCATGGCTGACCGTGGTCGACCCGCGTGACGCACGCAGGGTTCCTCGATTTCGACGAGGCCCGCGTTCAGGCGCGGCGGTTCCTGCCGCGAGCGCTGTTCGACTATATCGACCGCGGCACCGAAGCGGAGCTGGCGCTTGATGCGCTCCGCCAAGGGTTCGACCGCTGCCGCGTCGTGCCGCGTGTCCTGCGGCCGGTCGCCGCGCCCGATATCTCGGTCAGCGTCATGGGCCGGCGCTACCCGACGCCGCTGATCGTGGCACCGACCGCGCTTGCCGGGCTGGTGCGCCATGACGGCGAGGTCAAGATCGCACGGGCGGCCGGGGCGGCGGGCGTGCCATTCTGCGCGGCGACGCAATCCTCGACCAGCATCGAGGCTATCGCCGGCAATGCGAGGGCGGCGGAGCTTTGGTTCCAGCTCTACGTCTGGCGCGACCGGGGCGAGACGTGGAAGCTGCTCGATCGGGTCGCCGCGCAGGGCGTGCAGACGCTGGTGCTGACGGTCGACACCCCGGCCTCGCCCAAGAAGATCCACAACCAGCGCAACGGCTTCGGGATCCCCCTGCGCCCCTCGCTTCGCTTGGCGGCCGATCTTGTGCGGCACCCGGGCTGGACGCTTGGCGTCATGGGTCGGTATTGGGCGGGATCGGGGCTGCCCTCCTACGCGAACTATCCGCCCGCGGTCGGCACTCAGGTCACATCGGCGGTCATTGATCCGCGCTTTGCGCTCGATACGATCCTCGATCTCCACTTTGTCGAAGAGCTTCGCCGACGCTGGCCGGGAAAGCTGGTGTTGAAGGGCATTGCACATCCAGACGACGCGAGTGCGGCGTTTGGTGCCGGATGCGACGCGGTCGTTGTGTCCAGTCACGGCGGCCGGAACCATGACAGCGCGGCGACACCGCTGGAGATGCTGCCGGCCATCCGCGCCGCCGTCGGGGCGGAGGCGACGCTGCTGGCAGACAGCGGCGTGCGCCGCGGAAGCGATGTCGCAAAGCTGCTGGCTGCCGGCGCCGATGCCGTGATGCTGGGCCGCGCGCCGCTCTATGGCTTGGCGGCAGAGGGAGAGTCCGGCGTCGAGAAGATGCTGTCGCTGATCGTGGAAGAGCTTCGCGCGTTCCTGATGTTCTCAGGCGTAGAAACCACGTCAGCCTTAGGGTGACGTGGCGCCTGCGCGGTTGAGGCTACCTCGTGCCCGGCAGCCAGAGCACGATGATCGGGAAGGCGATCAGCAGCACGATCTTGATCAGGTCGGCGAGGATGAACGGAGCGACGCCGCGATAGACGTCCGACAGCGAAAGCTCGGGATCGATCGACTTCATAATGAAGAGGTTGAGCCCGAAGGGCGGCGTGATCAGTCCGATCTCAACGATACAGATCGTCAGGATCGCCCACCAGATCGGGTCAAGCCCCATCTGGGTGATCAGCGGCATCAGAACCGGCACGGCGATGATCATGATCGCGATGCTGTCCATCACAGTGCCAAGCACAAGATAGATCATCACGATCATCACGATGATCAGCATCGGCTCTTGCGTGATCGAGGTCATTGCGGTGACCAGCAGATCCGGCAGGCCGGAAATCCCCATCAGGAACGAGAAACTGGCGGCCCCGAAGATAAGCATATAGACCATCGCCACCGTCGTCGTTGTCTCGCGCATGATGGTCCAGATCGTCTCACGCCGGATGGCTCCCTTCAGGAGGCCGATGATGAAGGCGCCGATGACCCCGACAGACGCGGCCTCGACCTCGGTGAAGACCCCGGTATAGATCCCGCCGATGACGGCGCCGATCAGCAGGATGGCCTTCCATGCGCCGAGGAAGGACGCGGCCATGTCACGCAAGCTGGGACGCGTCCCGGCCGGAGCCCAGCTGGGTTTCAGCGAGACGCTGATGAAGATGGCCGCGATATACAGCAGCACGGTCAGCACTGCTGGACCGATGCTGGCGATAAAGAGGGTGCCGATGGATTCCTCGGTCAGCAGGGCATAGAGCACGATGATCGTCGAGGGTGGCACAAGCTGGCCAAGCGTGCCGCCGGCGGCGACCGAGCCAGCCGCAAGCGACCGGCTGTAGTTGCGCGCCGCCATTTCCGGCAGAGCCACCTTGCCGATGGTGGCAGAGGTGGCGAGCGAGGATCCGGTCAGCGCGCCGAACCCGGCAGAGCCAAGGACCGTGGCAATCGCGAGGCCGCCCCGCAGATGCCCGATCATGGCCTGCGCGCAGCGGTAGATCTCACCCGACATGCCGGCGACCGTGGCGAAGGACCCCATCAGCAGGAACAGCGGCAGGACAGCGAGGCTGTCATTGAACAGCATTTCCTGGATCTTATTGCCGAACATCGACAGGCCCGGCCCCGGCCCCAGCAGCAGCACGCTTCCCAGCAGCCCGGCAAGGCCGGTCGCGGCGGCGATCGGGATCGTCAGCAGCACCCCGATCCAGATCAGCCCGAAGCAGACCAGAGCGAGATAGGTCGGGGGCAGATCCAGCAAGGGCTGCGCCAGAGCCACGGCGCCGGGCCAGTTGAAGGCCACTGCCCCGGCCAGAACCGCCAGCACCGCACAGATGGCAATCGCGGCGCGGCGGTTGACCTCGAATGCATCCCACAGCGACCGGGCGACGGGGATCAGCTGGAACGGCACCGACAATCCCACGATGACCGTGGCCGACATCAGGATCGGCCCCAGCGGCAGGCGCAGGACCGAGGTCGCGCTGCCCAGATCGTAGGCCCGCGCGGCGATGGCAAACAACCGCCACGACACCAGCACCAGAAACACCAGCAGCGCCACGGCCCCCAGCACCCGAAGCCAAGCATAGACGGTCTTGGGCATCACGGACTGGGCGGCGTCGATCGAGATGTTTACCCGGCCCATCACACCTGCCGGAAGACAGGCCGCGACCCCAAGCGCCATCAGCGGCTGCGTGATCTCGTTCAGCCCGCGGATCGGGCTGTTGAAGCCCACCCTCAGCAGGACATCCGCCACGGTGAACACAGCCACGGCGATAATGCCGATGACCCCCAACGCGGCAACGCGCTCTGTCACCGCCAAGGCTGTACGGTCGAGCCGGTCAAGGTTCATGGTCCTCTCCTCCGAAGGTCCGTTCCGACAAGGCAACGCCGGGGCGGCGTTGCAGGCTGTTAGGGGGCAGACACAGGCCAGACCGGGACAGGCGCCCTCCACGGCGCCCATCCCGACCCTGCTTGCGCCTCAGAGCGCCATGAACGGGTGGAAGTGCTGGCGCCATTCCAGCGGTGCCGGAGAGCCCCAGACATTCATCTCGCGCACGTTGCCGGGGCGCGCCAGATTGGTGATGATCCGCGGCTCGAAATACTGCTCGTCCGCGATGCAGGCCATCGGCCCGGAACACTCGACCATCGCGCCGCTGGCATCGAGGTAATAGGCGTAGGTGTTGTCCCCCGGGCGGTGCCGGCCCGGGCCCCACAGGACCTGCCGGTCCTTGCCGTCGAGAAGGTCGCCCAGACGGCAATACATGTTGAACTCGACAAATTCGAACGAGTAGTGGTGGATCCCCGGCGCGTGGCTTTTGACCAGCCCCAGAATGTGGTGCTGACGGTTGCCGCCATAGAACCAGGCCAGCGAATCGTCCACCAGCTTCTCGGCCAGGCGCAGATCGCCGATCATCTTCAGCTGGGTCTGCGTCGCCAGCGGATCGGGTGTCAGCAGGTTGATATGGTCCAGCCGCCGCGGGCCGACGCCGAGGGTGTCGTAGCGCGGCTTGAATATCGCATCGCGGATCGGGCTGTGGATTTCGAAGCGCAGCCCCTCGGGCGTGGTGAAGGTGACGCCGGCATCCATGCAGTCCAGGCTGGGCGCGTCATCGACGATGGTGCAGCCGGCCGCCTCGATGCGTGACGCGGCGGTTTTGACATCTTCGGCCGTCAGCGCTTCGAGCCCGATGGTGTGGGCCGAGTTTTCCTCGGCCTCCACCACCACCAGCTCGGCCATGCGACCGTTTGACGACAGCCAGACCTGATTGCCGGTTTCGCGCGTGACGCGCAGGCCGAGCACTTCGGTCGAGTCCTTGACCAAGGCCTCCACGTCCTTGGCGTTGATTTTCAGATGCCCTGCAGCGTGAACGATCTGGGCCATAGCTTTCCTCCGGGATGGGCAAGTGAACCAGCAACCTATAGCGCGCGGGCAGTGGCAACTCAAGTAATTTCGAAATAGTTGAGTATTGCGAAAAAGCGAGAGCGGAGCATGGGGGATGGGGGTTGCAGGCTGCCAGCACGCCTCAACAAGCGGTATTTCTGCTGTCGCGATACACGCGCGGCATGTCGGCTCTGATTTCTCCGCTATATGCGAAAATCGTTGGTTTTACGAAACTTCACTCTCGATACGTGCTATGTTAGAAGTTGGCGAGGATCGCAGTCCCTCTTGGGGCCATAAGAGAGTAGGCGAGCATGAAAATCAAAGGGGAGACCCGCGCCGGCGACGTGTTGATGCGCATCCGGGACGACATCCTGACCTGCCGTCTGACGCCGGGCGAAAAGCTGCGGTTCGAGGCGCTGAAGGATCGCTACGAGGTCAGCTTTTCCACACTGCGTGAGGCGCTGTCGCGGCTGACCGAGGAAGGGCTTGTCCTGTCGGAAGGTCAGCGCGGCTTCGCCGTGGCGCCGGTTTCGGTGGCGGATCTGCAGGATCTGACCAATGCGCGGGTGCTTCTGGACCGCGAGCTGATGCGCCTGTCCATGCAATACGGCGACGATGCCTGGGAGGCCGGCGTTCTGGCCATCTATCACCGGATGGAGCGCCTGCAGGAACGGCTTGGCGAGAATTACTCCCTCGATGACGAATGGGGCGCACTGCACAGCAAGTTCCACATGTCGCTGGTCGCCGCCTCGCGCTCGCCGCTGCTGCTCGAGATGCGGCAGAAGCTGTTCGACCGGGCGCTGCGCTATCGCCGGATGTCCTCGCAGTTCCGCACCAGCTGGCGGCCCAAGGATGCCGAGCACAAGGCGATCCGCGATGCCGTGCTGGACCGCTCGCCGCTGGCGCTGGACCTGATCGAACGCCACATCCGCGAGACGACCGAGAATGTGCTGACCTTCGCGGGCCACCTCTTCCCCGCAGAATCGACCGCGCAGGCCGCCTGACAGCGGGCACCCGGGCGGGACCAGTCCCGCCCGGGTGCCAATGCTTCAGCCCGCCACGCCCTCGGGCAGGGCCCGCGCCGCGCTCCAATGCTGGTGGACGCGGCCATTGGCCTCGACCGTGTCGGTGATCGCCAGCGCCAGATCCTGGACCGAGATGCCCGCCGGCTGCCCGTCCTCGACCGGCAACGTGTCAATCGTGGTGCGATAGGTGCCCGTCACCTCTGGCTGGCCCAGCAACCAGGGCGGTGAGACAAAGCTCCATCGGAAGCTGCGATCACAGTCGAAGAACTCGAGCTGTGCCCGCCCGCCCATGCCCTTGCCGAAGATCTTGTCGATCTCGCTGTACCAGCCCTCGATCACCTCGCCGGTGAAGTTGGCATAGCGGTCCTTGGTGGGGTCGGCGAGGATCGCCTCGCGTTGCGCGGCCATTTCCTTGAAGGCGGGCATCCCGCCGCTGAGCTTGTAGAGCCGCGCCCAATGCTCCGGCCCGGCCGCGTTGAAGAACCAGTGCGGCCAGCCCGGGTCCTCGAACATCTGAAAACCGCGCGGGGTCCAGAGGCTGGAGGCGCCGCCCACGTTCAGGAAATAGGCCTCGGGGATCACCTCCTTGAAGGCGCGCTTGATCCGCCAGGCAGCCTCGACCAGCTGCATGTAGCCCGGATAGCTGTTGTCCTTGGGTGCGAAGGCCACGACCAGCGACTCATGCCCCGCCAGCGCCTCGCGCAGCTGATCGAACTTGAAGATATCCGCCTGCGCGCGGGTCAGACCCGGATGGTCCGGCACGCTGCCCGGGTTGCGGGCAATGGCGGTGACGGCATGGCCGCGGTCCAGTAGCAGGCCCGTGACGAGGCTGCCGATGGTGCCGGTCGCGCCGATGACTGCGATTTTCAAGGTCTTCTCCTCCGTTCCTGCCTGTGCCTGGTGGCCGGGCAATCGTTCATGCCGAGGCACCTATCCGGTGACCGGCAGCATCAGGTACGAGCCATGCTCCGCGCCGGTGTGGATCACATGCCGGCCGCGGTTGACCGTGTCGGGGCCTGCCAGCCCCGGAAACTCGGCGCCTGAAAGTTTCTGACCGGCTATCACCAGCTGGATCTGCTGCCCGGTAGACCAGCGCATTCCCAACGGCCAGATCTGCACATCGACGGGCACAACCTCGCCCGGTGCAAGCTTTTGGGTGCGGTCATAGGTGTGATGGGGCCGCGCCGGGCCGGACAGTGCCGGATCGACGGCGCGCAGGGACGCGCGCTGCATGCCCTTCGCCCCTGAAAAGACGAACATGCCGGGTTGGCTTTCCACGTTGTCGGGCGGTACGTCCCGCGACTTGCCCGGCGGCAGGAAGGTCCAGCAGCCCAGATGGCGCCCATCCGCATCCAGCTTGCGAACCTCGACGTAGAGGTCGAGGTCGTCGGCCTCCTTGGCCTCAACCCAAAGCTGGGCCTTGAGGTAGCCGACAATCTCGGTGTCGCGGTCAAAGCGATGGGTGAAGACGGCACGGCTTGTCTTGTCGGCCGGGTCATACTCGGCGAAAGCCGCCTGCGCCGGTGCCTCGGCCGCCATCGTCCCGGTCGCAGCATCCAAATAGAGCGGGGTATAGACCGTTCGGGGCAGCGGGAAATCTGCCTCGGCCCGGTCCAGAATGTCCTCGCCGCCCGGATCAAGAACCGCGAGCCGCACCGGGGGCGTTTCGTCCCACCCGTTCTGATCGCCCTTCAGGAAGCGGTCGAAGAACCGGCGCAGATCGTCGACCTCGGTGTAGTAATGGGCCCATTCGTGGCTGTTGTGGACGCGCAGCCACTTCTGAGCCGAGGCGAGCCCGCACCAGCCGTTGAAGGTGCCGATGGCGTGGATAAGGTTGGTCCAGCTGGAGATGACATATGCCGGCACCTCGATCTTGCCCAGATCGGGGATCTTGTCGCGCCAATAGTCGTTCATCAGCGTGTCCGTCCTGCCGATTGCCGGCACGTCCTCGACCCCGCCGGGCCCGGCAAACATCGACAGCATATGGTCGTTGAAGCCGAAATCGGGGATGCCTCCGCGCACCACATCGGTGCGGTAAAGATCGGTCCAGCCCTCGCAGGGCGAGATCGCGGCAAGGTGAGGCGGCTGTTCTGCCGCGATGAACCATTGCACGATCGCCAGCCATGAGGTGCCGGTCAGGCCGACCTTGCCATTGCTCCAGCTCTGCGCCCCGACCCACTCCACCAGATCATGGCCGTCGCGGCCTTCCTGGCGGCCCCAGCAGTGAATGTCGCCTTCGCTGCTCATGGTGCCGGGGGCATCGACATTAACCACCGCATAGCCGTGGGCACACCAATAGGCGGGGTCGGCACCTTCGAACATTTCCAACCCCGAGACCATGCCGGGTGTCACGCCCCCGCGGAAGGGCAGATCCTCGAATGCGATCACACCGCCTTGTTTGCCATAGGGGCCCCAGTTGACAAGGGTCGGCAATGGCTGGGTGTGGTCGGCCGGGCGGAAGATATCGACATAGATGCGCTTGCCGTCGCGCAAGGTGACGGCGACATCCTGATCCATCACGATATCGCAGAGCAGGGGCAGGGCGCCCGGGGCGACCTGTTCGCCCTTTGAGAAGCGTTTCTGCGTGGGGCGGAGGCCGGGGTACCGCGCCTTCGGGTGGTCCGCGGGGCGCGTTTTCCGGAACGTGAATTCAATGCCGCTCATGTGCTGTGCCATCCGTTCAAGAGCCTTGTCACTGGGATTCCCTGTGGCCGCGCTGCGCGTGACGGGCACGAATGCCCCGCCCCCCTAGTGCGACCGTCTCCCTTGGGTCTCTCAATTATATGGTGACAGCCAGTTTGTCGAGCGTAATTCTTTTTTTCGAAATTATAGACACTGTGCGAAAACGATGCTATCCGGCTGAAAGGTCGGACTGTGGCGCACAGAGGTAGGAACCGATGATCAAGATCGAATGTCGCAAGATCGCTGTCTTCGTTGAGGACATCTGGCACGACGGCGGGAAGCCGGCGGACCGGCCCCTGCGCAAGGGCGCCGTGGCGGCCGTGGTCGCCAACCCCTATGCGGGGCGCTATGTCGAGGAACTGGGCGAATGGGTTCAGGCGCTTGACGGCCTCGGCGCCATGCTGGCGCAGCGGCTCCTAGATGCGCTCGGGCTGCCGGCCGAGCAGATCGAATCCTTCGGCAAGGGCACCATCGTCGGGGTGCATGGCGAGATCGAGACAGGCGCCGCCTGGCACGCGCCGGGTGGCGCCGCGCTGAAACGGCTGCTTGGGGTCCGCGGATTTGTCTCGGCAGGCCAGATCATCGGCAATGCGGGCGACCGCCTGCATATCCCGCTGGTCAGCGTCCACAGCCCCTGGGTGCGCAGCCATTTCGACGGCATCGACATCAGCGTCGCCGATGGCCCCCGGCCCAACGAGATTCTCTTCGCCCTTGCCATCTCCAACGGTGGCCGGATCCACGCGCGCCTTGGCGGTCTGACCTTTGCCGAAGGTGCGCGGGGCGAAGGCCCGAAGTTCTGAACCCCCAAACCCATGCAAGCGTGACGGAGCAAACCAAGATGAAATTTGTCAGCTATGAACGGAACTCCGAGGCCAGCTTCGGGCTCGTCCAGGGCGATCAGATCGTGGATCTGAAGGCGCGGCTGAACGGGAAATATCCCGATCTCAAGACGCTCATCGCAAGCAGTGACTGGCGCGCTGAGGCCGAACGCGCGCTGGCCGCCGGACCGGGTGAAATCGCCTTGGACAGCGTGACGCTGCTGCCGGTGATCCCCAATCCCGACAAGATCCTCTGCGTGGCGCTGAACTACGGCGACCATGTCGCTGAGGCGAACGCCCACCTTCCGGGCGGGCGCGAGGTTCCGAAATATCCGATGATGTTTGCACGCATGGCCGACACCCTTCTGGGCCACCGCGAGGATATCATCCGGCCCAAGGTGTCCGAGCATCTGGACTATGAGGCAGAGCTGCTGGTGGTGATCGGCGGCCATGTGCCGCGCTATGTGACGCCGGAAGAAGCACTGCCCTATGTGTTCGGCTACAGCGCCATGAACGAGGCCAGCGTCCGCGACTATCAGTTCCACAGCCGCCAGCTGACGCCCGGCAAGAACTTCTACCGCACTGGCGCCGTGGGCCCTTGGCTGGTCACCGCCGACGAGATCCCCGATCCGCAGGCGCTGGATATCGAGTTCCGGCTGAACGGCGAGGTCTTGCAGACGGCCAATACCCGCGACATGATCTTCTCGGTGGCCAAGCTGATCAGCTACATTTCGGAATGGCTGCCGCTGAAACCGGGCGACCTGATCGCCAGCGGCACGATGGGCGGGGTAGGCTTCACGCGCAAGCCGCCGATCTTCATGAAACCCGGCGATCTGGCCGAGGTGGAGATCAGCGGCATCGGCGTGCTCGTCAACGGCATCGCGGACGAAGCCTGACCGGGCGCCGCGCGGCCGCTACAGGCCGCGCGTTCCGCCTGTATGAATGACTTTCGGAGGGCTTGGCGATATGCCTGCCCGGAGCCTTGGCAATGACGGCGTTCTTTGTGCAGCGCAGGCTGGCGCAGATCCTCAACCTCGACGATTTCGAACGGGCTGCGCGGCGGCATCTGCCGGGGCCGGTCTTTGGCTACATCGCCGGCGGCGCCGAGGATAACACCAGCCTTGCCGACAACCGCGCCGTGTTCCGCGAGATCCAGCTTGCCCCTCGGGTTCTGGTGAATGTGCAGCGGCGGCGGGCCGAGACCTCGCTGCTGGGGCGCAGCCATTCTGCGCCTTTCGGCATCGCGCCGATGGGGCTCAGCGCCCTGTCTGCCTATCGCGGCGACTTGGCGCAGGCCCGCGCGGCGGCGGCGCTTGGCATTCCCGCGATCATGTCGGGCTCATCCCTGATCCGTCTCGAGGATGTGGTGCGGGAAGCCCCCGACACATGGTTTCAGGCCTATGTTCCCCCGACGCCCGAACGTACCGAGGCGCTTGTGCGCCGGATTGAGGCGGCGGGGTTCACCACGCTGGTCATAACCGTCGATGTCAGTGTCCTGCCTAACCGCGAGAATAACCTGCGCGCCGGGTTCAGAACACCGCTGAAGCCCAGCCTGTCGCTGCTTTGGCAGGGGGTCACGCATCCGGCCTGGACGATCAACACCGCGCTGCGGACGCTGGTCCGCCACGGGATCCCGCATTTCGAGAATAACGAGGCAATCCGGGGCGTGCCCATTCTCGCCCGGAATGTCGAACGCGAAACCGGCGGCCGCGACTGGCTGTCCTGGGAGGACATCCACCGTCTGCGGGGCCGCTGGCGGGGCAAGCTGGTGCTGAAGGGGATCCTTCACGCGGGTGACGTTGCGCTGGCCCGCAAGGCCGGGGCCGATGCCATCATCCTGTCCAATCACGGCGGCCGCCAACTGGATGGTGCGCCCTCGCCAATGCGGATGCTGCCTGCAGCGGTTGCGGCGGCGGGCGAGATGCCGGTGATGATCGACAGCGGCTTCCGGCGCGGAACCGATGTCGTGAAGGCGCTGGCGCTCGGCGCGGCCTTTGTCTGGGTCGGTCGCCCGTTCAACTATGCCGCCGCGCTGGCCGGCGAGGCCGGCATAGCCCATGCCCACAGCCTGCTGAGAAACGAGATCCTGACGGACATGGCGCTTGTTGGCGTCAACGATCTGGCGGAGCTGACCGGGGATCATGTCTTGCAACCCACCCTGACCGGGAAAATCTAGGCGCTGCCTCCAAACGCAACCGGCCGCTTTGCTCCAGCGGCCGGCTTCATGCAGTGCAAGGCTGCCGGGCGACGACCGGGGCTAGTCGGCCAGATGCGCCTTCAGCTGGTCGACCAGCACCTGACGGCCTTCGCCCTCGGACACCCACTGCTCCACGACCGGGTTGAGGGCGCCTTCCCATGCCGCAGCAGCCTCGCCCTCGGGCACGATGATCGTGCCGCCCGTGCTTGTCGCAAGAGCCTGGCCCTCGGCATGGGCCTCGCGCCAGACCTCACCCAGGGCTGCGGACATCGCCGCGCCCGAGTTCATTTCGATGGCATTGCGCGCCGCTTCGGGCAGGGCGTCGAACCGGCCTTGCGACATGAATACCGGCGTGAAGGACCCGCCCAGAGGAACCTCGGTGTAGAACTTGCCCACCTCGTTCAGCCGGAATGCTGCGATGCCTGTGAAATGCGTGACCACACCATCAACCACGCCGCGGCCGAGCGGCTGATACATGTTGAAGGCATCGAGGTTGATCATCGCCGCGCCGACCTCATCGAGGATCGCCGCCTTGATACGTCCGCCGGCACCGATCCGAAGGCCCGCCGCATCCGCTGGCGCCGTCACTGGCGTCTCGGTTGTCATCATCATCGCGGCGGTGGGCGTGCTGACGGCCAGCAGTTTCAGGCCGGCGTAGTCCTCATCGAAAGCGCCCTCGTCATACATGGCCCACAGAGCCTCGGACGCCTTGACCGAATCGTAGCCGATCAGGTTCGGAAGATAGGCCACATCCGATTGCTGAAAGCGGCCCGGATAGTAGGATGTGATGTCCATGGCGATGTCGGCGGCCCCGCTCTGGACGATATCCACGAACTGGCCCGCCTTGCCGAGCGCGCCGGCAAAATACATCTCTACCACCAGCGTTCCTTGCGAATCCGCCGTGACCTTTTCGGCCCAGGGAATCAGAACCTTCTGGTTGTAGTGAACCTGCGCTGGAACAGAGACGGCAAACCGCAGCACTTCCGGCTCGGCATAGGCCGCCGAAGCGAAGGCAGTCGCCGAAAGGGCAAGCCCCAGGAAACCCTTGAATTTCATTGCATCTTTCCTCCCCTGAAGATGTGATGGTCTTTTGCGGCGGGTCAGCCCCGCCGCGCGAAGTCGCTGAATGCGGCCAACCGCTGCGTGACGAAATCTGCCGTCGCCGCGTCGGTGATGGTGGGCGTGTCCGCCGATAGCTTGGCCTTGATCTGCGAGATCTGCACCTCTGGCTTGACCAGCACCTTACAATCCAGCGCAAGCAGCACGTTGCGGATCGGCGCATGCGCGCGGGCACCGCCAAGCAGGCCCGGAGAAGAGGTGAAGAGCGTGACCGGCTTGTCCTGCAACGGGCCCGGGTTCAGCCGTGACAGCCAGTCCAGCGCGTTCTTCAGCACCCCCGGCATCGACCAATTGTATTCAGGCGATACGATGATCACCCCATCGACGGCGCGAATGGCCTCGGCCAGTTGCGCCAGCGCTTCGGGGATGCCTTCGTCGAGGATATCCTGATTATAATGGGGCAGCATGCCGATCGACGGAAGCAAGTCGATCCGGGTATTGCTTGGCGCATAGGTGGCCAGGCTGCGGCCAAGGGCGGCATTGAAGGAGGCCTTGCGCAGGCTTCCCAGCATCACGCCGAGGCGCAGTTTGACGTCAGATTCTTGCACGCATCATCTCCTTGCCGAGGCCCCGCTTGGCCGTTTGAAGCAAGGCTAGATGATATTTTTCGTTAAATAAAGATATTTTCGAAACTTCTACTTGTACGTTTTAGTCGTCGCTCATAGCTCCATTCGGATAGGCGTTGACTGAATAGCGATACAGATGCATTGTATCGTGGAATTCGGATGGAGGATCCGAAGAGGGAGGACATCATGAGATTTGCACGGAAAGCCGCGTTTGCGGCTGTGGTACTCTATACCGCCACGACCGCTGTTTCCGCCGAAACCTTGAAGGTTTCAAGCTACTTGCCGCCCAACCACACCTTCAACCAGGCGCTCGGGCTTTGGTCGGAGGAACTGTCGGAGAAAACTGGTGGCGAGCTGTCGCTCGAGGTGTTTCCCGCCGCCCAGCTTGGCCCGCCGCCGCGGCAGTTCGATCTGGTGACTTCCGGCGCCGCCGATATGGCGATCATCCTTCACAGTGCGACGCCCGGGCGGTTCCCGATGACCGAACTGGCTGGCCTGCCGCTGTCTCACCCCGCCGAGGGCGATGCCAGCGCCGTGTCCTCGCGCCGCCTGACCGAACTTGCACCCGACTATCTGGCTGCAGAGCATCCGGGCACGCGGATCCTGTGGATGGCGGTCACGCCGCCGCTCAAGGTGCATTTCCGGGACCGCAAGCCGACCTCAGTCTCCGATCTGTCGGGCCTGCGGGTGCGCTATGCCGGGACTATCTGGCAGCAGATCATCGAGGCTGTCGGCGCCTCGCCGCTGCCGGTTCCGCCGGGCGAGACGGCGGATGCCCTATCGAAGGGCGTGATCGATGCCGCCGCCTTCCCGTTCGAGGCGACCAAGTCCTTTGATCTGGGGCCGGTCACGAAATTCTCGATGGAGCCGGGTCTGGCCTCGGCCTCTTTCGCGGTGGTCATTTCCGACAGTGCCTATGCGCGGCTGACACCCGAACAGCAGGCGTTGGTGGTTGAGACGACCGGACCTGAACGCGCTGCATGGTTCGGCGCCATGTGGGATGCGGGCGAGGCAGAGGGCCGCGACTACATGGTCGAAAACGGAGTCGAGATCCTCAGCCTGCCGGACGCCGAGCAGGAGAAGCTGCGCGCAGCGATCTCGCCGATCGTGGACAGCGCTGTCGCCGCCACAGGCGGACGGGGCGCAGAGTTCCTTGCGGATTACATGAAGTAGGCTGCGCAGGGGCGGGGCGTGCTCCGCCCCGCCATCCCACAGATATGCCCCACCAACAGGAGGCCCAGATGCCGGACAGGCCGCTTCACAGGGTTGCGCGCGCATTGGTCGGCGCGCAGGAATGGCTGGCCGCTGCCGCCCTCGTTGTCATGATGCTGGTCGTCGTCGCCGATGTGGCCATGCGCCATCTTCTGGGGCAGCCGCTGCGCGGATCTTATGACATGGTGTCATTTTCTCTGCTGATCATGGTGTTCTTCGGTATGGGTGGGGTCATTGCCCGTGGCGCCGAGATCGCCATCGATCTGGTCGATGCGATGCTGCCGGCGCGCGTGGTGTGGCTTCTCAAGGCCTTGTCCGTCTTGCTGACCATCGCAGTCATCGCCTTTGTGTTCTATGCGATGATCGGGCCAGCCGGGGATGCCTGGCGCTACAAGGAACGGTCGCTGGAACTGGGCCTGTCGGTCTGGATGCTCTGGGCGCTGGCCTTTGCCGGGATGGCGGGCATCCTTGTCGCCTCGGTTGATCGCCTCGCTGGGTTCGGGACAGGGGCAAAGGAATGACGCCCTTTATTCTTGGCTGCACCGGCATCGGCCTGCTGTTCATACTCCTGTTTCTGCGCCAGCCGGTCTGGCTCGCCATGGTGCTGTGCGGGATCGGCGGCATCATTGCCCTCAACAATGTGCAGGTCGCCAAATTCGTGGTCGGCACGACCTTTTTCGACGTGGCGCAAGGCTACAGCCTGTCTGTCGTGCCGCTGTTCATCCTGATGGGAGAGGTCGCTTCGGGGTCGCGTATGTCGGCCGACCTGTTTCAGGCGGCGCGCGCGTTGGTCTCGGGGCTGCGCGGCGGCCTGTCTGTGGCGACCATTGCCGCCTCGGGCGCGTTCGGGGCGATCTGCGGCTCGTCGGTGGCCACCGCCGCCGCAATGACCCGCATCGCCATGCCGGAGATGGAGCGGGCGGGCTATCGCCAGGGCACGGCCGCTGCGTCCGTTGCGGCGGGCGGAACCCTCGGCATCTTGATCCCGCCGTCCATCATCCTCGTCATCTACGGGTCCATTGCCGAGCAATCGGTGGCCCGCCTCTTCGCAGCGTCGATGCTGCCGGGCCTCGTGCTCATGGGGCTCTATGCGGTCATCGCCGTCTGGCTCGCGCACCGCTCCGATGCCGCGCCGCATGATGCCGGCCTGCCGCTTGGCGCGCGGCTGCGGGCGCTGCTCCGGCCCTGGCAGTTCATCTTGCTGTTCGCAATCACCATCGGCGGGATCTATGCAGGGATTTTCAGCCCGAACGAGGCTGCCTCGATCGGGGCCTTCGGCGCCATCGTTCTGGGCCTGCTGCGCCGCTCGCTGACCCTGCGTGGGCTGGTCAGGGCGGTGCGTGCCTCGGTCGCGCTGTCCTGCGCGCTGTTCATGATCATCATCGGCGCGACGATCTTTGCCAATTTCGTGGTGCAGACCCGGCTGCCGGACACGCTCTTGAACCTCGCCACCGCGGCCGAGCTTTCGCCCTTCGTGGTGATGGGGCTGATCGTCTTCATCTACATCCTACTGGGGTGCTTCCTCGAAGGCATCGGAATGGTGCTGATCACCGTGCCGGTGTTCCTGCCGGTCGTCACCGGTTTCGGGTTCGACCCGATCTGGTTCGGCGTTCTGGTGACGGTTCTGGTGGAACTGGGCCTGATCACGCCGCCGGTGGGGATGAACCTGTTCATCATCCGTGGCCAGGCCCCGACCCTGTCCATGGCCGAGCTCTACCGCGCCATCTTGCCGTTCTTGCTGGCACCGGTCGTGCTGGTTCTTCTGCTCTTTGCCATGCCGTCGCTGGCGCTGTGGTTGCCGGGCGTCCTGTATTAACCGGAGGACGCCATGGGCGGACCGATCCTGATCTTCGACACGAAGGCCGACTTCTATGCCGACAAGCTGCGGGAGTATTATCCCGATCTTGATGTCGTCGGAACCTCTGACATGGCGGTCGCCCTGCAGCATGGACGGGACGCGCGGGTGCTGGTCGGCCTTGCCCCGGCGCTGACGCCGGCGCTGGTCGCTAGCGCGCCGCAGCTGGACTGGGTTCAGGCGCTGACCACCGGGGTGGACAATCTGCTGAAGCCGGGTGTGCTGCCGCCGCATGTGACGCTGACCAACTGCAACGGCATCCACGGCCCGCAGATGTCGGAACTGGCCTTCCTGCTGATGCTGTCCCTGCTGCGCCGCTTTCCCGAGATCCTGGCCAATCAGGCAGAGGGTCGGTGGGCCCGCTGGCCGCAGCCGCTGCTGTCGGGCAAGACACTGTGCATCGTGGGCCTCGGGGCCATCGCCGAGGATCTGGCGCACCGCGCACGCGCCTTCGGGATGCGCGTCACTGCGGTGTCGAACGGCCGCACGCAGGCACCCGGCTTTGCCCGGGTCTATCCGCGAGCAGAGCTTGGCCTTGCTGCGACCGAGACGGATGTTCTGGTCGTTCTGGTGCCCTATTCCGCCTCGACCCATCATATCGTGGACGGCGCGGTGCTGGCGGCAATGAAGCCCGCTGCGGTGCTGGTGAACATTGCCCGCGGCGGCTGCGTGGACGAGGCGGCGGTTCTGGCGGCCTTAACCGAGGGGCAGATCGCCGGCGCGGCGCTGGATGTGTTTGCGACTGAACCACTGCCGCCCGAAAGCCCGCTCTGGTCGGCGCCAAACTGCATCGTCACGCCGCATATCGGCGGGATGTCGGACTCGTATCACGAACAGGCCCTGCCGCTGCTGATCCGCAATATCGGCATGTGGCGTGAGGGCGGGACAGTGGCTCTGCCGGGGCATATCGCACATGGAGGCGACGCATGAAGACGGTTTCCCCGATTTCGGACGCAGAGATGGCACGGCGCTGGCAGCTGGCCCGCACCGTCATGTCAGAGCTTGGCTTGGACGCGCTGGTGATGCAGGCGCGCGAGGATTGGATGGGCGGCTATGTCCGCTGGTTTACCGACGTTCCGGCGATGAACGGCTACCCCCGGTCGGTGATCTTCTGGGCGGACCGGCCGATGACGGTGGTCGAGATGGGCGCTTTCGGTACCGACCGATCGCTTACCCACGATGCTGTGCATCGCGGCGTGGACCGGATCCTGGGCACGCCTTCGTTCGTGTCGATTCACTACACGGTCGAATATGACAGCGCGCTGGTCGTGCAGGCGCTGTCCGAGGGCGGCGCGCGGCGTGTCGGCCTGCTGGCGCCGGGTGCGCTGCCGCACTCCCTTGTCGCGGGGATCGCGGCGTGGGGGTTCGAAGCGGTGGATGCGACCGATGCGCTTGATCTTGTGAAGGCGCCCAAGAGCCCCGAGGAGCAGGAGCTGATCCGCCTGACGGCCGCGCTTCAGGATGCGGTCTTTGCCGAGGTCTGCGATGCCATGCGCCCCGGCGTCACCGACCGCCAGATCATGGCGGTGGCCGAAGCGGCAGGCCGTAGGCTGGGCAGCGATCAGGGCATCCATCTTGGCCTCTCGGCCCGGCTGGGCGAGGCGTCGCGGTTCCACGGCCGGCACTTGCAGCAGCGAGAGATGGCGCAGGGCGACCATCTGTCGATCCTGATCGAGGTGAACGGCCCCGGCGGGATCTATCTGGAGATTGCCCGCACCATGGTTCTGGGCGCGGCCGACGACCATCTGCTGCAGGCCTTTGCGCATGTGAAGGCGGCACAGGACCATGTTCTGGGCCTGCTGCTGCCCGGCGCCGATCCGGCAGCGGTGGCGCTCGCGCATGATGGCTTCATGCAGGCGCGCGACTTGCCGGCCGAGACGCGCCTCTTTGCCCACGGGCAGGGCAGCGAGATGGTCGAGCGCCCGCTGATCCGCCAGGATGAGACGCTGCCTCTGGCCGAGGGCATGTTGATGGCCGTTCACCCGGGGTATGACGACGGGCGCGTCTTTGCGGTGATTTGCGACAACTACCTGATCGGCCCCAATGGCCCGGGCGAGTGCCTGCACCGGACCGAAAAGAAGATCTTCGAGCTTTGAAGGACCGACCCATGACCGATATGACCCGCACGCCGAAAATCGCGCTTGAAGAGCATTTCATGCATCCCGACTTCATCGGCTATTTCAATCGCACGGCGATTAACATCAGCCCTGACCTCTTCGGCAAGGCGCTGGAGTCCTTGCAGGATTTCGGCGAGCGGCGGCTGGAAGCGATGGACCAGATCGGAGTGCGCACCGCTGTGCTGTCGCTCGCCGGTCCGGGCGTTCAGGCAGAGCGCGAGACGGCCACTGCCTGCCGCCTTGCCAGCCAGGTCAATGACTATCTGGCCGAGAAGATGTCTGCGCAGCCGGGCCGCTATGGCGGCTTTGCCCATCTGCCGATGCAGGACCCGGCAGCGGCGGCGGACGAGCTGGAACGCTGCATCCGCCAGCTGGGGATGCAGGGGGCGATGATCAACGGGCAGACCAATGGCACCTATCTGGATGATGACCGCTATGCGCCGTTCTGGGAGCGTGTGTCAGACCTTGGCGCGGCGATCTACATCCACCCGAACAACCCTGCCGACATGGGTTACATGTATCACAACCACCCCGAACTCTTCGGCCCGGTCTGGAGCTGGACGGTCGAGACCGCGACCCATGCCTTGCGGCTGCTGTTTTCCGGCACCTTCGACCGCTATCCCGGCGCCAAGCTGATCCTGGGGCATATGGGCGAGACCCTTCCGTTCCTGCTCTGGCGCCTCGACAGCCGGTGGGAGATTTCCAACCGCGGGACGATGCGGCTGGCGCATCCGCCCTCGCATTATTTCCGCACGAATATCTGGATGACCACCTCGGGCGTCTGTGCCGACGCGCCGCTGCGCTGCGCGCTGGATAGCGTGGGCGCGGGCCGGGTGATGTTCGCGGTCGACTATCCGTTCGAGCGGCCCGCAGAGGCCGGCGAGTGGATCGAGGCTGCGCCCCTGACCGAAGCCGAGCGGCAGGCGGTGTGCTTTGGAACGGCGCAGGCCCTGCTGGGCCTGTGACTGGCCCGGCGCCTAGCGTGCCATCTGCGCCTCGATCGCGCGGAGCGCGTGCCGCAGGGCCGCTTCGATCTCGGCCTTACGCAGGGCGAAGCGGCCTGACGGGACGGGGACCGACAGGGCGTGAATCTCGCCGTTCCGGTCGCTGAAGGCGCCGCCCACGGCTGACAGGCCCTGCGTGTGCTCGTCTATGTCATAGGCGAGACCTGTTTCCCGGACGCGCGCCAGCAGCGCGGAAAACTCGTCCCAGCTTCCCTCGATGTGGCGCCGCTTCCACTCTTCCTCGACCAGCCGCCGTGCCTGATCTTCCGGCAGCATCGCTAGCGCGGCGCGGCCGTTTGCGGTTGTTGTCAGCGGAAACACCTCGCCAACAGAGGACACCGCCCGCAGCCGGTGCGTGCCGGGAACCTGATCAAGGAAGATGACTGCGGCGCCGCGCAGCACCGAAAGATCCGCAGTTTCGCCAAGGGCGCGCGACAGTTCCGACAGGATCAGCCGGCAATCCTCGACCACGGAGTAGCGCGTCGCCTCGGACAGTTTGGTGATCTCGGGGCCAAGACGAATGCTGCCGCCAGAGCTTGTGGCCATCACCAGCCGCTCGGTCTGCAGCGCGCCAACGATCCGCTGCACGGTGGAGCGGGGCAGCTCGACCTTCTCGGCGATCTGTCCAAGGCTCATCCCGTCAGTGTTCTCGCGCAGCACCCGCAGGATCGACGCCGCCCGCGCGATGACCTGAATCCCGCTACGGGCGCCGGCGCCGTCCTCTCCGTCGTCCTTCATCGCTGGCTGTCCCTTTCATTTGTTCGGGCGATGGTTACGCAGATCCGCCTCGAACTGCAATGCGATACATGCGGCCTGAAATCGCGCAGATTCCTGTTGACCGCCATACGGTTCAAATGCATCAATATGCGGGACAGGTGGGGAGGAGCCTTCCTGACATTTCGCAAGATCAAAACACCGCTCGCGGTGAACGAAGGAGTATTCCCGTGGTCAAGGTCCGTGGCATCGAATTCGAGGGAAATCTCGACAACAGCATGGGGCTGGAGTTCTACAACCTCAGCCATCGCTTCGGGTTTCAGAACCCGAACTGGCCGTATTTCCAGGACACCAAGATCGAGCGCATCCACTACATGGCGAAGTCCGGCGTGCTCAGCCAGCGGATCACCACCACGATGCATGCGACGACCCATATCGACGCACCCGCCCATGTGGTTCAGGGTACGCCCTTCATCGACGAAGTGCCGCTGCCGCATTTCTTTGGCTCCGGCATCGTGGTCAACATGCCCAAGAAGAAATGGGAGTTCATCACCGGCGACGATCTTGAGGCGGCCTGCGGCCATGTCATCCGCAAGGGCGATGTGCTGATCCTCAATACCGGCTGGCACAAGCAGTATGAGGATGGCGACTACTTCGCCTATTGCCCGGGCTTCGTGCCTTCGGCCGCGCATTGGATGGTGGAAAAAGGCGTCAAGGTCGTCGGCCACGACACCCAGGCCAATGACCATCCGCTCGCCACCGCCATCGGCCCGCAGCGCAACGGCCCGCTTCTGCCGCATCTGGAGCAGGAGTGGAAAGAGCATACCGGCGGTGGCGACTGGAAGGTGGATTTCCCGGAATGGGAACCCGTGCACCAGATCCTGTTCAAGAACGGGATCATGGGCATCGAGAATGTCGGCGGTGATCTGGACGCGGTGACGGGCAAGCGCTGCACCTTCGCCTTCTTCCCTTGGAACTGGGATCGCGGCGATGGCTGCATCATTCGCCTCGTCGCCATGATCGACAAGGGGCAGGGATACCGCATCGAGCAGGGCGAGTCGTTCTGATGCTGGTCAAGCGCTTTCAGGACGCGCTGCCCTACGAAGCCCCGAACCACCGGGGCGTGACGGGCCTGCGCCTGCAAGGGTTCGAGGCGGGCGGCCCGACCAATCAGTGGCTGGGCTATTCGCAATTCCTGCCCGGCGGGGGTGCCGGCCCCGACGCCACGCCCTTCGAGAAGGTCTATCTGGTGCTGGAGGGCGAGATGACGGTGATCCTGGACGAGCAGGAAACCGTCCTTGGCCCGCTCGACAGCTGCACCATCGCGGCGGGTGAGCAGCGCGAGCTGGTCAACCGGTCCAACCATGTCTGCAAGATGCTGGTCGTCATCCCCTATCCCCCGAAGGTGCCGTCATGAGCCTGACAGATCCTCTTTCGATGTTCGACGTGCGGGGCAAGGTGGCGCTGGTCACCGGGGCTTCGGGCGCCTTTGGCATGGTCGCCGCCCGGGTTCTGGCGGGGGCCGGGTGTCGCCTTGCGCTGGCGGCGGGCAAGGCGGCCGATCTGGCGGCCATCGCCGCCGAATGCCGCGCGGTCGGGGCCGAGGTGATCGAGATCAACGCCCGCCCGGACTCGGATGCCGCCTGCACCGATATGGTGGCGCAGGCTGTTGCGGCCTTTGGCCAGCTCGACATTCTGGTCGTCGCCTCGGGCATGAACAAGGTCGCCAAGATCGATGAGATGGCGCCGGCGGATTTCCTGTCGGTCATGGATGCCAACGTCACCCAAAGCTGGCTTCTGGCCCGTGCGGCGACCGTTCAGATGAAGGCGCAGGGCGAGGGCGGCAAGATCGTGTTCGTCTCCTCGGCGCGCGGGCTGCTGGGGCATCCGGCGGGCTACACCGCCTATTGCGCGTCGAAGTCGGCGGTGGACGGGATCACCAAGGCGCTTGGCTGCGAGCTTGGGCCGACGGGAATCACGGTGAATGCCATCGCCCCGACCGTCTTCCGCAGCCCGTTGACCGCCTGGATGTTCGAGGACGACGAGAAGGCGCAGGCCGTGCGCGCCGGCTTTCTGGCGCGGGTGCCGAAGGGTCGCCTGGGCGAGCCCGAGGATCTGGCGGGGCCGCTGCTGTTTCTCGCCTCCAAGGCCTCGGACTTCTACACCGGGCATATCCTCTATGCCGATGGCGGCTATACGGCGGGCTGAGGCATGACAAAGAACCTTCAGATCGCCGTGATCGGTGCTGGCCTGATGGGCCATGGCATCGCCCTGACCCTGGCGCGGGCTGGGCAGTATGTCACCCTGACAGACCCGCAGGCTGCCGCCCGCGCCTCGGTCTCTGGCCGGATCGGGGACAGTCTGCGCCTGATGGGCGAGACTGAGGGCAGCATCGCCAAGGTGCTGAAGCGGATCGAGATCTGCGACACCATCCCCGGCGCGGTGCGAAATGCCGACTTCGTGTTCGAGGCGGCGCCCGAGAAGATGGCGCTGAAACAGGCGATCTTCGCCGAGATCGAGGCCCATGCCCCGGCAGAGGCGATCCTCGCCTCCAACACCTCGGTGATGCCGATCACCGAGATCATGTCGGGGCTACAGACCAAGGCGCGGGCGCTCGGGACGCATTGGTGGAACCCGCCGCACCTGATCCCGCTGGTCGAGGTGATCCGCACTGCGGATACCTCGGAAGATACGCTCACCCGTATGATGGAGCTTCTGGCCGATGCCGGGAAAACCCCCGTCCGCGTGGAAAAGGATGTTCCGGGCTTCATCGGCAACCGTCTGCAACACGCGCTGTGGCGCGAGGCCGTCAGCCTTGTCGAGCGCGGGATTTGCGACGCGGAGTCTGTCGATACCGTCGTGAAGTCCTGTTTCGGGCGGCGGCTGGCCGTGCTTGGCCCGCTGGAGAATGCCGATCTGGTGGGCACTGACCTGACGCTCGACATCCACAACACCGTGCTGGCCGATCTGGAGCATCGCCCCGGCCCGTCGCCCTATCTGCAGCAGCTGGTGGCCGAGGGAAAGCTGGGCATGAAAACCGGCGAGGGCTTCCGGCACTGGACACCGCAGCAGGCGCAGGACGTGCGCGAAAACGTGGCGCGCCATCTGATCCGCCTGGAGGGGATCCTTCCAGGCAAAGACTGACGTATCGGCCGGTTTGGGAGAGCCGGACTGACCATAAGGGGGAGCCTGACATGACAACCTTGTCAAACCGTCGCCCATTCCGGGCCGGTGCCGATGCGCTGGCGTGGGTGTCGCGTTCACGCGCGCCGGGTCGTGACCAATCCCCCCTTTCCCACCGCGTGACCGGGCGTCCCGGTCCCAAACCCGCCCCGATCAAGGACTGATAGACATGGCCAAGCGCCCCAAGACGATCATCACCTGCGCCATCACCGGCGCGATCCATACGCCCACCATGTCGGATGCGCTGCCCTTCACGCCGGACGATATCGCCGGGCAGGCCATCGCCGCGGCCGAGGCGGGCGCCTCGATCCTGCATCTTCATGCCCGCCGCCCCGAAGATGGCGGCGTGTCCATCGACCCGGATCATTTCGCCGCCTTCCTTCCCCGCATCAAGCAGGCGACGGGCGCGGTGGTGAACATCTCGACCGGCGGCAGCCTGCTGACGACGATCGAGGACCGCATCGCTCCCGCGTTGCGCTTCTCGCCCGAGATGTGCAGCCTGAACATGGGCTCGATGAACTTCAGCTTTCATCCGCTGGCCAAGCGCTATGACACGTGGAAATTCGACTGGGAAAAGGCCTATGTCGAAAATTCCGACAGTTACATCTTCCGCAACACCTTCCGCGACATCGGCACGGTTGCCGCAGCGTTGGCGCCCCATGACATCAAGTTCGAGCACGAATGCTATGATGTCGGCCACCTTTATAACCTGCGCTTTTGCATGGATATTGGCCTGTTCAAAGCGCCGGTGTTCATCCAGTTCATCTTTGGCATCCTTGGCGGGATCGGCCCCGAGGTGGACAACCTGATCTTCATGAAACGCACCGCGGACCGGCTGTTCGGCGATGATTATCGCTGGTCGGTGCTGGGGGCGGGCGGCGCGCAGATGGGGCTGGCCACGACGGCAAGCCAGATGGGCGGGAATGTGCGGGTGGGGCTGGAGGACAGCCTGTTCCTCAGCCGCGGCAAGCTGGCCACCAGCAACGCCGCTCAGGTCGCCAAGATCCGCCGCATTGTCGAGGATCTGGGCTGCGAGGTCGCCTCGCCCGATGAAGCGCGCGAGATCCTCGGCCTCAAGGGGGGCGACCGCGTGGCCTTCTGACATCGGGGAAACAGACACCCCGTCGCCGGGCAGGCGGCGACGGGGCCCGTACGGCAAACCTGTCATAGGGAGGGAGATATTATGAATATTCTGACGAAAGCCGCCGCTGGCGGTGTCTTGGGACTTGCAGTGCTTGCAGCGCCTGCCAGTGCCGAAACCATCCGCCTGACCGTCGTCTCGGGCTATGCGCCCACCGCAGGCTGGGTCAAGCAATTCGAAGAGGTCTTTGTGCCGCAAGTGGACAAGCGCCTGGCCGAAACCGGCAATCATGAGATCCGCTGGAACCTGGCCTGGGGGACGATTGCGAAACCGGCCGGAGAGTTCGAGGCCATCGAGACCGGGCTTGGCGATATCGGCATCATCCAGACGGTGTTTCACCCCGACAAGGTGCCGATGTACAACATCGCCTATGTCACCCCGTTCGTGTCGGCCGATATCGCCCAGATCACCGCCGTGGTGAACGGTCTGGCCAAGGTGGAACCGTCCATGACTGAGGTTTGGGCCAAATATGATCAGCACATGCTGACCACGCTGGCCGGGGTCGACAACTATCAGCTGCTGCTGAAAGACCCGATCACCAGCCCCGCCGATCTGCAGGGCCGCAAGCTGTGCGGCGCCGGACTGAACCTGCGCTATGTGGAAGGGCAGGGCGTTGTCGGCGTACCCTCGCCGCTGTCGGATTGGTACAATAATATCCGCTCGGGTATCTGCGACGGAACGGTCGTGTGGCCCGAGGCGATCGTGAACTTCAAGCTCTACGAGGTGGCACCCTATCTGGTCGATGTCAGTTTCGGCGGTGTGAACTCCATGGCGCTGACGGTGAACGCAGACCGCTGGGAGGCCCTGCCGGAGGAGGTTCAGACGGTGCTGACTGAGGTGGCCGATGAATACCGCTTGGCGCTGGCGAACTATGCAATGGACCGGTCGGTGCAAAGCGTGGAAACGTTCAAGGCCAATGGCGGCACCGTGATCGAGATGGACACTCCTGCCCGCCAGGCCTGGGCGCAGGGCATCCCGCCGATTGCTACGGAATGGGCCGACAGCCTCGAGGCGCAGGGCGTTCCCGGCAAGGCAATCCTTGCGAACTACCTGTCGGGCATGACGGCAGCGGGGGCCACCCCCTTGCGTGACTGGACCGAGTGACCCGTGCCATTGCCGGGCCGCCTCCGCGCGCCCGGCAATGCGCCTTTCCTCTTGTGACAGGACTGTCCGATCATGGATATGCAACCCGGTGCCGAGAGCACCGACGAACCGGGCGGCCTCGCCCCCGGACTTCTGTGCCGTGTGGCCCGGCTTCTTTCGATTGCGGGGGCCATCATGGTCCTCGCGCTGGTGCTGCTCATCGATGCTGATATCGGCAGCCGATTCTTCTTCAACCGCCCCCTGAACGGTGTCGCGGAACTGGTGGAGCTGACCATCGTGGCGCTGGTATTCTTGCAGCTGCCGATGGCCGTGGCAGATGGCGGCATGGTGCGATCAGGTGAGCTGTTGCGGGTCTTGTCCGCGCGGGTGCCGCGTCTGGGGCAGGGGCTGACCGTGCTCTTCGAACTGGCCGGGGTCATCGTGCTGGGGGTGCTGGCGGCGGGGCTGCTGCCCAAATTGGCCGAGGCCTGGACTGATAGCCTCTACAAGGGCCAGCCCGGGATGTTCACCGCCCCTATCTGGCCCGTCACTGCCATTTGCCTGATCGGCTGCGCCCTTGGCGTCGCGATCTATGCAGGATCGGCCGTCCGGCGGCTGATCCGTGCCCCGGAGGGCCGCTGATGGATCCCGCTATCGTTGTCGGCCTGACGTCGGTCATCGGCATTCTGCTGCTGGTGTATCTGGGAATGCATGTTGCCATCGCGCTTGCGCTGGTGTCGGGGCTGGCGCTTCTGGCGCATAGCGGCTCGCTGATCCTGCCGGTGCGTCTGGCTGTTCTCGCAGCGACCGATGGCGTTTCAAGCTATTCCTTCGGGGTAGTGCCGCTGTTCATCTTGATGGGCATCCTTGTCGGCCATGCCGATCTGGGGCGCGATGCCTTCAGGGTGGCACATGCCGCGGTCGGGCGCATCCGCGGCGGGCTTGGCATCGCCACGGTGCTGGCCAATGCGGTCTTTGCCGCGATCACCGGCATCTCCATCGCCTCGGCGGCGATCTTCTCGCGGGTTGCCGTCCCGGAAATGCGCCGCTTTGGCTATAGCAAGCAGTTCGCGACCGGGGTCGTTGCCGGCAGCTCGATCCTTGGGATGCTGATGCCGCCAAGCGTGCTGCTGATCGTCTATGCCATTGTCGCGCAGCAATCCGTGGCCGCCATGTTTCGTGCCGCCATCCTTCCGGCGATCCTGCTGGCGACCCTGTTCTCTGTCGGCATCCTGATCATGACCCGCCTGACTCCGGGCTTCGTGCAGCCCGGTTTCAACCCGGCCGCCGAGAGGGGCCCGAAACTGGGGGCCTGGCAGTCTATGTCGCTGTCCGGACCGATCCTGCTGCTGATCGTCATGGTGATGGGCGGCATCTACGGCGGGGTCTTCACCCCGACAGAGGCCGGCGCGGCGGGCGCAACCCTGGCGCTGCTGATCGTCATCGCCAAGCGCCGGTTTTCGGTTGCGATGCTCTGGGCCTCGCTGGTGGAAAGCGGGCGGCTGACCGCCTCAATCCTGTTCCTGATCATCTGCGCCACGATGTACAGCCGGATGCTGGGCGTGACCGGTCTTCCCTACATGCTGACCGAATGGCTGCGCGAGATCGAGGTGGGGTTCGTGCAGCTGATGATCCTCTACTGCGTGCTGATGATCCTGCTGGGGATGATCCTCGATTCCACCTCGACCATGCTGATCCTGATCCCGATCTTCCTGCCGACGGCACTGGCCTTCGGGGCAGATCCGGTCTGGTTCGGGATCATTACCGTTTTGGGCGCGGAAATCGGGCTTCTGACGCCGCCCCTGGGAATCAGCGTCTTTGTGGTGAAGGACGCGATCCGCGACCCGGACACGACCTTGGGCGACATCTTCAGGGGCGCCTTCCCCTTCGCGGCGATGATGGCGCTGATGCTGGCGCTGCTGGTGATGTTTCCGGGGTTGACCCGCTGGTAGCTGCGGACGCGGCGCCGCACAGATCGGGGCCAAGCACCTGATGGCCGCGTCGCCTGCCTTGGCGATGGGGTCCTCAATCGAGGCGGCACGCTGCATGTCGGTCTGCGCATGATCTCCGTGCCGAGGAACTGCTTCAGCCCGTTGCGTCCGGCGGCGCTGTTTCGGGCGCTGTTGGGCAGCTACGATCAGGCGTCGCGCGGCAGCCTCGCTGTGGGGCCTGCGGAGATCTCAGCGACAAAAATCCGGTTGCAGCCCGCGGGCCCGCTTGCCGCCCCGGGGGCTCAGCGGAACAGCTGGCTCAGGTGGTCATTCAGATAGAAGCCCTGCGGATCCAGCTTGCGGCGCAGCGTGCGGAAGTCCTGCGCATGCGGATAGATCGCGTCCACATCCTCGCCGGTCAGGAAATGCAGCTTGCCCCAATGCGGACGGGCACCATAGCCGCGCAGGATCTTGTCGACCGCACGCAGGTAGTCCCAGTAGTCCTTGCCCGGCTCGCCCGAGACCGAAACGGTCACGCTGTCCTGCCGGTGGAAGGGGCTCATCCACGCCTCGTCGTCGGCGGTGAAGCGGTATTCGATGGGAAAGATCGCCTCGGGGAATTGTTCGAGCATGATCTTGCGGACCGCCCGCACCGCATCCTTGCCGTGCTGGCGCGGCACGGCATATTCCAGCTCGTGGAAGTTCGGGATGTACTCGATGGGATAGACATCCGAGCTGTAGGCGACCTTCTCGAACTCCCCCTCGAACGGCGCCTCATCCGTGATGTCCATCACCTTCATCTCGCACACATCGCTGGTGCGCCCGGTCTTCGAAGTGGCAGAGGTGTCGGGCAGGCAATAGCAGTGGCGGCTCTCCTCATACGGGCACCAGAAGAAGCTGAAATGCCGGTGCTTTTCGGCCAGCTCGTCATGCATCTCCATCGCGGATTCAAAATCCTCGCGCCAGATGCGCTCCTTCAGGCGGTAGCTGTCCGTCACCTGCAGCGTCATTTCGGAAATGGCGCCGAGGGTGCCCAGAGAGACGCGCCCGGCCAGCAGCAGATCGGGTGTGGTTTCGTCCACGACAAGGATTGAGCCATCCGGCTGCACCAGCTTCATCCCGACGATGCAATCGGCCAGAACCGGCAAGGCGCCGCCGGTGCCGTGGGTGCCGGTGGTGAAGGCCCCGGCGATGGCCTGGCTGTCGATGTCGCCCTGGTTCAGCATCGACAGCCCCTCGGCCTTCAGCACCTTCACCAGCTCGTTGATCGTGGTCCCGGCGGCGGCCGTCACCCGGCGCTTTTCGTGGTCGACATGGCGGACGCCCTTCATCCCCGACAGCGTGAGGTGCAGGCCGCTGGTCAGCGCCACCGGCGTGAAGCTGTGGCCCGATCCCGCGACGCGCACGTTCAGCCCCTTGCCCGTCGCCGCCGCGATCATGGCGCAAAGCTCATCCTCACTTTGCGGCGCGCCGCGGGCCGCACGCACGCAAGACTGATTGCCCACCCAGTTGCGCCAATGGGCATGGTCGATGCCGAAGTCGTTGACCTGCATGTTATGCGACGAAACCGTCATGGCGGAGCCCCCTTAAATCACATGGCCGTATAGGCATTGTCGGCAAACAGATGCGCGCCGTTGACGAAGCTGGCCTCGTCGCTCGCCAGGAACAGCGCCGCCGAAGCAACCTCCTCGGGGCGGCAGAGGCGCCCCTGCGCGGTGGCGATGGCGGCCTCGGATACGTCGACGCCGTGCTTTTGCAGCAGCTCGATTTCCCGCAGCCCATGCGCGGTGGCGATGAAGCCGGGGCAGGTCGCGTTCGACCGGATGCCCCGGTCCCGGAATTCCACCGCGATGGCGCGGGCGAACATGTGGCAGGCGCCCTTCGAGGTGCAGTAGAGCACCTCCATCGGCGTGCCGACAACGCCCGAGATCGACGAGGTGCAGACGATGGAGCCGCCCCCGGCCGCGATCATGCCCGGCAGCACCGCCTTGGTGACAAGGAACATGCTTTTCACGTTCACCGCCATGATGCGGTCCCACTCGTCCTCGGACGTCTCGAGGAAGGGCAGCGCGGCGAGGATCCCGGCATGGTTCATCAGCACCGTGATCGGGCCAAAGGCCGCCTCCACCTTGGCGACCGCCGCGATGACCTGCGCAGCGTCCGACACATCGGCTGGCGCAAAGACCGCCTCATGCCCCTCGGCCCGCAGCCGTTCGGCCAAGGCGGCGCCCTCGCTGCGGGGCAGGTCCACGATGCCGACCCGCGCGCCTTCGCGGGCGAAGAGTTCAGAGGCGGCGCGCCCGCAGCCCCCGGCCCCGCCGGTGATCAGGGCGGTCTTTCCTTCAAGGCGTCTGGACAACTCTCCCTCCTGTGCTGCGGCTACTCGAACCCAATCCGGCCCTCAGATCCCTGCGAGCGATTCAAGGCTTTCGGGCAGGATCTGCCCCCCATCGACAACGATCTGCTGGCCGGTGATGTAGCCCGCCTCGTCCGAGGCGAAGAACAGCGCGGCATTGCCGATATCTTCAACGGCACCGAGGCGCCCCAGCGGGATCGACGCGGCCATGCTTGCCAGATAGTCCTCGCCAAGCCCCTGCAGCCCTTCGGTAATAATGTTGCCGGGCATCACCGCGTTGATCGTGGTGTTGTAGCGCGCCAGCTCCATCGCCGCGGTCTTCAGGAAGCCCAGTTGCCCGGCCTTGGAGGCGCCGTAATGCGCCCAACCCGGATAGCCCGTCACCGGCCCGGTGATCGAGGAGGTGACGATGACCCGGCCCTTGCCGGCCGCCTCGAAGGCAGGAATGCAGGCCTTCACGCACAGGAACGTGCTCTTGAGGTTGGTGGACATCACGCCATCCCAATCCTCGGGCGTCATGTCGACGATCTTGACCTGCGGGAAGATCCCGGCATTGGCGCACAGGATATCGACGCCGCCATGGGCTGCCGTCGCCGCGGCGACGAGGCGCTGCACCTCCTGCCAGTCCGACACGTCGCACAGGTGGAAGGCGGCGATGCCGCCCGCGGCGCGGATTGCCTCAACGGCCGCGTTCGCCGCGGCCTCGCCCCGTGCGGCGATCATCACCTTGGCGCCTTGCGCCGCAAAGACCCGCGCGATGCCAAGACCGATGCCCTTGGACCCGCCGGTCACGATCACGCTGCGCCCGCTGATGGATGTCAGCATTCCAGTCTCCCTGTTGCCGGTCATGCGGCGCCTCGTGCCGGGCGCCTTTGCGACAGGATCACGCGCGCGCGGCAATCGCGCAAGGCCCGTGTTGCAAGTGCAGCAATCGGTTTCTAGGCTGCGGTAACGGGCGGGCACGGGAGGGACGGCGATGGGTCTCTATCAAGGCGATCTGGTGGAACGGTTGCGGGCCGGGGCGCAGTCGCTCGCCCCGCATTGGGGCCTGTCGCCGCAAACGCAGGTGCGGCTGCTGACCCTGTCCGAGAATGCGACCTTCCGCGCCGATGATCCGGCCCGCGATGCGCCGTTGATCTTGCGCGTTCATCGCCCCGGCTATCATACCGAGGCCGAGATCGCGTCAGAACTGGCATGGATCGCGGCGCTGCGGCAGGCCGGGGCAGTCACCGCACCAGCCCCGCTGCCGCTGCAGTCCGGCGAGATGATCGCAAGGTTTGAGGAGGGCGGCGATCTGCGCCATGTGGTGGCCTTCGAGTTCATGCCCGGATCAGAGCCCGATCCGGCGGGCGATCTTGCCGCGGGGTTCCGCCAGCTTGGCGCGGTCAGCGCCCGGCTGCATGGCCATGCCCGCGGGTGGCAGCCGCCCGCGGGCTTCACCCGCAAGACGTGGGATTTCGACAGCGCCTTTGGCCCCGCGCCGCTCTGGGGCGACTGGCGCGCCGCGCCGGGCCTGACGGCAGACAGCGCCGCGGTGCTGTCCGCGCTGGCGGCGCGGCTGCAGCGCGAGCTTGCCGCCTATGGCAGCGGCGCCGACCGCTTCGGTCTGGTGCATGCGGATCTGCGGCTTGCCAACCTGCTGGCCGCCGATGACCAGCTGGCAGTGATCGATTTCGACGACTGCGGCTTGTCATGGTTCGCCTATGATTTCGCCGCCGCGATCAGCTTTCTGGAAACCTCGCCGATGATCCCGGCCTTGCAGGTCGCCTGGCTGGAGGGTTATCGCGAGGTCGCTGCCTTCGGAGCAGAGCACGAGGCAATGCTGCCGGCGCTGATCCTGTTCCGGCGGCTGCTGCTGACCGCGTGGATTGGCAGCCATGCGGAAACCGAAACCGCGCAAGAGGCCGGCCTTGGCGCCTATACCGAAGGCACCGCGGAACTGGCAGAGCGCTATCTGGCAGAGCCGCGCCCATGACCGACACCCCCGCCATCCGCCAGATCCTCGACATGAACGCCTTCGACGCCAGCGCTGCAGCGGATGCCGCGCCGGCGGTGCGCCGCAGGCTGGGCAATGTCGGTGCAGCCTCGGTCCTGTTCTACCGCGACCCGATCGAGATGGTGTCGGCCAGCGGTTGCTGGATGACGGACGCGGCCGGGCGGCGCTATCTGGATTTTTACAACAACGTCCCCTCGGTCGGACACAGCCACCCCGCGGTCGTGCGCGCCGTAGCTGACCAGATCGCGCGGCTGAACACCAATACGCGCTATGTGGTGGCGGTGGTCGATGACTATCTGGATGCGCTGAAGGCCCGGCTGCCGGCCGATCTGTCGAACGTGGTGATGACCTGCTCGGGCAGCGAGGCCAACGATCTGGCCCTGCGCATCGCCCGCGCGGTCACGGGGAGGCAGGGTTTTGTCGTCACCACGAACGCCTATCACGGCAATACCGATCTGGTGACGGGGGTGTCGCCCTCGGCGCTGAAACGCGGCGGGCTGCCGGCGCATGTGGTGGCGATTGCGCCGCCGGGTGCAACGCCGGATGCCGAAGCAGGCTTTCTGGCGGCGCTGGAGGCTGCGATGGCCGAACTGGGTGCGCGGGGTTTCGGCACGGCGGCCTTCCTCTGTGACGCGATCTTTTCCAGCGACGGGATCCATGAGGGGCCGCCGGGCTTTCTGGCCCGCGCGGCTGATCTGGTGCGGGCGCGCG
This sequence comes from Frigidibacter sp., assembly GCF_030695035.1. Taxonomy (GTDB): domain Bacteria; phylum Pseudomonadota; class Alphaproteobacteria; order Rhodobacterales; family Rhodobacteraceae; genus Frigidibacter. The sequence continues at coordinate 100,040 of NZ_JAUYTT010000020.1, forward strand.
GCGGGCTCTTCATCGCCGACGAGGTGCAGCCCGGCTTCGGGCGCACCGGCGCCGCCTTCTGGGGCTTTGCGCGCCATGGCGCTGCGCCCGATATCGTGACCATGGGCAAGCCGATGGGCAACGGCTTTCCGATGGCGGCGATGGCGACCCGGCCCGACTACCTGGCCGCCTTCTGCGCCGATACCGGCTATTTCAACACCTTCGGCGGCAACCCGGTCGCGGCGGCTGCCGGCGCGGCGGTGCTGCGGGTGATCGAGGAAGAGGCCCTGCAGCACAATGCCAGTGTCACGGGCCAGCACCTGCTGGCCGAGATCCGGGCGCTGGCCGCCGCCCGCCCGCAGATCGCGACGGTGCGCGGCGCGGGCCTGTTCATTGGCGTCGACATTGGCGCCGAAGGCGCGCCAGACCCGGACCTGACTCTGCGGGTCATCGACGCGATGCGCAGCCGCGGTGTGCTGATCGGTGCGGCGGGGCTGCATGGTGCAACGCTCAAGCTGCGCCCACCACTTTGCCTGAGCCACGCCGAGGCTGACCTGTTCGTCACCGCGCTGGACGACGCGATGGGCATGGCCGCGGCCCGGCCATACGTCTGACGCTTGAGGAACTTCAGGCGATGGATCGGGCCCTCGGTCTGGCCATTCGACCCCCGCTCGCCCAGTCGAAACCCACCTGGTCGACCCCCCAGTCCAGCAAGCGGACCCATATGAACAGCGCAGGCATTCAATGAAGCAGACCTATGTCGCTATCCAGAAACTGGATGATCTTGCCAAGCACCTCCGGCTCAATCGTGGTTTCGATACGCCGGTATTCGCTTGGGGCGCCACTTTGACTGCGCTGGAACAAGTGGTTGAGGCCTTCGAAAATGACCACCTCCAATGGCGCGGCCAGCGGGCGCACTCTGCCTGCCACTGCTGTTTTCAATTTGCGCCTGCGCTGCCCCAGCCCCGGACGTGACCCAATCAACCCGGGGGCCGATGGTCGTCTTTGAAGCAGGTCTCGGGGATACCGCCGCGGTCTGGAACACGGTCCGACTACCCCCGGACCTGGGACGCTTTGCCTGGACGCGTGCTGGATACGGCCTGGGACCGTCGCTCTTGGCAGGGCAGAACCTACACCACGCCCTGGGACAGCATCCGCAGTCGCAGCAACACAGCTTGCCAACGGAATTTGCCTCCTGTCGTCAAAGCCTGTTGGCGACAGCAAAGTGCTACCAACCTCGCTTGATGTCAGCGAGACACCTTTGGCTGGCATCAAATGACGAGCGGGAGGGCTCCGGTTACAATGGCTGGCCGGTGTCGTAGGAGATGGCCGGGCCGAACTCGCCGATGAGCTGGCGGTGCGAGGTCAGCCCTTGCCCCTCGATCCACAGATGCAGATCGAAGGCCGGCGGTTCGAGCACGAAGGCCGAGGGCGCGTCGGGGCGCAGGTCGAGCGGAAGCTGATGCGCCACGGCAGGCGCGATCGAGGCAATCGTGCCGCCCCAGCCGACGACGACCGGGCGATGGACATGGCCGCACAGGACCCGGATTACCTGGGGATGCCGGGCGATCACCGCTTCCAGCGCGGCGCCACCGGCACAGTTGATCGGGTCCATATGGCCGATGCCCGTCAGAAAGGGCGGATGGTGCATGAACACCACCGTGGGTCGGTCCGGCGCGGCCGAAAGCTGCCGGTCCAGCCAGTCCCGCCGCTCGGCGCAGATTAGGCCCAGGCTGAACTCGGCCTCGTCGAGCGTGTCGAGGCCGATCAGGCGCAGCGGGAACTCCTCGATCACCTGATGCAGGAACCCGGCGTCGGGCAGGATCTCGGCAAAGGCTGCGCGCATTGCCTCGCGGCGATCATGATTGCCTGGGATCACGGCAAGCGGCATCTCCAGCGGGGCCAGCAGGCGGCGGATATAGTCGTATTCTGCCGGCGTGCCGCGGTCGGCCAGATCGCCGGTGAACAGCACGATATCGGGGCGCGGGGTCAGGGCATTGAGCGCAGCCACAGCCCGCACCAGCGCGGCGCCAGTGTCGAGTCGGTCATAGAAGAGCTCTCCTTCAGGGCCGACATGGGCATCCGTGATCTGGGCGATGAGCATGTGGCTGGTCCTTGCGCGGTTGATCCCCGCAGCAGGTCGCATCGCAAGGTGACATGCGAATGACGGTCATCGGGGGCACGGGCAGGCCTCCCGTGACAAGGAAACTTCATTCAGCCGTCATCGCTCTGTGACAGGGCAGTCCTAGATCGGGCGCACCAAAGGTTTTCTGGAAACACGTCGCGGCGAAAAGCGGGCGAACGCAAGGATTTCTGCGGTTTCGGGTGTGCGGCGCCATGACGTGTCGCGCTTCATCTGGGGCATCAGAGGTACTGGGCGATGGCATCGCTTGAAATCGAAGACGTGACGAAAAGCTATGGCGCGACCCTGATCCTCGACCGGGTCAGTGTCGCGGTGCCGGACGGGGCGTTTCTGACGCTTGTCGGCCCCTCGGGCTGCGGCAAATCCACCTTGTTGCGCATTCTGGCCGGGCTGGAACTGCAGGACGGCGGTCGGCTGCGGATCGGCGGGCAGGACGTGTCGCATCTGCGGCCCAGCCGGCGCGACATCGCCATGGTATTCCAGTCCTATGCGCTCTACCCGCATATGACGGTGGCGCAGAATATTGCCATTCCGCTGATCCTGCGCCGCCTGCCTTTGTGGCAGCGCCTGCCGCTGCTCTCGCGCCTGCTGCCGCAGGCGCGGGCGACGCTTGGCCAGATAGAGGCCGAGGTGGCAGGGGCCATGGCGATGCTGGGCCTGACCCACCTGGCGGACCGCCGCCCTGTGCAGCTATCGGGCGGGCAGCGCCAGCGCGTGGCACTGGGGCGGGCGCTGGTGCGCCAGCCGGCGGTGTTCCTGCTCGATGAGCCGCTCTCGAACCTCGATGCGAAGCTGCGCGTGCACATGCGCGCGGAGATTGCTGCGCTGCACGCCCGGCTGGGCACGACCTTTGTCTATGTCACGCATGACCAGATCGAGGCGATGACCATGTCCACCCATGTGGCGGTGATGATGGAGGGGCGGCTGCTGCAGGTCGCCACCCCGGCCGAGATCTATGCCGAGCCTGCGAACCTGCAGGTGGCCGAGTTCATCGGCAGCCCCCGGATCAATGTCCTGCCCGCGCGCGTCGGGTCGGGCGGCGCTGCGCAGCTGGCGGGCCTTGCCCTGCAGGGCCGGATCGCGGCACCGGCGGGGGCTTCGGTGCAGATCGGCATCCGGCCGGAGCATCTGATCCTGCGCGCGGATCCGGGCGGAGTAGGCACGGTGACGGCGATCGAGAATACCGGGCCCGAGCTGTTCGTGTCGGTCCTGACAGAGGGCGACACGGTGCTGGTCGCGCGGCTGACGCCTGATCAGGGGGCGGGGCTGCGCCCCGGCTCGCGGGTGGCGCTGGATGTCCTGCCCGGCAAGGCGCTGGCTTTTGATGCCGATGGCGCCCGGATCGGGTTCGGTCACAGCGTGGCCGCAGCCCGCGAGCTGTATCATGCCCGCTGAGCTTGCACCGGGCGAGGGCCTTCTGGGCCGTGCGCAGCGTCTGCGCCGGATCGGCGCGGCGCTGACGGGCTGGGGCCTGTCGCTGCCGGCCGCGCTGCTGATGCTGGTGATGATCCTGATCCCGACCCTTTCGGCCGCGATCCTCGCGCTGACCGACTACCAGCTTGGCGCGCGCAGCATCCGCTTTGTCGGCGGGGCGAATTTCGCCGCGATGTGGGAGGACCGCGTGTTCTGGCAGGCCTTTGCCAACACCCTGATCTATACCGCGCTGACGGTGCCGGTCTCGGTCGGGCTCGGCCTGGGCGCGGCCCTGCTGATCGAGGCGGATCCCCTGGGTCGCACCACGTTCCGCACCATCTATTTCCTTCCCGTGACCGCGCTTCTGGTGGCGATGGCGACGGTGTGGGAGTTCATCTTGCACCCGCAGCTTGGCCTCGTGAACGTCGCGCTGGCGCAGATCGGGGTGACGGGGCCGGACTGGCTGGCCGATCCCGACTGGGTGCTGCCCTCGCTGGGCTTCATCTTCGTCTGGCAGCAGACCGGCTATAACATGATCCTGTTCCTGGCCGGGCTGAAGGGCATCCCGTCCGAGCTCTACCACGCCGCGCGCGTCGATGGCGCCGACCGGGGGATCGAGCGCTTTGCGATGGTCACCTGGCCCGGGCTGGCGGCGACGACGCTGTTCGTGACCGTCATCACCACGCTCTACTCGTTCCGGGTGTTCGACACGGTGGCGGCGCTGACGCAAGGCGGGCCTTCGAATGCGTCGAACGTGCTGCTTTACAACATCTACCGCGAGGGGTTCGTCTATCTGCGCACCGGCTATGCCAGCGCGATGACGCTGGTGTTCCTGGCGCTGATCCTGGCGGTCGCGATGGTGCAGATGCGCGGCCGGCGGGGGGGCGGGGCATGAGCGGCGCGCATCGTCTGGGCCGCACCGCCCGCATCGCACGGCTTGTGGTGCTGTGCCTTGGGGCGGCGGTGATGCTGGCCCCTTTCGTCTGGGGCCTTGCCGCCTCGTTCAAGCCGGCCGCCGAGATCTGGAGCGGATCGCTGCGACTGATCCCCCAGACCTTCCACGGCTGGGAGAACTACTCTGCCGCGCTGAGCCGGGCGCCCTTCGGCCGGTTCCTTCTGAATGGGCTGATCGTCTGCGCCGGCATCTTGCTGTTTCAGCTGATCTTCGCCATCCCCTGCGCCTATGCGCTGTCCAAGCACCGCTTTGCCGGGCGCACGGTGATCTTCGGGGCGGTGTTGGTCGGCCTGCTGATCCCGGTCCATGTCACCGCGATCCCGCTCTACCTGGGGTTTGCGCGGCTTGGCCTGCTGGACAGCTATGCTGCGCTGATTGCGCCCTTCACGATCTCGGTCTTCGGCATCTTCCTCTTCCGCCAGTTCTTCGCCGCGATCCCCGATGACCTGATCGCCGCCGCGCGGGTGGATGGGTTTTCCGAATGGGCGATCATCTGGCGGGTTGTTGTGCCGGCCTCCTGGCCCGCGATCACCGCCTTTGCGATCTTCTCCGTCACCAGTCACTGGAACGACCTGTTCTGGCCCTTCATCGTCATCCAGTCCACCGAGCTCGCGCCGCCCGCGCTTGGCGTCGTCTATTTCCGCCGCGATGAAAGCGGGGTGGATTTCGGCCCGATGATGGCCGCCACAGTGATCGTCACCGCGCCGCTCGTGCTGGCCTTCCTTCTTGCCCAACGCCGCTTCATCGACGGCATCACCCTCAGCGGGGTGAAGGGCTAGCCTCTGTCCCCAACCCTGAAAAGGAGCACTTTCATGCGTATCCCCCTTCTGGCCACCGCCTTCGCAGGGCTTCTTGCCCTGCCGGCCGCCGCCAAGACCGAAATCACCGTACAGTTCGTGCCCTGGATGGAGGGCATCTTCACCGAGATGAAGACCGCCTTCGAGGCCAGCCACCCCGACTATGAAGTGACCTTCCTGCCGCCCTATGCCGATTACGATGACGGCCTGCAGCAGGTCCTGCGCCAGTCGATCGGCGGCCAGATGCCCGACATCACCAACCAGGCCTTGAACCGGCAGAAAACCCTGATCTCGCGCGGGCTGGCCGTGGACCTGACACCGTTTATCGCGGCCGAACCGAACTGGGCTGCCGAAGGCTTTGGCGGCGCGATGACCGATGTCGCCTCGGAAGGCGGCAAGACCTATGGTCTCGCCGTCGCCTTCTCCTCGCCGGTCGCCTATTACAACATGGATCTGGTGGAACGCGCTGTCGGCAAGATCGACACCTTCCCGACCACCTGGCCCGAGATGATTGCGCTGGCGGCGAAGATCGACGCGCTTGGCGAGGATATCTCGGGGCTCTATACCACCGCCGACGAAGACTGGATCTTCCAGTCGCTGGTCTCCGGCTCTGGCGGCCGGATGGCCAACGAGGACGGCACCGAGGTGATGTTCGATCAGGAGCCCGGCGCGCAGGCCTTCGACATCTTCGCGTCGATGCTGGCCGAGGGTGGTATGCCCGCCACCTCGATGAACAATGCGGTGCAGCTGTTCTATGCCGGCAAGCTCGGCATCTTCTTGCAATCCATCAACGGGCTGAACCGGCATACCGAAAATATCGGCGGCCGGTTCGAGCTACGCACCGGGTTGTTCCCGCGCAATGCCACTGACGGCACCCTGGCGCCGGGCGGCAATGTCAACATGATCCTGACCACGGATCCCGAGCGGCAGAAGGCCGCATGGGCTTTCGTGCGCTTCATCTCCTCGGCCGATGGCGGCGAGGTTCTGGTCAAGGCCTCGGGCTACATGCCGCCCAACGCGCTGGTCGCAGAACGCATGAAAGCGATGTATGAAGCCAACCCCAACCAGGCGCTCAGCCTGCAGCAGCTGCCGCTGCTGGGGGAATGGTACGCCTTCCCCGGCGATAACGGGCTGCGGATCCATGCCAAGATCACCGAAACGCTGCAGGCGCTGATGAACGGCCAGCTGACCGCCGACGAGGCCCGCACCCGCGCGGCGAAGGATGTGAACGCCCTGCTGAAGTGAGCATCGGCTGAAGAGATCGCCCCGGGCGCATGCGCAAGCGTGCGCCCGGGGCGCAGCGTGCCTGCCGCCGGGTTGCGGATGGATTGGCGGCTTCCTCTCAACCGCTTGAATTAGGCCGGGCGGCGGTCACTTGTCCGCGTCGCGACCGGTCGCCCGATCAAAGGCCTCACGGGCTGCCTTGTGAGCCAGATCGAACGAAGCGCGCGTTTCAGCCAGCGCGGCATTAAGCGCGTTCCAAGACTCCGTTCCCGCCTTGGCAAGCTCGGCAAGCTTCGTCTCTGCGGCCCCGGCATCGGCCTTCATCCGCGCGACCTGCTCTTCAATTTCGCGCCGACGCTCGACGGCGAACTCCTTGCCAGCGGCATTGAGCTTGTCAGCCGTTTCGCGCCAGGCGTTCATCTGCGCGCTGGCCTGGCTCTGGAACACCGCCTGCTGCTCTCCGATCCCCGTGCCGAACGTTTCAAGGTATTTGCTGGTCTCGGTCTGAAAGCCCTTCCAATCGGCTTCCAGGCGCGCCTGGGCGACGTCCAGGGCGTCGTCCGCTGCCTCTGTCTGCGTCTTGACCTTGCGGTCGAACTCTTCCCGCTTCTCTTTCAGATCCGCGATGAAGCGATCTGCCTTGGCGCGGGTTTCTGCCTGCATCGCGCCGGACTTGCCTTCGAGCGACGTGAGGGTGGCGTCCATCTCGTCGATCCGCGCCTTCGCCCAATCGAAAAAGAAATGGGCGCTGCTGTTGGTCTTGTTCATATCTCTGTCCTTTCAGGAAATGAAACCTCGGTGTTGCCCCCGTGTGCGCTTCCATTGCGATCCGGTCTGTATGATTTCGAACAGCGGCATGGATCAGAAAATGGAACGGAGGCGCCTGCGCCTGCCCAAGGCCCGCCAAACGCCTGCGGCGCGAGACCATCGGCAAAACGCCGCGAATTTATGCTACTGTCGGCGTTGACCGTCGGGACCGGCGTGGCACGGGTCCCCGGAGGGAGGCCCGGGCCCGGGCGTGCTGGCAGAGCCAATGAGAGGGGAATGGCCTGTGCATGACAGATCGGCGCGGGCCTCGCATCCCCCTGACAAACACAGAAGCATCAACAATCGTCTGCTCCTTGCGTTGCCTTCGGGCAGGCTGGACCGCATCCTGGCGATGTCAGAACCCGTCAGTCTGGTCCGGGGACAACGGATCGACAGTGCGGACCAGCCAATCCGGCACATCCATTTCATCAACCGGGGGCTGGTCTGCATGGTCAAGACGACAGATGACGGGCGGACGGTAGAGGTCGGCGCTATCGGCATCGAGGGCGTGGCGAACCTGCTTCCGCTCATCGATGTCCCGAAGACGATACTGGACGTGGACGTGCAGATACCGGGCACCGCCCTTCGCATCGGCTGCGAGGCAATGCGGGCCGAGCTCGAAAGGGATGAAGGCATTCACCGTTTGATGCAGCGATATGTCAGCTTCGGGCTGAGCGAGTTGGCCCGGCGCATCGCGTGCAACCGCCTGCATCACATAGAGCAGCGCTGCTGCCACTGGCTGCTGATCGCGCATGACAGCGCGCTTTCGGCCGACTTTCCCGTGACGCATGAGTTTCTGGCAATGATGCTTGGCTACCAGCGCGCGGGCGTTTCCATCGCCATGGGGGCGCTCGTCAAGGCCGGCCTGATCGAGCATAGGCGGGGTATAGTGACGGTGGTCAACCGCCCCGGCCTGGAGCAGCACACCTGTGGCTGCTACCGCGAAACGCAGGGCGAGCTGGACGACTTCCTTCCGCCCGGGAAAACGTCGCCGGTGTTCGCAGCCTGACCGCGGCACCGGGGCGGGCCTGCCAACGGCTCTCCCGCCGCAGGTATGGGCATTCTCCGAAAGAAGGCCTGCCACTGTTCGAAACCGGACAGACCCGTCGCCCGCGACAGGTCAGAAGACGGGCGTTCGCCCTACACCCGCCAGCCCCGGCATCCGCGGCGTCGAACAGCCATTCACACAGGAGAGTACCCCATGAACAAGATCATCGTCGCCATCCTCGAGTCCGAACCCGCGGCCTTCGAGGGGCTGAGCGCGTTGAAAGACCTGCACCGGGATGGCGACATCACCCTTTATGCCACAGCGGTGATCGTGAAGGACAAGGCCGGTGCGGTCAGCCTCCGGCAGGCGGTTGACGAAGGCCCTGTCGGCACCGCGGTCGGCCTGCTGACCGGCGGGCTGCTGGGCATTCTGGGCGGGCCGGCTGGTATCGCCATCGGCGCCTCGCTTGGCGGCCTCACCGGCTCGCTGTTCGATCTGGATCAGGCCGGGATCACCGCAACGATCATCGACGATGTGTCGGCGGCGCTGACCCCTGGCAAGGTGGCGCTGCTGGCCGAAGCGGACGAGAGCTGGACAACGCCGGTCGACAGCCGCCTGGAAGCGCTTGGCGGGGTTGTGCTCCGGCGGCTGCGGTCGGAGGTTGTCGAGGATCAACTGCTGCGCGAAAGCGCCGAAGCCCAGGCCGAGCTCAAGGCCCTCAGCGACGACCTGAACCAGGCGATTGCCGAGGATGAGGCGGCGATCCGGAAAGACATCGAACAGGTGAAGAAGCGGATCCAGGTCACGCAAGAGCAGGCCCGGGCCCGGCTCGATCAGGTCACGGCCGAAACGGAAGGCCGGATCGCGGCCCTGCAAGAGCAGGCCAAGGACGCAAACGACCGCACCAAGGCGCGGATCGAGAAGCGCATCGCCGCTGCGAAGGCAGATCTGGATGCGCGATCCGCAAAACTCAACCAGGCCTGGAGCCTGACGAAAGAGGCGCTGGCCGCCTAGCTTGCGCTGACCCGGCAGGCGGAGGGCACTGGCGACCTGTCCTCCGCCTCGCCTCACGGGGAAGCAGCCGCGCAATGGTGCTCGGCCGGCGCCGACGAAGGTGAACACCGCATATAGCCCGTCGGGCACGCGGGTCGCCATCTCTGCCACCGCCACCCAAAGCAAAATCGGTCCGGGCGGCGGTTTCGCGGCGGCCGCCGGTCGGGTGGATGAACCACATCATGAACGGCGGCGCGTGAGGAGGGTGATACACGGACGAGCTGCGTTGGGCGTGGGGTCTTGCCCGGCGCCACGTTTGGATCGGGCGAACCATTTACATGAGAGGCGAACGATGAAAGGCAGCGATCAAGGCGCTAAACCCAAGTCGCTGCACGCCCCAGCCAAAGGTGGGTCTGGGATCTCGTCAGCATCAAATCGGCGCTTGCGATGCCGGCGCGGGCCCATCGCTACCAGAGGAACCAGAAGTCATGGCCAAGATTCCAACCTCTCGCGTCGACAAGCTCCTGTCTTCCATGGGCTATGGCTCGCGCAGCGAAATGGTGCACATGGCCAAGGCTGGCGGTATCACTCTGGACGGTGCAGAGCTATCGGACGTCAGCAAACGCATCCCGGTGACCAGAGACTTGCCTGCACGCATCCAGATCGACGGCGAGCCGCTCGATCCCGTGGTGGGCATGGTCATCCTGCTCAACAAGCCTTTGGGCATGACCTGTTCGCACAAGGAAGCCGGCGCACTCGTCTATGACATCCTGCCCCAGCGCTGGAAGCGGAGGGATCCGGCGATCTCGACCATCGGCCGCCTGGACAAGCAGACCTCCGGTCTTTTGTTGCTGACCGATGATGGTGACCTGCTGCACCGTGTCATCAGCCCCCGGCGCCACGTCAAAAAGACCTATCGCGCCAAGCTGGCCCGCCCGTTGGGTGGCACCGAAGGCGACCTCTTTGCCTCGGGCCAGTTGATGCTGGAGGGCGAGGACAAGCCGCTGGCGCCTGCCGAACTGGAGGTGGTCTCGGACACCGAAGCCCTGCTGAGTGTGACCGAGGGCCGATACCATCAGGTGCGCCGCATGTTTGCCGCCACCGGCAACCATGTCGAGGACCTGCACCGCGAACGTCTGGGCGGTCTGTCCTTGCCTGATGGGTTGGCTCCCGGTCAGTGGAAGCTGCTGAGTGAAGACGAGATCGCCTTGATCTTTCAGTAAGCCGAAGGTGGGGTGATCTCCGCAGGAGTGGGCGGGTGACATCCTTCTCTGTGAAGGTCATGCCAACAGCTGCTCTGCGGTTTAAAAGGCATGGCACAAGTAGGCGTCGCCGATGGGAAGCGGGATGTGATTTGAGCAACCGGCGCGGTACCCGGGATCCCGGGCGCGGAAGCATCGCCGAAGTCACAGATCAACGCACCGACCCGATTTAGTAGGTCTGGACCAAATAGGCTTGAATCTGCGAAGCAGTCGCAAAATCCAGCAGAGCCGACGTACAGGTCAAATAAGCCTTGCCGGCCAACGCCCCTTCGGCGCGGCACAAGGGGGGGTCAGTAAGGGCGGTCAGTCTTGGGTGCAGAGCGGGAGGGTCGCGGTTCTGCGGCTAAGATAGACTTCGCCGTCTCCAGCTTCTGGCCTACAAGGGCAGTGGCGAAATCTTCATGCCTGTCGGGCCCAACGCCGCGAAACGGCAAGCGCCAAAGCTCAGGCGCCGCTGACCACGCTGCGCGCCGTGGCCTCGTCTGTCACCAGCACCGAGGCGATCCCCGCCCGCAGCATCGCGCGGATTGCCACTGCCTTTCCTGGCCCGCCACCCACGCAGATGCGTTCGGGCACGGCGCGCAGATCGTCCAGCGGCATGGTGATGTGGCGGTTATCGAACTCGCTGTTGATGATCCGGCCATCCTCGGCGAAGAAATAGCCCGAGGCAAAGCCGACCGCGCCCAGATCGCAGTAGGCCTCCAGCTCAGCCTGCGACATGAACCCGCCGGTGACCAGCAGCGTCTCGCCGGTCAGCTGCGTGACGCCGAAGACCGTCTTGCGGCATTGCTTGAGCAGCGCGAAATGCTCGCGGATCGCCGGCTCCTCCATCAGGATATCCTTGACGCGCGCGGATGAGACCACGCCCGGGGCGTGGAGGTTGACACAGCGCGCCGAAAGCCTCCCCGCGATGTTCGAGGTGCACAGCACCGGCGAAAAGTCGAAGGTCGCCGCCGAGCTTCCGGTGATCTGCGCGATGGTCACGTTGGGCTGGTTCACGGTGTTGAGGTATTGCGACAGCGCCAGCACCGTGCGCCCCCAGGCGACGCCGATGGTGTCATTCCCCTGCAAGCGGCTCTCCAGCACCCGCGCGCCCAGATGCCCGATCTGCCGGTGCAGTGGCCCGGCATCCTTGTGGCCGGTCAGGATGAAGCACTCGGCGATGCCGAAGGCCTCGCACAGGCGCTGTGACAGGTCCGCCCGCGCGATCCGGCTGGGGTCGATAGAGATGTTAACCACCCCCTCGTCCCGCGCCTTTTGCAGCAGGTTGAACACCGAGGCCCGCGAGATCCCAAGCTGCTCGGCGATCTGATCCTGCTTCTGGCCCTGCTCATAATAAAGCCAGGCGGCCCAGAACACCTCGTCCATGCCGAAGGCGGCGGGAATCGGTCGGCGCAGTCTGGGGTCGGCGGCGTCAGCGCTATCCTTGCGGGCCATGCGGCAATCCTTGGTCGTGGCCGCGACACCTTCCTGCCAAATCCGCGAAAATTCAAGCGCTTTGGCATATGCCCATGGTAAGTGAAAAACGTCATTGACATATGCCATGGTAGTCTGGCAACTTTCATATCAGGGAGACGAGATGAGTTGGGAGGCTCAGATGACCTTGATGCATTCGGCGCGCGACAGCGTGTCCGGGGGGTGGAATGCCCTCATCCGTGACGTCACCGAAGGCATCTGGCGCGACCCCGATACCGGGTCCTTGGTCACGGTTCCGTTCAAGCATATCGACATCGGCGACGATCTTGCCGCCCATGCCCCCGAGGCTTTGGCGCAGGTGATGCCTGCAAGCAGCTATGGCGTGGTCTGTGATGCAGCGACAGCCGATGTGATGGGGGCCGAGATTGCCCGCCGTCTGGGCGCCAGTGCCCGGCTGGTGGTGCTGGACCATCCCCATGCCGATGAAGGCCAGGTGCGCGCGCTTCAGGAAGCGACCCGCGATGTGGCGGCGCTTGTCGCGGTCGGGTCGGGCACCATCAACGACCTGTGCAAGTTCGCCACCTACAAGGACGGGCGCAACTACAGCGTCTACGGCACGGCGCCGTCGATGAATGGCTACACCTCCTCCACAGCCTCGATCACACTCGACTCAGGTCTGAAGACCACCCAGAAAGCCCATGCCGCCAAGGGCGTGTTCATCGACATCGGCGTGTCAGCCGGGGCGCCGCAATACCTGATCGGCGCCGGGCTCGGCGACAGCCTGTGCCGCCCCACCGCGCAGGTGGACTGGTACTTCTCGCATATCCTGCTGGGCAGCCGCTATGCCACCGCACCCTACCGGCTTCAAGATGCTGATGAGGCAGAGGTTCTGGCCCGCAGCGCCGGTCTTGGCCAGCGCGACCATGACGCCATCGGCTATCTTCAGCGGCTGCTGACTCTCGGCGGGCTTGGCATCGCCGCGGTGGGGATGAGCCATCCGGGCTCGATGGGCGAGCATCAGATTTCGCACTGGATCGACAGTTTCGCGGGCGACCGGCATCCGGGCACTGTACATGGCCAGCAGGTCGGCGTCGCCTCGATCACGATGGCGCGGCTGCAAGAGCGCATTCTTGCGATGGAAGAGGCGCCGCGCATCACCGGCTGGCAACCGGATGAAGCCGGGATCCGTGCCCGCTATCCCGCGGCGGCGGTGGGGGATTGCCTTGCTGCCAGCCGCGCCAAGGCGATGACGGCGGACGAGGCCGCGGCCTTCAACGACCGGCTGGCCGCGATCTGGCCCGACCTGCGCCAGACCCTGCGGGCGATGATGCTGCCGGCGGATGAGATGGCGGCCCATCTGCGCGCCGCGGGTGGCGGCGCCACGCCCGAAGAGATCGGGATGGACCGCACCCTTTATATCGACGCCCTCCGCCACTGCCGCGAGATGCGCGACCGCTTCTCGTTGCTGGATCTGGCCGCCGACATGGGCATTTTGGAAGATTTCATCGAGGAGACGCTGTGATGCGCCCTTTGCACGAGCTTGATCTGGCGGCGCTGTCACGCTGCGAAGCGGTCCTGACCGATATCGACGACACGCTGACCACCGACGGCCAACTGCCCGCCGCCGCCTATGAGGCGCTGGAGCGGCTGGCGCAGGCGGGGTTGCAGGTCGTGCCGATTACCGGCCGCCCCGCGGGCTGGTGCGACATGATTGCCCGGCTGTGGCCGGTTGCGGGCATCGTTGGCGAGAACGGCGCCTTCTATTTCAGCTATGACCGCGAGGCGCGGGTGATGCGGCAGCGCTTCTTTGCCACCACCGCTGAACGCCGCGCCAACCGCGCCAAGCTGGACGCGCTGCGCGAGCAGATCCTGGCCGAGGTTCCGGGCGCAGGCATCGCGTCCGACCAGCTTTACCGCGAGGCGGATCTGGCCATCGACTTCTGTGAGGACGTGCCCGCCTTGCCGGCCGAACAGGTGCAGCGCATCCTGGACCTCTTTGCCGAAGCGGGGGCGGTGGCGAAACTGTCGTCGATCCACGTCAACGGCTGGTTCGGCAATTACGACAAGCTGTCGATGACGCGGATCTTCGCCAAGGACGTGCTGGGGCTGGATATCGACGCGGCCCGCGACCGCGTGGTCTTTGTCGGCGACAGCCCGAATGACGGGCCGATGTTCAAGTTCTTTCCGCTGTCCTGCGGCGTGGCCAATGTGCGCGAGTTTGCGCCCGGCAGCTTCGCCCCGCCATCCTTTGTGGCGCCCTCGGTTGGCGGCGCCGGTTTTGTCGAGGTGGCGGACCGTATCCTTGCGGCGCGGGAGGTGGCCCATGTCTGACCCCGCACCAGACCGCAGGATCGATCTGGCGATCATCGGTGGCGGCATCAACGGCTGCGGCATCGCCCGCGACGCGGTGGGCCGGGGCTATTCGGTCTGGCTGTGCGAGCAGGGCGACCTTGGCGGGGCGACCTCGTCATCCTCGACCAAGCTTCTGCATGGCGGCCTGCGCTATCTGGAGCACTATGAGTTCCGTCTGGTCCGCGAGGCGCTGATCGAGCGCGAGGTGCTGTGGGGCATCGCCCCGCAGATCGTGCGTCCGCTGCGCTTCATCCTTCCACATCGCAAGGGGATGCGCCCGGCCTGGCTGCTGCGCCTTGGGCTGTTCATCTATGACCATCTGGGCGGCCGCAAACTGCTGCCCGGCACGTCGCGGGTGAACCTCGCGCAGGGGCCTTATGGCGAGGGGCTGAACGCCGATCTGCGGCTGGGGTTCGAATATTCCGACTGCTGGGTCGAGGATAACCGCCTGACCATCCTCAACGCGCAGGACGCGGCAGAGCGGGGGGCCGATATCCACGTGCGCACCCGCTGCACCGAGGCGCGGCCACTGCCGGGCGGCGGTTGGCGCATAGTGGCCCGCGATCAGGAAACCGGCGCGGAAGAGGTCGTCCATGCGCGCATGGTGATCAATGCCGGTGGGCCCTGGGCCAACGCGGTGGCGCGCGATCTGGTGCAGCGCCCACCCAAGGGTTCGGTTCGGCAGGTGCAGGGCTCGCATATCGTGGTGCCGCGGCTCTACGGCCATGACCGTTGCTTCATCTTCCAGAACGAGGATGGGCGGATCGTCTTCACCATCCCCTATGAGGACCGTTTCACCCTGATCGGCACCACCGACCGCGACTATCCGGGCGATCCGGCAAAGGTCGTGGCCTCGGAGGAGGAGATCGCTTACCTTTGCGCATTGGTCGGGCAGTATTTCAAACGCCCGATCACGCCCAAGGATGTGGTGTGGAGCTACTCGGGTGTGCGCCCGCTGTATGACGACGGCAGCTCCGAGGCGCAGAAGGCCACGCGCGATTATGTGCTGGAGCTGGATGACGCGGGCGGCGCCCCGATGCTGTCGGTGTTCGGTGGCAAGATCACGACCTATCGCCGGCTGGCGGAATCCGCGCTGGAACGGATTGAGGCTACCTTGGGCCGGGCAACGGGCGAGCCCGCCGGCTGGACGGGGCGACAGCCCCTGCCGGGGGGCGGCTTTGCGCCCCGGGGGTTCGACGCCGAAGTGCGCAAGCTGATGTCGGCTTACAGCTTCTTGACCGGCCCCGAGGCAACCCGGCTGGTGCGCTTCTACGGCACCCGCGCGGCCGAGATGCTGGGAGATGCCCGCGGCCGCGCCGATCTGGGCCGCGACTTCGGCGCCGGGCTCAGCGAATGCGAGGTCGATTACATGTGCCGCACCGAATGGGCGCGCACGGCCGAGGACATCTTGTTCCGGCGTAGTAAGCTGGGGCTGCAGCTGACACCTGCGCAGATTGCGGCGCTGGAAGACCATCTGCGAAAGGATGTGCGACAAAGAATGACGGCTTGAACA
The DNA here is from genome assembly GCF_030695035.1 of Frigidibacter sp. Lineage (GTDB taxonomy): Bacteria > Pseudomonadota > Alphaproteobacteria > Rhodobacterales > Rhodobacteraceae > Frigidibacter. The sequence continues at coordinate 115,882 of NZ_JAUYTT010000020.1, forward strand.
GCGCCGCGGCAAGGGAGTGGAGGCCCTTGCCACGGTGGCAGAGCAGCGGCGCCTGACGACGCCATATCAGGGAGGAGGAAAACATGTTTCTGGGCATCGACCTTGGGACATCCGGGGTGAAATCCGTGATCATCGACGAGGGTCAGACCCTTGTCGCCGAAGCCTCGTCCCGCCCGCTGGAGGTGACGCGGTCACGGCCCGGCTGGTCCGAGCAGGATCCGGACCTGTGGTGGGATGCAGTCTGCGAAAGCCTTGATGCGCTGGCCGCCAGCCATCCGGGTGCGATGGCCGAGGTATCGGGCATTGGTCTGTCGGGACAGATGTATGGCGCGACGGTGCTGGACGGCGCCGACAAGCCGCTGCGTTCGGCGATCTTGTGGAACGACACACGCAGCGCTGCCGAATGCGATGAGCTGGCCGCGGCAGTGCCCGACCTGTTGGGCCGCGTGGGGCGCAACCCGACCCCCGGCGTGACCGCCAGCAAGCTGATGTGGCTGCGCCGGCACGAGCCCGAGACCTATGCCGCGGTGCGCACGGTGCTGTTGCCCAAGGACTATGTCCGCCTGCGGCTGTCGGGGGACAAGGCCAGCGACCTGGCCGATTCCAGCGGCACGATGTGGGTGGACCTTGCCGCGCGCGATTGGTCGGGGCCGATGCTCGATGCCTCGGGCATGGACCGCGCCCAGATGCCAAGCCTGCATGAGGGCACAGAGCCGACCGGCACCCTGCGCGCCGGACTGGCGCAGCGCTGGGGCATGGGGCGGCGCCCGGTGCTGGCGGCGGGCGGCGGCGACAATGCCTGCGGCGCTTGCGGGTCTGGCGTGATTGCGGATGGTGAGGGCACAGTCTCGCTGGGCACCTCGGGTGTGCTGTTCGTGGCGAATGACCGGCCGCGTCCGGCCGGGGCCCATGCCATTGAGGCACTGTGCCATGCCGTCCCGGGGCGCTGGCACCAGATGTCGGTGGTGCTGTCGGCCACCTCGTGCCTGACATGGCTTGGCGCGCGGCTCAAGCGCAGCCCGGCAGAGCTGGTGGCACTGCTGGGGGATGACCCGCGCCCCGCGACGGACCTGATCTTCGTGCCGTTCCTTGATGGCTGCTGGTCACCGCGCAGCGATGGCACCGTGCGCGGCGGTTTCATGGGACTGGCGCATCAGCATGACGATGCCGCGATGGCGCAGGCGGTGATGCAGGGGGTCGCCTTTGCCATCCGCGAATGCGCCGAGGCCTTTGGCGAGAGCGGCGCCGAGCTGCGGCGGCTTCTGGCCCTCGGCGGCGGATCACGCTCGCCGCTGTGGATGTCGATGCTGGCCACGAACCTTGGTGTTGAGCTTGACGTGCCGTGCACCAGCGCGCTGGGCACCGCCTTTGGCGCGGCCCGGCTGGGGATGATCGCGGCGACGGGGCAGCCGGTGGCCGAGGTTCTGACCCGGCCGCAGATCGGCGCCACCATCGGGCCGGTTGCCGCCCATGCAGATAGCTATACCCAGGCCTTCAAACGCTGGAAGGCGTTCGCCAGCCTGTGTTGACGACCGCCCGTTTGGGCACCCGCCCGGGGAGGGGCGGCGCATAACGATCGGCGTTTCGCCGGCACAACAGTGGAGGAGTTTATCATGACGGACCAGATTTTCGGCTCGGCCTTCGGGCGGCGTGCATTCATGTCGGGCGCTGCGGCCCTTGCCGCCAGCGCGGCGCTTTGGCCCAAGGCGATGCGGGCGCAGGCGGCGGAGCGCAATTTTGCGGCGGCGCTGGGCTGGACGACCTATGACTCGGGTCGCCACCTCCAGGACGGCTTTACCGCCGCGGTCGCCGAACTGGGCGGCAACCTGACCACCACCGATGCGGGCTTTGACGCGCGGGTGCAAAGCGACCAGATCGACTCGCTCGTCGCCTCCAAGCCCGATGCGCTGTTCATCACTCCGGCCGACGCTGTGGCCATCGCCCCCGCCGTGCAGCGCGCCATCGCGGCGGGCATCCCGGTCTTCTGTGCCGACAGCGCGGTTCCGGGCGCGACCGTTACCACCACCTCGATGTCGAACAACTTCGGGATGGGCGTGCATTCGTGCGAGTTCATCTGCAAGTCCATCGGCGGCACCGGCAAGATCGCCCGCGTGATGCTGCCGCAGAACGAAAGCTGGGATCAGCGCACATTGGGGATGGAATGGGTGCTGCGCAGCTATCCGGACGTGGAAATCGTCACCGAATGGGCCTTTGCCCTGGCCGGCAATGTCACCCCCCGGCAGGCAGTGGACAATATCCTGACCTCGAACCCCGATATCGACGCGGTCTGGTGCGCCTGGGACGGCGCGGCGGTCGAGGGCACGTTGGCCGCGCGGGCCGCAGGCCGCGATGACCTGATCCTGACCGGCATCGATGGCGGATCGCAGGCGTTCAACTACATCGCCTCGGACACGCCCTTGAAGCTGTCGATGGCGCAAAGCTTCTACGAGATGGCCTATTCCAACGTCTTCTACGCGCATGAGGCGCTGGCCGGGCGCAAGACGCCGCGCCTGCTGATCACCCCCACCTATGCCGTGGTCAAGGACATGCTTCAGGCCGGCATCCCCGACGACTATGACGTGCCTGGCCGCGGCGCCGAACTCGGCTGGACCCGCGCCGTCTAGGCGCAGCCTTTCCCTTAGGGGGCGCGTCCGCGCGCCCCTCACCCCTTCTTCAGCAACAGGAAGTGACAGTCATGGCAGCGCCCGTCCTGATGGCGTCGGATGTGTCCAAGAGGTTCGGCCCGGTGCTGGCCCTGCGCGGCGTGGACTTCCATGTCGAGCCGGGCGAGGTCCACGCGCTTTTGGGGATCAACGGCGCGGGAAAATCGACCTTCATCAAGATCCTGTCGGGGATCATCCAGAAAGATGGCGGCCGGATCACCGTTGCCGGGGCCGAGGTGACCTTCCGCACGCCCGAGGATGCGATCCGCGCCGGCATCGCCACTGTGCAACAGCACCCCGAACTGGTGCCCGACATGTCGGGTCTGGACAATATCTTCCTTGGCCGGGAAAGCGCCAGCCGCGGGCTGTTCTCGCGCATCGACCAACGCGGGCTGGAACGGCGGGCCGAGGCGCTGCTGGCGCGCTTTCCGGTGGCGCTGGACCTCTGGCAGGAGGTTGGCCGCATGTCGGCGGTCGAGCGCGAGGCGGTGGCGATCCTTCAGGCCATCGCCGGCGAGCATACGCGGGTGCTGATCCTTGATGAGCCGACCTCCACCCTGACGGAAGTAGAGCGTGAGGACCTTTTCGCGCTGATGGGGCTGCTCAAGGCGCAGGGCATCGCCATCATCTACATCACCCATCAGTTGGAAGAGGTATTTGCCATCGCCGACAGCTTCAGCGTGTTCCGGGGCGGCACCTGCGTGGCGCGGATGACCGTGGCCGAGGCCAAGGCCGGCGACGTCTCGCTCGCCAACCTGATGCTGGGCGAGGCGATCGGCGACATCTTCCCACCCCGCGCAGAAACGCCGCCCGGCGCCGCGGTGCTGGAGGTGGAAGACTTCTGCCTCGAGGGCGATTTTAGGGGCATCAGCCTGACCGCGCGCAAGGGCGAGATCCTGGGGATCTTCGGGCTGGTCGGGTCGGGCTGCGACGAGTTCGCCAAGGCGGTCTTCGGTGTCACTCCGCCCGATCGCGGCACCCTTCGGCTGCACGGCCAGCCGGTTTCGCTGAGATCGCCACGTCAGGCGCTGGATGCGGGGGTATTTCTGGTGCCCGGCGACCGGCGGACCGAGGGACTGGTGCTGTCGCGCCCGGCGCTGTTCAACGTGCCGCTGGCCAATCTGGGCCGCGCCGCCGCCGGGCGCTGGGGCCTGAAACGGCGCCGGATGCAGGGCGATGCGCGCGAGCTGACAGGGCAGGTGGCCCTGCATCCGCCCAGCCTGACCACGCCGGCCAGCGGCTTTTCAGGCGGCAACCAGCAGAAGATCGTGCTGGCCAAGGGGCTTTACAGCCAGGCCGATGTCTACATTTTCGTGGAGCCCACGGTGGGCGTAGATATCGGCGCACGGGCCAAGATCTATGCGCTGATGCGGCAGCTGTCGCGGGAGGCGGCGGTGATCGTGATTTCCAGCGATTGCGACGAGGTGCATGGCGTGGCCGACCGCACGCTTGCGCTGCACAAGGGGCGGCAGATCGAGCCTGCCGTCGGCACGTTCAGCCGCGATGCGCTGCTGATGGCCGGGATCATGGGCGAGGTGACACAATGAGCGGATTGCAGGACATGGCCCGCCAGTCGGCGCGCGGCCTTGGCTTTCTGGCGCTGGTGGCGCTGGTCGGCGGCGCACTGGCCCTTGCCGAGCCGCGGTTTCTGAGCGCGGCCAGCCTGAACGGCATTGCGCGGCACATGGCGGCCAACGGGCTGGCGGCGCTGGGGCTGACTTTTGTGGTGATCGTGCGCAAGTTCGATCTGTCGATCTCGGGCGTGGCCGCTTTCACCGCGATGTCGATGGGCGCGGTGATTGCCGCGGGCGCGCCGCTTTGGCTGGCCGTTGCGGCGGGCATCGCCATCGGCGCTGTCATCGGCCTGATCTCGGGCACGGCCATCAGCCGCTTTGGCCTGCCCGATATCGTGACGACCATCGCCGTCGGGTCGATCTGCGCCGGGCTGGCGTTCCTCTATACCGGCGGGCGGTCGATCTTTCAGAACTTCTTCCAGGTCGGCATTACCGATCTGAACGATGCACGCCTTCTGGGCCTTGGCGTGTCACTGTGGATCTTGCTGGCCGTCTACGCGGTGGCCTGGTTCGTGATGCACCGCACCCGCACTGGCATGGCCTTCTATGCCACGGGCGAAAATCAGGTGGCGGCGCATTTCTCGGGCATCGCCACGCGGCGCTACATCGCGCTGGCCTATGTGATGTGCGCGATCTGCACGGTGCTGGCGGTGCTGCTGATCCTGGCGGAATCGGGCAATGCCGAAACCAACAAGGGCGCGAACCTGATGATGCCAGCCTATGCTGGCGTGTTCCTGGGCGCAGCGATCCTGGGGGGAACCTCTGTTCTGGCGACGCTTGGGGGGATCTTGTTGATCACCATGCTTCTGGACGGATTCTCCCTGATGGGCGTGCCCTACTACTACAGCGACGGGGTGATCAGCCTGATCCTGCTGGCCGGTGTTCTGGCCTTTTCCGACACCGCGCGCGGTTATCTGGCCGGGTTGGTGGCGGTCCGTGCCCTGCGCCGCGCGCGCTCGGGGGGCAAGGCATGACAATGATTTTGGAGGGCGCAATGGACCGCAGGCACAGCAAGGGCCGCCGCCTCGCACGGCTGACCACCAACCTCTGGCTTGTCGCGGCGCTGGTGCTGATGACGGCGGCCATTGCCAGCCAGAAGCCGCAGCTTCTGGACCCGGGCAACGTGGTCGCTGTGCTGAAGAGCTTTTCGATCATGGTGATGATGGTCTTGGGGCTGACCTGGGTGATTGCCGCGGGCAAAATCGATGTCAGCTTCATGCAGGTCGCGGCGCTGTCGAACATGCTGTGCGCCTGGGGCCTGTCGCAGGGCTGGGGCTGGTGGGGGGCGATCGGTGCGGGCCTCTGTGCCGGGCTGGCCGTCGGCCTGCTGAACGGCTGGCTGGTGGCGGTGATGCGCCTGCCGGCGCTGATCGTCACGATCTCGACCGCTGGGCTCTGTGCCTCGCTGGCCGCGGCGCTTGGCAAGGGCACCGTGATCCGCATCGCAGCCCCGGGCCCGCTCGCCAGCCTGCTGGAGCCGCAGTTCGGCGGCGCGGTGCCGCTGATCGTGTTGCCGGTGTTGGCGCTGGCCGGGGCCGCGTGGTTCGTGCAAGAGCGGCTGACGATGGGACGCTACATCTACGCGATGGCGCAGAACGAGGCGGCGATCCGCAGCGTCGGCGTGCCGGTGGTGGGGCTGACCCTGTTGCTGTTCGTGTTCTCGGGGCTCTGTGCCTCCCTCGCCGGGGTCATCCTGGCCGAGAACCTTGCCTCGGGGCAGCCGATGATCGGCGGGCCTTATCTCATCAACGGGCTGACGGTGGTCTTGTTGGGCGGGATGATGGTGCATGTCGGCAAGCCCAACATCCTTGGCACGCTGACCGCGACGCTGTTCATCGGCGTGCTGTTCAGCGGTGCGGCCCTGCTGGGGCTGCCCGATTACCAGCGCCAGATCATTCAAGGGGCGCTGCTGCTGTCGGGGCTGGTGGTGGCGACACTCGCGGCACGCCACCACGGCGAACGCCGGAAAGGGGGCTGAGATGCGTAATCTGACGATTGGGCTTGATTGCGGCACGGGCGGCGCGCGGGCACTGGTCACCGATGCGGCGGGCCAGGTGCTGGCGATGGCGGTGCGCGACTATCCGACCGCGCATCCCCATCCCGGCTGGGCCACACAAAGCCCCGCCGACTGGTGGGAGGCGGCCTGCGGCGCGGTGCGCGCGGCGCTGGCGCAGGGCGGCATCGCGCCCGGGCGGGTGGCGGCGATCTGCGCCACCGGCACCTCCTCGACAATGGTTGCGCTGGATGCCGGGTTGGAGCCGCTGGGGGATGCGATCCTGTGGATGGATTGCCGCGCCTCGCCGCAGGCGCGCCGGATAGAGGCGACCGGCCATCCCGCCTTGCGCCGCAGCCGGGCCGGGGTCAGCGCCGAAACCGCGCTGCCCAAGATCCTGTGGCTGAAGGATACGGCGCCGGCGGTCTTCGAGCGCAGCCGCTGGTTCGTCGAGATGGCCGACTATCTGGCGCTGCGCCTGTCGGGAAAGCTGACCCTCGGCCAGAACCAGACCATCAACCGCTGGTTCTATGACCCCCGCACCGGCTGGCCCGAGGATTTTCTGGCGGCGATGGGGCTGGAGGGGATCACCGCCCGCTTCCCTGCCAAGATGCCCGCCGTGGGCGAGGTCATCGCGCCGATGCAGCCAGAGGCCGCGGCGGCGATGGGGCTGGACCTCGAAACGCTGGTGGTGGCGGGCGGCACCGATGCCTATGTGGCGATGGTCGGCCTGAACACCCTTCGCCCGGGCGAGACGGCGCTGATCACCGGCACCTCGCATCTGGTCCTGCCGGTCGTGGCCGAGGATATCGAGGTCGAGGGCCTGTTCGGGCCGCATCCCGACTGCGTGACCAAGGGCGTCTTCGTGATGGAGGGCGGGCAGGTCTCTTCGGGCGCGGTGCTGCGCTGGTGGCATGACCTGCTGCATCAGGGACAGGACGGCTATGATGCCCTGCTGGCCGCGGCGCAGACGGTGCCGCCGGGCGCCCGCGGTCTGGTCGTGCTGGATTTCTGGCAAGGCAACCGCAACCCCTTCACCGATTACGACCTGCAGGGCGCCATCTGGGGCCTGACGCTGAAGCATGGCCGCGCCGAGATTACCCGGGCGCTGATGGAAGCGGTGGCCTTGGGCACCGCCAACATCCTTGACCGGCTGACCGGCAAGGGCATGGCGGTGTCCAGCATGACGCTGGCGGGCGGCGTGCTGCGCTCTCGGTTCTGGGCGCAGATGCATGCCGATGCGACTGGCACCGTGCTGCGCATCCCCGAGGTGGGTGAGGCCACGGCCTTTGGCGCGGCCATCGCCGCCGTCGTAGGGGCGGGGCTGCACCCGTCCCTCGAAGCCGCCGCCGATGCCATGGTGCGCATCCGCGACGAAATTCACCCCGACCCCGCCAGCCACGCGCAGTTCCGCGCGCAGCTTGATGTCTATCTGCAGACCCATGCGGCGCTGAAACCGCTGATGCACCGGATGGCTGCCCTTACCCGGGCCACGGCGGCGTCCGCCATGTAGACCCCCGGCCACCCACACCCCACACCCTCATGCCTCCGCAGCCCCTTCGGCGCGGACAGGCCCCTTGTTGCCAGATGAAAGGACGAACCATGGCCCATATCGGAGATCTCATTGCAGAGATGCTTGCCCAGTACGGGGTCGAATATGTCTTCGGGATGCCCGGTGGACAGACGACCGCGCTGCATGACGGCATCTCGCGCCGCACCGACCGCATCCGACATATCCTGATGCGCGACGAACGCAACGCCGCCTATGCCGCCGATGCCTATGCGCGGCTGACCGGCAAGCCCGGCATCTGCGACGTGACGGTCGGGCCCGGCGCCAACCTGCTGCCGGCAGGGTTTCTCGAGGCGCTGAACGCCTCGATCCCGATGATCGGCATCATCGGAGAGCTGCCGCTGGACTGGCTGCCGCTGAAGGAAAAAGGCATCGCGAGCCAGGGCTTCGATCAGCTGTCCTTCTTCAAGACCTGCTCGAAAGAGGCGTTCCTTGTGCCTTCGGTCGCGGCGCTGCCCGAACTGATCCGCACCGCCTTCCGCATCGCCACGGCGCCGCGGCCCGGCCCGGTGGCGCTGATCATCCCGCATGACATCTTCGATGCCGACTGGGACGAAGAGCTGTTGAAGATCAAGGTCGATGACCGCGCCATCGCCATGCCCTACCTGCGCTCTGTCGCGCCTGCGGCCGAGATCGCGGCCGCGGCCGAGCTGATCCGCAAGGCCAAGCGCCCGGCGCTGGTCTGCGGCGGCGGCGTGCATGGATCCGTGGCGACCGAGGCGGCGACCGCCTTTGCCGACCGGCTTGGCGGCTTGGTTGTGACCTCGCTGTCGGGCAAGGGATCGGTGCCCGAGACGCGCGACTACGTGGCGGGGGTGCTGAACCCGCTGGGATCGGCCGCGGCCATCGAGCTGATCCAGGAGGCGGACCTGATCATCTGGTGCGGCTCCAAGGTCAGCCAGAACACCGGCATGAACTGGACCCTGCCGAAGCCCGACCAAGCGACGATCACCATCGACTTCGACCCGCTGGAGCATGGCCGCACCTTCCGGCCCACGGTGGCCCTGCTGGGCGATGTGCGCGACACGGTGCTGGCGCTGGACGCCGCAATGGGGGACAGCCGAACAGGCGCCAACCCCGAATGGGACGCCCGCATCGCCGAGGTAAAGGCGCGCTGCGACGCGGCCAAGGCCGAGGAGATGACCTCGAACCAGGTGCCGATCCTGCCGCCGCGGATCATGGTGGAAATCGCGAAGCGGCTGGGGGATGACGATGTGGTCGTGTCCGACGCCTCGTTCTCGGCCGGCTGGATTTCGGGCTATATCCCGGCCAAGCACGCCAAGAGGCAGTTCCTGTTCGCGCGCGGGCAGGGGGGGCTTGGCTATGCAGTGCCCGGCGCCATCGGCGCCGCGACGGTCATGGCCAAGGGCGCGCGGGTGGTGACGGTTGCCGGCGACGGTGCCTTCTCCTACACCATCGGCGAGCTGGCGACGCAGGCGCATTACAACCAGCGCATCGTCAACGTGGTGATCAACAACGGCAAGCTGGGCTGGATCCAGCTGTGGCAGGAGATCTACTTCAAGAACGTGCAATCAGCCGAGCTGGAGACGCAAAGCTCGGTCCCCGGCTACGCCGCTGCAGCGCAGGGGCTTGGCCTGCTGGGCATCTATGTGGACAAGCCGGGCGACATCGCCGATGCGCTGGACCGGGCCTTTGCCCATGACGGGCCCTCGGTGGTAGAGGTGCGGATCGACGACCGCGCCACCCCGATCCACGGTTTCAAGCGCCGGATGCGCGAGGCGGAAGACAAGCCGCGGCCACGGCCCGGCACCGTCTACAAGCTGCGCGACTGGAAAGTCTCGCCGGACCTTTAAGCGATGGCCCGGGTCGCCTGCCGTGGCGGCCCGGGCACCGGCGGTGGCATGGGGGCGTTGGCCAATGGGTTGCAAAGAACCCGCCGATCTTTGGCTTTCCCGAGGGCGGGGTGCAGTTCGAAAAACGGCGCGGTAAATCCGAAACGTGGGAGGTGGACCTGACCGTCGGGGCCCAATTCATGCGATAGAGATCGCTCGCCCCCGCCGGCCGATGTCGGGATATTTCAGCTGCAGAACCGGGTTCGTCCGGGTTCTGCGATGTGCCGATTCTCAGCGCATCCAGTCGCAGGGCAACGTCCGACTCCATCGCGGCGATCTGGTCTTGTGATCCGCCAGTTGCATCTAGCCGGGCTCTTTAGACGCTGCAGCGCCGTGTTCCCATCGATTCCAATAGCGACGGCCATCCCGGCGATGTGGTGTTGCCCAGATTTCTGTGAATGAGTGCGCATGAAGCCCGCATCCTGACCTGCATCAGCATGAGCCTCAATGGCTTCATGTAGCTTCACCTTCTAGCTGACCCGCCGAAGGAACAGGAATGATTGCCCGACTGACCCGCACCGAGCGCTCTGTCGCGATGGCTCTGGCCGTGATTCTGCTGCTCTTGGGCCTGACGATGGCGGCTTTGGGCGACCATGATCCGATGGCAGTGCACGGATTCATGGCGCTTGGGCTGGGTGTTGGGCTTGTGTTCGCGGTGGGCAGCGTGCTGGAAGAGCCTTCCCCGAGCCCCGCCCGGTTGCAGCAATATTATGACGACCCGATCAAGGTCGGCATCGTGCTGGCGATGGTCTGGGGCGTGTTCGCGATGTCGATAGGGCTGTGGGTCGCCGCATTGATGGTCTGGCCCGACGCCACCTTCGGGCAGGCGTGGTCCAGCTACGGCCGCCTGCGCCCGGTGCATACCACCGGCGTGATCTTTGCCTTTGGCGGCAATGCGCTGATCGCGACCTCGTTCCATGTTATGCAACGCACCTGCCGCGCGCGGCTGGCGGACCAGCTGTCTCCGTGGTTCGTGCTGGTCGGCTATAACCTGTTCTGTCTCTGGGCAGTCAGCGGCTATCTGATGGGCATCACCCAGTCCAAGGAATATGCCGAACCGGAATGGTATGCCGATATCTTGCTGGTGATCGTCTGGGTGACCTATCTGGTGCTGTATCTGCGCACGCTGAGGCGCCGGGCCGAACCGCATATCTACGTCGCCAATTGGTATTACCTCGCCTTCATCGTCGTGGTGGCGATGCTGCATATCGTGAACGCAGCCGCGCTGCCGGTCAGCTGGACGGGCGCGAAGAGCTATCCCGCCTTCTCGGGTGTGCAAGATGCCATGGTGCAATGGTGGTATGGGCATAACGCGGTGGCGTTCTTCATGACCTCGGGCTTTCTGGGGATGCTGTATTACTACCTGCCGGTCAGGGCCCAGAGGCCGATCTTTTCCTACCGCCTCTCGATCCTCAGCTTCTGGGGGATCACCTTCTTCTACCTGTGGGTCGGGTCGCACCACTTGCACTATACCGCGCTGCCGCACTGGGTGCAGACGCTGGGGATGACCTTCTCGGTGATGTTGCTGGTGCCAAGCTGGGCCTCGGCGGGCAACGCATTGCTGACATTGAACGGGGCATGGCACCGGGTTCGGGATGATGCGACGCTGCGCTTCATGTTCGTGGCGGCGGTGTTCTATGGCCTCTCGACCTTCGAGGGATCCTTCCTTGCCATCCGGCCGGTCAATGCGCTGTCGCATTACACCGACTGGACGGTGGGACACGTGCATTCGGGGGCCTTGGGCTGGCTTGCGATGGTCACCTTCGGCGCGTTCTATTCCGTGGTTCCGCAGATCTGGGGACGGCCCGCGATGCATTCGTCCCGGCTGGTGGAATGGCACTTCTGGCTCGCGCTGGGCGGGCTGCTGACCTACGTGTTCGCGCTGTGGAATGCAGGCATCACCCAGGGGCTGATGTGGCGGACCTATAACGATGCGGGCACGCTGAACTATTCCTTCATCGAGAGCATGGAGGCGATGCGCCCCTATTACATCGCCCGTGTGGTTGGCGGCTCGCTGTTCCTTGCAGGTATCTGTGTCGGCGCGGCGAATATCTGGCTGACGGTGCGGGGCGCGCGCAATCACGCCGCCGACCGGCCCCTTGCACCTCAGGCAGCGGAGTAGACGCATGGCCCTGTTCAAGGCGCACTACAATTTGGAGAAGAACTCCATCGCGCTGGTCATCGCAATCATCCTTGCCGCCAGCGTGGGCGGGCTGGTGGAAATAGCGCCCCTGTTCACCATAGATGAGACCGTCGAAACGACCGAAGACATGCGTGTCTACACGCCGTTGGAGCTTGCAGGCCGCAACATCTACATCCGCGAGGGATGCTATGCCTGCCACAGCCAGATGATCCGCACCCTGCGCGACGAGGTCGAACGCTACGGCCCCTATTCGCTGGCCGCCGAAAGCCAGTATGACCACCCGATGCTGTGGGGGTCCAAACGCACCGGGCCAGACATCGCGCGTCTGGGGGGCAAATACTCGGACGATTGGCATGTTGCGCATCTGATCAATCCGCGCGCTGTGGTGCCGAGCTCGATCATGCCGGCCTATCCTTGGCTGGCATCCGCGCCGTTGGAAGTCGATGACCTCAGTGACCATCTGGTGGCGCTGCGCCGGTTGGGCGTGCCGTATACAGAGGACATGATCGCCAACGCTTCGCAAGATGCGGCGGCACAGGCCAACCCGGACTCGGCCGGCGCCGGTGGTGTTGTCGAGCGATACGGCGAGGCCACGACCCTGCGCCGGTTTTCCGGAATGCCCCGGCTAACGGAAATGGATGCGCTGGTCGCCTATCTTCAGGTGCTCGGCCAGTTGACCCAGGCGCCCTATGCGGCACAGCCCGCCGACACGGAGGTTTTGCAATGACCCATGAAACCTTCGTTTTCATCGCCAAGACCTTTGGCCTGTTCTATCTGATGGGTTTCTTCCTGATCGTGGTCATCGTCACATGCCGCCCGTCGCGCAGGGCGGCCGCAGACCATGCCGCCCGGTCCATCCTGACAGAGGAGGACCGGCCATGTCCGTAGAAAAGCGCGATCCCGTCTCGGGCTATCTGACCACCGGGCATGACTGGAACGGCATCACCGAGCTGAACTCGCCGGTGCCGCGCACCGTGTTCTTCTTCATGGCAGTGACCCATCTCTATGCGCTGGTCGTGTGGGTCTTGCTGCCGGCCTGGCCACTCTGGGATACGTTCACCAAGGGCGTTCTCGGCATCGACCAGAAAACCTCTGTCGCCGCCGACCTCGCCGCGGCGAACGCCGCCCGCGCGGGCTGGACCGAAGCGCTGGCCACCGAGGAGTTCGACGCTATCCGTGCCGATCCGGACCTTCTGGGGCGCGCCTTGGCGACGGCCGAGCCTCTGTTCGGGCAGAACTGTCAGGTCTGCCACGGCGCGGATGGTATCGGCGGGCCGGGCTTTCCGCGATTGAATGACGGCATATGGCTGTGGGGCGGCACGGCAGAAGAGATCGCCACCACCTTGCGGGTTGGCATCAACGCAGCGCATCCCGACACGCATTTCGCGCAGATGCCTGCATTTGGCCGCGACGGATTGCTGACCCGCCCCGAGATCGCCGTGCTGACCGACTACGTTCAGACGCTCGGCGAGGGCGTGAACCTTGAGGACACATCCGAAGGTGCGGTGCTTTATCAGACCAACTGCGCCGCCTGCCATGGCGAGGATGGCCTCGGGATCGAAGGCACGGGGTCGCCGAACCTGACCGATGACGACTGGGTCTATGGCGGGGATGCCGTCAGCATCCACCAGACCCTGATGGCCGGGCGGCAGGGACAGATGCCAAGCTGGCAGTCGCGGCTGACCGAAGCCGAGATCCGCGCGCTGGCCCTCTATGTCGAAGGCTTGGCGGGGATGGCTCCATGACCATCGCGCCGCGCCACTTGGCAATCCTTGCGGCCTGCGCAGGGCTGTCGCTGGTGATAGCGGCAAACTGGCAATTCGTGCGGCTTGCGTTCGACACGGCCCCCGGCTGCGTGCCGGTGGATGCCGCCCGTCCCGCCGCCAAGCCCGCCTGCTGAGGAAGGGACACAATGCTGGAACCACTTCCCGCCATCGCCCCTCGGGTCCGCCCCGACAACGGGTTTGCGCGAGACCTCCCACCCTTGGTGGCCCGCGACTGGCTCGCCGCCGGATGGTCTGACTTTCGGACCAAGCCCGCACAAAGCCTTGCCTATGGGCTGGTGGTCTTTGCCCTTTCGGTGCTGGTCATCTGGGGGCTGGTCGCGGCCGGGCTGCCCTCGCTGATCCTGCCGGCGCTTTCGGGCTTTCTGGTGGTGGGCCCGCTGCTGGCGATCGGCCTTTACGAAAAGAGCCGCCGTTTGCAGGCGGGGCAGCCTGTCACGCTTGCAAGTATGATCCTGGCGCATCCGCGTTCTGGCAGGCAGCTGGTTTTTGCCGGGTTGCTGCTGTGCCTTCTGGTCATGCTCTGGCTTCGGGCGGCGGACCTTTTGTATGCGCTGTTTTATGGGCTGCTGCCGTTTCCGGGGTATGACCAGATCCTTGGGCAGTTGTTGACCACCCCGCGCGGCTGGGCGCTGATCCTGGTGGGGTCTGCCGTCGGCGGCCTGTTCGCCGCCTTCGCCATGGCGATCAGCCTGTTTTCCATCCCGATGCTGCTGGAACGCCGGGTCGATGCGCTGACCGCCCTTGGCACCAGCTTCGCCATTACCACGCAAAACCTCCGCGCCGTGCTGCCGTGGGGCGCCATCGTGGTGGCTGGTTTTGCCCTGTCGGCTGCGACTGGCCTGCTTGGCCTGATCGTGATCTTTCCGCTGCTAGGTCATGGCACCTGGCACGCCTGGCGGGCCCTGAGCCCCGCAGCAAGCGGGGCGGAGGAATGAGCTATCTGTTCCTGATCCCCATCTCGATCGCGCTTGGACTGACGGGGCTTGGCGCATTCTTCTGGTCGATGCGCCACGATCAGTATGACGATCTGCAGGGGGCTGCATCCCGCATCCTGATCACGCCGGACCAGCCTTTGCCGCCGCCGCCCGCCCCGAAGTCACCTGACGAAAGGCCGGGCGGCCGCGCCTGATCGCGGTCAGGTCCGCTCTCCCTCGTCATCCTCCAAACGCCCATCCCGCAGGTGAAACAGGCGGTCGAACCGGTCGAGGATCTTTTCGTCATGAGTCACGGCGATGATGCAGGCGTCCTGTTCCGCGGCCAGTTTGCGCAGCAGGTCCATCACGATCCCGGCGCGTTTGCTGTCCAGCGCGGCGGTGGGTTCATCGGCCAGAATGATGCGCGGGCCGTTGGCCAGCGCACGGGCAATCGCCACCCGTTGCGCCTCGCCCCCTGACAACAGCGCTGGCATGGCGCGGGCGCGGTGGCCGACCTCCAGATACTCCAGCAGCTCCTGCGCGCGGGCCTGCGCCTCGGCCGCGGTCTTGCCGGCCAGTTGCAGCACCAGCGCCACATTGTCGGTGGCATTCAGGAACGGCAGCAGGTTGTGGGCCTGAAAGATGAAGCCAACCTTGTCGAGCCGCAGGCGGCGCAGGTCGCCGCGCAGCCAGCGGTTGTCATAAACCATCTCCCCATCAAGGCTGACCTGGCCTTTGGACGGGTCGATGATGCAACCGATGATGTTCAGCAGCGTGGTCTTGCCCGAGCCTGAGGGGCCGAGCAGCGCCACAACCTCGCCCGCATGCACTGTCAGATCCAGGTTGCGTAGGGCGTCCACCCGCGCCTCACCGTCCCCATAGTGCTTGGCGACTCCCTTGATATCCACGATCACCCGGCGGCTGTCATGAAGCATATCAGCCCCCCAAGGCGGTGGCGGGGTCCACCTTCAGGGCGGCACGCACGCCAAGACCCGAGGCCAGTACACAGACCACCAGGATAATCCCGGTCAGCGCCAGCGCATTGACCGGCTCCAGCATCACGCGGCGCGGGAAGTAGTCCTTGACCGCCATGATCAGCGCGAGGCCGAGGGTCAGCCCGACCACCCCAAGTGCCACGGATTGCTGCACGATAAGCCCGATGATCACCCGGTCGGGCGCGCCGATCAGCTTCAGCGTGGCGATCTGCTTCAGCTTTTCCATCGTCATGGTGTAGATGATCAGCGCGATCACGACGGCGGACACGGTCAGCAAGATGCCAAGGAACAGGCCGATCTGCTTGCGCGCCTTGTCCACCACCGATCTGATCAGGATGTCCTCCTGCTCGGCCTGGGTCAGTGCCGACAGATGTTTCCACTGTCGCACGGTGTGGGCCACGCTTTGCGCATCCACCGAAGGGTCCAGCCGGGCGATCACCGCCGCCACCGTGGCCCCATCATTCACGCTGCCACCGCGCGCGGCCTGCACGCGGGCTGCGGGGGGCGCGAGCTGGGTCTGCAGCACCTGCGCATCGGCCAGCGTCAGGAAAACCGCCGGGTCACCACCCGAGTTCATCGTGTCGCGCACAAGCCCCACCACCGTAAACCGGTTGCGCCCAAGCATGAGGGTGTCGCCCGGCGTCAGGCCGGTCTTGGCATCGGCCACCAGCTCGAAATGGCTCGCTTGCAGCCCGCGGCCCTGCGCGATGGTCTGCGGCCCGCCGAGGCGCCCGCGTTCATAGCCAATGACATAGAGCCGTAGCGCGCCGCCCTCGAACGGCGCCTCGATGGTCTGGTAGGTGATGCTGCCGGCCTGCGCAACGCCGTGCAGTCGTGCCACCGCATCGCGGGTGTCGCCTGGGATGTTCGACGCCTCGGCAAACGGCCCCTGTGTTCCGGCCTCGACCACCCACAGGTCCGCCTGAGGAGCCTTTACGATGTTCAGCGCATCGGCGACGAGGCCGTTGTAGATGCCCATCATTGCCAGTACGACCGTCATCAGCAGCCCCAGCCCGAGACATGTCAGCAAAAAGCGAAAGAGGTTGTGGCGCACATCGCGGAAGGCGAGGTTCATGGCGCATCCTCCGCGACGCGGGCCAGCCGCCCGTCCGTCAGGCCCTTGACCGGGCCAGAGATGATTTGTGCGCCGTCGGGCAGGCCCGAGACGACTTCGGCCCGCGCATCCTCGGTGCGGTGGCCAAAGATCAGCTGTATCTGCGCCAGATGCCCATCCTGCAGGGTCCAGACGCGGCCCTGATGGCCATCGAAGCCCTGAATGGCGATTTCCGGCACCAGAAGGCTGCCCGTGAGGGAAGCGGTAGTAATCCGCACCTCGGCCTGTTCGCCCAGAAACACCTGTGCGGGGCAGTCGGTGCAACTGACCCAGACGCGGCGCTCTTCATTCACACGGTCGCTTTCGATGCCGATGCGGACAACGGCACCGGCAAAGGCCGAATGCGGCAGCGACCGCAGCCGGATCTCGGCGGGTTGCCCCAGGGCCAGATCCCCGGCGCGGCCTTCGTCGATATAGGTCTGCAGCCACACAGTCTCGGGGTCCATCAGGGTAAAGATCACATCCCCCGCCCGCACCACCGTGCCCGCCTCGGCATGGCGCTGAACGATCACGGCATCGAAGGGGGCGGTCAGGGTGTGTTGGGCAAGCAGGGTCTGTTCATAAAGCAACGCGGCCCGGGCATCGGCCGTCTGGGCGCGGGTCACTGCGACATCGCTTTGTGCAACTGTCAGTTCCGCCGCCGCCACATCGACATCGCGCTGCGCCTCTTCGGCGGATGTCGCGGCGACGGCGCTGCGCGACGCCAGTTCCTGCTGCCGGGCATTGGCCGAATTGCGCTGCGCCAGCACTGCCTGCGCCCTTGTGACATTGGCCTCGGCCTTGAGGGTCGCCGCATCCGAGGCGGCCACACCAGCCTCGGCCCGCGTGACGCGGGCCTGCTGTTGCGCGGGATGCAGGCGGGCCAGCACCTGGCCTTTCGTCACCGCATCGTTGCTGTCCACCAGCAGATCGGCCAGCGCGGCCCCGACCTCGAACCCGATCTTCGACACGATCCGCGCTTCGACCGTTCCCAACCCGTAAACCCGCACCTGCGTGGTCTGATCCGCCGTGACCACCGGCACGAACACGGGGCGTTCGTTCAGAAAGAACCAGCCCCCGACGGCGACCGCACTCAGGACGGCGAGCCCGAACAGTGTGCGTTTTGCAGGAAAGGTCATGTCATTGTCTCCGGGGCCTGCGGTCGGAACAGATCGATCTGGCATGCCAGCAGGCGGCCCCCCTCGGTCTCGAGCGAAAAGGCGCGCTGGCCGAGCGACCAGCGGAGCGCCAGGCCCTGAACAAGCGAGATCAGCAAGATGGCGGCGTCCTTTGGCACAAGATCGGCGCGAAACACGCCCTGCGCGCGGCCTTCGGTCAGGGCGTCGACCAGCAGAGTTTGAAACTGCGTCATCAGCGCGATGAACTGTGCGCGCAGGGCTGCGTTTTCGGTGTGCAACTCGCGGGAATGCAAAATGGCCGGGATCGCCGGGTGGGCCGTGATCTGGCGCAGCTGCACCGTGATAAGGTCGGTGACGCGATCTTTCGGTGGGGCGTCGGCTTCCAGAACCACCTCCCAAGCTGAGGTCATCGTCTGGGCAATCTGCGCCGCCACGGCCAGCCAAAGATCCTGCTTGGTGGGAAAATGCCGGAAGATCCCCGGTTGGGTGACGCCGACCGCCTTTGCCACCGCCAGTGTCGTCAAACGGTCCGGGCCAAGCTCGTCGGCCAGACTCAGCATGGTCGCCACGATCTCGGCTTTGCGGTCCTCGGCAGATTTGCGCATGGGGTGATCCGTTGGTTAGTTACTACACACTAACTAATGGGCCGAGCCGCATTGGCCTGTCAATCTAGCCCCTTGAGGCAGATAGCCGCAGTCCTACAGTGGAGCGTGACCTTTGTTGCCGCACCGCACCGGGCGGTTCCCGCCGCGTGCGCAAGCTTGGGCGGCATTTGACATAGCGCAACGATGCCGCGCGCCATGTCTGGGACAAGGGGCAGATGAAACACATAGATCATCTCGGCGCCCTTGGCCTCTTCGATGCGCGCGTGCCGCGCTATACCTCGTACCCAACAGCGGCCGTGTTCTCGCCCCGGACCGGGGCCGCCTTTCAGGCGGAGTCCCTCGCGGGACTGGACCCCCACACGCCGGTTTCGGTCTATATCCACATCCCGTTTTGCGAGCGTCTGTGCTGGTTCTGCGCCTGCCATACCCAAGGTACCCAGACGCTGGCACCGGTCGAGGGATATATCGAAACACTCGAGGCGGAACTGGCCCTGCTGCGGCGCATCCTGCCCAAGGGGCTGCAGATGGGTCAGCTGCACTGGGGCGGCGGCACGCCGACGATCCTGCCCCCGGCGCTGATCCACCGGCTGGCGCGTGCGATCCGCGGCGTTTTCGAACCGGCGGATGGGTTCGAGTTCTCGGTCGAGATTGATCCCACGATGGTTGACCGCGCCAAGATCGACGCACTGGCCGCCGAGGGCCTGACCCGCGCCTCGATCGGCATTCAGGATTTCGCGCCCGAGGTGCAGGCAGCGATCGGGCGGGAGCAGCCCTTCGAGGTGACGCAGGCCTGTGTTGCCGATCTGCGGGCGGCGGGGATCACCTCGCTGAATACCGATCTGGTCTATGGCCTGCCGCACCAGACCGAGGCGCGCATCGCGGACACGGTCGAGAAGGTGCTGACCTTTGCGCCCGACCGGGTGGCGCTGTTCGGCTATGCCCATGTGCCGTGGGTCTCCAAGCGCCAGAAGCTGATCGACGAAAGCGCGCTTCCGGGGGATCTGGCGCGCTATCACCTTGCGGCCTTCGCTGCTGAGCGCTTCGCCGAGGCCGGCCTGCAAGCCATCGGAATCGACCATTTCGCCCGGCCCGAAGATGCGCTGGCACAGGCGCAGGCCGCGGGCCGCCTGCGCCGCAATTTCCAAGGCTACACCACCGATGGCTGCCAGACGCTGATCGGCCTCGGCGCGTCGTCGATCTCGCGCTTCCCCGGCGGCTATGTGCAGAATGCGCCCGCAACGGCTGCCTATATCCAGCGGATTACCGCCGGAGAGTTCGCGGGGTCGCGCGGCTATACCATGGCCGGGGAAGACGCCCTGCGCGCCCGGGCGATCGAGTTCCTGATGTGTGATTTCCAGCTGGACCTGGCCGATCTGAGGCAGGAATTCGGCGCTGGCGCCGCAGCGCTTTCCCCGATCCTGAAACAGGTCGCGGCGCGCTTCGGCGCGATGGTCTGCCATGAGGGCGACCGTCTTGCCATCCTTCCGGACGGGCGGCCCCTGACGCGGATCGTGGCCAGCATGTTCGACACCCATGTGCCTGACGGCGTGCGCTATTCGCGCGCTTCATAGCTGGGCCGGTCGACTCGCCGTCGAGCGCATCTACCTTGTGGCAATGTCACGGTTGGCACGAGACCGGCCTGCAAGCTGGCCGCGCACGGCCAGAGAAATCTGGACCGCATGATTGCGCCTGCAGCGTGCAGCGACCCTTGCCTGCGGTGGCTATCACCAACCACATGCTGTGGTCCTACGACGAGCCTGTGAGCAATGCAGCCGGCCGATCCGAGCCCCGCCGTCTTCCTCGCCCTCACCCGCGGGCGGCAGAACAGTTATGTGGTCCATTTCTCCTCGGCCAACACCTCCGTCCCGCGGGTTGCCCGGAGGCGCAAGCCGCAGGGCAAGGGGGGTGCCGCTTGGTTCGGAGGATGCTAAATTCTGATGGAACCGCCTAGTGGGTACGAATGTGCCCGCCCTGAGGGGGGCGGGCACAGCAGAATTTCGTCTTGTCGCCGAAATTCTGCAAGGGAGCGTTGTGAGAGCGTCAGGCCGCAGAATCTCTTCGCAGCGCCGTTTGCGGATTGAATCGCTCCGAACCGCGGGGCGCTTCAGACAAACTTACTCTGCAACCTGCGCGAACAGCGGCTCGAACCGGGCTTTCGCCTTGCCCTTCTGGGTGACAGCCGCGGCCGTTTCCAGATTGACCGGCGTTCCGGACTGGATCAGGGCGACCATGCCCATGCTGTAATGCGGCGTGCACTTCACACCATAAAGGCCCTCGGCGTCGATGGTCAGCACATAGTCCTCGCCCATCTTGCTTTTGAACGCCTCTACGCCCTCGGGCAGCATGTCCTTGATACCCTCGACGTTGTGGCCCTTGTCGGTCGAGATGAAGGTGACGGTGTCGCCGGGGGCGACCTTCACAAAAGCCGGCTCGAAGACCATAGCGCCCTCGGCGCCTTTGTTCAGCATCAGCACATCGACATTGGCGGCATGGGCGGCCGGGGCCAGCAGCAGGGCGGCAAGGCCGGCAGCAAAGGTAGTCGTGATCAGTTTCGGGAACATGGTGCGTCCTTTCCAAGGATGGCAGCGATTGGTGTTGCCCCGGTTCTAGGCTAAGGTCGCGCGCGGCTCGTTGTGCTGCCACAACCTCGGAGGCTGCGTTTGCACAAACTCGACGAAAGCCTGCTGACCGGCCTGCCGCCGTTCCGCAAGCTCGCCCGCCCGCAGATCCGCGAGATCCTCGATGCGGCGCAGGCGCTGCGCTTCGATGCCGGGGTGCCGGTGTTCAGCGAGGGGATGCCGGTGGAGCGGTTCTTCCTGCTGCTGGACGGCCACATAAGGGTGATCCGCACCACGGCGGCAGGGGACCAGATCATCGCGCTGCATATCGCGCCGGGGCAGCTGTTCGGGATCGGTGCGGCGCTTGGCCATACCGCCTATCCGGCGACCGCGATGACGGCGGATGAATGTGTGGTGCTGGCCTGGCCGAACCGGCTCTGGGCCGAGTTCACCGCCCGCCATGACGGCTTTGCCACCGAGACCTACAAGGTCGTGGGCGCCCGCGTAGGCGAGATGAACAACCGGATCGTGGAACTGGCAACGCAGCAGGTGGAACAGCGCATCGCCAATGCCATCCTGCGCCTCGTCACCCAAATGGGCCGCAAGGTCGAGGGCGGGATCGAGATCGGCATCCCGATCACCCGGCAGAACATCTCCGACATGACCGGCACCACGCTGCACACCGTCAGCCGCTTGCTGAGCGCGTGGGAGCGCGAAGGGATCGTGGCTTCCGAACGCCGCAAGATCACCGTGACCGCGCCGCACCGGCTGGTGCTGCTGAGCGGTGCCGAGGGCTGAGGGTCAGCGGCGGTAATCGGCGGTAGAGGTTTGCAGGATGGTGCCGCTGGCATCGACGGTCAGCCGCAGCCGCCGGGTGGCGGAGAAGAACGTCAGGCGAAAGCGCCCGGCATCCTCATCCATGCCCGTCTCGCACTGGCTGGTGACGCCGCCGCTGCGCAGGGCGGCGCGCAGCGCCTCGGGGTCGAGCTGCAGGGCCTTGGCCACCAGCGCCGCATCGACCTCGATCCGGCCGTCTTCAAAGCTGATCGCGCCCATGCCGTGCCTCCATCTCTGACGCGCAGTGTAAAGGTGCCGGGGGTCGGTACAACGGCTATCGCCCGCCGGGCGCCCGCCGCGCCGGATTGGGCTGGCTCAGGATCGGCCCGAACCGCCAGATGAAGAGACCAAACCCCAGCACCCACAGCGTGGCCGCGACCCAGAGGCCCGCGCCCGAGGGCACCACCACCCGAACCACCGCCGCCAGCGCCACACACCCGAAAGCCACCGTCAGCGCCCGCCCCGCCACCAGCTCGCGCGCGGTATGGCCAAGCGAGGCGCGGATCATCACCGACAGTGTCATCCCGCCAATCCCGCCGATGCCCAAGAGGTGCAACCCCGTCACCGCCGGCCAGATCCCGAGCGAGGCCAGCCCCAAGGCGGCCAGCCCCGCAGGGATGAAGGCAAAGGCCAGATGCAGCATCGCCAGCAGCGGCGAGCGCCAGACGCGGATGCCGCGCCACCGCGCCAGCCGCACGGCCTGCAAAGCCCCGGCCAGCAGCAATCCCGCCCCGGACGGCGCCGTCTCCGGCACCGCCACCCAGATCAGCAGCGCCGCCAGCGTCACCGCAAGGCAGGCGGCATCGAAGCGCCCGAACGGCACCGGCAGCGGGCCCGGCCCCTGTTTGGTCAGCCAGTTGCGGGTAAAGCTGGGGATGATCCGCCCGCCGATCAGCGTGATCAGCAGCGTGACCATCGCAAAGCCAAGGCGGCGGCCGATGTCGGCGCTGCCCTGAACCATTGCCTCCAGATGGAAGGTGATGTTTGCGGCCAGATAGAGCAGCACCGGCACCACCACCATCAGGTTCCGCCAGTTCCGGCCGGCCACGATTTCCGTCACCACCATCGCGCCAATGGCGAGAAGGAAGGCGCAATCCACCACCATCACCAGCAGCGGCCAAGGCGCGAAGGCCATTGCCAGCCTCCCGAGGGCCCATAGACCCGCCAGCGCCATCAGCGGCCAGCCCCGCGTCGGCATCCGCCCGGTCCAGTTCGGGATCGCGGTGAACAGGAACCCCGCGATCACGGCCGAGGTATAGCCGAACAGCATTTCATGGATATGCCAGTCCAGCGCCGAGAACGGGCCGGACAGGGTCACATGTCCCGACCACACCGCCATCCACAGCGGGACGATCAGCACCGCGAAGAGGCCCGCGGCAAGGAACAGCGGCCGGAACCCGTAGCTGAACAACGCGGGGCCGGCATAGGGCGGGCGGGTCGGGGTGGGCATGGTCTACAGCTGTCCTTTGTCGTGGTGGAGACGGCGCACGAAGTCCAAGCCACAAGGCGGGACCGGAAACGGACTTACCCCTGATCTGCGTCAGCACCTTGGCCCGGACGGTGCCCCAGGATGAACGTCAGCGTCGTTGTGCTGGCTCAACCTCTGGACAGCCCGATGATCAGGCCCGACATCAACCAGCTTGGCGCAATGCCACCGTTCTGCCGCCTCGATCTGCGGCAATTGCGCGAGATCCTTGCCCTGTCCGATTCGCGGCACCTGACGGGCGGCGCCACGGTCTTTGACGAGGGGCAGCCTGTCCGGCGGTTTCATCTGCTGATGTCCGGCAACATCCGTCTCGTCAGGGTGACGGCCGAAGGCGACCAGATCATCTTGCTCCACATCCAGGCCGGGCAGGTGTTCGGGATCGGGGCCGCGCTTGGGCAGGAGACGTATCACGCATCGGCGATTGCCGCCGGTGACTGCCGCGTCCTCTCATGGCCCAATGCCCTTTGGCCGGGTTTTTCCAGCGCGTATGATGGTTTTGCCGTTGAAACCTTCCGGGCCTTTGGCGCCCGGGCCGATGAGATGAGCAACCGGATCGTCGAGCTGTCGACCCAATTGGTGGAACAGCGCATCGCCTGTGCCTTGCTTCGGATGATCGGCCAATCCGGGCGCAAAGTCGCCGGCGGCATCGAGATCGGCTTTCCGATCACCCGGCAGAATATCGCCGACATGACCGGCACCACATTGCACACCGTCAGCCGGGTGCTGAGCCTTTGGGAGCGGGACGGTGTGGTGAAAAGCACCCGCTGCCTTGTGATCGTGACAGATCCGCACCGCCTTGTGGTGATGAGCGGGGCGGGACTCGGCACCGATGCCGACGATCCGATAATTCAGGCTAAGGCGCAGGCGCTTTACGCCACCGCCGCGGCCAGCGCGGCGCGGAAGGCGTCCTCGTCCAGCGCATATTCGGCGCAGGCATCGATCACCGTGTGAAAAGGTGAGATCGGGCAGCCGAAGCACAGCATCTTGCGCGATATGAACACCGTCGCCGCCTCGGGCCAGCGGTCGAACAGCAGCCGCAGCGGCAGGTCGGGATCGTCGAGCTTGGGGCCGCGCATAATGCCTCCGCCTCGGCCGGGTGGGCCGTGCCGCAGCCTCGCCGCGCAAACGCCCTACGTCGTTGTGCTGGCACAACGTCGCCCGCAGCGGCGCGGGATAGACCGGCCCGATCCGCAACAATCGCCAGGATGACGCCATGTCAGAGATCCTCACGAAGTCACGGGCCCGGAACATCTTCTATGGCGGCTCGCTGTTCTTCATCGTCGTGTTCATCGCCATGACGGTCCATTCCCACCGCTATGTGGTGAACGTCTCCACCGCCGGCATGCCGTTGTCGCCCGAGGTGATCCTTGGCAAGCATGTCTGGGAGCGGCACAGCTGCATCAACTGCCACACCCTGCATGGCGAGGGCGCCTATTTCGCGCCAGAGCTTGGCAATGTCATGACCCGCTGGGGCGTGCAGGATGATCCGGAAACCGCGTACGAGACGCTGGATGGCTGGATGGCTGCACAGCCAAGCGGCATCGAAGGGCGGCGCCAGATGCCGTTCTTCGAGATCACCCCCGAAGAGATGCGCGGTCTGGCAGAGTTTCTGCGCTGGGCCGATCAGACCGACACCCAAGGCTGGCCGCCGACGGATGCGGGCTAGGAGAGAGCACATGAAATACCAATCGCAAAAGGTCGCCTACGCCTACTTCCTGGTGGCGATGGGGCTGTTCGGCATTCAGGTCATCGGCGGGCTGATGGCCGGCTGGATCTATGTCTGGCCCAACACCCTGTCCGAATTGCTGCCCTTCAACATCATCCGCATGATCCACACCAATGCGTTGATCGTCTGGCTGCTGCTGGGGTTCTTCGGGGCTGCCTATTTCCTTGTGCCCGAGGAGGCAGAGCGGGAGATCTGGTCGGTCAAGCTGGCCTATCTGCAGCTGATCATCCTGGTGGTCGGCACCCTTGGGGCCGTCGGTGGCTACCTCGTCGGCATCCATGGAGGGCGGGAGTTTCTGGAGCAGCCGCTCTGGGTCAAGTTCGGCATCCTCGTCGCCGCGGTGATCTTCTTGATCAACATCTCGATGACCGTGCTGGCCGGGCGCAAGACGGCGATCACCGGCGTGCTGCTGACCGGGCTGTGGCTGTTGTCGCTGCTGTGGATCTTCGCCTTCGTCAACCCTAACAACCTTAGCCTCGACAAGATGTATTGGTGGTTCGTCGTCCACCTGTGGGTCGAAGGCACATGGGAGCTGGTGATGGCTGCGATCCTCGCCTTCCTGATGCTGAAGCTGACGGGTGTCGACCGCGAGGTGGTGGAGAAGTGGCTCTATGTCATCGTCGCCACCGCGCTATTCTCGGGCATCCTCGGCACCGGGCACCACTTCTACTGGATCGGCCTTCCAGGCTACTGGCAGTGGACCGGCTCGATCTTCTCGGCCTTCGAGGTGGTGCCGTTCTTCGCGATGATGTCCTTTGCGTTCATCATGGTCTGGAAGGGCCGCCGCAACCATCCCAACAAGGCGGCGCTTCTGTGGGCGCTTGGATCTGCCACTGTCGCGTTCTTCGGGGCAGGCGTCTGGGGTTTCCTCCATACCTTCCACGGCGTGAACTTCTACACCCACGGCACCCAGATCACCGCGGCGCATGGCCACCTGTCCTTCTACGGCGCCTATGTCGCGATGAACCTTGCCATCATCACCTATGCGATGCCGCTGCTGCGGGGCAGGGCGCCTTATAATCAGGTGCTGAACATGATCTCGTTCTGGCTGATGACCGGCGGCATGGCGTTCATGACCTTCGTGCTGACATTTGCCGGCACGATCCAGACCCATATGCAGCGCATCGTCGGCGACTATTACATGGATGTGCAGGACCAGCTGGCCCTGTTCTACATGATGCGTCTTGGCGCTGGCGTCTGCGTGGTGCTGGGGGCGCTGCTGTTCATCTACAGCCAGGTCGTGGTGCGGCGTGAGGTGATCACGCCGAACACCATGCCCAAGCCTGACGGACAGGCAGAGGGAGAGACCGTATGAACGCGCTCGCCCCGGACCGCGCCGACCGCACGGCGCCCTACTACCGCCCCGTTGCGCAGGAATGCGCGCTGTTCGAGGCGGCCCATGCCAAAGGTCTTCCCCTTCTTCTGAAGGGGCCGACCGGCTGCGGCAAGACCCGGTTCGTGGAGCATATGGCGGCCCGTCTCGGCCGCCCCCTCTACACCGTCGCCTGCCACGATGACCTCTCCGCCGCCGACCTGATCGGCCGCTACCTGCTGCGCGGCGGCGAGACGGAATGGGTGGATGGCCCGCTGACCCGCGCCGTGCGGGAAGGGGCGATCTGCTACCTCGATGAGGTGATTGAGGCGCGCAAGGACGTGACGGTGGTGCTGCATCCGCTCACCGACAACCGCCGCACCCTGATGATCGACCGCACCGGCGAGGAGTTGCTGGCCCCGCCGGGCTTCATGCTGGTGGCCAGCTACAACCCAGGCTACCAGAACATCCTCAAGCGCCTGAAGCCTTCGACCCGGCAGCGCTTCCTGTCGATCACCTTCGGCTTTCCCGATGCGGCGACCGAAGTGACCGTGGTGGCGCGCGAAAGCGGGCTCGATGCGGCGCGGGTTGCCCCGCTGGTGCGGCTGGCGGGGATGATCCGCGCGCTGTCGGGCATGGATCTGGAGGAGGGCGTGTCCACCCGCCTGCTGATCTACGCCGCCAGCCTGATTGCCGGGGGGATGCCGATCGAGCGCGCCCTGCAGGCCGCCGTGGTCGAGCCGCTGACCGATGAGCCCGACGTGGCGCAGGCCCTGCGCGACCTCATCGCCAGCGTCTACGGGTAGCGCCATGGCCCTGCACCCGATGGACCTGATGGAGCCCGAGGAGACGATGGGCAACCTCTGGCACGGGCTCGCCCTGCGGCTGGCGCCGGTGACGGGCCATCAGGGCAGCGCCGTCACGCTGGAGACCATGCGCCCCAGCGTCACGCTGCTGTTCCGCGCGCTTGGCGGCGTGCCGGGGGTCGAGGTTGCGGCCAGCCCCGGCACCGCCTCGCGCCACCGCCGCGGGCTTGGTGCGCATCTCGCCGAGGCCCGGGTGCTGGAGCATGTCGCCCGTTTCGACGGCGCCAGCCTGCGCCTGCCGCCGGTGATGGACGCGTTCCCGACGGTAGAGCTGAACCGCGCCGCCTATCTGTGGCTGGCCGCGCTGGCGGCCCTCTCGCCGCCCTGCGCCGCGCCCGCTGACCCCTTGGCTGCCGACATTGCGCATCTGGCGGCAATGCACCGGGCTTCGACCCGGGTCCTGCTGCTCTGCCCCGGCCTGCGCGCGCCCCATGCCGTGATGTGCGCGCATCTGGTCGCCGCGCCCCTGACTGCCGCCTCCCCGGCCGAACGCCGGGTGGCCGATCTTGCGCGCGCCGTGCTCGCGGGCGAGGCGCTGCCGCCGCAAGACACAGCCCCCGCCCCGCGCGGCTATGCTCCGCTGGCACCGTTGCCGATCTGGCTGCGACTGGATGAGCACGGTGCCGGGGCGAGTGCCGCGCAAGATGGCGATGCGATCAGCGCCCCTCCCGGCCTTGCCTCTGCCACCCGCAAGCAGGCGATGCGCGAGGATAACGAGCAGGCCAACCGCACCGACAGTTTCATCATGCACCGCTTCGAATCCATCTTCTCATGGGTCGAGAGCATGGGGCTGAACCGTGCCACCGATGATGACGATCTGGAAAACGCCCAGAAGGCGGCCGAGGATCAGGACCACATCGCCCTGACCCGCCACCACAAGCGCGCCGCGACCCGTCTGCGCCTGCATCTGGACCTTGCGCCGCAAGATGCGGACCATGAACGGCTGTCGGACCGCTTCACCTACCCCGAATGGAACCACCGCGCCCGCGGCTACATGCCGGACCACACCCGCGTGCTGGAGGCGGATGGTGCCCCGGGCGAGAGCTTCGCCCCCGATCCCCGCCTGATGGCCCGCGTGCGCCAGCAGTTCCAGGCGCTGCGCCCCCGCCGCATCCTGATGCCCCGGCAGGTGGACGGGGCGGAACTGGACCTTGACGCGCTGATCGCCGCGCGCGTCACGCTGCGCGCCAGCGGGCAGGCGAGCGACCGTATCTTCCGCGACCTGCGGCAGGTGGAGCGCGACCTGTCGGTGGCGATCCTGATGGATTGCTCGCGCTCCACCGAATCCGTCGTGGGCACGCGCAGCATCATCGACACGATGCGCGAGGCGCTGGCGGCGCTGGCGGGCGGCATCGACGCCGCGGGGGACCGGCTGGCTATATGGGGCTTTTCCTCGCTGCGCCGCGACCGGGTGTTCCTGACCCGCTGCAAGGGGTTCGAGGGGCGGGTGACGCCCGAGGTGACTGCCCGCATTGGCGGGCTGCATCCCGGCCACTATACACGGCTGGGGGCGGCGATCCGCCATGCCTCAACCCAGCTTGCCGCCGAGCCCTCGGCCCGCAAGCTGCTGCTGGTGCTGACCGATGGCAAGCCCAACGACCTCGACCATTACGAGGGCATCCACGGCATCGAAGACAGCCACATGGCGGTGCGCGAGGCGCGCCGCGCGGGGCAGGCGGTCCATGCCGTGATCGTCGATGCCGACGGGCAGGACTGGTTCGCCCGCATCTTCGGCCGCGCCGGCTTCACCCTGCTGCCCGACCCCGCGCGGCTTGGCCGTGCCCTTCCCGACATCTACCGTTCGCTGACACAGGAGACCTGACATGCGCCTTCCCCTCTGCCTTGCCGCCATCCTCGCCCCGACCATAGCCTTTGCCGAGGCCTTCCAGCGTCCGATCCCGCAGCCGCAGACCGCGCAGGCCGAGATCAGCTATTTCGCCGCCTCGGTACTGCTGCTGATGGCCTTGGTCGCCGTGCAATGGCTGATCAGCCGCAAATGACCCAAGTGCGCCTGACCCTTATCCTCTACCCGTTCGGGGCCGGGGCCATGGCGGTCAATCTGTTCTTCGCCTCGCTGATCGCATCGTGGGTCGGCTGGCCGGTTCTGACGCCCGTGCAGTCCGTCATCGGCGGCGCGGCACTGGGCATCCCCGCCACATGGGCTTTCGCCGGCCATATCCGGCGGCTGATGGAAAAGGCCGACGCCTGAAAAAGCAGGATGGACCGTGTTCGCGGCGTCTTTCCTTGCGCTTGCAGGGGTGCCCTTCGTGTCCCGGATCGGTGGCCTTCGGGCACTCATAGCGCCAAATTGGGTCGCAGGCAGTAATTTGCGGCGTATGACGGGATTTCGAAGTCCCACATATCAGCAAGCTCCGTGAATATTCTGGTTTAGGTCCAAAGGCTGAAGTCGACCCTAAACCAGGAACAATTCGACGTGACCGCCGTTTGGTTGCCATGAACAAATTGAATGCAATCCCCCTGTTTCCGGCCCTCGTCGGCGTTGCTATCGCGACCGTTGCGCTTGTGGCGCCGTTCGGAAACACCGGCGTCGACGGAACCCTCGGGGCGGCCCTCGCCCTTCTCGGCAGCGTCTTCGTCGCCTCGGTCATCGTGGTCGTCCTGATGCGACCCTTGCCGCGCAGCTGGTTCGTCAGCCTTGTGACGCTTGCCATGATCGCGGTGCTGCTGACCGCCCTCGCGGCCTATTTCCTGATGCAAACGCTCCTGCTGGCGGCGATGGTCGTCACGCTTATGGCCCTGGCATTCGTCCTTTCCAGCCAACGCAGGAGGTTTTCATGACCGCTCGCATCTTGCCGGCCGCCCTGACCCTCCTCACCGCCTCGGCTGCCCATGCGCAGCAGGACAGCTGGACGGCGTTCCACGGCGATCTGGCCTCCACCAAATTCTCCCACGCCGGCACCATTACCCCCGAGACCGTGGGCAATCTGGAGCGGGCCTGGGACTATCGCACCGGCGATGTCGCCGATGGGTCCGGAGACCTGCCAGAGACAGTATGGTCGGCCACGCCCATCTATGCAAACGGCACCCTCTATCTCGGCACACCCTTCTACCGCATCGTCGCCCTCAACCCTGCGACCGGGGCGGAACGCTGGACCTACGACAGCGAGTCACGGCTGGAGGCGCTGACCCAGCCGGCCCTGAAGAACCGCGGCGTCGCCTATTGGGAAAGCGGTCAGTCGGGCATCTGCGAAAAGCGGGTCTTTCTGGGCACGATGGATGCCGAACTGCACGCGGTCGACGCCGATACCGGCCAACGCTGCGCAGGTTTCGCCGAAGGCGGCGTGCTGAACGTCAACCAGTGGAACGACGTCAACGACGTCTTTCCCTTCTCGCTTCTCCAGCCGCCTCTGGTCGTAGGGGACGTGCTGCTGCTGGGTTGGGCGGGGAAGGACTGGGAATATGCCGTCGCGCCGCCCGGCAACCTGCTGGCCATCGATGCGCGGACGGGTGAGCTGCTTTGGGATACCGGCTTCATCCCGCCCGAGATGATCCCGAAGACCGGCACCGCGAATATCTGGACGGCGATGACGGCCGATCCCGAGCTTGGGCTTGTCTATGCACCGGTCTCGTCCCCGAGCCCGAACTACTGGGGCGGGGACCGGACCGAACCGCTGCCGCTGGCCACGTCGGTGACCGCGCTGGATATTGCCTCGGGCGAGGTCGTCTGGACCTTCCAGCATGTGCGCCACGACATCTGGGATTACGACACGCCCTCGGCCCCGACGCTGGTCGATATCACGCGCGATGGTCAGACCATCCCGGCGCTGGTGCAGGCGACCAAGCAGGGCTTCTTGTTCGTCCTCGACCGCCGGACAGGTGAGCCGCTGTTTCCCATCGAGGAGCGCCCGGTGCCGGAAAGCACCGCAGAAGGCGAGGTCACGGCCCCTACGCAGCCCTTCGCGATGACCCCCGCACCCGTCGGTGGCGCGCTGGAACTGCCTGAGGTGTGGCCCCTTGCCGATATCGTCGGTTTCGGACAATGCTCGCGCGACCGCGAGAAGTATCTCTATCAGGGCATCTACACCCCGCCTTCCGAACAGGGGACGCTGATGTTTCCCGGCACGGCAGGCGCCACGAACTGGGGCGGGGTCGCGGTCGATCCGCGCAGCGGCATCCTCTACAGCAATGCCTCGCGCATCGTGCAGCTGATCCAGCTGATCCCGCGCGCCGAGTATGACGCGCTGGACCCGGCAGGGGGCGGCAATGAAGAGGGCTACTCGCCGCAGCTTGGCTCCCCCTACGGCATCTACCTCACCGATTGGAGCAATTGGGCAGGGATCCCGTGCTGGAAGCCGCCGTTCGGCACCTTCTCGGCGATCGACCTTGCGACGGGGGAGCTGCTGTATGAGGTGCCCTTCGGCAAGGCGCAGTTCCACGGCTTCTACGGGGTGTCCGACTGGGGCTCGCCGACCCTTGGGGGGCCGGTGGTGACGGCAGGCGGCGTGGTCTTCATCGGCGCCTCGATGGATGCCCGCGTGCGCGCGCTGGACGCGGCGACCGGCGAAGAGCTGTGGTCGGACCTGGTCGAGGCTCCGGCCGTGTCGATCCCCGCCGTCTTCACGCATGAGGGCGAGGATTACGTAGTCTTCGCCGTGGGCGGCAACTCGATCCTGAAGCCCGAGGTTTCGGATCAGGCAGTCGCCTATCGCCTGCGGCGGTAGCGCGGGAGCCGGTCGCCCAGTTCGGTTCGCCACCCGGCCCAAGACGAGCATTCAAGGCTACAACGGATGAGGAACAGCCCGGCCGCTCACGCGTGCCGGGCTGAAGTCTGTGGATCATGCAACGCGCCTTTGTCAGGCTCCTGCGAAATCGGCCGCCTGGCGCGGATTGTCCTGCCCTCCGAATGGAAGTTCTCGGACCTTCAACCCGCCCGGGGGCAGGCAAGTCCCCGGACTGGTCCGTGTCGCGGCTTGGGCCGCCTCAGCTGCCCGGGCGCAGGACGACCTTGATGACGCCATCCTCCTTGTCGCGGAATTTCTTGTACATTTCGGGGGCTTCCTCCAGCGAGGTGGTATTCGTCACCACGAAGCTCGGGTCGATCTCTCCCGCCTCGATCTTCTCCAGCAGCGGCTTGGTATAGGCCTGCACATGGGTTTGGCCCATCTTGAAGGTCAGGCCCTTGTTCATCGCGGCGCCAATGGGCAGCTTGTCCCCCATCCCGACATAGACGCCGGGGATTGAGATGGTGCCGCCCTTGCGGCAGCTGAAGATCGCCTCGCGCAGGACATGCACCCGGTCGGTCGCCAGCCCCACCGCCGCCTTGGCCCGGTCGAGCACGGCATCGGCGGCGCCGTGGCCCGCAGCCTCGCAGCCGACGGCGTCGATGCAGCTGTCCGGGCCGCGACCCTTGGTGCGGACCATCAGCTCGTCGTAGACATCAAGCTCCGAGAAATCGATGGTCTCGGCCCCGCCCGCCGCGGCCATGGCCAGCCGCTCGGGCACCTCGTCAATCGCGATGACCCGGCCCGCGCCCATCATCAGCGCCGAGCGGATGGCGAACTGACCGACAGGGCCGCAGCCCCAGACCGCGACGGTGTCCCCCGGCTCGATTTGCGCGTTCACCGCCGCCATGTAGCCGGTGGGGAAGATGTCCGACAGGAACAGCGCCTGCTCGTCCGTCACGCTGTCCGGCACCTTGATCGGCCCGACATCGGCCATCGGCACGCGCAGGTATTCGGCCTGTCCGCCGCTATAACCACCCAGCATGTGGCTGAAGCCGAACAGGCCCGCCGGCGAATGGCCCATCGCCTTGATGGCTATTTCCGCATTCGGATTGGTCCGGTCACACAGCGAGAACAGGCCCTTCTGGCAGAACCAGCATTGGCCGCAGCTGATGGTGAAGGGCACCACGACCCGGTCGCCGATCTTGAGGTTCGTGACCTCAGACCCAAGCGCGACCACCTCGCCCATGTTCTCATGGCCCAGGATGTCACCACTTTCCATCGTCGGCTGGTAGCCGTCCAGCAAATGCAGGTCCGACCCGCAGATGGCGCAGGCGGTGATCTTGATCACGGCGTCGCGGGGATGCTCGATTGTCGGGTCGGGCACGGTGTCAACGCGAACGTCGCCTTTCCCATGCCAGCACAGCGCGCGCATCTAGCGGGTCCCGCCGGAATGGGGCCCGAAGGCGCGAGGCGGAAGCAGGTGGTTGGAATAGGACATTGATCGTCTCCTGATAGAGAGGTTGAGGCGCGGCGAACGCCCGGCTGCGTCTGTCCCGGCACAAGCGCGCTCGCCGGACAGGCGGCTTTTCGGTGCGCTTGAAACCGGTGGATCGGCCTTCTGTTCCAGAAACTTCTGGCGTGGCATCTCGTGGCCTCCTGGGTGCAGGTTCGGGGATGGGGATTGCGGCCCTGACCGCCCCGGTGCGGCGTGACCGCGCCGGTGACACCTTGCGATTGCGTGCCCAGCACCAGAACCAGGGGCTGGCCGCGCTGGAAGAACCGGGGGGACGGAAAACGTGTTCGCGATCCCGAACAGCTTCCTGGCGACCGAAGAGAGCTCCGAGCTCAGCTATGCCTATCTGGGTTTCCACAAGTATGGCGGCGAACGGGCGCCGGGCCGCTGGTCCGAAGCACCTCGATGGACGGGAACGATGCGTTCAGCGCCCACCCGATGGGGCCGCTTGGCGAGGTGCCGAACCTTGGCTAAACGCCGTGATCGCCCAGATCCTGCCGCACCATCCCGCGGGCCCGGTTCACCCGGCTCTTGATGGTGCCAATCGTGCAGCCAAAGATGCCCGCCGCCGTTTCGTAGCTTTCCCCCAGCATCACCACCAGCACCAGGGTCTCGCGGTAATGCACCGGCAGGCGCGAGACGGCGGCCATCAGCTCATTGCCGCGCACCGACCATTCCTGCGTCGGCTGCGAGACGAGCGTTCCTGAGATGCAGTCAGCCCCGCCCGTCACCTCGCGTTGGGCCCGGCCGGCGCGGGTGTAGAAGGTGTTGCGCATGATGGTGAAAAGCCAGGCCCGGAGATGCGTTCCCGGTTGGAAGCGGTGCAGGTTCGCCAGCGCCTTGCACAGTGTTTCTTGCACCAGATCGTCGGCGTCCACGCTGTTCCGGGTCAGCGCCCGCGCATAGGCGCGCAGTGGCGGGATCAGGGAGACGACGTCACAGGTGATGTGGTCCTCGGTCACGGTCTGGGCGTGGGGAACGGGACCGCTCACGGTGTCTATCCTTCGGGGAGGCTTGGGAAGATACCAGCCAACGCGCCGACGAGCGGGGGGTTCCCCTTACTCCCGCAGCCTCACCCCTTCCGGCGCACTTCGAGGGCCCGGCTCAGCTCCTCGGCCAAGTCGCGGATCCGCTCGGGAACGTCTTCTGCGCGCACCTCTGACATTAGCGCCTCAAGCGCGGAGTCGAGCTGTGTCTGGCTGTCCTCGGACCCTGTTTTGCAACCTGCAGGGATGCCGGGAATGTGCTGGGTCTCGTCCGAAGTCACGTCATGGGCCGCCTTGGTTCGCACCAAATCTTCGCTATACTACCCGTCGGGCGCTGCCAAGATCACATTGAGGCGACAGGGTTCGCGGTCTGGCTAGACCCAGTCACCTGATGTCGATGCTCTGACGGCGAACGCGCCGCGAATACCCCCATTTACCCGTCGATGCGAGGAATCTATGGCAACCACATGCAAGTTACAGATGTCGATGGCGCCCCCCTGCTCTGGACCTTGCGATGGCGCGACAGACCTACGGCGATGGCCGTGATTATTGGGTCCGGGCCGACCTTCAGCGCCGGCGAACAAGATGTCCGCCTGTCCGGATCGCTTTAATCAAGGCGACCACCCCCGCATGCATTTCGGCGCTGGCTTCGTCCGAAGCATACTCATGTGCGGCCGCTGCATCCATGAGGATCCCGGCAATTTCGTTCTCTGGCAGGATATTTCGATCGCTCAGCGCAAGTAGCAACGACTCGCAGATTGATAGGGCGGCAGTTCCGGCAATGTCACAGGATGCGGGCATGATTGGCTTTCCTCTCCAGCCGCGCGGGGATAGTTCGCGAGAGCGCCGCCCGGCGTCGGCAGGTTGATAGATTGCACCTCAACTGATACGTTGATTTAATCAGGATCAGCGTCGGGCGCAATTTTTCCGGCTAGGCGCGATCGAACGCTTCAAGCGCCCGATCACGGCTGGAAACCAAAATGCTGAACCCCGAGGACCCACTTTCCCTAAAGCTTGCTGCCTTCGTCACCTTGTCCAGCGCGGAACATCAGGCTCTTGCGCGCCTTCGCCGGCGCCGTCGCACGTTTGCGGCCAAGCGGGAGATAATTCTTGAAGGGCAGCGAAGCCTGTCCGCTTTTATCGTTGAATCAGGTTGGGCATGTTCTTTCAAGCTGCTCCCCGAAGGCGAGCGACAGATCGTGGACTTCCATGTCCCTGGTGACGTTCTGGGTCTCCGAAGTATCTTGCTTCGCAGGTCGGATCATAGCGTCGAAGCCGTGACGCCGGTCAAGGCGTCCGAGGTTCTTATTCCAGATCTTCTTGCCTGCTTTTCTCAGGCGCCACGCATTGCAACCGCTGTTCTATGGGCGGCGGCCCGGGACGAAGCGACGGTTGTGGAACACCTTGTCGACCTTGGCCGGCGCTCCGCGGAGGCGCGCGTCGCCCACTACCTCCTCGAATTGGGAGCGCGCTTGAAGCTGGTGGGAAAAGGAGATGACACGGGCTTTGGCTGTCCGCTCAAGCAGCATTACCTTGCCGATGCCTTGGGTCTCAGTCCGGTGCATGTGAACCGTGTCCTGCGGCGCCTGCGCGAAGACGGATTGGTCACTTTCCAGAACGAACTCGTCAGCTTCAATGACTTCGAAAGGCTCAAGGATCTGGCTGGGTTCATCCCAGACTATCTGGATCAGGACGGGCCGTTGCTATAGCGGGCGACCCCGCTCCGGCAGAAAAAGCGCAGCGGCGTTGCGTCGAGAGCGGCCACAAACCATCATCTGTGGTTTTCGACAAGAACCGATCCGATCCGGGCGCGTATGTCGGGTGGCTCAGCCTCCACAGCCCGCGCAATCGCCAATAGCTCCTGGCGTGTAGCATGAAGCTGATCAATCAGCGCGATGACAACAGCGAGTGCGTCTTCACCCAGGTCGAGATCGCTGGTCAGATCACAAAGCAGTTGCACGCGCGCGAAGTCGACCCGGCGGAACACAGGGGGCGAACCGCGGTCATCATCCCGGCGCAGTGGAACGATCAACTCGGTCTCGATGAACGCGACCAGGCGGGTACGGGTCAGCCCCGGAATGGCTGCAAGCACTTCATCCTCGGTAAGATGGTCGGTCATGATGCGGCCTCGTTCAGCAGTTCCGCGCGTGGGTCGTGGGAATGGGTCTTGCGCCATTCGGTCAGAAAATCGCGCAGGGTATCATCGATCACAGGGGGGGAGACGATCGTCAGTTCCACAAGCTGATCGCCCGCAATCTTGCCCCCCGAACCGGCCACGCCGCGCCCGCGCAGGCGCAGAACCCGGCCGGAGCTTACACCTTTGGGAATGGTCAGGCTCACGGGCCCCGAGATGGTCGGTGCCGTGACCTTTGCCCCAAGAACCGCCTCGTCAATGGTGATGGGCAGGGTCACCACGATATCGTCGCCCTCTCGCTGGAAGACCGGATGCGGGCGCACCGAGAGGGTGATGAGTACGTCACCCGGTCCACCGCCGCCCTGGCCCGGCCCGCCCTTGCCGCGCAGGCGCAGGGTCTGGCCGTCATGCGCCCCCTGCGGTATCCGCACCGCGAGGTTATCTCCGCCGGGCAAGGTGATGCGCATCTCGCCGCCACGCACGGCGTCGAGAAATGGCACTTCAAGCGCGTATCGAAGGTCGGGGCCGGGTGCGGCGAAACCGCGGCTGCCAAACCCTTCGGCGCCCTGGCGCGTTCGCTGGCGCAGGATCTCGGCGAAGATGTCGGCTGGATCGCCATGTGTTTCAAAGCCATGCCGCTGTTGGTAGGGGTTGCCCCCAGCTTCGGCAAAGTCGCGGTAGTATTGGCGCTGCGGCCGCTCCGTGCCCGTGGCATCAATCTCACCCGCGTCGAAACGGGCCCGGGTTTCGGGATCCTTCAGCAGATCATACGCGGCGGAGATAGCCTTGAACCGCGCCTCGGCTCCGGCGTCATCGGGGTGCAGATCAGGGTGGCTGGTGCGCGCCAGCTTGCGGTAGGCTTTCTTGATGTCGTCCGGTGTGGCCGATTTGGCCAAGCCGAGTGCGGCATAGGGATCGAGAGTCATCCGTGAAGTTCCCCTCTCCGGCAGGAGCCCAGTCCAACTCATCTCACGGCGGCGCCGGCTCGGTCCCTGATTCAGATCAGCGCGTGACGAAAAGTGACATGGTATCAGCGACGCGTCCGGGCGATTTCACGGGCTTGGAGCGGGAAATGGCAACTCCGGAACAACAAAAGGAGTTAGGCGGGTCTCAAGCGGCCGGGACCATTCCCCCCGCGACCCACGAACCTCGTTTGCCCGCAGTGCGTCCGTCCTCTGGGACCCCTATCCCCAAGCCATCG
This sequence comes from Frigidibacter sp., assembly GCF_030695035.1. Classification (GTDB taxonomy): domain Bacteria; phylum Pseudomonadota; class Alphaproteobacteria; order Rhodobacterales; family Rhodobacteraceae; genus Frigidibacter. The sequence goes on from NZ_JAUYTT010000020.1 coordinate 153,515, forward strand.
CGGCGCGTCTGGGTCTGGGCCGTTGGCTTCGCTCTTGCTGGCGGGGCGGGTCTGGGCCTGTATTTCCAGCCTTGGGTCACCGGCCCGGTTGCCGTTGCGGTGGAAACCGCTGCATTGGCGCCGGTCACGCGGGTTCTGGCGGTTAATGGCAGGATCGCCGCGGCTCATTCTGTGGATGTGCGGGCTTTGGTCGGCGGCAGCCTTGCGGATGTGTCCGTGGCCGAAGGCGACAACGTGCAAGCGGGCGTGGATATCGCCCGGATCGACGCGGGCACGCAACAGGCCGTGTTGCGGCAGGCTGTGGCGGGGCTGGATGCCGCCTTGGTGGCCGCAGCGCAGGCAAAGGACAGCTTTGCACGGGCCGAAGCTCTTGGGGCCAATGTGGCAAGGACCGCTCTGGACACAGCCGCGCGCGCCCTTCAATCTGCAGAGCAGGAGGTGGCGCGGGCCACCGCCGTCGTCGATCAGGCGCAGGTGCAGCTCGAATACTCCACCATCCGCGCGCCCATGACGGGCACGGTGCTTGATCTGAATGTCGATCCTGGCCAGAGCATCGACTCCTCCACCGTGCTGATGACGATTGCGGACCTGGGCCAACTGGTGGTCGAGACGGATGTGGACGAAGCCTATGCCACCCAGATCCGCGTGGGCCTGCCGGCCGTGTTGCAACTGGCGGGCGAGACGATCCCGCGCGATGGACGTGTCAGCTATGTCTCGCAGCGGGTTGACGCGGCAACCGGGGGCCTCGCCGTCGAGCTGCTCTTCGACGCGCCTGTAAGTGCGCCGGTTGGCCTGACCGTGACCATCAACATCATCGTCGACAGCCGGGACGCGGCCCTGACCGCGCCCCGCGCGGCCATCCAGACCGGCGATGGCGGCGACGCGGTGTTCGTGGTCAGCGACGGCAAGGCGCAACGCCGTCCGGTCTCGGTGATCGAATGGCCTGCCGCCCGGTTGGTGGTGACCGAGGGTCTGACGCCGGGCGATGTGCTGATCCTCGACGCGTCCGGCATCACCGAAGGGCAGGCCGTGCGCGTGGAGGCGCCCTGATGCTCTACGCGCTCAAGATCGCCGCACGCTACCTGACGGCCAGCAAGGCCCAGACCGCGCTTCTGGTGCTGGGGGTGGCGGTGGGGGTGTTCATCTTCATCTTCATGTCGGCGCTGATCGGGGGGCTGGCGGAGTTCATCCTGTCGCGCACCGTGGGCGATCTCAGCCATGTGACGATCGAGGCCGAGGATCCTGACCCTGCGATCCTGATCCACCCGGGGGGCCAGGTTCTGGCCGTCATTGAACGCGGCCGCGCCCGCACCGCCTCGCTGTCCGAGGCCGCGACCTTCATCCCGCTGATCGAGACGGTGCCGGGGGTGATCGCCGTCTCGCCGCAGATCACCGGCGCGGGGTTTCTGGCGCGCGGGGCGCAGGTGGCGCAGGTCAGCGTGACCGGGCTGGAGCCGGGGCGCGAGTCCGACATCCTCGATCTCGATGGCTACATGACCCAAGGCTCGGTGCGCCTTGGCTCGGGTCTGATCGTGCTGGGGGAGGCGCTGGCCGAGGATATGTCGCTGCGGCTGGGGCAGACGGTGCGGCTGCAATCCTCGACCGGGGTGTCGGCGGTGCTGACGCTCAGCGGGCTCTACGACACCGGCAACGGGCTGATCGACGGCAGCAGCATTTATGTCAGCCTGTCCACCGCGCGCACGCTCTTCGCGCTGCCGCAAGGGGTCACGCGGATCGAGATCAAGCTGCGCGACCTGAACGATGCCGATGCCGCAGCGCTGCGCATCGCGGCGCTGACGGGGCTGGATGCCGAGCCCTGGACCGAGGGCGCCGAACAGCTGCTGGAGGCGCTGGACGCGCAGGCGCAGACAGGGGTCTTCCTCAAATCCTTCGCGCTGATCACCATCGTGATCGGCGTCGCCTCGGCGCTGCTGCTGTCCACCTATCGCCGCCGCCCCGAGATCGGGATCATGCGGGCGATGGGGGCAGGCAGGGGGTTCGTGGTGTTCGTCTTCGTCACGCAAGGCGCGCTGGTCGGGCTGATGGGCGGCGTCACTGGCGCCGCGCTTGGCTATCTGGCGCTATTGCCGTTTCCGTCCCGCGAGGATTTCGAGGTCGGCACCCTGCCCATGGACATCACCCAAGGCTCCTACGGTCTTGCCATCACCCTGACGGTGATCGGCGCCATCCTCGCCTCGATCCTGCCCGCCCGGTCGGCGGCACGGGTCGATCCGGTCACGGCGATTGGCCAATGACAGCGCTGCTGGAAGTGTCAGAGCTGGTCAAAACCTTCGGAACAGGCGAGGCCGAGACCCGCGTGTTGCGCGGCCTGTCGCTGGTGCTGGCGGTGGGCGAGATGGCGGCGCTGCTCGGGCCGTCCGGGTCAGGCAAGAGCACGCTTCTGACGATCCTTGGCACGCTGATGAAGCCGACCTCGGGGCGCTATGCCATGCTGGGGCAGGATCTGGTCAGTGCAGATGACACCGAGCTGACCGAGTTCCGCAACCGCCATATCGGCTTCGTCTTTCAGTTCCACAACCTGCTGCCCGATTTCACTGCGCTGGAAAACGTGGTGTTCCCGACAGCCGTGCGCGAGGGGCGCGAAACCGCCGCCGCCCGGGCACGCGGGCGCGAACTCCTGACGCGGATGGGGCTGGAGGCGCGGATCGACTTCCCCTCGGCCAACCTGTCGGGCGGACAAAAGCAGCGGGTCGCGGTGGCGCGCGCGCTGATGAACCGCCCCGAACTGGTGCTGGCGGATGAGCCGACCGGCAACCTCGACCGCGCCTCGGCCATGCAGGTCATGGACCTGATCGCCGAGATCAACCGGGACGAGGGCACGACCTTCCTGATCTCGACCCATGACGAGAAGATAGCGGGCCTGTGCCGCCGGCAGATCGTGGTGGGCGACGGGGTTGTGACGGGTTGACGGGCGCGGGCGGGGGTGGCCGTCTAGGCCGGCCGGATCGGCTTGGCCGGGGGTGATGCCGGAGGGCAACAACCAGACAAGCTGGTTATTGTGGCGCGCGACCCCAGAGCCGTCGCCTGCCGCCCTACTCGGACGTAACGCCGTCGAACACCTCGTGCGAGGCTTCTGCCTGCGATTTCGTCGCCTGGACCAGCGCGTCGATGTGGTTCGGTGGGCCGTAGATCGTATAGAGCCGCAGGGGCTCGTCGCCGGTGTTGGTCAGGTTGTGGACGGCCCCGGCGGGCACGACAATGCCGTCGCCCTCCTTGAACTCGCGGGTCACGCCGTCGATCACGACCGTGCCTTTGCCCGTTTCGATGCGAAAGAACTGGTCATGGGTCGCGTGGGTCTCCGTGCCGATGTCCTCGCCGGGTGTCAGGGTCATCAGGACGAGTTGCAGGTGTTGGCCGGTATACAGCACATTCCGGAAGTCGGTGTTTGCTTCGGTCAGATGTACGATGTCGGCGAGATAGCCCTTCATGGCGGCGTCCTTGCTGGAAAGCGGAGGATAGACGGGAAGTCGGCCACCTCCGATGATCCACAGTGCACCCGTCCCCGATCCCGTGCATTGATGCAGGTTGGTCTGGCCCTCCTCGGTTTCCGCACCGGACCAAACAGGTTCGGCGGCAATGCCCTGCTTTGGTGCGGCGAACCTATGAGGGCCGAAAAGAGCCCATGTTGCACGTAACCCAAACGCGTCTTCAGCAGTTGGTCCAGTGACGTGGTGTCGGAGAGGGGCATAAAGTGCGGCGCGACAAACAGGATGAGAACTGAGCGACAATCAGGATGAGACTGGCGCGCGGGGCGTCGACTGAAGGGAGGGCGTAGCCCGATCGGAAGTCGACGCCCCGCGCGCTGCGGCCAAACTTCCGGTCCGGAAGTCGGGGTGATCGCGGTCGGATGGGCTATTCTGGTGCTTTTCTCTGTCTGGAGGAGCCCCTTGCCCGGCCGCCATGTGACCGATCACCAGATGAGGCTCTTCATGAAGCACCGCCTGACCCACCCGATCCCCGTCGCCGCTGCGCGTGCGGGGTTCAGCGTCGCCACCGGCTACCGCCTTGCCGAGGACACGCGACCTCCCTCCGAGAAGCATGGGACCCGCGGGCGGCGGCGCCCCGATCCGCTGGCCGAGGTCTTCGAAGCAGAGGTCGTGCCGATGCTGCAGGCCAACCCCGGCCTGAGACCCGTTGCCCTCCTCGAGGAACTGCTGCGCCGGCATCCGGAACTTGGCCATGGGATCCGCCGGACGCTCGAGCGGCGCGTCCGCCAGTGGCGTGCCCTGAACGGGCCGGATCGCGAGGTCATCTTCCGCCAGACCCACGAGCCAGGCCGAATGGGTCTTTCCGACTTCACTGACATGGCTGGGCTTGGCATCACGGTGGCGGGCACGCCGCTGCCGCACCGGCTCTACCATTTCCGGCTGGTCTTCAGTGGCTTCGAGCATGCCCTGGTCGTGTTGCAGGGTGAGAGCTTCGTGGCGCTGGCCGCCGGCCTTCAGGACGCGCTTTGGACCCTCGGGGGCGCACCACGCGAGCACAGGACCGACAGCCTCTCGGCGGCATTCAAAAACCTTGCGCCTGAGGTCGAGGATGACTGGACCCGCCGCTACTCGGCACTGTGCGATCACTACGGCATGGCTGCCAGCCGCAACAATCGCGGCGTTGCGCACGAGAACGGCGCGATCGAGGGGCCGCACGGCCACCTGAAGCGCCGGGTCGAGGATGCCCTGCTGCTCCGCACCTCTCGCGACTTCGGCACAGTCGATGCCTACCGCGCCTTCATCGACACGCTGGTCGGGCGGCACAACGCCCGCAACCGCAAGCGCATCGATGCCGAGCGGGCGGCGCTGCGGCCCCTGCCGGCGCGGCGGGCCGAAGATGGCGAGGACACTATGGTCACGGTCACCTCATCGGGCGGCTTCATGCTGAGGCGGGTCTTCTACAGCGTCCCCTCGCGCCTCATCGGCCACCGGCTCCGGGTGCGCCTGCACGACGACCGGCTCGAAGTGTTCCTCGGCGGCACGCTCCTGATGACCCTGGCGCGCGGCCGCGGCTATGGCGACAACCGCCGCGCTCATGTCGTGGACTATCGCCACGTCATCCACTCCCTCCGGGCCAAACCGGGGGCGCTGCCCGGTCTAGTCTACCGCGACCAGCTCTTTCCGCGGCAGGCCTATCGTCGTCTCTACGAAGTCGCGATGGAGGCTTTGCCCGAAAGGGCCGCGTGCAAACTCGTGGTGGGTGCGTTGGCAATTGCCCATGAACGTGCCTGCGAGGCCGACCTTGCCTCCCTGATCGACGCCTGCCTCGATGCGGGAGCGCTCCCGGACCTGGCCGAGCTTCGCACTCGCTTCGCGCCTGACCCCGAAGCCCTGCCGCAGGTCACGGTGCAGATGGCCCCGCTCAGCGCCTATGACGCCCTGACCACCTCCTGCGGGGAGGCCCGGGCATGACCGCGAGCGAACCCATCGACGAGGCCCGCCTCGGACTGATCCTCGGCGAGCTGCGTCTGCCCACCATCAAGTACATATGGCCAGCCTTCGCCGGGCGCGCCGACAAGGAGGGCTGGCCCGCCGCACGTTTCCTTGCGGCCCTCGCCGAACACGAGATTGCTGAGCGCGCCCGGCGCCGCATCGAGCGACACCTGACCGAGGCGCATCTTCCGCCGGGCAAAACCCTCGATGGCTTCGACTTCGACGCCGTGCCGATGCTGTCCAAGGCTCAGATCATGGCGATGGTCGCCGGCGACAGTTGGCTTGAGAAGGGCGACAATCTTCTCGTGTTCGGGCCGCCCGGCGGCGGCAAGAGCCATCTCGCGGCGGCCATCGGACTGGGCCTGATCGAGAACGGCTGGCGCGTGCTCTTCGCCCGCACCACCGACCTCGTCCAGCGCCTGCAGGTCGCGCGCCGGGAACTGGCCTTGGAGCAGGCCATCGCCAAGCTCGACAAATACCACCTGCTGATCCTCGATGACCTCGCCTACGTCACCAAAGATCAGGCCGAGACCAGTGCGCTCTTCGAACTGATCAGCGCACGGTATGAGCGCCGCTCCATCCTGATCACCGCCAATCAGCCATTCGGCGAATGGAACAGGATCTTCCCCGATCCGGCGATGACGCTCGCCGCCGTGGACCGGCTGGTCCACCACGCGACCATCATTGAACTGAACGTGGAGAGCTACAGGCGACGCACCGCAATTGAGCGGAAGAAGGGACCTGGCCGCCCGCCAACCCGCGCGACAATCAAGAACACCCCTGATTGACGCTCCGCGACAATCAGGATGCGAAACCACTTGATCGCTGATCGCCATGCGGCCATCCTGAACCCGCCGCGACAACCACGACTCTCATCCTGATTGTCGCGCTCTTCTCACCCAGATTGTCGCGCCACAATAAAGTGACAAGACTCGGCACGGCAGACGGCGAGGCTTGGCGAGAGGATGTCGTTGATCTCTTGATGCAGTCTCCGGATCTGGTTGCACTTTATGACGGCGATGATCGACTGCAGGCGGCCAATCCCGCCTACCGCGACGCCTACCATTGTGATCCCGCCGAACACCTGTGCTGGCGCGAGATCATGCGGGTCAACTTCGAACACAAGCGTGGTCCCATCATAGAGACCGGGGACATTGATGGCTGGCTGACGATCGCCATGGCCCGTCGTGGCACAGTTCCCTACAGATCTTTCGAGGCGGGTTTGTATGGCAGAGGGTGGATCTGGATCACAGAGACGGTCTGTCCGGAAGGGCGCATGCTGTTCCGTGCCACGGACATCTCGGGGCTCCGGACCGAGGGGCGGATGCTGCGCCTCGAACGTGACGCGGCGCGGCGCGAATCCTGGACGGATGCTCTGACCGGAGTTCCCAACCGCCGCTACCTCATGGCTCGGCTTGAGGAGTGGCATCAGAAGCAGTGCGCTCACCCGGACCTCGGCACCCACTGTCTGGCTGTGGTGGATCTGGATCATTTCAAACAGGTGAACGATCGCTACGGCCATAGCTGTGGCGATGCGGTGTTGATCTCGTTCTGCCGGGACGTGGTGGGGGGGATCCGGTCCCAGGATCTGTTCGGCCGCATCGGCGGAGAGGAGTTCCTTGTCCTGATGCCCAATTGCCCGCTGGAGGTCGCACGTGAGCGATTGGGATCACTGCAGCAGAAACTCGATCAATCGGGGCCTATCGCGGACCATCCGTCATTCCGCTACAGCTTCTCGGCTGGGCTGGTCAGGATCGACCCGGACGAGGACATCCATAACGCGATCCGGCGGGCCGACAAATGCCTCTATGATGCCAAAGCCGCCGGCCGCGCCCGTGTGAATGAGTGACGCCTGTCCCCCGCGGGGGATCGAAAGTGGCGAAGGTTCTGCAGGATATCGCCAAGGACGGCGATGTCATTCGGTGGGGGAAGCCGTCACAGCGGCCTGCACAACGCATCAACTGGATGCGACGAACCCGCAAAGGGGTTCCGGGTATTGAAGCGCAAAACCCTGACCGTAGTCTATGCCGATCCCGCGAAGCAGCGGAAGCAGATCGGCGACCTCAACCGATTCAGCGATCGTCTGCATGTTCATGACACGTGCAACCTTGACGACAGCCTCGACGATGGCCGCACCCGCAGGCCTGGTCAGGGTGCCCTTGATGAACTCTCCGTCGATCTTGACGAAATGCACCGGCAAATCCTGAAGATAGGCGAAGGACGACATCCCGCTGCCAAAATCATCCAGAGCAAACCGAAATCCGGCTCCGATCAGCTTGTGCATCGTTTCACAGACCCACCGAATATTCGAGATGGCAGCCGTCTCTGTCACTTCGAAGCAGATTTGGGACGCAGACAGATCGGGGTTGGAACCAAGCTGTCTTTCGACGAAAGGTGCAAATTCCGGAGAACCGAGGGTCAGGCCTGACACGTTGACAAAATAGCAGGCGGTGTCACCATCTTCCTGTCGGACATTTTGCAGGTGGGCGAACACCTTGCCGATGACATGATGATCGAGCTGCTCCACCAGGCCGAAGCGTTCGGCCGCCGGTATGAAGTCACTCGGCAGGATCAGTCTTCCATCGTGACCCTGGATACGCGCGAGGACCTCATGGAAAATGGGACCCTGTTGTGCGCCGGGCTGCAAAGGGAAAATTCGCTGTGCATGCAGAACAACCCGGTCTTCCCGAAGCGCCTCCGTCAGAAGTGTCGCACCATCCATGTCGCGTCGCCGCAGCCTGATTTCCTCATCCGTCGATGAACTGGCCTGCGTGCGATTGCGTCCCTTCTCCTTGGCGAGGTAGCAGGCCGTATCCGCGAGCCCCAAGGCGGCCTCGAATGACAGCCCGTCTTTCTGGCCGCAGACGGCAATGCCAACACTGAGAGACAAGCTGTAGCGCCTGCCACGGAAGACCGGGTGGAGACCCTGCACCGCCATCCTCAGGCGGTGCGCAACCTCGAAGGCGGTTTCCGTATCGCAGGCCGGCAGGATCAGGGCGAACTCGTCCCCTCCGATCCGCGCCAGGAGGTGATCGCTGGCCACCTCGGCCCGCAGCGCCTCGGCGATCTGAACCAGGACGACGTCGCCCGCGGCATGACCGCATCGGTCATTGATGAGCTTGAAGTGATCGATGTCGAGATAAAGGATGGCGTGTGGCCCGGGGGCATCAAGCGCTTCGAGGCGATTGGTAAACTCCCGCCTGTTATACAGACCGGTCAAGGGATCATGGGCGGCCTGATAGGCCAGCTTCCTGGCCAGTTCGTGCGCCTCGGTGACATCGTGGCCCTGAGCAAAAATGCCGATGACTTTGCCATCATGATCCCGCAGGGGCTGGTAGGTCAGATCGATGTAGCGCTGCTCGAGGTCGCCGCCCGCAACGCGCTGGAGCTGGATGGGGATGGCCCGGCCTACGAAAGGCTCTCCGGTCAAATAGACATGGTCGAGCTTGTCGAGGAATCCTTGCCATATCACTTCTGGCAGCACCTCGGCCAAGGCTCCGCCGATGATGGGGCGGTGACCAATAAGCTGATAATAGGCATCGTTTGCCAGCTCATAGACGTGCTGCTTGCCCTGGAGGACACAAATGAAACCAGGCGCATCGCGAAAGAGCATCTGAAGGCGCTCGATTTCTTGTGTCAGGAAGTTCCGCACGATGCACTCCGTTCTTACGGGCCATTTGAGGGAGAATTCGGTTACAATTCCGCTGCTCAGCGCCCCATCGCTGCTATGCAGGGATGTGCAGACGATCGCAGCCCCTGAGGCTGGCCGGTTCTTCGCTGCGCCTCCGCCAAAGGCGGCGCGACACACACAGAGTTCTGTCCTTCGCAGTTGACCCTAGCGCAGTCGCCGACTTGTGCACACAAAATAATCAGTTGCGGAAAGACACCGGGAGAGATGCTGTCTGTGAAGCGTTGCCGGTGTTGGCCGAGGTCCAGCTGTCGAATGTCATGGTGACGATCAAGGGTGCCGGCTCATGCCTTGAAGTCGCAACGGGACAGTTCTGGCACAGAAAGGGTCAGTTCTGTCCATCGGCTGATGCCCAGATCAAGGATTGCTCCCCGCCGAGCTTGGAATTGCCAAGCGGGACGAACTGTTCGGTAAACTTGGCCAGTTCCGGGTTTTCGAACAATGACAGATAGGCGTCGGCCCAGGCCATTTCGAATCCGCGCAAATCCTCTTTGCCGTTGAAATAGGACTGTTCATGGCCCGTGATCCCTTCCACGAGCGATGGGTCGTCGAAGGCGGCCAGGACGAAATCCACCAAGCGATGCAACGCGCCGTCGCAGGCCGAGAACAGGTCGTGACCCTCTGGCTGCAGCAAGGCCGCCGTGACGACCAGCGGCGCCACGGCATGCAACTGATAATGCAGGGCCAGATCCTTGCGCGCCATTTCCAGCGGCAGGCTGCCGTCCTCGGCCGCGCTGCAGACCATGACCTGGACCGAGGCATCTGCCCAGTCGATCATCGCCTGGTCCCCGACAGTCAGGCCGACCCGCGCCACGGCCAGCGCGGCCCAGGCCCGCAGGTTGTTGCGGCTGGCATTCTTGGGCGCCTCCGTGTCGAAATAATCCATCGTCGCAAGTGCGCGGGCGGCCAGCCAATGCTCGACACGCGCCTTGTCATCGGATGCCGGTAACAGCGGTTGCACCTGGGCAAAGGCAAAAGCCAGCCCAGCGACCCGCGACGGCGCCGAGAGTTGCGCATTCATTGTCCCCAGCTCGCTGAGCGCATCCGCCTCGGCCCAGGCTGCAAGCCCCGCCAGCACACACTCTGCCGCGACAAGCTGATCCGTCTCAGAGCTGGCCGCATGGTTCGCGGCGCTTGCAAGCGTGCTGATGAAGTCGTCAACCGGCTTCAGCTGCGCGTTGACGTCGGCGTTCGACGCGCTGTCGAATTCGGACCGACTTTTGTCCTTGGCAATGTAGCGGCTGCCGTGGTCAAGCGTTACAACCGGGTCCGGGATCGGCTTGCAGACATAGGCCTCGGGCGGGGGCGGGGGCGGGGGCGTCGGCTCCTGTGCGGCCAAAGGCTGGGCCAGACAGAGGGCCATGATGGCGGTCCTGATCGGGGTCATCAATTCGTCTCCGCGTTGACTGTGAACAGTTTCACCATGCTGATGGCGGTCGGATCGCCCGCAAGTGCCGCTTTTTCAAGCCAGCCGCGTGCGCTTGTCAGGGACGGGGCAACGCCCACACCCATCGAATAGGCCTGTGCCAGCGTGACCATGGCCTGCACATCGCCTGCTTCCGAGGCGCGGATCAGCCACTTGGTCGAGGCTTCGATATCCGCGCCCGTCGTTGCCGCCGCTTGCAGGCGGGTTGCGTGTTCGCGCATCGCTGCGGGATTGCCTGCTTCGGCCGACCGGCGATAGAGCGTATCGAGGTCAAGGCGCGCTTCGACCGCTTGGCGCAGGCTGGTCTCCTTGCGGGCCAGATCGGTCAGAACCTGCGGAATCTGATCTGGCGTGCTGAGCGTAACAAGCTCGACATAAAGGGTCACGACGTCTTCGGGATCGTAGCCGGGTCGTTTCGGATTGCCCTTGAGCCGCAGCAGGCGCTGCACGGCCGTCCGGTTGCCAAGATCATGGGCCCGCTCATAGAGGGCAAGCGCTGTGGGCTCCGCCTCGTCGTCCAGAAGTGCGCGGGAGCTGTCGGCAAGTTCAACGATTTTCCAACCGTCGTCACCCGCAAGATGCGTGGCGATGGACAGCCAGCGGCGTGCCTCATCGGGATTGTCCAGTTGGTCCTCGACCTGTGCCATCGCGATGGCCTCGGGAAAGGAACATTGCATCGCGGTCATGGCGCGCTGGCGATAGGTCTCGCGGCCGGCCTCGTCTGGCAAGAAGGGCATCGCCAGAAGGGTGGCCTCGAAATCGCCCCGCGCGGCAATGGCCGGAGCATAGGCGGAGTAGACCGCGCCGAGATCAGGGAAGGCGCCCGGATCAGCCCTGGGCAGCAGAAGCATCGCCGCGCCATTGCCCGTCTGTGCAAGTCCGGTCAGCAGAACCAGCGCCTCTGCGCGGGCTTCGGGGGTAGCGTCCGTCAAGAGCGTGTCCCCTAGCTTCAGCGCCGCGCCCTCTTCCCCCGCGGCATGTGCCGCGCGGAACATGTCCAGCGCCGCAGCATGAGCCACCGGTGTTGTCGCCTGCGACAGGGCAAGCGCGGCCCGGGCGGTGCCCACGTTCGGATAGCGGGCGGCATAGTCCACCCAGAACGCCTGTTCGGATGCGGGCGCGGCACGCTGTTCCAGCACGGCGAGGAAATTCGCCAGCGGGGTCGCGCGACCGTAGAGCGCCTGGGTCTGCAGGGCTGCCATCGTCAGCGGTTCCGGGTTGTCGGCAAGGGCCGTCAGATCATCCGGGTTGAACGGCGTAGACGATGACCCGACCGTATCCTCGGTTTTGGCCCAGTAAGCGGCCTGATCCAGCAGCGGCGCGCCCGGTGCCTTGCACAAGAACGCGGCTTGCAGGTCGGCTGTCGGCCCTGCCTCGCCAAGATTGGTGACCGCGTGGATCAGCCGGTCCACGACGGCGTAAAAGGCGGCGTCCGTTGTCGCGGTGCCAAGATCCATCTGCGCTAGCATCTGGATGGCTGCGGAATCGTCCAGCGCAGCCCCGCGCTGCAACAGCGCATAGGCTTCGTCCGAGCCATCCCAACGACCCTTGTCGGCCTGGATCAAGGCGGCGTGCTTGCCAAATACCCAAGGAGGCGGTGCCGGCAGGTCCCCCAGCCGAACAAGCGTTTCTACAAACTCCGGCCCTAGCTCGGGCCGCGCTGCAAGTTGCGATTCCAGGAACCCTGACAGGCGGATCAGCGCGGCCCGGTCGTTGTTCCGCGCCGCCGCCTCATAGAGCTGCTGCGCCCTCTCAAGGTCCGCCGGCACCAGCGCCCCCGTCTCATAGGCCCGCCCCAGCGTCACCTGGGCATAAGGAAGCCCCCCTGCCGCCGCGAGCTGCAGGTAGGTAAGAAGGACGGCGTTGTCTTTGGTCACCAGTTCCGATTGCAGCTCATACTCTGCCACACGCCACGCGGCGAGCGGGTCGCCGAGGTCGGCCGCAAACCGGTACCAGCGCAGTGCCAGATCGTGGTCGAGTTGCACAACCTCGCCGCTGGAGTATTCCCGTGCGATCCGCGCGATGCGGTCACAGATCAGCGGGTCCATCTGGCCGACCAGCGCGCCGAAGGCCATTGTCACGGCCAGCTGAGGGTTGATGTCCCACCCCTCAGGCGCCGTGCCCGCAACGCTCTGGTGCGACAGTTTCAGCAGCGCATCCGCATTGCCGCCATAGCCCGCAGCCATCAGCATTTCGGCACCCCGCGCCGCATCCCGTTCGATGCCCACGCCCTCCGTCAGATAGCCCGCCAGCGCGTTGAGCATCCGGGGGGAATTCTCCTCGCCACGGTCCAGCAACTTCTGGACCAGCCCTGCGGAGTTCAGCGCCTGCAAGTCTCCCGTGGCGATCATCTGCTCGATGCGGGCGAGGGTGACATGGTCTTGGGTGAAGCTGGGGGAAACCTGCGGCAAAAGGGTGATGACGGCCTGTATCGTCGCGTCCCATGCCACGGGGTCGATTTCTGCCAAGCGCCGCATGTCGCGGTTGATCAGGCCGGTATCGCGGTCGGGCAGGGCCTTGCCGTCCCACTCGCCCCAGGCCGCGATCAGATCTGTATCGGAAGACCGGGCCACGCAGATCGGTGCCACCTCCATTTCAGGGGGTTCGAACCGAAGCTCCAGCGTCTGCGACCAAAGTGCTGTGGGCAGGGCTGCGACGGCGGTAACCGCTGCTACCATGATTGCGCTGGCGCGAAGTGTGGTGATGGACATGGTGCGGGCCCTTTCCGGGATCAATTGGCGTAGAGGTTTTCGGCGCTGTAGGCCGAATAGTTCCCGGCAGAACCGCTGAAGATCACGGTTGCGCCGGCACGTCGGCGCATCTTCAACGCCGTCACGCTGGCCAAGGTGGCGCTATCGTCACGGATCTCGAAGTCGAGGGTCAGCGGAGCCTTCAGCGTCACCTGGCGCGAGGTGTTCTGGGCGATCTCCTCCATCGCCATCGCGTTGACAGAGGGCACGAACAGGTCAACCAAGGGCAGGTCGGACAGGTTGTAAAACACCAGATCGGCCTGCGCCGGGCTGTTGGTGATCGCGTCCTGCACCATGTGCAGCCCGCCATCCACGCCCCGCACAAAGGTGTAGAACGACGCGGGCTCGATCTCGCCCTCCCCCGCCAGATCGCCGACCGCCACCGAGACCGGCCCCGCCATCACCATGACATAAGGGGTCATGCCGCCCTCGACTGCGTCGAAGGTCTTCCCGGCCACAACGGCAAGGGTCTCGTCAGGTGCGACGATCCGCACGAACGAGGCATCGGGATCGGCGGGATCCTGATAAAGCTGGTTGTCCTGCGCCAGCGCGGGAAGGGCGGCACAGATCAGGGCACAGCTCAGGAACGTGGGAAATCGGGTCATCATGTGGCGTCCTTTTTGGCGAGGGGGCACAGCGTCAGGGTCGAGACCTCGCTGACGGGCCGGTCGAACGTTGCGGTCAGTGTGACGAAATCGGGGTGGTAGATGCTGGCGAGCGGCTTGAAGAACCGTCCCGAAGCCAGCATCCGGTCACTGCGCTGCATCAGCGCCGACCGGGTAACTCCGGCTGCCGTGGTCAGAGTGAACAGCACCTCGCGCGGGCCGTCGGTGCCCAGATCGGCCAGGATCACGTCACCCGGGGTCAGCGTCACGCCGCGCAGATCGGCAGAGAGGGTATTCGAACCTGTCCGTGTGGCAGGCAGGTTCGTGCCGCAGGTGTCCCCGGCGGCGGCGATCAACTCGTCCAGCGGATCGGGCCCGTATTGCGCCAGGTTGCTGTAGATCGGGTTTTCCCAGACCAGGAAACGGGGCGGGTTGTCGGCGAAGTCCCGCGAGGTCAGGTATGACGTCATCGCGCCATACTGGTTGCCGCCGGTCACCGCGTAGTTCACGACATCCAACCCGGAAAACTCCGACAGGTAGCCCGCGAAATTGGCCAGCGGCGAATCCGAGAACGAGGTGCCGACCAGCACGATCCCGGTCTGATCGGTACCGCTTGCGAAGATGTCGGACACGCCTTCGACCGAGGTGGCGGTCTCCTCGGTCAGATGGGCCATTGCCTCGACCCGGGGCAACTGATCGACGCAGAACGCCTGCAGGCTGCGGCGCATGGTTGAAAACGCGGGGGTCGGTTCAAGCGCAACCGTGTGATAGGTGGACAGGCCGAGTTGGTCGTAACCGGGCTGTGCCTTCATGACCTCGCCGATCACCTTGGCAGCAAGACGCGCGCCGTCCGAGGTCCAGTGAAAGTCGGTCTGAAAGAAGGGTAGCGCGTCTGCGCCCTCGCTGGTCAGCGCCGCAAGGATATTGGGCGCAAGGACGCCGCGCGCAGCAAGTCGGCCCACGATGTCGTCATAGACCAGCTGCGCCGTCGTGCTGTCATAGGCATAGTCGGCGGCCAGTGGCGGCAGGAACTCCGGCATCGCCTGGCTTTTGGTCGGCACGGTCACATAGATCAGCGTGGTTCCCCGGCCGGCAAGTGCCAAGGACAGCGCGCCCATCTGCTCTGTGACCGCGTCTTCCATCGGGTGGCGCAGGCGAAGGTCGGCCAGCACCCTGTAAAAGACCCCGTCGCGGCCTTCGATGGAAGGCACGCCCACCGCGGTTTCGGTCTGGCTGCAGCCGAAGGCCGAGGTCTGGGCCAGGGCCGGGCAGGCCATCAGACCCAGCACGGCAGGAAGCACGAGTCTGGAAGCGATCATTGGGTTACCTCTGGCTGTATCATGGGCGGGTTTTCAGGCGCAGCGCCGGGTGCGGGTGCCGCCTCGATCTGGCGAAGCAAGTTTTCAGCCGTCACGCGCACCGACAGGTCTTCGCCCTCGGCCGCCACCCGCAGGGCGGATAACGCCCCGACATGGCCGGCCGCGGCGTCTTCGGGGTCGGACAACAACGCCAGGCCAAGGCTCAGCGCCGCTTTCCTGCTGACATCGCCAGTCCCCATGCCCAGAAAATGCTGGGCCTGTGCCAGGTCGCGGCCAAAGGGCGTGCCATCGGCATACATCTCGCCCAGAAGCGTCGCCGCCTCTGCGTTGCCGCTCAGCGCCTGCACGGTCATCGCGTTCAGGCAATGCCGAAGTCGGCTGGCGGAATAGGTGCTGCCATCGGCCTTCAGCAGCCGTGCCAGCGGTGCAACCGCAAAGGCCCGTCCGGTATAGGCCGCAATGGCGAAGTAATGCGCCGTCGCGCCGCTCGGGTCGGGTTTCCCCTCCTCTTGCAGCTGCTTGGCATAGCGGAAGGCCGCCAGACCGTCGCCGGCATCCGCCAGCATCTGCAGCTTCGAGCCGCTCATCGGTTCGCCCGCTATCATCTGTCGCCGTGCCGCGCGCAAGGCCGAGGTCGGGAGATCCCTCGTCTTGCGGACCGCGTTGTCGAAGACGAAATCGACCTTCACGACCGGCGGCGACGCCGCCTCGCCGTTCGGCGTGGCGGCTGCTTCGGATGCCAAGGGCATCAGCGCCAGACAAAGCAAGGTCGTCATCAGCCTATCCATCGGCATGTCCTCCATAGGGCAGCGTTGCTATTTCATCGGGGGCGACGCCGGTGGCATTCCACATCGCCGGGTCGGTCAGATAGCGGACGGGAATTTCCCAGATCACCACCGCAGGTGGCGCATCGCGCATCAGATCCGAGGCGAGATAGTCCCGCATCGGCTGCAGTGGCCCTTGGCCCTCGGCCGCCATGTTGAGGACGTCGCGGTGCAGGGCGAGCATCAGAAACTCTGCGAAACCCCAGTCGGAATTGGCGCTGTAGCTGGTTCCGACCAGCACCACATCCGCAGGTGCCGCGCTGAAGATATCCCCGGCGTCGCCCGTCGGCGTCAGCACGAAGGGCACCAGTGTCTCGGACGCAAGGCCAAGCCTGGGTGCCAATGCGGAGGTGGTGACAAAGCGAACCAGATCCCCGGCCAAGGGCTTTGTCGCCGTGTCCGCGCGGGTGAAGTCGCTGCTGCCTTGGGCCACGAGGCCGGAGGCCGCAACCGCCCCGGCCACCAGTTCGGCGCCCGCCGGCGACCAGTGCGTGTCGGTCGCAAAGAACACCGGCACCACGGGATTGGGGCTCAACAGGGCCGAACGCGCATCGACAACCATGATGCCTTCACCCGCCAGTTGCGCCGCAAAGCCGGCCAGCAGCGCCGCCAGATCCTGGCCGAACACCGGGTCGGGGCTGCGGTCATGGTAGATGTCGATCTTGGCGGGCAGGGGCACCACCACCAGATCCACCCCGGCGGCGCTCAGCCGGTCGCGCACCTCCGCCACAGTCGCCACGGCGGAGGCGAGTTCTGCATCGCTTGGCTGGCTTCGCAGCTCTTCGGCGCTGAACAGCCACCCATCCTGTCCGACAATGGCGCCCTCACGCGCTTCGCCAAGCAGCGCATAGCGCGCGGCTCCGATCAGGCCGAAGGACAGGTCCATATGCGGCAGGTTCTTCTTGTAGATCCCGTCGATATCGCGGGTCAGCCCGCCGGACAGAAGGCCGTCGGCCGGAAGGCCGAATGCCGGCTGCGGCGCGGCCAGCATCGAGAGACTGGCTACGGTGCCATAGCCGAAGAGCAGCACAGGCAGGGCGACGCGAATGGTTTTCAAGATGATGGTCATCGGGCCCCCTAGAACTGGAAATACAGGAATGGAGAGAAGCTCTGCTCTGCCATCTTCATCACCGTGAAGGCGCCCAGACCGATCATCAGGGACGTGGGAATCGCGGTGTTGAACAGGGTCAGTGCATCTGGCGAGACAGGGCTCAGGCGGTGCGCAGCCAGCCGGTTCAATTGCGGCTCGAACGCTGCGACCGAGAGGCCCAGCATCAGGAACAGCAGGCTTTCCGTCGTGATCGCCAGGGCGATGTCGGGCGCCGTGGCAAGCCCGTTCAGCCCCATCATGCCGCGATAGACGCCCATCGCCTCGGACACATCGGCGGCGCGGAACATGACCCAGCCGATCAGCACGATCAGCAGCGTCGTGGCATGGGCAAAGGCCCTCGATCCTGCAACCTGCCCGGTTGCCCGCTCTACCGCGAGCCAGCCACCATGCCACAGACCCCAAAGCACGAAGGTCCAGTTCGCCCCGTGCCACAGCCCGCCCAGAAACATGACCAGCATCAGGTTCACATAGGTCCGCGCCACCCCAAGCCGGTTGCCGCCCAGGGGGATGTAGAGGTAATCGCGAAGCCAGACCGACAGGCTGATATGCCAGCGCCGCCAGAACTCGGTGATCGAGCTGCTGATATAGGGCGTGTCGAAATTGCGCATGAAGTGGAAGCCCAGCATCATGCCGATGCCGATGGCCATGTCGCTGTAGCCGGAAAAATCGAAGTAGAGCTGGATCATGTAGGCAATTGCGCCGACCCAGGACAACACCAGCGATGGATCGGGGGTCTGGAAGGCAAGATTAGCCAGCGGCGCGACCGTGTCTGCCAGCAGGACCTTTTTTGCGAGGCCGATGGCGAAGAGTGTCGTGCCCTGCGCGAACAGGTCGAGCGAATGCACCCGGTGCGCGAATTGCCCGGTCAGATCCTCACATGGGCATTTCGATGTCAACGGTTGGCGGTCACATGATGGTGCTCCTTGTGTTTCAGGATCCGAGGTCCGAGCCCGAATGCATGACGCGGCCCGGTCCCGGGCACGATCAACCTCACATACGGTCGCGCAGGCAC
>NZ_JAUYTT010000022.1 GCF_030695035.1 Frigidibacter sp.
CTCTCAATATACGATGTCAATAACTACACCACACCCGCAAGCACTCAATGCCCGCGGGCACGGACGCGGGATGGAGCAGCCCGGTAGCTCGTCAGGCTCATAACCTGAAGGTCGTAGGTTCAAATCCTACTCCCGCAACCAGATTCCTGAATGATTACAAAGACTAAGTCAAAACACGGCGTCCCACGGGGCGGTTTTTGCGTTCAGCATTCAGCATCAACGCCACATCAACGTTGAACGAGGCCACCCTGCGGGGGCCCTTTTTGCTTTTGAAGGCTCTTACCGATGGCGCGACGTCGGGCGCCGAAGTCGTCTCCTTGACAAACTATCCCCAAATCGAGAGAAATTCGGTATGGGGATCCGCGACCTCCCCACGAGGCGCCAGCTGAAGATCGCGTTCCAGTCCTGCCCCCCGCTCCCAAGGAGGAACGCAGATGCCTGCGCCTGACGCCATTTCCTGTGAACAACTGTCCCGCCTTCTTGGGACGCCAAAGTCTCCGGTGATCCTCGATGTAAGGCGCGACGCTGTTCGCGCCGCGGATCCGCGCCTTCTGCCTGGGGCGCGCCCTCTCCCCGAGGCAGAGGTTTCTCCGGAAAGCCTCACTGCTCTTGCCGCCCGGATGTCCGGCCCGGTTGTTGTTGTCTGTGCCGAGGGCCATCAGCTCAGCCAAGGCGCGGCAGCCTGGTTGAGGCATGAAGGTCTGCAGGCGGAATACCTGCTGGGAGGGCAAACGGCATGGGTCGCGGCGGGACTGCCCCTGATCGACCCCGGCAAGATCACTGCGCGAGATGCGCAGGGTCGTTCGATCTGGGTCACCCGCTCGCGGCCCAAGATCGACCGCATCGCCTGTCCCTGGCTGATCCGCCGCTTCATCGACCCGCGCGCCGTATTCCTGTTCGTCGCCCCTGCGGAAGTGCAGGACGTGGCCGAGCGCTTTGGCGCAATGCCCTATGACATCGAGGGCGTGTTCTGGAGCCACCGCGCCGAGCTTTGCACCTTCGATGTGCTGCTGGCCGAGTTCGGCCTGTCCACCCCGGCGCTGGACAGGCTGGCGCTGATCGTGCGCGGAGCCGATACCGCGCGGCCCGATCTCGCGCCGGAATGTGCGGGCCTGCTGGCGGCTTCGCTTGGGCTGTCGCGGATGTATTCGGACGATCTGGCCCAGCTGGAAGCCGGCGTCGCACTTTACGACGCGTTCTATCGTTGGGCGCGGGACGCGACGGATGAGCAGCACAACTGGCCGACCAACACCGGGAAGGCAAGATGAGCGCCGGCAAGGACTATCCCACCCTGGGAGAGGCCGCGAGGGTCTGGGCGCGGATCGCGGCCTTGTCCTTCGGCGGGCCGGCCGGACAGATCGCGGTGATGCACCGCATCCTGGTCGAGGAAAAGCGGTGGATCGGGGATGGGCGGTTCCTGCACGCGCTGAACTTCTGCATGCTTCTGCCCGGCCCCGAGGCGCAGCAACTGGCAACCTATATCGGCTGGCTGATGCACGGGGTGCGCGGCGCGCTGATCGCGGGGCTGCTGTTCATCCTACCGGGCGTCCTGGCGATCATGGCGCTCAGCTGGGTCTATGCGGTCTGGGGGGATGTGGGCTTTGTCTCGGCGCTGTTCTTCGGGTTGAAGGCGGCGGTGCTGGCCATCGTGTTGCAGGCCGTGGTGCGGGTGGGCAAGCGGGCGCTGAAGAACCGCGCCATGCAGGCCATCGCCGCCGCCTCGTTCGCCGCGATCTTTGCCTTTGGCGCGCCCTTTCCGCTGATCGTCGCGGTGGCGGCGCTGGTCGGATGGGCCGGGGCCAAGGCCGGGCTTGCGGGGTTTCAGGGCGGCGGCGGGCATGGGGCCGTCGGGCGCGCCCATGTCGATGACGCCGCCAGCCTGCTTGGCGAGGAGCACGGCGATCTGACGGGAGCGAAGCGCGCCGGGGCTTTCCGGGCGGGCGCGGCGGCTCTGGTGCTGTGGCTGGCGCCGGTCGCGGCATTGCTGCTGTTGGCACCGGGCAGCGTGTTTGCCGATATCGCCACGTTCTTCTCGAAGCTGGCCGTGCTCACCTTTGGCGGGGCCTATGCGGTTCTGGCCTGGGTCGCGCAGGAGGCGGTCGGCACCTATGGCTGGCTGGCGCCGGGCGAGATGCTTGACGGTCTGGGCATGGCCGAGACAACGCCGGGGCCGCTGATCATGGTGCTGCAATTCGTGGGGTTCATGGGGGCCTTCCGCGAGGCCGGCTGGGCCGCGCCGCTGATCGCGGGGAGTCTCGGCGGCCTGCTGGCCACATGGGTGACCTTCGCGCCCTGCTTTGCCTGGATATTTCTCGGCGCACCCTTCATGGAGCGGCTGCGGTCGAACAACGCACTGTCGGCGGCACTGACGGCGGTGACGGCGGCGGTTGTGGGGGTGATCCTCAACCTCGCGCTCTGGTTTGCGATCCATGTCATCTGGCGCGAGGTGGTTCGGATCGACGCCGGGCCCCTGTCGATGGAACTGCCGGTCCTGGCGTCAGTGGACTGGGCCGCAGCGGCCCTGTCGGTGCTGGCGCTGGTCGCGGTGTTCCGCCTGAAGCTGGGCATGACGACGGTCCTGGGCGGGGCCGCGGCGCTTGGTCTGGCGCTGCACCTTGCCAGTCTGGCCTGAGCCGGTCAGGCAGCGTCGTAGGTGGTGAAGACCTCGGCGCTGCCATCGCGGCGGATCAGGTAGACGATGTAGGCCTCACGCTCCGTCTCCGGTCCCATGCCGGGGGAGCCGTGGGGCATGCCCGGCACCGACAGGCCAACGGCGTCGGGGCGCGCTGCCAGGAGACGGCGGATGTCGGCGGGGGGCACATGGCCTTCGATAGCGTAGCCTTCGACGTGGCCAGTATGGCAGGAGGCCAGGTTTTCCGGGATTCCGCTGGCGATCTTGTGGGCCTGAAGGGCGTCGTAATCGAGCAGGTCGATGGTGGCGGCGAAACCGTCAGCTTCGATGATCTCGATCCACGCCCCGCAGCACCCGCAACCCGGATCCTTGGCCACGCGGATCGCGGTTGGCGCGGCGAGGACGGCTGCGGGGCGAAGGCCGCCGGCAAAACCAGCGGCAAGCGCGAACAGGGCAGTGCGGCGGGAGAGTACGAGGCGGTTCATTTCTGGGTACCGATCAAAAGCATGCCTATGAGACACATCCTTGACTCCATCGGATTGTTCTACAAGGCGCTTCAAGGTCGCAGCTATTCAGATGCGCGGTCGCGCCGACTGACTGGTCGCGTTGCGGCGGCAGAAAACGAGGGAGGTGACAGGAAGCTCAGCGCTTATTGCCTTTGCCTTTGCCCTTGCCGCCCCCACGGCTCTTCTTGCCGCGATCCTTGCCTCCGCCCGGATTGCCATTGTCGATACGTACTGGAGCCCGATTGATGACCGGTGGCGGCGCCGCCAACGCCTCTGGCGGGCGGACAGTTCCGAGCTGCAAGGGTGAAAGGCCGGTTTCCTCTGCCATGAAGGCTTGCCAGATCCGTGCTGGAAGGTCACCGCCTGTTACGCCCGGCATGGGCGTGTCGTCGTCGTTGCCCACCCACACCCCGACCACAAGCTGGTCCGAAAATCCCACGAACCACGCATCGCGGTTGCCTTGACTGGTTCCCGTCTTCCCTGCAGCGAAGCCATCAAGTGCCGCGTTTCGTCCGGTGCCATTGCGCACCACCCCCTCAAGAAGTGATATGAGCTCCGCATGGTGATCCAGAGGCTGAGTGGCCTGATGGGGAAGCGCGGCGAGCAGGCCGCCCTTGCCAGTCGTCGGTGCAAGGCTGGAGATTGCCCACGGCTGAATCGGCATCCGGCCCGCTGCGACCGAAGCGAAGGCTCCGGTGAGGTCAAGAAGGCCGACACCTGATGTGCCGAGCGATAGGCTCAGATTGCGTTCCAGTTCGGCATCGATGCCGAGATCGCTTGCGGCGGCTATGATGTCGTCGATGCCAACCTCTTGGGCCAGACGCACAGTCGCCGCGTTCAGTGACTGCGCAAACGCCTGATCCATGCGCACGCGACCCACATAGTTCCCGGCATAGTTTTCGGGCCGCCAGTCGCCGATCTCGATCGGGGTGTCGAGCAGGGCGCTGTCGAGCGTCCAGCCTTTTCGAAGCGCCGCCAGATAGACGAACAACTTGAATGTGGAACCCGGCTGGCGCCGTGCCTGCACCGCCCGATTGTACTGGCTGGCTGCGTAGTCCCGGCCTCCGACCATTGCCACCACGGCACCGTCAAGTGTCATCGCAACCAGCGCGACCTCTAGCGGGCTGGCGTCCGCCGTGTCGGCCAGCTTCTCGCTAATGACGCGTTCTGCCAGCGCCTGCGACTCTGGGCGGAGTGTGGTCTTGGCACGGACCGAGCCCAAACCGGGTCCGACCATCGCCGAGGCCTCGCTCAAGACAAAGTCGGCAAACCAGCTGCCACCGTTCCTGCTTGGCGCGCTCGTGTTCGGTGTCGCTGGCGCAGTTCGCGCGGCTGACGCTTCGGCTTCCGTCAGCACGCCGGAATCCACCATGGCGCCCAGCACCACACTGGCGCGTGTCTGCGCGTCTTCAAGGTTATGCAGTGCATTGGCCTTCGAGGGAGCGCGGATGATCCCGGCCAGCATGGCGGACTCGGCAAGTGTCAGATCGCTGACGGATTTGTCGAAATAGGCAAGCGCTGCAGCCCCGATGCCGACAGCACCGCCGCCAAAGTACACATTGTTCAGATAGCGCGTCAGAATCTCGTCCTTGGAAAGCCGCGCTTCCAACCGCAGCGCGATCAACGCCTCGTCCGCCTTGCGCTTCATCGTGCGTTCACTGGTCAGAAACTCGATCTTGGCGAGTTGCTGGGTGATCGTGCTGCCGCCTTCGACCACACCATTGGCGCGAAAGTTCCGCCAGGCCGCGCGCGCCACTCCGCGAAAATCGATGCCGCCATGGTCAAAGAAACGCCGGTCCTCGATGGCTACGATGGCTTTGACGAGGTGATCCGGAAGATCTGCCCGCGTCGCCGCAGTGCCGCGCAACT
This sequence comes from Frigidibacter sp., assembly GCF_030695035.1. Classification (GTDB taxonomy): domain Bacteria; phylum Pseudomonadota; class Alphaproteobacteria; order Rhodobacterales; family Rhodobacteraceae; genus Frigidibacter. The sequence goes on from NZ_JAUYTT010000022.1 coordinate 5,008, forward strand.
CGCCGCGCAGCCCGATGAGCGTGCCATCTGCCGCCTCGACAATGACCGCCGGTGCTGCCTCGGTTCGATCAGTCGCAAGATCAAGCGGGACCGCATAGACCAGCCAGGACAAGGTGCCGATGCCAACAAGAGCAATGACCACCGCCAGAGCCAAAACAGCTTTCAGGATCTGTCGACCACGACGACGTTCGGCACGGAAGGGAGGAGGGGTTACGGGCGGCGGAATTTCGGTCATGTCACCTGCTTTGATAACGGTCGGGCTCGCAGGGCACGATCCACTGGTTTGCGGGACTTCCTCCAAACCATGAAGACTGACAAAACACCATCGCAACTGCGAGAATCCCGATTGTCAGATCGAATGACCCTTCTGCCGTCCGGCACCATGTGTCAACGCAAAGATCGGGTTGGCACTATCGATCGCCTGTCGGCACAATCACAACTTCATGCAACCTCCTTCCTTGTCTACTGATGATACTTTTCCGTGAAGACATTTTCGCCGGGCTGGGTGCTGGACTTCCGGAGTAAATTATCTCGCTTGGCTGTTTCCTGCACTCCCGCACCCATGGACTGGGTCGCAGCAGCTTTGTCGATGCTTGCGCTGGTCGCGGTTCTGCGAAAAGGGAACCAGGGGCAATGCTAAAACCGGATGAGAAACCGTTCCATCGTCCAGTTTATAACCGAACCAAGTACGTTGCCGGCGGTCGCACAATAAGGAGCAGCCAAACCTGCTGACCGGCAGACAGGATTATCGCGACTACAAGGCTTCGGACTGCGCGGGGATCAAGGTTGCGGCAGCGAAGGCTTCAAGAATGAGTTCGGCCAGTTCAGCCATGGTCAGCCTGCACGCGGCCAGCGGCGGTGCAGGTCGTCGATCACGAAGGCATGGGAATGATGGGGGCCATGCTGCGACAGGTGCGGGTGAGTTGCGGGCAAATCCGGATGGTCGTGCGGCAGCACGCTCTCATCCCCCACAGGCCAGATGCGCAGGACGGCAATCAACCCGATCGCACCGATCCCGGCCAAGACCAGCGACGCAACAGTCAGCCCCGCGCCTGCGCCGACCCAGCCAGCAAGCGGATAGGTCACCAGCCAGCAGGCATGGCTCAGCGCGAATTGGGCGGCAAAGACCGCGCCCCGGTCAGCCTCGCGGGCCGAGCGGTTGATGATGCGGCCGATAGGCGTTTGCGTCAGGGAAAAGCCGAAGCCGATCAGCGCCCAGAGGGCGATCAGAATCTCCAGCCCGCCCACCAGCGGCACCAGCGCCACACCCGCCACCATCAATGCGGCTCCGCCGATCATTACCGGGCGATCCTCGAACCGCTCAAGCATGCGCGGCAGCAGGAAGGCCGCCAGCATCGACCCCGCGCCGAAGCCCGCGAAGGCCAAGGCCACGGCCTGCTCGCCCAGGCCCAGCCGGGCCTGCACCAGTACCACGGTGTTCACGTAGACCATCGCTCCGGCTGCGGCGACGGCGGCCTCCATCACCATCAGCCCGCGCAGGCGGGGCGTTCGGGTGTAGATGCGCATGCCCTTGGTGACGTCGGCCCAGAAAGGGCTGTTCTCGCCGCGCGCCCGGTCCGGCAGGCACGCGGTCAGGACCAGCAGGGCCGAAGCGATGAAGCCAACGACCGTGCCCGCGAACAGCACCGGAAAGCTGACCACGGTCAGCAGCAGCGCCGCGATCATGGGCGAAGCAAGTTGTTCGAGATCCTCGGCCAGGCGCAGCAGAGACAGGGCGTTGGTGTAGTCGTCGTCATCCTTCAGCACATCCGGGATCACTGCCTGAAAGGCCGGAGTAAAGCCTGCGGATGCGGCCTGAAGGAAGAAGATCAGCACATAGATCTGCCAGACCTGATCGACGAAGGGCAGGCAAGCGATCACGCCCGCGCGGATCAGGTCCAGCACCACAAGGAATGCCCGGCGCGGCAGGCGTTCGGCCACGGCGGCCGCAACCGGGGCCAGCGTGACATAGGCCACCATCTTGATCGCCAGCGCCGTGCCCAAGACGGCGCCGGCATTGTCGCCTGCCAGTTGCCAGGCAAGCAGCCCAAGCGCCACCGTCGCCAGACCCGTGCCCAGAAGCGCCACGATCTGAGCGGCGAAGAGGTGGCGGAAGGTCGGGTTGCGCAGAGTCTTCAGCATCTAGAGGAGCTTTGTCAGGGATTTGATCTCGGCCAGGTCGTGCTCGCCCCCAGCGGTCACGCAGTGGTCGATATGGTCATGGATCAGCGCCCGCTTCGCCTCGGCAACCGCCCGCTCGACGGCGTGCAGCTGCGTGGCCAGATCGACGCAGGGCCGCCCTTCCTCAATCATTCCGATGACGCGCCGAAGATGCCCCTCGGCGCGTTTCAGCCGGGTGGCAATGGCAGGGTGACTTGCGTGGATATGAGGTTCTGACATATGAAAGGCCTATCCCCCATGGGGGGATAGCGCAAGAAACAAGACGGCCCTGCAAACAGGGTTTTGGCCGAGGGAACAGATGCGCAGGTTGGACTGGGTCTTGCGGTCGCTGGCCGTGTTGATGTTGCTGCTGTCACTGGGGTCTGCCCCGGTGGTGAACGCGCTGACCCATGGCCCCGGCACCTTGGCTGCCGAAGCGGATCATGCCGCTTGGCATGCCGAGAAGGGCGAGACATGGCAGGCCGAGAGCCACCAGCATCACGACAGCACCGACCACGATCACGCAACCTTCGTCATCCTTGCCTCGCAGGAGGCCGAAATCTTCGATCTGCGGACAGCCGCCGAATGCAATGATCTGCCCGTGCTGTCAGGTGCGATCCGGGACGGACCGCGGCGGCCCCCGAGGGAAGTGGTCTGAAGACCTGAACCGGCCAGCGCACGGGCTGCGCGGTCATCCTCAGACCTTGCACTACAGGATCACATCATGACCTATCCGACCCGGATGCCCTCGCGCATCTGGATTACCCTTGCCACACTGGCCCTTGCCGTTCTGACGGCGGGCGCTGCGCAGGCCCATAACGTGACCGAAGGCGACGCCGGTTACGTGCAGGAGGTTTCCGGCTTCCTGCCCATCCCTTTCATCTACCTTGGCGCCAAGCACATGGTGACGGGATATGACCACATCCTGTTCCTCCTTGGCGTGATCTTCTTCCTCTACAAGATGAAGGACATCGGCCTTTATGTCAGCCTGTTCGCCATCGGCCATTCGGTGACGATGCTGGCCGGCGTGTGGTTCGGCATCAAGTTCAACAGCTACATCATCGACGCCATCATCGGCTTTTCGGTGGTCTACAAGGCGCTGGACAATCTTGGCGCGTTTCAGCGCTGGTTCGGGGTGCAACCCGATACCCGTGCGGCGACGCTGACTTTCGGCCTGCTGCACGGCTTCGGCCTTGCGACCAAGATCCTCGATTATGACATCGCGCCCGACGGCCTCTTGGGCAACCTCATCGCCTTCAACATCGGGGTCGAACTGGGCCAGCTTCTGGCGCTGTCGATCATCCTGATCGCGATGGGCTTCTGGCGCAGATCGCCCCGGTTCTGGGGCCAGGCCTATACCGCCAATGTCGTGATGATGTCGGCGGGCTTCCTTCTTGTATTCTATCAACTGACGGGCCTCGCGCTCTCGTGAAAGGACAGACTATGCACAACGCACACCGACCGAACCTTGACGACCTGCCGACCGCGCGCCAGCTCTGGCGCTCCACCGCCATCGCGGCGGGGGCGGCTGCGCTGATCCTCGTCACCGTGGTCTGGCCTTCCGAGTACGGGATCGACCCGACCGGCATTGGCGGCGCCCTTGGCCTTGCCGAGATGGGCGAGATCAAAATCCAGCTCGCCGAGGAAGCCGAAGCTGACCGTTTGATGATGGAAGGCAATGTCGAGCCGCAATCGTCGCTGCAGCCGGGTCTTCTGGATGTGATCTTCGGTGCGATGGTAGGCACTGCCCACGCGCAGGAGGCGCCGGCCGAAGCGGCGGCGTGGACCGAAGAGATCACCTTCGCGCTGGCGCCCGGTCAGGGGATCGAGATCAAGCTGGTGATGGAAGAGAGCGCGGTTGCCTCCTTCGAATGGGCTGTCGAGGGCGGCGAGGTCAACTTCGACCTGCATGGCGATGGGCCCGGCAACAGCATCAGCTATGAAAAGGGTCGTGCTGTTCCCGGAGCCGCTGGCGAACTAACGGCCGCCTTTACCGGCAACCATGGCTGGTTCTGGCGCAATCGTGGCGACGCTGCTGTCAACGTAACCCTGCGCGTTGCGGGTGCGTATAGCGAGATCAAGCGCTTCGATTGATTGACGAATGGGTGGCCCATCGCCACCCATTCCCCATGTTGTGCGAGGCCCGTCATCCTTACTAGCTGTCGGCGCTCTGGCTGGCGGTTTGTTCAGACGCGCCTGAAGCCGAGTTTCAGGCGATACGGAGAGGTCGGTGTTCCACTGAACTGCCACGGTGAACGCGAGACACAAGTGCGTATTCTTGCGTAATGGTGGGGCTGCGACAGAATCTGGGCTCGCGAAGTCAGCCAGTATATAGCAGCTCGTCGATGCACCAACGCTTTGAAAGGGGACTAGACAAGTTCGCATGAAACCGTCGTCCGAGTCATTTCCGATAGCAACGCGCGGGACGGTCAAGCCGAGCCCTGCAACTACGTTACGGTTTGGTTTGGCTCGTATTCTCTCATGCTTCGTTCTGGCAATCGTCTTGACCGCTGGCGCTGCTTTCGCTGACTCGAAAGGATGCCCTCCGGGATTGGCCAAGAAAAACCCGCCTTGCGTGCCGCCGGGGCAGGCCAAGAAGGGTGTGACCACTGATCAGTGGCTGAACGGTGACCGGACGGGGGATGTGATAGACCGAAGTGATCTGATCTACCTGGACGATTTCGTGCGCTATGACCTGCCGCCGCTGCCATATGGACAACGCTACGCGGTCGTGGACGATCGGATCGTGGTGATCGAAGCTGAAAGCTACAAGATCCTGCAGTTGATCCGGATTTTCACTGCCATGGACAACTGAACCGTTCTGGCGCATTCGTCAATCGACGGGTACCCTTTCTGATCGTTCGGCCTGAACCCTGCGACCGGGTTCAGGCCATGTCGATTTGATGTAGTTGAGGATCGACTCGATCCCATCCTTTTCCAACACCTCCGCGAAACCCGGCATCCCCGAGGTGAAGTCGACCCCCATATCCTTCAGAACGGCTTGCCCACCCCGGGTGATGTAATCGGTCAGCATCGCATCATCATGGTGCCAGGTGTGGCCGGTTTCGTCATGCGGTGGCGCAGGGTAAAGGCCGTTGGCGTCGGGGCTGCGCCAGTCTGGCTGGCCTTCAAGGTTTGCGCCATGGCAGGCCGCGCAGTGCTGAGCATAGAGCGCGCGGCCCACGTCCACGTCGGGTGAACCCGAATGAAAAAAAGCGAAGGCCGAAAAGGGCAGCGCCGAAAATATTAGGGCTGTAGGCAAGGTCTTGCACGGGATCATGGTCTCAGATGTCCATATTCAAAGGCAAGGACCGGGCCGCCCTTTCGACGGCCCCGGCCTGTCACTATCATGCGCTGACCGCGAATTCGGTCATCATACCGGTGGTAAGATGCGGCATGTGGTGGCAATGCAGCATCCAGCGCGCGGCCTCGCCTGCATCAATGGCGATTGTGACCATGGCCATCGGCGGCACATAGACAGTGTCGCGCACCGCCCCCGCAAAGCGCTGATTGCCGATGCCCACCACCTGGAACGCATGGCCGTGCAGGTGCATCGGATGGCCCATCATCGACATGTTGTGGAACATGATCTCGATCCGTTCTCCGCTGGTCGCGGTCACCGGCACATGATCGCCCCAGGTCTTGCCGTCGATTGTCCAGATATAGGGCTGCATCGATCCGCCCAACATCATCATGTGGGTTCTTGACGCCGCGCGCGCTGCCAGCGGATTGGCCGCCCGCAGCGACAGTTCCTGCGTAAGCCCAGTGTCGAAGGCCGGGGCCGCGGTTTCGGCCAGAGCGTCGATGCGCGACACCTTTGCGCCCGCTGTGGCCAGCACGATCCCGGTCCGCTCGCGCGCGCCTTCGCGCAGGGCGAGGATCGGAAGTGTGCCGGAACCGGCGGGAAGGTCGATCTCGATATCCAACCGCTGCGCCATTGTGATGCCGAACCGGGTGCCGGTGACGGGCAGAACCTCATGGCCATCAACCGCAACCAGCCGTCCCTGAACTGCGCCGGTGTCGATCCAGAACACGGTTGCCGCCGCCGCATTGATGATGCGCAGACGGACCCGGCCTCCTGCCTCGACGCGGATCACGTCGGGGTCGTTCAGGGTGCGGTCATTGGCGAGATAGGCGTCGAAATTGTAGTCGTTCAGGTCCATCGCCATGCCGCCCATGGTGCCATGGTCCATTCCCGCCATGCCGTCCGTGGCTCCGGCGGGCGGGGGCGTACCATGATCCATCCCTGCCATGTCGTGCCCGGCGCCGCCGGTGATCTCGACCAAAACCTCCTCGGCGGGTTTGAACGAGAAGTCGTGCAGGAACATCACTACCTCCTGCCGGTCGGCGGCCAGATCGGCCGCGCTGCGCACGATCAGCGGGGCGGCCAGCAGTTGCATTTCCTGTACCGGCACATGGCTGTGCATCCAGTGCGTGCCCGGCATTGGCGCGAAGTCATAAGACCGCCGTTCACCGGGTGACAGCAGGGGCATCGGCAGGCCCGGCACCCCATCCTGCACATTGGGAGGGATCTGGCCGTGCCAATGAATGATGGTTTCGACGTCGAGATCGTTCGTCAGATCCACAGCAAACCGTTGGCCAGGATCAAGGATTAGCCCCTGTCCACCCGCGGTGTTCTCGAGCCCGTAAACGCTGGCTGCGCGGCCATCGATATCGAGCGTTCTTGTGGTGGCGCGCAACGTCATTCCTGTGGTGTCCTGCGCGAACGCAGTCCCGAGGAGAGCGGGGGATGTGGCAAAAACTGCGCCTGCGGCCAGAAAGCGGCGACGTGTCACATGGGTCATGTGAAAAACTCCTGTGGAAATCTTGAAGGGTGGTTGTCACCCCGAGAGGGCGTCTGCGCTGCGAGCGAACCGGGTGCCTGTCACACCCGCTCGAAACCGCGGGTCTTCTTGCGGTCACGCAGCGGGGGAACGGGAGCATCCGGGGCGGCATTGCCGAGTGACATCAGGATCGGGCAATCCGGCCTGTTGTCGCCCTGACAGTTCGACGCAAGGTGACGCAGAGTTTCCGTCATCTCCTTCAGTTCCCTCATCTTCGTCTCAAGCTCTGCGACGTGGCCCATCGCGATCTGCTTTACATCGGCGCTGGCGCGGCCGCGATCACGCCACAGGGTCAGCAGGTCGTTGATCTGCTTGACGGTGAAGCCCAGATCGCGGGCACGACGGACAAAGCGCAGCGTCTGGATGTCATTCTCGGTATAGACACGATAGCCTGAATAGGTGCGCAAGGCGGCGCGGATCAGACCGGTGTCTTCGTAATAGCGGATCATCTTGGCCGAAATACCCGTGGCCTTGGCAACGTCACCGATGTTCATGGTGGTTCTCCCTTAGGTCCTGGATGGGGTGACCTGATTGAGGACATCGTGAACCTTTCCATCGTTGGAAGGTCAAGCGCCTTTTGCCGGTCGGTTTCAATACGCGTGGGCGACGCCGATCAGCGGCCGCAGACGGGCGACCTGGTCTGCCGCCGGCCCCCACAGCGCCTTCCCGTCAATGATCGTGATCGGGGCAATACGCAGGCCAGTTCGGCGGCGGGCCTCTTCGGCGATCCCCGGGATTCGAAGGTCCCGCTCAATATAAACCAGTCCCTGCGCCTCCAGCCATCGCTTGAGGATTGCGCAGTCGGGGCACGTCGGCGTCGTGAACAGTTCAATGTGGTTGTGCGACATGATGCAAGTTCCTTGATCAGTCTGTTAATGACGTGCGCTGTGCGACGGGATGCCCCATGGCGGCGCGCGGGGAGGAGCCGACGGCGGGGGCAAAGCGCTTCAGTCGCAGCGCATTTCCCAGGACAAACACCGATGACAGGGCCATCGCACCGGCGGCCAGCATCGGCGACAGCAGCGTTCCGCTGACCGGATACAAAACTCCTGCTGCCACCGGGATCAGGGCCGCGTTATAGGCAAAGGCCCAGAACAGGTTCTGCCGGATGTTGCGCATGGTGGCGCGCGACAGCCCGATCGCCTTGGAAACCCCGGTCAGATCGCCGCCCATCAGCACCACATCGGCGCTTTCGATGGCCACGTCCGTTCCGGTGCCAACGGCCAGCCCGACATCCGCCTCGGCGAGTGCAGGGGCGTCGTTGATGCCATCGCCGACGAAGGCGACCGAACGGCCCCCGGCACGCAACGCCTTGATGGCGGCAACCTTGCCCTCGGGCAGCACCTCTGCCACGATCTCATCAATGCCCAGTTCGGCAGCAATGGCTTCGGCGGTGCGCCTGTTGTCGCCGGTGATCATGGCGACCCTCAAACCCAGGTGATGCAGGGCGGCAATGGCCGATGGCGTTGACGCCTTGATCGGGTCAGCCACGGCGATCAGGGCCGCCAGCTGACCTTCGACCGCAACATAAAGTGGCGTGCGCGCCTTGGTGCCGAGATCCGCCGCCTGATCGGCAAACTGCGCAATGTCCACACCAAGGCTCGTCATGAAGCGGTCGGCCCCGACTTCGATGCGCCGGTCATTGACCATCGCCCGGATCCCGTAACCGGGGATCGCCTCGAAAGTGCCAGCCTCTGGGACGATCAGGCCTTCAGACCGCGCGGCTTCAACAATCGCGGTCGCCACGGGATGCTCGGACGAGGCTTCGGCAGCGGCAACCAGTGCCAGAATGTCAGACCGTGTGAAACCAGCCGACACCACAAGATCGGTCAGCAACGGGCGCCCTTCGGTCAGGGTGCCGGTCTTGTCGAGCGCGACGACACCGACCGACGTCAGGCTTTGCAGGGCTTCACCGTTGCGAAACAGCACGCCAAGCTCTGCCGCCCGCCCGGTGCCGACCATGATCGACGTTGGTGTGGCCAGTCCCATGGCGCAGGGGCAAGCGATGATGAGGACCGCAACGGCATTGACCAATGCGAAGGTCATTGCCGGATCGGGGCCCCAGATCCACCAGACGCCGAAGGTCAACGCGGCGGCTGCCATGACGGCGGGCACGAACCAGGCCGTCACCCGGTCCACCAGCGCCTGAATCGGCAGCTTTGCCCCCTGCGCGCTTTCGACCATGCGAATGATCTGCGACAGCATCATATCCGCGCCAACCTTTTCCGCCCGATAGGTGAAGGAGCCGGTCTTGTTGATGGTGCCGCCGGTCACGCTGGAGCCTTCCGACTTTGCCACCGGCACAGGCTCGCCCGTGATCATCGCCTCGTCCACAAAGGATGAGCCGGTCAGGACGGTGCCATCAACCGGAATGCGGTCACCAGGACGGACCTGCACCACGTCTTCCGGCTCAACAGTGTCCAGCGCCACTTCCACAAAATCCGCGCCGCGCAGGATGCGGGCGGTCTTGGCCTGCAGACCCATCAGGCGGCTGATCGCCTCGGACGTGCGGCCCTTGGCTTTGGCCTCAAGGAACCGGCCCAGCAGGATCAACGTCACGATCACGGCGGATGCCTCGAAATACACATTCGCCGTGCCTTGCGGCAGCAAGCCGGGCGCAAACGTTGCGACAACCGAATAGGCCCAAGCCGCCGACGATCCCAGAACGACGAGCGAATTCATGTCGGGCGCAAGTCGCGCCAGTGCGGGCAGGCCCTTCTTGTAGAACCGAAGGCCCGGCCCGAACTGAACGATCGTCGCCAGAACGAAATAGAATATGTAGAGCGGCGTCCGCCCGATCGTCATAGCCAGCCAATGATGCAAGGCGGGGATCAGGTGGCTGCCCATTTCCAGAAGGAAGATCGGCAGGGTCAGCCCGCCCGCAATGAGCAGATCGCGCTTCAGACGCCTCTGCTCCTCTTCCCGTGCGACGGCCTTGTCGGTCGCATCAACCCGCGCCGCGTGGGGCGCATAACCTGCGCCACGGATAGCCGATTCAATTGCCCCCACCATCTCGGGGCCAGCGTCAAGAACCTTGATCGTCGCGCGTTCGGTCGCAAGGTTCACCGATGCAGACAGCACCCCCGGAACCACCGCGATGGCCTTTTCGACCCGGCCGACACAAGAGGCGCAGGTCATACCCTCGATGCCGACTTCCATCGTTGTAGCCTCGACCTCGTATCCCGTTTTGCGAATAGCTGCGACGACTGCTTCGCGGACAGGTTCGGCGTCGTAGCGGACTTCGGCACGTTCCGTGGCTAGGTTGACCGAGGCCGAGAAGACCCCTGGAACCTTTGCAATGGCCCGCTCGACGCGGCCGACGCAGGAAGCGCAGGTCATGCCAAGGATTGAAATGCTGTCAATTGTGCCGCTGGGCGGCGCGGAGGTGAAGTCCTTCATGATGCGATTCCCTTCATGTGTGATGCGCTTCGAATCGCGTTCTGGGGCTTCCAACGATGTCAGGGTCAAAGGGTTTCTGAATGGGTGCCGGGAAATGAAACTGCGCGGGCGAAATGCCAAAGGCCGGGGATTTCCCCCGGCCCGGTCACTGCGACACAGGGCGCCCTCATGTCATGCAGGCAAATAGCCTGCTTTCTTGACGGCATCCTTCACCGCCTCGGTGTCCACCGCAGTCGTGACCTGCACTTTGCGATTGGCCACGTCGGTGACGACTTCGGCGGTGGGATCGATTGCCTTGATGGCGGCCGTCACGCCCCGTGCGCAGCCGCCGCAGGTCATGCCGGGAAGGGTCAGTTCGATCATAATCGGATCCTCTCAGAAGGGTCGGCGGAAGTGCCGTTTGCCCAATCTGGGGTTTCCCAGCGTGACAGGGTCAAGAGGGTCCTCGTCAGAAATTAGCAGAATTGCTGCTTGACCCTGACCGCCTTGGAGGCCTGACGACGAACCGGACCGGGTCTACCGGATCGAGCAGCGGCCAGTGCCCTGACGTGGCTTGACGGCCGGTCAGGGCATCAGACGGTAGTGAACCTCGGTCGGAGTGCAGGCGGCGCCGTTGATCGGGATCATATCCTGAGGGCATGTAGACATGACCACGATGCAGTCGAGGACCGCACGCAAGGTCACACGATCCCCGGGCTTGCTGAGCGGCTCTCCCCACGTGATCTTGCCGTCAGGGCCGACCGGAATGTTCATCCACAGGTTCAGGGGGGCCGGACAGTCCGCCGTCCGCAGATCGAGCTGCCCCAGCGCGGCCCGCAGGTTGTCGGTGCAATTGTCATGGTACTGCGTGCAGCCCAGCGCGGCATAGCGGTGCACGTCGCAGGCGGCGATCACCGTATCATGGCGCCCAGGTGAGGTGTCTTCTTCCAGGATCAGGATGGGCCGACGCCGGTTTGTCGCAAGCCCGTCACCCGTGGCGGGAAAGATCCCCTGAAGCGTGGCATGCAGGTGCTCCATCGACATGAACTCCGACATGTCATCGGCATTGAAGCACCATGTATCGACAACCTGCTGACCATGCGTGTTGATGATCTGGATCGCTTGGCCCTTGGCCAACCGTACTGCCCGACCACGTCGAGCAGGGACAACGTGAAGGTCTGTCATCATGTTCTGGTTCCTCTTCTGGCCGGGGCGTCGTGCGTCCATCTTGTAGGCGAAGATGACATTGGTGGCGGCGCCGGGGTCAAGGCGGAAGGTTTGACTATGGTGTCTCCTGGTGGGTGGCTGAGCGTAGGGACAGAGCGCGCGCAGGACGATGATCCTTTGAGTGATAATCTTGTTTTGGGAAAATGCCAGGCGTTCTAGGGCAGCGCTCTGCGAGCGCGCGCCGGACTGAAACTCATTGTCCCCGCAGCTTTGCGTCCTCAAGGATAGATCAGGCATGATTCGGCCTGCCCCAATCGGGCAGCCATCTTTCCGGTGATTTCAAGGTTTGCGCTGCAATCGGCGACCAAGTGGTTGTGGCCTCGCAGCAGGGCGTCGTGCGCCTTAACACATTGGTTGCCGTTGGATTTGTAGGTGAACCCCTCGTATTGCACTTGTGTTGATCGAAACAGGCGGCGTCTCGGTCGACGCACATGCCGCGCTGTAACAGACCTTGTCACCGTACCACAGGCTGAGCTGCTGCCGGTTTCGTGGACAGCAGGTTAAGCTAGCATAGCACGGGCCTCGAACTCCATCGGGCTGAGGTAGCCCAGTTTTGAATGTCGGCGCCGAGGGTTGTAGAAGCGCTCGATGTAGTCGAACACGTCGGCTCGGGCTTCGTCGCGGGTGCGGTAGACCTTGCGTGCGGTCCGTTCGGTCTTCAGCGATGAGAAGAAGCTTTCCATCGCTGACCTCGCCATGGTCTCTCGGACCAATGGCGTTCCTATGGCTCGATCCCAGACATTGCCTGCCCGGCTCATGGAGCAGGTGATCCCGTTGTCAGCCAGCAGGCGCTGGAACTGCTCGCTGGTGTATTGCGATCCCTGGTTCGAATGATGGAGCAGTGCATCGGCCTTGCCGCGTCGCCAGACCGCCATCATCAGCGCATCCATGACCAGTGACGCATCCCGATCAGCCTTCATGCATCAGCCCACGGCGCGCCGCGAAATGGAGGAGGATCAGAAAACGATCCGGGGGATCGTTTTCCCGACGACCGTCCAGCACGACCGCGACATACAGCCAGCCCTCGACAGTCCAGAGATAGGCGAAGTCGGCGAGCCACTTCTGGTTCCGCCGGTCCGCCACGAAATCCCGGTCCAGGATGTTGTCCGCAATCACCGACCGTTCGCCATCCAGCGCCGCAACACGCTCTCTGCCAGATCGAGGTCACGCGCGGCCTGCGCCACCGCCACACCCCGATCCGTCACCAGCCTGACGGCCTCGACCTTGAACTCGCGGCTGAACTTCCGTCTCGTCATATCCACTCTCCGATTCATGGGGCACGATCTTATCTTCGTGTCCACGAAACCGGCAGCAGCTCAGCCAGGGAGCCTTGAAGGTCAATCCGCGGGATCATGTGCTTGCCGGGGCCGGGCTGTTTCGGTCGCGGCCGGATGAAAGTTAAGCGGCAGGTCAGACGCGAAGCGCATGGCGGCGAGCGTCAGTCCGGTCTCCCCGGCGTTCTCGCGCTGCCACAAAGTCCGGAGGACGGTCAGTCCTCTGGGTCACCCTCGAAGCCGGCGGGTGAGCTTGGCGCGACCCCGGCGCAACCCGTCAGCGGTGTTCGGGCGTCAGCCTGCCGGCGCTAGCCTTGAAGGGTCGAACAGCGCCGCGGCTGCCGCGAACAGGGCCGCCCGGCCATTCCCGGTGTCTGCCGTGCCCAAGCGGCAGAGGCTGACGACCGTTTGGGGCGTGTCGGACCCGCCCTGGCGCAGATCGGCCAGGAACCAGCGCAGCACGCGCCAGCCGCTGATCAGATGGGCATCGGCGATCACCGGATCGGGGATCAGCCGCGAGAGGTTCGCGTTCAGCTCCGAGAACAGTTCGAAGACCGCGGCTGCGTCCATCGGGTCAGGGTGCTGTGCCTGGCGCGAAAGCCCCTCCAGCCCGCGCCCGATGTCGCGCGGCACTGGCGCGTCGGGCAGGGCGCCCACCAGCCGCAGCAGCCCGCAATGCACCGCCAGATGCAGCCCGCGCGCTGCGGGGTCGAGCGCATTGGCAAACGAGCCGACGCCCGTGCGCACCTCGATCAGCCCCTCATAGGCCAGCCGCTGCAGGGCCTGCCGCACCGGCGTGCGCGAGACGCCGAACTCGGCGGCGAGGGTGCCTTCCAGCAGCATGGTCTGGTCCGTCACCGGCTGCAGGCAGATCCGGGCGCGGATGGCATCTGCGATATCGTCTGCGCGGGGCTTGGCGTCACTGAGCGGCATGGATGTCTTGACCTTGGGTGAGGGCGTGCCACAAATCTGTTGCATCACATGTATACACGTGTGCAGGCTAAGATATCCGACGGAGCCTGCCGATGCAACACTCACCGCCGCCTGCGGCCCGCAAACCGCCCGACCGGCTGGGGACCGTCGTCGTGGCCCTGATCTTGCTGGCGCTTGCCGTGCTGGGGGCGAACATCTGGCTGAACATGCGGGGGGCCGGCGTCACCCCCGGCTTCGGGTTTCTGGCGCAGACCGCCGGGTTCGACCTGAGCGAAAACCTGATCCCCTACGCGGCGAAAGACAGCTATGCGCGGGCCATTCTGGCCGGGCTGCTGAACACGGTGCTGCTGGCGCTGGCCGGGCTGGTGCTGGCGACGGTGGTGGGGGTGCTGATGGGGCTGGTCAGCGTCTCCCCCAGCCCGGCGGGGCGGGTGGTTGCGCTGCTGTATGTAGAGCTGTTCCGGAACCTGCCGAAGATCCTCGTGCTGCTGGTGCTTTATGTGCTGGCAGTGCGCGGCCTGCCCCCGGTGCGCGAGGCGCTGTCGCTGGGGCCGTTCCATCTGTCCAACCGCTCGATCTACATGCCGATGTTCGAGCCCGATCCGAGCCAGATCTGGCTGCTGCTGCCGCTTGTGGCGGGGGCACTGGCCGCGTTCTGGTGGGGCCGCCGGGCGCGCCGGATCAAGTGGGAAACGGGACGGGAACTCCCCGTGATGCCCGTGGCGGTGGCCCTGCTTCTGGGCCTGCCGATGGCCTTTGCACTGCTGGCTGATGTGCCGCTGGTGCCAACGATCCCCGCCTTCGAGCGGTTCGATTTCGCCGGCGGCGCGCGGCTGTCGGTGCAGTTCCTGGTGGTCCTGCTGACCCTCGGCCTCTATCACGGCGCGCAGATTGCCGAGGTGGTGCGCGGCGGTATCCTGGCGGTGCCGACGGGGCAGGTAGAGGCGGCGCGGGCGCTGGGGCTGACCCCTCGCCATGTGACGCGCTTCGTGGTGCTGCCGCAGGTGCTGCGGATCGTCATTCCGCCGATGATCAACCAATATGTGAACCTGATCAAGAACACCTCTGTCGCCATTGTCGTGGGCTATTCCGACCTGATGTCGGTCAGCGGCACGATCATCAACCAGACTTTCCGGCCGCTGGAGATGATGCTGATCACCATGGCGCTGTATCTGGGGCTCAGCCTGCTGGCCTCCTCGGTGATGAACCGCCTGAACGAGGCGTTGCGCGCCCGCAGTGCAAGGAGCGCGCCATGATCCCCGCAGCGCCGCCGCCCGAACAGCGCCGCGACCTGCTGCGCCAATGGGCCGGCACCCCGGTCACCGCGCTGGTCTCGGCGCTGAGTGCCGCGCTGGCGGTCTGGGTGGCTTCGGCGGTGCTGGACTGGGCGCTGGTCTCTGCCGTCTCACCTCTGCGGCCGATGGAGGCATGCGCCGAGGCTGCCGGGGCCTGCTGGCGGTTCTATGTGGAAAAGAGCCGCTTCATGCTGTTCGGCACCTATCCCTATGCCGAACATTGGCGCCCGGCGCTGGTCTCGGTGCTGCTGCTGGCGCTGTCGGGCATGGTCGGGCTGCGCATCACCGGCCGGCTTGGCGGGGTCGGGCCACGGGTGCTGCTTGCCCTCTGGGTTCTGGTGATCCCGCTTGTCTTTGCGCTGATGGGCGGGGGATGGTCGGGGCTTGCCCCGGTCGACATGTCGCGCTGGAACGGGATGCCGGTGCTGTTGATCCTGTCAGTCATCGCCATCGCGCTGGCCTTCCCCCTTGGGGTGGCGCTGGCCGTGCTGCGCTACCAGGGACGCTGGCCGGTGCTGCGCCGGGTGGCGGTGGTCTATATTGAGGCGATGCGCGGCGTGCCCATGGTCACCGTGCTGTTCGTGGGCGTGTTCGTGCTACCGCTGACCCTGCCGCCCGGCACAAGGATCAGCCCGGTGATGGCGACGCTGATCGCGCTGATCTTCTTTCACGCCTCCTACTTTGCGGAGGATGTGCGCGGCGGGCTGCAATCGCTGCCGGCCAGCCAGACCGAGGCGGCCGCGTCGCTGGGGCTATCCTGGGGCCAGACCATGCGGTTGGTGCTGTTGCCGCAGGCGCTGTCGCGCAGCCTGCCCGCCTTGGTGAACTCAGTCATCGGTGCCTACAAAGATACCTCGCTGGTTGTGGTGCTGGGGATCCATGACCTGACCTCGACCGCGCGCATGGCGTTCAGCGAACCCGGATGGGGGCAATACGCGCTGGAGGCCTATGCCTTTGTCGGAATGTGGTTCTTGCTGTCCTGCGCATTCCTGTCCTGGGTGGGGCGTGACCTGCATCGTCAGCAAAGCGCGCGCAGCCGGTAGATTTGTCATGAAACTAAAGAAATATACCTGTATACATGTTGGGCATCCGGTGATGCCTCACATCCGCAGGAGATTCCCCATGACCACCTCCAAGATCCTCATGTCGCTGACCGCCTCTGCCCTCGCGCTTGCTGCCGCACCTGCCCTTGCCGGGCCGGTGATGGACGACATCAAGGCCAAGGACAGCCTGATCTGCCTTGTCAGCGCCACCGCGCCGGGCTTTTCCGTGCCCGACAGCCAAGGCGTGTTTCAGGGCTTCAACGCCGATTTCTGCCGCATGGCCGCCGCCGCCATCCTGGGCGATGCCACCAAGGCCGATATCCGCGGCGTCGGCTTTTCCGACTCGATGAAGACCATCGTCGCCGGTGAGGCGCATATGGGTTCGCGCTCGATCACACAGACCGGCACCCGCGACGCCGATGAGGGCATGGCCTTTGTCGTGACCACCTTCTTCGACGGTCAGGGCTTCATGGTGCCAAGCGCGCTTGGCGTGCAAAGCGCGGCCGAACTCGACAAGGCCAATATCTGCGCCGAGGACGGCTCGACCACGCTTCTGAACATCGCCGACTGGTTCGCCGCCAAGGGCATGACCTACCGGGTCGAGAACATCGCCGACAAGACCGCGCGGCTGGAGGCCTTCTTCTCGGGCAAATGCGATGTCTATGCCTCGGACGTGACCGCGCTGACGGCCGACCGCCAGCTGGCACCGACCCCGGGCGACTATGTGATCCTGCCCGAAGTGATCTCGGCCGAGCCGCTGACGCTGGTCGCCCGCCCCGATCAGGCCCTCGAGGCGACGCTGTTCTGGGCCTTTCAGGTCATGCTGAACGCCGACGCCCACGGCGTCACCTCGGCCAATGTCGATGACATCGTCGCGGACCTTGCCCAGAAACCAGCCGATGTGCAGCGCCTGTTCGGCACGGATGCCGCCACCACCGACATGGCCGCCAAGCTGGGCCTGCCGCAGGACTGGGCCTATCAGGTGGTCAAACAGGTCGGCTCCTATGGCGAGGTCTTCGAGCGTCACCTCGGCACCGGCACGCCCTTCGGGCTCGACCGTGCCAGCACGCTCAACGCCCATGTCGCGGATGGCGGCCTGATGTATCCCTACCCGATCCGCTGATCGACCCTTCCTGCGCGCCCCGGCACAGGGGCGCGCTTCCTTGCCAAGGACAGTCCATGCCCGACGAGTTTTCCGACGACGCCGATTTCAGCTCGGTGCGCACCATCTGCACGCGCCCTGGCGGCGGCCGTGTCATCACCATGGGCTTTCCCGGCCTCGATACCGATTTCCGCGGCCAGTCCTGGATCAATCCGGGTCTGCTCGATGCCACCCTGTCCGAGGCGGCAGCGGCAGGGATGCAGCTGCTGCTGGTCCATGCGCAGGCCGCTGAACTGCCAGCGGAGGCCATGCCCCTGCTGCGGGCGGGCGTGAAGGCCAAGGCCCTGCGATGCCTCGCTCTGCCGATCGAGGATTACGGCGTTCCAAACGCGGCCTTCCTGCGCGGCTGGCACCGGCTCCGGCCCGTGTTTGCGCAGGTCTTCGCCGCGGACGGTGCCGTCGGCATGTGCTGCCACCACGGCGCGGGCCGCAGCGGGCTGGTTGCCGCGATGCATCTAGTGGAGGCCGGCAAGGCACCCGCCGAAGCGGTTGCGCTACTGCGCGGCCAGTTTCCGGAGACCGTGGAAAACGAGCAGCAATACCGGTGGGTCGAGCACCATGCGCGGCAGTTTCGGTCGGCTGGGGAGGGAGCGGGGGTGTGACGCCGTGCACGGCAGCTCAGGTAGGCAACGAGGGTTGCGCCCACCCGAGGCCTTCTTCGTATTTGCAGCACGCGTCACATCTGCCAGAGGCCACCCGGTCGCAAGGCGGAGCAAGGCTGCAAGCGCGCCCTGAAGGCCGATGGTCAGCGGGCCTTTATCCGGGGCAGGGGTCAGCCCGCCCGGTCCACCAGGGCGCGCACCGCCTCCGTCGCCTCATCCATTCCCTTTGCATCGCCAAGCCGCGGATCAACGCCACGACCGGGGTGCGGTAGGTGCCGGCCATCGACGGAGAATAGCGGACCGGCTCGCTCAGCAATGGCTCCAGTTTGACTGCGGCTCTGCGCCCTCTCCGGGCGGCTCAGATCAAACGGCGGATCGCTTTTGCCGCGGCGCCGAAGATGCGGTCGCGCTCGCGGTGGCGGCCACCCTCGACCAGATGCGCGCCGCTGGCCCAGACATCGGCCACGGTGACACCCGCGCCAAAGATCCAGCGGTCCAGCAGGCTGCCGGTATCGTCCAGACCCAGCGGGTCGCGCAGCGCCACCAGATCGGCGCCCGCGCCGGGCGCCAGCACCGGCGCGGGCGCGGCAAGGGCTTGCGCGCCGCCTTGCAAAGCCGCCGTGAACAGCACGGTGCCGGTCGAGCCGGACGTGGCGCAGATGTTGCGCGCCTGATGGGCAAGGCGCTGCGAATACTCCAGCATCTGCAATTCGCCGGTGACCGAGATAGACACATTGCTGTCGGTGCCGATGCCGAAGCGGCCCCCTACCGCCAGAAAATCGGCGGCGGGAAAGGTGCCGTCGCCCAGATTGGCCTCGGTTAGCGGGCAAAGGCCCACCACCGCGCCGCTGGCCGCAATCGCAGCGACCTCGGCCGCGGTCAGATGGGTCGCATGGATCAGGCACCACTCTGGCCCGACGGGGGCATTGTCCATCAGCCACTCCACCGGGCGGGCCCCACAATGGCCAAGGCAATCCTCCACCTCCTTCGCCTGTTCGGCAATGTGGATATGGAAGGGGCGGCCCGGCCAGACCTGCGCCAGCCTGCGGATCTGCTCCGGCGTCGCTGCGCGCAGCGAATGTGGCGCAAGGCCCAACCGGTCCTGCGGCCGGTGAAGGCTAGCGGCGCAAGCCTCCATCAGCCGGTCAAAGCCATCGACATCCTGCACGAAACGACGCTGCCCCTCGGTCGGGGCCGCCCCGCCGAAGCCGCCATGAGCATAGAACACCGGCAGATGGGTCAGCGCGATTCCCGTGGCCTCGGTTGCGGCGAAGATGCGCCGCGACATTTCGGCGGGGTCGGCATAGGGGCGGCCGTCCGGCGCATGGTGCAGGTAGTGGAATTCCCCCAGCCGCGTAAAGCCTGCCTCCAGCATTTCGACACAGGCCAGGGCGGCGATGGCCTCCATCCCTTCGGGATCAAGCTGCAGCGCAAAGCGATACATCATCTCTCGCCATGTCCAGAAACTATCGCGCCCCGCCCCGCGCCATTCGGTCAGGCCGGAAAAGCCGCGCTGGAAGGCATGGCTGTGCAGGTTGGGCATGCCGGGTACCAACGCCTCGACTCGGATATCGTCGGGGAGGGCCGCGCTGCCGGGCGTGACCGATACCAGCAGGCCATCCGCCACAACCAGCGTCACATCCCGTTCCCAGCCGCCGGGCAACAACGCTGCCGCCGCATGAATCCGCATGTCCGATCCTCCGCCGCCCGCCGCAGTGCTCGCTGATGACACCTTCTCTATGTATATACTTGATTTTCACTTGAGGGAAGCGCAACCTCGGCCAAGAGGCAGGGCAACGCATGATTCTGGCCGCCGCGGGGCGCGGCAGACCGGCAGCAGGGCAGGGGGAGCACCATGACCAGAACCCTTTGGACGAATGCCCGCATCATCCCCGTCGATGGTGCCGTGGCGCCTGCCTCCGAACCCGGCGCGCTGGAGCTGCTGACGGATGCGGGCAGGATAATTGCCATCGGGGCGGACCTGCCCCGTGATGGCGCGCGGGTCGCCGATTGCGGCGGCCGCCTGATGACGCCTGCCCTGATCGATTGCCACACTCATCTGGTGTTTGGCGGAGACCGGGCACGGGAGTTCGAGCTGCGGCTCGAAGGCGCCAGTTACGAAGAGATCGCCAAGGCTGGCGGGGGGATCAAGGCCTCTATGCAGGCGACACGGGCGCTTGGCCCGGAGGCATTGGTTGCGGCCAGCCTGCCGCGCCTCGATCACCTGCTGGCCGAGGGCGTCTCGACCGTCGAGATCAAATCTGGCTACGGCCTGTCGGTCGAGGCCGAGATGAACATGCTGCGCGCGGCGCGGCGGCTGGCCGATCTGCGCCGGGTGCGGGTCTGCACCACATGGCTGGCCGCCCATGCCTTGCCCCCGGACTACGCAGGCCGCGCCGAAGACTATATCCGCGAGGTCGCCATCGCCGGGCTGGAGGCTGCCCATGCCGAAGGGCTGGTGGATGCGGTCGATGGCTTTTGCGAAGGCATCGCTTTTTCCACGGCCGAGCTCGAGCCGCTGTATCGCCGGGCGCGGGAGCTTGGCATTCCGGTGAAGATCCATTCCGAACAGCTCTCCCATGCCGGCGGCACCGCCTTCGCCGCCCGCCATGGCGCCCTCTCCGCCGATCATCTGGAACATGCGACCGAGGCGGACGCCCGCGCGATGGCCGCATCGGGCACGGTGGCGGTTCTGCTGCCGGGAGCGTTCTTCACCCTCCGCGAGACTGTGGTGCCGCCGGTCGCAGCCTTTCGCGCGGCCGGCGTTCCGATGGCGCTGGCGACCGACTGCAATCCCGGCACCTCGCCGCTCAGCTCGATTCTGCTGGCCATGAACATGGGGGCAACGCTGTTCCGGCTGACCGTTCCGGAATGCCTTGCGGCGGTGACGACCCATGCCGCCCGTGCCCTTGGCCTCGGGCGGGAAACCGGGCGCATCGCCCCTGGGCTGTCGGCCGATCTGGCGCTGTGGGATGTCGAAAGCCCGGCCCAACTCGTGGCGCGGATGGGGTTCAACCCGCTCCATGCCCGTATCTTCAAGGGAGAAATCGTCTGATGGTGCCCCAAACGCTGCTCCCCGGATTGGTCCCGCTTGCCACGTTGCGCCGGATCTACTGGCTGGCCGAAACCCCGGGCCTCGACCCCTCGGCCGCGGCGGGCATCGCCCGGTCCGCTGCCCGCATCGCCGAGGTCGCCGCGGGCGACGCGGCGGTCTATGGCGTGAACACCGGCTTTGGCAAGCTTGCCTCGATCCGTATCCCGGCGGGCGACGTCGCGGCGCTGCAGCGCAACCTGATCCTGTCGCATTGCTGCGGCGTCGGCGCCCCGCTGGCCGAGGATGTGGTGCGGCTGGTGCTCACGCTCAAGCTGATGTCGCTCGGGCGGGGCGCATCTGGCACGCGGCCCGAGGTGGTGGCGCTGATCGGCGAGATGCTGGCCCGGGGCGTGATCCCGGTGATCCCGGAAAAGGGCTCGGTCGGGGCGTCGGGCGACCTGGCCCCGCTTGCCCATATGGCCGCCGTGATGATCGGCGAGGGCGAGGCCGTCGTAGGCGGCACCCGCCTGCCCGGCGCCGAGGCGCTGGCGCGGGTTGGGCTGGCACCCGTGGTTCTGGCCGCGAAAGAGGGGCTGGCCCTGATCAACGGCACGCAGGTTTCCACCGCCCTGGCGCTGGCGGGGCTGTTCCGGGCCGAACGGGCCTTGCGCGCCGCCATCGTGACCGGGGCGCTGTCGACCGATGCCGCCATGGGATCGACCGCGCCCTTCACCCCGGAAATCCACACCCTGCGCGGCCATTCCGGCCAGATCGAGGTGGCCCGGGCCCTGCGGGGCCTGCTGGAGGGCAGCCAGATCCGCGACAGCCATGTGACCGGCGACGAGCGCGTGCAGGATCCCTACTGCATCCGCTGCCATCCGCAGGTTGCGGGGGCCGCGCTCGACATCCTGCGCCATGCCGCCGCCACGCTGCAGATCGAGGCCAATGCCGCCACCGACAATCCGCTGGTTCTGATGGATGGCTCCGTCGTCTCGGGCGGCAATTTCCATGCCGAGCCGGTGGCCTTCGCCGCTGACATCATCGCGCTGGCGGTGGCCGAGATCGGCGCCATCGCGCAGCGCCGTGTGGCGCTGCTGGTCGATCCGGCGCTGTCCTATGGGCTGCCGGGGTTCCTGACGCCAAAGCCCGGGCTCAATTCCGGCATGATGATCGCCGAGGTCACGACCGCCGCATTGATGAGCGAGAACAAGCAGATGGCCCATCCGGCATCGGTCGACAGTACCCCCACCTCTGCCAATCAGGAGGATCACGTCTCGATGGCCTGCCACGGCGCGCGCCGCCTGTTGCCGATGACGCAGAACCTGTTCTGGATCATCGGGGTCGAGGCGATGATCGCGGCGCAGGGTGTGCATCTGCGCGGGCCTTTGAAGACCTCGCCCCGGCTGGAAACCGCGATTGCCGCGATCCGCAGCCGTATCCCGGTGCTGGAGGCGGACAGGTTCATGGGAAATGACATGGAGGCGGCCGGCGCCCTGGTGGCGACAGGCGCGCTGGAGCCGGCGGCGGCCGGCCTGCTGCCGGAGGTGGGCTGATGGAGCCGTTCCGCGTCAGCCGCGGCGACAGCCCCGTCATCCTCGCCTTTCCCCATGTCGGCACCGGCCTGCCCGAGGCCGTGGCAGAGCGGCTGAACGACGAGGGCCGCCTGCTGCGCGATACCGACTGGCATATCCATGAGCTTTATACCGGGCTGCTGCCTGGGGTGACCACGATCACCGCCACCCAGTCGCGCTATGTCATCGACCTCAACCGCGATCCGTCGGGCGCCAGCCTCTATCCGGGGCAGACCACGACCGGGCTGATCCCGCTGACCACCTTCGACAATGTGGAGATCTGGCAAGAGGGGCGCGCGCCGACCGCGGCCGATACGGCGCAATGGCTGGATCAGATCCACCGGACCTATCACGCCGCCCTCACGGCCGAGATCGCACGGGTCAGGGCGCTGCACGGGGTTGCGGTTCTCTATGACTGCCACTCGATCCGCTCGCGGATTCCCTGGCTGTTCGACGGCATCCTACCGGATTTCAACATCGGCACCGACAGTGGCCGCAGCTGCGCGCCGGGGTTGGAGGCGGCAGTGCACGACATCTGCCGCGCCGCACCCGGGTTCACCAGCATCCTCAACGGCCGGTTCCGCGGCGGCTGGACTACCCGCCATTATGGCCGCCCCGAAACCGGGGTCCATGCGATCCAGATGGAGCTGGCGCAGATCACCCATCTCGCGACCGAGACCCCGCCCTTCGAGCTTCACCCCGGCAAGGCCGCGCGGCTGCGCGACACCCTTGGCGAAATCCTGACCACGCTGGCCGCGCTCGCCCCGCGCTTGTCCCGTTCCTGAAAGGCCGCTGCCATGACCGATCCGCGCCACAACATCCGCGACATCTATCCGGCCACCGGCACCACGATCAGCGCCAAAAGCTGGCTGACCGAGGCGCCGCTGCGGATGCTGATGAACAACCTGCATCCCGACGTGGCGGAGAACCCGCATGAACTGGTGGTCTATGGCGGCATCGGCCGCGCCGCGCGCACCTGGAAGGATTTCGACCTGATCTGCGATGCCCTGCGCGATCTTGAGGAGGACGAGACGCTGCTGGTGCAATCGGGCAAGCCCGTCGCCATCGTGCGCACCCACAAGGACGCGCCGCGCGTGCTGATCGCCAATTCCAACCTCGTGCCGCGTTGGGCGACCTGGGAGCATTTCAACGAGCTCGATCGCAAGGGCCTGATGATGTACGGCCAGATGACGGCCGGGTCCTGGATCTATATCGGCGCGCAGGGCATCGTGCAGGGCACCTACGAGACCTTCGCCGAACTGGGTCGCCAGCACTACAGTGGCGACCTCACCGGGAAATGGGTGCTGACGGGCGGGCTTGGCGGCATGGGCGGCGCGCAGCCGCTGGCGGCGGTCTTCGCCGGGGCGTGCTGCCTTGCAGTCGAGGTGGACGAGACCCGGATCGATTTCCGGATGCGCACAGGGTACGTCGATGCCAAGGCACGAACGCTGGACGAGGCGCTGGCGCTGATCGCCGGATGGACGGCCAAGGGCGAGGCGAAATCGGTCGGGCTTCTGGGCAATGCCGCCGAGATCTTCCCCGAGATCCTGCGCCGCCAGCTGGCCGGCGAGGCGCTGCCGAACGGTCGCCCCGATATCGTCACCGACCAGACATCGGCCCATGATCCGGTGCATGGCTATTGCCCGGCGGGCTGGAGCGTCGGCACCTGGCAGGCCGCGCAGTCGAGCGATCCGGCGGGGGTGGAGAAGGCCGCCCGCGCCTCCATGCGCGCTCATGTCGAGGCGATGGTCGGCTTTCATGACGCGGGTGTGCCCACGGTCGATTATGGCAACAACATCCGGCAGATGGCGCTGGAAGAGGGCTTTGCGCGCGCCTTCGCCTTCCCCGGTTTCGTGCCCGCCTGCATCCGGCCGCTGTTCTGCCAGGGCATCGGCCCGTTCCGCTGGGTGGCCCTGTCGGGCGACCCCGAGGATATCGCCAAAACCGACGCGGCCATGAAGAAGCTGTTTCCCGAGAACGCCCACCTGCACCGCTGGCTCGACATGGCGGCCGAGCGGATCGCGTTCCAGGGGCTGCCCGCCCGGATCTGCTGGATCGGCCTTGGCGACCGGCACCGCGCGGGGCTGATGTTCAACGAGATGGTGGCCAGCGGCGAGTTGAAGGCCCCGATCGTCATTGGCCGCGACCATCTCGACTCCGGCTCCGTCGCCAGTCCGAACCGCGAGACCGAGGGGATGATGGACGGCTCGGATGCCGTGTCGGACTGGCCGTTGCTGAATGCCCTGACAAATACCGCGTCGGGGGCGACATGGGTGTCGATCCATCATGGTGGCGGTGTCGGCATGGGCTTTTCCCAACATGCAGGGGTGGTGATCGTCGCCGATGGCACCCAAGATGCGGCGCGGCGGCTGGAACGGGTGCTGTGGAACGACCCGGCCTCGGGCGTGATGCGTCATGCCGATGCCGGCTATGCCAGCGCCGTGGACTGCGCCCGCCTGCACAACCTGCGCCTGCCGGGCATCCTGGGATGAGCGCCGTCTACCCGGCCAGGGGGCGGATGTTCCGGCCCTGGAAGAACGGCGGCGGCGAGACGGCAGAGATCGTGGTGTCGCCGCCCCATGCGGGTTTCGAGGATTTCGATTGGCGAATCTCGACCGCCCTCGTTGCCAGCGACGGGCCCTTCTCGGCCTTTCCCGGCATCGACCGGGTGCTGACCGTGATCGAGGGCGGACCCATGCGCCTGTCGCTGGCGGGGGTGGAGCGAGAGCTGGACGCCCAGAGCCCGCCACTGGCCTTTCCGGGCGAAGTGCCCTGCAGCGCCACGCTGACCGGGGCCCCGGTCCTTGACTTCAACGTCATGGTGCGCCGCCCCTTGCGCGCCGAGGTGACGCGGAGCCCGCTGCCTCTGCCGCCCGAACCGCTGGCAGAGGCGCCTCTGGCCCGTCTGGCGTTGCTTCTGGCGGCGGGCGGCGGCCTGTCGCGGCTCGATCTGCTCGATCTGGCCCAAGCCAGCCCGGCGCTGCGGAGGCAGCTTCAGGGCGTGCCGGCGATCCTCGTGACCCTCCGCCGCGGCTAGGCTTCAGCCAGCCGCATCCCGCGGGCCGAACTGCGCGACAAGCTGGTGGCGGTCCCCCGGATAGGTCTGGGTCACCAGCGTCACCCATTGCCCGGCAATCTCGGTCCGCCGGGTGACCTCGAGACAGGCCGCGCCCGATGCCAGCCCCAGATCGCGCGCCACCTGCGGCGCGGCGGGAACGGCGCGGATGCGGTGCTCGGCCGAGGACCAGGGAACCTCGCGCAGCAACCAGGCCCCGGGCGCAGTCTGGCGGAAATCTGCATCCAGCGCCGCAGGGGCCGCTTCGGGGTTGATAATCCGCGCCTCGTGGCAGAACGGCAGGCCCCCGGCGTGATGCACCCCGCGCAGGGCCAGGATCTTGCCGCCCGGCGCCTCGATCCGGGCCGAGAGCGCCTCCTCCGGCAAAGGCAGGCGCAGGCTGCGTTCCAGCAGATCGAAGCGCCAGTCCAGCCCCAGCGCCGCCACCTCTGCCTCGATGTCCGTGATCTCCATTACCGCCGCCTGCGCCATCGGACGGGCGACGAAGGTGCCCAGCTTCTTGCGCCGCACCAAAAAGCCCTCGCGCGTCAGCTGCGCCAAGACCTTGTTCATCGTCATACGCGAGACGCCATGGCTTTCGGCCAGCTGCGTCTCGAACGGCAGCTGGAACCCCGGCTGCCATTCGCCGCTGGTGATCCGGTCGCGCAACCCGGTCAGGATGCGGTCGTGATGGGTGCCGCGGGGCGGCCGGGCAGCTTGCATCCACGGGTCCTCCGATGCTTCGCAGGACTTTAGAAGCCCGGCAGCAAGAGGTCCACCGCAGGGCGCAACATCATCACGGAGGCCCGAGCCGCTGATGCTGGCCTGCTCGGACCAGCATCGCCTCGCTGCAGGCGCGCTTTGCGCACGTAGGTCTGCCGATGATTGCCGGCTGATCCCGGTCAACGGCGCCTGAAATCCCGGCGGCGCCTGCTGAAACGATGTCTTCTTGAGCGGTATAATCTCCAGGAATAAACTCATGCCCAATTTGCGTTGAGATGCTCTGCTGTGGCACTTAAGGTTCATCCAGGCGACATGTTTCTGGCGCTTGCCCAGGGCGGAGCGGTGAAGATGGATAACGGCGACAGGGCTATCAAACCGGGCGGAGTCGAGTTTTCCCCCCGCGAGATCGAATTCTTCGCTTCGGTCATGCTGCACGGCACCACAACCAAGGCGGCGGATGCGCTGGACGTCACCCAGCCGGCGGTCAGCAAAACCCTGCAGCTGCTGGCAGAAAAGGCGGGCTTCCAGCTTTTCCGCATAAGTCGCCAGCGGCTGGTGCCGACGCCCGAAGCTCATATGCTTTACGCCGAGGTGCAGCGCGTCTTCGAATCTGCCCGCGCCATTTCCCGCGCCGCGCAGGAGATCCGCGAATTGCGCAGCGGCCGGCTGAACATCTGCGCGCTGCCGGCCTTCGGTGTCACCCTGCTGCCCTCGATCATTGCCGAGTTTGCCCGCCAGCACCCGACGGTGTCGATAGCGATGGATATCCGGAGTTCAACCACCGTCATCCAGCGGGCCAGCCGCAATCAGCTCGATATCGGCATCGCGGCGACCAGCGCGGAAGAGATACCCTCGGTCTCGCGCAGGGTGCTGGTCGATACCGAGCCTGTCTGTGTGATGCCGGCAGGTCACGTGCTGGCTCGCAAGGACGTTGTCAGTCCCGAAGACCTGCACGGGTTGGACTTTATCTCCATGGGCTCGGGTGATCCGATGCGCCGCCAGCTTGACGCGCTGTGCGAGGCAAGCCAGGTGCGGCGGAACCTGAAAGTCGAGGTCGCCTTGTCCAGCGCCTGCCTGAGCTTGGTGGCGAGTGGTGCCGGTGTCGCCATTGTCGACCGGCTGTCCGCCTGGATGGCCCGGGACCGTCAGATCGAGATCAGACGGTTCCTGCCGAAACTGGAAGTCAGGCTCAGCGTTTATCGGCCCTGGGGGGTCATCGCCTCGACCGCGTCGGACGCATTCCACGACCTTCTGATCCACAGCAGCCGCACCTATATGAAAGAGGTGGATGACGGGATCGAAGGGCTGATCGCGGGTTGACTGCAGCTAGCGCAGGGCAAGGTTTTCAAACAGCCGCGCGATGTCATCCGCGTCATTGTAGACATGCGGAGAAACCCGCATCTTGCTGCCACGCAGGGTGACATGTACGCCAGCGGCCTTGAGCCGGGGGCCGGCATCCGGGGCAAGCTGGTCGCCAATTTCCAGGATGGCGATATGCGGGATGGGGCAGGCGGGCCGGGCAGCGATCAGGCCGCGGCCCTCGGCTTGATCCCAGATCAGCCCGTTCAGATGGCCAAGCCGCTCTGCCACGGATTCAAGCCCCCAACCCAGCAGTAGCTTCAGCGCGGCAATGGTGGTGGGAAGCGTGGCGAAATCAGACCTCTGGCCCATGTCGAACCGTCGTGCCCCCGCCATGAAACCGGGCTTGTTCACCAGATAGAAATCCGGCTTCTCGCCGCCGATCCGGTTCCAGGAGTGGTGTTCGAGGGGCACCCCCGTCTCGTGCCAGCGCTTGTCGGCATAAAGGAATGCCTGACGATAGGGGCCAAGCAGGAACTTGTAGGTGGCGAAAGCCAGGAAATCCGGCCGCACCCGCCGCACATCGAAGGGCAGGGCGCCCACCCATTGCGTGCCGTCGACCACCAGACAGGCCCCCGCGGCCCGGCTGGCCTCCGCCACCGCCTCAAGATCAAGCAGTATCCCCTCGAACCAGTGAACCAGTGATCCTGCGACAACCGCAACGGGATAGGGCGAGCCCTTGATCGCGCCGATCAGCGCCGCAGTCCAATCGCCGTCCTGCGGCTTGGGCGCGATCACCACATGGGCATCGTTGCGTTCGGCCAGCTCGTACCAGACATAGCGGTGCGAAGTATGTTCGTTCTCCATCATCACGATGGCCGATCCGGCGGGCACCGGCACATTCGCCGCCGCGATGGACATGCCGTAGCTGGTGGCCGCAGTCAGCGCGATCTCGTCGGCGCCGGCTCCGATCATCTCGGCCGCGAGGCGGCGGGCCTCTTCCACCTCATCATAGAAGGCGTCGATGGTCATCTCCCAGGGGCGGGCCTTGATGCGGGCGGCGGCCGCCCCGGCTTCAGCGGCAGCGATCGGGACCGGCGATAGGTAAGCCGCGTCCAGATAGGCGACCTCGGAAGGGATGGCGAAAAGAGCGCGCTGGCTTGGAAGCCGGGGGGTCATAGGCTGAGCTCCACTTGAGTGCCGAGCCCCTGCTGGCGTGCGGCGTTGTACAGGAAATTCGCCAGCTCTATGTCCTGGGCCGGAACTCCGAGTGAGCGGTAGATCGTAATGTCCTCAGGACACTCACGGCCCGGGGCGCTTCCCTCAAGCACCGCGCCGATTTCGCCGCGCAGGTGATCCTTGGTGATCGCGCCTTGAGCGATGGCCTCGACCAACTCACCCGCGGCAGTCAGCGCCATGGGCATGTAGTCCACCCAGATGCTGGCGCGCAGCACACATCCAAGATCGAGCTCGCGGCAGGATGGAACGCTGGCGCCAACGGCGTTCACATGCACACCCTTTGGCAACCAGTCGCCCGAAAGAACCGGCGTCTCGGAGGACGTCACGGTGCAGATGATATCTGCCGTCGACACCGCCTCACGCGCGTCAGAGAAGGCCTCGACCTCGAACCCGGCGTCAGCCTGCTCGCGGGCGAATGCCTCGGCTTTGTGCCGGTTGCGGCCCCAGATCCGCAAGCGGCGGATAGGCCTGACCTGCGCAAGGGTTGCAATATGGCGCCGCGCCTGCTCGCCGTATCCCATCAGGGCAAGCGTCTCGCTTTCAGGGCGCGACAGGGCGCGGGTCGCGACGGCGCTGGCGGCAGCGGTGCGCCAGCCGGTCAGCTCTCCGCCGTCAATCAGCCCGACAGGGCGGCCGCGGGACTTTTCAAACAGCACCACCACGCCGCGATGCGAACCATAGCCATGAGCGAAGTTGTCGGGGAAGACCGACAGAACCTTGGCGCCAAAGAGCGGTTGATCGGCAAGGTCCGCATACATCATCGACAAACAGCTGCCCGCCGCCCCTGGCAGCATCAGAGTGCGCCGGACATCTTGATGGGCAATTCCATTCGACGTTTTGCGCAGCGCCTGTTCGGCACAGTCGAGCGCGGCATCGAGGCTCATCACCTGCTTGATCACTGCCCGGTCAAGCAGCAGGAAATTCGGCTGCGGGTCGAGTTGGGTTCGGTCCATCAGCCTTCTCGTGTCTGTTCATCCTCTATAGCGGGAAATGTTATCATCTTCAGTCCCGATACGGGCAGCGAGAATTGATAACCTTTCGGATGCAGCGGTGAACGAAAGGGCATGTCCCCCCAAGAAACCTCGTCTGGACTGGTCCAAAACATGGCGATGGAGGAACAAAACGCCACGCCACTCCTGCCACCACCGGAGCCTCGGCCCGAAAGGCGCTAAAGCGCCGGGCTGATGTCCCGGGTGCCGGTTCAACTGAGTTCATAACTTTTGACGACAACAGTCACCGGCGCACGCAATTGATGGCCCTGTGCAATCCTGAGATATTACCCCCCGGATGATGCGGAGGACAGGAAATGCAGGTTGTCGTGGTCGGAGCGGGCATAGTCGGATGCTCTGTCGCCTATGAATGCGCCAAGGCCGGGGCGAAGGTTACGCTGCTGGAAGCGGGCCGGGTGGCGGGCGCCACCTCCTCGATCAGTTTCGCCTGGACCAATGCGACGACCAAGTTTCCCCGCGCGTATTATGACCTGAACGTGGCCGGGATGCGCGCGCATCTGGAGCTGCGGCGCGACTTCGGCACTACGCCGTGGTTCACCCAGACCGGCAGCGTCGAATGGCGCAACCGGGCCGAGGACCAGCCCGCCTATCTGGAGAACTTTCGCCAGATGAAGGAGTGGGGCTATGGCATCGAATGGATCAGCCGCGAGACACTGGCAAGGATGGAGCCCGAGGTGAACATCGCCGGCATCGGCGAGGGGCCGATCTCCTATTTCCCCGAAGAGGGCTGGGTCGATCCCGCGCTCTACTG
Source organism: Frigidibacter sp. (assembly GCF_030695035.1). Taxonomy (GTDB): domain Bacteria; phylum Pseudomonadota; class Alphaproteobacteria; order Rhodobacterales; family Rhodobacteraceae; genus Frigidibacter. The sequence goes on from NZ_JAUYTT010000022.1 coordinate 35,608, forward strand.
CGCCTGGCTGCTGCGGGCCGCGAAAGAGCGCTGGGGTGCCGAGGTTCTGGAATTCTCCAGGGTGACGGTGATCGAGTCCGAGGGTGGCAAGGTGCGGCGGGTGCGCCTCGCTGACGGCCGCAATTTTGCCGCTGATGCGGTGGTGAACTGTACCGGGGGCTGGGCCGATGCGAGTCTGGGCGACGCGCAGGGCATCCCTCTGGAGTCGACCATCGGCGTGCTTGGCTTCACGTCCCCCGTGGCGCTGACGTTGCGCAGCCAGCTTCACGCCGACGATCTGGATATTCGCCCCGATGGCGCCGGACGCATCATGATTCACAAGATCTCGGTCGATGCGACGATGAAAGGCCCCGAGCCACTGGCGACTGACAGCCCGCAGGCGGCCGAGTTGTTGCGCTCTGCGCGCGAGGTGCTGCCGGCGCTGGAGGCGGTGGAACTGGAAGCGCTCCGCAGCACGGTGCGGCCCTATCCGGCGGACGGGTTCACCTGTGCCGGTGCGATGCCGGGGCTGGAAGGCCATTACATGGCGGTGACGCATAGCGGGGTGACGATCTCGCCCTATCTAGGCCGCGCCGTTGCCGATGAGGTGGTGCGTGGCGAGTGGCACGCCGATCTTGACGCATTCCGCCCCGATCGCTTCTTCCAGAACCCGTCGCCGGTCGCCCAGATGTCCGAGGCCTGAACCGCACCGGCCCCAGCGCCAAGCAGGCGCCGCCACAGCCCGTCCTGCCTCTCTCCAACCGAAAGCCCGATCATGGCCGATATCACCCGCCACCAGTCGAACCAGAAACTCAGCCGCGTCGTCGTGCATGGCGCGACTGCCTATCTTTCCGGCATCACCGCAGATGACAAAAGCCAGGGCACCCATGGGCAGACCCTGCAGATCCTTAACAAGGCGGATGCTCTGCTGGAAACTGTGGGGACGAACCGGGGCAATCTGCTGCTGACGCAGATATTCCTGCGCGACACCGGGGATTTCGATGAGATGAACCTGGCCTGGATCGAGTGGATGGACGGTGCCGCGCCACCCGCCAGGGTGACGGTCGGGGCAGATTTCGCGCTGCCCGAAATCCTGGTCGAAATGCAGTTCACCGCGGCGGTCTGATACGCCTTTCGCACCAGACCCTGTATCAACGGACCCGTACCATGCTTGTCCCGCCTCCTCTCTTGCGCCGCGCTGCCAAAGACATGCCCGCCCTTACGGTGACCGTCGATGGCATCCCGGTAGAACTGCGCCAAGGCGACACTGTCGCCACGGCCGTCCTCATGGCTGGTCATGCAGTTTATCGGCGTACTCTGCTGGACGACGCGCCGCGGGCGCCTTTTTGCATGATGGGCGTTTGTTTTGACTGCCTGGTCGAGGTCGACGGGGTTGCAAACTGCCAAGGTTGCCTGATGCCGGCGCGAGAGGGAATGCGGATCTGTCGCCAGATCGGCCTTGCAACGGGGCAGCCCGGCGGGGAGGGGCCCCAGCGATGACCGAAACGGTGGACGTGGCGATCATCGGGGCCGGCCCGGCCGGCATGGCGGCCGCCAGGGATCTGAAGGCGTTGGGCCTGCGTGTCCTTGTGCTGGATGAGCGCGCGGGTCCGGGAGGCAATGTCCATGCGTCGGCGCTGGACCGACCGCAGGAGGCCGCGTCCGTTCTGGGAGGCGATTACGCCCGCGGCGTGGCAGAGGCACGGGGTTTCGCCGCAAGCGGTGTGCCCGCCCGTTATGGCTGCAGCGTCTCGCGCGTTGCGGGCGAGACGATCCATTACCTGCAGCACGGCAGGTTGCACCGGATAACGGCCGCGCGGCTGGTTTTGGCCACAGGGGCCATCGAGCGTCCGGTGCCCTTCCCGGGCTGGGAGCTTCCGGGCATCATGGGCGCGGGGGCTTTCCAGCTGATGCTGAAGCAGTCTCGTGTCGTTCCGGCTGGCGACTATGTGCTCTGTGGGACCGGACCGCTTGTCCTGCTGATGGCCTGTCAGCTTCTTGCCCTTGGCTCGCGGCCGCTGGCCGTGCTGGATACCAATTCAGAGGCAGCGCCCCTCGGCATCGGGCTGTCACATCTTCCTACCTTGGCCCGCAATGCCGGGGCGGTGGCGAAGGGGCTCTCTTACATGGCACGGCTGAGGCTGGCGGGTATCCCCGTCATCTCCGGCGTCACGCGGCTGGAGGCGCGCGGCAGCGACGCTGTTCAGGCGATCCGCTACACGCGGCGGAACGGCAGCTCGGCCAGCCTCGACGTCCGCATGGTGCTTTTCCATGAGGGTGTCATCCCGAACACACAGCTGGGCCTTGCGCTAGACTGCAAGCATCGCTGGGACGAGCACGAACGGTGTCTGATACCGGAAACCGATGCCTATGGTGAAAGCTCGCGCCAAGGGACGTTCATCATCGGCGATGCGGCAGGTATTCTGGGGGCCAGCGCTGCGCCGCATTCGGCAAGGCTGGCGGCGATGAAGATTGCTCAGGATCTTGGCTGCAGGCTCGACGACGAGGCGGGGGGTGCGGTCGAGGCCGCTCGGAGGGCCCTGAACCGCGAGCGTAGGTTCCGTGCCTTTCTGGACCGGGCCTATCGCCCGGGTCTGGCCTTTGCCGCGCCGATCACGGATGAGACGATGATCTGCCGCTGCGAGCAGGTGACAGCCGGCGCCCTGCGCCAGGCGGTGCGCGACGGCGCGCGCGGGCCAGCGCAGGCCAAGGTTTTTACCCGCTGTGGCATGGGTCTTTGCCAGGGCCGGATCTGCGGCAACGTGGTCACGAGGCTGATTGCCGAGGAAACCGGGCTGAGACCGAGGGCGGTCGGCGGCTATCACATCCGCTTCCCGCTCAAGCCGATGTCGCTGATCGAGCTGGCGGACGAGCTGCCGATGGAGGAGCCGGTCGATGAACACATCGCATAAGGCGGAAATCGCGGTCATCGGTGGTGGAACTGTCGCGCTGTCCGTGGCGACCGGATTGATGCGCCTTGGCCGCCAGGTCGTTGTCATCGACGAAGGCGATGGCGCCAGCCGCGCCAGCCGGGGCAACTTCGGGCTTGTCTGGGTGCAGGGCAAGGGCGACATGCTGCCGCTGTATACGCCTTGGGCGATGGGTGCGGTCGAGATCTGGCCCGATCTGGCAGAATGGCTGCAGGACTTTACCGGGATCGACGTGGCGCTTGAGCAGCCAGGTGGGCTGTTTCTCTGCCGCAGCGAGGAAGATCTTGCCTTGCGGGCCAAGAAAATGGCGACGGTGGCGCAGAATGTCCGAGGTGCCTACAGCTATTCCATGCTGGACAACAAGGCGCTGCGTGAACTGGTGCCGCAAATCGGGCCCGACGTCGCGGGGGGCAGCTATTCGCCCTATGACGGGCAAGCCGATCCTCTGCGACTCTTTCATGCCCTGCACCGGGCCTTTGGCAAGCTGGGCGGCAGCTATCTTCCGGGGGCGGGGGTCAAGGCGATCACCGCGACCGCCCGGGGCTATCGGCTGGAGACGGGATGTGACAGCATCGAAGCCGAACGAATTGTTCTGGCCGCAGGTCTTGGGAATGCTGATCTGGGCCGGATGCTGGGCGTGGACATTCCCGTCAAGCCGGTCAGGGGCCAGATCCTTGTTACCGAGCGGGTGCCGAAGGTCTTCGACCTCGTCATGGAACAGGCCCGCCACACGCCTGACGGCACGATGCTGATCGGCGGCAGCTGGGAAGAGGATTCCGGTCATGACACAGCGACGAGTCAAGAGGTGACCCGCCGCATCGCCAGCGACGCATTGGCCTTCTTTCCCTTCCTGAAACGGGTCAACGTGCTGCGAAGCTGGGGCGCCTTGCGCATCATCTCGCCCGATGCCAGCCCGATCTATGACGAAGTCGCCCCCGATGCCTTTCTGGTGACCTGCCACAGCGGCGTCTCCTTGGCCGCAGTGCATCTGGAGACCGTGGCGGATTGGGTAGACAAGGGCGAAATTCCCGCACAGATGGCCGATTTCGGCTTGCGACGGTTCCATAGGGCAAAGGCCGCGGCATCATGAGCGCGAACCGGCGAAACTTGATGTTCGGGGAAGGCGTCCCGCTGGTGCGGTTGCAACGGAAGGCGGGTTCGCCATGTTGATGATGTCGATCGCCCGTTTCGCGCTGCGCCGGCTGATTCAGGCGATCCCGATCCTGATCGGTGTGGTGGCGATGAATTTCGTCGTGGCGAACCTTGCGCCCGGCGACATGGCCGATGTGCTGGCCGGAGAGGCCGGCGGCGCCTCGCCGGAATTCCTGGCAGAGGTGCGGGCGAAATATGGGCTGGACCAGCCCCTGATTCTGCGCTTCGGCCTGTACATGTGGAACATGTTCCAGCTCGATCTCGGCTATTCGTTCCGTTACGGCGTGCCGGTGACCGAGCTTCTTCTGACGCATCTGTGGCCCACGCTGCTTCTGATGCTCACCTCGATCCTGATGGCCTTCGGCTCGGGTGTGGTGCTTGGTGTATTGGCGTCGCGGATGGTAAACCGCTGGCCCGATTATCTCATCTCGATCACCTCGCTGATTGCCTACGCCACGCCGGTGTTCTGGCTGGGTCTGATGATGGTGGTTCTGTTCTCGGTAAAGCTGGGCTGGCTGCCCTCCAGCGGGATGGAGACGATTTCAGCTGGCTATACCGGGCTCAGACGCGCGGTCGATATCCTTTTGCACATGATCATGCCGGCGACGATCCTTGGCCTTTACCTGACGGCCTTCTACGTCCGCTTGATGCGTGCCTCGATGCTTGAGGTCTCTGGGCAGGATTTCGTCACCACTGCCCGGTCCAAGGGCCTGAGCGAAAGCGCCATCGCCTATCGCCATGTGCTTCGCAACGCCATCTTGCCGATGGTCACCATGCTGGGGTTGCAGATCGGCGCGATGCTCGGCGGCGCAGTGCTGGTCGAGACGGTTTTTGCCTGGCCCGGGCTGGGGCGGCTTGCTTACACAGCGGTCTTCCAGCGCGACCTGAACCTGCTTCTGGGCCTGCTGTTCATCTGTGCGATCATGGTGATCGTCATCAACATCATGACCGAGATTGCCTATCGGCTGATCGACCCCAGGATCCCCATGAAATGACCGACAGACGAAACAGCTTTCTGCGCAGGTTCCTGCGCCACAAGGCGGCGGTCGCCGGGGTGCTGCTGCTGCTTGTCATCGTGACCATGGCGGCGTCGGCTTCTATTTTCTATCCGCAGGGGCCATGGAAACTGGCAGGCAGGCCGCTGCTTTGGCCGGTCGAAAATCCGAAATTTCCACTGGGCACAGATGTGCTGGGGCGTGACCTGCTGGCTGCGCTGCTTTACGGCGCACAAGTTTCGCTGTTCATCGGTCTGGCCGCGACGCTGGTGGCGACGGTCCTTGGCACGTTTGTCGGCGCGACCGCCGGCTATTTCGGCGGCGCCGTGGACCGGATCATGATGGGCTTCACCGAAGTGTTTCAGACCGTCCCGCCCTTTGTCCTGGCGGTTGTGGTGGTCGCGGCCTTCGGGCCGACGCTCGGGACCATCGTCATCGCGATCAGCCTCGTGTCATGGCCGCCGCTGGCGCGTCTGGTACGGGCTCAGTTCTTGCAACTGATGCCACGCGAGTTCGTCCAGGCTGCAACCCTGATGGGCATGTCCGATCTGCGCATTATCCTGACCCAACTTCTGCCCAACGCAATGACGCCCATCGTGGTTTCGGGATCGCTGATGATCGCTTCGGCCATCCTGCTTGAGGCGGGGCTGTCGTTTCTGGGTCTGGGCGACCCGAATGCCATGAGCTGGGGCTATGTCATTGCCAGCGGACGAGAGGTGCTGCGCACGGACTGGTACATCACTGCCCTGCCGGGTTTTGCGGTTCTGGCAGCGGTGCTGGCGATCAATCTGGTTGGCGAAGGCCTGAACGACGCCCTGAACCCGAGGTCGCGCAACAGATGACTCCCATTCTTGAAATTCGCGGGCTGAAGATCGGGCTGCGTGGCCAAGACCCTTCGGCGCTGATCGTCAACGGGCTGGACCTGTCGATTTCCCGGGGCGAGATTGTTGCGCTGGTCGGTGAATCGGGGTCCGGCAAGACGATGACCGCCTTTTCGATCCTGAACCTTCTGCCGCAGGCCGTAGAGATCACCGGCGGGTCAATCCGGCTGGGCGATACTGATGTGCTGTCGCTGCGGCAGCGCGGGCTGCGGGCCCTTCGCGGGCGCAAGGCCGCTCTGGTCTTTCAGGAGCCCATGACCTCGCTCAACCCGCTGATGACTGTCGAGCGGCAGATTGGAGAAATGATACGGACCCATGGCAGCGCCACCGGACCCGAGGTGCGGGACCGTGTGTTTCAGCTTCTCGAACTGGTGCGGATGCCCGACGCGCGGCGCCGGGCCGCAGAATATCCCCACAACCTGTCGGGCGGGCTGCGCCAGCGGGTGATGATTGCCATGGCGCTGGCTTGCGAGCCGGACCTGCTGATCGCCGACGAACCCACGACAGCGCTGGACGTGACGATCCAGGCACAGATCCTGAAGCTGCTTCTTGAACTGCGTGACCGCAACGGCATGGCGGTCCTTCTGATCACCCATGATCTGGGCGTGGTTTCGGAAGTGGCCGACCGGGTGGCAGTGATGTATGGCGGCCAGATCATCGAGCAAGCCGATGTCGCGCCGCTGTTCCGCGCCCCGCGCCATCCTTATACGCGGGGGCTTCTGGCCTGTCTGCCAGAGGCAGGCGCAGATCAAGCCGGGAGGCTGCAGGAGATCCCCGGCCTGCCGCCCCGCCCGGGCGAGATCCTCGCCGGCTGCGCCTTCGCACCGCGCTGCCCGCAGGCGCGTGAGATATGTCGGAGCGTGGCCCCCGAAGTCCGACTGGTGTCGGACACGCTGGTCAGCTGCCATTTTCCCGAAGGTGCACCATGAACGAGGTCCTTCTGAACGTCACCGGGCTGAGGAAAAGCTTCCGTATCAACTCCGGGGTGTTGACGGCGGTTGCCGGTGCCGACCTGATCATCCGGCGCGGTGAGACCGTCGCCTTGGCCGGGGAATCCGGTTGTGGGAAATCAACGCTGGGTCGGATGATCGCCGGATTGACGCCGCCGGACGCGGGGAGCGTGAAGCTGTTGGGCACTGAACTCATCGGCCTGTCGCATCGCGCCCTGAGGCCTTGGCGACCGAAGGTTCAGATGATCTTTCAGGACCCGTTTTCCTCGTTGAACCCGCGCTCCACCGTGGCGCGCATCTTGGAGGAACCGTTGATCGTCCACCGTCGCGGCGATGCGAGGGAGCGCCGCGCCGAGGTTGCCCGTATGATGGAAAGGGTCGGCCTGCGTCCCGAGGCCGCCAGCCGCTATCCGCATGAATTTTCGGGCGGCCAGCGACAGCGGATCGGCATCGCCCGTGCCCTGATGCTGCGACCCGAGTTGATCATCTGCGACGAGCCGGTCTCGGCGCTGGATGTCTCGGTTCGCGCGCAGATCCTGAACCTTCTGGCTGATCTTCAGCAAGAGATGGGGCTGTCCTACCTGTTCATCTCGCATGATCTTTCGGTGGTGCAGCATCTCGCCGACCGCGTGGCAGTGATGTATCTGGGCAAGATTGTCGAGCTGGGCGGGAAAGACTCGTTTTGGGCGACACCGGGCCACCCCTATACCCAGGCGCTGATGGCGGCACGACCCTTGCCCGGCACCGGGCAACGTCTTCGTGACAAGGAGATTTTGGAGGGCGAGATGCCCAGCCCGATCGGCAAGCGTGAAGGGTGCGATTTCCGCGCGCGCTGCCGCTGCGCCTTTGCCCCCTGCGCGAGCACGGGGCCCGAACTGCGCTCCAGGGCACCCGGGCATGTCGTTGCCTGCCATCTGACGCAGGGCTGATCCGCCGGTCAGTGCTGCGTCAGGGCCTCGGCCAGGTCGAACAGGCGCGCATCCTGCCCTGGCAGGACACCCAACTGAACCGAGGCGGGCAGCGTGCCGGGCAAAGGCAGCGGAATGGCCAGCGCCGGCATGTCGAGCATGTTTGCCCAACGTCGGAAATGGCCACCCGCGAGCCCCCAAGGCAGCCATTCCCCGTTCACGCATGTCATCTCATCCTCCAGCCGCGGAGCGAGCCCAGGGCAGGTGGGTATGGCGAGCGCATCAATCCCCGCCATCAGCAAGGGCATCTGCCGCAAGAACCGTTGCCGCGTCGCGAGGGCCTTGCAGTAGCTTTCGGGGCTAATGGCAAGTCCCAAATCTAAAAAGCTGCGCACTGCCGCGCCGACGAGGTCGGGGCTGGCCAGGATCGGGTCCGTATAGCCGGTGGCGAATTCATATAGCAGGATTGTCAGCCCCGCCTCGCGCAGCGCTGCGGCTTCGGGAAAACGGATCTCGACAAGGTCGACGTCCGGCCGGTCGAGCCAGCGCCCCATCGCATCTGACACTGCTGCATCGACTGCAGCACCGGCAAGTTCTGGGCATAGGGCAATGCGCAACCGTCCGACCGGGGCGACGGTCGAAAGGGTGCGGCCGGACAGTGCCTCGGCAATCAGCCGCGTATCCGCGACCGAGCGCGCGAGAACCCCCACGGAGTCCAGAGTTGGTGCCATGCTGCACACGCCTTCGGTCGAGATCAGCCCCTGACCGGGCTTATATCCGTAAAGTCCGGTCGCTGCCGCCGGGGAGCGGTTGGATCCGCCGGTGTCGGTGCCGATGGCGGCAACACAAAATCCGGCCGCCACCGCCGCCGCCGCGCCGCTGCTGGTGCCGCCGGTGCCCCGGCCGGGATCGAGAGGATTGACCACTTTGCCGAACCAGGGGTTCGCATGGCCGCCTGCGCAGAGCTCGTGCATGTTTGTCTTGCCAATCAGCACCGCCCCCCGCTCCTGTAGGCGGACCAGACAGTCCGCCGTCCGGCTGGCGGGACTTTGCCCGAACAGGCGGGAGCCCAACCTCGTTGGCCAGCCCGCCACGTCCAGGTTGTCCTTCACCGCCACGGGAACACCATGCAGCGGGCCGCGCCAGAGCCCGTTGCGCATCTCACGCTCGGCCCTTCGCGCCGACTCCAGCACCGCCGGTGCATCGACATGGATCATGGCGCGAATCTGCCCGTTGCGTGCTTCGATCCGTGCAAGACAGGCTTCAGCCAGCGTCACCGGTGAAACACCTGCCGCGATCCCGCCCGCGATGCTGGCGATCATGTTTTCGCCTTCTTCCCCGAAACTCATGTCGCAACCCCGAGTTCTGCCAGTTGTAAGCGCAAGCCTAGCATCTGGCCTTCGCCCGGGGCAGGCGCCATCCCATCATCAGGCGCGGCAAGCAGCCTTGCCAGACTTATAGCCCCGGCCGTGACCTGCGGGGGCTGGGCTCCGCGCGACAGGTGTGCAGCCATTCATAACCTTCGGCAATGTGCTGCCCGCCCCAGGTGTTTGGACAGGTTTCAGTGTCGGCCATAGCATTGCCAAAATATAAATCCTGCAGGGAGCCTGAAAATGAACTGGATAAGAGCCTTGATGCCCCTTGACCGGCTCGCGGTCGGCGCTTTGGCGGCTGCCGCGACACTTCTGCTTGCAGTCCCGTCAATGGCCGAGCCCAAGCGCGGTGGGATCGTCACTGCAGTGGTCAATCCCGACCCGGCCTTCCTGGTGACGGCACACAACCCGATCGGCGGGGCGCTGGATATCTCGAGCAAGATCTTCGAGGGACTGGCCTCCTACGATCTGGACATGAAGCTGCAGCCCGCGCTGGCCGAACGCTGGGAGGTTTCTCCCGACGGGCTGACAACGACCTTCTATCTGCGAAAAGATGTGCAATGGCATGACGGCGTCCCCTTCACGTCAAAGGATGTGGCCTTCACGCTGGAAAAGATCTGGAAGGTCATGCACCCCCGTAACCGTGTCGTGATGTCCAAGGTCGAAAGCGTCGAGACCCCCGATGACCACACTGTCATCTTGCACCTATCCTCGCCCGCGCCCTACCTGCTGGCGGTGGTCAACGGCAATGAAAGTCAGGTCGTGCCGCAGCACATCTATGACGGCGAGGATGTTGGCGCGCGTCTTGTGTCGGAAACCCCAGTGGGCACCGGCCCCTTCAAGCTGAAGGAATGGCGCAAAGGCGAGGCCATCATTCTGGAGCGCAACCCGGACTATTGGCAGGAAGGCAAGCCCTATCTCGACGGGATGATCTATCGCGTCATCACCGACGAGGCCGCCCGCGCCGCCGCCTTCGAGACCGGCGAGATCCAATACGGCGTCTTTGGGCCGGTCAGCCCCTGCACGGCACAGCGCTTGGTCAATGTCGAGCATCTGGGGGTCGAGACCAAGGGCTACCAGTTCTTTGGGTCGCGCTATATCATGGAGGTGAACACGCGCCGCCCCGAACTTTCTGACAAGCGGGTGCGGCAGGCTATCGCCCATGCCGTGGATGTCGACTTCATCCTGGAAAATGTATTCTGCGGCTATGGCGTCAAGTCTACCGGCCCGGTTCCAGTCGAGTTGACCGAATTCTACACGCCCGACGTGCCGACCTATCCTTATGACCCTCAGCGCGCCGAGGAACTTCTTGACGAGGCGGGTTATCCGCGCGGCGCGGACGGCACACGCTTCAAGATCTATCACGATCCGCTACCCTTCGGCGCTTCGTATACCCGCGCCGCCGAGGTGGTGAAGCAGAACCTGCTGGACGTGGGGATTGATGTAGAAATCCGCATGCAGGACACACCGACTTGGCTGACCCGCATTTACACCGATAACGATTTCGACCTTACCAGCAACACGCCCTCGGCCCTGCCGGATCCGACCCTTGGCATCCAGCGTGTCTACTGGTCGAAGAACATCATCAAGGGTGCCCCGTTCAGCAATGGCTCTGGCTATTCCAATCCCGAGATGGACGAGGTGCTGGAGGCCGCCGCCAACGAGCCCGATGCGGAAAAGCGCAAGGAGTTGTTCTATCGCATGCAAGCCATCGCGCAGACGGACCTTCCGGTGATCGACCTCTTCGTGCTGCAGCGCACCACGATCTACGACAAGAAGCTGAAGAACCACACGATGCAGGCGGACGGATATACCAACTTCGCCGACGCCTATCTGGAAGAATAGCCCCACAGGCTCGCGGCTTTCGCGCCCTCGCCCCCGGGCCGGGCAAGCACAAACCACAATCGCCGCGCTCCTGGAATGGGCCGCGGCGATTGCTCGTAAAGCCGACCCCTGCTGTCCTTCCCGATAAGCAGTCGGCGCGTGAAGAATGAATTGCTCAAGGAGCAGGGGACAACCTTCGCGGCGTGGGAACTATAACAATTGAGTATAAACTGCCCCTGTCAGATTTTTTGACCGAGGCCCCGAAAGCGCGCAGTCTGATCCTGTGCAAAGCGTGAAATGACAGGCTTGCACTTCGCATCAGGGCTCTGCCCAAGACGCTGCGCGTGGCGCCTTTGGCGCCAAGCCCCACGAATTCAAGGCGCCGCAGAGCGCCTCTCCGTCCGCCCGTAGGCAACGGTTGCAATCTCCAGCAGAGGAATTCCGAATGACCACTTTCTCCCGCCGTTCTCTTCTTGCCGGTTCGGCCGCCCTGGGCGCCACGCTGGGGCTGAACCTTTCAACGCTGCCAGCGCTGGCTGAGGACGGCAGCATGACCCTGCGCCTGCCCCTCATCCGCGCCAGCGGCAATCTGGACCCGCAACGCTACGTGGGCATCTTTGCCGTTCAGGACATGGTTTTCGACCCGTTGGTCCACTATGGCCCGGGCGGCCAGATCGAGCCGGGTCTGGCCGAGACTTGGGAGGTGGCGCCCGATGATACCGGCATCACCTTCCATCTGCGTCCGGGTGTGACCTTCACCGATGGCGAGGTCTGGGATGCCACCTCAATGGTCTGGAACCTGGAGCGCTGGTTGCCAAAGGAAGATTACCGCTGGATGCAGATCGCCAACAATTACAAGGACATCGAGGTGATCGATCCGATGACCGTGGCCCTGCATTTCACAAAGCCCACCCCAACCGCCTTGACCGAGCTGAGCTATGTGCGCCCCGTGCGCTTCCTCAGCCCCAAGGCGGTTGATGCCGAGGGCATTTACAGCGCGCCTGTCGGCACCGGCCCCTGGATGGTTGAAAAGGATGGTCCGGCCGGCACCGATCTGGTCCCGAACCCGGGCTACTGGGGCACACGTCCCGCTATTGACCGCGTTTCGCTGGTGGTAATTCCCGATGGCCTGAGCCGCATCTCCTCGATCATGAGCGGCGAGATCGACGCTGCCGGGGGCAAGTTCATCGCGCCGGTCAGTCCGCAAGATGCCACCACGCTAAAGGCCAACGGCGTCACTGTCGTGACAGAGACTGGCACCGACACGATGATCCTTGGTTTCAACCCGCGCAATGATCTGTTCCGTGATGCCCACATGCGTGAGGCCTTCAACCTGCTGATCGACCGCGAGGGCATCGCTCGGGTGGTGATGAAGGGCTACGCCAAGGCGACAATGAACCTCTACCCCGAGGTGATCGCCCATGCTGGTACCCGTTTTGACGTCCCCGCGCGCGATGTTGAACGGGCAAAGGCGCTGCTGGAAGAGGCGGGATGGATAGGCGAGGGAACACGCAGCAAGGACGGCAAGCCCCTGAATGTCGAGCTGGTGATTTCCGAAGATGCGGTGCCGGGATCGCGCGCATTGGGAGAGGTATTGCAGGCCGGTTTCCTTGAGGCAGGCATCGGTCTGAAGCTGCGCAACGTGGATCACGCCGCGCGCCATGGCGACATACCGCAGTTCAAGTATGACCTGTCCCTCTTCGTGACCAACGGGGCGCCCTATGATCCCTACAACACCATCGGGCTGATGTTCCTGTCGACGATCGCGCCGGGTACGGATGGCAAGATCTATGAGGACACGGCGCTTGATCCGCTGATCCTGGCCGCGCTTGCAGCGTCCGAGGCCGATCGGCCCGCAGCCTTCCAGGCGGTCTTTGACTGGCTGCACGCCAATTGGGCCATCGCGCCGTTGTTCCATGGCGACCGGATCTGGGCCCATGGCGACAGGATCAAAAGCTTCGCCATTCCGGCCACGGAATACGAGATGCCGCTGAAATCCCTTTCCTTGTAGGCAAGGAGCACCGCGGCCGGGATCCCCGGCGAAAACCCAGCAGATGCAAGGTTTGCCGAAATGCTTCGAATAACACTCAACCGCGCGGTCTCGGCGGCGGTTCTTATCATCATCGCCTCGATCTTTTCTTTTGTCATCATCGCGGCCTTCCCCGGCAATGTCGCAGCCCTGATTGCCGAAATGCGCGGCGGCTTTGTCAGCCAGGAGGTGGTTGATCGTGTTGCCGTGGAATACAGGTTGAACGATCCTCTGGTGCTCCGCTATTTTCACTGGCTTGGCGATGTGATGCAGGGCGACCTAGGCAGTTCTCTGCGAACGGGCGAAAGCGTTTCGACTGCGCTGGCGCAACGGCTGCAGCCGACGCTGGTGCTGGTTCTCGGGGGCAGTCTGGTGACGCTGATTGTTGGCACCTCGCTGGGCTTAGCCGGCGCGATGTGGCCCAACGGGCTGATCGACCGAACGATACGCGCCTTCGCGGTCTTCAACGTCTCGATGCCCAAGTTCTTTCTGGCGGCAATGCTGATCTATGTCTTCGGCGTGCAGATGCAGCTATTGCCGACCTTCGGCTTTCGCGGTCCGGCATCGTGGATCCTGCCATGTATCGCAGTGGGTGCCGTTCCCGGCGCATTGCTGAGCCGGTTGATGCGCGTGGGGCTGGAAGAGACTATGAGCCGCCCTTTCATTATCACCGCCAAGAGCAAGGGCTTTGGCCGCCGTCGGATCCTGTTCCGCGATGCGTTGCCAAACATCGTGCCCGTCTTCCTGACGACCTTTGGCATGAACATCGCCTTTATCACCCAATCCTCGCTGATCATTGAGCCGATTTTCTCGTGGAACGGTGTCGGGGCCTATTTCGTCGAGGCGGCGCGCTTCCGCGATCTGCCTGTGCTGCAGAGCTGCCTGCTGATGTTTTCGATCCTGTTCATCTTGGTCAATCTGGCGGTCGATCTGATCGTGATGATGGCTGACCCCCTGCAACGCCGTGCGAAGAGAATTTGAAATGAAATGGTTTAACGCACCTATCCGCATCGTTGGCTGGCCAACCCTGTTGCTGGTCCTTTCATTCGCCTTCGTGGCCATATTCGGGTCTGTCGTCAGCCCCTATGATCCGGCGGCCCAGAACCTCATGCAGGCGATGCAGCCCTTCAGCCCCGAGCATTGGCTGGGCACCGACAACCTGGGCCGCGACACGCTGAGCCGGCTGATCGCAGGGGCCCAGACAACGCTGATCGGTGTGACGAGCATTCTATTGCTGGCCGGGACCGTGGGCATGATCTTGGGCACGCTGGCGGGATATTTCGGCGGTTGGCTGGACGAGATCGTGATGCGGCTTTGCGATTTCGGTTTCTCGGTGCCAAGTCTTTTCGTGGCGCTGGCCATCGTCGGGGTCTTCGGGCCAAGCTATGGCAATATGATCCTGGCGCTGGCGATCGCCTGGGTGCCTATCTACGCGCGCCTGACGCGCGGGGTGGTGGCCGCCGCCGCAAGCCAACCCTACATCGAAAGCCTGCGCGTGCTGGGCGCCAGCCCTGCGCGCATCATCTTTCGCCATCTGATCCCGGTCGCCTTGGGTCAGGTGCTGGTCTATGCCAGCGCCGATGCCGGACTTCTGGCGCTGGCGATCGCCAATCTCAGCTTTCTGGGGCTTGGCGTGCAGCCGCCACAGGCGGAATGGGGGCAGATGCTGGTCTCGGCCATGCCCTATATCCAGGAAGCGCCGCGTCTGGTGATCCTGCCCGGGCTTGCGCTGACGATCCTTGTCGTCGGTTTCAACCTTCTTGGCGAGCGCATCGCCCTAGCAAAGAACCCTCGCCCGATGGCCCGCCGCAAGCTTTCGCTGCGCCGGGCCATCTTCAAGCAGGAGATGTCGGCATGACCCGGAGCGCCAGGCAAACCAAGCCCCTTCTTGAGGCCATCGATTTCTCGGTGACGCTGCACACACCCAGCGTCAGCGTCCGCCCTGTCGATCGCGTGAGCTATTCTGTGGAACCGGGCGAGGTTCTTGCCATTGTCGGCGAAAGTGGCAGCGGCAAGACCATCCTGAACATGGCACCGCTGGACTTGCTCCCCGTCGGCGTCAATGCCGACATGGAAGGGGCCGTCAGGTTCGAGGGTGTGGATCTCCTGAAGATGTCCGCCTCCGAACTGGAAGCCATCTGCGGCGGGGGTATTGGCGTGGTCTTTCAAGACCCGCTCTCGGCCCTCAATCCCGTGCGCAAGATCGGCCGGCAACTGACAGAGGGGATCGAGCATCACCTCGGGCTTACGGCAGCTCAGGCCGACAGCCGCGCAGCCGAGCTGATGACTTTGGTTGGTCTTTCCGATCCCAGAAGCCGGATGCAGCAATACCCGCACGAGCTGTCAGGCGGGATGCGCCAGCGTGTCGGCATTGCCATGAGCATCGCGGGCGAACCAAGGCTTCTGATAGCAGACGAGCCGACCACTGCGCTGGACGTGACCGTGCAGGCCCAGATCGTGGCGCTGCTGAAGGATCTGCAGAAACGACTAGGCATGGCCATCGTTATTATTACCCATGACTTCGGCGTGGTCTCGGGCCTCGCCGACAAGGTGGCGGTGATGTATGCGGGGCGGTTGTCGGAGATCGGTGGCGTGCGTGACGTGCTGATCGAGCCGGCTCATCCGTACACGCAAGGCCTTCTGCGCTCAGTCCCTTCACTGACGGTGCCGATGAACACGAAGTTTGCCGGATTGCCTGGCCAACCGCCGAACCTTGCGCGCCGCATCGAGGGCTGCGCCTTCGCGCCGCGCTGTGCCGAGGTTCGTCCGGAGTGTTCGGTCCACCGCCCCGCTCTTCTGTCGGTGCCGCGCTCGGCCACCGGCCATCTTGCGGCCTGCCCGGTCGTCATCAATCATCCCGCCTGAGGCCCTGCAGATGTCAAAACCCCTTCTCAGCATCGTCGATCTGAAGACGCACTTCCGCGACAGCCGCACTGGGGCAGATATCAGGGCCTGCGACGGGGTCACGCTTGATATCAATGCTGGCGAGATCGTCGGCCTCGTGGGCGAATCCGGCTGCGGGAAATCAACCCTTGGCCGCACGATCGTCGGGCTGGAACGCGCTCGCTCGGGGCAGATCCGCTTTCGTGGGGAGGAGGTGCTGGCCCTGCGCGGCAGTCGGGGCGCGGCGACCCGGCGCAAGATCCAGTATATATTCCAGGATCCGCTCTCCTCGCTCAGTCCGCGACAGACCATCGGCGAGGCCATCGACGAGGCGTTGGTGATCAATGGCGAAGGCAATCGAAGCGCGCGACGGGCCCGCATCGCCGAGCTTCTCGAAGCGGTCAGCCTTCCGGCCCAACTGACCGATCGGTATCCTCGCGAAATGTCCGGAGGGCAGCGCCAGCGTGTCTGCATTGCCCGGGCGCTGGCCGCCGATCCGGATGTGCTGGTCTGCGACGAGCCGGTGAGCTCTCTTGATGTGTCGATCCGGGCGCAGATCATGAACCTGTTCCTGAAGCTTCGCGATGATCTGGGTATGGCTTGCCTGCTCATTGCCCACGACCTTGCGATCGTCAGGCTGGCTGCGCAGCGTGTTTACGTCATGTATCTGGGCAAGATTATGGAGCAGGGAACCAGTGCAGAACTCTATGGCCATCCAGCGCATCCCTACACCCAGGCGTTGCTGAGCGCGGTGCCACTGACCAACCCAGTCCAAGAGCTGGCCCGGCGACGCATCCTGCTTTCAGGCGACGTGCCTAGCCCGATGAACCCACCCTCCGGGTGCCGCTTTCGCAGCCGTTGCCCGGTCGCGCAACCTCTGTGTGAAACGTTCCCTCCAGCGGCGGCGCTGAGCGCAAGCCATGTGGCGCATTGCCATTTCGCCGGGGAGTGCGACCTTGCTTCGATCAAAGCGAACGCCTTCTCCGCACCCCACCTTGTCCATGTGCAGGGGTGATCCGGCAATCTGGCGGATGGCACCGAGCTGTGAGCTTCCGCCGGCTTCGTGAACAGCGGGTCAAGCTAGTTGTTCAGTCCCTGCATCTGGTGGATCGGGTCGAGGATGAACCGACCGGGCTCTGATGTCCGGATTTGCAGATGTATTCATAGGGCGTGAGACCGCCTTCGGTCCAGTCGTCGCCCTCATCCACGCCCGCGATGTTGACCATGCCATCGACCTTGCCAATGACAGGGAATATGGCCTCGGCGCGGCGCTGTGGACCGGCGACATCGACCGGGCGAGGGTTCTCAGCCGCCGGATCGAGGCGGGGGCCGTGTTCATCAACGGCATGACCGCGTCGGACCGGCGTTATCCGCTCGGGAGCTTGGCATCTACGGCATCCGCGAATTCGTCAACACCCCCCCGTCGTGACGCATTCCCGCGCCGTCGATCTGGGCTGATCGGGAATGCGGCAGACACTACCCCACCAGGGCTTCACAGTGGCATTCGCCCTTGCCGGGGTCGGGGTTTTGACCCTGTTATCCCTCCTTCCTGTTTGGTCCGATGGCCGCTTGCCTGCTGGTGGCGCTCTGCGGGCGCCGCTTCGGTCGTTGGGGTAGGTGTCGGTCGCGACGCGCACCGTCCTCGGCGGGGCTGTTGGGACCGCTGTCACCCCTGCGCCGGTCGGTCAACTCCCGCAGATGGCGGGGTCCATCGCCCTCGTGCCGGTCTATGTGGTCTTGATTGCGCTGATCGGTGTGCCGTTCTTCCGCCATGTCTGCGCGAGCGAAGCTTGCGATCCCAGTACTGCAGCTTTGACGGCGTGCTGTCAAAGGTCGCCTCCCACCGACGTGACCACCAGTTGCGGCCATCGTCCTCGCCCCTGACGGGTCCACAGCTGTTCAGCGGTTCGGGTCCAGAGCAGCGGATCCGGTTCCTCGTCGCGGATGTCCAGCAGAGTCGGGCCGAATCCTCTACTCGTCGCGCCGCTTGGCATCATCCCGAGCTCCAAGTCTTTTCAGCCCGTTGGATTCCTTGGTGAAATTTCTGTCCCAATAGTTTCTGCTCGCACCCTCCGCATACTGTTGGGGGGCAAGTAGGCCCCAGAGGGAGGCGACATGTCAGGTTTCGGCCCCTTCTTTATGTCAAGCAGGATACGGATACCTCGGCTGAACAGGCGTTGCGGAACGCAGGATTGCGGTCCAGCCGCGCACATGTCACGCTGAACGACGATGGCGAGTTGTGTCGATGAGCCAATCAGCTTACAAGACGTCGGGTCATCCCCGGATGGAGAATCTGGAAAAAATGATTGTGCAGCATGTTGACTTCGCGCCGGCTCTTTCGAGGAACCGGAATGTCTGTTACAATCGTGTGCGTTTCAGTGGTAGAGAAGTGAAGGTTAGGGGCGTTCATCGAGATTCGATGGGCCCTGAAACACTTGTGCACCGAATGGTTTGGGTTGCAGCATGGCGGAGCCAGAGGGGGCGTTCAAAGCTCCGACTCAGTGGCTCATGTTGCCAGATCTGAAATAAGAATGGGCATCTTCGACCCGCTGGGCATTCTGGAGGATGCATGATAGATCAAGCTCCGATCTCGGTTGTTATTCCGAGTTATAACAGAGCAGCGGTTATTGTTCCGGCTATTCGTTCCGTTTTAAACCAAAGCTTGCGGCCCTTGGAAGTCATTGTGGTTGATGATGGGTCTGTCGATGAGACCAGACAGGCCGTTGAGAGCGTGAATGACCCGATTGTACGTTATGTCCGACAGGACAACAGTGGTGCGAACGCGGCCCGCAATCGCGGAATCGAGGAAAGCAGCTACCAGACTGTGGCCTTTCACGACAGCGATGACATTTGGCTTCCTGAAAAGCTGAAGCTGCAATGGACGCATATGCAATCCAGTGGTGTGGCAGCCAGCTTTGGCCGATTCATTCGCGTTACGGAAAGCAGCTCGAAGCTCTATCCCGTCGAAAAGCCCATTGATGACGTGATCAGCGTCATACGGGAGACGGCTTTCCATCGGAATTTCCTGTCGACGCAGACTCTGGTCGTGGACCGGGATGTAATCCTGAAAATCGGCGCATTCGATCCTCTTTTGAAGCGCTTTCAGGACTGGGACGTCATGATGAGGCTGGTCGGAAGCGTTGATTTTGCCTTTCACTGGGAGCCGCTGGCGCTGGTCATGGACAGTCAGGACAGTATCACGCGGAATTACACGGCCGGGATCAATGCCCGGAAAAGAATGTTGAACAAGTATGAGCCTGAGTACAGCGCAAGACGCAAAAGCAGGCTGATAATGAAAAAAGATATACTTGTACGGCAGGCGGCGCAGATGCTCCAGAAGGGGAGGATTGCGTCTTGAAGATATCCATCTGTCTTTTCGGAATAACCCGGTCGCTGCCCTACACTGCAAATTCGA
This sequence comes from Frigidibacter sp., assembly GCF_030695035.1. Taxonomy (GTDB): domain Bacteria; phylum Pseudomonadota; class Alphaproteobacteria; order Rhodobacterales; family Rhodobacteraceae; genus Frigidibacter. The sequence goes on from NZ_JAUYTT010000022.1 coordinate 54,927, forward strand.
TCAATGATCACGTGATCGCTGCGGCGCAGAAATTCGGAGAGATCCGGGTTCATGGGCATTTCTACAATGTCAAGGCGATCCGCAATGCGCGAAGCCTGGAAAACTCGGTCATAAAATCCGGCCATTATGATCTACTGAACTTCGACAAACTGGAGATTGAAGAGCCGGACATCTTCCTGCCGACCAGTTCGTTCGAGAAGGTCAAGTCATATGGCGATGCTTGGGAGGATGACTTCCAGTCGCTGAAAAACTTGTTTCACCAGCTGCATTCCATCGACAAATCCTACAAGCTGGCCGGGGATTATGCTGCGGATATCACGCTGTTCGCCCGACCCGACCTCTTGTACCATGATGACCTGACCGAGATTTTTGAGCGCGCCGCCGCGATCAAATCCGACTCGGCAGTGCTGGTGCCAAGATGGCAGGCATTTGGCGGCGTCAATGACCGGTTCGCCCTTGCAATTGGTGATACGGCGGCCAGGGCGGTTTCTGGCCGGCTTGGACTTGCAGAACGTTTCTGCTCCACCGGTTCCGAGCCGCTGCACTCAGAACGGCTGCTGAAGTTTGCCTTGGACGAGGCTAGCGTTCGGATCGAAACGCATGGCCTGCGGGCCTCGCGCGTTCGATCCAACGGGTTGCGGGCGAAGGAAATTTTTGACCATAGCCTGCCGGGACGAATCAAGGCGAATGCGGCCTACAGGATAAACCTGCTTATGGATCGAATTGGACTTGGCCTTCCGTCGATCGCGACCAAGGAATAATTCTGAATGAATACCAGCTTCGCGGTGATCATACCTGTTTATAACGGTGGCGAACTTTACAAGCAGCTTCTGGCCAGCTTGCCCAAGCAGACCCTTCAGCCGTCTTGTGTCCTGGTCATGGATTCTGGGTCGACAGATGGTTCGCTGGAAGCCTCGGAAGCATTCGGCGCCACGGTTGTGCGCGGAACGACAAGCGAATTCAATCATGGCGGAACGCGTTGGCGTGCGGTCAAGCATCTGCCGAAGCCGGTCGAAGTGGTTCTCTATCTGACCCAGGATGCTGTGCCTGCGCATGATGAGGCATTTGAGCGTATGATCGCGCGGTTTGACGAGCCGCGTCTTGGCGGTTGTTTCGGTCGCCAGCTGCCGCGCATGGGGGCCGCGCCTGCCGAAGCTTTTGCGCGCAACGTCAACTACTCGGACAGCTCGTATCGGGTGGATTACCGCGGGAAAAGCGCCCGCAATTTCCGGGACACCCTGTTCTCAAATTCTTTCTCCGCCTACCGAGTTGCCGCCCTGGAAGATATCAACGGCTTCCCCGAGGACGTCATCCTTGGCGAGGATGTCCTGGCCAATGTCGCAATGCTGGAAAAGGGGTGGATCACCGAGTATGTCGCCGATGCGATGGTCCGTCACAGCCATGACTATACGCTGCGGGAAGAGTTCCGCCGGTATTTCGACATCGGCGTGATGCACCGGCGTGCACAGGATATTCTCGGAAGTTATGGTCGGCCGACCGGGAAGGGCAAGGAATATGCCTTGGCCGAGATTAAGCACATGCAGCCGCATGGCCTGATGGAAGCAGCTCGCTCTGTTCTGCGGAGCGGGGCCAAGCTTGTCGCGTATAAGCTGGGCCTGATGGAACACAAGCTGCCCCTGTCGTTCAAGCGCCGCATTTCCATGCACCACCGGTTCTGGAAGTAGCGATGTCCACGGAGAGACCATCCGAAGACGCAGCGCGCAAGAGCCTTTGGCGTGCGATCCGCCGCAGTTTGCTCGGGAAATACTCGCTCTATGCGGTGAATGCGATTTCAACCATCGTCCTGGCGCGTTTTTTCGCACCAGAGGCTTTCGGTATTGTGGCGATCGGGATGGTGCTTTTCACCTTTACCCAGCTTCTTGCCGAGGCCGGGATTGGCCCGGCAATCATCAATCTTAGGCATCTGGAGCCCGAAGACCGGGATGGAATATTTTCATTTCTGCTGGTTCTTGGGCTGGCGCTAGGGGTGCTCCTGTTCGTTTCTGCCGGGCCGATCGCGGCCTTCTTTGGCGAGGAGCAGATCACGATTACCGTCAGGATGATCGCGCCAGTGGTGTTGTTTCAGGCGGCGGCCAGCCTTCCCGTGGCTTTGCTGCTGCGTGAACAGAAGTTTTTGCACATTTCTGCTGCCGGGATCACCGGCGAGTTGATTTCGACCGCGGCGACCATTCTTCTGAGCCATCGTTTCGATCCGGTCACGAGCCTCTCGGCGAAAATGCCGATCATGTCTTTTTGTCAGCTGACGATCGCCTGGATCCTGTCGGGGAAAACGGAGTTCGGAAGAACGGGATTTGGGACGAAGTTCAGCGCCATTGCGGCGATTGCCCGCTCGTCCTCTGCCCAATTCGGCTTCAACTTCGTCAACTTCTTTTCGCGCAACCTTGACAGCATTCTAGTCGGGAAGTTTCTGGGCTTCGAGGCGCTTGGTTTCTACAACCGCTCCTATCAGTTGATGCGCTATCCGCTTTTGCTGCTGAGTTTCTCGCTGGTTCCGGCGATCCAGCCGGTTCTGCGCGGTTATGTCAGTGATCCCCTGGAGGTTGAAAGAATCAACCGAGAGCTTTCGTGGAAGCTTGGCGCATTGGGATGTGCTGCGGGCCTCGTGATATGGATTGGCGCGGACGTCATCGTGCGGATCCTTTTGGGGCCAGGCTGGGAGCCGAGCGCCAGGCTGCTGGAGATCTTTGCAATCTCCATCCCATGCCAAGTCATCGCGGCGACCAGTGGGGGATTTTATCAGGCCTTCAACCGGATGGGGCTTTTGTTCATGACTGGCCTGATCACCTCGTTCATCAATGTCGCCGGGATGTTCGTGGGCGCGCTGTCTGGAAACCTCGAGACGCTCTGCTGGTGGATCGTCGGGTCGTTTTCGGTATCTTTCTGTGCCAACTATTTCATCCTTTACCGCTTCGTTCTTGCTCTTCCTGTAGCAAAGTTCGTGCGCAGCTCTGGCCTGCTGGCCATTGGGTTTGTTGTTATCATGTCGGCCGTCGATGTTCTGATACGACAGTGAGATCATCGTGGGCACCCGGAATGACGCCTGTCACGGCGCCGTAGTAGAAGAGCAATAGAGATGATTGCAAAGAGATGATGGAGTTTGGTCTATGAAGATTCTTGTCACGGGTGGGGCGGGCTTTATTGGTTCCGCCGTGGTGCGCCTGGCGGTGTCGCGCGGACACCAGGTGGTCAATCTTGATGCGCTGACCTACGCAGCCTGCACAGAGAACGTTGCCCCGGTCGCAGACAGTCCGCTCTACGCCTTCGAGCATGCTGACATCAGAGACCGATCAGCGTTGGACCGGATTTTTGCCGATCACAAGCCGGACGTGGTGATGCACCTTGCGGCGGAAAGCCATGTTGATCGCTCGATCGACGGGCCGGGAGACTTTGTCGAGACCAATATCACCGGCACCTACAATATGCTCGAGGCTGCGCGCAGCTACTGGCTTGCGCAGAGCAAGCCGGAGACCTTTCGCTTCCACCACATCTCCACGGATGAGGTTTTCGGATCGCTTCCCCGCGATCCCGCGATCAAGTTCACCGAGGAGACCCCTTACGACCCCCGGTCCCCTTATTCGGCGTCGAAAGCGAGTTCGGACCATCTCGTGCGCGCCTGGCACGAGACCTATGGGTTGCCCGTTGTCTTGACCAACTGCTCCAACAATTACGGCCCCTATCACTTCCCCGAGAAGCTGATCCCGGTCATCATCCTCAACGCGCTGGCCGGAAAACCGCTGCCGATCTACGGTGACGGCTCCAACATCCGCGACTGGCTGTTCGTCGAGGATCATGCCGATGCGCTGCTTCTGGTCGTCGAAAAAGGCGATCTAGGGCGCAGCTACAATATCGGCGGCGAGAACGAGCGCACCAACCTTGAGTTGGTGAAGACTCTCTGCGCGATTCTGGATGAAAAACAGCCGAAGCCGAACGGATCCTACAGCGACCAGATCACCTTCGTGACCGACCGTCCCGGGCATGATGCGCGCTATGCGATTGATCCGTCGCGCATTCGCGAAGAGCTGGGCTGGAAACCGTCGCTGACGGTCGAAGAAGGCCTGGCCAGAACCGTGCAGTGGTATCTCGATAATGAAAGCTGGTGGCAGCCGCTGCTCGCCCGCAGCGGCGTTGGCCAGCGTCTGGGAACGACGAAATGAAGATTCTGCTGATCGGACGCAATGGGCAGGTTGCGACAGCGTTCCAGAATATCGCAGCCGCCGAAGGCCTGGAGTTGATCGTGCTTGGCCGGGCCGAGGCTGACCTTTTGCAGCCGGAAGCGGCAGCCAAGGCCGTGGCAGATCACATCGCGGGCGTAGATGCGGTAGTCAATACCGCGGCCTGGACAGCGGTGGACAGGGCCGAAGCCGAGATCGAAGCCGCGCGGGCGGTCAATGCCACCACCCCGGGTGCAATAGCGCGGGTGGCTGCCGCGGCCGGTGTGCCTTTCGTTCATATTTCCACCGACTATGTCTTCGATGGGTCGGGCGACGCGCCGTGGAAGCCGTCTGACCCGACCGGACCGCTCGGCGCCTATGGCCAGACCAAGCTGGAGGGCGAAGAGGCGATCCGGGCTGCCGGCGGCCCCCATGCCATCTTGCGAACCTCCTGGGTGTTTTCCGAGACCGGGGCAAATTTCGTCAAGACAATGCTGCGGCTGTCCGAGACGCGCGACAAGCTGACCGTCGTGGCCGATCAGGTGGGTGGCCCCACCGCTGCAGATGCAATCGCCAGCGCCTGCTTGGTGCTTGCGCGCGGCCTTGTGGCTGGCAAGCCATCAGAAACGCTGCACTTTTCGGGATTTCCGGATGTCAGCTGGGCCGACTTCGCGCGCGAGATTTTTGCGCGGGCCGGCCGCCATGTATCGGTCGAGGATATCCCGACCTCTGCCTATCCCACCCCCGCGCGCCGACCCGAAAATTCCCGTATGGATTGCTCGGCGCTTGCCAACTGGGGCATCGAGCGTCCTGACTGGCGCAAGGGGCTTGATGACGTATTGGCCAAATTGAGCTGAGGAATCGAAATGGAAATCGAAAAAACCACCCTTCCGGACGTTCTTGTCCTCAAGCCGAGGCGGTTCGCCGATGATCGCGGGTTCTTTCAGGAAACCTGGAATCGCGAGACCCTGAAGACCGCGGGGATCGATCTGGATTTCGTGCAGGACAACCATTCGCTCAGCCGCCAGACGGGCACGGTGCGGGGGCTGCATTTCCAGCGCCCGCCGCGCGCGCAGGACAAGCTGGTGCGCGTGGTTCGGGGGCGCATCCTGGACGTCGCCGTAGATGCGCGCCGGGATTCGCTCCAGTTCGGCAAATGGGTTGGCGTCGAGCTGACGGCCGACAATGCCTGGCAGCTTCTGGTGCCAAAGGGCTTCTTGCATGGGTTCATCACCTTGGAGCCCGATACCGAGGTTCTGTACAAGTGCACCGATACCTATGCCCCCGATTGCGACGGCTCGGTCTTCTTCGCCGATCCTGATCTGGCGATCGACTGGGGTCTGCCGCCCGAGCAGGCCATCCTGTCCGACAAGGACCGCAAGGCCCAGAGCTGGGCAGATTTCGACACACCCTTCAGCCTCAAGGATTGACAGAAATGACCATGCGCAAGGGCATCATCCTGGCCGGCGGCTCTGGAACCCGGCTTTACCCGATCACCATCGGCCTCTCGAAGCAGCTTATCCCGATCTACAACAAGCCGATGATCTACTATCCGATCTCGACCCTGATGATGGCCGGGATCCGCGAGATTTGCATCATCACCACCCCCCATGACCAGGAGCAGTTCAAGCGCTCGCTGGGCGATGGCTCGCAATGGGGCATGGACTTCACCTATGTCGTGCAGCCCTCGCCGGATGGGCTGGCGCAGGCCTATCTGCTGGCGGAAGAGTTCCTGGCCGGGGCATCCTCTGCGATGGTGCTGGGCGACAACGTCTTCTTCGGTCACGGCCTGCCGGATCTGCTGGCAGCCGCGGATGAGAAGGCAACCGGCGGCACCGTCTTTGGCTATCACGTCGCCGACCCCGAGCGCTATGGCGTGGTCGCCTTCGATGAGACGGGCAAAGCCACCGCGATCATCGAAAAGCCCGAAGTACCGCCGTCGAACTTCGCGGTCACCGGGCTCTACTTCCTCGACAACACCGCGTCCGAGCGCGCGCGCGCCGTGGTCCCGTCGCCCCGCGGCGAGCTGGAGATCACCACGCTGCTGGAAACCTATCTGGAAGAGGGGCTGCTTGACGTCCAGACGATGGGCCGCGGCTTTGCCTGGCTTGATATGGGCACCCATGCCAGCATGCTGGATGCTGGCAACTTCGTGCGCACCCTGGAAGAGCGTCAGGAGCTGCAGATCGGCAGCATCGACGAGATCGCCTTCCGCAAGGGCTGGATCGATGACGAGGCGCTGGCCCGCCGCGCCGCCATGTTCGGAAAGAATACCTACGGGGCCTACCTGAAGTCCCTGCTGAAGTAGGGCCTGCATCGAACCGGCGCGCGGGTGCTGCCGGAAGGTCTGGGAACCAGCTGCCGGGCGGAGCGATGCTCTGTCCGGTGAGCGGGGGCGGGCCTGCCGTGGAGGAGGCCAAGATTTTGCCTTTCGAACCGGGACGATCAGGACTAAGGTTGCGGGGGCTCAGCCTTCTATTTCTCGTACGCGGAGCAACTTTGGATGGTTGATCAGAATAATGATGCTGGTGGGTTTCACCCAATCATCCACCAGGGCGCGGGCAAGCGTAACAGTGTCGGATCAATTCTCCAGATATATCGATACATTGCGGTAACACTTTTTGCAATAATTTGCAGCGTCGTAGTCTATCAGCAGGCATTTGGAATCAACAAGGACTGGAGTGTCTATACTAGGTACTACATGTCGTACTTTGGCGGCAAATCGACAGTTTTCACTCAGGTTGAACCGGCGTTTAGGTTGATATTTTCGACATTCGCGCGCTATGACGTTAGTCTAAGCGGACTTCTCGCTTCGATTGCAATTTTTTCTTTACTGATCAAGTTTTATGTACTGACTGCAATTTCTAGGTCGCTGATACCATCTGTTTGCTACTTGGCCGCGTTCTTTCCGTTGCATGAGTATACCCAGATTCGAGTGGCTTTCGCAATCGCCTTGGCTTTTTGGATAATTAGGGGGATGGATGTATCCACGCGGAGCATTCGATTCGCACCTTACTTTCTTCCGCTCTTTCACATGTCGTCCTCAATAGTTGCTATGGTGTATTTTGCCACAAGATTCATGACAAAGGCATCGTTCTTGATCAATTTTGCTATTGCTTCGGCTTGCGTTCTTGCCCTGTCATTGTCGCTGACGCTCATAACTAGCGTTTTTCCAGCTTCGAACCTGATAAATTACCTTGCGGGCGAAGGCCTGGATCGAGAAGTCAAAGTTCTTTCCATCACCAACATGATTTACACAAGTTACATCTTCTGCTTTTTGGTGACGGGCCTCCAAAATAAGTCCGATGGTGTGTTCTTGGCGACGCTATTGAGTGCGCTGGCCATTCCTGTGGTGATTTTTTTTGTGAATCAACCGGTCCTTTCTGACCGATTCAAGGAGTTCCTGTTCGCGTTCAGCATTATTACATTCGCCTCCCTCATTCGAAACTTTCGGTTCACAATTTTCAATACTCTTTCAGTCCTTCTCTACGCCCTCTTCAGCGCATCTTCGCTTTTTGTGTACATTAACAATGGTGTGCTGCCAATATTGGCAAAGTGATGGCGACTCCCTGACCGGAAGTGGAGGATGGCGTGAAATTGAGTGATTTACCTAGTAGAAATACAATCTCTCGAATGCCCTCACGCAGGTCATTTATTGTTGGGGCATCTGCGTCCTGCTTCATAATTGGCGCCGCCAAGGCGCAGGCTTCCCCCAGTGAGATTCCGGACGGCGCTCTGGTTCTATCGGCTAAATCACGGCTGGCAGAGCTCACATATACCATGGCCGGTGTTTACCCCGGTCTCAGTGTATTTGCCTCGGGGAATCACTATATAGTCCTGCATAGGGCCAGTGCTGATGGCGATATTGATTACACGGGTCAGGGTGGAATTAAGCTGGGAATCATGCCGGGCGCCGGCGGTGTGTGGAGTCTTTCGGCATGGCCGGTCTCTGGCGATGGAGTTTCCGACGATACTAGGTATATTCAAGCCGCCATTTCCCGAGTCATGCGATCAGGCGGAGGCGAGTTGCGAGTATCAAGTGGCACGTATGTATATTCGAAAATCGTGATAAATCGTCGAATGATGGCGGATAACAACTGGGACCTGGGCCTCAAAATCACGGGTGACGGAGCTGTGATTTTGCAACAGCGCGGTAACTTTAAAGGTCCCGCATCAATATGGATCCATGGCAATCTTGGGCGGGGAAGCCTGAGCGAGATATTTGCGCGCGGAGTAACTCTGTCAAACTTATATATTCGTGGCGATACTAAATCCCACGTTGATGGCGTGCGTCTGCAGAGGATGTCATCTGTTCTCTTTGATCGGGTCTTGGTTGAGGGGTTTAGGGGGAAAGCGCTGCATTTGCTTGATACCTACGACAGCAATTTTAATTCGATGGAAATACTGAGGTGCGGGCGAGCCATTTCTGATCGAAACCACGAATATGCTCTAGTTTTATCCGGCTCCTACGACCAGACCAACGCAAACAAGTTTGTAGGACTTAGGGTTGAGCATTGTGCGTTGATGCTCAACGCGTCTGGGGGCAGCAGGCATAACTATTTCCTTGGCTGCAAGTTTGAGCAGTCGAGGGAAAACGTAACATCTCGTTCAGTGCTAAACTTGGACATGGTGACCGAAACTGCGTTTTTGGCCTGCCAATTTGTTCAGAATCATCTTTCTAGCGCAAGATTTTTGCGAGTATCAGATATTACATCGCCATACTGGGAAAAATATGGAACCCAAAAAATAGTATCATTTTCACAATGTTCTTTTGTTTGCTCCTCTGATAAATATTCTTACTGGCTTGATGTTTCCTGTGTTACATTTAGTGATTGTACGTTTAGCTCATCTGGTGGAGCTGATCGTGCTGCTTTTTTGCTCGGCCGTGATGTGACAATGACGGATTGCAAGATAGTGATGGTTACTGAGCAGGCGAACTGCATTCATGTCGTGGGAGACCGCCTGTCGATCATCAATCTCAAGGTGCGCCATTTCGTGGCGCCACTGTCTGGCGTCTTTATTTCAATACCAGAGGCCTCGAAGCGAAGTGACATAAACGTTGATGGCGTGGAGTTTTCTGGACATGAGCCGGCCAATTACTATTTAATGGATGAAACTTATCTTCCAGACGTCAGGATACGCGGTGCGCGTGGCGAGGTTCGCTACACGACACAACCAGAATTGTTGATGGGGCCGGAAGTTATTGTTTATTCTGGCGAAGGCGCCGAATCTTGGACGGACATAATGTTCGGGTTTGACGGTTACAGCGTAGAGATTATGACGGAGTCTGCCCCTCTGACCTTGATTCATGGCGTGAAAATTGCAACGAGATCAGGGTCCGATTTAGTCATTGAGCCCCGCCAAGTTGTAGCTCTGAGATGCGTGGACGGGATCTGGTACGAGCTATAGGCTCTGTGAGCCGCAACGCCGCCGCCATCAACCGTGGGGCGGCATGATCATGATCGGTCGGCACTTTTGTGCAACCTCAGGCCTGAGCCTTACGCCCACTTCAGGCCACGCGAACGATTTCGACGCAGCCCGGGGGCTGAGACGTGGTTCATGAGTGCGATGCGCATCAGCGCCGCCGCACCCTTTCATCGTCTACGGGCTTGCCCCTCCACCACAAAAACGATTTTTCCCCGAGAAAAATTTTGTGTTGCAAAGACTCCGTCTTTCGGATGAACTCCCGCCCGAGAAGCCACCCCCATCCAAGGACCGCAATGAGCAAGAAGACCGGCGGCGTCAGCTTCACCCTCGGCCCGCGCATCCGCAAGCGCCGCCAGATGATGTCGATGACGCTTCAGGAGCTCAGCAATGCCTGTGGCGTGTCCGTCAGCTATCTCAGCCAGGTCGAGCGGGACAACGCGGTCCCGACCCTCGGCACGCTGGCCGAGATCGCCGCGGCGCTGGATGTCAGCATCGACCATTTCATCGCAACGCCGCGGCAGTCCGACGCCGTGACCCGCGCCAGCCTGCGGCCCCGCTTCTCGGTCGCCGGAAATTCGGTGATCTATGAAAAGCTGGGCGCCGATTTTCCGGGGCATGAACTCACATCCTTCGTGCTGAACGTGCCACCGCACTACAGCACCGAAACCGTGCAGCATTCCGGCGAAGAGATCATCTTTGTGCTGGAGGGCGAGATCCTTCAGGTCGTGGATGGCCAGAGCTTCCTGCTGCGAACGGGCGACAGCATGCATTACCTGGGCCTGCAGCCCCATTCCTACTCCAACCCCGGCGACAGCCCGGCACGGTTGCTGTGGATGGGCAAGATGCTGCACCCGGTCACCCATTCAGTTCACCCCCTGCACGCGTTCCGCGATGCGCAGGGTGACGCTGACGCTAAGTCCCCGGTTGCGCCCCTGGGCGTGGCCAGCATACCTGCCAGATAATCCGGCAGCCCGTTTCAGACCACCAAAGGGAGAATGCCCATGAAGACGTTATTCGTACTGGCCTCGGCAGCGCTTGCCATGACCGCCGTCACGGCCCAGGCAAAGACCTTCGTCTATTGCTCGGAAGCCTCGCCCGAAGGCTTCGACCCGGCGCCCTATACTGCGGGCGGCACCTTTGACGCCTCGGCCCACCCGATCTTCAACCGCCTGACCGAGTTCAAGAAAGGTACGACCGAGGTCGAGCCTGGCCTGGCGGAAAGCTGGGAAGTTTCGGAAGACGGCACCGAATACACCTTCACCCTGCGCAAGGGCGTGAAGTGGCACTCGAACGAAAGCTTCACGCCGACGCGCGATTTCAACGCCGATGACGTGATCTTCTCGTATGACCGTCAGGGCAATGCGGAAAACCCGTGGCACCAGTATATCCCCGGCATCACCTACGAATACTACACCTCGATGGCGATGCCCGACCTGATCAAGTCGGTCGAGAAGATCGACGACTACACCGTCAAGTTCACGCTGAACCAGCCCGAAGCGCCGTTCCTTGCCAACATCGCCATGCCCTTCGCCTCGATCGTGTCGAAGGAATATGCCGATGCGCTGGAGGCTGCCGGCACCCGCGAAGACCTGAACAACCTGCCGATCGGCACCGGGCCGTTCAAGTTCGTGGCTTACCAAAAAGACGCCGTGATCCGCTACACCAAGAACACCGAATACTGGGGCACCCCGGCGATCATCGACGACCTGATCTTTGCGATCACTCCCGATGCGGCCGTGCGCCTGCAAAAGCTGAAGGCCGGCGAATGCCACCTGATGCCGTATCCGGCGCCCGCAGACATCGAGGCGATCCGCACCGACCCGAACCTGACGCTGGAAGAGCAGGCAGGCCTGAACGTCGGCTACCTCGCTTACAACACCACCCAGGCGCCCTTCGACAATCCGGCTGTCCGCAAGGCGCTGAACATGGCGATCGACAAGAGCGCCATCGTCGAGGCCGTGTTCCAGGGCGCGGCGCTTCCGGCCAAAAACCCGATCCCGCCGACCATGTGGTCCTATAACGACGCCGTGGAAGACGATGCCTACGATCCGGAAGCGTCGAAGAAGATGCTCGAAGAAGCTGGCGTCACCGATCTGTCGATGAAGATCTGGGCGATGCCGGTGCAGCGCCCCTACATGCCGAACGCCCGCCGCACGGCAGAGCTGATGCAAGAAGACCTGGCGCAGGTCGGCGTCGAGGTTGAGATCGTGTCCTATGAGTGGGGCGAGTATCTGGCCAAGTCGATGGAAGCGGGCCGTGATGGCGCCGTGATGCTGGGCTGGACCGGCGACAATGGCGATCCGGACAACTTCCTGTCGGTGCTGCTGTCCTGCGATTCTGCTGGCGAGGGCGGTGCGAACCGCGCCTTCTGGTGCAACGAGGAGTTCTCGGCGCTGCTGAAGGACGCCAAGGTCACCGCCGACCCGGCAGAGCGCACCGCGCTTTACGAGCAGGCACAGGTGATCTTCAAGGAGCAGGCCCCGTGGTTCACCATCGCGCACTCGACCCAGTATGTGCCGATGTCGAACAAGGTGTCGGGCTTCAAGATGAGCCCGCTGGGTGACTTCACCTTCGAAACCGTGGATATCGCCGAGTAATCGGGCCACATTCATCTGAACTGACGCGCGGGGGCTTGGCCCCCGCGCGTTTGCTACAAGGGGCAAGCGCGCATGGTCCGTCTCATCCTGTCCAAGCTGCTGTATCTGGTGCCGACCTTCCTTGGCATCACCATCATCGCCTTCAGCTTCGTGCGCATCCTGCCCGGTGATCCGGTGCTGTTGATGGCGGGCGAGCGCGGCGTCACGCCCGAGCGGCATGCCGAGCTTTCGGCGCAGCTGGGCTATGACAAGTCGGTGCTGCTGCAATATTTCGATTTCCTCTGGCGCCTGTTGCAAGGTGACCTTGGGCACTCGCTGGTGACGAAAAAGCCGGTGATGGGCGAGTTTCTGGCCCTCTTCCCGGCAACGGTTGAACTGGGCCTCTGCGCGATCCTGCTGGCCACGCTGATCGGCGTGCCGGTCGGCGTGCTCGCCGCCATCAAGCGTGGCAGCTGGTTCGATCAGGTCTCGATGACCACGGCGCTGGTCGGCTTTTCCATGCCGATCTTCTGGTGGGGCCTGCTGCTGATCATCTTCTTCTCGGGCATCCTCGGCTGGACCCCGGTCTCGGGCCGGATCAGCCTGATGTATTACTTCCCCGACGTGACCGGCTTCATGCTGATCGACAGTTTGCTGTCGGGGCAAAGCGGCGCCTTCACCTCGGCCGTCCGCCACCTGATCCTGCCTTCGGTCGTGCTGGCGACGATCCCGCTGGCGGTGATCGCACGGCAGACACGGTCGGCGATGCTCGAGGTGATGGGCGAGGATTATGTGCGCACCGCCCGCGCCAAGGGGATGCCGACGCGCCGGGTGATCGGCGTCCATGCGTTGCGCAACGCCATGATCCCGGTCATCACCACCATCGGCTTGCAGGTCGGCGTGCTGATGGCCGGCGCGATCCTGACAGAGACGATCTTCTCCTGGCCCGGCATCGGCAAATGGATGATCGATTCCATCGCGCGCCGCGATTATCCCGTGGTCCAGTCGGGCCTGCTGCTGGTGGCCGCACTGGTGATGATCGTGAACCTGCTGGTCGACCTGACCTATGGCCTCATCAATCCGAGGATCCGCAACAAATGACCGATACCCATACCTCCCCCGCGCCGGTCAGGATGTCGGATGCCGCCATCCGCCGCCGGATGCTGTCCGAGTTCTGGTTCTACTTCCGCCAGAACCGCGGCGCCGTCATCGGGCTTGTCGTCTTCGTGCTGCTGGTGCTGACCGCAATCTTCGCGCCGGTGCTGGCCCCCTATGACCCGACCTCGCAGAACCGCGGCGCGCTGCTGGTTCCGCCTTTCTGGCAAGAGGGCGGCAGCACGGCCTACCTTCTGGGCACCGATGCCGTCGGCCGCGACATGCTCTCGCGCCTGATCTTCGGGGCGCAGTATTCGCTGTTCATCGGCATCGTGGTCGTCTCCATCGCCCTCGTCGGCGGGATCGCCATCGGCCTTGTCGCCGGGTTCTTCGGCGGCTGGGTCGACAGCGTCATCATGCGGGTGATGGACGTGATCCTCGCCTTCCCCTCGCTGCTGCTGGCGCTGGTGCTGGTCGCCGTGCTGGGGCCGGGGCTGACCAATGCGATGATCGCCATCGCCATCGTCTATCAGCCGCATTTCGCGCGCCTGACCCGCGCCGCCGTCATGTCGGAACTCAAGCGCGAATACGTCACCGCGGCCCGCGTGGCCGGGGCAGGCAATTTCCGGCTGATGTTCAAGACTATCCTGCCCAACTGCCTGGCCCCGCTGATCGTGCAGGCGACGCTGTCCTTCTCCTCTGCCGTGCTCGATTCTGCCGCGCTTGGCTTCCTTGGCATGGGTGCGCAGCCGCCCGCGCCGGAATGGGGCACCATGCTAGCCGAGGCGCGCGAATTCATCCTGCGCGCCTGGTGGGTCGTCACCTTCCCCGGCCTCGCCATCCTGATGTCGGTGCTGGCGATCAACATGATGGGCGACGGGCTGCGCGATGCCCTCGATCCCAAGCTGAAGCGGAGCTGAGATCATGGCCCTTCTGAACATCCGCAACCTCAGCGTCAAATTCGCCACCGCCGCCGGCAGCTTCACCGCCGTCGACGGGATCGATGTGCATGTCGACCGGGGCGAGGTGCTGGCCATCGTCGGCGAGAGCGGCTCTGGCAAGTCGGTGTCGATGCTGGCGGTGATGGGGCTGCTGCCCGACACCGCCACCATCACTGCAGACGAGATGACCTATGACGGGCGCGACATTTCCAACATGTCTGGCCCCGAACGCCGCCGCCTGATCGGGCGCGAGATCACGATGATCTTCCAGGAGCCCGTCGCCTCGCTGAACCCCGCCTTCACGGTGGGCTTCCAGATCGAGGAAGTGCTGCGCCTGAACCTCGGCCTTTCGAACCGCGACGCACGGGCCAAGGCGCTGGAGCTGTTCCGGTCGGTCGGCATCCCGGAACCTGAGGTGAAGATCAACGCCTATCCGCACCAGATGTCGGGCGGGCAATGTCAGCGGGTGATGATCGCCATGGCCATCGCCAGCAACCCGCGCCTGCTGATCGCCGACGAGCCGACAACGGCGCTGGACGTGACCATCCAGAAGCAGATCCTCGACCTGCTGATGAAGCTGCAGGAAGATTACGGCATGGCCCTGATCCTGATCACCCATGACATGGGCGTCGTGGCCGAAACCGCCGACCGGGTGGTGGTGCAGTACAAGGGCAAGAAGATGGAAGAGGCCGATGTGCTGACGCTGTTTGAAAACCCGCAAAGCCCCTACACCCGCGCACTGCTGTCGGCCCTTCCGGAACATGCGACCGGGGACCGTCTGCCCACCGTGTCAGAGTTCTTCTTGCAGGAGGGCGCGCTATGACCAAGACCGTTCCCGTTGTCGAGGGCCGCGCCATCGTGCAGGACTATAACGTGCCGGGCAGCCTGTTCTCGCGCGGCTCGCAGGTGCGCGCGCTGAACGGCATCGACTTCGCCGTCGAGAAGGGCAAGACGCTGGCCATCGTCGGCGAAAGCGGCTCGGGCAAGTCGACGCTCGCCCGCATCATCGCGCTGATCGACGCGCCGAGTGAGGGCGAACTGAGGATCGACGGCGAGCTGGCCGACATCAGTCGCCGCCGCCCCAAGCCCGCGCTGCGCTCCAAGGTGCAGATGGTGTTTCAGAACCCCTATGGCAGCCTGAACCCGCGCCAGAAGGTCGGCGATGTGCTGATGGAGCCCCTTCTCATCAACACCGACTATCCGGCCAGCGAGCGGCGCGACCGGGCCGAGGCGATGCTGAAGAAGGTCAACCTGCAGCCCGAGCACTTCAACCGCTATCCGCACATGTTCTCGGGCGGGCAACGCCAGCGCATCGCTATCGCCCGGGCGCTGATGCTGAACCCGGCGCTGCTGGTGCTGGACGAGCCGGTCTCGGCGCTGGACCTTTCGGTGCAGGCGCAGGTGCTCAACCTGCTGAGCGATCTGCAGGAAGAGTTCGAGCTGACCTATGTCTTCGTCAGCCATGACCTGTCGGTGGTGCGCTATATTGCCGATGAAGTGATGGTGATCTCGAAGGGCGTGGCGGTGGAGCAGGGCAGCCGCGAGGCGCTGTTCGCCAATCCGCAGCACCCCTATACCCAGTCGCTGTTCGCCGCGACTCCGGTGACCGACGTCGAGGCGATCCGCGCCCGCGTCGCCCGCCGCAAGGCCGCCCGTCTGGCGCACCCGGTCTGATCCTTGGGGCTGTCCCTTTTCGGGGCGGCCTTGTCCCTGTGACGGAGCCGATTTCCGATGACCGACTACAATAAGGCGCTTGCCGGGTTTGCCCCTGTGGACGTGCCGGCGATCCCCGTAGCAGAACTTGCCGCCCGCATCGCCGGGCTAGTCGCCGCAATGCGCGGTGCGGGGCTGGCGGCGGTCTGGCTCGATGCCACCACCTCGCTGACCTATTACACTGGGCTGGAACTGCACGGCTCCGAACGGCTGCACGGCGCGCTGGTGCGTGCCGATGGATCGCTGCTCTACGTCACCCCGAATTTCGAGCGGCCCAAGCTGGAAACGCTGATCCACCTGCCCGCCGAGATCGCGGTTTGGGACGAGGATGAGGATCCCTTCGCGCCGGTCGCGGCAGGGCTTTTGGGCTGGATCGGGCTCGATCCCGGCATGGGGTTCGGCTTTGCCAGCCGGCTGATGGCGGCGCCGGGGCTGCAAGTCACCTCAGCCGGTGATCTGATCGCGGCGCAGCGGCGGATCAAGTCGCCCGCCGAGCTGGCGATCCTGCAAGCGGCGATGGATGCGAGCTACGCGGTGCAGAAGGCGGTCCATGCCGGCCTGCGCCCCGGCATCGGCACGCGCGAGGTGGCCGATTTCATTGACGCCGCGCATCTGGCGAGCGGCCTCACCCCCGTCTTCAACGCCGTACAATTCGGCGAGGCGACGGCCTATCCGCATGGCGTGCCGCACGCGCAGCAACTGGCCTCGGGCGATATGGTGCTGATCGACCTCGGCGGCAGCCTGCATGGCTACAAGTCCGATATCACCCGCAGCTATGTCTTCGGCCCGGTCAGCGACCGGAAGCGGCACCTGTGGGACTGCGAATACCGCGCTCAACAAGCGGCCTTCGCGGCGGCGCGTCCCGGTGTACCTTGTGCCGACGTCGATGCTGCGGCCCGCGCTTCGCTGGTGGCTGACGGTTTCGGCCCCGGCTATGCCGTGCCCGGCCTGCCGCACCGCACCGGCCACGGCCTTGGCCTCGACCTGCATGAAGAGCCGTGGATCGTCGGTGGCAACCAGATGCCGCTGCAGCCCGGCATGTGCTTTTCCATCGAACCGATGCTCTGCGTCTATGGCGAATGCGGGGTGCGGCTGGAGGATATCGCCTACATGACCGAAACCGGCCCCCGCTGGTTCTGCCAGCCCGCCCGCTTGCCGGAAACGCCGTTCGGCTGAACTGCGCGGGCGGCCGTTTGTGGCAGCGATACCGCCGTTTGGCCTTGCCTCACTCAGCGACCCAGTCGGGCGGCTCCCCCTCCACGCGGTGATCGCAGGGCAGGTTCGCGGGCAGCTGTCCCGTCGCCTCAGCGCGGGCGATCACCGAAGCGTGGACGCGCGCACCAGCTGGCAGGCGGCGCAGGCGGGCGCGGGTCCGTTTCAGCCCCTCGCCCTTGGCCGGAAGCGGCAGGTATTCGAGCAGCTTCCACCCCCGCGTCATCGAGTCGTTGATGGGGGCGAAGGCATCCGGCGCGACATAGGGCTGGCCCTCATGCGCGCCCTTCACCAGCCGGTTCACCGTCTGGGTGATGTAGTCGAGGCCAAGCACTTTCGTCTCCTCGATCATCCACAGCAGCGGGATCTTGGCGAGGCCCGAGACCGCCTCGGGCCAGCCGCCGCCGACATCACCATGGGTGCCGGTGAACCACACCTCGCGCGCGTCCTGCGGCACGGCGCCGCCGGGCTGGAAGCGCTGCGGCAAATGCTCGCCGCCCTCGGGCCAGAGCACGGGCTCGAACATCCGCCGCCGCTCGTCCAGCGCGACGGCATGGCGCAGATGCGCGACCGAGGGGTTGCGCGAGGTGAAGGCGTGGTGGCGCAGCTGCGGCAGCAGCCCGCGCCCCGGTTCGATCACCGAGGAGACGGTGTCGAACAGCCCCAGAAGGTGGATCGGCGGGCGGCCCGGGTCGAGGATCCGCTCGTAAAGCCGCACCTCGGCGAAGTCATGCGCCTGCTCCGCCTCGCCGATGCGCTTGTAGGCGCGCCAGGCGTGGTCCAGGAGGTTCAGGTTGCGCCGTTCCAGCAGGCCGATGGCATGGATGAACCCGGCCAGCATCCGCGCGGTGTAGGCGCCGCGCGAGAAGCCGAAGATGCAGATGCGGTCGCGCTCGGTCCCCGTGGCCTTGCCGTCGTCGTAGTTCTCGATGATGAAGCGGTAGGCCTCCTTGACGTTGTCATCGATCCCCATGCCGGTGGCCATGCCCCAGAGTTCCGAGGCCTCCTGCGCCAGTTTCGACCACCTGTCCTGCGCCCCGATGCTGCCCACGCCGGGGTCATAGTAAACCAGCTGCGTGTCCGACTTCTTCAGGCAGCCATAGAGCCGCAGGATGTTGGTCCGCTGGTCCGAGATGGTGTTCGACGTTCCGTCCAGCAGCAGGATCAGGGTCTTGGGCATTGCAGCTCCCTTCGGGTCAATGCTCGGCGCAGGAGGTCGGTGGCCCGGCGGTGCAGGGGGCCAGCTTCCGAAACCATAGCACAGCAGGGCGGTGTGACACAGGCTCTGCCCAAGGCTGCGCTGTGCCAACCCGTCTCCAGCGCAGTCATGGCTGGTCAGGCTTCCGGCCCGACCCTCACCATGCTGCGAGGTGACGCGCGACCAATCACGTCCGCCCCCGGGCCGCTGGCGCCAGTCCAATTTCTGCCACAAGCTTCAACGAAGCAGCAGCTCACTCCAGGCCGAGCAGCTTTGCCAACCCCAGACCGATGCCCCCGATAATCAGCGGGGCAGGCCAGGAGACCAGCAGCCGCTGGCCCAGAAACGACCAGCCCATCATGGCCGCTTCATGTGTCAGTGTCCGGGTCATGCTGAAGATGCTCCACCCGGTGACAAAGGCCAGCAGCGCTGCAACCCCCGCACCTGCCTTGAGCGCGGCGGCCCCGACTGCAAAGGCCACCACCGGCCCGCCCGGTACAAGCGCCCCAAGCCCAGAGGCCAGAATTACCCCCGTCAGCCCCGATCCCGGCCCGAACAGGGCGCGCATATCGTCTTGCGGCAGCAGTTCCGCCATGAACCCTGCCCCGGTCAAACCGATGATGGTGCGCGGCAGCATCATGAGGAACAGATGCCGCGCCTCGGAATGCACCTGGGGGAGCCGGTCCGGCGCGATCCGCTGCAGGTGGCGCAGGGTCCAGAGCGCCGCCGCCCAGATCATCACGGTGCCGATTACCACATTCAACGTGTTGCCGCCCGTGCAGCAAGCGCCCGCACCACGAGGCCCAGCATCACCGGCACCGGCAGGGTCAGAAGGAACCTCATCGCCACGAACTCCACCGGAATGAAGGACAGCTCCCAGACCAGCGTCCGGTTCAACGACAGAAGGATCCACGCCGAGACGATCGTCACCCCGGCCGCCATATCGGCACCCGCAGCCATCAATGCTACGGTCAGCGGGTAGATCACATGCGGCCCGCCGGGCATCACCGCCCCCGCGACGGCCGCGATCATCAGCCCGCGCCAGCCGCTGTCCGGCCCGATCAGCGCCAGCACCCGCGCGCGCGGCAGGGACAGACCCAGGGCCGTGGCCAGCAGGATGCCGCCAAAGATCTTGGGCAACAGGATCAGGGCGAATCCCAGATCGGACCAGAGCAGATCGAAAAATCGCTCTGGCCCGCGGGTGATCCACACGCCGACGCCGCTGAGGCACAGAAGGGCGGTCACGAAGATCAGCCCGCCATCGATCATGCGCCGTTGATGGGCCGGCGTCGCGGCCGGCCCGTTGTCTGCGCCTCGTGAGAGGGACGGTTGCCCGCGCCCCGGTTCAGGCTCGTCCGCCATGATCCAGCACCCATCCCCCCGCGCCCCGGCGCCGTTCCAGAACCTGATGGAAATCGCCGCTACCTGCCGTCAGGCGCTCGACCTCTGCCGGGGCCGGTTTGTCTGCGGGCCGCAGCGGGTGCCCGGCCATCGCATCGGCGGGCAGGCCAAGCAGATCGAGGATCGTCGGCGCGATGTCGGGCAAGGCGCAGGGCCGGTCATCGCGGGCGCCTGCGGGTTCGCCGGGCAGGAGCAGCTGCAGCACCGTCGACATCTCGTGCCGGTTCAGCCCGCCATGCATCCCGCCGCCCACGGCGACGCCCCCGGTTTTCAGCCCGCGCCCCGGCAGCCCAAAATGGTCCGGCCCATCCTCCGAGTGCATGACATAGAACAGCGAGGGCGCGCGCGCATGATCAAGGTTCACCGCCGAAAGCGGCAGCGCGCCGGGCGCCAAAGGCAGCAGATCATCGCGCGCGAAGACCATGCCGATTTCTGGCCGCGCCATCATCCATGCGGCCAGATCGGGGACCAGCCCGGCCTCGTCGCGCAGACACCGGATCTCGCCGCTGCTGCCCAGGGTCAGGGCGATGGCCGTATCCGCCTCGGGCCGGACGCGGGCATCGAAGCCGTCCGCGCGCAGCAGTGTCTCGATCTCGAAATGGCCGGTGGTGGTGATCTGGCCATGATCGGAAACCGCCATCACCGCGGTGCGCTGCCCGCGCGGCGCCTGCGTTGCCGCCTCGAGGATACGCGCAAAGCTTGCATCGGCCGAGGCCATGACGGCGGTGGTTTCCGCGGCCCCCAGCCCGTGGCTGTGATAGGTGCTGTCAGGCTCGCAGAGCCAGATCAGCACCACATCGGGGCCATCCTCGCCAAGGGCGCCGGCCAGTGCCAGATCGGCCGCATAGGCAAGCTGATCGTGCTTCGGGGTGCCGCTCTTGGGCAGCGGGCCGTGGCGCTCCTCGGCCGCCCGCACCGCATCCGGGGTCTGCGTCGCTTCCTGCCCGTGGATCGAGAAGGTCCAGTGCCCGCCATTCGCCGCAACCTCGGGGTTGCAGAGGAAGGCCGACCCCGCCGAGCCCGAGTGGATCACCGCCATCCGCCGCCCCGCGGCGGCCAGCGCCTCGCCCAGGGTCTGGGGGCCGATGACCCGCCCCCAGGCCGCGCGGGCTAGGATCAGGTCACCGAATGCCGAGGTATCCAGCGCGCGTCCCTGCAGCACCTGAGGCTGGTGCATCGCATTGCCGACGATGCCATGCCCGCGCGGCCACTGGCCCGAGCCGAGGGAGCTCGTGGCCACCCGCGTGACCGAGGGAAACACCGAGCGCGCGCCGGTGAACACGGTGGCCGCCTGCCCGAACGCCTCCAGCGCGGGCATCCGACCTGCGATCATGTCGGGGCGCAGCCCGTCAAAGACCACCACCACCACACGGTCTACGCTTGTCATGCGAAGGCCTCGGCGGGTTGCGGCGCTGCAGTCCCCGACTGGCGGGCGTTCAGCGTTGCGGCAAAGGCCTGTGCGGCGGCCAGGGTCATGGCCTCGCTATGGGCTTTGAAGTTGGCCTTGATCTCGATCACGATACGCGTGTCGGGCAGCACCGTCAGATTTTGCGCCAGCGCCGCGAAGTCCACGAGGCCGAAGCCGGGCGGGGCGTGCATGTCACCAAGGCCGATGAAATGCGCCTCGCCCATATGGCGGCTGGCGATGGTGGCGGGCCAGCCGGTGCTGTCGGAATAATGGATATGGCCGATATGCGGCGCCAGCCGCAGACAGGCCGCCAGCATGTCGAAACCCCAGAGCCCGGCGCCCTGCTGGGCGTGGCTGATGTCGAGGCAGGCCATGACGGCGGGATGGGCCAGCGCGTCGAGCTGATCGGCAAGCTGGGCGGGGTCCAGAGAATACGAGGTTTCCAGCCCGTCGATCACTCGGGGATTGGGCGAGATGTTCTCATAGGCGATGCGCACGCCCAGAGCTTGGGCCCGGTCCGCCACCTCCGCCAGCAGCTCGCGTTCGAAGACCAGCAGCGCGGCGCGGCGGTTGGTCCAGTCCAGCGGGGTGCAGCGGCCCGGGTGCAGCACGACGACCCGCGCGCCGATTTCGGCCGCCAGCTCCATCGATACCAGCGCGGCGCGGCGGTGCAGCTCGCGGTGCGCCTCGTCCATCAGGTTGATGGCGATCGGGGCGTGCATCGAATAGGCCAGATCATGCTGCGCCATCGCGGCCCGCACGGCGGCAACCTGCGCCGGGATCATGCGGCAGGCCACCACGGCATCAAGGCCCGTTGCGCTGATCTCGGCTCCGGTGCAGCCAATCTCTGCCAGATGAGCCAGCCGTGCAGCGAAGGTGCTGATCGAACCGGCCACGTCACCAGTGTTGAAACCTGTTGCGATGATGGTCATTGAAATGCGTCCTTGTAGGGGTTTTCCAGGATGGCGCCTTGGTTGAGATGGGCGGCGATGGCATGGGCGGTGGCCACAACCGTGGCCGCCTCGGTCCGGTAGCGCCCGTTCAGCTCGATCCCGCCAAAGGTGCGCGGACGGAACCGCATCCGGGGCAGCAGCTCTGCCCAGGGGATCGACCCCGTGAACATCGGCGCGTGCATGTCGCCAATGCCGAGCGCGACCTCGTCGCCCGGGTCGGGGCTGTGTCCGGCACGGCCGAAATTGTCATGCAGATGCAGGTGCCAGACATAGGGCGACAGCGCTTCAAGCGCCGCCAGGTAGTCGAAGCCGAGGGCATGCGCCGACAGCCAGGCATGGCCGAAATCCAGACAGGCCCCGACCCAAGGATGCGCCACCTCAGCCAGTTGCTCGGCCAGCGCCACCGGATCGGCGCCATAGGCGACATGGGCAGCGCCCGGCTTGCCGATCAGGTTTTCCACCGCCAGCCGGACGCCGGCCTGCCCTGCCAGATCACCGAGGCGGCGTAGGCGGTCACGCTCGGCCGCGCGGCGGGCAGGGCCCTCGGCCGCGTGCAGATCGGCGGGCAGCACCCCCGAATGCAGCACCATCGAGTGCGCCCCCAGCCGCACGCAGGCCGCGATGGAGGCTGCCGCCGCTGCCTCATGCAGATCGGCATCGGCTGGATCCATCAGGTTGATGGCGTGATTGGCATGAAGCACAGGGATCAACCCGGCATCGGCCACCATACCGCCCACCGCTTCGGCCCGCGCCACGTTCAGCCGGCCGCCCAAGACGAAATCCAGCCGCCGCGCCGTCAGTTCCACATGGCTGCACCCGACGCCGCGATAGCGGGCCAGGATGTCCGGCAGCAGGTCGATCCGGCCGGGGATCATATCCGTCAGGTTCAGCCCGACACCTTCGATGATAGGTTCGTCCGTCATGTCTTATCCTTGCAGTGAGGGGTCGAGCCGGGCCCGCAGATGGTCGCCCAGAATGGAAATCGACAGCGTGGTCAGGAAGATGACGACACCGGGGATCACGGCCAGCCACCAGGCGTTGATCAGGTAATCGCGCCCGTCGCCGAGCAGTTGGCCAAGCGAGGTCAGCGGCGGGCGGATGCCGAGGCCGATGAAGGACAGCGAGGTTTCAAACAGGATGGTTTCGGGGAAGTTGATCGTGACCTGCACGATCAGCGGGCCCATGATGTTGGGCAGCACATGGCGCGCATAGATCCGCGCCGGGCTGCCGCCAAGCGCATGGACGGCCTGGGCATACCCCTCTTGCCGCGCCGACAGGACAAGGCCGCGGGTGATGCGGGCATAACGCTCCCACCCGTAGATCCCCATCAGCAGCAGGAACACGATCATGGAGTTGCCAAGGAAGGCCAGCACCGCCAGCGCGATGATGAAATACGGCATGGCCGCGCCGAAATCGACCGCTGCGCTGATCACCTCATCGACCCAGCCGCCATAATGCGCGGCGAGGAACCCGAGGCCGGTGCCCAGGATCGCCCCGATGATGGTCCCCAGCAGCGCCAGCGCGATGGAGGTTTGCGTGGCGACAAGAAGCCGCGACAGCAGATCCCGGCCCAGCCGGTCGGTGCCCAGCCAGTGATCGGGCGAATAGCCCTCCAGCGGGAAGGGCGGCTTCATCCGGTCCAGCAGGCTGATTTCCTCGAACGCATAGGGCTGCAGCACCTGCGCAAAGACTGTGATGAACAAGATCAGCACCGCAAAACCGGCCGCCAGCGCCACGGACAGTGGCAGCCGTTGTCTGCGGGGGCCGGGCCGTACCTGCGGCTTGGCGGAAAAGACGGTCATGCGCGGGCCTCCCGGCGGTGCCCGGCCGCGTTGCGCGCATCGCGCACCCGCGGGTCGAGCCAGCCATACATCAGATCGACAATCAGGTTGGTCAGGATCATCGTTGCGGCGATCAGGATCAGGATCGCCTGCACCAGCGCCAGATCACGGTTGGCGACGGCGATGGTCACCAGCCGCCCCAGCCCCGGCCAGGCAAAGACGGTCTCCACCACGACCGCGCCGCCGATCAGCTCGCCGACCTTCAGCCCGATGATGGTGACGATCGGCACCACTGCGTTGGGAAAGGCATGGGACACCACCCGCCGCAGCGGCCCCGCGCCCTTGGACCGGGCGGTGCGCATATAGGCACGGCTGGACACGTCGATCATCGCCGACCGGGTGAAGCGCGCGATCTGCGCCGCGAAGGCGGTGCCAAGCGTGAAGGCCGGCATCACCAAGTGGGCCAGCGTGCCGGAGCCTGACGAGGGCAACCAGCGCAGATGCAACGAAAATACCAGGATCAGGATGATCCCCAGAAAGAAGTTGGGCATCGAGAAGCCGAAGACCGCAAAGCTCATCACTCCGCGATCAAGCGCGCTGCCCTGATACTGCGCCGCGATCACCCCCAGGGGGATCCCGATGAACAGCGCCATCGCAAGGCCGCAGAGCCCCAGAAGGAGCGTCTTTGGCGCGCGTTCCATCACCATGTCCCAGGCAGGCAGTCCCGCCCGCAACGAGACCCCGAAATCGCCCGTCGACAGCGCCTTCCAATAGGCCAGGTATTGCTGCCAGAGCGATTGGTCCAAACCCCATTTGACCCGGTAGAACTCGCGCACCTCCTGCGCCACATCGTCGGGCAGAAGGATGTCGGTCGGATCGCCCGAGATGCGCAGCACCACGAACACGAAGGTGATGACAAGCCACATGGTCACGGCAGAGCGCAGCAGTTTCACAGCGACAAAGCGCATCAGGCATACTCCCGTGTGGGGGTGGAGGGCTGGGGCAGCAGCGGGGCAGGGGGCGCCAGCTCTTCGGCGCGGTGACAGGCGACCTGCTGCGCGCCCAGATCCCGCAGGGCCGGCATTTCGACCGCGCAACGCGCGATCTTGTGCGGACAGCGCGGATGGAACCGGCAGCCGGTTGGGGGTGAATGCGGGCTTGGCGGATCGCCGGTCAGAACGCTGCGTGTGCGCGGTGCTTCGGGGTCCTGCGCGGGGATGGCCGCCAGCAGCGCCGCCGTATAGGGATGGCGCGGCGCGGAAAACAGCGCGGCCTTGGGCGCATGTTCCACTACCTGGCCCAGGTACATCACATAGACACGGTCGGCCACATGCCGCACCACGCCCAGATCATGGCTGACAAACACATAAGCCAGCTGCAGATCCCGCTGCAAATCCTTTAGAAGATTGACGATCTGCGCCTGGACCGACACATCCAGCGCCGAGACGGGCTCGTCCAGCACCAGAAGCTCCGGCCCCAGCGCCAGTGCGCGGGCAAGGATCACCCGCTGCACCTGACCGCCCGACAGCTCATGCGGGTAGCGATCCCACAGATGCGGACCAAGGCGCACCATCTCCAGCACCGCCTGCGTGCGCGCCGCGGCATCGGGGCGCCGGTGAATTTCCAGCGGTTCGCGCACCTGGCTGCGGATCGTCAGACGGGGATCGAGCGAGGCGCCGGTATTCTGGAACACGCATTGCATCCGCGCCCGAAGCGCGCGCCATTCGGGCGTGCTGAGCCCCGCAAGATCAGTGCCGTCGAACTGCACCGTTCCGGTCTCGGTCGGGCTCAGCCCCAGCAGCAGACGCGACAGGGTGGATTTGCCGCAACCACTTTCGCCCACGATGCCCACGGTCTCGCCGCGGTCCACCTGCAGCGACACGCCATCCACCGCGCGGAACCGTGCGGCGCGGCGGAACCAGCCGGGCTGGCCGGCAAGGAAGCTGCGCGACACGTCTGTCGCCGAGAGAAGAGGCCCGCTCATGCTGCAACCCTCGCGGCGCCCGGCCTGTGGCAGGCGACGAAGCGCCCCGCCCCGTCGCGGGCTGCGCTGGGATCTTGCCGGTCGCAGGTGATGTCGGCCGAGACGCAACGCGGAGCAAAGGCACAGCCCGCGGGCATCGCATCCAGCGGCGGCACGGCGCCGTCGATGGTGACCAGCGCGGCGATATCGCGGTCGATCCGCGGGCGCGCGCCCAGCAGGCCCTGCGTGTAGGGATGCCGCGGTTCGGCGAACAGGCGGCGCACCGGCGCCCTCTCGACCACCCGCCCCGCATACATCACGGCGACCTGGTCTGCGACACGGGCCACGACGCCCAGATCATGCGTCACCAGCAGCACGGCCATGCCCATCTCGGCCTGAAGATCGGCCAGCAGATCAAGGATCTGCGCCTGGATGGTCACGTCCAGCGCGGTGGTCGCCTCATCCGCGATCAGCAGCCGCGGCGAGCCCGCAATCGCCAGCGCGATCATCGCCCGCTGGTTCATGCCGCCCGAAAACCGGTGCGGGTAATCGCGGGCCCGGTCTTCGGGCTTGGCGATGCCGACGCGGCCAAGTAGCCGGATCGCCTCGGCCCAGGCCTCGGCCTGCGTGGCGCCCCGGCGCAGGCGCACTGCCTCGGCGATCTGCCAGCCGATGCTGCGAACGGGGTTGAGGCTGCCGGTCGCGTCCTGGAACACGCTGGCCACGGTGCGGCGGCGCTGCTGGAACGCCGCGGCGGCAGTCAGGCTGGCCATGTCGGTTCCGTCCAGCTTCAGCGTTCCCGCGGCGATCCGGGCCCGCTGCGGCAAGAGGCCCGCAACCGCAAGGCAAGTCATCGACTTGCCGCATCCGGATTCGCCCACAAGCGCAAGTGTCTGGCCCGCATCCACGCTCAGCGAGACTTCACGGACCGGCAGAACCTCTGTTCCATCAGGCCGAGATATGCTGACGCGCAACTGGTCAAGTTCGAGAACCGGCATGGGAGTTCCTTTCCGCGAGTAAGGCGGGGCCGAAAGCAGGGCGGGCGGCATCGCCCGGATGCCGCCCGCCTGGTGTTTCGTCTCAGTTCGATCCGTCGCCGAAGGTCAGGTTGTAGGGACGGAAGTCCATGTAATAGAGGCCGTAGGGCTTCCAGTTCACGCCCTTGCGCAAGGCGTAGGTTTCCAGCGGGTTGTAGAGGACCGTCCCCACCGCCTCGTCATTCCAGATCGCCAGCGCTTCGGCATAGGCGGCGCGGCGTTCTTCCCAGTCCATCGAGGTGATCAGCACGTCCTGCAGCTCGTTGAACCGGGCCGGGGCGTTCCACGTCCGCTCGGGGAACTCCTTGTTGTTCTGCACGCCCGAGTCCTTGCCCCATTGCGGGACGAACGATCCCAGCGGGTCCGGGAAGCGGTGGGTGTTCGACCAGGGCAGGATATGCACGCCAGCCTCGGAGGCCTGGCTGTTGTTCTCGCGCGGCTCAAGTTTGACGTTGAGGCCTATCTCTTGCCACATCTGCTGCATGGCCTGCGCCGCTTCGAGGCTGAGAAGGTAGTAGTTCAGGCCAAGGCGATAGACGATCTCTTCGCCGTTATAGCCAGCTTCGGCCAGCAGGGCCTTGGCCTTTTCCGGGTTGTATTCAAACTCCGGAAACTCTTCGACCCACATCTGGTACGAGGGCAGTTGGTGGCCGTTCGGGGTGTAGTTGGCACCCTCCCAAAGCGCATCACGCAGCAGCTTGCGGTCGATGCCAAGGCTGATTGCCTGACGAACGCGCTTGTCCGCCAGCGGGCCATAGGGCAGCAGCCGCAGGACATGGCTGTTGTCCAGCACGATGCGTTCCACCTTCAGGTCGTCATAGCTGCGGATCGTGGCGACCTGATCCGGCGGAATGTTGACGGCGATGTCGTATTCGCCCGACACCAGCCCCGCGATCCGGGCTGAAACTTCCGGCACGACGCGGTAGGTGATCGAGGCCGCAGTGGGCTTGCCGCCGAAGTAATCGTCATGCGCGACCAGCTTCAGATACTCGCCGTCCACCCACTCTTCCACCTTGTAGGGGCCGGTGCCGACCGGTTTGCGGCGGAACGCCTCATAGCCGACGGTCAGGTATTCGCGCGCGTTCACGATCCAGAAAGAGTAGCCGGCGATCCGCTGCTCCATCAGGATATCGGGTTCCTTGGACACGATGCGGATGTTGTAGCGATCCAGCGGGATCACATGGCTGATCGTGTTCATGTAGGTCTTGGCTTCGCCGAAGATCGGGTTGAAGCCAGTCCCGCGGCCGGGCACCAGCGAGAAGGCAACGTCATCGGTGGTCAGCTCGTCGCCGTTGTGGAACTTGACGCCTTCACGCAGCTTGAAGTCCATCGTCCGGTCGTCGACGCGGGTCCAGCTTTCGGCGAGGCCGGGCACCAGGACCGCCGAGGTCCCGGTTCCGTCGGCAAGGAAGTCCCGGCGGATCAGGCTGTCGAACAGCGTGTAGGTGATCCGGACAGCGACGTTGCCCTGCTCCTCGACCGACTCCAGGCTGTTGGGAAGCGTGTTGACCGCCACGGTCAGGTCTGGCCGATCTTCCGCCAGGGCGGGCAGACCGATCAGCGAGGCGACAACCGCGCCCCGCAGCAGCCTGGCCGCTTGCGCCAATTTAGAAATCCGCATCGCAGCATCCTTTTCTAAGGGAACGTGTCGCGGAATCGGTAATTCATCCGAATGACGCTGATCCGTCGCCCTGATGAAGGTTTCCGAATGGTTTCATGTCATCCGAATGACTGTAGCCCGCGCGACGGATGCACAAACACAAGAGCCTCCCGAGAGGGAGGCTCTTGCCGTGCAACCTGCGCCCGGCGTCGTCTGCAGGGCGCACCGGCCCTGCCTCTCAGCAGATCCGGGGCAGTTGCTCCCCGACCAGCATGTCCACAAGCCGCGCCCCACCAAAGGCCGTGCGCAACGTCACCCGGCCCGGCGGCCCTGCCTTGGCCTGACCGATGATGCAGGCCCCTGTACCCTCGGGCAGGGCGCTCATGGCGGCCAGCGCCGCCTCGGCTTGATCGGCCGGGCAAAACAGCACCAGCCTTCCTTCATTCGCCAGATAGAGCGGATCGAGCCCTAGAAGCTCGCACACCCCCGCCACCTCGGGGCGCAGGGGCAGCAAGGTCTCATCCAGTTCCACCGTAACCCCCGCCTCGGCTGCCATCTCGTTCAGCGCGCTTGCCAGCCCGCCGCGGGTGCAGTCGCGGGCAGCGCGCAGGCCCGGCGCGGTGGCCAGCACCGCCTGCATCAGATGGCCAAGCCCGGCGCAGTCCGACAGCAGATCGACCGACAGCGCCAGATCCCCCCGCGCCGCAAGAATGGTGGCGCCGTGGTCCCCCAGCACGCCGTTGACGATCACCACGTCGCCGGGCCGGATGTGCCGCGCGCCGATCTCCACCCCCGGCGGGATCACCCCCACCCCCGCCGTGGTGATGAACACCCCGTCGCCCTTGCCGCGGTCCACCACCTTGGTGTCGCCGGTGACGATCCGCACCCCCGCCAGCGCCGCCTCTGCCGCCATCGAGCCGACGATCCGGCGCAGCAGCGCAATCTCGCAGCCCTCCTCGATGATAAAGGCGGCCGACAGCCACAGGGGCCGCGCCCCGCCCACGGCCAGATCGTTGACCGTGCCGCAGACCGCCAGCTTGCCGATGTCGCCGCCCGGAAATTCCAGTGGCGTCACCACGAAACTGTCGGTGGTGAAGGCCAGCCGCGCGCCGGGCTGTTGCAGGGCGGCGTCCATCAGCCGCGCCTGATCCTCGGTGCCCGGGGGCTGGAAGGCCGAGGTGAAGACCTCGTCGATCAGGTCGCGCATCGCCCGCCCGCCGCCGCCATGGGCCATCGTCACATGGGTATCGCGCAGGGCCATCTACTCCGCCGCCTCCCTTGCGCCGGCATATTGCCAATAGGCCGCGCAGGCCCCTTCCGAAGACACCATCAGCGCCCCCAGCGGCATCTCGGGCGAGCAGCCCTTGCCGAATTGCGGGCACTGGGTGGGCTTCAGCTTGCCGATCATGACGGACCCGCAGGCGCAGCCCTCCATCTCGGGCACATTGCGGCGGCCAGTGGCATAGCCGATGCCGAACTTTTCCTCGGCGTCGAAGGCGGCATACCCCTCGCGGATGCGCAACCCGCTGGCGTCGATCTCTCCCAGCCCCCGCCATTCGAACGAGGGACGGCGCTCATAGACATCGGCGATGGCGGCCAGGCTGACCGGGTTGCCATGCTCGGGCACCACGCGGCCATACTGGTTCTCTACCGCCGCGCGGCCCTCGGCGATCTGGGTCAGCACCATCAGCACCGATTGCAGCAGGTCCGTCGGCTCGAACCCCGCCACGACGATGGGCTTGCCATAGTCGGCGGCGATGAAGTCGTAGGGGTGGATGCCGATCACCATCGACACATGGCCGGGGCCGATGAACCCGTCGAGCATCATGTCGGGATCGTCCAGCAGCGCCTTGATCGGCTCGGGCACAGTGATGTGGTTGCAGAACACGCTGAAGTTGCTCAGCCCCTCGCGCGCGGCCTGCTGGATCGACAGTGCGGTGGAGGGCGTCGTCGTCTCGAACCCCAGCCCGAAGAACACCACCTCGCGCCCCGGGTTGCGGCGGGCAAGCTCCAGCGCGTCGAGCGGGGAATAGACCATGCGGATGTCGGCGCCGGCGGATTTGGCCTGGATCAGCGACTTGCGATGCCCCGGCACCCGCATCGCATCGCCGAAGGTGGTGAAGATCACCCCCGGCTTCTCGGCAATCTCGACGCATTCATCGACCCGCGCCATCGGCAGCACGCAGACCGGGCAGCCGGGGCCATGGATGAATTCCACCCCGTCATGGATCAGCTTGTCGAGGCCGTAGCGAAAGATCGAATGAGTATGGCCGCCGCAGATCTCCATGATGTGGACGGGCACCGCGCGCGTCGCGCCGATCTCGTCCGCCTTGCGGGCAATCGCCGCCAGCAGCACCTTTGCCGCCGCCGGGTCGCGGAACTCGGAGGCGAACTTGAGGGACGGCGCGCTCATGCCAGCGCCTCATCCGCCGCGGCCATCTGGTCCAGCGCCTCCTGCGCCTCGCCCAGATCGCGCAGCGCCTCGAGCGTTCGCGCGGCCTCGTCCTCGTCGATCAGGCTCATGGCGAAGCCGACATGGATCAGCGCCCATGTGCCCACCAGCGCCTCCAGATCATTGCCCGCGACGCAGGCCACGTTCACCTCGCGCCGCACGCCCGAGACATCGGCCATCGCCATCAGGCGGGCCGCGTCGGTGATGGCGATGATCTTGCCGGGAATGCCCAGACACATGGCCTAATCCTCCTCATCCTGCAGATGCCCCGAAGGGTCCATGATGCCATAGCGGTCCAGCTTGGCGCGAAGGCCCACGCGGCTAAGGCCAAGCTCCACCGCGGCGCGGCTCTTGTTCCAGCGGTGGCGGGTCAGCGTCTCGCGCAGGATCCGCATCTCGATCAGCTCCACCCGGTCCTTCAGCGTGCCATCCGCCACCAGTACCGACTGCGCCACCCGGTCGGCGCCATTCTCGGACGGCATTGCCTGCAGGATCGGGCGGCTGATCAGCTCTGCCCCCAGCACCGGGGACTGGGCGAAGATCAGCATCCGCGTCACCTCGTTGAACAGCTCGCGGAGGTTGCCGGGCCAGTCATAGCCCTCCAGAAACTCCAGAGCCGCCGGGGCAAAGCCATGGGCGGCCTTGCCATGCGCGGCGGCAAGGTCCGACAGGAAATGCTGCGCCAGCAGGGCAATGTCGCCACGCCGGGCGCGCAGGGGTGGCAGCGCCAGCTCCGTCACCGCCAGCGCGTAATACAGGTCGAGCCGGAAGCGGCCATCCGCCACCCGCGCGGGCAGGTCGGCACCCGCCCCGGCGATCAGCCGCAGGTTGGTGGTCAGCACCTCTTGCCCGCCAAGCGGGCTGAAGCTGCCCTCCTCGACCAGCCGCCACAGCGCCAGTTGCAGCGCTGGCGAGGCATGCTCCACCCCCTCCACGAACAGCGTGCCGCGGTCGGCCTTCTGCACCAGCCCGATCTTGTTCACGCCCCCCGGCAGGATGCCGCGCTTGGCCCCGAACAGCTCTACCAGCGCCAGATCCTCGGGCAGGCCCGCCAGGTTCAGCGCATGGAACGGCTTGTCCGACCGCAAGGAGCCATAATGCATCGCCCGCGCCAGCCGTGCCCGCCCGGTGCCCGCCTCGCCCAGAAGCAGCACCGGCACGTCGAAGCTGGCAAAGTGCCGGGCGGTGTCGATCAGCGCGTTCATCGGGCTTTGCGGGCTGCGCAGCAGGCTTTCGAACCCCATCCCCTCACGCAAGGCGACGCGGCGCTTTTCCAGCTTGCTCTGGCTGGTGGTGGCCAGGAACCGCATTTCCAGCGACATGCGTTCATTCTCGCGCGCCAGCTGGAACAGCTTGGCGCCATTGCGCGCCGACATCAGCAGCTGGTCGGGGTGCCAGGGCTTGGTGATGAACTGGTGGATGCCGGCATCGTTGATCGCCTGCGCCATCGCCGCGGGGTCGGTATAGCCGGTGATGATGATGCGCACCACATCGGGCCAGCGGTCGCGCAGCTCGGTCAGGAACTCCACCCCCGTGCGCCCCGGCATCCGCTGGTCGCAGATCACCACCTGCACCCATTCCTCTTCCATCTTCGCCAGCGCCGCCCCGGCATCGGCGGCGGTGAGGCAGTCGAACTCATCCTCCAGCGCCATGCGCATCGCCGACAGCGAATGCGGCTCGTCATCGACCAGAAGGATGGTGGGCTGGGGGCTGGTCATGCGGCCTTCTCCGCCAGCCTTGCGCGCAGCCAGTCCAGCCAGGCGGCCATCCCCTCGCCGGTGCGGGCCGACAGCCGCAGGATCTCGATATCCGGGTTCACCCGGCGCAGGTTCGCCTCGTAAAGGTCCAGGTCCACGTCGCAATGCGGGGCAAGGTCGATCTTGTTGAGGAGCGCCAGCCGCGCGGCGGTGAACATGTCCGGGTATTTCAGCGGCTTGTCCTCGCCCTCCGTCACCGACAGGATCGCCACCTTTGCATCTTCGCCAAGGTCGAAGCCGGCCGGGCAGACCAGATTGCCGACATTCTCGATGAAGAGGTAAGACCCCGGCTGCGGGCGCAACGCGTCCACCGCATGCCCCACCATCGCCGCATCCAGATGGCAGCCCTTGCCGGTGTTGATCTGGATCGCCCGCGCCCCGGTGGCGCGGATGCGGTCGGCATCGGCGCTGGTCTGCTGGTCGCCCTCGATCACCGCCAGCGGCACATCGCCGAGCGCCTCGATGGTGCGGCACAGCAGCGTCGTCTTGCCCGACCCGGGCGAGGACACAAGGTTCAGCGCCAGCACCCCAAGCGCTGTCAGCACCCGCCGGTTGGAGGCGGCGAGCGCGTCGTTCTTGGCCAGGATCGAGGTTTCCACCTCGATCAGCCTCTGCTGCGTCATGCCGGGAACCGAGACGCCCGCGGCGCCGGTGCCATAATGGTGGTGCCCCGCCTGCACATGCGGGAAGGGCACCACCGCGGGCTGGAACACGGGCGCATGGGAATGCGCCAGCCCAAGCCGGTGCGCCTCGTCATGGCTGATCACCTTGCCATCCGCCGTCACCGTATCGCCGCATCCGCAGACCGTGCACATCACAGCACCTCCATATCCTTGATCCGCATCTCATCGCCCCCCTGCGGGATCAGCTTGCCGCCGCCGCAGAGCGGGCAGGGGTCCAGCCGATGGGCAATCTCCACGGTCTTGCTGCAATCATAGCAAAGCGCCTGCCCGGGCAGGTCGATCATTTCCAGCCGCGCGCCCTCGGCCGGGCTGCCGCGCATCACCACGTCGAAGGCAAATTCCAGCGCCGGTTTCTCGACCCCGGCAAAGCGCCCGATCTCCAGCCGCAGCACGGTGACGCGGGCAAAGCCATGGGCGCGGGCCTGATCTTCAACGATGCTGCGGATGCCCTCGGCAAGGCTCATCTCATGCATGGCAGACCTCTGGCAGCGTGACCGGGATGCACGGATCATGCAGCGCCACCAGCCGCAGGGCCAGATCAGGGCGGTTCGGCGAAAGGCTCGTCAGCGCCTGTTCCAGCGCGCCGCCGGGGGCAAGCTGGTGGTCGGTGGGCGTGACGCGGGTCATGTCCGTCACCCGCCCCGCCGACTGGCCGAGCCGCAGCGCATAGGCCCCGCGCGCCGCCTGCACCACGGCAGTGCCATCCGGCAGGCAGCGGGGGGCGGGGAGCTGGCCCGCCAGCGCGGCCTCAAGATCGGCGAGCATCCCCAGATAGCGCCAGAGTGGGCCGCGGCCCTGATCCGCCTCCACCGCCCGCAACAGCGGATGCGCCGTTTGCCGCCCGGCGGGGGAGTTCTCGAAGGCGCCGGTCTGGGTGCCCTGCGGCGCAGGCAGGGGGCGGCACAGCGCCATGCCGACAGGGAAGGTCTTGACCACGGCGCGCGCCAGGTCGGCGGCGGGAAGATCGGCGGCAATCCACCCGGTCAGTTCGGCCAGTTCGCGCGGCAAGCGGCCCGCCGGGCCGAAGACTCCGGCCACATCGGGCCGCAGCGGAGCCATCCCGAAGGCCCGGCGCAGGGTCACGAAGATCCGGGCGAGGTGGTCGCGGATCACCTCGGCTCCGGGATCGCCCTCCCCCGGCAGGCCAAGCGCCATGCAGGCCGCCGTGGACTGCGCCATGCGGCACAGGTTGAACATCCGTGGCAGCAGTGCGGCCACGTCCTCCACCGGGCGGCCGATCACAAGCGCGGCCAGATCGGGGCCGGGCTGGCGGCCCAAACGCCACCCCCCGCTGCCCGCGATGATCTGTGCTGCGCCAAGCGTCATTCGCCAAGGCCCCCGGTGATCAGCTTGCGGCGCGAGGGGGCCAGGTCCGGCTCCGGCTCCGCCACCGGCGCCAGCCCCGCCTCGCGCAGCGCCCGGATATCCGCGGCGCGGTCGGTCCCGGCGCGGTTCTCGGCCCGGAACAGCTCGCCCATCGCCGCGCGGGCCACCTCCACCGCCTGCAACTGGCTGGTGAAATCCCCCATGGGCGAGAACAGGGCGCAGGCCATGTAGGGCCCGACCATCTCGCGCGCCGCATGCATGAACTCGTATTCGCCCGACGGGAAGGTGACCGTTTCCTTCGTGCCGACCTTCAGCGCCGCCCGCTGCGGCCCCGGCAGCAGCACCAGGTTCATGAACCACGGCGCGACGAGGATGCCGAGAAACCCGCCCTCATGGGGCTGGAACCCCACCGCCTGCACATGCAGCGCCTGATTGACCATCGGCAGGTCGCGCATCCGCGAATGGAACACCTCGGTGAAATCGGCGACCAATGCCTTCGTCCGCGCCTCCATCTCGGCCATCACCGCGGCAGAGGGCGCGCCCGGATCCTCGCGCACCAGAAACTGCGCGCGCGGGGCCGAACAGCCGGGGCAGGCCCAGTCGTCCGGCAGGTCCAGAAAGGCGGTGCCGGGCATCACCTGCCGCGTGTCATCGCCCTCCGCCGGGTCATAGGGCGTCCAGCAGATCTTGCATTCCATGATCGCCAGCGGGCTGATCTTGTCCGCCGCGCCCAGAAAGCTGCCTTCAAACCCCGGGGTCATCGGATCGCCTCGATCACGTCGCGGATGCGGATCGCGCTGTCGGCAAGGTCTTCGGCGGCGGCCAGCGCCACCTCGGGCATCTCGCAGACCTCGTAGGTGTCAAGGATCAGCGTGTCCATCGAGTTGAAGAACTGCACCTTCCAGACATGCGCCTGCGCGCAAGACGTCACCCGGCAATTGCCATAGCCGCGCGACAGGATGGTGACCGCGCCCTCCCCCAAAGCCTCGGACAGCCAGACCAGATCCTCGGGCGTATGCGGCAGCAGCGACAGGTTCACGACATGGGCGATCTCGCCGGCGCGGCGACTGCGGGACTTGTCTACCAGCTCGGCCAGCAGGGCCGGCGCGTTCGCCAGACCGGGAATGCGCTTGGCCAGCACGCCGATGGCCGGGCTGTGGGGCAGATGGGCGCGGGTCAGCGACAGCGTGGGAACCGGCGCAATCTCCACCACATCCATCCCGGCGGCTAGCAGCATCCACACGCCCGCGAAGACGCTTTCCTGCACCATCACCGCCGGCAGGCCGCGGATCTTCATCGAGACCTCGCCCTGCCCCAGCGCATCGGCCATCACCTTGCGCGCCGCGGGAGAGAGCGCCCCCAGATCGAAGCTGACCGCCGGCGCGCCCTGCGCCACCACCTCGCAGGCGGCGGCCATCTCTGCCAGCATCGCCAGCGTCTCGGCCAGCGCGGCGATATCATCGGCGTCGGGGATATGCGGCGAATAGGTCCGCATCCCCGAGGGCATCGGCAGATATTGCAGCTCGCCATCCGGGTCGGGCTGCGAGCCGGGGCCAAAGCCGGTGGGCGGAAGCGTGAAGGGCGAAACCATGATGACCTCAGGCGGCTTTGAGCGACAGGAAATGCGTGATGCGGGCAAGATAGTCGGACCAGTCCCGCACCTTCTCGACCGCGCCCAGAAATTCGGGCCCGCGGAAGAACAGCAGGCCCGGGGTCTTCAGCGCGCGGTATTGCTCGCGCAGCGCCGCCTCGATGGCATCGTCGATCACCGCGCAGTCGAAGGCGTTCTGGAAGGCCAGCCGCAGCTCGGGCAGGATCACCGCCGCATCGGCGGTTTCGAGGTTGCGGCGCGGATCGCCCGGCACGAACAGGCAATGCACCCCGGGGCGGGCCAGAAACTCGGCCACCTCCTCCTGGCAGTCCAGCCGGGGATAGTGGAACTCCGCCTCAAGCCGCGCGATCAGCGGGTGGATCGTGGCTGCGGGTGGCAGGTCGTGGTCTTGGGCGTGGTCATGCATGGGGTCACCCTGTGGCTTGGCCCGCGTCCAGCGCGGCCTGAAGATGGGGGGGCAGCGTCGGTGTGCGGGCGTCAAG
Source organism: Frigidibacter sp. (assembly GCF_030695035.1). GTDB lineage: Bacteria > Pseudomonadota > Alphaproteobacteria > Rhodobacterales > Rhodobacteraceae > Frigidibacter. The sequence continues at coordinate 91,716 of NZ_JAUYTT010000022.1, forward strand.
GTCGGCAAAGGCATCGCCGTGATCGCCCCCCGCCATGATCCGCGACAGGCCATCCAGCGCCTTGAGGATCAGCAGCGCCTCTGCCTCGGGCAGGATCTCGCGCCCGGTGCCCAGAAACCCCAGCACCCAGTCACCGACGCGGGCATCGGGCAGCAGCGACAGGTCCAGAAGCTGGGGCGCGCCCTTGTCCAAGGCATGGCCGACGATGCCGTCGATGGCGGTCAGCTGCATCGGGATGCCGACGCACATCACCGCGCCCCGGGGAAGAAACGGTCATCGCCGAGGCGGCAAGCCTCGGCCTCCGACGGGCGGCCCGCCTCATAGGCGCTGCGGCGGATCGAGGGGTCGGCGAGCAGGTCGCTCTCGGTGCGACCCTCGCGGCACTCGATCCCCCATTCGGCCAGCACATCCCGGGCAATGGCCAGCGCCTCGGGGATGCGGGCGGCCACCGCGGGCCGCAGCCCGCCGCCAAAATCCTCCAGCTCCACCGGCTGGCAGCCGATCAGCACCATGCGCGCCGGGCAATAGCCCATCAGCTGCGCCGTGGCGATCACGTCCTGAAAGCCGGTCTGGTGCAGGCTCATCTTCTTGGCGCCCATGAAGGCCGGCACCTCGCCATCGCGGATGATCTTCATGGTGCCGGCCGGCAGGCCATAGTCGATGGCATCGAAGACGATCAGCGCATCGGCCTCTTCCAGGAAGGGCAGCAGGTACAGCCCCTGCGTCCCGCCATCCAGCAGCCGCACGTTGGCGGGCAGGGCGTGCGTGTCGGCCATGACCTCGACGCAACGGACGCCAAAGCCCTCGTCGGCCCAAAGGACATTCCCGATGCCCAGAATCAGAACTCGCTGCGTCACGGGTCTCCCCCCTCGTGGCTGGTCGAACGGCTTTCACATTCGACAAGAAGTGAGAGTATGGCTTTCACCAGCATCTGGAAGCAAAATGCGAGGGCGGGCGCATTTTGTGCAGGCCGTTGAAATCACGACGGAACCTGCCAAAAGCGCAGGCTTTTCAGGGGCAAGGTCTGGAAAGCTGCTTACCCGTCCGGCGCGGAATCTGGAAAGAAACCCACCATCCGCGCCGCCCCGCACGCCCCAAACCCGCCCCCGCGGATTTCCCTTCCCATGACCCATGGCCGCTTCTAGCATTCCCCCATGGCAACCCTGTCCAGCCCCGCCGGCCCCGAGCGGCCCCTGCATTTCTCCGATGACGCCTGGCTGGATGTGCTGCAGGCGATGGACCGGACCTATGCCGATCTGGTCGGCTATCAGGAGCGGCTGGAGCGGCAGAATGCCGAGCTGGAGGAGATGCGCACCTTCCTGACGGCGATCCTGTCCTCGGTGTCCGATGTGCTGATCGTCGCCGACCGTGCGGGGCGCATCGCCCGCTTCAGCCAGTCCTGCGCCGACCTGACGGGCCGCCCCGCGGCGCAGGTTCTGGGCGAGCCGCTGGCCGACATGTTCGCACCCGACGAAAAGGCCATCGTCATCGCCATGCTGCAAACCGTGCGCGACCGGCGGCGCACCAGCAGCTTCGAGGCGAACCTGCTGACCGCCGGGGGGGTGGAGCCGCTGGACATCTCCATCGCCCCCCGGCTCGATGACCGGGGGCGGGTCGATGGCTTCGTGCTGACCGGCCGCCCGCTCGGCGCCCTGCGCACCGCCTATGCCGAGCTCAGCGCCGGGCATGACGCGCTGAAGACCGCGCAGGCGCAGCTGGTACGCAACGAGAAGCTGGCCTCGCTCGGCCGGCTTCTGGCCGGGGTCGCGCATGAGCTGAACAACCCGATCAGCTTTGTCTATGCCAATACCCATGCGCTGGAACGCTATGCCGGCAAGTTCGAGACCTATTTTGCCCGCGTCCAGGACGGCGCCAGCCGCGAGGAGCTGATCGCGCTGCGCCGCGACCTGAGGCTGGACCGCGAGGTGGCGAACCTGCGCGCCGCCATCGACGGCGCCCGCGACGGGGCCGAGCGGGTGCGCGACATTGTCGAGGATCTGCGGCGGCTGTCGTCCGACGGGTCGGGCGAGAAGGTGGTGTTCGATCTGGCCGAAACCGTGCGGATCGCCGCCAGCTGGGTGATGCGCGGGATGAAGCAGCCGGTGGCGCTGGAGATGGGGGTGATGGAACCGGCGCAGGTTCTGGGCCGCGCGGGCCATGTGCAGCAGGTGGTGATGAACCTCGTGCAGAACTCCGTCGACGCGCTGGAAGGGCAGGCGGAGGGCATCATCCGCCTGTCGGTGCAGGCGCTGGAGGGGCAGGCGGTGCTGACGGTGGCCGACAATGGGCCGGGCGTGCCGGGCGATCTGCGCGCGGCGGTGTTCGACCCGTTCTTCACCACCAAGCCGGTCGGGCGCGGCACGGGCCTCGGCCTCTCGATCAGCCACAAGATTGCCGAGGAGCATGGCGGCGCGCTGACGCTGTGCGACGTGGCGGACGGCGCCTGCTTCAAGCTCTCCCTGCCGATGGGGGCCGCGCCATGACCACGCTTCTGTGGCTTCAGGCCTCGGGCTGCGGCGGCTGCACGATGTCGCTGCTCTGTGCCGAAAGCCCCGGCGTGCTGGACTTGCTGGCCGATGCCGGCATCCGCCTGCTGTGGCACCCCGCGCTGTCGGTGGAAACCGGGGCCGAGGCGCGGGCGATCTTGCAGGACGTGGCCGAGGGGCGCATCCCGCTGGACATCCTCTGCGTCGAGGGCGCCATCGCCCGTGGCCCGGCCGGCACCGGGCGCTTTCAGATGCTGTCCGGAACCGGGCACAGCCTGATGCACTGGGCCTCCCTGCTCGCCGAACGCGCGCGGCATGTGGTGGCCGTGGGCACCTGCGCTGCCTATGGCGGGGTCACGGCGGCGGGCGGCAACCCCACCGATGCCGTCGGCCTGCAATATGACGGCGCCCATCCCGGCGGGTTGCTGCCGCCCGAGTGGCGCAGCGGATCGGGCGAGCCAGTGATCAACGTGGCCGGCTGCCCGACGCATCCGGGCTGGGTAACCGAAACCCTGATGATGCTGGCCGCGGGCGAGGCCCTGCCCCTCGACGCCTATGCCCGCCCGCGCTTCTATGCCGACCATCTGGTGCATCACGGCTGCCCCAAGAACGAGTTCTACGAATACAAGGCCTCGGCCCGCGAGCTGTCGGAAATCGGCTGCATGATGGAAAACCTCGGCTGCATCGGCACGCAGGCGGTGGGCGATTGCAACATCCGCCCCTGGAACGGCGAGGGCAGCTGCACCCGCGGCGGCTATCCCTGCATCAACTGCACCGCGCCGCAGTTCGAGGACCCCAGCCACGCGTTCATCGAGACCCCCAAGATCGCCGGCATCCCGGTGGGCCTGCCGACCGACATGCCCAAGGCCTGGTTCATGGCGCTGGCCTCGCTGTCGAAGGCCGCGACACCGCCCCGCATCGGCGCCAATGCCCATGCCGACCGGGTGATCGTGCCGCCGACGCTGAGGAAGCCGCGATGACCGGGGCGCGGCTGGTGGTCGGCCCCTTCAACCGGGTCGAGGGCGATCTGGAGGTGACGCTGGATGTGGCGGACGGCCGGGTGACCCGCGCGCAGGTCAACTCCCCGCTCTATCGCGGGTTCGAGCGGATGCTGGAGGGGCGCGACGCGCGCGACGCGCTGGTCATCACCCCGCGGATCTGCGGCATCTGCTCGATCAGCCAGTCGGCCGCCGCCGCCCGGGCGCTTGGCGCGGCGATGGGCCTGCAGCCGACCCCGCAGGGTGCGCTGGCGGCGGCGCTGATCCATGCGGCGGAAAACGTCGCCGACCATCTGACGCATTTCCACCTGTTCTTCATGCCCGACTTCGCCCGCCCCGCCTATGCCACCCGCCCCTGGCACGCCCGCACGGTGGAGCGCTTCACGGCGATGGAGGGCAGCGCGCAACGCGAGGCGGTGAAGGCGCGGGCCGAGCTGTTGCATGTCATGGGCCTGCTCGCCGGCAAATGGCCGCATACGCTGGCGATCCAGCCCGGCGGCGTGACCCGCGCGCCGGGGCCGCGTGAAAAGGCACGGCTCGCCGCCACCCTGCGCGCCTTTCGCCGCTATCTGGAAACGGTGGTCTTCGGCGGGCGGCTGGAGGATTTCGACGCGCTGGACAGCACTGCCGCGCTGATGCGCTGGAGCGGCGGCGATGTGGCGCTGTTCCTGGAGATTGCCGCCGATCTGGACCTGCACGCGCTTGGCCGGGGCGCCGGGCGCTACCTGTCCTTCGGCGCCTATCCCACCGAAGACGGCCCCGCCTTCGCCGCCGGCACTTGGGCCTTGGGCCTCATGGCCCCCGTCGCGCCCGAGGCGATACGCGAAGACCTCAGCCACGCCTGGATGCGCGGCGCGGCGGCGCACCCCCTGCAGGGCGTGACCGAGCCCGACGAGGCGATGGCCGCCCCCGGCTACAGCTGGTGCAAGGCGCCGCGCCTGTCCGGCCAGCCGATGGAGGTGGGCGCGCTGGCGCGGCAGGTGGTGGACGGGCATCCCTTGGCGCTGTCGCTGGCCGCCGAGGGCGGGGTGCTGGCCCGGGTCGGCGCGCGGCTGCTGGAACTGGCGCGCACGCAAGCCGTGATGGAGCGGCTGGTGGAGGGCCTGACCCCCGGCGCCAGCTTCATGGCGCAAGGCACGATGCCCCGGCACGGCAGCGGCGCGGGGCTGGTCGAGGCGGCGCGCGGCGCGCTTGGCCACTGGATCCGCATCGAGAATGGCCGCATCGCCGGCTATCAGATCATCGCGCCAACCACCTGGAACTTCAGCCCCCGTGACGCGGACGGCACCCCCGGCCCGCTGGAGGCGGCGCTGGAAGGGGTGGCGGTGGAAGGCGAGGTGCCGCTGGCGGTGCAGCATGTGGTGCGCAGCTTCGATCCCTGCATGGTCTGCACGGTGCATTAGGCCGGATGGGGGGCATCTCGATCCGGGTCCGCGGGCAGGTGCAAGGGGTAGGCTTCCGCCCCTTCATCTGGCAGCTCGCGCAAGAGATGGGCCTGCGCGGCCGGGTGCTGAATGATCCCGAGGGGGTGCTGATCGAGGTTGCGGGCACCGGGACGGATGCCTTCGTCGCGGCAATCTCCACCCGCGCGCCCAAGCTGAGCCGGGTGGATGCGGTGGAGGTCTCGCCCTTCCATGGCCCGCTGCCCGCAGGCTTCGAGATCGCCCCCAGCCGCGGCCGCGGCGCCGAAACCCGGGTGACGCCCGATGCCGCGACCTGCCCCGATTGCGCGGCGGAGATCCGCCAGCCGGGCCGCCGCCACGCCTATCCCTTCACCAACTGCACCCAATGCGGCCCCCGCTTCAGCATCCTGCACGCGCTGCCCTATGACCGGGCGCAGACGACGATGGCAGCGTTTGCGATGTGCCCCGACTGCCGGGCCGAATACGGCAATCCCGCCGACCGCCGCTTCCACGCCCAACCCATCGCCTGCCCCGCCTGCGGCCCGCGGCTGTGGTATGAGGCGGCGGGGCAGGCGCAGCCCGGCGATGCCATCGCCCTCGCCGTCGCCTGCCTGCGCATGGGGGGCACCCTTGCGGTGAAGGGGCTCGGCGGGTTCCACCTCGCCTGTGACGCGGCCAATCCCGCCGCCCTCGCCCTCCTCCGCGCCCGCAAGCATCGCCCCGCCAAGCCCTTCGCCCTGATGGCGCGCGAAGCGGATCTGGCGGCGCTGGCCGTGCTGACGGAGGCCGACCTTGCCCTGCTCCGCGACCCGGCCGCGCCAGTGGTTCTGGTCCCCTCGCGCGGCACGCTGCCCGAGGCCGTGGCTCCGGGCATGTCCAGCCTCGGCTTGATGCTGCCCTACACGCCGCTGCACCACCTGCTGCTGGACGCCTTTGCCGGCCCGCTGGTGATGACCTCGGGCAACCTGTCGGGTGAGCCGCAGGTGATCGGCAACGATGAAGCCCGCGCCAAGCTGGCCACCTTTGCCGATGGCTTTCTGATGCATGACCGGGCCATCGCGCGCCGGCTGGATGACAGCGTCGAACGTGCCAGCCCGCCGATGATCCTGCGCCGCGCGCGGGGCCGGGTGCCGGGCACGCTGCCGCTGCCGCCGGGGTTTGGCGAAGCGCCGCAGGTGCTGGCCTTGGGCGGGCAGATGAAGGGCGCGATCTGCCTGCTGAAGGGCGGGCAGGCGCTGCTGGGGCATCATCTGGGCGACCTTGACGATGCGCTCTGCGCCGATGAGTTCTCCAAGGCGATTGCCGATTACACAGCGCTGTTCGACCAGCGCCCCGCCTTGGTGGCCGTCGACGCCCATCCCGGCTACCGCGCCACGCAAGCGGGCCATGCGATGGGCCTGCCCGTTGCAGAGGTCTGGCACCACCATGCCCATCTGGCCGCCTGCCTCGCTGAAAACGGCTGGCCGCGGGACGGGGGCCGCGTGGCGGGCATCCTCCTCGACGGCACCGGGCTTGGCCCGGACGGCACGCTCTGGGGCGGCGAGCTGCTGCTGGGGGATTACCACGGCTTCGAGCGGCGGGGCTGGTTGACGCCCGCGCCGCTGCCCGGCGGCGACCGGGCGGCGCGCGAGCCCTGGCGAAACGCGCTGATGCGGCTGGACGCGGCTGGGCTGGCGGATTGGGCCGATGAGCTGTTCCCCGATGCCCCCCGCGACGGGCTGCGGCAGGCGGCGGCGAAGGGCATCAACGCGCCGCTCTCCTCCAGCGCCGGGCGGCTGTTCGATGCGGTGGCGGCGGTACTGGGGATTTGCCCGAGGGCGCAGAGCCATGAGGGCGAGGCCGCGATGCGGCTGGAGGCGCTGGCGGGTCAGTGGCGGGGTGCGGCGGCGTTGGCGTTTGCGCAGACCGGGCCCCGGATCGACCCCGCCCCGATCTGGGCCGACATGCACCGCCAGATGGCGCAGGGCGCCCCCGCCGCCCAGATCGCCTGGCAGTTCCACGCCGGGCTCGCCACTGCCTTCGCCGGCAAGGCCCGCGCGCTGGTGGAGAGCGGCGAGGCCAAGGCGGTGGTGCTGTCGGGCGGGTGTTTCCAGAACGCTCTGCTGCTGGATCTGACGCTGCAGTCGTTGCACGGCCTGCCCGTCCTGATCCACCGCACGACGCCCGCCAATGACGGTGGGCTCGCTCTGGGGCAGGCCGTCATCGCCGCGGCGCGGCACGTTTCCCAAGCGGAAAGTGCCTGACCAGTCGGACGAAAAGACGGTCAGATTGCATCCGGCACCCTGCGGTAAACTACCGCGTAATCTACTGAAAAAAAACATTAATCCCCATTGTATGCGACGGCCTATTTTCCTTTGTCCCGCCCCCTTGCCCCTGATCCACTGACCCATGGAGAGGTGCGCCGCGCGCATCGGGACAGGAAAGACCAAAAGGGGAGGGCCAGCGTTGAGCCAGATCGAAACCTTCTACGAGGTCATGCGCCGTCAGGGGATCACCCGGCGCAGCTTCATGAAATACTGCTCGCTCACGGCCTCGGCCCTGGGCCTTGGCCCGGCCTTCGTGCCGAAGATCGCCCATGCGATGGAGACGAAACCGCGCACCCCGGTGATTTGGGTCAACGGCCTCGAATGCACCTGCTGTTCGGAAAGCTTCATCCGCGGCGCGCACCCCTTGGCCAAGGACGTGGTCCTGTCGATGATCTCGCTGGATTACAGCCACGTGCTGATGGCGGCGGCGGGTCATGCGGCCGAGGCGGCGCTGGAAGAGGCGATCCAGAAATACAAGGGCAACTACATCCTTGCCGTCGAAGGCAACCCGCCGCTGAACGAGGACGGGATGTTCTGCATCGTCGGCGGCAAGCCCTTCGTGGAACAGCTGCGCCACGCCGCCGCTGGGGCCAAGGCGATCATCAGCTGGGGCGCCTGCGCCTCCTATGGCTGTGTGCAGGCCGCCAGCCCGAACCCGACCCGCGCCACGCCGGTCCACAAGGTCATCACCGACAAGCCGATCATCAAGGTGCCCGGCTGCCCGCCGATTGCCGAGGTGATGACCGGCGTCATCACCTACATGCTGACCTTCGACCGCCTGCCGGAGCTGGACCGCCAGGGCCGCCCGGCGATGTTCTACGGCCAGCGCATCCATGACAAATGCTATCGCCGCCCGCATTTCGACGCCGGCCAGTTTGTCGAGGCCTGGGACGATGACAATGCCCGCAAGGGTTATTGCCTCTACAAGATGGGCTGCAAGGGCCCGACCACCTACAACGCCTGCTCGACCGTGGGCTGGAACGAGGGCACCAGCTTCCCCATCCAGTCCGGCCACGGCTGCATCGGCTGTTCCGAGGACGGGTTCTGGGATCAGGGCGGCTTCTACAACCGCCTGACCAACATCAAGCAATTCGGAGTCGAGGCGAATGCCGATCAGGTCGGCATGGCGGCGGCGGGTGTCGTCGGCGGCGCGGTCGCGGTCCATGCCGCGGTCAGCGCCCTGAAGCGCGCCCAGAAGAAGACGCAAGACAAGGTGGAGAGCTGAGCCATGACGATCACAACGCCGAACGGCTTTACCCTTGATACCGCAGGCCAGCGCATCGTGGTCGACCCGGTCACCCGGATCGAAGGCCATATGCGCTGCGAGGTGAACGTGGATGACCAGGGCATCATCCGCAACGCCGTCAGCACCGGCACCATGTGGCGCGGGCTGGAGGTGATCCTGAAGGGCCGCGACCCGCGCGACGCCTGGGCCTTCACCGAACGGATCTGCGGCGTCTGCACCGGCACCCATGCGCTGACAAGCGTGCGCGCGGTCGAGGATGCGCTGGGGATCACCATCCCCGACAACGCCAACTCGATCCGCAACATCATGCAGCTGAACCTGCAGATCCATGACCACATCGTGCATTTCTATCACCTGCACGCGCTGGATTGGGTCAATCCTGTCAATGCCTTGCGGGCCGATCCTAAAGCAACATCTGAACTACAGCAGATGGTCAGCCCCAACCATCCGCTGTCCTCCCCCGGCTACTTCCGCGATGTGCAGAACCGGCTGAAGGCCTTTGTCGAAAGCGGCCAGCTTGGCATCTTCAAGAACGGCTATTGGGACAACCCGGCCTATCTGCTGCCGCCCGAAGCCGACCTGATGGCCACCACGCATTATCTGGAAGCGCTGGACCTGCAGAAGGAGATCGTGAAGGTCCACACGGTCTTTGGCGGCAAGAACCCGCATCCGAACTGGCTGGTGGGCGGTGTGCCCTGCCCGATCAACGTGCATTCGACCGGGGCCGTCGGCGCGATCAATATCGAGCGGCTGAACCTTGTCTCGTCGATCATCGACAAGTGCATCGAGTTCAACAACAACGTCTATATCCCCGATGTCATCGCCATCGGCGGCTTCTACAAGAACTGGCTCTATGGCGGCGGGCTGTCGGGCAAGTCGGTGCTGGCCTATGGCGACATCCCGGAAAACCCCAATGATTTCAGCGCTGATCAGCTGCACCTGCCGCGCGGGGCGATCATCAACGGCAACCTGAACGAAGTGCTGGATGTCGATGTGCGCGACCCCGAGCAGATCCAGGAATTCGTCGATCACAGCTGGTACGAATACGGCGAGCCGGGCAAGGGTCTGCACCCCTGGGACGGGGAGACCAAGCCGAAATACGAGCTGGGGCCGAACGCCAAGGGCAGCCGCACCAATATCATCGAGATTGACGAGGCGGCGAAATACTCATGGATCAAGGCGCCCCGCTGGAAGGGCCACGCGATGGAGGTGGGCCCGCTTGCCCGCTATGTCGTGGGCTATGCCAAGGGGCATGAGGACATCAAGAACCAGGTCGACGGGCTTCTGGGCACCATGGGCCTGCCCGTCTCGGCCCTGTTCTCGACGCTGGGGCGCACCGCGGCCCGCGCGCTGGAAAGCGAGTATTGCGGTCGGCTGCAGAAGCACTTCTTCGACAAGCTGGTCGCCAACATCAAGAACGGCGACGAAAGCACTGCAAACGTTGCGAAATGGGACCCCTCGACCTGGCCCAAGGAGGCGAAGGGCGTCGGCATGACCGAAGCCCCCCGCGGCGCGCTGGGGCATTGGGTCAAGATCAAGGACGGGCGCATCGAGAACTATCAATGCGTGGTGCCGACCACCTGGAACGGCAGCCCGCGCGATGCGGCCGGCAATATCGGCGCCTTCGAGGCGAGCTTGATGAACACCAAGGTGGAGCGCCCCGAAGAGCCGGTGGAGATCCTGCGCACGCTGCACAGCTTCGATCCGTGCCTTGCCTGCTCCACCCATGTGATGTCGCCCGATGGCCATGAGCTGGCCAATGTCAAAGTCCGCTGAGCGAGGGATGATCATGAAGAAAACAGCACTCACCGCCGCCGCGGCCTTGATCGCCGGCCCCGCGCTGGCCCATACCGGGCATGGCGATGCGAACGGCTTCCTGCACGGGTTGCAACATCCGGTCTTCGGGGCGGACCATCTGCTCGCCATGCTGGCGGTGGGCCTCTGGTCGGGTTTTGTCCTGCCGCGGCACTTCTGGGCGGGGGCGGCGGCCTTCATGGCGCTAATGGCCCTTGGCGCCAGCCTGTCCTGGGCGGGCATCCCCTTCGCCGGGGTCGAAGGCGTCATCCTCCTGTCGGTCATCGCCTTCGGCCTGCTGACGCTGGTCAGCCGACGCGGGCAGGCGGGCTGGATCACCGGCGCCTCGCTGGTCGCCATCGGTGCCTTCGCCTCGGCTCATGGCCATGCCCATGCCACCGAGGCAGCGGGCAATGCCGCGGCCTATCTGGCGGGCTTCCTGATCGCCACCGCGGCGCTGCATCTGGTGGGCATCAGTCTCGCCCGCGCGGTGGCGCAGCGGCCCGTGGTGCAGCAGGCGCTTGGCGCGGGGATCGCGCTGTCGGGTCTCTGGCTGATGGCGGGGTGAGGTCATGGCAACCCCCACCACCAACATCCCGGCCCATGACGTGGCCCCCGAAGACCTCGCCACCGTCAGCCGCCAGACCTCGATCTATGTCTATGAGGCGCCGGTGCGGATGTGGCACTGGATCAACGCCGCGGCGATCCTGGTGCTGTGCGTCACCGGCTACTTCATCGGCTCGCCGCTGCCCTCGATGCAGATCGGCGAGGCGACCGACCAGTTCGTCTTCGGCTATATCCGCTTCGCGCATTTCGCCGCGGGCTGGATCCTGACCGTGGGCTTTCTGGGCCGCATCTACTGGGCTTTCGTCGGCAACCACCACGCCCGGCAGCTGTTCTACGTGCCGGTCTGGAAGCTGGAGTTCTGGAGGGAGGTCATCTTCGAGATCCGCTGGTACCTGTTCATCGCCAAGGAGCCGAAGAAATACGTCGGCCACAACCCCTTGGCGCAGCTGGCGATGTTCTTCTTCATCACCCTTGGCGTCAGCTTCATGATCGTCACCGGCATGGCGCTTTATGCCGAGGGCGCGCAGGAGGGCAGCCTGACCGCCGACCTCTTCGGTTGGGTTCACGGGCTGACCTGGAACAGCCAGCGGCTGCACACGCTGCACCATCTGGGCATGTGGTGGATCGTGATCTTCATGATCGTCCACATCTATGTGGCGATCCGCGAGGATATCATGAGCCGGCAGTCCATCGTCTCGACAATGATCTCGGGCCACCGGACGTTCAAGGACGACCGCGACGACTGATGCCTTTGGAGGGTGAGGTCTAATCGGCGACCCCCTCGCAGCAACGGATGGCCCCCGCAAAAGGGGCCATCCGCTTCTGTTAGCCGCGCGTCAGGGGCCGGAAGTCGAGCTGGCGGTGGAAGGTGTAGCTGTAATCCTCCACCGATTTCGCCATCCCGGTATCCAGCGAGGGGTGCCACAGCAGGATGATCGGAACCTCGTCCTTCACCAGCTCGATCATCCGCTTCACGCTTGTATCGTAGACGGCCTGATCGGTCTCATAGCGGGTGGCGTCGACCAGCGAGATGAATTCGGGGTTCTGGTAGGAGCCGAAGTTCCAGCGGGTTTCGCCATAGTAGAAGACCCGGAAGAAGTAGTCCGGATCGGCAAGGTAGGAGGTCGAACCCTCAAAGTAGAAGGGCACCTTCTTTTCCTGCAGCAGCGTGCCCAGCTGGCCGGCCGGCACCTTGTCGATGGTGACGCGGATGCCGATCTTGCCCAGGCTTTCCTGCAGCAGCAGGGCCACCGGCTCGGCGACCGTTGCCACCGACAGTTCGAACTGGAAGGTCGTGTCGAACCCGTCCGCCAGGCCCGCCTCGGCCAGCAGCGCTTTCGCTTTCTCCAGATCGGTGGAATAGCCAAGCGGTTGCGGGAAGGTCGTGGTGTCCGGCGCGCCCGGCTCGCCGCCGAACAGCGGCTGGCCGCGGCCGAACAGGGCGGTCTGGAACATCGCGTCATAGGGCAAGGCGTAGGCAATGGCCTGGCGGACGCGCACATCGTCGAACGGCGCAAGCTGGCTGTTCATGCCGATGAACTGGAAGCTGGAGGTCGGAACGCCGACCACCTTCACATCGGGGTTTTCCAGCAGGCGGATCACATCCTTGGGCGGCAGGTCCTGTGCGATGTCGGCATCGCCCTTCAGCAGCGACGCGACCCGGCTTTCCGCTGCGGGAACCGTCTGCCACAGCACCTGCTTGTAGGCCGGCAGCTCGCCCGATTTCCAGTCCTCGAACCGCTCGAACAAGATGCGCTCGCCGATCTGTGCGCGGGCGATCTTGTAGGCGCCGCCCCCCGCCGGATTCATCTTCAGCCATTCCGAGGCGAAGGGATCTTCAGCCGTCGCATGTTGCAGCGCGAGTTTCGAGTTCACGATGATCGGATAGGTCAGCGCGAGGTTGGGCAGCGCAAAGCGGTCGGGCTGCGGCAGGTCGATGCGGACGGTGTGGGCATCGACCACAACGAATTGCGATGTCTCTTTCATCGAGCCGGTGCCGAACTGCGACAGGCCGATGGGGCTCGACACGACGCGGTCGAGCGACCATTTCACGTCTTCCGCCGTCACCGGGGCGCCGTCATGGAAGACCGCATCCTTGCGCAGATAGAAGGTGATGGATGTCTTGTCGTCAGAGATCTCGTAGCTCTCTGCCAGTTCGGGCTGGATGTCGAAATAGTCGTAATAGGCCGTGCCGTCCTCGCGCGCCTTGTAGGCGAACTTGACCAGCCGGTCGTAGATGTTCCAGCTGATCTGCAGCGAGTTGCGGTTGATCCCCACCGAGAAGCTCTCGAAAGAGTTGGCGGCCCCCTCGCTGAGGACACGAAGGCTGTCCTCGCGCGATTGCGCGGCGGCCCATTTGGCGGGCAGGACCATTCCCGCCCCAAGGATCATTGAACTTGTCAGAAATTCGCGACGTTTCATGGTGACTCCGTTGGACATTGGGGCCGCTTAGCCGGGTCGGTTTGCGATCTCCAGCTTTACGGCGTTACGAGCATTTTGGCTTCGCTAACTTTGTTGGGCGTGGCGGAGAAAAAATCCCCGCCACCACCGTCCTTTGGCGCGGCACAGGTCCGCGCATTGCCCCGGCCGCAAACGGCCAAGGCGTCAGAACGCGACCTGGCTTGCGCCCTTGAGGCCAAGCATCCGGCGTGCGTCTTCGGGGCTGGCGACCTCCTTGGTCAGGCCCTCGATGATCCCGCGGATCATCGTCACCTGTTCGCCGTTGGACTCGGCCAGCTTGCCGCGCCCGGCATAAAGGCTGTCCTCCAGCCCGACGCGGACATTGCCGCCCATCGTCGCGGCCATCGTCGCCATGTTCATCTGGTGCCGCCCGCCGGCCAGCACCGACCATTGATAGGTCTCGCGGCCGAACAGGCGGTCGGCGGTTTCCTTCATGAACATCAGGTTTTCCGGGCCCGGCCCGATCCCGCCAAGCGTGCCGACGATCAACTGCAGGAACATCGGCGTCTGGACCAGCCCGCGGTCCAGCATATGCGCGAGGTTGTAGAGGTGCCCCACGTCATAGCATTCAAACTCGAACCGGGTGCCGCCCTTGCCCATGACGGACAGGATCGTCTCGATATCGCCAAAGGTGTTGCGGAAGATCGCGTTGCGCGAGGCTTCCAGATACTCCTCTTCCCAATCGTATTTCCAGCTGCCGCGATACTTGTCGATCATCGCGTAGGTGCCGAAGTTCATCGACCCCATGTTGCACGAACACAGTTCCGGCGAAGCGGTGGAGGGCGCGTGCAGCCGGTCCTCGATCGACATGAAGGTGGACCCGCCGGTGGTCATGTTCAACACCGCGTCACATTCGGCGCGGATCGAGCGCAGGATATGCAGCCAGATGCCCAGATCGGGCGTCGGCCGATGGGTTTCCGGGTCGCGGGCGTGCAGGTGGATGACCGCCGCCCCCGCCTTGGCCGCGCCGATGGCCTGCTCGATGATCTGGTCGGGCGTGATCGGTAGGTGCTCCGACATCGTCGGTGTATGGGTCGCCCCGGTGATGGCGCAGGTGATGATGACCTTGTTGCGGTCGGCCTTGTTCATGCGATTACTCCGTATATTCCAGCCCGCCGCAGATCTGCATGACCTGCCCGGTGATCGGCCGGCCCGAGGGGCCTGCGAGGTAAAGCACCAGATCGGCAATCTCCTCGGGTTCAACCATCGTCTTCATCGACACGGCCTTGAGAGCGATGGCCTCCATCTCTTCGTAGGAGATGCCGCGCGTGGCGGCCCGGTCGGTGAATACGCGGCGGATGCGGTCGCCCGACACCACGCCCGGCGCGATGGCGTTGACGCGGATCTGGTGGGGGCCAAGCTCCACCGACAGCGCCCGCATCAGCGAGATCACCGCCGCCTTCGACGCGGCATAGGGAGAGCGCAGCCCGAAGGCGTATTTCCCTGCGACCGAGGCCATGCAGATGATCGACCCGCTGGGGTTCTTCTTCAGATGCGGGATCGCCAGATTGGCCATGTAGAACTGGCCATGCACGTTGACGGCAAAGCATCGCTCCCAATCCGCGGCCGCGATTTCCTCGACCCGCGCTGCGGGCCCCGCGATGCCGGCGTTGTTCACGAGGATGTCGAGCCCGCCCATATCGGCGACGGCGGCGCTGACCAGCGCCTCGCAATCCGAGGCAACGGCCACGTCGCAGACCATGGTGCGGGTACCCGGAAGTTCAGCCTTCGCCGCCGCCAGATCGCCCTCGGCGATATCGCCGATCCACAGTTTCGCGCCCCGCGCATGCATCGCGCGCGCAATCGCCAGCCCGATGCCATTGGCCCCGGCCGTGATGATGACCCGCTGGCCTTGCCAGTAGTCCGCCTGCGTCATGTCTTCTCCTGCTCTTCAATGACGGGCGGTTCGAAGGCGCGCACGACGGGCGGGGTGCCTTCGAACCGTTCCGCAAAAACGATGGTGGTATGGGCGGTCGGCCCCTGCGCAAGGCGCGAGGTCGGCTTGTCCAGCGTCAGCACGTTGACGTTGCCGTGGCGGTCCAGCCCTGCCTCATCAAGGTCGAGCCAGGCGCCGGTGGACATCTGGACCACGCCCATCGCCACATCCACGCTGAGGACCGCGCCCGCAAGGCAGCTGCCCCGGTCCGAGCGCAGCAAGATCACGTCGCCGTCCCGGATGCCGCGCTTTGTGGCCTCGTCCGGGTGCAGCCGCGCCGGCTCTCGTCCCATGATCTTGCCGGCGCGCGACCAGCTGCCCTGATCAAGCTGGCTGTGCAGCTTGCGCGAGGGCTGGTTGGAGATCAGATGCAGCCCGCCTTCGGGCGCATTGCCCAGCCATTCGGCCGGCTCGAACCATGTCGGCAGCCCGGGGCAATCGGCATAGCCGAAGCTTGCCACCCGGTCGGAGCGGATCTCGATCCGGCCCGAGGGGGTGGGTAGCGGATGGGCGGCGGGATCGTGGCGGAAATCCTGCATCAGCGATTTGGGGGTCACCCGCTGCTTGAACAGATACTCCCCTGCCTCCCAGAAACTGTCGAAATCCGGCAGGGTGTAGCCATGCCGTGCCGCGGCGCTGACGCCCTGGTCATACAGCTCGCGCAGCCAGTCCATCTCGTTCCGGCCCTCGGTGAAGGCCGCGCCGAAGCCCATTTGGCCCGCGATCCTTGCCAGGATGTCATAGTCGTTCAGCGCCTGCCCCAGCGGCTGGATCGCCTGTTTCATGGCGATCAGATGCGGCTCGGCCTTGGCGATGCCCAGATCGTTCCGCTCTATGCTCAGCGTGCAGGGCAACACGATATCGGCATGGCGGGCGATGCCGTTCCAGAACGGTTCCTGCACCACCACCAGCGCCGGCTTTTTCCACACGCGGTGCAGGCGGCGCAGGTCTTGCTGATGGTGGAAGGGGTTGCCCCCCGCCCACCAGATCATCTGGATATCGGGATAGGTGTAGCGGGCGCCGTCATAGTCGAACTCTGCCCCCGGATGCTCCAGCATATCCCCCAGCCGCGCCACGGGGATGAAGCGTTGCACCGGGTTGCGGAGTTGCGGGAAGGCCGGCCAGGCGAAGGGCAGCGACGAATTGCCCACCCGGTTCGCGGCAGAGTATCCGGTGCCGAAACCGCCGCCCGGCAGGCCGATCTGGCCCAGCATCGCGGCAAGTGTGACGGTCATCCAGATCGCCTGCTCGCCATGATCGGCGCGTTGCAGCGACCATGCGCAAGAGATCATGGTTCGCCGCGCGGCCATCTTGCGGGCAAGGTTGCGGATACGGTCTGCCGGAATGCCGGTGATAGCGGCGGCCCATTCGGGCGTCTTCTGGGCGCCGCCGTCGCGACCCAGAAGGGCATCACGGAAGGCTTCGTAGCCGGTCGTGAAGCGGTTCAAAAAGGTGTGGTCGGCCAGCCCCTCGACCTCCAGCACATGGGCAAGGCCCATCATCAGCGCCACATCGGTATTGGGCCACGGCGCGATCCAGTTGGCACCCAGTTCCGGGTCCATGTCATCGCGCAGGGGGCTGATGTTCACGAACTCCGCCCCCGCCGCCCGCGCGGCGCGCAGCTGGTCCGGCACGCGGTGGCGGCTGACCCCGCCGGCGCTGACCTGCGCGTTGCGGGCAGGCAGCCCGCCGAAGCCCACGAACAGCTGGGTATGGCCGACGATCAGCTCCCACGGGGTCTGGTTGTCGGCCATGCCGTCCTGGCTGCCGATCAGATGCGGCAGAACCACCTCGGCCGCGGCATGGCTGTGGGTGTTGACCGACCGCACATAGCCGCCGGCAAGGTTCAGGAAACGGTGGATCTGGCTTTGCGCATGATGAAAGCGCCCGGCGCTGGCCCAGCCATAGGAGCCGCCAAAGATCGCCTCATTGCCATGCCGGGCGATGATCGCCTGCATGTCGGTGGCCAGCAGCGACACCGCCTTGTCCCAGGGCAGCGCGACGAAGCTGTCATCCCCCCGCCCCGCGCCGCCATCACCGGCCATATAGCCCTTGCGGACCATCGGCTGCACGATCCGCACGGGACTGGTCGCGGCATCCACGAGGTTCTCGCTGATCCGCGAGGGGTTCGGGTCATCCGCCGGCATATCCATCGCCACCAGCCGGCCACCCCTGACAACCGGAACTGCGCGTCCCCAATGGCTCAGCGTCAGGGCCATCGCGTCACCGGGTCTCGGCCAGGCCGCCGTCGAGGATCGGGCTGTCCCGCTCGACCGACCGCGCCGCGAATTGCACGCTGCCCTCGGCCAGCCACCAAGACACCGCGAGATGCTCGCCGGGATACAGCGGCCCGCTGAACCGCGCGGCAAAGCGCGTCAGCCGCGCAGGATCGCCGTCGCAGAACAGGGTCAGAAGGGCGTGGCAGACCAGCCCGAAGGTGTTGGCGCCGTGCATGATCGGCCCTGCGAACCCGGCTGCCTGCGCTACTTCTGGCCGCACATGCAGCGGGTTGCGGTCTCCCAGCAGGCGGAACAGCAGCGGGCTGTCTGGGCGGGTGGCAATCTCGCTGGTGCGGTCCGGTGCACGCTCTGGTGCGCGGATCATCTCGAAGGCATCGCCCTGGCTGCCGCCAAAGCCACCCCCGCCCATCACGAACAGGTTCGACAGCGAGGTGAACTGCAGCTCCTCGCCCGCCAGCACATCGGTCTGGTGCAAGATCAGGGCCGGGCGCCCCTCGCCCTTGTCGGTGAGGCCGGCGATGCGCGGGCGCACGGTCAGCGCCGCGCCGGGGGTCAGCGGGCGATGCATCCGCAGGTCCAGCCCGCCATGCACCACCTTCGCAAGCTCGATCCCCGAGGGTTCCATCCAGCTGTCATCGAAGCACAGGTTCTGGCCAAAGCTGGGCAGCACTGCCAGGCCGTCCTCATGCACGAAGCGCAGATCGCCCCCTTGCCCGGCGCCGCAGCACAGGGCGTAAAGGATGGCGTCCCGCGCCGGGAAAGTGCCGGACCTTTCGCTGAACCGATGGTCGAAAATCTTGCCGGGATCTAGGGCCACGCTGTATCCGTCCTTCTTCGCTTAGGATCCAGACTTGCATTACGTTTTGAAAATTGCAACATGGTTCCGAATAGTGAAACGTTTTTCTCTTCCGGCGCGTCTGAATGCAGGGATGCGGGGCAAATGCCGCGCAAAATGGCAAAGACGGCGAGAGAGGCAGCGAAGGGATGCCATGACCGAAGCCGTGATCGTCAGCGCCGCGCGCACCCCGATAGGCAAGGCCTATCGCGGCGCCTTCAGCGACACCTCGCCCCAGCAGCTCGCCGGGCATGCGATTCGTGAGGCGCTGGGCCGCGCGGGCATCACCCCCGAAGATGGCGCGGCGGTCCGCGATGTCATCCTGGGATGCGCGCTGCAGCAGGGCGCCAGCGGCTTCAACATCGGCCGGCAGGCGGCCTTGGCGGCGGGGCTTCCCGTCACCGTGCCGGGGATGGCGGTGGACCGGCAATGCTCCTCGGGCCTCGTCGCGCTGGGGCTTGCCGGGCATCTGGTGCGGAACGAAGGGGCGCAGATCGTGGTGGCGGGCGGCGTCGAAAGCTGCTCGGTGGTGCAGACGCAGCATATGAACCAGTATCGTGCCGCCGATGCCGATCTTATGGCGCGCCACCCCGCGCTCTACATGCAGATGATCGAGACGGCAGAGATCGTGGCACAGCGCTATGGCGTGACGCGCGCCGCGCAGGATGATTTTGCGCTGCTGTCGCAGACCCGCGCCGCCGCAGCGCAGGCGGCGGGGCGCTTTGACACCGAGATCTTCGCGCTGCAGGTCCGCCAGTTGGTGAAAAACCGCGACAGCGGCGAGGTGTCCGCCACAGATCGCCGGATGGCCGCCGACGAATGCAACCGTCCCGGCACCACGCTGGCCGATCTGGCCCGGCTGTCCCCCGTGCTGCAGGGCGGCCAGCAGATCGCGCAGGGCGCACATGTCACCGCCGGCAATGCCAGCCAGCTTTCCGACGGCGCCGCCGCGCTGGTGGTGATGTCGGCGGCAGAGGCCGCCCGCCGCAACCTGTCGCCGCTTGGCGCCCTGCTCGGGGTCGAGGTTGCCGGCTGCGCGCCGGATGAGATGGGCATCGGCCCGGTCTTTGCGATCCCGGCGCTGCTGCGGCGCTTTGGCCTTGGCGTGGACGATATCGACCTTTGGGAGCTGAATGAGGCCTTCGCCTCGCAAGCGCTCTACTGCCAGGGCCGGCTGGGGATAGACCCCGAGCGGCTCAACGTGAACGGCGGCGCCATTGCGCTGGGCCATCCCTATGGCATGTCGGGCGCGCGGATGGCTGCGCATGTCCTGCACGAAGGGCGCCGGCGTGGTGCCCGCTGGGGCGTTGTGTCGATGTGCATCGGCGGCGGCATGGGCGCGGCCGGCTTGATCGAGATTTTCTTAGGATCGCAACCATGACCCGCACCCCCTTGTCAGAGACCGTCACCGCCGAACGGATCGGCCCCGTGCTGGTCATCCGCATCGACAACCCGCCGCTGAACCTGCTGTCGGCCTCGGTCCGACAGGGGATGGCGCAGGGGCTGGCGGAGGCCGTGGCGGCACCCGAGGTTGCGGCGATCGTCATGGTCTGCGCGGGCAAGACCGGCTGGTCTGGGGCCGATATCCGCGAGTTCGGCGGGCCGATGGCCAAGCCGGGCCTGCCCGCCCTGGTCGCAGATATCGCCGCCAGCCCCAAACCCGTTATCGCAGCGCTGCATGGCCGGGTTCTGGGCGGCGGGTTTGAAATCGCGCTGGCCGCAACCGCCCGCATCGCCGCGCCGGAAACGCGGCTTGGCCTGCCAGAGATCCGGCTGGGCCTTGTCCCCGGCTGCGGCGGGATCGAGGCGGTGACTCGCCTTGCCGGGACAGAGGTGGCGCTGGACCTCTGCCTGTCGGGCCGCGATGTGCCGACAGAGGAGGCGCTGCGCCTTGGCCTGCTCGATGCGGTGGCGACGGGGGAGCTGACCGAAGCGGCGATCCGGCTGGCCGAAGCGCTGCCCGTCCGTCTGCCCCCGCGCCCCGACCCCGACGCGCCCACCCGGATCGCCGGCTGGGCTGCGACAAACGCCGCCCGGCTGCGCGGTCAAGCCGCCCCCGCCGAGGCGCTGGCGCTGATCGAGGCGGCGGCCCTCGACCCGACTGCCCCGCTTGAGGGCCAAAGTCAGGCCGCGTTTCACCGGCTGGAGCGTGGCCCGCAATCCGCCGCGCTCCGCCACCTGTTTGCGGCAGAGCGCAAGGTGCGGGATCTGCCTGCACTGCCTGAGGGCGCGGTGGAGCTGCCGGTTGAGACGGTCGGCATCGTCGGGGCGGGCACGATGGGCAGCGGCATTGCCACTGCGATGCTGTCGGCGGGCCTGACTGTGCTGCTGCATGATGCGGATGCGCGCGGCATGGCCCGGGGCCGCGACCTCATCGCCGGGAATCTGGACGGCGCGGTGCGGCGCGGAAAGATCACGCCCGCCGGCCGGGACGCTGCTCTTGCCCGGCTGCACCTTGCGTCCGACCTTGCCGCGCTGTCGGCCGCGGATGTGCTGATTGAGGCTGTCTATGAGTCGATGGCGGTCAAGAAGGCCGTCTTCGCACAGCTGGATGCCATTGCCCGGCCCGGGGCGATCCTTGCCACCAACACCTCATTCCTGAACATCGACGAGATCGCGACCGCCACCCGCCGGCCAGCCCATGTTCTGGGGATGCACTTCTTCTCGCCCGCGCATGTGATGAAGCTGCTGGAGGTTGTGAAAGGGGCAGACACCGCGCCCGAGGCCCTTCGTGCGGCGATGCTTCTTGGGCAGCGGATCGGCAAGGTCGCGGTCTGTGTCGGCAATTGCCACGGCTTCGTCGGCAACCGCATCTTGCTGCGGCGCCAGCAGGCGGCGATGGACCTGCTGCTGCAAGGCGCCTCGCCCTATGACATCGACCACGCGATGGAAGCCTTCGGCCTGCCGATGGGGCCGTTCCGCATGGCCGATCTGGCCGGGCTCGATGTCGGCTGGGACCGGGCGGGCAGCGCCGGGCGCAGCGTCGAGGAGGTGTTCTGCGAGGCGGGGCGCTTTGGGCGCAAGAACGGCCTCGGATATTACGCCTATGATACCTCGGGCCGTGCCGCGCCGTCGGAGGCCGCGCTTGCGCTGATCGCCGGTTTTCGCGCCAAGGCGGGGCACGCCGATGGCGAAGCGGCGCAGCATGACCCCGAGGCGCTGCTGCAGCGGCTGCTGGATCCGATGCTGGAGGAGACGGGCAAGATCATTGCGGAAGGCATCGTCCAGCGCCCGTCCGATATCGACGTGATCTGGGTGCATGGTTACGGCTGGCCCGCCTGGCGCGGCGGCCCGGCCTGGTACCGCGACCACCGCGGCTAGGTCAGGCCGACAGGCGATGGCCGATCTGTTCGGAAAAGCGCCGCGCCACCTCTGACACCGCGGTCAGGAAGCGGGTCCGGGCGGCATCGGTCAGGCGAAAGCTGGGCAGGCTGATGCCGATGGCGCCATAGGTCACGCCATCGGTGCCGATCACCGGAGCGGCGACGCCGGCGACGCCTTCGCGATACTCATTGACGCCGACCGCCGCCCCTTCGATGCGGGCCTTGTCGAGATTGGCCTGCAGGGCCCCCAGATCGGTGATGGTCTGCTCGGTGAAGCGCTTGAGGTCGGGCCCAAGCGCCAGAACCCGATCCGCCGGCTCGACCATCAGGAAGGCCTTGCCGAACGAGGAGGCATGAATGGGCGAGCGGCTGCCAAGCGGCACCATCGCCTGCAACTGCTGCGCGCAATCGACCTTTTCCACGATGATCACATCGCAGCCGTCGCGGCGGGTCAGGATCGCGGTTTCCTCGGTCTGCTCCATCAGCTCTTGCAGATAGGGCCGCGCCGCCACCCGCAGGTCGTTGCGCTGGAAGGCGCGCACGCCAATCTCCCACATCCGGGTCGTCATCATGTAGCGCCCATTGGGTTCGTCCTGCGTGACATATCCCATCTGCGACATCACTTCGAGCATCCTGTAGGCCGTGCTCTTGTTCATGTCAGCCGCGCGCGACAGCTCTGCCATGCGGACCGGCCCGTCATACTTCGACAGCAATTCAAGCAGTTTGAGTGCTTTTTCGACGGTGCCGCTCATAGAACTTCATTCCTGTACAACTTGCGCGATATGAAACGTTCCTGCGACCTTCTGCAAGGCCGCAGGAGGGGGCGTGGATCACGCCTTGGGTGCCACCATCTCCACACTGCCGCCAGCCTCTTTCCAGCCGCCAAACCCGGTGCGGATATGGGCGACGGGCGCCAGCCCCATCTCTTGCGCGGCCTTGGTCGCCAGCGCCGACCGCCAGCCAGACGCGCAGTAGAAGACGAAGGTCTTGTCCTCCTGGAACACCGGCTTGGCATAGGGGCTTTCCGGGTCGATCCAGAACTCCAACATCCCGCGCGGGCACGAAAAGGCGCCAGGCACCTTGCCCTCACGCTGAACCTCGCGCGGATCGCGCAAGTCGACGAAGACGACATCCTCGCGACCCTGCAAGGCGATGGCGTCTTCGGCAGTGATGGTCGTCACCTCTGCATTAGCTTCGGCAACCATATCCTTGATATGCTTGGTGATTTTCTGCGGCATCCCTGGGCTCTCCTGTTCTGGCGCAACTGCCCGATTTTGGGGCAAAGGCCGAAATTTCCCGGGCTCATCCTAAACTGTCATTGACAGGTTCCGCAAACTAATAAAACGTCGTCTCAAATATTGAAACGAATGGGCGCCAGCCCGCAGCAACAGGACCCCGCTCATGTCGCTTTCCTACACCGAGGATCAACGCATGGTCGCCGAAGGTGTCCGCGCCTTTGTCGAAACGGAACTGATGCCGCATGAGGCGATGATCGAGAGGGCCGATGCCGTCCCGCCAGAGCTGTTCGCCGAGATCAAGGCCAAGGCCATCGCCTCGGGCTACTATGCGATGAACATGCCCGAGGATCTGGGTGGCGGCGGTTTGGGCCAGTCGCTGCGCGCCGTGGCCGAGGTGGAGTTCGGGCGCACGACCCGCGCGCTGTCGGTCATCTGCAACCGCCCCGCGCCGATCCTGAAGAACTGCACCGGCGACCAGATCGAGACCTACCTCAAGCCCGTGATCTCGGGCGAGCGGTGGGAGTGTTTCGGGCTTACCGAGCCTGGCGCCGGGTCTGATGCCCGGCAGATCGCCACGAAAGCCGTGCGCGACGGCGGCGACTACATCATCAACGGCGAGAAGATCTTCATCACCATGGCGATGGTGGCAGACTTCATCATCCTCTTTGCGGTGACCGGCGTTGATGACACGCCCAAGGGCCCGCAAAAGCGCATCACCTGCTTCCTGGTGGACAAGAACCTGTCCGGCATCACCGTCAGCCCGCTGGAACTGCTGGGCAACCGCGGTTTCAAATCCTGCTCCATCGCGCTGCAAGATGTCCGCGTGCCGGCGGCCAATATTCTGGGCGAAGAGGGCGGCGGTTTCGGCATCGCCAAGAACTGGATCTTCTCGGGCCGGGTCATGCTGGCCGCGAACATGGTGGGCGTCGCTGAACGTGCCATGCAGATCGCCGCGACCTATGCCAATACCCGCCGCGCCTTCGGCAAGACCATCGGAGCCTTTCAGGGTACGTCCTTCAAGCTTGCCGACATGGCGGTGGACATTCAGGCAACCCGGCTGTTGGTGCTGGACGGCGCTGCCAAGCTGGAGGCGGGCACGCTGACGCAGCGCGAGGCATCCATCGTCAACCTCTTCGGATCAGAGATGGCGGGGCGCGTGACCGACAATGCGCTGCAGATCCTGGGCGGGATGGGCGTGTCGAAGGAATGGCCCATCGAGCGGATGTGGCGCGATGTGCGGGTGGAGCGGATCTGGGAAGGCACGTCAGAGATTCACCGCGACATCATCGCCCGCGACATCTTGCGAGAGTTCCCGGCATGAGCCGGATCCGCACCGAAACCCAGGGCGAGGTGCTGGTGATCACCTTCGATCATCCGCCCGCCAATCCTTTCGATCAGGCCGCCAGCCGGGATCTGGACGCGGCGCTGACCGAGCTGAACGAAAATCCCGCCCTGCGCGTGGGTATCGTCACCGGTGCGGGGGACAGGATGTTCTCAGCCGGATGGGACCTGAAGGCCGTGGCCGCGGGTGATGATGGCGAGGATTTCGGGCCGCACGGGTTCATGTCGCTGAACCGGCAGGACATGGTCAAGCCGGTGATCTGCGCGGTGAACGGCCTTGCGGTCGGCGGCGGGTTTGAATTTGCGCTCAGCTGCACGCTTGTCATCGCGACGCCCGAGGCCGAGTTCGGCCTGCCCGAACTGCAGCGCGGCTTCATCCCCGAGGCGGGGGGGCTGTGGCGCGCGCATCGGCGCCTGCCGGTCAACATTGCCTCGGAACTGCTGCTGACCGGCCGCCGCCTGTCGGCGGAAGAGGGGCGCCACTATGGCTTCATCAACCGCATCGTGCCGCGGGCGCAGCTGATGGACGTGGCGCATGAGCTTGCCGCGCAGATCACCAAGGGCGCGCCGCTGGCGGTTGCCGCCCTGCTGGAGGTGACGCGCGAGGTGGAAAGCCTGTCGGATGCCGAGGCCTTCGCCCGGCTTCAGACCGGCCTGCCGTGGCGGGACAGGCTGCGCAGCTCTGACGATTACAAGGAAGGGCCCCGCGCCTTCGTGGAAAAACGCGCGCCGCGCTGGACAGGGAAATGACATGAACTTTGACATCACCGAAGAACAGCGCCTGATGCGCGACACCCTGCGGACCTTCCTGACGCGGGAATGCCCCATCGAATACGTGCGCGAATGCGACGAGGCAGAGCGCTTTCCCATTGAGCTCTATGAAAAACTCGCTGCCGAGGGCTGGCTTGGCCTGCCGATCCCCGAGGAATACGGCGGGATGGGCGGGTCCTGCACTGATCTGGTGGTGTTCCTGGAAGAGTTTGCGCGGCACTTCGAGGCTGGCGCGAACCTCTACTATACCACCGTGGTCATCGCCGCCGATGCGCTGACCCATTTCGCCACCGAAGAGCAGAAGCACGAACTGCTGCCGAAGCTCGCCAGCGGCCAGCTGCGCTTTGCGCTGTCACTATCGGAGCCGGGCTCCGGGTCCGATGCCGCCTCCTTGCGCACCCGCGCGGTGCTGGAGGGGGATGAATGGGTCATCAACGGGCAGAAGATGTTCTGCTCGGCCGCGCAGGTCGCCGACTACATCCTGCTGATGGCACGGTCGGATGCAGAGGCGCCCAAGCACAAGGGCATCACCATGTTCCTGCTGCCCACGGACACGCCCGGGGTAGAGATACGCCGGTTGAAGAAGCTGGGCCTGAAGCCGATGGACCTGAACGAGATCTTCCTGACCGATGTGCGCCTGCCCAAGGACGCCATCATCGGTGAGGCCAATAAGGGCTGGACCAACGTCCTGAAGACGCTGGACTATGAGCGTTGCTGCCTGTCAGGCGTGAACGTGGGCGCGGCGCAATCGGTGCTGGAACAGTCGCTGAGCTACACGGGTCAGCGCGAGCAGTTCGGCCAGAAGATCAACAGCTTCCAGCTGACCCGCGCCAAGCTGGCCGACATGGACATGGAGATCGAGGCGGCGCGGCTGCTTGTCTACCGGTCCGCCAATCTCGTCGATCGCGGCATTCCCAACAACAAGGAAAGCGCGATGGCGAACCTCTATTCGTCGGAAACCTATGTGCGCGCGGCGCTGAACGGGATGCGGATGATGGGCGGCTGGGGCTATCTGATGGAATATGACATGCAGCGCCATTTCCGCGATTCCAAGCTGGCCGAGATCGGCGGCGGCACCTCGGAAATCCTGCGCATCATCATCTCGCGCGAGTTGACGAAATGACAAAGCGCCCCGGCCTTCGTCTTGGCACCCGTGCGGTTCATGCCGGGCTGGACCCGGCCGGGAGCCTTGGCGCGGTCAGCACGCCGATCTATCAGTCGGCGACCTTCCTGGCCGCCGACACCGCGGACCTGATGGCGATCAACAGCGGCGAAAAACGCGGCTATGTCTATTCGCGCATCCGCAACCCGACGGTTCTGGCGGCCGAGCAGCGGGTGGCGGCGCTGGAGGAGGCGCAGTCTTGCGTGTTGTTTTCGTCCGGCATGGCCGCCATCGCGGGCGCGCTGGCCCCGTTCCTGAAGGCGGGCGACGATCTGGTCGCGCTGCCTGATATCTATGGTGGCACGGCAAAGTACTTCCGCGAGGTTCTGCCGGCACAGGGCATCAACGTGATCTGGGCCGAGGGGATCGAGGCGGGGCAGGTGGCCGCCGCCGTCACGCCCCGGACGAAGCTGATCTTTGCCGAAACGCCGACCAACCCGCTGCTGCGGATCGTCGATCTGCCTGCGCTTGGCGCCATCGCCCAAGGCGCGGGTTGCAAGCTGATCGTGGACGGCACGCTTGGCAGCCCGATGAACCAGCTGCCGCTGCAGCTTGGCGCCGATCTGGTGGTGCATTCCGCGTCCAAATACCTCAACGGCCACGGTGATCTGATCCTGGGCGCGGTCTGTGGCTCCCGCGACCTGACGCGGGCGGTGCGCGGTTTGCAGCAGGCGACGGGGGCGATTGTCGATGCGCATTCGGCCTGGCTGCTGATGCGCGGCATGGCGACCTATGCGCTGCGGATGCGCCAGCACAACAGCTCGGGCCAGGCGGTTGCCGAGTTTCTGGCCGCCCATCCGAAGGTGGCCCGCGTCCTCTATCCCGGCCTGCCGGACCATCCGCAACATGCGCTGGCCGTGCGACAGATGTCGGGCTTTGGCGGGCTTCTTTCGTTCGAGATGCACAGCCCCGAGGCCGCCCGCGCGGTGGTGGACGCGACGCGCCTGTTCGGGATCGGACCCTCGGTGGGCGGGGTCGAAAGCCTGATCTCGCAGCCCGGCAACACCTCGCATTTCTCGGTCCCGGCGGATCAGCGCCGGGCGATGGGGATCTCGGATATGCTTGTCCGCATCTCGGTGGGCATTGAGGATGTTGCGGACCTGATCGACGACCTTGCCCAGGCATTGGAGGCTGCGCCATGACCCTGATCGTGACCAATGGCCGGGTTGTCACCGCCAAAGGCGTGGCCCGGTGCGATGTGGTGGCCGAGGGTGAGACCATCACCGCGGTTCTGCCGGCGGGCGAGGGGGTAAAGGCCTATCCGGACGCCGAGGTGATTGATGCCACGGGCCGGATCGTGATCCCGGGCGGGGTGGATCCGCATGTGCATTTGCTGGTCGGCTTCATGGGCCAGCGGTCGGTATATGATTTCGCCTCGGGCGGCATTGCGGCTTTGCGCGGCGGCACCACGGCCATCGTGGACTTTGCCCTGCAGCGCCGGGGCGGGTCCATGCTGAAGGGCCTCGCCCATCGCCGCAAGCAGGCGGATGCCAATGTCACGCTGGATTACGGGCTGCACCTGATCGTCACCGACGTGAACGCGGAGACACTGGCCGAGCTTCCGGCGCTGCGCGCTGCAGGTGTGTCGACGCTGAAGGTCTACACGGTTTATGAGGAAGACGGGCTGAAGGTCGAAGACGGTGCGCTGTTCGCACTGATGGAGGCGGCGGCGCGCCACGGCTTGTCGGTGGTTCTGCATGCCGAGAATGCCGGGATCGTCGAGCGTCTGCGCGCCGAAGCCGTGGCGCGGGGCGATACCCATCCCCGCCACCACGCCCTGACCCGCCCGCCGATTGTCGAGATCGAGGCCGTGTCGCGCGCCATCGCCTTCAGCCGGGTAACGGGCTGCGGCGTGCACATCCTGCATCTGGTCGCCGCCGATGCCATCGCGCTGGTCGCGGCGGCGCGCGCCGAGGGGCTGCCCGTCACGGCAGAAACCTGCAGCCATTACCTCGCCCTGACCGATGAGGCGCTGGAGCGGCCGAACGGCCATGAGTTCATCCTGTCGCCGCCGCTGCGGGACAAGGCCAATCAGGACCGGCTCTGGAAGGGGCTGGAGAGTGCGGCGCTGTCGCTGGTGGCGTCCGACGAGGTATCCTATTCCGCCGTCGCCAAGGCGATGGGGCTGCCGTCCTTTGCCACCGTCGCAAACGGCATCACCGGGATCGAGGCGCGGCTGCCGCTGCTGTATACGCTGGGGGTTGATCAGGGCCGCATCGGGCTGCAGCGCTTTGTGGAGCTGTTTTCGACCTGGCCGGCAGAGATTTTCGGCTTTGCCGGCAAGGGCCGGATCGCGCCCGGATACGATGCCGATCTGGTGCTGATCGACCCTGACACAAGGCGGGTCATGTCTACGGGCAGCGACTATGGCGATATCGGCTATAACCCCTATGCCGGGATGGAGCTGACGGGCTTTGCCACCGAAACGATCTATCGCGGCAAGCTGGTCGTGCGGGATGGCGCGTTTCTGGGGACCGAAGGACAGGGCCGGTTCATCGAACGCTCCGCGCCGTGCCGGCCCGCCCCATGAACTTTGCTGCCGACTTCGCGGCGCTGCGCCAGATCGGCGCGGATGCGGCCGGCGGCTGGAGCAGGCCGGCGTTTTCCGAGGCCGACAACGCCGCGCACGATTGGCTGCTGGAGCAGGGGCGCGCTGCGGGGCTGGACGCCCGCTATGATGCCTTCGGCAACGCGATCCTGCGCCTTGAGGGCGACGGCCGCCCGGCGCTGCTGATCGGCTCGCATCTGGATACGGTCCGCAACGGCGGCGCCTTTGACGGGGCCATCGGTGTTCTGGCGGGGCTGGAGGTATTGCGCCGGCTGCGCGCCAGTGGCCAGCCCGGCGCGCCGGTGGAGGCCATCTCCTTCCGCGACGAGGAGGGCCGCTTTGGCCCCTTCACCGGCAGCCGCGCGATGCTGGGGCAGCATGACGCGGCCGCGCTGGCCAAGGCCCGCGCGGCGGATGGCGAGACGCTGGCCGAGGCGATGGCCGGCGCCGGGTTCACTCCCGCCAACGTGCCGCGGGATCTGTCCACCATTGCCGGGTATCTGGAGCTGCATATCGAGCAAGGGCCGGTGCTGGAGCAGGCGGGCTGCCCCATTGGCATCGTCACCGCCATCGCCGGGCAAGAGCGGCTGTCGCTGCGCTTCACCGGGCAGGCCGACCATGCGGGCACCGCGCCGATGGACCTGCGCCGCGATGCCTTTGCCGGTGCTGCCCGTTTTGCCACCGCCTTCCGCGACCTCATCCGCGCCGCGGGTGACCCCGCCCTGCGCGGCACCATCGGTGTGGTGAAGCTGAGCCCCAATCAGGGCAATGTCGTGCCCGGCGAGGTGACGCTGGGGCTGGAGATTCGCAGCACCGAGGCCGGAACGCTGCCGGATCTGCGGGGGCGGATCATTGCGCTGGCGGAGGATATTGCAGAGCAGGAGCAGCTTGGCCTGCGCAGCCGCGGGATCTATTCCGAAAGCCCGGTCCCGATGGACGCCGCGCTGCAAGCGGCGCTGGCGGCTTCGGCGGCGGCGCTTGGGCACAGCGCGCTGCGCCTGCCGTCGGGCGCGAACCATGATGCCGGGATCATGGGGCGGCTGGTGCCCTCGGCGATGATCTTCGTGCCCTCAGTTGGCGGGCGCAGCCATTGCCCCGAGGAGGAGACGGAACCCGCTTTCATCGAGGCCGCCATCGACGTGCTGCACCACGCCGTCATGACGCTGCGGAGGGTGCGCGCATGACGCCGGGTCCTACCGCGCTGCCGGCCGAAACCGGCGCGCAGTCGCCGCTTTGGGTGCCGGGGGAACCGGCGGACATCGCCTTGCCGCCGGGCAGCCTTGCCGGCAGCCTGATCCGCTCTGCCGCCGCTTTCCCCGAACGCCCCGCGCTGCACTACTATGGCGCGACGCATGACTATGGCTGGCTGCTGGCCGAGGTGGAGCGGCTCGCGGGATATCTGGTCGCGCGAGGGCTGCAACCGGGTGACCGGGTAATGATCGACCTGCAGAACAGCCCGCAATTTGTCATCGCCTTCTACGGCATCCTGCGCGCCAATGGCGTCGTGGTGCCGGTCAACCCGATGAACACGGCGGATGAGCTGCGCCACTACGCCGCCGACAGCGGCGCGCGGATGGCGGTGGTGGGCGAAGAGCTGCTGGACCGGATCCAGCCGCTTCTGGGCACAGAAATCGACCATGTCTTGCGCGTCCGCTATGCCGATATGGCGGGGAACGATCCCGCGCAGCCGCTGCCTGCCGCGCTGACTGCGCCGCCGCCGCTGCCCCTGCCGGGCTGCACCGACCTGATGGCCGCACTGGCGCTGAACCTGCCGCCGCCGCCGCTGGTGGCCGGGCCCGATGATCTGGCGGTACTGCCCTACAGTTCGGGCACCACCGGCCGGCCCAAGGCCTGCATGCACAGCCATCAGGGCGCGCATTTCGTCGCCAAGGCGCAGGCGGTCTGGTATCGGATCGACCGACATTCGGTGATGACCAGCTTCATGCCGCTGTTCCATGTCGCGGGGATGATGGCCTCTATGGCGACGGCCATCTATGCCGGGGCCAGCCTGATCCTGATGACCCGCTGGGATGCCGAGGCGATCCCGGCCCTGTTCCGCCGCCACCGCCCGACATGGTGGTCTGCCGCCCCGACAATGGTGGTCGATGTGCTGGCTGCGCCCGGGTTTTCGGATGACTGCTTCACCAGCCTGCGCGTGGTCACCGGGGGCGGCGCCTCGATGCCCGCTGCCGTGGTCGCGCGGCTGCGGGACAAATGGGGCCTGCGGTTTTGCGAGGGATATGGGCTGACCGAGACCATCTCGGCCACCCATCTCAACCCGCTGGAAGAGCCAAAGCCGCAATGCCTTGGCCTGCCGATCTACAACACCCATGCCTTCATCGCCGATCCCGAAACGCTGGACCCGCTGGCGCAGGGCGCGTTGGGAGAGATCCTGATCAGCGGCCCGCAGGTGATGCGCGGCTACTGGAACCTGCCGGAAGCGACTGCCGAGACGCTGGTGGAGCGCGGGGGGCGGCTCTGGCTGCGGAGCGGCGATCTGGGCTATGCTGATGCCGATGGCTGCTATTTCATCGTTGACCGGATCAAGCGCATGATCAACGTCTCGGGCTACAAGGTCTGGCCCGCGGAATGCGAGATGCTGCTGTACCGGCACCCGGCCGTGGCGGAATGCGCCGTGATCTCGGCCCCCGATCCGCGCCGGGGCGAGGCGGTGCGGGCCATCATCTCGCTGCGCAGCGAGGATCGTGGCACGGTCACGGCCGAGGATATCATCGGCTTCGCGCGCGAACTGATGGCCGCCTACAAGGTGCCGCGGCAGGTGGAGTTCCGCGAGACGTTGCCGCGCACCGGCACCCGCAAGGTCGACTGGCGGGCCCTGCAAGCCGAAGCCTGGGGGAAGACGCCATGATAGACCAGATCTGGTACGAGGATTTCATCCCCGGCACCGTGCTGACCAGCCCCCCGCGCAAGATCACCCTTGCCGATATCGATGCTTATGCGCGGCTGACGGGCGAGGATCATCCCGTCCATATGGACGACGCCTTTGCCCAGGCGGCCGGGTTTGCCGGGCGCATCACCCACGGGCTGTTCAACCTTGCGCTGGTCGAGGGGCTGAAGGCGGGCCTTGGCCGTTTCGACCGCTCTGTCATCGCCTCGCTTGGATGGACCGACATCAAGTTTCCCGCGCCGCTTTACCCGGGCGAGGAGGTACATCTGCGGCTGGAGTTCATCGAGCGCCGCCCAACCTCCAAACCCGGCCGCGGTCTGGCGACGGAGCGGGGCATTCTGGTAAAGGCCGACGGGACAGAGGTGGTGCGGGGCGATCACCTGATCTTGCTGCTGACCCGCCCGGAAGGACCCGCATGACCCGTATTGCCCTGCGCCTTCTGTCGGCCATTCCCACCCTGTTCGGGGTCGTGATCGTGACCTTCCTGCTGACGCGGGTGCTGCCCGGCGATCCGGCGGTGTTCTTCGCGTCGAACCCGTCGATGAGCACCGATGACATCGCCGCGCTGCGCGAACAGCTGGGCCTCGACAAATCGCTGATCGAGCAGTTCTGGATCTATCTCGTCGCGCTGTTTCAGGGCGATCTGGGCAATTCGCTGACCACCGGGCAAACGGTGATGACAGAGATCATCAACCGCCTGCCAGCCTCGGCCGAACTTACGGTCTTTGCCTTCCTGCTGGCCATCGGCGTGTCCTTGCCGCTGGGGCTTGCCGCGGCGCTGCGGCCCGGATCGCTGATCGACCACCTCTCGCGGCTGATCTCCACGCTAGGCGTGTCGATGCCGACCTTCGTGACCGGGCTGTTGCTGATCTATGTCTTCTACTTCCTGCTGGGGGTGGCGCCGGAGCCGATCGGGCGGATGGACCCGTTCCTGTTCGATCCGCCGAAAGTGACCGGAATGCTGACGGTCGATGCGCTGATCGCCGGGGATATGGAGGTGTTTCGCGCCGCCTTCACCCAGATGATCCTGCCCGCGGTGACGATGGCGCTGTTCGCGCTGGCGCCGCTGACACGGATGACGCGGGCGGCGATGCTGGGCACGCTTGGGTCTGAATTCGTGCGCACCGCCCGCGCCTCGGGCCTGTCCCGGCGCAAGATCATCTTCACCTATGCCTTCCGCAACGCGCTGCTGCCGGTGGTGACGACGATGGGCATGACCTTTTCCTACATGCTGGGCGCGAATGTGCTGGTGGAACGGGTCTTCTCCTGGCCGGGCATCGGCGCCTTTGCGATGGATAGCATCATCAACCTAGACTACGCGCCGCTGCAGGGCTTCATGCTGGTCATGGCGGCGATATTTATCCTGGTGAACCTGACGACCGATATCGTGGTGACGATCATCGACCCGAGGGCGTCGAAATGAAAAGCCGCGCCATGCAGGACCGCTGGGACGTGATCCGCCATGTGGTGGGGGGAAATCCGGTCAACCTGATCGCCTTCGTGCTGTTCGCGCTGATCTGCCTTGCCGCGCTCCTTGGCCCGGTGCTGGCGCCGCAAGATCCGCTGGCAACGAACGCGGCCTTCGCGTTGCAACCGCCCTCGACACAGTTCTGGTTCGGCACCGACCAACTGGGCCGCGACATCTTTTCCCGCGTGCTGGTCGCCACCCGGCTGGATCTTCTGATCGCCTTTGGCGCGGTGGGGCTGTCTTGCCTGCTGGGGTCACTGATCGGGGCGATGATCGGCTATTGGGGCGGGTTCTGGGATGGCGCCACCTCTCGCGTGGTCGATGTGCTGATGGCCTTTCCGCTGTTCGTGCTGGCGATGGCGACGGTGGCCGCGCTTGGCAACACCGTCGCCAATGTCATCTATGCCACCGCCGTCATCAACCTGCCCTTCTACATCCGCCTTGCGCGGGCCGAGGTGCGGGTGCGCCGCGGCCTTGGCTATGTCGAGGCGGCGCGGGTGGGCGGGTCCGGCGACTGGCGCATCCTGATTCGCTTCTTGCTGCCGAACATCGCCTCGCCGCTGGTCATTCAGGCCTCGGTCAATCTGGGTTGGGCGGTACTCAACGCGGCGGGCCTGTCCTTCCTTGGCCTGGGCGTGCGCCCGCCGACGCCCGAATGGGGGATCATGGTGGCCGAGGGCGCGCGCTTCATCGCCTCGGGCGAATGGTGGGTCGCGGCCTTTCCGGGCTTTGCCCTGATGGTCACCGTCTTCACCTTCAACCTGACGGGGGATGCCCTGCGCGACATTCTGGACCCGAGGATGCGGACATGACGGCGCCGCTTCTGTCCGTGCAAAACCTGACGGTCGATTTCACCACCCGGTCGGGCATGGTGCATGTGCTGGAGGATGTGTCCTTCGATATCGGCGCCGGCGAGATCATCGGCATCATCGGCGAGTCCGGGTCGGGCAAGTCGGTCACCGCCTATACGGTGATGGGGATCCTCGACCATGCCGCGCGCATCCGGTCGGGCCGGATCGCCTTTGAAGGAACCGATGTTCTGCAGATGGATCGCCGCAGCCGCGACAACTGGCGCGGCAAGGAGGCGTCGATCATCTTCCAGAACCCGCGCACCGCGCTGAACCCGATCCGCGCCGTGGGCGACCAGATCGCCGACGTGATCGCCCGCCACACCCCCGCCCGCGCGTCCGAGGTGCGGGGGCGCGCCGTCGCGGCGCTGAAACAGGTGCGCATTCCTGACCCCGAGCGGCGGATGGCCGCCTTTCCCTTCGAGCTGTCGGGAGGCCTTTGCCAGCGCATCGGGATTGCCATCGCGCTGGCCTGCGCGCCGAAGCTGCTGATCGCCGATGAGCCGACCACCGGGCTTGATGTCACGACGCAGGCGGTGATCATGGATCTGATCCGCGCATTGGCGAGCGAGCGGGGGATGTCGGTCGCGCTGATCACGCATGACCTTGCGCTCGCCGCGGAGTATTGCGACCGGATCGTCATCATGCATGCGGGCCACGTGGTCGAGACCGCGAAGACCGAGGATATCATTGCTCGCCCGCGCCACCCCTACACCGCGCGGCTGCTGCGCTCTGTCCCCTCGCTGGTGGACCGGATCGACGAGCTGCAGGCCATCGAAGGCTCGCTGCCGGACCTGCGCCGCGAGGATCTGCCCCCCTGCCGCTTTGCCGAACGCTGCGACCGCCGCCTGCCCACCTGCGATGCCGGCAAGTTTGAGGCCGCGCTGGTCGGTCCCGGCCACACTGTTGCTTGCAGGAACCCGCTATGACCCCGCCCTTGCTGCAGGCCATCGGGCTGCAAAAGCATTTTGCCCTTGGCCCGAAACGCCCCTTCGGCAAACCGCTGAAGCTGCACGCCGTGGACGGGGTGGACCTGACGATTGCGCCGGGAGAGGCGGTGGGGCTTGTGGGGGAATCGGGCTGCGGGAAATCCACCCTTGCCCGGTTGGTCAGCCGGCTGCTGGACCCGACCTCGGGCGAGTTGCTGCTGGAGGGGCGCGAGATCAGCAACCAGACCACCGCGGAATTTGCCCGCTCTGACCGCCGCCGCATGATCCAGATGGTGTTCCAGGACCCGACCGAAAGCCTGAACCCGCGCTTCAGCGTCTTTGACCTGATCGCCGATCCGGTCCGCACCCTGATGCCGCGGGGCGGATCTGCCGCGCTGCGGGCGCGGGTGGAGGCGGCGGCCGAGGCGGTGAACCTGCCTCTGGCGCTGCTGGACCGCTTTCCGCATCAACTGTCGGGCGGGCAAAAGGCGCGCGTCGGCATCGCCCGCGCGCTGGTAGTCGAACCGCGGCTGCTGGTGCTGGACGAACCGACCTCAGCCCTTGATGTCTCGGTGCAGGCGACGGTGCTGCAACTTCTGGACCGGCTGCGCCGCGAACGGGGGATCGCGCTGCTGTTTGTCAGCCATGACCTGAACGTGGTCCGGCTTCTGTGCAGCCGGATCATCGTGATGTATCTGGGGCAGGTGGTGGAAAGTGGCCCGTCGGATCAGATCTATTCCGCGCCCTCGCACCCCTATACCAAGGCGCTTTTGTCCGCGATCCCGTCGCTTCGCCCGCAGCTGCGGGAGAGGGTGAAGCTGGAGGGTGATCCGCAAAGCCCGATCAGCCCGTCCACCACGCGCTGCCGCTTTTGCGGGCGCTGCCCGGTGGAGGTTGCCGAATGCAGCCAGCACATGCCGGAATTGCGGACCTTGCCCGACGGGCGGCAGGCGCGCTGCCATTTCGCGGGCTGAACCAACGAATACGGTCAGCCGATGATCCCGGGCCGGTCGATGCGCAGTCGCTGCAAGATATGCTCGATATGGCTCAGATGGTCGCAGACGGCCGCGGCGGCGGCCTCGGGGTCGCGGGCGCGCAGGGCCGCCAGGATCTGCCGGTGCTCGATACAGGCGGTCGAGGCCCCGTAGGACAGCGACAGGAACCGGGCGCGGTCCATATGGCCCTTGTTGTCGCGCACGAGGTTCCAGACGAATTCCTTGCCCGAGGCGGCGCAGATGTCGTGATGGAACTGGTCGTCCAGCGCGTGAAAGTCACCGCGATCATCGACGCGGCTGGCGGCTTCCTGCAGGTCGATCAGACGCTCGAGCGCGTCCCAATCCGCGGGCTGCAGCTGGATGGCGGCCACCCGCATCGTCGCCTGCTCCAGCGCGGAGCGGATGAAATAGGCCTGCATCACCGCCTCGGTCGAAATCGGGGTGACGATGGTTGCGCGCTGCGGGCGGATCTGGATGAAGCCCTGCTGTGACAGACGGTAGAAGGCGTCGCGCACCGGCTGACGCGACACGCCCATCTGTGCCGCGACCTCGGCCTCGGACAGTTTTGCGCCGGGGGGCAGGGTCAGATTCACAACCCGCTCATACAGGGTTTCGAAGATCTGGTCGGTCACTGACCGGGTGCGCAGGTCATCCATCGGCGGCAAACTGGCCAGATCCTGCATCGCGACACCTCGTTGACCTCACATGTAAACTAGCATATTAGACGACTAGTGGAATGGCAAGTGAGTCGGAGGAGATCGCGTGGCATTGCTGGACGACGACCGCCTTTTCCCTGCCGAAGGCCGCACCCGCGACCTTGCGCGGGCGCTGTATCAAGGCGTGAAGGATCTGCCGATCCTGAGCCCGCATGGCCATACCGATCCGCGTTGGTTTGCCGAGGATGAGGCCTTCCCCGATCCGGCCCAACTGATCGTGACGCCGGACCATTACGTGTTTCGGATGCTTTGCTCGCAGGGCGTGCCCCTCGCCGATCTGGGCGTGCCGCGTGTGGATGGCGGATGGACCGAAACCGATGGCCGCAAGATCTGGCAGCTGTTCGCGCAGCACTATCACCTGCTGCGCGGCACCCCTTCGCGGCTGTGGCTGGATTACAGCTTCCAGAACGTGTTCGGCATCGACCGGCGCCTGACGGCGGACACCGCCGAATGGTATTACGACCACATTGCCGAGTGCCTTTCTCGCCCCGAATACCGCCCCCGCGCGCTGTTCGAACGGTTCGGGATCGAGGCGATTGCCACGACCGAGGCCGCGACCGACGATCTGCGCTGGCACAAGATGATCCGCGCCAGCGGCTGGCAGGGCAGGGTGCTCACCGCCTACCGTCCCGATGGCGTGGTCGATCCCGAGATGGGTGGCTTTGCCGACAACGTCGCGCTGATGGGCCAGCAGACAGGCTTCGACACCACGACCTGGGCCGGGTATCTTGATGCCCACCGCGCGCGGCGCGCCTTCTTCATCGAACATGGCGCCACCTCCAGCGACCACGGTCACCCTACTGCGCGGACCGAAGACATGCCGCAGCCCGAGGCAGCCGTGCTCTTTGCCAAGGCCCTGCGCGGCGAATGCTCGGCCGAGGAGGCGGATGCCTTCCGCGGCCAGATGCTGACCGAGATGGCGCGGATGAGCCTGGAGGACGGGCTGGTCCTGCAGATCCATTCCGGATCGCGGCGCAACCATTCGGGTCCGGTAATGGCGATGTTCGGCCGCGACAAGGGCTTCGATATCCCCGGCCGCACCGATTATGTCACCGCGCTGCGCCCGCTGCTGAACGCGGTGGGGATGCGCGCCGATCTGACTGTGATCCTGTTTACGCTCGATGAGACCGCCTATGCGCGCGAGCTGGCGCCGCTGGCTGGGGTCTATCCCTGCCTGCGCCTTGGCCCGCCCTGGTGGTTCCACGACAGCGCCGAGGGGATGATGCGCTTCCGCGAGATGACGACGGAAACGGCCGGTTTCTACAACACCGTGGGTTTCAACGACGATACCCGCGCCTTCTGTTCCATTCCGGCGCGCCATGATGTTGCGCGGCGGGTCGACTGTTCCTGGCTGGCGACCCTGGTTGCCACGGGGCGCCTTGCGGAAGACGAGGCCCCCGAACTGGCGCAGGAGCTGACCTATGGCCTCGCCAAACGGGCCTACAAACTCTGAACTTCACTCTGGGAGGATAACATGAAGTATCTGATGACATCTCTTGCCGCGCTGCTGGCCTCTGCCAGCTTCGCCACCGCCTGCGAGATCACGCTGCGGTCTTCCGACACCCATCCGGACGGGTATCCGACCGTCGAGGGCGTCAAGGCCATGGCCGTCGAGGTTCTGGAAAAGACCGACGGGCGCATCTGCATCGAAGTGTTCCCCTCGTCCCAGCTGGGTGAGGAAAAGGACACCATCGAGCAAACCCAGTTCGGCGTGATCGACATGGTCCGCGCCTCGTTCGGGTCGTTCAATGACATCGTGCCGGTCACCCAGACCATGTCGCTGCCTTACCTCTTCCGTTCGGTCGAGCATTCGCACGCAGTGCTGGACGGCCCGATTGGCGAAGAAATCGGCTCTGCCTTTGAAGAGCGTGATCTGGTCGCGCTGGCCTATTACGACGGCGGCGCGCGCAGCTTCTACAACTCGCAAAAGCCCATCACCTCCATCGAGGATCTGGCGGGAATGAAGTTCCGCGTCATGCAGAACGACGTGTTCGTGGACATGATGGACGCGCTTGGCGCCAATGCGACCCCGATGCCGTATGGCGAGGTCTATTCCAGCATCCAGACCGGCGTCATCGACGGGGCCGAGAACAACTTCCCCAGCTATGACAGCTCGGGCCATGCCGAGGTGGCGAAGTACTTCACGCTGGACCAGCACCTGATCGTGCCGGAACTGATCGCCATGTCGAAATCCAGCTGGGACAAGCTGACCCCCGAGGATCAGGCGATCCTGCGGGAGGCGGCGGTCAACTCCTCCAAGCTGCAGCGCCAGCTCTGGGCTGATCAGGAAAAGGCCTCGCTGGACAAGGTCGTGGCGGCCGGGTCCGAAGTGATCATGGAAATCGACAAGACCCCGTTCATGGAAGCCATGGTCCCGGTCTACGAGAAGTACGTGACCACCCCCGAGGCGCAGGACCTGGTCGAGCGTATTCGCGCGACCGAGTGATCCAACTGCCGCCCGCAGCAATTGCGGGCGGCTTTTCCGTTCAAGGAGACGCGCAATGCGCGAGGGACTGATAAAATTCGCCGGCTTCACCGGTGCGGTGGCACGGGCGGGATTGTGGCTGGCCGGGATCGGGCTGGTCCTGATGACCGCCTTCGTCTTCGCGCAGGTCTTCTACCGTTATGTGATCGGGTCCAGCCTGTTCTGGGCCGAACCGGCCGCCGTCATGCTGATGGGCTGGTTCATCTTTCTGGGCGCCGCTGTCGGCGTGAAAGAGGGCTATCACCTGTCCTTCGATGTGGGCCTGATGGTCGTGCCGGAAAGCTGGCGCCCGTGGTTCCACACGCTGTCCGACCTGGTGGTGACCAGCTTTGGCTTCGGGATGGCCTGGTTCGGCTGGCAGCTGGCGGAGCGCGCGGCCGGCGGTGTAGTGCCGGGGCTCGGTATCTCGCGCCTGTGGGATTTCGCGCCGGTGATCGGCGGCGGGCTTTTGCTGATGCTGTTCTCGGTCGAGCGCATCCTGCGCCGTGCCGCAGGCCTGCGGACGCTGCGCTTCGGCGACAATGATGATGCTGCCGATGGCGAGGTCGATGGCCTTGCGGGCGGTATCCCGGCCGAGGCCGTTTTGCATGGCGAGGCGCCCCGCGCCCGCAAAGGGGACTGACGCGATGGAACTGTGGATCCTCTTTGGCAGCTTCATCACGCTGCTGCTGATCGGCACGCCGGTCGCCTTCTGCCTTGGCGCGGCCAGCTTCGTGACCGTGCTCTATCTGGGCCTGCCGCCCGTGGTGGTGTTTCAGCGCCTCAACAGCGGGATTTCGGTCTTCGCGCTGATGGCCATTCCGTTCTTCATCTTCGCCGGCGACCTGATGGTGCGCGGCGACATCGCCCGCCGCCTTGTGGCGCTTGCCGGTGCGATGGTCGGCCATATGCGCGGCGGCCTCGGGCAGGTCAACATCATGGCCAGCCTGATGTTCGGCGGCGTGTCGGGCTCGGCCGCGGCCGATGCCAGCGCGGTCGGGGGCCTCATGGTCCCGCAAATGAAGGCACGCGGATACGACGTTGATTATGCTGTCAATATCACCGTCGTCAGCTCCATCATCGCGCTGATGATCCCGCCCAGCCACAACATGATCATCTATTCGATCGCCGCCGGTGGCCGTCTGTCCATCGCCGATCTCTTCACCGCCGGGATCATCCCGGGCCTGCTGCTGGCCGTGTCGCTGATGTGTGCCGCCTGGTGGGTGGCCCGCAAGAAGGGCTACCCGACCGAGCCTTTCCCCGGCCTGCGGATGCTGGGCACGCTGTTCGTGTCGGCGCTGCCGGGGCTGATCCTGATCGGGATCATCTTTGGCGGCGTCCGCTCTGGCGTGTTCACCGCGTCCGAAAGCAGTAACATCGCCGTCGTCTACGCCCTGCTGATCACGGCGCTGGTCTATCGCAGCCTGCCGTGGTCCGAGTTTGTCGAGGCGACCAAGGGCGCGGTCCGCACCACGGCCATGGTGCTGCTGGTCATCGGCTGCGCCGCCTGCTTCGGCTGGCTGCTGGCCTATCTGCGGGTGCCAACGCAACTGGTCGAGCTTCTGCAGAGCGTGTCGAACAACCCGATTGTGATCTTGCTGATGATCAACATCGTGCTGCTGATCCTTGGCACCTTCATGGACATGTCGCCGCTGATCGTGATCACCACCCCGATCTTCCTGCCCGTCGCCACTGCCTTTGGCGTCGATCCGGTGCATTTCGGGGTGATCATGATCCTGAACCTTGGCATCGGCCTCTGTACCCCGCCCGTGGGCGCGGTTCTCTTCGTCGGCTGCGCGGTCGGCCGCATCACCATCTGGCAGGCGATGCGCACGATCTGGCCGTTCTACGGCGCGGCCTTCGTCACGTTGATGCTGGTCACCTATGTGCCGGCGCTGTCGCTCTGGCTGCCTTCCGTCTTCCGCTGAAAAGGACGTTCCCATGACCGACCCTGTCCGTACCGTGCTGGCGCATTCGCCGGATCTGATGGTCGTGCGCTTTGCCTTTGCTGCGGGCGGGCAGGGCGCGCTGCACAGCCATCCGCATGTGCAATCGACCTATGTTCATTCGGGTCGCTACCGCTTCACTATCGACGCGCGCGAGTTCGAGGTGGGCCCGGGCGACGCCTTCATCATCCCCTCCGGCGCCCAGCATGGGTGCCTGTGTCTGGAGGGCGGGGAGCTCATCGACAGCTTCACCCCCCGCCGCGACGATTTTCTCTGAAAAGGACCACCCCATGACCCATGTTGAAACGCGCCATGCCGTTCACCCCGAGCATGCCAAGGCGATGGACACCGCGTCGCTGCGCAAGCATTTCCTGGCCGAGGGGATGTTCGCGGAGGGAGAGGTCCGGCTGGTCTATACCCATTACGACCGGTTCGTCGTGGGCGGCGCGGTGCCGGCTGGCGGCTCGCTGACGCTCGACCAGATCGCCGAGACCCGGACCCCCAGCTTCCTCGACCGCCGCGAGATGGGCATCGTCAATATCGGCGAGGCTGGCCGGGTCGAGGCTGCGGGGCAGGGCTGGGACATGGCGCCGGGCGATGTGCTCTATCTCGGCATGGGTTCGGGCGCGGTGACCTTCTCGGGGCAGGGGCGGTTCTACATCACCTCGGCCCCCGCGCATCGCCAGCTTCCTTGCCGCCTGGTGACGGTGGGCGAGGCCAAGGAAGTGAAGATGGGCGCGGTCGAAACCTCGAACAAGCGCACCATCAAGCAGTTCATCCACCCGCTGGTCATGGAAAGCTGCCAGCTGGTTCTCGGCTATACCTCGCTGGAAGACGGCTCTGTCTGGAACACCATTCCCAGCCACATCCATGACCGCCGGATGGAGGCCTATCTCTACCATGGGATGAGCCCCGAGGCCCGTGTCCTGCACCTGATGGGCGAGCCGCAAGAGACCCGCCACCTGTTCGTCGCGAATGAGCAGGCGGTGCTGTCGCCGTCGTGGTCGATCCATTCGGGCGCCGGGATCGGCAGCTATACCTTCATCTGGGCGATGGCGGGCGACAATGTCGATTATACCGACATGGACTTCATCCAACCCAAGGACATGCTGTGAGCGCGTTTTCCCTTGAGGGCCGCACCGCGCTGGTGACTGGCGCCAATACCGGGATCGGGCAGGCCATCGCGGTTGCGCTGGCCGGGGCGGGGGCCGATGTCATCGCTTCTGGCCGCCGCGATTGCGACGAGACGCTGGCCCTGATGGGCTCGGGCCGGGCACTGATGTTGGACTTCGCCGACCCGATGGCGGCGCGGGATGTGTTTGCGGCAGAGCGCATCGACATCCTCGTGAACAATGCCGGAATCATCCGCCGCGACGATGCGGTCGACTTTACCGAGGCCGACTGGGACGCGGTGATGGACGTGAACCTGAAAGCGCTGTTCTTCACCTGTCAGGCCTTTGCACGCGCCGCCCTGCCGCGCGGCATGGGCAAGATCGTCAACATCGCCTCGCTGCTGTCGTTTCAAGGCGGTATCCGCGTGCCCTCTTACACTGCGTCCAAGCATGGGGTGGCGGGCCTGACCAAGCTGATGGCGAATGAATGGGCGGCCAAGGGGCTGAACGTCAACGCCATCGCGCCGGGCTATATCGAGACCAACAACACCGAGGCACTGCGGGCGGACCCGGATCGCTCGAAATCGATCCTGGAGCGCATTCCGGCCGGCCGCTGGGGCCGCCCCGAAGACATCGCGCAGACCGCGGTGTTCCTTGCCGCGCCCGCGTCGGATTACATCAACGGTGCGGTGCTGAATGTCGATGGAGGCTGGCTTGCCCGCTAGGCTTCACCACGCGCCCTCGACCGAGCCTTCGGGCATCGTCCATCTGGGCCTTGGCGCCTTCTTCCGCGCGCATGGGGCGATCTTCGTGGCCGAGGCGATGCAGGCGTCGGGCGGGGACTGGGGGATCATCGGCGTCTCGCTGCAATCGCCCGGCACCCGCGACAAGCTGCGCCCGCAAGGCTGGGCCTATGCCGCGCTGGAGCTGGGACCGGACGGGGAAACCCCGCAGGTGGTGGCGGTGCTGCGCGATGTGCTTGTGGCGCCTGAGGATCCGCAGGCGGTGCTCGACGCGATGGCTTCGCCCGCGGTCAAGATCGTCAGCCTGACGGTGACGGAGAAGGGCTATTGCCACGAGCCCTCCACCGGCCGGCTGAACGTCGATCATCCCGATATCGTGCATGATCTGGCAGGCCCGCTGCCCCGCTCTGCCCCCGGCTTTCTAGTGCGCGCGCTGGCGGCGCGGCGGGCGGCGGGCACCCCGCCCTTCACCGTGCT
Source organism: Frigidibacter sp. (assembly GCF_030695035.1). Lineage (GTDB taxonomy): Bacteria > Pseudomonadota > Alphaproteobacteria > Rhodobacterales > Rhodobacteraceae > Frigidibacter. Next base: position 134,976 of record NZ_JAUYTT010000022.1, read on the forward strand.
GTGCTGCGACAACCTGCCCGAGAACGGCCGCGTCGTGCGCGGCGTGGTACTGGACCTCGCCCGCCTGATCGACCCAGGCTTGGCCGACTGGATCGCGGCCGAGGGGGCCTTTCCCTGCGCGATGGTGGACCGCATCGTACCGGCCACCACCGCGGCCGATCTGGACCGGCTGGAGGCTGCGACCGGCCTGCGGGATGAGGCCCCGGTGATGCATGAGCCGTTCCGGCAATGGGTGATCGAGGATGATTTCGTTGGCGGCGCCCGCCCCGATCTGGGCGCGGTCGGCGTGCAGATGGTCGCTGATGTCACGCCCTATGAGCATATGAAGCTGCGGATGCTGAACGGCACCCATTCGTCGCTGGCCTATCTGGGTTATCTGGCGGGGCATGAGACCATTGCCGACACGGTGGCCGATCCGGTCTTCGCGCGCTTCGCAGGCCGGCTGTGGAAGGATGAGATCATCCCGGCGCTGACGCCCCCACCGGGCGAAGACCTGGAGGCCTATGCCGACGCTCTGGCCGCTCGCTATGCCAACCCGGCCATCCGCCACCGCACTTGGCAGATCGCCATGGACGGCAGCCAGAAGTTACCGCAGCGCATCTTGGGCACCATTGCTGAAGGGCGCGCGGCGGGGCGACCAGTGCCGGGGCTGAACTTGGCCGTGGCTGCGTGGATGCGCTACACCTCGGGTACGGATGAGGCGGGCAAGCCCATCGAAGTGAAAGACCCGTTGGCCCCGCAACTGGCCGCGCTGTGGCAGGACGATCCGTCGGCAACTGTCGCGGGCTTTCTGGCGCTGTCGCAGGTGTTTCCGGCGGCGCTGCGCGAGGATGCGGGCTTTGCCGCAGAGCTGACGGCAACACTGGCGCGGCTGGTGGAGCAGGGAGCGCGCGCGGCCGCCGATGCCTGACACCATGCTCCTCAACCCAGCGGACAATGTGGAGATCCTGACCGCGCGGGGCATCGCCCCCGCCGGTCACAAGATCGCCCGCGTGGCCATCGCACAGGGGGCGGCGGTGGTGAAATATGGCCAGATCATCGGCTATGCCACTGCGGGCATTGCCGTGGGCGAGCATGTCCACAGCCACAACCTCGCCTTTGGCGCGCATGACCGCGCGCACCACCCGGGCCGCGCCCTTCCCGAGGCGCAGGCGGCGCTGGACCAGCGCCGGGGCCCCGAGCTGAGCTTTCAAGGCTATCACCGCGCCGGGGGGCAGGTCGGCACCCGTAACTTCATCGCGCTGGTGGCGACGGTCAACTGCTCGGCCACGGTGATCCGCCGCGCGGCGGAAGAGCTGCGGACCGAAGGCGCGCTGGAGGCGTACCCCAAGGTCGATGGCGTCGCCGCCTTTGCCCATGGCACCGGTTGCGGCATGGCCGATAGCGGGCCGGGCTGGCGGGCGCTGCAACGCGTGCTGACCGGCCATGCCGGGCATCCCAATGTCGGCGCGGCGCTGTTCGTGGGGCTTGGCTGCGAGGTGATGCAGATCGCCCGCATGAAGCAGGATCTGGGCGAGGCGGCGCGCTTTCACGGGCTGACCATCCAGGACAGCGGCGGCACCCGCGCCACCATCGAGGCGATCAAGGCCCGCGTGCGCCAGATGCTGCCCGAGGTGAATGCGGTCACGCGCACCCCCGCCCCAGCCTCGGCGCTGAAGATCGGGCTGCAATGCGGTGGGTCGGACGGGTTTTCGGGCATCACCGCCAACCCGGCGCTTGGGATCGCATGTGACATGCTGGCGGCGCAGGGCGCCTCTGTCGTGCTGTCGGAAACGCCCGAGATCCATGGCGCCGAACGCCTGCTGATCGACCGCGTCGCGGACCCCGCGCTGGCGGACAAGCTGCTGGCCCGCCTTGCGTGGTGGGAAGAATATGCCGCGATGAACGGCGCCTCGCTCGACAACAACCCCAGCCCCGGCAACAAGGCTGGCGGGCTGACGACAATCCTTGAAAAGTCACTTGGCGCAGTGGCCAAAGCCGGGGCGACGCCGCTGAACGCGGTGCTGGAATATGGCGAGCCAATCACAGCCCCGGGGCTGAACTTCATGGACACGCCGGGCTATGACCCGGTGTCGGCCACCGGGCAGATCGCCGGCGGGGCGCAACTGATCGTATTCACCACCGGGCGCGGATCGGCTTTTGGATCGAAGCCCGCGCCGACGATCAAGCTGGCCACTAATGACCGCCTGTTCGCCGCGATGCGCGACGACATGGACATGAACTGCGGCGATGTGCTGTCGGGCGTGCCCTTGGAGGAGAAGGGTCGGCAGATCGTCGAGCTGATCCTGCGTACCGCCTCGGGGACGGAAACCCGCAGCGAGGCGCTTGGCCTCGGCGATCACGAGTTCCTGCCCTGGCAGATTGGCGCGGTTCTGTAACCGCGCCGGCCAGTTGCGTCAGAGGGCCGCTTGCGCGTCCAGCACCGCTTGCCGGACCAAAGCGCCTGGATGGCGGATCACCTGGCAGCCAAGCGCATGGCCGGCGCGGATCGCCGTGGCGCAGTCCGCGCCGCCCAGCCGTGACGCAAGATAGCCCGCGTTGAAGCTGTCGCCCGCGGCGGTGCTGTCCACTGGTACTTCGCGCGCCAGATCGTCGATCTGGCCCTGCCCCTCTCGCCCGCCGAACAGGATGGTGCCGCCTCCGTTCTTGACGACCACTTGTCCCGCGCCGAGGGTAAGGTAGCGGGCCAGCGTCGCCTCGGGGCTGGCATCGCCAAACAGCGCCGCCTCGTCATCGAAGCTGGGCAGGCACAGATCGGCCATGGCCGCAGCCTGCTCGGTCACGGCGCGCATGGTGGCGGGGTCGGACCACAGCCGTGGCCGCAGGTTGGTGTCGAACACCACCGTCGTGCCGGCCGCCTGTGCCGCCTTCAGCGCGTCCAGCAGGTTCTGCCGCCCCTCTGGAGGCAGGATCGCCAGCGTGATGCCGGACAGGTAGGCCATGTGGCACCCGTCCAGCCCTGCCGTCAGCGCTGCCGGGTCATCGGCCAGCCGCTTGGCCGCCGACTGGCCGCGCCAATAGGCAAAGCTGCGCTCGCCATTTTTCAGGCTGATCGCATAGAGGCCAATCTCGGCCCCCTCCTCGCGCCCCACGTGGGCGGCGTCGATGCCCTCGGCCGCCAGAAAGTCCAGCATCTGCTGCGAGAACTCGCCGGTGCCGATGCGGGTGAGGTAGCCGACCTGCCAATCCGCGCCCAGCAGGCGGCGCAGATACCAGGCGGTGTTCAGCGTGTCGCCCGCGATCCCCATGCGCCACAGTCCCGGCTGATCGGCGCGCGACATCTCGACCATCGCCTCGCCGATCGACAGTATCCGCCTCATGCCGTGCCTCCGCGAACGCGGGCCAGCGCAGTCTCGACCCCGCGCAGCTCGGCCAGCCCCTTCAGGCGGCCAATGGCCGGGTAGCCGGGCTGCCCGCCGCGGCCGATGTCATCGAGAATGTCCTGCCCGTGATCGGGGCGCATCGGGATCACCGCATCGTCGCGGCCCGCGGCGCGGCGCTTGGCCTCCTCTGCCACGACCGCGTCAATCAGCGCCACCATGTCGGTCTGCCCGCCCAGATGCTCATCCTCGAAGAACGAGTCCGGGATGGTATCGCCGTCGCGCCGCACATTGCGCAGGTGCAGGAAATGCACCCGGTCGCCCAAGCGGCGCATCATGCCCGGCAGGTCATTGTCGGGCCGCGCCCCCAGCGAGCCGGAGCAGAGCGTGATGCCGTTCGCCGGCAGATCCACCGCCGCGATGCGTTCGGCGAAATCCGCCTCGGTCGACATCACGCGGGGCAGGCCAAGCAGCGGGAAGGGCGGATCATCGGGGTGGCAGCAGAGCCGCATCCCCAGATCCTGCGCCACCGGGGCGACCTGTTCGAGGAAGTCGTGGAAATGCCGCCGCAGCACGCCGTCGGTTACGGGCGCATAACTGTCGAGCAGGGCGCGCACATCGGCCATCGTCAGCCGGTCCGCTGCGCCGGGCAGGCCGCAGACCACGTTCTCGGCCAGTTGGGTGCGGCGCGCCTCGGGCATATCGGCAAAGCGGCGGGCGGCGGCGTCTTGCAGCTCGGCCGGGAAGTCGTCAACCGCGCCGGGGCGCTGCAGGATATGCAGATCGAAGGCCGCGAAATCGGTCAGGTCAAAGCGCATGCAGCGCGCGCCATTGGGCCGGCGCCAGGCCAGATCGGTCCGCGTCCAGTCCAGCACCGGCATGAAGTTGTAGCAGATGACACTGATCCCCGCCGCGTGCAGGTTGCGCATCGAGGTGATCCACGCTTCCACATGCGCGCGCCAGTCGCCGGTCTGGGTCTTGACCGCCTCCGACACCGGCAGGCTTTCGACCACCTCCCATGCAAGGCCCGAAGGGCTGCCATCGCGCATCATCGCAATGGCGTCCTGCCGGGCACGGATCTCCTGGGGCGTCCAGACTGTGCCGGTGGGAACGTGGTGCAGGGCGGTGACCACGCCCTGCACGCCCGCCTGCAGCATGTCATCGATAGAGACGGGATCAGCTGGTCCGAACCAGCGCCAGGTCTGTCGCATCAAGATACCTCAGTCGGTGAAATAGTCGGGATAGGTTTCGGCCATCTGCGGCAGCTCTGTCAGCATCTGGCGCAGATGGGTGCGGATCGCCGCCTCGGCGGCATCGGCATCACCGGCCTGCAGCGCGGTCAGGATGGCGCGGTGCTGTGCGATGGTGGCGCCGCGGTCGAAGGTTCGCATCGACAGGTGCCGCAGCCGGTTCATCTGTGCCTTCAGCCGCTCCAGATCCTGCCAGACGGCGGGAAAGCCCGCGGCCGTTGCCATTGCATGATGGAAGCGGTCATCCGCCTCGATGAAGGCCGGCACATCGCCCGCGGCATCGGCCTGCGCCTGCAGCACCAGCTCGGCCTCCATTGCGCTCAGGTCGGGGCGGGCTGCGGCGACGAGCCGGGCCAGATCGCTCTCCACGGCCTCGCGGATCAGCCGGGCCGACAGTACGGCACGCACCGAAATGCGCCCGATATAGGTGCCGCGTTGGGGAAGGATCTCGGCCAGGCCATCGGCGGCCAGCCGGATGAAGGCCTCGCGCACCGGCTGCCGCGACAGCCCGACCTGGGCCGCGATCTCTGTCTCTGACAGCCGCGCACCGGGCAACAGATCGCCGCGCAGGACGCAGCGATACAGCCAGTCATGGACCTGTTGGGCGGTCGAGGCAGAGCGGATGGGGATCATGGGAACCGTGTTACAAACTTTGCCACAATATATTCCATACTTCCATACTAGTAAAGAAGCGTCTCTTCCCCAGCCTTGATCGCGTCAGGCATTTCGCTGGTTTCGGATCATCTTGCCACGACTGCCGGACACAAAACCTGAAACCCCGCGGCGCATCAAGCGCCGCGGGGCAGGCCGGTCCAACGCCGTGCAAAGTGCCGATATCAGGCGGTGCCGCGCCCCTTGCCCATCCGCCTCACCGCGCCAAGCAGCGCCATGCCCCAGATCAGCAGCACGCAGATCCCCAGCCCCGCGGCGATGGGCCGCTCGAAGAACGCGGTCAGATCGCCGCCCGACTTGATCATCGAGGTCATGAACATCCGCTCGAACATGCCGCCGAGCACGAGGCCGAGGATGATCGGCGCCACCGGGAACCCGTTCTCCTCCAGCACCCAACCCAGCAGACCGATGGCGAGCATGATGACGATCCCGAACACCGAATTGGTCATCGCAAAGGCGCCGACGATGCAGAAGCTGAGCACGATGGGCAGCAGCACGCGCGAGGGCACCCGCAGCACCTGACGCGAGGCTTTCACGGCGGCCCAGCCCAGCGGCACCATCATCAGCGTCGTCAGGATGAAGATCATGAACACGGCATAGATCAGCTGCGGGTTCTGGATGAACACGGTCGGGCCGGGGTTCATGCCCTTCATGTACAGAACGCCGATCACGATGGCCGTCACGCTGTCCCCGGGGATGCCGAACACCAGCGCTGGGATCCACGCGCCGCCCACCGCGGCATTGTTCGCGGCAGAGGCATCGACCAGCCCCTCGACATGGCCCTTGCCGTATTTCTCGGGCGTCTTGGAAAAGCGCTTGGACACGGCATAGGCCATCCACGCCGCAATGTCCGCGCCCGCGCCCGGCAGCGCGCCGATCAGCGTGCCCATAAGCGAGCCGCGCACGATGTTCTTGGGGTGACGGCGGATCACGCCGCCCACGCCCTTGAACAGCGCGCCCTCGCCAGCCGGCATCGGCGGCGGCGGGGCGTTGTGGTTCAGGCGGATCACCCCGCGCATCACCTCGGCCAGTGCAAACAGGCCAATCATCGCCGGGATGAACTCCACCCCCGCCATCAGGTCGACCTGCCCCAGCGTGAAGCGCGGCACGCCGGTCGTGGGGTCGAGCCCGACCGTCGCCATCGCCAGACCGATCAGCAGCGCGATCCCCGCCTTCAGCGGATCGGCCGAGGCGATGAAGATCGCGCAGGACAGGCCCAACGTCGCCAGCCAGAAGTATTCATACGAGGTGAAGCGCAGCGCGAATTCCGCCAGCAGCGGCGCGGCGGCGATCAGCACGCCCACCCCGAACAGCCCGCCGATGCAGGACACCAGCAGGTTGGTGCCCAGCGCCATGTTCAGCTTCCCCTGCAAGGCAAGCCGGTGGCTGTCCTCGACATAGGCGGCAGAGGCGGGCGTGCCCGGAATGCGCAGCAGCGCGCCCGGAATGTCCCCGGCAAAGATCGCCATGCCGCTGGCCGAAACGATGGCCGCCAGCGCCGGGATCGGGTCCATGAAGAAGGTCATCGGCACCAGCAGCGCCGTCGCCATCGTCGCCGTCAGCCCCGGCATCGCGCCGACGAACATGCCGAACATGCCCGCCAGCAGCGCCGTCAGCAGAACCTGCGGGTCGAGCACCAGCAGCGCCGCCTGAAGAAGGATGTCGCCAAAGCCCATCTTACAGCACTCCATCCAGAATTCCGCGCGGCAGCGGCACACGCAGCAGCCCCGCGAACAGCCACCAGCAGGCCATGCTGGTGCCAACCGCCAACGCCAGCGCAACCCAGGGGCGCAGGCGAAGCACAAGGAACAGCACGCTCAGCCCGATGACAGAGACAGGAATGAACCCAAGGCTCTGCGCCACCCAGATCTGCGCCAGCACATTGCCCAGAACCGCCAGCAGAGCGGCCATCCCAGTGCCCTGCCGCAGCTCGGGCACCAGCGAGACCAAAGGCCCCCCCGCCGCCTGCCGCCGCGCCATCACGTCGCGCAGGATCAGCAGAGCGCCGCCCAGAACGAAGCCGCCCGCAAGGATCGAGGGCAGCAGCGCGGCGCCATAGGGTTGGCCGCCAAAGCTGGGAAACAGCGAGGCCTGCCAGAACATGAACAGCCCCAGCGCGATCAGCAGCGCGCCCGATACGGCATCGGTGATCTTCATGGTCCCCTCCCCGGTTCCAATGGAAAAGGCGGGCGCCGCCATGTCTGGCCGCGCCCGCCCATCGTTTAGCTCAGCCCTGAACCAGCCCGGCCGCGGCCATCGTGGTCGCCATCAGGCCATCCGCATCCGCCATCATCGCGGCATGGGCGGCGGGGTCCAGATAGGTGATGCCGAAGCCGCGGCTGTTCATGAACTCGGTGAACTCGGGGTCCACCGCGATCTCGGCCAGCGCGGCAGAGACGACATCGGCAACCTCCTGCGGCAGGTCCTTCGGACCGGCCACGCCGCGCCAGGTCGCCAGCGCGAAGTCACCGCCACCGGCTTCCGACAGGGTCGGCAGGTCCGGGTGGCTGGCCGCACGCTCGGTGCCCATCAGCGCCAGGTTCACGGCGCGGCCGGCATCGACCATCGCCTTGGTCTCGCCCAGCGACACGGTGACGATGTCGATCCCGCCGGCGATCAGATCCTGCATCGCGGGGGCCGAGCCTTCGGACGGCACCCAGATCACGTGATCCGGCGCAAGGCCCAGCGCCTGCAGCCAGCCCACCAGCGCAAGATGCCAGATCCCGCCCTGCGAGGTGCCCGAGGCCTTGAACGTGCCGGGGGCAGAGGCGCGGATCGCCTCGGTCAGGCTGGCGATGTCCTTGTACTCGCTGGCGGTCGACACGGTGACAGCCGGGCTGTCGGCATTCATCAGGCCCAGCGGGGTGTAATCGGCATGGGTCAGCTCGGTCAGGCCCATATGGTGCATCATGGTGATTTCCACCGTGACGATGCCCAGCGTGTAGCCATCCGGCTCTGCGGTGGCGATGGCCGAATGGCCGATGACGCCCGCGCCCCCCGTACGGTTCACCACGTTGATCGGCTGGCCGAGCTTGCGCTCCAGCAGCGCCGAGATCATCCGCGCGGTGGCATCGGTGCCACCCCCGGCGCCCCACGGGACCAGCATGGTCAGCGGGCGCGACGGATAATCGGCGGCCCAGGCAGCGCCCGGCATCATGCCGAGGGCCGAAAGGGCAGCGGCGCCCTGCAGCAGGCCGCGGCGGGTCGGTTTGGTGAAGTTGGTCATCGGTTCCTCCCAGAAGATGACGCCCGGTGGCCGGGCGATGGCAAATTGGTCAGGCGGCTTGCGCAGCCCGGTAATCCTGTTCAGCGGCCAGCAGATCGCGGGCGGCCTTGGCAATGGCGTCCTGATGCGCCGCGTCCACATGGCTCATCGGCGGCAGCAGCGGGCCCATGTCGCCCAGTCCCGAATGGCTGATCGCGTCATGCAGCACCCGGATCTCGCCATGGCCGCCGCGCAGGGCCTCCAGCGCCTGCATCGGGCGCAGCAGCCGTTCGGCCTCGGCCCGGTCGCCGCGCTTCAACGCCTCCAGCAGCGCCATCGACATCGACGGCGCGATGCAGACGCAACCTGCGGTGAAGCCGGCAAGCCCGTCATCGAGCATATGCGGAATCGCCGGCGGCTCGCCGAAGCCCGAGATGACACGGTCCGCGCCGATGGCGTCGACAATCGCGGCCAGGTAGGGATCGGCCTCGCCCGGCTGTCGGGGCACCGCGTATTTCACGCCGAAGACCACGCCCTCGGCGACCAGATCGCCAAGCATGGCTGCGGGGATGTAGCCATCGGTCTTGATGTAGACCAACAGCTGCACGTTGCACTCCGCATGGAAGCGGCGAAGCGCCGTGCCCATCCCCTCATGCGTCAGCGGCGCGCCCATCGGCACCAGCAGCGCGACCGGGAAGCGGCGGGTCTTCAGCACCGCGGCCTGATCCATCATCTTGCCGGCATCGGGCCCGACCGAGGGCAGCAGCCAGGTATCATCGGACGCCATCGCCTGCAGCCGGTCCAGCCAGTCGGCGTAGACGGCGACCGGCCAGTGCTGCGCCAGCGCGTTGCCGCCATAGAGCACGGTGGTCACGCCGCCTTCGCGCAGATGCGCCAGCACGGCGGCATTGCCGGCCTCCGAGAACGCGCCATCGGCGGTCCGGGCCAGAGGGGGGACCGCCATCACCGAGGCAGCCAGATCTGATGGGGTAACGCTGTAACGCATGGCACCTGTCCCTTGTCGCTTGGCCAAAAGAAGTAACCGTGATTCCCGTATTGGTCAATAGTTGTAAAATAAGTTATAAGAAGCTAGAAGGCGGGCAAGCAAGTTCAGGAGAGTCCCATGCAGCATCTGACCATCGCGGTTGCCGGCGCCGGCGCGATCAGCGAATTTCACCTCAAGGGCTGGCAGGCGCAGCAGGGCGTGACCCTTGCCGCGATCTGCGACCCGGACCAAACCCGCGCACAGGCGCAGGCGGACCGCTTCGGCATCCCCGCCGTCTTCACCGACATGGGCGAGATGCTTACAGCCGTGCGCCCCGATGCGGTGGACATCATCACCCCCGTCGGCAGCCATGCCCCGCTGGTGCGGCAGGCGGCGGATCTGGGCGTGCATGTGATGTGCCAGAAGCCGATGACGCCCACGGTGGCCGAGGCCGAGGCGCTGATCGCCGATGTGGGCGAGCGGGTGCGCTTCATGGTGCATGAAAACTACCGCTTCCGCCCGCATTACGCCGAACTGGCCCGCCGCATCCATGCGGGCGAGGTCGGCCGCCTGCGCCATGCGCGGCTGACGGTGCGCTCTTCCAGCCTGATGGATTATCCCGGCAAGGTGCCCTTCCTGCTGGGCCGCCAGCCTTATATGGCCGATTTTACGCGGCTCCTGGTGTTCGAGGTGCTGATCCACCACCTCGACGCCCTGCGCGCGATTCTGGGCGAGATGACCGTGACCGCCGTGCGGCTGGACCGGATGAACCCCGACCTGAAGGGCGAGGATGTGGCGCTGGTGCAGCTCGAAAGCGCGGATGGCGCGCTGATCCAGATCGATGCCAATATCTCGGCCCCCGGCCACCCGCCGCTGCCGACCGACCGGCTGGAACTGCTGGGAGAGCTGGACACCCTGATCTATGACCGCGACCGCATCACCCTGCTGTCGCAGCCCGATGCCGTGTCGCTGCACGACCTGACGGCGAACTACCAGGCCTGTTTCACCGGCGCTGTCACCGATTTCGTCGAAGGCCTGCGCACGGGGCGCCCGTTCCAGACCGACAGGCTGGACAATCTGCAGACGCTGCGGCTTATGGAATCCATTTACCGGGTCGCCGGGGTTCCGATCTGAGGTGAAGGAGAGTTTGTTTGGCCGACCCTCAGCGCCCGTCCCTGGCCGATCAGGTCTATGACCAGCTTCTGACCCAGATCGTCGAAGAGCAATACCCGCTGCACAGCCGCCTTCCGCCCGAACAGGTGCTGGCGCAAAGCTGCGGCGTGTCGCGCCCGGTGCTGCGCACGGCGCTGGCGCGGTTGCGCGATGACGGGATCGTCGCCTCGCGCCGGGGGTCGGGCAATTACGTCGCCCGCCGCCCCGACAAGCAGGTGATGAGCTTCGTGCCGCTGGGGTCGATCACCGACATCCAGCGCTGTTACGAGTTCCGCATCGACATCGAGAGCGCCGCCGCCGCCTGGGCCGCCAAGCGCCGTGACGAGGCCGATCTGGCGGCGCTGGAGGCGGCATTCCAGCGCATGGACCAGACCTATCAGGAACAGGCGCTGGGGGTGGATGCCGATCAGATGCTGCATCTGGCGATTGCGCGGGCGACCAAGAACCCGTTCTTCCAGACGGTTCTGGAATCCCTCGCCCAGCAGATCGGGTTCGGCATGAAGCTGTCCCGCTCGCTCACCCTGCTGGCCTCGCCGAACCGGCAGGCGCTGGTGCAGGGCGAACACCGCGCCGTCATCGACGCGATCTTGCGCCAAGACCCGGACGCCGCCGCACAGGCGATGCGCGCCCACATCACCGCCGCGCGCGACCGGATGTTCGTGGGCGACAGCTGAGGGCGGCCCCTGCGGCGCCGCTAGTTCATGCGCCGCGCTGCCTCCCGCGCCAGAATCGCCCGCGCCGGATGCCCCGCTATCGGCACGTGAAGATCGGCGGAAATCTCGCCCGCGGCAATCAGCGCGTGATAGCGCGCGCAGCACACCCGCAGGAACGAGGTGAAATTGCCAAGGTCATGATCGGCATCCATTGCCTCATGCCAAAGCTTGGTGATCAGCTGCGCGACGGTCATCCCGTCGCGCGCGCCGATTTCGGTCAGCGTGTCCCAGAAATGGGCCTCGATCCGGATCGAGGTGGCGACCCCGTCGATGCGCAGGCTGTGGGTGCGGCTTTGCCATTGGCTGGCATCCGCCTTGATGAAAAGTTCGCACATCGCAGGGCCTCCCGTCCCGTGGATGTCAGAGGATCGCCATGAATTGCTTCAGCCAGGCCGGATGGGCCGGCCAGGCAGGCGCCGTCACCAGATTGCCATCGGTCACCGCCTCTGTCACCGCAATATCGGCGAAGGTCCCGCCCGAGGCCGTGACCTCATAGGCGCAGGCCGGATAGGCCGAGCAGGTGCGCCCCGTCAGCACACCCGCCGCGGCCAGCAGCTGTGCGCCGTGGCAGATGGAGGCGACGGGTTTGCCGGCGTCGAAGAAATGCCGGACCATCGCCAGAACCTCGGGGTTCATCCGCAAGTATTCCGGCGCGCGGCCGCCCGGCACCACCAGCGCATCATAGCTGGCGGCATCGACCGCAGCGAAATCGGCGGTCAGGGCGAAGTTGTGGCCCGGCTTTTCCGAATAGGTCTGGTCGCCCTCGAAATCATGGATCGCGGTCTTGACCGTGTCGCCCGCGGCCTTGCCGGGGCAGACGGCATCCACCTCATGCCCGCAGGCCAGAAGGCACTGAAACGGAACCATCGTTTCATAGTCCTCGGTGAAATCGCCGGTGATCATCAGGATCTTCGCCATGCTGCATCCTCCCTTGCTGATGGTGAGGGGAAGGGTAGGGCGGGCGCGGCCGGGGTGGGTGTTAGCCGAATACTACATCCCGGCGGTGTTGGCACTTGCGGCGGCTTGCAGGGCCGCAACGGCAGTCGTGACACCCCGCAGTATCTGCTGTAAAAGCTTGAAAATGCGCAGCAAATGCTCCAACGCATCCCTAGTCTGTAGATATGGAATATATCGGCCGGAATGTGAGAGTGACCCTGCAGCCCACCCCGACCAAACAGCTGGAATCCTATCAGGTTTTCGCCGCGCCGATGACGGTGGAGGATCTGCCGAAGCTGCATGAGCTGTCGATCGGTGTCGGCTGGCCGCATCGCCCGGAAGATTGGGAGCTGGCAATCGGTCTGGGCGAGGGGATCGTCGCGCGGGACGAGATCGGCCGCGTCGTGGGCTCGGCCATGTGGTTTCCCCTGGGCGAGCAATTTGCGGCTGTCGGCATGGTCATCACCTCGCCGCGGCTGCAAGAGCTTGGCGCGGGCAGCTGGCTGATGGGGCATATCCTTGATCGGGTCGGTGCGCGCGGCAAGGTGCTGAACGCCACCCGCGCGGCCTATCGGCTGTATATCTCGCTGGGGTTCATGCCGCTCTCGCCCGTCCACCAGCACAATGGCGTCGTGGGCGAGGTTTCCGCCGGCCCGCGCCATGCCCGCCCGATGCGCCCCGAGGATGCGGCGGCCATTCATGCGCTGGATACCGCGGCGATGGGCGCCGCCCGCCCGGCGCTGATGAACCGGCTGCTACAGCTGTCCACCGGCACGGTGGTGGAACGCGGCGGGCAGGTGACGGGCTTTGCCCTCTGCCGCAAGTTCGGCCGCGGCCATGTCGTCGGCCCGGTGGTGGCGGAATCCGAGGAAGACGCCATCGCGCTGATCGCCCCCCATGCCGAGGCGCTGGCGGGCAACTTCCTGCGGGTGGACACCCGCCAGCCAGACGGGCCGCTGCGCGAGTTCCTCGTCGCCTCGGGTATCCGGCACTACGACACGGTGACGCGGATGGGCCTTGGCCCGGTGCCGCAGCCCGCCGGCCCGGCGCAGACGATGGCCCTGGTCAATCAGGCCTTCGGCTAGGTCGACCCGGCGCCCCCGCCCTCCATCAGAACTCTGCGACCTTGCCCCAGGACGACTGGTCGAACCGCGAGGGGTGATAGGGCCTGGGGTCAAGGATCGGCGCAGTCCCCGTCACCAGATCGGCGATCAGATGCCCGGCCCCCGGCCCGATGCCAAAACCGTGGCCGCTGAACCCCGCCGCAAGGATGAAGCCGGGGATATTCGTCTCGCCGATTGCCGGCACCCCGTCGGGGGTGGAGTCGATATACCCCGCCCAGGCGGCGGTCACCGGCACATCCGCCAGTGCCGGGAACAGCGCCCGCGCCCGGCGCAGGGTCTCGGCGATCTGGCCGTGGTCGGGGCGTGGATCGAGGATGCGCATACGTTCCATCGGCGTCGACGCATCCAGCCGCCAGCGGCGCAGCGTCTCATGCCCCGAGCGCAGCCCTTGCAGCCCGCCTGGCGCCAGCGATTTGCGGCGTTTGAAGAACATCGGCAGGAAGCTGGTCGCAAAGCGCATCTGCTGCGCCGTCACATCCACCCGCGCCTTGCCCGAGATTGCCAGCGTATAGCCGCCATCCCCGCGCCGCGTGGTGCTGACCTGCGAGGTATGCAGTGCGTCGGGCAGATCGGCGCCGGGCCCCACGGCAAGGATCGACGAGCGGATCGAGGCCTGCGGAAACCGGATCCCCAGCTGCCGGCAGAAGGACGAGGCCCAGGCCCCGCCCGCCATCACCACCGTGCGGGTGCGTATCACGCCCGCCTCTGTCACCACCGCCGCCACGCGCCCGCCCTCCAGCTCCAGTCCGCGGGCGGCGCACATCTGGTGGACGCTGCCGCCCAAGGCCAGGGTGCCAAGCGCGATCACCGGCGCGGCCCGCTCGGGATCCGCGATGCCATCCGTGGGCGAGAACACCCCGCCCTTCCACGCCTTGCCCGTGGCGCGCCCGCGCTCTGCCGCCTCGGCCGCGCTCAGCATATGCGTCACCACGCCCTCGCCGCGGGCAAAGTCGCGCCAGCGGGCCCAGCCGGCCAGCTCCGCCTCGTCATTCGACAGGTAATGCAGCCCGCAGCGGCGAAAGCCCACATCCTGCCCGATCTGCCCCGCCATCGCCTCCCACAGCGCAAGGCTGGCCGTCGCCATCAGCAATTCGCGCGCATCGCGGTTCTGCTGGCGGCACCAGCCCCAGTTGCGGCTGGATTGTTCAGCCCCGATGCGGCCCTTCTCGACCAGCGCCACCTTCACCCCGCGCCGCGCCAGATAATAGGCGGTGCAGACGCCCACGATGCCGCCGCCGATCACCACGGCATCCGCCGCCTGCGGCAGGGCCGGGCTCGTCGTCACATGAAGCAAGGGTGCGGGCATGGGTGCCTCCGTTTTCGCCAGTCTAGGGCGGGCGGCCCGGTTCCGGCTGCCGGTCCTGCAACGATTGCAGCATTTCATGCCGAGTGAAGCACTGTTGCCAGAGCGTTATACCGCCTCGCTTTTGCCGGGCTGGCCTTGGTCGCATTGCCGCTGTAGGCTGGGGCACCGGCAGATCCTGCCTGTGCCGGGACCAGCGCAAGGGACAGACCGTGAAGCTTGACCGGATCGACATCCGCATCCTGCATGAGTTGCAGAAGAACGGCCGCATCACCAATGTGGAACTGGCCGAACTGGTGCATCTGTCCCCAAGCCCCTGCCTGATGCGCGTTAAGAAACTGCAGCAAGCTGGCTATATCACTGGATATTCCGCCCAGATCGACATCGCCAAGCTGGGCCAGACCATCACCGTCTTCACCGAGGTGACGCTGAAGAACCACCGCCAGATCGACTTTGCCCGCTTCCAGCAGGCCGCCGAGAAGGTCGAGGAAATCATCGAATGCCACCTGATTTCAGGGGGTTACGACTACTTGTTAAAGTTCGTGACCGGCGGCATCGGCGAGTATCAGACGATCATGGAACGGCTGACCGACATGGATATCGGCATCGACAAGTATTTCAGCTTCGTCGTGATGAAATCCCCCTTCATCAAGACCCATCTGCCGCTGAAAAGCATCTTCCCGATGTGACTACAGCGCTGCCGCTCGCGGCGGCACGCTGTCCAGCCAGCCGGTATCGAGCTTCGGCACCGACGAGAACAGCAGCTGCGAATAGGGATGCTGCGCCCCGCCCTGCAGGCGGTCCGCAGGCAGCCGCTCCACCACCTCGCCATTCAGCATCACCATCACATCGTCGCAGATCGCCTGCACCGTCGACAGGTCATGGCTGATGAAGACGTAGGACAGGTGCAGTTCGCGCTGCAACTCCTTCAGCAGTTCGATCACCGCCGCCGCCACTACGGTATCCAGCGCCGAGGTGATCTCGTCGCACAGGATCACCTCGGGCCCCGCCGCCAGCGCACGGGCCAAGTTCACGCGCTGCTTCTGCCCGCCCGACAGCTCGCCCGGCAGGCGGTGCTTCATCGCGCGCGGCAGGCGGACCATGTCCAGCAGCTCATCGGTCCGCGCCTCGCGCGCGGCGCCCTTCTGGCCATGGTAGAAGGTCAGCGGGCGGCCGACGATATCGCCCACGGGGCGTTGCGGGTTCAGCGCGGTATCGGCGAGCTGGAACACGATCTGCAGGCGGCGCAGCTCTTCCTTGCCCCGCGCCCGCGCCTCCGGCTCCAGCGCGTGGGCGTCCAGCAGCACCTTGCCCGACACCGGGGGCAGCAGCCCGGCAATCGCCCGCGCCAGCGTGGATTTGCCCGACCCGCTCTCCCCGATCACGCCCAGATTCTGCCCCCGTTCCAACCGGCAGGATACGTTGTTCAGCGCCAGCTTGTGCGGCCGCCCATCGCGCCCGAGCGGGCCATAGCCCGCCACAAGGTTGCGCACCTCCAAAATGGGGCGCTTGGTCTCGGCCTCCGACCGCGAGGCAGAGGCGTAGGGAACCGGCTCGAACGCCGCCAGCAACTCACGTGTGTAGGGGTGTTCCGCGCGGTGCAGGATCTGCTCGACCGGGCCTTCCTCCTGCACTTCGCCGCCCTTCAGCACCACGATCCGGTCAGCGATCTGCGCCACCACCGCCAGATCGTGGCTGACATAGACCCCGCCCATGCCGCCCAGCTTCATCACCGACTTGAAGGCCCGCAGCACCTCGATCTGGGTGGTGACGTCCAGCGCCGTCGTCGGCTCGTCAAAGATCATCAGCTTCGGCCCGCCGATCAGCGCCATCGCCGCCGCCAGCCGCTGCAGCTGCCCGCCCGACACCTGATGCGGATAGCGCTGGCCGATGGTCTCGGGCTCCGGCAGCGCCAGCGCGCGGAACAGTTCCACCGCCTTCACCCGCGCGGCATCGGGCGACATCAGCTTGTGGATCTGCGCGACCTCGATCACCTGATCCATCAGCCGCTGCGAGGGGTTGAAGGCCGCGGCGGCGCTTTGCGGCACATAGGCCACCTCGGTGCCGCGCAGCGCCTGCCGCTCCGCCTCGGGCATCGCCACCAGATCGCGCCCCGCCAGCCGCACCGTGCCGCCGGTGATGGTGCAGCCGGGGCGGGTGTGACCCATCAGCGTGAGGGCGATGGTGGTCTTGCCCGATCCGCTTTCGCCGATCAGCGCCACGATCTCGCCCTCGGCAATGTCAAAGCTGACGCCCTTGATGATCTCGATCCTGCGGCCCGCATCGCTGCGCGCCTGTACCTTCAGATCCCGGATTTCGACAAGGTTCTGCATCATTCGCTCCTGTCGCGGATCTTGACGGGCAGGTTGTCGATCAAAAGGTTCACGCTGATCGTCAGGCTGGCGATGGCAAGGCTCGGCATCAGCACCGCTGGCGCGCCGAACGGCAGGCCGCCGATATTCTCGCGCACAAGGCTGCCCCAGTCGGCATTCGGCGGTTGCACCCCCAGCCCGAGGAAGGACAGGCCCGACAGCAGCAGCACGATGAACACGAAGCGCAGCCCCAGATCGGCCAGCACCGGCCCGGTGATGTTGGGCAGGATTTCCCGCGTCACCAGATAGCCCGTCCGCTCGCCCCGCGCGCGGGCGACGGTGACGAAATCCATCGTGTTGATGTTCACCGCCAGCGCCCGGGCAAAGCGATAGGCGCCGGGCGTGTAGATCACCCCCAAAAGCACAATCAGCACCGGGATCGACGAGCCGATGGCCGCCACCATCACCAGCCCGAACAGCTTGGACGGGATCGAATTCAGCGCATCCAGAAACCGGCTGAGCCCGGTATCCAGCCAGCCACCGACCACCGCCGCCGTCATCCCCAGCACCACGCCCGAGATACAGGCAAGGCACACCGCCGCCAGCGAAATCCCCACCGTATAGCGCGCGCCCATCAGCACGCGCGAGAAGATGTCGCGCCCCAGATAGTCCGACCCCATCCACAGCTTGGCCGAGATCGGGCCGTAATAGTCGAAATCGACAATCTCGCCCGGCGGATAGGGGCTGAGCATCGGGCCGATCACCGCCACCAGCGCCCAGAAGCAGACGACCGTCGCGGCGATCAGGCCAATCCAGTTCATGTGATAGCCAAGGCGGCGCGGGGTGGGCCAGAAGGCTTTGGTGTGCATCGGGCCCCTCACTTTCGCAGCTTCGGGTTGGACAGGATGGCGATGATATCGGCCAGCGTGATCAGCGTCAGATAGCCAAGGCAGAAGATCATCGCGCAGGTCTGGATCAGCGGCAGGTCGCGGGTGGCGACGGCATCGACCATCAGCTTGGCGATGCCGGGATAATTGAAGATCGTCTCGACGATGATCACCCCGCCCAACAGGTAGGACAGCGACAGCGCCACCGCGTTGACGATGGGGCCGATCGCATTGGGCAGCGCGTGGCGCATCACCATCCGGCGGCGCGAGGCGCCCTTCAGCAGCGCCATCTCCACATAGGGCATGGTCAGCGCGTCGATTACCGCCGCCCGCGTCATGCGGATCATCTGCGCCGAGATCACGCAGCACAGCGTGATAACCGGCATGGCGAAGACCCGCAGCATCTCGGCCAGGCTGGTCACGTCATTGGCGAAGGACAGTGCCGGCAGCCACTTCAGCCAGACCGCGAAGACCAGCACTGCCAGCGTGGCGATCATGAATTCGGGCACCGAGATCACCGCGACGATGCCGGTGGTGACGATCCGGTCATAGACCGACCCGCGATGCATCGCCGTGGTGATGCCCAGGAACAGCGCCACCGGCACCGCCACCGCCGCCGTCACTGCCGCCAGCATCAGCGTATTGGCCAGCCGCCCGCCGATCATCCCCGCCACCGGCAGGTTGTTGGCATAGGACATGCCCAGATCGCCCTGCGCCAGCCCGATCAGCCAGCGCCCGTATTGCAGGAATGCCGGGTCGTTCAGGTGCATCGCCTCGCGCAGCCCGGCCACCGCCTCGGGCGTCGCGGCCTGTCCCAGCAGGATCTCCACCACGTCGCCGGGCAGCATCTGCGTGGCGGCGAAGACGACGAAAGACACGATCAGCAGGGTGACCAGGGCCACCCCCAGCCTGCCAAGCACCAGTCGGACGATCTGCGGATTCATGGCTGGCCTTTCGCAAAAAACATGGGAGGCCGAGGCAAAGCCCGGCCTCCCGCACCCCAATCAGGCCTCGAGCCAGACGTATTCGGCCATCGCATAGCCCATCTGGCCGCCCAGCGGGTTCGGCTTCAGGCCCTGCAGCTTGGACGACTTCGCATCGACGTTCGACAGGAACACCGGGATCGCGGTGCCGGCCTCGTTCGACACCATCACCTGCATCTCGTCATAGATTTCCTTGCGCTTGGCAAAGTCCAGCTCGCCGCGGGCCTCGACCAGCATCGCGTCGAACTTGGGCGATTTGTACTGGCTCTCGTTCCAGGGCGCGTTGGTGTCATAGAGCAGCGAGAACAGGATATCGGGCGTCGGGCGCGGGTTGATATTGCCGAAATGAACCGGCGCCTTCAGCCAGTAGTTCGACCAGTAGCCATCCGACGGCACGCGCTGGATATCGAACTTCATGCCGATCTCGGCACCCGATTGCTGCAGCACCGTCGCCATGTCGACCGAGGCGGTCGCCGCGTCCGAGGCCACGACCGGGATCGACACGCCCAGCAGACCGGCCTTGTCGAACAGCGCCTTGGCCTTCTCGGGGTCATAGTCCCGGGTCTTCAGCTCGGCATTGTGATAGGGGCTCATGGGCGAGATCGGCTGGTCATTGGCGACCTCGGCCAGACCGCGCATCACCGATTTCTGGATGACTTCGCGGTTCAGCAGGTTCTTCACGCCCTCGATGAAGCCGGCCTTGTCGCCCGGGTCCATATCCAGCCGCATGTTCAGGTTGGTGTAATTGCCCGAGGTGCTTTTCACCAGGTCGATGCCGGACTGGGTTTCGATCAGCCGCATCGACTGCGGCTTGATCGAGGCCGCAATATGGATATCGCCCGACAGCAGCGCGTTGACGCGGGCGGTCTCATCCGGGATGGCGAAATACTCAAAGCTGTCCAGATAGGCGGCGTCGGTTTTGAAGTAATTCTCGTTGCGAACCATGATCGACTTCACGCCCGGCTCGAACATCTCGATCTTGAAGGCGCCGGTGCCGTTGGCGGTGGTGAAATCGGTGGTGCCATCGGCGATGATCATGAAGTGGTGCATGGCCAGGATCGTCGGCAGGTCGGCATTGGCCGCGGCCAGCGTGATCTGCACGGTCAGCGGGTCCACCGCGGTGATCGCCGTCATCTGCTTGGCGATGGAGTTGACCTTGGACCCGGTATTCTCATCCAGATGCCGCATCATCGAATAGACGACATCGGCCGAGGTGAAGGGCTTGCCATCATGGAAGGTGACGCCCGATTTCAGCTTGACGGTCCAGACGGTGGCATCGCTGCTTTCGATGCGGTCGGCCAGTTCCATGACCACCGCGCCGCTTTCATCGAGGAAGGTCAGGCGGTTGTAGACCGAACAGCAGCGCACGTAATCGGTGGACAGCGACGCCTTGGCCGGGTCCAGCGTGTCGGCGGTGGACGAGGACCAGCCGGCGGCCTTCAGATGCCCACCGCGCACCGGCGTTGCGGCCATCGCAGCCGTGGCGCGGCCAAGGATGGTGCCGCCGGCGAGGATGCTGGCGCCGCCCGCCATGAACATGCGCAAGAGGTCGCGGCGGGTCGCGCCGCGGCGGATGGCGTGCTCGACCATCGCGTCGTCGGCTCTGGTCCAGTTCGTGATGCCTTTATCGATCATGGTTTCGTTCCCTGTTGATGCGCCAATGCGCGGTTGTTGTGCCCGTGTCTCCGCCAAGGCGGGCCGGGCGCTTTCAGGCAAATTCCACCTCGACGGCGCCCGCGAGCGCCGCCATCGAGGTGAAATGGTAATCAGGTGTGGTGAAATCGGCCGGGGCGATGGTGCCGCCATAGCCCGCAACATCGTGCCGCCGCTCGATCCAGCAATTGGTCAGCCCGAGGGCGCGCGAAATGCCGATGTCATGATACTGGCTTTGCGCCACATGCAGGATGTCGTCGCGTGTGCCGCCCTCGCCTTCGACAAAGGCAAAGACGTGGTGGAAGAAGGCCGGATCGGGCTTTTCGGTGCCGGTATCGTCGGTGGTGAAGGCGGCGTGGAACGGGTGGCCCAGCGCCGCGTCGAAATGCGCAAAGGCCCAGCGCTGCGCATTGGTCATGGCGATCAGCCGGTAATGCTGCTTGAGCCGCGCCATCGCCGCCACGCTGTCGGCAAAGGGCGCCCAACCGGCCACCCCGTCCCGCAACCGCACGCCAAGCGCCGGATCAAGCGGCAGGCCCAGATCCGGCGCAATCTCCAGATACACCCGCGCGAGGTCATCGGGGAAGCTCAACGCCTCGGGCGTGTAGCGCGCCGTCCGGTACAGCGCCAGCGCCGCCTCGCCGTCCAGATCCACCCCATGCTCGGCCGCAATCGACCGCAGGCTGCCGACAAGGCCCGCCTCGAAGTCGATCAGCGTGCCGACGACATCGAAGCTGAGATAGCGAAAAGAGCGCAGCGGCTTGGCTGGCATGGAGTGTTCCCCTGATGCGGCCCGTGGGTGCAGGCCTGTTCCCTGTCGTGCGGCAGTATTTTCTGCCATTGGTGTGGCCCGCGGTTTTTATGGGCTTCTTCCGTCATTTTCGCGGAAAGCCGCAGTGTGTGACGTTATTCTTGGCCAGTTCGGCGGGGGCAAAACGCTGAACTTGGCAGGCGCGCGGCAGAATGTGCTGAATTGCCGCAGCGCAGCAGAATCAGGCCATGTGCCGCGCGCATCGGGTCAGCGCAGCGCCGCCCGCACCTCCGGGTCTTCCAGCGTCTGATCCAGCGTCAGCCGCGTCCGTTCTACAATCGCGTCAATCTCGGCCTCGGTGCAGCAGAGCGGCGGCGCGTAGCCCAGCACCCCGTTGCCAAAGGCGCGGATCACCAGCCCGTTGGCCCAGGCCCGGTCGAAGATCCGCTGGGAGGGCATCGCGGCCGCCGGCAGCGGCGTCTTCGCCGCCTTGTCGGTCACCAGCTCCACCGCCGCCAGCATCCCGCGGCCGCGCACATCGCCCACCAGCGGATGATCGGCCAACCCGGCAAGGCCTGCCTGCAACCGCGCGCCCATGCGGCGCCCGTTCTCCAGCAGCCCGCCTTCATAAAGGTCCAGCACCGCCAGCCCCACCGCCGCACTCACCGGATGCGCCGAATAGGTGAAGCCATGGCCGATGGCCGCCGCGCCTGCATGGTCGGCGATGGTCTGGTACATCCGGTCCGACAGGAACACCGCCCCCATCGGCACATAGCCCGAGGTCAGGCCCTTGGCGCAGGTCAGCATGTCGGGCACGATGCCCTCATCGCTGCAGGCGAACATCGGGCCGGTGCGGCCAAAGCCGGTGATGACCTCATCCGCCACGAACAGGATATCCAGCTCGGTGCAGACCTCGCGCATTGCCTTCATCCAGCCCGGCGGCGGCACAAGCACCCCGCCAGACCCTTGGATCGGCTCGGCATAGAAGGCCGCCACCCGCCCTGCCCCGCCAACCTCCTCCACCTTGGCGCGCAGCTGCGCCACCGAGGCGGCGATGATTGCCGCCGGATCGCTGCCCACCGGGTTGCGATAGGTGTAGTGCGACGGAATTTTATGCTGCCAGTCCATCGGCAGCCCGAACCCGGCATGGAACACCGGCAGCGCCGTCAACCCCGCGCCCACGGTCGAGGAGCCGTGATAGCCCTGCTCCAGCGAGAGGAACTGGTCCTTCTGCGGCAGCCCCCGCGCATTCCAGTAATAGCGGGCAAAGCGCACCGTGCTGTCCACCGCATCCGATCCGCCAAGCGTGAAATACACATGGTCCAGATCGCCGGGCGCATGATCGGCCAGCCGCGCCGCCAGCCGGATCGGCGGTTCCGACCCCAGCCCGAAATAACCCGTGGCATAGGGCAGCTCGCGCAGCTGCTTCGTTGCCGCCTCGATGACGCTCTCCTGCCCATAGCCGGCATTCACGCACCACAGGCCCGCAAACCCGTCGATCAGGGTACGGCCCTCGGCATCCGTCACCGTGGCGCCCTTGGCCGCGGTCAGCATCCGCACCCCGGCCTTTTCATGCCCGCGCCATGAGGCGACGGGATGCACCAGATGCGCGCGGTCGAGTTCGATCAGGGAATTGCTCAGCATGGGTCTCTCTTGGATCAGGGTCAGCCAAGCGCCTGCGCCGCAAGGGCGAAGCACTGGAACGGGGTTTCGGGGGCAGCCGCGCCGCCGCGCCGCATGGCAATGCCGCCGCCGGCAGGGGCCAGCCCCTGCGCGGCAAGCCAGCGGGCAAGCCCCGCGGCCTCGGTGGTATCGACGCGCAGGAAGGCGCCGGGGCTCTGCGCAAACAGGTAGGACAGCAGGCGCTGTGCATCCTCGGCATGGGCGGCAATCACCGGCCCGGCCACCTCGCCGCGGCCAAAGGCGCGCAGCCCGGCGAAGCCCGCCAGCGCGGCGCCCTCGCGGATCACCGCCAGCCGCCCCACGGCCATCAGTTCGGCAATCAGGTCCGCGCGGTCGGCGCCCGTGGCCTGCCGGTCCAGCGCCACCATCGCGGGCAGGTCGGCTTGCGCCGCCCACTCCACCCCCTCGGGCGCGGCCTGCGCTGCCACGAGGCCCTGATGCTGCAGCACCCGCCCGCAAGCCACGAAGCCCAGCTTTTCATACAGCGGCAACCCGTCGGCGGTGGCGGTCAACCGCCATTCCGGCACCTCCAGGCCCATTACCCGCTCCATCAGGCTGCGCCCCAGTCCGCGGCCGCGCATGGCCGCATCGACGATGATCATGTTCGCCATCGCCACATCGCCAAACGGCGTCGCCAGCGCCGTGCCGACCACCTGGCCCTCTGCCAGTGCCACCACACCCCGGCTCAGCCGCAGCAGCATCTGCCAGTCCTCAGGCCGGTGCGGCCAGCCCGCCTGCCGCGACAGGCGCAGCGCGCCCTCCAGATGTTCGGCGGTAAAGCGGTCGAAGGTGAGTGTATCGGTCATTGCGGCCCTGCTGAATTCGTGGCGTGGGGCCAGCTTAGCCTGGCCGGCGGCGCAGGTGCTTTGGCAGGCCGCCGCGCGGCGCAATCTTCGGCCGTTCCGCCCCCGGCCCACCGCAGAAACTGCCACGCCGGGGGGCGGGCGATTGCCCCGCAGGGGCCACAAGATGCTGCAAGCGCAACTCTGTGCCGCAGAGCCCGCTGCATACGGTGTTTTCTGCTCTCGCCGCCCCGCAAAGCGGCCGGGGGTGGCGGCGCGGGCGGCATAGACTGCGGGCAACAGACCCTTCCCCAGCCCCGAGGATCCGCGCATGGCCCCCTTCCGCCCGAAATACGTCACCTTCGATTGCTACGGCACGCTCACCCATTTCGACATGGCCGGCGCCGCCCGCCGCATCTATGGCGAAACCCTCGACGAGCCGGCGATGCAGAAGTTTATCAAGAACTTCTCCGCCTACCGGCTGGATGAGATTCTGGGCGCCTGGAAGCCCTATGCCGATGTCGTGTCAAACGCGCTGGAACGCACCTGCAAGCTGAACGGCGTGCCGTTCCGGGCCGAGGATGCGCTGCAGATCTACAACGAGGTGCCGACCTGGGGCCCGCATCCCGATGTGCCCGCGGGTCTCGCCAAGGTCGCCAAGGAGATCCCGCTGGTGATCCTGTCCAACGCGATGAACAGCCAGATCATGTCCAATGTCGAGAAACTGGGCGCGCCCTTCTACAAGGTCATAACCGCCGAGGAGACCGGCACCTACAAGCCGCAGATGAACGGCTTCGAATACATGCTGGACGCGCTTGGCTGCGGGCCCGAGGACATCACCCATGTCTCCTCCTCCTTCCGCTATGACCTGATGACGGCGCATGACCTCGGCATCACCTCCAAGGTCTGGGTCAACCGCAAGCACGAACCGGCGAACCCCTATTACGGCTATACCGAGATCGCCGATATCGGCGGCCTTCCCGGCGTGTTTGGGCTGTAGGGGGGCGGGCGATGCAGTTTCAGTCCTACTGGCACAACACGGCGCCCGCCTTCACCGGCGCAGCGGCAGGGCCGGTCGCTGGCCATTACGATGTGGCGGTGATCGGCGCGGGCTTCACCGGGCTGGGGGCGGCGCGCAAGCTGGCCAAGGAAGGCCGCCGCGTCGTGGTGCTTGAGGCGAAGACCGTCGGCTTCGGCGCCTCGGGCCGCAATGGCGGGCATCTGAACAACGGCATCGCCCACAGCTTCGTCCACGCGAAAGAGATGTTCGGGGCTGAACGCGCCAAGGCCATGTACCGCGCCTTCGACCAGGGCATCGAGACTCTGGAGCGCATCATCGCGGAAGAGGGTATCGCCTGCGACTTCCGCCGCTCCGGCAAGCTCAAGCTCGCCTCCAAGCCCGCGCATTACGACAGCCTCGCCCGCAATTTCGAGGCGATCCACCGCGAGGTGGATGCCGAGACCGCTATCCTGTCCAGGGCCGATCTGGCGGGTGAGATCGGGTCTGATGCCTTCCACGGCGGGATGCTGCAGAGAAAAAGCGCCATGATGCATATGGGGCGCTTCGTGGTGGGCCTTGCCGAGGCCGCCGCCCGCCACGGCGCGGTGATCCATGAGAACGCCCCCGTCACCGCCCGCCGCCAGAGCGGCAAGGGATGGGAGCTGACGACGCCGCAAGGCACGGTGACCGCGGACAAGGTGTTCCTCGCCACAGGCGCCTATACCACCTCGGCCTTCCGCTACTTCCGCCGCCGCATCGTGCCGGTCGGCAGCTTCCTGCTGGCAACCCGGCCGCTGACCGAGGCCGAGGTTGCTGCCACCATGCCCGGCAACCGCACCTGCGTGACCTCGCTCAACATCGGCAACTACTTCCGGCTGTCGCCCGACAACCGGCTGATCTTTGGCGGCCGCGCCCGGTTCTCGGCGCGCTCCGATCAGCAGTCCGACGCGAAAAGCGGCGCGATCCTGCAGGCCGCGCTGGCGGGGATCTTTCCGCAGCTGGCGGGGGTGGAGGTGGATTATTGCTGGGGCGGGCTGGTCGACATGACCAAGGACCGCTTCCCCCGCGCCGGGCAGGCCGATGGCGTCTACTTCTCGATGGGCTATTCCGGCCACGGCGCGCAGATCGCGACCCATATGGGCGAGATCATGGCCGACCTCATCACTGGCCGGATCGACCGCAACCCCTGGGCCGATCTGCCGTGGAAAGCCGTGCCGGGGCATTTCGGCCAGCCCTGGTTCCTGCCGCTGGTCGGGACTTACTACAAGTTTCTGGACCGGGTGCAGTAAAGATCGAGGCTTAGTTTTTCTAAGCCTTCGGGGGGCTCATTGCCCCCCGAAGCGTTTCCGGGGTCAGAGACCGGCCATGTGGAAGGCCTTGGTCTCCAGATACTCGTCAATCCCCACCCGCGCGCCTTCGCGGCCCAGACCGGATTGCTTGACGCCGCCAAAGGGCGACACCGCGGTCGAGATGCTGCCGGTGTTCAGCCCCACCATCCCGAATTCCAGCGCCTGCCCCACGCGCCAGGCGCGGCGGTGGCTTTCGGTGTAGAAATAGGCGGCGAGGCCGAAGGGGGTGGCGTTGGCAAGGCGGATCGCCTCCTCCTCAGTGTCGAAACGAAACAGCGGGGCGACGGGGCCGAAGGTTTCCTCCTGCGCCAGATCCATCGCCTCGGTCGCGCCGGTCAGCACCATCGGCGCGGCGTATTGGCCGCCCTCCGGCACCGAAGCGCGGGCGAGGATCACCGCGCCCTTGGCGGTGGCATCGGCGACGTGGCGGGCGATCTTGTCAATTGCGGCAGCATTGATCATCGGGCCGATCTCGACGCCCGGCTCCAGCCCCGGGCCGACCTTCATCACCGACACTTTCGCCGCCAGCTTCTCGGCAAAGGCCTCATACACCCCCGCCTGCACCAGAATCCGGTTGGAGCAGACACAGGTCTGCCCGCCATTGCGGAACTTGGAGGCGATGGCGCCCTCCACCGCCGCATCCAGATCGGCATCGTCGAACACCACGAAGGGCGCGTTGCCGCCAAGCTCCAGGCTCAGCCGCTTCACCGTCGGCGCGCATTGCGCCATGAGCAGTGAGCCGATGCGGGTGGAGCCGGTGAAGGACAGCTTTCGCACCACCGGGTTCGCCGTCAGCTCTGCCCCGATCTCGGCCGGCATCCCGGTGACGATGTTGATGACGCCGGCCGGAATGCCCGCACGTTCGGCCAGAACGCCGAGGGCCAGTGCGGAAAACGGCGTAAACTCGGACGGTTTGATGACGACCGTGCAGCCCGCCGCCAGCGCCGGCGCGACCTTGCGGGTGATCATAGCATTGGGGAAGTTCCACGGCGTCACGATGGCCGACACGCCCACCGGCTCTTTCAGCACCACGATCTGCCGGTCGCCCGCCGGGGCCGGGATCACCGAGCCATCGATGCGCCGAGCCTCCTCTGCGAACCACTTCACGAAAGAGGCGCCATAGGCGATCTCTCCCTTCGCCTCGGCCAGCGGCTTGCCCTGCTCCAGCGTCAGGATCAGCGCCAGATCGTCCGCATGAGCCTCCATCAGCGCGAACCAGCGTTCCAGCGCCGCGGCGCGGGTGGCATGGGGCACCCGGCGCCAGAGCTGGAACGCGCCATTGGCGGCCGCAATCGCCGCCGCCGTTTCGCTGCCCGAGACATCGGGGACCGTGCCGATCACGTCGCCCGTCGCCGGGTTAGTCACATCGACCACCTTGCCGCTGGCGGCCGGCACCCACTCGCCGCCGATCAGCGCCGCCTGCCGGAACAGACCTTTATCCTTCAGCCCCGGAAGGCTGGCGTAAACCCTTGCGTCCATGATGAAACCTTCAGTCCAATGCAGCCAGAACGGCCTTGGTGATCGCCTCGGTCCGGTCCTGCCCCGGAACGGTTCCGATGCCCTGCGCGGTGGTCGCCTCCAGCGCCGCCATGATCCGAGCGGCGGCGGCCGCTTCGTCCAGATGGTCCAGCATCATCGCCGCCGACCAGATCGCGGCGATGGGGTTGGCCACGCCCAGATGGGCAATGTCGGGGGCAGAGCCATGCACGGGTTCGAACATCGACGGGGCAGAGCGGGAGGGGTTGATATTGGCCGAGGCGGCAAAGCCAAGCCCGCCTTGGATCGCCGCGCCCAGATCGGTGAGGATGTCGCCAAAGAGGTTCGACGCCACCACCACGTCAAGGCTTTCGGGGGCCATCACCATCCGCGCGCAGATCGCATCGACATGGTAGTGGCTCACCTCCACATCCGGGTATTCTGCGGCCAGCAGGTCGGTGATCTCATCCCAGAACACCATCGAGTATTTCTGGGCGTTGGACTTGGTGACAGAGGCCAGCTTGCCCCGCCGCTTGCGTGCCTGTTCAAAGCCGAAGCGCAGGATCCGCTCTACCCCCACGCGGGTGAAGACCGAGGTTTCCACTGCCACCTCATCGAGGGTTCCCACATGCACGCGCCCGCCCGCGCCGGAATACTCGCCTTCGGTATTCTCGCGGATGCAGAGGATATCGAACCCTTCCTTGCGCAGCGGGCCCTGCACGCCGGGCAGCAGCCGGTGCGGGCGGATGTTGGCGTATTGCACGAAGGCCTTGCGGATCGGCAGCAAGAGCCCGTGCAACGATACCGCATCGGGCACCAATGCGGGCCAGCCGACGGCGCCGAGGAAGATGGCGTCGAAGCTGCGCAACGTCTCGATCCCGTCTTCGGGCATCATCCGGCCGGTCTGAAGGTAGGTCTCGCAGGACCAGGGGAAGGTCACCGTCTCCAGCAGCCCGGGCGCGGCCTTCTGCGCCACCTCGATGGCGGCACTCGTGACGGGAAGGCCGATGCCATCCCCCGGGATCAGGGCGATACGATAGGTCATGGCATCCTCACAGGTCGATCAGCACGGATTTGGTGCGGCGGTTGGCGTGATAGGCGTCGCGGCCCAGATCCTTGCCGATGCCCGAGGATTTGTATCCCCCCGTCGGCAGGATGTGATCGCGCGAGCGGCCGTAGCGGTTGATCCAGACGGTGCCGGCCTCCAGCCGTTTCATCACCCGTATGGCGCGCGACAGGTCGCGGGTGAAGAGGCCCGCGGCAAGGCCATAGGTCGGGTGATCGGCTAGGGCCATCGCCTCGTCTTCGGTGGTGAAGGTCTGCAAGGTCAGCACCGGGCCGAAGATCTCCTCGGTCACCGCCGTGTTGGTCTGGCTGACGCCGGCCAGCAGGGTCGGGGCATAGAAATAGCCGGGGCAATCGAGCCGGGATGCGCCGGTGAGGACTTCTGCGCCTTCGGAGATGGCAGCGCCGACCAGCGCGTCGATCCGGTCCAGTTGCCGGGCCGAGATGATGGGGGAGTATTCGGTGGCGGCGTCCCATGTCGGGCCGATGCGGCCGGGTTTCAGGCGGGCGATGAGGGCTTCGGTCAGCGCCTCGGCCACGTTCGCCTCGACCAGAACCCGGCTGCCGGCGACGCAGACCTGGCCGGCGTTGAACGTGATGTTGCGGGCGATACTGTCGGCGGCGAGGGTCAGGTCGGCATCGGCAAAGACCAGTTGCGGGCTCTTGCCGCCCAGTTCCAGCGTCATCGGCTTGACGCCGCTGCGCGCGATATTGGCCATGATCGCCGATCCGGCGGCGGTGGAGCCGGTGAAGCTGACCTTGCCGATGCCGGTATGGCCGGTGAGGGCGTTGCCGGTGGTGGGGCCGTCGCCAAGCACGACGTTGACCAGCCCCGCCGGAATGCCCGCCTGCACCGACAGTTCGGCCATGCGCAGGGTGGCGAAGGGGGTCATCTCGGACGGTTTCAGCACCACGGCATTTCCTGCGGCGAGCGCGGGGCCCAGCTTCCAGCCGGCCATCGAGATCGGGAAGTTCCAAGGCGTGATCGCGCCCACCACGCCATAGGGTTCGGTCACGATCATGCCCAGCTGATCGCCGCGGGTGGGCACCAGATCGCCGCCTTCCTTGTCGGCCATTTCCGCGAAGAAGCGGATCTGCTCGGCCGTGATTGCGATGTCCCCGGCGACCAGCTGGCGGATCAGGCGGGTGGAGGCGACGGCTTCGAGTTGGGCCAAGTGTTCGGCCTCCGCCTCGATCAGATCGGCCCAACGGTGCAGGGCGCGGGTGCGGTCGCGCGGCTGGCACGATCCCCAACCTGATGATTTCAGGGTGGCTTTGGCGGTGCAGACCGCCTCGTCCACCAGATCGGCACCCGCGATGGGCAGGCCGGCAAAGGCCACCCCGTCCGAGGGGCGGTGCAGGGTCATCGCCTCGGGTGCGGGCCGGTAACTGCCGCCGATGAAGTGGCCCTTTGGCAGGTCGAGCGCGTCGGGGTCGAAGGAAAGGCTCATGGCGGTCTCCGGGGGCTGGCTCTGCGGGTAGTCTAGCGCGGGGTAGCCCGCAGATTGCGTCGGGGCCACCCGCGTTGCAGCGGATAATTCCGTTTGGCGCGGGTACGGCGCAATTCCCTGTGGGCGGTCAGGGGGCGGGCTTTGGCACGGTCATGTAGTATTCGGGATGCGGCACCGGGGCGTAACCGGCCTTGGCATAGACGGCATGGGCGTCGCGTGTCGCCAGCATCCAGCTTGTCACCGTCGCAAGCTCGGGGTGGCTGCGGATGGTCAGCGCCAGCCAGGGCGCAAGGCTGCGGCCGCGATGGGGTGGCAGCACGAAGACGTCGCGCAGATAGGCGAAGACGGCATAGTCCGTGACCACACGGGCGAAGCCCGCCATCGCGCCATCCGGGGCATAGAGGCCCATCGGCAGCGACCCGGCCAGCGCGCGTTCCAGCACCGGGCGGGGAAGACCGTCTGTCCAGTACGCCTCATCGGCCAGAAAGCGTTCGACTAGGGAAATGTCGATCCGGGCACGGTCGGTGGACAGGCTGTAGCCGTCGGGGCGGGTCCAGGTCTGGGGGGCGAGGGGGTGGATCATGGCAATCTCCTTGCGGGCAGGATGACATGGGGACAGGTGTATTGCAGACTGTGATGCGCTGGCGATCCGCAGGGAATGTCGCGGCGGGCGCCCCGTTCGGCACGATCTGCGGGGCGCGCCGGTGAGGATGGGAAAACCCCGGAGGAAGCCTGACATGACGCCCGAAGCCATCCCCGAAGCGATCCTGGCCGATCTTGTCGCCTGCGCCGATCTGCCCGGCGCGCCGAATGCACGTGTGGCGGGGTGTGTGCAGGCGCATCTGGCGCGGGCGGGGGTGGAGTGCGCGGTGTTGCCGGGGCCCGAGGGCGACCGGGTGAACCTGTTCGCCACCATCGGGCCGCGCGACGTGCCGGGTTATGTGCTGTCGGGGCATATGGATGTGGTGCCGGTGGCGGGGCAGGTCTGGGCCAGCGATCCGTTCCGGCTGCGGGCCGAAGGCGGGCGGCTCTATGGGCGCGGGGCGACGGACATGAAGGGTTTTCTGGCCTGCATGATCGCCATGGTGCCGGAGTTTCTGGAGATGGGCCTGCGCCGGCCGATCCATCTGGCGTTTTCCTATGACGAGGAGATCGGCTGCCGGGGCGCCCCTCACATGCTCGCCCGGCTGCCGGAGCTTTGCGCCCCGCCGCTGGCCTGTATCGTGGGCGAGCCGACGGATATGCAGCCGGTGCTGTCGCACAAGGGCAAGCAGGCGCTGGAGCTGGTGATCGAGGGGAAGGCGGCGCATAGCTCGCAGCCCGATCTGGGGGTGAACGCGATCTACCCGGCGGCAGAGGTGCTGCTGTTCATCCGCGATCTGGCGGCGCGGCTGGCGGTGGAGGGGCCGTTCGACGCCCGCTTCTCGCCCGCCTGTTCGTCAGTGGTGGCGGGGGTTGTGCAGGGCGGCGCGGCGGTGAACATCATCCCGGACCGCTGTACGGTGCAGATGGAGGTGCGGTCCGTCCCCGGGCAGGCGCCCGAGGCGATCAGCGCCGAGGTGCTGGCGCGGCTGGCGGCGCTGGAGGGGGTGCGGGTGTCGCATCGCGAGCTGGCCAGCTATCCCGCGCTTCCCCCGCCCGAGGACCCTGGACTGGCCGACCTGCTGGAGCGGCTGACGGGCAAGCCCGCGCTGCAATCGGTGAGCTATGGCACGGAAGCCGGGCTGTTCCATGCGGCGGGGGTGCCGTCGATCATCTGCGGGCCGGGCTCGATTTCCCGTGCGCACCGGCCCGATGAGTTCGTGACGGTGGCGGAGCTGGCCGAGTGCTGCGCCATGCTGCGGGGGCTGGGGCAGGTGGCGGCGGGCTGACCCGCCGCATTGTCCGTATTGCGGCGGGTTACCCCCGCCGCGCCCGCGATCAGTAGGCGACGACGTAGATCTTGCGCACGGTTTCGATGGTGCGCCAGGTGCCCACGAAACCGGGCTTCATCACGAAGCTGTCGCCAGCGCGGTAGGTGACGGGCGGCTGGCCGTTTTCGGTGAGTTCGACGACGCCTTCGAGGATATGGCAGAATTCGAAGGTCTCGCCCTTGATGGAATGGGTGAGGCCGGGGGTGGCTTGCCAGACGCCGGATTTGATCTTGCCATCGCGGGCCTCATCCATCGCCCAGGTGCTGAACTCTGGCGCGCCCTCGATCAGGCGGTCGGCGGTGGGCAGGGCATGGGTCGGGGGGAAGGTCGGGTTGTGGTCGAGGGTCTTGAGCAGGGTCATGGTCGTCTCCTTATGTCGGGGGCAAGATACGCGCCCGCGCCGCAGCCCCGCCCCCGATCTGGGGCGCGGGGGCGCAGATCGTGCCGAAGACCGGGGGGCGGGGAGTGGATAGTTCTTTCGGGCCTCAGCCCGGACCGCTGCGCACGTCGAGCGCGTCGCGCAGCCCGTCGCCGATGAAGTTGAAGCTGGTGACGGCCATGGTGATGGTGATGCCCGGCACGATGGCCAGCCAGGGTGCGCTGGCAAGGTATTGCTGCGCGCCGTTCAGCATGTTGCCCCAGCTCGGCAGCGGCGGCTGGATCCCGTAGCCAAGGAAGCTGACATAAGCCTCCAGCAGGATGGCGCGGGCGACGGTCAGCGTGGCGGCGACGATGATCGGGCCCATGGCGTTGGGCAGGATCTCGCGGAACATGATGTGACTGCGGCTGAGGCCCAGCATCCGTCCGGCCTGCACGAATTCCCGCTCGCGCAGCGACCGGACCTCGGCCTCGACGATACGCGCCACCTCCATCCAGCTGGTGACGGCGATGATGACGGTGATCATAGTCGGACTGGGTTTCAGCAGCGCGGCCAGCGCCAGCACCAGGAAGATCGACGGGAAAGCCAGGAACGCATCGACCATGCGCATCAGCGACGCGCCGACCCAGCCGCCGCGATAGCCCGCGACCACGCCGACGAAGGCCCCCAGCAGCGTTGACAGCACCATCGCGCAGACACCCACCAGCAGCGAGGTGCGCCCGGCCATCAGCAGCCGCGCGGCGATGTCGCGGCCAAGCGGGTCGGTGCCCAGATAATGCTGCCCGGTCATCGGCGGCGCGAAGCGGGCGCGCAGGTCGATATAGAGCGAGTCATAGGGCAGCAGCCACGGCCCCGCCACACAGGCCAGCGTCAGGGCGGTGATCATCACCACCCCGATCAGCGCCAGCCGGTGCCGCGCGAAGCGGCGGACGGCGCGGCCTTGCCACCAGCGGCTGCGCGGTTCGGAAAGGGAAGCTGTGGACATGTCTGTCTCCTCGGGGGCTGGGTTCAGCCCAGGCGGATGCGGGGGTCGACCATGGCGATCACGACATCGGCGATCAGATTGCCAAGCACGGTCAGGAAGGCCGAGAACATCAGGAGGCCCATCACGACCGGGTAGTCGCTGTAGCCAAGGCTATCCAGAAACAGCCGCCCCATGCCGGGCCAGGTGAACACCGTCTCTGTCACCAGCGCGCCGCCAAGGATGCTGGGCAGCTGCATCCCCGCCAGCGTGATCATCGGCAGCAGGGCGTTGCCCACGACATGCTTCATCAGCACCCGCCGCTCGGTCAGGCCCTTGGCGCGGGCGGTCTTGACGAAATCCTGGTTGATCACATCCAGCGTGGCGCTGCGCATGTAGCGGCTCCACACCGCGACATTGACCAGCGACAGCACGATGCTGGGCAGGATCAGGTGGTGCAGGTAGTTCAGCACCGATCCGTCGCCGATGGTGTACATGTTGCCCGCCGGCAGCCAGCCAAGGCGCAGCGAGAAGACATAGATGCCGACAAGGCCGAACCAGAAGGTCGGGATCGACAGGGCGACCATGGCGCCGACGGTGGCGGAATAGTCGAACATCGAATAGCGGTGCGTGGCGCCGCGGATGCCGATCCAGGTGCCGATGCCGATGGCGATCACCGTGGACGA
Organism: Frigidibacter sp.; assembly: GCF_030695035.1. Taxonomy (GTDB): domain Bacteria; phylum Pseudomonadota; class Alphaproteobacteria; order Rhodobacterales; family Rhodobacteraceae; genus Frigidibacter. The sequence goes on from NZ_JAUYTT010000022.1 coordinate 168,988, forward strand.
TCCCATCAGCAGCAGCGTGGCAAACAGATGCCGCCCGATCACGTCCAGCACCGGAACCCCGTCGCGGAACGAGGTGCCCCAGTCGCCGCGCAGCATCCGCATCAGCCAGTCGAAATACTGCACCGGCAGCGGGCGGTTCAGCCCCATCTGCTCGGCCAGGCGGTCCATGTCGGCCTGCGTCATGCCGGGATCGAGCGCGAATTGCGCCAGTGGGCCGCCGGGCATCAGGTTCAGGATCGTGAAGCCGATGATCGACACGATCAGCAGCAAGATCACGCTCTGCCACAGACGGTTGAGCAGGAAGACCAGCATGGGGCGCCTCGACGGATCAGCGAATTACGGAAGGGTGCCGCCGCCCCGGCCCGGGGCGGCGGCGGCGGATCAGCTGGCCCAGTACCACTGGCCGGCATTCCAGGTCTCGGTGCGGGTATTGCCGTTATGGACGACCCCCTCGATCCCCTCTTTCCAGGCGCGGATCGAGTTGTCCGAGAACAGCGGCAGGAAGGGCAGGTCGGCGCGGACCAGCTCCTGCACCTCGAGATAGATCTCGCGGCGGCGTTCGGGATCGAAGCTCGCGCTGCCTTCGTCCAGCAGCTCGTCCACCCGCGCGTTCTTGTATTGCGCGTTGTTCGACCCGCGTCCGCCCTGCGCGATGATCGCACCCGAGTGGAAGCGGTTGGTCACGTCCGGGTCGGAGCCGATCAGATAGGTGATGCCGACGACGACCGAGTCGAACTGCGACTGCGTCCAGAACTCGCCCCAGATCACGGCGGCGGGGTAGTTCTCGATGGTCATCTCGATGCCCGCCTCGCGCAGGGTCTGCTGCACGAACTGCTGCAGCTGCTCGCGCAGGTGGTTGCCCGAGGTGGTGGAGTTCACGAACGAGAGCCGCACCCCGTCTTTCTCGCGGATGCCGTCCGAGCCCGGAACCCAGCCGGCCTCGTCCAGCAGCTGGTTGGCACGCTCGAGGCTGAATTCGTGCTTGGGCAGGTCGGGGTGCAGATAGGCCGAGGTGCGGGGCATGAAGGTTTCGACCGAATCGGGCAGCCCATAATACAGCGCTTCGATGATCGAGGCCTTGTCGATGGCGGCATAGACCGCCTCGCGCACCGCCAGCTCCTTGAAGACCGGGCGTTCCATGTTCAGGTAGATGGTCTCGACCGAGGTGGCCGGTTCCAGCTTGATCACCTTGCCGGCCAGCGTCTGCGCCTCGGCGTAGTTGTCGGGGGTGATGTACATGCGGCCCAGCAGATCGACATCGCCGCTTTTGAACTGGGTGTAGAGCACGGTCACGTCGGGGATGTACTTGAAGATCAGCTGTTCGATATAGGGGCCCTCGCCGAAGTAGTCCGGGTTGGCCACCAGGCTGATATGGTCGCCTGCGATGCGGTTGTCCCACTTGAACGCGCCGGTGCCGACAGGTGCCTGGTTGAAGGCGGCGGTGTTCGGATCGGCCTCGGCCCCAAGGATGTGCTTGGGCACGATGAAGGTTTCGGTCAGGAACGACAGGTAGGGCGAGAAGGGCTTTTCCATCCGCCAGGTGATCTCGGTCGGGGACACCACGGTCACATCGCGCACCAGCGAGTGGCCGGCGGTGCGCCAGCTGCGGAAGTCGGGGTTCACGATCAGCTCGAGCGTGTACTTGACGTCTTCGGCGGTGAAGGGCGCGCCGTCATGCCAGGTCACGTCATCGCGCAGCATCACGCGCCATTCGAGGCCATCCTCGGAAATGCCGCCATTGGCCTGGCTTGGCACTTCGGCCGCAAGGTTCGGCACGATCTCGCCATCGGGCATCACCCGGAACAGCGCGTCGAACATCGAGAAATGGACGCCGTCATCCACCTCGATCTTGACCATCAGCGGGTTGAAATTGGTGGGTTCCTGCGACAGGCCGACGATGATCCGCCCGGTGGGCGTTTCGGGGGGCGTGGCGGCGAAGGCCGGTTTGCCCAGCAGGTTCGGGGCCAGCAGGCCAGCCGTGCCGGCCGCGCCCATCAGCATGAGCGCGCCGCGGCGCGACATCGTGGTGGGGGTCTTGTGGTGAGCCATTGATCGTCTCCCTGAAGTGGCTTTTTGCCAAGGTCGGAAAGGGGGCCCGGGTCTTAGCTGCCCGGCTGTTCCCCTGGAATCGCCGCCACCAGTTCGCGGGTGTAGGCGGATTGCGGATTGAGGAAGATCTGCGAGGGCGGTCCGCTCTCGACGATCTTGCCGCGTTGCATCACCGCGATCTCGTCGCAGATCTGCGAGGCGACGCGCAGGTCATGGGTGATGAAGATCATCCCGACGCCGGTGTCGCGCTGGATCTTGTCCAGAAGTTCAAGGATCTGCGCCTGGATCGACACGTCCAGCGCCGAGACCGCTTCATCGGCCACCAGCAGCTTTGGCTCGAACATCAGCGCCCGGGCGATGCCCACGCGCTGGCGCTGACCGCCGGAAAATTCGTGCGGATAGCGGCCGAAGGCGCCGGCATCGAGGCCGACCATCGTCAACAGATCCTGCGCCGAGGCGCGGGCCTTGGCATAGGGCACGCCATGCGCGACCGGTCCCACCGTCAGGATATGGCCGATGGTCGAGCGCGGGTTGAGCGAGGCGAAGGGGTCCTGAAAGATCATCTGGATCTTGGGGCGCAGCGCGCGGAAGCGGTCTTCCTTCAGCGCGGCGATGTCGCTGCCCTCGAACAGGATGCTGCCGCTGTCGCTGTCCATCAGCTTGACCAGCAGCCGGCCAAGCGAGGATTTGCCCGATCCGCTTTCGCCGACAACGCCCAAGGTCCGCCCGGGCCAGAGGTCGAAGGACACGCCGTCCACCGCCTTCACCACCCGTTCGGTGCCGAACAGTTTGCTGCCGCTGCGATAGGTCTTGACCAGACCCTCCACGCGCAGAAGCGGTTCGGCTTTGGCAGGGGCCGCGACAGGATGGGCGCGGTCGGTGCCGGTCAGGTGCGGCACGGCGGCGATCAGGCGCTTGGTATAGGGATGCGAGGGGGTGCGCAGTACCGCATCGGCGCTGCCCTGCTCGACGATATGACCCTTTTCCATGACGACGACGCTGTCCGCGATCTCGGCCACGACGCCGAAGTCATGGGTGATGAACATCACGCTCATCCCCTTGCGGGCCTGGATGTCGCGGATCAGCTTCAGGATCTGCGCCTGCGTGGTGACGTCGAGCGCGGTCGTCGGCTCATCCGCGATCAGGATCGAGGTTTCCAGCGCCAGTGCCATGGCGATCATCACCCGCTGGCGCTGCCCGCCCGACAGGCGGAAGGGATACTGGCGATACATCAGCGGCGGATCGGGCAGGCCGACCTCGTCCAGCAGTTCCAGCGCCCGGGCGCGGCGGCTGTCCGGCGTGCCCACCCCATGCGCCATCATCACCTCGGCGATCTGCGCGCCCACGGTCATCAGCGGGTTCAGCGCCGAGAGCGGATCCTGAAAGATCATCGCGATCTTGCGGCCGCGCAGATCGCGCAGCGTTTCGGCCCCCGCGGCGAGGATGTCGGTCCCGCCCATCTGGATCGCGCCTTGGGTGACCTTGATGCTGGGCGGCAGCAGGCCCATCACCGCATGGGCCGTCACCGACTTGCCAGAGCCGGATTCGCCGATGATGCACAGGATCTGCCCCGGAAGCAGGTCGAACGAGATGCCCTTCACCGCATGGGCGCGTTCCATGCCGTCCGGCAGGCTCACGGTCAGATCGCGCATCGAAAGCACCGGCTGCGGCGCGGCAGGATCTGCGGTCTGGAGGGGGTGAGCGCCTGAGTCCGACATGGTCGCTGACTTCCGGTTGATCGTTCAGTTTTGTAAAAACAAGCATATAGTGAATATTGCGGCAAGGGGGTTGTCGGGGGTCATGGCACTTCTCTGACCGCATTCGCATGAGGATCGCATCGCAACATACTGTTAATGCTTATATATATGTGTAACGATTATTATTTACGCGAAACTTTCATCGGGCGGGTCAAACATAGATATTGAATTTTGATGCGACCTCTTTCAATATTGTGTAGAGATGCAGGCACTGCCAAGCCGGAGGACAAGGCGATGGATCAGCGGGCAGAGACCCCGGCGGAGCGGCCCCCCGAGGGGCAGGCCCCGGAGCCCCATGTCGGCTTCACCCTGCGGCGCCTGCGCAAGCAAAGCGGCATGTCCTTGCAGGCGCTGGCGGCGGCTTCGGGCGTGTCGGTGGGCATGATCAGCCAGGTGGAGCGCGGCCTTGCCAATCCGTCCGTGCGGCTGCTGACGGCGCTGCGCCGGGCGCTGAATGTGTCGATGCAGGATCTGTTCGGCGATGCCCCGGCGGCCGGGACGCCCGACAGCGATCCGCCCTTCGTGCGCCGCCGCGAAAACCGCCCCGTGATCAACCTCGGCTCGATCCGCAAGGAGCTGATGACCCCGCCCGACCGGCAGAACCTGCAGCTGATGATCCTGCGGATCGAGCCGGGCGGCGAATCCGGCGGGCGGGCGCTGAGCTATCCCGCGGAAAAGGGCGGCTTCGTGATGTCGGGCCGCCTGACGCTGACCGTCAATGACCAGCGGGTCGAGTTGAACACCGGCGACAGCTTCTGTTTCGACAGCGCCCTGCCCCACAGCCTGTGCAACACCGGCGATGAGCCGGTCGAGGTGCTGTGGATCATCGGCGCCGTGCAATTCGATCGCCACCTCTAGCGCAACCCCCGGAAGGCCGACCATGCAGCAGACCAGCGTAGCGGACAAACGCACCCCCTATTGGTGGGAGGACGCCCCGGTCCGCCCGCTGCCCGAAATGCCGCTGGCCGCAAAGGCCGATGTGGTTGTCGTCGGCGCGGGTTATGCGGGGCTTGTGGCGGCGCTGACGCTGGCGCGGGCCGGCCGGGCGGTGACGGTGCTGGACACGATGAACCCCGGCGAGGGTGCCTCATCCCGCAATGGCGGGATCACCAGCGGCAATATCCGCATGACCTTCGACCAGCTCAAGCGCCGCTATGGCGAGGCCAGCGCGCTGGCCATCGAGGCCGAGGGCAAGGCCGCGCGCGCCTTCACCTATGATTTCATCCGCAGCGAGGGGCTGGACTGCGATTTCCAGCTGACCGGCCGGTTCTATGGCGCCATCGGGGCAGAGCAGTATGAAAGCGCGGCGCGCAGTGCCGAGGCGCTGCACAGGAAGCTGGGGATCGACAGCTTTGCGGTGCCGCAGGCGGAACAGCGCGCCTATATGGGCACTGACTATTACCGCGGCGGCACCGTGCGGATGGATATCGGCGGGCTGCAGCCGGCGAAGTACCATGCCGAGATCCTGCGGGTGACGCTGGCCGCGGGCGCGGCCGTGCATTCGGGCTGCCCGGTGACCAGCATTGCGGCGACGGGCGCGGGCTTTGTCGTCACCACCCCAGCGGGCAAGATCCAGGCGCGGCAGGTGCTGATCTGCACCAATGGCTACACCGATGGTGCGGCCCCCTTCCTGCGCCGCCGCCTTGTTCCCGTGCGCAGCCGCATCATCGCCACCGAGGAGCTGCCGGTGGAGCTGATGGACCGGCTGATGCCCAAGCGGATGATGGCCTCGGAAGGCAAGGTTCTGGGGTTCTACTACCGCCCCTCGCCGGACGGGAAGCGGATCTTGCTGGGCGGCCGCGATGCCTCGCAATCGGGCGACCCGGAGCAACCGACGCTGATGCTGCGCAAGGGGCTGATCGGGCTGTTCCCCGAGCTGCAGGATGTCCGCCTCAGCCACAGCTGGTTCGGCAATGTCGCCATGCACCGCGACATGATCCCGCGGATCTTCGAGCATAAGGGCCTGACCTATGCCACGGGGTTCTGCGGGTCGGGCGTGGTCTGGGCGCCGTGGATCGGCAGCCGCGCCGCGCACAAGCTGATGGGCGATGCGCAGGGCCGGTCCGCCTTTGACATGCGCCCGCCGCCCGCCATCCCGCTCTATAACGGCAAGCCCTGGTTCATGCCGGCCTTCATCCAGGGCTACCGGATGCAGGACCGCATCGCGATGAGCCGCGCCACCCGCTGACCCCCTTCCAGAAAGGCTTCCCCCCGTGACCTTCCTCATCCTGTCCTACCCCGAGCGGGTCGAAACCTTCCGCCGCATCTTTGCCCGCGACCTGCCCGAGGTGAGCTTTGCCAGTGACATGGCCGAGGTTGACCCCGCCGAGGTGCGCTATCTGATGGCCTGGACCTTCCCCGAGGATCTGGCCACGCGCTTTGGCAATCTGGAGCTGATCTTTTCCACCGGCGCGGGGATCGATCAGGTGGTGGGCCTCGATCTGCCGCCGCGTGCGCAACTGGTGCGCATGGTGGAAGAGGGGCTGACGGCCATGGTCCGCGACTATGTGGTGATGGCTGTTCTGGCGCTGCACCGCGATCTGCCGGCCTATCTGGGCCAGCAGCGCCAGCAGGTCTGGAAGACGCGCGACTTTGTCTGGGCCGATCAGCGCCGGGTGGGGATCCTGGGGCTTGGGGAGCTTGGCCGCGCCACCGCCGAGTCGCTGCGCCCCTTCGGCTTTCCGCTGGCAGGCTGGTCGCGCAGCCCGCGCCAGATCGACGGCGTCACCTGCCATCACGGGCCGGAGGGGCTGCGCCAGATTCTGGCCGAAACCGATATCCTTGTCTGCCTGCTGCCGCTGACCGAGGAAACGCGCGGCATCCTGAACGCGGATCTGTTTGCACAACTGCCGCAGGGGGCAAGGCTGGTGCAGGCCGGGCGCGGCGATCATCTGGATCAGGACGCTCTGCTGGCGGCGCTTGATTCGGGCCAACTCTCCGCTGCCATGATCGACGTGACCACGCCGGAACCGTTGCCCGAGGGGCACGCGCTCTGGTCGCATCCCAAGGTGGTGCTTACCCCGCATATCGCCGGGCACAGCCGCCCCGAAAGCGCCGCCGCGGCGACGGTTGCCAATATCCGCCGACATCTGCAAGGGCAGGGCGTGACGGGGCTGGTGGACCGGGCGCGAGGCTATTAGGCCGCGCCCCCGGGGGCCCCGGGGGCCCGGATTCGGATGAGAGACACCCTCGCCATATAGTGCCGGGCCGCCACGGCCGGTCCGGCCCAAGGTGCGCAGCCTCCCCGCGTGATGCGAGAGGCGCGGCCTGAAGCCATGCGCGCCCCGGGGAAAATCCTTGGTGCCCGGCGGCAAGAAAATTATTGATGCAATGTATATTATAGTATTTATTTGTCCTGGGCCTGGGAGGGCCCTCAGGGATCTCGGGAGGATGACCTATGCTTGAAAGAATTCTGATGGCCAGCGTTGCCGTCTTTTCGCTGGGGGCTGGCGTGGCCGGCGCCCAGACCATCGGCTTTTCGCAGATCGGATCGGAATCCGGCTGGCGCGCCGCTGAAACCACCGTGACGATGAACCAAGCCAAGGAGCGGGGCATCGACCTGCGCTTTTCCGACGCGCAGCAGCGCCAGGAAAACCAGATTGCCGCGCTGCGCTCGTTCATCGCGCAGGGCGTCGACGCCATTCTGGTTGCTCCGGTTGTGGCAACCGGCTGGGATTCGGTGCTGGAAGAAGCCGCCGAGGCCGAGATCCCGGTCGTGCTGCTGGACCGCATGGTCGACAGCTCGCCCGACCTCTACCTGACGGCCGTCGGCTCCGACCTTGTCCATGAAGGTCGCGTTGCCGGCGAATGGCTGGTCAGCGCCGCGAATGGCGAGGAATGCCGGGTGGTCGAGCTTCAGGGCACCACCGGGTCATCCCCTGCCATCGACCGCAAGAAGGGCTTCGAGGAAGGCATCGCTGGCGCTGACAATATCGAGATCGTCCGCAGCCAGACCGGCGACTTCACCCGCACCCGCGGCAAGGAAGTGATGGAAAGCTTCCTGCAGGCAGAAAACGGTGGCGCGGATATCTGCGCGCTCTACGCCCATAACGACGACATGGCCGTGGGCGCGATCCAGGCGATCAAGGAAGCCGGGCTGAAGCCGGGCGAGGACATCCTTGTCGTGTCGATCGACGCCGTGCCGGACATCTTCCAGGCGCTGGCGGCGGGCGAGGCAAATGCCACGGTCGAGCTGACGCCGAACATGGCTGGCCCGGCCTTCGATGCGCTGGAAGCCTACTTCGCCGATGGCACGATGCCCGAGAAGTTCATCCAGACCGAATCGAAGCTCTACACGCAGGCCGATGATCCGGCTGGCGAGTATGAGGCCCGCAAGGATCTGGGTTACTGATCTTTGATCGGCACAACGCCCGGGGCACTCCCTTGCCCCGGGCGTTGTTCGTGCAAGGCGTTCCGCCTGCCCCCCTTGCTGGGTGAGACATCCGATGCTGTTATCGACACGCGACCTGACCAAGTCTTTCCCGGGCACCATCGCCCTCGACCGCGTCAATTTCGGCCTGAAGGCGGGCGAGGTTCATGCGCTGCTGGGAGAGAACGGGGCGGGGAAATCCACCTTGATCAAATGCCTCACAGGCGCCTATCGCCGCGACTCGGGCGATATCCTGTTCGAGGGCAAGCCGATCTTCCCGCAAAGCACGCTCGAGGCGCAGGCCATCGGGATCGGCACGGTGTACCAGGAGGTGAACCTGCTGCCGAACCTGACGGTGGCGGAAAACCTGACCCTTGGCCATCAGCCGACCAGGTTTGGCATGATCCGCCCCCGCGCGATGCAGGCGCTGGCGCAGGAGATGCTGGCGGGCTACGGCCTCGATATCGACGTGCGCCGGCCGCTGGAAAGCTACTCCGTCGCCGTGCAGCAGATCGTCGCCATAGCCCGCGCGGTGCATCTGTCGGGCCGGGTGCTGATCCTCGACGAGCCGACCGCCAGCCTCGATGCGCGCGAAGTGCAGATGCTGTTCGACGTGGTGCGCGACCTGCGGGGGCGCGGACTGGGGATCATCTTCATCTCGCATTTCCTCGACCAGGTGTTCGAGATTTCCGACAGCTTGACGATTTTGCGCAACGGCCGCCATATCGCCACCCATCCCGCTGCCGATGTGGACCGGATGCAGCTGATCACCCTGATGCTGGGGCGCGAGCTGGAAGAGGAAACCTCGGTCCGCTACCGCCCCGAAGTGACCGGGACAAGCGCCGATGCCATCCGCTTCACGGGCGTCGGCCGCCGCGGCCGCATCGCGCCCTTTGACCTGACGGTGCGCAAGGGCGAGGTGATCGGCATGGCGGGCCTGCTTGGCTCTGGCCGCACCGAAAGCGCCGAGGTGCTGTTCGGCGCGGTGCCGAGTGACAGCGGCACTGTGGAGGATGCGAACGGCGCCGTCGACCTGCGCAACCCGCGCAGCGCCATCGCCGCCGGCTTCGCCTTCGCGCCGGAAGATCGCAAGACCGACGGGATCATCGCCGAACTCAGCGTGCGCGAGAACATCATCCTTGCGCTGCAGGCCCGCCAAGGCTGGGCCCGCCCGATCCCGCAGGCCGAGCAGCAGCGCATGGCGGACGACTATATCGCCCGGCTCGACATCCGCACGCCCGATGCCGAAAAGCCCGTGGGCCTGCTGTCGGGCGGCAACCAGCAGAAGGTGATCTTGGCGCGTTGGCTGGCGACCAACCCGCGCTTCCTGATCCTTGATGAGCCCACCCGCGGCATCGATGTCGGCGCCCATGCCGAGATCCTGCGGCTGATCGAGGATGTGGTGGCGCAGGGCATGTCGATCCTTGTCATCTCGTCGGAGCTGGAGGAACTGGTGGCCGTGTCGCACCGGGTCATCGTGGTGCGCGACCGGCGTCATGTGTCGGAACTGACCGGCGCCGATGTCAGCCCCGACACCATCCTGCGCGCCATCGCCGCGCCCCATACCACGCTGGAGGCGATGGCATGACCGGATCCACCCTTCTTCGCCGGATCGCCCCGCAGCTGCTGACGCTGGCCGCGGTGATCGTGCTGGTCAGCATCTATTACCCGGCCTTCTATCAGATCGTCTATGTCAACGACCGGCTGGTCGGCATCCCCATCGACGTCATCAAGCGCGGCGCGCCCGTGGCGCTGCTCGCCATCGGCATGACGCTGGTCATCGCCACCCGCGGCATCGACCTGTCGGTCGGCGCGGTGATGGCGATCTGCGGGGCGAGCGCCGCATGGTCCATCGACCAAGGCTACGGGATCGGTGCCGCGCTTGGCATCGCCGGGGCGGCGGGGCTGGTCTGTGGGCTGTGGAACGGGGTGCTGGTTGCCTTCTTCGGCATCCAGCCGATTGTCGCCACGCTGATCCTGATGGTGGCGGGGCGCGGCGTCGCGCAGCTGATCACCGGCGGCACCATCCTGACCTTCGACAGCGACACCTTCGCCTTCCTTGGCTCGGGCACCATGATCGGCGTGCCGGTGCCGACGGTGATCTGGATCCTGACCGGGATCGGGTTTGGCCTGCTGGTGCGGCGTACCGCGCTGGGGCTGCTGGTGGAATCCATCGGCGTGAACCTGCGGGCCAGCACGCTGGCCGGCATCAACAGCCGCGTGCTGCTGATTGCCGTCTACATGGGCTCGGGCTTCTGCGCCGCGCTGGCCGGGGTCATCGCCACCGCTGATATCCGCGGCGCCGATGCCAACAATGCGGGCCTGTGGCTGGAGCTGGACGCGATCCTTGCAGTGGTGATCGGCGGCAACTCGCTTCTGGGCGGGCGCTTCTCGATCCTCGCCTCGCTGCTGGGGGCGATGATCATCCAGACGATCAACACCGGCATCCTGCTTGCGGGCTTCCCGTCAGAGTTTAACCTGGTGATCAAGGCGGTGCTGGTGATCGTGATCCTTGTCCTCCAATCGCCGCGGTTCATGCCGTATCTGGAGCTGCTGGCATCCCGCTTCAAACGGTCCTCTGTGACAAGGCTGGAGGCAGGGGAATGAACATCCGTGCGCTGCCGCTTTATGCAACGATTGCCATCTTCCTGCTGGCCTACCTCATCTGCTACATGCAGTTCCCGGCGATGCTGTCGACCCGCGTCATCGGCAACCTGCTGACCGACAATGCCTATCTGGGCATCGTCGCGGTGGGGATGACTGTCGTCATCATCTCGGGCGGGATTGACCTGTCGGTGGGGTCGGTCATCGCCTTCTCGGGCGTGTTCATCGCCGTGCTGCTGCGCGAGACCGGGATGCACCCGCTGGCCGCCTTCGCGCTGCTGCTGGCGATCACCACGCTCTTCGGCGCGGCCATGGGTGGGATGATTCACCTGCTGGCGATGCCGCCCTTCATCGTGACGCTGGCGGGAATGTTCCTGGCCCGCGGCGCCGGCTACATGCTGACCATCGATTCCGTGCCCATCGACCATGCGTTCTACGAGACGATGCAGCGCGCCTATTACCTGATGCCCGGCAAGGGGCGGCTGACGCTGCTGGGGGTGACGATGCTCGCCTCGGTCATCCTTGGCATGATCCTGCTGCACCGCACCAAGTTCGGCACAAATGTCTATGCAATCGGCGGCGGCGAGGCGACGGCGCGGCTGATGGGCGTGGCGGTGGGGCGCACCACGGTGCTGATCTATGCCTTCTCGGGCTTCATGGCCGGCCTCGCGGGGATTGTGTTCTCGGTCTACACCTCCGCCGGCTATCCGCTGGCGACCGTGGGGGTGGAGCTCAACGCCATCGCCGCCGTGGTCATCGGCGGGACGCTTCTGACCGGGGGCAGCGGCTACATGTTCGGTACGCTGATCGGCGTGCTGACCATGGGCCTGATCCAGACCTACATCGTCTTCGATGGCACGCTGTCGAGCTGGTGGACGAAAATCGTGATCGGGGCATTGCTTCTGATGTTCATCCTGCTTCAGAAGGGGCTGCTGCGGCTGCGTATAAGCCATTAACGGGTAAGGGTGTGCTATGTCCGGTCTGCTTCTTGACGGGTTGAACGAGGCGCGGGTGCGCAACAGCCACGGGCAGGTGGTCGAAGGCATCGGGCGCGCCATCGTCAGCGGCACCTATCCGCCGGACACAGTCTTGCCGCGCGATGAAGAACTGGCGAGCCAGTTCGGCGTGTCGCGCACCGTGTTGCGCGAGGCGATGAAAACGCTGACCGCCAAGGGCATGATCATCGCCCGCACCCGTGTGGGCACCAAGGTGCGCCCCCGGCAGGACTGGAACCTCTTCGATGCAGAACTGCTGATCTGGCATCTTGATACCCAAGCCGGGATGGAATTCCTCGACCAGCTCTACGAGATGCGCCTGACGATGGAACCTGCGGCGGCGGCGATGGCCGCCCACCGGGCCGGGGCGGGCGATATCGAGACGCTTTACACTCATGTCGAGGCGATGCGGACCGCCGAGAGCAACAAGGCCTTTGCCCTTGCTGACCTTGCCCTGCATCGCGGGATCATCAAAGCCTCGGGCAATGTGTTCATGCATTCGGTGGGCACGTTGATCGAGGCGGCCTTGCTGACGGCCTTCCGGCTCAGCTCGCCCTCATCGGAACCCGCGATCCAGCAGGATGTGTCGGCGGCGCATCTGCGGATTGTCGAGGCCATCGCCCGGCGCGATCCGGCGGCGGCCGAACAGGCGATGCGCAATGTCATCTTGTTCGGCCAGCGCCGGATTTCCGATGTGGTGAGCTGAGGGGCTTCAGTGGTTGTGGCCGGCGTGGCTGTGGGCGGTGGCCCCAGCCTCGCCGATCTCGACATGGGCGGGCAGATGCTGGCCGCCGACTTCGACCTCGATCTCCAGCTCTGCGCCCGGGGCCAGATCCATCGGGACCGAGGACCAGCGAAGCGCCAGCACCTTCGGCTCCAGATCCACATCCGCCCCTGCCGGGATCGGCAGACCCGGCAGCACCGTCCAGGCCTCGCCCGCGGCACCGTAGCTGAAGCCCACCAGCTCCAGCTCTTGCCCGTCTGCCTCGCCCCCGGTCAGCAGGGCCTCGGCGGCAGAGGTGTTCTCGACCTCCATGTAGACCAGCGCGTCGGCGCCCTTCGCGGTGGCGGGTGTCCAGGCGTGGAGGACGCGCAGACCCTCTGCCTCGGCGACGTGGTCGTCATGGTCGTGTGTCTCGGCAAAGGCCGGGGCGGCGGCGATCAGCAGGAGGGAGAGCAGGCAAGCACGCATGGGGAACCCCTTTTCAGGTGCGAAGGTCGGTCAGAAGCGGGCGGCGGACGGCCAGCCAGGCGGGCAGCAGCGCCATGAACAGGGTCAGGCTGATGAAGCCAGCGACCAGATGCGCCTCGGGCCAGCCAAGGTTGGCGGTCACCAGCACATCGGTGCGGGCGGTGACGACGGCCGAGATGCCCCGCGCCGCGACCCAGCCAAGCGCGAGGCCGAGGGCCGCGCCCGACAGTATCAGCGCGGCGGAATAGGCCCAGACCACCGCGAAGACAAAGCGCAGCGGTGCGCCGATGGCCCGCAGCAGGGCAAGGCTGCGCGCGATCAGCCGTACCATGATCATCAGCCCGATCAGCACCGACAGCGTCACCAGTACCTGCGTCAGTACCGCCATCAGTGACATCGCGGACCGCACATCCCGCATCAGCCCGTGCAGCTGAGCCAGCACCGTGCCCGGGAAGAACGCCATCAGGTCGTTGCGGGTGAAGCGCGATTTCAGCGCGTAATTGCCCCACAGTTCCGTCGCATGGACCAGCACGGCGGGGGTGCCCGGCATCATCTCGGGCACAAAGGGCGGGCCGATGCGCGAATCGTCCGGCGCGTGGCCATTGGCAAGGCCATGCACGGCCCAGACCCCTTCCACCGGCACCAGCAGCGCGCGGTCCCAGGGGCTGCCGGTCGGGGCCATGCGGCCGGTGACGGCATAGGCGAAGCCCTCATGCGCACCGCCCTCTGCCCCCGGCCCGTGGCCATGCGCCGGGGTGAAACTGCCCCCGACATCCACCGGGGCATAGGCGCCCGCCACCGCCTCTTCGGCCGTGGCGAACACACGCCCCTCGGCGAGCGGCCCGGCCAGATGGCTGACGAAATCCACCGTCGTGCCCACCACGGGGGCGCCTTGATAGCTGTCGCCAAAGGCGATGGGGGCGGCGAAGGCTACGCCCTCGGCCCCCGCAATCTCGGCATATTGGGCGCCGGTGACCAGCGCCATGTCGGAGGGTTGCAGATAGACCGAGGCGAGCATGACCGTGACCTCGCTGCCCGGCGCCGCCACGATCAAGTCGAACTTCTCGGCCGCGCGGGCCGAGCCTTGCCGCAGCCCCCGCTCCTGCGCCAGAAGCCCGACCCCAAGGCCGACCGACACCGCGATCAGCGCCACGAACAGCGTGTTGACCCAAACGAAGCGCCGCAGCATCGCGCCGACCAGCGGCAGCGGGCGCAGGCCGCGCAGCACCAGAGCCCCGGCCAGCAGCCCCGGCGCGATCAAAGCCAGCGCAAAGAGCACGTCTTGCAAGGCGGGAGGGAGGGAGGCCCAGAACTCAGCCATCGCTATCCTCGACAATCTTCCCATCGGCGATGGTGATCTGCCGCCCCATCCGCGCCGCCAGCCCCGCGTCATGCGTGACGGTGATCAGCGTGCGTCCGCCTTCCGCCGCCAGCCGCACCAGATCGGCACCAAGCGCATCGGCATTGGCGCGGTCGAGCGCGGCGGTCGGCTCATCGGCGAGGATCACCGGTGGGCTGCCGGCCAGCGCGCGGGCCACGGCGATGCGCTGCCGCTCGCCGCCCGAAAAGCTGTCCACCGCCCGCGACCCCGCCTGACCCAGCCCGAGCGCCGCCAGCCATTGCGCGGCAGCGGAGCGGATTGGCGCGCGGTCGGCCTTGGGGGCAAAAGCGCTGGCCAGCCCGGCATTGCCAAGCGCCGAAAGCTCCTCGAACAGATGGCAGTCCTGAAAGATCAGCCCCAGCGTCTCGCGCCGGAAGCGGGCGCGGGCATCCTCGGTCAGCGCGGCGATGTCCTGCGCGCCCCAGATCACCCGGCCTGCGCTGGGGCGCACCAGCCCCGACAGCACATGCAGCAGCGTCGATTTCCCCGCGCCCGAGGCACCGCGCAGCGCAAGGCTTTGACCCGCGTCCAGCGTCAGCAGCGGCACGTCCAGCAGCACCCGCCCCTCGCGGCTGGTCACGCGCAGGTTCTCAACATGCAGGGCAGGGGCCGTCATTCCTCAGGCCCGCGCGAAGGTGGCATCAGTCAGGCGGACCTTGGAGTAGAACCCCAGCTCCGGGTCCACCGCGTCCCCCAGCTCCAGCACCCCGGTCACGGTGATCGGTACGTTGAAGGGGATCACGTCGACGACCCGCTTGGCATAGACGGCCAGGATGTCATCGGGCCAGGGCATCCCCGGCTCGCAGAAGGGACAGACCGCCATCGGCGTCTTGGTCAGCACGAAGAACACCGAGTCTGCCTTCAGCGGCGGCGCCATGAACCCGGCCACGGTAAGGCGGCCACCTTCGGCGGCCAGCGCCAGATCGGAAAAGCTCAGATCCTTGTTGTAAAGATCGCGAAGCTTCACCGGCTCTTCTGCGGCGAAGCTCAGGCGCGGCGACAGCACAAGGGCGGGCAGGGCGGCAAGCAATGTACGACGAATCATGTCTGGTCTCCCGTTCTGGCACCTGAGTGCCAGTGCGGTGCAACGCCCGCATGAAAAAAGCGGACCCCGGTTTCCCGGGGCCCGCGTCATTTTGGCCGCCGATTACTCTGCGGTGACAGCGTGGTTCATCACGTGGAAGATCACGTTCTGCTCGATCACGCCGCCGAAGAGGTGCGACCAGGGACCGCGGGCGAACACCGCGACGTCTTCACCCGAGTGGGTTTCCGACGACATCGGGATCAGCGCCTGCTGGATGTAGTCCGGGTCGGTGGCCTCTTCTTCGGTCAGGTCAGGACGCGAGCCCGAGAAGGTCTTGTCTTCCTGCTCGACCAGAACCGAACCCACGCCGTTGAGGTAGCCGGCAACGGTGTAGGGCTTGCCGTCGGCGCCGAGGTTCGGCGTGCCGTTATGCTCGATGCCGGCTTCGTTCTCTTCCATGCACAGCCCGAGGATGTTCGAGCCGCGGCCGCAATAGCCGTTGAAGGCGATCGCATGTTCATGGTCGGCGGTGACGATGATCAGCGTTTCTTCGGCGTTGGTCAGTTCCATCGCCTTGGCGATGGCATCGGCGAAGGCCTTGCCGTCCACCAGCACGCGGTGCAGGTTGCCATCGTGGTTGGCATGGTCAACGCGGCCAGCTTCGACGGCCAGGTAGAAGCCGTTCTCGTTGCCTTCGAGGCCCTTGATCGAGGCTTCGACCATCTCGGCCAGCGAGGGCTCGCCGGTGCGGTCCTGCTCGTACTTCATGTGGCTGGCTTCGAACAGGCCCAGAACCGGGGCGTTGTTGCCCATGGTCAGCGCGGCGAAGTCTTCGTCGGCGAACACGACCTGCGCGCCGGCAGCGGTGGCTTCGTCCACCAGGTTGCGCCCGTCGGTGCGCTTGCCGGGCTTTCCTTCGGCATCGGTGACTTCGGTCGGCAGGAAGTGGGCACGGCCACCGCCCATGGCGATGTCGATCACGCCGGCCTTCATCTGGTCGATCAGCTGGCTGGCGATGTCCTTCTGGGCGCAGCCCTCGGGGATACCGGTGTTGTCTTCCCAGTCACGGCTGACGGTGCGCGAATAGACAGCGGCCGGGGTGGCGTGGGTGATGCGCGCGGTCGAGATGACGCCGACCGACTTGCCCATTTCGGTGACCATTTCGGCGAAGGTGGTGACGCCAGCTTCGAGGCCGGCGGCGCAGTCCTCAACAGCGACGCTGTCGAGCACGTTGATCATGCCGTTCTTGCCCTTGACGCCGGTGTTCATCGCCATGGCGGTGGGGGCGGAGTCCGGGGTCTGGCCGTTAGACGAGTAGGTCTTGACCAGCGCGACGTTCGGGAAGGTCTCTTGCGGCTGGATGTAGTCATCGCCGAGGCCGCCGGCTTCTTGACCCGAGAACAGGCGGATGGCGTAGTTGGTGCCGACGCCGTTGCCGTCAGCCGTGAACAGGATCACGTTCTTGGCCTTGTTGGTGTTCGGCTGAAGGGCGAGGCGCTCTTCGATGGTCGCCTGACCGGCCTTGAACCAATCGGAGGTCGCCTGCGGCAGGTCCTGCGCGAAGGCGCCGGTCGTCAGGCCGAGGATGGCCGCGGTCGAGAGAAGAATCTGTTTCATGGTGGTGCTCCCCTGAGAAACTCCGCGGACCCTAGGAGCGCCACATGACACGGATGTGATCAGGAGTGAATTTATGTGTGACATCAAAAGGTTATGATATAACATTGTGAATGGGCGGTGGCGGCAGGCTGCACACGCGATGTGCCGCGGCTACAGGATCAGCAGCGCGCGGAAATCATTGACGTTCGTCAGCGTCGGCCCGGTGACGACCTGCCCGCCAATCGCGGCAAAGAAGCTGTGGGCGTCGTTGCGCGCCAGCGCCGCCGCGGCGTCCCATCCGGCGCTGTGGGCGGCTTTCAGCGTATCGGGGCCAATCCTCGCGCCCGCCACCTCTGCCGCGCCATCCACGCCGTCGGTGTCGCAGGCGAGGGCGTGGATGCCCCCGGCGCCGTCCAGCGCGAGGGCGAGGGCGAGGCAGAACTCGGCATTCGGCCCGCCGATGCCATCCCCGCACCGGGTGACGGTGACCTCGCCGCCCGACAACAGCACCAGCGGCGGCGCCCCCGGGGCGCGGCCCGCCTGCAGTCGCAGCGCAAGGGCCGCCTGCGCGCGGGCCACCTCGCGCGCCTCGCCCTCGATGGCGTCGCCAAGGATCCGCACCTCGCACCCCGCCGCCCGGGCCAGTTCCGCCGCCGCCTGCAGCGATTGGGCGGGGGCGGCGCAGATGGTGTTGGTGACGCGCGACAGCCGCGGATCGCCGGGCGGGATGACGCGGCTGCCGCGGGTCAAGACGGCGGTCACGCTGGCGGGTACCGTCACGCGCCACCGCTCCAGCACGGCCAGCGCGTCCGCGGGGGTGGACCCATCGCCAACGGTGGGGCCAGAGCCGATGAAGGCCGGATCATCGCCCGGCACGTCCGAGATCATCAGCGCCAGCATCCGCGCGGGATAGGCCGCCGCCGCCAGTTGCCCGCCCTTCACCCCGCTCAGATGCTTGCGCACGATGTTCATCTGCCCAATGGGCGCGCCCGAGGCCAGCAGCGCCGCGTTGAACGCCTGCTTCTCGGCCAGCGTCACGCCCTCCACCGGCGCACAGAGTAGTGCCGAGGCGCCGCCCGAGATCAGCGCCAGCACGAAATCCCCGTGCCCCAGCCCCACCAGCAGGTCCAGCATCCGCACCGTCGCCTCAGCCCCCGCAGTATCGGGCACCGGATGCGCCGCCTCCACGATCTCGATCCCCCGGCAGGGGCGGGCATAGCCATAGCGGGTGATGACCAACCCCTCGCAGGGCCCCCACTCCGCCTCCACCGCCTCGGCCATCCGGGCGCTGGCCTTGCCGGCCCCTACCACGACCACACGGCCCGCCGGTTTGGGCGGCAGGAAGGCCGCCAGAGAGCGCATCGGGTCTGCCACCTCGACCGCACGGTCGAAGAGCGAGGTCAGTAAGTTTTGAGGCTCAAGGGGCATCGGCGGCCTGTGAAGAACATGAAAAAGCCGGCACCCGAAGATGCCGGCCCCAAGCTATCCCATCGCCAACGTCACGGCGAGCGGATCAATCCTCGCGCGTTAGCCGGATGATTTGCGAACTGCCGGACTGGCGATCCTCGGTCACCGCATAGACCGCGCCATCGGGGGCGACCTTCACGTCACGGACGCGCGCGTTCAGTGGCACCCGCTCCTCATAGGATACGCGGTCGCCGTCCAAGTGCGCGACCACAACGCCTTGCGACACCAGCCCGCCGATCAGGAACGCCCCCTGCCATTCGGGGAACTCCTCGCCCTCATAGTAGGCCATGCCCGAGGGCGCGATCACCGGGTCCCAGTAATAGACCGGCTGCTGCGTGCCCTCCATCGCGGTGACACCGTCTCCCACGACCTTGCCGCTGTATTCGACGCCATAGGTCACCTCGGGCCAGCCATAGTTCAGCCCGGCTTCCGGCATGTTCAGCTCGTCGCCGCCGCGGGGGCCGTGCTCCACCGTCCACAGCCGCCCCTCGCCATCCAGCGCGGCGGATTGCAGGTTGCGGTGGCCAAGGCTCCAGATTTCGGGCAGCGCGCCTTCGGTGCCGATGAACGGGTTGCCCTCCACCGCCTCGCCCTCGGGCGTGATGCGGAAGATCTTGCCAAGGCCGCTGGCCAGCTCCTGCGCCTGCGCGCGGGGTTCCGCGTCCGACCGCTCGCCCACGGTCACATAGAGGTCGCCCTCGGGGCTGAACACCAGACGCGAGCCGAAATGCTTGGTGTTGTCGTAGGTCGGCTGCTGCTGGAAGATCACCTGGACATCCTCGAGCGTGCCGCCCCCCGCCTCATCCGGCACCAACGTCGCTGCGGCGACCGAGGTGCCGTTGCCGCCTTCGCGCGGCTCGGCATAGGAGAAGTAGATGCGGCTGCTCTGCTCAAAGTCCGGGGCAAGCGCCACGTCCAGCAGGCCACCTTGGCCGCTGGACACGACCCCGGGCACGCCCTCGATCGCAGGGCCGGCCTCGCCCTCGGCACTCACGATATGCAGCGCGCCTTCCTTGGCGGTCACCAGCATCCGGCCGTCGGGCAGGAATTCCAGCGCCCAAAGCTGCGGCAGCCCCTCGGCGACCACCTCTTGCACCACACCCGGCATCTCGCCCGGTTGCGGCGCGCGGGTCTGGCCGATGAAGGCAGGCTCCTGGCTCGGCGCATTCGGCTCGGCGGTTTCCACGGGCAGGCCGGCAGGGGCGCCGTCTTCAGCGGTCGCCAGCGCGAGGTGCGGGAAGGCGACAAGGCCGGCGGTGAGGCTGGTGGTGATCAGGGCGCTGGTCATCAGGCGCGGCAGTCGGGTCATCTGGAACTCCCTCTGGAATTACACCCCGACAGGCCACGGGGCCCGCCGAAGCAAGGAGCACCATCGCCCCTTTGCAGAGATAACCCCTGGCAGCGCCGTGGGTTACGTCGGGAGGGATCAAGATGAAGTTATCGACGGCCGTGACAGCCCCTAGGGGGGGACTGCAGCGCGCCACACACAAAAACGCCCGCGGCAGATGATACCGCGGGCAGCACTCATTACGCGTCTTATTCGTTATACCATATATAAATGGATGACAAAAAAGAAACAAAAATAAGAGATTTGCCACTTTGTCGGGCCAAATATGGCAACTTTGGCAGTATATTTCGCGCATGAGTTGAATAGCCGCAGAGGCATTGCACGTCAAAGCAGATTCTGCGCCCGATTGGGGGTCGGTCAGGATTTCGGCAATGGGCTCAGCCGCCCGCGCTGCACTCTCGCGCCTGCCACAGCCGCAGGGGTTCACCTGCCGCCGTGCCCAGCATGAGGCATTCGTTCCGGGCGCAGAGCCGCCAGCCGCCCCCCGTCGCACCGGAAGCCGCCAGGAACACCTCGTGCTGCGGCGGCAGGTCTGGCCAGTAGTGCCAGCCATCAGCGCGCAGCACCGCGTCGGGCGGCGGCTCCATCCCGGCGCCAGAGCCTGAGATGCGCGCCTCGACCGGGCGCAAGCCCTCGGCTGTCACCTCCCACCGCTCCCACCATTCGGTATGGGCGACGGAATGTGACCAGCTGAGGGTGAAGCTGCTGGCGACAAGGGCGATGACCTTGCCGCCGGCAGCGATGCACAGGCTCATGCCGTGCGCGGTGTCGCGCGGCGCGCCCGCAGCCAGTGCTGCAGCACGAAGAGGGCGGCAAGGGCGAAGCCGATCTCGTCCGTCATCGGCAGCGCCACGATCAGCGAGACGCCTGCGGCGAAGGCCAGCAGCCGCTCCCACATCTGCGCCGGGCGCAGGAAGTAGCCGACGACGGCCACGCCCCACAGCCCGATGCCGAGGCAGGCCTTGGCGAAGATGAAGATCACCTCGACCGGGTAGCCATAGGCATCCGCGATCGGGCCGCCATCTTGCAGCATCAGCGCCGGGGTATAGACCGCCATGAACGGGATGACGAAGCCCGCCGCCGCCAGCCGGATCGCCTGAAGCGAGATCTTGAGCCCCGACGACTTGGCAATCGGCGCCGCCGCGAAACAGGCCAGCGCCACCGGCGGCGTCAGGTCGGCCATGATGCCGAAGTAGAAGACGAACATGTGGCTGACCAGCAGCGGCACACCCAGCTCCATCAGTGCCGGGCCGGCCAGCGACGAGGTGATGATATAGTTCGGGATCGTCGGGATCCCCATCCCCAGCACGAGGCAGGTCAGCATGGTCAGCACCAGCGACAGGAACAGGTTGTTCTCGCCAATGGCAATGATCGCGCCGATGAAGGTAGAGGCGATGCCGGTCAGCGTCAGCGTGCCGATGACGATGCCGACGATGGCGCAGGCGATGCCGACCGGCAGCGCGTTGCGCGCGCCCTGGGCCAGCGCATCGCGGATGATGCCAAGCGTGGGGCGGGTGCCCTTGAAGACGGCGCAGGCCAGCACCAGCACACCGATCACCAGCGCCAGGAAGTTCACCCCCAGCTCAAGGAACGCGGCCGAGGCAAGGCCGAGCGCCACCCAGAACACCACGCGGAAGGCAATCGGCCCGATCATCGCCGCCAGCGGCGTGCCAAGGATCAGCACCGTCACCAGCGCGAGGCCCATGGTGCCTGCAAAGATCGGCGTGTAGCCCGCGAACAGCAGGTAGACCAGTGCCGCCAGCGGCAGGATCAGCGGCCATTGCTCGCGCACCGCCTGCCACGGGTTCGGCAGCTCGGCCTTGGCCAGGCCCTTCAGCCCGGCGCGGCCCGCCTCCAGATACACCATCCAGAACACCACGCCGAAATACAGCACCGCGGGCAGGATCGCGGCCTGCACCACGGCGGCATAGGGCACGTTCAGCGTCTCGGCCATGATGAAGGCCACCGCCCCCATCACCGGCGGCATGATCTGCCCACCCATCGAGGCCGTCGCCTCTACCCCGCCGGCAAAGGAGGACCGGAAGCCGAAGCGCTTCATCAGCGGGATGGTGAACTGGCCCGAGGCGACGACATTGGCGACGCCAGAGCCAGAGATTGTGCCCATCAGCGCCGAGGACAGGATCGCCACCTGCGCCGGCCCGCCGCGCACGCCGCCGACAAGGCCAAGCGCGAAATCGTTGAAGAGGTTGAGCATCCCGGCGCGTTCCAGGAAGGCCGCGAACACCACGAAAATGAAGATATAGGCGCTGCTGACATAGACCGGCGTGCCATAGATGCCCTCGGTCCCGAACGAGAAATGCTCGATGATCTGCGCGAAGTCATAGCCGCGGTGGATGAACGGCGCCGGCAGGTGCTGGCCCAGGAAGCAATAGGCCAGGAAGATCCCGGCGATGATCGCCAGCGGCCAGCCCATCAGCCGCCGCGCGCCGATGAACACCAGCACGATCAGCGCGGTGCCCACCACGAAATCGGCCGTGGTCAGGAAGCCGGTGCGCTGGATGATGTCTTCGTAGAACACCCAGTTGTAGACGCCTGTGGCAAAGCCCAGAACGCCAAGCGTCCAGAAGTAAATCTGCCCGATGCGGTTCTTGGCGATCAGGTTGCCGACCAGCCCCATCCCCAGCAGCAGCAAGAAGCCCACATGCATCGCCCGCACCACCTGGCTGGGCAGGGTGCCATAGGCGGCGACCCAAAGCTGGAACAGCGCGAAGACGACGGCGATCCAGAAGGCGATGGATCCCATGATGCCGGTGCCAAAGCCCGGGGGCAGGCCCTCGACGGCCTCTTCGGTCACGGGTTCCGGTGTGGCGTGGAGCGTGGCGGACATAGGGGAAACTCCGGGGGAAATGAAACGACGCGCCCTGCGCCGGGGGCGCTGACCGGGGCGGCAATATAGGGGGCAAGCAGGTCCGGGCGGCATCACGCCGCCCGGACAGCACCTCGGCTAATTACTTGATCAGGCCGATCTCGCGATAGTAGCGCTCGGCGCCCGGATGCAGCGGGATCGACAGGCCTTCCAGCGCGGTTTCCGGATTGATGTTGCCGGCAGCGGAGTGAGAGGCCTTCAGACGGTCGAGGTTGTCGAACATCAGCTTGGTCATCTGGTAGGCGGTCTCTTCCGACACGTCTTCATGCGTCACAAGGATGTTGCCGACGGCAGCGGTCGGCACGTCGGCATCCTGCCCGGTATAGGTGCCGGCGGGGATGACGGCGGGCACATAGGGCGCACCGATGGACTCCACGACCTCGGCCGGGATGCCGACAAGCGTGATCTCATGCGTGGCCGACAGATCCTTGATGAATGCAACGCCAAGGCCCGAGGATTGCAGCGTGGCCTGCAGCTGGCGGTTCTTGATCAGCTCGGCAGATTCCGCATAGGGCAGGTACTCGACCTTGCCGAGGTCGTCATAGGTCATGCCGGCGGCAGCGAAGATCGCCCGCGCGTTCAGCTCGGTGCCCGAGGCCGGCGCGCCGACCGACAGGGTCTTGCCGCGCAGGTCTTCCAGCGTGGTCGCGCCGGCCGAGGCTTCGGCGACGATCTGGATGTAGTTCGGATAGATCGCGGCGATGGCGCGCAGGTTGGTCAGCGCGTTGGGGAAGCCCGCTTCCGCGTTGCCTTCCCAGGCGAATTTCACGGAATCGCCAAGCGCGAAGGCCAGCTCGCCCTTGCCCTGCGCCAAGAGGTTCAGGTTCTCGACCGAGGCCTTGGTGGCCTGCACCTGGGTGCGCGCGCCCTCGATATTCTCGGCATAGATCTCCGACAGGCCAACGCCGAGCGGGTAATAGACGCCCGAGGTGCCGCCCGTGAGGACGTTGATGAACTCCTGCGCCAGCGAGGCTTGCGGCGCAAAGCCAAGCGTCGCCCCAAGGACGGCAGCAGGTACGAATTTTCCGGTGAAGTTGAACATGCAGTTTCCTCCCGTAGCATGGTCGATGATCGCAAAAGCCTGCACCGGGGCGGCGCGTGGGCAAAGCACTTCCGGCGGAAGGGCGCGCATTTCGGGAGTGTGAAATTTTCGTTTATCACATGGGCGTTACGCGGAAGAAGGCGGCATCTGGCGGATTGTGTCTGGCGAGATATTGCCGCGGTGCGCGAAATACAGGCGGATTTCCGCCCGCTATTCGTCACCCCGCAGCCCGTGGCGCGCGATCTTTTCGTTCAGCGTCCGCCGCGGCACCCCCAGCAGGTCGGCTGCCGCCGCCGATGATCCGCCCGCCTGCCGCAGCGCCTCGGCAATCGTTTCGGCCTCGAACCGGGCCATGCGCTCGGGCAGGGTGCCGCCCGCCGCCTCCGGATCCGCCCCGGCCCCGCGCCGCAGCCCCAGCACATGCCGCTCTGCCGCCGCCTTCAGCTCGCCGACATTCCCCGGCCAGTCCTGCCCCTGCAACAGCCGCAGCTCGCTTTCCAACAGGTCCGGCACCGCCCGGCCAAAACGCTCTGCCGCGTCCTCG
Source organism: Frigidibacter sp. (assembly GCF_030695035.1). Taxonomy (GTDB): domain Bacteria; phylum Pseudomonadota; class Alphaproteobacteria; order Rhodobacterales; family Rhodobacteraceae; genus Frigidibacter. Next base: position 193,243 of record NZ_JAUYTT010000022.1, read on the forward strand.
GCAAAGCGGGTGAACAGCAGCGGGATATCCTCGCGCCGGGCGCGCAAGGGCGGCAGGGCCAGTTCCACCGTCGCCAGCCGGTAGAACAGGTCGGCCCGGAACCGCCCCGCGCCAACCTCGGCCCGCAGGTCCAGCCGCGTGCCCGCGATGATCCGCAGATCCACCGGCCGTGCCGCATTGGACCCGATCCGCTCCAGGCTGCGGTCCTGCATCACCCGCAGCAGCTTGGATTGCAGCGCCAGCGGCAGGCTCTCCACCTCATTGAAGAACACCGTGCCGCCATTGGCATGTTCCAGCTTGCCGATCCGCGCCGCGGCGGTGCCCGCCAGAAACCCGCGCTCATGCCCGAACAGCTCCGCCTCGAACACCGGCTCGGGGATACCGGCGCAGTTGATTGCCACGAAGGGCCGCCGCGCCCGTCGCCCGAAATCGTGGAAGGCGCGGGCCAGTTCCTCCTTGCCGGTGCCGGTCTCGCCGCGCAGCAGCAGGTCGACGTTGATATCGGCCAGCTGCCGCACCGCATCGCGCAGCGCGGCGATGGCGGGGGCGGTGCCGGCCAGCCGCGCCTCCAGCCGGGCCGAGGCGATATCGGACCAGCGGGTGCTGCGCAGCTCTCGCCGCATCCGCCGCAGCTCCACCGCTCGGTCGAGCACGGCCACCAGATGCTCGGCGCCGTAAGGCTTCTCGATGAAGTCATAGGCGCCCTCGCGCATCGCCTCCACCGCGACCGGCACATCCCCGTGGCCCGACAGCAGGATCACCGGCAGATCGGCATCGCCCGCACGCAGCTGCGCCAGCACCTGCTGCCCGGTTACCCCCGGCATCCGCAGATCGGTGACCACGCAATCGCAGCGGCCGGGGTCGATCTCGGCCAGCGCCCGCGCCGGGTCGGTGAAGGTGGTGACACGGAAGCCCGAGGCGCCCAGCCAGTCGGCCGCCGCCTCGCACAGCCGCGGTTCATCGTCGATGAAGGCGATGGTGCCGCGGCTCATCGGGCGGCCTTGCTGGCGTTGGCCTGATGCAGCGGCAGGTCCACCAGCGTCAGGGTGCCACCGCCAGGGCGGGGCGCGAAGGTCAGGGTGCCGCCGGTCTGTTCCAGGATGGTGCGCACGATCGACAGGCCAAGCCCCAGCCCCTCGCCGGTGACGCGGGTGGTGAAGAACGGCTCCAGGATCCGCTCGCGCATATCCTCGGGGATGCCGGGGCCGCGGTCGGCGATGGTCAGGCGCAGGCCGGTGCCGTGAAGGTCCAGCGCGGCGGTGATGGTGACGGGAGCCGCGCCGGCGCTCGCTTCGGCGGCGTTCAGCAGCAGGTTGGTCGCCACCTGCTCCAGTCGCACCGGGTTGCCGCTGACCGGGGGCAGGCTGGCCGGCGCGGGCAGCGCCAGCCCCACCCCCAGTTCGCGCAGCCGCGGCTCCAGGATCTCGGCCGAGGCGGCCAGCACGGCGGCCATGTCCACCGGCTCGGGCGGGGTCAGCTTCTGCTTGGCGCCGAAGGTCTTCAGGTGCCGCACCATCGTCTGCATCCGGCGCAGCAATCCGCGGGCGGAGCCGAGGCTATTGGCGGTGCGGTCCGTATCCCCGCGGCTCAGGTGCAGTTCCGCCGCCGCAAGCGTGTTGTCCAGCGCCGACAGCGGCTGGCTGACCTCATGCACGATGGCCGCCGACATCCGCCCCAGCACCGCCAGCTTGGCGGCATGGACAAGGCTTTCATGGGTCTGGCGCAGCTCGTCCTCGGCCCGGCGCCGCTCTTCGATCTCATGCGCCAGCTCTACCGTGCGCTCTGCCACACGCCGCTCCAGCACCGCGTTCTGGTTCAGCTTCAGGCGGATCAGCTGCCGCCGCTGCCAGAAGATCAGCGCCCCGACCGAGGCGAGCAGCCCCGCCAGCGCTGCCAGCCCCGCCACCTGCCAGGCGCTGCGCAGCACGGGCGCCGAGGGCAGGCCGACGACGATCTGCCAGCCATCGGGCTCCAGCGCCGCCTGCGCAATGCGCAAGGGCTCGCGGCTGTCCGCGGTGATGGCGCCGTCCAGCGGCGATGCGGCGGCGATGTCCAGCCCGTCATAGCGCCGCTCTGCCAGAATACGCTCCAGCGCCGGGGCAGCCAGCGGCTCCAGCGGCCGGTATTTCCAGTTCCGCGGGCCCGACAGGAAGATCACCCCATCGGGATCGGCCAGCGCCACATGTTCGTTGGCGCGGACCCATGTCCCCTCCAGCGTCGCCATGTCGACCTTGACCACGGCCACGCCGGTGGGCGCGATGGCGGGGCCAAGCCGCGCCGACAGGAAATAGCCGGGTTTGCCGGTGGTGACCCCGACGGCGTAGTAGCGCGCGGCACCCTCCAGCATTGCACCTTGGAAGTAGGGGCGGAAGGCGTAGGAATGGCCAAGGAAGCTGCCGGGCTGGTTCCAGTTGCTGGCGGCCACCGTCAGCCCCTCGGCGTCGGTCACATACAGCTCGTCCACCCCCGACAGATCGCGCACCGTCTGCAGGTAGGCGTTCGCCGCATCCGCCGCCGCGGCGCTGCCCGGATCGGCCAGCAGGGCGCGGATGCGGGCGTCCTGCCCCACCACGGCGGGCAGGTAGCGAAATCGCTCGATCTCGGTCACGACGCTGTGGCGAGTCACGGTCAGCCGGTCGCGCAGGTCTGCCTCCAGCCGGGCGCTGGCGGTGTATTGCGCCAGCGCGAAGGCCGCTGCCGACAGCAGCGCCGTCATCGCCAGCAGCCCCGCGATCAGCAGGGCCGGGCGGGGAAGGCTCGCAAGGGGCAGGGGGCGCGGCATGGTGGCTCCGGTCAAGGTGCGCCACCATCGCAAACCGGAGGGGCGGACTGCAAGCCCGGAGAGGTTGGGGTCAGTCGTCCGTATAGCGCTGCTCGCGCCACGGGTCGCCATACATGTGATAGCCGTTCTTCTCCCAGAACCCCGCGCGGTCGGCGCCGATCAGCTCGATCGACTTCAGCCACTTGGCGCTTTTCCAGAAGTAGAGATGCGGCACGACGAGCCGCATCGGCCCGCCATGCGCGCGGGTCAGCGGCTGCCCCTGCCAATGGGTGGCAAGGATGGCCTCCTCGGAGGCGAAATCCTCCAGCGGCAGGTTGGTCGTGTAGCCGTCATGCGAGGTGAGCATGACGAACTCCGCCATCGGCAGCGGCTGCACAAGGTCCAGCAGCGCCCGCACCGGCACGCCCTGCCAGTCATTGTCATAGCGCGACCAGGTGGTGACGCAGTGGATATCGCTGCGGCTTGTGTGCTGGGGCAGGGCGTTGAATTGCTCCCATGTCAGCGTCAGCGGGTTCGCGGCAAAGCCGGTGACGCGCAGTTGCCAGGTGGCCAGCGGCACCTCCGGCTCCACCCCCAGATCCAGCACCGGCCAGTCGGTGACCAGATGCTGGCCGGGTGGCAGCCGGTCCGCCTCGGGCCGCGCTTCGCGCCCGGTCAGGAACTTGCCCGCCGCGGCCCAGGCCCGTTTGGTGCGGGTCAGCTTGCTGTCTTCGGGCAGGTCGTCTTGCATGGGGGGATCCTTCGCGCTGCCCCTGCAAGGTGGCAGGACGGGCGTCGGCGTCAAGGCGTCAATCCGGCTGAAACCCCAGCATCAGCTGCCGCAGCCCCAGCAGCGCGCCGGCGACGATGGCAGCCAGCGTCACCGGCCCCGACCAGGCCAGCGTGGCAAAGGCGGTCACGCCCTGCCCGACCGAGCAGCCGACGGCGATCACCCCGCCCACGCCCATCAGCGCCGCGCCGCTGACCTGCCGGCCAAGCTCGCGCGGGTCATCGCAAGCCTCCCAGCGGAACAGCCCGCGGATCGTGGACCCGGCCAGCGAGCCCAGAAGCACCCCCGCGACCGAACCCACGGAAAAGGTGATCCCCCCGGCGGTGGAGGTCATCAGGAAGATCAGCGTGCGGCCGATGGGGGCGGTGAAGGACGGCCCCTCGACCTGCACCGCGCCAAAGCTTTGCTGATTGACCCATGTGGTGCCCGCCAGCGTCCAGACCACGGCCAGCCCGGCGATCACCCCCCAGGCCAGCATCCGCGGCGAGCGGCGCAGCGGGTCATGCGCCAGCGACCAGACCACGAGCCCGGCGGCGATGGCCGCGGCGGCCAGCGTTGCCGGCAGCCCGGTCAGCGCGGTGAAGCTTGCACCTATGCCCTGTGGGCCCGAGGACATGTCCTGCGGGAACAGCCAGATCCGCAGCGGTGCCAGCGGCCCCGACAGCGCGATAAAGCCGGCGATGCCCATGACCACGACCACCACCATCGACCGCAGGTCACCGCCGCCGAACCGCACCAGCGCGCCAAAGCCGCAATTGCCCGCCAGCGCCATGCCATAGCCAAAGACCAGCCCGCCAATGATGCTGGCCCAGGGGTTCCAGGCGATCTGATGGTAGTAGCTTCCCGCGAGATCGATGGCCCCCGCCGCCGCGCCGAGCTGCGTGCCCAGGATCGCCGTTCCCAGCACGATGCCCCACAGCCGCAGCCGCCGCTGATCCTCGCCGTAAACCGCACTTTCGATGGCGCCGAGCGTGCAGAAATTCCCCAGCCGCGCGGCAAGGCCAAGCGCGATGCCGCCAACCAGCCCGACAAGGGCGGCAATCGCCCCGAAATTCAGATCATCCATGTCGTCTCCCCCCTCGTCCGCGCAGCGTCCCGGTCAGGGTGCCTCTGGCGGGTCGCGGAACATCTCGGCGACCAGCGCCACGGTCCGCAGCACCTTTGGATCCGCGATGGCATAAAAGATCGCCTGCCCCTCGCGGCGGTAGGTGACCAGCCCCTCGTGCCGCAGCCGCGCCAGATGCTGGCTGACCATCGCCTGCCGTGTGGATAGCAGCTTTTCCAGTTCCGTCACACTGCGCGGCCCACCCGCCAGATGGCACAGGATCATCAGGCGGCCTTCATGAGCCAACGCCTTGAGGAACCCGGCGGCATCATCGGCGCGCACACCCTCGATCGGTGCGGGCCGGCCGTCGCACATGTCCAGCGGCAGGTCTTCGGGGGCTGCGGCACTCTCGCCCGCCCGCTGGCCGGCGCCGATCCAGACAGATGCCGTGGTCACTCGGTTGCTCCTTCCTCCACCGCCGTTGCTTCGGCGATCATCTGTTCCAGCAGCCCCCAGAAGAAGGCCTCGCCGGGATAGCCCTCGAGTCGCGACACTTCCTGCCCGTTCTTGGCCAGAACGAAGGTCGGCGTGAATTGCGGCTGCGAGACCACGGTCAGATCGGGCGGCAAGGGGTCCCGAATGTCAAGATGGACCAAGGGTGCAGCCTGGCCCTCTGCAGTGTTGGGATAGGCGGGGCCAACCTCGCGCTCCCATTGCAGGCAATAGGGGCAGCCCGGGCGCTCGAACATGTAAAGCTGCAGATCCGCCAGCGCCGGTCCGGCCCATGCCAGAAGCGCCACCGCGGCGAGGGCGGCGCGCAAGGGCCGGAAGGTTCGGGGCGGGATGCGAAGCATGTTGACGGACACCTTGATATATCGAAATATCGTAAAGTGTTCTTGCCGGCGTGCAAGGACGTTCGGCGCCCGGGGAGGGGCGCCCCCGGAGGACCCTATGCTGGACATCACCTATGGCGGGGCGGCGCTGGCCGGACTGCTGTCCTTCCTGTCACCTTGCATCTTGCCGATGGTGCCGTTCTACCTGTGCTACATGGCCGGCATCTCGATGCAGGAACTGCGCGGCGACGGAACCGGCGGGCTGCGCCCCGGCGCGCAGCGGCGGCTGGTGATCTCGGCCATCGCCTTCGCGTTTGGCGTCACCACCATCTTCGTGCTGCTGGGGCTGGGGGCCACCGCGCTTGGCCAGGCCTTCATCCAGTGGAAGCAGCCGCTGTCCTATGTCGCGGCCGCCGTGCTGCTGGTCTTCGGCTTGCACTTCCTCGGCGTGATCCGGGTGCCCTTCCTCTACCGCGAGGCGCGGATCGAATCGAAAACCGAACCCACCACCCTTGTCGGCGCCTATGTCATGGGCCTCGCCTTCGGCTTTGGCTGGACCCCCTGCGTCGGCCCGGCGCTGGCGGCGATCCTGTTCGTCGCCTCGGGCAGCGGTGACCTGCTGCGTGGCGGCCTTCTGCTGCTGGTCTACGGCCTGTCGATGACCATGCCCTTCGTGGTCGCAGCCCTGTTCGCGCGGCCCTTCCTTGGATGGGTCGCCCGCAACCGCCGCTATCTGGGCTTCGTCGAAAAGGCGATGGGGGTGATGCTGATCGTCTTCGCCGTCCTGATCGCCACCAACTCCGTCAACTACATCGCCGATTTCATGATCCGCAATTTCGACTGGAGCGGCACCCTCAAGTGACCGCCGGCCCGAAGTGACCGCCGGAAGGAGAGACCATGCGCCATCTGCTGACTGCCCTCATCATTGCCCTCGCCCTGCCTGCCGCCGCCGCCCCGATCGGCGATGACGGGCTGCACAAGCCCGACTGGCTCCGCGATACCTTCAAGGACATGCGCGAAGACCTTGCCGAGGCCAATGCCGAGGGCAAGCGCCTGCTGATCACCTTCGAACAGCGCGGCTGCATCTATTGCGCCGAGATGCATGAGAAGGTGTTCCCCGACCCCAGGATCGACGCGCTGATCCGCGAGAAGTACTTCGTGGTGCAGATGAACCTCTTCGGCGATGTCGAGGTGACCGATTTCGACGGCACGGTGCTGCCGGAAAAAGAGATGGCGGTGCGCTGGGGCGTGGTGTTCACGCCGACGCTGATCTTCCTGCCCGAAGAGGTGCCCGAGGACACGACCGCCGCCAAGGCCGCCGTGGTGATGATGCCGGGCGCCTTTGGCACCGGCACGACCGAGGCGCTGCTGACCTGGGTCTCGGACCACGGATATGACAGCGGCGAGCATTTTCAGAAATATCTGGCCCGCCATCTGGCCGAGCAGAACTGACCCGCGGCAAATGCTGCACCTGCGAGACATGCAATAATCGCAATATAACGATTGCGCGACATATCGTCTCTCGCCTACAGTCCGAGTCGGGAGAATTCAGGGAGGATCACATGAAGAGCCACGTTGCGCACTGGGCCATGGCCCCCGCGCTCGCAGCCGCGCTCGCAGCCGCGCTCGCAGCCCTGCCCGCGGCCGCCGAGACGGCTCCGGGAGGTGTCGCCTTCGACGGGGGCGCGGTTGCGGCCTCGCTGACCGGCGCGCCGGGCGATGCGACCGCCGGAGCCACGGTCATGACCACCAATGCCTTGGGAAACTGCGTCGCCTGCCACGAGCTGGCGGCGATGCCCGAGGTGCAGTTCCAGGGGAATATCGGCCCGGCGCTCGACGGCGCTGCCGACCGCTGGACCGAGGCCGAACTGCGCGGCCTGGTCGTCAATGCCAAGCTGACCTTCGAGGGAACGATGATGCCGGCCTTCTACAAGACCGACGGCTTCATCCGTCCCGGCGACGGCTACACCGGCAAGGCCCCCACGGCCGAGCTTCCACCCGTCCTGACCGCACAGCAGGTCGAGGATGTCGTGGCCTATCTCCTGACGCTCAAAGAGTGACAGGGGCGGGCCGAACCAGTTCGAGGAGGACATGATGAACATTACCAGACGCAACGCCCTCGCGCTCGGCCTTGGCGGCCTTGCCGTCGCGGCGCTGCCGCTGCCGGCCCGCGCCGCTGTCGAGGATGCGGTCGCGGCCTTTACCGGCGGGGCCGCACCCGGCACCGGCGGCATCACCCTGACCGCACCCGAGATCGCCGAGAACGGCAACACCGTGCCGGTGGCCGTCGATGCCCCCGGCGCCGTGTCGATCATCGTGCTGGCGGCCGGCAACCCCGAGCCGGAAGTGGCGACCTTCACCTTCGGCCCCGCCGCAGGCTCGCAGATGGCCTCGACCCGGATCCGCCTGGCCAAGACGCAGGATGTGATCGCCATCGCCAAGATGCCCGATGGCAGCTTCGTGCAGGCGCAATCCACCGTGAAGGTCACCATCGGCGGCTGCGGCGGCTGATCCCGGTTATTGGAGAGAAACAATGGCAAACGATGTAAAACCCCGCGTCAAGGTGCCGAAATCGGCGGCCGCCGGCGAGGTGGTGACGCTCAAGACCCTGATCAGCCACCCGATGGAATCCGGCCAGCGCAAGAACGCCGATGGCACGCTGATCCCGCGGTCGATCATCAACCGCTTCACCTGTGATTTCAACGGTGTGAACGTGATTGACATCGCTATCGACCCGGCGGTTTCGACCAACCCCTACTTCGAATTTGACGCGAAGGTCGATGCGGCCGGCGAGTTCAAGTTCACCTGGTATGACGATGACGGCTCTGTCTACGAGGATGCGAAGCCGATTGAGATCGCCTGATCAGGGCGGCGGGATCAAGACGGCGGGCGCGAATGGGAGCGCGCGACCAAGGACAGACCATCCGCGCCAGGCGCGCGGGCGGTCCCACCCAGGGAGGATGAGAAAGATGCGACTGCCTTACCGCAGCAAACTTGCCGCCGCCTCCGTGCTGGCCGTTCTGGCCGCCGGTGCCGTGCTGGCCGACCCGAGCCCGGATGCGGAACTGGTCGTGAACGAAGACATTGAACTGGTGACGCGCGTCGCGCCCGGTCCTGCCGTGGAGGGTGTGCTGACCGAGGTCTATTCGGGTTGGCTCTACCGCGAGACCGAGACCCGCGCGATGCAGATGGACGACTTCGACAACCCCGCGATGGTCTTTGCCGATCAGGGCCTCGACATGTGGGATACGGTCGACGGGACCGAGGGCAAGAGCTGCGCCTCCTGCCACGAGGGCATCGAAAGCATGAAGGGTGTTCGCACCTCGATGCCGAAGATGAACGGCGCCGCGACGGATCTTTGGTCGATGGAGAACTTCATCAACGATTGCCGCACCAACCGGATGGGTGCCGAAGCCTGGAAGTGGAACAGCAACGACATGAAGAACATGACCTCGGCCATCTCGCTGCAATCGCGCGGAGAGCCGATGAAAGTGTCCGTCGAAGGTGCCGCGGCGGATTGGTGGGAGCGGGGGAAGGAAATCTACTACACCCGCTACGGCCAGCTCGAACTCGCCTGCGCCAACTGCCACGAGGTCAATGCCGGCAACATGATCCGGGCTGACCATCTCAGCCAGGGCCAGATCAACGGCTTCCCGACCTACCGCCTGAAAGACGCGGGCGTCGTATCGATCCACCAGCGCTTCGTCGGCTGCGTGCGCGATACCCGCGCCGAAACCTTCGCCGCCGGCTCGGAAGAGTTCCGCGCGCTGGAGCTTTACGTCGCTTCGCGCGGCGAAGGGCTTTCGATCGAGGGCGTCTCGGTCCGTCCGTAATCCCCACGGTGCCCGGCGCAAAGGCGCCGGGCCCTTCTGACAATCGGCGGCGCGCAGCAGCGCCGCCAAGCCAGCCTAAGACCTTGGGCGACCCGCCCGGCGCGCTCTTTGCGCGGCCGGCCCCGGCTTGCCGATGATGATGGAGCGACATTGAGATGATTTCCCGCCGCGAGTTCCTTCAGGCCAGCATGGCCGCCTCGGCCCTCTGGGGCGCGTCAGGCTTTGGCAACTGGTCGAAACTGGCGGCGCAGCAGGTGCTGACCCAGGATCAGCTGCTGCAGTTCGACGATTTCGGCAACCTGACGCTGATCCACATCACCGACATCCACGCCCAGCTGAAGCCGATCTGGTTCCGCGAGCCCGAGATCAACATCGGCGTGGGCGAGGCGACGGGCAAGCCGCCGCATGTGACCGGCAAGGACTTCCTCAAGATGTTCGGCCTGCCCCCCGGCTCGCCCGATGCCTATGCGCTGACCCATGACGATTTCACCGCGCTGGCCCGCAGCTATGGCCGGATGGGCGGCATGGACCGGGTGGCAACCGTGGTAAAGGCGATCCGCGCCGCCCGCCCCGACTCGATCCTGCTCGACGGCGGCGATACCTGGCACGGCTCGATGACCTCGCTGGCCACCAAGGGCCAGGACATGGTCGATGTGATGAACGCGCTCGGCACCGAGGCGATGACCTCGCATTGGGAATGGACCCTTGGCCAGGACCGGGTGAAGGAAATCGTCGAAACGCTGCCCTTCCCCTTCCTCGGCGCCAACATCTTCGACGCGGAATGGGACGAGCCCGCCTTCGAGCCCTACCACATCTTCGAAAAGGCAGGCCTGCAGATCGCCGTCATCGGCCAGGCCTTCCCCTACATGCCCATCGCCAACCCCAAATGGATGTTCCCCGACTACTCCTTCGGCATCCGCGAGGAGCGGATGCAAGAGGTGGTGGACGAGGTCCGCGGCATGGGCGTCGATCTGGTCGTCTGCCTCTCGCATAACGGCTTCGACGTCGACCGCAAGATGGCCGGCCGGGTCAAGGGCATCGACGTGATCCTGACCGGCCACACCCATGACGCCATCCCCGAACCCGTGCTGGTAGGCGAGACGATCCTCATCGCCTCGGGCTCCAACGGCAAGTTTGTCAGCCGCGTCGATCTCGACGTGCGCGACGGCCGCATGATGGGTTTCCGCCACAAGCTGATCCCAATCTTCTCGGACGTGATCACCCCCGATCCCGACATGGCCGCGCTGATCGACACCGGCCGCGCGCCCTTCAAGGACCAGCTGGAAGAGGTGGTCGGCCAGACCGAAAGCCTCCTCTACCGCCGCGGCAATTTCAACGGCACCTGGGATGACCTGATCTGCGACGCGATCCGCTCGGAACGCGACAGCCAGATCGCCATGTCGCCGGGCGTCCGCTGGGGCCCCTCGCTGCTGCCGGGCGATCCGATCACCCGCGAGGATATCCACAACGCCACCTCGATGACCTATGGCGAATGCTACCGGACCGAGATGACCGGCGAGACGATCCTGACCATCCTCGAGGATGTGGCCGACAACATCTTCAATACCGATCCCTATTACCAGCAGGGCGGCGACATGGTCCGCGTCGGCGGGCTTGGCTACCATATCGACATCTCCAAACCCATCGGCAGCCGCATCTCGAACATGACGCTGGTGGATACCGGCGAGGCGGTCGAGGCGTCGAAATCCTACACCGTCGCCGGCTGGGCCAGCGTCAACGAAGGCACCGAAGGCCCGCAGATCTGGGACGTGGTCGAGGCGCATCTGCGCAAGATCGGCACCGTGAAACTGACCCCCAACACCTCGGTCGTCGTCACCGGCACCTGAGGCATCAGCTTTGCGCTGCTGCCCAAGGGCGGCCGGCGTGTTCCGCAACCCGGCCCGCACCAAGGACCGGAGACAGTAAGGAGAGTTTGTCATGACTGACGAACCCGAAACCACAAAGGCCGCGCCGCAGATCGCCACCACGCGCCGGGGCTTCCTCGGCGCCGGCGTCGCGGCCGGTGGGGCCCTGCTTGGGGCCGGCGCTGCCCGCGCCGCGGGGCCAGACCCGCTGATCACCGAGGTGCAACCTTGGGCGCAGGGCCTTGGCGACGGCGTCGATGCCAGCCCCTACGGCCTGCCGATCCGCTTTGAGGGCGACGTGGTGCGCCGCAATGTCGAATGGCTGACCGCCGACACCATTTCTTCGATCAACTTCACCCCGATCCACGCGCTTGACGGCACCATCACCCCGCAGGGCTGCGCCTTCGAGCGGCACCATTCCGGCGCCATTGAGCTGGCGAAGGAGGATTACCGCCTGATGATCAACGGGCTGGTCGATACCCCGCTGATCTTCACCTATGCGGATCTGGAGCGTTTCCCGCGCGAGACGCGCACCTACTTCCTGGAATGCGCCGCCAATACCGGGATGGAATGGGCCGGCAGCCAGCTGAACGGCGCGCAGTTCACCCATGGCATGATCCACAACATGGATTATACCGGCGTGCCGCTGCGGCTGCTGCTGGAAGAGGCCGGGGTCAAGCCCGAGGGCAAGTGGGTGCTGGTCGAGGGCGCCGATGCCTCCTCGAACGGCCGCTCAATCCCGCTGGAAAAGGCGATGGACGATTGCCTCGTCGCCTTCAAGGCCAATGGCGAGGCGCTGCGCAAGGAACATGGCTATCCCGTCCGGCTCTGCGTGCCGGGCTGGGAGGGCAACATGTGGATCAAATGGCTGCGCCGCATCGAAGTTGGCGACCAGCCGTGGGAGCAGCGCGAGGAAACCTCGAAATACACCGACACGCTGGCCGATGGCACCTCGCGCAAGTTCACTTGGGTCATGGATGCCAAATCCATCGTCACCAGCCCCAGCCCGCAGATGCCGATCAAGCACGGCCCCGGCCCGCTGGTCATCACCGGCCTCGCCTGGTCGGGCCGCGGCGCGATCACCCGCGTCGATGTCACCGTCGATGGCGGCAAGACCTGGATGCCCGCCCGCCTTGCTGCGCCGGGGCAGGACATGGCGGTCAGCCGCTTCTACCTCGACCATGTCTGGGACGGATCGGAAATGCTGGTGCAATCGCGGGCCATCGATTCCACCGGCTATGTGCAGCCGACCAAGACAGAGCTGCGGGACTTCCGCGGCCTGAACTCGATCTATCACAACAACTGCATCCAGACCTGGTGGGTGAAGGCGAACGGGGAGGCGGAGAATGTCGAAGTTTCGTAAACGGGTGATCGGCACCCTCCTCGCTTCGAGCCTCGCCTCCGGCCTGTTGGCGACCCCAGCGCTGGCCCAAAAGATCGGCCTCGGCCGCGCGGCCCTTCCCGAAGAGGTCGCTGCCTGGGACCATGACGTGCGCCCTGACGGGCTCGGCCTGCCCGAAGGGTCGGGCGACGTGCTGACCGGGGAGGAGCTGTTCTCGGAATCCTGTGCCGTCTGCCATGGCGAGTTTGCCGAAGGCGTGGACAACTGGCCCAAGCTGGCTGGCGGCATGGGCACGCTGGACCGCGACGATCCCTTGAAGACCGTGGGCTCCTACTGGCCCTATCTGTCGACCACCTGGGATTACGTCCATCGCTCGATGCCCTTCGGCAATGCGCAGTCGCTGAGCAATGACGACGTCTATGCCATCGTCGCCTATATCCTCTACTCCAACGATCTTGTGGACGATGACTTCGTATTGTCGAAAGAGACCTTTACCGAGGTCGAGATGCCCAATGCCGGCGGCTTCATCCTCGACGACCGCGACACCACCGAACTGCCGGCCTTCATCCGCGAGCCCTGCATGACGGAGTGCAAGGACAGCGTGGAGATCACCGCCCATGCCACTGTGCTGGACGTGACGCCGAACGACACCACCGATGACGGCCCCGTGGCCGAGGTTGTCGTTGCGACGGCCGAAGAGCCCGTGCCGGAAGCTGCCGTGGCCGAGCCCGCGCCGGAAGCTGCTGCCGAGCCGGCGGCCGAGACACCCGCCGACACCGCCGCAGCCGATCCCGAACTGGTCGCGGCGGGCGAGAAGGTGTTCAAGAAATGCGCCGCCTGCCACAAGGTCGGTGACGGCGCCAAGAACGCCGTGGGTCCGGTGCTGAACGGCATCGTCGGCCGCGCGGCCGGAACGGTCGAGGGCTTCAAGTATTCCAAGCCGATGCTGGATGCTGGGGCCGGGGGTCTTGTCTGGACCCATGACGAGCTGAGCGCCTATCTCGCCGATCCCAAGGGCTATATGCCGAAGAACAAGATGTCCTTCGCGGGCCTCAAGAAGGACAGCGACCTTCAGGCGGTGATCGCGTACCTCTCGACCTTCGGTCAATGACATGGGCGGCGCAGGACGGCTCCTTGCGCCCTTCGCCCTTCTCGCCGCCGCGGTCTGCACCCCCGCGGCGGCGAACCTGATCGGTGACGCGGATCGCGGCGCCACGCTGTTCCAGCGCCAATGCTCTGCCTGCCACCGGATCGGGCCCGATGCCGTCAACCGCGTCGGCCCGCAGTTGAACGGCCTATACGGGCGCCGTGCCGGGGCGGTGCCGGAGTTCCCCTATTCCAAGAGCATGGCGCGGATGGGCAGCGACGGGCTGACCTGGACGCTGGAAACCCTCGACGCCTATGTCGAAAACCCCAAGGCGCTCGTGTCGGGCACCCGCATGGCCTACAAGGGCCTCAAGGATGACGGCCCGCGCGCCGACCTTCTGGCCTTCCTGCGCGACTATTCCGACCGCCCCCGCGACATCCCCGAGGCAGAGCCGACCGCGCGCAAGACCCTGCCCGACCTCGCGCCCGAGATCCTGGCGATCGAGGGCGATGCCGAATATGGCGCCTACCTCTCCAGCGAATGCTCCACCTGCCACCAGCGCGACGGCACCGACCGGGGGATCCCGTCGATCACAGAGTGGCCGGCCGAGGATTTCGTAATCGCCATGCATGCTTACAAGGAGAAGCTCAGGCCGCATCCTGTGATGCAGATGATGGCCGGCCGCCTGTCGAACGAAGAGATCGCGGCGCTCGCCGCGTATTTCGCCACGCTGGAGGAGTAGCGGGGCAAGGCCGAAGCGGTGCCGCAAGACGCGCCGCAGAACGACAAAAAAGGGAGGAAAGACAATGCTTAACAGACGGATCTTCATCCACTCTGCCGTCGCCGCCACCGCGGCCCTGTCGGCGCCCCGGGTTCTGGGCCAGACCAAACCGCGCGTGGTGGTGATCGGCGGCGGCGCAGGGGGCGCGACGGTTGCCCGCTACCTTGCCAAGGATGCGGCGGGCGCGCTGGACGTGACGCTGATCGAGCCGAACGCCACCTATTATACCTGCTTCTTCTCGAACCTCTATCTCGGCGGGTTCCGGGAGTTCGAAAGCCTCGCCCATGGCTATGACGCCATCGCCGCCGCAGGCGTCACCTTGGTGCAGGATATGGCGGCGGGCGTCGATCCCGCGGCCCGCACCGTGACACTCGCGGGCGGCGGGGTGCTGCCCTATGACCGGCTGGTCATCTCGCCCGGGATCGACTTTGTCGAGGGCAGCGTTCCGGGCTGGACCCTGGCCGATGCGGAGGTCATGCCCCATGCCTACAAGGCCGGCCCGCAGACGCAACTGCTGAAGGCGCAGATCGAGGCGATGCCGGAAGGCGGCCTCTTCTGCATGGTCGCGCCGCCGAACCCCTATCGTTGCCCGCCCGGGCCGTATGAGCGGGTGTCGATGGTCGCGCATATGCTGACGCAGATGAACCCGACGGCCAAGATCCTCGTGCTGGACCCCAAGGAAAAATACTCCAAGCAGGCCCTCTTCGAGGAAGGCTGGCAGAAGCACTATTCCGGCATGGTCGAATGGATCGGCCCCGACATGGGCGGCAATGTGGTCGAGGTCCGCCCCGGCAGCATGGAGGTGCTGATCGACGGCGAGGTGCAGAAGGTCGATGTCTGCAACGTCATCCCCGGCCAGATGGCGGGGGCCATTGCCGCCGCGGCGGGTGTCACCGATGCCACCGGCTGGGCCCCGGTCGATCCCGCGACGATGCAGGCGCGGGCCGATGCCAATATCTATGTTCTGGGCGATGCCAGCGCGCAGGGCGACATGCCCAAATCGGCTTTCTCGGCCAACAGCCAGGCCAAGGTCGCAGCGATGGCGATCCGGGCAGAGCTGACCGGATCGAAGCTGTTCCCGGCCAAATACTCCAACACCTGCTGGTCGCTGATCGCGCCCGAGGATGGGGTGAAGGTCGGCGCCTCCTACGAGCCGACGCCCGAGAAGATCGCCAGCGTCGAAAGCTTCATCAGCCAGACCGGCGAGGATGCGGCGCTGCGCAAGGCGACCTATGAGGAGAGCCTCGGCTGGTACGAAGGCATCACCGCCGACATCTTCGGCTGACTGCGTGGCCGGGGCCCTGCGCCCCGGCCTTTCCCTGACGGAGGAAGACATGACCATCACCCGCCGCACCCTGCTGACCTCGGCCACCGCCGCCGGCCTGCTGCCGATGCTGCCCCGCCGCACCTGGGCCAGCGCGACACTTACCCTTGGCCAGATGCAGATCGACACCCTGTCGGATGGGCATCTGGTGCTGCCCGGCGACTTCATCCTTGGCGGGATGCCGCAGGCCGAGATGCAGGACATCCTGACCCGCTATGCCCTGCCGACCGACCGGCTGGAGCCGCCCTGCAACGTGACGTTGCTGCGCGACGGCACCCATACCGTGCTGTTCGACGTCGGCGCCGGCCCCGATTTCATGCCCACCGCCGGCAAGCTGGCCGAGGCGATGGAGGCGCTTGGCCTGACTGCCGATGAGGTGACACATGTCGCCTTCACCCACGGCCATCCCGATCACCTTTGGGGCCTGCTCGATGAGTTCGACGAGCCGGTCTTTGCCAATGCCACCTATCTGATGGGGCAGGCGGAGTTCGATTATTGGACCGACCCCGCCACCGTGGACAGCATCGGCACAGCGCGCACGGCCTTTGCCGTGGGCGCGGCGCGGCGGCTGGAGGTGATGGCGGACAGCATCACGCTGTTCAAGGATGGCGAGGAGATCCTGCCCGGCATCGCCGCCCGGCTGACCCCCGGCCATACCCCGGGGCATATGGCCTTCGAGCTGCGCGGCGGAAGTGACTCGGTAATGGTGGTGGGCGACGCGCTTGGCAACCACCACGTTGCCTTCGAGCAGCCGGGCTGGCCATCTGGCTCCGATCAGGACGCAGAGACGGCCGCCGCCACGCGCGGCCAGCTGCTGGACCAGATCGCGGCGGCGCAGATGCGGCTGATCGGCTTTCACCTGCCCGGCGGCGGCATCGGCCATGCCGAACGGCAGGGCGATGGGTTCCGCTTCGTGGAGGAAGCATGATGCGCCGTCTTGCCCTGATCGCCCTGATGGCCGGCCCCGCCTTCGGTTCCGAGGATATCCCCGACCAATATCCCGGCTCGGTGCTCTACGCCAAGCCGGTGGAGGTGGCGCCGGGGGTCTTCTCGGCCATCGGTGCCACCGCGCCGCCGACCTATGAGAATGCCGGGCATAACAACAACCTCAGCTTCATCGTGACCGGGGACGGGGTGGTGGTCATCAATTCTGGCGCGTCCTTCCTGCTGGCCAAGGCGCTGCACGAGGAGATCCGCGCCGTGACCGATCAGCCGGTGCGGCTGGTCATCGTGGAGAACGGGCAGGGCCATGCGATGCTGGGCAATGGCTATTGGGCCGCGCAGGGCGTGCCGGTGCTGGCCCATGTCGACGCCGCCGAAGAGTTCGCCGATGGCAACGGGCAGGATCTGGCCTCGCTGAAATCCTACGCGCGCGAGAATGCGGAAGGCACGGTGCCGACAGCGCCGACCGAGGTCTTCGAGGATCGGCGCGAGATCGTGATGGGGGAGCTCAGCATCGAGGTGCTGCACCTTGGCCCCGCGCACAGCCCCGGCGATACGCAGGTCTGGCTGCCCGATCAGGGGCTGATGATCGCCGGTGACATCGCCTTTCACGAACGGATGCCGCCGATCTTCGAGGGCACCTGCACGTCCTGCTGGATCGAGACATGGGAGACGGCCTTCATGCCGCTGGCCCCGGCGCTGGTGATCCCGGGGCATGGGCATCCGACCGACCTTGCGACGGTCACGCATGAGACGCGCGACTATCTTGCGGACCTGCGCGCGAAGATCGGCGCGCATCTGGAGGCGGGGGGCGATCTGGCCGGGGCCTATTACGTCGACCAGTCGCAATGGGCCTATCTGGACACGTTCGAAGAACTGGCGACCAAGAATGCCGGCGTGGTCTTTGCCGAGATGGAGTTCGAGTAGATCAAGCGGGAAGTTCGGCGCCGCGCTGGTTCAGCACAAGGTCGGCCGCCATCCCGCCGATCCACATGCACAGCAGCGCCAGCCAGGCGGTGGCGACGAAGATCGACCCGCCGGTGACGCCCGCGCCGATGGTGCAGCCGCCGGCCAGCATCCCCCCAAAGCCCATCAGCACCGCGCCGGCCATTGACCGGCGCATGGTGGCGGCATCGTCGAAGCCCTGAAGGCGCAGCTCGCCCTTCAGTGCCGCCGAGAGGAAGGCGCCGAGGAAGACGCCGGGGACAAGGCCGACATCGAATTCCAGCACCGGGGCGGGGATCAGGAAGAACATCAGCGTGTTGGCCGAGGGGCCGGTGAAGGTGACCGAGGTGACCGCCATCGGCTCGAAGCTTGATTGCGCCAGCGTCCAGGTCAGCACCCAGCCAAGCGCCACTGCAAAGCCGACGCCCGAGGCGAAGATCATCTGGCGGACACCGACCTTGTTGCGCCAGGACAGCGCTAGCGCGAAAACCGAGAGCAGCAGGCCAAGCGCGAAGCCCGCCCCGCCCGGAAGCCCGAGGACGGCCAGCAGATCGACATTGCGCCCGCCCGGCGTGACGGCCAGCCCCGCCAGGTATTCGCGCAGGGGGGCCAGCCAGCCATGCAGGCTCATCTGTGCGACCACGGCGAAGATCAGGCCCGAGACGACGGAGCGCAGGTTGCCGGTGGCGGCCAGCACCAGCAGGCGGCCGGAACAGCCGCGGGCCATCACCATGCCCACGCCGAACATGAGGCCCCCAATGATGGCGCCGGACCAGGAGCCGGCGACGGCCATCATCCGGGCATCTTCCGCCCGGAACAGGCCCAGAAGCTGGGCGCCCTGCACCCATGCCATCGCGGTCGAGAAGGTGAGGAACCAGACGGTGACCTTGGGGCCAAGGCTGCCGCGGGCGAACTCCACCGCCGCGGCGCGCAGGCAGAAGGAGGATCGTTGCGCGGCAATGCCGAAGACGGCGCCGGTCAGCAGCCCGAACAGGGCCGCGGTCGGACCTTCGCCGAGCCGGTCGATAAGGGGTATGATGTCCATGCGCGCCTCCCTGCGGGCAAAGATACCGCAGGGAGGCGCAATTCTCCTTGATCTGGGTCAGGTGAGCGGCCGAGTGCGGCAGCCCGCCTTATTCAGCCGCCGCCCGCTCTTCCGCCACCTCGCGCCGCGCGGTGACGTCGGCGATGGTGACGGCCGGGGCACTGTTGGACCAGGCGCTGCGCAGGAAGGTTGCCAGTTCCGCTACTTCCTCATCCGACAGGCGGTGGTCGAAGCCTGGCATCCGCAGCGAGTAGGGGCGCACGGTGGTCGAGGGAACCTCGGCGCCGTTCAGGATCGTGTCGATCAGCCCGGTGGCAGACGCGGCGGTGACGAGGGGGTTGCCGTCCAGTTCCGGGAACACCTGATCGGCGCCGCGGCCATCGACGAAGTGGCAGGCGTTGCAGTTGTCGAGATAGAGCCGCGGGCCAAGCGCCATGCCCGGTTCGGCAGCCGTCAGAACGGCCTCGGTTCCGCCTGCTGCAGTGTCCAGCCGGTCTATGGTGCGCGGCGGATCGACCGGCGGGGCGTTGTCGCCATCCGTCGGGTCACCCAGGGCGCGCAGGTAGGCGACCACGGCGTCCAGATCCTCATCGCTGTAGAACTGCAGCGAGTCGCGCACCACCAGCTGCATCTCTCCGTTCACACCCGCATGGTTGTTGCGGCCCGAGGCGAAGTAGAGCTTCAGATCCTCGGCTGACCAGTTTCGGATCGCGCTGTCGGGGCCGCGCAGGGCGGGGGCGGTCCAGCCGTCGATCTCGCCGCCCATGAGGAAATCGCCGTCCATCGCGGTATAGCCAGCCTCACCCATCACCAGATTTCGCGGGGTGTGGCAGGCGCTGCAATGGCCCGGCGCCTCGACCAGATAGGCGCCTCGGTCATAGAGGGCATCGCCGGTGGTCGAAACCTCGCCCGCCTTGCCAAGTGCCGCCCATTTCCAGGTGCGGATGCCCCAGCGTTGGTTGAAGGGGAAGGGCAGGGCGGTCTCCGGCCCGGCATTGCTGACCGGCTCCACCTCCTCCATGAAAAAGGCATAGAGCGCGCGGACGTCTTCTTCCGACAGCTTGCGATAATTCGCATAGGGCATCGCCGGATAGAGATGCGCGCCGTCCTGGCGGACCCCGTCATAAAGCGCGGCGCGGAACTCATCGAGGCTGTAGCTGCCGATGCCGGTCTCCTCGTCAGGGGTGATGTTGGTGGAGTAGATCGTGCCAAGCGGGCTTTCGATCTTGCGGCCCCCGGCGAAGGGCACGCCGCCCTCGGCGGTATGGCAGGCCGAGCAATCGGCCAGCCGCATCACATATTCGCCCGACCCTTCGGGCGGGGTGTAGTCGTCCGGCAGGGCGGCCAGCGCAGGCGTACTGCGGACGGGCATGAAGATGATGGCAGCCAGAACGATGAGGCCCAGAAGCACGAGGCCGGTGAGGATGCGCAGGAAGGTGATCATGATTGTGCCTCCTCAGACCAGGGGCCGGGGGTTGGGCAGGTAATCCTTGCGGATCGCGTCGGCCACCCAATAGGCCAGCGCCCCTACCACCCCGGTCGGGTTGTATTGAATGTTCTGCGGAAAGGCGCTGGCGCCGATCGAGAACACGTTGTGCTGGCCCCAGGCCTGCAGATAGCGGTTCACGGCCGAGGTGTTCGGATCGTCGCCCATGATCGCCCCGCCCACATTGTGCGTGGTCTGGTAGGGCCGCACGTCATATTGCGCGCCCTCGGCCTTGTACGAGGATTGCCAGGTGTCGGGGTTCATCGACTCGGCAATGGGCTCGATCTTGCTGCGCATGAACTGGGTCATGCGGATGTCGTTCGGCTTCCAGTTGAAGGTCATCCGCATCAGCGGTCGGCCATGCCGGTCGGTATAGGTGGGATCGAGGTCGAGGTAGCAATCGCGATAGGCCATGTTCGACCCGTGCGAGCCGATGGACATCGAATGCCCGTACCACTCGCCAATCGCCGTCTTCCACTCTTCGCCCCAGCTTGGGGTGCCCTTCGGCAGGCCGATGCCGCGGATCGGCTGGCCGTTGGCGACACCGGCGGTGATGTAGCTGCCGCCGATGAACCCTTCGGCCGCGAAGTCGATCTGGTTGATGGCGAAATCGTCCATCGACAGGCCGTTGGCGCCAGAGCCGATGAAAGGATTGAAGGTCTTGTCCTTGAAGAACAGCGTGGTGCCGCCGTTCATCTGATAGGCATAGTTCTTGCCGGTGACGCCTTCGCCCGTGACGGGGTTGTACGGCTCGCCGATGCCCGACAGCAGCATCAGATGCACGTTGTGCAGCTGATAGGCACAAAGCAGCACGATATCGGCGGGCTGGAACACCTCTTCCTGCGCGTCCTCGTCCCAATAGGTGACGCCGGTCGCCGTCTGTCCGTCTTCGGCCAGATCGACGCGCAGCACCTCGGAATTGGTGCGGTAGCTGAAGTTCGGCATCCGGCGCAGCGCATCCAGAATGCAGGTCTGCGGTGAGGCCTTGGAGTAGTTCAGGCAGCCGTAGCGCTCGCAAAAGCCGCAGAAGTTGCAGGGGCCAAGCTGCATTCCGTATTCGTTGGTATAGGCCGCCGAGGCATTGGCGGCGGGGCGTGGAAACGGGTGATAGCCCATCGCGCGGGCCGCATCGGCAAAAAGCACGGAGTCATAGGTATTGGGCAGCGGCGGCAGCGGGAAGTCGCGGCTGCGCGGCGCCTCGAACGGGTTGCCGCCCTCGATGATCTGGCCGTTCACATTGCCGGCCTGGCCCGAGATGCCGAGGACATATTCGAAACGGTCGAAATAGGGCTCCAGCTCGGCATAGGTCACGCCCCAGTCCTGGATCGTCATATCCTCGGGGATGATCTCGGCGCCGAAATTGTCCTCGACATAGCTGCGCAGGGTGAACTCATTCTCCATCGCGCGCCAATTCTGGCCGTTCCAGTGGATGCCGGCGCCGCCGACCCCGTCACCGGGCAGGAAAGAGCCGAGCTTGCGATAGGGCAGCGCGGTTTCCTGCAAGGTGCGGCGAATGGTGACGGTGGAGTTGCGGGGCTTTTGCATGAAGCCCATGCGCACGCCGTATTTCAGCTCATCAATCACGTCGGGATAACGGAAATCGGGCACGGTGTAGCGGTCGGGGCCGCGTTCCAGTGCCAGAACCTCCAGCCCTTCCTGCGCCAGCTCGATGCCCATGATGGCGCCGGTCCAGCCGAGGCCGACGATGACGACATCTTTCTTCGCTTCGGTTCTTGCCATGATCAGCCCCTCTCGCCCGAAATTGCCACCGGCCCCAGCGGGTAGGGCACGTTGTGCTTGTCCACCCATTCCAGATAGCTGGCCCGCGCGCCCGGGAAGCCGATATGGGTCCAGCCCGCCATGCGGTGGTTGCCGCCGTATTTCGGGTCGGCGAAGAAGCCTTCCTTGGTGTTCTGCAGCAGCAGCTCGAACAGGCCGCGCAGCTCGGGCGGCAAGGGCACTTCATCCTCGTCCAGCGCGATCAGCACCTCTTGCTGAGTTTGCGGCAGCAGTTCGGCGAAGGGGGCCTCGTGCGTCTGCTCGCACCAGGCGTTCAGCGCGGCGATGCCCTCGCGGTAGATCTCGGCCGGGGTCAGGGGCGATTGCCAGCCCAGCAGGGGGTCGGCACCCGCGTCGTGCGGGCCTGCCATGTACCAGTCATCGGCGGTGCCAAATTCGCTGGCGAGTTGCAGGTCGATGAACACCGGCACCCGCGTCTCGATGGCGCCGGGCGTCGGGCCCGAGGGGATCAGCAGCGCGGTGGCGGCCATCACGAATTGCCATTCCTCGGCGGTGAAGTATTCGGGCGCGTAATTCTCCAGCGGCTCCGGCTCGGGCGATTGCGCGTTGAGCGGCACGGCCATCGCCGTCAGCGCGGCGGCACCGGCGCCCCCTCCCAGGAATCCGCGGCGGGTTGTCTTCCAGTCTGGCAATGGCATGGGTCTGTCCTCGATCTTGTCCGTGGCTGTCTGGGGAACGGGTGTTCCCGGGCGCTGCTGCGGCGGCGCGGCTTATCCCGGATCGAGGAAGGGCAGGGCGGGGAAGGGGAGGGGCAGGCAACACGGGCGCCGGGATTGCGGCGCACCGCAAGCCATGGTTGCGGGCCGTGCTGTCGCGTGTCGCATCCTGCGGACTCCCGCCTTGTTCAGGGGGTCAACCGGGCAGGGGCAGGATCGTTCCGGGAAAAGTGACGGAAGCGTGAGGAACTTTGTCCCGCCTATTCAGCGGCGTGGCGCAGATCGTCGCCCTTGCCGGGCGCGCCGCCGGTTTCCAGCTTGTCCAGCCGCGCCGCCTGCGCCTTCAGATCCGCATCCATGCGGGCCGGATCGGGGGCCTCTGGTTCCTCTTCCTTCTTGCCGACCAGGCCGCCGAAGATCCGGCCGAGAAGCCATGAGAGGTCATCCATGATCAGGAAGAACGAGGGCACGATCACAAGGCTGAGGACGGTGGAGACGATGATGCCGCCGATCACCGCCGTCGCCATCGGCGCGCGGAACGAGCCGCCCTCTCCCACGCCAAGTGCCGAGGGCAGCATCCCGGCCGACATGGCGATCGAGGTCATCACGATGGGTTGCGCCCGCTTACGGCCGGCCTCGACCATCGCGTCGAAGCGGTTCATGCCCTGCGCGCGCATCTCGATGGCGAAATCCACCAGCAAGATGGCGTTCTTGGTGACGATCCCCATCAGCATCAGGATGCCGATCAGCACCGGCATCGACACCGGGCTGCCGGTGACGATCAGCGCCGCCGCGACGCCGCCGATGGCCAGCGGCAGCGAGAACAGGATAGTGAAGGGCTGGATCACGCTTTTGAACAGCAAGATCAGCACCGTCAACACCAGCATCAACCCCAGGATCATAGCGTTGCCGAAGCTTGCAACCAGCTCCTGCTGCACCTCGGCATCGCCGGATTCTGCGATCCGCGCCCCGGCCGGAAGCTCCACCCCCGCGGCGATCTCGCGGAAGCGGGCGCTGGCGGTGTCCAGCGCCACGCCCTCTGGGAGGTTGGCGCCGATTGTCGCGCGCCGCTCGCGATTCAGGCGGTTGATCGCGCTTGGCCCCTGCGAGACGGTGATGTCGGCCACCGCGTTCAGCGGCACGCTGCCGCCCGCGGCGGTGGCCACCCGCAGCGCGCCGATGCTGGCCAGATCGTCCTTCACGCGGTCCGTCAGCTGCACCCGCACCGGGATCAGCCGATCATCGACCGCCACCTTCGCCAGCGCCGCATCATAGTCGCCAATCGTCGCCACCCGCACCGTTTCGGCCATGGCGCTGGTCGAGATGCCAAGCCGTGCCGCCTCGTCGCTGCGGGGGCGGATCTGCACCTCGGGCCGCGGCAGCGCGCCGGTGGCGGCGACATTGGCCAGCAAGGGATCGCCGCGCAGCGCGGTTTCCAGCCGGGCCACGGCGATGTTCAGGTCCGCCTCATTCTGGGCCAGAACAGAGAAGGTCAGGTCGCGCTCGCCGCGGTCATTCAGCTTATAGGTGCGCAGGTCGGGGATCGCGGCCAGCTTGGCGAAGATCTCGGTCTCGATCTCGGCCTGCGCGCGGGTGCGGCCGTCCGACTGCACCGGCGGGATCATCCGGCCAAGGCCGGGAATGCCATGGCCGATCTCTGCCAGACGGTTCAGCAACGAATGATCGAGCCGGTCCAGCAGAACGCTGACGGCGGCACGGCGGATGTCCATCTCGCCCGTGGGCGACGAGCCCCCCAGCACGAACACGTCGCGCACGCCTTCGACCTCGGCAATCACCGCGCGCATCGCCTCGGTGCTGCGGTCGGTATCCTCCAGCGAGGATCCGGGCGGCAGCTCGACGCTGATGGAAATCCGGCTGACATCCTCGGGCGGCATGAAGCTGCCGGGAATCCGCTGCATGAAGAACACCGACACGGCCAGAACGCCAAGCGCGGCGACCAGCGTCAGGTAACGCATCCGCATCGTACCCTTCACGACGGCGGTGTAGCCGCGCATGATCGGCCCTTCCCGGTCATCGCCATGATGGGCATCGGACGGGCGCATCAGATAGGCGGCCATCATCGGAGTGATCAGCCGCGCCACGAGCAGAGAGAACAGCACCGAAATGGCGACCGTCATCCCGAACTGGCTGAAATACTGCCCCGGAATGCCGGGCATGAACGACACCGGCACGAAGACTGCGACAATGGTCAGCGTGGTCGCGATCACCGCGAGGCCAATCTCATCTGCAGCGTCAATCGACGCGCGGTAGGGCGTCTTGCCCATCTGGATATGGCGGGCGATGTTCTCGATCTCGACGATGGCATCATCGACGAGGATGCCGGTGGCGAGCGTGATGGCAAGGAAGCTGACGAGGTTCAGCGAGAAGCCCAGAAGGTCCATCACCCAGAAGGTCGGCACCGCCGACAGCGGCAGCGCCACCGCGGCGATCAGCGTCGCGCGCCAGTTGCGCAGGAAGGCCAGCACCACCAGCACCGCCAGAATCGCGCCCTCGATCAGGGTGTGCAGGGCAGATTCGTAGTTGCCATAGGTGTAGTGCACGGTGTCATCGACGGGGGTGATCTGGATGTCGGGGTTCTCGGCGCGCAAGCTCGCGAGGTTTTCCTCCACGATCTCGGCCACGCTGACCTCTGACGCGCCCTTGGCGCGGAACACGGCGAATGTCACCACCTGCTCGCCATTGTACCGGCTGAACGAGCGGAGTTCCTCGTAGGTATCCACCACCTCGCCAAGGTCTGACACCTTCACGAACCGGCCCGAGGGCAGGGCAATGGTCGTCTCAGCCAGTGCCGCCGCGGCCTGCGCGTCGCCCAGAAGGCGGATGGCCTGCTCGCCGCCGCCAAGCTCGCTGCGCCCGGCGCCCAGATCGGCATTGGTGGCGCGCAGCTGCTGGCTGACGGTCGCCGCGGTGATGCCGAGGCTGTTCAGGCGCGCGGGGTCCAGCTCCAGCCTTATCTCGCGGTCGGCACCGCCATAGCGGTCGATGCGGCCCACCCCGACCTGCCCCTGCAGGCTGCGCTTCACCCGGTCATCGACGAACCAGGACAGCTCCTCGATGGTCATCCCCGGCGAGGCGACGGCGAAGGTCATGATCGCCTGCCCCTCCACGTCGATCCTTGTGACGATGGGGGCATCGACGTCACCCGGCAGGTCGCCAAGGATCTGGTCGATGGCGTCCTTGGTGTCCTGCACGGCCTTGTCGGTCGGCACTTCCATGCGGAACTCGACCGAAGTGGTGGAGACGCCATCCGACACGGTCGACAGGATGTTCTTCACCCCGGTGATGCCCGCTACCGCATCCTCGATTTCCTTGGTGATCTGGGTTTCCAGTTCCGCCGGGGCGGCCCCCGCCTGCGTGACGGTGACGGCGACCAGCGGTACGTCGATATTGGGGAAGCGGGTGATGGGCAGCGCGTTGAAGGATTGCCAGCCCAGGACCATCAGCAGCACGAAGGCCAGCAGCGGCGCGATGGGGTTGCGGATGGACCAGGCGGAGAAGTTCATCGCTTGCCCCTATTGCGTGGCATCGGTGCCCACAGGCACCGGGTTGATCCGGTCGCCCGGCCGCACGAAGGCCCCTGCGCGGGCCACGATGACCTCGCCCGCGAACAGGCCCGAGGTGATCTCGATCAGCCCGCCATCGCGGATGCCGGTGGTGACGGGCGCCTGCTCTACCGTGCCGCCTGCGGTGACGCGCAGCACCTCGGCGGCGCCCATGGCGGCGACCGGGACCGCCAGAGCCTCGCGCTCGGCCACCAGAACCTCTGCCTCGGCGAACATGCCCGCGCGCAGACGCTCTGGCGCATCGATGGCGATGCGCACCCGGCCAAGGCGGGAGGCGGTGTCGACGGTGGGTTCGACCATCCGCACCTTGCCGGTCAGCGGTTCAGCCAGCCCGGCGGCGCGCAGGCTGGCGGGTTGCCCGGGTGCCAGCCGCAGCACGTCGCGTTCGGCGACATCGGCATGCAGCTCCAGCAGGCCATCCCGGATCAGCGTGAACATCGGCTGCCCGGCAGC
This sequence comes from Frigidibacter sp., assembly GCF_030695035.1. Classification (GTDB taxonomy): domain Bacteria; phylum Pseudomonadota; class Alphaproteobacteria; order Rhodobacterales; family Rhodobacteraceae; genus Frigidibacter. Next base: position 219,815 of record NZ_JAUYTT010000022.1, read on the forward strand.
GCTGGCGATGGCGCCGACCTGCGCGTTGCGGGCGGTGACGAGGCCGGCAACCGGCGCGATCACCAGCGTGCGCTGCAGCTGCAGGTCGATATCGGCTATCTGGGCGGTGACCTGATCGCGCTGCGCCTCTGCCGCCCTTGCGCCCTGCTCAGCCGCCGTCACCCGCGCCAGTGCAGAAGCCGCCTGCGCGTCGGCCTGATCTGCCAGCGCCTGCGTGCCAGAGCCCTGCGTGCGCAGTTGCTGGGCACGGTCGCGGACGCGCACCGCCTCATCGGCAGAGCTTTGCGCCTCAACCCGCTGTGCCTCGGCCTGCGCGATGGACGCGAGCGCGGCGGCGCGGCTGGCCTCCAGCTGGCCCTTGTTCAGGGTCAGCGCAGTATCCGAAAGCCGGGCCAGCGGCTGGCCCTTTTCCACGGTATCGCCCACATCGACCAGCAGCGCCTCGATCGGCTGGCCCTCGATCAGCGGTTGCACCTGAACCACCTCCACCGGGGTGACGAGACCCGAGGCGATGACCCGGTCACGCAGCACGGCCTTGCCCACCGTGGTGACGGTGATCGCCGGCAGGGCAATCTCGGGCGCGGCCTGCTGCGCCATCAGCGTATGCGGCAGCGCGAGCCCGAACGGGACAAGGGCAAGGACAAGCAGGGACAGTCGCGGCATGGGGGGTCCTGGGCAACGGAGGGCGGGCAACGACAGCAACAGACGGAATATAGGGGAGGCGGGCCGATAGTCAGCCGGAATGATTGTCACCGCGTTGCGTGGCGCAAGCTTTCTTGTGCTGGTTGGCGCTGTAGGCGGGGGGCGACGTAGCGTCAGCTTGGCGTCAGGTTCGGGAATATCGCGTCCGCGCCGGACCCAAGGGCCGGGCAGAAGCGTTGGGGCCGATCTTGCAACCGGAGGATGACATGGCATCGCGCGCAGTGTGGAAGGGCCAGTTGCGGCTGTCGCTGGTGTCTATCGCGGTCGAGATTCACAGCGCGACCCAGCCGGGCGCGCGGGTCAGCTTCCGCCAGATCCACGGGCCATCAGGCAAGGCGGTGAAGTATGAGAAGACCGTGCCGGGCATGGGGCCGATTGATACCGCCGATATCCTGAAGGGCTATGAGCTGCCGGGGGATGAGTACCTGCTGCTGCAGCCCGAAGAGATCGACGCGATCAAGCTGGAGACGAAGAAGACCTTCGAGCTGGTGCAGTTCGTCGGCGTGGACGAGATCCCGCCGCTGTACTACGACAAGCCCTATTACGTCGTGCCGACCGATGAGCTGGCCGAGGATGCCTACCGCGTGGTCCGCGATGCCTTGCGCAAGGCGGGCAAGGTCGGCCTTGGCCAGCTGACCATGCGCGGGAAAGAGGCTCTCTGCGCCATCCGTCCCTGCGGCGACGGGCTGCTGATGGAGACGCTGTATTATGCCGATGAAATCCGCTCCGCCGCGCCGCTCTTCTCGCAGATCGAGGACGAGCCGGCGGATGCGGATCTGCTGGCCGTCGCGACCCAGCTGATCGACCGCAAGACCGCCCCTTTTGACGCCAAGGCGTTCAAGGACCACTATGACATTGCCCTGCGCGAGTTGATCGAGGCCAAGCGCAAGAACAAGAAGACCCCGCGTTCGGCAGCTGGCGAGGATGCAGCGCGGCCGAAGGGTGAGAATGTGGTCGACCTGATGGAGGCGCTGCGGCAGAGCCTGAAGGCCAGCGGCGGCAAGGAGGCAGACGTGAAGCCGAAGGCCACGCGCAAGCCCGCCGCGAAACCTGCCGCCAAGCCCGCCCGCAAACCCAAATCGGCCTGACGGCGATGGGCCTGCTGGACAGCTATCACGGCAAGCGCGATTTCGGGCAGACGCCCGAGCCTGCCGATCCCGGCCAATCCAGCGCCACCGCCCTGCGCTATTCGATGCAGAAGCATGACGCGACGCGGCTGCACTGGGATCTGCGGCTGGAATGGCAAGGCGTGCTGCTGAGTTGGGCGGTGACCCGCGGCCCCTCGGCCGACCCTGCCGACAAGCGGCTGGCGGTCAGGACCGAGGACCACCCGCTCAGCTATCTGACCTTCGAGGGCGTGATCCCCAAGGGCAATTACGGCGCCGGCACCGTCATGCTCTGGGACATCGGCCATTGGCAGCCCTTCCACGATGTGGCTGACGGTCTGGCCGAGGGCCACCTGCATTTCGCGCTGCATGGCCGGCGGAACACCGGCAACTGGTCCCTGGTGCGGATGAAGGGGAAGCGGGCGGGCGACAAGGACCGCGAGAACTGGCTTATGGTGAAGGACCGGGATGCCGCGGCCATCGAGAGCCAGCGGGTGGACCGGCACATGACCAGCGTTGCCACCGGGCGCGACCTGCCCGGGATCACTGCGGGCGGCCCCTCTGTCCCGTTTGGCCCCAAGCGCAAGAGCGCGACGCCGCGCTTCCGCGCGCCGCAGCTTGCCACCGCGGTGAAGGACCTGCCCGAGGGCGAGGCCTGGCTGCATGAGGTCAAGCATGACGGCTACCGCGCGCAAATCGCCCTCGGGCGCGGCGGCGTGCAGATCTACACCCGCAGCGGGCTCGACTGGTCCGACAAATTCGCGCCGCTGCTGCCCACGCTCGCCGAGCTTACCGCCGATACCGCGCTGATCGACGGCGAGATCGTGGCGGGCGCGGGGTTGCAGGGCTTTGCGGCCTTGCAGGCGGCGATCAAGGAGGGCGGGCCGTTCGTGTTCTATGCCTTCGACCTTCTGTACCTCAACGGCACCGACCTTGCGCCCCTGCCGCAGATCGAGCGCCGCGTGGCGCTGGAGACGTTGCTGGAGGAGGTGCCGGCCCGGGGCCTCGTGCAGCTCTCCCCCGCCATCGAGGGCGATGCCGCGCCAGTGCTGGAGGCGATCTGCGCGGCGGGGGGAGAGGGGATCATCTCCAAGCTCGCCGATGCGCCCTGGCGCGGGGGGCGGTCGACCGCCTGGCTGAAAGTGAAATGCAGCCGCCGGGCGGAGTTCGTGATCTGCGGCTACCAGCCCAGCGACAAGCGCGGGCGGCCCTTCGCCTCGCTGCTGCTGGCCACGCGTGAGGGCGGACAGCTGGTCTATCGCGGCAAGGTCGGCACTGGCTTCGACGATGCCGCGCAGCAGGACATTGCGGAACAGTTGACAGCGCTGGCCCGGCCGAAATCGCCGCTGGAAAAGGCTCCGGCGGAGACGCGGGGGGCCAAATGGGTCGACCCCAAGCTGGTGGCAGAGGTCGTCTATGCCGAGGTCACCCCCGAGGGCCGCCTGCGCCACGCGCGCTTTGTGGCGCTGCGCGAGGACAAGCCGGCGATGGAGGTGCAGATGGAAACCGAAACCGCGTCAGGAGATCGCCCGCTGGTCCGCGGTATCGGCATCAGCAGCCCGGACCGCGTGATCTTTCCCAAACCCAAGACCACCAAGCTCGACCTCGCCCGCTACTACGACGCGATGGCGGACCGGATATTGCCGACGCTGGCTGACCGCCCCGCCTCTCTGCTGCGTCTGCCAAGTGGGCTGGAGGGCGAGCGGTTCTTCCAGAAACACGCCGGAAAGGGCTTTCCAAGCGCGATCCGCAGCCTGCCCATCGAGGAGAAGGATGGCGGGACCGAGGAGTATATCTACCTGTCCGATGCCGAGGGGCTGGTCGGCGCAGCGCAGATGGGGACGGTGGAGTTCCACCCCTGGGGCGCGCGGCGGGACCGGCTGGACCGGCCGGAGCGGCTGGTCTTCGACCTCGACCCCGATGAGGGGCTTGGCTTTGCCGCTGTGCGTCGCGGGGCGTTCGACCTGCGCGACAAGCTGGAGGATCTGGGGCTTGGGTCGTGGCCGATGGTGTCGGGCGGCAAGGGCGTGCATGTGATCGTGCCGCTGCGCCGCACGGCGGGCTGGGACACGGTCAAGCTTTTCGCGCAGCTGTTTGCCACGCTGCTGGCGAGCGCCCAGCCCGACCGCTACACCGCGACGATGGCGAAGGCAGCACGCAAGGGGCGGATCTTCATCGACTGGCTGCGCAACGAACGCGGGGCGACGGCGATTGCGCCCTTCTCGGTCCGCGCCCGCCCCGGCGCGCCTGTGGCGGTGCCGGTCAGCTGGGACGAACTGGCAAAACTGCGCCGCGCCGATGGCTTCGGCATGAAGGCGGCGCAGGAGCGCAGCTGGTCCGACCTGACCCTGCCCGCCGATGCCACGCTGGGGGAGCCGGTACTGGCCCGGCTCGAGGCGCTGCGGGGCAAGCAGGGCTGAGGCTTACTGTGCGTCTTTCCAGGCCTGATAGCGGGCCTTGGTGTCCTCGTTCATCGGGTAGAGCCCGGGCAGGGGGATGCCGCGGTCCACTTCCGTCATGATCCAGGCCTCCATCTGCTCCTGTTCCGGCGCCTCGGCCAGAACGGCATCCAGATAGGCTGCGGGAATCAGCACCGCGCCATCCTCATCCACCACTACCGTGTCCCCGGGGAACACCGCAACGCCGCCGCAGGCGATGGGCTCCTGCCAGCCGACGAAGGTGAGGCCCGCGACCGAGGGCGGCGCGGCGATGCCGTCGCACCAGACCGGCAGGCCGGTTCCCAGCACGCCCACCGCGTCGCGCATCACCCCGTCCGTCACCAGCGCGGCCACGCCCCGCTTGGCCATCCGCGCGCAGAGGATGTCGCCGAAGATCCCGGCATCCAGCACGCCCATCGCATCGGCCACCGCGATGCAGCCCTCGGGCATCGCCTCGATGGCGGCGCGGGTGGAGATAGGGGAGGCCCAGCTGGCGGGGGTGGCGAGGTCTTCGCGCGCCGGCACGAAGCGCAGGGTGAAGGCCTCGCCCACCATCCGCGGCTGGCCCGGCCGGATCGGCTTGGTGCCGCGCATCCAGACGTTGCGCAGGCCCTTCTTCAGCAGCACGGTGGTGAGGGTGGCGGTGGAGACGCCCTTGAGGATCTCCACGGTCTTGGGGTCGAGTGCCATCGGGGGCTCCTTGGTTTATACGACTTCGACGCGAAGGGGCGCGAGCCCATCCACCCGCGCCTCCATCACGTCGCCGCGCTGCACGGCACCAACGCCGGCGGGGGTGCCGGTCAGGATCACGTCGCCGGGCGCGAGGGTGAAGAGCTGCGAGAGATGCGCGATGATGCCCGCGACCGGCCAGATCATGTCGGCCAGCGGCGCCTGCTGGCGCCGGGTGCCGTTCACGTCGAGTGTGATCGCGGCGCCGTCCAGATGGCCGACAGCGGCGACGGGGCTTAGCGGGCCGATGGGGGCGGAGTGCTCGGCGGCCTTCGCAGCCTCCCATGGCCGACCGGCCTTCTTGGCCTGCGCCTGCAGGTCGCGGCGGGTCATGTCGAGCGCGGCGGCATAGCCGAAGACGCAGTCGAGGGCGGATTCGGCGGGGATGTCATCGCCACCGGTGTGGAGGGCGACGGCCAGTTCCACCTCGAAATGCAGGTCGGTTGTGAGGGTGGGGTAGGGGAAGCGCCCGTCGGTCAACAGGTTGTCCTGGTTCTTCTGGAAGAAGAACGGCGGCTCGGCATCCGGGTCACCGCCCATCTCGCGGGCGTGCTCGGCGTAGTTGCGGCCGACGCAGTAGACGCGACGGACGGGGAAGAGGAGGTCAGTGCCGGCGACCGGCAGGGCTGTTGGGGCCGCGGGGGCGAAGAGGTAGCGGGGGGTGTCGGCCATGTCGGGTTTCCTCCGGGGCAAATCGGTCGGGGGCCAGATGGCGGGATCGGTGGGGGCAAGTCAACCGGATGGGAAACGGACCGGCTGGGGCGGGCGGGAACAGGCGAGGCACTGCCTCGCCCCGCCCGTGCGAGACCTGACGCCCGGAGCCATCGGCCGCATGAGACCGAATGAGGGCAGCGCCCGCCGGGGGCGGGGCGGGCGCTGTCCGGGCCCTTTGGGGGCCCGTCCGTGCAAACTGAGATGTCACGCCGTCGCGAAGGCGATGGCCTTCGCCACTGAGATGTCCGTGGGAGGGCACACAACCGCCGCTTCCGCTGAAGGGACGTCAAGCGCCAGTCTCCACCCTTCCCGTCTTGCCCGCGCCCCGCCAATCGCTATTCTGCAGCACAAGTTACGCGCGCGCGACGCGCCCAGCCAAGGAACGGACCGGCAGATGACCATCGACGCCCCGGAAACACAGATCGTCACCACCTGGAAGGTCGCCTGCGACGGCGGCGAGGGCGCGCTTGGGCATCCGCGCGTCTGGCTGACGATTCCCTTCGAAACCGGCTATGTCGAATGCGGCTATTGCGACAAGAAGTTCGTGGTGGACCGCGACCACGCCCATGACGACCACTAGGCACGACGACCACTAGCTCGCTGCAAGCGGTTGAACGCCGGGCCGGTCCCGTGCGATGACACCTGCCCGGCCGCGGGTTCGAAGACCAAATGGAGGCACCGCGATGACGTTCAGCAAAGGGTGCCACCTGCACCTGATCGACGGGTCGGCCTTCATCTTCCGAGCCTATCATGCACTGCCGCCGCTCACCCGCAAGTCCGACGGCATCCCCGTCGGCGCCGTGGCGGGCTTCTGCAACATGCTGTTCCGCTATGTCGCCAGCAATACCGGCCCCGATGCAGCAACGCATGTGGCGGTGATCTTCGACTATTCGTCGAAGACCTTCCGCAACGAGATCTACGACAAGTACAAGGCCAACCGGCCCGAGCTGCCCGAAGACCTCAAGCCGCAGTTCCCGCTGACGCGCGAGGCGACGCGGGCCTTCAACATCGCCTGCATCGAGACGGACGGCTACGAGGCTGATGACATCATCGCCTCCTATGCCTGCAGGGCGCGCGAGGCTGGGGGGCGGGTCACCATCATCTCCTCGGACAAGGACCTGATGCAGCTGGTCGGCGACGGGGTCGAGATGCTCGACCCGATGAAGAACAAGCGCATCGGCCGCGAGGAGGTGTTCGAGAAGTTCGGCGTCTATCCCGAGCGCGTGGTGGATGTGCAGGCGCTGGCCGGCGACAGCGTCGACAACGTGCCGGGCGCGCCCGGCATCGGCATCAAGACCGCGGCGCTGCTGATCAGCGAATTTGGCGATCTGGAAACCCTGCTGGCCCGGGCCAGCGAGATCCCGCAGCCCAAGCGCCGGCAGGTGCTGCTGGACCATTCCGAGCAGATCCGCATCTCGAAGCGCCTCGTGGAGCTGGATTGCGACACCCCGCTGACCGAGACGCTGGAAGAGCTGGAGATCCAACCCTCGGACCCCGAAAAGCTGATGACCTTCCTCAACCTGATGGAGTTCCGCACCCTGACCAAGCGGGTGGCCGACAGCCTTGGCGTCGCACCGCCGGTGCCGGTGGAGCCTGTGGCGACGCCCCCGCACCCCGACGATGCGCCCACCACCCCGCCCGAGCCGGAGCGGCTGCCCTTCGACCATGCCGGGTATGAGTGCATCCGCGATGCGGCGACGCTCGCCCGCTGGATCGACGCGATCTATGCCCGCGGCTATGTCGCCGTGGATACCGAGACGACCGCGCTCGATGAGATGCGCGCCGATCTGGTCGGCATTTCGCTGTGCGTGGAGCCGGGCAAGGCCGCCTATCTGCCGATCTGCCATCGCGAGGGCGGGGGCGATCTGTTTGCGTCCGAGAAGCTGTCTGACGGGCAGATGACTGCCGATCAGGCGCTGATGATGCTGAAGCCGGTGCTGGAGGATCCTTCGATCCTCAAGATCGGGCATAACATGAAATACGATGCCAAGATCTTCGCCCGCCAGCGCGGCGAGGGCTATGCCCAAGGCATCACCGTCGCTCCCTATGATGACACGATGCTGATGTCCTATGCCATGCATTCGGGCCTGCACAATCACGGCATGGATGAGCTGGCGGACCGCTACCTTGGCCACACCCCGATCCCGATCAAGTCGCTGCTGGGGTCGGGCAAGGGCGCCACCACCTTCGACCGGGTGCCGATCGACGAGGCGGTGAAATATGCCGCCGAGGATGCGGATGTGACGCTGCGCCTGTGGCAGCTGTTCAAGCCCAAGCTGCATCAGGTGCAGGTGACGACCGTCTATGAAACGCTGGAACGGCCGCTGGTGGCTGTGCTGGCGCGCATGGAAATGGCCGGCGTGCTGGTGGACCGTGACACGCTCAGCCGCATGTCCAACGCCTTCGCGCAGAAGATGGCGGGGCTGGAGGCGGAGATTCACGAGCTTGCGGGCGGGTCCTTCAACGTGGGCAGCCCCAAGCAGCTCGGCGAGATCCTGTTCGACCGGCTGGAACTGCCCGGCGGGGTCAAGGGCAAGACCGGCGCCTATGCCACGGGGGCCGATGTGCTGGAGGATCTGGCGGCCGAGGGCGCCGTGCTGCCCGCGCGGGTGCTGGACTGGCGGCAGCTGTCCAAGCTGAAATCCACCTATACCGATGCGCTGCAGACCCATATCCACCCGGAGACGGGCCGCGTTCACACCTCCTATTCCATCACCGGGGCCAACACCGGGCGCATCGCCTCGACCGATCCGAACCTGCAGAATATCCCGGTGCGCACCGAGGAAGGCCGCCGCATCCGCGAGGCCTTTGTGGCCGCGCCCGGCAACCGGCTGGTCAGCCTCGATTACAGCCAGATCGAGCTGCGCATCCTCGCGCATGTGGCGGATATCCCGGCGCTGAAAGAGGCGTTCCGCGAGGGGATCGACATCCACGCGATGACCGCCAGCCAGATGTTCAACGTGCCGCTGGAGGGGATGGACCCATCGGTGCGCCGGCAGGCCAAGGCGATCAACTTCGGGGTGATCTACGGCATTTCCGGCTTTGGCCTGGCCCGCAACCTGCGCATCCCGCGGGCCGAGGCGCAGGCCTTCATCGACACCTATTTCGCGCGCTTCCCCGGCATCCGCGAATACATGGATGCGACGGTCGCCTATGCCAAGGAGCATGGGTTCGTGCAGACCCTCTTCGGCCGCAAGATCCACACGCCCGAGATCAACTCGCGCGGCCCGACCGCCGGCTTTGCCCGCCGTGCCGCGATCAACGCCCCGATCCAGGGGGCTGCCGCCGACATCATCCGCCGCGCGATGATCCGGATGCCCGCCGCCATCGAGGGCCTGCCGGCCAAGATGCTGCTGCAGGTGCATGACGAATTGCTGTTCGAGGTGGCCGAGGATGCGGTGGACACGCTCATCACCCGCGCCCGCGCGGTGATGGAAGGGGCGGCCGATCCCGCCGTCTGGCTCGACGTGCCGCTGGTGGTGGATGCCGGGCACGGGATGAACTGGGCCGAGGCGCATTGAGAGGCACGAGAGTGTCTTGAAGTCGCGGCAGGTCTGAATGACGCGCTGCCCAGAATTTCGTCCGTCGACGAAATTCTGATGTGCCCGCCCCCCACGGGCGGGCACATTCGTGCCCACCGGGGCGGTCAATCAAAATTGGAACCGTGGGACCAAGCCGCACCCCCCTTGCCCTGCGGCTTGCGCCTCCGGGCAACCGTCGCGGGTGACTTGCCACTGGCAAGTCGCCTGATCGCGCCGGGGGGCACGCCTGTAAAGCGCAGGAGCATTGGCCCCCCGCGACCTTGCACCGCTTGACCTTCCCGCGCGCCCGGCAGAGGCTGCCCCCGCAGGACCGGAGCGCTCCCATGCCGCATGACCATTCCCATCACGGCCATTCCCACGACCACGGCCATAGCCATCTGTCACCCGACGCTGGCGACCGCAGGGTCGCTGCCGCCGTCGCGGTCAACCTGCTGCTGACGGTGGCGCAGATCGCGGGGGGCGTCGTCTCGGGCTCGGTCGCGCTAATTGCCGATGCGGTCCACAACCTGTCCGATGCCGTGTCGCTGATTATCGCCTTCGCCGCCCGCCGCGTGGCCCGGCGTCCCGCCGACGATGCGATGACCTTCGGCTATGCCCGTATCGAGGTGGTGGCGGCGCTGATCAACTATACGACACTGATCATGATCTCGCTGTGGCTGGCCTATGAGGCGGTGATGCGGATGCTCGATCCGCAGCCGGTTCTGGGCTGGATCGTGGTCATCCTTGCGGGCGTGGCGCTGGTGATCGACATCGCCACCGCGGCGCTGACCTGGCGGCTGTCGAAGGACAGCGTCAATATTCGTGCCGCCTTCCTGCACAACCTTGCCGATGCCGGGTCGTCGGTTGCCGTGATGATCGGCGGCACGCTGATCCTGCTTTATGACTGGTGGCTGGTCGATCCGATCATAACGCTGGGGATCTCGGCCTATATCCTGTGGCATGTGCTGTCGGATATCGCCCCGGTGATGCGGATCCTAATGCTGGGCGCGCCGCCCGGCCTGCTGCAGGCCGAGATTGCTGCCGCAATCGCCGCCGAGGAGGGGGTGGAGGAGGTGCATCACCTGCATCTGTGGCAGATCGACGAACGCCGCACATCCGTCGAAGCGCATCTGGTGGTCGCCGAGGGCCGCGACTTTGCCGAGGTGGTGGGCCGCGTGAAGGCCATGCTGCGGGCCGATTTCGGGCTGGCCCATGCGACGCTGGAGGCTGAAACCCGCCTCTCTGGCTGCGCGGGTGGCTGCACAGCTGAGCAGGCCTAACCGCGTGCGGCGGCGGCCCCGAACCGCTCCATGAACGGCAGTTCGGTAAACAGGAACGTCAGGTTCGCGGCAAAGCGGGACATCAGCCCTCCAGCTCTGCCGAGGAGATGACCTTGAAGAACACGCCGCCCGACCACAGGCCGAACCAGCTTGTGCCGCCCTGGTCCTCATGCACCCCGCGCTCGACCAGCCGGTAGAAGGTCTTGCGGTCGATCAGCGCGTCGAGGTTGGCGCGCACCAGAACATAGGGCGAGGGTTCCCCGGTTTCCGCATCCCTCTCTACCCGGATCGGATGGTCCGGCCCGGCGGTGACGGTGTCGCCGACATGAGTGGTGAAGGTCAGGTCCTGCGCGCGGCCCTCGCCCGAAACCTCAGCATCCACGGCGACGAAGGGCGCATCCTCGACCCTTATCCCGACCTTCTCCACCGGGGTGACCAGAAAATAGGCATCCCCGTCGCGCCGCAGGATCGAGGAGAACAGCTTCACCAGCGCCGGCCGACCAATGGGCGTGCCAAGGTAGAACCATGTCCCGTCGCGGCGGATTTCCATGTCGAGATCGCCGCAGAAGGGCGGATTCCACAGGTGAACCGGCGGTGGGCCCTTCTTGCCCGCGCTTTGTGCCGCGGCTGCCAGCCCCTCGGCGGTGGGGCCAGATGCTGCACCTGCGTTCACTTCTGTGTCAGTTCTTTTTGCCATTGGTGCCTGTCGGGACATTTACGCTAAGGTGGGACTATGACCCATCAAGGAGGCGATGTCATGACCGGGCTTTCCGATGCCGAGGGCGCTGCACTGATCGCCGAGATCGAACAGCTGGCGGACCGTCTGGCCGAGGCGCGCACTTCGGTGGACCGCCGCTTCATCGGCCAAGACAAGGTGGTGGAGCTGGTGCTGACCGCGCTGCTGTGCGGTGGCCACGGGCTGCTGGTGGGCCTGCCGGGCCTTGGCAAGACCATGCTGGTCGATACGCTGTCGACGGTGATGGGCCTCAACTCCAGCCGCATCCAGTTCACTCCCGACCTGATGCCGGCTGATATCCTTGGCTCCGAGGTGCTCGACACCGCCGCCGATGGCACCCGCGCCTTCCGCTTCATCGAAGGCCCGGTGTTCTGCCAGCTGCTGATGGCCGATGAGATCAACCGCGCCAGCCCGCGGACCCAGTCGGCGCTGCTGCAGGCGATGCAGGAGAAAGAGGTCACCGTGGCCGGCATCCACCGCCCGCTTGGCCGCCCCTTCCACGTGCTCGCCACCCAGAACCCCATCGAGCAGGAGGGCACCTATCCGCTGCCCGAGGCGCAGCTGGACCGCTTCCTGGTGCAGATCGACGTGGATTACCCCGACCGCGCCACCGAGCGCGATATCCTTTTGGCAACCACCGGCACCGAGACTGCCGAGGTCCATCAGGTGTTCAGCGCCGACAGCCTGATCGCCGCGCAGCAGACGGTGCGGCGGATGCCCGTGGGCGAAAGCGTGGTCGAGATGATCCTGGATCTGGTGCGGGCCTGCCGTCCGGGCGAGGCCGAGGCGGGCGAGCGGGTCAAGGCTGCCGTCGCCTGGGGCCCCGGTCCGCGCGCGGCGCAGGCGCTGATGCTGGGTGTTCGGGCGCGCGCGCTGCTGAACGGCCGGCTCGCGCCCGGCGTCGAGGATGTGGCGGCTCTCGCCCGCCCTGTCATGAGCCACCGCATGGCGCTGTCCTTTGCCGCCCGTGCCCGCGGCGAGGATCTGGGCAAGCTGATCGACGGCGTGACCGAGACCGTGACGCGGATCGAGGCGGCGGCGTGATCCCAGCCGCGCCCCTGCACGCCTCGGCCGGCCTCCGCCGCCGCGCCGAGGAGATGTCGCATATCCTGCCGCCGCTGCTGGCCGCGGCGCGGCAGCTTGCGGCGACGGTGCAGCTTGGCGCGCATGGCCGCCGCCGGGCGGGGCTTGGCGATGAGTTCTGGCAATACCGCGCCGCGCATCAGGGCGATGAGGCCCGCGCCATCGACTGGCGCCGCTCTGCCCGCGCCGATGCGCATTTCGTGCGCGAACGCGAATGGCAGGCGGCGCAATCGGTGCATCTGTGGGTCGATGACGCCCGGTCTATGGAGTTCACCGGCGATGACAGCCGCCCGGTCAAGGCCGACCGCGCCCGCCTGCTGGCGCTGGCGCTGGCGGTGCTGCTGATCCGCTCGGGCGAACGCGTCGGCCTCGCCGATCCCGCGACCCCGCCCCGCGCGGGTGAGGTGCAGCTGATGCGGCTCGCCGCGCGGCTGACCGCCCCGGCGGGCGAGGCGGATTATGGCGCGCCAGAGGGGCGGGCGATGCAGCCCCATGCGCGGGCCGTGTTCATCTCCGACTTCATGGGCGATCCGGTTGCCGTGGAAACCGCGCTGACCGAGGCCGCCGACCGCGGCGTTACCGGAGCGCTGCTGCAGGTGCTGGACCCGGTGGAGGAAGCCTTCCCCTATCAGGGCCGCACGATCTTCGAGAGCATGGGCGGAATGCTGGCCCATGAAACCCGCAAGGCTGGCGACCTGCGCGACCGCTATCTGGAGCGTCTGGCCGAACGCAAGGACCGGCTGGCGACCCTCGCCTCGCGCACCGGCTGGCAGTATTCGTGCCACCACACCGGCGATCCGGCCCCCGGCGCGCTGCTGTGGCTGTTTCACGCGATGGAGCGGCTGGCCTGATGCTGATCCTTGGCCCCATCGGATTCGCTGCACCCTGGCTTTTGCTGGGGCTGGTTGCGCTGCCGCTGCTGTGGATCTTGCTGCGCGCCGTGCCGCCCGCGCCGATCCGCCGGCGCTTTCCGGGCGTGGCGCTGCTGCTGGGGCTGACCGATGCCGAGCAGGTCACCGACCGCACGCCCTGGTGGTTGCTGCTGCTGCGGATGCTGGCGGTGGCGGCGGCGATCCTCGGCTTCGCCGGGCCGGTGCTGAACCCCGCCGCGCCCACGGGCGGCACCGGGCCGTTGCTGATCGTGGCCGATGCCAGCTGGGCCTCTGCCCGCGACTGGTCCCGCGCCGAGGCACGGATCGAGGCCGCGCTGGATGCCGCCGCGTCGGATGGCAGGCCCGTCGCGCTCGTCAATCTGTCGATGCCCGAGGCCGGCGTGCCGGTCTTCCAATCCGCCGGCGATGCCGCCCCGCAGGTCGCCAGCCTCTCCCCCCGCGCGTGGGAGCCCTCGGCTGAAGCTATGTCCGCCCTCGCCGCAGCACTGCCCGAGGGCGCGTTCGACACGCTCTGGCTGTCGGACGGGCTGGACCGAGAGGGGCGCGAGGCTCTGCTGGACGCCCTACAAGACCGCGGCAGCGTGACGGTGCAGCAAAGCCCGCGGGTCATCCGCGCGCTGGCCCCTGCCACCTATGCCGATGGCGCGCTGCTGGTGCCGGTGCTGCGCGTCGCAACGGCCACCGAGGCGCAGGCCGATGTTGCCGCGATGGGGCTGGACCCGCTTGGCATCCCGCGTGAACTGGCGCGTGAGGTCGTGACCCTGCCCGCCGGCGAAGCCCGGGCCGAGGCAGTCTTCGACCTGCCGCCGGAACTGCGCAACCGCATCACCCGCTTCGAGATCGTGGGCGAGTCCACCGCCGGCGCCGTCTCGCTGGCCGGCGACTCGCTGCGCCGGCGCGAGATTGCGCTGATCGACGGCGGCGGCGCGGCGCGCGAGGGGCTGGAGCTGCTCGCCCCGACCCACTACCTGCAACAGGCGCTGGAACCCTCGGCCGACCTCATCGGCGGCACGCTGGCCGATATCCTGCTAGCCGATCCCGATGCGATCATCATGGCCGATGTGGCGCGGGTGACCGAAACGGAATCCGATGCGCTGCTGGACTGGATCAGCGAAGGTGGCCTGCTGATCCGCTTTGCCGGGCCGCGGCTGGCCGCCAGCGAAGAGGGCCGCAACATCATGGACCCGCTGCTGCCGGTGCGGCTGCGTGCCGGGGGCCGCAGCGTCGGCGGCGCGATGAGCTGGGGGGAGCCGAAGGCGCTGCAACCCTTCCCCGAAGCCTCGCCCTTCCACGGGCTGGAACTGCCCGGCGACGTGACCGTGCGCGCGCAGGTAATGGCCGAACCCGACCCGCAGCTGACCGAGAACACCATCGCCGCGCTGGAGGATGGCACGCCGCTGGTCACCGCGCGGCAATCCGGGCAGGGGCAGGTGATCCTGTTCCACGTCACCGCGAATGCCGAGTGGTCGTCCCTGCCGCTGTCGGGCCTCTTCGTGCAGATGATGGAGCGTCTGGCGCTGGCCACCCGCCCCGCCGCGCCCGAAGCGGCAGAGCTGGAGGGTACGACCTGGGTGGCCGAGCGCACGCTGGACGCTTTCGGCGGGCTGCAGGAGGCGGGCGATCTGGCCGGCATCCCGGGCGCTCGGATGGCCGAACCGGTGCCTGCTGTGGATCTGCCGCCCGGCATTTACGCCTCGGGCGACCGGCGGCTGGCGGTGAATGCACTGGCGGCTGACCGTGAGCTCATGGCCGCCTCCTGGCCCTCGGGCATAGCTGTCGAGGGCGGCGCCGCGCGGGCCGAACTGCCGCTGCAAGGCCCGCTGCTGGCGCTGGCACTGGCGCTGCTGCTGGTCGACCTGATCGCCTCGCTGGCGCTGGCAGGCCGCCTGTCGCGGATGCGGCGCGGGGCAAGCACGGCCGTCGTCGCCCTCGCGCTGCTGCTGATCGCGCCGCAAGGCCTGCGCGCGCAGGAGACGGCGGATACGCTGGCCCTCCGCGCCTCCTCCGAAGTGGTGCTTGGCCATGTGATGACCGGCGATGCGCAGATCGACCGGGTGGCCGCGGCGGGGCTGAAGGGCCTTGGCGAGGTGCTCTACCGGCGCACCTCGGTCGAGCCCGGCGCGCCGATGGCTGTGAATCTGGAGGCCGACGATCTGGCGGTGTTCTCTTTCCTCTACTGGCCCGTCACCGCCGACCAGCCCGCGCCCTCGCCCGAAACCTACCTCAAGCTCAACCGCTTCCTGCGCACCGGCGGCATGATCCTGTTCGACACCCGCGACGCCGATGTCGCCGGCTTCGGCGCCGCCAGCCCCGCGGGCCGCAAGCTGCAGGCGCTGGCCGCGCCGCTGGACATTCCCCCGCTGGAGCCGATCCCCGAGGATCACGTGCTGACCCGCACCTTCTACCTGCTGCAGGATTTCCCCGGCCGCTACCAGGGCCGCGGCATCTGGGTCGAGGCCTCGGCCGCAGGCGCCGAACAGGCCGAGGGGATGCCGTTCCGCAACCTCAACGATGGCGTCACGCCGGTGGTGATCGGCGGCAATGACTGGGCCGCGGCCTGGGCGGTGGATGACCGCGGGCTGCCGATGTTCCCCGTGGGGCGCGGCTTTGCCGGTGAGCGGCAGCGCGAGATCGCCTATCGCTTCGGCGTCAATCTGGTGATGCATGTGCTGACCGGCAATTACAAATCCGATCAGGTGCATGTGCCGGCGCTGCTGGAAAGGCTGGGGCAATAATGGTGCAGCGGATCGTTTTCGACGCGCTTTTGCCCTGGCCGCTGATCTGGGCGGCGGCGGTGCTGGCCGCGCTGATGGTGGCGCTGGCGCTGTGGCGCGGGCTGCCCGGCTGGTGGCTGCGCGGGCTTGCCGCTGTGGCGCTGCTGGCCGCGCTTGCAGGTCCGGCGCTGGAGACGGAGGATCGCCAGCCGCTGTCCGACATCGTGCTGATGGTGGTGGATGGCAGCGCCAGCCAGTCCCTGCCCGGCCGCGCCGGGCAGACCGCCGCCGCCGTCGCGCGGGTCGAGGCGGAGATCGCCGCGCTGCCCAACACCGAGCTGCGCCGCATCGACGTCGGCGACGGGGCAGAGGATGCCGGCACCCTGCTGATGACCGCGCTGTCCGCTGCACTGGCCGAGGAGCCACGCGCCCGGGTCGCTGGCGCCATCCTCATCTCCGACGGACAGGCGCATGACCTTGCCGCCGCCCCGGACATGCCCGCCCCGCTGAACCTGCTGCTGACCGGCCGCGCCGCGGACTGGGACCGCCGCCTGGTCGTCCGCACTGCCCCGGCCTTCGGCATCATCGGCGAGCCGCTGTCGGTCGTCGTGCGCATCGAGGAAATGGGCGCGATGCCCGCGGGCGAAGTGGGCCGCCCGGTCGATGTGACCCTTGCCATCGACGGCGGCGAGCCCGAGGCTTACCAGGTGCCCGTCAACACCGATCTGGAACTGGCGCTGACGCTGGAACATGGCGGGCAGAACGTCGTGCAATTCGATCTGGCCGCGTCCGAGGGCGAGCTGACCACCCGCAACAACGCCGCCGTGGTGCAGATCAACGGCGTGCGTGACCGGCTGCGGGTGCTGCTCGTCTCCGGCGAGCCCCATGCCGGCGAGCGCACCTGGCGCAACCTGCTGAAATCCGATGCCTCGGTCGACCTCGTGCACTTCACCATCCTGCGCCCGCCGGAAAAGCAGGACGGGGTGCCGGTCAGTGAGCTGTCGCTGATCGCCTTCCCGACGCAGGAGTTGTTCGTCGAGAAGATCGACGAATTCGACCTGATCATCTTCGACCGCTACAGCCAGCGCGGGATCCTGCCGCCGACCTATTTCGACAACATCCGCGATTATGTCACCAAGGGCGGCGCGGTGCTGGTCAGCGCAGGCCCGGAATTTGCCAGCGTCGAAAGCGTCTATCACTCCTCGCTGGCCGAAATCCTCCCGGCCCGCCCCACGGCGCGGGTGCTGGAGCGGGGCTTCCTGCCGACCGTGTCGGAGCTTGGCCAGCGCCATCCGGTGACCGAGGGGCTGGACGATTTCACGCCCGAGGGCGCGGATGCGCCCGAGCGCGCCGAGGGCGAACCCGCCTGGGGCCGCTGGATGCGCATGGTGGATCTTGAGGACACGACCGGCGAGACGGTGATGGAGGGCGCGGATGGCCGCCCGCTGCTGGTGCTGGACCGGGCCGGCGAGGGGCGGATCGCGCTGCTGGCCTCGGACCAGGCCTGGCTCTGGTCGCGAGGGTATGAGGGCGGCGGGCCGCAACTGGAGCTGCTGCGGCGGCTCGCGCATTGGATGATGAAGGAGCCCGAGCTGGAGGAAGAGGCGCTGACCGTCACCGCCGAAGGGCAGGACATGACGATCACCCGCCGCACCCTCGGCACCGGCCCGCGCGAGGTGACGATCATCCACCCGGACGGGACCGAGACGGTGCTGCCAATGCGCGAGCTGTCCCCCGGCCGCCACATTGCAGAGTTCGCCGCGCCCGAGATCGGCCTCTACCGGATGCAGGAGGGCGATCAGGAACGGGTCTTCGCCGTCGGCCCCTCTGCCCCGCGCGAGTTCGAATCCACCATCGCGTCGGCCGAACCCCTGACCCCGGCGATGGCCCCGGTCAATGGCGGCGCCGTGCGGCTGGAGGAGGGGATGCCGGACATCCGCACCGTGCGCGAGGGCCGCCCCGCTGCAGGCCGCGGCTGGATCGGCATAACCCCGCGCGAGGCGCATGCGACCGTGGGTCTCAGCGTCGCGCCATTGCTGCCCGCTTGGGTGTTCCTGCTGCTTGCCTCCGGCCTGATCCTCGGCGCCTGGCTGCGCGAGGGGCGGCGCTAGGCTTTGGTGCCCGGCAGGTGCCGCATCATCACCATCCGCGACTGCGAGGCGAACTCGCGCCGCCACAGCACATAGATCGTGGCGGTGGCAGAGATCAGCAGTGGCACAGACCCCAGCAGCCAGGGCAGCGCGCCAAGCGAGAAATAAACCGACCGCAGCCCGGCGTTGAAGTTCTTGGCGGCCTGAATGTTCACCTCGGCCGCCTGTTCGGCGCGGAACTGGGCGGCGGGGTGGGCGGGATCATTCGGCACCGCCGCCATCAGGATCGCGCAATAGCCGAACAGCCGATGCGCCCAGACGAATTTCAGGAAGGCATCGACCACGAACAGCAGGATCACCAGGATCTTGATCTCCCACACCCCCGCCGGCGCCTCCGCCTGCGCCAGATCGCGGGCCAGCCCCGACAGCTGCTCGGCATTGCCGATCAGGGCGATGCCGCCGCCGATCGACAGCATCGTCGCCGACACGAAGAAGGTGGTGCCCTGCCGCAGGCTGCCGATGATATTGCCATCGAAGATGCGGGGGCTGCGGGTCACGAACTCCACCATCCACGCCTTGCGGAAGTCGCGCATCAGCACCGACACTGACGGTTTGCCCGCCGGTGGACGCTCGATCACCCGCCCGACCACCCACCAGCCCGCAAAGAGCCAGAGCAGGGCGACGGCATCGAGGGGGCCGAAATGGAAAAGGTGGTTCAGGATCATCCGCGCAGCGTAGCGGGCCACGGATCGCTTGCCAAATGCCAAAATTGGTCATATTACCTTACCGCATACGCCAACCCGCCCTATGCCAGCCACCCGGAGGTCGCCCCCGTGCAGATGCCCGCCCCCGATGCCCGCACCCTTGGCCGCAAGCCCGCCATCGTCGCGCGGCTGCGCGAGGTTCTGCCCGCCGATGCGGTGATCGACGACCCGGTAGAGCTGCGCGCCTATGAATGCGACGCGCTGGCCGCCTATCGCTGCCCGCCGCTGGCCGCGATCCTGCCGCGCAGCACCGCAGAGGTCGCCGCCGCGCTGAAGGTCTGCCACGCCGAGGGTGTCAAGGTGGTGCCGCGCGGGGCAGGGACCAGCCTTGCGGGGGGCGCCATGCCGTCAGAGGACAGCGTGATCCTTGGCATCGCGCGGATGACCCGGGTGCTGGAAGTGGATTATGCCGACCGCATCATCCGGGTCGAGGCGGGGCGCACCAACCTGTCGGTGACCGGCGCCATTGAATCGGACGGCTTCTTCTACGCCCCCGACCCCTCCAGCCAGCTGGCCTGCGCCATCGCCGGCAATATCGCCATGAACTCCGGCGGGGCGCATTGCCTGAAATACGGGGTTACGACCAACAACCTTCTGGGCGTCACGCTGGTGACGATGGCGGGCGAGGTGCTGGAGATCGGCGGCGCGCATCTGGATGCGCCGGGGCTGGACCTGCTGGGGGTGATCTGCGGATCGGAAGGCCAGCTGGGCGTGGTGACCGAAGCCACGCTGCGCATCCTTGCCAAGCCGGAAGGGGCCCGGCCGGTGCTGATCGGGTTCGACTCCTCGGAAGTGGCGGGCGCCTGCGTCGCCGACATCATCCGCGCCGGGGTGCTGCCCGTCGCCATCGAGTTCATGGACCGCCCCTGCATCCGCGCCACCGAGGATTTCGCCCATGCCGGCTATCCCGATTGCGAGGCGCTGCTGATCATCGAGGTTGAGGGCTCCCCGGCCGAGATCGACGAGCAGCTGGGCCTGATCCGCACGATTGCCGAGCGGCACTCCCCGGTCGAGTTCCGCGAAAGCCGGTCCGAGGAGGAGTCCAAGCGCATCTGGCTGGGCCGCAAATCGGCCTTCGGCGCGATGGGGCAGATCAACGATTACATGTGCCTTGACGGCACCATCCCCGTGTCAGCCCTGCCACAGGTGCTGCGCCGGATCGGCGAGCTGTCGGCGGAATACGGGCTGGAGGTGGCCAACGTCTTCCATGCTGGCGATGGCAACATGCATCCGCTGATCCTCTACCATGCCAACACGCCGGGCCAGCTGGAGCTGTGCGAGAAGCTGGGCGCCGAGATCCTGACGCTCTGCGTCGAGGTCGGCGGCTGCCTGACCGGCGAGCATGGCGTGGGGATCGAGAAGCGCGACCTGATGACGGTGCAGTTCACCCCCGCGGATCTGGAGGCGCAGATGCGCGTCAAGGATGTGTTCGACCCGGCCTGGTTGCTCAATCCGGCCAAGGTGTTCCCGCTGGCCGCCAGTGCCGGCCGGCGCGGAAACTGACAGGAGACCGGCGTGCGCCCCACCAGCGAAGACGATCTGGCTGCCCTTGTGCGCAGCGCACCCGGCCCGCTGCGCGTGCAGGGCGGCGGCACGCGCGGGCCCTTGGCCGAGGGCGATCTGCTGGAAACCGGCGGCCTGTCCGGCATCGTGCTCTACGAACCCGCCGCGCTGACACTGGTGGTCCGCGCCGGAACCCCGCTGGCCGAGGTGCAGGCGGCATTGGCCGCCGAGGGCCAGCGCCTGCCGTTCGAGCCGGGCGAGATGGGCGGCCTTCTGGCCCGCCCCGGCGCCTCCACCATCGGCGGGGTGGTCGCCACCAACGCCTCCGGCCCGCGCCGGGTGCAGGCGGGGGCCTGCCGCGACAGCCTGATCGGCGTGCGCTTCGTCGATGGCCGCGGCACGGTGGTGAAGAATGGCGGGCGGGTGATGAAGAACGTCACCGGCTATGACCTCGTCAAGCTGCTGGCCGGCAGTCACGGCACCCTTGGCGTGCTGACAGAGGTGGCCTTCAAGCTGCAACCGATTCCTCCCGCCACCGCGACGCTGATCCTGCCGGACCTGACACCGGCTCGCGCCGTGGCGGCGATGTCGGCCGCCCTTGGCTCTCCCTTCGACGTGACCGGCGCCGCGCATCTGCCGGGCACCGGCACGCTGATCCGGCTGGAGGGGCTGGCCGCCTCCATCGCCTACCGGGTGGACCGGCTGCTGGTGGCGCTCGCCCCCTTCGGGCAGGCGGTGGTGGAACGTGACCCCGCCGCCGCAGCCGCCCTATGGCAGTCGGTCCGCGACGGCGCACCCTTCCAAGGCCGCGAGGGCGATGTCTGGCGCATCTCCGTCCGTCCCTCCGACGGGCCAGAGGTCGCGGCAAGGCTCGGCGGCGAGGTAGTGATGGACTGGGGCGGCGGCCTGATCTGGGCGCTGTATCCGGCGGGAATGGATGCGCGGGCGCAGCTGGCGGGGATCGCGGGCCATGCGACCAGGGTGCGTGGCGCGTCGCCCGACATTCCCGCCTTCCCGCCCGAACCCGCGCCGGTGGCCGCCCTCACCGCGGCCCTCCGCGCGCAGTTCGACCCGCGCGGCATTCTGAACGCCGGCAGAGGCTGAGGGAGAGACCATGCAGACGAATTTCACCCCCGACCAGCTTCAAGACCCCGGCATCGCCCGCGCCAATGAGATCCTGCGCGCCTGTGTGCATTGTGGCTTCTGCACCGCCACCTGCCCCACCTATCAGGTGCTCGGGGATGAGCTCGACAGCCCCCGTGGCCGCATCTACCTGATCAAGGACATGCTCGAATCCGGCCGCCCCGCCGATGCGCAGACCGTCAAGCATGTCGACCGCTGCCTGTCGTGCCTCGCCTGCATGACCACCTGCCCCTCGGGCGTGCATTACATGCACCTTGTCGACCATGCCCGCGCGCATATCGAGGCGACCTACAAGCGCCCGCTGATGGACCGGATGTTGCGCCGGGTGCTGGCCGCCGTCATCCCCTATCCCGGCCGTTTCCGCCTTGCACTGCTGGGTGCCAAGATCGCGCGGCCCTTCGCGCGGCTCCTGCCCGATGCAAGGCTGCGGGCGATGCTGTCGATGGCGCCGAAACAGGTGCCCCCGGTCAGCCGCAACGATGATCCGCAGACCTTCCCCGCCACCGGCCCGCGCCGGATGCGGGTCGCGCTGCTGACCGGCTGCGCGCAAAAGGCGCTGAACACCGATATCAACGACGCCACCATCCGCCTGCTGCGGCGGCTGGGGTGCGAGGTGGTGGTGGCGCGCGGCATGGGCTGCTGCGGGGCGCTGACGCATCACATGGGCCGCGTCGATGACAGCCACCATCAGGCAGCCGCCAATATCCATGCATGGATGGGCGAGAAGGCGGCGGGCGGGCTGGATGCCATCGTCATCAACACTTCGGGCTGCGGTACCACCGTCAAGGATTACGGCCACATGTTCCGCTCGGGTCCGCTGGCGGGGCAGGCAGCCGAGGTCTCGAAGCTGGCTTGCGACATCTCGGAACTGCTGGTGCGGATCGGGTTGCCGGCCAAGAAACCTCAGGGGGACGCGCCGAAGGGCCTGCGCGTCGCCTATCACGCCGCCTGCTCGCTGCAGCACGGCCAACAGGTGAAGACCGCGCCCAAGGATCTGCTGAAGGCGGCGGGGTTCGAGGTGGTGGAGCCTGCGGACAGCCACCTCTGCTGCGGATCGGCGGGCACCTACAACCTGCTGCAGCCCGAGATTTCCTCGGAACTGCAAAAGCGCAAGGTCCAGACGCTGGAGGCGAAGGCCCCCAACGTGATCGCGGCGGGGAATATCGGCTGCATGATGCAGATCGGCTCGGCCACCGGCATCCCGGTCGTGCATACGGTCGAGCTGCTGGACTGGGCGACAGGGGGACCACGGCCGCGGGCGCTGGCGTAAGCTGGCTGCTTGCGTAGGCTGGCTGGGGGGCTCGCGGCAGGTTGGCGATGCTGGCGCGGGGGCTGGCGTGGCGATCTGCGGGCTGGCGATGGGCTGGCTGCGGCGGTGACCTGCCTGGCGGTCTTGCTGGCTGCCGGACCCGTGGGTCGGTTGCTGGCGGGATCGCAGGGATGTTCTGGGAGAAGGCACTGGCTGGCTGGCGGAGGCTGGCTGGCTGTGCTTGGCACCTTGATACCCCGCGCGCCCGGCTGCGCACATGCGACACCCGCGCCCGACTGAAACGCTAAGGCACTGGCGCGGGGCGGCAAAACCAGCGCTCGCAAACACCGCATCCCGCGGCCATAATCTTGCCTCACGCCGCCGGTAACCCGAAGGCGAGCCAGCCCGGATTCCCCATGCCCCAGATCGCCCGCCGCCTGTCCCTGCCTGCCCTCTGCGCCGCCCTGCTGGCCTTGCTGCTGCTTGGCCCGGCCGCCGCGAAGGACTCCGCCCTGCGCGCGTTGACCACCGGCGACGATACCCGCGGCTGGGAGGCGGTCGGCCGCATCGACCTTGGCGGGCGCGGCTTCTGCACCGGCGCGCTGATCGCCCCCGATCTGGTGCTGACCGCGGCGCATTGTCTTTATGACAAGACCAACGGCCAGCGGTTCGAGGCTGCGGATATGGAATTCCTCGCCGGCTGGCGGCAGGGCCGCGCCGCCGCCTATCGCAAGGTCCGCCGCGCCGTCGCCCATCCCGATTACATCTACCAGACCAGCGCCGATCTTACCCGTGTCGGCCATGACCTTGCCCTTTTGGAGCTGGAACAGCCGATCCGCCTGCCCTCGATCCAGCCCTTCGCCACCGACTTGCAACCCCGCCGCGGGGATGAGGTGGGCGTCGTCTCCTACGCGATGGACCGGGCCGAGGCGCCCTCCTTGCAGGAATATTGCGAAGTGCTGGACCGGCAGGGCGAGGTGCTGGTGCTGGGATGCGAGGTCGACTTCGGCGCCTCGGGCGCGCCGATCTTCAGCATCAAGGACGGCGTGGCGCGGATCGTGTCGGTCGTCTCGGCCAAGGCCGAGGTCGAGGGCCGCCCCGTGGCGCTTGGCACTGCGCTGGCTGGCCCGCTGACCCAGCTGCGCGCGGTGATGGCGGGGGCGGTGCTGCCGGTCTCGGGCCAGGTCTACCGCCGCGGCGCGGGCGAGGCTGGGGTGTCGGGCGGCGCGAAATTCGTGCGGCCCTGAGCCTCTTGAACACGCCTGCCCACGATCCCATTTTTGCGAAGTCGGGATGCCGCAATCGGGTTCCGGCACTGCAACCGTCCCTGCCGCAATAGGTGGTGGGGCCCAGCATCGCTCAATGGAGGATGACTATGCGTAACGTTGATATGGCGCCGCTTTACCGCGCAACCGTGGGTTTCGACCGGATCGCCGACCTGATGGACCGTGTTCTGGCCGCCGATGTCGCCCAGCCGACCTACCCCCCCTACAATATCGAGAAGACCGCCGAGAATGCCTATCGCATCTCGATCGCCGTGGCCGGCTTTGCCGCCGATGAACTGGCTGTCGAGGTCAAGGACGGCGCGCTGATCGTCGCCGCCAAGAAGGCCGCCGAGGAGACCGGGCGCAGCTACCTGCACCGCGGCATCGCCACCCGCGCCTTTGAGCGCCGCTTCGCGCTGGCCGATCATGTCCGCGTCACCGGCGCCGCGCATGGCGACGGGATGCTGCATATCGACCTGGTGCGCGAGATCCCCGAGGCGCTGAAGCCCCGCCGGATCGAGATCGCCCGCACCAGCCCGGCCGAGACGACGGTTGAAGCCAAAGCGCTGGAAAACGCGCAGCACTGATCCGCCGACACGACAAGGGGCGCGCCACAAGGCGCGCCCCTTTTGCTGTGCTGCCGGATCAGACCGACAGGCAGATATACTTCATCTCCAGGTAATCCTCGATCCCGTGGCGGCTGCCCTCGCGCCCGAGGCCCGATTGCTTGACCCCGCCGAAGGGGGCAACCTCGGTCGAGATGATGCCGGTGTTGACCCCGACGATCCCGTATTCCAGCGCCTCCTGCACGCGGGTGATGCGGCCGATGTCGCGGGCGTAGAAATAGCTGGCGAGGCCGAAGATCGTGGCATTGGCCTTGGCGATTACCTCTTCCTCGGTCTCGAAGCGGAACAGCGGTGCCAGCGGGCCGAAGGTTTCCTCGGTCGACACCTTCATGTCATCGGTCACCCCCGTCACCACCGTCGGTTCAAAGAACGTGCCCCCCAGCGCGTGCCGCTTGCCGCCCGTCACCACCTGCCCGCCGCCCTTCAGCACATCGGCGATATGCTCTTCCACCTTCTCCACCGCATCCGCGTTGATCAGCGGCCCGGCTTCGGTGCCCTCGACCAGCCCGTCGCCCACCGTCAGCTTCTCCACCGCCGCCGACAGTTTGGCGGCGAAGGCGTCATAGACCCCGGCCTGCACATAGATCCGGTTGGCGCAGACGCAGGTCTGGCCGTTGTTGCGGAACTTGGACGCCATCGCGCCCTGCACCGCGGCATCGAGATCGGCATCGTCGAACACGATGAAGGGCGCGTTGCCCCCCAGCTCCATCGAGCATTTCATCACCTGATCGGCGGCCTGCCGCAGCAAGATGCGCCCGACCTCGGTGCTGCCGGTGAAGGTCAGCTTGCGCACGGCATGGTTCTCGCAGAACTCCTTGCCGATGTCGGAGGATTTCTTGGAGGTGATGACCGAGAAGATGCCCGCGGGCAGCCCCGCCCGCTCCCCCAGCACTGCCAGCGCCAGTGCCGAGAGCGGGGTTTCCGCCGCGGGCCGCGCGACGAAACCGCAGCCCGCCGCCAGCGCCGGGCCGCATTTGCGGGTGATCATCGCATTGGGGAAGTTCCACGGCGTGATTGAGCCCACCACGCCGATGGGCTGCTTGATCACCGTGATCCGCTTGTCGCGCATATGGCCGGGAATGGTCTCGCCATAGATGCGCTTGGCCTCTTCGCCGAACCATTCGATGAAGGCCGCGCCATAGGCGATCTCGCCCTTGGCCTCGGCCAGCGGCTTGCCCATCTCGGCGGTCAGGATGCGGCCCAGATCGTCCTGGTTCGCCATCATCAGGTCGAACCACTTGCGCATTACCTGCGCGCGCTCCTTGCCGGTGCGGGCGGCCCACTCCTTCTGCGCCACCTCGGCGGCGGCAATGGCGCGGGCAGTCTCGGCGCGGCCGAGGTCGGGGACGGAGCAGATGACATCGCCGCGGGCCGGGTTGGTCACGTCGAAGGTGCTGCCATCATCGGCGTCGATCCATGCGCCGGCGACATAGGCCTTGGTGGCCAGCAGCGAGGGATCCTTGAGCAGGGCGCGCAGATCGGTGACGGAATCGAGCATGGGGGCCTCCAGTCGTTCAGGGTTGCCCGATCAAGAGCATGGCGGTTGCCGACTGTCCAGCGGGGGCGGGGGAGGTGCGACTTGGCGGCCAAGACCTGCCCGGCCTCTCGCTACAAGCCTCGCAACCCTTCGTTTGGGCGGGAATAGGCGAGGCACTGCCTCGCCCCGCCCGCACTGTGACGGATCACCCAGAGCCGCCGGCCGCGCGAGACCGAATGAGGCCAGCGCCCGCCATGGGCGGAGCGGGCGCTGGCCGGGCCCTTTGGGGGCCCCTCCGGTGCAGAGGGCAAAGGCACCGCATGGCGAAGGCGATGGCCTTCGCCAAGGAGAGCGGCTGAGGCAGATTTCCCCCGCACCAGCCTACCGCCCATGCCGCACCGCCCATGCCGGCAATGTATCCCCCGCCTCCGGCGCCGCCAGATACACCGCCCGCGCAATCGCCCGGGCAAGGCAACAGGCCGCGGCATGGCCCAGCTGGAACGGGTCGGCAATCGGGTCCGTCAGCTCGCGCGCGCCCGTCGCTGCGGCAAAGACCAGATCGCCATCGAAGGGCGTGTGGCTGGGCACGATGGCGCGTGCCATCCCGTCATGCGCCGCTACCGCAAGCCGCTGCGCCTGCGCCTGGGTCAGCGCCGCATCGGTGGCGATGATCGCGATGGTCGTCGCCGCGCCGGGCCGCTTTTCCAGCGCGGGTTCCACCGCCGCCAGGAACTGCGCCGGCAGGCCGAGCCCGCCGAACTCCCCGTCCAGCTCCCACGGCGCCGCCCAGAACTGCGGGCTGTCGCCGACGGTGACAGACCCGAGCGCATTCACCGCCACCAGCGCGCCCACGGTCAGCCCGCTCTCCAGCACCACGGACGCAGACCCAAGCCCGCCCTTCAGCCCGTGACACGTCGCCCCCGTGCCCGCCCCTGCCGTGCCAAGCGCGAAGTCTTCCGCCACCGCCTCCAGGGCAGCCCGCCCCAGCGGCTTGTAGGGGTTCTCGGTCCAGCCCTTGTCGCCGCCATTCAGCAGGTCGAACAGGATCGCGCCCGGCACGATCGGCACCCGCTGGTTGCCAACCACAAAGCCGCGGCCCATCGCCCGCAACCCGTCTGCCACGCCCGAGGCGGCATCGAGGCCAAAGGCTGACCCGCCCGACAGCACCAGCGCATCCACCTGCTGCACCAGCTTGTCGGGGGCGAGCAGATCGGTCTCGCGCGTGCCTGGTGCGCCGCCCATCACATGCACGGCGGCCGTGAAGGGTATATCGCCGACCAGCACCGTCGCGCCGCTGCGCAGGCGGTCGTCACTCGCATTGCCGACCCGCAGCCCCGCCACATCGGTAATCAGGTTCCGTGGTCCCGCTCGCATCGCATCCCCTCCCGCTGGCTTTTGGGCATCCTAGCGGGTTCGGGGGGAAGCGCCACCGGGGGTGTGTTTCCCATACGACGTCCCTTCCTTGCCCGGAACAAGGCGCGCAGCGCCGCCGGGCAGCGCCCGTCCGCCCCTTCGGGCGGGCGCTTCTCAACCGTTCCGCGTAGAAGTTCGGTGGAAGCAGTTGCACCATAAAGCGCCTAGAACCACCGTTGCTCGCCCACCCGGCGGACGGGCGCTGCACTCTGACTGCGCACGCCGATGCCACCCTTGCCCGGCCGAGCGCCCGCTCAACATGAACCGTTCCCGCATCACAGGCACTGGACCCTCCCGTCGGCAGCCTCTAGCCTTCCCGCAAATCATACATATGAAAACCATACGGTTTCCATATGCCTTCCAGACGCGGTCGAAAGGTCCCGATGCTGCGCTTCCTCGCTCGCCGTCTGCTTGCCCTCGTGCTCAGTCTGATCGTGGCCAGCCTCGTGGTCTTTGCGGTGATCGAGGTGATCCCGGGCGATCCCGCCGCCTTCATGCTGGGCCTCAACGCCAGCCCCGAGACGGTGGAGGCGCTGCGCCAAACGCTGGGGCTGACCGGCTCGCTGCCGGCCCGCTACCTCTCATGGCTCGGCGGGATGCTGACCGGAGATTTCGGGATTTCATATACTTACAAGGTGCCCGTGGCCGATCTCGTCGCCGACCGGATGGCGGTGTCCCTGCCGCTGGCGCTGCTGGCACTGGCCCTCTCCACCGCCATCGCGCTGCCCGTCGGCCTCCACGCCGCAGCCCGCCGCGGCCGCGCCAGCGACACCGCGGTGATGGGCCTCACCCAGCTTGGCATCGCGGTCCCGAACTTCTGGTTCGCCATGCTTCTGGTGCTGGTCTTCGCCGTCAACCTCCGCTGGCTCCCCGCCGGCGGATTCCCCGGCTGGGATGCCGGAATTGTTCCTGCTTTCAAGGCCTTGCTGCTCCCGTCCATCGCGCTGGCCCTGCCGCAGGCGGCCATCCTCGCCCGCGTCCTGCGCTCGGCGCTGATCGAGACGCTGGAGCAGGACTATATCCGCACCGCCCGCGCCAAGGGCCTCACCCGCTCCCGCGCCCTCACCCACCACGCGCTGCGCAACGCGCTGGTGCCGGTGCTGACCATCCTCGGGATGCAGTTCTCCTTCCTGCTGGCCGGCGCGATCATCATCGAAAATGTGTTTTACCTTCCAGGGCTTGGCCGGCTGATCTTCCAGGCGATCACGCAGCGCGACCTGATCGTGGTGGAATCGGTGGTGATGATCCTCGTCTTTGCGGTGATCCTCGTCACCTTCGCCACCGACATCGCCTATGCGCTGGTCGATCCCCGCCTGAGGCGCCGCGGATGAGGCTGCGCCCGCAACTGATCCTCGGCGCCGTGCTGACCCTTGCCGCGCTGCTGGGGGCAGGGCTGTCGCTGGTCTGGACGCCCTATGACATCGGCGCGCTGAACATCGCGGCCAAGCTTCAGGGTCCTTCGGCCGCGCATTGGCTGGGCACCGACCATTTCGGGCGCGACATCGGCTCGATGCTGATGGCAGGGGCGCGCACCTCCATCGCCGTGGCCGTGGTCGCCGTCGGCATCGGCATGGTGGTCGGGGTGCCGCTTGGCCTGATCGCCGCGGCCCGCGCTGGCGGCTGGCTGGATGAGGTCATCATGCGCGGCAATGACCTGATCTTCGCCTTCCCTTCGCTGGTGATCGCCATCCTGATCACCGCGGTCTTCGGCCCCTCGGCACTGAACGCGATCCTTGCCATCGGCATCTTCAACATCCCGGTCTTTGCCCGCGTCGCGCGCGGCGGCGCCCTTGGCCTCTGGACGCTGGACTATATCCGCGCGGCGCGGGTGGCGGGCAAGGGCACGGCGCGGATCTCGGCCGAGCATATCCTGCCCAACATCGCCAACCTCTTGATCGTGCAGGGCACCATCCAGTTCAGCCTTGGCATCCTGGCCGAGGCGGGCCTGTCCTATGTCGGTCTCGGCGCGCAGCCGCCCACCGCCAGCTGGGGCCGGATGCTGGCCGAGGCGCAGACGATGGTGACGCTTGCCCCCCATGTGGCGCTGTTCCCGGGGCTGGCGATCGTCTTCACCGTGCTGGGGCTGAACCTTCTGGGCGACGGGCTGCGCGATGCGCTGGACCCGCGCAGCCGGGGGCGGCAGGCATGACGTTGCTGCGGCTCGATAACCTCTCGGTCCGCATCGGCACGGCGCCGGTGCTGTCGGACGTGTCGCTGGCGCTGGAGCCGGGCGAGACGCTGGGGCTGGTGGGCGAAAGCGGCTCGGGCAAATCCATGACCGCGTTGGCGCTGATGGGGCTGTTGCCTGCCGGGGCAACGGCCACGGGGCGGGCGGAGTTCGAGGGGCAAGACCTGCTGGCCCTGCGCGAGCGCGACCTGTGCCGCATTCGCGGCGCGCGGATCGGGATGATCTTTCAGGAGCCGATGACGGCGCTGAACCCGATGAAGACCATCGGCGACCAGGTGGCCGAAACGCTGACGACCCATGGCGCCGCTACAAGGTCCGAGGCGCTGGCCATCGCCCGCAAGCGGCTGGACCGCGTCGGCCTGCCGCCGGAGCGCTTCGGGCTGGGGCTTTACCCGCATGAACTGTCGGGCGGGCAGCGGCAGCGGGTCTGCATCGCGCTGGCCATCGCCCTGCGGCCGGCGCTGCTGATCGCCGATGAGCCGACCACGGCGCTGGATGTGACGACGCAGGCCCAGATCCTCGACCTGCTGCAGGATCTGGTGGAAGACGAGCGGATGGCGCTGCTGCTGATCACCCATGATCTGGCGGTGGTGGCGGGCCGCACCGCCCGGGTTGCCGTGATGCAGGCGGGGCGGGTGGTGGAGACGGGGCCGACCGGGCAGCTGTTCCGCGCGCCCGAGGCGGACTACACCCGCGCCCTCTTCGCCGCCTCGGCGCATGTGCCGCAGCGGGTGCCCTCGGTCAGCACTGAGCCGCTGCTGGAGCTGCGCGACGTTCGGCGCGAGTATCTGCTGCCGCGGCCTTCGCCCCTTGCCCCGCATCCGGTGCTGCGGGCGGTGGACGGGGTCAGCTTCACTCTGACCCGCGGCGAGAGCCTTGGGCTGGTGGGTGAATCCGGCTGCGGGAAGTCCACGCTGACGCGGGCGATCCTTGGCCTCGATGCGGTGCAGGGCGGCAGCATCAAGCTGGGGGGCGCGGCGGTCTCCCCGGCGATGCCCCGCGCGATGCGGGCGGGCTTGCAGGCCGTGTTCCAGGACCCCTATGGCAGCTTCGATCCGCGCTGGCGGGTGGAGCGGCTGGTGGCCGAACCCTTCCACCTGCTGCCTGCGCGCCCGGCGGACTGGCGGGACCGGGTCGCGGCGGCACTGGTGGAGGTGGGCCTGCGCCCCGAGGATGCGCGCCGGCATATCCACGAATTTTCCGGCGGCCAGCTCCAGCGCATCGCCATCGCCCGCGCGCTGATCACCCGCCCGGCGCTGATCGTGCTGGATGAGGCGGTAAGCGCGCTCGATGTGCGGGTGCGCGCGCAGGTGCTGGACCTGCTGGCGGCGCTGCAGGAAAGCCATGGGCTGTCCTACCTTTTCGTTAGCCACGATCTTGCGGTGGTGCGGGCGATCACCGACCGGGTGATGGTGATGCAGGCGGGGCGGATCGTCGAGGCGGGGCCGACCGAACAGGTGCTGTCCGCCCCCGCCCATGCCTATACAAGCAGCCTGCTGGCGGCGGCGCCGCGCCTGCCGGGATAGCGCTTTTCCGGCTTGCGCGGGCCAGCCATTCCGCCAATATGGCCCCGAGCCGCGGCGATGGCGTCGCCGCAGGGCTTGGTCCTTCGGGCCAGCCCGTTGCTTGCGGCAAACCCGCCACCGTCCTGAACGCCGGGATCTTTCGGGGTCCGGCACCGCTTCGGACCCATCCCAGAGGTCTGACCATGACGCTGAACCGTCCCGACAGCTATCGCTTCCACAATGGCGAGAAGGCTGCGCTGCCCTTCGCGCCCGAGGAATACGAGGCCCGCCTTGCCGGGCTGCATGACATCATGGAACTGCACGGGCTGGATGCCGTCGTGCTGACCTCGATGCACAATGTCGCCTATTATTCGGGCTTTCTCTACTGCTCGTTCGGACGACCCTATGCCTGTGTGGTGACGGCCACCGAGTGCATCACGATCAGCGCCGGGATCGACGCGGGCCAGCCCTGGCGGCGCAGCCATGGCGACAACATCACCTATACCGACTGGCAGCGCGACAACTTCTGGCGCGCCGTTGCCTCGGTGACCGGCACCGGCAAGGCGGTGGGCTGCGAGGCCGATCACCTGACGATGGTGCAGGCCGAGAAGCTGAACCACTTCTTGCAGCCGAAGCGCGGGATGGACATCGCCCCCGCGACGATGGCACAGCGGATGACCAAGTCTGACGCGGAAATCGCGCTGATCCGGCAGGGCACGGCGGTCGCCGACCACGGCGGCCACGCGATCCGCGCCGCGGTCAAGGTCGGCGCGACGGAGCTGGAGGTTGCGATGGCCGGGCGCGACGCGATGGAGGCAGAGATTGCCCGCCGCTTCCCGGAGGCCGAATACCGCGACACCTGGGTCTGGTTCCAGTCGGGGCTGAACACCGATGGCGCGCATAACCCGGTGACGAACCGCAAGCTGCGGCGGGGCGATATCCTCAGCCTGAACTGCTTCCCGATGATTTCGGGCTATTACACCGCGCTGGAGCGCACGATGTTCGTGGGCGAGGTCGATCCCGCCAGCCTGAAGATCTGGGAGGCGAATGTGGCCGCTCATGAATATGGCATGGGCCTGCTGCAACCGGGCGCCAGCTGCGCCGAGGTGACGGCCAAGATCAACAGCTTCCTGGCCGAGCGCGACCTGCTGCAATACCGCACCTTCGGCTATGGCCATTCCTTCGGCATCCTCTCGCATTACTACGGCCGCGAAGCGGGGCTGGAGCTGCGCGAGGATATCGATACGGTGCTGGAGCCGGGGATGGTGATCTCGATGGAGCCGATGCTGACGCTGCCCGAGGGCCAGCCGGGCGCGGGCGGCTACCGCGAGCATGACATCCTGGTCATCACCGAGGACGGCAACGAGAACATCACTGGCTATCCTTACGGGCCGGGGTTCAACGTGGTCGGCTGAGGGCGCGGCGCTTGGCAGGGTGGGGGGGGGGGGGGGGGGGGCGCCCCCCCCCCCCC
>NZ_JAUYTT010000007.1 GCF_030695035.1 Frigidibacter sp.
GGAGACTGTTTTCGATGCGTATTCTGGTCACCGGCGGCGCCGGCTTCATCGGCTCGGCCCTGGTCCGTCGCCTGATCGAGCACACCGACCACGAGGTGCTGGTGTTCGACAAACTGACCTATGCGGGTCTGCTCAGCTCGCTGGAGCCGGCGGCCACCAGCAACCGTTACGGCTTTGTCCAGGCTGACATCTGCGATGCGGACGCGGTCGCCGCGGCCCTGGCCGACTTCCGTCCGCATGTGATCGCCCATCTGGCGGCCGAGAGCCATGTCGATCGCTCGATCGACGGCCCGGGCGAGTTCGTCCAGACCAATGTTGTGGGCACCTTCACCATGCTGCAGCAGGCGCTGGGCTATTACCGGGGTCTGGACGAGGCGGCAAAGGCCGCCTTCCGTTTCCACCATATCTCGACCGATGAGGTGTTCGGCTCTCTGGGCGAGACGGGGCTGTTCAGCGAGACCACCCCCTATGATCCGCGCTCGCCCTATTCGGCGTCCAAGGCGGCTTCTGACCACCTCGTCAGCGCCTGGGGCCATACCTATGGCCTGCCGGTCCTGATGACCAACTGCTCGAACAACTACGGCCCCTATCATTTCCCCGAGAAACTGATCCCCCTGATCATCATCCGCGCCCTGAATGGTGAGCCCCTGCCGGTCTATGGTGACGGATCGAACGTGCGCGACTGGCTGTTTGTCGACGATCACGCCCGGGCGCTGCAGGCGGTGTTCGAGCGCGGCCGTCCGGGCCAGACCTACAATGTCGGCGGCAATGCCGAGCGCCGGAACATCGATGTGGTCAAGGCCATCTGCGCCACCCTCGACCGGCTGCAACCCCGCGCCGACGGCAAACCCTATGCCGACCAGATCACCTTTGTGACCGATCGTCCGGGCCACGACGCCCGCTATGCCATCGACGCGACCAAGATCCGCGACGAGCTGGGCTGGACCCCGTCGGTGACCTTCGAGGAGGGCGTCGAGCGGACGGTGCGCTGGTACCTGGGCAACCGGTCGTGGTGGCAGGCCATCCTCGACGGGCGCTACAAGACCGAGCGGCTGGGCGTCGCCCATGGCTGAGGTTGGGCCTGAAGACGTCATCGACGTACTGATCACCGGCGGGGCCGGGCAGGTGGGTCTGGAACTGGCCCGGTTCGCCTGGCCGGAGCGGGTGCGGCTGCATATGCCGACGCGGGATCAGCTGGATCTGGGGGATGCGGACGCGGTGCGCGCCTTGTTCGCCGCCACTCCGTTCAAGGCGGTGATCAACTCCGGGGCCTGGACCGCCGTCGACAAGGCCGAGACCGAGGTGGCGGCCGCCTTTGCCGCCAACGCTATGGGGCCGGCCGTGCTGGCCGAGGTCACGCGAGCGGCGGGCGTTCCCCTGATCCAGGTCTCGACCGACTATGTCTTCGACGGCACGGCCGAGGCCGACTACGCCGAGAGCGATCCGGTGGGGCCCCTCGGCGTCTATGGTGCCTCCAAACTGGCGGGCGAGGTCGCGGTGCGGACCGGCAACCCCCGCTCTGTGGTGTTGCGGACGGCCTGGGTGCTGAGCCCGCACCGGGCCAACTTCCTCAAGACCATGCTGAGGCTGGCCGTAGACCGGCCAGCCCTGCGGGTCGTCGACGACCAGACCGGCTGTCCGACCTCGGCGAAGGATATTGCCGAGGCCCTGGCCACTATCACCCTGAAGATGATCGCCGATCCGGCAGCGCCGACGGGTGTCTATCATTTCGTCAATGGCGGCTCGACCAGCTGGGCCGGACTGGCGCGCGAGATCTTCGCACTCAGCGCGGCCCGTGGCGGGCCCTCCGCCGCCGTTGAGGGCATCACGACGGCGGACTATCCGACGCCGGCCCGCCGCCCGGCCAATTCGCGCCTGTCGACGTTCAAGATCACCCGCGACTACGGGATCACGCCGCGTCCATGGAAGGACGCCGTGGCCGATATCGTCGCCGAACTGCATGAGGAGACGCCGCGATGAAGGGCATTATTCTGGCCGGCGGATCGGGCACGCGCCTGCATCCGATGACCCTGGTCACGTCCAAGCAGCTGATGCCGATCTACGACAAGCCGATGATCTATTATCCGCTGTCGACCCTGATGCTGGCCGGCATCCGCGAGGTCCTGATCATCTCGACCCCGCGCGATACGCCCAGTTTCCAGGCCCTGCTGGGCGACGGATCGAAATGGGGCATGGACATCCAGTATGCGGTCCAGCCCAGCCCTGACGGTCTGGCCCAAGCTTATATCATCGGGGCCGATTTCGTCGCCGGCGGACCCTCGTCGCTGATCCTGGGCGACAACATCTTCTACGGCCACGGCATCATCGACCTGTTCAAGAGCGCCATGGCCCGGCCGACGGGGGCCTCGGTCTTCGCCTATCATGTCAATGATCCAGAGCGGTACGGCGTGGTCGAGTTCGACCGCGACATGCGCGCCCTGTCGATCGAGGAGAAGCCCCCGGTCCCTAAATCGCCCTGGGCGGTCACGGGCCTGTATTTCTACGACGAACAGGTCGTCGACATCGCCGCCAATCTGAAACCCTCCGCGCGGGGCGAGCTGGAGATCACCGACGTTAACCGCGAGTACCTGAACCGCGGCCAACTGTCGGTCGAGATCATGGGCCGGGGCTTCGCCTGGCTGGACACCGGCACGCCCGACAGCCTGCTGGAGGCCGCAGAATTCGTGCGCACCCTCGAGAAGCGCCAGGGCTTCAAGATCGCCTGCCCCGAGGAGATCGCCTTCGACCAGGGCTTCATCGACCGGGCGCAGATGGAGACCATCGTCAGCGCGCTGGGCAAGAGCGACTACGGCCGATACCTGAAACACACGGTGCTGGAGCGGA